>NZ_CP098803.1:0-297500 GCF_024346605.1 Rhizobium anhuiense bv. trifolii
CACATTTCGCGGCGCTCCGCATGCCTGGCTGGCGACGCTGACCGATCCCTCGTCGACGCCCGCCGAAGATGCGGCAATCCTAAAATCCGTCACCAACACCTATCCGACGATCACCAGCGTGCGGGTCAAGGACGCGATCGATATCGTCAACCAGCTGGTCGCGCAGCTGGCGACCGCGATCCGCGCCGCCGCCTCTGTCGCCCTCATCGCCTCGATCCTCGTCCTTGCCGGGGCGCTTGCTGCCGGAAACCGGGCGCGCACCCACGACGCGGTGGTGCTGAAGACGCTCGGCGCCACGCGCGCCATGCTGATCCGCGCCTTCAGCTACGAATATCTGATCCTTGGGCTTGCGACCGCGATCTTCGCGCTGATCGCCGGCAGCGTCGCCGCCTGGTTCATCGTCGCCCGCATCATGCGTCTGCCGTCGACCTTTCTGCCCGACGTGGCGGGGCTGACGCTTGTGACCGCGCTCGTCCTGACCGTCGGCATCGGCCTGATCGGCACCTGGCGCATCCTTGGGCAAAAGGCGGCCCCCGTTTTGCGCGAGCTTTGACCGGGCAGCGGCACTCAAACCCTTCACCTTACGGCGATTTAACCGGCCGAGCCTTTGCAAGCCTCTTGTTTGCAATGGGCGAAAGCCTCATATTATCCGCAGGCATGCTGGAGCTCCGCAGCGGCGCCCGGGTCGAAAACCCCGACACCGTATTTCCATCGGAGCTTGTAAGAGGAAACTATGGCTGATCTCCGTAACTATCAAAGCCGCGCTCAGACCGGCGAGATGATTGATCAAGGCCTGCGCGCTTATATGCTCAAGGTCTACAACCTGATGGCGCTGGGTCTGGCGATCACCGGTGTGGCCGCATATCTGTCGTTCCAATTCGCTTTCGCCAATGGCGAGCTGACCGCTTTCGGTCAGGCGATCTATGTGAGCCCCTTGAAGTGGGTGGTCATTCTGGCGCCGCTGGCTCTGGTGTTCTTCCTGAGCTTCCGGATTCATACCATGACGGTGGCCGCCGCCCAGACGACCTTTGCGGTCTACGCCGCGCTCGTCGGCCTGTCGCTCTCGTCGATCTTCCTGATCTACACCGGCCAGAGCGTCGTTCAGACCTTCTTCGTCACCGCCGCCTCCTTCGGCGCGCTGTCGCTTTACGGCTACACGACGAAGCGTGACCTGTCGGCGATGGGCTCGTTCCTGATCATGGGTCTGTTCGGCCTGATCATCGCTTCGCTTGTTAACATCTTCCTGGCTTCGTCGGCTGTGCAGTTCGCGATCTCCGTTCTCGGTGTTCTGATCTTCGCAGGCCTCACCGCCTACGATACGCAGCGGATCAAGGAACTGTACCTGGAAGCCGATGACGTTGCCGTGGCCGGCCGCAAGGCGATCATGGGTGCGCTGACGCTCTATCTCGACTTCATCAACCTCTTCATGTTCCTGCTGCAGTTCATGGGCAACCGTAAATAAGCAGGGCAGACTGAGTTCGAAAAGGCGGCTTCGGCCGCCTTTTTTGTTGCGCAGGCTTTCGCGGAGTGGTCTTAGGAAACCTTACTTTTCCCGATGGATGCCGCCGAATGTCATTCCGCCTGCGCGATGCCTCCCAAGCCGATATCCCCGCCATTGCCGATATCTATCGCGAATCCGTCCTCAACGGCGTCGCGAGCTACGAGATCGTGCCGCCTTCCGAGGCCGAGATGGCGCTGCGCTTTTCGACGATCATCAGCCAGCAATATCCCTACATCGCGGCCATCGGCACGGACGGAACCCTGCTCGGCTACGCCTATGCTTCCGCCTTTCGCACGCGTCCGGCCTATCGCTGGATGGTCGAGGACTCGATCTATCTCGTGCCTGAGGCCCGCGGCCGGGGCATCGGCAAGGCGTTGCTTGCCGAGCTGATTGAGCGCTGCACCGGCCTCGGCTTTCGGCAGATGACGGCCGTCATCGGCGGCGCCAGCCCCGCCTCGATCGCGCTTCACAGGAAGGCCGGCTTCGAGGAGGTCGGTCTGATGCGGGGCACCGGCTACAAGCACGGCCGCTGGCTGGATACGATGTTGATGCAGCGTGGCCTCGGCGAGGGGATGACGACCGATCCGGATCCGTCCGCCTATCCCGGCACGCTGTTTACCGGTTGATGCGGCTTATTTGTCGACCAGCTTCAGGGCCTTGTCGAACACCTTCAGCACCTGGTTCAGCTCGTGACCGCGCTTCAGGATCGTGCCGTGGACGTTGATGACGGAATAGGCGCCCTGCTTGGCGGCGAGCTTCGGGTTTTTCTCGATGCGGAAGAGCGGCATTTCGCCGGAACGCTTGAAGACGGAAAAGACCGCCCTGTCCTTCAGGTGATCAATGGCGTAGTCGCGCCATTCACCGTCACCGACCATGCGGCCGTAGATCCAGAGGATCGCGTCCAGTTCGCGCCGGTGGAAGGTCACCGGAATCGGGTCCTTGCTTTGCTTGTATTCCCTGAGATCGACGACGACTGAGGAACTATTGTCGACGGAGCGGCTTTCGCCGTGTCGCAAATCCGGCTGATCTGTCATCAGTCTCCCAAGGCCTCCGCATGTGACAGGAGAGTGACAGTTTGCCCGAGCCGCCGCAAATTGCAAGAGCGCCAGCCGTCACATTCGGCCGCACCACAGCGCCGCGCGTCTCTCGCGCAAAGACGCTGCAGCACTTTGAATCTGCGCATCATGCCTTCTAAAAGTTGGGTCCGAATTCGGAAAGCATGATGTCCTGGATAGGCTCACGCTTTCTCCGCAGCGCCGCATTTCAGTCAAAACAGCGCCTCATTTGCAGGAGATTTATGAATTCCAGTTTGGCGCCAGCGCGCCAAAGGGCCCGGCGGAGCGTATCGACCTTAACCCCAGCCCCGAATACGCTCGGCCGGGCCGCCCCAGCACTTCATCCACAACCGGATGAAATCTCAGATATTTTTGCCAGCCATGACAACGGTCGCGCCGAGGATCGCAGCCGGATCGCCGTCTGCGGTCGCCGATTGCAGCAGGATCGCGCAGCCCTCGAGCTGCGGCCGCTGCAACACGCTGGCCGGCAGCGTCAGACTGGTTGCCTTGCCGTCCCACATGCCGATGGTTTCGACATTGGTGACGCTGTGCAGGTAGGAAAGCTTCCGGCCGCTGTTCTCGCCCTTTTCGACGTCGATGGTCTTTTCCTTGTCGAAATAGACCATCACGACATTGGCCTTGCCCTGTCCCGCACCGATCTTGATCTCCAGCTCGTCGCCGCGCATCGCGGCGTTGATCGGAACGGTCAGCCCGTTGCCTTCGCTGCTGTAGGTGTCGATCTTGCTGTTGATGCCGTTGAGATCGGCGCCGGCCAGATGGCCGCGTCCGTTGACGATCGCCTGCGGCGTGTAGACGTTGCTGCGGCCCATCGTTCTGGCATAGCCATATTGCCGTTCGGTGTTTTCCTTGGAGCTCAGCGTATCGGCCCAGCCGAGATAATTCCAGTAATCGACATGATAGGCGAGCGCGATGACATCGCCCTGATTCACCAGCGTGCGGAAAGCCGCATCAGCCGGAGGACAGGAGGAGCAGCCCTGCGCCGTGAAGAGTTCAACGACACCTTTCGGCGTGCCGTCTTCGGCCTGCAGCGGGCCTGACAGAACAACGCCAGCGATCAGCGGAATCAAAAAACGGGGGGACATTCACCTGCACCTCTTTTTCAGCGCCGACAGCGTGTTGGAACCGCAGGCCCTGACATATGAACGTACGAATAATCCTTCCGGGTCCAAACGAAAAGTCACGAACGGGTGAGACGGAGCTCCACGGGAACTTGCGGAAAACAAATCATCGTGAGCCCGTCCGAATACTGTCGCCACACAGAAAAGCCGCCGGAAACTGCTCTCCGGCGGCCATTATCAATCAAGTCTCCTAAATCCGGATGAATCTGAATCCGGATTTACATCAAAGAAGAAGAGCATGATGTCGTCCGAAAACCGCTCACACTTTTCGGCATCATGCTCTGAAAATCAGGCAGCGAGATCGCGCAGAACCGTCTGCAGGATGCCGCCATTGTTGAGGTAGATCACTTCGTCGAGCGTATCGACGCGCGACAGCAGCGGAACCTCCTTCACGGTGCCGTCGCCATAGGTGATCTTGGCGATCTTCTTCTCGCGCGGCTTGATCTTTTCCAGACCTTCGATGGTGACGAGTTCATCACCCTTGAGGCCGAGGCTCTGCCAGGTCGTGCCCTCTTCGAAGACAAAGGGAATGATGCCCATGCCGACCAGGTTCGAGCGATGGATGCGCTCGAAGGACTGGGCGACCACCGCCTTGACGCCGAGCAGGTTGGTGCCCTTGGCAGCCCAGTCGCGCGAAGAGCCGTTGCCGTATTCGACGCCGGCGAAGATGACCAGCGGCACGCCTTCCTGCTTGTACTGCATCGCCGCGTCGTAGATCGAGGTTTCTTCCTTCGACGGATAGTGGATGGTGTAACCGCCTTCCTTGCCGTTCGGGCCGAGCATGTGGTTGCGGATGCGGATATTGGCGAAGGTGCCGCGCATCATCACTTCATGGTTGCCGCGGCGCGTGCCGTACTGATTGAAGTCGGCAACGGCGACGTCGTGACCGAGCAGGTAGGCGCCTGCCGGCGATGCCGCCTTGATCGAACCGGCCGGCGAGATGTGGTCGGTGGTGATCTTGTCGCCGAACAGGCCAAGCACGCGAGCGCCCTTGATGTCGGAAACGCCGGTGCCCTTCTTGCCCATGCCGACGAAGTAAGGCGGGTTCTGGACATAGGTCGAATTGTCGTCCCAGGCATAGGTCTGGCCCGGCGGAACCTGGACGGCTTGCCAGTTGACGTCGCCCTTGAAGACGTCGGCATATTTGCTTTCGTAGAGTTCGCGCGTCACGTATTTCAGGATGAACTCCTGGACCTCCTTCGAGGTCGGCCAGATGTCCTTCAGGTAAACGGGATTACCGTTCTGGTCCTCGCCGATCGGCTCCTTGGTCAGATCCTTCTGCACCGTACCGGCCAGCGCATAAGCGACGACGAGCGGCGGAGAGGCCAGATAGTTCGCCTGTACGTCGGGCGAGATACGGCCTTCGAAGTTGCGGTTGCCGGAGAGAACGCCGGAAACGATGAGGCCCTTGTCGTTGATCGTCTTCGAGATCGGCGCCGGCAGCGGACCGGAATTGCCGATGCAGGTGGTGCAGCCGAAGCCGACGAGGTTGAAGCCGAGCTTGTCGAGGTCGGCCTGCAGGCCCGACTTGGCGAGATATTCGCCGACGACCTGGCTTCCCGGTGCCAACGAGGTCTTCACCCACGGCTTCGTCTTCAGGCCCTTGGCAACAGCGTTGCGGGCAAGCAGGCCGGCAGCGATCAGGACCGACGGATTGGAGGTGTTGGTGCAGGAGGTGATGGCAGCGATCGCCACGTCGCCATGGCCGAGATCGAAATCCGTGCCTTCGACGGCATAGCGGTTCGAAAGCTGACCGGGCTTCTTGTAGTCCGTGTCCATCGAGCCGGCGAAACCGGAAGCGATGTTCTCCAGCGAAATGCGGCCTTCCGGACGCTTCGGGCCGGCCATCGATGGCACGACGTCACCGAGATCGAGTTCCAGCGTGTCGGTGAAGACGAGCTCGGAGCCATCGCCCTCACGCCACATGCCCTGCGCCTTCGAATAGGCTTCGACGAGCGCGATACGGTCCTTGGTGCGGCCGGACATGTTGAGATAGTTGATCGTTTCGCCGTCGACCGGGAAGAAGCCGCAGGTGGCGCCGTATTCCGGGCCCATATTGCCGATCGTCGCACGGTCGGCGAGCGGCATGTTGTCCATGCCGGGGCCGAAGAATTCGACGAACTTCGAAACGACGCCCTTCTTGCGCAGCATCTGCACGACGGTGAGAACGAGGTCGGTCGCGGTGACGCCTTCCTTGAGCTTGCCGGTCAGCTTGAAGCCGATGACCTCAGGCAGCAGCATCGAGACCGGCTGGCCGAGCATCGCCGCTTCCGCTTCGATACCGCCAACACCCCAGCCGAGAACGCCGAGACCGTTGATCATCGTCGTATGGCTGTCTGTGCCGACGCAAGTATCGGGATAGGCGATCGTCTCGCCGTCCTCTTCCTTGGTCCAGACGGTCTGACCGAGATATTCGAGATTGACCTGATGACAGATACCGGTGCCGGGAGGCACGACGCGGAAGTTCTTGAAGGCCTGCTGGCCCCACTTCAGGAAGCGGTAGCGCTCGCCGTTGCGCTGGTATTCCAGCTCGACGTTACGGGCGAAAGCCTGCGGCGTGCCGAATTCGTCGACGATGACGGAGTGGTCGATGACGAGATCGACGGGAACGAGCGGGTTGATCTTCTCGGGATCGCCGCCGAGCGACACCATCGCGTCGCGCATCGCGGCAAGATCGACGACGGCGGGAACACCGGTGAAGTCCTGCATCAGCACGCGCGCCGGGCGATAGGCGATTTCGTTTTCGACCGCACCCTTGTTGTTCAGCCATTCGGCGACGGCCAGGATGTGCTGCTTGGTGACCGACTGGCCGTCTTCGAAGCGCAGCAGGTTTTCGAGCAGCACTTTCATCGAATAGGGAAGCTTCGACACGCCGGCCAGACCGTTTGCCTCAGCCTTGGGCAGGCTGTAATAGACATAGTCCTTCCCGTTCACGGAAAGCGTGGAACGACAATTGAAACTGTCAAGAGATTTAGACACGAGAGACCCCGTTTCTGATAGCCAACACAGTCGTGCGAACGCCTATGCACTTAATGCACATCAGGATGCGGGTACGGCCATTTCCGCTGTCCGCACGTGGAACAGACGCTCCAAGTTCGGCGCAAGGATGAAATTCACGCCGACCGCTGGCGTGGTTGCAGGTCTTATAGATAATTTCCTAAAAACTTGCCATACCCGAAAACAGTCAAAATCGGACATTTTTTGACGCCGCCGCAAGCCGAAACCAAGAAAGAGCCGACGCATGCATTTCACCGCCGAAAATCTGGCTGCAAGGCGCGGTGAGGATCTGATTTTCGTAAACATTTCCTTTCACTTGGCGGCCGGCGAGGCGCTTGTCCTCACGGGAAAAAACGGATCGGGAAAATCCACATTGCTGCGCGTCGCCGCCGGCCTCCTGAGGCCGGAAAAAGGCACTGTCATCTTCCGCGACGAAAAGGGCGGGGAAGACCGCCATCCGGGCGAGGTAAGTCACTACCTTGGTCATCGAAACGCAATGAAGAATGAACTTACGGTTGCAGAAAACCTCGACTTCTGGCGCGCCTTTCTCGGCAATCCAGGCGGTGCTGCCGGCCTCTCCGTCGAGGACGCCGCCGACGCCGTCGGCCTTTCGGGAATCACCCATCTTCCCTTCGGTTATCTCTCCGCCGGCCAGCAGCGCCGGATGGCCTTCGCCAAGCTGCTCGTCGCCCACCGCCCCATCTGGATCCTCGACGAACCCACAGCGGCGCTCGATGCCAGCGCCGACCGGCTGTTTGCCGAATTGATTGCCGCACATCTGACCAAGGGCGGCATCGTGCTGGCGGCAACACATCAGCCGCTGGGGGTGGAGAATGCGCGGGAATTGAAGATGACGGGCTTTGCCGGCGTGGATGCGGGGGTATGGGGGTGATGTTTCTCGACGTGGGTGCCTCATCCATCGCACATGCAGAAAGCCGCCGCGCATGACCGCTCTCTTCCTCCGCGACCTGAAACTTTCCATCCGCGCCGGCGGCGGTGCGCTGATCGGCGTGCTGTTCTTCCTGACCATCGTCGCCGTCATCCCCTTCGGCGTCGGTCCCGATCTGAAGCTGCTGTCGCGAATCGGCCCCGCCATCGTCTGGATCGGCGCACTGCTTGCCGCCCTGCTCGGCCTCGACCGCCTGTTTCAGGCCGAGCGCGATGACGGATCGCTCGACCTGATGCTGATGCAGGAAACGCCGCTTGTCCTCACCGTGCTGGTCAAATGCGTCGCCCACTGGACGGCCACCAGCCTGCCGCTCGTCATCGCCTCGCCGCTGCTCGGCCTCTTCATGAATATGGACGAGACTGCGATTGCTGCCACCATGCTGACGCTGCTCGTCGGATCGCCCGCCATCACCTTCATCGGCGCCGTCGGCGCCGCCGTCGCCGTGGCGCTGCCCCGCGGCGGCCTGCTGGTCTCGATCCTCGTGCTGCCGCTGACCATTCCGGTGCTGATCTTCGGCGTCAGCGCCGCCTATGCCGCGGTCGAGGATCCCGCCCCGTTCCTGCCGCCCTTCCTCATCCTGATTGCGCTGACGCTCTTCTTCGCCGTCATCGGTCCGGCGGCGGCCGCCCTGGCGCTGCGAAACACAGCGGATTGATGGGCCATTCGATTGCGGGAAAAGCCGGATCAAGGTATGGAAGCGGACATGAGCGAAACGAGCCTTGCCATCAGCAAATTCAGCGATCTCGCCAACCCGACGCGGTTTCTGGCGCTGGCGGCGCGCGCCATTCCATGGCTGGCCGGCATCACCGCCCTCTGTTTTATCGTCGGCCTCTATCTGAGCTTCGCCACCGAAGGCGACTACCAGCAGGGCGAGACCGTCCGCATCATGTATGTGCATGTGCCCTCGGCCTGGCTTTCGATGATGTGCTATACGATCATGAGCGTCTCGGCGATCGGCACGCTGGTCTGGCGCCATCCGCTGGCCGATGTCTCTGCCAAGGCTGCAGCCCCGCTCGGCGCCACCTTCACCCTGCTCGCCCTCGTCACCGGCTCGCTGTGGGGCAAGCCGATGTGGGGGACCTGGTGGGTCTGGGATGCTCGGCTGACCTCCGTCTTCGTTCTCTTCCTGATGTATCTCGGGCTGATTGCGCTCGGGCGCGCCATCGACGACCCGTCGAAGGCCGCACGCGTCAGCGCCGTGCTCATCCTCGTCGGCTTCGTCAACATCCCGATCATCAAATTCTCGGTCGAGTGGTGGAACACCTTGCACCAGTCGGCAAGCGTGCTGCGCCTCGACGGCCCGGCGATCGATCCGGAATTCCTGCGGCCGCTCTTCATCATGGCGATCGCTTTCACGCTGCTCTTCTTCACGCTGCACATCATGGCGATGAGGAACGAGATCTGGCGCCGCCGCATCGCCGCCCAGCGCCGCCTTGCCGCCCGCATGGCCAGCCGGGAGGAATAGACCGTGACGCATGCCTTCTACGTCTACGCCTCCTATTGCTTCGCAGCTCTGGTGACGGTCGCCGTCACGGCCTGGACCTGGGCCGACGGTCGCGCCCGCCGCCGGGAACTTGCTGCCCTCGAGGCCGCCGGTATCCGCCGCCGCTCGGCGCGTGTAAGGGATGGCGAATGAGCGACGCGCCGGAAAAGACGACCGACAAGCCACGGGCGCTTGGTCGCTACACCTTGGCGCTTCTGCCGCTGATCGTCTTCGGCGGCATTGCGGCCACCGCCGCCAAGATGCTCTACGACCAGGATTTCCATGGCAAGAACATCACCGAAATCCCCTCCGCCCTGATCGGCACCAAGGCACCGGCGCTGAACCTTCCGCCGCTCGACGGCGCCAACCTGCCGGCGCTGACCGATGCCGCCATCAAGGGCAAGCTGACCCTCGTCAACGTCTTCGCCTCCTGGTGCCTCCCCTGCCGGGACGAACACCCCGTCTTGAAAGAACTGGCGAAGGACGGACGGCTGAACATCGTCGCCATCAACTACAAGGATCAGAGCGACAACGCCCTGCGTTTCCTCGGCGAGCTCGGCAACCCCTACCAGGCAATCGGCATCGATCCGAACGGCAAGGCGGCGATCGACTGGGGCGTCTACGGCATTCCGGAAAGCTATCTGGTCGGCCCCGACGGCACGATCCTCTACAAGCGTGTCGGCCCCTTCGACGATACCAGCCTGAAGGAAGGGCTGTTTCCAGCGATGGAGAAGGCGCTCGGCAAGCCCGCTTCGTAGCGGGGTCTATCCTTACACCCCGCCTTGCCAGACCTTGATCGCCTCGACCGGCCAGATCAGCATGACAACGTTGAGCGTCAGGTTGTCGCGGATCATGTAGCCGGTGAAAATCTCGAAGAAGATGGCGATCGCCACCGTCAGCGCCACCGGCGCGCGCCGCGCGAAGAAGAAACCGACGCACATGAAGATGGTGTCCATCGCCGAATTCAGGATGCTGTCGCCGTAATAGTCGAGCGCGATCGTCGCGGTGCGGTAGCGGTCGATGATGAGCGGCGAATTCTCGAGCAGCTCCCAGCCGGATTCGATCAACAGCGCCAGCAGCAGCCTTGCCGCCAGCGGCTTGCCGCGCAGCAGGAGATGCGCGAGCCCGTAGAACAGGAAGCCGTGGATGATATGCGACGGTGTGTACCAATCCGACAGATGCTGCGAATTGCCGCTGGTATTGACCCCGCCCTCCCAGAGCTTGACGTAACCGCAGGCGCAGATCGGCACGCGGCCCATCATATATTCAGCGGCGATCTGAATGATCAGCACCGCAAGGCAGGCGACAAACCAGAAGGTCTGGTGCTTTACGCGATATTCGGCCTCTGCAGCGCTCACTTTTCGCCGTCCGTTTCCAGGTTGACGCTATGCTTCAGCACCAGCGGCATCTGCGCCAGCGTGAAGATGATGGTGATCGGCATCGTGCCCCAGACCTTGAAGGCGACCCAAGTATCGTCCGAAAAATTGCGCCAGACGACTTCGTTCAGCACGGCGAGGAAGAGAAAGAAGATGCCCCACCGGATGGTCAGCTTGCGCCAGCCTTCGGCATCGAGCTGGAAGGCGGCGTTGAAGACATAACCGAGCAGCGACCTGCCGAAGGCCAGCCCGCCGAGCAGCGCCACTCCGAAAAGCGCGTTGACGATGGTCGGCTTCATCTTGATGAAGGTCTCGTTCTGCAGCCAGATCGACAGCGAGCCGAAGATGACGACGACGATGCCGGATACGAAGGGCATGATCGGCAGATGGCCGAGCACGATCTTCGAAACGATCAGCGAGAGGATCGTCGCCGCCATGAAGAGCCCGGTCGCGACGAACAGCGGTCCGCCGAGTTCGGAAAGAGCGGGAAACTTCTCCACCAGCCACTGGCCGCGCAGATTGGCGAAGAAGAAGATCATCAGCGGCCCGAGTTCCAGCGCCAGTTTCAGCAGCGGATGATGCCGGTCGGCGGCGCTCGGGGTGATATCGCTCTCTGTGCTCATGCGTTCTTCAAACCTGTTTTTCCTGGGAATCTGTTTCCCGGCCGTGCCCTGCAGGCTTTCGGCGGCATATCTGTGGCATCATTGCCCAAGTCCGGCAATGG
Source organism: Rhizobium anhuiense bv. trifolii (assembly GCF_024346605.1). Lineage (NCBI taxonomy): Bacteria > Pseudomonadati > Pseudomonadota > Alphaproteobacteria > Hyphomicrobiales > Rhizobiaceae > Rhizobium > Rhizobium anhuiense. The sequence continues at coordinate 11,225 of NZ_CP098803.1, forward strand.
CATGGGCAAAATCCTCGGCCTCGAACGGCTCCAGATCCTCGACACCCTCGCCGACGCCGATGAAATAGACCGGCAGCTTATGCTTGGCGGAGATGGCGACGAGAATGCCGCCGCGCGCCGTGCCGTCGAGCTTGGTCATGATCAGCCCGTTGACGCCGGCGACGTTGCGGAAGATCTCGACCTGGCTGAGCGCATTCTGCCCCGTCGTGGCGTCCAGCGTCTGCAGCACGGTGTGCGGCGCATCGGGATCGAGCTTGCCGAGCACGCGCACGATCTTCTCGAGCTCAGCCATCAGCTCGGCCTTGTTCTGCAGGCGGCCGGCGGTATCGACGATCAGCACGTCGCATTTTTTTGCCTTTGCCTGTTCGAAGGCGTCATAGGCGAGGCCTGCGGCATCGGCGCCGAGCTTGGTGCCGATGAATTCGGATTTCGTCCGGTCGGCCCAGATTTTCAGCTGCTCGATCGCCGCCGCACGGAAAGTATCGCCGGCAGCCAGCATCACCTTCAGCCCGGCGCCGGAAAGTTTCGCCGCGAGCTTGCCGATCGTCGTCGTCTTGCCGGTGCCGTTGACGCCGACAACGAGGATGACATGCGGCTTGTGCGAAAGGTCGAGCTGCAGCGGCTTGGCGACCGGCTTCAGGACCTTGGCAATTTCGGACGCCATGATGCGGCTGACATCCTCACCGGTGACATCCTTGCCATAACGCTCGGAAGCGAGCGTATCGGTGACGCGCATCGCGGTCTCGACGCCGAGATCGGCCTGGATCAGCAGGTCTTCGAGATCCTGCAGCGTCTCGTCATCGAGCTTGCGCTTCGTGAAGAGCGCAGTGATCTGGCTGGACAGCTGCGAGGAGGTGCGCGCAAGACCGTTGCGCAGGCGCTGGAACCAGCTGAGCCTCGGTTGCGGGACAATCGGCTCCGGCTCGACGACCTTCGGACCCGTGGCAAAGCCTTTTGGGAGGATGGGAGAGCCGGTCTCCGGTTCTGCCGCGGGGTTTTCCCCTTCTGTCCTGCCGGGAATCTCCCCCACAGGGGAGGAGATAGGCTGAACGGAGATGTCTTGCTCTACGTCGGTCTCAGGTGAAATCTCTTCGGGAAGCACTTCGGCGATCTCTTCGATCGAAGCCGGCGCGTCAGTCTCCGGATGATCTCCTCCCTTGTCGGGGAGATATCCCCAAGGGACAGAGGGGGGGGCTTCCGCAACGTTGCCGGCGGCCGGCCGGGTTTCCATCTCCGCTTCCGCGGCCGCCTCGGCTTCCAGCAATGACAGCGGCACGACGCCCATATCGCTCAATTGGTCGGCCGCGGGCAGGATTGCGGATTCGTCATCATCTTCAGCAACCGGCGCATCCACTGCGCCCTCGTCGATATCGGCAGCCGGCCCGCCGGCCGTATCCATTTCCTCGGGTAGAACAGGATCATCCGCGATTGGCAGATCTTCGTCGCGCGAACGCGGCTCCAGCTCCCTTTCCACGGCCGCAGGCACAGCTTCTTCAGCCGGCTTGCCGAAGGTGAAGACCTTTTTGATGAAACTGAGCGCCATGGGGATTCCGTGAAAGTCAGGCCGCAGCGGCGGCCGTCAATTGCATGTCGAGATGCTTGCCATTGTGGCCGGTGATCGTGACCGGCACAAGTTCGCCGGGACGAAGGCCGGGCGCGGCAACCAGCGTGAAGTTCTCCGTATGCGCCAGGCCGTTGTTTTCAACAAGCAGCCATTGCCGGGTTCCGATCATCCGATCGAGATGGGACTGATGCAGCATATGTCCAGCGGCGCGCAGCCTGGCGGCGCGATCCTTGACCAGCGAGCGGTCGAGCTGCGGCATGCGGGCGGCCGGCGTGCCGGGACGCGGGCTGTAGGGGAAGACGTGCAGATGGGCGATATCAGCCTCTTCAGCCAGTCGCACGGCATTGTCGAACATCTCTTCGGTTTCGGTGGGAAAACCGGCGATCATATCGGCGCCGAAGCTCATCTCGGGTCGGAGACGGCGCGCATCCTCGATGAAACGCAGCGCGTCGGCGCGTAAATGCCGCCGCTTCATGCGCTTCAGGATCATGTCGTCGCCATGCTGCAGCGACAGATGCAGATGCGGCATGAAACGCGGCTCGTCGGCAATCAGATCCATCAGGTGGGCATCGGCCTCGATGCTGTCGATCGAGGAAAGCCTGAGGCGGCGGATATCGGGGAGCTGCTTCAGCAGTGTCTTGGCCAGGAGGCCGAGCGTCGGGGCGCCGGGCAGATCGCCGCCATAGCTGGTGGCGTCGACACCGGTCAGCACGATCTCGCGATAACCACCGGCGACGAGATTGCGGGCCTGGTCGACGACGGCGCCCATCGGCACGGAGCGGGAATTGCCGCGACCATAGGGAATGATGCAGAAGGTGCAGCGGTGATCGCAGCCGTTCTGCACCTGGATGAAAGCGCGCACATGGCCGTCGATATGCCTGACCATCTGCGGCGCCGTCGCCTTGACGCTCATGATGTCGTTGACGCGGAGCTTCTCTTCGGCCGAGACGCCGAAATCCGGCAGGCTGCGATAGGAGGCGCTGGTCAGCTTCTCCTCATTGCCGAGCACGGCATCGACCTCTGCCATTTCGGCAAAGGCCTGCTTTTCCGTCTGCGCGGCGCAGCCGGTGACGATGATGCGGGCATGCGGATTGTCGCGCCGCGCCCGGCGGATCGCCTGGCGGGCCTGGCGCACGGCCTCGCCGGTGACGGCACAGGTATTGACCAGGATGGCATTGTTGAGCCCGGCCTTTTCAGCCTGCGCCTTCATCACTTCGGATTCATATGTGTTGAGGCGGCAGCCGAAGGTAATGACCTCGATACCGCTCACTGCGCCTCCGCCTCTCGGGTACCATCGCGCGACCAGAGACCCGTCGAAGGATCGAGTCTGCCCGACCATTCCCATTCGGCCGGGCCGGTCATGATGACGTGATCGTCGCGCTCGCGCCATTCGATGGAAAGTGCGGCCGGCGGCTTGGCGCTTGGCACATTGATCGTCACCTTGCGGCCGGTGCGGCCGGTGCGCGCAGCGCTGACGGCAGCCGAACAGGCGGCCGAGCCGCAGGCGAGCGTCAGTCCCGCGCCCCGCTCCCAGGTGCGCGTCGTCAGGGATGTCGGCGAGGTCACCTGCGCCAGCGTGATATTGGCGCGCTCGGGAAACATCGGATGATTTTCGAGCAGCGGTCCGAAACGGGCAAGATCATAGGACATCACGTCCCTGTCGACCCAGAAGATCGCATGCGGATTGCCCATCGACATCGCCGATGGCGAATGCAGCACCGGATTGTCGATCGGGCCGATCTGCAGTTCGATGCGGCTGGTGTCGTGGAATTCTTCCGCCAGCGGAATCCTGTCCCAATCAAAGACCGGCCGGCCCATATCGACCGAGATCGTCCCGTCCTCGTGCTCGACGGCATTGAGGATGCCGGCCACCGTCTGGAAGGTGAAGACCTTCCGGCCGGTTTCGGCGGCAAGCGCCTGCACGACGCAACGTGTACCGTTGCCGCAGGCCTGCGCCTTCGAACCATCGGAATTCAGGATATCGATGAAGGCATCGGTGCCCTCGGCCTTCGGATCATGGATCGCCATGATCTGGTCGAACTCGGTTTGTGGATCCGCATTGAGCGCGACCGCTGCCGCCGGCGTCACCTTCTCCGGCCGGCCGCGCATGTCGACGACCAGGATCTTGTTGCCAAGTCCGTTCATCCTCGCGAATTCGACCGTTGCACTCATGGTATCGTTCCGTCTGTCTTTCCGGTGTATATGGCGGAAATGCGCGGGAATTACCAGTGGGTGAGTGCCGGGCAGGCGTTACCGCTGCACACCGTCGCGATCGAAGGACGCAGCATGGGCTTCGACGATCGCTGCGGTGATGACCTTCCTCAACTCGTAGACCAGCGAGCGGGACCGTTTGCGATCCAGATCCTGTGCCGCCTTCGCAAGATTCAAGCCTTCGTTCAGAACAATATGATGAGCCCGCGCCAGCGCCCAGCTCTCAATATCAGGATCTATCATTCGATATCTCCGCCGATTCATTCGGCATCAAGGATATTCACGAATCATTTTACAGGAGGCACTTAAGTAGAAAATAGAATCATAAGCGGAATATTTTGCAACTGGCCCGCCCAGGGAATTCAGGCCGACAAGAGGAATTTTTGCCGGCAAAATCGGAAGAACCGGGCGGAATGTGCAATCCTATACATAAGTCGACTTGAACATGTACTTTCATGCCCTATCCGCCGCACCCACCTCAAACGGCTTTTGAAAAGCGTCCATACGGTCATTTACCCGCATTCGCCTTGACTTTCGCGCGGGTTTCCTGTTTATCGCGCCCAATCCGCGACGAGCCGCATGACTCCGAGCCGCCGACCGGGACTTTGAGATCCCGGAGGTCAACACCCGACAGCGCGAAGCGCCCTCGGGTGCTTTTTGGCTTTGCGTCTTGTTTTCGTCAAGGAAAAGCACGACGTTTCCGGGCATATCCCAACCCGCCCTAAACGTATCAAGGAAGAGCCGATGTTTGAAAACCTCCAGGACCGTCTTGGATCCATTCTGAATGGACTGACAGGCCGTGGCGCGCTTTCGGAAACCGATGTTTCCGCAGCGTTGCGCGAGGTTCGCCGTGCGTTGCTGGAGGCCGACGTCGCGCTCGACGTCGTGCGTTCCTTCACCGACCGCGTGCGTGAAAAGGCCGTCGGCGCCGAGATCCTGAAGTCGATCAAGCCCGGCCAGATGGTCGTCAAGATCGTCCATGACGAACTGATCGAGATGCTGGGCGGCGAAGGGGTCGGCATCGACCTGCATGCGCCCGCCCCCGTCGTCGTCATGATGGTCGGTCTGCAGGGCTCCGGCAAGACAACGACGACGGCGAAGATCGCCAATCGCCTGTCGACGCGCGAGAAGAAGAAGGTGCTGATGGCGTCGCTCGACACGCGCCGTCCGGCAGCCCAGGAGCAGCTTCGCCAGCTCGGCGCCCAGGCCAATATCGATACGCTGCCCATCATTTCAGGCCAGTCGCCGACGGATATCGCCGCGCGCGCCGTGCAGGCGGCCAAGCTCGGCGGCCATGACGTCGTCATCCTCGATACCGCCGGCCGCACGCATATCGACGAGCCCTTGATGGTCGAGATGGCCGACATCAAGAAGCGCTCGAACCCGCATGAAATCCTGCTGGTCGCCGACAGCCTCACCGGCCAGGACGCCGTCAACCTCGCCCGCAATTTCGACGAACGCGTCGGCATCACCGGTCTGGTGCTGACCCGTATGGACGGCGACGGCCGCGGTGGTGCGGCCCTTTCCATGCGCGCCGTCACCGGCAAGCCGATCAAGCTGATCGGCGTCGGCGAGAAGATGAGCGAGCTGGAGGAATTTCATCCCCGCCGCATCGCCGACCGCATCCTCGGCATGGGCGACATCGTCTCGCTCGTCGAGCGCGCGGCCGAGAATATCGACGCCGAGAAGGCGGCCGCCATGGCCGCCAAGATGGCCAAGGGCAAGTTCGACCTCGACGACCTCGCCGATCAGCTGCGCCAGATGCAGAAGATGGGTGGCATGGGCGGCATCATGGGCATGATGCCCGGCATGGCCGGCATGAAGGACAAGATGGCTGCGGCCGGCCTCGACGACAAGCTGTTCGGCCGCCAGATCGCCATCATCCAGTCGATGACCAAGGCCGAGCGCGCCAATCCCGACCTGCTCAAGCATTCGCGCAAGAAGCGCATCGCCGCCGGTTCCGGCACCGATGCCGCCGCCATCAACAAGCTTCTGAAGATGCACCGCCAGATGGCGGACATGATGAAGATGATGGGCGGCAAGGGCAAAGGCGGCATGATGAAGCAGATGATGGGCGGCCTTGCCGGCAAGATGGGGCTGGGCGGCCTAGGCGGCATGGGCGGCATGCCCGATCTCTCGAATATTGATCCCCGGCAGCTCGAGGCCTTGCAGAAGCAGGCGGAAGCGGCGGGGCTTGGAAAACCGGGTGGGGGTATGCCCGGTCTCGGCGGTCTGCCGGGTGGTTTGCCAGGCCTGGGCGGCGCCAAGCTGCCGGGCCTTGGCGGTGGTTTCCCGGGATTGCCCGGATTGCCGAAGAAGAAGTGAAAGGATCGCTTGCCCCATGATTGATCCAAACGTCAAAGCCCAGCTCGCGAGCTACCGTCAGTCGATCGACAATATCGATGCCGCTCTCGTGCACATGCTGGCCGAACGCTTCCGCTGCACCAAAGAGGTCGGCGTGCTGAAGGCCAAATATAATCTGCCGCCGGCCGACCCGGCGCGCGAGGAATACCAGATCGAACGCCTTCGCCAGCTGGCGAAAACCGCCAATCTGGATCCGGATTTCGCTGAGAAGTTCCTGAACTTCGTCATCAAGGAAGTCATCCGGCATCATGAGCAGATCGCTGCAGATCACGCTGAACAGAGCGCTGCAGCCCGATAACCCGTACCACCGAACCAGGTGGTCAAGAAAAGCCTAAGGAGTAAAGAACATGGCACTGAAAATTCGTCTCGCCCGCGGTGGCTCCAAGAAGCGCCCGTACTACCACGTCGTTCTCGCCGATGCGCGCAGCCCGCGTGACGGCCGCTTCCTGGAAAACCTCGGTTCCTGGAACCCGATGCTTGCCAAGGACGACGAGAAGCGCGTTCAGCTGAACGCCGAGCGCATCAAGCACTGGATCGAAAATGGCGCCCAGCCGACCGACCGTGTTCTGCGCTTCCTCGATGAAGCCGGCGTTGCCAAGCGCGAAACCAAGAATAACCCGATCAAGGCAAAGCCGGGCAAGCGCGCCCAGGAGCGCGCCGCCGAAAAGGCTCAGAAGGTTGCCGACGCAGCCGCTGCTGCTGCCGACGCCGCGGAATAATCGGGACTTCCCTCGATCGAGCGGGCGGCATGGCGACATGCCGCCCGTTTTCGTTTCCAATCCTGCGCACTTCGTTTATGAGAAACCTGTCTTTCGGCTTCACATGAAGGAACCCATGACAAAGCTTGAAAACCCCGTTCTGATGGCGATGATCGGTGGCGCGCAAGGCCTCCGGGGCGAGGTGCGCGCCAAGGCCTATACGGCCGATCCCAGCGCGCTTGGCGACTACGGCCATCTGCACAGCATGGACGGCCGCAGTTTCGAAGTCCTCGAAATCCGCGAGACCAAGAATGTCGTCGTCGTCCGTTTCCGCGGCGTCAACGACCGCAATGCCGCCGAGGCGCTGAACGGACTTGAACTCTATATCGAACGCGACAACCTGCCGGACGAGGAGCTGGAGGACGACGAGTTCTACTATGCCGATCTCGAAGGGCTTGAAGCACTAGATGACAAGGGTGTCAGCTACGGCACGGTCACCGGCGTCTTCGATTTCGGCGCCGGCGATCTCCTGGAGCTCAAAGGCCCGGGCAAGCGCCCGGTGCTGATCCCCTTCTCCGAAGCCTCGGTGCTGGAGATCGATCTCGAGGCCGGCACGCTGCTGATCGATCCGCTGGCGGCGGGACTGGTCGACGATCCGGAGGAGCTTTCGAAATTCACCGCGGACAAGCCGAAAAAGAAGAAATGACGCCATGGCTTTCCGGGCGAGCGTGCTGACACTTTATCCGGAAATGTTTCCGGGACATCTGGGCTTCTCGCTCGCCGGCAAGGCGATGGAGCGCGGGCAATGGTCGCTGGACGCGGTGCAGATCCGCGATTTCGCCACCGACAAACACCGCAGCGTCGACGACACCCCGGCCGGCGGTGGCGCCGGCATGGTGCTGAAACCCGACGTTCTCGCCCGTGCGATCGACAGCACCTCGGAAAACGATACCCGTCCGCGGCTGCTGATGAGCCCGCGCGGCCGGCCGCTGACTCAGGAGCGCGTGCGCGCGCTCGCGGCAGGCGACGGCGTCATCATCGTCTGCGGCCGTTTCGAGGGCGTCGACCAACGGGTGATCGAGGCGCGCGGACTGGAAGAGGTCTCGATCGGCGACTATGTGCTGTCGGGCGGCGAGCCGGCCGCATTGATCGTCCTCGATGCGATCATCCGCATCCTGCCCGGTGTCATGGGCAACGATCTTTCCGGCCTGCACGAAAGCTTCGAAGGCGGACTGCTGGAACATCCCCATTATACCCGGCCGCAGGAGTGGGAAGGCCGCGAAATTCCCTCCGTCCTCACTTCGGGCAACCACGGCGCCATCGAGAAATGGCGGCGCGAGCAGGCCGTCCAGCTGACGCGGGAGCGGCGGCCGGATCTGCTCGAAACGGCCAGAAACGAGAAAAACGGCTGATTTCGCAGCCCTTTTCACAAAAATGCCGTCCAAGGGATGACAAGCCCTGACCTTTCGTGTATTGGCGCACGCGGAAATGGGGTTTATCCCCGTCTGCCAGCAAACAAAGAATGGCGAATCCGCTCCCGCCCTAGACGGGCAAAGTCCTGAGGACAATTCCGAAGGATCAGTGTCGAGCGCTCTGGCTGTTTCAGAAGAACCAAAGGTTAAGACGATGAACATCATTCAGCAGCTTGAGGCCGAACAGGCCGCCAAGATCGAAGCCAAGCGCACGCTTCCCGAATTTTCCCCGGGCGACACCGTCCGCGTCAACGTCAAGGTCACGGAAGGCAACCGTACCCGCGTTCAGGCCTATGAAGGCGTCTGCATCGCCCGCTCCGGCGGCGGCCTGCAGGAAAACTTCACGGTCCGCAAGATCTCCTACGGCGAAGGCGTCGAGCGCGTATTCCCGGTCTACTCGCCGATGATCGAAAGCGTCGACGTCGTTCGCCGCGGCAAGGTCCGTCGCGCCAAGCTCTATTACCTGCGCGACCGTCGCGGCAAGTCTGCCCGTATCGTTGAAGACACCGGCGTCCGCGCCCGCAAGCTCAACGACGCCGAGCGCGCCGCCATTGCCGAGGAAAAGGCACGCATCGAAGCTGAAAAGGTTGCAGCAGCCCAGGCGCTCGCCGCCGAGAAGGCAGCAGCAGAAGCTGCGGAAGCCAAGGCCGCAGCTGAAAAGGCCGCCGCAGAAGCAGCAGCCGCTGCAGCGGAACCGGCAGCAGAATAAGATCTGGCCACGCAAAATTCTTTGCTTGAAGCAAAATTCTTCGCTTGGAAAGGCGGCCTTCGGGTCGCCTTTTCTATTTTTTGTTTGGTCACGCAGCCGGCGGCCTTGCCTCGGGCCTATCTTCCGTGACAGTTTTTGCCGTTCAATTTTTAGGAACCATTCAATGTTGTTTCGTCGTACCGTTCTTGCGAGCTTCGCCGCCCTTGCTCTTGCCCCCTTGGCCGCATCGGCCGCCGAACTGCCTGATCTCGGCGGCAAGAGTGTCGTCGTCGTGACCGAGAATGCCTATCCGCCGCTGCAATTCGTCGATCCGAAATCGGGCAAGGCGATCGGCTGGGAATATGATGCGATGAACGAGATCGCCAAGCGGCTGAATTTCAAGGTCGAATACCAGAACACCAGCTGGGACGCGATGATCCAGGCAGTGTCCGACGGCCAGTACAACATCGGCATGACCGGCATCACCATCAAGGAAGACCGCAAGCAGAAGGTGGATTTCTCCGACCCCTATATGCGCTCGCAGCAGTTCATGCTGGTGCGCGGCGACGAGAAGCGTTTCACCGATGCCAAGTCCTTCGGCGAATTCAAGGATGGCCTGGTCGGCGCGCAGCCCGGCACCACGCCCTTCTACACCGCTGTCTATGAAGTGCTGGATGGCAACGAGCAGAACCCGCGCATCAAGCTCTTCGAAACCTTCGGCGCCACCGTCCAGGCATTGAAGGCCGGCGACGTCGACGTCGTGCTGACCGATGGCACCGCCGGCAAAGGATATGTCGATGCTTCAGGCGGCGCCCTGAAGCTGATCGGCGAGCCGCTCGGCACCGAGGATTTCGGCTTCATCTTCCCGAAGGGGTCCGATCTCGTCGCCCCCGTCAACGCCGCCATTTCGGCACTCAAGGCCGACGGCACGCTGGATGGGCTGAACAAGAAGTGGTTCCTCGACTACAAGATGGGCGAATGATGCCGAGCAGCCGCTAGACGAATGGCCCTGCAAACATCTTCCCACAGACCCGTCAAGGACGACTATCCCTGGTGGCTGGTCGCGCTCGTCGCGATCGGCATCGTCCTTGCCGTTGTCATCATCACCAACGATATCTATGCCCAGGTCTTTCGCACCGTCGTCAACGGTGTCGGCATCACCGTCTTCGTGACGCTGGTCGCCTTCGTGCTCGCCACCGTGCTCGGCCTCGGCATCTGCCTGCTCGGCATGGCCGACAGCCCGGTGTTGCGCCAGATCGCACGGTTCTACATCGAGATCATCCGCGGCATCCCAATCCTCGTGCTGCTGTTCTATGTCGCCTTCGTCGGTGCGCCGGCACTGGTCGCAGCCTATAATTTCCTGATTTCGCCGCTGGTGACGTCAGGCATGGCCGAGCCCATCCTGGTGCGCGATCTCTCACTGATGTGGCGGGCGGTCATCGCGCTGACGATCGGTTATTCCTCCTTCATCGCCGAGATCTTTCGGGCCGGTTTCCAGTCGGTCGATATCGGCCAGATCGAGGCGGCCAAGGCGCTCGGTCTCTCGCGCTACCGGCGTTTCCGCTCCGTCGTCTTTCCGCAGGCGATCCGGGTGATCTTCCCGCCGCTCTCCAACGATTTCGTTTCGATGGTCAAGGACAGCTCGCTCGTCTCCGTGCTCGGCGTCGCCGACATCACCCAGATGGGCAAGGTCTATGCCGCCGGCTCCTTCCGCTTCTTCGAGACCTATTCGATCGTCACCTATATCTACCTGATCCTGACGATCGGCCTGTCGCTGGCGCTGCGGCGGACGGAGAAGTGGCTGAAATCGCGGTGAATGCTTCAACAGCGGCCACAGCGCGGAGAGGCTCAGAGCGCCTCCTGTGATGATTCAAATTGAAGCCGCCGCGAAAAATCGCTATATGCAGGCGATGGAATCCAAGTTCAGATGCATTGGCGCGCATATTTTCGTGCTGCAGGACCATTATCGCCTGCCGGCGCGGTTTTTTGCCTGCGTGTCCGGTGCGCTCAACAGCCGACTTCGTTGATCGAATGACGGCCGGCGGAGCCTGATCTGCCATTTCTCGATTTTCCAAAAGCTTTAGAAAAACGGACTTAACGCCATGAGCGCACCGCGTACCCTCTACGACAAGATCTGGGACGATCATCTGGTCGACGAACAGGCAGACGGCACCTGTCTTCTCTACATCGACCGCCACCTGGTCCACGAAGTGACCTCGCCGCAGGCGTTCGAAGGCCTGCGCATGACCGGCCGCAAGGTGCGCGCGCCGGAAAAGACGCTCGCCGTCGTCGACCATAACGTTCCGACCTCGCCCGATCGCCATCTCGGCATCAAGAACGAGGAAAGCCGCATCCAGGTGGAGGCGCTCGCCACCAACGCCGCCGAATTCGGCGTCGAATATTATTCGGCAAGCGACAAGCGCCAGGGCATCGTCCACATCGTCGGCCCGGAACAGGGCTTCACCCTGCCCGGCATGACCATCGTCTGCGGCGACAGCCACACCTCGACGCACGGCGCCTTCGGTGCGCTGGCGCACGGCATCGGCACCTCCGAGGTCGAGCATGTTCTGGCGACCCAGACGCTGATCCAGAAGAAGGCAAAGAACATGCTGGTGCGTGTCGACGGCCTGCTTCCGCCGCACGTCACCGCCAAGGACATCATCCTCGCCATCATCGGCGAGATCGGCACTGCCGGCGGCACCGGCCACGTCATCGAATTTGCCGGCGAAGCGATCCGCGCGCTGTCGATGGAAGGCCGCATGACCATCTGCAACATGACGATCGAAGGCGGCGCCCGCGCCGGCCTCATCGCGCCTGACGAAAAGACCTTCGAATACATCAAGGGCAAGCCGCGCGCGCCGAAGGGCGAGGCGCTGGAACAGGCGATCGCTTATTGGAAGACGCTGCAGACCGACGAAGGCGCTCACTATGACCGCGTCGTCGTGCTCGACGCCGCCAGCCTGCCACCGATCGTCTCCTGGGGCTCCTCGCCCGAGGACGTCATCTCCGTCCAGGGCATCGTTCCAAACCCCGACGATATCCAGGACGAAACCAAACGCACCTCCAAGTGGCGCGCGCTCGACTATATGGGCCTGAAGCCGGGCACGAAGATGACCGACATCACGCTCGACCGCGTCTTCATCGGCTCCTGCACCAACGGCCGTATCGAGGATCTGCGCGAAGTCGCCAAGGTCGTCGAAGGCAAGACGGTTGCCCCGACCGTCGACGCGATGATCGTTCCGGGCTCAGGCCTCGTCAAGGAACAGGCGGAAGCCGAAGGTCTCGACAAGATCTTCAAGGCCGCCGGTTTCGACTGGCGCGAGCCGGGCTGCTCCATGTGCCTTGCCATGAACGACGACCGTCTGAAGCCGGGCGAGCGCTGCGCTTCGACCTCGAACCGCAACTTCGAAGGCCGTCAAGGCTTCAAAGGCCGCACGCATCTCGTCTCGCCGGCAATGGCAGCGGCCGCCGCGATCGCCGGGCACTTCGTCGATATCCGCGAGTGGAACTGATCCGTCAAAACGGATGACAGTCCGAAGCCCCCGATGCCTCCTGAAGGCATCGGGGGCTTCGCATTTTATGGTACCCTGTCTCATCAGGCGATGCCCCATATCCGTGTCAGTGCATGACCCGAGTTCCCGATTTCACCCGTTCGGGCAATCGACATCGAAGAATGCCTGTGGCTTCATCGACATGGCGCTTTCAGGCGCAACTCGCGCGACGTTCGACAGGCACCGCTTTCGGGCGTCCGTTACCGGCCTCGGCGATCAACTGGCCTGGCTGCACCAGGAAAGCTCCGCGTTGTGTGATCTGGGAGAATAGCCATGAGACCGAAAATGGCAGGACGCCTGCCGCGAACCATCCTGGGCGTATTCGTATCGCTGGCATCGATCGATGTCGCTGCTACCGCGCCGATCCATCCGACACCGCCGCCGGTGATCTCTTCCGCCCTGCTGCAACAGGTCGCGCAAAGCAAGATACCGTCCCTCAACGGGTATCGCGGCTACAGCAGCGCCCGGGCTGGCTATATCAGGAGCTCGAACGGCTACTGGTATCCCGCGCGCGCTTTCAATGCTTCGGACGAATATACCGGCTCGATCGGACGGCCGCAGCGCCTGAACAATGCCTGCAACTTCGGTTTTACCCCAACCAACGGCTCGTCCAAATGTAATTATTGATGCGACCGCCATACAAAGGCCGCCGCGGGCGATCTCTCCCGGGGCGGCCGCTGATTGGCTTAGCAATGATTGGGACGGCGATCAGAAGGTTGCTGTGTGCGGATCCGGTCCCATGCGGGCGTCGGCGCTGTCCAGCTTGGCGATCGCCGCCATGTCATCGGCATCGAGCTTGAAGTCGAACACCTTAAAATTCTCCTCGATGCGCGATGGCGTCACCGATTTCGGGATGACGACGAGGCCGGTGTCGATGTGCCAGCGGATGATCACCTGGGCCGGCGTCTTCTGATGCTTTTTGGCGATCTCGCCGATCACGGCGTTCGAGATGAACTTGCCCTGGCCGAGTGGGCTCCAGGATTCGGTGACGATGTTAAGTTTCTGATGAGCCTCCTGCGCCGCCTTCTGCTGGAAGTCGGGGTGCAGCTCGATCTGGTTGATGACGGGAACGACGCCGGTTTCGCCGATGATGCGCTCCAGATGTTCGGGATAGAAATTCGACACGCCGATCGAACGGGCGCGGCCCTCTTCCCGGATGCGCACGAAAGCTTTCCAGGTCTCGGTATAAAGACCGCGATGCGGCGACGGCCAGTGGATGAGATAGAGATCGACATACTCCGAACCGAGCTTCTTCAGGCTGCCGTCGAAGGCGCGCAGCGCATTGTCGTAGCCCTGGTCGGTATTCCTGAGCTTGGTGGTGACGAAGATGTCCTTGCGGTCGAGGCCGGAGGAGCGAATGCCTTCGCCGACGCCCTCTTCATTGTCGTAGCCGGAAGCAGTATCGATATGGCGGTAGCCTGCGGCGATCGCCGTCCGCACCGTCTGAGCGGCGATCTCCTGCGGCGTCTGCCAGACACCGAGGCCGACCTGGGGAATGGAATGTCCGTCATGGAAAGTGATGATGGGTTGAGCGGTCACACTATATCTCCGGGAGTTTGAAGAATTGGACGAGGCATGAATTGCGTCCGCACCTGCGGGCGTCCCGGAACGCATTTCAGCCGGAGCGTTCGGTCACCGAAAACATATAGGCGGCCGCATCCGGAAGACAATCAGACGACCCGGACAATCGTTCCCTTTCGAAGGTGCGGCAGCAGGCGGCGCATGTCGCGCAGGCTCACCGCGACGCAGCCGGCCGTCGGCTCGTAGCCTGGCCGGATCAGATGGAAGAAGATCGCCGAGCCGCGATTGCGCGCACGCGAGGAAATGTTCCAGTCCATCACCAGGCAGATATCGTAGAGCCCGTCGCTGCGCCGCATCTCTTCATGACTTGCGCCGAACGGCGCCTTGACGAGACGGTTGTAGCTGGCATTGCCGGACTGATCGCACCAGAGCATGTCGGCACGGATGCGGCGGATGGGAAGCGGCGTGACGAGCCGGCCGTTCCGCTCGCCCCGCCGGAAGCCTGATATCAGCCTCATCGAGGCGATCGGCGTGGCGCCGTCGCCCTCGCGTTTCATCACGGTACGCCCCGAGCGGCCGATCGCGGCAGGCACAGTGATCGCGCCAAGCCGGACGATCGCCCGGCTCTTACGCCCCGGCGCAGGGCGCACCACGATCGTCGATGGCGTCATGCCCCGTCCCTGCCTTGTTTTTTCCATTTTTCTCGCATGTCTTGCATTGTCTGGGGCTTTGATTGAAATCATATGAAAACCTGCGCGGCAACAGCCTGCGCCCGATCCTTGCCAAACCAGGAATTTGGCGTAGGACTAGGGGACTTAACATGAGGAAAGCAAGGGCATGACCGCACGCACCATTCTTCTGGTGGATGACGACGATGACCTTCGTCAGACCCTGACGGAGCAATTGTCGCTGTATGAGGAATTTTCGGTTTTGCAGGAAGCCAACGCCGGCAAGGGTGTTGCGACCGCCCGCTCAACACCGGTCGATCTGCTGATCATGGATGTCGGCCTGCCCGATATGGACGGCCGCGAGGCGGTGAAACTGCTGCGCAAGGGCGGCTTCAAGGCGCCGATCATCATGCTGACCGGCCACGATACCGATTCGGACACGATCCTCGGCCTCGAAGCCGGCGCCAACGACTATGTCACCAAGCCCTTCCGTTTCGCCGTTCTGCTCGCGCGTATCCGGGTGCAACTGCGCCAGCACGAGCAGAGCGAGGATGCGACCTTCACCGTCGGCCCCTACCTCTTCAAGCCGAGCCAGAAGTTGCTCACCACCGACAATGGTCAGAAGATCCGGCTGACGGAAAAGGAAGCGGCGATCATCCGCTATCTCTACCGTGCCGAACAGAAGGTGGTCACCCGCGACGTGCTTCTCGAGGAAGTCTGGGGCTATAATTCCGGCGTAACGACGCATACGCTGGAAACCCACGTCTACCGCCTGCGCCAGAAGATCGAGCGCGACCCCTCCAATGCCGAAATCCTCGTCACGGAAAACGGCGGCTACAAGATCATACCCTAGAGCATTTCCGTTTTCTCCGAATCACCGAAATGCTCTATCTCTGCGTTTCACGCAATTCCGGACGCAAGATCGCTCCGTACTAAGGCGAAAAGCCCGCATGGCGCTGACCGACGATATCAACCTGCTCGCGCAGCTTCCTCTGTTCAAGGACATGAACGAGGATCAGCTGCGGTTGATCGCCTTCGGCGCCGACCGGCGCATGATCGCCGCCGGCCAGATGCTGTTTCGCCAGGGCTCGCCCGCCGAGAGCGCCTACGTCATCCTCAGCGGTAGCCTGGAACTGAGCGCGACGAGCAGCGACGGCATGCAGAGGACAGAGGGGGTCGCCGGTCCCGGAACGCTGGTTTCCGAGCTGGCGCTGGTCACCTTGGTGGAGCGCAAGTTCACGGCCATCGCGCGCGAGGACACCAGCATCATCCGCATCACCCGTGCCCTCTTCCACCGGCTGATCGAGGAATATCCGGACGCAGCCCGACTGATCGAGAACCGCATCCGCGACAATCTCGCCGAACTTGCGGCAAAGGCCGCAAGCCAGTTCTACCGCTTCAGCTAAGACTGATAGAGACAGCGCGTCCGAAAGGACGCGCTAGAAATCGAAATGCGCCGTCACCGGCACGTGGTCGGAGGGCCGGTCCCAGCCACGCGCCTCCTTCAGGATCTCGATCCGCTTCAGATGCGGGCCGAGATCCGATGACGACCAGATATGGTCGAGACGGCGGCCGCGATCGGCGGCCTCCCAGTCCTTGGCGCGGTAGCTCCACCAGGTGTAGAGCTTCTCGTTTTCAGGCACATGCTGGCGCATGAGATCGAGCCAGGCGCCGCGCTTCATCACCTCGAGCAGCCCCTCGGTTTCGACCGGCGTATGGCTGACGATCTTCAGAAGCTGCTTGTGCGACCAGACGTCGTGCTCCAGCGGCGCGATATTCAGGTCGCCGACGAGGATGGCCGAGGTGTTGGCCTCGCCATTGGCTTTCAGCAGCTTCATCTCCTCGATGAAATCGAGCTTGTGGCCGAATTTCGGATTGATCGTCCGATCGGGCTCGTCGCCGCCGGCCGGGACGTAGAAATTGTGCAGCCGGACGCGGCGATTGCCGTGCTCGAAGATCGCCGAGATGTGGCGGGCATCGCCGACGCCGCAATAATCCTGGCGGTGATCCTCGGTCAGCGGAATGCGCGAAGCGATCGCCACGCCGTGATAGCCCTTCTGACCGTGGATGATGATGTGGTTATAGCCCATCGCCCGCAGCGGTGCCGCCGGAAACAGCTCGTTCGTCACCTTGGTTTCCTGCAGGCACAGGATATCAGGCCTGTGCTTGAGGACGAGTTGCTCGACGATCGGCATGCGCAGCCGCACCGAGTTGATGTTCCAGGTGGTGATCGAAAAACCCATGCCCGATGCCCTCTCGCGTCCAATGCCCGCGTGTCGGCCGAGCTGCAGCTCGACGCGACGCGCTTTCATGAAAGGGCTTTAGAATAAACGCGGACGCGAGGGAACCGGCCGCGTGCGAAAGCAACCGAAAAGCTCAGTCGCGCGACTGAGGCGTGCCTGGGATGCTCTCATACGGCACGCGGAAGACGCGATCATCGAACTGCATGCCCGTCTTGACGTTGAAGATCATCACCGAGGTGTCCTTGCCCTGATTGTCGGTGATCGTCCATTGACGCAGGTCGTAGGTCTTCGGGTCGAACATCATGGTGATGGTCGAGTTTCCAAACACCGTATTGTTGCCGAGCGCAATCGTCGTCAGGTCCGACTCTTCCTTCACGCCCTTCACCATGCCGGCCGACAGGTCGATGCGCTGCGCCAGGAGCAGGCTGAGCGGGGTCTTGGAGAGCGGATAGAGATCCCAGGTCTTGAGCTTCGTATTGCCGATGGCGACGTTCTTGCCGTCGGCGATCACCCGCATCGGCGACGGGTCGTCATAGTTGAAGCGCAGCTTGCCTGGGCGCTGGATGAAGAACTTCCCGCCGGTCTGCTCGCCGCGCGGGCCGAACTGCACGAATTCGCCCTGCATCGTCGTGACGCCGGAAAAATGGTCGGCGATCGCCTGCGCGGTGCCGGAGGCGGGAGCCGCCGCCTGAGCGTAAGCGCCGAGGGGAATGGCGCTCGCCACCGCAGCGACGGCAAAGGCGCCGAGCAGATCGCGGCGCGTTACCGTCAGGCCGGAGAGGAAGGTATCGGAGTGACTCATCTAAATCTCCTTTATGCGATCTGCATGCTGCCGAAAGGCGGCGTCTTCAAGGCATTGCGATCGGCCTGCGAGAGGTAACGGCTTCGATGCTGTCAGGTTTCCGCAAAAGCGGCTGCATCGGAAATATATGGCTGTTCTGTCAGCGGTCGAGGATGTCGCCTTCGGTGGGAACGAGAATCTCGCGTTTGCCGGCATGGTTGGCCGGTCCGATGATGCCTTCCTTCTCCATGCGCTCGACGAGCGAGGCGGCGCGGTTGTAGCCGATGCCGAGTCGGCGCTGGACGTAGGAGGTCGAGGCCTTGCCGTCGCGTAGCACGATGGCGACCGCCTGGTCGTAGGGATCTTCCGAATCGGACAGGTTGGAGGTGCCGGCCGGACCGCCGCCACCGCCGCCGTAATCGCCGTCGTCATCGTCATCGGCAGTGATCGCGTCGAGATATTGCGGCGAGCCCTGGGTCTTCAAGTAGGAGACGATCTCTTCCACCTCGACATCCGAAACGAACGGGCCGTGCACGCGCTGGATCCGCCCGCCGCCCGCCATATAAAGCATGTCGCCCATGCCGAGCAGCTGCTCGGCGCCCTGTTCGCCGAGAATGGTGCGGCTGTCGATCTTCGAGGTCACCTGGAAGGAAATGCGGGTCGGGAAGTTTGCCTTGATCGTGCCCGTGATGACATCGACCGATGGGCGCTGTGTGGCCATGATCACGTGGATGCCGGCGGCGCGCGCCATCTGCGCCAGCCGCTGCACGGCGCCTTCGATGTCCTTGCCGGCGACCATCATCAGGTCAGCCATCTCGTCGATGATGACGACGATATAGGGCATCGGCCTGAGATCGAATTCTTCGGTCTCGTACATCGCCTCGCCGGTATGGCGATCGAAGCCGGTCTGCACCGTGCGCGAGATCGCCTCGCCCTTCGACAGCGCCTGCTCGACGCGCGTGTTGAAGCCGTCGATGTTGCGCACGCCGATCTTCGACATCTTCTTGTAGCGCTCTTCCATCTCGCGCACGGTCCATTTGAGCGCGACGACGGCCTTCTTCGGATCGGTGACGACAGGCGAAAGCAGATGCGGGATGCCGTCATAGACGGACAGTTCGAGCATCTTCGGGTCGATCATGATCAGCCGGCATTGTTCCGGCGTCATGCGGTAGAGCAGGGACAGGATCATCGTATTGATGGCGACCGACTTGCCCGAGCCGGTGGTGCCGGCAACAAGCAGATGCGGCATCTTGGCGAGGTCGGCGATGACGGCTTCGCCGCCGATCGTCTTGCCCAGCGCCATGGCGAGCTTCGCCTTGCTGCCTTCGAAATCCCGGGAGGCGATGAGTTCGCGCAGATAGACGGTCTCGCGCGTCTGGTTGGGCAATTCGATGCCGATCGCGTTGCGGCCGGGCACGACGGCGACACGGGCGGCAATGGCGCTCATCGAGCGGGCGATATCGTCGGCAAGGCCGATGACCCGCGACGACTTGATGCCGGGCGCCGGCTCCAGTTCGTAGAGTGTTACGACAGGGCCGGGGCGGACATGGATGATGTCGCCCTTGACGCCGAAATCTTCGAGCACGCCTTCGAGCATGCGGGCATTCTGCTCCAGCGCGTCGGCCGAGAGCGTGGAATCGCGCACGACATTCTTGGGTTCGGCGAGCAGATGCATCGAGGGAAGCTGGAAACCCTCGGGACGGATGAACGAGCCCTGTGCCTCGCGCTCGATGCGGGCGCTGGGCTTCGGACGCGCCACCACGGGAACGACGCGCGGTTCCGGCTTGCCGGCGGGTTTTGCCGGGGCGCGGATCATCCAGTCGTCGTCATCGTCGTCGGGCAGGATATCGGCCGGGCGCGGCGGCATGTCGGCATCGAAGGGCAGATCGTGGTCATCATCGTCGTCATCGATGGAGAGCGACGGCGCAGAGACGATGCGGCGCGGTGATGCCGCCCTTGCCCCCATCGATGGCTCCATCGACGGTTCCATACGCTCGCCGCGGACGGTTGGCGCCTTGGCGCGCACGGGTTCGTTCAGCGTGCCGAACTCGTCATCGTTGAAATCATAGGGTGATTCGTAATCACCCTGGCGCCGCTTGCGCGGCCCCATGCCGAAGAGCCGGCGCAGCCGGCCCTGGCTCATGTACCAGGCATGCGTCATGGCGCCGCTGAAAGCCACCCAGCGGGACTCGTCGTCCTCCTCGTCCTCGTCTCCGACGACGCGGGCCTTGCTACGCGTTTCGACGTAATCCTCCTCGATTTCCTCGTCGACGTCGCTGCGGCCGACAAGGCCCGATGCAAAGAGCATCAGCCAGGCGGTCGGCGCGGCGAAGATGCAGCCGACGACCATGGCGAAGGTGCCTGTGGGATAGGTGCCGACGAAAAGTGCGGGAAAACGCAGGATCATATCGCCGACGACACCGCCGATGCCGTTCGGGATCGGCCAGGTAAGCGGCGGCGGAAAACAGCCGAGGACGGCGCAGGAAAGCACCGAACCGCCGAACCAGGCGCCGGCACGGGCGGGAATACGGCTGAAGCGACGGCCCGAGATCAGCGTCAGCGCCCAGGCGACGATCGGCAGCATCGAAACGACGCTGGCAAGGCCGAGGAACTGCATGACGATATCGGCAAAGGCCGCACCGCTATAACCGAGAATATTCGTCGGCAGGTTGGCGGTCGCGTAGGAATAGCTCGGATCCGCGACATTCCATGTCGCCAGCGCCGCGACGCAGAACGCCAGCAGCAGAAAGATCGCAAAGCCGATGAGCGCCTGGATCTGCCGCAGCATGAATGCCGAGAAGGAGAACCGATCCGGACGGCCATCCATTGCCGGCGACGTGCTTCTTGCCATGTGTCTAACCCGTCCAATGCCTGAGGACACGCGAATCGCTGAAGCTTCGTCGTGCCAAAATGCGTCCGCTCTACCTAATCAGAGCCGGGTTAAAGCGATGTTAACCATGCATGCCTGGACGACAATTCCGGACAGGGAAATGAAAAAGACCCGAACCTTGGAAGGTTCGGGCCAAATGCGGTCTATGGCAGCTTTTCCGGGTCTAACCCGGAAAAGCTCTAGATAGGCCGCGACGGGCCATGCAGCGGCGCCCTTTTGCCGGGCGCCGCAAACCCTGTGATCAGGAAGAGTGGTAGGCGGCTTCGCCGTGGGTCGAAAGGTCGAGACCTTCGCGCTCGGCTTCGACGGTGACGCGCAGGCCGATGACGACGTCAACGATCTTGTAGAGGATCGCCGAACCGATACCCGACCACAGCAGCGTCGTCAGCACGCCCTTGGCCTGGTTCAAGACCTGGGTTGCCGTACCGGCATAGGAGGCTGCGAAATCGGCTGTCGAATAATCGACGATGCCTGCACCGCCGAGCGCCGGGTTGACGAGGATACCGGTGCCGAGAGCGCCGATGATGCCGCCGACGCAATGGACGCCGAAGACATCGAGGCTGTCATCGTAGTTGAACTTGTTCTTTACGACGTCAACGAAGAAGTAGCAGACCGGCGAAACGATGAGGCCGAGAACGATCGAACCCATCGGGCCGGCAAAGCCTGCCGCCGGGGTGATGGCGACGAGACCGGCGACGGCGCCGGAAGCACCACCGAGCATGGAGGCCTTGCCGCGGGTGAGGGTTTCGACGATGCACCAGGACACAGCGGCGGCAGCCGTTGCGACGAAGGTGTTGATAAAGGCAAGCGAGGCATAGGAATTGGCTTCGAGGTTGGAGCCGGCATTGAAGCCGAACCAGCCGACCCAGAGCAGCGAGGCGCCGACCATGGTCAGCGTCATCGAATGCGGAGCCATGATTTCCTTCTTATAGCCCGTGCGCTTGCCGAGCATGATGGCGCCGACGAGGCCCGCGATACCGGCATTGATGTGAACGACCGTGCCGCCGGCAAAGTCGATTGCGCCATAGGAGAAGATCAGGCCGGCTGGCGACGTGTAGGAGCTCGGACCGCCCCAGAACCAGACCATGTGCGCCATCGGGAAGTAGATGAAGGTGACCCAAAGCACGACGAAGAGCATGACGGCCGAGAACTTGATGCGCTCGGCGAATGCGCCGACGATCAGGCCGGGCGTGATGCAGGCGAAGGTCATCTGGAATACGATGAAGGTGTATTCCGGAATGGCGACGCCCTTCGAGAAGGTTTCGACGAGCGACGTGGTGTTGACGCCGGCCAGGAACGCCTTGGAGAAGCCGCCGACGAAGCTGTTCAGCGAGCCGCCATCGGTGAAGGCGAGCGAATAGCCGTAGGTCACCCAGATCAGCGCCACGACGGCGGTGATCATGAAGACCTGCATCAGCACGGAGAGCATGTTCTTGGCGCGGACGAGACCGCCGTAGAAAAGCGCAAGGCCGGGGATGGTCATCAGCAGGACGAGCGCCGAGGAGACGAGCATCCAGGTATTGTCACCCTTGTCCATGGTGAGAGCAGGAGCGGCAGCAGCGGCAGCGGCTGGCGCAGCCTCCTGCGCAAAAGCCACAGCCGGCGCCAGAAGGGCAGCCGTTGCTGCGCAAGTCAGCGCAAAGGCGGAAGAAAACTTCGAAAGTGACATTGGAAAAAGCTCCTTGATCTGCCGTTCTTACAGCGCTTCTGAATCGGTTTCGCCCGTACGGATGCGCACGGCATGGTCGATCGAATAGACGAAAATCTTGCCGTCGCCGATCTGACCGGTCTTGGCCGATGCCGCGATGGCTTCGACCGCCCTGTCGACGAGTTCCGATGCAACGGCGATTTCGATCTTGAGCTTCGGCAGGAAGCTGACCGCATATTCGGTGCCGCGATAGATTTCGGTATGTCCCTTCTGGCGCCCGTAGCCCTTCACTTCGGTCACGGTCAGCCCCTGAATACCGATCGCCGTAAGAGCTTCGCGGACCTCATCGAGCTTGAACGGCTTGATAATGGCCATCACAATTTTCATCTGGTTTCCCATCCTTCGTTATCCTCGGCGCGGAGCCGACTCTCCTTGCCGCTGACGTTCCTGAACAGCGACCGGCGATATACATTCAAGGGGCGTGCCAGATTCGAGGCAACTTATAAGTTATTGAAAAATAAACATTATAATAAGGAATGCCAATAAACAGGCAATTGATCGGCCAATAAGCGCACAAATAATGCGCAAATTTACAAATATGCACATTATTTATTCATTTGCCTTTTTCCGAATCAGACCTTCCTGCGCAACGGAGGCGATCAGCTCACCCGTTCGGGTAAACAGGCAGCCCCGGGTCAACCCCCTGGCGCCCGAGGCCGACGGGCTATCCTGCGTATAGAGCAGCCAGTCGTCGAGCTTGCAGGGTCGGTGGAACCACATGGAATGATCGAGGCTCGCCACCTGCAGGCTCTGGTCGAAGATGGACGTGCCGTGGGCATAGAGCGACGTATCGAGCAGAGTCATATCCGAAAGATAGGCAAGCACCGCCGCCTGATAGAGTCGGTCGTCGGGAACCGGGCCGGTGGCGCGCACCCAGACGTCCTGCCTCGGATCGAGCTTCTTGTCGGAAAAATAATGCGTCAGCGAGACCGGGCGGATCTCGATCGGCCGCTCGCGCTGCCAGTATTTTCGGATCGCCTCCGGCGCATGCGCAAGATATTCTTCCTTGATCTGCTGTTCGCCGAGCAGCGCTTCGGGCATTTCGACCTCGGGCATTGCGATCTGGTGCTCGAAGCCCGGCTCCTCCACCTGGAAGGAGGCCGACAGCGCAAAGATCGCCTTGCCGTGCTGGATGGCGACGACACGCCGCGTGTTGAAGCTCGATCCGTCGCGGATGCGCTCCGCCTGGTAGACGATCGGCACCGAGGGATCGCCGGGGCGCATGAAATAGGCATGCAGCGAATGGACGAAACGCTCGCCTTCGATGGTGCGCTGCGCCGCCATCAGCGCCTGGCCGATCACCTGCCCCCCGAAGACCCGCTGCCAGCCGACCTTGGGACTGCGACCGCGGAAGATATCGACCTCGATCGGCTCAAGGTTGAGCGTCGAAAGCAACGTCTCCATCGCCGAAGGTCCTGATGTCTCGCGCGTCATTTTCTATGTCTCCCGGCGGTAGGAAGTGAAGTTGCGATGATCTATATAGATCACATCTGAGGCACAAGGTACGGGAGCGGCGCGATGCTGGACATGCTGGTTGTGGGCGGGGGTTATGTCGGCCTGTCCGCTGCTGTCGCGGTCAAACAGGCAGCACCCCATCTGAATGTCGCGGTCGTCGAGGCGGCTCCCGCGCATGTCTGGAAAAACGATACGCGCGCCTCCGCTATCATCGCGGCGGCGGCAAAGATGCTCGAGGTCTTCGGCATCTGGGACGAGATCGAGCCGGAGGCCCAGCCGATCACCAAAATGATCGTCACCGACTCCAGGACTTCTGATCCGGTGCGCCCGGTTTTTCTGACCTTCGACGGCGAAGTCGCCGAAGGCCGGCCCTTCGCCCACATGATCCCGAATGTCGCAATGGTCGCAGCGCTGCGCGCCGCCTGCGAGCGGCTCGGCATCGACATCCGCCACGGGCTCGGCGCCACCGAGCTGAAGACCCACGACACCCATGCCACCGTCACGCTTTCGGACGGCAGCGCGCTGGAGACCCGGCTGCTGGTTGCCTGCGACGGCGTGCGCTCGACGTTGCGCGATCTTGCCGGCATCAGGACCGTCACCTGGGACTACGGCCAGTCCGGCATCGTCGCGACCGTCGAACACGAGCGGCCGCATGACGGATGCGCCGAGGAGCATTTTCTGCCGGCCGGCCCCTTCGCCATCCTGCCGCTGAAGAACAACCGCTCCTCGCTCGTCTGGACGGAGCGGACGCCGGATGCCAACCGGCTGGTGGCCGCCGACGATCTGATCTTCGAGGAAGAGCTCGAACGCCGCTTCGGCCACAAACTTGGGAGCTTGAAAGTCATCGGCGACAAGCGTGCCTTCCCGCTCGGCCTCACCCTGGCGCGCTCCTTCGTCGCGCCGCGTTTCGCGCTGGCCGGCGACGCCGCCCACGGCATCCATCCGATCTCGGGCCAGGGCCTCAATCTCGGCTTCAAGGATGTGGCGGCGCTTGCCGAAACCATTGTCGACGCCGATCGCCTCGGCCTCGACATCGGCTCGATCAACATCCTCGAACGCTACCAGACCTGGCGGCGCTTCGACACGTTCCGCATGGGCGTGACCACCGACGTGCTGAACCGGCTCTTTTCCAACGATGCAACGCCGATCCGCATCGCCCGCGACGTCGGCCTCGGTCTGGTCGACCGGCTGCCGCGCCTCAAATCCTTCTTCATCGGCCAGGCGGCCGGGACGACGGCAAAGGACAATCCGCGCCTTCTGGCCGGCGAGATGATTTAACCTTTGTTTTTACGCAATTGCCGGCAAAAGCGCTTCGCGCCCTGCCCGAGAAACCGCTTCGCACTTTTTCCTGGAATTGCTTTATTCGTCGAGGCGGCGGGCTTCGGACACCAGCATGATCGGAATGCCGTCGCGGATCGGGTAGGCCAGCCGCGCCTTTTCCGAGACAAGCTCATTGTGCTCGCGATCATAGGAAAGCCGCCCCTTGGAGAGCGGGCAGACCAGGAGATCGAGCAGTTTCGGATCGACGCGGCTGAGTTTTTCGTCCATGGCTGAAGTCTACTGCAGAACCGTGTCGGAGTCACCGAAGACACGCGCCAGCACGATTTCGGTAATGGCGATCAGCGTCTCGGCCCGCGTCTTCAGGTCGGGCGCCTCGAGCAGCGCCTGTTTTTCCGCCGGCCCGAAGGGCGACATCATGGCGAGGGAATTGACAAGCGTCAGATTGCTCGCCCGCTCGACGCTCTCCCAGTCGGCCTCCAGCTTGTTGGCATCGAGATAGGCCTTGAAGGCGGTCAGAAGCGCAGCGCGGTCGACCGCGTCCTCCTCGTTCGCGGCCGAGAGATCGGCGATGAACGGGGCGATCCGGAAGGTGCGGAAGGGATCGCTGGTGGCTTTCTCCTCCAAGAGCCGGAAGCGGCAGACACCGGTCAGTGAAACGATATAGCGCCCGTCGCCGGTCTCGGCGAAGGAGGTGATGCGGCCGAGGCAGCCGACAGCGGCAAGATTGGGCTCGCCGCCCTTGTCCTCGTGTTCGCCGAGCGCCGGCTGCACCATGCCGATCAGCCGGTTTCCGGTCAGCGCCGCATCCAGCATCGCCAGATAGCGCGGCTCGAAAATGTTGAGGGGAAGCTGCCCGGCCGGCAGGAGAAGGGCGCCGGTCAGGGGGAAGACGGCGATTGAATCAGGCAGATCGCCCGGCTTCAGGTATCTGGCATTCCCGACTTGCATGAAACCGTCCCGCATTCTTGTAACGGGCATGCCCGTTCTGACGAGAATGTGGTGCCCCTGTCCGAAAACGCAAGGGCAGATACTCGAAACTTAGCGCTAACCCCAAAAATCGGGGTCGATATTGCCCGGCGCGTCCTGCTGGACACGCCGCGCTCCAAAGCAATTCCAGGAAAGCCGAGCCGCTCTAGGAGAACAGCATCGCCGAAAGCTTGCGGCGGGCGGCAACCGTCGCCGGATCCTTGAAGCCCCAGACCTCGAAGAACTGCAGCAGCTGCCGGCGGGCGCCATCATCGTCGAAGGCACGATCCTTGCGCATGATCAAAAGCAGATGTTCGGCCGCTTCGTCGCGCCGGCCTTCGACATTGAGGATCTTGGCGAGCTTCAGCCGCGCCGCGTGATCATCGGGATTGGCGGCAAGGTCGCGTTCGAGCGCAACGGGATCGCCGAGCTTGCGGGCCTCCTCGATCTGCTCGAGCTTCTTCAGCACCGCCTGGATGCCGGCATCTTTCGACAGCTCTTCCGGCAGCTCGGTCAACACCTGGCGCGCCCGCTCATGCTGGTTTGCGGCGATCATGCATTCGGCCATGCCGGCGAGCGCCTTGGCATTTTCGGGATCGGCCTGCATGACGGCGCCATAGAGCTGGGCGGCTTCGTCGATATTGCCGGCGGCAAGCAGTTCTGCCGCTTCCGCAAGCACGGCTTCGATCTCGGCCGCCTCATCGGCGCCGGCCGGACCGGCGATGCGGTCGATGAACTGCTGGATCTGGCTTTCCGGCACCGCACCCATGAAGCCGTCGGCCGGACGGCCGTTGACGAAGGCGATGACGGCCGGGATCGACTGGATGCCGAGCTGGCCGGCGATCGAGGGATGATCGTCGATGTTCATCTTGACCAGCCGGACCCGGCCCTTGGCTTCGTTGATCACCTTTTCCAGGACCGGCGTCAGCTGTTTGCACGGACCGCACCAGGGCGCCCAGAAATCGACCAGCACCGGTTGCTTGCGCGATTCCTCGATGACGTCCTTGCCGAAATTCGCGGTCGTCGTTTCCGTGATGTAGCTGCCGGCCGCAGCTGCGGGTGCCGTTGCTGCGCCGAAGCTTGTCGTCGCCGTCATCTGATTTCCGAAGGAACCGTTATAGGGGTTGTCGCTGCCGCTCATAGGTATCTCCCGCCGCGCCGATCCTGCCGGCGTCTTTGCCAAAGCATGTCGCGCAAAACTGTGGTGCGGTTTTACGACAAGGACATGCGCAAAACCAAAGACTAAAGCGCCGCAAGCCAATCTGAAAGATCACGACGCGCTTTAGCGCTAAAATCGTATGTCAGGACGTCACTTTCAAGACAAGCGGCTTGTGCCCGGTCGCCTCCATGAAACGGATGAGATCGCTGCTCGCAATCGAGGTCGTCGCATCGTTGGATAGCGGATGGCAGTTGACGATCTCTTCGCGCATCAGATCGGCATCGAGCACGAAGGTGACATTCTCCGAGGTATCGTTGATCGCGCCGAACGCGGTGACGGCCCCGGGAATGACACCGAGATATTCCATCAGCTTTTCCGCCCTGCCGAAGGAAACCCGGCCGGACCCGCCGATCAGATTGTGCACCTGTTTGAGGTCGACCTCGGCATTTTCCTCCACGGTCAGCAGAAAATACCTGTCCTTCTTGTCCTTGATGAAGAGGTTCTTGGTGTGACCGCCGGGGATCTCGTCACGAAGGGCAACCGATTCGGCGACGGTGAAAACCGGCGCATGATCGACCGTCTTATGGGCAATGCCGAGGCCGTCGAGAAAGGCAAACAAATCTTCTCTTGTCTTGGGGGTATTTTCGGACATCGGGCAATCCATTCGGCGGAATAACAAAATCGAGGCGCCCTGCTTAAGTCCGTCCACATCGTTTGGCAATCTTCGGAACCGACGCTCTACCCCCACATTTGCGGCCTTTCCGCCCGTCCTCCTCTGAGACCAGAATTTTTTCTTCGCTTCTCCGTCATTTCCCTGTTGCATTTGAAAACCCGTTAGGCCATATAGCGCCCGTCGCCACGAGGCGGCGCCCACGGTCCAACAACTACCCCGGACCGATGTGGATTGAGCGGGTGTAGCTCAGGGGTAGAGCACAACCTTGCCAAGGTTGGGGTCGAGGGTTCGAATCCCTTCGCCCGCTCCAGTTTCTTCCTTGTCAGGTCAGGCACATGCGATCTCAGCGTCTTTGACGAGATCTACTTGCGACTTTTACCAATCCTTCCGAGAAGAATGTCCGTCGTCAACGCAGGCGATATTTCGCCGCGAGCAACGCCGCCAGTTCCATGCGGCAATCGATCAGTGGGCTGACATCCTGTCGTGCCTTTGCCATCGCCATGGCGCCGGAATAGGCTGCGATGACAAGCGTGGCGAGGCTGTGCGGATTGAGCTCGCTCGCGTGTTTTTCCTCCGCGTCTCTCGCAAACTTGGCGGACAGTGCCTCGTGCCAGGCGCCGAATACGGCGCTGACAACCTCGCGCATCTCCGAGTCATGATGGGATACGTCCATTGCCATGTTGTTGAGCGGGCAACCGGAGACCCGGCCGTTATGCATCAGTTCATTGATGATGTTCTCAAAGATCAAGTCTATGGCGGCCGGCACATCTGCACTTGTGTGGAGCGGCGCGATCCATGTTTGCCGAACGGCTTCAGCCACGCGATCGCGAATGACCGCAAGTCCGAGGTCGCGCTTGGCCGGAAAATGATGCGCCATGGCACCACCGGATACTGAAGCCCTTTCGCGCAATTCCAGCATGCCGGTTGCGAGATAACCCTGGGTAACGAAGGCGTCGTAGGCGGCATCAATGATCCGGCGACGTACGCCTTCGGGATCATTGGTTCTTTTGTTTTCGGTCATGGTTTCTCAACTCGTCCTGCGCGCACATTAGCACCTTGACATAACAGGTCAATTGTCCTGTTATGAATACAGGACAATTGACCTGTTGAGGAAGCCATGAATCCGCATTCCGTATTCGAACTTCGCCGTTATCGGCTTCTCCCGGAAGGCAGAGAATCATTGATCGATCTGTTTGACAGGGAATTTGTTGAACCTCAGGAGGCCCTGGGCATGCGCGTCGAAGGGGAGTTCCGCGATCTTGACGATCCTGATTCCTTTGTGTGGGTTCGCTCTTTCAAGGATATGGAAACTCGAACGGAGGCTCTCGCATCCTTTTATTCAAGCCCGACCTGGAAAGAACATGGGCCGGCAGCCAACGCGACGATGCTCAATTCGGATAATGTCCTGCTCTTGAAGCCGGCGGTAGGCGTCCACCCGTTCGTGCATAATCTGCCAAGGGACAAGGAGGTGAGCCGCTCCAAGGTGCAGGGTCTTATCAGGCTGAATATCTGCTCGCTCGCCCCTGGGACAGAGGAGGATTTTGCCAGGTTTTTCCGCGACGATGCACTCCCGGCCATGCGGGATGCTGGTGCGCGCATCGATGCTCTGTTTGTGACGGAGCGAAGTAAGAACGATTTTCCCAGGCTGCCGGTTCGCGAGGGAGAAACCGTATTTGTCTGGTTTGAATGTCACGAAGATCAAGACCGTGCCACCGACTACGAGCGCCGCTTGCGGCGCAGTCTCATCTGGGGACGCGAGATTTATCCACGGATGGACAGCCAGTGCTGGCGTAGGATCGAGGTCTCCCACTTGACGCCGACTCCGCGGTCGCTTTGCGCTTGGTAAGCGACGTTACCAACTCGTCTACACAAAAAATGTCCGCCTCGGCTGCTTTCGGATAGTCTACCAGGCCGATCTGGATCGATTTTGTAATTTATTGCCGTTGATCGATTCATTTTGCGAACTATCATCGATCAGATAGCGACGGCGCGTCTTCGGATCAAAACCCTTTATGTTCAGTTCATCGCAGCGCGAGCTTCTGCGGATCATCGATCAGGGGACGCCGCCAGCATCGCCGCCCATAACGTCCTGATTGCTCCCAACTCCTGAGGTATCCCATGCGCATCGCCGTCGGTGGCATTCATATCGAATGCAGCACATACAATCCCGTCCTGAACGAGGAGAAGGATTTTCGCGTGCTGCGCGGCGCGGCGCTGCTGGAAGCGCCGTATTTCGCCTTCCTCAGGGATTACGATGCCGAGTTCCTGCCGACGATCCATGCGCGCGCCATTGCCGGCGGCCCGGTTTCGCGCGCCACCTACGAGGCCTTCAAGGGCGAATTCCTCGAGCGGTTGAAGCCGTTGCTGCCGCTTGACGGTCTCTATCTCGCCATGCATGGCGCCATGTATGTCGAAGGCATGGAGGATGCCGAAGGCGACTGGATCAGTGCGGCGCGTGCGCTGGTCGGCGAGGATTGCACGGTTTCGGCCAGCTATGACCTGCACGGCAACGTCACGCAGCGCATCATCGATGCGCTCGACATCTATTCCACCTATCGCACTGCGCCGCATATCGATGTCGAGGAGACGATGCGCCGCTCGGTCTTCATGCTGGTCAAGAGCCTGAAGACCGGCGAGAGGCCGATCGTTCTCTGGGCGCCGATCCCGGTGGTGCTGCCCGGCGAGCGCACCAGCACCGTCGATGAGCCGGCGAAAAGCCTCTATGACATGCTGCCTGGGATCGATGCGATCGACGGCGTCTGGGATGCATCGCTGATGGTCGGTTATGTCTGGGCCGATGAACCGCGCGCCACCGCCGCTGCCATCATGACTGGCACCGACCGCACCGTGCTGGAGCGCGAGGCCAAACGCCTCGCCAAGGCCTATTGGGACGTGCGCGAAGACTTCGTCTTCGGCTGCGAGACCGGCTCGCTCGAGGAATGCGTCGCGAGAGCAATCGCAAGCCCGACCGCCCCTGTCGTGCTGGCCGAATCCGGCGACAACCCCACAGGTGGCGGCGTCGGGGACCGGGCCGACGTGCTGGCCGAGCTGATCGCCAGGGGCGCCACCGGCGTCGTCTTCGCCGGCATCGCCGACAAGGCGGCGACCGAGGCCTGTTATGCCGCCGGCATCGGTGCGGAACTGGAGCTCAGCGTCGGCGCCTCGCTCGACACCAAGGGCAGCAAATCGGTCACCGCCTGCTTCACCGTCAAATTCCTCCACGAAACATCGGATGCCGCCGACCGTCAGGCGGTGGTTTCGGTCAGTGGCATCGATCTTGTGCTTTCCGCAAAGCGCCGGCCCTATCACAACATCGTCGATTTCACCCGGCTCGGCCTCTACCCGCATCGGGCGAAGATCATCGTCGTCAAATCGGGCTATCTCTCTCCGGAACTGGCGCCGATCGCCAATCCGAACCTGATGGCGCTATCGACGGGTGTCGTCGACCAGTTCGTCGAGCGCCTGCCGCGGCTGCGCAAGCAGCATCCGACCTACCCGTTCGACAAGGATTTTGACTTCGAACCGCAGGTCTTCATCTCCGCACGTTCACGGCAGGCCTGAAGTTCGCCTGAACCAATTGCGTTTTCCTGGATGATATTGTCGATCGCGGCACCGCCCTGTCGCCACGAGCGACTGTTTTTCCGCATCGCGGCAATGGCCGTGTTTGAGCAAAAAATGGGCATACTTCGATTTGCACAAAAAAGCGCTTGACGGTCGGGGCGATTTGGTTTGCACTGAACCAATAGAAAATTGGTACGGACCATTTAGCGAATACCGATGGATGAGACGCAGGGCAATTCGAATTATGCGCTGGAGAAGCTGCGGGCCCTCCTGCAGTCCGACAGTCTCGACGCCGACGGCAAGCTGCCGACCGAGCGCGCCCTTTCGGAAATGCTTGGCGTCGGCCGTCGCGCCGTCCGCCGCGCCCTCGAAGTGCTGGAGGCCGAGGGCCGCATCTGGCGCCGCCAGGGCTCCGGCACCTATGCCGGCCCGCGCCCCGACGGCTGGAGCGATCATGTCGGCTCCATCGTCGCCGGCACCGATCTCATGGAAGTCATGGAAGTGCGCCTGCGCATCGAGCCGCAGCTCGCCCAGCTTGCCGCCATGCGCGCCAAGGCCGCCGATATCGAGCGCATGTATGATCTGGTGAAGAAGATCTACGAAAGCACCGATGCCGACGGGCGCGAACTCTGGGACGGGGCGCTGCACCGCCAGATTGCCCAATGCGCCGGCAACGGTTTCTTCCTCACCATCTTCGACGTCATCAACCGGGTGCGGCAGGACGAGGCCTGGCAGACGATCCGCGAGCGCGCCCGCAGCGCCAGCCGGACGCGGTCCGTCACCTTCGGCCAGCACACGGCGATCGTCGATGCCATCGCCGCCCATGATCCTGCCAGGGCGGGCGAAGCCATGCGCCAGCATCTGCTGACGCTGCAGGAAAGCCTCATCCGCATCACCTCGCTCGATCACAGCGAAACGGAGGTCGACAAGACCCTCGCCTGAACAGGGAGGTGAGCAGAGAAAAAAGCAGAGCGGGCCATAACCGCCGGTTGGAAGCAAAAACCAAGCAAAATAGAACAGAGGAGAATGGAATGAAGATCGCCAAATTGCTGACCGCCACCGTTGCCGGCGCCCTGTTTGCGCTTCCTGCCTTCGCCGTCGACCTGAAGATCGGCCTGCAGGACGATGCCGACGTGCTCGATCCCGCGCAGTCGCGCACCTTCGTCGGCCGCATCGTCTATACTGCGATGTGCGACAAGCTGGTCGACGTCTCACCGGACCTGAAGATCGTGCCGCAGCTTGCCACCGAATGGAGCTGGTCGGCCGACGGCAAAGAACTGACCATGAAGCTGCGCCAAGGCGTCAAGTTCCATGACGAGACCCCGTTCAACGCCGAAGCCGTCGTCGCCACCATCGAGCGCAACATCACCCTGCCGGAATCACGCCGCAAGAGCGAGCTGAGTTCGGTCGCAAAGGTCGAGGCGACAAGCGAATACGAGGTCAAGTTCACCCTCAAGGCGCCTGACGTCACCCTTCTTGCCCAGCTTTCCGACCGCGCCGGCATGATCGTCTCGCCGAAGGCCGCCAAGGAACTCGGCGCCAAGTTCGGTGATCACCCGGTCTGCGCCGGACCGTTCAAGTTCGTCGAGCGCGTCCAGCAGGATCGCATCGTGCTCGAAAAGTTCCAGGACTACTGGAACAAGGACAAGATCTTCATCGACAAGCTCACCTATCTGCCGATCCCGGATACGACGGTGCGCCTCGCCAATCTGCGGTCCGGCGATCTCGACATGATCGAGCGCCTGGCGGCGACCGACGCTGAAGCCGTGAAGGCGGATTCGAGCCTGGTCTATGCCGACGCCGTCGGCACCGGCTACATGGCGCTCTATACCAATATCGGCAATGGTGCGCGTGCCGACAATCCTTTCGGCAAGGACAAGCGCCTGCGCCTGGCCTTCTCGCTGGCGATCGACCGCGATGCCGTCAACCAGATCGTCTATGAAGGCACGGCGGTTGCCGGCAACCAGCCCTTCCCGCCAAGCAGCCCGTGGTTCGACAAGGATATTCCCGTCCCCGCCCGCGATCTCGACAAGGCCAAGGCCCTGATCAAGGAAGCAGGCTTCGACCGCGTGCCGATCGAGCTGCAGATCCCGAACAATCCGGTTGCCATGCAGATGATGCAGATCATCCAGTCGATGGTCGGCGAAGCCGGCTTCGACGTCAGCCTGAAATCGACGGAATTCGCCACGCTGCTGAGTGAGCAGACGGCCGGCAACTATCAGCTCAGCCGTTCCGACTGGTCCGGTCGTGTCGATCCCGATGGCAACATCCATCAGTTCATCACCTGCAAGGGTGGCATCAACGACACGAAATACTGCAATCCCGAGGTGGACAAGCTGCTGAACGAAGCCCGTGCCTCGACCGACGATGCCGTGCGCAAGGAGAAGTATGATGCCGCCGCCGTCATCCTGAACGACGATCTGCCGATCATCTATCTCGGCCACCAGTCCTGGATCTGGGCGCTGCACAAGAACATCACCGGCTTCACTCCCTCGCCGGATGGCATGATCCGCCTCGTCGGCGTCAAGAAAGCCGGCTGACCAGAAGCCGATCATGCGGCGGAAACCCTCCGCCGCATGATCCCAGTCGTGTCAGGATCGCCCATGTACACTTACATCGCCAAACGGCTCTTGGTCGCCATACCGACGCTTTTGATCATTTCGATCTTCGTCTTCTCGCTGCAGAAGTTGCTGCCCGGTGATCCGATCCTCGCCATGGCTGGTGAGGAACGTGACCCGCAGGTTCTCGAATTCCTGCGCGAGAAATACCGGCTGAACGATCCCGTGCCCTATCAATATGTCCATTGGCTGGGTGCGGCCCTTCAGGGCGATCTTGGCATCTCGCTGCGCACCAACCAGCCGGTTCTGCAGCTCGTCGGCGAAAAACTGCCGGTCACCATCCAGCTCGCCATCATGTCGATGATCTTCGCCTTTGCGATCGGCGTGCCGATGGGCATCCTGGCGGCCGTCAAGAAGAACACGATGATCGACTATATCGCCAACATCATCGCGCTGACCGGTCTGTCGATCCCGAATTTCTGGCTCGGCATCATGCTGATCCTGCTGGTCTCGGTCAATCTCGGCTGGCTGCCGGCATCCGGCTACGAACCCTTCTTCAGTAATCCGCTGCGTTCGCTGGAAACCATGCTGATGCCCTCCTTCGTGCTCGGCAACGCGCTGGCCGCGACCCTGATGCGGCACACCCGCTCGGCCATGCTCAGTGTGCTCAGCGCCGATTACATCCGCACCGCCCGCGCCAAGGGCCTGCCGGAAAGCACCGTCGTGCTCGAACACAGTTTTCGCAATGCGGTGCTGCCGATCGTGACGTTGACCGCCCTGCTTTTCGGCGAACTGCTCGCCGGCGCCGTGCTGACCGAGCAGATCTTCACCATTCCGGGTTTTGGAAAGCTCATCGTCGACGCCGTCTTCAACCGCGACTACGCCGTCGTCCAGGGCGTCGTGATCTGCACCGCGATCGGCTTCATTCTGATGAACCTCCTGGCCGACATTCTCTATGTCCTGCTCAACCCGCGCATGAGGGCCGCCCTATGACCGCGATCGGAGAGACGGGCATTCCGGCCGCGATCGACCGCACGCCGAGTCGCGCCTGGCGCAAGCTGAAGGCTAACAAGGGCGCCCTCGTCGGCCTTGTTATCATCGCCTTTTTCGCGATCCTCGCGGTTGCCGCCCCCCTCCTTCCAATTCCCGATCCGAACGCCACAAGCTGGTCGGCGATCCGCAAGGCCCCGTCCGCCGCCCATTGGCTCGGCACCGACGACATCGGCCGCGACATTCTTTCCCGGATGATCTGGGGCGCGCAGGCCTCGCTGATGGCAGGCGTCTTCTCGGTGGCAATCGCCGTTATCATCGGCGTGCCCTTCGGCCTTGTCTCCGGTTATTTCGGCGGCTGGATCGACATGGTGATCTCCCGCATCACCGAAGCCTTTCTCGCCATGCCTTTCCTCATCACCGCGATCGCGCTTGCAGCCTTTCTCGGTCCGAGCCTGACCAATGCGATGATCGCCATCGGCCTTTCGGCCATGCCCGTCTTCGTGCGGCTGACGCGCGGCCAGGTGCTCTCGGTCAAGACCGAGGAATATGTCGAGGGCGCCCGCTCGATCGGCCTCCGGTCCTCGAGCATCATCACCCGCTATATCCTGCCGAATGTCTTTGCACCGATCCTCGTGCAGGCGACGTTGACCGTCGCCACCGCGATCATCGCCGAGGCGAGCCTCTCCTTCCTCGGCCTCGGACAGCAGCCGCCGGCCCCGAGCTGGGGCTCGATGCTGAATGTCGCCAAGAACTTCCTCTCCCAGGCGCCATGGATGGCGATGTGGCCGGGTGCCGCGATCTTCCTCGTCGTCATCGGTTTCAATCTTTTAGGCGATGGCCTGCGCGATGCGCTCGATCCGCGCGAAGCATGATCTCTTGAAAGGACATTTGACATGCCCGCATTCACAACCCGTCCAGAAATCCTCGGCACTTTCGGCGTCGTCACCTCCACGCACTGGATCGCCTCGGCGGTCGGCATGAGCATTCTCGAAAAGGGCGGCAATGCCTTCGACGCGGCGGTGGCGACGGGCTTCGTGCTGCAGGTTGTCGAGCCGCATCTTTGCGGTCCGGGCGGTGATCTGCCGGCGGTGATCTATTCGAAGAAGAAGGACAAGGTCGAGGTCATCTGCGCGCAAGGCCCCGCACCCGCCGGCGCAACGATCGAACACTATACGGCGGAAGGCCTGAGCCTGATCCCCGGCGACGGGCTGCTTGCGACCGTCATCCCCGGCTCCTTCGATGGCTGGATGCTGATGCTGCGCGACTACGGCTCGATGAGCGTGCGCGATGTGCTGGAACCGGCGATCTATTACGCCGAGCGCGGTCATCCGATGCTGCCGCGCGTCTCCGCCACCATCAACGGGCTCGCCGCCTTCTTCGAGAAGGAATGGCCGACCTCCTACGAGACCTGGTTGCCGAATGGCAGCGTCCCCGAAGCGCATGCGAATTTCAGGAATCCGGTGCTTGCCGAAACCTGGAAGCGCATCATCGCCGAGGCCGAGGCGAAAAGCGGGCGGGAAGCGCAGGTCGAGGCGGCCCGCGACGCCTTCTATCGCGGCTTCGTCGCCGAGAAGATCGACGACTACCTCAAAACCGCCGAGGTGATGGATGCGAGCGGCAACCGCCACAAGGGCGTACTGACCGCGACCGACATGGCAAACTGGTCGGCAACGATCGAGGAGCCGCTGACCTATGATTATCATGGCTGGACGATCGCCAAGATCGGTCCCTGGGGCCAGGGTCCGGTCTTCCTGCAGACCCTGTCGATCCTCAAAGGCTTCGATCTCGCCGCGATGAACCCCACCGGCGCCGATTTCGTCCATACCGTCGTCGAGGCGATGAAGCTCGCTTTCGCCGATCGCGAAGTCTATTACGGCGATCCTGATTTCTCGGAAATCCCCGTCGCGCACCTGCTGTCGGAGACCTATGCCGCCGAGCGCCGCAAGCTGGTCGGCGCAGACGCCTCCTTCGATCTTCGCCCCGGCATCGTGCCTGGCTTCGAGGCGCAGCATGATCTGACGATGACGATGCTCGGCGCGGATTCCAAGACCGGCGCCGTCTACGAGCCGACTATGGCGCATCTTTCCGAAAAGCGCGGCGACACCGTGCATATCGACGTGATCGATCGCGACGGCAACATGGTCTCCGTCACGCCGTCCGGCGGCTGGCTGCAATCCTCGCCGACCGTGCCCGGCCTCGGCTTCTGCCTCAATTCCCGCGCCCAGATGTTCTGGCTGAAACCAGGCCTGCCGACCTCGCTTGCCCCCGGCAAACGGCCGCGCACGACGCTGACGCCGTCGCTCGGCCTTTATGAGGGCCGCCCGACGCTGGCCTTCGGCACACCCGGCGGCGACCAGCAGGAGCAGTGGCAGCTCTCCTTCTTCCTGCGCTACGCCCATCACAAGCTGAACCTGCAGGCGGCGATCGACCAGCCGCTGTTCCACACCTCGCATTTTCCAGGCTCCTTCTATCCGCGCACCCGCGAACCCGGCAGCCTGATGGCGGAAGCGAATTTCGGCCCCGACATCCTTGATGCCCTGCGCCGCAAGGGCCACAAGCTGACGGTCGCCGATGTCTGGACGATCGGCCGGCTGACTGCCGCAAGACGCGATGCCGATGGGCTGTTGCGTGCCGCAGCCACCCCGCGCCTGATGCAGGCCTATGCGGTCGGGAGATAGACATGACCTGGTCAATCGTCGCCCGTGACCCTTTGACCGGTCATCTCGGCATTGCCGTCGCGACCCGCTTCTTCGCCGTCGGCGCTCTCGTGCCGCATATTCGCGGCGGCATCGGCGCCGTTGCGACCCAGGCCTTTGTCAGCCCGCTTTACGGCGTCGACGGCCTGTCGCTGCTGGCCGCCGGCAGGGCGCCCGAGGAAATCATCGCCGAACTGACCGGGCGTGACGCCGGCCGTAATCAGCGGCAACTGCACCTCATCGATGCGAAGGGACGCAACGCCGCCTTCACCGGCGCCGCATGCATCGACTGGGCGGGACATCTGATCGATGAAAACGTCTCGGTTGCCGGCAACATGCTCGCGGGACCTGACGTCGTCACCAAAACGCTTGCCACCTACAACAAGGCGCTGGACAAGCCCTTGGCCGAACGCCTGCTCTTGGCGATGCAGGCAGGCGAAGATGCCGGCGGCGACAAGCGCGGCAGGCAGTCCGCCGCCCTCGTCATCCACCGCGATCAGGATTATCCGTGGCTGAGTATCCGCGCCGACGATCATCCCGATCCGCTCGGCGAACTTGTCCGCCTCCATGCAGTGGCCAGTGAACGCTACCTGCATGTCGCGGAGACAATGGCGACGCGGCAAAATCCGAACGGCATGACCGACAGGCGCGAGATCGATGAAAAGATCGCGACGCTGGAAGCGGCCCGCATCGCGGCAGGCAGGCCCTCCGCCTCCTTCGCCACGCCTTTGAAGACGTAACCCAGAGAAAACCAAGGGAACGACATGAGTGATGTTTCTTCAGCACCCGCCTCTCCTGTTCTCTCCGTCCGGAACCTGACGACCTCCTTCCTCGTCGATGGTGACTGGAAGCCGGTGGTGCGTGATGTCTCCTTCGATGTCATGCCAGGCGAGACGGTGGCAATCGTCGGCGAAAGCGGCTCGGGCAAGAGCGTCACCTCCCTTTCGATCATGCGGTTGCTTGCCAAGGGATCGAGCCGCATCGATGGCGCCGTCACCTTGAACGGCAAGGATGTACTCGCCCTTTCGGAAAAGGAGATGCGCCGGGTGCGCGGCAACGACGCCGCCATGATCTTCCAGGAGCCGATGACGTCCCTCAACCCGATCTTCACCATCGGCCGCCAGATCTCCGAAGCGCTCACCTGCCATGGCGAGATCGGCAAGGCGGAGGCGCGGGCCGAAACCGTCCGCCTGCTGGAAAAGGTCCGCATCCCCAACGCCGCCGCGCGCTTCGACGAATTTCCGCACCAGTTCTCAGGCGGCATGCGCCAGCGGGTGATGATCGCCATGGCGCTCGCCAGCCGGCCGAAATTGCTGATCGCCGACGAGCCGACGACGGCGCTCGATGTGACGATCCAGGGCCAGATCCTCGATCTGATCAAGATGCTGCAGGAAGAAGAGGGCATGTCCGTGCTCTTCATCACCCACGACATGGGTGTCGTCGCCGAAATCGCTGACCGCACCATCGTCATGTATCGCGGCGAGTCGGTGGAAACCGGCACGACCGACGATATCTTCCATCGCGGCCGGCATCCCTATACCCGCGCTTTGCTCTCCGCCGTGCCACGCCTCGGCTCGATGGCCGACCGGAAGTGGCCGCTGCGTTTTCCCGTCGTCGACACCACGACCGGCGAACGCCGCGAGCCGATCGAGGTGGCCGATACCGTCGACCGCCGCCGGACGCCGATCCTTGAAGTCAAGAACCTCGTTACCCGTTTCGATATCCGCGGCGGGCTGCTCGGCCGCAAGACGGGCGCGATCCACGCGGTCGAGGACGTCTCCTTCGATCTCTTCCAGGGCGAGACATTATCGCTCGTCGGCGAATCCGGCTGCGGCAAATCGACCACCGGTCGCTCGATCACCCGCCTCGTCCAGCCGAACGGCGGCAGTGTCAGCCTCGACGGCTATGACGTGCTGAGCCTTGACGCGGTCAGCCTCAGACGGATGCGCCGCAGCATCCAGATGATCTTTCAGGACCCCTTCGCCAGCCTCAATCCGCGCATGACCGTCGGCGCCGCCGTCGCCGAACCGATTACCGAACACCGCCTCGGCACAGGTGCCCAGGCCCGCGACAAGGCGGCCGATCTTCTCGAACGCGTCGGGCTTAAACCCAACATGATGAAACGCTATCCGCACGAATTCTCCGGCGGCCAGCGCCAGCGCATCTGCATCGCCCGCGCGCTCGCGCTCGATCCGAAGGTCATCGTCGCCGACGAAAGCGTTTCGGCCCTCGATGTCTCGATCAAGGCACAGGTCTGC
Organism: Rhizobium anhuiense bv. trifolii; assembly: GCF_024346605.1. Taxonomy (NCBI): domain Bacteria; kingdom Pseudomonadati; phylum Pseudomonadota; class Alphaproteobacteria; order Hyphomicrobiales; family Rhizobiaceae; genus Rhizobium; species Rhizobium anhuiense. The sequence continues at coordinate 51,184 of NZ_CP098803.1, forward strand.
AATCTGCTGATGGACCTGCAGCAAAGCCTCAACCTCGCTTTCCTGTTCATTTCCCACGATATGGCGGTGGTCGAACGTGTCAGTCATCGGGTCGCGGTGATGTATCTCGGCGAAATCGTCGAGATCGGCCCGCGCGCGGAATTGTTCAGCAACCCGCAGCACGCCTACACGAAGAAGCTGATGGCAGCCGTCCCCGTGCCCGATCCCTCACGTCGCGGCATCAAGCGCAACCTCGGAACCGACGAGCTCAACAGCCCCGTTCGCCCGGTTGGCTATGTCACGCCGCCACGCCGATACCGGGAAGTGACGGCAGGCCATCTGGTGCGGGTCGATGAAGCCGCGTGAGCGTGCAAAACCCACTCTTTAAGCATCTGAAAAACAAGTATTGCGGGAAAATAACCCGTGCCGGTGGCGCGCGGGCCACCCTTTTTGCTGCACCGCTTATATGACTTTTGCTAGATATTATTTCATCGATAATTCTTAACGACCGATTCCACCGATTTGTGTTCTCTTATCCCTACGAATCAAAAAGGTTTGATTTGCCCGGGGACGGCCACCATGTTGAAGCATGGGGCGATGCAACAGTTGGGTAGGAGCCTATGCTGCAACGGATCGAAGACATTGATGCAGCGCTCGTCGACAGGCTGCAGCATTCGGCGTTCAAGTACTTCCTGAAATATTCCAATCCCGAAAACGGCCTGGTGGCGGACACCTCGATCGGCGGCGTGCCGGCGAGCATCGCGGCCGTCGGCTTTGCGCTGTCCTCCTATCCCGTCGGTGTTGAGCGTTGCTGGATCAGCCGCGAGGAAGCAGCCGAGCGCACGGTCAATACGCTGCGTTTCTTCGCCGAGGCGCGCCAGGGCGAGGAGCGCCACGCGACCGGTCACCGCGGCTTCTTCTACCACTTCCTGCATATGGATACCGGTCATCGCGCCTGGAACAGCGAACTTTCGACCATCGATACCGCCCTGCTTGTCGCCGGCATTCTCACGGCTGCGCAATATTTCGATCGCGAAGACGACGAAACGGAGACTGAAATCCGTGAACTCGCGACCTTCATCTATGAGCGCGTCGACTGGCGCTGGGCGCTGAACAAGGGCGACACGATTGCCATGGGTTGGAAGCCCTCTTCCGGCTTCCTGCGCTGGCGCTATCACGGTTTCGACGAGGCGATCATCCTCTACACGCTGGCGCTTGCCTCGCCGACGCACCCCATCCCGCAATCAAGCTACGACGCCTTCACGTCAAGCTATTCCTGGATGCTGCATGGCGAGCAGTCCTATCTCTATGCCGGGCCGCTCTTCATCCACCTCTTCTCGCATGCCTGGATCGATTTCCGCACCATCCAGGACAAGCCGATGGCGGAGCGGAACTGGGATTATTTCCGCAACACGCAGGTGATGATCAACGTCCAGCGCGACTATGCCGAACGCAATCCCGGGCAGTTCGTCGGCTATAACAGGAATATTTGGGGATTCTCCGCCTGTGACGGTCCGCCGCCGACACGGCGCATGCGCGGCGGTCGCCAGCCGAAGGTTCTGGGTTATGCCGCGCGCGGCGCTCCGCTTGGCCCGGATGACGGCACGATCGCACCCTGGGCAGCCCTTGCCTGCCTGCCCTACGACAAGCAGGCCGCTCTCGACGGCACCAAGGCGCTTCTGACCACCTATCCGAACCTGCTCTTGGAAGGCGGCTTTCCCGGCGGCTTCAATCCCACGGTCAAGACCAAGCGCCCGGAAGGCTGGGTCGACGACCGCACCGTCGGCATTGATCAAGGTCTTGTCGTCATGACCGTCGAGAACGAGCGCTCCGACTTCATCTGGAAGCTGATGCGGCAATCGCCGGTCATCCGCCTCGGGCTCGAGCGCGCCGGCTTTACCGGCGGCTGGCTCGAAGGCATCGAGCCGGCAGATGTAGTGCGCAAGTTCGGCTAGCGCATAAGCCCGGAAATCGAAATGGATTTCCGGAAAGAACGACACGAAAACGAAAAATGATAGAGCCCGCGCGTCCAACAGGAGGTGCGGGCTCTTGGTTTAGTTCTCGAAGACATGCGCCTTGCCGGCGATATCGAGGCGAACGAGATCGCCTCGCGCCGGAAGCGCAACGCTCGAAGTCTTGATCAGGATCGGCGGCAGCGCAACGCCGTCGAGCGAAACGGCAACGGTGCAGACGGCGCCGCCGAATTCCACCTCAACGACACGCCCGCCATAGTCGCGATCGCTCTCATCGGCAACGACGCGGATCTGCTCGGGTCGCAGCATGATCTCCGCCTTGCCTTGACGACTGCCCTCGACGGCCACGCGGCCAAGGGCGCAATCGGCAAGGCCGTTGCGGATGATGGCGGGAAGCAGCACGGCATCGCCGAGGAACAGCGCCGTCTCACGGTCGCGCGGATGCAGATACAATGATTGCGGCGATCCGGCCTGGATCAGCCGTCCCTCCCTGAGCACCGCCACCTGATCGGCAAAGGTCAGCGCCTCTTCCTGATCATGCGTAACGAGAATGGTCGTAATGCCGGCCGCCTGCAGCACGCGCGCCACCGCCTTGCGCATGTTTTCCCGCAGGCCGGTATCGAGTGCCGAGAAAGGTTCGTCGAGCAGCATCAGCCGCGGCTTGCGGCCAAGCGCGCGGGCGAGCGCCACACGCTGCTGCTGCCCGCCGGAAAGCTGATGCGGGCGCCGCGCCAGCATCCCGCGGTCGAGTTCGACCATGTCGAGCAGCTCGAGGATGCGTTTCTCGCGATCGGCCGCGCCGCGTTCGAACCCGAAGCCGATATTCTCGGCAACGCTTAAGTGCGGAAACAGCGCGCCGTCCTGCGAGACGATGCCGATGCCGCGCTTGTGCGCCGGCACCGCCGCCGGACCGTCCGCAAGCAGGTCGCCATCCAGCGTCACCCGGCCGACATCGGGTTGCTCGAAACCGGCAATGATGCGCAGCAGCGTCGTCTTGCCGGAGCCGGACGGGCCGACGACGGCGGTGCGGCTGCCCGCCGAGACGTCGAGCGAAATATCCTTCAGCGCCTGGACGGGACCGTAGCGCTTGCTGATGTTCTCGATCGTAAGCAGCGTCATTGGCCGGCAGTCCGTTTCGATTGAGTATAGAGCATAAGGGTGAGCGGCAGCGACAGCACGACCATCATGAAGGCGTAAGGAGCAGCCGAGACATAATCGATCTCGCTGGTCAACGACCAGAATTTCGTCGCCAGCGTATCGACGCCGTTGGGCGACAGCATCAGTGTCGCCGTCAGTTCATTGGTAATGCCGAGTGCAGCCAGCGCGACGCTGGCGGCCGCTCCCGGTGCCGCAAGGCGCATGGTGATCTGCCGCACCGCCTGGCCCGGGGTGCGGCCGAGGCCCATCGCAGCGCGTTCCAGCTCCACCGGCGCCTGGGCGATGCTGGCGCGCAGCCCGACCATGGCGCGCGGCAGGAAAAGCAACACATAGGCGACGAGCAGCGTTGCGAAGGTTTGATAGAGCGGCAGCACGAGGCGCACGGTGATCGTCACCAGCGCCAGCGCCACGACGACGCCCGGCAGCGAGCCAACATAATAATGGCAGGCCTCGAGCACGCGCTGGAGGCGGCCGGGTGCCCGCACCGAAAGCCAGGCCATCGGCGCTGCGGCGATCGTCGCCAGCACGCCGCCGACAATGGCAAGTACGATCGTCTGCAGAAAAGCGCTGCCGACTTCGATGCGCCAGATATCGGTGCCGCCGAGATAGAGCCAGCGGCCAAGCGTCACCAGCGGCACGCCGAGCGTCAGTATTGCGAGGATGACAGGCAGCAAGACGGCCGGCACCACGAACCAGCCGAGCCGGCGGCGGTCCGCCGGACGGGGCGAGCCGGAGCCGACGCGGGCGTAACGTTCGTTGCCGCGCACCAGCACTTCGAAGCCGAGCAGAAAAAGACAGCAGGCGACAAGCACGCCGCCGAGCGTGTTGGACGCCGGGCTGTTGTAGGAAGACTGGAACTGGTCGACGATCGCCGTCGCGAAAGTGTCGAACCGGATCATGACGAACAGGCCGTATTCCGAAAGCAAATGCAACGCGATCAGCAGCGAGCCGCCGCAGATGGCAAGCCTGAGCTGCGGCAGCACGGCGCGGAAGAAGACCCGCCAGGGATTGAGGCCCAGCGAGGCCGCGGCATCTTCGATGGCCGGATCGAGACGGCGCAATGCGGCGGCGACCGGCAGGTAGAGGAACGGATAATAGGCGAGCACCGAGACGAAAACGCCGCTCTGCAGGCCGCGCATGCCGGGAATGAGGCTGACCCAGGCATAGCTGTGGACGAAGGCGGGCACGGCGAGCGGAGCGATCGCCAGCCAGGCCCAGAGCCGCGCCAAAGGAATGTCCGTCCGTTCGGTCAGCCAGGCGAGCGTCACCGCAAGCGCGATCGACAGCGGGATGGTGATCGATTCCAGGAGAATCGTATTGACGAGGAGTTCGCCGACACGCGGTCGGAAGACCAAGGCCCTCACCGTTTCCCAGCCGACATCATAGGTGACCCAGCCGATGAAGCCGAGCGGCACAAGACTGAAGATCGCGACCACGGTTGCAAGCAGGATCACGGAAGCGTGCGGCATGCGTCCGCGCGGCAACACCATGCGCGCGGCCCTTAGCGCGACCGGCGCCTCGTTGCCGGATGCGAGCAATCTGTTGTCCTGCAGCAAGGCCGATGCCTTTACACGCTGAAAAAGGAAGGCAACCGCCTTTGAAGGACGGTTGCCGGATATCGTCATGCCCTAAGGTTTTCTTGAGCCAAAAGCAACAGTTTTGGCCGAGGCAAGCCTGCGGCAGAAAAGTTAGATCAGGCCGGCGGCGGTCATCAGCTCCACGACCTTCTTGCTGTCGAGGGTGGAAGCTTCGACCTTCGGAGCATTGAGGTCGGCAAGCGGAGTGAGCTTGTCGTTGGAGGGCGCATCCTTGCCGATAGCATATTCATAAGAGGTGCCGTCCTTGAGAATTGCCTGGCCAGCCTTGCTGGTGAGGAACTTCAGGAAAGCCTGGGCTTCCTTCATGTGCTGCGTGGACTTCAGGACGCCACCGCCCGAAACGCTGACGAAAGCGCCCGGATCCTGGTTCTTGAAATAGTGCATGCCGACATTCTTGCTGTTCTCGCCGGTTTTGGCCTGATCGCCGAACCAGTAATAATGATAGATGACCGCACCTTCGACTTCGCCGGCGTTGACAGCCTTCATGGCGACGCTGTTGCCCTTATAGGGCGTGGCGTTTTCCTTGAGACCCTTCAGCCAGTCGGCGGTCGACTGCTCGCCCTTCAACTGCAGCAGGGCAGCAACGATGGCCTGGAAGTCGGCGCCGGCGGGTGCCGCACCCCAGCGGCCCTTCCAGGCCGGATCTGCGAGGTCGAGCAACGACTTCGGCAGCTTGTCTTCGGTGAGCTTCGTCTTGTCGTAGGCAAAGACCGTGGTGCGGGCGGCAATGCCGGTCCACATGCCGTCAGCCGGGCGATACTGCTCCGGAACCTGATCCAGCGTTTCCTTTTCGATGGGGGCAAACAGGCCCGCGCCATCGACCAGCGTCATTGCCGGCGAATTCTCGGTCAGGAATACGTCCGCCGGCGAGGCATCGCCTTCCTGGATGATCTGGTTGGCGAATTGCATGTCGCTGCCCTGGCGCATGGTGACCTTGATGCCGGTCTCCTTGGTGAAGGCATCGATCCATTCGCGGCCGAGGCTTTCGTGCTGGGCATTGTAAACGACGAGACCTTCGTCCTGCGCATTGGCGCTGCCTGCAAGCGCGGTGGCGGAGAGAAGCGAAGCGGCGAGCGCGAGGGAAAAGCGGTTAAGAGCAATGTTCATGATGGCCTCCGTAGCAATGTCACCCGAGCTCTCCAAGGGCGATGAGAGGCGTATATTTTTCCTGACTGCCAATTTCAAGTTTCGCTTGGCCGGAAAAGTCATCACAATATCTTGACTAAATATTTCATATTACAGGGGAATAAATCTCGATTTGGCCAAAAAGGCGGCACTCCCCGAGCGCCGCCCCTTCTTTGCAGCCGGCTTATTCGACGTCGAACTTGACGCCCTGCGCCAGCGGCAGCGTTCTGCCGTAGTTGATGGTGTTGGTGGAGCGGCGCATATAGGCCTTCCAGGCATCCGAGCCGGATTCACGGCCGCCGCCGGTTTCCTTCTCGCCGCCGAAGGCGCCGCCGATCTCGGCACCGGATGGCCCGAGATTGACGTTGGCGATGCCGCAATCCGAACCGCGGGCCGAGACGAAGGTTTCGGCCTCGCGCATGTCGTTGGTGAAGATCGACGACGACAGTCCCTGCGGCACGGCATTGTGCAGCGCCAGCACGGCGTCGAAGTCGCTGTATTTCATCACATAGAGGATCGGCGCGAAAGTCTCGTGCTCGACCGGTCCGGTCTGATCCGGCATTTCGACAAGCGCCGGGCGAACGTAGAAGGCGTCAGCCGAGCCATTGTCGACGCGTTCGCCGCCGGTCACCTTGCCGCCGGCCGATTTGGCCTCACCCAGCGCTGCCTGCATCTTCTCGAAAGCCTGGCCGTCGATCAGCGGTCCGACCAGCGTACCGCTTTCCAACGGATTGCCGATGGTGACGGAGCCATAGGCCTTCTGCAGACGCGGCACCAGCTGGTCGTAGACGCTGTCATGGACGAAGAGACGGCGCAGCGTCGTGCAGCGCTGTCCGGCCGTGCCCATGGCGGAGAACGCGACGCCGCGCAGCGTCAGGTCGAGGTCGGCCGACGGGCAGACGATCGCCGCGTTGTTGCCGCCGAGTTCGAGAATGGCGCGGGCAAAACGCTGCGACAGGCGCGGACCGACGGCGCGGCCCATGGCCGTCGAGCCGGTGGCGGAAACCAGCGGGATCTTCGGATGATCGACCAGCACTTCGCCGACCTCGCGGCCGCCGATGATCAGCGTCGACAGATTGGCCGGTGCGGTACCGCCCTCGGCGACGAAACGCTTCAGCGCCTTTTCGAACAGTGCCTGTACGGCAAGCGCCGTCAACGGCGTCTTTTCCGAAGGCTTCCAGACGGTGGAATTGCCGCAGACCATCGCCAGCGCGGCATTCCACGACCAGACGGCAACCGGGAAGTTGAAGGCCGAGATGATGCCGATCACCCCGAGCGGATGCCAGCTTTCCATCATCCGGTGCTCGGAGCGTTCGGTGGCGATCGTCAGGCCGTAGAGCTGACGGGAAAGGCCGACCGCGAAATCGCAGATGTCGATCATCTCCTGCACTTCGCCCAGACCTTCCGAAGTGATCTTGCCGACCTCGATCGAAACGAGACGGCCGAGCGCCGCCTTGGAGGCGCGCAGTTCCTCGCCGAGCAGGCGGACCAGTTCGCCGCGCTTCGGCGCCGGCACGGCACGCCATTCGAGGAAGGCCTGGTGCGCCGCTTCGATCGCCGCCTTCGTTTCGGAAACGGAATGTTCCCTGAGTTTGCCGATTTCCTTGCCGGTGACCGGCGAGGTGACGGAAAGCGTGCCGCCGTGATAGCGGCCGGCATCGACGCCGAGTTCGGCAAGCAGCTTGGCGGTTTCGGTGGCGAGATCGAGGACGGCGATGGTCATTGTCGTGTTTCCAATCTTATAATTCTCAGAAGCGGGCATCGGCGAAATGGGCGACCTGAGCGCCGGCTTCGTACCATATTTCCTTGAGTGCACGAAAGCTCGGCTCGGTGGGCGACGTCAGCGGCAGCGGCAGATCGGCTTCCGGAAGCCGGCCGAGGATATGCTCCGCCAGCGTACGGCCGAAGACCGTACCGGGGGCAATGCCGCGGCCATTGTAGCCCGAAAAGCCGATGACACCAGGCGCGAATTTGTGGAAGCGCGGCAGCGCATTGTCGGTCATGCCGATCTGGCCATACCATTCACACTCGAATTCGACATCACCGATAATGGGGAAGAGCCGCTTCAATGCGCGCTTGGCCCAGCCCTTGTGTACGGCAAGTCCGGTATTGCGTAGCGCCCCGACACTGCCGAAAACGAGGCGGCCGGCCTGGTCCATGCGGAAGGAGGAGAGGATTTCCTTGGTATCCCATGCGCCTTCCCGCCCGGGCAGGATCGACTGGCGCAGATTATGGCCGAGCGGCACGGTGGCGAAATTGAAATAGGGCAGATGCACCTGTTCGTTGCGCACCTGCTCCCATGGGCCGGTGCTGTAGGCATCCGTCGCGACGATGATCCATTCGGCGCTGACTTCGCCGCTTGCCGTCTTCACGGTCCAGCTTCTGCCATTGCGTTCCGTTGAAACGACCGGGCTGGACGTATGAACGGCGACGCCAGCCTTGACGGCGGCATGGGCAAGGCCGCGTGCATAGGCAAGCGGCTGCAGGGTACCGGCGCGTTTGTCGAGCAGCGAACCGGTATAGGCATCGCTGCCGATGCGTTTGGCCGTTTCCGCCGCATCGAGCAGCGTCACGGCTGCGCCGCGGGCGGCCCATTGCGCGGCGCGATTCTCGATCTCCTTCAGCCCGTTTTCGCCGACCGCGCAATGCAGCGTGCCATTGCGTTCGAGTTCGCAGGCAATCTGATGCTTGTCGATCAACTCCATGACGAGCTTCGGCGCGTTGCCGAGCAGATCGAGCAGACGTTCGCCATGCACCGGACCGAGCACGCCGGGCAGATCGTTGGGCATCACCCACATGCCGGCATTGATCAGGCCGACATTGCGGCCGGCGCCGCCGAAGCCGATCTCCTTCGCCTCCAGCAGCACCACCTTCGACCCGGCTTCGGCAAGATGCAGCGCGGAAGAGAGGCCGGTGTAGCCGCCGCCGACGATGACGACATCGGCCGATACGGCGCCTTCGAGCGACGAGGTCGCCGGCGGTTCGGGTGCGGTCTTTTCCCAAAGTCCGTGGGAGCGCGGATCATTCAGCATGGCTCAGTCCGATCGGATCGAAATCGCGCTACTTTAGTGCATAAAACCAAGACTTGAAGCGGCCCTTTCAGGCAACGGTCTTCAGCAGCAAGCCGGCGAGACCGAGCGCCTCCATCGCTGCATCCAGCGATGCCGCCTGACGTTCGGCATAAAGCGCCAGCTCGTCCTGAACGGTCGCACCCAGGGCCGCCTCGAAGGCGTCGCGGTTCGAGCGGGTTGCGTAGTTCTGCTGCTGATCGGTGCCGAGGTTAGACTGGAAGATTCCGGCTGCGCTGACGGGCAGGAAGTCTTCATAGACGATCGGGGCAAAGGCGAGATAACCCTTGGCGATCAGCGCCTCCGGATCATTCGGCAGCGTGCCGCCGGCCGCGGCGGCAATGCCCGCAGGCGTCGCGGAATAGCGGAAGAAGGCCAGACCTTGCCCGCGCAACTCGTCCCAGCTGTCCGGCAGCGCCTTGAAACGCTCGGCAAGTTCCTGGTCGTAGGCACCGGCCTTGGCGCCACCGGCGCCCACCTGCACCTCGCCGCGAACCGAGGCGAGCAGCCGGTCGTAGAGCGCCCGGCCCTTCGCCGTCAGCGCCGCGCCGCGCTGTTCGATCTCGCCGAAACGCGCGGTATGCGTTCCTCGAACCGCGCCGTCGTCATCACCGGAAAAGGCGATCGTTTCTTCGAGCGCCTTGAAGCTCGTTTGCCGCAGCAGGATATCGCAATTGCGGCGCGGCGGCCCTTCGATGACGGCCTTCGGCGTGATGCCGCGCTCCGGCATGCGGGCCTGGACCGCGTCGATATCGAGCGTGCGCGGCGTCAGGTGGTTGATATGCGGTCCCTTGAAGCTGACGACGTCGGCGATCAGCCGATGGGCGTCATGCAGCCGCTTGTAGGTTTCGGCGCTGACCGTCGCTTCGCCATGCCAGCGGAAGGTTTCAAGCGCCTCGGCGACGAACTCCGTCGCTTCCGCCTCGGTCAAGCCGCCGTTTCGCTCGTGGCGCTCGATCAGCGCGACGGCGCGCGGCGTATAGATCCGCCGCTGAGCCAGGATGGTTTCGGCTTCGCCACGCAGCTTCTCGTCCTCGATCAGCTCCAATCGCAGCAACGAGGTGAAGACCCGGAATGGATTGACGTTGAGCGCCGCCTCGTCGATCGGCCGAAAGCTGGTGGAATGAACCGGCACGCCGGCGACCGAGAGATCGTAGTAGCCGACCGGCTGCATGCCCATGACCGCAAACAGCCGGCGGATGGTGAAAAGCTCCTCTGCCGTGCCGAGCCGGATGGCGCCGTGGCGCTCGACATCGATGCGCTCCAGCTCGCCGGCTTGGGCCAGGCGCTGGCGCAGATCGGGATCGTTTTCGAGGCAGCCGGCATTCACGTCCGCCACCAGTTCGATCAACGTGCCGTATTGCGGCACCTCGGCCCGGTACATCTGCGACATCGCCTCGGTGAACAGCGATCGGATGCGGTCTGTGGAAACGAAGGCTTGCGGCATCGGGAAACTCCGGATCATTCCGTTTTTGCAGGATGAGTCTCTTTACACGCGTGACAAAGCCGAAAATATCGCTATTTCGGAAATAGCCCATTCTGAAATGGAATGACCATGCTGACATCTCGACGTTTTCTGCCATCGATTTCGCATCTTGCCGCCTTCGAGGCGGTTGCCCGCACCGGCAGCGTGACGGCAGCGGCGCGCGAACTCGATCTGACGCAGAGCGCCGTCAGCCGCCAGGTGAGCGCGCTGGAGGAGCAGCTTGGCGTCGAGCTCTTCCTGCGCGAACGCCAGACCATGCGGCTGACGCTTGCCGGCGACGGATATGCCCGCGAAATCCGCGAAGCGCTGCGGCGCATATCGAGCGCTTCGCTGAATCTGCGCGCCAATCCGCATGGCGGCACGCTCAATCTCGCCATCCTGCCGACCTTCGGCACGCGTTGGCTGGCGCCGCGCCTCGGGCGCTTCCTCGCCGCCAATCCCGGCGTGACCATCAATCTGGTGACCCGGCTTTCGCCCTTCGATTTCCGCCTCGATTCAATCGACGCCGCCATCCATTTCGGCCATCCCCACTGGCCGGGCGCCGAACTCGTCTTCCTGATGTCCGAGCACACAGTGCCGGCCTGCAGCCATGATTTTCTGGAGCGATACGCGATCAAGACGCCGGAGGATCTGCTTGCCGTTCCGCTTCTGCATTTGACGACGCGCCCTGACGCCTGGGAGCAATGGTTTGCCGGCAACGGCGTTTCCTTCGAAAACGTCCACGGTATGCTCTTCGACCAATTCGCCACCGCCGCGCAGGCGGCGATCGCCGGCCTCGGCATCGCCCTGCTGCCGACATTCCTGATGCAGGAGGAGGTCAGGCGCGGCGATCTCGTCGCCGCTGTCGACCGTGAAATGGAAAGCCGCGAGCGCTATTATCTCGCCTTTCCCAGAGAGCGCGCCGACTATGCGCCGCTTGCGGCCTTTCGCGACTGGATCGTCGCGGAAGCCGCCGCCAATCCGGCCGCGTGACGAACGGGTTGCATCGGCATGGCGCTTTCGACCATTATGCCGGCCAAACAACTTTGCAGGAAATCTCCATGAAGCCGATCTTCGTCCAACTCCAATGCGCACCCGGCAAGACCTATGATGTCGCCGACGCCATCTACCAGACCGAACTGGTCTCGGAGCTCTATTCCACAAGCGGCGACTACGACCTGCTGCTGAAGGTCTATATCGAGGAAGGCCAGGATATCGGCAAGTTCATCAACGACAACATCGCCAATATTCCCGGCATCGTCCGTTCGCTGACGACACTGACGTTCAAGGCCTTCTGAAAGCCCATCAGATACGGTTAACCTTTTTCGCGAAGAATCGCCCTCTCAACAGGCCGCTTAAACCGCGCCTTAACGCCGGGCATATCTGGTCGTTGCTAGTGTAAGCCCGCGTCAACACGGGCCGGCGGGCAGCGATAGGTGAAAAATGGCGATCGTCGAGGCAGATAGGGTGCGCGAGAACCCGCAGTTGGGAGAGGCCCCGCTGATCGTCCATGTCGTGCGCCAGTTCCTGCCCAATCGCGGCGGTCTGGAAGACGTGGTCGCCAATCTCGGCCGCCAGACCGTGCGCCGCGGCTATCGCGTCCGCGTCGTCACGCTCGATTCGCTCTTCACTGCGCCGCAGGACAAGCTGCCGCCTCGCGAAAATATCGACGGCATCGAGGTGGTGCGCATCCCCTGGTCGGGCAGCAGCCGTTATCCGCTGGCGCCTGAGGTTTTCCGCCATCTCGGCGATGCCGATCTCGTGCATGTCCATGCCATCGACTTCTTCTTCGATGCGCTCGCCTGGGGCCGGCTGCTGCATCGCAAGCCGATGATCGTCACCACCCATGGCGGCTTCTTCCACACGCAGAAATACGCGGCGATCAAGAAGATCTGGTTCCGGACGCTGACCCGCGCTTCGGCGATGGCCTACCGCCGCGTCGTCTGCTGCAGCGCCTCCGACCTCAGGCAATTTTCCGAGATCGTGCCCGATAGCCTGCTGATCGAAAACGGCGCCGATATCGGTAAGTTCGCCGACATCGCTTCGCGCCGGCCAAAGCGCCGGATCGTCACGATCGGCCGCTTCTCGGTGAACAAGCGGCTCGACCATCTGCTCGATGCGATGGCCGCGCTGACGACCCGCGACCCCGAATGGCATCTAGACATCGTCGGGGCCGAATCCGACCTGAACCGGGCCGATGTCGAAGCCGCGATCGAAGGCCGCAGCCTTTCCGGCCGCGTTACCCTGCATGTATCACCCGACAACGGCGCCATCCGGCGTATCATCACCGAGGCCTCGCTCTTTGCCTCCGCCTCGGAATATGAAGGTTTCGGCCTGGTGGCGCTGGAGGCGATGAGCGCCGGTCTCCTCCCGGTGCTGAACGCCAACGATGCCTTTGCGACGCTTGCCGACCGGCATCCTGTTATCGCGCTTGCCGACTTCACCAATGCCCAGACCGCGGCGACAGTGATCGAAACGGCCTATGAAGACCTTTCGCGCCAATCGGACATAGTGCGCGCCGAGCTTCTCGACGCCGCACGCGGTTATTCCTGGGACATCGTTGCCGGGCGTTACATCGGTCTCTATCGGTCGCTGAACGTCGCCGCCGAGCAGAACTGATCCTGCTGAACGGTTGACAAAGAACTATTCTCGCTCTCGAATGGTTCGGGGTTGAAATGGTCAAAGGCCTCTTTACTGCAGAGACGCCGTCTCCTATGCGCGTTGGTCCTCAGGACGACAAGCCACTGGCAGTTCCCTTGAGCGGCAGACGCAACGCGCCCGTGAGTATTGCGCGAAAGCGGAGCGGCGACTGCGCCCTTTTGAAACGGATGATTGCTAGCGTCGTGCGCTCGATCCACCTTCAGCTCTTTGCACGTTGGGACTTGAATGTCGCACAGGTGGAATTGCGGAGCGGAGCGGTAACCAACATGGTTTTTGAAGAGAGCGCATTCGAATAGGTGTCGGCCAACCACAGCCTGATACGTGCACTTTCGGGCAACCCCAGAGCCAATCCGGGAGACCTCCAATCGTTGCAGTTGCTTTACCCGCCGATTGCGGTCCATAACGCACAAAACCAAACAAGGTCATCATGATCGTCGGTTTTATCGTGGCTACCGCGCTTTTGTCGCGAGACTAGCAGAATGTCTCTAACCTTTAAAAATGATTGCGCAGCTCTCGGTTGCATGCTCTCTACGTGGTGATGGAGGGACGAAATGCGCAATTCATTTTCCGGATTTTATCCATTGACCGAAGGTGACTTCGATAAGCTTTGGGAAGAGGCGCTTATTGTTCTCGATGCCAACGCCATCCTGGATCTTTACCGTTTGCCGCCGATGGCTAGGGACGATTTCTTCTCCGTTCTAGAGCATTATAGGCAACGCCTTTGGATACCATACCAAGTCGGGATAGAGGTTCAGCGTAACCGATTCAGCGTGATCGCTGATCGTCAAAAAAACACCGACAGCGCAATGAAACAAGCGAGCGCAGCTTTTGAAAATCTAAAGGAGACGGTCCAGAGGCTTAAGCTCGACCGTTATAGGACTGATCTGAACCCCTTGGAAACGGTAGCCAAATTGGAGGGACCTTTCGAGGAATTGCTTCAGGCTATACGTGAAGCAAAAAAGGACGAGCTGCAAATCTCCTCTAACGATCCTGTGCGCGACCGCATCGATAAAATCTTTGAAAATCGGATCGGTGCTGAACCTGTTTCACAGGACGAAATAGACACGTTCTGCAAGGATGGCGACAAGCGATACGAGGACGCAATACCTCCGGGCTTTCAGGATTCCGTCAAGAAGGATCAATTCTTTATCCATAACGGCATTCGTTATCTTTCGAAGTTCGGAGATCTGATACTGTGGCGTCAACTTCTCAAACACCTAAAAGAACAAGGCGGGATAACTTCAGTCATGCTAATCACCAGCGACAAGAAGTCTGATTGGTGGTGGAAAGTTACGGAAGGGGGCAACAGGACTATCGGCCCTCATCCCGAACTAAAAAGTGAGATAAAGCGGGAAGCGAAAGTTGACCTATTTTGGATGTACACCGCTGACGACTTCCTGGAGCGCTCCGCCGAATATCGAAACGAAAAAGTGGCTGAAACCTCGGTGCAAGAGCTGCGAGATATTGTGAACCGAGATGACGGCGTCGTCAGCGGCGGAACCTATGACCTAGATATTTACGCGGAACCCGAGGAGCCGGTCTTAAGCGGACGAGCGCCTGACTGGGCACTCGCTCGCACGAATCCGCTGATTGGCATGTGGCTACAGATAAATCGGGGCGACGTAACCAACTCACTTTACGGGCCTGATTTCGCGGTGAGCACGCCTGATGGCATGGATATAGGTTACATGGTGATGCGTATTCCGCACTTCACTAGAGACGGACATATTCCTCAGTCGATGGTTGAGCGAATTTTGACCGTTAAGCGGTCGATTAATATGCGACAGCAAGCGCACCTAGCACTCATATTGCTGATCGATGGCAAGCCCCTAAATCTGGTTGAGGGCTCGAAGCGGCGGAGCCAAATCAAGTCTGCTCTGAAGACATGGGCAAGCGCAATAGGACTACATGAAATCATTGTCGGTACGATAACGGACCACCGTTTTCATTTCGTCATGGAATATCCCGAAGTTGGAGATACACCCACGTCAGGCCCTTCCATTTTCGATTAGCGCTCAAAGCTTGACCTCCCTCTGGACATCCCGCGTTCCAACTGCCGATTTGGCGAAATTGATAGACGAAGAGCGGCGCCAGACAAAAGACAAAGATGATCGTGGACCGGCCCCCGATTACCATCAATGATCGTTGGCGCGGCGGATGAAAGCAACCAATTCATCGACTCTTTGTCTCAAGTCCAATGGGGAGAAGTCAGTACCTCGGCTGCACACGAGTTTTGCCACTTTCACCTTATCAACGTCAGCATGTAAGAGTTTTTCCTCCGACCGTGCATTTGCTCTCCTGATTTTCTTCGGTGTCTTTCTCCAAAAATGTAGCGCATGGTCGTAGGCGCCATCCTTGTCGGGGCGGTCGTACACCTCGCCGTAAACCTCAGAAACCGCAGATTGGAGTTTATTGTAGTCCACGTAATTTTCGATCTCACGTCCTTTGGTCAGCCAGCACAAGCCGCTTCCCTTCTGAAATTCACCTTGCAGTCTCTGCTTTGTATCGTTGATGGTGTCGCGAGCACTTGTTTTGTCGCTATCCATAATAAGCGCAAGGTTCTGATTGAGGGATCGGAGCGCGATGAACTCGCCAATCTCGTCTGCATCAGCGCTCAAGTGGCTGAGTAAACGACCGCCATAAAACATGATTGAAAAGTGAATGCCCTCGCTTAGGTCAGGTGCGGCCTTGACGAGCCAGTGTTTCAGATAGATGCGATCGGATGGTCCTTCGACCCATATGACCGCGTTAGCCTGCACTATGTCGGACGCCCGATATCCTAGGTCCGCGCATATTTGATATCGCTCGCTGCGTAGAATACTCTCAGATATCTTGGTCTGCGTCCCATCGTTCGATACGTGGAAAATCGCCGCGCCCGGGGTGTCGATGAAACTCGCGGAGTGGGTGGCGATAAAGTATTGGTTTGAAGTGTATTCCTTCAAATACTTAATAAGCTTCCGCTGGAGAATGGGATGGAGATGTATCTCTGGTTCCTCAATGCATATTATCTGTCTGTCAAAGAGCGTGCAGAAAGATGCCAACAGTACAACTTCATGAATTCCCGTGCCCAACGAAGAAAGCGGCAGAACCTTATTGTCCATATGAACGAGAATGTGCTGCCTATTATGCGGGATCTCAATTAGTGCATCGTCGCGGTCTGTGACGCTCTGTAGAAATCGGTTTATGTTGTCGAAAACAACTCTGTCTGCCCGTTTGTCGTGATCCGGACTTTGTACTTCCATCAATCGGTCGATTAACCCAGCGCCGCTAAGATCGCTTAAAGTTGCACCTGCTGGCCCGATTTGGCGCTTAGCGGGAATTAGCCTGGTTGCCGGAAGTTTCAGGCTTATCACTTGCTGCAGCCGCGTAAGGATTTCGGGGATCCAGTGCTGATCCAAGCTGCCATTTGTCTGACCGGTCAACGCATTCCAAAGGTAATACCACTCCTCGCGGATGAGCACGGTTGCAATTCGCTCTTGGAGGCCGGCTTCCGCAAAAACCGGTTCGGTTACCTTCCCGTTTCGGCCCATCCAGATAATGTTTCTGTCTGGCAAAGCTTCAATAAGTTTAACTAGCACTGGCCATTGGGAAGACTTTAAAGTTGAAAATTTTCTGCGAGCCGAGTCCACGAAGATGTCTAGCGGAAAGCCAATCAAAGCTTGAATCTCACCGGTTTTTGCTCCCCGGTAGCGCTCTATTGACGCAGTAATTTCGCTGTCCACGACATTATCCGCACGAAAAGGCAAATACTTTGACACGAAATTGAGGACGGTCGATTTCCCCGAATTGTTTACGCCGATGAAGAAGTTGAAATCTCGAAATTCGCGAAGCTTTTGTTCTTCTGCGCCTATTCCTCGGTAAAACTGTAGGGAAAGCGCGTGGAGGAATACTGTCATCTTAATGCCCAATTGATGCGTCTTTAAATCGTATCTTCCACACGAGACAACGCGAATCCACGCCTATCATGCAGTCGGACGCAGAAACTGGTTGATTTCGTTTACCGTTCGCTAGGGCTGATCCTACCCGCCTCACGCCCTCGCTAAGCGAATGATCTCGTCGAGCACGAATTTGCGCGATTGCGGCGGCGTCAGATTGTGATCGGCATCCGGCAGCATCAGCAACCGCACGTTCGGATAGCGCGAAAGCCGGGCGCCGCGCGGCCCGAAGTGGAAATAGACGTGGTCGAGCCCGACATCGCCCTCGCTGTAAATCAGCGTCAGCGGCACCTTGCGCTTGCCGAACAGCGCAAAGGAGTGCCGGACCTCGCGGGCGATATGGCGCCGGTCGGGAAGCAGCTCGAGCAGCGGTGCGATCCACGGCGATAGCCGGCGGCCGGCGGCGATGACGATATTCTGCAGCGCCGCAACGACGTCCACCTGGCCGCGCAGCAGCCGCTTCAGCGTGTCGAGCCGCGCCATGCGCTGGCCGTAGTCGTCAAGGCTGCGCGGAACGGAGACGACATGCTCCCTACGCACCGGTATCTTCGGATCCCAGTAATAGACGAAGGGATTGATCGATACGACAGCCTTCAAGCGGTCGTCGGCGACACCGGCGCGGAAGGCGACGTAACCGCCGCTGCATCGGCCGGCGACCATGACGGGACCGGCGACGACGCTTTCGAGCAGATCGAGCGAGGCGACCGCATCCGCGGTCTGGGTATCCGAATAAAGCACCTGTTCCGGCGCGTCCGGCCGCGGCGGGCTGTCACCGACATTGGCGGAATCGAAGCGCAGCGAAACGACGCCCTGGCGGGCAAGTGCGCGCGCCATATCGACCGTCGTCCGTCCCCAGCCGGCATGCCGGTCATAGGCTGTCGACAGAAAGAGCACGGCATTGCCCTTGATCTCACCGAGTGGCCGGCTGACGACGCCGATCAGATGATTGTGGCTGCCGAAACGCACCGGCGTTTCGGCAAAACCCTCGCCGGCAAGCGGCGGATTCTCGATCACATCAGGCGAATGCGCCGCGGATGTCTCCGTCGTCGTCGCCTCCAGCCAGGTCGTCAGCAGTTCGACGACGGCCATCGGCGTCTTGGCAAACAGCGGATTGGTGGCGAGCTCGTCATAGCCTTCGAAAGCCTTCTGCTCGACATCGGCGCCAAGCGCCTTCAGTGCATCGGCAAAACCGGTATCCTCGGCCTTCGCGGGACGTTCGAGGATCAGATAGCGGGAGGCTGCGAGCCCCTGTGGCGAGGCGATGGTAAGCTTGCCGAGCTCGGCGGCAATCTCTTCGGGCATGACGAGCCCGGCAATCTGCACCTTCGCGGTCTGGACATGTTCCTTGCCGAGGCCGAGATCGGCATCGATGATCTTCGACCACATGTTGAGTTCGCGCAGATAGGCCCGGCCGCTCAGCACCGGCGCCAGCATGACGAGGCTGTCGACGCCTTCGATCGAGGAACCGATGCGATGGGCAAGCGTTGCGCCGAGGCCCTGTGCGATGAGGATGATACGGTCGCAGCCGCTCAGCGATTTCAGCTTGACGGCGGCGGCGCGGATCGAATTTTCCCAGGTTTCCAGCCTTGCCGGCAGCGCATCGAAATCGAGCGCATCGCCGGTGCCGCGATAGTCGAAGCGCAGGCTCGGCACGCCGATATCGGCGAAATGCTCGGCCGCGACGCGGAAGAATTTGCGGCTGCACATCTCCTCGAACCCCCAGGGGCTGACGAAAAGCACGGCGGCCGAACGTTTCTTCACGAGACGATTCTCCGGCATGAACAGCCCGATCGTGCCGTCGAAGACAACCGGCAGGGCAGCACTGCGTCCCGCGCCCTCGGCTGGTTCGAGCGAGAATTCGCCGGGCGCGACCTTGGCGCGATCGGGATCGCCGGGAAGCCGCGGCGCGATGAAATTGATCGCGTGGCCGACCGGCCGGCGCAGCAGGGACGGCATCTTGTCGAGAATGGAGTGCATGACGTCGACATCCTCGCCCGGCACGGCGCGCAGCACGCGCAGTGCCGCGAAATAACAGAACGCACCGGCAATGATCGCGCCGATGAGACCGGCCGGACCCCCGACGAATTCCAGCACCGAAATCGCTCCGCAAGCACACAGCACGGAGGCGAGCGTCACCTTCGTCAGGCTTGCGTAGAGACCCGATAGTTGGGATCCGAATCCTGTCTGTCTGATCATCATCACCGACATCGCAACGAAGACGAGGATGCGCACGAGTGCGGCACCCTCGGCGGCAAGCCTAGGTACGATCAGTAAACAACCCGCTACCATCAGTAGGCCACCTATGACACTGATATTCAGGCGGGAGCGGGCCCTGTCCATCGACAGCAAATAGAGGCTGAGGATCTGCATGAACGTATAGGCGGGCGCGACCAGCGCAAGCAGCGCCACCACCGTCCCACTGCGGCGGAACGCTTCGCCGAACACCACGATCACCAGTTCGCTGGAGATCGCCGCAAGCCCGAGGCTCATCGGCAGCACGATATAGGCCATGGAGCGGGTGACGGCGGCGAAGACCTCGACCGGCAATGTCGAGTCGTCGCTGTTATGCCGCCGCTCGGAATAATAGGGCAGCAGGCTGCCGGTCATCTGGATCGGCAACTGCAGCGCGATATTGGCGATCGACAGGCCGACGGCATAATAGCCGACCATCTCCACCGACCAGAACTGCTGCAGGAAGAGCAGTTCGAGCCGGTTGAGGAAGATGGAATCGATGATGAACTGGATCGACAGGATGGCGGAGGAGGAGGCGAGATATTTGAGCGAGACCCCGCACCAGTCGCGCCGCGCAAGAAGGATCGGCAGCGTGGCGAAAAACAGCACGAGCTGGCCGAGCGCATAACCGACGAGGACGCCTTCGACGCCATAGAGAACGGCGCCGACGGCAACGCCGGCAAGCTGCACAATCGAAACGGCGACCGTCAGCCGAAAGAAGGCGCCGAGTTTCTTTTCGCCGATCAGGTAGAATTTGACGAAGGAACCGATCGCCTGGACGAAAAACAGCACGCCCGTGACCAAAGCGACGGATGGCGCGGTCTCCGCCCAGTGCATCTTTTCCGAAGTCAGGAAGAACAGCGCATAGAGCGCCAGCAGCGCGACGGTCGAGAACATCATGAAGCTGACGAGGATCGCGGCAAAACCCCGCCGGCGGCGTGTATCGTAGCCCTCCGCCGAAAGCTGCGGCAAGGTCTTCAGCAGCGTGATGCTGGAGCCGAGTTCGGCGATCGAGGCGCCCGTGACCACCAGCCAGAGCGAGAAAGCGACGATGCCGTTGGCTTCCGGCCCGAGCAGCCGCGCAGTTATGATCGAGGAAACGAAGCCCGTCAGAAGCAGCAGCATGCCTGCCGCCGCATTCATCACCGAGTTTGCGATAATACCCTTCGACATCTATCCATCCGTCAGCATCGGCCTAAAGCGCGTCACGATCTTCAGATCGCTTCTCGCACTTTAGGTTTTTGTTTTTACCCATGTCGTTATCGCAAAACCGCTGCACACTTTTGCGCGCCATGCTCTAAAGCCGCATACCCGCCATCTCTAATGCGAAAATGTTAAAATAAAGCGGAGTGACGACCTCACCTTAGCTGGCTTGCATCGCCGACAGCCTCTGGAGCGCCTTCTCATAGCTGTTCTCTGCGAGGTATTTCAGCAGGAACTCCCGCGCCTTCTCGGCCTTCTCTCGTGCACGCTGGGGCGCGAGGAAGATGTCCCGCAAGTGCGCAGCCGCCGCCTCTGGAGAAGGGTCAGCCCAGACCGCGCCCGCGAGCCCGGCAAATTCGGGATGGGTATCGATGACCCGAATGAGCGGAGAGGCGACCATCCAGCTATTGTCGGGATCGCAGAAATCCACCGTGCCCGACCAGGCGGTAGAAATCACCGGCGTGCGCTGCATGATCGCCTCGGCCACCGTCAGCCCGAAACCCTCGGAACGATGCAGCGAAAGATAGGCGTCTGAACAGCGGATGAGGCCGTTGATATCGGCGTCCGACAGCCTGTCGGTGACGATCTTGATCCGGGGGTTGCCGGCGACCGAAGCGATCAGTTCGCGCAGGCCTTCATCCCTATCGATATTGCCACTGGCCTTCATCAACAGGAAGGCGCTTGGGGCTTCGGCGACGAAGATCCTGAAGGCCTCGATGATGGCCTTCGGATTCTTCCGGTTGATCGAGGAGCCGGCACTGAAGATGAAGCTGACGAGAAAGGCGTCTTCCTCGATGCCGAATTTCTGGCGCATGCCTTCCGTCGCCGGCTTCTCCGTGACGGGATGCGGAACCACGATGACGGGTGCCGCGGTCAGCGGCGCAATCGTCCGCCGGGTGAATTCCGACGGCACGAAGACCGCATTCATGTAATGCATCGCATTGCGCCATTCCGCCGGCACAACTTCGAGCTCCCAGGCGAAATAGCCGATGTTGAAGGCGCGGGTGAAATTTCCAACGCCCTTCTTCAGGATGGCGCGCGGCAGCATCGGCGGATTGAGATGCCAGATCCGGCTTCCCGCGGGTTCGGTGGAAAGGTGCGACGGCATCCATCCGGCGAAGGCATTCTCGTCGGGATGCGTGCTGACGTCGGAAAGCGCAATCGCCCGCCCCGCCTCCGACAACGCGCCGGCGCAGAGCCTTGCCGATTCGCCGACGCCGACCGCCATCGAGAGATAGCCGACGATCTCCACCGGCTTGCGCGGATTGAAGGCAAGACGCGCGCGTGGAATCAGCCGCTGCAGGACATGGGCGCGCAGAAAGCGGTATATCGTTCTCAAATCACGGTCTTTCCAAATGGATCGGCATCAGCCCCAGAGCATGATGCCGAAAAGTGTGCGCGGTTTTCGGACGGCAGCATGCTCTATCTCTTTTCTAGAACGCGACACGATGCGAACTGCCTAAACTTCTGATCTCACCCGTAGGCGGAACATCGCTTTCCGCGCTCAGGAGCGCATGCAGCTTCACGCGCCACGCCACGCCGGGAGCGAGATGGAACCAGTCGTCGTCGGCCCGATAGCCTTCGACGTCGATATGCACCGATTGCGCCAGCCGGTCGGTCCTCAAATCGACGAACCAGTCGTCGCCATCTCTGCCGAGTGACGCTTCGATCCCTGCGTCATGGAGCGCCTTCCCCCGGCCGCACGGGAAGTGGAAGCTTTCGGCGAGAATGGCGCCATCTGCCAGCGAGCGCAGACGCGCCACGCTTGCGTCGTGCGATGGTGGTCCAAAACGGAAGGCATAGGTCGTATCGAAGAAGGCGCCGAACAGCGTTGTGCAGGCAAAACGCTCCGTGCTCCTTGCCGCCAGCTTGAAGGCCATGCTGCCGCTGACGACCTGTTGCTTGCCGTCCCGCAGGCAGACGACCTCGAGCTCCACGTCGAGCGCGGCGTCCGCCTCGTTGACGACATGCACGTCGAGACCGTTGGTTCCCTCGTCGGTGAAGACCACTTGCACCGGCCGGAAGGCACGGCGCATCGCATACCAGACGGGCTTCGGCTCTCCGGTGGAATCGATCACCCCCAGCCGGGACCGGGCAACAGGTCTTGCAGCGTCCAGACGAGCGCGCCGTTGCAGCCGGAGCCCTTGCGCCGCCATTCGGCAAAAGCCTCCTCGATCACCTCGCCGGTGACGGCGCGGGAGAGATCGAGATAGTGTTCCGGATCCTCACGGCGCAATTGGGCCGGATCGAAACCGTAGAGAAGGTGCAGATAGAAGTCGCGAACATCCTCGAAATCCCACGATGCGCTGCGGTCGCGCGGCACGCGGGCCTTCCAGAGCGGGCTATGGACGGCGGGCACGTCGAGATGACGCTGCAGCGTCCTTTGCTGCGGCACATGCGCGAAGGCGAGGCCTTCGGAGGCAAACCGCACATCGGCGCGGCGCGCATCGGCAATCGGCCGCATATAGGCGCCGACGCCGTAATAATGTGCAATTCCGGCATTGGGCGAAAAAGGCATGGCCCCGCCATAGGGCGAATTCGGGACATAGGGCACGTCGGGACGCATGCGCGCGACGACCGCCGGGATGATCTCGTCGGTGACCGGCCCGCTCCAGAATTCCGCCGGCAGGCCGAGCATCGCCGCCTGCTGGTGGATTTCACTGCCGCCGCAAAGCACAGCGAGGGAGGGCGACGCCTGGACACCGTGCAGAAATTCCTCGACCTCCGCATGCACATGGCCAAGAAAGGCCTTGTCGTTGCGCGGATAATCGAAATTGGCGAACATGAAATCCTGCCAGACGAGCAGGCCGAGTTCATCGCAGAGCGCGAAGAAATCCGGCGTCTCATAGGCCATGGTGCCGCCGATGCGGATCATGTTCATCCCGGCCTCCGCGGCAAGCCGCAGGAACGGTTCGTAATCCGCCCGGCCGCCCGGCAATCGCACGATATCGGCCGTCGTCCACACCGCGCCGCGGCAGAAGATGCGTTCGCCGTTGACGGTGAGCGCGAAGTTATCACCATCGGCACCGCGGTCGACATCGATCCGGCGGAAGCCAGTCGTGCCGAGCGGATATTCGACGCCGTCGGAAACCAGTGTCAGCTCGTAGAGACGCGGAGCGCCGTGGGTGTGCGGCCACCATGGCTCGATGTCGGGAAGCTTGAGAATAGCCGAGTAATGACTGTCGCCGACCTTCTCGAAAGGCTGCTCCATTCCGCCGCAGCGCAGCAGCATGGCGGGATCCTCGGCATTGCTATGCAGCGATACGCTGAGACGGCCGGCGCCGCTCTCCGCCAAGAGGGCGCGGATGGAGACGTTGTCGATCGAGACGGGATTGCGCCGCACCATGGAAATCGGTCGCCACGGCCCGATAGCATGAATATCGGGGCACCAGCCCGGCATATGGCCGAGCAGCGTCGTGCGAAAATTCTTCAGGCCCGCCGGCGTGATCATCTGCGGCCGCCAGCGCGCGCGCGGGCCGGGCTCCGACAGACGGGGGCCGAGCGCCCGGAAGCAGAGCGCCAGTTCGTCGCCGCCCGACAGCGTCACCGGAATCTCGTGCGCCGTGAACATGCTCTCGGAAAACAGGATTTCCTGGCCGTTCAGGAAGACATGGCAGAGCGTCGCGAGCCCTTGGAAATGCAGGATCGCTTCGCCGGGCTCGGCATCGAAAAGCCGGCAGAGATACCAGGCATCCCGCGTGTTCAGCGGCTCGGGATTTTCACGGTCGAAGAGCCCAGCCTTTTCGAGCGCCGCGGCGACAGTGCCGGGAACGGGCGCGGGAATGAACTGGGCGGAAAGGTGAATGTCGTGCGGCACGGCGCAGGCGCCCGGCTCCGTCAGGATCAGGTTCCAGCCTTCGGAAAGCAGGCTTTCCTCGGCACCGATGCTTGCCAAACGCCCCCGCATGGTCAGATCTCCGGCTTCAGATTCGCCCCGCAAGCGACGCCATCATGGAATCCCATGCATCGGCGGCCGGATCAAGTGCTGCCTGCAACGGCTCGAACTTCCTGCGGGTGACGGCGCGGGCAAGCTGGAACTGCACCGATTTCGCCACCTCGGAAATGCGCCTGGCATGCTCGGCGGCAGCCGCGAATTCACCGGCGGAAAGCCAGGTGAGGTAATCGGCCGCCAGCTCGAAATTGGCGCCTACCTGGCGAAGCGTGTTGAAGGCGTATTTGTGGAAGAAGCCGAACGGCCGTTCCGCTACCGCTTCGACCTGCTGCGGAAAGACGCTTGCAAAGGCGCGGATCGGGTTTTCGCGGGGACGCCTGATGAAATGAAAGCCGGCAAGCTGCCGCGCGGTCTTCCGCAGATGCGTTTCATCAGCCGGCTTTTCCGGAAACCGCGCAAATTCCGTATAGGGCAGGAACGGCGGATCGTTCTCCGTCAGATGCAGCTGGAACAGCCCGTCGAAATCCTCGCCTTCCAGGCGGAAATAACCGGCATTGTGAAAATAATCGACGCGCTTGGCCGCAACATCCAGCCGGTTGATCGCCACCGTCGTCTTGCCGTGCTCCTGCCGGTAGGCGGTGCCGCGCGTGTCCGGCATGTAGAAGGAATCCATCTCGATCAGGCAGAGACGGGCACGGGCGATCTGAACCTCGACATGGCGTTCGACACGGTCGTAGATGGCAAGCTCGGTGGCGCGAATACCGTAGAGCGCTTCGAGATCCTGGAGCGGCACCTTGAAGAAGGTGAACTGGTCGCCCTCGAAATCCTGCGTCAGGGTAAAACCCAGCATCGCCTCGGGCGCGACACCGGATGATGCCAGCACCTCGATCCAGAGATCGACATAGCAATTGGTTTCCGGCCAGGCGCGCTCACTGGAATGCAGCGCATGCGCCCGGTAGGTTTCCGGGTCGATTCCCGAAAATACCGATGTCATGGATGTGCTCAGCCCCACAGCGCTTTCCGTACGCTGGCCGGCCATTGCTTCACATCGAGCCCGTGATGGTGGAAGAGGGCAAGCGCGATGCGCTCCAGCCCGAAGCCGACGCAGGCGGTGTGCGCGACGCTGCCGTCTTCGAGATTGAGACCCCATTTCGTGCCGAAGGCATCCTGATGGTAGTTGAAGCTCATGCAGGCGGTCGGATTGGCAGCCGAGGTGATCGGGATCAGCAGCTCGAATTTCAGGTTCTGGTCGCGCTGATTGTTGGCGAGCATCTTGCCGGCGCGGCCGAAGAACGGATCGTTGGCGACGTCGATCGTCACGTCGAGACCGACGGCCTTCATCATCTCGACGCCGCGATCCATCCAGCGCTGGCGGAAATCGGTGACGTGCTGTTCAGTGCCCATGCAGATATATTCGCGCATGCGGAACAGCTGCTGGCGGGCAGGATCCTTCGACGGCTCA
Organism: Rhizobium anhuiense bv. trifolii; assembly: GCF_024346605.1. Lineage (NCBI taxonomy): Bacteria > Pseudomonadati > Pseudomonadota > Alphaproteobacteria > Hyphomicrobiales > Rhizobiaceae > Rhizobium > Rhizobium anhuiense. The sequence goes on from NZ_CP098803.1 coordinate 76,935, forward strand.
TGGCGGAAGCAATAGGATTGCAGGTCGAAGAGGCCGCCCGTCTTTGGCAGATTGCCGCGCTTGGCGATCGTCGGATAGAGCGGATAGCAGGCAGCCGGCGTCAGCACGATGTCGGTCGCCTCCTGCCCCTTGGTCCAGTCCTCGCCGACTTCCATGCATTGCAGCAGGCTGACATGATCGAGTTCGCTGCCGCAGAAACTGTGCACCGTGCCAGCCAGTTGCGGGAAGCTCTTCATGTAACCGCTCTTTTCGAAAAAGGCGCGGTTCATGCCCGGCGGGAAGCGCATCGCCTCCGCGCCGTCGGCGCCGCCGAACCTGTCGATCAGCCGCTCGAAGGCAGCGATCACGTCTTCGAACTGGCCGCTGCGGCCATAGAGCCCGTCGATGCCGGTATCGATCAGCAGGCCGGATTCGAAAAGCCGGTCCAGAAACGAGGTCTGCATATCCATGACTGTCACCCCAGTAGGCTAGTGTCCTGCTTATGGACAAGAAGCATGCTCGACGTATTGCCGAGGATGCGGTCGTTCGAGATCATCAGCTGTGCGGAATGCGCGTCGCGCAGATGGCGTCCGAGGCTGAACGGCGTGCCGTTCTTGTAGCCCATGATGCCGCAGATCAGCATGGCATGGTTGACGATCTCCAGGATCGTCTCGGACGAGGCGATCTTGACGTTGTTCATCGCCACCGCAAAGCCCATCGAGGACAGCCTGTCGACATCGGCCTTGGCATCCTCGTAGGCCTTGAGGCCGGCAACCACATTGGATTTCACCATCTGCAGCAGGTTCGAAACCTCGGCGAGGCGCAACGCGCCCGGCGGCTGGGCATCCGGCGCCTTGCGGGCGGCGGCGCGCACGAAGGCCTGGGCACGTGCGACGGCATCGACTGCGATGCCGTACCAGACGCCACTCCACAACAGGTGCGAGGAGGCGAGCATGGATTGCGCCGCGATCTCGGCGAAAGGCTTCGGCAGGATCTGATGCGCCGGCGCCTCGCCCTTGAACAGGAAGCCGTCGGAGCAGGTGCCGCGCATGCCCAGCGTATTCCAGACATGGGTCTTCTCGAGCGTGTACTGATCCTTGAGGAAGGCCGTCAGCACCTGATCGGAGGAAGCCGCCTGCGCGTGGGCACGCGACGTGATGAGGATCGCGTCGGCATGCGAGCCGTAGGAAATGACGGTCGCATCCTTTTCGAGGCGGCAAGTATCGCCATCGACCTCGACCGCGCAGATGCTGTTGCGCAGGTTTCCGCCGATGCCGCCTTCGGTGGTGGCGGAAGCAATCAGCAGCTGCTCTGCGGCGATGCGGCGCATGAAGCTGCGATGCCATTCGCTGTCGGCGCCGTGTTCAACGAGGCTCGACAGCTTGATGTGATGCATGGCGAAGACCATGGCGCTTGCCGCGCAGGCCTGGCCGAGCATCGAGCACAATTCGGCGATCTCGGTGATCGAGGCGGATTCACCGCCGAGATGGCGCGGCACCTGGATGCCGAGCAGCCTTTCGGCCTTCATCGCCTCCACGGCTTCGCGGGGAAAGCGGCCTTCGACATCGACGGCATCGGCGTGCTTTGCCGCGATTTCGGCGACGCGGGCCACTCTTGCGACAAGACCGTCCTGCATGATCTTGACGGGGAAATTCATCAGGCGACCTTCCGGCTGTCCCGGATGAGATCGACGGTCCTGGCGATGGCCGAGATGCTCGCGAAGGATTTGCGGTTCAGGAGATTGTCGGGAAATTCGATGTCGAAGGCCTCTTCGATGCCAAGCATCAGCTGCACGGAAGCAAAGGACGTCAAACCTGCCGCATAAAGATCGGCATCGTCGCCAACCTGGTCGATCGACACAGGAAGCTTGCCGAATTTGGCTACGAGGTCGCGGATTGTCGTATTCATCCCATCACTCCAAGATTCTCATGATCCCGAACCGGCGTTCATCGCCTTGTCATGAGCGTTCTTTTAGTGCGGAAAACAGAACATTCCGCTAATTTGTTGGGTTAAATATGACTAAGGCTCACAGTTAGGATTTTAGCGATCATTCCGGCATTGTCGTAAACAACGATTTTCTATCAACGACTTAGGACAATCTTGCCGCTGCGACACACAATAGGTTCTGGCGTGACGAGTACAGAAATGACACGCAAACGCGCCGCTTTTTGTCTCAATCGGCCGGCGGATAGGAATGCTCGCCGCCGCGATAATCGGTGATGGAATAACATCCGTCGCCTGTCGCCCGGATAGCGCTCCCACTGATGACGGCCTTGCCGTGACCGCCTGGAATATCGAGAATGTAAGTCGGCTGGCAGAGACCGGAAATCCGCCCGCGCAACGCCGCGACGATCTCCTGCCCCTCCTCGATCGTCACTCTGAAATGACCGGTGCCGGGCGCCAGATCCGGATGATGCAGGTAATAGGGTTTGACGCGGATTTCGACGAAGGCCTTCATCAGCGCCGCAAGCACGTCGGGATCGTCGTTGACGCCCTTGAGCAGCACCGACTGGCTGAGCATGGCGATGCCGGCATCGACAAGGCGGGCGCAGGCTGCGCGCGCTTCCATCGTCAGTTCCCTGACATGGTTGGCGTGCAGCGCCACATAGACCGTCTTGCCGCCTGCTTTCAGCGCGGCGACCAGCGCCGCATCGATCCTTTCCGGATCGACGACCGGAACACGCGTGTGGAAACGCACGATCTTCACATGGGCGATCCCGGCGAGCGTCTCCATGATGTCGTGGAGACGGCGCGGAGAAAGCACCAGCGGATCGCCACCGGTGAGGATGACCTCCCAGATCTCCTCATGACCTCGGATATAGTCGAAAGCGGCCTGCATCGCCGTGGCATCGAGCGTGCCGAGGCCCTGCGGTCCGACCATTTCGCGCCGGAAGCAAAAACGGCAATAGACCGGGCAGACATGCACGGCCTTGAGCAACACACGATCGGGATAGCGGTGAACGATGCCTTCGACGGGGCTGTGGGCATGATCGCCGATCGGATCGGCGCGTTCCTCGCTGGCGATCGTGAGTTCGGCGATATCGGGCACGAACTGCCGGGCGATCGGATCATCGGGATCGGTGCGGTCGATGAGCTTGCTGATCACCGGCGTCAGCGCGATCGCATAGCGCGCAGCAACCTCTTCGAGCGTTGCACGATCGGCAGACGCGGCGAGCCCTGCCTTCACAAGATCGTCGACGCTCTTGATCGGTTTGACGACATTCATCTTCCATACTCCGCAACCGGCGCCCAGAGCACCTGGTCGATGCGCGATGCTCCCGTTGCCAGCATTACCAGCCGGTCGAAACCGAGCGCGATGCCGCTTGCCTCTGGCATCAGCGCCAGCGCGGCGAGGAAATCCTCGTCGATCGGATAGGTCTCGCCGTAGACCCGCGCCTTCTCGGCCATCTCGATCTCGAACCGTCGCCGCTGTTCGGCAGCGTTGGTGAGCTCGCCGAAGCCGTTCGCAAGCTCGACGCCGCAGGCATAGAGCTCGAAACGTTCCGCGACCCTGGGGTCGCGTGCCGAGGGACGCGCAAGTGCCGCCTCCGAGACCGGATATTCGTCGAGGATGGTGATGCGGCCGAAGCCGAGATGCGGTTCGATCTTCTCGACCAGCACCCGGCTGAAGAGATCGGCCCAGCCGTCGTCATCGGCAACCCGCATGCCGACGCGCCTGAGTTCGGCTGCCAGATGGTTGCGATCGGTCGAACCATCGGCGGCGACCGAGGCAAGAAGATCGATGCCGGCATGCCGCTCGAAGGCTTCGGCAACGCTGAGCCGCTCCGGCCCGGCGAAGGGATCGCTCGCGACGCCGCGATAGGCAAGCGTCCCCGCCTTTACCGTTTCTGCCGCCAGCGCCAGGATCCGCACGCAATCCATCATCAGGCTCTCATAGCTTTCGCCCGCCCGATACCATTCGAGCATGGTGAATTCGGGATGATGCAGCGGCCCGCGCTCGCGATTGCGATAGACATGGGCAAAACACGAGATCCGTTCCTCGCCCGCCGCAAGCAGCTTCTTGCAGGCGAATTCCGGCGAGGTGTGCAGGTAAAATGGAGCCCTTTGCCCGTCCGTCGTCAGCGCTTCCGTCGCGAAGGCATGCAGATGCGCCTCATTGCCCGGAGAGACCTGCAGCACCGCCGTATCCACCTCGATGAAATCCTCGCGCGCGAAAAACCCGCGCAACGCCGCCTGGATCGCATTGCGCCCGATCAGGAACGGACGGCGATCGGCATGTACGGACGAGGTCCACCAGGGGGACGCTTTGGCCGAAGAGTTCATTCCAAGCTTTCTTCGCCGGAGAAGCCGGTATGGGGTGGCTATTTCCCGGATTTTAGGTTAGTTGCGCCCCCAAAGAAAAACATTTGCGTCTTCGGGGCGTCTCGACAGTCCTCTACGACGCCGAAAGCCGAGTTACAAGGAAGTCTTATGGTCAAGGTCATCGCCTCTTCGGTCCGCAAGGGCAACGTTCTCGACGTCGACGGCAAGCTCTACGTCGTCCTCACCGCCCAGAACTTTCATCCGGGCAAAGGCACGCCGGTCACCCAGGTCGACATGCGCCGCATCGTCGACGGCGTGAAGGTTTCCGAGCGTTGGCGCACCACCGAACAGGTCGAGCGCGCCTTCGTCGAAGACGTGAACCATCAGTTCCTCTACGAGGACGGCGAAGGCTTTCACTTCATGAACCCTGGAAACTACGATCAGGTCGTCGTCGATGTCGAGACGATGGGTGACGACAAGGCTTATCTGCAGGAAGGCATGACCTGCGTTCTGTCAATGCATGAAGGCATTGCTCTGGCGATCCAGATGCCGCGTCACGTCACGCTCGAAATCACCGAGACGGAACCGGTCGTCAAGGGCCAGACGGCGTCGTCTTCCTACAAGCCGGCCATGCTGTCGAACGGCGTGCGCACCATGGTGCCGCCGCACATCAATGCCGGCACCCGCGTCGTCATCGCCACGGAAGACAATTCCTACGTCGAACGCGCCAAGGATTGATCCTGAGTGACAAACTCTTGAAGAGGCCGGCTTATGCCGGCCTTTTTGTATCCGCCTTCTTTGCAGCATGATGTTGTCCGAAAACCGCTCACACTTTTCGGCATCATGCTCTAGAGATGCGGGTTGCGCGGCCGGTATTTCTTGACGAGCTTCTGGTTGATCTCGGCCGCACCCGGCATGTTGGCGCTGAGATAAATTGGCGCATCGCCGGATTTCGAAAGCTGCGAGGCGACTTCGGCGAAGACCGCATTGATCACCGTTACCCCGACCGCCGTCGAGACTGGCCCAACCCGAAGCCCCGTGCCTTCGAGATCGACAACGGCATCACCCGGTGGCAGCCCGTTGTCGAGCACCACATCGGCCACGTCGGCGAGCCGCCGGCGGCCATTGGCGATCGCTGACGAATAGGCGATCGACGTGATGGCAATCACCTTTGCGCCGATTTCGCGCGCATAGTCGGCCGCCTCGATCGGCGCGGCGTTCACGCCCGAATTGGAAGCGATGATGATGACATCGCCCGGCTGCATGCCGTAGCGCTCCAGCATCGGCCGCACCAGGCCCTGCGTGCGCTCATAGACCGAACTGATGACCGCACCCTCATGCAGCATGGCCGAGCCGACCAGCACCGGCACGGTGAAGGCGAGCCCGCCGGCACGATAGTGCACCTCTTCCGCCAGCATATGCGAATGGCCGGTGCCGAAGACATAGACGCGCTTGTCGCCGTGGGCAGCATCGAGGATGACGGCCGCGGCCTGCGCCATCGGCTCGGCAAGCGCCTGCTTCAGCTCTTCCAGCCGGCCGATGAGGTTGGCGAAATAGGCATCGGTAATGTCGGTCATCCCACGTCTCCTTGATGTCAGGCCGCTTCGCCGCCGAGCCAGGTGGCGGTGACGGCAAGCGCATCGGTGAGATGCACGAGATCGGCGCGCATGCCCGGCGAGAGATGACCGCGATCGGCAAGCCTGAGGAAGCGGGCGGGATATAGGGTCGCCATGCGCAGGGCCTCGGCGAGCGTCAGGTCGAGATAGGTGACACCGTACCGGATCGTCGAGATCATATCGACGTCGGAACCGGCGAGCGTGCCGTCGGAAAGCACCAGCTTCGAGCAGAAGCCACCCCTTTCTCGCCGGACGGTGCGCCCGTTCAGCGTGAACGAGTCTTTCTCCGAGCCGACGAGCGACATCGCGTCGGTGACGAAGAACAGCTTGCCTTCGCCGCGCTTGGCGCGCAGGGCCGTGCGCAAGGCCTTCGGATCGACGTGATGGCCATCGGCGATGATGCCGCACCAGGTCGAGGGATGGTCGATTGCCGCGCCGACGAGGCCGGGTGTGCGGTGTCCCAGCTGGCTCATGGCGTTAAAGAGATGCGTGACGCCGCGTGCGCCGGCATCGAAGCGTTCTTCCGCCGCCTCGCTCGAACAATCGGAATGCCCGATGCTGACCGTGACGCCGGCTTCCGCAAGCTCGCGCACCTGGGCAACCGTCACCTGCTCGGCCGCCATGGTGACGAGCAACGTGCCGATCTCCTCGCGTGCTCGGATGAAGGTCTTGACGTCACGTTCCTCCACCGGCCGCATCAGCTCGGCCAGATGCGCGCCTTTTCTCGCCGGCGCCAGATGCGGGCCTTCGAGATGCAGGCCAGCGACGCCGCGGCTCGCCTTGACCGCCTCCTTGGCCGCCTCGATCGCGGCAATGGAGGCTTCCGATGTATCGGTGATCAGCGTCGGCAGCAACGACGTCGTGCCATAGGGCCGGTGTCCTCCGGCGATGATGTCCATCGAAGCGGCGGAAGGCTCGTCGTTCAGCATTCGCCCGCCGCCGCCATTGACCTGCGCATCGATGAAACCGGCCGACAGAACCCCGCCCGCAAGTGTCACGACCTCGCCGTCCGGCAGATCGTTTCTTGCGACGATCGCTTCGACTCGGCCGCCGGCAGTGATGAGCGCCTTGTCGTCATGGAAGCGTTCGCCGTCGAAGATGCGGGCGCCAAGGAAGATCTTGCGGGCCATCAGACCGTCTCCGTCACCTTGAGCAGGTTTGCCGGTCTGTCGGGATCGAAGCCCTTGCGGCGCGTCACCGACTCGATCAGCCGGTAATAGACGAGCAGCGACACCAGCGGATCGACGAGGCCGTTGCCCGTGGTCGGTACGCGGAGATGGACGCCGGACAGCGGCTGCGCCGAGAAGCCGACGGTGGTGGCGCCGAGTTTCTGCAGGCGCTCGAGTGCCTGGACGTTGTTGGCGAAGGCGGCATCGTCGGGCGTAAAGGCGACGATCGGAAAGCCCGGCTGCACCAGGCGCATCGGACCATGCATCAGTTCCGCCAGCGAGAAGGCCTCGGCATGCAAGCCGGAGGTCTCCTTAGCCTTCAGCGCCGCTTCGAGCGCGATCGCGAAAGCTGGGCCGCGGCCGGCCGTATAGAGCGAGGTTGCGTTGAAGAGCACCTCCTCGGCCGCCGCCGTGTCGATCCCGGCAGTTGCCGACAGCGCCTCCGGCAGCTTGTCGAGCGCAGTCTGCAGATCGGATGCGCCGCCGATCGCAGCCGTCACCCCGGAAAGGGCGGCGACCGAGGCAATGAAGGATTTCGTCGCCGCGACACTCTTTTCGGCACCGGCATTGAGGCCGAGAACGATATCGGCCTGTTTCGCAAGCGGGCTGTCGGTGACGTTGACGACGGCGATCGTCGTCGCTCCGCCCTTCTTCGCCGCATCCTGCAGCGCAACGATATCGGGGCTGGCGCCCGACTGCGAGACGGTGAAATGGACGCCGCCCTTCAGATGCAGCGCGGCACCATAGACGGAAGCGATTGACGGACCGACCGAGGCGACCGGAACGCCGCAGGTGATCTCGAAGAGATACTTGAAGAAGGTGGCGGCATGGTCGGAGGAGCCGCGCGCCGCCGTGGTCACCACGCTCGGGCGGGCGGACGAAAACAGCCGGGCGATCTCGGCAAAGACCGGCTTTTCCTTTTCGAGAAGCGTGGCCACCACCTCTGGCGACTGGCCGGCTTCCTGCAGCATCAGCGACTGGTTCTCACTCATAGGTCATCTCCAATTCTCAATTCGGCAACAAAATCATAGGCATCGCCGCGATAATGCGAGCGGGTGTATTCGACGACGCGCTGGTCTTCCAGGCGCGAGACACGTTCGATCAGAAGCGCCGGCGCGCCTGATTTGACGTTCAGGATCGCCGCAGAAGACGGGTCGAGCGTAACCGCAGTGAGCCGCTGCAGCGCGCGCACGGGCCTGTGGCCGCTGGCCGTCAGCGCATCGTAGAGCGATCCCTCGCCACCGGCATCGTGCCCAAGGAACTTGATCGGCACCACGGCGCGTTCAATCGCCAGCGGCAGGCCATCGGCAAGGCGCAAGCGGTCGAGTCTCAGCACCGGCTCGTCGCCGCCGAGGCCGAGCAGGAAGGATTCCTCCGGCGACGGCGTATTGACCGCCCGCGACAATACCCGCGCAGCCGGCAGACGCCCGCGCGAGCGCATGTCGGCGGAGAAGGAGGAAAGCCGCCAGAGCGACTGCTCCATGCGTTCCACTCTGCTCGAGACGAAAGTACCGCTTCCGTGGCGCGATTCCAGCGCCCCTGAAGCCATCAGATCGCGATAGGCGGTGCGCACGGTGACGCGTCCGAGCTTCAGTGCCTCGGCAAGGTCGCGCTCGCCCGGCAGCGCAGTGCCCGGCTTCAGCAATCCTTCCTGAATAAGACCGGTCAGCGTCTGCGCCAGCTGCTTGTAGAGCGGCCCGGTCAGCGCCTCGTCACGCAGGCCGCGGTTCTTCAGTTCCGCTATCAGACTGGTTCTATCCATGGGCGCATAATAGAACCTATCTAGAACCAATCGGCAAGACGGAATCGAGCATAGAAAGAAAAAACCCTCACCGCTGGACCGGCAAGGGTTTCATAGCAATCAAATTTGACAGCCGTGCGTGCGCAGAAACTCAGTTCTTGGTGAAGATATAATCCGTCTCCTGGCGAAGCACCTCGCCGGGACGCAGGACGGCATTCGGAAAACCTTGGTGATTGATGGCATCCGGCCAGACCTGCGTCTCCAGGCAGAACCCGGCGAATGGACCATATTTGCGCCCGCCGATGCCGAGCGCCTCGGTATTAAGCTTGAAACCGGCATAGAACTGCACGCCCGGCTCAGTGCTGCGCACTTCCAGCGACACCCCGGAATAGAGGCTGCGGGCAAGCGCGACGCTCCGCTTGGCGGTGCGCTCGGCGGACAGGCAGAAATTATGATCGTACAACACTTGTTCGCTGCCGACGAAACGCTTCATCGGCGCCATCTCGCGGAAATCGAATTCCGTGCCGTCGACGGAACGGATCTCCCCGGTCGGCACCTGCTTCTCATCGGTCGGCAGATAGTGATCGGCGGCAATCATGATGTCGTGGCCAAGCGCATCTTCGCGACCGTCGAGATTGAAATAGGCGTGCTGGCAGACATTGGCGAGCGTCGGCTGGTCGCTGGTCGATTCGTAGGTGATCGACAGTTCGCCGTTGCCATGCACCCGGAAAGTCGCCTGGATGGTGCAATTGCCGGGATAGCCCGCACGGCCATCGGGATCGACGATCTTCAGCACCACGCGGTCGACGTCATGCTCGACGATCGTCCAGTTGCGTTTGGCGATATTGTCGCTGCCGCCATGCAGATGCGTCACGCCATTTTCGTTCAGCTCGAGCTGATGGTCCTTTTCGTCAAGCGTGAATTTGCCGCCGCCGACACGGTTGGCGCAGCGGCCGGGGGTCGCGCCGAAGTAGGCCGAATAAAGGGGATAGCTGTCGAAATCGTCAAAGCCGAGCTGCAGCGGAGCGTCATGTCCCTCAAGGCGCAGATCCTGGATGACCGCACCCCAGGTCATAATCTTGGCCGTCAGCCCGCCGCCCTTGATCTCGACGCGATAGACGGTCTCGCCCGCCTTCGTCTGCCCGAAAACATCCCGCTTCAACTTATCCGACATCATCGACCGTCCATTCTATCCCGGCTGCCTATTCCTCATCGAAATCGATTTAGGAATTTCAGCGATTCAAACTGTTGCAGCGTCCTTGCACGGCTGACAAAGACGCGCGGGCGCTGTGGTGTTCCGGACCGGAACCTGCCCGCATTTGTTCCAAACCGCAACCGGGCGGAGTAGAAAGAAATGCCGCAGCAGCGATGCGGCATCGGCTCAAGGCGCGATGGTGCCCTCAGAGGTCCATGCCGATCTCTTCCACGTCATAGGGCGTCGTCTGGTAGATTTCGTTGATCCAGTTGCCGAACAGCAAATGCGCATGGCTGCGCCAGCGATTCTGCGGCGCAAGCGCCGGATCGTTATGCGGGAAGTAGTTGTGCGGCATCTTGATCGGCACGCCGGCATCGACGTCACGGAAATACTCGTCGGAGAGCGAGGTGGAATCATATTCGACATGGTTGAACATGTAGAGCCGCCGGCCCTTCTTCTCGTGCACGAGGCACACGCCCATCTCGGCTGATTCCATCAGGATCTCCAGATCTTCGGATTTCTCGATATCGGCGCGGCGCACTTCGGTCCAGCGCGACACCGGCACTTCGAAATTGTCGGAAAAGCCGTTGAGATAGATGGAGGAAGGCTTCAGGTTCCGGTGGCGATAAACCCCGAAGGCCTTCTCCTTCAACTCGTATTTCGGAACGCCGTGGAAATGATAGATCGCAGCCATCGCGCCCCAGCAGACGTTCATCGTCGAATGGACATTCGTTTCCGTCCAGTCGAGGATATGCTGCATTTCCGCCCAATAGGTGACGTCCTCATAGGGCAAAAGCTCGATCGGCGCCCCGGTGATGATGAAGCCGTCGAACTTGCGCTGCTTCACCTCTTCCCAGGTCTGATAGAAGGAAAGCAGATGGTCTTCGGAGGTATTCTTCGCCTTGTGGCCGCCGATGCGGATCAGCGACAGCTCCACCTGCAGCGGCGAGGCGCCGACGAGGCGGGCCATCTGCAGCTCGGTCTTGATCTTGTTCGGCATGAGGTTGAGCAGCCCGATCTGCAACGGACGGATATCCTGACGGATCGCCATCGTCTCGGTCATCACCCGCACACCTTCCTGAACCAGGGTTTCGAAGGCGGGCAACGTATCGGGGATCTTGATGGGCATTGCGGTCACTCGATCAAAAACAAAAAACCGGCGGCGAAAAAAATCGCTACCGGTCCGCACGCGGCCCTTTAGCGACTTTTTTAACGTGGCTGCAAGCCGGCCGGCCAAATCACCACGGAGCACTTTAATTAGCCCCAGTCGGACCGCGAATCAATGGCGAAAGCATGCAGGCACGGCCCATGCAAGCATCATCACACTTTAATGACTGATAGAATCTGTTGATAGACCGGTAACGCCACCATGTTAATAATGGGGGCATGGGCGGTGTGGAAAAGTGTAATGGCAGATAAGATCGAGAGGAGGCCGGGAATCCGGAGGCAGGATAGGGTAGGGTATGATCTCAGCCTGACATATCGCCTCGGGGTGATGTTCTCAGCATTCTGGAATTCGGAAGTGCGTGGCAAGGTGCTGTTTCTGGCGACCGTGCTGATTCTCGTCATCTTGGCGACGTCCTACGGCCAGGTCATCCTCAATGAATGGAATGCTCCGTTCTACGACTCGCTGGAGCGCCGCGACCTCGGCGAATTCTTCCACCAGCTTGAAATCTTCGCGATGATCGCCGGCACGCTGCTGCTGCTCAACGTGCTGCAGGCGTGGCTGAACCAGATGACCGCGCTCTATATGCGCGAAGGTCTGTCGCGTGATCTCGTCGACCAGTGGTTGAAGCGCAAGCGGGCGCTGCGGCTTGCTTCCAGTGGCCTGATCGGCGTCAATCCGGACCAGCGCCTGCACGAGGATTCCCGCAATCTCGCCGAAAGCACGACAGGGCTCGTTCTCGGCCTGCTGCAGTCGACCATTCTTCTGGTGAGCTTCATCGGCGTGCTCTGGGAGCTTTCGAGCGGATTCATCTTCCGCATCAGCGGCCATAGCTTCTCCATTCCGGGCTACATGGTCTGGGCGGCGATCTTCTATGCCGCTTCCGCCTCGGTGCTGAGCCAGGTCGTCGGCCGCAAGCTGGTGAAGCTCAATGCCGACCGGTTCTCGAAGGAAGCCGAGCTTCGCTTCACGCTGATGCATGCCAATGAGAACATGCCGGCGATCACCGTCGCCCGCGGCGAGGAAAACGAGCGTCGGCGCATCAACACCGATATCAGCTCGGTACTGAGGGTCGTCAAGCGGCTCGCCATGGCCAATACCAACCTCACCTGGGTTTCGGCCGGCTACGGCTGGCTGGTGATCGTCATCCCGATCATCGTCGCCGCCCCCGCCTATTTCTCCGGCGGCCTCACCCTTGGCCAGCTGATGATGTCCGTCGGCGCCTTCAATCAGGTCAACACGGCATTGCGCTGGTACGTCGCCAATTTCGGCCCGATCGCCGAATGGCGCGCCACGCTGATGCGCGTCACCGATTTCCGTCAGGCGCTGCTCGACATGGACGAGGACTTCGACCTGAAGGACAGCATCGCCTATGAAAGCACCGCGCCCGATACGCTGACACTGAAGGATGTGGTGATCGTCGCCAAGATCGGCGAAGACATCGACGAATGCGGCGGTTTCCGCCTGCGTGAAACCAATGTCGTGATCAAGGCCGGCGAAAAAGTCATGATCAACGGCGATCACAGCGTCAATCGTAAGCTGCTGTTCCAGGCGATGGCCGGCCTCTGGCCGTGCGGCAGCGGCACGATGGGGCTGCCGCCGGTCGACGACATGCTGTTCGTGCCGCAGATCGCCTATGTTCCCGGCGGCACACTGCGCGAGGCGCTGGCCTTTCCCGAAAGTCCTGATGCCTACGAGAAAGCCGCCGTCGAGGCTGCCCTCGAGAAGGCCGGCCTGCATTCGCTGATCGCCAGGCTCGATACCCGCGCCCGCTGGGACAAGCTGCTCGACAGCGACGAGCAGAAGGCGATCGGCTTCGCCCGCCTGCTGCTCGTACGCCCGCGCTGGATCATTTTCGACGAGGTGCTGGAAGGCATGGAGCCGGAATGGCAGGAAACCATGGCCAAACTGCTCACCACCCTGCCCGAAAGCGGCATGATCTATATCGGCCGTTCCGAAGCCTATCTCGAGGTGCTGAAGCCGCGCGTGCTGCATCTGCAGGCGCTGCCGTCAAGATCCGAGGAACCGCCTGTCGCCCAGACTGGCGCCAGCGCCAGTGCAGGCGCTGCCGCCGTGCCCGCGCCGGCGCTTTGATGCGTGCCGCCCCAAAGTGTAGAGCGGTTTTGGCATAACGGAATGCGTTAAGATAAAGATATGAGCCGGCCGCTCACATCGGCGGCGTGATGCCGTTGAGGCCGACAGCCACCTGGCTGGCCGAGATACTGCCGTCAGCCGCCTTCTCGCCGGTGACGATAACGCCGGCGCCAGTCTTCAAATCATCCTTGGTCGCCGGCGCCAGTGTCACGATCGGTGTCGCATCGGCAATCGTGATGGTCTTTTCCTTGCCCTGATAGGTCAGCGTGATCGTGTGGCCTTCGACGGATTTGACGGCGTTGCTGACGGTCGCGTTGGTCATCTGGCTGTTCGGCTGCGCATCCCAGGGACGGTTGCCCTCGCCGGTGCCTTTCATCGACGCCGGAAAGATCAGCACTTCGATCGCCCCATCCGGGCCGTTGCCCTTCGGAAGTGAGGCAACGCCGACGAAATCGCCGGGCTTGATATCCTCGACCGAGGCTTTCCGGATACCGCCGACTTTCCAGCTGGCTTTCAGCGTGATCGTCGCATCGCTGCCTTCGCGCGTCTTGACAACGAGTTGATCACCGCTGAGGCTTTCGATGGCGCCGCGAATGCGGACGCGCTGGCTATCCTGCGCCTCGACGGCCTGCGATAGGGCAAGCGCGACAATGCCGCCGGCGGCAAGGGTTGTGAAAATTTTGGAATTGGGCTTGCGAGACATATGACTTTTCCTTGTCGCCATTGCGATCGGCAATATCCCCGGCTGCCGGGCGGCACTCTATGCCGCACGACGATCAACTGGCGAATCAAGGAAAGGTGAGCCGGCGCGTTTGGGAAGCCTCAGCCTTCCAGCTCTTCGCGTAGCATTTCGAGCTCCAGCCACTCCTCCTCCATTTTGGTCAGGCTGGAGCGCAGTTTTTCCATCTCGGCGGCAAGCCGGTTGAAGGCCGCGGCATCGCGCGTAAACAGATTGGGATCGGCCATCGCCTGTTCGCGCTTGGCGATCTCGGCTTCGGCTTTCGCCATCTCCTTCGGCAGATTGTCAAGCGCGAATTTCTGCTTGAAGGAAAGCTTGGTCTTGGCACTTCCTGCGGACGGCGCTGCCTCTTGCGTCTTCGGCTTCTCCGCCGCTTTCTCCGCCCTCTTGCGCTCCTCAAGCGCGCCCTTGCGCTGCGCAAGCATGTCGGAATAGCCGCCGGCATATTCGATCCAGCGACCGTCAGGCGCATCCGGCACGGCAGGCGCGATCGTCGAGGTCACGGTGCGGTCGAGGAAATCGCGGTCGTGGCTGACGAGAATGACGGTGCCGGGAAAGCCGGCGACGATTTCCTGCAGCAGATCGAGCGTTTCGATATCGAGATCATTGGTCGGCTCGTCGAGGATCAGGAGGTTCGCCGGACGCGAGAGGATACGTGCCAGCATCAGCCGGGCGCGCTCGCCGCCGGAGAGGCTTTTGATCGGCGTCCGCGCCTGTTCCGGTTGGAACAGGAACTCTTTCATATAGCCGGTAACATGACGCTGCTCGCGGTTGACGAGCAGGTTTTCGCCGCGCCCGTCCGTCAGGTAGTTGGCAAGCGTATTCTCGGGATCGAGATCCTCGCGCTTCTGGTCGAGCGTCGCGATCTCCAGATTGGTGCCAAGCTTTATCGTGCCGCTATCCGGGGAAAGCTGCCCGGTCAGCATCTTCAACAGCGTCGTCTTGCCGGCGCCGTTCGGCCCGACCAGACCGATGCAGTCACCGCGATGCACGCGGATCGAGAAGGGCATGACGATTGTCCGGTCGCCGAAGCTCTTGGTGATCTTGTCGGCCTCGATCACCAGCTTGCCGGATTCCTGCGCGTCCGAAACGGTCGCCTGCACGGTACCTTGTGGCCCTTTGTGGCCACGATATTGCGAGCGCATCGTCTGCAGTTCACCGAGGCGGCGCATGTTGCGCTTGCGTCGCGCCGTGACGCCATAGCGCAACCAGTGCTCCTCGCGCTCGATCGCCTTGCCGAGCTTGTGCTGCTCCAGCTCCTCGGCCTCCAGCACCTGGTCGCGCCAGGCTTCGAAATGCGCAAAGCCCCTGTCGAGCCGGCGTGAGGTGCCGCGGTCGAGCCAGACGGTTGCGGTCGAGACCTTTTCGAGAAAACGCCGGTCGTGCGAGATCAGCACCAAAGCGCTGCGGGTCTTCTGCAACTCGCCTTCCAGCCATTCGATTGTGGGAAGGTCGAGATGGTTGGTCGGTTCGTCGAGCAGGAGAATGTCGGGCTCCGGCGCCAGGACGCGGGCAAGGGCGGCCCGGCGCGATTCGCCGCCGGAAAGGGTCTTCGGATCTTCCTCGCCGGTCAGCCCGAGATGGGAGAGCAAATAGGTGACGCGGTAAGGATCATCGCCCGGCCCGAGACCGGCCTCGGCATAGGCCTGAACCGTGTTGAAGCCGGCAAAATCCGGCGCCTGTTCGAGATAACGCACCGTCGAGGACGGATGGCGGAAGACCTCGCCGGACTGTGCCTCGACCAGGCCGGCGGCGATCTTCAGCAGCGTCGATTTTCCCGAGCCGTTGCGGCCGACGAGACAGATCTTGTCACCAGGCTCGATCTGCAGCGCCGCCCCCGCGAGGAGCGGTGCACCGCCGAAGCTCAGGAAGATATCGTCGAGTTTCAGAATGGGAGGGGCCAAAATCAGACTCCGGAAAGATCATAGGGCCTGGCGAGCACGATCGCCTGGCCGCTGCGGAGCGAAAAGCGAACCTTGCCTTCCGCGACGTTGGAAATGGTGCGCGACGAGCCGAAAGGCAGATGAAAATCGGCCAGCGGATAACGCGCATTCTCGATGGAAAGCCCGATCAGCTCGCTGAACCCGGGCACGGAAAACAGGCTGCCCTTGGGAAGGTCCAGTTCGATCGTCCCGGCAATCAACGGCACGGCCTCTTCCTTGCCCGAGGTCAGCAGCACGTCGAAGCCCTCTTCCGCCAGGCTGACGGCCGACAGCAGATGCTGAAGCGCATGGTCCGAGCGTTCGCCGCCGAGCGCACCGGCCAGAATCAGCCGCCGCGCACCGCGCGCGATCGCTTCCGACACTGCGATTTCGCCATCGGTCGCCGCCTTCGCTGCGGGATAAGGCTGTTTCGGCACATCGGGAAATGCATCCTCGAGATCGGCGGGCGTCGAATCGAAATCGCCGACCCAGAGCTCGGGCATAATGCCGAGTGCTGCCGCATGCCGCATCCCGCCATCGGCCGCAATGAAGCGGCTGTCGCCGATGGCATGCCGCAGGCGCTCCGTCAGGCTGAGTTCGCCGCCAAGGAGAATGGTGAAGGTGGATTGGCTCATGGGCACTGCCCTTAGCGCAAACGGGGGGTCGAGGGGAAGGGGCGCCGAACGACGTGCCTCGCCTCAGCCCGGCGTATCCTTGTCGCGCGACAGGAAGACCGCCTCGTAACCGCCGATGAAACGCTCGAAAAGTATCGCGAAGCGATCGATATCTTCCTGCGGCCAGTCGGCGACGATCTCGGAGATGATCGCGAGCTTCTGCGCGACGATCTCGGCAAGCAGAGCCTGGCCGACCTCGGTCATGACGACAACGATCCGCCGCGCGTCGGCCTGCGAGGCCTCGCGGCGCAGGACGTTGCGCCCGACCATGTCGGCCACCACGCGGCTTGCCCGTGACGGATCGATGCGCAGCATCTCCGCGATCATGCCGACCGTGACCTCGCCGGCAGGCTGCGCCCTCCGCACGGCATCGAGCACATCGAGATGCGAAAGTTCAAGGCCCGGTGCGGCACTCTGGATCGCCAGCCGACCGATCAGCCGCCGACCGGTCATCAATCGCATGCGCGCCATGCTGCGGCCGATACGAGGCACGTTTTCCTCATTCGGCGTGGCGGATTGCGCGGAAATGGTCTTGGTCAGCACGTCACTCATGACGAGACCATAACAGAGCCGATGCGGAATTTGAACATGCTGATGTCAATAATGTGCTGTTGACAATTATATGCTGTTAGCACATAAAAGCTCATCAAACCCGGAATGACGCTCCCATGGACATGCAATTCGTGCCTGCGCCGCTCGTGACCGATCCTCGTCGCCGGCTTATCCTGTTCTTCTTCCTGATGACGGCCATGTTCATGGCGACGCTGGATAATCAGATCGTTTCCACGGCGCTGCCGACGATCGTCGGCGAATTCGGCCATCTCGAGCGCTTCGGCTGGATCGGTTCGGCCTATCTCCTGTCGCTGAGCGCCGTCATGCCGCTTTACGGCAAGCTCGGCGATCTCTTCGGCCGCAAATATGTGATGATGACGGCGATCACGATCTTCACCGTCGGCTCAGCGGTCTGCGGCCTTGCGGTCTCGATGGACACGCTGATCGCCGCCCGTGTGCTGCAGGGCCTTGGCGGCGGCGGCATCATGGTGTCGATCTTCGCCGTCAACGCCGATCTGTTCGAGCCGCGCGAGCGGGCGCGCTATCAAAGCTATTCCAGCCTCGTGCTGATGGCATCTGGTGCGATCGGCCCGGTGCTCGGCGGTACGATGAGCGATCTCTTCGGCTGGCGCTCGATCTTCCTCGTCAATGTGCCGATCGGCTTCATCGTACTTGCCGGCCTTGCTTTCATGTTGCCGTACCGAAAACCGCATCGCCGACCGAAGATCGACTATGCAGGTGCACTTCTGCTTGCCATGACGACGACAAGCATCGTGCTTGCCACCGACAGCAGCGAACTGTTCGGCGCATTGATCTCACCCCAGAGCGTCGGCATCGTCGCCTTCGGTGTGATCTGTGCCGTCATCTGGGTTTTCACGGAGCGCCGCGCGCCGGAGCCGATCGTTCCCCTGCAGCTCTTTCGCAATTCGACCTTCAGCCTGCTCCTGGTGATCTCGATCATGGGCGGCGCCATCGCCATCGGCATGGTCAATTATCTCGCCCTCTTCCTGCAGACCACCACAGGCCTTTCACCGTCCGCCGCCGGCCTGCTCTTCATCCTCCTGACCGGCGGCCTCGTCTGCGGATCGTTGACGGCAGGCCGCATCATCTCGAGGACGGGGCGCTACAAGCCCTTCGCCATCGCAAGCCTCACCTGCAGCGCCACCGCCTTTGCGCTATTGTCGCAGGTCCATGCGGGAACGCCGATCGCCTTCATCGGCGCGATCATGATGCTGCACGGTATCGGCATCGGCCTTGCCCAGCAGGTTCCCATCATCGGCGTGCAGAATGCAGCACCGGCCCGCGACGTCGGTGCGGCCACCGGCTCGGTGACGCTGTCGCGCATGGGAGGCGCTTCGATCGCCATCTCGATCTACGGCGCGATCATTGCCTCTGGGCTCGGCACGGTCGGCATTTCCATTCCCGGCGTCACCGATATCGAGCAACTGACGCCAAAGATGATGGCTGCCCTTCCCGAGCCAAGCCGCCAGGCCGTGGCCGATATCTATGCTGCCGCTTTCTCGCCGCTCTTCATGACCTCCTGCGCCATTGCGCTGATCGGCCTTGTGGCTGCCATCATGCTGAAGCCAGTGCAATTGCCCCGCGCCGGCGAGACGGAGAAGCCGCAAGCGGCGACGGCGGAAGCTGCCGAATAGTCGAATCGCCCCGCGGAAATGCCTCACCAAGAGGCGCTCCCTCACAAAGAACATATTTCTGGTTGCGCTTTTCGCGCATGGCTGTCGCGGCCGCGCCGGTTAATTCAATCGGCCCGTTCTTTTTCCGCGCCGTTGACGAATCTCCCCTCTGTGACGGAACTTTCGCCATAATTTCATCCGAGCGAAGGGAGGCCTCAATGCCCGAGGCTTGCCAAAATGCAACGGCGCCACATTTAAACAGAGTCTCGCTATGCAACCGATGCGTAAATCAGCTACAGCAAGGACTTGTATCGGCCGATTGTGCAGCGCGAGATCAGGGGTGCGCACCTGTTGAATTCCCCTTGCCACGGTCGGTTTGAATCTGCGGCAAACCGGCAAAACAGCGACATGATGCGGAGAAACAGACTGGACAGCTTGACGACGTGGAAATCGCCCGCGCTTTCCAGTGATGCCATCTCCACGCCGCGGCGCTTCCCGCGTCGCCTAATGCTGCTTTCAGCCCTCGCAATGGCGCTGAATGGCTGTCAATCGCTGATTGACCAATCCTATCAGCCGAGTGTTTCGCCTTCTTCCAATCCGCAGATCGTCGACGAGGTGCAGAAGAACGACCCGCGCGCGGCGATGGGCGCCCGTGAGCATCCGCGCATCGTGGCAAGCTACGGCGGCGAATACAAGGATGCCAAGACCGAACGCCTCGTTGCCCGCATCGCCGGCGCGCTGACGGCGGTGTCGGAAAATCCGAGCCAGTCCTACCGCATCACCATCCTGAATTCGCCGGCGATCAACGCCTTTGCGCTGCCGGGCGGTTATCTCTATGTCACCCGCGGCCTGCTCGCCCTTGCCAACGACGCCTCGGAAGTCGCCGCCGTGCTGTCGCACGAGATGGGCCATGTGACGGCGAACCACGGCATCGAGCGGCAGAAGCGCGAAGAGGCTGAGGTCATCGCCAGCCGCGTCGTCGCCGAGGTGCTTTCCAGCGACATCGCAGGCAAGCAGGCGCTGGCCCGCGGCAAGCTGCGGCTCGCCGCCTTCTCCCGCCAGCAGGAGCTGCAAGCCGATGTCATCGGCGTGCGCATGCTCGGCGAAGCCGGCTACGATCCCTATGCCGCAGCCCGTTTCCTCGATTCGATGGCGGCATACAGCCGCTTCATGTCGGTCGATCCCGAAGCCGACCAGAGCCTCGACTTCCTGTCGAGCCACCCGAACTCCGCCCAGCGCATCGAGCTTGCCCGCACCCACGCCCGCGCTTTCGGCCAGGAAGGTTCCGTCGGCGACAAGGGCCGCGATTATTATCTCGATGGCATAGATGGACTGCTCTACGGCGATAGCCCGGAGGAAGGCTATGTGCGCGGCCAGACCTTCCTGCATGGCGGTCTCGGGATCCGCTTCGACGTGCCACCGGATTTCCACATCGACAACAAGGTCGAAGCCGTGATGGCCACCGGCCCGAACGACATCGCCGTCCGCTTCGACGGCGTCGCCGACAATCAGAACCAGAGCCTCACCAACTATATCTCCAGCGGCTGGGTGACCGGTCTCGACCCCTCGACCATCCAGCCGATCACCATCAACGGCATGGAAGCAGCCACCGCGCGCGCAAGCGCCGACCGCTGGGATTTCGATGTCACCGTGATCCGCAACAATTCGCAAATCTTCCGCTTCCTGACCGCCGTGCCGAAAGGCAGTGACGCCCTTGAGCCGACGGCCAATGTCCTGCGTGCGAGTTTCCGGCGTATGACGCCGGCAGAGGCAGCCTCGCTGAAGCCGCTGCGCATCCGCGTCGTCACCGTCCGGCCGGGGGAGAACATCTCGACGCTCGCCGCCCGCATGATGGGCACCGACCGCAAGCTCGATCTCTTCAAGCTCATCAACGCCCTGCCCACGGGCGCAGCCGTTTCACCGGGCGACCGCGTCAAGATCATCGCCGAATAAAAGAGGCCCGGCTTACGCCGGGCCAGTCTGTGCTGCTGGAGGGGACAAAGCATGTCGCGCAAAACTGTGCAGCGGTTTTACGATAACGACATGCGTAAAACAAAGACCTGAAGCGCGAGGAGCGAATCTGAAGGATCGCGACGCGCTTTGGGTTCAAGCATAGGCGGCCATATGCGGATCGGCGCTGACGAGCGCGCTGCGAAGCTTCTCCATCGCCCGGCTTTCGATCTGACGCACGCGTTCCTTGGAAATGCCGAGGTCGGCGCCGAGTTCTTCGAGCGTGGCTCCGTCCTCCGCCAGACGCCGGGCACTGATGATCTTCATCTCGCGTTCGTTGAGATGTTTCAGCGCCGAGGCGAGCCAGACGCGGCGGCGCTCGCCGTCGATCATGTTGGAAACCTGCTCATCCGGCAGGGGATCGTCACTGACGAGGAAATCCATCTTCTCCGCACTCTCGGCATCGCCGGAAACCGAAGGCGCCTGCAGCGAGGCATCGTTGCCAGAAAGCCTGGCATCCATGGTCTGTACATCGGCGAGGCTGACCCCGAGGGCAGCGGCGATTTCCTGGTGAATGGATTGCAGCGTCAGCTGCGTGTCACCCTTGGCGAGCTTGGCGCGCAGGCGACGCAGATTGAAGAACAGCGCCTTCTGCGCCGAACTCGTGCCGCCGCGCACGATCGACCAGTTGCGCAGGATATAATCCTGGATCGAAGCCCTGATCCACCAGCTTGCATAGGTCGAAAAGCGCACGTCGCGTTCCGGTTCGAAGCGGGCGGCGGCCTCCAGCAGCCCGACATAGCCCTCCTGCACGAGATCGCTCATCGGCAGGCCGAAGTTGCGGAACTTGCCGGCCATAGAGATGACCAGGCGCATATGGGCCATGGCGATCTGGTTGCGGGCACCGCGATCGTCGTGATCCTTCCAACGAGTGGCAAGATCGTGCTCTTCCTGACGGGCGAGATAGGGGGCGGCCATCGCGATTTTGATCATGCGCCGATCTGCAGACATGTTCTTCATTTCGATCTCCTGAAACAGGCCTCTCGCCCTAAAATGAACAATAAAACGCACCTTCCGGAACATCGCTGTTCCAGACTGAATGGGGTTCTGAATGCATAAAGGCCCCGCCCCTGGACTTTTCAGGGGGAGGCCCTATTTCTCATCATGTGCCGCTAAGACGGCCGGGCTGGACCTGTTTCTTCACGTTGCCGGATGGGCAATATTGAAAAGGCATGATCCGCTCCTCATCGAACATTGACGGAATAGCAGTTCGCCCGTCGAGGCCATTGCCCGCGAGCAGTCCGCAATTACGTGTGTTAAACGCGGCAGTCGGGAAAAAGTTCCAATAAAAAAACCCGGCGCGAAGGCCGGGTTTTTTGACAGGAAAACAGGCTCGCCTTATGCGGCTTCGTCCTGCGAATCGTCTTCTTCGATTGCCTTTCCGCGCTTCGGACCCTTGTTGAGATTGGTCTCGACGAGACGGACGGCTTCGGTTTCCGACATCTTGTTGACGGCGGCGATTTCGCGCGCCATGCGATCGAGCGCAGCCTCATAAAGCTGACGCTCGGAATAGGACTGTTCGGGCTGGTTCTCGGCACGATAGAGATCACGCACGACCTCAGCGATGGAAATCAGGTCGCCGGAATTGATCTTGGCATCATATTCCTGGGCGCGACGGGACCACATGGTGCGCTTGACGCGCGCCTTGCCCTGCACGACCTTCAAAGCACGCTCGACGAAATCCGTTTCCGAAAGCTTGCGCATACCGATGCTCATGGCCTTCGCGACCGGAACCTTCAGACGCATCTTGTCCTTCTCGAAATCGATAACGAAAAGTTCGAGCTTCATGCCGGCAACTTCTTGCTCTTCGATAGCGGTGATGGTACCGACGCCATGAGCGGGGTAGACGATCGATTCACCGGTCTTGAAGCCGTGACGTGCTGTAGAAGGCTTTTTCTGCTGAGTCGTCATTCTATTCAAAAACTCCCTGTTACGCATCCGGCGGCGGCCGGAGCCGGGTCAGTCAGGCCCGGGTGAGACGGTAGTATCCGTCGGGTGACTTCACTCTGGTCCTATCGGGCAAAAGCAAAGACTTTTTGCGCACGATCTTGGGACCCGGCGCTCAAAGCGTTGATATGTCACGGAAACCGCGTACGGATTTGTTTTGCTTTCGTGATGGTTTTGGGCATGCGTCATGCCACAAATGGAACAGTAGACGAAACCTATCATAAAAATATGAGGAAATCAATAATTTGCTTCGCTTGAGTCATGCGGGCAACACATGTCACCCATATGCCTCACGCAGCTTTTAAAACGTTTCGCCCCGCAGCCGCCCGAATTCGGAGGCCGAATGTGGGCGCTGTCTCAATCGCCGGAACCGGGCTTCTCGGAGAAATACTTCTCGAATTTTCCGGTCTCGCCATCCATTTCCTTGGCCTCAGGCAACGGCTCCTTCTTGACCGTGATATTCGGCCAGATCGTCGCATATTCGGTATTGATCTTCAGCCATTTGTCGAGACCCGGCTCGGTATCGGGCTTGATCGCCTCGGCGGGACATTCGGGTTCGCAGACGCCGCAATCGATGCATTCGTCGGGATGAATGACGAGAAAGTTCTCGCCCTCATAGAAGCAGTCGACAGGGCAGACTTCCACGCAATCGGTGTATTTGCACTTGATGCAATTGTCGGTCACGACATAGGTCATGAAGAACTCCAGGATTTCCATGCGGTGGGGCCGGGCAACCTGGAACGTCGCGCCTATCCCCGTGCCGGAGGAAAAGCGTGGGCAGGCTTGGGCGGCAAGCACGCTTCCGGCAGGTTGACAGTGACCTATCGGCTTTGGCGCCGGATTTCAAGGATAAACGATCTGCAAAAGCCGCCAGCGCAGACAGAGTTTTCTAATCCTCGTCCGACATCAGCCTGTCGATTGCACGTCTTTCCTTTTTGGTCGGACGGCCGGTACCGGTCGCCCGGATCGCCTGTTCGTAGGGCGTGAGACGTTTTGCCTCATCAGGCGGCGGCGATTGGTCGTCATACAGCAGGCGCGCCTCCTCGTAAGGTCCCCGCCGCTCACCGGCGAGGCGCACCACGAGAACGACGTCGCGCCGTTCCAGCGTCATCTCGATACGGTCACCCGGCTTGACCATCTGGCTCGGATGGCTGCAGCGTTCGCCGTTGATGCGCACATGGCCGGATTGGATTTGGCTCTGCGCCAATGAACGCGACTTCACCATGCGCGCGAAGAACAGCCACTTGTCGATGCGCTGGCGCGAACCGCTTGTCGGCTGTGTCTCCGCGCTCATGATTACTTCTTCATCTGCTCCTTGAGAGCCGCGAGCTTGGCGAAAGGCGAATCCGGATCGATCGGCTTCTCCTTGCGCGGCGGCTTGGCCTCGAAGCGCAGCGGCTGCGAGCCGCCGCGATTGTTGTTGCGGTCGTTACGATCGTTGCGGTCACCACGATCCTTGCGGTCACCACGGTCCTGCCGGTCGCCGCGCGGCTGATCGCCCCGTGGCTGATTGTTGCGATCGCCCCTTGCCTGCTGCGGCCGGCCGCCATCACGACCGCCGCCGTCCTTGCCGCGATTGTTGCGATTGTTGTCACGGCCTTCGCCGCGATTGCCCTCGCCGCCTTCACCGCCGCCCGGCCGACGATTGCGGTCGCCGCGTTCCTGGTTCTGACCGCGCTCCTGACCCTGGCCGCCACGGCGTTCGCCATGCCCGCCGCGCGCCTGGCGCTGATTGTCGTTGCGGCCGCCGAGACGCCACAGAAGAACCGGCTTCGGTTCGACCGGCTCGCCGGCGTCCTCAGCAGCGGATACCGCCGTCTCGGCAGACGCTTCCACCGAAGCGGCTGTCTCGGCTGCTTCGACAGGAGCAGGGGTTTGGACCGTTTCGGCCACGGGCGCGTCGGCAGCCACGGGCACCGCCTCGGTTGCGGGCGCTTCGGCAGCAGTCTCTTCCGCCGCCCCGTCGGCATCGTCGTGATCGGCCTTTTCGGCTGTCTCATCCGCCGACGTTTCCGCGGTGGCGGCGGGCACTGAGGCCGCATCCTGCGCCGCAAGATGTGCCGATGCCTCTTCCGCCTTCACGGCATCGGCGCGATAGCCGAGACCCTTGAGGATTTCTTCCATGTCCTCGAGCGTCGCACCAAGAATCGACAGCATAGCCGTCGTCGTCGTGAAACGGCGGCCGTCATAGGCGCCCTCCGGACGATTATTCTGACCGGGCTTCCACTGCAGCAGCGGACGGATGATGTCGGCAAGCCGTTCCAGGATGTCGATTCGCACGGCACGCTTGCCGAGGAACCGGAAGCCGGCGAGCTTATAGAACATCCGCTCGAAGCTCGGGTCGGTGACGACGGAGGTGCGGCCGGCGGCAAGCACGGGAATGAGATCGCCGTAGCCCGGTTTGTCGAGACCGTCGTTCTTCAGCGCCCAGAGCAGCGTGATGAGCTCGGCCGGCGCCGGCTTCAGAAGTGCCGGAACGAAGATATGATAGGCGCCGAAACGCACGCCGTAGCGGCGCATGGAGGCGCGGGCATCCTGGTCCAGCGACTTCACCTCCTCGGTCACGTCGCGTCGGAACAGCACGCCGAGATTTTCGACGAGCTGGAAGGCAAGCCCCTTGGCAAGACCCTGCAGATCCTCGGCGCGCGACAGATCATCGAGCGGTTTCAGCACCGTGCTGATATGATGGTTGACGAAGCGTTCGATGCGGGCCGCAACGTGATCCCGGGCATTGCCCGTCAACTGCTCGTCGGCCAGCAGAAGCACGCGCGGACGCATGACGTGATCACTGCCCGAAAGCCGCGCCACCGGGTCGCCCAGCCAACGAATCAACCCATCCGAGCCGATCGCCAGATCACTATTGCCGGCGGCATGCATCCGCGCCGCGCGGGCTTCGAATTCGAGCGCGAGCGCCTTCTGCGACGCAGCCTGAACCGCCTTGGCATCCGGTCCGTCCGTTCCCGCCACCGGCGTGAAACGGAATCCGCTCAATTGCCCTACATGATGTCCTTCAACGAAGACATCACCATTCACACTGATTTCAGCTTCCAGCATCGCATTCTCTCTCAGGCGCTTCATGAGCACAGATGTCCTGCGATCAACAAAGCGTTTCGTCAACCTTTCATGTAACGCGTCGGACAATCGATCTTCGATTTCCCGCGTCTTTTCCTGCCAGTGTGTCGGATCGGCAAGCCAGCCAGGCCGATTCGAAACGTAGGTCCAGGTCCTTATCTGCGCGATTCGCGCCGAAAGCGTGTCAATTTCCCCATCTGTCCGATCGGAGCGATGCACCTGCTCCGCGAGAAACTGCTCATTCACCGTGCCATAGCGGACGAGATCGGAAAAGAGGGTCGAGATAAGATCGGCGTGTTGCGCAGGAGTGATACGCCGGTAATCGGGAAGCGCGCAAGCCTCCCAGAGTTTTTCGACGCGCGCCGGCCTGTCGGCGAGATCGATGACCTCTGGATAACGCGAAAGCTGTTCCAGCGCCTGCTGGTCGACAGCAGGCAGCGCTCGCGTCAGTCCCGGCACGCGCGGTCCCGCCTCAAGGCTTGTCCGCAAGGATTGAATCGAGGAGAAGTCCATCTCAGTCGTGCGCCATTGCAAAACCTTGACGTTGTCGAATTCGTGCCCCTCGATACGTTGCACCAATTCATCGTCGAAGGGCGAGACCTGTCCGGTGACGCCGAAGGTCCCGTCCCGCACGTGCCGCCCGGCGCGCCCGGCGACCTGGCCGAGTTCGCCCGGATTGAGATTGCGGAACTGGTAACCGTCGAATTTCCGGTCTTGGGCAAAGGCGACGTGATCGACATCGAGGTTGAGGCCCATGCCGATCGCATCGGTCGCCACCAGATATTCGACGTCGCCCGCCTGATAGAGTGCGACCTGCGCATTGCGGGTGCGCGGGCTGAGCGCGCCGAGCACGACAGCCGCGCCGCCACGCTGGCGGCGGATGAGCTCGGCGATGGCATAGACCTCGTCGGCCGAAAACGCGACGATGGCAGAACGCTGCGGCAGCCGGGTGATCTTCTTCTGGCCGGCATAGAAAAGATGCGAAAGCCGCGGCCGCTCGACGACAGTGATGCCCGGCAGGAGCTGCTGCAGGATCGGCCGCATCGTCGCCGCGCCAAGCAGCAGCGTTTCCTCACGGCCGCGAAGATGCAGGATGCGGTCGGTGAAGATATGACCGCGCTCGAGATCGCCGGCGAGCTGAACCTCGTCGATGGCAACGAAGGCGGCCTTGGTCTCACGCGGCATCGCCTCGACGGTACAGACGGAAAAACGCGCATTGGGCGGCGAAATCTTTTCCTCACCGGTGACCAGCGCCACATTCTGCACGCCGACCTTCTCCACCACCCGCGTATAGACCTCGCGCGCCAGCAGCCTGAGCGGCAAGCCGATCACGCCGGTCCCGTGCGCGACCATGCGCTCGATGGCATAATGGGTCTTGCCGGTATTGGTCGGTCCGAGCACCGCGGTCACACCGCGTCCACTCAGAATCATCGGCTGCGAAGTCAGAGTCATGGGTCCATGCAAATGAGGCGGGTGGCCCCAGGAAAATCTCAGCCCCACGAGGGAAGCTAAAGAACACATGGACAGCTGCCGCCGCAAACGCAAGGGCAGATTTCAAAATGCACCGGGGATTACGACCTTTGCGAGTCTTGTGGAACGTCTGAATTCACGATTCGGAACAGCGTGAGAACGAATCAGCGACGAATCGCTGACTCCAGCTGATTCAGCTTTTGTTCACGGCTAAGTATTGATTTTGAATCACTTTTTCCCACTAGATGCTGAATCGCGAGACTCCCTCCCATTCGCATTTTCGCCGTCGTGAGCGACGATTCCCGCGCCGATTTTGAACAGGCGAGAGCGTCCCGAAATTAACCTCTCGACCAAAGCCGGAACGAATCGGAGACGAATCGCTGACTCCGCGGTTTTCGCCTTTCGTTCACGACCAAATCTGGTGGCATCACCAGGTCCGGACGCTAGATGCGGAATCGGCAGCGGAACTCTTCGCCCGCCTCCTGGCATAGGCATTAATCTTTTTGAAGCCGGATTCAGACAGCGTTAAGTCAAGGCGGCCAATCGCGATGGGTCGATCAAAAGCGGAACGAATCGCTGACGAATCGGCGACACCGCGGCTTTCCCTCTTTGTTCACCGCAACATATTGTATTTAAATGTAATTTTAACCATAGCGGCAATTTTCCGAGATGACGGAAATTAACCGTGAATCACGCCCTTGTCACATTTCCAAGCTTAACCGGGAACAAAAATCGCCAATGCGTGTTTCTGGTCCATCCAAATTGCGGATGAAATGAAGGAAACACACCATGCTTGGCACGATACTTCTAATTATCCTCATTCTGCTCTTGATCGGAGCCTTGCCGAATTGGGGTTACAGCCGTGGCTGGGGCTATGGACCTTCTGGCGGTTTGGGGCTAGTTCTCGTGATTATCATTATCCTTGTACTAATGGGCCGCATCTAAAGGCCAACGAACCTGGGGAGTTACGACATGATGAAGAAGATTGTTCTTATTGGTGCGCTGGTCGGCGCTCTGGCATCCTGCACAGCAACCGAGCAAGGTACGGCGATCGGCGCCGGCACCGGTGCGGTCATCGGCGGTGTCGTCACCAACAGCTGGGGCGGTGCCGCCGTCGGCGCCGTGGCCGGCGGTCTAACCGGCGCTCTCATCGGCCACTCGGTCGAACGCCGCGGCTACTGCGTCTATCGCGACCGCTACGGCCGCCGCTACGAGGCTCGTTGCCGCTAATCGGCAAAACCATATCGGACTCCCAACGGGCGCTTCTGCGCCCGTTTTTTTGGCCTGCCGCATCCGTCAACGAGACGTTGACAATCGGTTATGAAAGCCACACCTACTGCTACCCAACAGGCAGGCACATATTTCCTTCACCAGCGCAACGGACAGGCACAGCCGCCCGGCGCACCGGAAAGGAACGCTTTCATGATCCAGATTTTCCTGAATTCCCTTGTCGCCGTTCTCATCGCATCGGCCTTTCTGACGAATGCGATAACAGCCCTTAGCAGCCAGGATCGCTCGCTGCGGAAAGTACCGGTCAAGGTTCGGACAGAGCGGCAACCGAATGCCGACCGCCGCTCTTAATCCCGTAAATGATCAAAGCGATGGCGCGTCCTGCCGGACGCGCCATCGCTTTGAATCTGCGTATAACCGTTTAAAGGAATAATTAGGCGAAGAACTGTCCGCCATTGGCCGTCAGCGTCGAACCGGTGATGAAGCCGGCATCGTCGGAGACGAGGAAGGTGACGCAGCGCGCGATCTCTTCCGGCTCGCCGAGACGGCCGACGGGGATCTGCGGAATGATGCGTTCGTTCAGCACCTTCTCCGGCACGGCAAGCACCATTTCCGTGCCGATGTAACCGGGGCAGATGGCGTTGACGGTGATGTTCTTGGCTGCCCCTTCCTGGGCCAGCGCCTTGGTGAAGCCGAGATCGCCCGCCTTGGCCGCCGAATAATTCACCTGGCCCATCTGGCCCTTCTGGCCGTTGATCGACGAGATATTGACGATGCGGCCGAAGCCGCGATCGCGCATGCCGGTCCAGACCTGATGCGTCATGTTGAACAGGCCGGTGAGGTTGGTATTGATCACCTCGTGCCACTGCTGCGGCGTCATCTTGTGGAACATCGCGTCGCGGGTGATGCCGGCATTGTTGACGAGGATTTCGACCGGCCCGATCTCGCTTTCGATCCTGGCGATCCCTTCGCCGCAGGCAGCGTAGTCGGAAACATCCCATTTGAACACCGGAACGCCGGTGACATCGTGAAAGGCTTTGGCCTTCTCGTCGTTGCCGGCATAGCTGGCCGCGACCCTGTATCCGGCATTTTTCAGTGCCATGGATATTGCCGCGCCGATGCCGCGTGTACCCCCGGTGACCACAGCCACTCTGCTCATGCTTCGCTCCCCTTTTGTTTTTCGCCCCGCCGCATGGCGGGATTTTCAATCAATCCTGGATCGTATGCTATTTAAAGTGCTTCAAAGCACATGGCCACACCCATGCCGCCTCCGATGCAGAGCGTGGCGAGACCCTTCTTGGCGCCGCGGCGCTTCATTTCGAACAGCAGTGTGTTGAGAACGCGCGCGCCGGACGCGCCGATCGGATGGCCGATCGCGATCGCGCCGCCATTGACGTTGACGATCGCCGGGTCCCATCCGAGATCCTTGGTGACAGCGCAGGCTTGCGCCGCGAAAGCTTCGTTCGCTTCGACGAGATCGAGATCGTTCACCGACCAGCCGGCCTTTTCGAGCGCCTTGCGCGAAGCCGGGATCGGCCCGGTGCCCATAATGGAAGGATCGACGCCCGCCGTTGCCCAGGAAACGATGCGGGCGAGCGGCTGGATGCCGCGCCGGACGGCTTCCGCTTCGCTCATCAGCACCGCCGCAGCGGCGCCGTCGTTAAGGCCGGATGCATTCGCGGCCGTCACAGTGCCGTCCTTGTCGAAGGCCGGGCGCAATTTCCCCATCGCTTCCAGTGTGGCGCCGTGACGGATATATTCGTCGGCATCGACCGTAACGTCGCCCTTACGTGTCTTGATGACGTAGGGGATGATCTCGTCGGCAAAACGGCCGGCCTTTTGCGCCGCTTCCGCCTTGTTCTGCGAAGCCACGGCGAACTGATCCTGGTCGTCGCGCGACAGCTGCCACTGACGCGCGACATTTTCGGCGGTGATGCCCATGTGATAACCATGGAAGGCGTCGGTCAAACCGTCCTTGATCATCGTGTCGACCATCTTCATGTCGCCCATCTTGACGCCGCTGCGTAAGTGCGCGGCATGCGGGGCCATCGACATGGATTCCTGGCCGCCGGCAACGATGATCTTGGCGTCGCCGGTGGCGATCTGCTGCATGCCGAGCGCGACCGCGCGCAGGCCCGAGCCGCAGAGCTGGTTGACGCCCCAGGCAGTCGCCTCCTTCGGAATGCCGGCCTTTATCGCCGCCTGGCGGGCCGGGTTCTGGCCCTCGCCGGCGGCAAGCACCTGGCCGAGGATCACCTCATCCACCTCGCCGGCATCGACGCCGGCGCGCTCGAGCGCCCCCTTTATGACCGCCGCCCCGAGCTCATGCGCGAGGACCGTCGCGAAAGCGCCGTTGAACGAGCCGACTGCTGTTCGCCCTGCACTGGCGATGACGATGGATGAATTGCTCATGGGGACGCTCCTCGTTTTCGTCTCACTTACATAAGGAGAAACTGGCAAAGCTTGGAGCACAAGTCAAACGCGAAGACCGGCTGCCGCCATTTTTCAGCCGAAGCGCTCCCAAGCCCGATTCATCTGCTCTGTTAAAGGTTTGCCGCATCGCACAAAGAGATTGTCACCGGCCTTCTTTTGCGTTTACAGTCTCAAGTGGAGGAAGATCCATAAATCAGACGGGGGTTCAGGAGACTGATATGGCGAAGCATGAGGGTCAGATCGTTATCAAGAAATACGCCAATCGCCGCCTATACAACACCGGCACCAGCACCTATGTGACGCTGGAAGACTTGGCGGAGATGGTGAAGAAAGGCGAAGACTTCACCGTACAGGATGCAAAAAGCGGAGATGACATCACCCATTCGGTGCTGACCCAGATCATTTTCGAACAGGAATCGAAGACCGGCAACACGTTGCTCCCGATCTCCTTCCTGCGCCAGCTCATCACCTATTACGGCGACCAGATGCAGATGGTCGTTCCGAGCTTTCTCGAACATTCGATGCGCGCTTTCACCGAACAGCAGTCCCAGATGCGCGAGCAGGTGAACCGCGCCTTCGGCGAGACGCCGCTTGGCAAGAACCTGCAATTGCCGATGCAGATGGTCGAGGATCAGGTTCGCCGCAACACCGAGTTGTTTCAGCAGGCGATGCAGATGTTCTCGCCCTTCATGACGCCGCCCGCCAAGGAAAGCCGCAAGGCCGAAGCCAAGGATATCGATGAGTTGAAGGAACAGCTCCGCGCCCTTCAGAACAAACTCGACAACCTATAATCCGATCGAGACATCACGCCCGGCGCTCCGGATCGAGACGGCAAAACCGCCGATCACATCGATCAGGGCGATCGTCATCAAAATGAAGAATACCTGCGTCGCAGCATCCCGGACGAGCAGAAACTCGACCAGGAAGGCGATGAACACCAGCATCGACAGCATGTGGTTGGCGAGATTGCCGGGCCCGGTTCTGGTCGCCCTGAGGATTTCGAAGAACAGCACGACGAGGGCGATAACGATGAACAGATCGCCGAGCGCCATGCTCCAGATCGCGCCCGAGATCATCGACAGCACGATGATATCATGCTGCAGGGCCGGAATGCCGCCATCGCCCATCAGGCCCAGCATTGCCAGATTGTAAAGAATAAACGGGATAATCATCAGGGGCATGGCGGCAATCATCGGCAATCTCCTCAGCAGGAGAAGAATACTGCCGCAAACCGCTGCCAGACCGCAAGTCATTGCAAATATTATATCGTCGAAACAGAAAAGGCCGGCTTGAGGCCGGCCTTGAAACTTTCGATCGGACAAGCCGGATCGCGAAATTATGCGCTTTCCTTCGGCGTCAGAACCTGACGGCCGCGATACATACCGGTCTTCAGATCGATATGGTGCGGGCGGCGCAGTTCGCCGGAGTTCTTGTCTTCGACGTAGGTCGGAGCCTTCAGTGCGTCGGCCGAACGGCGCATACCGCGCTTGGACGGGCTTGTTTTTCTCTTCGGTACAGCCATTTCTCTTACTCCACTTGCGGGCAAAACATTCCCACGGCCAGACTGGCGGCCGAAACGGACATGTCGCGATTTCGGAATTTGGCGCGCTTATACATGCAAGGGGTGGCCTTGACCAGTCCCCATGCGTATTTTTTGCGAAGCCGATGATTCCGGGCTCAGACTTCGTCTTCCGGCACGATCCAAGGCTCCGCGCGGGCCGCCTCTTCCCATTTTCGCCAGGCCGGATGCGCCTTCATGGTCTCCATATAGGCCAGCGTATCGTTTCGGCTGACGAGATCATAAATGTCGAAGCGGTTGACGACAGGCGCAAACATCGCATCCGCCCCGCTGAACGCACCAAAGAGAAACGGTCCGCCGGATTGCTGCAACAGGTCGCGCCAGATTGTCTCGATGCGGCTGATATCGGCGTCGACACCATCCGGCAATGCGATCTTGGCCTTCGGCCGGCGGATATTCATCGGGCAGGCGTTGCGCAGCGCCCGAAAGCTCGAGAGCATTTCCATCGAAACCGAACGGGCAAGCGCCCGCTCGGCCCGATCCCCAGGCAGAAGGCCGGCCTCCGGATAAAGCTCGGCGGCGTATTCGATGATCGCCAGCGATTCCCAGATCTTCAACGCGCCGTGCTTGAGAAGCGGCACTCGCCCGGTCGGCGAAACCGCCTTGATATTGGGATTACCGGCCGCATCGTCGAAGGGGATCAGGACCTCCTCGAAATCGATGCCGACGCCGGTCAGCGCCATCCAGGGCCGAAACGACCAGGAGGAATAGTTCTTGTTGGCGATATAGAGCGTCGGTTTGTCCATGGGCCTCCTCCGTTCAGGCTTCGAAATCAAAGATCAGCAATTCGTGGAAATGGTTCATGTCCTCGAACACGCAGAATGCCGGCGGGGTAAGCTCGAAAACGGGAGCCTTGCGGCGGATATCCTCGGCCACGTCATCGAGCATCGCCTGCCAGCGCGGCAAGGCTCCGTCCTCAAGCCGTTCGACCGCATAGGCGAAGGTCATGTGGAACTTATAATCCTCGTGGTTCGGCTGGCGATAGCCGAGAAGATCGGCCAGCGCGTTGCGCCAGGCGCGCATGACCTTGCGGTCCGTCTCCGTCGCCCCGTCGACGAGCAGGCCCGACGGGCGAGCTTCGACGATCGCGACCCTGAAGGGGTCAGCCATCGAGAAACCTTCGAGCCTGGCCGCCATCAACTCGGTCATGTCTTCGATCGGCGTATCGAGCGGCAGATCGCCCGGCCAGCAATCCTGCCGGCGCCGGGTTTCGATGACGCCTTCGAAAAGTGTCATGTGAAGACTTGATATCGGCGTAAAGAGGAACTGCGGAGCCTCGGGCATGGCCAGATATGTCTCGCGCGCCTCGATCAGCGCCATCTGCGTCTGCGAACCCTTCTCGATATGGCAGACGATGGTGTTGCCGGCTTCCGGGAGAAAGCCGCCGATTTTGCGATAGCGGCTGCCGAGATGGGCGGGCGGGTTCGGATTGTGCGTCTTCGAATAAGAGAGAAGCTCGGGCGAAAATGTCGTGATGGTCATGGGCGAATCAGGGCTCTGGTTGGACTGCATCCGTCCATATGGCAGAACCAAGAATGTCAGATGACGCTTACCGCCTCTAGAGCATGATGCCGAAAAGTGTGCGCGGTTTTCTCATGACATCACGCTCTCACAATATAATTTAGAACAGGATTCAGATTTCAGGCCGCCCCCGGGCTAAAATCATCCTGTTCTGACGACAAGTTCTGATGTCAATCTCTGATGTCAATCATAGATGCACTTGATGTAATCGCCCGAACCTTGCGCACGCCTCTCGATCACGCCGGCAAGCCGGCGAAGGCCGCGTCCGGGCTTGCCGGCATTGCGGTCGATCGGGTTCGGCAGCGAGACGGCTAGCAGCGATGCCTGGCGCCGCGTCAGCTTCGAGGCCGGCACCTTGAAATGATGCTGGGCGGCCGCCTCGATGCCGTAGATGCCGGGGCCCCATTCGGCGATATTGAGATAGATTTCCATCAGCCGCCGTTTCGACAGGACGAAATCCGTGGCGACCGCAAGTGGAAGCTCCAGCGCCTTGCGCACAAAGGAGCGGCTGTTCCAGAGGAAGAGGTTTTTCGCCGTCTGCATCGGGATGGTGCTGCCGCCGCGCGTCGCCTGGCCTTTCAGCGTATCCTCGACCAGCATGCGCATTTCAGCCCAGTCGACGCCGCCGTGAAAGCAATATTGCCCGTCCTCCGACATCATCACCGACTGCACCACGACCGGGGCGATGTCATCCAGCGACACCCATTGCCTGTCGTAACCGCGCAGCAGAAGAAGATCGCGCAGCATCAGCGTCGAGACGGGGTGAATGAAGGGCAGCAGATAGAAAAAGATCAACGCGTAGGGAAGGATCAGAAAGACCAGGACGGCAAGAACAATGCGTTTCAACACGCGCCGATCTCCGAACCGCCGATCTCCGAACCATTGCCGACGAACCGGCATGTCGACGCTGTCCTCTCTCTCCGGCGCTATATCCAATGTTCCCCAGTCCGATTTCGCTCCTCTCGTTCTCATAGCGCCTGTACAGAGCTTATGCCAGAGTGCGTGGTGAATCTTGCCGCTGTCATCGACAATTCCGTTGCAAGCCCGGGGGCGCTCATGCCAAACAGCGCCCATGGACGCGAACCGGGACACTTTCGAAACGAGGCTGAAGAACAACGCCCACGAGATCGAGGCGCTGCTCGACGCATTGCTTTCACCAAGCATCCTTTCCGATGAAATCGCCAGGCCCGAAAGGCTGCGCGATGCCATGCATTATGCCGTGCTGAACGGCGGCAAGCGGCTGCGCCCATTCCTGGTCGTCGAAAGCGCTGCCCTTCTCGGCGGCAACGCTGAGGCAGCACTTCGCGTCGGCGCGGCACTCGAATGCGTCCACTGCTATTCCCTCGTCCATGACGACCTGCCGGCCATGGACGATGACGACCTGCGCCGCGGCAAACCAACGGTACACATTAAATTCGATGAAGCGACCGCGATCCTCGCCGGCGACAGCCTGCTGACCTACGCCTTCGATATCGTCGCCGCGCCGGAAACGGCGCTTCCCGATACCAGCAAGGCATCGCTGGTGCTGGCCCTTGCCCGCGCCGCCGGTCTTGGCGGCATGGCCGGCGGCCAGGCCCTCGATCTGGCAGCGGAAAAACAAGCCCCTGACGAGGCCGGCATCATCCGCCTGCAGGCGATGAAAACGGGCGCGTTGATCCGCTTCGCCTGCGAAGCCGGCGCCATCATCTCGGCAAGTGCGCCGGAAGACCGCCGCCGCCTGCGCGCCTTCGGCGAAAAGATCGGCCTTGCCTTCCAGCTGGCCGACGACATTCTTGACCTGACTTCGGACACCGAGACCATGGGCAAGGCGACCGGCAAGGACGCAGCCCGGGGCAAGGGAACGCTCGTCGCCCTGCGCGGTATGGAATGGGCCGAGCGCCAGCTCCACCAGCATGTCCGCGATGCCGAGGCGCTGCTTACCCCTTACGGCGCCCGTGCCTCGACCCTTACCGCTGCGGCGCATTTCATCGCCGACCGGAAGAGCTAGAGCAATTCCAGGAAAAGTGCGAAGCGGTTTTCCCAGGCAAAGCGCGACGCGTTTTTACCGGGAATTACGTAAAACAAAGGAATAGAGTGGTTCTGCGCTTCCGTTAAAAGCTGAACCGCTCTATCCCTTTCCAGGTCAGGCTGCCAATATTTCCGTGAGAGCCGAAACCAGGCGGGCACATTCCTCGTCCGTGCCGATGCTGATCCGCAGGAAGTCCGAAATACGCGGCTTGGCAAAAAGCCGGACGAGAATGTTCCGCTCGCGCAGGGCGGTGAGAAGCGCTGCACCCGACTGACTTTGGTGCCTTGCGAAAACGAAATTCGCCTGGGACGGCAAGACCTCGAAATCCAGCGCTTGGAGTTCGGAGACGAGGTTTTCCCGGCTGGCGATAAGCTTCCTCCGGCATGTCTCGAACCACGCCTCGTCCTTGATCGCCGCCGTCGCGGCGACCTGCGCCAGGCGATCGAGCGGATAGGAATTGAAACTGTCCTTGACGCGCACCAGCGCCTCGATCAGTTCCCGCTGCCCCAGCGCGAAGCCGACGCGCAGGCCTGCGAACGAGCGGGATTTCGACAGGGTCTGAATGACAAGCAGATTGGGATATTTTGAAATGAGCGGGACGGCGCTTTCGCCGCCGAAATCGACATAGGCCTCGTCGATCACGACGACCGCATCCGGGTGAGCGGCGACAAGCGCCTCTATGTCGGCACGCGGCAGGCCGATCCCGGTCGGTGCATTCGGATTGGGGATGATGATCGCGCCGCACGGCCTGTCGTAATCCGCCAGTCGGATCTGGAACCCGTGATCGACAGGCACTTCGATCGCTTCGACATCGTATAGCAGGCTATATGTCGGGTAGAAGCTATAGGTCACATCGGGATAGAGAAGCGGCCGTTCGTGTTTCAACAGCGCCTGAAACGCGAGGGCGAGGACCTCGTCGGAGCCGTTGCCAACGAATACTTCTTCTGCCATCAGGCCGAAACGGGCGGCGATCGTCTCGCGCAATTCCGTCGCCGCGGGATCGGGATAGAGCCGCAGACGATCGTCCGTCGCTTGCCGGATTGCCTCGAGTGCCTTCGGAGACGGCCCGTAGGGATTCTCGTTGGTGTTGAGCTTGACCAAGCCGGCGATACGCGGCTGCTCTCCGGCGACATAGGGCCGAAGCTTGCTGACGATATCAGACCAGTACCGGCTCATTCGAACTCGCGGGCGTTCATTCCGCCGCCGTCCGCTGGCCGAAACGCTTCTCGATATAATCGACGACAAGCGCCTCGAAGTCGGCGGCGATATTGGGGCCGCGCAGCGTCAGCGCCTTACGGCCATCGATGAAAACAGGGGCGGCCGGCGTCTCGCCGGTGCCTGGAAGCGAAATGCCGATATCGGCATGTTTGCTTTCACCCGGCCCGTTGACGATGCAGCCCATGACGGCGACGTTCAGCGCCTCGACTCCGGGATACTTTTCGCGCCAGACCGGCATGTTCTTGCGAATGTCGTTCTGGATGTTCTGGGCAAGCTCCTGGAACACCGTCGAGGTCGTGCGTCCGCAGCCCGGACAGGCGGCAACGACCGGTATGAACTGGCGGAAGCCCATGACCTGCAGGATCTCCTGCGCCACCTGGACTTCGCGGGTGCGGTCGCCATTCGGCTCGGGCGTCAGCGACACGCGGATCGTATCGCCGATGCCATGCTGCAACACGAAGCCCATGGCCGCCGACGAGGCGACGATGCCCTTGGTGCCCATGCCGGCTTCGGTCAGACCGAGATGCAGCGCGTGATTGGAGCGTTCGGCGAGCATCGAATTGACGGCGATCAGATCCTGCACCTGGCTGACCTTGGCCGACAGGATGATGCGGTTGCGCGGCAGGCCGATCTCCTCGGCAAGGGCTGCCGAAAGCAGCGCCGACTGCACGATCGCCTCACGCGTCACCTGCCGGGCCGAAAGCGGCGAACCGGCCGCGGCATTCTGGTCCATCAGCGCCGTCAGCAGATCCTGGTCGAGCGAACCCCAGTTGACGCCGATACGCACCGGCTTGTCATGGCGGATCGCCATCTCGATGATCTCGGCGAACTGCTTGTCCTTCTTGTCCTTGAAGCCGACATTGCCGGGGTTGATGCGGTATTTCGCCAGCGCCGCGGCACAATCGGGATGATCGGCGAGCAGCTTGTGGCCGATATAGTGGAAGTCGCCGATCAATGGCACGTCCATGCCGAGCCGCAGCAGCCGCTCGCGGATCTTCGGCACGGCAGCCGCACTCTCGTCACGGTCGACGGTGATACGCACAAGCTCCGAGCCAGCCCGGAACAGGGCGGCGACCTGCGCGACGGTCGAGTCGATATCGGCCGTATCGGTATTCGTCATGGATTGCACGACGACCGGCGCCCCGCCGCCGACGATGACGCCGCCGACATCGACGGCAACGGAAGCGCGGCGCGGTTTCGGATCAAAATCGGCGGCTGACAACATGAAGAGTTCTTGCACCCCTAAAGCATGTCGCGCAAAAGTATGCAGCGGTTTTGCGATCACGACATGCGCAAAATAAAGACCTAAAGCGCGAGAAGCAAATCTGAAAGATTGCGACGCGCTTTAGAAACAGCGCCTTTCAGGTGGATCATGACCGCTTTCTTGTCAACCGCCCCCGATATCACTTTTGGTTGGAGGCGGTTCAGTGGCCGCCTCCGGAGGTCCCATCGGCATAATGGGCCAGTTTGGAAAACAGGAGGACGACGAGCAGCAGCACCGGCAGCGCCATGAAGACCGCAGCGAAGCCGACATGCTCGGCGACGAAGCCGATCAAGGACGGTGCGACC
Organism: Rhizobium anhuiense bv. trifolii; assembly: GCF_024346605.1. NCBI lineage: Bacteria > Pseudomonadati > Pseudomonadota > Alphaproteobacteria > Hyphomicrobiales > Rhizobiaceae > Rhizobium > Rhizobium anhuiense. The sequence continues at coordinate 115,735 of NZ_CP098803.1, forward strand.
AGCATGCCGGAGTAGCCCATGGTCGTGACGACCGAGATGCCGATGCCGGGCTTGAGGCCGGGAATATTGCCCGCCGCCGAGAAAGCGATCGGCACCATGTTGGAAATCCCGATCCCGCAAAAGGCAAAACCCAGGATAGCGATCTCGGCATTGGGGGCCAAGCCTGCAAGCAGCATGCCGACGATCGCAAACAGCGTGCAGATGCGCAGCGTCTTGACGCCGCCCAGACGGTCGCGCACCAGATCGCCGGCAAAGCGCATGATCGCCATGGTCGCCGAAAAGGCTGCGAAACCAAGACCGGAAAGTGCCACGGATGCATCCATTTCCTGCCGGAGATAGAGCGCGCCCCAGTCGAGAACCGCACCTTCCGGCACCATGCTGAACAGCGCCATCAATCCGAGCAGCCACGGCAGCGGCACCATCGGCAGCTTCGTCTTTTCCTTCTTGGTGTCGGGATGCGGCGGGTCCGCAAGGATCATCGGCCATGCCAGAGCAAGGAAGATTGCCGCCAGCACCGTCGCCAGTTCCGCATGACCGAGAATACCGAGCTTGGAAATCACGATGCCGCCGAGACCTGAGCCGATCAGTCCACCAAGACTCCAGAACGCATGGCAGGACGACATGATGGCGCGGCGCATGGATTTCTCGACCGACACCGCATTGGCATTCATCGCCACATCCATTGCGCCAATGAAGCCGCCGAACAGGAAGAGCGAGATGGCCCCGGTGATCACATTTGGCGCGAGCGTCAATGCCAGCAGCAACGGCAGCACGCAGACAGCCGTCACCTGAACGACGATACGCGAGCCGTGCTTGGCAATCTGCGCACCGGCAATCGGCATCATGACCAGCGAGCCGACGCCGAAGACGAGGATCATCAGCCCAAGCTCGAACTTGCTCAGCGCCAGACGCTCGGCAAAGTCCGGAATCTTCGGCGCCCAGCAGCCGACGACGAAGCCATTCATGAGAAAGAGCAGGGAAACCGCCGCCCTGCTTCTGGTAACGAAGCCGCTCCGGACCCCCGGCGCACTTACATGACTGTCCATTTCTCGGTCTTTCCTCATTGCCGGGCTTGCAAGCGCCCGATTTCCCTAAACTCTGTGACGTCGCCTCAGTTCGTTTTCTCGGCGATAACAGTCCTGCATCCGCGCTCGCGGTAGCGGCCGAGAATTGCCGGATCGGCATCGTGTTCGACCACCAGACATTCGCAATGGGCAACCGGCAGGACACTATGGGGGGCGGCAGTGCCGAATTTCTCCGAGGTTGCAGCCACCAGCACCCTTTTGCTCCTCGACGTCGCAAACCGCTTGAACTCCGCATCCTCGAAACCGAACACCGTGATGCCGGCCTCAAGGTCGACGCCGCAGGCGCCGAGAATGCAGAGGTCGGGCGAAATCTGCTCCATATCGCGCAGGGCCTTGGCGCCGAGCGCACCGCCCGTCTGCCGATCGACCATCCCGCCGATCAGGATGACGTTGATGGCAGGCTTGTCGATCAGCGCTGCGGCAATCGCCGGCGCATTCGTCGCAGCCGTCAGCGCAAGATCGGCCGGCAATGCATGGGCAATCGCCAGATTGGTGCTGCCGGCATCGAAGAACACGGTCGAACCGGCGGCGATCTGCTGTGCCGCAGCGCGCGCCAGCGCCTGTTTCCGGTCGGCGGCAAAGCCGATGCGCTGCGTCAGGCTTCCATGCGCCGGCGAGACCGGCAATGCGCCGCCATAGACCCGCTCGCAGAGCCCCGCGGCCGCCATCTCGCGCAGATCGCGCCGCACCGTATCCTCGGAGACGCCGAATTCGAGGGCAAGTTCCGCCGCCAGCACGCGGCCATTCATCCGCAACCTCTCGGAAATCACCCCTTGACGCTCGCGTAATAGAAAATCCTGCATGTTCCTACCGGATCGACATCTCACAAATCTAGAAACGTGCATAAACACTTATGATCGTGCAGGCAATACGCATTGCTACACGTTTTCTGACGTTTTGAAACAAAGTCACTACCAGAGCGAAATATGTCCTATTGACCGGTCTAAGAGGCAGGAATATCGATTCATCATTCCCGATTCCCTCCGGCATATCCGCCATCTGGTGCGTCTTCCTGTGAAAAACTCCGTCAGCCTGGGCATCCTGCTCACGACCGTCGCCTATATGGCGTTTACCTTCCATGACGCGATCATCAAGATCCTGACTTCAAGCATTCCCGTCTGGCAGATCCTGTTTTTCCGCAGCCTCACGATCTTCCTCGGTTGTCTCGCCTATGGTCGCGGCAAACTCGTTCGCCAAACGATCACATCGCCGATCGTCAAGCCGATGATCGCCCGCAGCATCCTTCTTCTTTGTGCCTGGCTTTCCTATTATTCCGCGGCAAGCCGCCTGCAGCTTGCCGAAGTGACGACGCTTTATTACGCCGCACCTGTCGTCGGTACCCTGCTCGCATGGGTCATCCTGAAGGAAGAGGTCACGCCGGCGCGCTGGCTGGCCGTCGGCGTCGGTTTCGTCGGTGTCTTGATCGCCTGCAATCCGGTCGGCCTCACCATTTCCTGGCCGGTCTATCTTGCGCTGCAGGCGGCCGTCCTCTGGGCATCCGCCATGGTGCTGCTGCGCAAGACGTCGCTGCACGAAAAGACCATCGTGCAGCTCACCGTTTCCAACGTCTTTTTTCTTGCCCTGACCGGCCTTGCCGTTCTCTACACCTGGCAGACCCCCGATATGACGCAGCTCGCGCTGCTCATTGCCACAGGCATCGTTGCCGGCTGCGCCCAGTTCGCCCTTTTCGAAGGCATGCGCCAGGCGCCCGTCTCCGTGCTTGCACCATTCGAATACAGCTCTCTCGTCTGGGCCTTCCTCCTGGGCTATCTGATCTGGGCCGACATCCCGACGCACAATGTGGTCGTCGGCGCGGCCCTGATCCTCAGCGCCGGATTGATCATCATCGTCAGCGAAAGGCTGCGCCGCCGGGCCGGAGCATGATGCCTGTTTCCGCAGGATTCATGGTTGGAACGGCCGCTTGAGAAAATTATTTGCAGTTGCTGCTTTTATTCGCAGTTTTCTACGCTTCCGGCGCCATAATTTTCTGCAAAGTATCCCCATCCGATGACAACCTCCCAAGGATGGATAAAACAATGAACTGGTTGAAAACCGTCGCCGCTGCCGCCCTCATTCAGGCTGCGGCCCTCCTGCCTGCCCATGCCGGCGAGAACCTCGCCGCCATCAAATCGGCCGGCGTCTTCAAGATCGGTACCGAAGGCACCTATGCGCCCTTCACCTATCATGACGAAAGCGGCAAGCTCGTCGGCTTCGATGTCGAGATCGGCGAAGCGATCGCCGCCAAGCTCGGCGTCAAGGCCGAGTTCGTCGAAGGCAAGTGGGACGGCCTGATCGCCGGCCTCGATGCCAAGCGCTACGACACCGTCATCAATCAGGTCGGCATCACCGAAACCCGCAAGCAGAAATATGATTTCTCCGAGCCCTATATTGCCTCCAAGGCCGTGCTGATCGCCCGTGACGGCGATGACAGCATCAAGTCCTTCGCCGATCTGAAGGGCAAGAAGGCCGCCCAATCACTGACCAGCAACTTCGGCAAGCTCGCCACCGAAGCCGGCGCCGAACTCGTCGGCACCGACGGTTTCGATCAGTCGATCCAGCTCGTGCTGACCAAGCGCGCCGACGCCACGATCAACGACAGCCTCTCCTTCCTCGATTTCAAGAAGCACAAGCCGGACGCGCCGGTGAAGATCGTCGCCGAACAGGAAAATGCCGACTACTCCGGCGTCATCATCCGCAAGAACGAGCCGGAGCTTCTCGCCGAAATCAACAAGGCGCTTGCCGACATCAAGGCCGACGGCACCTATAAGAAGATCGCCGACAAGTATTTCGGCCAGGACGTTTCCAAGTAAGCTTCGTTCAAGAAAAGAACCCCCGCCCCCACAAGGGCAAGGGGGTTCGATGCCGCGCCGCCTCATCTCAGAACAGCCTCCCCGCCACAGTACGGTCGCTATTTGGCGCGCCGAAGGCCCCGATAAGCCCCTCCCCCTTGTGGGGAGGGGTTGGGGAGGGGTATTCCACTTCGACGCACCAACCGACCAGAAGGAATTCCCTTGGCGCACTGGCTCCAACTGATGGCGGAATCGCTGCCTTCGCTCCTGTGGGCGGGGCTGATCTTCACGATTCCGCTGACCCTGCTCTCCTTCGTCTTTGGCCTGGCCCTCGGGCTCGCCACCGCGATCGCCCGACTCTTCGGGCCGATGCCGCTCTCCGCCGTCGCGCGCTTCTATGTCTGGGTCATCCGCGGCACGCCGCTGCTCGTTCAGCTCTTTGTCATCTTCTACGGCCTGCCGAGCCTCGGCATCCTGCTCGATGCCTTCCCGGCCGCCCTCATCGGCTTCACCCTGAATATCGGCGCCTATAGCTCCGAGATCATCCGCGCCGTCATTTCCTCGGTGCCGAAAGGCCAGTGGGAAGCTGCCTATTCGATCGGCATGAGCTGGCGCCAGGCGATGAGCCGCACCATCCTGCCGCAGGCCGCCCGTGTCGCCGTGCCGCCTTTGTCGAATACTTTCATCTCGCTGGTCAAAGACACTTCGCTTGCCGCCGCCATCACCGTGCCGGAACTCTTCCAGGCGGCGCAGCGCATCGTCGCCACCACTTATGAGCCGTTGATCCTCTATATCGAGGCGGCGCTGATCTATCTCGTCCTGAGCTCCGTCCTCTCGCAGCTGCAAGTGCGGCTGGAACGCCGCTTCGCGCGTTATGGCGGTATGCTGGAGGCAAATGCATGATCGAGCTTTCCAACATCGAAAAGCGCTTCGGCGATGCGGTCATCCTGAAGGATATCAGCATCCGCATCCCCGAAGGCAGCGTCACCGCGCTGGTCGGACCTTCCGGCGGCGGCAAGAGCACGCTGCTGCGCTGCATCAACCTGCTCGAAATTCCGACAGCAGGCGCGATCCGCCTGGGAGAGGAAACGCTGGCCTTTACCCCGGACAAACGAACGAGCTGGCAGGCGATCCAGAAGATCCGCCGCCAGACCGGCATGGTCTTCCAGAACTTCCAGCTCTTCCCGCATCAGACCGCGATCGAGAATGTCATGGAAGGTCTGGTGACGGTGCTGAGATGGCCGAGGGAAAAGGCCCGCGAACGCGCAATGGAATTGCTGACCAAGGTCGGCATGACCCACAAGGCCGACGCCTGGCCTTCGACACTATCGGGTGGCCAGCAGCAGCGCGTCGCAATTGCCCGGGCACTGGCGCCATCGCCGCGCGTGCTTCTTTGCGACGAGCCGACATCCGCGCTCGATCCCGAACTTTCGGCCGAGGTGGTCGATGTGCTTGGCAAGCTTGCCAGCGAAGGCACGACGATGGTGATGGCGACCCATGATCTCCGGCTCGCCTCGAAGATCGCCAATGACGTCGTTTTCCTGGAAGCCGGAAGCGTGGTGGAAACGGGCAGCGCCAGGGCGATCTTCAATACGCCGGAGCGCGAGCGCACCAAGCGCTTCATCTCGACGATCAACGCCGCCAATACTTACGATATCTGAGCTAGAGCCTTTCCGGGTTAGATTGCAGCATTCTGTTGGCTCAAACGGAGTCGGATGGTCGACCGGCCGGCGCGCGTCGTAGCCCGGCTCTACGGCCAAGCCGGCCCGTTTCAGCCAACCCTCCCGCAGATTTGCCTTGCAAATCTGCAAGACTTTAGAAGCGCCGGACGCACCTATTGCTTCGCATAGTGAAGCAGTGCGGCCGGTGGGCCGGGCATCTTTGCGCCGGCAGAATGCTGCAATCCAACCGGGAAAGGCTCTGGTGCCGGGATGCGAACATCCCGGCATTGCTCGCTGCAATCAGGAGGCCGTAACGACGGCGCGCGCGGCCTTCAGCGCATTGCCCCACCAGGTGAGCTGATCGAGCATGTTCTTGGCGGCCTCATTGAGATGGGCGTAATCACCGAGGCTCTTGCCTTCCTTGAGAACCGCAAGATATTCGCTGAACGCGATGTGGACGGCGGTCTTGACGGACGCTGCGCTCATTTCGACGAAGATCAGGCGAAGCTGCTCGACCGCACGTGCGCCGCCGACGCCGCCGTAACCGACGAAACCGACCGGCTTCTGAATGAATTCGCCGAGATCGATCGCGTTCTTCAGAACCGCGGTCGGCGCATGGTTATATTCGGCGGCGGTAAAAATGAAGCCGTCGAACTCGCGCAGCTTCTTCTTCCAGTTCTCTGCGGTTTCGCTTTCCGCCGTGGTGGCGCGCTCTTCCCCGAAGAAATGCATGGGGTAGTCGAGAAGGTCGAGAACTTCGACTTCGAGATCAGAGCGCTGGCTGGCGAAATCTGCGATCCACTTGGCCGGATGCTGGGCAAAACGGCCAATACGCGTGCTGCCGACAATGACGGCAATCTTCAACTTGCTCATAGACGATTTCCTGATGGGTCTTGGGGGCGGGTGGTGAGCGTGCCAATCTATGAGAAAGCCTCCTCGCCGGGCAAGGCAAGGAGGCCGCTCACTTTTCACAAAATCAGCTTTTTAACAGCCCGACCGTACACAATCGGGTGATCGGTAGCATGGCCGAATGCAACCCTTCGGAAACATCGACCCCGCCTGCTCAGCCGGCGTAGACGACGAGCAGGTCCTTGGCGTCGATCTGATCGCCGGCGCGCACCAGCACCTCGGAAATCGTGCCATCCTTTTCCGCGTGCAGCGCCGTTTCCATCTTCATCGCCTCGATGGAGACGAGCACGTCGCCGGCATTGACGACCTGGCCGGGCGAGACGAAGACACGGCTGATGACACCCGGCATCGGCGCACCGACATGGATGGCATTGCCCGGCTCGGCCTTGCGGCGGACGGCGGCACCCGTCGCCCCATGAGCCCGGTCCGGCACCTTGATGCGGCGCGGCTGGCCGTTGAGCTCGAAGAAGATGGTCACCATGCCCTGGCTGTCCGTCGCGCTCATCGCCTGGTTGACGATGACGAGCGTCTTGCCGCGTTCGATATCGGCAAACAGTTCCTCGCCATCCTTGAGACCGTAGAAATAGGCCGGCGTCGGCAGCACCGAGACCGGGCCGTAGGTGTCGGAGGCGAGCGCGAAGTCGGTGAAGACCTTCGGATACATCAGATAGGAGGCAAACTCGAAGTCGCTGATCTCTCGCTCGAGTTTCGTCTCGATGACTTTACGCTCGGCATCGAGATCGGCCTCCTTGAGCAGCGAGCCGGGGCGCACGGTATAGGGCTTGTCACCCTTCAACGCCTTCTTCTGCAGCGCTTCGGGCCATCCAGACGGCGGCTGACCGAGATCACCCTTCAGCATCGATACGACCGATTCCGGGAAGGAGACTTCCTTGTCGGGGCTGACGACATCGGCGACCGTCAGGTCCTGCGAAACCATCATCAGCGCCATGTCGCCGACGACCTTGGAAGACGGCGTCACCTTGACGATATCGCCGAACATCTGGTTGGCGTCGGCATAGGCCTGCGCCACCTGATGCCAGCGGGTCTCGAGGCCGAGCGAGCGAGCCTGTTCCTTGAGGTTGGTGAACTGGCCGCCCGGCATTTCGTGCAGATAGACTTCGGATGCCGGACCCTTCAGATCGCTTTCGAAGGCCGCATACTGGTTGCGCGCCGCTTCCCAATAGAAGGAGATACGGCGGATCCATTCCGGATCGAGGCCCGGATCGCGCTCCGTACCGCGCAGCGCCTCGACGATCGAACCGAGACAGGGCTGCGAAGTATTGCCGGAAAGCGCATCCATGGCCGCATCGACGGCATCGACACCGGCATCGACGGCGGCAAGGACGGTCGCAGCCGCAATACCCGATGTATCATGCGTGTGGAAATGGATCGGCAGGCCGGTCGCCTCACGCAGCGCCTTGAACAGAACCTTGGCAGCCGCGGGCTTGAGCAGGCCCGCCATATCCTTGAGCGCGATGATGTGAGCGCCGGCCTTTTCGAGCTCGACCGCAAGGTCGGTATAGTATTTCAGATCATATTTTGGACGGGCCGAGTTCAGGATATCGCCGGTATAGCAGATCGCCGCCTCGCAGAGCTTGTTCTCCTCGGCAATGGCATCCATCGAGACGCGCATGTTCTCGACCCAGTTGAGGCAGTCGAAGACGCGGAAGAGATCGATGCCGCCCTTGGCCGCCTGGCGAACGAAATACTTGACGACATTGTCGGGATAATTGGTGTAGCCGACGCCGTTGGCGCCGCGCAGCAGCATCTGCAGCAGAAGGTTCGGCGCCCCCTCGCGGATCAGTGCCAGGCGCTCCCACGGATCCTCGGTCAGAAAGCGCATGGAAACGTCGAAGGTCGCGCCGCCCCAGCATTCGAGCGACAAAAGATTCGGCAGCGCATGCGCATAGGTGCCGGCGATGCGGGCGATGTCATAGGTGCGCATGCGGGTGGCGAGCAGCGACTGATGGCCGTCGCGCATCGTCGTGTCGGTCAAGAGTACGCGCTTTTCGTTGCGCATCCATTCGCCGAATTTCTTCGGGCCGAGCGTGTCGAGGAGCTGCTTGGTACCGTCCTTGACCGTATTGCCGTTGGCATAGGGAACCACCGGTTCGGCCGCGTTATCAAGCGGCCGCGGCCGGTCCTTGGCCTCGGGATGGCCATTGACGGTGACGTCGGCGAGATAGGTGAGCAGCTTCGTGGCGCGATCCTGGCGCTTGACCTGCTGGAAAAGCTCCGGCGTCGTATCGATGAAGCGGGTCGTGTAGCTGTTATCCCGGAACTTCGGATGGCCGATGATCGCTTCGAGGAAGGTCAGGTTGGTGGCGACGCCGCGAATGCGGAATTCGCGCAGCGCCCGGTCCATGCGGGAAATCGCTTCGGATGGATTTGGCGCCCATGCCGTGACCTTGACGAGAAGCGGATCGTAAAAGCGGGTGATGATGGCGCCGGAATAGGAGGTGCCGCCGTCGAGCCGGATGCCGAAACCGGAGGCCGAGCGATAGGCGGTGATCCGACCGTAATCCGGAATGAAATTGTGCTCCGGATCTTCCGTGGTGATGCGGCACTGCAGCGCATGGCCGTTGAGACGGATATCCTTCTGCCCGGGCACGCCCGATTCCGGCGTGCCGATTGCAAAGCCGTCGAGGATGTGGATCTGCGCCTTGACGATGTCGATGCCGGTGACGACTTCGGTCACCGTATGCTCGACCTGGATACGCGGATTGACTTCGATGAAGTAGAATTTGCCGGTATCGGCATCCATCAGGTATTCGACGGTGCCGGCGCCGATATAATTGGTCGCCGCCGCAATCTTCAACGAATAGGCGGCAAGCTCCTGGCGCTGCGCTTCCGAGAGGTAGGGGGCCGGTGCGCGCTCGACGACCTTCTGGTTACGGCGCTGGATCGAGCAGTCACGCTCGAAGAGATGCACGACATTGCCGTGCGTATCGCCGAGAACCTGGCTTTCCACATGGCGGGCGCGCTCGACGAGCTTTTCCAGATAGACCTCGTCCTTGCCGAAGGCGGCCATCGCCTCGCGTTTGGCCTCCGTCACTTCGCGGGCAAGGTCCTTCGGATCGCGGATGGCGCGCATGCCGCGCCCGCCGCCGCCCCAGGAAGCCTTGAGCATGACGGGATAGCCGATCTCCTCGGCCATCTTGGCCACTTCGGCCATATCCTCGGGCAAGGGCCGGTGGCCGGCACCACAGGCACGCCGACCGAGATCGCCAGGTTGCGCGCTGCAACCTTGTTGCCGAGCTGGCGCATCGTATCGGCCTTCGGGCCGATGAAAATGATGCCGGCCTTGTTGCAGGCATCAACGAATTCGGGGCTTTCCGACAGCAGGCCGTAGCCGGGATGGATCGCGTCCGCGCCCGAAAGCTTGGCGACGCGGATCACCTCCTCGATCGAGAGATAGCTCTCGATCGGACCCATATCCTTGGCGAGATGCGGGCCGCGGCCGACCTGATAGCTCTCGTCCGCCTTGAAGCGGTGCAGTGCCAGCTTGTCCTCTTCCGCCCAGATGGCCACCGTTTTTATTCCAAGTTCGTTGGCCGCGCGGAACACGCGAATGGCAATTTCGGAGCGGTTGGCAACGAGAATCTTGGAAATGGGCAAAACGGTCTCCTCAGACGTTCAGACGCGGGCATGCTGCACCCGCGAAGAAAATTCTTAACTTCTTGTCACAGGAAGTTCAATTTCTCTTGCGACTGCGAAATGCACTTTCTCGCCATTCTGAAGCGCATAGCATCGGACTCGCGTCATTTGACGCGCTTATCTTATGATCATGCATGTCGTTGTCCAAAGCCGCTGCCCCGTTTTGGACGACATGCATCAGCTTATCAGGCCATGGCGGAAGGCAAGCGCCACCACTTGCTGCCTGTTTTTCGCCTTCAGCTTGTCCTGCAGGCCATTCATATACCAATCGACGGTATGGTTTGAGATCTTCAGCATCTTGCTGATCTCCATCGAGGTCATGCCTTCGGCGAGATAGTGCAGGATTTCCATCTCGCGTCGGGTCAGCGGCGTCTCGGCCGGCAGCACGGTCTCCAGCGCCTGCACTTCGCCTTTCAGGTCGAGCAACCGCCAGAAGGCCTTGCGCGCCACCGCCTCGAACAGTGCGATCTCCACCGGTGACAGCTCGATCGGCTTGCCGGCGAGATTGAGGCTGCCGAGAATGCCGTTTCGTCCGTGGATCGGAAAGATGTAGCCATCTTCCAGTCCATGGCCGAAGGCATCGACCATCATCTGCTCCATACGGCGTTGCTGCCCATCCTTGCTGAACGCCGCCATGCTGTCTCGCCAGCGGAAAGGCCGCTGGGCATGGGCGAGATAACGCACCATCGGATCGATCAGCACATATTTTTTCGCGGTATATATCTGCGGCCATTGTTCCGGCCAGCGGCCGGCAAGCGCCGCAGCCCAGGGTTCCGGATTCGGCTGCGCCGGATTCTGCGGCACATGGCGCAGCAGGCCGTAATAGTCGAAGCCGCAGCCGTGGATGCCCTGCTCCAACTCGGTGACGACGACCTCAGGATTTGAACATTCTTCCAGAATTATAAGCAATTGAATTAACGAATTAATATTCACAAAATGCCCCTTGCCCGGACTTGACGCCCGCATCGAGGCCGTCGGCGGCTTTTCAAATTGGTCGCGAAACGGTCTTCTTCAAAAAATGCAGTCACTAATTTAATGCTGTGCTAAACATTTAATAAAATGCAAGCGCAAATTGTTGCGAGATATGTTCATGCAGCAATTTCAGCGCCATAGCCATCTCGTCGCATCCTGCGATAGTATGATCGGGTTTAATCGTCGCGACGATCGATGCCTGAATGCTCCGTTAATCGCCGGTTCAGGTAGCCTTTTGTAGCATCGCATCATCCCGTTTTCGCAGATGCACAAGAGGTTCGACGTGACGCTATTCAAGGTCTATGCAAGAGCTCTGCGCTATCTTGGCGCCTACAAGCTGCGCGTATCCCTGGTCGTTATCGCAAACATTGTTCTGGCGACGATCACCATTGCGGAGCCGATCCTGTTCGGTCGCATCATCGATGCGATTTCCGGCAAGGGAGAGGTCAAGCCTATCCTCTTCATGTGGGCGACTTTCGCGGTCTTCAACACCATCGCCTTCGTCCTGGTGGCCCGCGAGGCCGACAGGCTGGCGCATGGACGCCGGGCAACGCTGCTGACGGAAGCCTTCGGCCGCATCATCTCCATGCCGCTTGGCTGGCACCACCAGCGCGGCACCTCCAACGCGCTGCATACATTGCTGCGTGCCTGCGAAACGCTGTTCGGCCTCTGGCTGGAATTCATGCGCAACCACCTGTCGACGGTTATCGCGCTTACCCTTCTGGTGCCGACCGCAATGTCGATGGACTTGCGCCTTTCCGCCGTGCTCATGGTGCTCGCCATCGCCTACTGGCTGATCGGCCGCGTCGTCATGAGCCGCACCAAGGACGGCCAGGCTTCGGTCGAGAACCATTATCACACCGTCTTCTCGCATGTCAGCGACTCGATCAGCAACGTTTCGGTCCTGCACAGCTACAACCGCATCGAGGCTGAAACCCGAGCGCTGAAATCTTTCGCCGACCGTCTGCTCGAAGCCCAGTATCCGGTGCTCGACTGGTGGGCGATCGCCAGCGCGCTGAACCGCATGGCTTCGACCATCGCGATGATGGTGGTCCTGATCATCGGCACCATGCTCGTCCAGGCCGGCCAGCTGCGCGTCGGCGACGTCATCGCCTTCATCGGCTTCGCCAACCTGCTGATCGGCCGCCTCGACCTGATGCGCCAGTTCGCCACGCAGATTTTCGAGGCTCGCTCCAAGCTCGAGGACTTCTATACGCTGGAAGACTCGGTACGTGAACGTGAAGAGCCGGCTGGCAACGGCGAGATCAAGGACGTCAAGGGTGCGATTGAATTCCGCGACGTCTCCTTCGGCTTCGGCAACAGCTCGCAGGGCCTGCACAATGTCTCCTTCTCGGTGAAGGCAGGCCAGACGGTCGCGATCGTCGGCCCGACCGGCGCCGGCAAGACGACGCTCGTCAACCTGCTGCAGCGTGTCTACGATGCCCAGGGCGGCAAGATCCTCGTCGACGGCACCGATATCACCAAGGTGACCCGCAAGTCGCTGCGTCGCCACATCGCCACCGTCTTCCAGGATGCGGGCCTGCTGAACCGTTCGATCAGCGACAATATCCGCCTCGGCCGCGAGGGCGCCAGCGAAGAGGAAATGCGCCGTGCGGCCGAAGCCGCCGCCGCCGCCGACTTCATCGAGACCCGTGAGGATCGCTACGATACGCATGTCGGTGAACGCGGCAACAAGCTCTCCGGCGGCGAGCGCCAGCGCATCGCGATCGCCCGCGCCATCCTCAAGGACGCCCCGATCCTGGTGCTCGACGAAGCGACCTCGGCGCTCGATGTCGAGACCGAAGCCCGCGTCAAGGCCGCGATCGACAATCTGCGCCAGAACCGCACCACCTTCATCATCGCCCACCGCCTGTCGACGGTTCGCGAAGCCGATATGGTGCTCTTCCTGGATGACGGCCGCGTCGTCGAACAGGGCAGCTTCGACGAACTCAGCCACAGCAACGGCCGCTTCGCCGCCCTGCTGCGCGCCAGCGGCATCCTGACGGACGAAGAGGTCCGCAAGGCCCACGCCACCGAAGCCGCCTGATCGGTTCGGTTTCAAGATAAAGGCCGGAAGGGTAGCTCCCTTCCGGCCTTTTTGTTTGCTTTGAGCCCTGGGAGCGACGTCTTACCGTGTGGCCCCCCTCTGCCCTGCCGGGCCCGGGGTCGAGCCACGGGTCTCGACCCGTTCTTCGGACCCCCGCAGGTGGGGAGATCACAAGCAGCTTGACCTTCCTGTCCATCTGCCGTTTCGCCATGCTGGACGCTCATTGTTTGGGGAAGCCGGTGAGCCCAGCCAACCTCCCCACCTGTGGGGGAGATGCCCAGCAGGGCAGAGGGGGGTATCCCACGCCACAACGTCTCCGGTTTAAGCCAGATGCGACCGGACAGATTGATCACCCCGCCGATCTTCCCTAACCTTCGTCAGTCAACGAGCATAGGGAGAAAAGCCATGAAGGTCCTGCGCATCGTCGCCAATATCCAAGCTCCCGACATCACGCCGGCCCGGCGTTTCTATCAGGATATCCTCGGTCTCGACGTCATCATGGATCACGGCTGGATCACGACGTTCGGCGCATCGCGCTCGATGAGCGTTCAGCTCAGCATTGCCAGTGAGGGCGGTTCCGGAACACCGGTGCCCGACCTCTCGATCGAGGTCGACGACCTGGATGCTGCTTTCGAGGCCATGTCGGCCTCAGGCTTCCCGATCGAGTACGGCCCAGTTGATGAGCCCTGGAGCGTCAGGCGATTCTATGTGCGCGATCCCCTGGGAAAGTTGGTGAACATCCTCGTTCATAAAAAATGAGCCGGCGGCCATCGGCCACCGGCTCCTTCATCCGACAAAAATCCGAACCCTATTTCCGATCGTTCCGGCGATAGGCATTGACCGTTCCGCCGATACGGACGGGAACCGGGATGGTGGCGGTATCGGTGACGCGTTTTCCTTTGACCTTGCCCTGCTGGCGCTTACGCTCGAGATAATATGCATAGGCGAATTGTATCGCGACCCCTGATATCACGAAGAGCGGGCCGACCAGCGGGTCCTTGTTGGTGAGGTAGAGCACCACCTGGCCGATCATGGCGAGGATCGTGCCGGCGACGAAGATGTTCAGCGAATGGCGCCCGAGGATCGTCAGCGGATGATCCGCAGAACGGCGCAGGATCCGCGAGAGCGCCGGGATGCTGATGACGAGATAGGTCAGCGCCAGCACATGCAGCAGCCGCGGCAGCGACAGGAACGTCTTGTCGAAACCGGTGATAACGGTCGGCAGGCCAAGTGCGGCCAGCGAGTTGCCGAAAATCCAGAGATGGCCCGTCACCCAGACGAAGGACAGTAAGACGTAAGCGGCAGCGGCAGCCAGCAGCAGCGGATGCCGCGGGATCGTGCCGCCGCGCTTGATATGCAGCATCGAGACGATGCCGATCGAAAACAGGAACTGCCAGGAGAGCGGATTGAGGAACCAGTAGCCCTCGATGAGCATGTTGTGCGGCGCCACCTCGTAGATCCCTGCAAGCAGCCAGACGGTGCCCGAGACACCGAGCGCCAGCAACGGGCTCCGCGCATTCAAGAAGAGGATAATAGGCACCATCAGCATCAGCGCGCCGTACATCGGCAGGATATTGTTGTAACCGATCTGATGGCCGAGCAGGAGCAGAGCCGGAATGCCTTCCTTCAGGTTCATCAGAACCGCCAGGATATTGATTTCGACCAGCAATCCCGGTCGGTGGAACAGCCAGGCACCGCAGATGAACAGCGCCAGCGTCATGAAGGTGGTGATCATATGGGCGAGATAGAGCGTGAAGGCGCGCTTCGCTGCCTTGATCGCCACCTTGAGCCGGTTCCCCGGCTGAAAGCGAGCCCCATAGGCAAGGCCGACGGCAATGCCCGAGATCAGCACAAAGGCCTCGGCGGCATCGGAGAAGCCGAAATTCTTCGTCGTCACATATTCGAAAATCTGTCCGGGAACATGATTGATGAAGATCATGATCAGGGCCACACCGCGCAGGACGTCGAGCCTTGTGTCGCGCGCTGGCGCAGCTGCGGATAGAGTACTGCGCCCAGGGACGATGGCTTCGGACGGCGTGCTTGCCATGGGTCTCTCCTTATTATCCGATTTGCAAACGCGACGACGGCCAAAAGGGTTCCCTTTTGGCCGTCGCGAATCGCCGTGTTTTTCAGCGTGGAGAACGCTGTTATCCGAGCGGATATCCCTCTTCGGGATCGGTGACTTCGCAGCCGTTGATCGACAGAGTGTAGCCGCGATCATTGGACGCTTTTGAGACCGAAATGCGGTATTTGCCGCCGCCTTGCTCCACCTCTGCCGCAAAACCGTCCCATTCGGACGGGAGCGCCGGACGCACGTAGAGCCGGCCGTCCTTCAGCCGGATGCCGAGGATGCCCTCGACGGCGGCGCGGTAGAGCCAGCCGGCCGACCCGGTATACCAGGTCCAGCCGCCGCGTGATGTGTAGGGCTCATGGCCATAGACGTCGGCGGCCACGACATAGGGCTCGACGCGGTATTGCTCCGCTGAAACCTTGTCGAGCGCATGGGTGATCGGGTTGAGGATCTGGAAGCAGCGGAAGGCATCGTCACCCCGCTTCAGCTGCGCTAGCGCCATCACCACCCAGGTCGAGGCATGGGTATATTGCCCGCCATTTTCGCGCACACCCGGCGGGTAGGCCTTGATATAGCCGGGATCCCTGGCGGAATTGACGAAAGGCGGCGTGAACAGCCGGATGATCCGGGCATCCTCGTCGACCAGTTGGTCGAGCACGGCCTCCATCGCCGTGACGGCGCGGGCCGGATCGCCCTCGCCCGAGAGTACGCTCCAGGACTGCGCGATCGAATCGATCCGGCATTCGGGGCTTTCCTTGGAGCCGAGCAGCGCACCGTCGTCGAAGGTGCCGCGGCGATAGTAGCCGCCATCCCAGGCCGCAGTTTCGAGCGCCTTCTTCAGTTCGATGAGATGCGCCGACCAGCGCTCCGTGCGGGCGGTGTCGCCGCGCTCTTCGGCATAGGGAATGAAGGAGCGCAATGCACCCGCCAGGAACCAGCCGAGCCAGACGCTGGTGCCGCGCCCGCCGATGCCGACGCGGTTCATGCCGTCGTTCCAGTCGCCGCCGAGGAACAGCGGCAGGCCATTGGTCCCCTTGCGGGCGATGGCGAGATCGAGAGCCAGCGCCGCATGTTCGTAGACGCTCGCCTTGTCCTCGGAAATCTCCGGCTTGTAGAAGGAGTCGTGCTGGCCTTCGAGCAGTGCCGGCCCTTCCAGGAAGGCGATCTCCTCGTCGAGCACGTTCTTGTCGCCGGTGACGCTGCAATAGTGATGGATCGCATAACTCAGCCAGACGACGTCGTCCGAGATCAGCGTGCGCACGCCCGCACCCGTTCCCGGCAGCCACCAATGCTGCACGTCGCCTTCGCGGAACTGGCGCGAAGCGGCATTCAGGATCTGCCGGCGGGCAAGCGAGGGTTCGTGCAGCACGAAGGCGAGCGTATCCTGCAACTGGTCGCGGAAGCCGAAGGCGCCGCTTGCTTGGTAGAAGGCGGTGCGGGCCATGATGCGGCAGCCGAGGCTCTGATAAGGCAGCCAGGTGTTGACCAGATTGTTCATCCCGCGATCCGGCGTCGATATCTGCAGTCTGCCGGTGAAGTCCCGCCAGAAGGCGCGGTTAGCCTCGACGGCGTCGTCGAACGAAACCTTGCGGATATCGGCAATGACAGTGCGCGCCTCTTCTTCCGTCGGCGTGTCGCCGAGGAAGAAGGTGAAATCACGCTCCTCGCCGGCGCCAAGTTCGATGTCGATCGCAAGAGCCGCGGCCGGATCGCCATCGAGTTCGGTGCCGCCGGAAAGGGCGGCGGCCGAGATGACGGCCTGCGGCGCCTGGATCGTCCCCGCCTTGCCGATGAATTCGCGCCGGCTTGCCGAGAAACTCGAAACCGTCTCGCTCGCCGCGAAGAAGGCGGTTCGGTTGGAGAAATCGATGCTGTAGGGATTGGTGGCAAACAGCGCCCCCGTCTCCTCGTCATGGCTCGACAGGATGAAAGGCACCGTGCGTGCCGGATTGCTGCCGAGGATCCATTCGACATAACCGTAGAGGCGCAGCTTGCGGCTGGCCGAACCGGTGTTGCGCAGGCGCAGGCGCTGCAGTTTCACCGGCCTTTCGCGGTCGACCGTCTGCGTTAGTTCGAGCGCGATATCGTGCTGGACACTGGAGAAGACGGAATAGCCGAGCCCGTGGCGGGCTTCGAAACGAATGTCCGGCCGGCGGGAAAGCGCAGCGAAAGGCGTCATGACGGCACCGCTGTGGAGATCGGTGAGATAGAAGGCCTCACCCGAACGGTTGACCACGGCATCGTTCGACCAGGAGGTCAGCTGGTAGTCGCGCGAATTGGCGCTCCAGGTAAAGCCGGAGCCCTCCGCCGACACGTGGAAGCCGAACCTGTCATTGGAGATGACGTTGATCCAGGGCTGCGGCGTTGCATGACCGCCAGGCAGCCGAACGACATATTCGCGTCCGTCGCGGGCAAAGCCGCCGATGCCGTTCCAGAAGTCGAGATCGCCTTCCTCCTCGATGACAACGGCGGGCACGACAGGCGGCGGCACCGGCACGACACGCTTGACGGGGGCCTTGTTGCGCTCGGCCCGTTCCATCTCCTGCAGCTCCTCCTTGGAGGGTGCAAACAGCGCCACGGCGCGGTTGATCTGGTCGACCACCTTGCCGTTCTTGGTATGCAGCGTGACGCGGGAGGCCGCGATCAGCGCATGATAGGTGCTCTCCTCCATCAGGTCCTTGCGCACCGCAAAGATATGCTGGCGCAACCCGTCGGCCTGGCCCATGCGACGGACGTTCTCGCACATGGCGTCGAGCGCATGTTGCATGTCCTGCGCATAGGAAGAGGCGCGTTCGTTCATGATGACGAGATCGGCGGTGACGCCGCGCGAGCGCAGATACTCCTGCGCCAGCAGCGCCTCCCGGGCGATATCGAGATCCATGTCGTCGTTGATGCGCAGCGTGAAAATCGGGAAGTCGCCGGAGATCGCCAGCGGCCAGAGCGCCGATTGCGACTGCAGGCCGGCCTCGACGGTCGCCTCGTCCTTGCGCAGCTGCATGTCGGGATAGACGAGGTAGCGTCCGAGATGCTGGAAGGCCGCCGCCTGCTGCGAGGTGACGCCGACATGGCGCATCTGCACCTGCGTGCGTGTCCAGGCCTGGACGAGTTCGTGGTTGAAGGCGTCGGGATGGCGATAGCGATTGACCGCCTTGTCGACTTCGTCGCGGCTGGGCGCCGCGATCGTCCAGAAGATCACGCTGACTTTCTTGCCGGCCGGCACGCGGACGGTGCGACGCAGCGACATGACGGGATCGAGCATGAAGCCGTCGCTGCCCGAAAGTGTCGCGCCCGGATCGAAGGCCGCCGCATCGGCAAGACTGCGGCCACGGCCGATGAACTTGCGGCGGTCGGTCTCGAATTCGGTATGGCGGGTGTCGCCGGCATTGTCGACGATCAGATGGGCGATGCTGATGTTCGGCTCGTTCGGGTCGCGCTTGTTGCGTTCGGCACGGATGACGTCGCCGCGCTTGCCGATCTCGGTCTTGACGAACATGCGGGCGAATGCCGGATGCGCATTGTCGGTATCATCGGAGGTGATCACCGGTTCGAGATAGGAGGTGACTTCGATGAAGCGGTCTTCCGTGCCCATGTTGAGCAGGGTGACGCGGCGAGCCTCGGCATCATGCTCGGTCGCAATGATGCACTCCACTTCGCTGGTGAGGTCACCGACCGTCTTGGTGAACTGTGCCTTCTCGTCGGCGAATTCGACCTTGATCTTCTCGCCTTCGACACCCTTCGGCTCAGCCGTCGCCGACCACCATTCGCTGGTGGCGGTATCGCGCAGGAAGATGAAGCTGCCCCAGCGGTCTTCGGTCGGATCGGCTTTCCAGCGGGATACGGAAAGGCCGTTCCAGCGTGAATAACCAGCACCCGTCGCCGTCAGCATCAGCGAATAATGACCGTTCGACAGGAATACGAGTTCGCGGTCGCGCGAAGCCGGATCGTTGATCTTCCGGAGCTCCGGTCGCAGGAGATCGTCCTGGATGCTGGCCGGCGTGTCGGATTCGTGTTTGCCGCTCATGACCGGGATGTCGCGCGGCGCCTTTTCCTGCAGCAGCAGCTCGGCCGCCTCGATGACCGGATCGGAGTGGAAGAGCTCGCGCAGATGACCGTTGAAGGCGACGTTGGCGACAGCCGCGATCGACATGCCGTGATGGTGGGCATAATAATTGTAGACCACCGCGCATTTCTTGCCTTCCGGCACGCGTGTCGGCGTGAAGTCGACGGCGTCATGGAAGCCGAACTTGCCGAGCGCGCCGACCTTGCGCAGCCTCTGCAGGTTTTCCAGCGCACCCGGCGGGTCGTACTGACTGGCGAGCAGCGATGCGTAAGGCGCGATGACGGCATTGTGGCCAAGGCCGCGCTTCAGGCCGAGCGTCGGTACGCCGAAATTCGTGTACTGATAATTGAGGTTATGGTCGCGGGCATTGAAGGCCGCTTCCGAAATGCCCCACGGAATGCCGAGCTTGCGGGCGTAATTCATCTGCTCGACGACGACCAGATTGTTGGTCTGGTTGAGAATGCCTCCGCCACGCTCCTGCATGACGAGCGGCGGCATCAGATATTCGAACATTGAGCCGGACCAGGAGACCAGCGCGCCGCGTGACCCCACAGGCACGACCTGGCGGCCGAGGCGATACCAGTGTTCGGTCGGCAGGTCGCCCTTGGCGATGCCGAAGAGGCTGGTCAGGCGGCATTCCGAGGCAAGAAGGTCGTAACACGCCTGGTCGAGTTCGCCGCTTTCGACGCGGTAGCCGATCGACAGCAGGCGCCGCTCCGGCCGGAACAGGAAGCCGAAATCCATCGAGAAAGCCAGATCACGGGCCTTGTCGCGCAACGCCACCAGGCGCGGCCGCAGCGCATCGACCTTGGAAAGGTCGAAGGTGCTGTCGGAAATATGCGCCTCGCAGACCTTTACCAGCGATGCCGCCCATTGGGTGACTTCTTCGCTCTGCTTCGACTTGACCTCATGGTCGAGATTGGCGGCAAGCTTCTCGATGTCGCGCGCGAGAACGGCGAGGTTGATGATGCGGATCGAGGCGAATTCATGCTCGCGTTTGACGGCGGCAAGTGCGTTCTGGAAGCCGACGATGCGCTCCTCCAGGCGCCGGCGCAGCGGGCGCACGGTCTTGCGGTCATCGGGCAGGTCCGCCAGCACTTCGCCGAGAATGCCGGCGGTGTCGCCGACGCCGTCGAGATTGCCCTGCATATGCGCCGACGGCGCCTCGGCCCAGTTGCGGCAGGCCGATGAAATGGCGATCAGATGGCCGGCGAGATTGCCGCTGTCGACGGCCGAGACGTAACGAGGCCCAAGCGTCTGCAGCGTATCGGTGTGATACCAGTTGAACAGATGGCCGCGGAATTTCTCCATCCTGTCGATCGTCGCGATCGTCTGCTCCAGCCGCTCGAGCGTCTCCTCGAAGGAGAACCAGCCGAAATGCCGGCCGGAAACGACGGAGAGCAGATAGACGCCGATATTGGTCGGCGAGGTGCGTGCCGCGACGATCACATGCGGCGTTTCCTGGATATTATCAGGCGGCAGATAGTTCTGCTCGGCCGTCGTGAAGGTCTCGAAATACCGCCAGGTGCGCCGGGCGATCTTGCGCAGTTCGCTCGACACGGAATCGGCGACTTCGAGCCGGTCTTCGGTCTCCGCCGACTGGCTGACATACCAGGCGACAACAGGCGACAGGACCCACAGCAGGGCGAAGGGAATGCCGACGAGGAAGGCGTTGTCGCCGGGAAGGGCTGCGAAACCGAGCGCCAGCAGCGCCAGCACCGGCGCATGCCACATCGCCTTGTAGTAGGAGATCAGCGTCCCCTGGCCGCCGGCCTGGACGCTGGCGGCGGTGCGCCACTGCAGCATCAGCTTGCGGCTGACGAACAGGCGGTAGAGCGAACGGCCGATCGCATCCGCCATCATGCAGGCCGAGTCGGCGATGAAGACGATGCGCAGCGCAACTTGTGCATTGGCCGCCGTGATATCGGACCAGACCGTATAGAGATGGGCGCGGGCGATGATATCGCTGGTGCGCGGGATGATGCCGTTGATGAGCGACAGCGTCGGTGCGACGAAAAGGCAGAAGATCAGCAGAATCTGCCAGATGAGTGCGCCGAGCGGGCCCATGAAATACCAGCCGAGCACGGAGGCGAAGAACCAGGCGATCGGCGTCAGCGAGCGGCGCAGATTGTCGAACATCTTCCAGCGGCCGAGAGCCGTGACGCCGTATTTCGGATTGAACATGTAGGGCAGAAGCTGCCAGTCGCCGCGCGCCCAGCGATGCTGGCGCGAGGTTTCCACTTCGTAGCGGATCGGGAAATCCTCAACCAGTTCGAGATCGGTGACGAGCGCGCAGCGCGCCATCGAGCCTTCGAGGAGGTCGTGGCTGAGCACGGAATTCTCGTCGATCCGGCCCTTCAGAGAGGCTTCGAAAGCGTCGACATGATAAAGCCCCTTGCCGGTGAAAGTGCCTTCGCCGGCGAGATCCTGATAGACGTCGGAAACGGTGAAGACATAAGGATCGAGGCCGCGATTGATCGAAAAGACGCGCTGGAAGACCGAGGCGTCCTTGCCCGTCGTCAGCGACGGGGTGACACGCGGCTGCAAGACGCCGTAGCCGCTTTCGACACGGCCGGTTTTCGGATTGATGACCGGGCGGTTGATCGGGTGATAGAGCTTGCCGACGAGCTTGGTGACGGCATCGCGCATCAGGCGCGTATCGGCATCGAGCGTCATGACATACTGCACGTTGGCCGGCACCGCATTGGCGCCCGGCAGATAGGTCGTGTCGCGGTCGCCGCGCAGCAACATGTTCAGTTCGTGCAGCTTGCCGCGCTTGCGCTCCCAGCCCATCCACACGCCTTCCGAAGGATTGTAGAGGCGGCGGCGATGCAGCAGATAGAAGCGCGTCTTGCCGTCATAGGCATAGCGGGCGGAAAGATTGGCGATCTCACGCCGCGCATAATCGAGAACCTCGAGATCGGCAGCCGTTTCCTCGACCTCGCTGTCCGGCCAGTCGCTGAGCAGTGCGAAATAGATCTCGCCGCGCGGGTTGGCGAGATAATGAACCTCGAGATTGCGCACGTGGTCGTCGACGCTGTCGCGGTTCGAGATCAGGCAGGGCACGACGAGCAGCGTGCGCGCGTCCTCCGGAATGCCTTCCTTGAACTCGTAACCGACAAGGCGCGCCGGCGTCACGAAGAAAGAAAGCAGAGTGTTGAAGAGACCCGTCGCCCCTTCTGACGCCGGTACCGAGAACATGATCAGCAGCACGGCGATTTCGATCGCCCCCATGCCGGCATTGGCCATGAACCTGCCGACGATCGCCATGGCGATGATCGTCAGCAGCATGACCGGCAAGGCAATCGCCAGCCAGTTGAACTGGCGCACGGCGCGCACGAAATGCTGGATGATCGTCGGGCGATAGTTCGCCCGCGCCTCGAGCTTCGGCCGCTGCGCGCCCGACAGGAAACCACCGACATTCGGTTCATGCGGCTGCGGCTCGTCCGAAGCTTTGGCGGCATCGGTCATGTCGAGCGCCAGCTGGGCGATTTCCATTTCCGTCAGCGGCGAGCGCTTCGCCAGCTTCTCGATCTGTTTTCGATATTTGTTGCGCGAGCCGGAATCGAGGATGCCGTAATCCGAATGCTCCCAGAGCAGCTTGTCGACATGGCTGACCTGCTCGACCCAGACCGACCATTCGGCATCATCGATCTCGCGAAGGCTGCGGATTATGTTGCCCATCGTCACGTTGCCGGAAGACAGGCGGCTATGTTCGGCCGTCGTCGCCTCTTCGGTGTTGCGGCCGAGTTCTTCCAGCCGCTCGTCGAGCCAGGTGATCGCCAGGCTCGACGTCTGTGAGCCGTCGCGCAGGCGATAGAGGAACTGCGTCGAGAATGTATTGTCCTCAGCAAGCGGTTCCAGCGTCTTCAGATAGGCGGCCGCTCCGGCCGGATCGGTCAGGCGCACCAATTCGTCGGCCGCCTCATTGGCGCGGCGGCGCATGCGGCGGCTGGCTTCGACACGGCTGGAAATGCGGCGAAGGTTTTCGACGAGCACGTAACGCACCAGCGAAGGCAACGCCCAGAGTTCGCCGATCTTCAGCGTCTCGCTGGCCTGGAAGCCATCGACCAGCGCCGTCAGGCTTTCCTGCGAGATCGTGCTGTGGGTATGGGCGACATAGAGCCAGGCAAGCACGAGGGTGCGCGGTACCTCGACGCCGCCGACGACCATGGTCGGCAATTCGCGATAGAAGCGGCGGGGGAAGTCGCGCCGCACCTCCTGGATCGCCTCTTCGACGATATAGTGATTGTCCAGCAGCCATTCTGCCGCCGGCGTGATCGTCTCGCCGGCCTCGACATCAGTCGCCGTGGTCCGGTAGACGCGCAGGATTTCCTTCTCGTTTTCCTTATGGCGCGCGAAAAAATCGAAGGGAGCAAAGGCCGGCAGCTTGTCGACGCCGTTGCGGGCGACCCCATCGCCCATCGCCTTGATGTCCTCGATGGCAAGATAGGTCGAACGGATCGAATCGTTGTGATCGATCTGCTTCGTCTCGGTTTCGCGCGAAGGGCTCGGAGAAAGATGTGAAATAGACATGGGTTCGGTTCTGGATCCAAACGAAGTTATGGCTGTTTTGCTCAGCCTTTTGCACTGCTTATCATGACTGCTACATGAACGGAGCCCTATTCTTCAAAGATCGAAGAAACCGGGGCGAATGAGACTTGGGCCAAGCGAGGCAAACGGGCTAAGCCCCGGTTCCGGGCGTGGCCCGACGGCTGATCGCGGCCATCGATATCCTCTCCGCGAAAGCCATGGCGAAAATTTGGACACTATCGGAATAATTCAAGCCAAGAGGCATCAGCCGCCGCCCGCGCGCTCGTCTGGCGGCAATGCGAAAGCTTCGATTTCGGAAAAAGGAAAGGGCAGGATCGATAGACCATGTGCCGGGGGGCGGCGCTTGGGGGCAGCTTTCGACCCTTGTTCCTTTGCCGCTCCGTCGCCGGTATTCAGATGCGTGAAAAAAGTACAGAAGAATGATGATAGGGATCGGAATGCCGATCAACCACAATAAGATGCCCTCATGGCCACTCTCCCTTTGACATTCGAGTGCCAGGAGAATGCCGAGACACATCAAATGTTCGGAATTCAATAGGGGCGGAAACCGCCGCAGCGCCGGCACTTGCCAACACTTACCATTCACCGATTAGCCGACGACGCCGCAAACCATGGCTACGACGAACAGAAATGCCGCAGTGAAAATCGCTCCATGGAGCAGCGCCTGAAGCCTGTGACGCGTGGTGAGCGCCTTCTTGGCCGGTACGGAACCATATTGGTTCACGTGAGCATGCGAAATACCCAGATCTGCCATATGTCGCCTCCGTTGTTCTCGTGCGGCCGGTTGTGCGGCTCGCGCTTATATTCTTATTTTCTCTATCAAGTAGGTAGAGATAAATTTCCGTCCAGAGCGAAAGGAAGAGAAAATTCAACCAGCCTTTTTAGCAGAGCGTGCGCCACGCCCAGATCCAGGAGCGCTCGACGGCACTCTCATTCTCGGGCAGGTTGGAGGAAGTCTCGATCAGCCGGCGGTCCTTTTCCGCAGGAAGAGATACCGAAGCCTGTTCTTGGCGATCGGTTTTCACGGGAGGATCGAGGTAGCCCATGGTCATCCCACCGAGAAAGAACATGCTTCAACCTCCATTGATCACGAAAGCTAACAAACGTTAACAGGATCATGACAGAAGCAAGGCAGCTGTCAATAGTCTAGTTGAATGGTCGTCTTTTAGCAAAGCGTTATCCTTAACGCCGCTATCGCTCTTTCCTTTTCAAGGGCTTGAAAAGATTGCCGTTCAGGCTTTGACGAAACCCTTGCTCGCGATCATCAAATTTCGCGTGTAGTCCTCGTGAACCGCGCCGGCCGCCAGCTCTTGAGAGCTCAGCCGCTCGACGACGGCGCCGTTGCGCATCACCGCGAGCCTTTCACACATGTGGGTGACGACGCCGAGATCATGACTCACCATCACGAAGGTGAGTTTGCGGTCACGTCGGATCTGCTCCAGCAGGTTCAGCACTTCGGCCTGCACCGAGGCGTCGAGCGCCGATGTCGGCTCGTCGAGCAGCAGGATCGACGGTTCCACGATCAGCGCCCGGGCGATCGCCACGCGCTGCCGCTGGCCGCCGGAAAGCTGGTGCGGATAGCGGAACCGGAAACCATTGCCGAGGCCGACTTCGTCGAGTGCGCGGGCGATGCGCTTATCGCTGTCGTCGATGCCATGGATCGCGAGCGGTTCGAGCAGAAGCCGGTCGATCGTCTGGCGCGGATGCAGAGAACCATAAGGATCCTGGAAGACCATTTGCACGCGGCGATAGAAAGACTTGCTGCGTTTCGAACCCTTCAGCACTTCGCCATCGATGTTGATCGCGCCGCCACTGATCGGCGCAAGTCCGGCAACAGCCCGCAACAAGGTCGATTTTCCCGATCCGGACTCGCCAACGAGACCGAAGGATTCGCCGCCTTCGACGGCGATGCTGACATCCTTCAGCGCATGAAAATGGTCGTAGACGACGCTGAGATCGTCGACTTGGAGAGCTGCGCTCATGCCGCCCACTCCGGCCTGCGGTCGAGCACCGGCAGCGGGTGACGGTTTGAGCCGATCTCGGGCATGCAATTCAGCAAGCCTTGCGTATAGGGATGTTGCGCATGTTTGAGATCGGCGGCCGCGAGCTCCTCGACGATCTTTCCGGCATACATGACGATGACGCGGTCGCAGAAGGAAGAAACCAGCCTCAGATCATGGGAGACGAAGATCAGCCCCATGCCACGCTCGGACACCAGCCTGTCCATGATCCTCAGCACGTCGAGCTGGACCGTCACGTCGAGCGCCGAGGTCGGCTCGTCGGCAATCAGCAATTCTGGCCCGGCAATCAGCATCATGGCGATCATCGCCCGCTGTCCCATGCCGCCCGACACCTCGTGCGGATGCAGGTCGAAGACACGCTGGGGATCGCGGATCTGCACCGCTTCCAGCATGGCGAGCGCGCGCTCGCGCGCCTCGGCCTTGCCGACCTTCTCATGCGTGCGCAGCGTTTCGCAGATCTGTCGCCCGATCGACATGACGGGATCGAGCGAATATTTCGGATCCTGCAGGATCATGGCGATGCGCTTGCCGCGCAGCCTGCGCCTTTCGCCGGCCGGGGCATTGATCAGATCGATGCCGCTGAAATTCAGCCTTTCGGCCGTGACGACGCCGTGTTTCGGCGTCAGACCCATGATCGCCCGTCCGGTCTGCGACTTGCCGGAACCGGATTCGCCGACAATGCCGAGCCTTTCCTTGCCGAGCGTGAAGGAGACGCCGCGCACGGCCTCGATCACGCCGGTGCGCGTGGGGTAGCTGACCTTGAGCTTATCAACCGTCAGAAGTGTCGTCATTGGCCACTCTCTTTCGGATCGAGCGCATCGCGCAGGCCGTCGCCGAGGAGATTGAAGCCAAGGCTGACGATGAGGATGGCGATGCCGGGCATCGCCGCAACCCACCATTGATCGAGGATGAAGCGCCGTCCCGAGGCGATCATCGCCCCCCATTCCGGCAGCGGCGGCTGTGCGCCCAGGCCGAGGAAACCGAGACCGGCCGCCGTCAGGATGATACCCGCCATGTCGAGCGTTACGCGCACGATCAGCGAGGAAATGCAGAGCGGCATGACATGGCGCACGATGATGCGAAGCGGCGAGGCGCCCATCAGCTTCACCGCCGAAATATAGTCGGAGCGCCGGACCGTCAGCGTCTCGGCGCGCGCGATGCGGGCATAGGGCGGCCAGGAGGTGATGGCAATGGCGATGATCGCGTTCTGGATGCCAGGCCCGAGGGCTGCGACAAAGGCGAGCGCCAGCACCAGCTTCGGAAAGGCCAGGAAAATATCGGTGATGCGCATGAGCGTCGCATCCACCCAGCCTCCGGCATAACCGGAGACCGTGCCGACGATCAGCCCGATCGGCGCCGAGATGATGGCGACGAGCGCGACGACGAGCAGCGTCAATCGCGATCCGTAGATCAGCCGTGAATAGATGTCGCGGCCCTGGTCGTCCGAACCGAGCAGGAATTCCCCGGTTCCCGGCGGCAGCAGCCGGGCATTGCGCAGATCGCCGACAACGGGATTATGCGTGGCGATGACATCGGCAAAGGCGGCGGTCAAAAGCAGCGCCACGATGATCAGCAGGCCGAGGACGGCGAGCCTGTTTGCCGTAAACTGCCGCCAAGTGACATAGGCGCGGCCGAGGCGAGCCTGCAGGCGCGATTGCGGCCGGTCGGAAAGCAGCCAGTCGCGGCGGCTCATCGCAGGAGGTGGGCTGGCGGAGGCCGTCATCGGTTTCGCGTCCTCGGGTCGAGCGTCCGGTAGAGAAGATCGGACAGAAGGTTGATGCCGATGAAGACCGTCCCGATGACGATCGTGCCGCCGAGCACGGCGTTCATGTCGGCGTTCTGCAGCGAATTGGTGATGTAGAGTCCGATGCCCGGCCAGGAAAAGACGGTCTCGGTCAGCACCGAGCCTTCGAGCAGGCCGGCATAGGAAAGCGCAATCACGGTGACGAGCGGCACGGCGGCATTGCGCAGCGCATGGCCCCAGATCACCCGCGTTTCCGAAAGCCCCTTGGCGCGCGCGGCAACGATATATTCCTGGGAAAGCTCGTTCAGCATGAAGCTGCGCGTCATGCGGCTGATATAGGCGAGCGAGAAATAACCGAGCAGGGATGCCGGCAGGATGATGTGGCGGAAGACATCGTAGAAGACATCCCATTGTCCTTGCCAGGCACTGTCCAGGAGATAGAAGCCGGTGATCGGCGTGAAGGTGTATTCGAAAACGATGTCGATGCGGCCGGGAAAGGCCACCCAGCGCAGTTGCGCGTAGAAGATGACGAGCGAAATCAGCGCCAGCCAGAAGATCGGCACCGAATAACCGATCAGGCCGATGACCCGCACGACCTGGTCGGCGATGCTGCCGCGGCGCACCGCGGCGAGAACGCCGAGCGGCACGCCGACGAAAGCGCCGATCAGCGTTCCGAGCGTTGCAAGCTCCACCGTCGCCGGAAATGCACGGCGAATATCGACCATGACAGGATTGGTCGTCAGGACCGAATTGCCGAAATCGCCGGATAGGATGCCTTTGATATAGATGAAGAACTGCTGATAGAGCGGCAGATTGAAGCCCATTTCCTGGCGTACGCGCTCGACGACATGATTGGGCGCGCGGTCGCCGAGGATGGCGAGCACGGGATCGATCGGCACGACGCGGCCGATAAAGAAGGTGACGGCCAACAGGCCGAAATAGGTAGTGACAGCGGCAAACAGGAACCGCCCTAGCGCCTTTGCGAAGGCGCTGGCACGGCCCCTTCGGGGCCGCGCCTCCTGTGGTGTTTCGACGGTGCTCAAGCCCCTCAATCCTGCCGGATTATTCCTTGGCGATCGGACCGACGAAATTGGTATCGAAGCTCGGACCCAGTTTGAAGTCCTTCAGGCTCTTGCGGTAACCGGCCACCTCGGTCTGCTGGAAGATGAAGACGAAGGGGCTGCTGGCCAGGTACTTCTTCTGGATATCCTGATATATGGCGGCACGCTTGGCGGCGTCGCGTTCCAGAAGTGCGGCCTTGGCTTGCTTGTCGAGTTCCGGCGCTTCCCAGCTGTTGCGCCATGCGAGCGTCTTCACCGTGCCGGCATCGGAATTGTCGGGATTGCCGGTGAAGGTATCGGCATTGGAGTTCGGATCGAAATAGTCCGAACCCCACTGGCCGATATACATGTCATGGGTGCGGGCGCGGTATTTGGTCAGTGTCTGCTTGCCGTCCCCGGGGATGATTTCCATCTTCACGCCGGCCTGCGCCAGCGTCTGCTGCATGGATTCGGCGATACCCGTCACCGGCTGGTTGTTGCGCACATCCATGGTGACCGAGAAACCGTCGGGCAGGCCCGCCTTGGCGAGCAGTTCCTTGGCTTTGGCGACATCGAGCTTATAGGGATTCTCGTCGAGCGCGCCGAGCTGGCCCTTCGGCAGGAAGGTCTGGTGGATTTCGCCGATACCCTTGATCAAGGTCGCGCCGATCGCATCGTAATCGACCAGATATTTGAAAGCTTCCTGGACTTCCGGCTTCTTGAGGTTCTCGTTCTTGTTGTTCAGGCTGACATAATAGATCGTGCCCTTCGGCGCACTTGTCGTCGCGAGATCGGCATTTTTCGAAACGGCGTCGATATCGCCCGGCTCGAGGTTGCGGGCGATATCGATATCGCCGGCTTCGAGCGCCAGCCGCTGGGCAGAACTTTCCTTCATGTAGCGGTAGATGACGCGGTTGAGCTTCGCCTTGTCGCCGTAATAATTGTCGTTGCGCTCCAGCACGACGACTTCGTTGGCACGCCATTCGCGCAGCTTGTAGGCGCCGGAGCCGGCATAGCCGGTCTTCAGCCATTCATTGCCGAAATCATTGTCGTATTTGTGCTCGGCATCCGGCGTCACCGCCTTCACGTGTTCCAGCACCAGCTTCTTGTCGACGACGGAAGCGACGGTTGCCGTCAGGCAGTTCAGCACGAAGCTCGGCGCATAGGCCTTGTCGACCGTGAAGACGAAGGTGCCGGCATCAGCCGCCTTGGCCTTTTCCGTGACGTTGTCGCCGGTGAGGCCGAACTGGGTGAGGATGAAGGCCGGGCTCTTGTCGAGCTTGACGGCGCGCTCGAACGAATAGGCGACGTCTTCGGCGGTGATCGGATTGCCCGAGGCGAATTTCAGGCCGGGCTTCAGCTTGAACGTATAGGTGAGGCCGTCATCGGAAACGCTCCAGCTCTCGGCCAGATCGCCCTTCACCTTCGACGTATCGTCCATGTCGAGACGGACGAGCAGGCTGTAGCTGTTGCTGGTAATCTCGGCGGTCGAAAGCTCGAAAGCCTCGCCCGGATCCATCGTAATGATATCGTCGATGGCAAAACCTTCGACCAGCGTATCCTTCGGCGTCTCGGCGAAGGCGGCGGGTGCCGCCATCATCAGGAGCGAAAGCGCGGCTCCGGCGGAAAGCATGCGAAAATTGCGGCTGAGTTTGGTCATCATCATGATCTGTTCCCCTGTTTTTTGATTGGATTAGGAAAGGCTTAGGCGCGGTCCTCCCGCCAAGCTTGGGCCAGAATGCGAAGCCAGTTTTCACGGGCAAGTTTTGCGAGGTCGGCATCAGCATAGCCAACCTCTTTGAGAGCGGCAATCAGCTTCTGATTGCCAGCCGCATCACCGATTTCCTCGGGAATGGT
The DNA here is from genome assembly GCF_024346605.1 of Rhizobium anhuiense bv. trifolii. Classification (NCBI taxonomy): domain Bacteria; kingdom Pseudomonadati; phylum Pseudomonadota; class Alphaproteobacteria; order Hyphomicrobiales; family Rhizobiaceae; genus Rhizobium; species Rhizobium anhuiense. Next base: position 146,202 of record NZ_CP098803.1, read on the forward strand.
GGCCCCGTCGAAATCCGATCCGAGCGCCACGCATTCGATGCCGATGCGGTTCACGAGATAGTCGATATGGCGGATCATGTCGGCAAGCGGCGTATCGCTGTCCGAGCGGCCGTCGGCACGCAGCATGGCGGTCGCATAGTTGATGCCGACGAGCCCGCGGCTTTCGCGGATCGCATCGAGCTGCTTGTCCGTCAGGTTTCGTGCGACCGGCGTCAGCACATGGGCATTGGAGTGGCTGGCGACCAGCGGTTGGTCCGTCGTCTTCGCCACGTCCCAGAAACCCTTCTCGGTGATATGGGCCAGATCGATCAGGATCCCGAGGCGATTGCATTCCCTGACCAGTGCGAAGCCGGCATCGGTCAGGCCGGGGCCTGTGTCCGGCGACATCGGGAAGGCGAAGGGCACGCCGTGACCAAAGACATTGTGCCGGCTCCAGACCGGCCCGAGCGACCGCAGCCCCGCTGCGTAGAATACCTCGAGTGCCGAGAGATCGGCGCCGATCGCCTCGCAGCCCTCCATATGCATGACGGCGGCGAAAATGTCGTCCACCATGGCGCCGCGGATGTCTTTCACCGTCCGGCAGAGCCGCCAGGCGCCTGCCTGGTCGAGCCGCAACGCGATCGCCGCCATTTCATTGGCAATGGCAAGGGAAGGCAGCGGATCAAGGGGGGCGGCCATCGGCGTGATATAGCGACCGTTGGCATCCGGATCGGCGAAGACGAGATCGCCCGAGGGAATGTAGATGGCACAGAGACCGCCGGAAAGACCGCCCTCTCTGGCCCGACGCGCATCGATATGGCCGACCGTCGTGCCGTCCGCGAATTCTGCGATCGGATCGCTGCCGTCATTTGAATGTGTCCAGAGTCGAAGGAGAACGTCGTTGTGACCGTCAAATACGAATTGCATCTGTCTTCCTGCGCTGCCCTACTGCATAATTCCTTAAATCGGAATCGATTTAAGGACAAATTATGCAGCATTCAAAGTGCTACAGCCTCCGTAGCGCGTCTTTTCAGACGCGCGGCGCCGTAGAGGGCGAATGAAGCGGCAGAATAGAAAAGCTGACGGGATTCGCCACCCCTTTTTTTAAAATCCGTCATGGTGCGGAAAACAGAACGGGGGCCGAAGCCCCCGTAAAAAACCATGAGAGATCAGTGCTTGCGTCGTTTCTTCTGTCTGTAGACGTCGATGACGACAGCCGCGACGATGATGAGACCCTTGACGATCTCCTGGTAATAGGCGTCGATCCTGAGGAAGGTGAAGCCGGAGGTCATGACGCCGAGGATGATGGTGCCGATGACGGTGCCGGTGATGCGCCCGACGCCGCCGGTCAGCGAGGTGCCGCCGATGACGGTCGCGGCGATCGCGTCGAGTTCGTAGCCGACGCCCATGCTGGCCTGTGCGGTTTCAGCACGTGCCGCCGTGACGATCCCGGCGAGACCGGCAAGCAATCCGGCAATCACATAGACCTTGACGAGATGCGCCTCGATGTTGATGCCGGACACGCGTGCCGCCTGCGGGTTCGCGCCGATCGCATAGGTGAATTTTCCGTAGCGGGTATAGCGCAGCGCAATGTGAAAGATCAGCGCAACGACCAGGAAGACGACAACCGGCCAGGCTTTCGTTCCGATGAAATGAAACTGTTCGGTGATCCCGGAAACCGGCTGTCCCTTCGTATACCACTTGGCGACACCTCTGGCCGAAACGAACATGCCAAGCGTTGCAATGAACGGCGGGATCTTCGTATAGGCGATGAGTGCGCCGTTCGCCAGACCGGCTGCCGCTCCGATCAGCAGGCCGATTATGATCGGCACGAAAGCCGGCAGGTCGGTCAGCGACGGAAAGACGGCCCGTCCCCAGGTCGACGACTGGGCGAAGCTTGTTGCAATCATCGCCGTCATGCCGACGACAGAGCCCGACGAAAGGTCGATGCCGCCGGTGATGATGACCTGCGTGACGCCGACGGCGATGATGCCGATGACGGAGACCTGAAGGATCATGATCGTCAGGCGCTGCGAATTCATCAGGAAACTTTGGCCGATGAACATCCAGCCGAGCACCTCGTAGATGAGCGCGATGCCGACGAGCACGAGGAAAATGCTGAGCTCGGTCGGTATGCGCCGCCGCCTTTGCCGGGTTGCGAGCGGGGCTCCGCCCTCTGCTGCCTTGGTAGTCATGTCAAACCTCCCTTGGGCGATTGCCGGTGACGCATCACTGCGCAGCCAGTTCCATCACCTTGATCTGCGTTGCTTCGTCGCGATTGAGGAAACCGGTCACGCGTCCCTCATGCATGACCATGATGCGGTCGCTCATGCCGAGAACCTCAGGCATCTCGGACGAGATCATCACCACCGCCACGCCGTTGCGCGCCATCTCCACGACCAGCCGGTGGATTTCCGCCTTGGCGCCGACATCGATGCCGCGCGTCGGCTCGTCGAGGATAAGGATGCGCGGATTGGTGAGCAGCCAGCGTCCGATCAGCACCTTCTGCTGGTTGCCGCCCGAAAGATTTTCCACCCGCTCGTAAAGATTGGGCGTTTTCACGCGCAGTTTCTTTGCCATGTCTTCACAGGTTGCCTCGATAGCGCCCTGCTGCACGAAGCCGCGCTTGACGTATCTGTCCTGCAGAACGGCGATCTGCATATTCTCGAGAATATCGAGGATCAGCAGGCAGCCGGTATCTTTCCGGTCCTCGGTCAGGAACGCCATCTGGTGACGGATGGCCTCGGTCGGAGAAGAAATCGTCACCGGCTTGCCGTGGAGTTCGATCGAGCCGGAGCTTGCCGGCGTCACGCCAAACAGCGTTTCGGCAACATTCGATCGGCCGGAACCGACAAGGCCTGCCACGCCGAGGATCTCGCCGGCTCTGACATCGAAGGAAACGTCGTGGAAGACCCCCTTGAGACAGAGATCCTTGACGGAGAGCACGACCTCGCCGATCGGCACCTCTTCCTTGGGAAACATCTGGGTGATCTCGCGCCCGACCATCATGCGGATGATGTCGTCGCGGGTGACGTCGGTCGAGGCATGCGTGCCGATATATCGGCCGTCGCGGAAGACGGAGAACTCATCGGCGATCTCGAAAAGCTCGTTCATCTTGTGGGTGATGTAGACGATGCCGATGCCCTGGGCCCTGAGGTCGCGGATAATACGGAAAAGATGCTCGACCTCGCGCTCCGTCAGCGCCGAGGTCGGCTCGTCCATGATCAGCACGTCGGACTTATAGGAAACCGCCTTGGCGATCTCGACCATCTGCCGGTTGGCGACCGACAGGTGCCGGACCTCGATATCGGGATCAATCTCGATATTGAGCCGGGCAAACAGCTCCTCGGTCATGCGATGCATGAGGCCGTGATCGATGAAACCCAAGCGGTTTTTCGGTTCGCGACGAATCCAGATATTTTCCGCGACCGTCATGAACGGCATCAGGTTCAGTTCCTGATGGATCATGGCAATCCCGTTCTCCAGCGCATCGAGCGGAGATTTCAGCCGAATCTCGACCCCTTTCAGGCGGATATCGCCTTTGTCGGGGATATAAATGCCGGCGAGGATCTTCATCAGTGTCGATTTTCCGGCGCCGTTTTCGCCCATCAGCGCATGCACCGAGGCGCGCTTCAGCCGGAACTGCACGTCGTCGAGCGCGACGACACCCGGAAATTCCTTGCGAACGCCCTCGGCGCTCAAGAGATATTCCGCATTCGGAACTGCACCACTGGCGCGCACGGCGGCCATGGTTGTCGGGCTGACGGCCATATCATCTCCTCCGGATACGGACAGGCGGAAAGGATGCGGGCAAGGCCCGCATCCTGCTTGGCATTCGCCTCAGTTCTTGGTGACGAAGTCCTTGACGTTCTCAGGCGTGACGAGCTGGAAGGGAATATAGACCTTCTTGTCGACCTTTTCGCCCTTGGCAAGCTTCAGCGCCGCATCGAGCGAGCCCTTGCCCTGGCCGGCGGCATCCTGGAACACGGTGACGTCAAGATCACCCGCCTGCATGGCGGCAAGCGCGTCCTGGGTGGCGTCGACGCCACCGACGACGACCTTGGTCATATCCTTGCCGGCTGCCTTCAGCGCCTGGATGGCGCCGATCGCCATTTCGTCGTTGTTGGAGATGACGGCGTCGAATTCGATGCCGCTGGAGAGCCAGTTGGTCATCAGGTCGGCGCCCTGGGTGCGGTCCCAGTTGGCCGTCTGCTCTTCGACGATCTCCAGGCCCTTGCATTCATCCGTCTTGACGACGTCATGAATGTCCTGGGTGCGCATGCGCGCAGCCTGGTTGGAGAGCTCGCCCATGATCACCACGGCCTTGCCCTTGCCGCCGAGAATGCGGCAGATTTCCTTGGTTTCCAGCGTGCCGGATTCCTGCTCGTTGGAGGCGACGAAAGCCTGCTTCTCCGGCAGCGTGTCGACATTGACCGGCTGACGGTTGACGTAAACCAGCGGAATGCCGGCATCGGCCGCAAGCTTCGACATCGCCGTCGTCGCATCGGTATCGACAGGGTTGACGATGATCGCATCGACCTTGGAGGCGATGAAATTCTGGATCTGGCTCTGCTGCTTGGACACGTCGTTCTGTGCGTCTTCGACCTGCAGCGTCACGCCGCTGAGTGTCTTTGCATAATCGGTCATGCCGTTGCGCAGAACGGTCAGGAAATTATCGTCGAACTTCGCCATCGAGACGCCGACGGTTTCTGCGTGAGCCGCCGTCGACATGACGAGCGCCATCGCAGTGCCCAGGATAAACTTTTTCATTTCACTTCCTCCACAAAGCGGTGCCCGGCTGCACCCTCCTCACGCCGGAGCTCCAGGCATTTGCCCTGAAGCCGCAACTTCCCCGCGCCACCTCTCCCGCGGCGCTCTGCAAAACGGAACAAACAAACCGTCAAATCCGCCCTGCGGAATATTCATTCCATTTTCTGGGAACGGCGTCAAGCCTCTTTAGCGGCGACCGGATATGGATGAAGCGCAATGCCGTGGGCCTTCACGGCCAGCACCTGCATTTCCGCCGTTGTGAAAGACGAAGCGAGCATCCATCTATGCGAGGTCGAAGACAGGCCCAGAGCCGCAGGCATCTTTGATCTTTTGCCGCGGCCCAATCATTTGAAGATTTTGGAGACAGGACACATGTCCATTTCGATCTACCGCCTCACCGTTCCGATGTTCCAGCGCGGCATCGCCAGCCTGAAAACCTACCTCGACAAGGCCGAAGCCTATGCCAGGGAAAAGAATATCGATCCCGCCATATTGGTCGCCGCTCGACTTGCGCCCGACATGCTGCCGCTCTCCGGCCAATATCAGCGCGCCAGCGACACCGCCAAATTCGCGCTCGCCCGCCTGACCGCGACCGACGCCCCGAAGTTCGAAGACAACGAAACGACGCTCGATGCCCTGCGCGAGCGCCTGGCAAAAACCGAAGCCTATCTCGCCGGCTTCTCGGCCCAAGCGCTGGAAGGCACGGAAACCCGCCAGATCACCCTGCCGGGAAAGAGCGGTATCGTGCTGCCCGGTGACGAATATATCGCCACCTTCGCCCTGCCGAACTTCTATTTCCACGTTGCGACGGCTCACGCCATTCTGCGCAACCAGGGCGCCCCGATCGGCAAGCGCGATTATCTCGGCTGAACAAAGCAATTCCAGCAAAAATGTGCAGCGGTTTTGCCAGGCAAAGCGTGAAACGCTTGTGCCGGGAATTGCGTACAAAGAGAAAGAGAGCATTGCCGTCATTCGAAGAAGACGGCAATGCTCTACCAGGGTCGGTGCGTCACCGGCCCTCTTTCCGTCAGCTCGGTATAGGCAAGCGTCTGGTCGAGATGCCGTGCCCGCAGCGACAGAAGCTTCTCGGCATAATCGAGCCGTATCGCCGCATAGGCCGGATCCGCTGCGACATTGTCGAGTTCCATCGGATCGTTGAGAAGATCGAAGAGCAGCGGCGGCAATGCGGTAAAATGCACATATTTGAACCGTCCGTCGCGGATCACCGCCAGATTGCATTGGTTGGACCGGAGCCCGAAATGCCGCTCCGCCTCGCCATGCGCAATGTCGCGAAAATCGAATTCCCAGAATGCCGCGTCCCGCCAGCCCGGTCCGCTCCCACCCCTGACAAACGGCATGAGCGACTGGCCATCGAGCCCGTTCTTCGCGTCGATGCCGAGCCTTTGACAAAGGGTGGGAAAAATATCGGCAGCGCTGGTGAATTTGTCGACGACCCTACCCGCAGCACTGCTTGCGGGATCGCGAATGACAAGAGGAATATGATAGCTGCCGTCGAAGAAACCGCCCTTGCCGAGCATCCAGTGATCGCCCGCCATCTCGGCGTGGTCCGAGGTGAAGACAATAAGCGTGTCGTCCCAGGCGCCCGCATCCTTCAGGGCTTGCCAGATGCGGCCGAGTTGCGCATCGACCTCTGATATCATCCCGTAATAGATCGCCCGGATCGCGGCAAAATCCTCAGCGTTCCAGCCGCTGAGCGGCCCCGTTGCCCCGTAGATGAAGTTGCCCTTGCCAGAGCGTGGCATCTCGTAGGCGAGATAAGGATGACTATTCTGTTCGGCGTCGCGGTTTGCAGCGCGGGCAAAAGCCGGTCCCTCGTCGGGCTTGAACATCCGGTTGAACGGCTCCGGCACGGAAAATGGCGGATGCGGACGCAAGAAAGAGACATGTGCAAACCACGGCCTGTCCTGTTCGCCCACCCAGCGAATGAACTCGCCGGCCAGGAACGCCGTCTGGGTCTCGTCGCGCGAATAGGCCGGCGCCGCATTTGAAATTTCGCCTGCTTCGGCACCGACCGGAATATGGATGTCGCGGCTGACGGCATTCGCATGGCCGCGGGACCTGAGCCAGGAGAGCCACTGTTTTTCATGCTCGGGCAGAAGCTGGCGGGCCGTAAAGCCCGGCAGCACGCCTTCATAGGTCGTCAGATGCGGATCGCCGGCATCCATGCCGCGCGGATCGGGCGCGGTATCCGTGTAGCCGAACAGGGTCGGATCGTATCCGGCCCGCCGGGCGGCGAGCGCCAGATTGTCGAAGCGGGCATCGAGCGGCGAACCGTTGCGGCAGACGCGGTGGTTCATCTGATAAAGGCCGGTATAGAGTGTGGCCCGCGCCGGCGAGCAGGGTGCCGCCCCGGCATAGTGCCGCCGGAAGAGCGTGCCTTCCCGCGCCAGCGCATCGACACCAGGTGTCTTTACGCAAGCGTGACCGACGGCCGACAGGCTATCGCCACGCCACTGGTCGGCCGTGATCAGCAGGATGTTCGGCCGGCGCGCCTTCTCAATGCTGGTTGGATTTTGCATGCCAGGCCCAGGCGGAGCGGATGATCTCGGACAGATCATATTGCGGCACCCAGCCGAGCACGTCGCGCGCCTTGTCGTTATTGGCAACCAGCGTATGCGAATCGCCTTCACGACGGCCGATATATTCGACGGGGAAAGGCCGGTTCGACACTTCCTCGATCGCGCCGAGCAATTCCCTGACTGTCGTGCCGGTGCCGGTGCCGAGGTTGAGCGCGACGGAATCGCCGCCCTTCAGCAGATATTCGACGGCGCGCACATGCGCATCGGCAAGATCCAGCACATGGATATAGTCGCGCACGCAGGTGCCGTCGCGGGTCTCGTAGTCGCTGCCGAACACCTTGAAACCCTGGCGGCGGCCGAGGGCTGCGTCGATCGCCAGGGGTATCGCATGCGTTTCCGGCTGGTGCCATTCGCCGATCCGGCCCTCGAAGTCGGCGCCGGCCGCATTGAAATAGCGCAGCACCACCGAGCGCAGGCTCTTATATTGGTCGTAATCAGCAAGCGCCTGTTCGACGATATATTTCGTCCGCCCGTAGGGATTGATCGGCACCTGCCGGTGCGTCTCGTCGAGCGGCACGCTCTGCGGCAGACCGTAGGTGGCGCAGGTGGAGGAGAAGACGAAGGCGTTGATGCCGGCAGCCTGTGCCGCCGAAAGCAGCGTCAGCGTGCCGATCACATTGTTCTCGTAGAACGAAACCGGATCTTTCACCGATTCGCCAACCTCGATCAGCGCCGCGAAATGCAGGATCGCCGCCGGTTTGTGCTTTGCCAGCACCTCATCCAGCCGGGCGCGATCGCGAATATCGCCCTCTTCGGCCGGCCCCCATTTGACGAACTCGCGATGGCCGTTCGAAAAATTGTCGAAGACGACAGGCGTATAACCCTTGTTCGCCAAGTCGAGACACGTATGCGACCCGATATAGCCGGCGCCGCCGACAACAAGAACCGTTTCACCTGCCATGCACCACCCTATTCTTCGTGAGAGATGAGGGAAACCTAGACGAGATACACGTCAATAAAAAGAAAGAACTGCGATCGGCGTGAACAGACAATACGTCAATTGCCGATGCCACTTCAATCGATGCGCGATTCGTCGCCATGGCGGCCCTATCGATGACTTCAACTCCAACGCCGAACGACAATGACGCCGCCCGCCCCGCAATTTGGGCCGCATCGGCGATATTCGAAAATTATTCGCGTGATTTGCATAGCCGCCCGATCTAAGGGCCTTGTACCACCATGTGATGCAACGGTCTGCAACATCAGCCAGGGAGGGCACGAATGAGAAAGGCATTGGTCGTTTGGGGCGGCTGGCAGGGTCATGAGCCGGAGCAATGCGCTCATATCGTCGCCGACCTGCTGCGTGAAGACGATTTTACGGTCGAGGTGACCGGCGATCTCGGAATATTCGGATCACCGACGCTGGCGCAGGCCGATCTGCTGGTGCCCATCATTACCGGCGAAACGCTCGAAAAGCCTCATGCCGCGGCCCTGGTCGAAGCCGTGCGCGGCGGGCTGGGGCTCGCCGGCCATCACGGCGCCCTTGCCACGTCCTTCAAGGAAAGCGCGCCTTTCCGATATGTTTCCGGCGTCACCTGGGTGGCCCATCCCGGCAATATCATCGACTTCCGTGTCGCCGTCACCCGCCAGGACGATCCAGTGATGGAGGGCATTCCCGACTTCGACTACCGTTCCGAGCAATATTATCTCCACTATGATCCCACGGTCGAAATCCTTGCGACCACCACCTTCACCGGTGCCTACGATCCGGCGGCCCGCAATGTCGTGATGCCCGTCGTCTTCAAGCGCCATTTCGGTGCCGGCCGCATCTTCTATTCCGCCCTCGGCCATATCGCTGCCGAATTCGACCATCCCTATATGCCGCTCATCCTGCGGCGGGGTTTGAGCTGGGCCGCACGCCAGTAGCGTCAGGACGGGCCGCGCGCCGGAGAATGCCGACCGGCGGCGACAGCCGGGCGACGTCGGCCGCTGAAGAATGAGTATTTCAAGCTGGAGAGCAACCTCGCCTGATCGTCCGGCACGGGCGACCGCTTGCCGATCGTCCGTCTGCGTCATAATTTGCCCGGATGCAGGATCGCTTCTCTTTCTTCCCCGCCACCGCCGACCGCCTGGCTGATCTAGAAGAGGTGTTCGACGATTGCTCGGGCGGCCGGAATTGTCGCTGCGCCTACTGGTATCTTCCGAATGCCGACTACAAGGCAGGATGGGGCGAGGGAAATCGCAACTGGTTTCGAAGCCTCGTCGCCGGGCCGCGCCCGCCAGGCATTCTCGGCTACCACGAGAACGAGCCGGCCGGATGGTGCGGTATCGCGCCGCGCGCCGTATTCGACCGGCTGCGCCGCTCAAAGCCCTTCGCGCCGGTCGACGACAAGCCGGTTTGGTCGATCAATTGCTTCATCGTCCGCAAACCGTTCCGGCGGCAGGGCCTGTCGCGATTGTTATTGAAACACGCCGTCAAATTCGCAAACGCGAATGGCGCTGAATGCCTCGAAGCCTACCCCGTCGATCAGGCAGCCCGCGCTTCGAACGGAGCCGAGCTCTATCCGGGAGCGCTCTCGATGTTTCTGGATGCCGGCTTCGTCGAAGTGGCAAGACGCCTGCCGGCAAGGCCGATCGTCCGCCTGGAATGCCGCTGAATATTTCGGCAACCCAGGGATTATAAATACAGGCTAGCGAACCGCCTTGATCTGCCGGTCATTCTCGACGGCGGGAACCGTCTCGTCATAGACACGCATCAGCCGCCCCGCGGCCTTCAGCTTCTCGATAAGATCATTTCCATCAGGCGAGGCCTTCGTCAGCTCCAGCTGCTCGAACTCCCGTAGCGCCTGCGCCCAATGGCTTTCCCCGCGCCCATCCGGCCTGCCTTCCGATTCCCACAGCGAATAAGCGCGCTGGCTGACCCAGGCGTCCTTATTATGACTCATAATCAACCCCAGCGAGAAATTTGGAAGCAATATTCGACAGGCAACAAGGTGCCAAAACCGGCTTTAGGAGTCGTTACGAGGCAGCGTTAGTTTTTAGCTAATATCGAGGAGCAGGGGATTATCCCTCGCATGCATTCCCCGACCTTGGCCTCGTACCGGCTCCAGGGTAGGGTCAGCCGCAGAAACGACAGCGATGACCGATGGCAGCCAAGACAACACTCAATGCCAAGAATCTCGAATCCCTCGGTGTCCAGCGCCTTGCCGAGCTGCTGATCGAGATCAGCACGGGCAGCGCCGCCCACAAGCGACGGCTTCGAATGGAGCTTGCCGGCAATCACGGCAGCGCCGAAGTGGCGCGTGAGGTGCGAAAGCGGCTTGCCAGCATTACCCGCGCTCGCACCGTCATAAACTGGCACAAAGCGAAGGCGCTGAAGACCGATCTGGAAACTCAACGCAAGACGATCTCAGAGACGATTGCCGCCGATGATCCCCGGGAGGCTTTCGAACTGATATGGCAGTTCCTCGCAATGGCGGATTCGATCTTTGAAAGATCCAACGACCGCGGCGGCTCACTGATCCAAAGTTTTCACCGGGCTTGCGAGGATGCTGCTGCAATCGCCAGGCTCGTCAAAATTGACGTCAATGTTCTGGCCGATAAGGTGTTCAAAGCCGTGCAGGACAATGGTTACGGCCAGTACGACAACCTGCTTGCGGCGATGGTGCCGGCCCTCGGCAAGGATGGTATCGATCGGTTGAAAACCCTCTTCGTCCAATGGTCCAAGGAGCCGAAGGACAAGCCGGCGGAAGATGAGCGCAAGGTCATCGGCTGGGGCGCGGGAGGCCCGATTTACGAGGATGAGATCTACGGCACTCACCGGGATCTGACGGTGCGCATGGCCTTACAGCAAATTGCCGACGCCCAGGGCGATGTTGATGCCTACATTGGCCAGCACCCCGAGGAAACGCGCAAGGCGCCGATGATTGCGGCCGATATCGCCAATCGCCTGCTCTCGGCCGGGCGGGCGAAAGAAGCGCTTGAGACGTTGGATGAGGCCGACGCGAGAGGCTGGGCCAACATGCCATTCGAATGGCAGCTCGCTCGCGTCGCCGCGCTCGAGGCCCTGGGGCGCGCCGAAGAGGCCCAAACCTATCGATGGGGGCGCTTCGAGCAGGCGCTGGATGGCGAGCATCTCAGGGCTTTCCTCAAGCGGCTGCCGGATTTCGACGATCTCGACGCCGAGGAGAAGGCATTTGCCCATGCCCGGGCTTTCCCGAACGTCCATCAGGCGCTTGCCTTTTTCCTGAATTGGCCGGCGCCTGCCGAGGCGGCAAAACTGGTGGTGATCAGGAAAGCCGAACTCGACGGCGATCTCTATGAGCTGATGACGCCGGCGGCCGAAGCTCTGGCGGAGAAACATCCGCTCGCGGCGACCATTCTCTTGCGCTCCATGATCGATTTCGCCCTCGATAACAACAGGCCCAGCCGCTATAAACACGCCGCAAGGCATCTTTCGGACTGCGCGTCCCTTACGCCTCATATCGATGACTTTGGCAACACAAGATCCCATGACGTCTATGTCGCGGACCTCAAGCGCCGGCACGGCAAGAAGCATGGCTTCTGGAGCCTGGTGACCTAAGTCGCTTCAAATACCCTGCCTTCAGAGAGGAATCCCATGACGACCACCGCCTGGCACGCAGATCCGCTCACCTGGGGAACTGGCTCCCGCATCTTCGAAGCCTTTCTGGAGCCGACTTGCCCTTATTCGGTCAGGGCGTTCAACAAGCTCGACGAATTGCTGAGCCGAGCCGGCGAAGACAGGATCACCGTGAAGATCCGTCTGCAGTCGCAACCCTGGCATATGTATTCGGGCGTCCTTGTCCGCTGCATCATCGCAGCCTCAACGCTGGAAGGCGGCAAGCAGACAGCCAAGAAAGTGATGGCCGCCATTGCCGCCCATCGCGAGGATTTCGAGTTTGAACGCCATGCCGGCGGCCCGAACATGGACGTGACGCCGAACCAGACCATCGAGCGCCTGGAAACCTACAGCGGCGTCAGGCTGAAGGAGGCCTTCGCAATTCCGGATCTCGACCGGGAGATCAAATGGCATTGCAAATATGCCCGGCAGAACGGCATCCATGTCTCGCCGACCTTCATGATCGATGGGCTGGTGCAGCCCGATCTGAGCAGCGGCGATGAGGTCGGAGTCTGGGTGAAGAAAATACAATAAAACAGAGATCAAACGGCTCTGACATACAATGAGAGCGCCCGCAGCGACTGTTGTCGGCTCTCATGGACGAGTGATCCTGTAGACCAGCAAATCATCCGAATCCACAAGCTTGGTTGCGGTCTTGTCCAGATAGTCGATGACCCCGTCATGATGCTCGACGAACAGCAGGTCCTGTTTGTCGGTGGCGTTCTTGGCAACGCCGAACAGATCCGCGCCTTGCGCGCGCAACTCCTCCAGCTGCGCGATCGCAATGGCGTCATCGGCGACGAATTTCGACCATTCCTCATCGCCTCCGCCGGGCGGGAACACCCAGCCCCGCGCCCTGCTGTAGTAGATTGCGACGGGATCGCCGACCTCGGGCGCGATGGCGACGACGAGGTCGCCCGGTTGCGCCAGCCGCGCCAGTTCCTCGCCAAGCAGCTTGCCCTTCATGGCGATTGGCTTCTTCATCGTCCTGACGAGGGGAAGGGTCGACCAGGCAAGTGCGACCGCCACGATGCAGATCGAGCGAAGCACGACCGCCGGCGTTAGAACGGTTCTCGATGCAAGGGTTGCCAGAAGAAGCGCGCCGCGGCCTGAGAATATCGCGACCGGTACATGGAAGATGTGGAAGTTCCACACATTGCCGGTGATCTCGCCGGCCGCCGCCAGATAGACGATCACGGCCGCAGCCAGCCACACATAGGGAATGCGCGAAAGGGTGCGTCGCCTAGGGTCTTCGGCAGGTCTGGGCGGTATCCACAAGCCGACCGCAAACAGCACCATGAACGGATAGCCGTAGAACCACAAAGCCGAGGTGTTCCACGCGGATTGGAAATAGAACCTGTTTCTGAGGTATGTCCGGAAGCCATCCTCCCAGATATAGCCGCCGGTGCCGGCGACATGAAACGGCGGATAGCTGCGGCCGAGATAAATCGCCCAGCTGAAATAAGCGCCGATGACGGCCAGGCTCAGGAGCCCCGACAGGAAGACCCCACTCGCCTGCTTCCACTTCTTCTCCAGAATCCAGCAGACCATCAGATAGAAGATAATGGCACCGGCAGCGAGGCCTGGCGGCTTTGACAGTGCGCCGAGCGAGAAGCTGACCGTGGCGAACGGCAAGAGCCAACCGCTGCCGCCGGCCCAATATCTGACGAACAGCCAGACGCCGAGAGTGACCAAGGCCAGCATCGCGGGATCGGGAAGAAACGAGCTGTCGATCATGATCGACGCCGGCATCAGCGCGTAGGCAAGTGCTGCCGCGTGGGCGTGCATCTCGCCCCAGCAGCGCGCCGTCAGCCTGTGCAGCGAAAACACCGTCACCAGGCTGAAGAAGGCCGCAACCATGCGGCCGAACCAGTCGTGCCAGCCGAACAGTTGGTAGAGCAGGGCTGTGAGATAGCTGACGATCTGGAACTCGCGGCCCTGATAGCTTGGCCCGGGCCCGGTCCAGCTGACCTCCGGAAAGAAGATGTTCCAGCTGCGCTGCTGGAAATTGTCGGCCATCATTGCGGTGCTGACCTCGCGCCAGCTGAAGCCGTCGACCAGCGGCAAGGTGATCTTGTGGAACCTGAAGACGATCGCAATGAACAAGATCCCCAGCAAGATCGCCGTGTTGAAGCTCAGGAAGTTGCGAGCCGCCATGTCCCGGTCGGTCGCCCGCTGCGGGTATGGCTGACCTTCGGCCTGGTTCAAATCCGGGTCGTCCGGCATCGGATCGAGAGGAAGATTGGGCTGAGCGGGATCTCGCAGCCAGTGCGGTCGGCTGCGGAGCGGCTCGTAGGCTTCACCGAGCAGCGGCTTGGAAGGCTTGCGGGGCGGCTTTGTCATGCCGGCACTTCATCAGCAATGCCTTAAAAAGCAATTCGCCCAGATTGATTATTGACGCATCCGCACTGGAACTGCGACACCGCAGTCCGGCATCCGCTTGTCCGCCGAAAGAGCTACGGCGCCTTCCCGCTCTGATGTCTCGGTATTTCAGCGGTTTGCAGGAAAATTATGCGCTTGAAGCGTTATGGCGGAGAGGGTGGGATTTGAACCCACGATACCCTTGCAGGTATGCCGCATTTCGAGTGCGGTGCATTCGACCACTCTGCCACCTCTCCGCGGTCTGGTCGGCGCTTGTTCGGCGCGGGCGTTCTCATAACGAGCATATGACAGGTTGGCAAGCCGAAAAGTCGAAGCATTCCATCCTTTTGCCTTGACACTTTTTTGTCGCTCGCGTATCTCGGCTGCGCAATAGGTTTGGAGAAATCCGTGCCTTGCTTGTCCTGCGCTTGCGTGGGGCGTTTCACCGGCAGGAAGAGTTCGAGGTTTCCCTCTGAAATCCCTGCTTAACTTCGACTGATAAAAAGACGGCCACCTTGCTCAGCGAGCGAGGAGAGCTGGAACGAACATGAAAGGATAAAAAATGTTCGCAGTCATCAAGACCGGCGGTAAACAGTACCGTGTGGCAGCCAACGACGTGCTGACCATCGAAAAGCTGGAAGCCACCGCTGGCGATTCCATTGAATTCACCGAAGTGCTCGTGATCGGCGAAGGCGCCGACGCTGCGATCGGTGCGCCCTTCGTTACCGGCGCCTCTGTCAAGGCAGAAGTCGTCGAACAGAACCGCGGCAAGAAGGTCATCGCCTTCAAGAAGCGCCGCCGTCAGAATTCGAAGCGTTCGCGCGGCCATCGTCAGCATCACACGGTCGTCCGTATCACGGACATCGTGGCTGCCAAGTAAGATCAACGGGACAAGGTTTAAAGGAGAACTCCAATGGCACACAAAAAAGCTGGCGGTTCCTCACGCAACGGTCGCGATTCCGAATCCAAGCGCCTTGGCGTGAAGAAGTTCGGCGGCGAAGCCGTCATCGCAGGCAACATCCTCGTGCGTCAGCGCGGGACGCAGTGGCATCCGGGTTCCAACGTCGGCCTCGGCAAGGATCACACGATTTTTGCGCTTACCGCCGGCAATGTGAACTACCGAACGAAGGCCAACGGTCGCGTCTACGTGTCTGTCATGCCGAAAGCGGAAGCAGCGGAATAAGCCGGTAGCGCTCAAAAACAGCCGGCGTCTCATCGACCCGGCTGGCCGTATCAGGTTCAGTCTAGAAAACAGGGGAGATGGGGCGCCATCTCCCCTTTTTCTTTACCCCTCAAGGAGGACTGAACCATGCAAGGCGAATTGTTAAGGGCAGACCAATCACGGTCGCCCCGGGAAGACCAGCGGTCTTCCGAAGAACGGCTGAGGCCGGAGCGGTTAAGGACCGATTGCCCTGTCTTGTTATCGGAAAGGCTCGTCATGCGCGCGCCCCACGAAGAAGACATCGACGCCCTTGCCCATCTCGCCAACAACGCCAAAGTCGCCACCATGGTATCGCGTATGCCGCACCCATATACCGCCAATGATGCTGCTGACTTCGTGCGTCGCACGAAAAATGGCGAGATTGGCAAGTGCGTCTATGCGATCACCAAGGCCGAAAACGGCGCCTTTATCGGCTGCTGCGGCGTCGAGCCGCATGCCGACGGCAGAACCGTCGAGATCGGCTACTGGTTGGGCGAGCCCTATTGGAACAAGGGCTATACGACCGAGGCCTGCCATGCCCTGGTCGACATGGTGTTCAGAACCCGCCAGGACGTCGATCAGATCGATGCGCGCTGCCGGGTGATGAACGTCGCCTCGCGCCGCGTCATCCAGAAGTGCGGTTTCCAGTTCCAGGGATCGGGGCTCGCTGCCTCGCTGGCGCTCGGCAGCAACGTGCCGGTCGAATGGTACAGGCTCGACCGCAAGACCTGGATGTCCCTCCGAAGCTGGGGGAACATCGCATGAGCACGACCGCGCTGCAAAGGCCTGAGCTCAAGCCGATGATGCCCGGCCCCGCGCCGGTCATCTCGACCGCCAGGCTGACGCTCCGCCCGCACAGGCTGAGCGATGCGCCTGCGATCGCGGAATCGCTCTCCGATTTCGCGGTCACGCGCATGCTGTCCCGCGTACCCGCGCCGTTCGACCGGCAGGATGCGCTGGACTGGCTGATCCCGGTCACCTCGGGCACCTTGCCCGACTGGCCGTTGGCGATCACCGGTCAGGACGATGTCCATATCGGCAACGTCTCGATCGAGCTGCGCCACGGCCGCTGGCACCTCGGCTACTGGCTGAACCGCTACTACTGGCGGCGCGGCTATATGAGCGAGGCGGTGGCGGCGATCATCGAGCGCTTCTCGCGCCGCATGCCGGAGACGCCGATCCATTCCGGCGTCTTCGCCGACAACCCGGCCTCGCTGCGACTACAGGAGAAGCTCGGTTTCCGCATGACGGGTTGCGGCGAAATCTATTGTTTCGCCCGCAACACCATGGTGTCGCACATCGAAACCGTGCTGCAGCCGGGCATGCTGCAGCCGCGGAAGGTCGCATAACCGAAAAGGAGACGCCGCCCCGGCGGCGTCTCCCTCAATCCCCGATCTCAACCCATAGGGGAAAATGATCGGAGCCCTCGGATTGCGTATCGATCCGGGCGGATTTCAACCGGCCCTCAAGGCCGCAACTGACGAAGCAATAATCGAGATGCATGCGTTTGCCGTGATCTTCGGGATCCATCCAGCTGTAGCTCCCCGGCCGATAGGCCGAGAGCGCCGCAAAGGCGTCGATCGGCGTGCCGACCCTGGCGATACGGCCGTAATATCCGCCGCCGGCACCGGCAAGCGCGCAATATTCCGGCGATTCCGGCTCCATGTTGAAATCGCCCATGATGACGTAATCTTCCGGCAGCGGCGGCTCCGGCAGATCGAATTCGCCGCCTCCCGTCAGCGACCCGCCCTCCTGGACGAAGGCATTGATCTGCGCGTTCAGGAATTGCAGTTGGCGGATGCGCTCGTCGGCAGAGACATGGTCGAGATGGACGGAGTAGACGCGGAACGCGCCGCCGGGTGCTTTGATCACCGCCTCGGTTGCGCCGCGCTGCAGGTTGATCTTGCCAATCGTCCGGCTGCGCGGCAGAAGCAGCGTCCGGGTGGAGATAACAGGCCAGCGCGACAGCACCATGTTGCCGAACTGGAATCGCGTGCCGGGCACCGGCCGGAGCCCCTCTTTGGCTGCCTCGACATGCATATCGCAGGCTGGCCCATACACCCAGAAATAGTCGGGAAAGAAGGCGGCAACATCAGCCGCCATATCGGCAAAACCGTTGCGGGAGAAGCCGCGGGTCACCTCCTGCAGCGCGATGACATCGGCCCCCTCGAGGCTCCGGGCAATGCGCGGCAGATCGTATCTGCCATCGAGACCGAAGCCGTACTGTATGTTATAGCTCACGAAATTCACGATAATCTTTGACCTCCGTCGGAACCGCCTATATCGAATGGGCCAAGACGGCCGTCCAACTGCCACTGAATATTGGAAGTAAAATGAAATTTCTCGACGAAGCAAAGGTCTATATCAAGTCCGGAGACGGCGGCGGCGGCAGCGTTTCCTTCCGGCGCGAGAAATTCATCGAGTTCGGCGGCCCGGATGGCGGTGATGGCGGACGCGGCGGCGACGTCTGGGTCGAGGCTGTCAACGGACTGAACACTCTGATCGATTTCCGCTATCAGCAGCATTTCAAGGCGACGATCGGCACCCATGGCATGGGTAGGAACCGCACCGGCGCCAATGGAAGCGACGTGACGCTCAAGGTTCCCGTAGGCACCCAGATCTTCGAGGAAGACCGGGAAACGCTGATCTGCGATCTCACCGTCGAAGGCCAGCGTTTCTGCCTCGCCCATGGCGGCAATGGCGGCTTCGGCAACGCCCATTTTAAGACCTCGACCAATCAGGCGCCGGATTGGGCCAATCCCGGCCTGCCCGGCGAGGAAAAGACCCTCTGGCTGCGGCTGAAACTGATTGCCGATGCCGGCCTCGTCGGCCTGCCCAATGCCGGCAAGTCGACGTTCCTGGCTGCCGTCACCCGCGCCCGTCCGAAGATCGCCAACTACCCCTTCACCACGCTGCATCCCAACCTCGGTGTTGCCACCATCGACGAGCGGGAATTCATCCTCGCCGACATTCCGGGCCTGATCGAAGGCGCCCATGAAGGTGTCGGCATCGGCGACCGTTTCCTCGGCCATGTCGAGCGCACCCGCGTGCTGCTCCACCTCGTCTCCGCCCAGGAGGAAAAGGTCGGCAAGGCATACAAGACGGTCAAGCACGAGCTCGAAGCCTATGGAAACGAGCTGACGGATAAGGCTGAGATCGTGGCGCTGTCGCAGATCGACCTGCTCGACGATGCCGAATTGAAGAAGAAGACCAAGGAATTGGCCAAGGCCTGCGGCAAGACGCCCTTCCAGATTTCGGCCGTCACCGGCAAGGGCATGACCGAGGTCCTGCGCGCCCTGCGCGACATCATCGTCGAGGCCAATACCGAGGAGAAGCCGGCCAAGGTGCCGAAGCTTCGCCATCGCGACATGGTCGTCTCCGATGAGGACAAGGGCGAGGTTCAGGGCGAGGACGAGGCCGATGACCAGCCGTAAGCCGCTCGGCCGCTACCGCCGTATCGTCATCAAGATCGGATCTGCGCTGCTGGTCGATCGCAGGGCCGGGCTGAAGAAGGCCTGGCTCGACGCCATGTGCGCCGATATCGCCGGCCTGAAGGCCAAGGGCATCGATGTGCTCGTCGTCTCCTCGGGCGCGATCGCGCTCGGCCGCTCGGTGCTCGACCTGCCCTCGGGCGCGCTGAAGCTGGAAGAAAGCCAGGCCGCCGCCGCCGTCGGCCAGATCGCGCTGGCGCGTGCCTGGTCGGAAAGCCTGTCGCACGACGAGATCGTCGCCGGCCAGATCCTGCTGACGCTCGGAGATACCGAGGAACGCCGCCGCTATCTCAATGCCCGCGCCACCATCAATCAGCTTTTGAAAATCGGCGCCGTGCCGATCATCAACGAGAACGATACCGTTGCCACCAGCGAAATCCGCTACGGCGACAACGACCGCCTCGCCGCCCGCGTCGCGACCATGACCGGCGCCGACCTGCTCATTCTTCTCTCCGATATTGACGGCCTCTATACCGCGCCGCCGCATCTCGATCCGAACGCAACGTTCCTGGAGACGATTGCCGCGATCACGCCGGAGATCGAGGCAATGGCCGGGGGTGCGGCCTCCGAGCTTTCGCGTGGCGGCATGCGCACCAAGATCGATGCCGGCAAGATTGCCACCACATCGGGCTGCGCCATGATCATCGCGTCGGGCAAGACCGACAGCCCGCTGTCGGCAATCGAAAACGGCGCGCGTTCCTCCTGGTTCGCGCCGTCTGGCACGCCTGTCACCGCCCGCAAGACCTGGATTGCCGGGCAGTTGCAGCCGGCCGGCGAACTGCATGTCGATGACGGCGCCGTCGTTGCACTCGGGGCCGGCAAGAGCTTGCTTCCGGCCGGCGTGCGCAGCGTTTCCGGCCTCTTCAGCCGCGGTGATACGGTGGCGATCATCGGCCCGGCGGGCCGCGAGATCGGCCGCGGTCTTGTCAGCTACGATGCCGACGACGCCCGCCGGATCGCCGGCCGCAAATCGGCGGAAATCGCCGCCATCCTCGGTTATGCCGGGCGCGCCGCCATGGTCCATCGCGACGACATGGTCATGACCGCCCAGATCGGTTCGAAATCGGAAAGGCAGAAGAAGGACGCGAGCTATGCTTGATACCGTGGCGCCAGGCCCTGACATTGACGTGCTGATGAACGACATCGGCCGCAAGGCGAGGGCTGCCGCACTACCGCTGAGCTTTGCGTCCACCGAGGTGAAGAACAGGGCGCTGAACGCCATGGCCGATGCGATCCTGGCGAACAAGGCGCATATTCTTGCCGAGAACGCCAAGGACCTGAAGGATATCGAAGGCACCGAAATGCTTGCCTCCTTCGTCGACCGGCTGACGCTGAACGACAAGCGTGTGGCCGAAATGGCCGAGGGCATCCGCGCCATTGCCGCGCTTGCCGATCCGGTCGGCGAAGTCATCGCCGCCTGGGACCGGCCGAACGGGTTGAAGATCGAGCGCGTCCGCACGCCGCTCGGCGTCATCGGCGTCATCTTCGAAAGCCGGCCGAACGTCACGGCGGACGCCGGCGCCCTCTGCCTCAAGGCGGGCAATGCCGTCATCCTGCGTTGCGGCTCGGATTCGCGCCGCTCATCGCAGGCTATCCATGTCTGCCTGGTTGAAGGCCTGAAGGCGGCAGGACTTCCAGAGCATGCTATCCAGCTCGTTCCGGTCGCCGACCGCGTTGCCGTCGGCGCCATGCTGCGCGGCCTGGAGGGCGCGATCGACGTCATCGTGCCGCGCGGCGGCAAGAGCCTGGTCGCCCGCGTGCAGAACGAGGCCCGCGTGCCGGTTTTTGCCCATCTCGAAGGCCTTTGCCATATCTATGTCGATGCCTCGGCCGATATCGAAATGGCGAAGAAGATCGTCGTCAACGCCAAGATGCGCCGCACCGGTATCTGCGGCGCGGCCGAAACCCTGCTCGTCGATGGCGCCGCGATCGGCACGCATCTGACGCCGCTGCTCGAGGTTCTCGCGCAGGCCGGCTGCGAGATCCGCGCTTCGGCAACGGTGCTGAAGGTCGCACCCGGCATGAAGCCCGCGACCGAGGAGGATTGGTCGACCGAATATCTCGACGCGATCATTTCGGTTGCCGTCGTCGACGGCATATCGGGCGCCATCGCCCATATCCAGACCTATTCCTCGAACCATACCGAGGCCGTCATCGCCGAGGACCCTGACGTCGTCGCGCG
Organism: Rhizobium anhuiense bv. trifolii; assembly: GCF_024346605.1. Classification (NCBI taxonomy): domain Bacteria; kingdom Pseudomonadati; phylum Pseudomonadota; class Alphaproteobacteria; order Hyphomicrobiales; family Rhizobiaceae; genus Rhizobium; species Rhizobium anhuiense. Next base: position 167,365 of record NZ_CP098803.1, read on the forward strand.
TTTCTTCACCGAAGTCGATTCAGCAATCCTGCTACACAATGCCTCGACGCAATTTGCCGATGGCGGCGAGTTCGGCATGGGTGCGGAAATCGGCATTGCCACCGGCAAGATGCATGCCCGCGGTCCTGTCGGCGTCGAACAGCTCACCTCGTTCAAATATCGGGTGCATGGTGCCGGACAGACGCGGCCCTGAGGTGACGACCGAGCCAGACGTGACGATTGAGAATGTGGACCGGCACTATCTCCGCATGCCGCACAGCGAGCGCGGCATGGTCGTCGGTCTGTTTGGCGGTTCGTTCAATCCGCCGCATCAGGGCCACGCGCTGGTCGCCGAGATCGCCCTCAAGCGGCTTGGCCTCGACCAGCTCTGGTGGATGGTCACCCCGGGCAATCCGCTGAAGAGCCGCAACCAGCTCGCCCCGCTTGCCGAGCGTATTGCCGAAAGCGAGCGTGTCGCCGCCGACCCCCGCGTCAAGGTGACGGCCTTCGAACAGACGCTCGGCGTCAGCTACACTGCCAACACGCTTGCCCGCGTCAAGGCCCGCAATCCGCATGTGCATTTCATCTGGATCATGGGCGCCGACAGCCTGCAGACCTTTCACAAATGGCAGAAATGGCAGGAGATTGCCCGCACCTTCCCGATCGCGGTGATCGACCGGCCAGGTGCGACGCTCTCCTTCCTCTCCTCGAAAATGGCCAGGACCTTCGATTTCGCCCGGGTCGACGAGGATGATGCCCGTCTTCTCTGGAAGAAGCGTGCGCCGGCCTGGACCTTCATCCACGGGCCGCGCTCCGGCCTGAGCTCGACGGCAATCCGCAACGGCTCGTCGCCCGGCGACGCGCTTTAGTTTGATTTCCAAGGATGTCCCGAAAACGAGAAAGCCCGACGGGGGAGGAGATCCGTCGGGCTTATAAACTCGATCGACAACTGGGAGGAGGAGTGTTGTCGATCCTACCGAACGGCTATGGGAGGAGGAGAAGCCGTTTCGATGAGTGTGTTGTACCATATTTCGCAGGAAGATGAATATCGATTGTTGCATTGCAGCAATGCGTCACTTGCAATCCTGTGCAGCCTTATGGCTTTGGCATTGCCGTTTTTCTTGGCAGAAATCGACGGAGCATACTCTACCGCCGGGAATCGTTGCGGTCTGCCAACTGTCGTTTGGATATTTCCGCCCCTTTGGATCTCATGCTGCGGTTCGAGCCATGCACTTCAACAATGCCAAAACCATTGGGCGTTGCGAACACGCAGGCCCGATATGGTTATATTTTTCTGGATATATCCCTAGCCAAAGCACCCCACCCGTTATATTCGTCGCAATATTTCGAAACCTGGGGAGACATCATGCAGAACCGCCGCCGATGGATGAAACAGGCAACCGCCGCGATCGCAGCCCTCTGGCTTGGCGCGGCAGCGCTTCCGGCGCCTGCTGCCGCAGCCGAAAAGCTCACCGTCTTTGCGGCCGCCAGCCTCAAGGATGCGCTCGACGCCGCCAACGCCGCCTGGGCCAAGGAAAGCGGCAAGGAAACCGTCGCCTCCTATGCGGCGAGCGGAGCCCTGGCCAAGCAGATCGAAAACGCGGCTCCTGCCGATGTCTTCATCTCGGCCGATCTCGACTGGATGGATTACGTCGCCAAGAAAAACCTGATCAAGGCCGATACCCGCTCCAATCTGCTCGGCAACCGCATCGTGCTCGTTGCCGAAAAGGCCAAGGCAAAACCGGTCGAGATCAAGCAGGGCTTCGATCTTGCAGGACTGCTGGGTGACGGCAAGCTGGCCATGGGTGAGCCGAAATCGGTTCCGGCCGGCAAATATGGCATGGCCGCGCTCGAAAAGCTCGGCGTCTGGAAATCGGTCGAAAGCAAGGTCGCCGGCACCGAAAGCGTGCGCGCCGCCCTTGCCCTCGTCTCCCGCGGCGAAGCGCCTTATGGCATCGTCTACCAGACGGATGCCGCAGCCGATAAGGGTGTCGCCGTCGTCGGCACCTTCCCGGCCGATTCCCACCCGCCGATCATCTATCCGATCGCAATCCTTGCCGAGAGCAAGAGCCCGGATGCAGCAGCCTATCTCGACTTCCTGAAATCCGACACGGCCGCCGTCTTCTTCGCCGCGCAGGGTTTCACGATTCTGAAATAGTCGACCAATTAGTGTTTCGTGATGCTTGTCTTGTACCCCAAGCATTTGCATCAAACGATAAGTAGCTGAGGCTGTCTTGTTCGTGCCGTGGGATTGCCCTCACCCAAACCCGCTCGCGGGCGAGGGACGTGGCAAACGCCGCGTTGAGGTTGAGGAAGACGGTGCGACAGGGTCCCTTCGCCCCGCGAGCGGGGGGTTTGAAGGACGGGTCGAGACCCGTGGCTTGACCCCGGTCGGTGCCGGCAGGCGGATGAGGGGCAGGCGTCGGATGACGCCATGTAAAGAACGAGCATTGTCAACAAACTGAGGCTCGCCCCGGCGTGCCCCCAGACTTCCAGGGAGACAGCTGCATTTGGACATGTTGGGGTTGAGCAATGAGGAATGGACGGCGATCCTGCTCAGCCTGCGCGTCTCGATCGTCGCCATGCTGGCAAGCCTGCCCTTCGGCATCCTCGTCGCCCTGCTGCTTGCCCGCGGCCGCTTCTGGGGCAAGTCGGTGCTGAATGGCGTCGTTCACCTGCCGCTGGTCCTGCCCCCGGTCGTCACCGGATTCCTTCTGCTCATTCTGTTCGGCCGCCGCGGTCCGGTCGGCAGCCTGCTCGACCAGTATTTCGGCATCGTTCTCTCCTTCCGCTGGACGGGTGCGGCCTTGGCCTGCGCCATCATGGCCTTTCCGCTGATGGTGCGCAGCATCCGCCTGTCGATCGAGGCGGTCGACCGCAAGCTGGAGGAGGCCGCCGGAACGCTCGGCGCCGGACCTGTCTGGGTCTTCTTGACGATCACCCTGCCGCTGACCCTGCCCGGCATCATCGCCGGCATGATCCTGTCTTTTGCCAAGGCAATGGGCGAATTCGGCGCGACGATCACCTTCGTCTCCAACATTCCCGGCGAAACCCAGACGCTGTCGGCGGCGATCTACACTTTTACCCAGGTTCCGGGCGGCGATGCCGGCGCACTCCGCCTGACGCTCGTTGCCGTCGTCATTTCCATGGCCGCTTTGCTCGCCTCCGAATTCCTCGCCCGTCTCGCCGGCCGGAGGATCGATCCGGAATGACGCTGATCGTCGAGGCAAAACAGAAGCTTGGCGCCTTTTCGCTCGATGCCGCCTTCACCTCCGAGCGTGGCGTCACCGCGCTGTTCGGCCGTTCCGGTTCCGGCAAGACCGCGATGATCCGCATCATCGCCGGCCTCGCGCGCCCGGACGCAGGCCGCGTTGCCCTTGACGGCGAGGCCCTGACCGACACCGCAACCGGCATCTTCATCCCGAAACATCGCCGCCGTTTCGGTTATGTCTTCCAGGAGGCGCGGCTTTTCCCGCATCTCAGCGTTCGCGCCAATCTCTCCTACGGCCGCTGGTTCGCGGCGAGAACGGCAGGCAGTGAGAGCTTCGATCGCATCGTCGACCTGCTCGGCATCGAGACGCTGCTGGCGCGCAGCCCCGCGAAACTCTCCGGCGGCGAGAAGCAACGCGTCGCCATCGGCCGCGCGCTTCTCTCCTCGCCCCGCCTGCTGCTGATGGACGAGCCGCTCGCCGCCCTCGACGAGGCGCGCAAGGCTGAGATTCTGCCTTATCTGGAACGTTTGCGCGACGAGACCGACATCCCGATCGTCTATGTCAGCCATTCGATCGCAGAGGTGGCGCGGCTGGCAAACCATGTCGTCGTCATGCGCGACGGCAAGGTGGAAGCGACCGGTTCCGCCATCGACATATTGAGCCGTCCGTCAACCTCCGCCGATCGGCGCGAGGCGGGCGCGCTACTCGAAGGCACCGTGGAAAGCTTCGATCCGCTTCACCGCCTGTCGACCGTCGCGCTGAAATCCTGCCGGCTCCATATTCCGGGTGCGGCCCTTGCGCCCGGCAAATCGGTCCGCATCCGCATTCCCTCCCGCGATGTCATGTTGGCGACCGCAAAGCCGGAGGGGCTCAGCGCGCTGAATATCCTGGAAGCAAGGATAGAGCAGATATCGCCGGCCGAGGACGGAACGGTGGAAATCCGGCTCGATTGCGGCGGCGATATCATTCTTTCCCGGATCACGACGCTCTCCTGCGAGCGCCTCGATCTTCGGCCGGGAAGGGCGGTCTTCGCCGTCATCAAGACGGTTGCCCTGGAGGCCTGATCAGCCGCGCTTGCCCTGTTGCAGATTGCGCTTGCCTTCGAGCCAGGCGAGATCGTCGGCAAGGCTGGTGCGCACCGTCTTTTCCATCCGGCGGAAACGCTCGAGCAGTTCCTCGCCGAACGGCGTCAGCACCGCGCCGCCGCCCCTTTGCCCGCCGCGCTGCGATTCCACCACCTGTTCAGAGAACATCCGGTTCATCTCGCTGACGAGCAGCCATGCCCGGCGATAGGACATGTCCATCGCCCGCCCCGCCGCCGAGATCGAACCGGTCGAGCGGATGTGCTCCAGGAGCTCCATCTTTCCGCGACCGAGGCGATCCTGGTCCGGGAAGCTGATTCGCAGGACGGGAACGAGTGTTTTTGCGGCTGAGTCGGTCATTGAATCCAGAGATCGCGGAATTTTCGGCACTTTACGCTGCGGTATGGAAACTGTACACCGCCCGCCGGAAGCAGCCCGCGTGGCAATATTCTTCAATTCGGACGTTAGATCGGATTTTCGGCCGTTCCGTACCTTAGCATGTCTTGAAACATTAATGGTTTGATGCCTATCTTAACCATGATCCGGTCTCGATCGGATCTGTGTTGTGCATAGTTTGTCATTCCAGGAAAGGGAAAGCACTGACAACAGTACACGCCAAGGGAAAAACGCTCGCCGTTATCCCGAAGAGTGCGGAACGTGGCGCCGATGCCGCCGCCCGTGCCCTAGAAACCGTCCTCGCCAGCCTTGAGGACTCCAAAGCTGAAGATATCGTCACCATCGACATTGCCGGAAAATCGGCGCTGGGAGACTACATGATCGTCGTCTCCGGCCGCTCGAACAGGCATGTCATGGCGATCTCGGATCATCTGCTGACCGACCTTAAGGACGACGGCCTCGGTACGGCCCGCGTCGAAGGTCAGGAAGGCGGGGATTGGGTCCTGATCGACACGGGTGACATTATCGTGCATGTGTTCCGTCCCGAAATCCGCGAGTTCTACAACATCGAAAAGATGTGGGCGGCTCCGGATATGGATGAAGAAACACGGCACTGACAGGCAGGCCGGCATTCTGTCCGGCGCCTGAGACGTGGCATTGGCTGGCCGGAAAATATCACAAGCCGGCCGGTGGCGCAGTGTGCGCCCGATGTGCCGCATGAGCGGGAGCGGATGAATGCGAATAGGTCTTTTTGCGGTGGGACGGCTGAAGTCCGGCCCCGAAAAGGATCTTGTGGCCCGCTATCTCGACCGTTTTGCCAAGGCCGGCCCTGCCGTCGGCCTCGAATTTACCCGTGTTGCCGAAGTGGCCGAAAGCCGTGCCTCCAATGCGGAAACCCGCAAGCGTGAAGAGGCGGCGATGCTTTTGAAATCGCTTGCCGATGGCAGCATTCTCATTCTTCTCGATGAACGCGGCAAGGCGCTCGACAGTGAAGCCTTCGCAAATCTGCTCGGCTCCTATCGCGATCAGGGCAAACGCGAACTGACCATCGCGATCGGCGGCGCCGACGGCCTCGATCCCTCCCTGTACGATCGTGCCGACGCCACGCTGTGTCTTGGCAAGATGACCTGGCCGCACCAGCTGGTGCGCACGCTGATCGCCGAACAGCTCTACCGCGCCGTTACCATCCTGTCCGGCCACCCCTATCACCGCGTCTGATGCCGCGGCGGCCCAATGCGTCGCCCAGCGCGTCGTAATGTCACGCAGCCGTGTTTGCTTGGACACTCGCTGTCCGTCGAACGTTCTGGCAAAGCGCGCCAAATCAGCTTAGTCTTCGCGCGATTTGAGAAAGTGCCCCAACACGCATGACGAGAGCATCCACCAGGCGACACCGCATGATCCTGCCGGCTATCGCGGCCGGTGTCGGTGTGGCGGTGATTGTCGTGTCGGCAAATCCGTTCATCGTCCGGGCGCAGGAAGCCGCCCCCGAAGCGGCACAATCCGCACCGCAGCCGGCAGCCGAGCCGCCACCGCCCGATCCCGCCGCCGAACTTGCCGCCAAGCGTGATCAGACCCGAGCCGAACTCGAAACCCTGTCGAAGACCATCAGTCTCTCCACCGACAAGGTGAGCGCGCTTCGCCGGAGCATTGCCGATCTGGAAAAGAGCACGGAGAGCATCCGCCAGGCGCTGATCGATTCCGCCGCACGCCGCAAGGCGCTTGAAAGGCAGATCCTCGAAAGCGAGAAGAAGCTTGCCGGTCTCGGCGTCAAGGAGGATGGCATCCGCCGTTCCCTGCATGAGCGCCGCGGCCTTCTGGCCGAGGTGCTGGCAGCACTCCAGCGCATGGGCCGCAACCCGCCGCCCGCTTTGCTCGTCACCCCCGATGACGCGCTCGCATCGGTGCGGAGCGCCATTCTGCTCGGCGCGGTCGTGCCCGGCATCCGCAAGGAGACCGACAAACTTGCCGCAGACCTCGCAAACCTCGCCGCATTGCAAACCGCAAGCGCCGCCGAAAAGGCCTCGCTGACCGCGACGATGACGGATGGCATCGAGGAGGAGCGGCGCATGGACCTGCTGCTTGCCGAAAACGACAAGCTCAGCCGCAACAATGCCGCCGAACTCGCAGCCGAGAGAAGACGCTCCGAAGAGCTGGCGGGCAAGGCGACGAGCCTTGAAGGCCTTGTCGCCTCGATGGAATCCGAGATCGCTTCGGTGCGGGACGCTGCCGCCGCCGCCCGCCAGGCGGAGGAGAACCGCAGGCTTATGACGGACGAGCAGCGCGCTCAGGCCAGGGCGCTCGCCGACAGCGGCGTGCCTGATAAAAACCGCATTGCGCCCGCATATCCCTTCGGAGAATTGAAGGCGAAATTGGAGGTGCCCGTTGCGGGCGATATCCTGCGCCAGTTCGGCGATGCCGACGGCACCGGACACGAGGCCATGGGAATGACGGTCGCCACCAATCCGGAGACGGTGGTGACGGCGCCTGCGGATGGCCTGGTGGTTTTCGCCGGCGCGTTCCGCAGTTACGGCCAGATGATTATCCTCGACGTGGGCGATGGATATCACCTGGTTCTCTCGGGAATGGATACGATCAATACCCGTCAGGGAAAGTTCGTTTTCTCCGGCGAGCCGCTTGCCGTGATGGGCGCAAAAAGAGTGGCAAGCGCAACTGCATTGGCGCTGGAAACGGACCGGCCAACGCTTTACATTGAATTTCGAAAGGACGGTAAACCGGTCGATTCCCGGCCGTGGTGGACCTCCAAAGACACTGGAAAGGCACGCAATGATTCGTAGGGCTTCTCTTGTTCTGGTCGGCGCATTGATGGGTGCGACCGCAATGAGCGTCATTTACTCGGCGGGTGTGCCGGCAGAAGCGGCCGGATCCTCTACATACAAGGAACTTTCGGTTTTCGGCGATGTCTTCGAGCGCGTGCGTGCGCAATACGTGACGCCGCCGGCCGAAGACAAGCTGATCGAGAACGCCATCAACGGCATGCTCTCCTCTCTCGATCCGCATTCGAGCTACATGAATGCGAAGGACGCCGAGGACATGCGCACCCAGACCAAGGGTGAGTTCGGCGGTCTCGGCATCGAAGTCACGATGGAAGACGAACTCGTCAAGGTCATCACCCCCATCGATGATACGCCCGCCGCCAAGGCCGGTGTTCTCGCCGGTGACTATATCTCCGAGATCGACGGCCAGTCCGTGCGCGGCCTGAAGCTGGAGGACGCCGTCGAGAAGATGCGCGGCGCCGTCAACACGCCGATCAAGCTAACGCTGATCCGCAAGGGCGCCGATAAGCCGATCGAACTGACGATCGTCCGTGACGTCGTCGCCGTCCAGGCAGTCAAGTCGCGTGTCGAGGACGATGTCGGTTATCTCCGCATCATCTCCTTCACCGAGAAGACCTATCCCGACATGGAAAAGGCGATCAAGAAGATCAAGGACACCGTTCCGGCTGACAAGCTGAAGGGTTATGTTCTCGACCTGCGCCTCAATCCGGGCGGCCTGCTCGACCAGGCGATCAACGTCTCCGATGCCCTGCTGCAGCGCGGCGAGGTCGTTTCGACCCGCGGCCGCAATCCGGATGAAACCCGCCGCTTCAATGCCGGCCCGGGCGACCTGACGGATGGCAAGCCGGTGATCGTGCTGATCAATGGCGGTTCGGCTTCCGCATCGGAAATCGTCGCCGGCGCTCTTCAGGATCTGCGCCGTGCCACCATTCTCGGCACGCGCTCTTTCGGCAAGGGCTCCGTCCAGACGATCATCCCGCTCGGCGAAAACGGCGCGCTGCGCCTGACCACGGCGCTCTATTACACGCCGTCGGGCCGCTCGATCCAGGGTACCGGCATCACGCCCGACATCAAGGTCGAGGAGCCGCTGCCGGAGGAACTGCAGGGCAAGATGGTGACCGAAGGCGAATCCAGCCTGCGCGGCCACATCAAGGGCCAGAGCGAGACGGATGAAGGTTCGGGCTCCGTTGCTTACGTCCCGCCGGACCCGAAGGACGACGTTCAGCTGAACTACGCGCTCGACCTGCTGCGCGGCAAGAAGACCGATCCGGCCTTCCCGCCGAACCCGGACAAGGCCGTCGTCGCCAAGTAATCGATCATCTCAAGGCCGGGCACCTCGCCCGGCCTTCCCTTTCTGCTGTTTCCCGGTTTTGGAGCGGGCGAAAAATTGGGAACGGACCTGCATGCGCCTTTGGGCCGCAACCGCAAAACCGGCAGCCGGCGCCCGGGTGTTCTGCGCCTGGGCCGCATCGCCGCCAGTCTCTGCCTTTTCGCGATAGGCGGCTTTTCGCTCTATACGGCATTTCGCGGCGATGGGCTCGAACGCAGCAAACCGCCTGCGGCCGAGCAGCCAGCAACGCCGCCTTCCCAGCCTCGGCCACCAACGTCAGCCGCCAACCAGGCGGCTGACGGCATGCCGCGCGCCGAGCCGCGCTCGGGCGCCAATGTCGAGCAGATGGTCACCGGTGACGGCTCCGTCGTCACCAAATACAGCCCGCGCCCGCGTGACGGCAGCGGGCCGGTGCTGGTCGATGCCATGCAGATCGGCCAGGATCCGCGCATGGCAGCTCAGCCGAATGAAGCATTGCTCGAAGAAACCCCCTTGGGCAGGCTTCCGATCGTCGGTCCGGATGGCCGGCGGCCGATGGATCAATATGCCCGTCCTTCGTCCGGCGCGCGCGGCGTCCGCATCGCCATCGTCGTCAGCGGTCTCGGGCTCAGCCAGACCGGAACGCAGCGCGCCATAGCGGACCTGCCGGAAGAGATCACCTTCGCTTTCGCCGCGAGCGGCAACAGTCTGCAGCGCTGGATGCAGGAAGCCCGCCGCGGCGGCCACGAGATCCTGTTGCAGGTACCGCTCGAACCATTTGATTATCCGGCGAATGATCCGGGTCCTGAAACCCTGCTGACCACGAAGCCGGCCGCCCGCAACATCGAGAACCTGCACAAGGCGATGGGCGAGATCACCAATTATACCGGCGTCATGAATTATCTCGGCGGCCGTTTCTTGTCGGATCCCGCCGCCATGGAACCCGTGATGCGCGATATCGGCAAACGCGGCCTGCTGTTCCTCGACGACGGCACTTCGGCACAATCAAAGACGGCGACGGTGGCCAAGGGAACCGAACTGCCTTATGCTTTTGCCGATCTGCAGCTCGACGGCCAGCTCGATATCAACGCCATCCTGAAGAAGCTCGACGAGCTCGAGCGCATCGCCCGCAAGAACGGTCAGGCGATCGGCGTCGCATCGGCTTTCGATGAGAGCGTTGACGCCATCGCCAAATGGAGCGAGGGGGCCGCGATGCGCGGCATCGAGATCGTCGGCGTCGCCGCCCTTTCCAACGACCCCCGGAATCCTTGATAAGAATCCTTGATAAGGATCCCTGAGAAGAATCCCCTAACGGAGAAAAAGATGAGCCAGGCGACTGTGAAAGCCGAGGATCTGCCCTACCGCCCCTGCGTCGGCGTGATGATCTTGAACCGCCAGGGTCTCGTCTGGGCCGGGCGGCGCATCCCCGACGGCAATTCCGAATATGACGGCTCGCCGCAGCTCTGGCAGATGCCTCAGGGCGGCATCGACAAGGGCGAGGATCCATTGGACGCCGCCTACCGCGAGCTCTACGAGGAGACCGGCATGAAGACGGTGACCCTGCTCGCCGAAGCGCGAGACTGGATCAACTACGATCTGCCGCCGGCACTGATCGGCATCGGGCTGAAAGGAAAATTCCGCGGTCAGACGCAGCGCTGGTTCGCCTTCCGCTTCGACGGCGACGACAGCGAGATCGCCATCAACCCGCCGCCGGGCGGCCACGAGCCGGAATTCGATGCCTGGGAGTGGAAGCCGATGCAGCAGCTGCCGGGGTTGATCGTCCCCTTCAAGCGCGCCGTCTACGACCAGGTCGTGGCCGAATTCCAGCATCTGACGACGCTGCAATCGGAAGATTGATTGAGCAGGAAGACCGCTTCGGTTTGCGCTCGGCAAACGGGAGCAAGGTCCACGACAATGCCAGATGAAGAATATCGGGCCAGGTGAAGAATATCGGCCGCCGATGGGGCGGCCGATATCGGCAGGGGCCTTATTCAGCCTCGTCGGCGGAGTCGGCGTTGAGCTGGCCGTATTTGCTCTCGCCGATTTTCTCGAGCAGATCGATCTGTGTTTCGAGGAAGTCGATATGACCTTCCTCGTCCGCCAGCAGCTCTTCGAAAAGCTTCATGGAGACGTAGTCGCCGGCCTCATGACAGATATCGCGCGACTTCTTGTAAGCCGTGCGGGCGTCATATTCGCCGGCAAGATCGGCTTCCAGCACTTCCTTGACGTTCTGGCCGATGCGCAGAGGTGCAAGGGTCTGCAGGTTGGGATGGCCTTCGAGGAAGATGATGCGCGCAACAAGCCGGTCGGCATGATGCATCTCTTCGATGGATTCGGCGCGCTCCTTCTTGGCGAGCTTGGTGTAGCCCCAGTCCTCAAGAAGACGATAGTGAACCCAATATTGGTTGACCGCACCGAGTTCGAGGAACAACGCCTCGTTAAGCCGCTCGATGACCTTTTTGTCGCCTTTCAATGTCCGCTCTCCTGTTTTCCTCATGGAATTGTTTCAAGCGGGACATGAAATCAAATATTTCGGTCTCCGTCGAGTGGCGACGGGCGTGATATTCCTCGGTCGTCTGGATAATGATGTCGACGACGTTGGGAAAACAGCCGCAGCAGCGGCCGCGTTTTTCCATGGCGTGGTAGACCTTCGCAGGCACGATAAGCTGCCAACAGTCTTCATCGAGAAGGTTGGTGATAACCTCCCGGATTTCCTTATCGGTTATATAATTGCAGCTGCAGACGAGCACGTCTTCATTCCAAACATGACACTGACTATCGTGTTTTCTGCTAAAGAAGATGGTGGCTGTCAAGAAAAAATTCGAGCCCCGCATCATTGAATAACAGCGTCCGGATGAGACCCCATGCATATCGTCTAAAATTATGCAGAGGTTTCAGGATGATGACGCCACAAGGCCGATGAAGACGCGCCGCATGCCCTGATCGGGTGACGCTATTTTAATGGAAGTTGCGTCCGCGCGGCATCACTTCAGCCGTTGCCGCCGCGCCCGCATGGCGGTCTGTTGCAACCATGCGTTTTTCCAGCTCCACCCTCTCTTGCGCATGCGCAAGCTTTTTCTGCCGCGGATCGCCCCCCGGTCTCAGCACTTCGTCTGCTCGTTCGCAGGCGCCGAAACGCCGGGCCTCGCGGTGCAGGATCCCGAGCGCCGGCGTCATATCCTCGATATGCTCGACAACGGTATGGATCACTCCGCTCTGGCTTTGCAGCCTGCCGCGGATTTTCACCAGCCGAGCACCCATCACGACCGATCGGTATTTATCGAACATTTTCGGCCAGACGATCGCATTGGCCACACCGGTTTCGTCTTCCAGCGTCATGAAGATCACACCTTTGGCCGAACCCGGTCGCTGGCGCACCAGCACGAGGCCGGCGATCGTCACCCGCTTTCCGCTGGCGATCTTCAACAGATCGACATTGCGCGTGATGCCCGTCCTTTGAAACTCCTCCCGCAGGAAAGAGACCGGATGCGCCTTCAGCGACAACGAGAGATAACGATAGTCCTCGATGACCTGTTCTCCCGGCAGCATGTCCGGCAGCTTCGCCATAGGTTCGATCTGGAGGTCGATATGACGGGCCTGCTCGAAAAGCGGTAGTTCCTCGGCTGCGCTCTTCACATCCAGCGCCCGCACCGCCCAGAGCGCTTCGCGCCGCGACAGATCGATCGACCGGAATGCATCGGCATCCGCCAGCCGCTCGATGACGGATTTTTGCAGACCGGACCGCAGCCAGAGATCGCGCACCGAACTGTAACCTTCGCCTCGATTGCCGACCAGTCGTTCCATATCGTCTATCGAGAGGCCTTTGATCTGGCGAAAACCCAGTCGCATCGCATGCCGGGTCTTGATGATCGTGCGCATCTTCTCATGCCGGAAATCGACGGCATTCCGATCGAAGACAGCTTCTTCCAGTCCGCAATCCCAGTCCGATTCATTGATATCGACCGGCAGGATCCTTACCCCGTGCTCGCGTGCATCCCGCACCAGCTGCGCCGGCGCATAAAACCCCATCGGCTGGGAGTTCAGCATCGCCGCGCAGAAGACATCGGGATAATAGGCCTTGAGCCAAGAGGAGGCATAGACGAGCAGCGCGAAGGAGGCGGCGTGGCTTTCGGGGAAGCCGTATTCGCCGAAGCCTTTGATCTGGTTGAAACACTGCTGCGCGAATTCCTGGGCATAGCCCTTTGAGACCATTCCCTCGATGAACCGCTTTTCGAAATTGCCGATCGTCCCGGTTCTCTTGAATGTCGCCATCGCTCTGCGAAGCTTGTCGGCTTCCGCCGGTCTGAAGCCTGCGGCGGTAATGGCGATCTGCATGGCCTGTTCCTGGAACAAGGGCACGCCGAGGGTTCTTTCCAGAACCGTTTCCAGCTCCTTGCTCGGATATTCGATCGGAATGTTCTTGGCCTGCTGCTCCCGGCGCTTCAGATAGGGATGCACCATATCGCCCTGGATCGGTCCTGGCCGCACGATCGCCACCTCGATGACGAGGTCGTAGAATAGCTTCGGCTTCAGACGCGGCAGCATGCTCATCTGCGCCCGGCTTTCGATCTGGAAGACGCCGAGCGTATCGGCCCGGCCCATCATCTCGTAAACCGGCTCGCCTTCGTCCCCATGCTCCTTGTTGCCGAGGTCTGCGAGCGTCTTCTTCACGTCGTAATGCAGTTCAAGCAGCGAGAAGGCCTTCCGCAGGCAGGTCAGCATGCCAAGCGCCAGCACATCCACCTTGAGGATCTTGACATTGTCGAGGTCGTCCTTGTCCCACTCGATCATGTAGCGATCCGGCATCGCCGTCTTCATGATCGGCACCACCTCGTCGAGACGGTCCCGCGTGATGACGAAGCCGCCAACATGCTGGGTGAGGTGGCGGGGGAAACCGAGAAGCTCGGACGCATATTTCAGCACGTTCTGCGTCACCGGATCCTTGATGTCGAGGCCGGCCGCCTTGGCATCCCGTTCGGAGAGATTGTCCTCCGACCAGCCCCAGACGAGGCTGCTGATCGCCGACTGAACATCCTCCGAGAGCCCAAAGGCCTTGGCGACCTCACGGCCGGCCGAACGGGTCCGATAGGTGGTCACCCCCGCCGTCAGTCCGGCATGTTCTATGCCGTATCTCTTGTAGATGAACTGGATGACCTCTTCGCGCCGGTCATGCTCGAAATCGACATCGATATCCGGCGGTTCGTCACGATCCATCGAAATGAAGCGGTCGAAGAGCAGCGTGCTCTTCTGCGGATCGACTTCCGTTATCTCAAGACAATAGCAGATGACCGAGTTTGCCGCCGATCCGCGCCCCTGGCACAAGACCTTAAGTTCATAGCGGGCGTGCTGGATGATCTTGTGAACCGTCAGGAAGTAGGAGGCATATTGCTTATCCCCAATGAGTTTCAGTTCATAATCGATCTGTTGCGCCACCTTGGGCGGGATACCGTCGGGATAACGCCTTGCGGCGCCCGCTCTCGTCAGTCTTTCCAGGGTCTCCTGCGGCGTTTCGCCCGGATCGTTTTCAGGCGGATAATTGTGCTCCAGTTCCTTCAGCGAAAAGCTCAGCTTGCCGAAAAAGGTCTGCGTATTTTCGATCGCATCAGGATAGTCCCGGAAGATCCGGGCCATTTCACGTGAATCCTTGAGGTAACGTTCGGCATTCGGCGCCAGCAGGAATCCGGCTTGTGGTATCTGCACATGCTCCCGGATCGCGATCACGACATCCGAAAGCGGCCGGCGTTCAGGATGGTGGTAAATCGGCTGGTTGGTGGCAATCAGCGGCACGCGGTTTCGGGCAGCCAGCATCGAAAGCACCGCAAAGACCTGCCTCTCGCGGCCGTCATAGGCTGGCGCCAGCGCCATGAAAAAGGCCTTGCGGAATCGCCTGCGAAGCCGCTCCAGATAATCGTCCAGCGTCGACTGCCCCGCCTGATGATCGACAAGGCTGCGGTCGGGAACGAGGGCGAGCATCATCTCGTCCCCCCATTCCGCAAGCTCCGCTTCCGTCAGGATGCAGCTTCCCTTGACCGCTTCTTCCTTCAGATTGCCGGCGCTGAGAAGGCGGCAGAGGTTTGCCCAGCCTCGCCGGTTTTGTGGATAGGCAAGGATATCAGGCGTTCCGTCGGAAAAGACGAGACGCGCGCCCGGTTGAACCCGGATAGGATCGAGAATGACCTCTGTTTTTCCCTTCTTCTTCGCCTCAGCCAGAATCTCATCCCTGTTCTTGTATCTCTCCTCAAGCTGCTCCGCCTGGGCATGCGCTCGCACAACGCCGGCAACCGAATTGCGGTCCGCAATCCCGAGACCGCCGAGCTTCAAATAAGCGGCCTGCACAACCATCTCTTCCGGACCGGAGGCGCCTTCGAGAAACGAGAAATTCGTTCTCGTGCCGACCTCGAAGAATGCCCGTGCGGTTGTCATGCGAACACGCCGTGCATGAACCAGCGAGGGTCAAGCTCCTGACCATAAAAACCACGACGATAGATCCAGAAGCGATGCCCGGTCTCATCCTCAATGCGGAAATAGTCACGCGCCTCGGCCTCATCCCCATCGATCCACCACTCCATGGCAATCCGTTCCGGCCCTTCGCTTCTTGCCACCTGATGCTGCATGCGCCGCCAGCGGAAGATCTGCGGCGGACCATCGGGCACTTCGGCCATCATGATCTCGACCGGCTCCGGCGTTGCAAAGAGCCGCAACGGGCGCTCTTCGCGGAAAGGAAGTTGGATGTCCCGCGCTACCTTCCGCCTGGGAAGACTCTCCATTACAGGAACCGTAATGACGGCGCGTTCCGGCACATGACTCTCGCGAAGCTGGAAGCTTTGCAGGCAATCCGCACCAAGCCGGGCCGACACCCGGTCGACGAAAACAGAAAGCGAGATCTCTCCCTGACGATCGCCCTCGAAATCCTCCTGCGCTTCGTTGAAGGAATCGTGCCGCAACACATTCAACCGCAGGATCTCGAAACCATAGCCGGCATCGAGATCATCATAGACCGCCTGCAATCGCTCGGAAAAAAGCCCGGCAATGAGCTTTGGTTCGCGCAGCGGCTGCGAAGCGCCGACGGAGATACGAAAGACCCTGCCGTCGACGCGGAACAGGACCAGTTCGAACACCCGCCCGCCAGCCCCTCGCGCCTCCAGCGACGGCTGCAGCGACATGGCGACCTGCCTGGTGACGGCAAGGATCTGCTCTTCCGTCCCGATGGGCTCCATCAGCCGGCTTTCGGCCGAGAGGCTGGCGACAGGACGCCGGGGAGAGACCGGCTCTTCTTCATGCCCCAGCGCCTGGTCGAGACGCAGAAGCAGCTCCGGCCCGAACCGGCGGGTTAGCGGCGCTCGCGGCGCATCGATGACATCGCCGATATATTTCAGGCCGAGCTTCTTCAGAGCATCGACGGTTTGTCCTTCCAGCCGCAAGGCTGTAACCGGCAAGGACACCAGCACATGTTCCGCCTCTTCGTCCTCGATCACGCCACTCTGCCCGAAGCGGGACACCGCCCAGGAAAGGCCGGGCGATGATGAAATCGCGCCCCGTGCATCGAACCCCATATGAAAAAGCCGCGACAGCACATCCCGAAGAAGCGCCTTTTCACCGCCGAACAGATGGGCGCAGCCGCTAATGTCGAGAAACAGACCGTCCTTGCCGTCGAATGCCACCAGCGGCGTATAACGGTCGCACCAGTCGGCAATTGCCTCCAGCAGCCGGCGGTCGGCCGCCGGATCCTCTTCCGCGACCTCGAGCATTGGATACATGGCGCGCGCTTCGGCAACGCCCAAATCCTTCCTCAACCCCAGCCTCTCGGCCAACTCGTCCAGTGCCGTCAGCCGAATGGCATTGTTGAGCTTGCCGGAACAGACGATAGGCGGCGTCTCAGGACGCCCTTTCGAACGCCAGGAGAGCCCCCATCGTTTGCGGGCGATGCGGTCCGTTGGCAGATGCGGGAAGCTGAGCGCCAGAATGCGCTGACTGTTGGCCTGGAGGACGAACGAGGTTTGGTTCGGCGACAGGGAGAAATTCGCGTTCATGGGGATTCCACTCCAGAAGAAAGGAGAGCGGAGCCGGATTGCGGCTCTTCTCCAGCGTGAGACGGAAAATCGGATTGCCGATGCTGCCGGAAAGCCTCGATCCGTCCGGCAACGGCCGTAGACCGGCCGGGGCCGGTTCGACATGCAGACGGAAAGCCGCACTGCTTGCCTCCTCCGCTCCGGCCTGGCGCACGAGAAAGAGTGGATGGCGGGCAGCCCGCGCCCGAAGACTGAGCCTGCGGCTTTCGGTCAGCCCGAAATGGGCGGGATTGCCTCGCACTTCGAAGATGACGGCCGAGAAGGCAGCGCTTTCCACCGCCGCCTCCACCAGCCAGAGCGCCTCGTCCAGCTTGCGTGGCGCGGCGTGGAGAAACCGCTCCGGGCTCAGTCCGAAATCCCGAAGTCCGGGGGCATAGGGACGGCCGGCCTCCAGCGTGCCGATTGCATCGCCGATCCAGAGCAACGGCAGAAACCTGCCGGCATCCGCTTCCTGTTTCTGCAGCCGTGCGGCAACAGCCATAGCCAGCCCGCTTGCCGCACCGGCATCGCGAGACAGAGCCGAGCGGAATTCGGTGATCGCATCGAGCGGCAGGCCGCCTTCCAGTGCCCCATCGAGGAACTCTATTCCAAACGGCAGGGGCGGCAGAGTGCGCTCCTGGCGGGCCTTGCGTCCTTCCGCCACGGCTTCCCGTTCCGCCGCGGCAAGCGCCGGCGCGGGCTTTCCCTCCAGTCTGGCGATGGTTTCGCGGAGCGCAAAAAGCCGCTCGCGCGCCAGGGCGTGCTGCGCCATGGCGTTCTCCAATCCGTCTTGTTCCTGTTATGTTCTTATAGATTCCAGAGAGCTAATGAAGAGTCAACGGCCATTCTCTATGAATTTATTCCTGCCTTTGATTCCGCACTCGAAAATCGGCGATAAAGGTTCTATATGGGCCCGCAAAGGAAGGAATATTCATGGCCCGCAGAGACCAGAGCGATGATTGGCGGGACCGCCATGCGCCGACGATCAGCACCTTCGAGTCGCTGGCAATGGAGGCCTACAGCCATCTGCCGGATGAATTCCGCCAGCTGACGACCAACCTCACGATCGAGATCGAGGATTTCCCCGATGACGACGTTTTCGAGGACATGGCGCTGGAAACCCCTTTCGACCTGCTCGGCCTTTTCGAGGGCAGGGGCATTTCCGAACGTTTCACGGTGGAAACCGGCGAGATGCCGAACCGCATCCGCCTCTACCGCCGCCCCATCCTCGATTACTGGGCTGAGAACGATGAGACGCTCGGCGATATCATCACCCATGTCCTGATCCACGAGATCGGCCATCATTTCGGGCTGAGCGACGATGACATGGAGCGGATCGAGGCCAGCGCCGAGGAAGCCGCCGAGCGCTAAACCGCGCGTTCGGCAGAACGCGCTACTGCTCGGAGAGCTTCATCTCAGGATCGTAATCCTTGCTTTCGACATGTTTGACGACGGCCTGGCCGCACTGCATCGCGCCGGTTGCGGCATTGAAGGCATAGGTCGGCGAGCCCTCCAGCGACCAGCCCTTGTTGAGGGCGGCGGTAACCTTGTGGCAGAAGGAAGCATCGTCGGGACCGGTCAGGAAGCGGTAGAGTTTCATCACATCGTCTTTCGTGCTGCAGCCTGGCGGGCTGCGATCAGGCGGGCTTTATGAACCAGACTTTCCGCCTGGACAAGATGCAGCCGCTCGATCATCCGACCGCCTGCATTGATGACGTTCAGCCCCTCGGAAGCGGGATCGGCAAAGGCTGATATGATCGCCTCCGCTTCCGCAATCGCGGCCGAATCCGGGCCGAAATGGCGATTGGCGGGCTCGATCTGCGCGGGATGGATCAGCATCTTGCCGGTAAAGCCCATGGCCCGGCCCTGCTGACATTCGGCATCGAAACCCTGCTCGTCCCTGAAATCGTTGAAGACGCTGTCGATCGCATCGAGCCCGTAGGCGCTGACCGCAAGGACGACCTGCATCAGCCACGGCACGAGATAGCTCCGTCCCGGCTGCGGCAGCACGTCGGTTTCCTTGCGCAGGTCGTTGAGCCCGACGACGAGACAATCGAGCCGCGAGCCCGGCGTGCGCCCGGCCTCGGCGATATCAGCCGCATTCAGGATGCCGCGCGGCGTCTCGATCATCGCCCAGATGCGCAGATCTTCGGGCGCATCCGCCTCGGAGAGAAGGTCGCTGATATCAGTGACATCCTGCGGCTCGTCGACCTTCGGCAGCAGAACGGCATCGGGACCAAGCGCCGTCACCAGCTTCAGATCGGCCAGGCCGAAATTGGACGACAGGCTGTTGATACGGATGATCCGCTCCTTGCCTTGGAGCGGCCGATCCGAAAAAAAGCGCCTCAGGTTTTCCCGCGCTTCCGCCTTCTTTTCCGGCGCCACCGAATCCTCGAGATCGAAGATCACTGCATCGCAATCGACCGCATGGGTCTTTTCGAGGGCGCGGGGGTTGATGGCAGGCACGCTCAGCACCGAACGGCGCAGGCGAGGGGTCACGGGGTTTCGGCTCATGGCGAATTAGTGCCAAGCTTTGACAGCCGAAGCAAGCAACCTGCCCCAGAACATCCAGCAGAACAACAAAAAGCCATGCTTGCCTTGCAGAGAGGAAAGAGAAGGACCACATTCCTTTCCGAAGAAAGGTCTCTAACCATGCAGAACATTCGCTCCATCTTCCTCATGCTTGCCGGCGCCACCGTTTTCGTGGCCATGCTGCTTCTCACCTTTTCGGTGACGCTTGCTGTCGGCGGCATCCTGACCGTACTCATGGTCGGGCGCGCGCTGTCGATGAAGATGAAGCCCGCTCCGATCCGTGCCAAGGCAAACAACGGTAAGCCGGAGATGCGGGTGTGGAACGACGGCCGCGGCACGATCATCGATCTCTGATCACCTTTTCACTGAAGATTTCGTTCGCTGAAAAATTTCGGCCGACACTGTCGGATCACGCTTCCATGCTGCGTCCTTGAAGCAGCCAGGCATTCAGCCGGCGCTAAAAACGAATGGAGGACAAGCATGGATGCGACAGAGAGCAACCCGACCAAGATGCCGCCGGTCAAGAATGGCCTGCTGCCCTATCTGACGGTCAATGGCGCGGTGAAAGCTGCGGAATTCTACACGAAGGCTTTCGGCGCCGAAGAGGCCTATCGCGTGCCGGTCGACGAAAACGGCAGAACGATGCATGTGCATCTCTACATCAACGGCAGCTCCCTCATGCTGTCGGATGCCTATCCCGAATACGGCCATCCCTTCAAAGGCCACGAAGGCTTCGCCATCCAGCTGGTTATCGACGATATCGATTTCTGGTGGGATCGCGCGGTTGCGGCCGGCGCCGAAGTCGTCATGCCGGTCGAACTGATGTTCTGGGGCGACCGCTACGGCCAGCTTCGTGATCCGTTCGGCGTCCTCTGGGGGTTGAACGCACCGTCCAAATAAGGGGACCGGCGCAATCGGCAGGCCGCGCGAAACGTCGCGTGGCCGCCATCTGTGAAAGATTCTCCTTCATTTCGACGAAAAACTGGACTAGATGCAAATTCAGAAAGTAGATTTGCTGAAATGGAGCATGGATCATGGATAAATTCGTGAAGCTCACGGGCGTTGCAGCGCCGCTGCCGGTCGTCAACATCGACACCGACATGATCATTCCGAAGGATTATCTGAAGACGATCAAGCGCACCGGCCTCGGCACCGGCCTCTTCGCCGAAGCCCGCTACAATGAGGACGGCTCGGAAAACCCGGATTTCGTGCTCAACAAGCCGGCCTATCGCGATGCCAAGATCCTCGTTGCCGGCGACAATTTCGGCTGCGGCTCCTCGCGCGAGCACGCGCCCTGGGCGCTTCTCGATTTCGGCATCCGCTGCGTGATCTCGACCAGCTTCGCCGACATTTTCTACAACAACTGCTTCAAGAACGGCATTCTGCCGATCAAGGTCAGCCAGGACGATCTCGACAAGCTGATGGACGACGCCTCGCGCGGCTCCAACGCCATCCTGACCGTCGACCTCGAGAGCCTCGAGATCACCGGCCCCGATGGCGGTTCGATCAAGTTCGATCTCGACGAGTTCAAGCGCCACTGCCTGCTGAACGGCCTCGACGATATCGGCCTGACGCTCGAAAAGGGCAAGGCGATCGACAGTTTCGAAAAGAAGAACGCCGCTTCGCACCCTTGGGCGGCCTGAGCACAATCCAATAATTGCCGATCAAGCCGGGCTTTCGCCCGGCTTTTTCTTTACAGTACCGAATTGCCGCAGATCAGAGAAACTTCTCTTTCCAAGCTCTGAGCTTTTCGAGCGATACGCCGATGCCGCCGCAGACTTCGATCAGCGGATTGTCGAAGCGCTGAAGCAGCCCGGCATGCACATCGGCAACGGCAAGGGCGGCACCGCAAGCCGGCTCGACCAGAATGCGCTGCGCATCGGCGAATTTCAGGCAGGCGGCAACGGCATCGGCGTCGCTGACGACGATACTTTCGATCGGATGCTGCTTCGGCAGGTCGAAGACATGCTGCGCCACCTGCCGCGCCCCGAGCGAAGTGGCAATCGAGGTAATGGCGGGAAGGATGATACGCTCATTCGCCTTGAGGCTGGCGTTCAGCGAGGCCGCCCCTTCCGTTTCGACGGCGATGACGGGCACATCGGATAGCCCGTTTCGCTGCAACCCCGCGACAATGCCGGCAAGCAGCCCGCCACCACCGACGCTGGTGACGACGCAATCGAATTTTGCACCCTTCGCCACCACTTCGTCGATCAGCGTGGCATGGCCATCCCACAGCAGCGGATGGTCGAAGGGGTGCACATAGGTCGCCTTGCGGCTCCGGGCGAGTTCGACGGCATGGGCATTGGCTTCGTCGAAGACCGAACCATGGACGAGGACATTGGCGCCCGTCGCGGTAATCGTCTGCCGCACATCGGCCGTCGTCGTCTCCGGCACGACGATCGTGACCGGTATGCCGAGCGCCCGGCCGGCATAAGCCGCGGCAATCCCGGCATTGCCGCCGGAAGCACAGAAGATCTCGCGCGCCCCATTTTCCACCTCGTGCTGGCAAAGCCTGCCGACGCCGCGCAGCTTGAAGCTGCCGGAAGGCTGCAGCGCATCAAGCTTCAGCCAGAGCCGTTTGCCGCTGGCGCTATAACCGGATGCTGTCTGAACCAAGGGCGTGTCGAGATGGAGAGGTGCGAAAGGCATGGGCAACATCCAGGGAAAGAAAAGGGTAGGCCCGCCGTTTCTAATCCGTTTGCAGGCACGGGAGCAACCATCGCGGCGAAGAGCGAAGCGTACCGATTCACCTCTTCTCTCGCTTGAAATGCCCATTTCCGGGGTCTAAGAAGCCGCAACTTGTTTTTCCCAGGAGGGTTTCATGACAGCGCGCAATCTTTTCCTGCTGCCGGGTGACGGCATCGGTCCCGAGGCCATGGGCGAGGTCCGCAAGATCATCGCCTATATGAACGAGGCGATGAACGCCGGTTTCGTCATCGACGAAGGCCTTGTCGGCGGCTCTGCCTATGATGCGCATGGCGCGGCGATCTCGGAAGCCGACATGCAGAAGGCACTTGCCGCCGATGCCGTTCTCTTCGGCGCCGTCGGTGGCCCGAAATGGGATAGCGTGCCTTACGAAGTGCGTCCGGAAGCCGGCCTGCTGCGCCTGCGCAAGGATCTGCAGCTCTTCGCAAACCTGCGTCCCGCCATCTGCTATCCGGCCCTCGCGTCAGCCTCGTCGCTGAAGCCGGAGCTGGTCGAAGGCCTTGATATTCTGATCATCCGCGAGCTGACGGGTGGCGTCTATTTCGGCGAGCCGAAGGAGATCATCGACCTCGGCAACGGTCAGAAGCGCGGCATCGACACACAGGTCTACGATACCTACGAGATCGAGCGCATCGCCGGCGTCGCCTTCGAAATGGCCCGCACCCGGCAAAACCGCGTCTGCTCCATGGAAAAGCGCAACGTCATGAAGTCGGGCGTGCTCTGGAACCAGGTGGTGACCGAGACGCACAAGGCGAAATATTCCGACGTTCAGCTCGAACACATGCTGGCCGATGCCGGCGGCATGCAGCTGGTGCGCCAGCCCAAACAGTTCGACGTCATTGTCACCGACAACCTCTTTGGCGACATGCTCTCCGACGTCGCTGCCATGCTGACCGGTTCGCTCGGCATGCTGCCGTCGGCCTCGCTCGGCGCGCCTGACGGCAAGACCGGCAAGCGCAAGGCGCTCTACGAGCCGGTGCACGGCTCGGCTCCCGACATCGCCGGCAAGGGCATCGCCAATCCGATCGCCATGATCGCCTCCTTCGCCATGTGCTTGCGTTACTCCTTCAACCTGGTGAAGGAAGCCGACGACCTGGAAAAGGCGATCGCCAACGTGCTCGACAAGGGCATCCGCACCGGTGACATCATGGCCGATGGCGCAAGGCAGGTCGGCACCGTCGAGATGGGCGATGCGATCCTGGCCGAGTTCAAGACGCTTTCCGCCTGATATTTCACGTGAAACAGTTCCGGCCCTTCGCATGATGCATGCGGAGGGCTTTTTCTCTCTGGAGCGCGAGCCGCATCGGCTTGGTCGAATTATCCCAACCGGACTATTCTCGGCCACAATCTCGTGTATTTTTGCGCCGGATTTTAACGAGCGCATGACCTCGAAATCGGAATCGATATTCGGAAAGCATTATGCGCCAATTCAAGTGATAAAGCGTCCTTAGCGCGTCCTGTAGGATATGGCGGCGCTCCAGGACAAAATTCGAATGGACGACGGCATGCGGGCATTTTGGGCTTCCCTGGACAGGCGCTGGCGCCGGAGCAGCGCCGGCATGCCGCCTTTGCGCTGGCAGGCATGCCTCTTCATCACGCTCAA
Source organism: Rhizobium anhuiense bv. trifolii (assembly GCF_024346605.1). NCBI lineage: Bacteria > Pseudomonadati > Pseudomonadota > Alphaproteobacteria > Hyphomicrobiales > Rhizobiaceae > Rhizobium > Rhizobium anhuiense. Next base: position 191,027 of record NZ_CP098803.1, read on the forward strand.
TGCCGTCATCCTCTCCATGCTGCTCTTCGATGCGCCGATCGGCGCCAGCGAAGTTCCTGCACCGGTGAAGCAGCTCGGCCAGATGCTGACCGGTTTCGGCGATTCCGCCTGGCTGATCTGCACCAGCATCCTGTTGTTCTTTCAGGGGCGGGCGGGTTACAAGCTTGTCAAGACGGCGCGCTCCAAGGCGCAGGCGCTCTATGTCAGCTGGATCGGCGCCTATCTGTTCATCACGGTCGTCTTCTCGGGGCTTCTCGCCAATCTGCTGAAACGCGCGATCGGCAGGGCACGTCCCGATCATTTCCACGATTACGGCATGTTTTCCTTCACGCCCTTTTCAGGCCATGCCGCTTTCGAAAGTTTTCCATCCGGCCATTCCACCACGGTCGGCGCTTTCTTCGCCGCATTCGCGCTGCTGTTTCCGCGCTACCGCGTCGCCTTTATCGCCTGCGCCATCTGGCTCGGCATGACGCGTGTCATGGTCGGCGCCCATTATCCGAGCGATGTCATCGCCGGCCTTGCCTTCGGCGCCTGGTTCTCGCTGCTGACGGCGATCGTCTTCGCCCGCTGTGGTCTGCTCTTCACACTGGCGCCGGATGGCTGGCCGATCGCCAAGTGCCTGTTCCCTGACACGAAAAAACCCGGCGCCTTGTGAGCGCCGGGCCTTTTCTCAAGCGGAACGCGGCTCAGCCAACCGCTCAATCCATTGCGTGGATATCCCTGTTCTTCGTTTCTGGCAGGAAGATCAGGCCGATCACCAGCGTGATCGTCGCAAAGACGATCGGGTACCAGAGACCGTAATAGATATCGCCTGCGGCAGCGCTCATCGCGAAGGCCGTCGCCGGCAGCAGGCCGCCGAACCAGCCGTTGCCGATGTGATAGGGCAGCGACATGCCGGTGTAGCGGATGCGGGTCGGGAAGAGCTCGACCAGAAGTGCGGCGATCGGCCCGTAGACCATCGTCACATAGAGGACGAGGATGAACAGGATGGCGATCGTGCCGATCCAGTTGACGCGGGCGGGATCGGCGGCCATGGCGAAAGTGCCGCCATTGGCGATGTTGTAGACCGCCATGTCGGTGACGCCATTGGCTTCATCCGCCGTCAGCAGCTTGGTCTCGACCAGCTTGGCGGCCGGCACGGTTTCCTTCGTACCGGCGCGCACGGCATCGGCATTGAGCGACAGTTCCGGATTGGCGGCGATGAAGGCATCGAGCTTGGCATCCGCCACCTTGGCGGCGCCGCGGTTCAGCGGATAGCCGGCATCGTGAAGCGCGATGTTGACGCCCTTTTCGAAGGCGGCGGTCATGCCCTTGGCCTTGTCGCCGGCAGCGACGACGTCAAAGCTCGGGATCGTCGCGTTGCCGACCTTCACCGTTGCCGGCTGTCCGGCTGGACCCGGCACGACATCATAAGGCACCGAATTTCTGGTCAGGAATGCCGTCGCCACGTCGCAGGAACTGGTGAACTTCGCCGTGCCGGTCGGGTTGAACTGGAACCGGCAATCCGCCGGATCAGCCGTGACCGTTGCCCGGATCGAAGCCTGCGCTTCGGCAAGCGCCGGATTGGCCGTCCAGGTCATCGCCTTGAACAGCGGATTATACGTCACCGCCGCGATGAGAAGGCCTGCCATGATGATCGGCTTGCGGCCGATCTTGTCGGAGAGGCCGCCGAAGATGACGAAGAACGGCGTGCCGAGGAGAAGTGCGATCGCGACCATGACATTGGCCGAGAACAGGTCCACCTTCAGCACGTTCTGCAGGAAGAACAGCGCATAGAATTGGCCGCCGTACCAGACGACCGCCTGGCCCATCGTGGCGCCGAGAAGCGCGATGATCGCGATCTTGGCATTTTTCCATGTCCCGAAGGCTTCGGTCAGCGGCGCCTTGGAGCCCTTGCCTTCCGCCTTCATGCGCTGGAACGCCGGCGATTCGTTCATCTTCAGGCGGATCCAGACGGAGATGCCGAGCAGGACGACCGACACCAGGAACGGAATGCGCCAGCCCCAGGCGGCGAACTCAGCCGCACCCATCAGATATTGAACCAGGACGATGACGATCAGCGACAGGAACAGGCCGAGCGTCGCCGTCGTCTGGATCCATGAGGTGAAATAGCCGCGGCGCCCGTTCGGCGCATGTTCGGCGACATAGGTTGCCGCACCGCCATATTCACCGCCGAGCGCCAAGCCCTGCAGCAGACGCAACGCGATCAGGATGATCGGGGCTGCGATGCCGATGGTGGCCGCACCCGGCAGGATGCCGACGAGGAAGGTTGACAGACCCATGATCATGATCGTCATCAGGAAGGTATACTTGCGGCCGACGAGATCGCCGAGACGGCCGAACACCAGCGCGCCGAAGGGGCGCACCAGGAAGCCGGCGGCAAAGGCGAGCAGCGTGAAGATGTTGCGCGTGGCCTCGGGATACTGGGTGAAATAGGTCGCGCCGATATAGGTGGCGAGCGAACCGTAGAGATAGAAATCATACCATTCGAAAACGGTGCCGAGCGAAGAGGCGAAGATGACCTTCTTCTCCTCGCCGGTCATCGGACCGGCCTTCGCGCCGTCGATGCTTGCGACATTTGCCATTGTCTGTCCTCCACAGAGTGATGAGCAACGCGCGCGACCTACTCTCCTCAAAGCAGACCCCTGGCCGCGACACGCCTGACGGGAGTGTGCCAGAAACGGCAGATCAAAAAGAGAGATGCTTTGGGATTATGACTTTAGTCTAACGATGCCGGGCAGTGTCATGCAGATCCAGCCCTCCGCCGCCGGAGGTTGGATCCGTTACGCTCTCAGCGCCTGCGCCGGCGATAGGCGATAGGCAAGCACTGCCGGCAAAGCGGCGAGGACTGTGGCAAAGGCAAGCAGAACCGCCGCAAGCCCGGCATCTTCACGGGCGAAGACGACCGGCATGGTGATCCCGCTCGTCTCGGAGAACATGCCGGACAAGAGGAGGGCCGCAGCATAACCGAGGGCGAATCCGAGCCCGATGCCGACTGCCACCAGGAAGAAGAATTCCAGCCAGACAATGCCGAAAATCGCCCCTCGCGGCGCGCCGAAGGCCCTCAGCGCGCCGATCTGGCGGCGGCGCTGGCCGATATGGATGACAGTGACCAGCACCAGCGAGGCCGCGACGAGAGCTTGCGCTCCGGAGGCGACCGCGACGAGGATCTGCTTGGCGTCGCCGAGCGTGGCGTAGAGATTGGTCAACACCTCGCCGGGAAAAACGGCGACGGTATTGCCGCTGCGATATTCCTGCCGCAGCTTGTAGGCATCGGCGATCGTCTTCGGCTTGACGAGAATGGCGGGAAGGCCGGGAGCGTCGGCAGTCCAGCTCTCGTCGAGTGCGGCATCCGGGTCAAGCTTGCCGTGATGCTCATGTCCATCGTGATGCTCGCCGGCTTCCTCATGCTCATGGCCATGTTCGGCCATCCCCGTGCCGGACGCCGCTTCATGCTCGTGCTCGCTCTCGGCCCCTTCCTCCGCATGTTCCTCCGCCTCCAGGCCATGGATATGCCAGACGGCCTGGATCGGAACGAGAATAGCCCGGTCCCAGGCGGTACCGGTCGGCCGCAGGCGGCCGGCGATATGATAGACGAGTTCGGTGTGGGTCTCGCCGCCCTCTTCCGGCAAACCGTGCATCGGCTTGATCTCGCCGCCGAGCGACAGTCTGACGGCGGAGCCGATCAGCGCCTCGCCCTCGCGCGCAAAAATCTTGCCCTCGATGAAGCCGCCGGACAGGTTTTGCGCCAGCATGGTCGTCGTGCCGACGATCGGATAGCCGGAGAAGGAATCCCCGAAGCCGATCGGAGCGGCCCAGTCGACACGCCGATCCGCGGCAAGCTTGCCCAGCATCTCGCCCGGCATGAGCGGCAAAGGCGAGGCCTGCAGGAAGACGGAAGACAGCACCAGCTGCGTCTCGCTGCCACCTGCGCCGATGACGAGATCGAACTTGTCGGCGGCGCGCGCGCTGCCGAGGCGAAGCGCCCGTTCCTGCAGCACGACGGAAACGCCAAGCGCGGTCGCAAGCGCCACCAAAAACACCACCACCAGCGACCCCGCCCAGAGGCGACGAAGATCGGAAAGAATGAAGCGGATCATGCAGCCTCTCCCGCCGTTGCCGTGGAATCTTCGCTGATCCGGCCGGAGCCGAAGGTGATGCAACGGTCGAGGCGGCTGGCCAGGCGCTGATCGTGTGAAACGACGATCAGCGTACTGCCTTCGGCAATCGCAAGATCGAGAATGAGATCGCCGACAGCCTCGCCGCTTTCGGCATCGAGGCTTGCGGTCGGTTCGTCGGCGATGATGACGCCGGGCTTGCGCAGCAGCGCCCGGCCGATCGCCACCCGCTGCATCTCGCCGCGCGACATGGTTTCGATCTTCTGGCCGGGGCGTGAAAGACCAACCGTGGCCAAAAGCGCATGCGCCCGCTCGATGACATCAGCTGTGGCGGCGCCGGCAAGCCGCGCCGGCAGAAGCACGTTTTCCAGCGCCGACAGGCCGGGAAAGAGATGAAACTCCTGCATCACCAGGCCGATATTGGCGGCACGGAACCGGTCGCGCCGGCTTTCTGAAAAACCCGCGATATCCTCGCCGTTCCAGCGGATGCGGCCTTGCCGTGTCCGCTCCAGCCCGGCAACGATATTGACGAAGGTGCTCTTGCCGGAGCCGGACGCCCCTGTAATGGCGACCCTGCTGCCGGCAGCGATCGACAGGTCGCCGATCGCCAGCGCCGGCGAGGACAGGCCAGGGAAGACAACGGAAAGGTTTTCGATATTGAGAGCGAGCATATCGGTTCAGACGGCGGAATATTCCGCCTGGCGGATACGCAGCAGGCTGACGAAGCCGGTGTCCGGATCCGTCCACGAACCATATTCCAGCATGCCGCGCACTTCGATCGTCTGGCGGGGCTGCACGAAGGTTTGTTTCTCCAAGAGATAGACGACGACGATATTGTCCGGCCAGTCCGTATCCGAGGAGCAGAAGGGGCAGAGCGACATCGGCACTTCGGTGAGCACGAAGAACTGGGCTTCGGCTTTCAAGGGCGGCGCCATGAAACCTTTCATGCTGACATCTTTGCCGGCAAGGCGCTTCACCTTGTCGGAGAATTCGAGGCCGAGCACGCCGAACTTGCCGTAGAGCTCAGCGAAGCTGATCGAGGAATCCGCAGCAAAACCCGGGCGAACCACAGCCGCGAAAGCCAGCGTACCGATGGCCCCGATCAGGCCGCGGCGGCTGAGATGCCGCGAACGGAGTTTCTCCATGGCGATCTCCAAGAATGAAGTCCCGGCCGTTAGCATCGGCCCGAAAATCGGAACGATTTTCGGAAAGCACGATGCTAGCTTCAAAGTGTTACAGCGTCCTTTTGCGCGTCTGAAAGACGCGCGGCGCTGCAATCGGCCGGGACCATGATCGATGAAAGAGGCAAGGCCGGCAAGCGACCTTGCTGAACGGGCTTCAGATCAATTCGTCTGCTTGGCGCCGAGCGCGAAGGTGTCGGCGAGCACGCGATAGACGTCGCTCTGTTCCATGTAGCCATGGAAACCTTCAGCGCCCGGACCGGCCGACTGCAAGACGACGTCGTCAGCGGCGTGCACGCCGGAGTCGCCGCTCTTCGGAATATTGCCCTGGACGAAGACGGCGCCCGGAACATCCTTATACTGCTCGTTGGCGACATATTCCTTCTTTTCGTTCTGGACAGCCGGAACGAACGGACCGTCGAGCTTCGGACGGAAGGTCTCGTAGTGATCGGGGCCGTTATTGGCACTCAGGAACAGCCGGCGGCTGACGTCGATCCTGTCGGGATAGCCGTCGCCGTTTTCATCCTTGTAGTTCGGGAAGCCGGCCTCGGCATAGATCCCGACCTTTTCGCGCATTTCCGTGCCGGGCTTGTCATCATCGACGGTGCCGATGATCGATACACCATGCGTATGGTCGCCGGTGACGACGATCAGAGTGTCCGGATGGGCCTTCTGGAATTCGCGGGCAACGCCGATGGCCTGGTCGAATTCGATGGTTTCCACGACGGCGCGGTCCCAATCGAGCGGATGGGACATCTTGTCGATCGAGGAACCTTCGACCATCAGGAAGAAACCATCAGGATTCTTGGAGAGGCGGTCGAGCGCAACCTTGGTCATGGCGACGAGACCCGGCTGGTTCGGGAACTTGTCGACGGTGCCCTTCTTCAGGAACTCGCGATCGAGCGTCACGTCCATATTGCCGGTGTGGAAGAGACCGAGCAGATTGCCTTCCGCCGATGCATTGGCTGCGAGCTCGTTCTTGTCGGTCGCAAGCTTGTAGCCGGCATCCTGAAACAGCTTGATGTAGTCCTGGTTGTCCTTCCGCTTGGAACCGGCGACCTCCTTGCCGAGGAAATAGGCCGAGCCGCCACCAAGCAGGATTTCGGGCTTGACGTCGAGCAGCATGCCGACCACATCGGCCTTGTCGTTGCGGTTGCGGGTATGGGCAACGACCGCAGCCGGCGTAGCGTCCTCGACCTCGGCCGTTGCAACGATGCCGATCGACTTCTTGGTCAGGCGGCGGACGGCTTCTGCGAAGGTTTCGACACGCGGGTCATCGAGTGAGGCCGGCGTACGGTCCGCGTAGACGCCGATCGCGTTGACGGCCGTCTTGTGGCCCGTCATGTAGGCCGACATTGTATTGGCCGAGTCCGTATCGACGGCGTTGGTCGCCGACGTGCCGATGAAGGCCATGCGCTCGAGATCGTCCATGTTCAAGCGGCCATTCGCCTTCCCTTCAGTCATGCCCTTGGACATGATGCGGGCAGCGGTGCGATGCGCAACGGAAAGCCCGTCGCCCAGCAGGAAGATGATGTTCTTGGCCTTCGGCTGGGCTACGGTTTCGTAAACGTTCCAGGTGACGGACTTCGTCTCGTCTCCGGCAGCAACTTCGACCTTGTAGTCGCCCGGCGCGGAAATCTTCAGGCCGCGCAGCAGGAGAGCGGAGCCGAGAGCCTTGTCATCCTTGCCTTCTTCCAACTCGACGAACTGCGCTTCGCCCCCGAGCACCGTCTTGTAATCCTGGCCGTTGACGGTGATCTTCACGTCTTCGGGCTTGACCTGCTTGTTGAGCTCGACCTTGAAATCGAATGGCGAACCGACGAGGATCGTCGCGCGATCGAGCGGATAGACCGTTGTCGCCTGAGCGGCGCCCGCAAGGATGGTGGTGGCCGCAAAGGCGGCAAGAAGCGTACGCATGGAAAACCCCCGTTTTCGTTGCAGACATTGATGACCGGGCCGGGATACCTCCCAAGGATGACAGCGGCATGACAAAACGTCGCAGCGCTGCGGCCGCCGCTTTTGCCTGCCGGCTCTGAGTGCAAAAACCTTGACTCCTGTGGAAAACCTTCTAAGAGCAACAGCGGAAAAGGAATCTCCATGGTTCGCGACGAACACGCCATTGCCGAATGCAATGACCGGGCACGAGTTGCCGGGGTGGACATTGCCGTTCCGGTTTCCGCCAAAACCAAGGCCAAAACGACGACGAAAACCGTCTGACGTCTCTGGCCTGCCGCTCTCTCCCCGGCTCGGCTGGGGACAGGAAGACGCGATCCGTCGCGCCTTTCCCCTCACCGAACAAGAGGAGAGAAGAGAAAGAGAGCTTGAGAAATGGGTTTCAAAGTAGCAGTTGCGGGAGCGACCGGAAATGTCGGCCGGGAGATGCTCAACATCCTCTCCGAGCGCGGCTTCCCCGCCGATGAGGTTGTGGCACTCGCCTCCTCGCGTTCGCAGGGCACCGAGGTTTCCTACGGTGACCGGACGCTGAAGGTCTCCAATCTGGAGAATTACGATTTCTCCGATACCGACATCTGCCTGATGTCGGCCGGCGGCGAGGTCTCCAAGAAGTTCTCGCCGAAGATCGGCCAGCAGGGCTGCATCGTCATCGACAATTCGTCGGCTTGGCGTTACGACGCCGACGTGCCGCTGATCGTGCCGGAAGTGAACCCGGATGCCATCAGCCAGTTCACCAAGCGCAACATCATCGCCAATCCGAATTGCTCGACCGCCCAGCTGGTGGTGGCGCTGAAGCCGCTGCATGACTTCGCCAAGATCAAGCGCGTCGTCATCTCGACCTATCAGTCGGTCTCCGGCGCCGGCAAGGACGGCATGGACGAACTCTTCAACCAGACGCGCGCCGTCTTCGTCGCCGATCCGATCGAGAACAAGAAGTTCACCAAGCGCATCGCCTTCAACGTCATTCCGCACATCGACGTCTTCATGGAGGACGGCTATACCAAGGAAGAGTGGAAGGTGCTGGCCGAGACGAAGAAGATGCTCGATCCGAAGATCAAGGTGACCTGCACGGCAGTGCGCGTGCCGGTTTTCATCGGCCATTCGGAATCGGTCAATATCGAATTCGAAAACGAGATCACGGCCGACCAGGCTCGCGACATCCTGCGCGATGCACCGGGCTGCCTCGTTATCGACAAGCGCGAGAACGGCGGCTACATCACGCCATATGAATCCGCCGGCGAAGATGCGACCTACATCTCACGCATCCGTGAGGATGCGACGGTCGAAAATGGCCTCAACATCTGGGTGGTCTCCGACAATCTGCGCAAGGGCGCAGCGTTGAACGCCATCCAGATCGCCGAGCTGCTCGTCAATCGCGGTCTTGTCAAGCCGCGCAAGCAGGCCGCCTGATACCATTTGTAAACCATAATAGGGTAAAGCCCTGCCGATGAAGGCGGGGCTTTTTGCCGGGCCGTAAGCGCCTCTATTCATAAGCGCTTACTAAAAGGTGATCGTGACAAGATCGCTTTCGGCTGGCATTCTGCCCGGCGTCAAGCCAGGGCGTGCCGCCCGAAACCGTTGAGTGGTTTTGGGAAAACGGCATGCACAGACCGAAGATTTAGGGCGCGTCGCATGGTTCCGATCGGCCGCGGCGCGCTTCAGCAGACTGGAGCGGGGTTTCTCATGCGCATGACAACATTCCTTCTGGCAGCGTTTACGGCAGCCGGCGTTCTTCACGCGCTGCCGGCAGCGGCCCAGGGCGCCCAATGTGGCAACAATAGTAGCGGTTTCAATGCATGGGTCGCCGACTTCAAGCAGGAAGCAGCGGCAAACGGCGTCAACCGCTCGGTCCTCGACCGCGCCTTCGCCAACGTCAATTACAACAAACCGACGATTGCCGCCGACCGTGGCCAGAAGAGCTTCAAACTGTCCTTCGACGCTTTCATGCAGAAGCGCGGCGGTGCCGCCATCATCTCCCGCGGCCGCAGCATGAAGACTGCCAACCAGGCGCTTTTTGCTTCGATCGAGCGCCGTTTCGGCGTTCCGGCTGGCCCACTGATCGCAATCTGGGGCATGGAAACCGGTTTTGGCAGCTATATGGGCAACCAGCATACGCTGTCGGCTGTTTCGACCCTTGCCTATGACTGCCGCCGTTCGGAATATTTCACCGACCAGCTCTATGCCGCGCTCCAGCTCGTTTCCGAAGGTTATCTGAGCCCGCAGGCCAAGGGTGCTGCCCATGGTGAAATCGGCCAGACGCAGTTCCTGCCGCGCAATGTCGTGCGCTTCGGTGCCGATGGCGACGGCGACGGCCGCGTCGACATGGTCGGTTCCCGGGCCGATGCGCTGGCCTCGACGGCGAATTTCCTCAAGGGTCACGGTTGGCGCCCCGGCGCCGGCTATCAGCCCGGAGAGCCGAATTTCGTTGCCATCCAGGGCTGGAACGCCGCCACCGTCTACCAGCAGGCGATCGCCTATATCGGCCAGCAGATCGACGGCAGATAATGCATGTCGCCCGGAAGCGTGCAGCGGTTCCGGGACAACGACATGCATAAAACAAAAGGACTTTAAGTCTTTATCGACACCGATAGCCGGAAACGCCGCTGCGATATGCGGCGTTTTTCATTTGCGGGAATCAAAACCGCCGCCGGACGCCGTCTTGCGTCGCTCCTCCGGGGCCGAAGCCTGCACGATCGGTCCCGAAACCACGCAGTTGCGGCCGGAGGCCTTGGCGGCGTAGAGCGCCAGGTCGGCGCGTTTGACCAGATCCTCGAAGTTCCTGTTGGAGACTTCATTTGCCCGGCCGGCGCATCCGAAACTCGCCGTTACCTTGAGAATTTCGCCGCTCGGCAAGGGGATTTCTGCCGCCTCGATCGCCAGCCGCACACGCTCGGCAACGATTACGGCATCGTCGGGCGTCGAATCCGGCAGAAGCGCCAGGAACTCCTCGCCGCCATGGCGCACCAGCAGATCGAAGGAACGGAAATTCTCGCGCGCAACGCCCGCGACCTGCCGGAGCACGGCATCGCCGGCGTCATGGCCGTGAACATCGTTGGTCCTCTTGAAATGATCGAGGTCGAAGAGCACGACGGAGATCCAGCGCGACCCGTGCTCGGCTTGTGTGAGAAGCGCCGATGCGGCGACCTCGAAGCCGCGCCTGTTGTACAGGCCGGTCAGAAGGTCTGTCTGGGCGGCATTGCGCAACTCGCCCACCAGCGTCTCGCGATCCCGCGTCAGACGGTCGATCAGGCGCAGGCCCCTTGCCGCCAGCACCATCACCAACGTGGCGAGAATGAGCAGGCCGGCGCACAGCGCCAGAATCCGCGTCAGATGTATGTGCGCGCGTCTCGAAAGGCTCTCGCCGGTCTCGTGAATATCTTTTGCGGCCTCGACCATCTTCTGCTGCAGGAAGGTCATGCGTTCGCTCTGCGCGGCGGCCCAGACATCGCGCACGGCCCGCGTCGGCCGCGATCCGGCAAGGATGGCGTCGGTGATCGCATTCGCCTTCACCTGACTGCTGCGGCCGAGATAGGCGACGATCTCGCGCACGATCGGCGCCGCGGAATGAAAGACCATGTGGTCCATGCCCTCACCGAGCATGGTCTTGCCCTGTACGAACTGCTCCACCGGAAATCTGGCGGAAACGCCGCGATCGAGATAGCGGGTGCCGACGCCGGTAATCAGCCTTTCGCCGTAATACGTCAGCAGGATGCCCATCAGCTGGTTGGATTTCTCAAGCAGCATCGGATCGCTGATCAGTGGTGAAAGCGCATCGACGACGGCAAGCTGCTTGAGAGCCGCATACCAGTAGATGGAACCGGGATCGCTGCCGGCATAACGGCCCTGGTCGACGGCGCTGCGCGCGGCAATGATGCGGCTGTATGCAAGGCTGAGAACCGACAATTCGCCGACGAGGCCGTCGTCGAGCGTATCGCGGGAGGGCAGGCTGGCATAGAAAGCGCGGCGCTCGCGATCGAGCGTCACCCGGCTTCGTTGCATTTCGGCGGCAGTCGTGCTGCCGGGGTATGCGAGGTAGAGGCGGGTGGCGGCAATTTCACTCAGGATCTCCGTGGCGGCGATGGATCCGCCGCGGGCAAGCACATCGGCGAACTGCCGGTCCTTTTCGAGATCCCTGTATTGTTTGATTGAAGAGCGTATGACGACGACGCCTTCAATCAGCATGAAGACGAAGGGCAGCAGAATGGCGGCCAGGATAACCCGTTTGATGGTTTCGAACTTCATCGCCAATCGCCACGGTGATCAAAACGTCGGTCGTGAGCGACCAATTGACGGTGAGCTTAACAACAATCCTTAAAAAACTGATAAACCGGCGCGTCCTTAGATTTCGGGACGAATGAAGTCGCGTGTCTCGGCGTCCATGACCCAGAGTTCACCGGTCGAAATGTCGAACCAGGCGCCGTGGAGATGAAGTTTCCCCGCTTCCTCGAGCGCCTTGATGTCGGGAAAGCTTCTGAGATTGCTGATCGAATTGCGAATGGAGACGCGCTCCAGCGCCGTCTGCCGTTCGGCGGCCGTCATCACGTCGTTGCTCTGGATCTGCTCGGCGGCGGGTTTGACCAGCGACATCCAGCGACCGATGAAGTCACCCGGCGACAATGGCTCGGCGTTCGGATCGAGCGCAGCCCGAATGCCGCCGCAACGGCCATGGCCCATGACGACGATATCCGTGACCTTCAACACCTGCACGGCAAATTCGAGAGCGGCCGACGTCGAATGGAAATGGCCATCCGGCTCGTAGGGCGGCACCATGTTGGCGACGTTGCGGATGACGAAGAGCTCGCCCGGGCCGGCATCGAAGATCAGCTCCGGCGCCGCCCGCGAATCCGAACAGGCAACGACCAGCGTATGCGGACTCTGGCCATTTTCGGCCAGCTGCCGATACCTGTCGCGGGCGTCGGCATAACGCCCGTTCATAAAGTTGCGATAGCCGTCCAGAAGAGGTGTTGGAAAACGCTGCATGCTTCTGGATTAGCGCGCGCGGAAGACAAGATCAACTGCTGCACCGCAAAATGAGCGCATTGGCAGATGCGTCATTTTTTCCGCCGCTGCACCGGGTGCACGAGTCGGCGCATCTGCACCATGGCCATCGGCGTCGAAAGACTGGACGCATCGCTCGCCAGCATCAGTTCGTTGCTGCCGCGCTTGACGGCACGCGCGAGGACCTCGAAGACGCTGGCGGTGGCAAGCTGCAGCGCCTTCTCGTCCTCGAGCCCGGAAAGCAGGCGCGACAGGAAGACGGCGGCAAGCAGGTCGCCCAGACCATTCGGCGGATTGTCGACGACGCGGTGCTCGGCAAGAAGCGCGTGACGGCCGGAAAGATAGAGATTGCCGGTGCCGCCCGCCATCATCGGCACGGCCGAAGTGACAAGCATGCGCGATGGTCCGAGCGCCAGCGCCGCCTCCATGATCGCGCCATTGTCTTCGAGCGCTGCCCCTGAAAGCCATGCAAGCTCATAGCGGTTCGGCGTCGCCAGCGAGGCGAGCGGAATAAGGTGGTCGCGAATGGCCTCCGCGGTTGCTTCCGGTACATAAAGGCCGCCGAGATCGCCCATGACGGGATCGCAGACATAGACGAGCTCGGGATTGTTTTGCCGGAGCGCATCGACCAGCCGGGCGACGGAGCGGACCTGAGCGGCGTTGCCGAAATAGCCGGAAAGCACCGCCTTGACTTCGCCGATCCAGGGCGCGCGGATGAGATCGTCGATCGCCGCGTCGAAATCCGTTTCCGCAAAAGTCAGCCTCGTCGAGCGGCCATGGCCGGGATGCCAGGGCAGCACGACGGTCGGCAGGGCCCAGACCGGGTGGCCAAGCGTCTCCAGCGCAAAGACGGCTGCCCGGTTTCCGACCGAGCCACGCACCACATGGCTGGAGATGACGATGACTGCACCCGCTGCATTTTCCGACATGATATCCAGATCCGAATGATGACCGCGTTTGATGATCTTTTTGACGCCACGCTGTCAACCATTGTTCATGCGGGCGTGGAATTGTGCGGCGGAACGAAAATCCTGAAGACGGAACTTTCTCTTTCATTTCGCCACGAAAGCGGAAAATTTCTTGGATTTTCTCGTTTCGAGCGCCAAAAAAGCGCCAAAACAATCCTTCGAACCTCTCTTTTAGAGATTTTTTCGAAGAATCTTCTGCTAGCTTGCAGAAAATCAGACCATTGAGGGAGGCGATCCATGGCTGCCAGAAACAATCCGAAACGGGAAAAGCAGATCGAAAGCGCGCGCAAGATCGCCAAGGCGACGGGCGAGGCGCATCTCGATCCGGAAATTCTCTTCGGCCGGGCAAGCAATGATGATCTCGAACTCTATACGCCTGAAATGCTGGCACTCTCTGCCGTACACTCGGCAAAGGAACTCGCCGCCTGGAGCGGCAAGGCGCCGCGCGTCAGCATCGACACCATTGCCGACGTGACGCCGGATGGCATCGCCGTCTCGGTGCTTTCAGTCACCGACCGGAACATGCCTTTTCTGTTTGAATCGGTCATGGGTGAAGTGACAAGCAGCTATCGCGACCTGTTCATGGCCGTGCATCCCATCCTGGTCATGGAAAAGGGCAAGGCGCCTGCGCTCTATTCCGCCGATCACCCGAGCGACCCGACCAATCGCGTCAGCCATATCCAGCTTCATATTGCGCCGCTCAATTCCACCCAGACCGCCGATCTCGTCAAACGCATCGAAACCGTGCTCGAACAGGTGCGCCTGTCGGTGTCCGACTGGAAGCCGATGCTTTCCAAGGTCGACGGCGTGATCGCCGAGCTTTCGGCCAATGGCACCGGCCGCAAGAAGGCCGATCGCGACGAAGCCGTCGCCTTCCTGACCTGGCTGCGCGACGAGAATTTCACTTTCCTCGGCATGCGTGAATATGTCTATTCCGGCAAGGGGAGCGATGCCAGGGTCGAACGCGACAAGGGCGCAGGCCTCGGCATCCTCTCCAACCCCGATGTTCTCGTGTTGCGCACCGGCAAGGACGCAGTGACGACCACGCCTGAGATTCTTGCCTTCCTCGACGGCCCCGACTTCCTGATCGTCACCAAGGCGAATGTGAAATCGATCGTCCATCGCCGGGCCTATATGGATTATGTCGGCGTCAAGCGCTTCGACGCGCAAGGCAAGGTCACCGGCGAACTGCGTATCGTCGGCCTTTTCACCTCGACGGCCTATACGTCGCTGGCCTCGGAAATCCCGCTGCTGCGTTCGAAGGTCGAGAAGGTGAAGGAGCATTTCGGCTTCGACCCGATGAGCCATTCCGGCCGGATGCTCGACAATACGCTGGAATCCTATCCGCGCGACGATCTCTTCCAGATCGACACGACGCTGCTTGCAAGTTTTGCCGAACAAATCAACGACCTGGCCGATCGGCCGCGCGTGCGCGTCCTGCCGCGCATCGACCATTTCGATCGCTTCGTCTCGGTGATCGTCTACGTCCCGCGCGAGGAATATGACTCGATCGTTCGTGAGCGGATCGGCACCTATCTGAAGACCGTCTATGACGGCCGTGTCTCCGCCTATTACCCGGCTTTCCCGGAAGGCGGCGTGGCGCGCGTACATTTCATCATCGGCCGCTCCGGCGGCAAGACGCCACGCATTCCGCAGGCAAAGCTCGAGCAGATGATCCGTGAGATCACCGCCCGCTGGGACGACCGTTTCGAGGCACTGGCCGGAGCCAAGGCGCCGAAGATATCGGTCGACCAGGCCTTCCAGGATTCCTTCACCCCGGAGGAAACCGTGGCCGACCTTGCCGATATCGGCGCCTGCGCCGCAGGCGAGCCGCTTCGCATCCAGTTCTACCATCGTCAGGAAGAGCAGGGCCGCACCCTTTCCTTGAAGATCTTCCACGCCGGCGGCCAGCTGGCGCTGTCGCGCCGCGTGCCGCTTCTCGAGAACCTCGGCTTCAATGTCGTCAGCGAACGTACCTTCGACATCGGAGTGCCGGCCGCCGATGCAGAAACGAAACTCGTCGTGCTGCACGACATGGAGCTCGAAACCCGCAATGGCGGCGAAATCGATCTGGCGCGTTACGGCGCCGCCCTCGAGGAAGCCTTCGTAGCCGCCTTCGCCGGCACGATCGACAATGACAGCTTCAACCGGCTGATCATTTCGGCCGGGCTTTCGGCGCGCGAGACCAACGTGCTGCGCGCCTATGCGCGTTATCTCCGCCAGGCCGGCATCGCCTATTCGCAGGACTATATCGCAACGACGCTCGACAAATATCCTGTCGTCGCCGCCGCCATCTTTCGTCTCTTCCATGACACGCTCGACACCCGGCTGTCGGAGAAGGTCCGCGTGAAGAAACTTGCCGAGCTGCACCAGGCGATCGAGGCAGAGCTCGCCGACGTGCCGAGCCTTGACGACGACCGTATCCTGCGCCGCTACGTCAATATCGTCGATGCGACGTTGCGCACCAATTATTTCCAGAAGAACCCTGACGGCTCGCCGAAACCGATGCTGGCCTTCAAGCTCGATCCGCACCTGGTCGACGGGCTGCCGGAACCGAAACCCTTCCGCGAGATGTTCGTCTACGGCGTCGAAGTCGAAGGTGTGCACCTGCGCTTCGGCAAGGTGGCGCGCGGCGGCCTGCGCTGGTCGGATCGCGCCGAGGATTACCGCACCGAAGTGCTCGGCCTCGTCAAGGCGCAGCAGGTGAAGAACGCGGTCATCGTGCCGGTCGGCGCCAAGGGCGGCTTCTATCCGAAAAAGCTCCCGGTCGGCGGCACCCGCGACGAGATCTTCAATACCGGCCGCGAGGCTTACAAGACCTATATCCGCACGCTGCTTTCGATCACCGACAACATATCGGGCGCCGATATCGTGCCGCCGAAGGATACGGTCAGGCTCGACGGTGACGACCCCTATTTCGTCGTCGCCGCCGACAAGGGCACCGCGACCTTCTCCGACACCGCCAATGCACTGGCGCAGGAAGCCGGCTTCTGGCTGGACGACGCCTTCGCCTCCGGCGGCTCGGCCGGTTATGACCACAAGAAGATGGGCATCACCGCCCGCGGCGCCTGGGAAACCGTAAAACGCCATTTCCGCGAAATGGACATCGATATCCAGACGACACCCTTTACCGTCGCCGGCGTCGGCGACATGTCGGGCGACGTCTTCGGCAACGGCATGCTGCTGTCTCCAAAGATCCGGCTTATTGCCGCCTTCGATCATCGCGACATCATCATCGATCCCGATCCCGACATGGAAAAGGCGCTGGCCGAACGTCAGCGGCTCTTCGACCTGCCGCGTTCGAGTTGGCAGGATTTCGACAAGAGCAAGCTCTCGAAGGGGGCAATGATCATTTCTCGCTCGGCGAAATCGGTCACGCTGACGCCGGAAGCGGTTGCTGCAATCGGCATCGACAAGGCCGTGGCCACGCCCTTCGAAATCATCACGGCGATCCTGAAGAGTGAGGTCGACCTGCTCTGGTTCGGCGGCATCGGCACCTATGTGAAAGCGCCTTCCGAAACCGACACCGAAGTCGGCGACCGCGCCAACGACCCAATCCGCATCACCGCGGTTGAGGTGCGCGCCAAGGTGATCGGCGAGGGCGCAAACCTCGGCGTTACCCAGAAGGGCCGCATCGCCTATGGTCTGAAGGGTGGACGCTGCAATTCCGACGCCATCGACAACTCGGCCGGCGTCAACACCTCGGACGTTGAGGTCAACATCAAGATCGCGCTGGCCGCCGCCATGCATGACGGACGCCTGACGCGGGCAAAACGCGACCAGCTTCTTTCCTCGATGACCGGCGAAGTGGCGGCCCTGGTGCTGCGCAACAATTACCTGCAGTCGCTGGCGATCTCGCTGACAGAACGCAAGGGAACGGCAAATGGCCTGGAACTTGCGCGCTTCATGACGGTTCTCGAAGGCGCCAAGCAGCTGAATCGCAAGGTCGAGACGCTGCCGGATGACCAGACCCTCGCCGAACGCTATGCTGCCGGCAAGCCGCTGACGCGGCCGGAAATCGGCGTGCTGCTGTCTTATGCCAAGATCGTGCTCTTCGATGCGCTGGCCGCAAGCGATCTGCCGGATGATCCCTATTTCACCGCGACGCTTTCGAATTATTTCCCCGTCAAGATGCAGAAGACGAATGCCGGCGATATCGCCAGCCATCGCCTGAAGCGCGAAATCGTCGCGACGGTGCTTGCCAATGAAGCGATCAACCGCGGCGGGCCGAGCTTCACCGTCGCCATGATGGACGCGACGGCGGCCTCGGCGCCGGAAGTGGTGCGCGCCGCGATCGTTGCCCGCGACGGGTTCGACCTGACCCGGCTCTGGTCCGAAACGGACGCTCTCGACGGCAAGATATCAGGTGAGATGCAGAACCGCATCTACGAGGAAATCAGCCATAGCTTTATCGTGTTGACGCGCCTGCTCTTGAAGACCGGCATGACCAAGGCCGATATGGCGGAGGTGATTAGCCGGCTGCAGGCGGCCCTGAAGAAGCTGAGGCCTGCCTTCGCCGAACAGGCGGCCGGCGATACCGCCGCCCGCCAGGCAGAGTACGGCCACGCAGGCGTGCCCGAAAAACTCGCGGCCGAGATTGCCAACCTCCAAAGCTTCGCGCTGGTGCCGGAGATCATGCAGATTGCCGAACGCACCGGCGAGCCCCTGGTGCGCGCCGCTGAAAACTACTTCGCGGTGTCGCAGACCTTCCGTATCGCTAGGCTGCTGGCGGCCGGCGGACGGATCCTCACCTCCGACCATTACGAGAATCTGGCGCTTGCCCGCAGCATCGACCAGATCGCCAGCGCCAGACGCGACATCGTCATCTCGGCTCTTTCCGATCACGGCAAGGAAAAGCTTCCGGTTCAGGCCTGGCATGCGCAGGATCGCATCCGCATCAACCGTATCCTCGAAGAGCTTTCGAGCCTCAGCGACGGCGGCGATCCCAACCTTGCGCGTATTACCGTTGCCGCAGGTATCCTGACCGATCTTGCGCGCGACCGGGCGAGGTGAGACAGTCCGCGAAAAAAGGAGCGGATGTTGAATCGCATTGACTGGACAGGAACGCAACCGCCGAAGGCCACGGAGAAGGGCATATGGGGGTGGATGTTCTTCGATTGGGCAGCGCAGCCCTTCTTTACCGTGGTCACAACCTTTATCTTCGGGCCCTATTTCGTTTCCCGCCTGACCGATGACCCGGTTTCCGCGCAGACGACGTGGAGCAACATGGCGACGATCTCCTCCGTGATCATCGCCCTGCTCTCACCCGTTCTCGGCTCGATCGCCGACCAGTCCGGCGCACGCAAACCCTGGATCGGCTTCTTCGCCGTCATCAAGATCGCCAGCCTTTCCTGCCTGTGGTTTGCCGCCCCGGGTTCACCAATCCTCTATCCCGTCATTTTCATGATCCTCGCCTCGATCTCGGCGGAGTTTTCGATCGTCTTCAACGATTCGATGATGCCGCGCCTGGTCGCCAGGCACGAGGTCGGAAAACTCTCCAACACCGCCTGGGGGCTCGGTTATCTCGGCGGCATGATCGTGCTCATTGCCGTCGTGACGCTTTTGGCGGCAAGCCCCGAGAGCGGCAAGACCATCCTCGGCCTCGATCCGTTATTCGGTCTCGATCCCAAGACCGGCCAGGATGCACGCATCACCGGGCCGATCTCGGCCGTCTGGTACCTGATCTTCATCCTGCCGATGTTCTTGTTCACACCCGATGTCGGCAAGGGTCTTCCCTTCGGCACCGCCGTCCGCTCCGGCCTGCGGGAGCTCAGAAACACGCTAGCCGAACTTAAGGAGCGCCGCGGCATCCTGACATTCCTCGTTGCCCGGATGATCTATCAGGACGGCGTCAACGGCCTGCTGATCCTCGGTGGAATCTTTGCGGCCGGCATGTTCGGCTGGGCGACAATCGAGATCGGCATCTACGGCATCATCCTGAATGTCGTCGCGATCTTCGGCTGCCTGATCGCCGGCCGCATCGACAAGGGCGTCGGTTCGAAGGTGACCGTCGTCATCAGCCTGACCATGCTGCTTCTCGCCACCATCGGCATCATCTCGACAGGACCGGGTTACACGCTGTTCGGACTGATGCCGCTGCCGATGGCCGATTCCGGTGGCCTCTTCGGGACCGCGGCGGAAAAGGCTTATATCCTCTATGGTCTGCTGATCGGGCTCGCCTTCGGGCCGGTGCAGGCCTCGTCGCGCTCCTATCTCGCCCGCAGCGTCAGCCCCGAGGAGGCCGGCCGCTATTTCGGCATTTATGCGCTTTCGGGGCGCGCCACGAGTTTCATGGCGACGCTGCTCTTCTCGCTGGTGACCTATATCAGCGGATCACCGCGGCTCGGAATGGCAACGCTGATCCTGTTTCTCGCCGGCGGACTGGTGCTCTTGATCCGCACGCCCTATCCGGCCGATCGGGCATAGGAACGGGCCCGATCAAGCCGGAGATGAGCGCGTGGCCGCGCCCGATCCTTATTCAATGGCGGAAATGGCGCATGCCGGTGAACACCATCGCGATGCCGTGTTCGTTGGCGGCATCGATGACTTCCTGGTCGCGCATCGAGCCGCCCGGCTGGATAACCGCGGTCGCCCCTGCGGCGATCATCGACAGAAGACCGTCAGCAAAAGGCAGGAAGGCTTCGGAGGCGACTGCCGAACCATGGGTCATCGGCACGGCAAGGCCGAGCGCCTTGGCGGCCTCCTCGGCCTTCAAAGCGGCGATGCGGGCCGAATCGACGCGGCTCATCTGGCCGGCGCCGATACCGGCTGTCTGGCCGTCCTTGGCATAGACCACGGCATTCGATTTCACATGTTTGCCGACCTTGAAGGCAAACTTCATGTCATCAAGTTCCCGTGCCGTCGGCGCGCGCCTGGTGACGACCTTGAGTTCCAGATCTTCGACCATGCCGTTGTCCCGGCTCTGGACCAGCAGGCCGCCGGAAACGGTCTTTGCCGTCAGGCCTGCGGCACGCGGATCGGGCAGGCCTCCGGCCGACAGCAGCCGCAGATTCGGTTTGCGGGCGACGATCGCCTTCGCCTCCTCCGTCACATCCGGCGCGATGATCACTTCGGTGAAGAGCTTGACGATCTCTTCGGCCGTTTCGGCGTCCAGCGTCCGGTTGAGGGCAATGATGCCGCCGAAGGCGGAAACGGAATCGCAGGCGAGCGCCCGCTGATAGGCTTCGACCAGGCTCGATCCGGTGGCAACACCGCAGGGATTGGCATGCTTGATGATGGCGCAGGCCGGCGCTGTCTCAGGCAGGAACTCGGCGACGAGCTCGTAGGCGGCATCCGTATCGTTGATGTTGTTGTAGGAGAGCTGCTTGCCCTGGAGAAGGGTGGCCGTAGAAACACCCGGGCGCTTCTCGCCGGTGACATAGAAGGCCGCCTTCTGATGCGGGTTTTCGCCGTAGCGCATCTCTTCCTTCAGCGCACCGCCGATGACCCGGTGGTGCGGCGTGTCGATCGACAGCGCCTCGGCGAACCAGTTGGAAATCATCGCATCATAGGCGGCGGTGCGGGCATAGGCCTTGGCGGCCATGCGCTGGCGGAAGGCATAGCCAGTCTTGCCGTCATCTGCGGAAAGCTGCTCCGTGAGTTCGGCATAATCGGCCGGATCGGTCAGAATCGTCACATAGGCATGGTTCTTGGCCGATGCGCGGATCATCGCCGGACCGCCGATATCGATATTCTCGACAGTCGTCGGATAGTCGCCGCCGGCGGCGCGCACCTCCTCGAAGGGGTAGAGATTGATGACGGCGAGGTCGATGCTCTCGATACCGTGCGTTTTCATCGCCTCCTGGTGTTCGCTGTCGTCGCGGATCGCCAGCAGACCGCCATGCACCGTCGGATGCAGCGTCTTGACGCGCCCGTCCATGATCTCCGGAAACCCGGTGACTTCGGAGACATCGGTGACGGCGAGACCGGCAGCAGTGATCGCTTTATAGGTGCCACCGGTCGAAAGCAGGCGGACGCCCCTGGCAGACAGGGCGTGGGCGAGCTCGACGATCCCGGTCTTGTCGAAGACGGAAATGAGTGCGGTCTTGATTTCGACCTTGTCGGGGGCGGGGATCTTCTTGGAAATGACGGCCATGAAACCTTCTCCGTTCGGGCTTCGGGAGATATCCGCGAGGGATGCTCGCATGCTGGCGTCGCGTTAGCACAGCTTTGCCGCCGCGCAAACAGGCGTCGGCACATGATCTAGCCCTTGCGGGACAGGAACCAGCGGATTTCCGTCTTCGCGGCAAGATCGAAATCGATCTCGATCTGGTCCGAACCGCAGATGCCGGAGCTGTCGGCGAAGAAAATGTCCTCGGTGATCAGCACTTCATTGCCGGGTGCCGAAAACAGCCAGCTTTCACCGTCCGGCGCCGTCAACAGCACGGACTCGCCGTCATTCTGATGCAGGACGATCGCGGGATGGATATGAAAACGGGCGACAGCATTCAGGGGCTCGTCACTCTCATATCCTTCGCGGACGACGAGCCGGTCGCGGCCTGTCACGATCGAGCCCGCGGCATTGAGGGTCAGTTCACGCTCGTGCAGCACCCCGAACACCCTGAGATAACCGTCATGGCTGAGCTTGATGCCGTCGCGTCCATCCTCCGTTTCGGCGCGCTCGACGGTGACTGTCTTGACCGGTTCGATGATCGCGTGATTGAGGAAGGGCGAGGGCGAAAAACGGCTGGACGAGGTGTCGTTGAGGATGACGGTCGAATGCGCCGCCGTCGTTCGCGCCATCTGGACATAGCGGTGCCCGGCAAATTTCGGCGAACCGGAATTGACGATGAAGCGATGGCGGCCGGACGACATCTCGAAGGAGAGGCTGCCGGCATGCGCGGTCCGCAGCCCGCCTGCCGAAGGCGGCGTGCCGGTATCGGCAATGATCACGGTCTTCCCGCCGGAAAGCCGCTGATAGCGCGAATGCGGCAAAGCTTTGAACGGCTGACCGGCGGTCTCGTCATATCGCAGCACCGACATCAGCTCGTTTGCGAGCGTCGAGGTCGCTCCGTTGAAGAGCGCCAGGTCGCCGTCCTGATGGCGAAAGAACCGCAATGCCGGATACATGCGGTCGATGCCGGAGATCAGCTTCTGCGGCAGGTCATGACCGAGATTGACATAGGTCTGCCTGAGCGGCAGCAGATCAAGCAGCAATTCCAGCCCGACACGTGGATTGCGCGAGATATGGCCGCCATCCGACAGAATCTGGCTATCGAACTCGCGGTCGAGCGCCTGCGCCGCCCTTCTGAGCGTGGAGGCGCGCGCCGGCATGGCAACGGAGGCCATGGCGAGCGCAATACGCAGCCGAAACAGCTCCAGGCCGCCGAGGGTGAACGGCGCCATGCGGTGCAGGAACCTCACCTGGAACGCCAGCGACTTCATGAAGCGGCGATAGAAGCCGCGATCGGCGTTCTGCAGCACCACCGGTGAATGCGACAGCCAGGCAATGACGCGCTGGGCGGTGACGTCGGTCTCCCAGGCGACCCCCTCCATCCGGCCGGCATGGATGGAAAGCCAGCTGTCGACGATCGCGCGGGCGGCAGCCGAGCTGCGCTCCGTCTTGTTCGCCCGCATATGACGCAACCAGCCGAAGCTATGAAGACGGATCGCGAAGGGGCGCGAGGGCAGGGTGAAGGTGAAGGGCGACTTTCCGTTGGTTTCCAGCATCCGCCCGGCCAGGAGAAAACGTCCGTTGAGGATCTCGTCGGCCACATGCGGATCGATGCTGCGCAGATCGGTCGGCGCGACGATCAGACGCTCGGGCACCTTGATCGAATGGCGAAAGAGCTTCAGGCGCAGCAACGCGACGCGGCGCAAGGCGCGCCGCCAAGCCTCCCGAACATACATGCTCGCAAAACGCCGACCAAACTGCATATTCTATTGTCTATTGACCCTCGTGGTTAAGAATAGGTGAAAAGCGGCCGATTTCATCGTCCGCAATGAATTAATTCGTGATAAGGTTCGAATATACGCAATTAACGCGTTTCAACGGCATCATGCGGGCGGTTTTGTGAGAACGGCATGCGTGATGCCGGGCTGTGAAATGTCTGGCTTGGCGGAGATTCGCCTGGGCGCGCTCAAGCCTGCAATCAGGCCACGCGACGCAGCACGGCCGCATAGAAGCCGTCGAGGCCGGAGGCGATGCCATCGGGCATTTTCAGCATGGTGGGAAGCGTGCGGAATTCGCCGAGTGGTGTGATCGCCGCCTCGAGGCCGGGCCAGTCGCCGGCACCGATCGAAACGCGCTCGACCGCATCCGTATCGGAAAGAACACGGGCGACGACGTCCTCACCCTCGGCAGGGTCGAGCGAGCAATTCGAAAAAACCAGCGTGCCGCCCGGCTTCAGCAATGTCAGCGCATGGCGCAGCAGCCGTTCCTGTAGCGCCGCCAGCCTGGCAATATCCTCAGCTCCTTTGGTCCACAGCACGTCAGGGTGCCGGCGTGTCGTGCCGGTGGAAGAGCAGGGGGCATCGAGCAGGATCGCATCGAAACGCTCCGCCGGCTCGAACGTCGTCAGGTCTGCCGCAATCGTCTCGGCTTTGAGGCCAAGCCGGTCGAGATTCGACCGCAGCCGTCTTAGCCGGCTTTCCGACTGGTCGAGGGCGGTGACTTCGCCACCGGCAAGAATGAGCTGCGCCGTCTTGCCGCCGGGCGCGGCGCAGAGATCGGCGGTACGTCTGCCCGAGAGATCGCCGAAAAGCTTGGCGGGGATGCTTGCTGCCGCATCCTGCACCCACCATGCGCCCTCATCGAAGCCTTGGAGCGCAGGAATGCCGCCGTCGAAGGCTGCAAGCCGCACACCGCCCGTCGGCAGGACGACACCGTTCAGCCGCTTGGCCCAGCCTTCAGGGTCGGACTTGACGGTCAGATCGATCGCGGCCGGCTCGAGCTGAGATTCCGAAATCGCCAGCGCCGCATCCCGGCCATAGGCCTTCTCCAGCCTGGCGATGAACCAGGCTGGCATCGGCGGGACCTTGCCGATCTCACCAAGCACCTCAGCCTTTTCGCGGCCGAGCCGACGGAGGATGGCATTGACCAGCTTGGCGAAACGGCGATTGCGCGGGTCCTGATTGGCCTGCTCGACGGCAAGATCGACAGCCGAATGATCGGGCACGTCGAGATAGAGGATCTGCGCCGCGCCGATCGCAAGCACATGATGCAGCGCCCTTGCCCCCTCCGGCAGCGGCGAATCCAGCAGCCCGGCAATAGCGGCATCGATGCGCGGCAGATGACGCAGCGTCGTGTTCAGGATGGCGCGGACGAGCGCCCGGTCGCTTTCGCCGAGCGCCCTATAGGCCGGATTACCGTGTTCATGATCGAGAGCGCCGTCGAGCGGCAGCTTGCGGTCGACGACGGCAGCAAGAATTTTTGCCGCAGCGGCCCGCGCCTGCATGCCGGGTTTAGCCGGTGCGGAACGCTCGGCGGAGGGCTTTTGCTTGCGGAATGGCTTCTTCGTGCCGTCTGAATTCAAGACCACGGACCTTTTGGCGGTTGCGAACCACCGCGACCAAGGCCCGTATCCGGAACAGAGCGCGATTTGCGCGACGGATTAGCAGCACGCGCCGGCGACGTCGAGACATTCATGCCGCCTTGCGCCATGTCATACAGGGCAGCGATGCGGTTTTCCGTGTTCGGATGGGTGGAAAACAGATTGTCCATCCGCTCTCCGGAGAGCGGATTGATGATGAACATATGTGCCGTCGCCGGATTGCGCTCGGCATCTTCGTTCGGAACATGGGCGGCACCGCGCGCGATCTTGCCGAGCGCCGAAGCGAGCCAGAGCGGATTGCCGCAGATCTCGGCGCCGCGGCGGTCGGCCGAATATTCGCGCGTGCGGCTGATCGCCATCTGCACCAGCATGGCGGCGAGCGGCGCCACGATCATCGCGACGATGACGCCGATGAAGCCGAGAGGATTGCTGTTGTTGTCACGATTGCCGCCGAAGAAGAAAGCGAAGTTGCCAAGCATGGAGATCGCACCGGCCAGTGTTGCCGTGATCGTCATCGTCAGCGTGTCGCGGTTCTGAATATGCGCCAGTTCATGCGCCATTACGCCCGCGACCTCTTCGGGAGACAATGCGCTGAGCAGGCCGGTCGAGGCGGCCACGGCAGCATTGTCGGGATTGCGGCCGGTGGCGAAGGCATTCGGCTGCGGGCTGTCGTAGAGATAGACCTTCGGCATCGGCAACCCGGCATTGCCGGCGAGATCGCGCACGATCCGGAAAAACTCAGGCGCGTTGCGCTCGTCGACCTCCTGCGCGCGATAGGCCGAAAGCACCATCCGGTCG
Source organism: Rhizobium anhuiense bv. trifolii (assembly GCF_024346605.1). Lineage (NCBI taxonomy): Bacteria > Pseudomonadati > Pseudomonadota > Alphaproteobacteria > Hyphomicrobiales > Rhizobiaceae > Rhizobium > Rhizobium anhuiense. The sequence continues at coordinate 216,535 of NZ_CP098803.1, forward strand.
GAATTCCAGTAGGAGAAGAAATTCATGCCGGCGGCAATGACGAAGGCGATCATCATGCCGGCCCGACCGCCGATCAGGAAGCCGACGAACATGAAAAGCGCCGTCATGAAGGCAAGCAACATGGCAGTGCGGACGAGGTTCATTGCGGATCTCCATCTCCGATTTCGGCGTCCCAAGCTTTCAATCCCGGCGCCAGCGCATTATGATTTGGTTATTCACCAGCCATTTTCAATATTTTCCGGCAGGAGAAGGCATGCAGGACGCTGATAATGACAATAGCGAAACGCCGGTAGCCGAGGGGTCGGAGCCGCGGCGCAAGATGCTGTCCCCGGCTGCCAGGCGCGCGCTTGCCGAAGCCGAAGAGCGGCGGAAGAACCAGAAACCGCTGGAACTGCCGCCGGAGACCGGCGGTCGCGGCGGAGCCGAACCGGCGCGCTTCGGCGACTATGAGATCAACGGCCGGGCGATCGATTTCTGAGTAATATTCCTATTGGCGTCTTTCGATCGGAATATGCGGATTTACGAAATCACTATGTCGAATCCGGCTAACGAGCCTTAGGCTCCAGTATTTTTGCCGTATCCTGATGTCGTCTTGACGGACGGACGTTGCCTCACCGAGGGCTTCGCCCGTGATTGCGGTCAACGCACGCCAATGCGTCGACGAAATGGGAGCCGCTCCGGAAGCCGCGAGGTACGGAGCGGCTCCATATCTCAGGCCGTCGCCTTGTTCTGCCGGTTGGCGATCAGATCGTCGACCACGGCGGGATCGGCGAGCGTCGAGGTGTCGCCGAGTGCACCGAAATCGTCCTCGGCGATCTTGCGCAGGATGCGGCGCATGATCTTTCCGGACCGGGTCTTCGGCAGGCCGGGCGCGAACTGGATCTTGTCGGGCGCGGCGATCGGGCCGATTTCCGCCCGCACATGTTTCACCAGTTCCTGGCGAAGCGCGTCCGAACCATCGTGACCAGCCATCAGCGTCACATAGCAATAGATACCCTGGCCCTTGATCGGATGCGGATAACCGACAACAGCAGCTTCCGAAACCAGATTGTGCGAGACGAGTGCCGATTCCACCTCTGCTGTGCCGAGCCGATGGCCGGAGACGTTCAGCACGTCGTCGACACGGCCGGTGATCCAGTAATAACCGTCCGCATCGCGCCGGCAGCCGTCGCCGGTGAAATACTTGCCCTTATAGGTGGAGAAGTAGGTCTGGATGAAGCGCTCGTGATCGCCGTAGACCGTGCGCATCTGACCCGGCCAGCTGTCGGTGATGCACAGATTGCCGTCGGCCGGGCCGTCCAGCACCTTGCCCTCATTGTCGACCAGCTGCGGTTTGATGCCGAAGAACGGGATCGTCGCCGAACCGGGTTTCAGATCGGTGGCACCTGGCAGCGGCGTGATCATATGGCCGCCGGTTTCCGTCTGCCACCACGTGTCGATGACAGGGCAACGCTTGTCGCCGACGACATTGTAGTACCACTCCCAGGCTTCGGGGTTGATCGGCTCGCCAACGGTGCCGAGCAGGCGCAGCGAAGAGCGCGAGGAGCGCGTGACGAAGTCGTCGCCGGCGCCCATCAGCGAGCGGATCGCTGTTGGCGCCGTATAGAAGATATTGACGTTATGCTTGTCGATGACTTCCCAGAAACGGCCCTGGTCCGGGAAATTCGGCACGCCCTCGAACATCAGCGTCGTTGCGCAATTGGCGAGCGGCCCATAGACGATATAGGAGTGGCCGGTGACCCAGCCGACATCGGCCGTGCACCAGTAGACGTCGCCGTCGTGATAATCGAAGACATATTCGTGCGTCATCGCCGCATAGACGAGATAACCGCCGGTCGTGTGCAGCACGCCTTTCGGCTTACCGGTTGAGCCTGACGTATAAAGAATGAAGAGCGGATCTTCCGCCTTCATCTTCACCGGCGGGCATTCCGCCTTCACGGTGGCGATTTCCTGGTGATGCCAGAGATCGCGGCCCGGCGCCCAGCCGGTCTTGCCACCGGTGCGGCGAACGACCAGAACCTTCTCCACGATCACGTGCTGGCGTGCCGCGATATGAATTGCGGTATCAGTATTGTCCTTCAGCGGCACCGGCTTGCCGCCGCGCACACCTTCGTCGCATGTGATGACGAAGGTGGATTCGCAGTCAACGATGCGCCCCGCTAAGGCCTCCGGCGAGAAACCGCCGAAGACGACCGAATGCACCGCGCCGATGCGGGCGCAGGCGAGCATCGCATAGGCGGCTTCCGGGATCATCGGCATATAGATGGTGACGCGATCGCCCTTTTTGACGCCGTGCTTCTTCAAGACGTTCGCCATCCGGCAGACATGCTCGTAGAGCTCGTTATAGGTGACCTTCTTGTCGATATAGGGGTTGTCGCCTTCCCAGATGATCGCCACCTGGTCGCCATTCGTTTTCAGATGGCGGTCGATGCAGTTGTAGGAGACGTTGGTCTGGCCGTCCTCGAACCATTTGATCGAGACCTTGCCGGTAAAGGAGGTGTTCTTGACCTTGGTATAGGGCTTGAACCAGTCGATCCGCTTGCCGTGCTTGCCCCAGAACTTGTCCGGGTTCTCGACGCTTTCCTCGTACCATTTCAGGTACTTTTCCTTATCGATCAGGGCGCGCGCCTTCACCGGCTTCGAAACCGGATAGATCTTCTCCGACATGGAACTCCTCCTCATGGGACATGCGATGGGCCGCGCCGGCGAAGCGGGCCTGGATTTCAAATCAGGGCAATTCATAGCAGTTCGCATCGTGGCGGCAATTAGACAAAGGTCATTTCATTTTGGAAGAATTGCAATTCTGCGACAGTGCGGTTATATAGCGGCATATTTCCCGGACATTGTGGTGACAATCCACGGACCGCGACCGGCGCGGACGATAGAAGGACTATATCCATGGCTCAAACACTGCTCATGCCGAAGGCGACAGCCATCTGGCTCGTCGACAATACGGCACTGTCTTTCGATCAGATTGCGCAGTTCTGCAAACTGCATCCGCTCGAAGTCAAGGCGATCGCCGATGGCGAAGCGGCGCAGGGTATCAAGGGCCTCGACCCGATCTCGACGGGACAGCTCTCCCGCGACGAGATCGCCCGCGCCGAAGCCAATCCGAACCACAAGCTGAAGCTTTCCGAACCAAAGGTGCGCGTGCCGGAATCCAAGCGCCGCGGCCCGCGTTATACGCCGGTTTCGAAGCGTCAGGACCGCCCCAACGCCATTCTCTGGCTCGTTCGCAACCATCCGGAGCTGAAGGACGCGCAGATTTCCCGCCTCGTCGGCACGACGAAATCGACCATCGAGCAGATCCGCGAGCGCACCCACTGGAACTCGGCCAACCTGGCGCCGATGGATCCGGTAACGCTCGGCCTCTGCAGCCAGATCGATCTGGACATGGAAGTGGAAAAGGCCTCCAAGGGTCGTCCGCTGCCGACCGCCGCCGAGCTTGGCGCGACGCTGCAATCGGCACAGGAAACCGAGCGCCTGACCCCGAGCTACGAGCGCGAAGAGGAAAAGGAAATCGATGCCGACGCTGTCTTCCGCAAGCTGAGCTCGCTGCGCTCGGCCCCGAAGGACGAGGACGACGACCAGTACTGAGATATCGGTTATCTCATGAAAAACCCCGCCGGGGCCGGCGGGGTTTTTTTATTGCCTATTGCCTGTAAAGGATCGCGACGCGCTTTAGCTGCGGAACAGGGTGAGGATGTTCTGGGCCGAGCTGTTGGCGATCGAGAGCGACTGGACGGCCAGTTGCTGCTGCGTCTGCAACGCCGAGAGCCTGCTCGATTCCTCTTCCATATCGGCATCGACCAGGCGTCCGACGCCGGAGTCGATTGAATCGTGAAGACCGCTGACGAAATTTTCCTGGAGCTGGATACGGGTCGAGATCGAGCCGAGAGCCGAGCCGGCGGCGGTCATGGCGCCGAGGACCAATTCGACGCCGGTCAAGGCCGCGTCGAGCTGGCCCTGGGTGAAACCGGTAATGTCGAGATCATAGATCGACGCCATGACGATAACTTTGCCGCCATAGGTTCCGTTGAAAGCCGTGCCGATGATACCGCTGGTCGTTTCGATCGCGCCGGTGCTGGTCATGCCGAAGAGCACGTTTCCAAGCGTGCCTGAATCGAGCACATAGTCCGTCGTCTTGACCGAGACGGCATTGCTGCCGTCGCGGACGAAGGACGAGACGACGCTCTTCGTGCCGGAAGCGCCGGCGACCCAGTTTTCACCCGAGAAGGATGCCGATTGGGCGATGCTGAGCAGCTGCTCCTGCAGCTGGTCGAGCTCCTGCTGGATCTTCGTCTTGTCGACGCCATTTTCCGTGGCGGCGACGATCTTGGCCTTGATTTCGCTGACAATGTCGAGGGCGCTGTCCATGGCCGAATAGGCGGTATCGACCTTCGCCGCGCCGAGACCGAGGGCATCCGAGACGGCCGAAAGCGCTTTATTGTCAGAACGCATGGTCGTTGCAATCGACCAATAGGCGGCATTATCAGCCGCCTTTTCAACACGATAACCCGAGGAAACGCGACCCTGGGTGTCCTTGAGACTATCGTTTACACCGCGCAAAGTCTGCAGCGCTGCCATGGCAGCGTTGTTGGTGAGGATGCTTGTCATGATCCGTTCCACAATCGTTGAGAAAGGGGCAATCCGGACTAAGCCGGTAACGGCGACCGCGTCATGCAAAGCCTGCTATGCAAGCCATTGCCGTTAACAAATGCTTGCATCGATATGGTTAACAATTCCTCAATTAGACTTACCGAAAGTTTAATTCACATCGGCAGCGAGCCGAACCCGCGCGCCCGCAGCGCCTCGCCGATTTCCTCCAAAATCGTTGGATCATCAATGGTTGCAGGCATTTTCCAGGGTATGCCGTCGGCGATCTTCTGCATAGTGCCGCGCAGGATTTTGCCGGAACGCGTCTTCGGCAACCGGTTAACGATGATGGCCATCTTGAAGGCGGCGACGGGTCCGATCGAATCACGAATCATCGCCACGACCTCTGATTCGATCACCGTCGCCTCACGGGAAACATGGCGCTTCAGCACCAGGAAACCGCAGGGCACCTGACCCTTCAGCGCATCGATCACTCCGATAACAGCGCATTCGGCGATATCGGAATGACGCGCACAGACTTCCTCCATCGCCCCTGTCGAGAGCCGATGACCGGCGCAATTGATGATGTCGTCGGTGCGCGACATGATGAAGAGATAGCCGTCCTCATCGACATATCCGGCGTCAGCCGTCTTGTAGTAGCCCGGAAACTCATCGAGATAAGCCGATCGAAAACGCTCGTCGGCGTTCCAGAGGGTCGGCAGACAGCCGGGCGGCAAGGGCAGCTTCACGACGATATTGCCGAGCGTTCCGGCCTCGATCGGATGGCCGGCATCGTCGAGCACCGCAATCTCATAACCGGGCATCGGCAGCGCCGGCGAACCGTGCTTGACGGGAAGGGCGCCGAGACCGAGCGGATTTGCAGCGATCGGCCAGCCGGTCTCCGTCTGCCACCAATGATCGATGACGGGTATGCCGAGCATGCGCTCCGCCCATTTCAGGGTCTCCGGATCCGCCCTTTCGCCGGCAAGAAACAGCGCCCGCAAATCCGGCATCGGATATTTGCGTATCAGATCGCCGTCCGCGTCCTCCCGCCGAATGGCGCGGAACGCCGTCGGCGCCGTGAAGAGCACCCGCACCTTATGCTCCGAAACGATCCGCCAGAATGTGCCGGCATCCGGAGTACCGACCGGTTTTCCCTCGAAGATCAAGGTGGTTACGCCTGATATCAGCGGAGCATAGACGATATAGGAATGCCCGACGACCCAACCGATATCCGAAGCCGTCCAGAAGACCTCACCCGGCTTCAAGCCGTAGATATTCCGCATCGACCAGTTGAGCGCAACCATATGGCCGCCATTGTCGCGTACCACACCCTTCGGCTGGCCCGTGGTGCCGGAGGTGTAGAGGATATAGAGCGGATCGGTCGCCTTAACCGAAACACAGGCGACCTCGGCGCCGCGATGCCGCGCCACCGCCGTCTCGAAATCCTGATCGCGGCCATTGACGAGATCTGCCCGAAGCTCCGGCCGCTGCAGCACTAGGCAACGCTCCGGCTTCGAACCCGCGATCTCGATCGCCTGGTCGACCAAAGGCTTATAGGCAATGGTACGGCCGGGCTCGAGCCCACAGCTTGCGGTGATCACCAGCTTCGCACCGCAATCGTCGATGCGCGCTGCAAGTTCGCTGGCGGCAAATCCACCGAAAACGACGGAGTGAACCGCACCGATGCGAGCGCAGGCGAGCATCGAAAAGACCGCCTGCGGTAGCATCGGCATATAGAGGATCACGCGATCGCCCCTGCCGATGCCGAATTCGAGCAGCGTTGCGGCGATCGCCTTTACCTCGACAAGCACCTCGTCGTAAGTGAAACGCCGCTTCTCGCCGGTCATCGCGCTGTCGAAGATAACGGCTGTCTCGCCGCCGCGCCCGGCAGCGATATGCCGGTCCAGGCAATTGTGGCAGGTATTGGTTTCCCCGGCTGAGAACCAACGGCCATAGACACCGTCGTCGGGCGAGAACACCCGTTCCGGCGGTTTGAACCAGTCTATGTCGGCAGCGGCTTCACGCCAGAAGGCTTCGGGATCGCGTTTCCAGGCCGCGTAGACCTGATGATAGTCGTTCTGCATCTGCTCCTCCCCAGGACATGCACGCCTCGATATCAATCTAGACAGCGGTAAGAGGAACGGGAAGCCCGACCAAAGCAGAGTTTCAGCGCGCGCCGAAAATCGCCGATCCGACGCGGACGCTGGTGGCGCCGAAGGCGATTGCCGTCTCGTAGTCACCGGACATTCCCATGGAAAGTTTTCCGACGCCGCATTTGGACGCAAGTCTTGCCAGCAGGGCAAAATGCGGCCCGGGATTTTCCTCGGCCGGCGGAATACACATCAAACCTTCAACGGAAAGGCCGAGTTCGTCGCGACAGAGCGCCACAAAGGCTGGCGTGTCGTCAGGAGCGATACCGGCCTTCTGCGGTTCGAGCCCGGTATTGACCTGGACGTAGAGCCGCGGCGTCTTGGCCTGCCGCTTCATCTCCTCGGCAAGCGCGCGGGCGATCTTTTCCCGGTCCACCGTCTCGATGACGTCGAAGAGCGCCACCGCATCCGCCGCCTTGTTCGATTGCAGCGGCCCGATCAGATGCAATTCGATATCCGGACGCTCGGCCTTCAGCGCCGGCCACTTGCCCTGGCTTTCCTGCACCCGGTTCTCGCCGAAGACGCGCTGTCCCGCTTCGATGGCCGGGCGGATCGCGTCCGCCTCGAAGGTCTTCGACACCGCGACCAGCTGAACGGAACCCGCCGGACGACCTGCCGCGTGTTCCCCGGCCGCAATCCGTGATCGCACCTCGTTCAACCGCTCTTGAAGTTCCATCGTTCTGCCTCGACATACCAGCATGAAAGGATTGGCAATGAACTAACCAGCCAACCTGTGCTTGCCAAGACCCGCCTTCGCGAAATCGCTTGCACGTGATCAAGATCGGACGCTTGCAGCGCCTGCAAAACTTGACGCTACGGTGGTTTCATGGTGAAGGTCTCGACCAACTCCCCTGATTTTCCGGAAATACGAATACGATGGCCACCGAACGTTATAATCCGCGCGATGCCGAGCCCCGCTGGCAGCAGAAATGGAATGAAGACAAGGTCTTCGAGACCGACAATGCCGATCCGCGCGAAAAATATTACGTCCTCGAAATGTTCCCCTATCCATCGGGGCGCATCCACATGGGCCATGTCCGCAATTACGCCATGGGCGATGTCGTCGCCCGCTATAAGCGCGCGCGGGGCTATAATGTGCTGCACCCGATGGGCTGGGACGCTTTCGGCATGCCGGCAGAGAACGCCGCCATGGAGCGCGGCGTGCATCCCGCTTCCTGGACCTACCAGAATATCGGCTCGATGAAGGCGCAGTTGAAGGCCATGGGGCTCTCGCTGGACTGGAGCCGCGAATTCGCCACCTGCGATGTCGAATATTACCAGCACCAGCAGCATCTCTTCCTGGATTTCCTGGAAAAGGGCTTGGTTTACCGCAAGCAGTCGAAGGTCAATTGGGATCCTGTCGACAACACTGTGCTCGCCAACGAACAGGTGATCGATGGCCGCGGCTGGCGTTCCGGTGCGCTGGTCGAACAGCGCGAACTGACGCAGTGGTTCTTCAAGATCACCGATTTCAGCCAGGATCTGCTCGACGCGCTGGACACGCTTGAACAGTGGCCGGAAAAAGTGCGGCTGATGCAGAAGAACTGGATCGGCCGCTCGGAAGGCCTGACGATTCGTTGGGAGATTGTGCCGGAAACGGCGCCTGCCGGCGAGAGCGAGGTCACGGTCTATACCACCCGGCCGGACACGCTGTTCGGCGCCTCCTTCCTGGCGATCGCCGCCGATCACCCGCTGGCAAAGGATGCCGCCGCAAAGAATGCCGATATCGAAGCCTTCTGCGAGGAGTGCCGCCGTGCCGGCACGTCGCTCGCCGCACTCGAGACCGCCGAAAAGAAAGGCATGGATACCGGTATCCGCGTCAGGCATCCGCTTGATCCCTCCTGGGAGCTGCCCGTCTATATCGCCAACTTCGTCCTGATGGATTACGGCACCGGCGCGATCTTCGGCTGCCCGTCAGGCGACCAGCGCGACCTTGATTTTGCTCGCAAATACGGCCTGCCGGTCGTGGCCGTCGTCATGCCGAGGGATGGCGACGCTGCGAGCTTTGCCGTCGGCGATACCGCCTATGACGGTGAGGGCGTGATGATCAATTCGCGCTTCCTCGACGGCAAGACGACGGAGGAGGCCTTCAATATCGTTGCCGACCGCCTGGCGGCCGCTTCGCTCGGCAATGCGCCGCAGGGCGAGCGCAAGGTCAATTTCCGCCTGCGCGACTGGGGCATTTCCCGTCAGCGTTATTGGGGCTGCCCGATCCCGGTCATCCACTGCGATGATTGCGGCGTCGTGCCGGTGCCGAAGAAGGACCTGCCGGTCAAGCTGCCCGACGACGTCACCTTCGATCAGCCCGGCAACCCGCTCGACCGTCATCCGACCTGGCGTCATGTCTCCTGCCCGACCTGCGGCAAGGATGCCCGCCGCGAGACGGATACGATGGATACTTTTGTCGATTCGAGCTGGTATTTCACCCGCTTTACCGCGCCCTGGGAAGGAAAACCAACCGATCCCGAAGCCGCGAACCGCTGGCTGCCGGTCGACCAGTATATCGGCGGCATCGAGCACGCGATCCTGCACCTGCTCTATTCGCGCTTCTTCACCCGCGCCATGCGCGAAACCGGTCACGTGGCGGCCACCGAACCCTTCAAGGGTCTCTTCACCCAGGGCATGGTGGTCCACGAAACCTATAGCCGCGGTGCCGGCGCCAGCCGCGAGTGGGTGGCCCCTGCCGATATCCGCATCGACGAACTCGACGGCAAACGCCGGGCCTTCCTGCTGACCAACAACGAGGAAGTTGCGATCGGCTCGATCGAGAAGATGTCGAAGTCGAAAAAGAACGTCGTCGATCCCGACGATATCATCGCCTCCTATGGCGCCGATACCGCCCGTTTCTTCGTTCTGTCCGACTCTCCGCCCGAGCGTGATGTCATTTGGTCCGAGGCGGGTGTCGAAGGCGCCCATCGTTTCACCCAACGCCTGTGGCGGCTGATTTCGGAAGCCGCGGACGCACTCTCCGCCGTCGCAGCTGCGCCGGCGAGCGAGGGGGAAGCCTTGCCGATCTCACAGGTCGCCCACAAGACGCTGAAGGCTGTCGAAAACGATTATGACAAGCTCTGGTTCAACAAGGCCGTCGCCCGCATCTATGAACTCGTGAACGCACTGGCCGCACCGCTGACCAGGGTTGCGGCGGGCGAGGGTGATGCCGCCTATCGCGCGGCAGTCCGCGATGCCGCAGAGATCCTGATCCAGCTGGTCGCACCGATGACGCCGCATCTGGCTGAGGAGTGCTGGACGGCGCTCGGCAATGAAGGGCTGCTTGCCCGGACAAGCTGGCCGCGCTACGACGAAACGCTCGTTGTCGAAAACGACGTCGTTCTGCCGGTCCAGATCAACGGCAAGAAACGCGCCGAATTGACAATTTCTCGCGATGCAGATCAGAATGCCGTCACCGCCGCCGTGCTGGATCTGGATGCGGTGAAGAACGCGCTGAACGGACAGGCACCGAAGAAGATCATCGTGGTTCCCCAAAGGATTGTAAACATTGTCGTTTGATATCGCTTGCAAGCTGGCTCGCAATGCCGGCATCGCCATGATCCTTGCCTCCGCGGCTTTTCTCTCTGCCTGCCAGGTCCGGCCGCTTTACTCCGAGAATTCCGGTCTCACCGAAAAGCTTTCCTCCGTCGGCTTTTCCCCGGCAGGCAGCCGGGTTGAGCAGCAGGTTCGCAATCACCTGATCTTCTTTGCAGCACGTGGCGCCGGCGAAGCCGCAAACCCGCAATATCAGGTTGAGATGCACGCCACCTCGAGCGTCGCCGATACGCTGCTTCAGGAATCCGGCGATACGTCGAAAGCCGGCCGGGTGACCGTCACCGTCACCTACACGCTGCGTGCCATAACCGACAATCATGTCATCAAGGCCGGTAGCCGTCAGGCCACGGCGCTGGTGGATTTCTCCGAACAGCAATTTGCCAAGCAGCGGGCGATCCGTGATGCCGAGAACCGCGCAGCGGATCAGGCGGCGGAATTCGTAGGGGCCGACATCGCCGCTGCCCTCAGCCGCTGAGGCGAGATGTGGCAGAGATAAAATCCCACGAATTCGAGATCTTTCTGCAGAAATCGGCGCTGAACTATCGGATCTTCGTCATCTATGGGCCGGATCGCGGCCTCGTTTCGGAACGGGCGGGTCTGCTTGCCGGTAAAAGTGGTGTGGCCCTCGACGACCCATTCTCGCTGACGAAGCTCGATATCGGCGATCTGCAGAAGGATCCCGGACGATTGGTCGATGAGGTCCAGTCGATCGGGCTGTTCGGCGGTGAGAAGCTGATTTGGATCCGCGGCGCCGCAAACGAAAAATACCTCGTCGATTCCCTGGCCCTGCTCGCCGAAAAACCACTCGAAGCCGCCTATCTAATCGTGGAGGCCGGCGACCTGAAAAAGGGTTCGCTGCTGCGCAAGACCGCCGAAGCCGCGCGATCCGTCATGACGATCCCCTCTTACGCCGATGACAGCCGTGCTCTGAATACGCTGATCGATACCGAACTCGGTGCAGAGAAACTCGGTATCACGCCGGCCGCGCGGCAGGCGCTGATCGCACTGATTGGCGGTGATCGCATCGCTTCCCGAAACGAGGTGCGCAAGCTCGCGCTCTATTGTCGCGGCGCCGATACGGTTGAAGAACATCACGTTACCGAAATAATTGGCGATGCCAGCGCGATCTCCGTCGACGATGCCGTCGACGCGATTCTCAGCGGCGATCTCACGGCCTTTCTGCACGCCATGCAGAAGATCAGCAGTTCAAAAACCGCAATCTTTCTCGTGCTTCAGGCATGCCTGAAGCAGTTTCAGCTTCTCGATACGATGCGCGCTGAAATGGAGGAAAAACGCCTGCAGCCGCCTCAGATCATGCAGACCATGGGGCGGCATCTGCATTTTCGCCGCAAGCCGATCATCGAACAGGCGCTGCGCCAGTGGACCGCCGAAAGCATCGCCCGTGAATCCAATCGCCTGCAGGCCGCAATTCTGCAGAGTCGGCGGCGCCAGGTACTGGAAGACAGCGTTGCGATGCAAACGCTTCTTTCCACCACCCTTCAATCCGGTCGAAAATCGGCGTGATTTGGAGCGCTTCAGCTGCTAACTGAAGCACGCTCTGCCCCTTCACGCCCTTCTGGACGGAAAACCGCTTCGCTATTTTCTGGGAATCGCTCTAACGCCGCTCGAGCAAGCGGCAGATTTCCTCGAGCTGCTCCAGCGACTTGTAGGAAATTTTAATCTGCCCGCCACTGGTTTTGTGATTGATCGCAACGTCAAGGCCGAGGGCATCGGAAAGTGTTCTTTCCAGGGCCAGCGTGTCGGAATCCTTCTGATCGCGCCGTAGGGCCGGCGGAGGCTCGGATTGTGCCTTGATATTGTTCTGCGCCAGCTTCTCCGCATCGCGGACCGACATGCCCTTCGCAACGATCGTACGGGCAAGACTGGCCGGATCCGGCGTCGAAACCAGCGCGCGTGCGTGCCCGGCCGACAGGCTGCCGGCAGCAAGCAGATCACGAACCGGGTCCGGCAGTTTCAACAGGCGCAGAGAATTGGCAACGTGGCTGCGGCTTTTGCCGATGATCTCGCCGAGGTCGTTCTGGGTGTAGCCATATTCTGCGATGAGCTGCTCATAGCCCAAGGCTTCCTCAAGCGGATTGAGATCCGCGCGCTGCACGTTTTCGACAATGGCGATTTCCAACGCCGTCTTGTCATCGACGTCACGGACAATGACTGGAATTTCGATCAATCCGGCAAGCTGAGCGGCGCGCCAGCGGCGCTCACCGGCGATGATTTCATATCGATCCCGCGACATCGTTCGCACCACGATCGGCTGCACGATACCATGCTGACGAATGGAGCTTGCGAGATCGTGCAGCTCAGTGTCATCGAAGAAACGACGAGGATTGCGGGGGTTACGGCTGACGAACTCGATCGGGATCATCCTGTCGGCACTGATGGTCCGCTCGGCTTCCACCGGGACAGGCTGATCCATTTCGCCTATCAGCGCCGCGAGGCCACGGCCCAATCGCCTTTTCGATACATCGTCATTCATGATCTACACTCACCTACACCCCTGAAATGATATTACGCGGCCAGTCTCTGGCGCTCCCGTTGAATGACCTCTGAGGCCAGTTGCAGATAGGCCTGGCTGCCCGCGCATTTCAGATCATAGAGAATAGCTGGCTTGCCGTAGGACGGCGCCTCGGAAACCCGGACATTGCGCGGAATTAACGTATGGTAAACCTTTTCGCCGAGATGGGTGCGCACATCATTGACCACTTGCTGGGCGAGATTGTTGCGCGCATCAAACATTGTCAAGACGATCCCCTGGATATCCAGGCGCGGATTCACCGTTCGACGAACCTGGCTGACGGTCTCGAGCAACTGGCTCAGCCCCTCCAGCGCGAAAAATTCACATTGCAGCGGCACCAGCACGGAATGCGCGGCCGCCATGGCATTCATCGTCAAAAGATTGAATGACGGCGGGCAATCCAGAAGAATATAGGAGAACGCCATTGCTTCAGGCGAAGACAAGGCTTTCCGCAATTTGAAGACTCGATCGCTTTGCTGCGAGATTTCCATCTCGACGCCAAGCAGATCCATCGTCGACGGGACGATAAAAAGATTGGGAACCACTGTTTCGAGCGTCACCTCGGTGATACCGCGATCACCAACCATCAGATCATAGGAGGAGAGTTTGCGATCGCGACGGTCGATACCGAGGCCGGTGCTGGCATTGCCTTGCGGATCGAGATCAACGATCAAGACACGCTCGCCAATGGCAGCAAGAGCCGTTGCCAGGTTGATTGCGGTGGTTGTTTTGCCAACACCACCCTTCTGATTTGCGATGGTGATAATCCGGTGTCGTTCGCCAGCCATTGCCGCAATATCCGATCTGTTAAACCAAGCGCCGGAGATTTGATACTTCCAAAATAACAGATTCCTGCTCGACGGCGCTCTTATGTTCTAACAGATCGAATTCCCACCGACCACGTGCTTTGTCGATTTCCCGCAGGTAATCCCGGCCTTTATGAAAAAAGCCACGGCAATTTTGCTTGCCCAGCATCCACGGAGCCGAATAGTCCATGAGCCCGTCCAGGTCGGCCAACGCTCGGGCTGAAATCGCACCGCAGTCGCCAATCTCGGCATAGGCATCTTCGATTCGATTGGTATGCACACTCCCACGCGCCTGCGTCTCTCGCAGCGCTGTCCGCAGAAAGGCCGCCTTTTTATGGTTGCTTTCGACCAGATGCACCCAGCCGCTTTGCAGCTCGGCCAGAAAAATCGCCGTAATAACGCCCGGAAAGCCCCCGCCACTGCCGAGATCAACCCAGGTGATCGGTTGAGGATGGATCTGAAACACCTGGCTGCTATCAGCGATATGCCGGTGCCATAGATCTTCGAGTGTCGACGGCGCCACCAGATTGATCGTTTTGGCCCACTTCTGAAAAAGTACCGCGAAGTGTTGAAGCCGTTCCTGTGTTTCACGTGAAACACGCAAACCGTTTAATTCCATTCTGAAAGACTTTCAAATCTCGTCGTCAGGCGCTTTGAAGCTCGGCAGACGTTAGGCGGCGCAAATGCACAAGCAGCAATGCGATTGCCGCCGGCGTCATCCCCTCAACGACGGAGGCCTGGGCAATGTTGAAGGGGCGAGCCGCGCTGAGTTTCACCTTGAGTTCGTTGGAGAGGCCGGAAAGCGCATCGTAATCGAAATCGAGCGGTATCTGCCGTTGCTCGTCGCGTTGCTGATCGGCAATCGCCGTGGCTTGCCGATCCAGATAAACTGAATAGCCGGCCTCGATTTCCAACGCTTCCGCGACCTTGGATCCCATCGTACCACATGTCTCAGGCCAAACACGGCGAAGTTCAGCAAAATCATAATTTGGATAGGACAACAAATCATAAGCGGTTCGGCGCTGCCCATCGAGATTGATATTCAAGCCGGCCCGCCGCGCTTCATTCGGCGTAACGGTGAGCGACTGCAAGAGCGCTCGACCCATGTCCATCTCAGCCTGATAGGCTGTAAATCGCTGCGCGCGTGCGCCGCTGGCGCAGCCCAACCGCATGGCCAATGGCGTCAACCGCATATCGGCATTGTCAGCACGCAAAGTCAGCCGATATTCCGCCCGCGAGGTAAACATTCGATACGGCTCCGTAACGCCACGTGACGTGAGATCGTCGATCATGACGCCAATATAGGAGCTGGTCCGACTAAAATGAAACGGATCCGAATCGCTGCTCTGCAGTGCCGCGTTTAGACCGGCGGCCAAGCCTTGGGCGGCCGCCTCCTCATAGCCGGTGGTGCCATTGATCTGGCCCGCAAGAAAGAGACCTTTCAGCCGTTTGACTTCCAACGACGGCGTCAACTCTCTCGGGTCAACATGATCATATTCGATTGCATAGCCGGGCTGCAGAATTCTTGCCGCTTCAAGCCCGGGAATTGTCTTGATGAAATCTGCCTGGACGTCTGCCGGCAAAGAGGTGGAAATACCGTTCGGATAAACTGTGTCGTCGTCCAGTCCCTCGGGCTCGAGAAAGACTTGATGCCCATCCCGCTCTCCAAATTTTACCAGCTTGTCTTCGATAGACGGGCAATAGCGAGGACCGACGCCTTCGATCTGTCCGGAATACATCGCCGATCGCATGATGTTGTCGACAATGATGCGATGGGTCGCTTCAGTCGTCCTGGTGACCCCGCATTCGATCTGCGGCGTCGTAATCCTGTCGGTCATAAAGGAGAAGGGCACGAGTTCCTCGTCAGCCCCCTGCCGGCCGACGGATTGCCAGTCTATGGTCTTTCCGTCCAACCGCGCCGGTGTCCCGGTCTTCAGTCGTCCCAAGCGCAATCCCAGCCTGGCCAGCGTGGCGGACAGCCCGATCGACGGCGCTTCACCGACACGACCGGCCGGCGTCTTTTCCGAACCGATATGAATAAGTCCACGCAGGAAGGTTCCAGTCGTCAAAACGACGGCAGGAGTCTTTAGGGTTCGACCATCCTTCATGACCACCCCGGCAACACGCCCGTCGACAACGTCCAGATCAAACGCATCGCCTTCGACGATGTCCAGACCAGGTGTGGCCTCAATCGCCGCCAGCATCGCCAAACGATAGAGCTTTCGATCGGCCTGGGTTCGCGGTCCTCGAACGGCTGCCCCTTTTTTCTTGTTCAGCATCCTGAACTGAATGCCCGCAGCGTCGGCGATACGACCCATCAGGCCATCCATAGCGTCGATCTCGCGAACCAAGTGACCCTTACCGAGCCCGCCGATTGCCGGATTGCAGGACATCACACCGATCGTGTCCCGCCTGTGCGTCACCAAGGCGGTTTTCGCACCGAGCCGCGCAGCCGCACTGGCGGCTTCCGACCCCGCATGGCCGCCACCGATCACGATCACATCATAGACATTATCAGTCATTCAAGACTCCAGATCGTGTGTACGTTTCACGTGAAACCAGCCATAAACGTGACACCGATCGCGTTTCACGTGAATCATTTCCCGATACAAAACTCCGAGAAGATCACCCCAAGCAGCTGTTCGACATCCACTCTTCCGGTAATTCTCCCCAAATACTCGGCGGCAATTCGAAGCTGCTCGGTCCGCAGTTCGAGATTTACGTCCTTCTGCGTAATCGCAGTATCAAGCGCCGCCAAACATTTCGTTAGCGAATCTTTATGCCGTTGCCGACTGGGGATCGCCATCGACAAACCACTGAAACGCGCTGCGACGCTGTTGCCGATCAATTGACGCAATTCCGGCAGGCCGTCACCCGTTGCCGCCGAAATCTGCAAATCATACCGACCCGAGACGACATCGATGAGATCCTTCTTCGTTCCAACAGTAACATGAGGCCAGGTTCGCTCCAAGTCGTCAGGAATCAGCGGATTGGTCATGTCCACCAGCAGCAGCACAAGATCGGCATCGCCAAGCGCAAGACGCGCGCGCCGAACGCCCTCTATTTCAACCCGGTCGTCGGCATCGCGCAGGCCGGCTGTATCATAGAGCTTGATCAGGTAGCCATCGATATCGAGATCAACCTGCAGGACATCGCGGGTGGTGCCGGCGATCTCGGTGACGATCGCAACATCGCGCCGTGCCAGAGCATTCAGCAGGCTTGATTTTCCGGCATTCGGCGCACCGGCAATAACCACCTTAAAGCCGTCCCTGATAATCTCACCTGCCGAAGCCGCACCCAAATGGTGCGCGATATCGGCGCGTAGCTCACTCATATCGGCCCAGACCATATCCGATACCGACCCTGGAACATCATCCTCGTCGGGAAAATCGAGTTCCGCCTCAATCAGCGCTCGTGCGCGGGTTAATCGTTCCGCCCACGAATCGTAAATTATGGAAAGTCCGCCCGCGCTATGTTCGACCGCAAGCCGTCGCTGCATTTCCGTCTCGGCACCGATAAGGTCGGCCAGACCTTCGACTTCGACCAGGTCAAGCTTGCCGTTCTCAAAAGCCCGGCGGGAGAACTCACCCTCAACAGCCATTCGAACACCTGGAATGTCGCCAAGCGTCTGAAACAGCGCCGCCAGGACAGCCTTGCTGCCATGGAGCTGTAGCTCCGCGACATCTTCCCCGGTAAATGAATTTGGCCCCGGAAAAAACAGCACCAGACCACTGTCGATCGGTTGGTCGTTACGAGTCCGAATCGTTCGGTGCGATGCGTATCGAGCTTTCGGCACCGAGCCGACGAGGCTCACCAATATGTCTCTGGTCAGCGGACCGCTGATGCGAATAACCGAAACACCTGAAGGTGCAGCACCGCTCGATAGCGCATATATGGTATCATTCAACATGGCCATATTGCCTGGTTAATCTTCGAATTCGAATCGGTTCCTCCTAAATAGAAAAGCTGGCGACATCATCATGATGCCTCCAGCTCTCATAGGATGAATCCGGCTAAGGATTATGTATTCATCGAATCGAAGAAGTCGGAATTGTTCTTCGTCTGCTTCAGCTTGTCGATCAGGAATTCGATCGCATCGGTCGTGCCCATTGGCGCAAGGATGCGGCGGAGCACAAAGATCTTCTGCAGATCCTGGCGTGGGACGAGAAGGTCTTCCTTGCGCGTGCCGGACTTGAGGATGTCCATCGCCGGGAAGATGCGCTTGTCGGCGACCTTGCGATCAAGGACGATTTCCGAGTTGCCGGTGCCCTTAAATTCTTCGAAGATCACTTCATCCATACGGCTGCCGGTATCGATCAGCGCCGTGGCGATGATCGTCAAGGAACCGCCTTCCTCGATATTGCGCGCCGCACCGAAGAAGCGCTTCGGACGCTGCAACGCATTGGCGTCGACACCGCCGGTCAGGACCTTGCCTGAGGAGGGAACCACGGTGTTGTAGGCACGGCCGAGGCGCGTGATCGAATCGAGCAGGATGACGACGTCGCGCCCATGTTCGACAAGACGCTTTGCCTTTTCAATGACCATTTCCGCCACCTGGACGTGACGTACGGCCGGTTCGTCGAAGGTCGAGGAGATGACCTCGCCGCGAACGGAACGCTGCATGTCGGTCACTTCCTCAGGACGCTCATCGATCAGAAGAACGATGAGATAGCACTCCGGATGGTTCGCGGTAATCGAATGCGCGATATTCTGCAGCAGCACGGTCTTACCGGTGCGGGGCGGCGCGACGATCAGTCCACGCTGGCCCTTGCCGAGCGGCGCCACCAGGTCGATCACGCGCGGCGACAGATCCTTGGTGGTGGGAATATCGAGTTCCATCTTGAAACGCTCGTTCGGATAGAGCGGCGTCAGATTGTCGAAATGAACCTTATGACGAATCTTTTCCGGATCGTCGAAATTGATAGTGTTGACCTTGAGCAGCGCAAAATAGCGCTCGCCTTCCTTCGGCCCGCGGATGGGGCCTTCGACCGTATCACCTGTTTTCAGCGAGAAACGGCGGATCTGCGAGGGGGAGATATAAATATCATCTGGGCCTGGCAGATAGTTGGCATTTGCGGAACGCAGGAAACCGAAACCATCCTGGAGCACTTCGACGACACCTTCGCCGATGATTTCGACATCCTGGCTGGCGAGCATCTTGAGGATAGCAAACATCAATTCCTGTTTGCGCATCGTGCTGGCATTCTCAACCTCGAGCGATTCGGCGAAAGCCAGAAGATCCGTCGGGGATTTGCTCTTAAGTTCCTGAAGCTTCATTTCAGCCATGAAGTGACCAATACTCTTTTCAATTTCGAAGGGGAAAGGCGATGTTGGGTCGTATTCGGTACTGCGAAAGGGCTCGCAGACGACTGAACTCTACACACATGCCACGTAGATGAGATGCGCGGAAAATAGCGACTCGCAATCGCTGCCGCAAGAGGGCTGCTTAAAATGAAGCAAATTTAACCTGAGTATGGATTTTGCCTCAGAATGGCTTCACCACGACGAGGATCACGATCAGGATCATCAGCAATGTCGGTGCCTCGTTCATGAACCGCCAATAGCGCGCAGAGCGGCGGTTTTCATCCCGCTCGAAGGCTCTGACGGCACGGCTGAAGAACATATGAACGCCCGTCAGCAGCACAACGAGACCGATCTTGGCGTGCAGCCAGCCGCCTTGGAATCCATAGACCGACCAAGCGAGATAGAGGCCAAAAATCCACGTCAGCATCATCGCCGGCGTCATGATGATTCGAAGCAGCCGGCGTTCCATCACCTTGAAGGTTTCCGATTGCACCGAACCCGGTTCGGCATCGGTGTGATAGATGAACAGCCGCGGCATATAGAACAATCCAGCCATCCAGGAAATGACCGCGATGATGTGCAGTGCCTTGATCCAGAGATAGAGATTATCGGGGTTCCAGGCGAAAAGCCCGACCGCCATCAGCGCGAAGAAGACCAGCGCAAAATGGGCTCGGCGCCGGGCGTAAGCGCCAGGTCTCCGATCGGTCTGCTTCTCCATCGTCACGCCCCGCCTCGCATCCGCCCGCCACGCACACGATCGACCAGCAGACGCACATGCTCGGGGTCGGCCTGCGGCGTGATGCCGTGACCGAGATTGAAGATCAGCGGCCCATTGCCGAGATGCTGCAGAATATCGTCGATGCCCTCTTCAAGCGCCCGACCGCCGGCAACGACGCGCATAGGATCGAGGTTGCCCTGCACCGGCCCGTCCTTTTGAAGTTCGGCGGCAAAGGCCAGCGGGACAGACCAGTCGAGACCGATCGCATCCGCACCAGTCTTCTGGCGATAGGTTTTCAGCTGGTAGCCGGCGCCCTTGGCGAAAGCGATGATGCGCGCGTGTGGCCGCTGCGATTTGACCGAAGCGATCATCCGCGCAACCGGCCTGATCGCGAACGCCTCGAATTCCCTCTCACCGAGAACGCCGGCCCAGGAATCGAAAATCTGCACGGCATCGGCGCCGGCATCAATCTGGGCCACGAGATAATCGGCCGATACGTCAGCAAGCAGCATCAGCAGATGCTCGAAGGCGCGAGCATGCCGATACGCGAAAAGGCGGGCAGGCGCCTGATCCGGCGTGCCATGTCCGGCGATCATATAGGTCGCGACCGTCCAAGGCGCGCCGCAGAAGCCGAGCAGCGTCGTCTCGGCTGGCAGCCCCTCACGCAGCCGCCGCACCGTCTCCAGCACCGGCCTGAGATAATCGACAACCTCTTCGCCATTCAATCTGCTGATCCCGGCTTCATCGATTGGATCCATCTCAGGACCATGGCCTTCGGTGAACCGGACGTTCCGCTTCATTGCATCGGGAATGACCAGGATATCGGAAAACAGGATGGCTGCATCGAAGCCATAGCGGCGGATCGGCTGCAATGTCACTTCGACGGCGTGATCGGGCGTATAGCAAAGATCGAGAAAACTCCCTGCCTTTGCCCGTGTCTCCCGATACTCCGGCAGATAGCGCCCCGCCTGCCTCATCAGCCAGAGAGGAGGAGGGGAGAGGCTTTCGCCATCCAGAACCCTCATGATCTTTCGGCGCGTCTCGCTCAAGCGCTTCTTCCCTATAAAAAATCAAAGATATTTTAAAAGGTTTCTATTTCTTAGAGTCGGTGTCTATCAAGGATTAAAATCCATCCACCGCCGATGCCATTTGTCGCGCGCCTGCAAAAAACATCGGAAGGATTTCGCCGTTGTTTCCGATGTTCGGGGAAAAGCTGAATCTGAAAATGATTCCAAGTCCTTCCGGATCGGTGATTTTTCTTGTGCCTGTGGATAGGCTGTGGACCAGTTTTCCAGAAATCGATCTCTTCCCCATCGTCCACAGGGTCGGCTGAAACCGATCCGCAAAATTCGAAATGTGGATAAAGAGGCATGTTTTCCCTTGCCGGAGGCTGCCTCGGCACCGTAGCTCTGTTTCATCCAGTCTTTTCAACAGGCAGCGGAAAATAGCGTGGAGAACAGAACGAACTTCTTTCATCTGCATCTGATTTCTGACTCAACGGGAGAGACTCTGATCTCCGCCGGCCGCGCCGCGTCGGCGCAGTTCAGATCCGCTCAGCCGATCGAACATGTCTATCCGCTGATCCGCAATCGCAAGCAGCTGCTGCCGGTTCTCCAAGCGATCGATGACGCCCCCGGCATCGTGCTCTACACCATTGTCGACCGGGAGCTCGCGAGCCTGATCGATGAGCGCTGCGTCGAGATGGGCGTGGCCTCGGTGAATGTGCTGGAGCCGGTGATGAATGCATTCCAGATCTATCTCGGCGCCCCGTCGCGCCGCCGGGTCGGAGCGCAGCATGTGATGAATGCTGGCTACTTCGCGCGCATCGAAGCGCTGAATTTCACCATGGATCACGACGACGGCCAGATGCCGGACGATTATAACGATGCCGATGTCGTCATCATCGGCATCAGCCGTACGTCGAAAACACCGACCAGCATCTACCTCGCCAACCGCGGCATCAAGACGGCGAACATTCCGATCGTCTATGGCGTGCCATTGCCGGAAAGCCTCTTCGTCGCGACGAAACCGCTCATCGTCTGCCTGATCGCCACCACCGACCGTATTTCCCAGGTGCGGGAAAATCGGGTGCTCGGAGTGACGCAGGGTTTCGATCGCGAACATTATACCGACCGCGCCGCGATTTCGGAGGAGCTGAAATATGCCCGCTCGCTCTGTGCCCGTCACAACTGGCCGCTGATCGACGTCACCCGCCGCTCGATCGAGGAAACAGCTGCGGCAATCGTTGCCCTGCGCCCGAAGCTGCGCTAAGCGCTGACGAAAAGCCGGCACTGTGAGGAACCCATGACGCCGAAACTCATCCTTGCATCGTCGAGTCCCTTTCGCCGGATGCTGATGGTAAATGCCGGTCTGTCCTTCGAGGCGCATGCCGCAAGGATCGATGAACGGGCGGTCGAAGCGCCGCTGGAAAAAGCCGGCGCCAAGCCGGATGCCGTTGCCCTCGTCCTGGCCAAGGCCAAGGCCGAGGAAGTGAGCAGCCGCTTTCCGGATAGCCTGGTCATCGGGTCGGATCAAACCATGTCGCTCGGCGACCGCGTTTTCCACAAGCCGACTGATATGGCCGACGCGGCTCGTCATCTTCAAGCCCTTTCCGGAGTGACCCACCGATTGAACAGTGCCGTCGCGATCGTCCGCGATGGTGTGCTCTTGTGGGAATATCTCGCGCATGCCGAACTGACGATGCGGCCGCTGACAGCGGAGTTCATCGCCAGACATCTGGCGCGGGTTGGCGAACGGGCGCTTTCCAGCGTCGGCGCCTATCAGTTGGAGGGGGAGGGCATCCAGCTCTTCGAAAAGATCGAGGGGGATTATTTCACCATTCTCGGCCTGCCGATGCTGGCGCTTCTAAAAAAATTGCGAGAACTCGGAGCGATCGATGGCTGATTCACGTGAAACATTCGGGCCGAAAGCGTTTGTCACGGGCTTTCCCATCAAGCATTCGCGCTCGCCATTGATCCACGGATATTGGCTGAAGACGCTCGGCCTGCCAGGCAGCTACCGCGCTCACGAAGTCGCACCCGAGGCCTTTGCCGATTTCATTCGTGCGCTGAAGGACGGCAGTTCCGGCTTTGCCGGCGGCAATGTCACCATTCCCCACAAGGAACTGGCATTCCGGCTCGCCGACAAACCGGACGCCCTGTCGCACGAACTCGGCGCCGCGAACACGCTCTGGCTGGAGGATGGCGTCCTGCATGCGACGAATACCGACGGTCGCGGTTTCATCGCCAATCTCGACGAACGCCATCCCGGCTGGGACCGGCATGGCACGGCCGTCGTCTTTGGCGCCGGCGGCGCCAGCCGGGCGATCATCCAGGCGATTCGCGATCGCGGTTTCAGGGAGATCCACGTCGTCAACCGGACCGTCGATCGCGCGCGTGAACTCGCGGATCGTTTTGGCCCGAGAGTTCAGGCCCACCCGGTGGGTGCGCTTGCCGACGTCATGAAGGGTGCCGGCCTCTTCATCAATACCACCTCGCTCGGCATGGACGGCGAGGCTGCGCCCCAGCTCGATTTTTCACCTCTTGCAGCCGATGCCGTGGTCACCGACATCGTCTATGTGCCCTTGAAGACGCCGATCCTGGCACAGGCAGAAGAGCAAGGATTTCCTATTGTGGATGGTCTCGGCATGCTGTTGCATCAGGCCGTGCCCGGATTCGAGAGATGGTTCGGACAGCGTCCCGTTGTCGACGCTGCACTGCGTGCGCTCATCATTGCAGATATGGAATCACACTGATGCTGAAGATCGGTCTCACCGGCTCCATCGGAATGGGAAAATCGACGGCATCAAAGCTCTTTGCCGATGCCGGAATCCCGGTGAACGATTCTGATGCCGTGGTCCACGATCTCTATGCCGGCGAGGCTGCGCCCCTGGTGGATGCCGCCTTTCCCGGCACGATGAAGGATGGAGCAGTCGATCGGCATGAACTTGGCCGCCAGCTCGCTCTTGATCCCGACGGCTTTAAACGCCTGGAAGCGATCGTCCATCCGCTGGTTCGCAAACGCGAGATGGAATTTCTGGCGCAACAAGGTGCCGCTGGCGCCGACATGGTACTGCTCGATATTCCGCTGCTCTTCGAAACCGGCGCTGAGGAAAGAGTCGACGTCATCGTCGTCGTCAGCACTGATCCACAGATTCAGCGTCAAAGGGTGCTTGCGCGTCCCGACATGACCGAGGAAAAATTAAGCATGATTCTCTCCCGCCAGACACCGGACGCGGAAAAACGGCGGCGGGCCGATTATCTGATCGACACCAGTCACAGTATCGCGGAGACGAGGGAACGGGTGCTCGAGATCGTCGCCGACCTGAAAACGCGGATTGCCAAGGGAGATTTCCGGAATGCGTGAGATCATCTTCGATACGGAAACCACCGGTCTCGACAATCGCGCCGACCGCATCATCGAAATCGGCGGCATCGAGCTCTTCAACCATTTCCCCACAGGCAACACGATCCATATCTTCATCAATCCCGGAGATCAGAAGGTTCATCCGGATGCGCTCGCCGTACACGGCATCACCGATGAATTCCTGAAGGACAAGAAGCCTTTTGCGGACGTCGCCGAAGAAATCCTTACCTTTTTCGGCGATGCGAAGTGGATTGCCCACAACGCCACCTTCGATATGGGCTTCATCAACGCGGAGTTCGCGCGGATCGGCTTGCCGCCGATCCTGCCGGAAAGGGTGCTCGATACCTTGTCGATGGCCCGACGCAAACATCCGATGGGGCCGAATTCGCTCGATGCGCTTTGCCGGCGTTACGGCATCGACAATTCGCACCGGACCAAACACGGCGCGCTGCTCGACTCCGAACTGCTTGCCGAAGTCTATATCGAGATGATCGGCGGCCGACAGGCAGCCTTCGGTCTGAGCACGGTCAGCAAATCCAACCAGGCAGCTCGCGGTGACATGGCTGGGGATGACGATGAAGTGATTGCCGCAGTGCTCGAGCGGCCCCGCCCGCTTGGTAGCCGCCTCAGCCAAACCGAGGAGCAGGCGCATGAGGCGCTCGTCGCTAAGCTCGGGGAAAAAAGTATCTGGGCGAAATACGCCAACCTCGATTGAACCAGCCACAATTGAAAATGCCCGGGACCAGCCCGGGCATCCGTATTTCAGTGAAGAAAGATCCGCTCAGTTTGGAACGGCTTGAACCTTGGCGCGGGCCTGTTCTTCGGCGACGCGCTGGGCGAACATCTGCGTAAAGTCGATCGGGTCGATCATCAGCGGCGGGAAACCGCCGTTGCGGGTGACGTCGGCGATGATCTGACGGGCGAAGGGGAAGAGCATGCGCGGGCACTCGATAAAGAGAACCGGCAGCATGTGCTCCTGCGGGAAACCGGCCACGCGGAAGACGCCGCCATAGGCGAGTTCGGTATGGAAGACCGTCTTGTCGCCATCCTTGGCTTCGGCGTTCAGCGACAGCACGACATCGAAATCCGTATCGGAAAGCGGGTTGGCGTTGACGTTCACATTGATGTTGATCGTCGGCGCCTTGTCGCGGGCCTGCAGCGAACGCGGCGCACCCGGATTTTCGAAGGAGAGATCCTTGGTATATTGCGCAAGGATCGAAAGGGTGGGGTTGGCCGCACCGTTGTTGTTGTTATCGTCTGCCATTGGCTTTTCCTCGAGGGGCATGGGAATGGTGCCGCCATCTAACATTTCAGGGAAAGGCTTACAACCCTGAGCGCTTGGCGCGGTTGATCAGCCGCAGTGCCTCAATCGCCGAGATGCTTGCCGGACCACGGCGAGTTGCGATCCGGCTCTCTATGATAGTCCTCCTCGTCGAGATCGACCACCTTTGAGTTTGGCTTGCGGTCGCGAAAATCGGGTTGTGGCTCGGAGGAAAAACCGCCCTTGGCGTTGACGACGACGAAGCGTTTGGCAATCGCCCGCCAGACCAGATCGCGCACCGGCGGAATGAGAATGAGGATGGCAATGATATCCGTGAGGAAGCCGGGAATGATCAGCAGCAGCGAGGCGATGACGTTCATCGCCGGCCGCAGCAAATCTCGGCCAGGCATCACCCCGTTTCGTCCTTCGCTCGACATGCGGCGCAAAATACCGATGCCTTGCCGGCGCAGCAGAACCACGCCGAGAACGAAACCCAGCATGACGAGCGCGAGCGTCAGCCACAATCCGATCGCCCGGCCGACGACGACGAAACCGGCAATTTCGGCGAACGGGAGCAGCAGAATGAAAGCTGGCAGGATCGAAAAACGCATGTCTGTCATGTCCCGGACGTGCCGGTCTCCTCTTGGCGCCGGCGAAGATGCCAGCCATCATTTGAATCATCTGTATAGGCGGACTATATGGGAGTACAAATCAGAGATGTTAACGGCGGCTGCGATACGATATGAGTTCGAACGACTTCATCACATTATTTTTCCTGGTGGCGGCTGTGCTGATTTTCTTTCAGCTTCGCTCCGTGCTCGGGCGCCGCACAGGAAATGAGAAGCCGCCGCGCGATCTCTATACGCCGCGGGATGCGGCTCCGGCCGATGCCGCCGATGCCGGCAAAGTCGTAACGCTGCCGCGGCGCGATGCGACGACCGAGGATGAGGATCGCTTCGCCGCCATCGATGCTTTTGCGGCGCCTGGAACGCCGCTCAACGAATCGCTGCGTGCGCTGAACAAGGCCGATCCCGCTTTCAGCCCGAAGGAGTTTCTGAACGGCGCCCGCATGGCTTACGAGATGATCGTCATGGCCTATGCCGATGGCGACCGGAAAACACTCAAGAACTTGCTGTCCCGTGAAGTCTATGACGGTTTCGATGCGGCAATCGGCGAACGCGAAGCCCGCGGTGAGAAGGTGAAGTCCACCTTCGTCGGCATCGACAAGGCCGAAATCACCCATGCGGAGACGAAGGGCAGCGAAGCGCAGATCACCGTGCGCATCATCAGCCAGCTCATTTCGGCCACCTACGACAAGGCGGATGTGCTGATCGAAGGCGACGCCGAAAACGTCGCCGAGGTCAACGACCTCTGGACCTTTGCCCGCGACACCCGCTCGCGCGACCCGAACTGGAAACTCGTGGCGACCGAATCGGAACATGAGTGACCACGCAGCGGACTTCGTCCTGCAGGCCATAAGCTTCGACACTCTGGAAGGCTGGAAGGATGATGATCCTTCCGGCCTTTTTGAAGTCATGCGACGCTGCCGGCGGCAAATCAGCGATGTCAAACCGTACCGCACCGGATCGCTTGGCCTGAGTTCGGAAGACCTGCTCCCGCTTCTGGTCGCCGCCGAAGATGTCAGTCCGTCATCTCCGGCATCGGCGCGCGCCTTTTTCGAGACGCACTGTCGACCCTTTCTGATCCGCCGCAAGGACGGCAATTCCGGCTTCGTCACCGCCTTCTACGAGCCTGACATCGAGGTGTCGGAGCGGCCGGACGAAATATTCCGTTTCCCTTTCTACAGGCGCCCGGATGATCTGATCGATCTCGACGACGCCAATCGCCCCGCCGAGCTCGACAGCGCCTATGCTTTCGGCCGTCTGCATGACGGCCGCATCGGTGCCTATCCGGACCGCCGCGCCATCGATCAGGGTTTTCTCGAAGGCCGAGGCCTCGAAATCGCCTGGGCGAAGTCGAAGGTCGATGTCTTCTTCGTGCATGTGCAGGGCGCTGCCCGCCTGCGTTATCGGGATGGCCATATCGGCCGCATCACCTATGCCGCGAAGGCCGGCCATGCTTTTTCGGCGATCGGCAAGTTGCTGATCGAGAGGGGCGAGATCGATCGGGCGGAGATTTCGATGCAGGCGATCCGCGCCTGGCTGGCGCGCAATCCCGAGCGCGTCGACGAGGTGCTGTGGCATAACCACTCTTATATTTTCTTCCGGGAAGCGCCCTCGCAGGCTTTCAGCCTGCGAACCGCCGATCCTGGGGCCGGTCCGATCGCCGCCGCCAAGGTGCCGCTTCTCGCCGGGCGCTCGCTTGCGGTCGACCGGATGATCCATACGTTCGGTTTTCCCTTTTTCATTCGCGCCGAAAGCCTCACCCATCTCGATCACGGTCGACCGTTCCGCCGGCTGATGCTGGCGCTCGACACCGGCTCGGCGATCGTCGGGCCGGCGCGCGGTGACATCTTCACCGGCTCGGGGGATATGGCTGGGGAAAGTGCCGGCACGGTCCGCAACGATGCCGATTTTGCCATCCTCATCCCCAATGCCGCCGCCGGAAGATTCGACTGATGGCCAGGGATCGCAAGCTCAGCGCAGATGAGAGGATCCTCTGGGGCAAGGTCGCCCGCAGCACGCGGCCGATGCCCGGCAAGGCGGGCGCGCTGACCGAACTCGACGCCTTTCTTGCCGAAGCCGAAGCGGCGGCCGAACGGGAACAGGAAAAACAGACACCCGCCGCGCCCATGCCGCTGCAGCCGACGCTACCATCGGCGGCGAAACCGTCGGCGGGGGTGCATCATCCGCTGGAAAAGCCGGTCAAACGCAAGATCGCCAAGGGCCGGCTGGCGCTCGAAGCGCGGATCGACCTGCATGGGCTGGTGCAGAGCGAGGCCCATTCCATCCTTCTCGACTTCCTGATCCGGGCGCATGAGCGCGGCATGCGCCATGTGCTTGTCATCACCGGCAAGGGCAGCTCGATGGGCAGCGAAGGCGCGCTGAAGCGGGCCGTGCCGCTCTGGTTCTCCAAGCCCGAATTCCGCTACCTGATCTCGTCATATGAACCTGCCGCGCAGCATCATGGCGGCGAGGGCGCGCTCTATATTCGCCTGTCGCGGCGGCATGGGGAAAGACCATGACACCCTTCGGAGAGGCGGTTCGCCGGCTGAGAGCGCGCAAGGGCGTCTCGCAGAAGGAGATGGCGCAAGCGCTGAACGTCTCTCCCGCCTATCTCTCGGCGCTCGAACATGGAAAGCGTGGCCTGCCGACATTCGACCTGCTGCAGCGCATCGCCGGCTATTTCAACATCATCTGGGATGAGGCCGAGGAACTGTTCCTGCTCGCCCGCTCATCCGACCCGCGTGTCGTCATCGACACGTCAGGCCTGCCTCCCGAATATACCGAATTTGCCAACCGGCTGGCGCGGCGGATTCGCAGCCTTGACAGTGCGGAGATAGGCCGGCTATCGGCTCTTCTCGAAAATGGCGGCAAAGGCGACGGAAAAGCGTCATAATCCCCTGTTTTATGCCCTGTTTTAGGGGCGTGCCATGGGAACTGGGTTCAAAAAACCTATATACAAGAGGGAAGAAAGCCGGTGATTCGCAAGGCGCGCCGCAGCTTTACGACAACAGGGAAAATCTCAACAGAATGAGCGATACATCCGCGACGGAAAACGGCGTAAGCACCGAATATGGCGCAGATTCCATCAAGGTTCTGAAGGGCCTCGATGCCGTGCGCAAGCGCCCCGGCATGTATATCGGCGATACCGACGATGGCTCCGGCCTTCATCACATGGTCTATGAAGTCGTCGACAACGCAATCGACGAAGCGCTTGCCGGTCATGCCGACATCGTCACCGTCACGCTCAATCCGGATGGCTCGGTGACGGTCACCGATAACGGCCGCGGCATCCCGACGGATATCCATACCGGCGAAGGCGTCTCGGCCGCCGAAGTCATCATGACGCAGCTCCATGCCGGCGGTAAGTTCGACCAGAATTCCTACAAGGTCTCCGGCGGCCTGCACGGCGTCGGCGTCTCCGTCGTCAATGCGCTTTCCGTCTGGCTGAAACTGAAGATCCGCCGCCAGGGCAAGATCCATGAAATGAGCTTCAGCCATGGCGTGGCCGATGCGCCGCTGAAGGTCACGGGCGAAGCACCGAATGAGACCGGCACCGAAGTGAGCTTCATGCCGAGCACCGACACCTTCACGATGACGGAGTTCGATTACGGCACGCTAGAGCATCGCCTTCGCGAACTCGCCTTCCTGAACTCAGGCGTGCGCATCCTGCTGACCGACAAGCGCCATTCCGATATCAAGCAGGAAGAACTGCGTTACGATGGCGGCCTCGAGGCCTTCGTCGCCTATCTCGACCGTGCCAAGAAGTCGCTCGTCGACAAGCCGGTTGCCATCCGCGGCGAAAAGGACGGCATCACCGTCGAAGTGGCGATGTGGTGGAACGACAGCTATCACGAGAACGTGCTCTGCTTCACCAACAACATTCCCCAGCGCGATGGCGGCACGCATATGGCCGGTTTCCGCGCCGCGCTGACGCGCCAGGTGGTTTCCTATGCCGACAGTTCCGGCATCACCAAAAAGGAAAAGGTAACGCTGCAGGGCGAAGACTGCCGCGAAGGCCTGACGGCGGTTCTGTCGGTCAAGGTGCCCGATCCGAAATTCTCCTCGCAGACCAAGGATAAGCTCGTTTCCTCGGAAGTCCGTCCTGTTGTCGAAAGTCTGGTCAACGAGGCGCTGAGCACCTGGTTCGAAGAACATCCAAGCGAAGCCAAGATCCTCGTTGGCAAGGTCGTCGAGGCCGCCGCCGCCCGCGAAGCGGCCCGCAAGGCGCGCGAGTTGACCCGCCGCAAGGGCGCACTCGATATCGCTTCGCTGCCGGGCAAGCTCGCCGACTGCTCCGAGCGCGATCCGACAAAATCCGAAGTCTTCCTCGTCGAGGGCGATTCTGCCGGCGGTTCGGCCAAGCAGGGCCGTTCGCGCGAAAACCAGGCAATCCTGCCGCTGCGCGGCAAGATCCTGAATGTTGAACGTGCTCGTTTCGACAAGATGCTGTCGAGCCAGGAAATCGGCACGTTGATCACAGCACTTGGCACCGGCATCGGCAAGGACGAGTTCAATGTCGAAAAGCTGCGCTACCACAAGATCATCATCATGACGGATGCCGATGTCGACGGCGCCCATATCCGCACCCTGCTGCTGACCTTCTTCTTCCGCCAGATGCCGGAACTGATCGAACGCGGCCATCTCTACATCGCCCAGCCACCGCTCTATAAGGTCGCGCGCGGCAAATCGGTGCAGTATCTGAAGGATGAGAAGGCGCTCGAAGAATATTTGATCGGCCAGGGTCTGGAAGATGCCGCACTGCGGCTCGGCAGCGGCGAGGTCCGCACCGGTCAAGACCTGCGCGAGGTCATCCTGGATGCGCTGCGCATGCGCGCTTTGCTCGACAATCTCCACTCGCGCTACAATCGTTCCGTCGTCGAACAGGCTGCCATCGCCGGCGCGCTCAACGCCGACCTCGTCAGCGACCAGGCAAGGGCGCTGGCGCTGGCAAACGAAGTGGCAGGCCGCCTCGATATCATTGCCGAGGAAACCGAGCGCGGCTGGCAGGGCGATCTGACCAGCGATGGCGGCCTGCGCCTCGAACGCATGGTCCGCGGCGTCAAGGAAATCGTCGTGCTCGACATGGCGTTGATCGGCTCTTCGGATGCCCGTCACATCGACCAGCTGACCGCACGTCTCAAGGAAATCTATCAGACGCCGCCGTCGTTGCATCGGCGCGAAGGCGATGTCGAGATCTCAGGCCCGCGTGCCTTGCTCGACGCGGTCTTCGCCAGCGGCCGCAAGGGCCTGACCATGCAGCGCTACAAGGGCCTCGGCGAGATGAATGCCGAGCAGCTCTGGGAAACGACTCTCGATCCGAATGTCCGCTCGTTGCTGCAGGTCAAGGTCAACGACGCCACCGATGCCGACGGCCTCTTCGCCCGTCTGATGGGCGACGAAGTCGAGCCGCGGCGCGAATTCATCCAGGACAATGCGCTGAGCGTCGCTAACCTCGATATCTGATTGATATTTCAGGAATTAGAAGCCCCGCTATCCCTGGATGGCGGGGCTTTCGTTTATCCGGATATCTGCTTGGTCCCTGGCTTCGCCTCAGTTCGCAGCGAAGCGGCCGTTGAAGGCGACGTCGGAGAGCGGCTTGCGCTGGCTGGGGAATTCGCGCGCCTGATTGCGTTCGGAAAGAACGCTCTTGTCGGCGAGCTTGCCGACGGCGACGCCTGCCTCGACCCGGTACCCCTCGGGAATGGCGAAAGCCTGCCTGATCTCCTCGTGTTTGATGCCGCCCATGCCATGGGCGTAGAAACCGGAGAGCCGCGCCTGGATCGCCAGATGCCCCCAGGCCGCACCGGCATCGAAGGAATGGGTGTAGCTCGGCTTCTCCTCGCCGGAGCCGGCAACGCCGGTGAAGGCGCGCGACACGACGAAGATCAAGGCCGACGCATTCCTCGCCCATTCCTGGTTGGCGTCGACGAGCAATGCGACGAATTTCTCCCAATGCTCCGAACCTTTGAGCGCATAGATGAAGCGCCAGGGCTGATGGTTGGCTGAGGACGGAGCCCAATGGGCGGCTTCGAGCAGGCTGAGCAGCTGCGCTTCCTCGATGATTTCGCCGGTGAAGGCGCGGGGCGACCAGCGATCGAGAAACATCGGATCGATCGGATATTCGGATTCGCGGTGATTGCTCTTCGTCATGCTTGTTCCAGGGTTCGGGGCAGAAAATTTGGATCGGGGGCCGGGCTCAGTTGGTCCAGACGATGTCGAGCTCCTCGCGGAAGGCGAAGCGCTTCAGGTGATCGTCGATGACATCATGCATTCTTTGCTGTTGCGCGGGATCGGCGACGGAAAGTGTCATGGTCAGCGCCGCATCGTCGGCAGAAAACGTCACCTCGGCCGTATCGCTGAACGGCACCCGGCCCTTCACGGGATCGAAATCGACGCTGAACTTGTGGCTCCAGTGTTTGCAAAGCTGCTGCAGGTAGCGGCTCGCATGTTCGGTCCGCACGACGGCCTTGGAGAGATGCATGTCGAACTCCACTTCATCTTGTATCGCGGAGTCATATTTCCTGCGTCCTCGGCTTGGCAAGCGCAGCATCGTCGCAGTTTGGGTGTACAGACTGTCTCCAGAAAAGCGCCCTCACGCCGGCGTCGAAGCAGGATAATGAACGGTCTCGTCAATCGATTGGAGAGTTGCGCATGCTGGTGAACGGAAAATGGACGGAAGACTGGCACCCCGTCCAGGCCAAGGACGAGAAGGGCGGTTTCATCAGGCAGACCTCGAGTTTCCGCAATTGGGTGACCCCGGATGGCACCGCCGGGCCGACGGGCGAAGGCGGCTTTGAAGCCAGCGCCGGCCGTTATCATCTCTATGTCGCCTATATCTGCCCCTGGGCCTCGCGCACCTTGATCGGCCGCAAACTCAAGGGCCTGGAAGACGTCATCCCCGTTTCCGTCGTCGAACCGCTGCTGAGCAAGCAGGGCTGGCGTTTCGGTGATTATCCCGGTGCGACGCAGGATCACGTCAATGGCGTAACCTATATGCATGAAATCTATACCAGGGCAGCACCCGATTTCACCGGCCGGGCCACCGTGCCGGTTCTCTGGGACAAGCGGAAAAAGACCATCGTCAACAATGAATCCGCCGATATCCTGCGCATGCTGAACGGCGGCTTCGGCAACTTGGCAAAAAATCCGATCGATCTTTACCCGGCGGAGAGGCGCGCCGAGATCGATGCTTTCAACGATCGCATCTATCCGACCCTCAACAACGGCGTCTACCGCGCCGGCTTCGCCACCACCCAGATCGCCTACGAAGAAGCCTTCGCCGATGTCTTTTCCTGCCTCGACTGGGTCGATCCGCAATTCGAAGGCCGGCCTTTTCTTTTCGCTGAGCATCCGACGGAAAGCGATATTCGGCTTTTCGTGACGCTGGTGCGCTTCGACGTCGCCTATCACGGCATCTTCAAATGCAATCTGCGCCGTCTTTCCGACTATCCGAACCTGCGCGCCTTCTGCCGTCGCATGCTGGATTGGCCGGGCATCGCAGAAACGGTGAATCTCGATCACATCAAGCGCGGCTACTATTCGGTCGAAAGCCTCAATCCGACGAAAATCGTCCCTGCCGGCCCCGATCTGGCCGAAATTTTTTGAAGCATGATGTCGAAAGGATGGAGGCAGTTTTCGGCAAAAATCATCCGAATTGCAGAAAAGCCGTACCGCTTGCCGGCAAAGCCGTAATGACACCGATGAATAATTCGTTCATAGGTGGTTGCAAATCCGTTTTCGATGAGGAGGAATTTCCATGAAGCTGATGCGTGTTGGCGAAGCAGGCAGTGAAAAACCCGCGCTTCTCGATGCCGATGGCAAGATCCGCGATCTCTCCGGTCATGTCGCCGATATCGGCGGCGAGGCGATCACGCCGGCAGGCCTTGCGAAGATTGGGGCGATCGATCCCAGGAGCCTTCCGGAGCTTTCCCCCGGCCGCATCGGCGCCTGCGTCGCCGGCACTGGCAAGTTCATCTGCATCGGCTTGAATTATTCGGATCACGCTGCCGAAACCGGTGCGACCGTGCCGCCCGAGCCGATCATCTTCATGAAAGCAACATCGGCGATCGTCGGGCCGAACGACGATGTCATCATCCCCCGCGGTTCGGAAAAGACCGATTGGGAAGTCGAACTCGGCGTCGTCATCGGCAAGACTGCCAAATATGTAACGGAAGCCGAAGCGCTGGATTATGTCGCCGGCTATTGCGTCTCCAATGACGTTTCCGAGCGCGCTTTCCAGACCGAGCGGTCCGGTCAATGGACCAAGGGCAAATCCTGCGACACCTTTGGCCCGATCGGCCCCTGGCTCGTCACCAAGGATGAAATTCCGCAACCGCAGAACCTCGGCATGTGGCTGACGGTCAACGGCCAGAAGATGCAGAACGGCTCGTCGAAGACGATGGTTTACGGCGTTGCTTTTCTCGTCTCCTACCTCAGCCAGTTCATGTCGCTGCATCCCGGTGACGTGATCTCGACCGGCACGCCTCCGGGCGTCGGTATGGGCCTCAAGCCGCCGCGTTATCTCAAGGCCGGCGACGTGGTCGAACTCGGCATCGAAGGTCTCGGCACGCAGAAGCAGACCTTCGTAGCGGATCGTTAACGACGCTTCCTGCTGAGAAACTTAAGTTTTCAGGCTGATGATGATGCCGGAGATCAATTCTGCGGCATTTCTTGTGTGGGTCTGGCTCGTCCATGTTGCTGTGCAACAAAAAACTGTTAGTCTGCGTTACGTGCCCGCATGGCGAAAAGACTCGATGCCTTTCAATCGGCGTCATCTTTTCGATAGAGAAAGGTGGCGCCTTCCATGTTTTATCAGCTTTATGAATTGAACCATGCCGCCATGGCGCCGTTTCGCGCCGCGGCCGATATCATGCGGTTTGCTTATGCCAATCCGCTGAACCCGTTCGCCCACACGCCGTTCGGCCGGACGATGGCGGCAAGCCTCGAAATGTTCGAACGCACGACGCGGCGCTACGGCAAACCGGAATTCGGACTGAAGCAGACCACGGTCGGTGATCAGACAGTCTCCGTCCGCGAAGAGATCATCTGGTCGCGACCTTTCTGCAATCTCCTGCATTTCGCCCGCAATGTTCCGCCGGCCCGCAGCAATGACCCGCGCATCCTGATCGTCGCGCCGATGTCCGGCCACTATGCCACGCTGCTACGCGGCACGGTCGAAGCGCTGCTGCCGAGTGCGGATGTCTACATCACCGACTGGATCGACGCCCGCATGGTGCCGATGACGGAAGGCACGTTCGATTTCGACGATTACGTCGATTATGTCATCGAGATGCTGCATTTCCTCGGCCATGACACGCATGTCATCGCCGTCTGTCAGCCTTCCGTCCCTGTGCTGGCAGCCGCTGCCGTGATGGAGGAAGCCAATGATCCGCTGTCGCCCTCGTCCATGACGCTGATGGGCGGCCCGATCGACACGCGCATCAACCCGACGGCGGTCAACAAGCTCGCGCAGGAGCGGTCGCTGCAGTGGTTCTCCGACAATGTCATCATGAACGTGCCCTGGCCGCAGCCGGGTTTCATGCGCCCGGTCTATCCAGGATTCCTGCAGCTTTCGGGCTTCATGTCGATGAACCTCGATCGCCATCTCGT
Source organism: Rhizobium anhuiense bv. trifolii (assembly GCF_024346605.1). Lineage (NCBI taxonomy): Bacteria > Pseudomonadati > Pseudomonadota > Alphaproteobacteria > Hyphomicrobiales > Rhizobiaceae > Rhizobium > Rhizobium anhuiense. The sequence goes on from NZ_CP098803.1 coordinate 252,049, forward strand.
CGCGCACAAGGAATTCTTCATGCATCTCGTGAAGAACGACGGCGAACCGGAAAAACATCGCGATTTCTACGACGAATATCTCGCCGTCATGGATCTGACCGCCGAATTCTATCTGCAGACGGTGGAGGAGGTCTTCATCAAGCATTCACTGCCGAAGGGTGAGTTGATGCATCGCGGCAAACGCGTCGATCCGGCGGCAATTCGCAAGGTGGCGCTTCTGACCGTCGAAGGTGAGAATGACGATATCTCGGGGGTCGGCCAGACAAAGGCGGCGCAGACCATCTGCGTGAACATTCCCGAAGATATGCGCATGCATTATCTCCAGCCGGATGTCGGCCATTATGGCGTTTTCAACGGTTCGCGTTTCCGCCGCGAGATTGCGCCGCGCATCATCAATTTCGTCCGCCAGCATTCCCGTTCGGCCGTTAAGCCTCCGATCCCGCGTGTCATCAAGGGCGGTCGGACGGGCTGATTCAGCGATAGCTGAATTAGCAAAACGGATTCAAGGCCTTGTCCGATTTCGCGGGCAATCGTCTTGAAGGCACCTATTGCGGTAACCACATCGATTTCAGCGTTCGGTATCCTGCCGGGCGCGGAAAGCGAGGATACCCGCACGATGAACCAGTCAGCATTGCTTCGACCGGATTGGACTCCGGCTACCATTGCCCTGATGATTCTCGGCTTCATGGTTTTCTGGCCTCTGGGTCTCGCCATGCTTGCCTACATCATCTTCGGCGACCGTCTGCGCGGCTTCAAGCGTGACGTCAACCAGGCGACCGATGGCTTCTTTGCCTCCTGCCGCCGCCCGCATGAACGGCACCGCCCGCACTTCTCGACCGGCAACGTCGCCTTCGACGACTGGCGCAAGGCCGAGATTGACCGGATCGAGGAAGAACGCCGCAAGCTCGACGAAATGCGCGAGGAATTTGACGCTTACATGCGTGAACTCCGCCGCGCCAAGGATCAGGAAGAGTTCGACCGCTTCATGCGCGACCGCAAGAACGCCAAGCGCGATGACAACGGCCCGGTCGCTGAATATCAGACGCCGTGAACGCCTGAACCATCAATTGATGACCGGCATCTTCCGATGCCGGTTTTTCCATGTCTGCCTGCCTGTCAAATCGTTTAGATTCCGCGGCGAATCGGATAGAAAACAGCCATGTTTCCGCTTCTGAAGACAAGGCCGAAAGCGCGAAAGCCGGTTGCGCCCGAAACGCGGACGCTCGACGTCGCCGGCCGGCTGATGCCGTTGACCATCAAGCAGCATGACCGGGCGACGCGCATCACGCTACGTATCGAACCGGGTGGCCGGGCCTTGAAGATGACGGTGCCGAGGGGCCTCGCGACGCGTGAGGTCAATGCCTTCCTCGATCGCCACCAGGGCTGGTTGCTCACCAAGCTTGCCAAGTTTTCGACCGATACCGGCCTGCGCGACGGCGGCCAAATTCTGTTTCGCGGCGTTTCCCATCACATCCAGCATACCGGCGGCTTGCGCGGGCTGACGGAGGCGGTTTTGATAGACGGCAGGCCGGTGCTGCGCGTCAGCGGCATGCCGGAACATGTCGGACGGCGCATCGCGGCCTTTCTCAAGAAGGAAGCGCGCGCCGATCTCGCCAGACTGGCCACCATGCATGCCGGAGCGATCCGGGCGCCGATCCGCTCGATCTCGATGAAGGATACCCGCAGCCGCTGGGGCTCGTGCTCGTCGGAGGGAAATCTGAGCTTTTCCTGGCGCATCGTCATGGCGCCGCCCGCAGTGATCGATTATCTCGCCGCCCATGAGGTCGCCCATCTCAAGGAAATGAATCATGGGCCGCGGTTCTGGGCGCTTTGCAAGAAGCTTTGCCCAGGTATGGAGGAAGCGAAATCCTGGCTGAAGCGGCATGGTAGCCAGTTGCACGCCATCGATTTCGATTAGCCCAAAGCCGCGCTAAATACAGCTTTCCATGCAAATTGGCTCGACTCTTGCCGCATTTCGTGTCACTTCGCTGCCATGAAACCGGATATCAAGATCTGTGGCTTGAAGACGCCCGACGCTGTCGATCGCGCACTGAAACGCGGCGCGACCCATATCGGTTTTATCTTCTTCGAAAAAAGCCCGCGCTATATCGAGCCGGACCTGGCGGCAAAACTTGCCGAACCTGCACGTGGCAAGGCGAAAATCGTCGCCGTCGTCGTTGATCCCACCAATGACGAACTGGATGAGATCGTATCGCTGTTGAAGCCGGACATGCTGCAGCTCCACGGCAACGAGAGCCCCGAACATGTGCTGACCATAAAGGCGGTCTATGGTCTGCCTGTGATGAAGGCACTTCCGGTGCGCACGGCCGACGATCTGAAGCGCGTCGAGGCCTATATTGGCATCGCCGATCGTTTCCTCTTCGATGCCAAGCCGCCGAAGGGTTCCGAATTGCCGGGCGGCAATGGTGTTTCCTTTGATTGGAGCCTTCTCGCTTGGCTTGACGGCAGTGTCGACTACATGCTTTCCGGCGGGCTGAACAAGGACAACGTCGCGGATGCGCTATTCATCACCAAAGCACCGGGCATTGACGCTTCCTCAGGCGTCGAAACTGCGCCTGGCGTGAAGAGCGTCGCGAAGATCGATGAATTTTTTGACGCGGTCGAGAAGGCGAATGCGCCTGTCATGGCCTCAGGGAGTTGAGAGTGAACGAGACGCCTAAACCGAATTCCTTCCGTTCCGGCCCCGACGAAGACGGCCGTTTTGGTATTTATGGCGGTCGTTTCGTTGCCGAAACGTTGATGCCTTTGATCCTCGATCTGCAGGACGAGTGGAACAAGGCGAAGAATGATCCGGCATTCCAGGCCGAATTGAAGCATCTCGGCGCACATTATATCGGTCGCCCGAGCCCGCTCTATTTCGCCGAGCGGCTGACGGCCGAACTCGGCGGCGCAAAGATCTATTTCAAGCGCGAGGAGCTGAACCACACCGGCTCGCACAAGATCAACAACTGCATCGGCCAGATCCTGCTTGCCAAGCGCATGGGCAAGACCCGTATCATCGCCGAAACCGGTGCCGGCCAGCATGGCGTCGCCTCTGCGACCGTTGCCGCCCGCTTTGGCCTTCCCTGCGTCGTCTACATGGGCGCCACCGACGTCGAGCGTCAGGCGCCGAACGTATTCCGCATGAAGCTGCTCGGCGCGGAAGTCAAACCGGTGACGGCAGGCAGCGGGACGCTGAAGGACGCCATGAACGAGGCGCTCCGCGACTGGGTCACCAATGTCGAGGATACTTATTACCTGATCGGAACGGCAGCCGGTCCGCATCCCTATCCGGAGATGGTCCGCGATTTCCAGTCGGTGATCGGCACTGAAGCGAAAGAGCAGATCCTGGCGGCCGAAGGCCGTCTTCCGGATCTGGTCGTCGCTGCCGTCGGCGGCGGTTCGAATGCGATCGGCATCTTCCATCCCTTCCTCGACGATCCCTCCGTTAAGATCGTCGGCGTCGAAGCCGGCGGCAAGGGCCTGCAGGGCGACGAACATTGCGCGTCGATCACCGCCGGTTCACCGGGCGTGCTGCACGGCAACCGCACCTATCTGCTGCAGGATGGCGACGGCCAGATCAAGGAAGGCCACTCGATTTCGGCCGGGCTCGATTATCCCGGCATCGGCCCCGAACATTCCTGGCTGAACGACACCGGCCGCGTCGACTATGTGCCGATCATGGATCACGAAGCGCTCGAGGCTTTCCAGACGCTGACCCGCCTCGAAGGCATCATCCCGGCGCTCGAGCCCTCGCATGCGATTGCCGAGGTCATCAAGCGCGCACCGACGATGGGCAAGGACGAGATCATCCTGATGAACCTCTCCGGCCGTGGCGACAAGGACATCTTCACCGTCGGCAAGATTCTGGGAATGGGACTGTAAGACATGACCGCACGCATGGATAAACGCTTTGCCGAGCTGAAGGCCGAGGGCCGTCCGGCGCTTGTCACCTATTTCATGGGCGGCGATCCCGATTATGACACCTCGCTTGGCATCATGAAGGCGCTGCCGGAGGCCGGCTCCGACATCATCGAGCTCGGCATGCCCTTTTCCGATCCGATGGCTGACGGCCCGGCGATCCAGCTGGCCGGCCAGCGCGCCCTGAAAGGCGGCCAGACGCTGAAGAAGACGCTGCAGTTGGCGGCCGATTTCCGCAAAACCAACGATGCGACGCCGATCGTGATGATGGGTTACTACAACCCGATCTATATTTACGGCGTCGAGAAATTCCTCGACGACGCGCTCGCCGCCGGCATCGATGGCCTGATCGTCGTCGACCTGCCGCCCGAGATGGATGACGAGCTCTGCATTCCGGCGATCCGCAAGGGCATCAATTTCATTCGCCTGGCGACGCCGACGACGGATGAGAAGCGCCTGCCGAAGGTGCTGAAGAATACCTCCGGCTTCGTCTATTACGTCTCGATGAACGGCATCACCGGTTCGGCGCTGCCCGATCCGTCGCTGGTTTCGGGCGCTGTCGAGCGCATCAAGCAGCACACCAAGCTGCCCGTCTGCGTCGGCTTCGGCGTCAAGACGGCGGAACATGCAAAGGTTATCGGCGGTTCGGCCGACGGCGTTGTTGTCGGCACCGCGATCGTCAATCAGGTCGCGACCAGCTTGACGAATGACGGAAAGGCAACGGCGGACACGGTTCAGGCCGTTGCCACGCTGGTGCGCGGCCTTTCCACGGGAACACGTTCGGCGCGCCTTGTTGCTGCCGAATAGTTTGCCCACATTGGCACTCAGGCATGTCGCGCAAAACTGTGCAGCGGTTTTCCGTCGGGAATTGCGTACAAAAGGATAGAGCGGTTCGCCGCTTCCGTTAAAAGCTGAACCGCTCTGGTCAATCAGGAGTATTCGAGTTGAACTGGATCACCAACTATGTTCGCCCGCGGATCAATTCCATGCTGGGCCGTCGCGAAGTGCCGGAGAATCTCTGGATCAAGTGCCCGGAAACGGGCGAGATGGTCTTCCACAAGGATCTGGAAGGCAACAAATGGGTCATTCCGGCGTCCGGTTATCACATGAAGATGCCGGCCAAGGCCCGTCTGATTGATCTTTTCGACAATGGTGAGTTCGAATCGCTGCCGCAGCCGAAGGTCGTGCAAGACCCGCTGAAGTTCCGCGATTCGAAGAAATACAGCGATCGCTTGCGCGATAGCCGCCTCAAGACCGAGCAGGAAGATACGATTCTCGCCGGTGTCGGGAAGGTGCGGGGATTGAAGCTCGTGGCTGTCGTGCACGAATTCAATTTTATCGGCGGTTCGCTCGGCATTGCCGCCGGCGAGGCGATCGTTAAGGCTTTCGAGCGTGCGACGGCTGAAAAATGCCCACTGGTTATGTTCCCCGCTTCCGGCGGCGCGCGCATGCAGGAAGGCATCCTGTCGCTGATGCAGCTGCCGCGCACGACGGTTGCCGTCGACATGCTCAAGGAATCCGGCCAGCCCTATATCGTTGTGCTGACCAATCCGACCACAGGCGGCGTTACCGCCTCCTATGCCATGCTTGGCGATATTCATCTGGCCGAACCCGGCGCTGAAATCGGCTTTGCCGGCAAGCGCGTGATCGAGCAGACCCTGCGTGAAAAACTACCCGAAGGCTTCCAGACCTCCGAATACCTGCTGGAGCATGGTATGGTCGATATGGTCGTCAAACGTCACGATATTCCGGAAACGCTGGCGCGTCTCCTGAAGATCCTGACGAAGAAGCCGGTTTCGGCGGCGAACAACATGAATAGCGGCGCAATCGCTCTGGCGGCGAGCGCCTGATAACCGATAAGCAGGCGGGGTGCCGAATTGATACCCAGAGGCCAAACCGCGGTGAGTGAGGCAGCACAGGAGATCGACAAACTCATGGGATTGCATCCCAAGGGGTTCGATCTGTCTCTCGATCGCATCACCCGTCTTCTCGATGTGCTCGGCAATCCGCACAGGAAACTGCCGCCGGTGATCCATGTCGCCGGCACCAACGGCAAGGGGTCGGTTACCGCCTTCTCCCGCGCCCTGCTCGAAGCCGGCGGCTACAGCGCCCATGTCCACACCTCGCCGCATCTCGTCAATTGGCACGAGCGTTATCGCATCGGCGTCAAAGGCGGACGCGGACAGCTCGTGGATGATGCCGTCTTCGCCGAGGCCGTGCGTCGTGTGGCAGATGCCAATGCAGGACAGCACATCACCGTCTTCGAAATCCTGACGGCGGTCACCTTCATCCTGTTTTCCGAACATCCGGCCGATGCCGCGATCATCGAAGTCGGTCTCGGCGGCCGGTTCGACGCGACGAATGTCATTTCCGATCCGGCCGTCTCGGTGATCATGCCGATCTCGCTGGATCACCAGCCCTATCTTGGCGACAGAGTGGAGCTGATCGCGGTCGAAAAGGCCGGCATCATGAAGCCGGGATTTCCCGTTGTCATCGGTCATCAGGAATATGACGCAGCGCTCGACGTCCTGATGTCGACGGCCGAACGGCTGCATTGCCCGAGCGCCGTCTTCGGGCAGGATTTCATGGCGCATGAGGAATATGGCCGGCTCGTCTACCAGGACGAGTTCGGTCTTGCCGACCTGCCGCTGCCGCGCCTTCCCGGTCGCCACCAATATGCCAATGCCGCCGCCGCCATTCGTGCCGTCAAGGCGGCCGGTTTCACCGTCACCGAGACGATGATGGAAAAGGCGATGAGTTCGGTCGAATGGCCGGGCCGGCTCCAGCGTTTGAGCGAGGGCCGGCTGCTCTCGCATGCGCCTGTCGGCGCCGAAATCTGGATCGATGGCGGGCACAATCCCGGTGCCGGTGAAGTGATCGCCGAAGCCATGGCCAATTTCGAGGAGCGCCAGCCTCGGCCGCTTTTCCTGATCATCGGCATGATCAACACCAAGGATCCGGTCGGTTATTTCAGGGCCTTTGCCGGCTTGGTCGAGAAGGTTTTCTGCGTGCCGATCCGCGGCAGCGAAGCGATGATCGATCCGGTGATATTGTCGAATGCCGCCTATGATGCGGGCTTGGTTGCCGAACCGATGTCGACGGTCGGCGATGCGCTGGAAACCATCAAAGCCGTGCTTGATCCGGAAGCCTTGCCGCCGCGCATTCTGGTCGGCGGCTCGCTCTATCTCGTTGGCGATGTGCTTTCCGACAACGGCACGCCGCCGAAGTGAACCCTGCAAATTGAAAAAGCCCGGTCGAAACCGGGCTTTTCGTCAATGCGATATCATCAGGGCGATATCAATCAGGCAGCGTTCGAAATCCAGTTCGAAAGGGCGGTCTTCGGCTTGGCGCCGACAGAGATATCGGCAACTTCGCCGCCCTTGAAGATCGCAAGGGTCGGAATGGAGCGCACGCCGAACTGTGCGGCGAGTTCCGGGTTCTCATCGATATTGAGCTTGGCGACCTTGACCTTGCCTTCCAGCTCGACGGCGATTTCTTCGAGGCTCGGTGCAATCATCTTGCACGGGCCGCACCATTCAGCCCAGAAATCGACGACGACGGGTTCTGCGGATTCCAGAACTTCCGACTGGAAGTTATTGATATCGACTTTCACGGTAGCCATGGGCTGCTCCTTTACCGGATTGGATGTTGAACCACATGTGATGGTGCGGCGCCGAATTTTCAATGTCCGGTATTTCACTTTGTCTTGACTCCTGCAAGCGCCAAACCGAGCGCCTTTTCGCTCAGCGTGTAGAGCGAGGCGTTCTCGGTATAGACAAGCATGCAGTCGATCCGCTTATCAGGATAGAGCGGCGCCAGGATCTCGCGATAGATCGCGAGCTGCGCCTTGTGCGCGAAGGGGATGGCCTCTTCCGTTGCCGGCGGCACCCGGTTGGTCTTGTAGTCGAGAATGACGACGCGATCGGTAAGGACGGCAAGCCGGTCGATGCGGCCGGAGACGGCATAGCGCCGGCCTTCGAGCGTCAGCGTTCCCATGATCGAGACCTCGGGCTGGGCTTGCGCACCGAGGACGTCCTGCAGGCCCTGCTCGTCCAATATTTTCAGAACCGAATCGACAAGCTTGCGCCGTTCGCCTTCCGGCCAGAACCGAGCCGCCCGTTCGGCATAACGGCTCGCCGCATCGGGCTGTTCGGCAGGTGGAATGTCGGGAAGCGCCTGCAGCATGCGATGGATCAGTCTGCCCTTCTCCAGTGAACGATCGCTGCGCGGCTTCTCGGTAAACAGCGGCGAAACGACCAGCAACCCGCCCTCGTCTTCATCGATGATCGTGCCGGCGCCGGAGGGGCTGAGCGGCCGGGGCAGCGCAGCCTGCGGTGGCAAGGGCCGTAACAGGCCGTCCGGCAAACTCTCCTCGTTGTCACGCTCCTCGCTGCGGTTGACACGCTCGAAGCTTCGTTCCACCCGCGGCACGCGCCATTTGATGCCCGGCCATTCCCCATCGGGACCGGAGAATGTGGTCGCTTCCACAAGTGGATGATCGTCGCTCAGTGCCGTCGAGATCATCATATGCCAGGTGTCGTTGTTTACGCGCACGCCGCGATAGCCGCAGACGACCAGCCGGTCGGCGGCACGCGTCATGGCGACATAAAGCAACCGGCGATATTCTTCTTCCGCCAGCATCTGGATCCGCGCCGCATCGTCCTGCGTCAGCGAATTGGAAAGATCGGAGACAGGAACCCAGACCGGCATCGGCGGCTCGTCGGCGTCCGTCTCGATCAGGCGAAGCTTGGGCAGATGAGTATGGGTGAAGGCCTTCGAACCGCCGTCGACCAGGAAAACGATCGGTGCTTCAAGACCCTTGGACGCATGCACCGTCATGATTCGCACTTCGTTGCGCCCCTTGTCCTGCTCACGCTTCATTACGGGTGCTTCGAGTTCCAGCGTCGAGATGAAGGATTGCAGACCGGGAAGGCCGGAGCTCTCGTGGTCGAGCGTGAAGGTCAGGAATTCGTCGAGAATATCGCTGACCTCGGTGCCGAGACGGGCAAGGAATTGTCGTCGCCCGCCATGGCTGCCCAGCACACGGGCATAGAAATCATGAACCGACAGGCTTCTGGACTGCCGGAGGAACAATTCCAGCCTTTCGACGGCAACGCGGAAGCGTTCGGTGCCGTCGGCGGCGAAGCTTTTGAGATGGCTCCAGGCGCTCTCATTATCGCCGCGCAGGCCGGCAATCGCAAAGATGTCGTCCTCGGAAAGATCGAAAAGTGGGCTCTTGAGCACCGCGGCGAGCGAAAGATCGTCTTCCGGCAGAAGCAGGAAACGGCCGAGCGCCAGCAGATCCTGCACGGCGATATGGCTGGTCAGCACCAGTCTGTCGGCGCCGGCGACGGGAATGTCGCCGCGGCGCTTCAAGGCGCGCGTCAATGCATTGACGAAGGCGTCGCGCTTGCGCACCAGCACCAGGATGTCGCCGGCTTCGATCAGGCGCTCTTTGCCTTTGTCGACGATCGTCTCGCGGCCGACGAGCGTGCCGATCGAGTGGGCGATCCGCCGCGCGAGGATTGCGGCCGGCGCGCTTTCCGGCGTCGCGTCGAAGGGCGCCGTCCAGTCTTCCTCCTTCACCACCGCTTCCGGCGCGACCATCTCCCAGAGGTCGACGGCGCCGGGATGTCCGATGCGGCTGGAGCGGTGCACGACCGGCTCGCCGAGCGCGCTGAGGCCGCGCGCGTTCTCGGGTGTCTTGAAAATATGGTCGACGGCCTCGAGCACGTCGGCGGTCGAGCGGAACGACAGCGGCAGCCGGACAGAGGAAAAGCTCTGCCCGCTATCGGACACGCGCCGCCGCGTCCGGTCGCTCTCCTCGGAAAAACGCTCGGGCCGCGCCCCTTGGAAGGAATAGATCGACTGCTTTTCGTCGCCGACGGCAAACAGCGTGCGCACGATCGGCCGGGCGCTTTCGCCGGAGAAGAAATCTTCGGCGAGCGACTGGATGACGCTCCACTGGATCGGGCTGGTATCCTGCGCCTCGTCGACGAGGATATGATCGATACCCCGATCGAGCTTGTAGTGGACCCAGGGACCGACGCCGCTTTTCGTCAAAAGGTCGGCGGTGCGGGTGATCAGGTCCTCGAAATCAAGCTGGCTGCGCTGCTTCTTCAGCTCCTCGTAGTCGTGGTTCAGCCGGTCGGCGAGCACGAGTGCTGCATGCGTGGCGCCGTACATCCGCATCAGTTTCAGCCGGTCGCGGCTTGCTGCGACATGCGCGCGGGCAATGGCGATGGCGTCCGCCAACTGTGGTGCCTCGGCAAGCATGGCCTTTACGAAGAATTGCGAGTCCGCCTTGGGCTCGCCCTTCACGGTCAGAAAGATTTTTTCGAGAAACTCAGCGCGCCTTGCGTCGTCGCGCTCCCGCCCGGCGAGCCTGAGGCCGTAGGCAACCTCCTGCGCCTTCGCACCACCCTTCTGGTCGGCAAGCGAGAGATAGAGTTCCAGCGTTCGGCCCGAAAGCTCCGGCAAAGGCCAATATTGCGCCGCGATCCGGCTTTCCGTGTCGTCGGCGGCGAGGCCGAGCTTTTGGTGCAGGACCATCTCCATACCGCCCTGCTGTTCGGCCGTCGCGGTGAAACGACGAATGGCGTTGCGGTTGGCGACGATATCGCCGAGCAGGTTCTCCAGCCCGGATTCGTCGCCGAGATTGAGCACGTAGGCGAATGCGTCGGCAAGGGCGCTGTCTTTCTCCGGCGCCGTCGCCGTCAGCAGCGCCCGGCGCGCATCGGAAAGCAGGGACGCCGCCGCGCGATCGTCGAGAACCGAGAAATGCCCGGCAACGTTGGCCTCCAGCGGGAACTGATGCAGCAGCGCCTCGCAAAAGGCGTGGATCGTCTGGATCTTCAGCCCGCCGGGCGTCTCCAGCGCCTTTGCAAACAGCCGGCGCGCCTCGGCAAGCTTTAATCCATCAGGAGCCGTACCCTCGATCTGCATGATCCGCCGGCTAAGGTCGTCATCATCGAGCACCACCCAATCCGCCAGCCGCTCGAAGACCCGGTTCGACATTTCGGAGGCTGCAGCCTTGGTATAGGTGAGACATAAGATGGCCGAAGGCCGCGCACCGGCCAGCAGCAGCCGGATGACGCGCTGTGTCAGCACATGCGTCTTGCCGGAGCCGGCATTGGCCGAAACCCACGCCGAACGCAGCGGATCGGAGGCAATCGCCTGCTGGATGGTCGTCCAGCCGATCCAGGCGCCGGGATCGTCGTCGGTGGGAAGCGCGGTCACATCACTCATCGCCGCCGCCCTCTTCGGTTTCGGCCGTCGACCACTCGGAGACGCGGGCCAAATGATCGTAGTCGCCGCCGAAATCGAATTGCTGGGCCGGGATCAGCCGCGCGGTAAAACCTCTTTCGCTGGATTGCAGCAAACCCACGAATTTGACCAGCTGATCGATCGATTCGGCGGCGAGATCCATCGCGGATTTCGCCTTGTCGCTGCGGGTAGAGTTTTCGTTGTTGACCGTATCGACCTGGAAGCGGCTTCCGGGTCGCAGACGCACATAGAGCAGGTCTTGCGGCACGAGGCTGCCGGCATCGCGGAAGGCGCCGGCGCTCAAGGCCGCCGCTTCAAGCGCAAGCTGCGGATCGAGAAGCACGCGCGCCTGCGCCGGCGAGGGATTGTAGCCGGTCTTGTAGTCGATGATGTCGGCCGAGTGTGGTCCGGTTATGTCGATCCGGTCCGCGACGCCAGTGAGCCGGATATTGATCGGCTCCAGCTCCATGCCGCCCCGCACCTCCGTCAACGTTTTCAGGATGCCATGCCGCCGTCCGGCCTCCCATTCGAGGAAGGCGCGGGCCACCTCGCGAAAGCGCGGCCGCCACACGGCATCGATATGCGGCGGTAGCCGCTCCATGTCGAAAAGTTCGGAAAGGATGCGCTCCATGGCTGCTGCCGCATCCGGTGTCCCGGCAATATTAGCCTCGCGGATGAACCGGTCGACGATCTTGTGATAGAGCGTTCCGCGTTCGGCCGCACCCGGATCGCGGTTGAACGCGTCGACGGGGTCGAGACGCAGGATGCGGCGGGCATAGATGGCATAGGGGTCGCGGCGCAGCCGGCCGACTTCGCTGAAGGAATAGGATTTCGGCTGCAATGCCAGCGGCGGTTTCGGCGAGGGTCGCTGCGCCGGCGTCTGGCTATCTCCCCGATCGATGAGGCCGGCCCATTGCAGGAACCGGTTGCCCCGCCCTTTCAATTCCGCTTCGAACGCCTCTCCGCCGAGCGCCAGCAGCCGCTGCAGCCAGCGCGAGGCGACGGTCGGCGTCGAGCCCTGGCGCAGCGCGCGCGAATAGATCAGATGGCGCGTGCCGTTTGCCATCTCGAAATCATGCGCCAGCTGGCCGATGCGTCGTTCCGGCGGTTCGAGGCCGATCTCCGTCTTCATCATCCGTGGAATGAAGGGGTTATTGGCGGTCTGCCCCGGCCAGGTGCCCTCGTTCAGGCCGCCGAGGATCAGCGTATCGACGCTCTGCAGGCGGGCTTCCAACGTGCCGAAGATGAAGAGGCGGGGATGGCTGAGCGCCCGCGGCTTCACGGCATGACCGGCGGCAAGGGCGGCCATGATGTCGATCCATTGCGGTCCGTCGGCCTCCATCTGGCCGTCCGTGTCGATCACCTCGCTGAGCAGGGCGGCGAGTGCATCTCCCGCTTCACCAGACCAGAGATCGGCGAGATTGCCTTGCGGATCGACCGCGACCGCTTCGAGCGAACGGCCGGTGCGCTCCGCCCATTCGGACAATGTGAAGCTCAGAGTTCTCCCGCGATCTTCCGGCCGGTGTCGCATCAGTGCCGACGCCAGTGGCTCGGTCGCCTGCGTGACCCGCCGGGCAAGGTCGTTTGCGGCGTCGGCTGCATCAGGCGAAAGCGCTTTGCGCCATTGCGGCGCGTGCCTGTCCAGCGCCTGTTCGGCAAGTTGGTGGGTGAGCAACGGCTCGAGCGTGCTGATATCCACCTCGGCCACGCCGCCGCGCAGCGCCAGCAGCTCGAGCGCCTCAGTAGCGGAAATCAATGCGTCACGTTCCAGGCCGAAGCGGGCAAGCGGATGTTTGAGCAAAGAGACGATCGCCACCGGATCGCCCGGTCGCAGCGCTGCCTCGAGCAGCAATTGCAGCAAGGTGCCCTGCGGCATGGCCGCAAGCGGTGTACCCGCCGAATCGTCGGCGAGGATGCCGAAGCGGGAAAGCTCGGCCATGACCCGCCGCGCGAGATTGCGGTCCGGCGTGATGAGTGCTGCCCGGCTCTCGCCGTCCTGTCCCGGCCTCTCCAGTGCAAGCCGGAGCGCGATGGCAATCGCGGTTGCTTCTTCGCGTTCGTTGGCGGCTTCGATCAGCGAAACATCGGCGAAGGCTGAAGACAGGGCGCCCTCGGGCAGGCCGCTCTTCCACGCCCCCCAATCACTGGTCGCCTCCGATGGGGCGAGGGCCCGAGACAGGATTTCGGCGCGCCGGTCAAGATCGCCCTCCGGTCCGTCGAGGGGCGTTACGTCGGCACGCGCCAGCTTCAGCCGCTTGAGCAGCGACGACAGGCCATACTGCGGATGGCTGCGACTTGCCGGATTGGCATGTTGGCCGGGCGCCGGTTCCGGCGCGACCATCTGCCAGTGGTTCTCGGGCATGACGAGATCGAGGCCCGGGAGCACGATGACGCCTTCGGGCAGATTGGCGACGGCGGCGATGAGATCGGCGGTGGCGGGAACGGAACCCGTCGAACCGGCGATGATGATCGGCCCAGCGGGTTTCGTCGCCGAAAGCCGGCTTGCTTCGGCCCGGAGAATGGCGTTTCTGTGCCGCGCCGGCGAGGATTTGCCGAGTTCCGAAAGCCGCTCCGGCCAGAAAGCACTGGCGATCTGCAGGAATTCTGCCGTCAGCTGCCACCAGGCGGCATAGTCGCCGGTGTCGAGTTTCGACAACTCCGACCAGTCGAGATCCTCGGTTTCGATCGAATCGATCAGTTCCGCCAGGTTGCGGGCGAGCCAGATCGCATCCGCCGGGCTTGCGGGTGCGACGAGCGGCGAGTCCGAATGAATGTGGCGGACGATCTCAGGCAGCTTGTTTCGCCAGGCGAGGATCAGGCGCGCCAGTTCCAGAAGACGGGCGGTATTCGACAGTGGTTGGGTGAGATCGATCGTAGCCGGCAGTGCCTCGTCGAAATAACCGCTGTCGTCATCGGTTTCGCCGAGCGGACGGATGACCGGCAGAATCGCCGAGCGGCCGCCGAGCAGATCGACGAATTCAGAGCGCAGAACACGCACGGCGCGCCGTGTCGGCAGGTAGATCGTTACCTTGGCCAGCGATAGCGGATCATCGGCCTCGTGCCGGAAGAGTGGCGTCAGCCGGCCGTCGCAAAGCGTCGTCGCCAGCGTTTTCAGGAAGGAGAGACCCGCCGGGATCGTCAGGATGCGTGGCTGGTGCCGCTCCGCCATGGCTTAAGCGAACGCCCGCAATCGTCGGATCGTTTGCTCCGCCTCGCCGATCGCCTCCGGCGTTCCCACAGTCAGCCAATGGCCTTCGAGCACCATGCCGAAAAGTCGTCCGCGCGCGATCGCCTTGTCGAAATAGATATTGAGGTTGAAGGCATCCTTCGGCGCATCGTCGAACAGCGATGGGTTCATGGCGATGGCGCCGGCATAGACGACGGGATTGGATGGATCGTCGCGATAACGCGCCAGCCGGCCATCGGCCGCCAGACTGAAGTCGTTCTTGCCGTTGTGACCCGTCGTATCTTCAATCCCAACGCAAAGCAGCGCCATATCCATGCGGTCGGCATCGAAGAATCCGGCTAAGCGTTGCAGGTTCGTCGGCCGCCCCGGCTGTTCGCCGATCCAGAAGAGATCGGCATTCATGACGAAAATATTGTCGCGGGTAAGCAGGTTGAGCCCCTTCGCCAGCCCGCCGCCGGAATTCATCAGCGCGTCACGCTCGTCGGAAATGACGATGTCGAGGCCGCGATAATTCCCGAGATGATCGAGCATCTGTTCGGCGTGGTGGTGAACATTGACGACGGCGCGTTCGACGCCGGCCGCCACCAGCGAATCCAGCGCGTAGTCGATCATCGGCTTGCCGTCGATCTTCACCAGCGGCTTCGGGATCGTGTCGGTGATCGGGCGCATGCGGGTTCCGAGACCCGCGGCCAGTACCATGGCTTGTCTGATGGTCATCCTGATCCGGAACTTATGATTCGCTCTGGCCTATTCCAGCCCTTGCGCACCAATCGCGCAAGGGGGCAAGCGTTTCATGCTCGAGCGCGACATTCAGATAGGCGAGCGTGCGCGGCATGTGTTTCAGATAACCCGGCTTGCCGTCGCGCTGCAACAGCCGCACCCAGAGGCCGGCAAGCTTGCAATTGCGTTGCGCCGACATGATCGCCCAGGCCTTCATGAATCCGGTTTCGTCGAAACCGCCCTGTGCGTGGCGAAGCGTCAGATAATCAGCCATCAATTGCCGGAAGAGATCCGGCTCGATCGTCACACGCGCATCCTGGACGATCGAGGCGAGATCATAGGCCGTGGGGCCGATCATGGCGTCCTGGAAATCGATGAGGCCGATCCGTTGGATGCCCTTCGCCTGCGGTCGCCAGATGATATTCGGCGAGTGGAAGTCGCGCAGTAGCAGATTGTTCTCGGCCGATGCAAGCTCATCGATGAGCCTATCCCAGATCGCCAGATAATCCGCCCGCTCTTCTTCCGTTGCCGGTGCTCCCTGACGCTTCCAGGGCAGGTGCCAGTCGAGCACCAGCCGCACCTCCATCTTCATCGCCGTGCGGTCGAAATCAGGGATATGATGGACATGCGCCTTTCCAACAGGGATGTCCTGCGGAAATTTCAGGGCGTGCAGTTTGGCAAGGCAGGCAACGCTTTCGCGATAGCGTTCGACAATAGGCTGGCCCCGGGCATCCAGAACGCCGTCGCTGCCGAGATCTTCGATCAGCAGGATACCCTTGTTATAATCCACCTTGTAGATCTCGGGCGCCGCAAAGCCGTCCTTGCGCAGCACATCGGCGATCGCCACGAAGGGATAGGCGTTTTCGGCGAGATGCGCGACTTTGGGATAGGGTTTGCCGTCGAGAACCGGCGGTCCTTCGGCAAGCGGCGGCCAGTCCATCAGGATGACGCGCTGGTTTTCGGCCTTCGGATAGATCGCCTCATAGGCACGTAGCGAGGCATCGCCGGTCAGGAAGCGACGCCTCGCTTCGGGATAACCAGCATCGTCAAGGAAATCGCGAATCGACAGGACACGACGGATGCGTGAATTTTGTGCACCGGTAGCTCTGATTGTCGCCCGGCGGCCATTACCTTCATGTTCCAGCGTCAGCGCGATGCGCTCCGCAGGCAGTTCGCTCTCGGCCATCTCAGGCCATTCGACGAGACAGATGCCGTTTTGCAGAGCCTCGTCGAAGCCCAGTTCCATCAGTTCGGCCGGATCGCCAAGCCGGTAGAGATCGAAGTGAGAAACGGGGATGCGCAGGTCGTAGGATTGCACCAGCGTGAAGGTCGGGCTCGGGACTTCGAGCTCCTCGTCATCGGCGATGGCGCGCAGGATCGCGCGGGCGAGCGAGGATTTCCCCGCGCCGAGATCGCCGGAAAGAGCAAGGCAGTCACCGGCTTTCAGGGCCAGCGCCAAATCTTCGCCGAGGCGGAGGGTGGCCGCCTCGTCTTCCAGAAAAAGCGAGATTGCATCGCCGGTCGTCATTCGGCGGCGGCGGAATGCGGTACATCGACCGAGGGAATACGGCAGACGACGGTCGTACCATTGCCGGGTTCGCTGTCGATCGTCACGTCGCCATGATGCAGGCTGACGAAGCTGTCGACGATCGAAAGGCCGAGGCCGGCGCCGCCGCGTTTGCCGCTTTTCGCTCCCGTCGCGAAACGGTCGAAGACGGTGGCGATCATGTCAGGCGAGATGCCCGGGCCGCGATCGCTGACGGAGAAGACGAAATCCGTGCCGTCGCGATGGCATTCCAGCGAGATCGAGCTGCCTTCGGGCGAGAAATTCGCCGCATTGGAAAGCAGCTTCAGCAGGATCTGTTTCAGCCGCTGCGGATCGGCAACGATCGAGCCGAGATAGGCGGGTGCGGTGATTTCGAGTGCGACGCCGCTTTCCTGGAGACGATCGGCGATCTGCATCGACACGTCGTCGAGCAGATCGTTGAGATCAATATCCGCATAGTTGAGGCGCATGATGCCGGCATCGACGGTCGCAAGGTCAAGAATATCGTTGACCAGCGTCAAGAGAACGGAGGACGAGGTCGAGATGTGGTCGATATATTCGGCCTGCCGTTCGGTCAGCGGGCCGACGCCCGGCGTGCGCAGGAGATCGGTGAAGCCGATGATGTTGGTCAACGGCGAACGCAGCTCGTAGGACACGTGCTGGACGAAGTCGTTCTTCAACTCGTCGGCCTTGCGCAATGCTTCGTTCTTCTCGGTCAGCGCGCGCTCGGCTCGCACGCTGTCGGTCATGTTGACGAAGGTCAGCATGGTCTGGGCGTTCGGCAGCGGGATGACGGCGTAGTCGAGCACGAGGCCGGAGAAGAGCTCCAGCGTCCCCTGGCCCGAGCGGCGTTCGTCGTCGAAGCTGGTGATCAGTTCGGCGAAGGCCTTCCAGCCATCCGGCCGGTCATAAGACGGCGCGCAGGCCTCGCCGAGCGCACGGATATGGGTGCCGGGCTTGGCTTCGGTTTCCGTGATCCCCCAGAGCGCGCGGAAGGCAGGGTTCGAAAGGCGGATGCGTCCGTCAGGGCCAAACACCGCCACACCTTCGGAAAGATGGTCGATCGTTTCGCCCTGCACCTTGACCAGCGTGTTGTAGCGCGTTTCGAGATCGACCTGTTCGGTCAGGTTTTCGAACACCCAGGTGGCGCCGCCCTGCGGATGGGCGGTCGCGAAGACGCGCAGCGTCTGCCCGTTCGGCAGGTGCCAGAGATCGGATTGCGTGTCGAGCGCGCGATAGACGGAAAGCGCGGTTTCCTTCCAGCTTTTCCAGTTGAGCTGGTCCGGCAGTTTCTTCGCTGCCCGCAGCCGCTCGAGCAACTCGCTGTTGTCAGGCCGGCCTTCGAGGAAGGCGATATCGAGCTGCCAGAGCGCCACGAAGGCCTGGTTGTAGAATTGCAGGCGGCGGTCGCCGTCGAAAATGGCAACGGGAGTGGCAAGATGATCGAGCGTCTCGGCATGGCTTTTCAGCGTCCGCTCCAATTCGGCGCGCACGGCCTCTATGTCGGACACATCGATCGCGATGCCGGCCGAGCCGCCGGGAACCCTGACGTCGACGACGTCGAAGAATGTGCGGTTGCCGCGCACGACCGTCGAGATCGTGTCGTGGAAGGGCGATTCCGGCGTCGTCGTCGCGCGAATGCGTTCGCGCGCCACGGTCGTCAGCATCTCGCGGCCTTCATTGATCGCCTGCTGCGGCGAGCGCGCTTCGACCGCCTCGCCATAAGCCTGGTTGACCCAGGTGAGGCGCCCCACCGGGTCGCGCTGCCAAGCCGGCATGTCGATCGCGTCGAGCATGGTCTGGAAGGCCGAGATCGAGGTCATCAGCCGGTCGCGCTCGATCCTGAGCTCTGCGAGTTCGGCGCGCAAATTGTTAAGCGCCACGAAACGGACGAAGGCACGCCCGCCGGAAACCCGGCCCTGCGCCTCGAGGATTTCGTCGCGGATGGTTTCGACCACCATGTCGAAGCTCTGTGCCTCGTCGCGCAGCCGATCGATCGCCTTTTCCAGTTCGGAGGCCGAACGTGACTTCAGCCACAGGCCGAAGGCCAGGAATTCGCCGTCCTGCGGCGCGCCGGTCTCGGGCGGAAGCTGGCCGAGCAGTTCAGGGCGGGCATTGCCGTCCCAGATGACGATCCGCCGATTCTTGTCGGCGATCAGAGCCTGGTATTGGGAAATGCGCTGCTGGGCGTCAGAGAGTGCCGAGCGGATTTCCCGGCTCTCGTTTTCCAGATTGCCGCGCTGGCGCACGAGCCACAGCGTCGAAAGCAGTGCCGCCGATATGACGCCGATGACGACGGAAACGCCGACGACTTGCGAGGATGTGAAGAGGTGGGCCGAGGCCGCCGCCTGCTGCTCCGTCTGTGCCAGAACCGGCCGCGCCAACGCGGCAAGCGCGGTACCGGCCGCGCAGGTTTTCAGGAAGCGCGCCAATGGTCCATGCTCTTGCTTTGCGGCCTCGTGTGCCGTTGCAGATTTATATCCTTGGCCTGCCATGAGCGGGCGGCGACCGGCGCAAGCGCCATCATCCGCCTGACCGGGCAGGCTGCTTTTCATTTCCGACATCCGCGGTATGTCTCCGTCCTTCAATGTGCCGCATTACGACAAGACATCCCATTTTCGCAGCGGTCGGACGGGGTCCGGCGCCACGAATCAAGTCTTAAAACAATACTTCGGAAGGGAATCGGCGGGAAGGGAGCGTCCAAAAAATAAGCCGCGACATTTGTCAATGCCGCGGCTTCTACATCTTGTGGATATTAACGGTCGGATCAATATCTGTAGTGGTCGGACTTGAACGGGCCCTTCGGCGAGACGCCGATATAGGCAGCCTGTTCCTCGGAAAGCTCGGTCAGCTTCACGCCGAGCTTGTCGAGATGCAGGCGCGCGACCTTTTCATCGAGATGCTTAGGCAGGATATAGACCTTGTTGGAATACTGGTCGGGCTTGGTGAAGAGCTCGATCTGCGCCAGCGTCTGGTTGGTGAAGGAAGCCGACATCACGAAGGACGGATGGCCGGTGGCGTTGCCGAGATTGAGCAGGCGGCCTTCGGAAAGAAGGATGATCCGGTTGCCCTTGGGGAATTCGATCAGGTCGACCTGCGGCTTGACGTTGGTCCACTTGAGATTGCGCAGCGCAGCGACTTCGATTTCGTTGTCGAAGTGACCGATGTTGCCGACGATCGCCATATCCTTCATCTGACGCATATGGTCGATGCGGATGACATCCTTATTGCCCGTGGTGGTGATGAAGATATCGGCCGAGGAAACGACGTCCTCGAGCAGGACGACTTCATAACCATCCATGGCGGCCTGCAGGGCGCAGATCGGATCGGCTTCGGTCACCTTGACGCGGGCGCCGGCACCGGAAAGCGATGCGGCAGAACCCTTGCCGACGTCGCCGTAACCGCAGACGACGGCAACCTTGCCGGCCATCATCACGTCGGTGCCGCGGCGGATACCATCGACCAGCGATTCCTTGCAGCCATACTTGTTGTCGAACTTCGACTTGGTGACGGAGTCGTTGACGTTGATGGCCGGGAAGGGCAGCAGGCCCTTCTGGCTGAGCTGGTAAAGGCGATTGACGCCCGTCGTGGTTTCTTCGGTAACGCCCTTGATGGCATCACGCTGCTTGGTGAACCAGCCCGGCGAAGCGGCAAGGCGCTTCTTGATCTGCGCGAAGAGGATTTCCTCTTCTTCGGAATGCGGATGGGACAGCACGTCCTCGCCGGCTTCGGCGCGGGCGCCGAGCAGGATATACATAGTGGCGTCGCCGCCGTCATCGAGGATCATGTTGGAAAGGCCGCCATCGGCCCACTGGAAGATCTTGTCGGTATACACCCAGTAGTCTTCGAGCGACTCGCCCTTGATGGCGAAGACCGGAACACCGGCAGCGGCGATCGCGGCAGCGGCATGATCCTGCGTCGAGAAGATGTTGCACGAGGCCCAGCGGACTTCGGCGCCGAGCGCGACCAGCGTTTCGATGAGCACGGCCGTCTGGATGGTCATATGCAGCGAGCCGGTGATGCGCGCGCCCTTCAGCGGCTTTGCCTGGCCGAATTCGGTGCGGCAGGACATCAGCCCCGGCATTTCGGTTTCGGCGATCGTAATTTCCTTGCGGCCGAAGTCCGCAAGCCCGATATCGGCGACGACATAATCTTTTTCAGTGCTCATAGAGGTCTCCAGGCTGAAAAACGTCTCAAAATTGGCGCAGGCGCGAAGATGACCGCGCGACGGATGGGCCGCGTGCTCATGCATGTCGCCTGGAAGTGCAGCGGTTCCGGGACAACGACAGGCATAACGACGAAGAGCTAAAGTGCATTGCATGAACCAAGTTCGATGCGAACGCGCGTTAGCGCACGGCATGTCGCCGTTTAGCAGGCTTCGTCTGAGATGGCAATAAGGATATAAAGAAGTCTTTATATGTTTATATGAGCTCGGCCGGAGCTCACATTTCTTCGCCGAACCTGTTCTGGATCAGTTGATCCAGCGCCTCCAGGGCTTCCTCGGCCTGACTGCCGCTCGCCGAGACGACGACGCTAGAGCCGGGGCTGGCCGCAAGCATCATCAGGCCCATGATGGAAGTGCCGCCAACCGTCATTCCATCTTTGGAAACGGTGATGGCTGCATCGAAGGTTTCGACCATCTGCACGAATTTGGCGGAGGCGCGCGCGTGAAGACCGCGCTTGTTGATGATCAGGAGTTCCCGGGAGAGCGATGTCATGAAGGCCCGTTATTTTCCGCTGAGCACACGGCTCGCGACATTGATATATTTCCGCCCGGCTTCGGAAGCCTCCACCAGGGCCTTCTCCATGTTGTTCTCGCCGCGTACGCCGGCAAGCTTGATCAGCATCGGCAGGTTGACGCCGGCAATGACTTCGGTATGGCCGCTGCTCATCACTGATATGGCGAGATTGGACGGCGTGCCGCCGAACATATCAGTCAGGATGACGACGCCATGGCCGTCATCGGCACCGGAAACGGCTTCCAGAATGTCTTGCCGTCTCTGGTCCATGTCGTCTTCGGGGCCAATGCAGACCGTCTCGATGAATTTCTGAGGACCGACGACGTGCTCGACAGCATGACGAAACTCTTCAGCCAGCTTGCCATGAGTGACAAGCACAAGTCCGATCATGATATTACTGCTCCCATATACGCAATCGGTGGCCCCAATATCGCAATGCAGCAATTACGTCCACCGGTGGGGGCACATCTTGGCTATGAAAAGCCGAAGTGCAAGATAAAAATGCGAATATATAAGGCAGATTGACCAATCCGGAAGGCTTCAATGCCCGATATCGGGTGCTTTCGCCATCAGGATCGCAAGCGGTGCGGAAACACCTGTGAGCAACCGCAATGCGGGAAGCGAAAATCCGGCCGCAAGGCTGACGGTTTCGCCTTCGGGGGGCAGGCGGTATTCACCGGAAGCGGTGGCCGGAAGCACGGCATAATGCATGGCTGCGCTCGGAATATGATCCTGCTGAACGATGCCGGTGCCGCGAAGCTCGATCAGCCCGGCGATCGACGGTGGACATGTGGCGATGACCGTGCCGGCCTCTCCCGACAAAAGCACCTGGTCGTCGGCGACCAGTGCCGTGAAAAGCCCGAGCCGGCGCGCCTCGGTCATGCAGGTGAAGGCCAGCATCGATTTGCCCCAGCCGGAAGGGCCGCTGAACAAGAGCCCCGTTCTGCCGACGACGATCGCCGTCGCATGAATGTTCAGAGCGTCGGTCATGCGGCGGCGTCGACGGGCAAAGAGAGGATGAAGCGCGCGCCGAGCACATGTCCGCCTTCGGAATCGGTAATGTTTTCGGCTCTCAGCGAACCGCCATGGGCTTCGGCGATCTGGCGGCTGATCGAAAGGCCGAGGCCCGAATTCTGGCCGAAGCCTTCCGATTCCGGACGGTCCGTATAGAAACGCTCGAAGATACGGTCGATATTTTCCGCCTGGATGCCGGGACCATTGTCTTCGATCGTCGTGACGCAGCGCGAACGTGTCCGCACCAGCCGCACGATAATCTTGCCGCCCTTTTCCGGAACGAAAGAGCGGGCGTTCTCGATCAGGTTGGCGATGATCTGGCCGATGCGCAGATCGTGGCCGTTGACCACGAAGCGGGTCTTGACGTTCGGCTTGCGTTCGATCGCATATTCGATCTCCACCTGCTTCTTGCTGCTCCGGACCTGGCGCGAAACCTCGATCAGGTCGCGCAGCAGCACCTCCATGTCGACGGAGCCGGCATCGACGCGGGCGAGTTCGGCATCGAGGCGGGAGGCGTCGGAGATATCGCTGATCAGCCGGTCGAGACGGCGGACGTCGTGCTGGATGACATCCATCAGCCGCTTCTTGGAATCGTCGGAGCGGGCGAGCGGCAGCGTTTCGACAGCGCTGCGCAGCGATGTCAGCGGATTCTTGAGCTCGTGGCTGACATCGGCCGCGAAACTCTCGATCGCATCGATGCGGTCGTAGAGCGCCGTCGTCATTTCGCGCAAGGCGATGGAAAGATTGCCGATTTCATCCTGGCGGGCGGAGAAGTCGGGGATCTCCTCACGCGCCTTGGCGCCGCGGCGCACACGGATGGCGGCGGCCGAAAGGCGGCGCAGCGGATTGGCGATCGTCGAGGACAACACCAGCGAAAGCAGCACGTTGACGAGCGTCGCGACGCCGAAGACGCGCATGATGGCAAGCCGCTCGGCATGAACGATATTGTCGATGTCGCCCGCCTGTGTCGACAGCAGCAGCACGCCGAGCACGGCGCGGAAGCGCTGGATCGGCACGGCGACGGAAACGATGAGCTCGCCTTTTTCGGTCGTGCGCACGACCGCCCCGCGCACGCCGGTCAGCGCGTTCATCACCTCGGGATAGATCGAGCCGTCGCCACCCGGCGCCTCTTTGTAGACCGGCAGATTGCCGGGCTGCAACGCCTTGTTGAACAGGGTCGCGAACCACTCGCTCCAGGTCTGTTTCTCCTCTTCGACCGGCGGCAGATCGAAGCGCAGCACCTGCCCGCGCGAATAGAGATGGCGCGAATCGAGCAGCAGATTGGCGTCGGCATCGAAGATGCGGGCGCGCGTGCGCGTCGGAGAGATCAGCCGGCGCAGCACCGGGGCAACCTTCTCGGGGTCGATTGGGAATTCCAGGTCCTCGTCGTTCGGCACCGGGGTGATGCTCTGACCGGCCTGCAGCTCGAGCAGCTTCTGCGGATCGATGGTGATCGAGTTGGTATCGACCGACGCGGAAGCCGAAACGGCGCCGGCGATGATCTCGCCCTGCGTCAACAGGCTCTCGACGCGGGCGTCGATCAATCCCTCGCGAAACTGGTTGAGGTAGAGAATGCCGCCGACGAGCACCAGCAGCGCGGCCAGATTGAAGAACAGGATACGCCGCGTCAGGCTCGAAAACACGGCATTGCCGAAGATGCGGCGGATCAGCGTGAAGGGGTGCGACCAACGGCGGCCTCGGACGCGACGGGTGCTCACGCCCTCCGCATCGTCCAGATCCCTTTCCTGCACCAACTGTGCCAATGACAGGCCCTTTCGAAGGGCGGGGCCGGATGGAGCCGGCCCGCTGCCCTCAACAATTCCAACAGCGCCGCGCGTCTTTTCAGACGCGCAAAAGGCGCTGCAACAGTTTGAACCGCTGCATATTTTATTCTTGGATCGGCTCCAAGGAATTATGCAGTCGCGCCGCGCCGTTTAGGCTCAGGCTGCTTCGCGGAAGCGGTATCCCACTCCGTAGAGTGTTTCAATCATATCAAAGTCGGTGTCGACCATCTTGAATTTCTTGCGCAGCCGCTTGATGTGGCTGTCGATGGTCCGGTCGTCGACATAGACCTGTTCGTCATAGGCCGCGTCCATCAGCGCGTCGCGGCTTTTGACGACGCCGGGGCGCTGCGCCAGCGAATGCAGAATCAGGAATTCGGTCACCGTCAGCGTCACGGCCTCACCCTTCCAGGTGCAGGTATGGCGTTCCTGGTCCATGACCAGCTGGCCGCGCTCCAGTGAGCGGGCCTGCTGCACCGCGCCGGCCTTCGGCGCGCCGGCGGGGCTGGTGCCGGCGGCAGCGGCTTCACGGCTGGAGGCGCGGCGCAGGACGGCGCGCACGCGCTCGACCAGCAGGCGCTGCGAAAATGGCTTGGTGATGAAATCGTCGGCGCCCATCTTCAGGCCGAACAGCTCGTCGATCTCCTCATCCTTGGAAGTGAGGAAGATGACGGGAATATCCGACTTCTGCCGCAGGCGGCGCAGCAGTTCCATGCCGTCCATGCGCGGCATCTTGATGTCGAAGATCGCCAGCTGTGGCGGTCGCGCCAAAAGGCCGTCGAGCGCCGAGGCACCGTCCGTATAGGTCTCGACCTTGTATCCTTCGGCCTCCAGTGCGATCGACACAGAGGTAAGGATGTTGCGGTCGTCATCAACGAGCGCGATTGTCGGCATGGTGTTGGTCTCCGTCATCAGTGCGCAATCTCCCGGATTTTGCTCTCCCCAGGCGGTCTCAGTGACCGGATGCGCTTATGGAGGATAAAGGTGGAACAAATTGTGGCAAAGATAAAGGGGAAGATTGTCGTAAAATTCGCCGGCAATCTTAAGTGGTGCGGCAAAATGTTTAAACGCGGCTCCTTAAAACGATTTAAAATGTAGGCCATAAATTTAAATCGATTAAATATTTGATATTACTGCACTTTCTCAATTTCTACATCTTGTGTTTTAAAATTTCTGCCCGTATTTTCGCGCTTAGTTTTAACGGCAACGAGCCTGAGCGAAGGGAACTAGCCATGGAAATGTTCGGAGTTCATAACCCGGCAACAGAGCTGGCAACGGTTGGATTGGGCGGCGCAGCCAGCGCTCGCTACAACTTTTCCGCCGCCGCGCTCTATGAAGAAGCGATCCGCCGGGGCGAAGCCGAACTGACCGCTCAAGGTGCACTGCGGGCTATCACCGGCCAGCACACCGGCCGTTCGCCGCGCGACAAGTTCGTTGTTCGCGATGCCAATACCGATGGCGAGATCTGGTGGGACAACAACAAGCCGCTCTCGCCGGAACATTTCGCCCTGTTGCGCGACGATATGCTGGCGCATGCCGCGGGCAAGGAACTCTTCGTCCAGGACCTCGTCGGCGGTGCCGAGGAAGGCCACGCCCTGCCGACCCGCGTCGTCACCGAATTCGCCTGGCATTCGCTGTTCATCCGCAATCTGCTGATCCGCCCCGACGCTGCAGCGCTCCCCACCTTCGTGCCGAAGCTGACGATCATCGATCTGCCGAGCTTCAAGGCCGATCCGGCCCGCCACGGCTGCCGTTCGGAAACGGTGATCGCCTGCGATCTCACCAACGGTCTCGTCCTCATCGGCGGCACGTCCTATGCCGGCGAAATGAAGAAATCGGTCTTCACCGTGCTCAACTACCTGCTGCCGGCCAAGGGCGTGATGCCGATGCACTGCTCGGCCAATGTCGGCCCGGACGGTGACGCGGCGGTCTTCTTCGGCCTTTCCGGCACGGGCAAGACGACGCTTTCGGCCGATCCGGCCCGGACGCTGATCGGCGACGACGAACACGGCTGGAGCGAGAATGGTATCTTCAACTTCGAAGGCGGCTGCTACGCCAAGACCATCCGCCTCTCGGCCGAGGCCGAGCCGGAAATCTATGCGACGACGCAGCGTTTCGGCACTGTACTGGAAAACGTCGTGCTCAACGAAAGCCGCGAGCCGAATTTCGACGACGGGTCGCTGACCGAGAATACCCGTTGCGCCTATCCGATGGATTTCATCCCGAACGCCTCGGAAACGGGCCGCGCCGGGCACCCGAAGACGATCATCATGCTGACCGCCGATGCCTTCGGCGTGATGCCGCCGATCGCCCGATTGACGCCCGACCAGGCGATGTATCACTTCCTCTCCGGCTACACCGCCAAGGTGGCCGGCACCGAAAAGGGTGTCGTCGAGCCGGAAGCGACCTTCTCGACCTGTTTCGGCGCCCCGTTCATGCCGCGGCATCCGGCCGAATACGGCAATCTGCTCAAGGAGCTGATCAGCCGTCATGGTGTGCAATGCTGGCTCGTCAATACCGGCTGGACTGGCGGCGCCTATGGCACCGGCAAGCGCATGCCGATCAAGGCGACACGTGCGCTTCTCGCTGCCGCTCTGGCCGGTGAACTCGGCAATGTCGAATTCCGTGCGGATCCGAATTTTGGCTTCGCCGTTCCGGTCTCGGTCAACGGCGTCGATGGCAGCATTCTCGATCCACGCTCGACCTGGGCCGACAAGGCAGCCTATGACGCGCAGGCCGAAAAGCTGGTCTCGATGTTCATTGCCAACTTCGCCAAGTTCGAAAACCACGTCGACGGCGGCGTCCGCGATGCAGCCCCCGGCGTGAAGGTCGCCGCCGAATAAGGCGCGCAAGCAATTCCAGCAAAAGTGTGCAGCGGTTTTGCGTCCGGAATTGCGCTAAACAGACTCCCTGACTCACGTGAAACCCGGCATCGCAGGATTGCCGGGTTTTCCTTGATGCCGGCCGATATTTTCAATTCATCGTCGATGTGAGATAGAACGCCGCATGGCCAGCGACGCGCTCTATATCGATGACAGGATCACCATCGCGGGATGGGAGCTGACGGAACAATTCGTTCTGGCGGGTGGTCCCGGCGGGCAGAATGTCAACAAGGTCTCGACGGCGGTCCAGCTGTTCTTCAACATTCCGAATTCGCCGTCCCTCAATGATCGCGTGAAAACCAACGCGATCAAGCTTTCCGGCCGGCGTCTGTCGAAGGACGGCGTGCTGATGATCGAGGCGAGCCGCTTTCGCAGCCAGGACCGCAACCGCGAGGACGCGCGCGACCGGTTGAAGGAACTGATATTGGAGGCCGCCAAGCCGCCGCCGCCGCCGCGCAAGAAGACCAAACCGACCAAGGGTTCGGTCGAACGCCGCCTGAAGGAAAAATCCGGCCGCTCGGAAGTCAAGAAAATGCGCGGCCGCCCCGGCGGTAGTGAATGACATGCCGGTACTCCTGACCGGCATCCGCCATCTCCCCGGCTATCTCGACCGCGCGCGTCAGGAGGCATTGGTCGAGGTAATCCGCGCTGTCGTCGCCGAAGCGCCGCTTTACGTGCCCGCCATGCCCGGCACCGGCAAACCGATGTCGGTGCGCATGACCAATTGCGGGCCGCTCGGCTGGGTGACGGACAAGGAGCGCGGCTATCGTTACCAGCCGATGCATCCGGCGACCGGCAGGCCCTGGCCTGATATGCCGCAGCAACTGCTCGATATCTGGAATGACGTTGCCGGTTACGACAAACCGCCCGAAGCCTGCCTCGTCAATTTCTATTCCGACGACGCGCGCATGGGCCTGCATCAGGATAAGGACGAACAGGATCTCAAGGCCCCGGTTGTCTCGCTTTCGCTCGGCAACAGCTGCCTCTTTCGCGTCGGCGGTCTCAGCCGCAATGACCGTACCCTATCTTTCAAGCTTTCGAGCGGTGATCTGGTCGTGCTCGGCGGCGAGGGGAGACTGTGTTTCCATGGCGTCGACCGCATTCACCCGGCGACGTCGACGCTCCTGAAAAATGGCGGCCGCATCAATCTGACGCTGCGCCGCGTCAATCCCTGAAGCTGATATTCGGAATAGAATCGTCTGCTATAGTTTTCGCAGCGCGACCTGTTCGATCAGATGATCCTTGCCCTTTTTCAGGATGAGATCGGCGCGCGGACGCGTCGGCAGAATGTTCTGGCGCAGGTTCTTCAGGTTGATATTCGCCCAGAGATCCTCGGCGATATTAAGCGCTTCCGCGTCGCTGATCGAGGCGTAGCGATGGAAATAGGAATTCGGATTGCGGAAGGCTGTCTCGCGCAGCCGCATGAAGCGCGTCACATACCAATTGTGGATCTGATCTTCCGCGGCATCAATATAGATCGAGAAGTCGAAGAAGTCGGAGACCATCGGTACGATCTTGCCGCCGGCAGGCAGATCGCGCGATTGCAGCACGTTGATGCCCTCGAAGATCAGGATGTCGGGCCGGTCGACGATCTTGTATTCGTCCGGCAGCACGTCGTAGACGAGGTGCGAATAGCTGGGCGCCTTCACATCCGGCTGCCCCGCCTTGATTGCCGAGAGGAAGCGCAGGATCGCCGCTGTGTCGTAGCTTTCCGGAAAGCCCTTGCGCTGCATCAGCTTTTCCCGCTGCAGCACGGCGTTCGGATGGAGGAAGCCGTCGGTGGTGACGAGATCGACCTTCGGGCTGGAAGGCCAGCGCCCCAGAAGCTCCTTGAGGATACGGGCCGTGGTTGATTTGCCCACCGCGACCGAGCCGGCGATGCCGATGACGAAGGGCGTCTTCGTCACATCGGACAGGCTGAGGAAGCGGTTGCGCTGTTCAAATAGCATCTGCGAGGATTCGACATGCGCCGAAAGCAACCGCGACAGTGACAGATAGATGCGCCGGACCTCGTCGAGATCGATCGGATCGCCCATCGAACGCAGCCGTTTGACCTCGTCGCCAGTCAGCGTCAACGGCGTGTCGGCGCGGAATTTCGCCCATTGTTCGGAAGAGAAGAAGTGGTAGGGCGAATAGGATTCCGACTGGAAGTGATCCAACGTTTCCGGCACCCCGATAATCTCAGTCGCGATACTCATGAACTCTGCCGGCTGGCCTTTTCCTTGAGGCCGGACTGCGCGGTTCTGCGCTCGAGTTCGGCCATGACATTCTCTAACGGTATTTCAGCAATCTTCAATACGACCAATAGGTGATAGAGCACATCGGCGGCCTCATAGGTCAGATTGTCGCGGTCGCCGGTCACCGCCGCCATCACGGCTTCGATCGCTTCTTCGCCGAGCTTCTTTGCCGCTTTCGGCTGGCCGGCGGCCACGAGCTTGGCTGTCCAGGATTGCTCCGGCGAGGCTTTCGACCGCTCTGCGACAATGCTTTCGAGATCGGAAAGGGAAAATCCGCTCATAGGTCCGCTTTCAAGGTTCAGTCGAGACGCATGTCGATGCCGCACTTCGACATATAGTGCTTCGCCTCGCTGACGGAATAGGTGCCGAAATGGAAGATCGACGCGGCGAGCACGGCATTGGCATGGCCCTCCTTCACCCCGGCGACCAGATCGTCGAGATCGCCGACTCCGCCCGACGCGATCACCGGCACACGCACCGCATCGGCGATCGCCCGCGTCAGTTCCAGATCGTAGCCGACCTTGGTGCCGTCGCGATCCATCGAGGTGACCAGCAACTCGCCGGCGCCGCGCGCCACCATCTTCTGGGCGAATTCGACGGCATCGATGCCGGTCGCGTTGCGGCCGCCATGCGTATAGATTTCCCAGGCGCTGAGATTGTCGCCGCCGACCGCCTGCGTGCGCCGGCGCTTGGCGTCGATCGAAACGACGATGCACTGGTCGCCGAACTTGTCGGCGGCTTCAGCGACGAAGTCGGGATTGCTGACGGCTGCCGAATTGATCGACACCTTGTCGGCGCCGCACAGCAAAAGCTTGCGGATATCGGCGATAGCACGCACGCCGCCACCGACCGTCAGCGGCATGAAGCATTGGTCGGCCGTGCGCGACACGACATCGAAGATCGTCTCGCGATTGTCCGAGGAGGCGGTGATGTCGAGGAAGCAGAGTTCGTCGGCGCCGGCCGCATCATAGGCCTTCGCCGCTTCGACGGGATCGCCGGCATCGACGAGGTTGAGGAAGTTGACACCCTTGACGACGCGGCCGTCCTTGACGTCGAGGCAGGGGATGACACGGGCCTTGAGGGTCATTTACGCGGTCTCCTTCGCCCGGGCCGCTTTGATCAGCGCCAGCGCTTCCTTGGGATCGATACGGCCGTCATAAAGGGCACGGCCCGAGATCGCCCCTTCCAGCTTGCGTGCATCGGGTTCCAGCATGCGTCTGACATCGTCGAGCGAGGCAAGGCCGCCCGAGGCGATGACGGGAATGGAGACGGCATCGGCAAGCTCCAGCGTCGAGCTCCAGTTGATACCGGTCAGGATGCCGTCGCGGTCGATATCGGTATAGATGATCGCGCTAACGCCGGCGCCCTCGAATTTCCTGGCGAGCTCGACGATGCCGAGTTCGGAGGCCTCCGCCCAACCCTCGACGGCCACTTTGCCGCCCTTGGCGTCGATGCCGACGGCGACATGACCAGGAAATTTCCGGCAGGCTTCGATGACCAAAGCCGGATTTCTGACCGCGACGGTGCCAAGAATGACGCGCCGCAGCCCGCGCGACAGCCAGGCCTCGATATGATCGAGTGTGCGGATGCCGCCGCCGAGCTGCACCGGATTGTCAGTTGCCTTCAGGATCGCCTCGACGGCATCGCCATTAGCCGAATGTCCCGCGAAAGCGCCGTCGAGATCGACCACATGCAGCCATTCGAAACCCTGGTCTTCGAAGGATCTCGCCTGGGCGGCCGGATCGGTGTTGTAGACCGTCGCCTGTTGCATGTCGCCGAGCTTCAGGCGGACGCATTGGCCGCCCTTCAGGTCGATCGCGGGAAAAAGGATCATGTCGTCTTACGTCCGTAGAGTGGTCGGTACCATCAGCGCATTCCACGCATCTACGATATCCGAGCGGAAAAAGACAGCGGCAATGGTGGCCGCGCCGAAAAGCAAAAGAAGGAGCAGGATGACGGCAAAGCCGGCCCGGACCTGGCGCCAGAAGCCGAGGCGCCTCTTCATCGATTTCTCGATTTCGCGCACCCGGTGCAGTGCTTCGCTGTTGACGGCGGTGAGCCGGATTTCAGCCTCCATCGCCTCCACATAGGTCTCGGCATAACTCGACAGGATCTGCGAGGCGCGATCGCGCAGCGTGTTGCGCAGGTCGGTGGAGAGATAGTTGCTGCTGACGGCGGCAAGCTCGGCCTCGTTGGGCGAACGGCCGGCGTTGCGCTTGCGATGGCTGAGGACGAAATCGCGCTTCTGCCGCTCGTAGAGTGCATAGGCAAGCAGGCCGATCAGGTCATCCTCGCCCTCGATATAGAATTCCAGCACCGCTTCAGTGACGTCGCCGGCGTTGATGCCGTTGGCGCGCAGCAGCGAATTCTCGTTGCCGGCAAGAAATTCATGGATCATCGGTCCAGCCTTTCTTTCAACACCTTGGCCGCATTGGAGAGCGCTTTCTTATGGATGGTTTCGTCGACACGACGAATGATCGTTCCGTCGGGAAGCCGAATATCCGAGAAGGGCGGCAGGCCTTCCCTGGAGGGTCTCAGCGTGTAGAACACCTTGCCTGATTTCCGCGAAGTCGGCATCGAGCGCACTCCTGTTCCGCCGTTTCCATAAAGGGGAAATAAGGCGGCGGTATTACGGGTTCCAGCGCAGGAAATTGGCGATCAGCGCCAGGCCGAGCTTCTGGCTCTTTTCCGGGTGAAACTGCGCCCCGACCATGTTGTCGCGCCCGACCAAAGCGGTCATCGAGCCGCCATAGTCGACGGTCGCGATGACATCCTCAGCGTTTTCGGCGGCAAGATGGTAGGAATGCACGAAATAGGCGTGCAGCCCCTGCGAGCCGGTGGGAATGCCGTCGAAGAGCGGATGTTCGCGTTTCAGATCGAGCGTGTTCCAGCCGATCTGCGGGATCTTGAGCGTAGGATCGTCAGGAGTCATTTCGATGACGTCACCGGGAATCCAGTTAAAACCATGCGTCACGGTCTTCTCGAGGCCGCGCGAGGACATGAGCTGCATGCCGACGCAAATGCCGAGGAACGGCCGTGCCTTCTTCTCGACAGCCTCGATCAGCACCTCGGCCATCCCAGGCACGGCATCGAGGCCGCGCCGGCAATCGGCATAGGCGCCGACGCCGGGAAGCACGATGCGATCGGCCGCGGCAACATCCTCCGCCTTGTCGGTGAGATTGATATGCGCATCGATACCCGCCTCACGGGCCGCTCGCTCGAAAGCCTTGGTCGCCGAGCGCAGATTGCCGGAGCCGTAGTCGATAATCGCGACGCGCATCGTCAGCGTCCTCCATCAAAACCAAAGAGACCAAGCGATGTGGCTTGGCCGTGCGGGCTGTTCGAACGGGCCTTGTTGTCCCAGTCCGGTGCCGCGGTGTCGTCACTCGCCGCGACGCCCGTCCTGTCTGCGAAATAGACCTGCTCGGCAATGCCGATCGTATCGGCTGCAATGAGCGCGTCTTCGTTCCAGCCCTTGGCGGCAAGGCTGCGAATACGGAAGTTCTGGCCCTCGAGACCGACCAGCATATTCACGCCAAGCATGATTGCCGCTCCCGCCGGTCCGAGGCCCGGTTCGTCCGTCAGCGCCCCGCCAATCCCCTGCAGCAGAAAGGCTGCGGCCGCATGCAGCCACAGCCGATGCGCCAGCAGCCAAGCCCATGGAAACAGGAAGCCGAGCAGCGTGAAGCCGTCACGGATGGTTCGCGTCTCGTTGACCGTGGCGCTCGAGCCGCCAGGCGGTGTCAGGAAAATATAGCTGGATGTCATTGTCGCCGCTCCCTTGAGGGGCTCAGACGAGCGTACCCTTGGTCGAAGGGACGCGGCCCGCCTGTCTCGGATCGATCTCTGTCGCCGTGCGCAATGCGCGGGCAACGGCCTTGAAGCATGTCTCGGCAATATGGTGGTTGTTGGCGCCATAATGGTTGAGAATATGCAAGGTGATGCCGGCATTTTGGGCGAGCGCCTGGAAGAATTCGCGAACGAGTTCGGTGTCGAACGTGCCGATTTTCGGCGCGCTGAAGGCGACGTTCCAGACGAGGAACGGCCGGCCGGACAGATCGACCGCGGCCTTGGTCATCGTCTCGTCCATGGCGAGATCGATCGAAGCGTAACGGGTGATGCCGCGCCGGTCGCCGAGCGCCTTTGAGATCGCCTGGCCGATGGCGATGCCCGTATCCTCGACCGTGTGGTGGTCGTCGATATGCAGGTCGCCCTTGGCTTCGATCTCTATGTCGATGAGGGAGTGTCGCGAAAGCTGGTCGAGCATATGGTCGAAGAAGCCGACGCCTGTCGAAATCGACGATTTGCCGGTGCCGTCGAGATTGACGGAAACGGAAATCGAGGTTTCGTTGGTCTTGCGGGAAACGCTGCCCGTGCGGCTTGTTACGGTCTCGGCCATATGGCCCTCCATCGGGAATAAGGCCGTTCTTTATCAGGCGCATCTGGAAATATCCAGAAGCCGGGGACGAGAAAAGCCGGCCCATTTGCAATCGGCTCCGGCCCACTTACATAGGGCTCAACAGGGCCGGTAACGGCTTGGCCCGGATGACTTTAGGCCTGACTGCCCTGAAGTCGGAATCCGGATCGAAATCAACGAATGGCGTAACGCCCGTGTCATGGGCAGACAGGTGTTTTATGACAACAATCATTACAGTTCGAAAAGGCGGCAAGGTGGTGATGGCAGGCGACGGCCAGGTGAGCCTCGGCCAGACCGTCATGAAGGGCAATGCCCGCAAGGTGCGCCGCATCGGCAAGGGCGAGGTGATCGCCGGTTTCGCCGGCGCCACGGCCGATGCCTTTACCCTGCTCGAAAGGCTTGAAAAGAAGCTCGAGCAATATCCCGGCCAATTGATGCGTGCCGCCGTTGAGCTCGCCAAGGACTGGCGCACCGACAAATACCTGCGTAATCTCGAAGCCATGATGCTCGTCGCCGACAAGTCGATCACGCTGGCGATCACCGGCAACGGTGACGTCTTGGAGCCTGAGCATGGCACGACGGCGATCGGTTCTGGCGGCAATTTTGCTTTCGCGGCTGCCCGCGCTCTCATGGATACTGACAAATCGGCTGAAGAGATCGCTCGCCGCGCCCTCGATATCGCTGCCGACATCTGCGTCTATACAAACCACAACATCGTGGTGGAATCCTTGGATGTCGAAGGCTGAACCGCATGCCTTCTAGGCGCTTGGCCTAGACCAGACAGCCTTCGAGGACTTGGCGAAACAACGACGAATTACGGCCGGGCGCCGCTGAAGGCCCCGGACCGCCAGGAGAATGACACCCAATGACGACTTTTTCCCCCCGCGAGATCGTTTCCGAGCTCGACCGTTACATCATCGGCCAGCATGACGCCAAACGCGCCGTCGCGATCGCGCTGCGCAACCGCTGGCGCCGCCAGCAGCTCGACCCGAGCCTGCGCGACGAAGTCATGCCGAAGAACATCCTGATGATCGGCCCGACCGGTGTCGGCAAGACCGAGATCTCGCGCCGCCTGGCAAAACTCGCCGGCGCACCCTTCATCAAGGTGGAAGCCACCAAGTTCACCGAAGTCGGCTATGTCGGCCGCGATGTCGAGCAGATCATCCGCGATCTGGTCGAGGTCGGCATCGGTCTGGTGCGCGAGAAGAAGCGGGCCGAGGTGCAGGCCAAGGCGCATGTGAGCGCCGAGGAGCGTGTTCTCGATGCGCTGGTCGGCACGACAGCGTCGCCCGCCACCCGCGAAAACTTCCGCAAGAAGCTCAGGGACGGCGAGCTCGACGACAAGGAAATCGATATCGAGGTGGCCGATGCCGGTACCGGCATGGGCGGCTTTGAAATTCCCGGCATGCCGGGCGCCAATATCGGCGTTTTGAACCTGTCGGAAATGTTCGGCAAGGCGATGGGCGGCCGCACCAAGAAAGTCCGCACGACGGTCAAGGCCTCCTACAGCGATCTGATCCGCGACGAATCCGACAAGCTGATCGACAATGAGGTGATCCAGCGCGAGGCCGTTCGCTCCACCGAGAATGACGGTATCGTCTTCCTCGACGAAATCGACAAGATCGCCGCCCGCGACGGCGGCATGGGCGCGGGCGTTTCGCGCGAAGGCGTCCAGCGCGACCTCCTGCCGCTCGTCGAAGGCACGACCGTCTCGACCAAATACGGGCCCGTCAAGACCGACCATATCCTCTTCATTGCCTCTGGCGCCTTCCATGTCTCCAAGCCCTCGGATCTCCTGCCGGAATTACAGGGCCGCCTGCCGATCCGTGTCGAATTGCGTCCGCTGAACAAGGATGATTTCCGCCGGATCCTGACAGAGACCGAAGCGAGCCTCATCCGCCAGTACCGCGCGCTGATGGAAACGGAAAGCCTGAGCCTCGAATTCACCGACGACGCGATCGACGCGCTTGCCGATGTCGCCGTGCACTTGAATTCCTCCGTCGAGAATATCGGTGCCCGCCGCCTGCAGACGGTAATGGAGCGGGTCCTGGACGATATTTCCTACAACGCGCCGGATCGGGGCGGGACGGCCGTGACGATCGATGCCGCCTACGTCCGCGAACATGTCGGTGATCTCGCGCAGAATACCGATCTCTCGCGCTTCATTCTGTGATATCGGCGCACCGGTTCATGTCTTTACCGATGTGAATACCGGATTGTGACGAACTCGACCCTCGACAGCGGGCCTTTTCCTTTTTAGTGAAGGCCCGTTTTGTTTTCCGCTCCGGCTTTATTCGGCCAAGATTCTGGTCCAGTCAGCCGCATCGCAAACAGGACGATGAACGGACGGGATAGCGGATCGTGCGACGCCTTTTGACAAGCCTTTTGATTGCCGTTGCCATGGTGAATTCGGCGCCCGCCTTCGCCATGCAGACGGTGCCGGCCGGCAATCGTCACGCCGAGCAGCCCGATATTCCCGGCGCTTCGGTCAGGCGCACCAAGGGCACCAAGAGCAGCTTCGACCTGAAATATGAAAAGGTCCACGAGCTTCTGGCGACCGATCGCGAGCTGATGGGCAAGATTCGCAAGGTCTCCAGCGCTTACGGCATCAATCCCATCCATGTCGTCGGCGCGATCGTCGGCGAGCACACCTACAATGTCGACGCCTACGACCGGCTGCAGGCCTATTATGTTAAGGCCGCCTCCTATGCCGGGGAAAGCTTCCGCTTCGCCTATGACGGCGAAAGCGTCGATGAATTCGTGGCGCGGCCGCAATTTGCCGAATGCAATGGCAAGAGTGATTCCTATACGCTTTGGTCCTGCCGCGAAGATGTCTGGGAAAGCGATTTCCGCGGCAAGTCGGTGGGCGGCAAGAGCTTCCCCAACAACCGCTTCAGCGCGGTGTTCTTCCAGCCCTTCTATGCCGGTCAGACCTTCGGACTCGGCCAGGTCAATCCGCTGACGGCGCTGATGCTCTCCGATCTCGTCTCCCGCGTCTCGGGTTATCCGAAGCTGAACGAGAAGAATGCCGGCGCCGTCTACAAGGCCATCATGGATCCCGATATCTCGCTCGCCTTCGTCGCGGCCTCGATCCGCAGGTCGATCGACGATTACAAGGAGATTGCCGGCATGGATATTTCGGGCAATCCAGGCCTGACCGCGACGCTTTATAATGTCGGCAATTCGCGCCAGCGCGCCGCAGCCCTTGCTGCGAAAAACCGTGGCGCCGGCACGACCGCCTGGCCGGAGGAGAATTATTACGGCTGGCTGATCAACGACAAGCTGGACGAACTCAAGGGCCTGCTCTAGCTTCAAGCCTGACGGGAAGCGTAGATCTTCCCCGAAAGGCTTTTCCGATGGACATGCGTCCTGACCCCTTCGTTCCGCCAGCACCGTTGCCGCGTACCGTGCCGCCGAGCCGGCTGGAAATCATCCGCATTATCCTGCGCAATCCGCTCGAACTCTGGGGCGAACCGTCCTACACGCTGCCCTGGATCCGCACCGATTTCTTCGGCCAGAGGACGCTGATCGTCAATGATCCCGGCCTCATCAAACATGTGCTGGTCGACAATGCCAATAATTACCGCATGTCGGATGTGCGCCAGCTCGTCCTGCGTCCGATCCTCCGCGACGGACTTCTGACCGCCGAAGGTCCCGTCTGGAAAAGATCGCGCAAGGCGGTTGCGCCTGTTTTCACCCCCCGCCATGCCCAAGGCTTCGCCGGGCAGATGTTACGCCAATCCGAAGACTATGCCTGCAAATATGAAAGCGCAGGCGAGGCAGGCACAATTTTCGATATCAGCACCGACATGACCGAGCTGACCTTCGCGATTCTCGCTGATACATTGTTCTCCGGTGAAATCGTCACCTCGAGCGGCCATTTCGCCGATGACGTCAACGAACTCCTGCATCGCATGGGCCGCGTCGATCCGATGGATCTGATGCGCGCTCCGTCCTGGGTTCCACGTGTGACACGCATTGGCGGCCAGAAAGTGCTGGAGAAATTCCGCGCTATCGTGCGCAACACGATGGATATGCGGCTCGCAAAGATGAAGGCTGACCGCAGCGCTGTGCCCGAAGATTTCCTGACCCTGCTCTTGGAGCAGACCGGCCCCGAGGGGCTGACGAAGGAGGAGATCGAAGACAATATTCTGACTTTCATCGGCGCCGGCCATGAGACGACAGCCCGGGCTTTGGCGTGGACGCTGTATTGCGTATCGAACAGCCCGCATATCCGCGAGGCGATGGAAGCAGAAATCGACGCGGTGCTCGCCACCGGGGCCGAACCTGTGGAATGGCTGGATCTAATGCCGCAGACGCGCGCCGCCTTCGAGGAAACTTTGCGCCTCTATCCGCCGGCGCCATCCATCAATCGTGCCGCCATATCGGATGATTCCTGGACAAGCGCCAAGGGCGAGCGGATAGAGATCGAGGCCGGTGTCACGGTGCTCATCATGCCCTGGACGTTGCATCGCCACGAACGTCATTGGGATAGGCCGCGCGCCTATATGCCCGAACGCTTCCTGCCGGAAAATCGCGGCTCCATCGGTCGCTTCCAGTTCCTGCCTTTCGGCGCCGGTCCACGTGTCTGCATCGGCGCAACCTTTGCGCTTCAGGAGGCGGTGATCGCCCTTGCCGTTCTGATGCATCGCTATCGTTTCGATTCCACCGATCAGACCAACCCTTGGCCGGTGCAAAAGCTGACGACGCAGCCGCAGAATGGATTGCCGATGCGCGTAACCCCGCGCATAATTTCCGCGAAAGCATAAATCTTTCGAATTATTGCGGAATTGACTGTGAATGAAAGCCGGGCAAAGTGGCAGCATTCAAAGTCGTTGCCAGGGAGAATGCCGCATGAGCCGCGTTGATAAGAACGGTCTTGCCGTCGAAACCGTCCTTCATGATTTCCTCGTCAGCGAGGTGCTGCCGGGCTTGGCGGTCGATGCGGACAAGTTCTTTGCCGATTTTTCGGCGATCGTTCACGATCTCGCTCCGAAGAATCGTGCGCTGTTGGCAAAACGCGACGAGCTACAGGTCAAGATCGATGACTGGTATCGCCGGCATGGCGCGCCGACGGATATGGACGACTACCAGTCCTTCCTCCGCGAAATCGGCTATCTCCTGCCTGAGGGATCGGACTTCCAGGTTTCGACCCAAAATGTCGATCCGGAGATCGCCTCGATTGCCGGACCGCAGCTCGTCGTTCCCGTCATGAATGCCCGCTATGCCCTGAACGCTGCCAATGCTCGCTGGGGCTCGCTCTATGATGCGCTCTACGGCACGGACGCCATTGCCGAGAACGACGGCGCCGAAAAAGGCAAGGGTTACAATCCGAAGCGCGGCGAGAAGGTCATCGCCTGGGTGCGCGATTTCCTCGATACGTCAGCGCCGCTGCAGGATTTGCGCTGGAAGGATGTCGGGAGTTTCGCCATCAAGGATGGAGTGCTCGCTGTCAGATCGATCGATGGCGAGCAGGCCACGCTGACGGACGCCCGCCATTTTGCCGGCTATCGCGGCGACGCCGCCGCTCCGACGCATATTCTCCTGAAGAACAACGGCATTCACATCGAGATCGTCATCGATGCGGCGACGACGATCGGAAAAGTCGATCCGGCGCATATTTCCGATGTCTGGCTGGAATCGGCAATCACGACGATCATGGACTGCGAGGATTCGATTGCGGCTGTCGATGCCGAGGACAAGGTCACCGTCTATCGCAACTGGCTCGGCCTGATGAAGGGCGATCTGCAGGAAGAGGTGGCAAAGGGCGGAACCAGCTTCATCCGCAAGCTCAATCCGGATCTGCAATATGCCGGTCCGGACGGAACCTCCTTCGAGCTGCATCGCCGCTCGCTGATGCTGGTGCGCAATGTCGGCCACCTCATGACCAACCCGGCGATCCTCGACCGCGACGGCAATGAAGTGCCCGAGGGCATCATGGATGCCGTCATCACCGGCTTGATCGCGCTTTACGATATCGGCCCGGCCGGCCGGAAGAAGAATTCCCGCGCCGGCTCCATGTATGTGGTCAAGCCGAAGATGCATGGACCTGAAGAGGTGGCCTTCGCCGTCGAGATCTTCTCGAGGGTCGAAGATGCGCTTGGTTTGGCGCGCAACACCATCAAGATGGGCATTATGGATGAGGAGCGCCGCACGACCGTCAATCTCAAGGAATGCATCCGTGCCGCCCGCGAGCGCGTCGTCTTCATCAATACCGGCTTCCTCGATCGGACCGGCGACGAGATCCACACCTCGATGGAAGCCGGCCCGATGATTCGCAAGGGCGACATGCGCCAGGCGGCCTGGATTTCCGCCTACGAGAACTGGAATGTCGACATCGGGCTCGAATGCGGCCTTGCCGGCCACGCCCAGATCGGTAAGGGGATGTGGGCGATGCCGGATCTGATGGCGGCGATGCTCGAACAGAAGATCGCCCATCCGAAGGCCGGCGCCAACACCGCCTGGGTACCGTCGCCGACGGCTGCAACCCTGCATGCCACCCATTATCACCGGGTCAATGTCGCCCGCATTCAGCAAGGACTGAAGGATCGCGCCCGCGCCAAGCTCTCCGACATTCTCTCCGTGCCGGTTGCGGTGCGGCCGAACTGGACCCCGGAGGAAATCCAGCGCGAGCTCGACAACAATGCCCAGGGCATCCTCGGCTACGTCGTGCGCTGGGTCGATCAGGGTGTCGGTTGCTCGAAGGTGCCCGACATCAACAATGTCGGCCTGATGGAGGATCGCGCCACATTGCGCATCTCGGCTCAGCACATGGCGAACTGGCTGCATCACAAGGTCGTCACGGAAGCGCAGATCGTCGAGACGATGAAGCGCATGGCCGCTGTTGTCGACCGGCAGAACGAATCGGATCCGGCCTATCAGCCGATGGCCGGCAATTTCGACGATTCGATCGCCTTCCAGGCCGCCCTCGATCTCGTCCTGAAGGGCAGGGAGCAGCCGAACGGCTACACCGAGCCGGTGCTTCACCGCCGCCGCCTCGAGCTGAAGGCGAAGCAGGCTGCGTGATAGGAAGATACGAAAAGGCCGCCGGAACGACAGTCCCAGCGGCCCTTTTTTTACCGAACTCGATATCTAGCTTACTGAATGACGACGACCTTTGATGTGCCCTTGCCGGGACGAACGCGGCTGTAGAGGTCGATAACATCCTGGTTCATCAGGCGAATGCAGCCCGAGGAAGCGGCGGTGCCGATCGAAGCCCATTCCGGCGTGCCGTGCAGGCGGAAGAGCGTGTCCTTGCCGTCCTCGTTGAAGAGATACATGGCGCGTGCGCCGAGCGGATTGCTGAGACCCGGGCCCATGCCGTCTTCGACATATTTGGCGACGTCGGGCCGGCGGACAGCCATTTCCTTCGGCGGGTGCCAGGTCGGCCATTCCTGCTTCCAGGCGACGTAGGCGGTGCCGGCCCATGCGAAGCCCTGCTTGCCGACGCCGAT
Organism: Rhizobium anhuiense bv. trifolii; assembly: GCF_024346605.1. Lineage (NCBI taxonomy): Bacteria > Pseudomonadati > Pseudomonadota > Alphaproteobacteria > Hyphomicrobiales > Rhizobiaceae > Rhizobium > Rhizobium anhuiense. Next base: position 293,213 of record NZ_CP098803.1, read on the forward strand.
GCCGTAGCGCATCGCCTTGCCGTTGGCCAGGATGTAATAGAGGAAGCGCTCGCGCGTGTTGACGATGATCGTGCCGGGGCGCTCTGTGGTCTCGTAGTTGACGACCTGGCGGCGGAACTGCGGCTTGACCCGGCTGATCGGGATCGCCGGCAGCGAGTATCCGGCATCCTTCGTCACGCCGTAGGCGTCATCGAAGATCTGGGCCGTCTGTACTGTCGGGCCTGCGCCCTTGTCGTCGACGGACGCGCTGTCTGAGCTCGTGGAGCAACCGGCCAGAGCGAGCGTTGTCAGCAGGCCAAATACAGGGAATGCATTGCGGATGCGCATGGATGACTCTTGAAGTTTTGGGGCAAGGAGAACGGTCTCTCGACCATCGTTGATTATGGTTTATTTTCGATTAACTTGCGCTTTGCAAGGCTACTGCAGCGCGACAAATCCGTCTGCGGCGCAAATTAGAAGCGCATGGTTTTTTTGCAACAACACGCCAGCCCCTGCGGTGGTTATCCATGACGATTTTGAGTGTTTACAATAACAATCCGTTAATCGATGGCCGGCAATCGGACAGGGCCATGATGGTGCGGCGGGGAACGCAGATATTGCTGCATGAAATGCGCCATGCCGTGCTGCCCGAACTGCCGCTCGCCAGCGGCCGCCGCGCCGATCTGATCACGCTTTCGGAGAAGGGCGAGGTCTGGATCATCGAAATCAAGACATCGATTGAGGATTTCCGGGTGGATCGCAAATGGCCGGAATACAGGCTGCATTGCGACCGCCTGTTCTTTGCGACTCACCAGGATGTGCCGCTAGACATATTTCCCGAGGAATGCGGTCTGTTCCTGTCGGATGGTTATGGCGCCCATATGATTCGCGAGGCGCCGGAACACCGCATGGCGCCGGCCACGCGCAAATCCGTCACGCTCAATTTCTCGCGTGCCGCCGCCCAAAGGCTGATGATGGCCGAATGGGCGAACGGAAAACCGTTCACCGTGGACGATGTCTGATGCTGCGCCTGCTTATTTTGGCGCGCGCTTGGCAAGGATGCGCTGCAGTGTGCGCCGGTGCATGTTGAGCCGGCGCGCCGTTTCGGAAACATTGCGCTCGCACATTTCATAGACCCGCTGGATGTGCTCCCAGCGCACCCGGTCGGCCGACATCGGATTCTCGGGAAGTTCCGCCTTTTCGCCCGGCCGCTGCGTCAGCGCCGAAAACACGTCGTCGGCATCCGCAGGCTTTGCCAGATAATCGACGGCGCCGAGCTTCACGGCCGTGACCGCCGTTGCGATATTGCCGTAGCCGGTCAGCACGATGATCCTGGTGTCGTCACGCCGCTGGCGGATCGCCTCGATGACGTCGAGCCCATTGCCATCGCCGAGCCGCAGGTCGACCACCGCATATTTCGGCGGCCTGCCTCTCGATTTGGCAACGCCCTCCGCCACTGATTCGGCCGTCTCCACCTGGAAGCCGCGCGTCTCCATCGCCCGTGCCAGGCGGCGCAGGAACGGCCCGTCGTCGTCGACGATCAGCAGGCTGGCGTCGGGACCGATATGATCCTCATCCGACGCGGCGAAATTGTCATGGTTCTGTTCTGTCATCGTTTCGGTCCCGGCGGTTGAACGCCCGATCTGCGTCAGCCGCTCTATCCTGTTTATGCCGACAAAGTCATTTTGTCGAATTTGCGTCGATCAGCATACGTGGCCATTCGATTCGGATACGCGCGCCCGCACTTTCCGGATCGCGGTTCTCGAAAATCAGCGACGCGCCCGAGCGCTCCAGCAGCGTCTTGGCAATGAAAAGCCCGAGCCCCAGGCCGCCGGCCGTATCCTCTTTCTGCCGCTTGGTCACATAGGGCTCGCCGATCCGCGTCAGAATATCGGGCGCATAACCGTTCCCATCGTCTTCAATGACGATCAGCACTTTGTCGTGATCGTGCTCGATGGTGACGGTCACTTTCTCGCGGGCATAATCGACGGCGTTTTCGATCAGGTTGCCGAGCCCGTACATGATGCCGGCATTGCGGTCGGTCACCGGCTCGCCCTTGCGTGGGCTCTTTTCGATGAGTTCCAATCTGATGCCGAATTCCCGGTGCGGCGCGACGATCTCCTCGATCATCGAGGAAAGCGGCAGGCGGCGCATATGCGCTTCGCCCTCGGAGGAAAGTGTGGTCAGCCGCCGCAGGATATCGCGGCAGCGTTCGCTCTGGCTGCGCAGCAGCATCACGTCCTCGCGGAAACGATCGTCGTCCTTGAGTTCCCGCTCCATTTCCTTGGCGACGACGCTGATCGTCGCCAGCGGCGTGCCGAGTTCATGGGCGGCGGCGGCCGCCAGCCCATCGAGTTGCGAAAGGTGCTTTTCTCGCTGCAGCACCAGTTCGGTCGCAGCCAACGCATCGGCAAGCTGGCTCGCTTCCATCGAGACCCGATAGGCATAGAAGGCGGCGAATGCCATTGTCGAGGCGATCGAGCACCAGACGCCGAACTGCATGACATTGTGCACGTTGATCTCGACCCCGTCGAACCAGGGCAGCGGAAAGGGCGAAAAGGCAAGCACCGTGATGCAGACCATCGCAAAGCCGATCAGCGCGGTGCTGTAGCGGATCGGCTGCGAGGCAAAGGAGATGATGACGGGCACGCAGACGAGCGCGGCGAAGGGATTGGCCAGGCCGCCGGTGATGAAGAGCAGCGCGCAGAGCTGCAATAGGTCGAAGCCGAGCAGAGCGAAGGCGGCCGGCGCTTCCAGTCGGTGGGTCGGCGGATAACGGATCGTCAGGTAGAAATTCACCCAGGCAAGGGCAGCGATCAGCGAAGAGCTGGCAATCAGCGGCAAGGGAAATTTCAGCCAGAAGGCAACGATGAACACCGTCAGCGCCTGTCCGCCGACGGCAAGCCAGCGCAGCCGCACCAGCGTCTGCAGGCGCAGCCTGCGGCTATTATGCCGGTCTTCCAGCGTATAGCCTTCCGTCTTGTCGATCATGCCAGGCTTGTCGATCATGCCGCGGGCTCCTTGACTGGGCCTCATGTACCACGCGGTTTTGCCCGTGTCGTCGGCAACGCATCTTCCGGCCGCTCCGGCCAGGGATGACGGGGATAGCGGCCGCGCATATCCGCACGCACATCCTTCCACGAGCCGGCCCAGAAGCCCGGCAGGTCGCGGGTGGTCTGGATCGGCCGGTGCGCCGGCGACGTGAGTTCGAGCAGCAGCGGCAGGCGGCCGCCGGCAATGGCCGGGTGCTGCTTCAGTCCGAACAGCTCCTGCACGCGGATCGTCAGCACCGGCTCCTCGCCCTCATATTGGATCGGATGCCTTTGGCCGGTCGGCGCCTCGAAATGGGTCGGCGCGAGCCGGCTGAGGTCGCGTTGCAATTCATGCGGTACCAGGGACATCAGGCCGTTCGAAAGCCCGGCTGCGGAAATCTCGGAAAGGCCGCGGGCCTCCATTTGGAAGGGTGCGAACCAGTCGTCCAGCCGGGAAAGCAGGGCGTCATCGCTGACATCGGGCCAAGGTTCGCCGATTGTCCTGTGGAGGAAGCCGATCCGCTCGCGAAGCTGAATGGCCTCCTTCGAGAAGGCAAGTTGATCGAGCCCCAGCTCGCGCACCCCATCCACCAGCGCCTGGGTGACGGCTACACCGGAGGGGCGCGGCAAGGGCGTCTCGTCGAAGATAATCGCGCCGAGCCGGGTTGCTCGCCGCGCCCGTATTTGCCGGCTTTGCCGATCGAAGAATATTTGATCGCCGGATTTGATCTCGCCGGGCAACTCGGCTTCGATGTCGCCGCGTGTCACTTCGGCTGCCGCCAGAACCCGCGCCTGCGCCGCTCGTCCGGTGAGATCGGCAATCACCAGCATCTGGCTGCCCGCCAGCCTCTCGGTTTCCGGCAGCTCGGCTCCGCGCCCGTTCGCCATCACGAATCGGCCGCGTCCGCCGCGCTGAAGTGCGATTCGGTCCGGGAATGCGTGCAACAAAAGCTGGCCCGCAAGCGCCGGCGCCGTTGCCGCACCGCTGTCGAGGCCGCTCGCCAGCCGTCCCGCCAGCCGGCGCGAGGCCTCTGCTCTCTCGCCACGCTCAGCCTTGAAGCGCCGCAGCCGTTCCTCGATATCGACGCTCGTTCCGCCAAGCCCCTGTTCGGTGAGAAGCACGGCGATCATCGCCGCATCCCGGGCATATCCGGCTTCCCCCGCCGAGACGACCATGGCGGCAAGGCGCGGTGGCAGTGCCAGATCGCGCATCACCTTGCCGCGCGCCGTCAGCGCTCCGTCCTTGTCGAGCGCGCCGAGCTGGCCGAGCAGAACCC
>NZ_CP098803.1:302500-4085000 GCF_024346605.1 Rhizobium anhuiense bv. trifolii
TGTTTGCAGTCTTCGGACTGCATCTGACGGACGATCGGATTACCGTTGCCTGACCGCGCGGTATCGGATTCAATCTCGAGAAGCTGGTCTTAAGACAGGCTGCAAGTGGGCTGCTCGGCGTAGCTCCAATAAAGCAGACCTGTCGAACACGTCGATGGCATTGTTGGATTGACTGGGTTGTAAAAGGTAACCCGGTCTGTTGCCGTTTCTTTGAAGCGGGCAACGAGATGATGAGCATTGGCAATGAGAACGATTAAGTGTCGTAAGGGCATTTGGTGGATGCCTTGGCATGCACAGGCGATGAAGGACGTGATACGCTGCGAAAAGCCGTGGGGAGCTGCGAATGAGCTTTGATCCATGGATCTCCGAATGGGGCAACCCACCTTAAATGCTTGGAAAATCATTCTGGTTGTTTGGCCTCTGGCCGGGCAACCCGAGTGGTTTCCAAGCATTGTGATAAGGTATCTACACCTGAATACATAGGGTGTAAGAAGCGAACGCAGGGAACTGAAACATCTAAGTACCTGCAGGAAAGGACATCAACCGAGACTCCGCAAGTAGTGGCGAGCGAACGCGGACCAGGCCAGTGGCAATTGTGATTAAAGTGGAACGCTCTGGAAAGTGCGGCCGTAGTGGGTGACAGCCCCGTACGCGTAGATATCACGATTGTCCTAGAGTAGGGCGGGACACGAGAAATCCTGTCTGAACATGGGGAGACCACTCTCCAAGCCTAAGTACTCGTGCATGACCGATAGCGAACAAGTACCGTGAGGGAAAGGTGAAAAGCACCCCGACAAGGGGAGTGAAATAGAACCTGAAACCGGATGCCTACAAACAGTCGGAGCCCGCAAGGGTGACGGCGTACCTTTTGTATAATGGGTCAACGACTTAGTGTAACAAGCAAGCTTAAGCCGGTAGGTGTAGGCGAAGCGAAAGCGAGTCTGAATAGGGCGATTTAGTTTGTTGCATTAGACCCGAAACCGAGTGATCTAGCCATGAGCAGGTTGAAGGTTGGGTAACACCAACTGGAGGACCGAACCCGCATCTGTTGCAATAGATTGGGATGACTTGTGGCTAGGGGTGAAAGGCCAATCAAACTCGGAAATAGCTGGTTCTCCGCGAAATCTATTTAGGTAGAGCGTCGAGCGAATACCCCCGGGGGTAGAGCACTGGATGGGCTATGGGGACTCACCGTCTTACTGATCCTAACCAAACTCCGAATACCGGGGAGTACTACTCGGCAGACACACGGCGGGTGCTAACGTCCGTCGTGAAAAGGGCAACAACCCTAACCTCCAGCTAAGGTCCCCAAGTCATGGCTAAGTGGGAAAGGATGTGAGGATCCCAAAACAACCAGGATGTTGGCTTAGAAGCAGCCATCATTTAAAGAAAGCGTAACAGCTCACTGGTCTAAATAAGGGTCTTTGCGCCGAAAATGTAACGGGGCTGAAGCCATGCACCGAAGCTGAGGATTTGCGAGCAATCGCAAGTGGTAGCGGAGCGTTCCGTAAGCTGATGAAGGGAGACCTGTGAGGGCTCCTGGAGGTATCGGAAGTGCGAATGTTGACATGAGTAACGATAAAGAGGGTGAGAGACCCTCTCGCCGAAAGACCAAGGGTTCCTGCTTAAAGTTAATCTGAGCAGGGTTAGCCGGCCCCTAAGGCGAGGCAGAAATGCGTAGTCGATGGGAACCACGTTAATATTCGTGGGCCTGGTGGTAGTGACGGATTGCACAAGTTGTTCTGGTTTATTGGATTATCAGGGCAGCGGAGCGGTTCCAGGAAATAGCTCCACCGTATAGACCGTACCCGAAACCGACACAGGTGGTCAGGTAGAGTATACCAAGGCGCTTGAGAGAACTATGTTGAAGGAACTCGGCAAATTGCACGCGTAACTTCGGAAGAAGCGTGACCCCATTTTACGCAAGTATGATGGGGTGGCACAGACCAGGGGGTAGCGACTGTTTATCAAAAACACAGGGCTCTGCGAAGTCGCAAGACGACGTATAGGGTCTGACGCCTGCCCGGTGCTGGAAGGTTAAGAGGAGAGGTGCAAGCTTTGAATCGAAGCCCCAGTAAACGGCGGCCGTAACTATAACGGTCCTAAGGTAGCGAAATTCCTTGTCGGGTAAGTTCCGACCTGCACGAATGGCGTAACGACTTCCCCGCTGTCTCCAACATAGACTCAGTGAAATTGAATTCCCCGTGAAGATGCGGGGTTCCTGCGGTCAGACGGAAAGACCCCGTGCACCTTTACTATAGCTTTACACTGGCATTCGTGTCGGCATGTGTAGGATAGGTGGTAGGCTTTGAAGCGGGGACGCCAGTTTCCGTGGAGCCATCCTTGAAATACCACCCTTATCGTCATGGATGTCTAACCGCGGCCCGTCATCCGGGTCCGGGACAGTGTATGGTGGGTAGTTTGACTGGGGCGGTCGCCTCCGAAAGAGTAACGGAGGCGCGCGATGGTGGGCTCAGACCGGTCGGAAATCGGTCGTCGAGTGCAATGGCATAAGCCCGCCTGACTGCGAGACTGACAAGTCGAGCAGAGACGAAAGTCGGTCATAGTGATCCGGTGGTCCCGCGTGGAAGGGCCATCGCTCAACGGATAAAAGGTACGCCGGGGATAACAGGCTGATGACCCCCAAGAGTCCATATCGACGGGGTTGTTTGGCACCTCGATGTCGGCTCATCGCATCCTGGGGCTGGAGCAGGTCCCAAGGGTTTGGCTGTTCGCCAATTAAAGCGGTACGTGAGCTGGGTTCAGAACGTCGTGAGACAGTTCGGTCCCTATCTGCCGTGGGTGTAGGAATATTGACAGGATCTGTCCCTAGTACGAGAGGACCGGGATGGACATATCTCTGGTGGACCTGTTGTCCTGCCAAGGGCATAGCAGGGTAGCTATATATGGACGGGATAACCGCTGAAGGCATCTAAGCGGGAAACCCACCTGAAAACGAGTATTCCCTATCAGAGCCGTGGAAGACGACCACGTTGATAGGCCGGGTGTGGAAGTGCGGCAACGCATGAAGCTTACCGGTACTAATAGCTCGATTGGCTTGATCGTTCTCATTGACTATGCTCATCCCCCGGCGAAGGCTTTGCCTTCGTCCGGATCGATGAAGTGAGTAGTGAATAGGCAGTAGTGAGCAGTGAAAACTCTCGCGGCTGCCCTCACAAGCCTCAAAAGACGTGTTCAAAACAAACCACGACCGACTAGTCACTAACTAGTCACTCAGTGTACCAGCTTCTCAAATCAATAAGTTGCGCTTTGCCGACCTGGTGGTTATGGCGGGGTGGCTGCACCCGTTCCCATTCCGAACACGGCCGTGAAACGCCCCTGCGCCCATGGTACTTCGTCTTAAGACGCGGGAGAGTAGGTCGCTGCCAGGTCTGCAAAGCGCAACTTATATCAATCAATCTTCTCAATCACGCCAAACGGCCCATAGCCGAGACAAAAGGGCCGCCCATAAAGCGGCCTTTTGTGTTAAATTATATCTCGCGGGGTGGAGCAGCCCGGTAGCTCGTCAGGCTCATAACCTGAAGGCCGCAGGTTCAAATCCTGCCCCCGCAACCAAATCTCACACAGACCGCCATACACACTGATACAAAAAGCCCGCCTCGTGCGGGCTTTTGGCGTTTCCAGATGGAATTAAGCCAAGGCTTCAGCACTCGCCCCAGAGCCGATGGCAGCGTGGAAACGGAAAATGTGTCGTGTCGGAACCGTCGGACCGCCTTTCCGCACCATGGCAAAACGTCCTCAATGCAGACGCGGTCGGCGTCGTTCGCTGAGCTGCCGTCCCCGGTTCCAGCGGGCGATGGTTTCCGGCACGATGTCCGTCTTGCGGGCCGCCGGCTCGGCACATTCGCGAATGCGTTCAAGCGCCGCACTTGCCTTGGCGGCATAATCCAGTGCGGCCGGATCGTCCGAATGCACTCCCTGGATCGCAGCGAAGACGGCTTCTGCTTCAGCCAGCCGTCTGCTGGCAGTAAGGGCGATGCCGCGCTTGTAATGCGCCTGGATGAGATGCGGCCCGATCTCGCCGACCTGGCGGAAAGTCTCTGCGGCCTGGTCGTATTGATGCAGGGCAAGCTGCGTGTCGCCAAGCCGCATCTGGATCGGTGTCGGATCGGGCGCTCGCTCGGTGAGCGCGTTGTAGGCAGTCAGTGCCTCCGTCAGCTTGCCGCGGTCGAACAGCAGATTGGCAAGGCCGAATTCCGCGCCGGTATGGCCGGGAGCCGATTGCAGGACCTGGTTGAAGGCAATCTCCGCCTTACCGCGGGCGCCGTTGCGGTACATATCGAGCGCCTGTTCATAGACGAAGCGAATGCTGCGCGGGTTGAGCACGCCATGCAGGTTCTGGCCGTTGCGGGTGCGGAACAGGGTGCAACTGATCCGCCGTTCCTCTACCCCGAACATATATTTGTAAGGTTCGTTGCCGCGCAGGAAGTCATAGGTCTTGAAACCGTCCTCGATCGCCCGCCGGATGCAGTAGCCATGCAGGATAAGGCCGGGAGACGGCGTCTTCCAGTTCTCGTCGCGGCCGGTGATATAGAAGAGGATGGCCTTCTTCTGCCGGTCGACGATATTCGCCAGCGCGCCGAGCGGCTGGTCGCCGTACCACAAGACCGGCACGTCGAGATTGCCGCTGTTGAAGCAGTCCATCAGCATCTCGCGCGTGGTGACGATTAGCCGCTCGGTCCGCTCCGCACCCTTGCGGGCGCTCCATTTGGTCCGCCAGAGATTGAAGAGGATGTTGAGGTCGCGATCGATGGTCTCGGGGGTTGCCATGGTGATCCGGTAGATATCGTCGCCTTCGACCTTGCGCAGGAACCGCCGGAGCTTCTGGCGTGTCTGGCTGCTCATGCGCTGTTCGAGATAATCGTCGAAGCTTGCCGGCAGCGGGACGATCGGGCAGATCGTGTTGTCGATGTTCTCGCTGTTCATCGGCGAGCTGTCGCGAAACATCACCTCCGGCCCTTGCAGCGCCTCGATCATCTTCTCACGCCGGCCCGCTGGGCCGCTGAAATATTCGATCTTCAGATCGGTCCAGTTCTGATGTTTGATAAACGAAGCAAAACCGGCAATGGCATGATGCTCGTAATCCGGCCTGACGATGAAGCCGGTGTAATCGGCCGCAAAATTCCCGGCCATTATGATTTCGTCGTAGAAGAGCCCGGTCTTCTCGTTCAGATGGGTGATGAGGCGCAGCGGAAAGAAGGCGACATAAGGTGCTGCGGGATCGCGCTCGCGAAGGGCAAGGATGAACCAGCGGCGCCGGCGAGAGAGATAATTCTTCAGCCAGATCCAGGAGAGGAAATGCTGCGCGTCGGGATCTTCCATGAAGACCCGATCCCAGTTGTCGCGTAGCGCCTCGAACCCGGCAATAGTGTCGATAACATCTATGCGCATGTCCGCCCCCCAATACCCCATACGTCACTCGGGAGGTTTCATTCTAATGGGAAACACCGATCTTCAAATAAACCGTCCGGATGATTTGCAGGGCTTAAATATGATTAGTCCTGAGCCGGCGCTTAACCCAAAATCGAAGTCGGTTTTCAGTAAAGATCACATATCAATTCAAAGACATAGAGCGCGATGCCCCTGTCGAATGCGACGCTTCAATCTATCTCGCCCGAAAGTGTGCAACGGTTTTGGAAAGAGATACTCGTAAGAGTTACTCAGAGCTCGCCGGCGATCCTCGGGCTCGCATGGATGAAGGCCCAGAGCGTCCGGCTGATGGCGACGATTTCGGCGATCGACTTTTCCAGAAGGTCGAGCTCGCGCGCGTCCATCTGCTCGATCTTGCCATAGCGGATCTCCTTGTCGTCCTCGACCAGCCGCATCAGCTGCGTGCTGGAGATCTCTCCCTTTTCGTCGAAGGAATAGATGCAGTGATTGTATTTGTTGCGTGTCTTGGATTCCTTCTTCAGCCGCGACATGGCTGAAAGGATCGCCTTCCGGTCGGAAGCTGAGGTCGAAGCGAGCTTGGCAAGCCGTTCGATGAGATCGATCCGGGCGCGCGTCGTATTGAGCGTCAGGAACACCACGATCGCCGCATCCTTTTCGACCCGGAGAAGATGGGCGATGATGTAGATCAGCAGGCTTTCGGTATTCGTCCAGACATAGTTCAGGCGGCCGACCCGCAACAGGACATCGGACATCGCCGCCATGCTCTACCCTTTCTCCCCCTGAGGGGACGACCCATCCCCAAGGGGATGATACGTGCCGACATTATATCAGAACAATGGACGAGGCCGTCATATTGCCGGACCGCTCCCTGCCTGATTGCGAGTGATCAGCGTTCCTTGAAAGCCCGTGACATGCTGTCGGTGATTGGTTTGCTCAGATATTCGAAAAAGGTGCGTTCCGACGTCTGGATCAGCACTTCTGCTGGCATGCCGGGAACGGGATGGAAATTGTGCACCCGGGAAATCTCGGAATCGGGTATTTCGACGCGGACGATATAGACGTCCTTGACCGAGACCCCGGAACTTTCCTCGATCGAGTCGGCCGAAACGTAGAAGACCCTGCCTTGCAGCACCGGCGTCGTGCGCCGGTTGAGCGCCGTCAGGCGGATCGAGGCCGTTTCTCCCTCGTGCAGCTGATCGATGGAGGTACGCAGCACCTGCGCCTCCAGGATCAGCGGCACATGCGCCGGCAGGATTTCCATGATCGGCTTGCCGGTCGTGATGACGCCGCCGGCGGTATGAAAATAGGAGCGCACCACTGTGCCCGTCACCGGTGAGCGGATGGTGGTGCGTTCGAGCACGCCGGCAGCCTCGCGCATCTGTTCGCGCACGCTGTCCAGATCGGATTCGGCGGTTTCGAGCGCATCGAGTGCCGCCTGTTTGTTGGAGTTGACGGCGATGATGGCTTCCTGGCGGAATTTGGCGATCTCCGCCTCGCTCTCGTTGAGCTCGCCGTTCAGGCGAGAAATATCGCCCATCGCATCGGCGATCGCCCGTTCGATTGCCAGGAGATCCGTCTTGCGCATATAGCCGACCTTGACCAGTCGCGCCTTGGAATCGCGTTCCTCGGTCAGCAGCGCCAATTGTCTCTCGAAGGATTCGCGTTGGCCTTTATAGCCGCCGAACCGGTATTCCAGCGACTTGATGTTTTTCTCGATCAGATTGAGCTGCTCTTCGAGCTTGATCTGCTTGCTGTGGAAGACGACGTTCTGGCTCTGGATGATCGCGTTGATGTCTGGATCGCTTGCTTCCTTCATGACGATATCGGGAACCTGGAATTCCCGCAGGCCCTGCGCTTCGGCACGGAGCCTTGCGACGACGGCTTCCAGGCGCAGGCGCCGAAGCTGCAGCATCCGTTCGTTCGAGCGGGATGCTGTCGGGTCGAGGGTCAGCAGGACGTCGCCTTCCTTCACCGTGTCGCCCTCGCTGACGCGCATCTCCTTGATGATGCCGCCTTCCAGATGCTGGACGATCTTGTTGTTGCCGGTCGCAACGAAGCTCGCCTGGGCAATGACGGCCGAGGCAAGCGGTGCCGTCGCAGCCCAGAAGCCGAACCCGCCGAACGAGGTGAAGAGAACCGTCAGGCCGACGATGCAGTGCACGCGGATCGAGCGCGGCACGTCGCTATACCATTCGAGCTGCGCCGGGCCTGATGTCTCCCGATTTTTGCGTCCCATGTCGTTCACCCTTCGATACGCGGTGCTTGTTGACCGTTATTGCCGTTGTTCTTGGAAAGCGCCTGCAGCACCTCGATCCTTTCCCCGAACATGGCGACAGTGCCCTCCTTGAGCACGAGGATCTTGTCGACGCATTGGAGAAGGGCGGGGCGCTGGGTGATGGTGACCGTGGTGATGCCCTGCTTCTTGGCGTGGATCAGCGCCTTGGCAAGCGCTGCCTCGCCCTGGGTATCGAGGTTCGAATTCGGCTCGTCGAGAACGACGAATTTGGGATTGCCGAAGAAGGCGCGGGCAAGCGCGATGCGCTGCTTCTGGCCGCCCGAAAGCGGAGCGCCGTCTGCCGCCACGATGGTTTCATAGCCCTGCGGGAAGCTTGCGATGAGCTCGTGCACGTCGGCGAGCACTGCTGCCTCGTAGATCTGATGATCGTCGACGTCGTCGCGCATGCGGCAGATATTGGCTTTGATCGTACCGGGAAAGAGCTGCACGTCCTGCGGCAGGTAGCCGATGCTTTCGCCGAACTGACGCTGATCCCAGTTGCGCAGATCCATCAGATCGAGGCGCACATTTCCCGATGTCGGAACGATCGAGCCGACGAGCATCTTGCCGAGCGTCGTCTTGCCCGATCCGGAATTGCCGATGATCGCAAGCGATTCCCCCTTCCTGAGCGAGAAGGAGATGCCGTTGAGAATGACTTTCTTCTGTGGCGGCGGCACGAAGAGAATGCGCTCGACATCGAGCCGGCCTTCCGGATTGGGAAGGCGCAGGCGCGGGAAGTTCAAGGGAGAGTTCAACAGCAGTCCCTTGATCCTGCCATAGGCGGCTGCCGACCGGTTGAACTGGTGCCAGCCTTCGATGGCGCCTTCGATCGGCGCCAGCGCGCGTCCCGAAATGATCGAGGCCGCAATCACCATGCCGCCCGTCAATTCTCCGGCGAGCGACAGATGCGCGCCCCAGCCGAGCAGGGTAACCTGGGTAATCATGCGGCAGGCCTTCGATATGCCCGAGAAGATAATGTTGCGGTCCTGAGCCTCGACTTGCGATTTCAGCGAGCCCGCCGTTTCCCGGCCCCACATCTTCACCGCCTCGGGGATCATCGCCATGGCGTTGATGATTTGCGAATTGCGCGACATGGAATCGAGATGGAAATTCGCCCGGCTGAGATAGCCGTTGGATTCGGCGAATTGCCGGGCGGTGAATTTCTGATTGAGATAGGCGATGAAAAAAAGCACCGCACAGCAGACCATGATGATGATGCCGAGATGCGGATGCACGAAATAGACGACGACCACGAAGAACGGCATCAGCGGCGCATCGAGAAATGCGATCAGCGTGCCTGACGTCACGAAGCCGCGCAGCAGCTGCAGGTCCTGCAGCGTCTGATAATCCTTGCCGCTGCCATGCAGCGACGCCCTCGCCGCAGCGCTGAGGATCGGCGCGCCGAGCTGTACTTCGAGCTCCACCGCGGTGCGCATCAGGATGAAGCGCCGCACCGAATCCATGAAGGCCTGCAGCAGCACGGCGCCGAGCACGGCGATCGAAAGCATGACGAGCGTGTCGATGGAGCGGCTGGTCAGCACCCGGTCGGATATCTGGAAGAGATAGAGCGGGATCGCCAACAGAAGCACGTTGATGGCGATCGTGAACATCATGACCACAGCCATGTTGCGTCGGACCGCCGCCATGCCGCGCGAGAGGCTGGCGGCGAAATTCACAGGCTCACTGCGCTTGTGAAAACCGCCGCCACTTCCCCCGCCCCCGCCCGCGCCGCCACCGGGATCGGAATCCTTGCCGGTTCCGCCGCCGCCGGTGCGCAGCCGTCTGTCATTCTCGCTGATCGGACCGCCCTCGCCTTCGATCGTCTTGCCGAAGGGCATCGTCGGGTTCGATTTGAGCTCGGTCGTCTCTTTCGGCAGTTCAGGCGCCGCCCGCGCTTCGATCTGCGGTTGGGCGGGCGCTTCCGCCGGTTTTGCTGTGGCCGGGGCCTGCACCACCCCGGCGAAAGGCGCCGTTTCCGCGGCCGAAGGTTTCGGCGAGGCTTCCGGCATCACCACCTTTTGCGCAGAGGGTGGCGGCGCTGTGTCTTCGCGCGCCATAGCGGCAGCCTCGCGTACTGCAACTTCGGCCGTCTTCTTGCCGCCTTCGGTCGATGAAGCAGCGGCGCCGCTGAGCCTGCGAAGGTTCTCGACCGCCTCGTCGATCGCAGAGATGCACAGATTGGCCGGCGCCGTTTCCGAAGGGGCAGCGGAGGGAATATTGCCCGACCTCAGATCGAGAGCGCTGCCTGCTGCAAAAACTTGTTTCGAAATCTGGTTCATCGTGGTTCCTTCGCAATACTTAAGGTCACGCGACCATGGCTTGCATTACGTCGGCGGGGTGCGCCGACGACCATGAAAGATCATGCCCGGCATTGATGACGCCATCGGCGGAACAGCCGCCCGTGGGATCGTCGTCATCGAGAAAGGCGATGACTTCGTTGGCGAGCCTGTCGTCGGCTGACTGCGGCTGCGTCGCATCATGCTCCACCAGCCCGCCTTGAATGAGGATGGCGTCTGAATAGAGCTGGCCTGCCAGATAGGTGGTCTGGCCGAAACTGTCGTAGTCGACGATCTCGGCGATGTTGATGACCGCATTGCTGCCAGTGTCGATCGTCACCGTCGCATCGGGATTGTTGCCGAGGAGCGTCGCCGCCGCCTGGGTCACATCGTCGGAATCGCCGAGGATGCTCACCTGCTTTATGATCGTCATGTCGTAGAGATTGCCGGTGATGTAGAGCACGTTGAGGCCGGCATATCCCTGAAAATTCACATCGAACGACAGCCCCTCCGGCATATTGGGATCGCGATCTTCGATCGCCTTCTGCGCTTCGATCATATAGTCCGGCATGGCCTCGAACGGGGTGCCCGTCCCGACATTGTGGATCGAGGCGAAATTCCAGATCAGGTTGTTGCCGGTCTGGATGTCGGCGCCCGGATCGACGCCGTCTTCCGCCCGCACCCAGTCATTGTCGTAGAGCAGCGAGATCTGCGTGATGCTGTTGATGTCGAGCACATTGCCGCCGATGATCACCAGGTCATACTGCATGCCCATCCCGAAAAAGGAGGATAAGTTGATGGAGGTATTGCCACCCGTCAGAACCGTGGCTTCGGATCCCGAGGTGGTGACCGTCATCGTGTCGTTGTCGCTGATGAAGTGATACTGCTCGATCCACTGTACGAAGGAGACGTCGCCATCGATGACGTTGACGCGCCAGCTGTTCGGGAATGTCGGGTCGGCAGCATCGGTGTCGGCGTGGCTCGATGCTGCGAAGGTGCTGTTTTCGAAGACGGCGATATTCTTGGCGATCGTTCCCGCCTCCTCGGCCGAATGGCCGGATGAGCGCAGCGTCGAGGCGATCTCGTCATTGTCGCTGTAGACGAAGGCCTGGGAGACCGCGTCGATCTGGTGGTAATTGCCCATGACAGCGGTGACCGAGGTGATGACGCCGGTATTGATCACCGAGGCGATGTTGACCACGAAATTTGCGCCGGCGGTCACATCAAGGCTGTTGCCGCTGGGATCTGTCTGCTCGACGGATGAATTGCTGTCGTCAGCTTCTTCCTGGAGCTTGGCGAGACCGCGGTCGGGCAGGAAGTCGTCGAGGACGGGGATGTCGGCTTGACGTTCGCCATTGACATAGATGATGGGGTCGTCGCCCACCAGATCGGTGGTGACGAAATGATGCGTCGGGTCGGTGCTGAGCGAGGTTGTTCCGCTGTCCTCGGTATTCTGGGCATTCTGGATATAGGTTTCGATATCCTCGGCAATCTTCAGCGCGCCATCATAGGTATCAATCCGGTGCAGGCTCGAAAAAGGCGTGAAGATCTCGGCTTTGGCGCTGAAATCCGCGAGCCGTTCGATGACGAAACTCGTGTCGCGAGGCGCATGGATGCCATTCGTCATGTCGAGATAGTCGTCGTCGTAGAGAACGTTGACCTGAAGGACATGGCTGATAGCCGAGCCGGGCCCGGCAAAGACGGTCAGTTCCGGCTCATCCGACAGCACGATATCCGTAGGATCGCCGAAATGCGGTAGCGGGATGTCCTTTGCGGCGATCGCCGCCAGCTTCTCAAGGCTTTCTTCGAGGACGCGGCCCACATGGCGCGTCGGACCATATTCGATCTCGTAACTGCCGCTTTGGTAAATGACGCCCGGATCGTAGTCCTTGAGCTGGAAATCGGAAGAAAAGGCGGCGGTAAAGGCATCCTGATCCGGCAGAGCCGGTCCATCCGCGCCGGGTCCTGCCCCTTCGGCATAATTGGTGCGCAACCTCATCTCGTCGATCGTCATCTCGAAGACACCGATGAAATGCGCAATGATTTCCGAAATCTTCTCGATATGCATGGTTCGGCCCTCCCATTCGAAATGACGATCGGCCTTATCAGGCGCCCCTCGTTGGGAGCCGTGGTGTGGTCGTCAAACCGTTTTCAAGCAGTCAAACTGCACCGGCCGGAGCCGGTGCAGTTCGTCTTGGTCGTTGGAGGTCAGTGTCAGGTGCCGGTATCCTCGCCGACGTCGGAGACATGAGAATTGCCGCCGATGACGCTGGAGTCGACTGTATTGCTGAGCAGGTTCGCACCCTGAACGAGCTCGAGGTGGAAGCCGGAATTGGCAAGGACTGCCGAAGCATCGGCCGTGCTCGAGCCGCTGGCATCGTCGCCCGCCTTGAGGTCCCAGCCCTTGCCGTCCATCTCAATGCCTTCGGCACTGTCGGCGTGACCGGCGTCCGCCTTCAGGTGGTTGTCGGCGCCGCCATTGTCCATCTTGATGTTCCAGGCCTGGTCCTGGTCGGCCAGATGGTTTGCCTGGACGGCACTGAAGCCGCTGTCATTGCCCTCGCCGGACAGCGAATTGTTCAGGATGCTGTCGACGTCGAGCGTGAAGGAGAAGTCGTCGCCGAGATTGAAGGTGAGGTCGTGGCCGGCAACGCCGAGGTTGTCGAAGTCCTTGACGTCCTCGATCACGGCGAAGTCGGTGTCCGTCTTGTTGAAGCTGTCGGAGGTGTTGTTGCTGTCGGAGACCGTCTTGGTATCCGTATCCGTGATGGTCTTGATATCGGTGTCGGTCACGGTCTTCGTGTCGGTATCCGTGATCGTCTTGGTGTCGGTGTCGTTGTCGCTGTACGACTTGCTGTCATAGCTCCAGTCGTAATCGGTTTTGGTGTCGGTGTCGGTGATCGTCGTGGTCTTGACGCTCGTATCGTCGTCGGACTTGTAGCTCCAGTCATAGTCGTTGTCACGGTTGTCGCCATTGCTGGCGGAGATTTCGGCCTTAACGTCGACGTCGACGCTGTTGTCCGTATTGTCGCGATTGTCGCCATTGGCGACGCCGACATAACCGGTCGAGCCGTCGTCGACTTCAGTTGAATTGACAGCACTGTTTGCAAAGCCGTCGGCCAGAGCCCCGACCTTCGTGATTTCGGTTTCGTCGCCCGAAGATTTCGGGGGCTTATAGTCGTCAGACATTGCAGTTACTCCAGAAAAAAACCGGAGCAGCTTTTCGAAATCCCTCTCATCTCAAATGGGATTTTGCTCGCGCTCGCTCCGATGCGGTGAACATCGGCAGATGTATTCGATACTAGTCATCTGCGGGTTTGTCGCGACTTGTTGATCAAATCGATAGTATTGGGAACGCACGTACTCAGTACAATGCCGCACATATCCGACTCCCTATCCTGAAGAGGATAAGGAGTATTCAGGTTTTCTTTTAGTTGAGTTGCCATAAATGGAAGTCATGCATCAAAAAGGCATGCAGATACATAGCTCTTCCATGTCACCACTTGGACGACGACCACAGATTGGTGGAAAAAATACGGATCCGATAGATATCAATTCGGGCTAAGGCGGATCTGCCACGTCCGGATAACCCCGTCGCGGGAGCGTTAAGACCTTGTCGGAATCGATGTTGCTGAGCAGCTGGAATGCGGGACGCCCGGCATTCGCGGCTGGGTTGAGAGGCGACTTTCGACACGTCTCTGCCTCATCCCGGTGCATCCCCGCATGACGAAAATATGACAATTTGTACTGAAATATTACATTCAGTCGATCATCTATAGTCACGACAAATATAACCTTGAAGTATCTATCGCAGTGAAAATACAACCAAAGCATTGTAACGTATCGTTTTTCGTCCGCGAAAACTAATCACTTTGGGCCATTTCCTTCCTTCTCAATCCGTATTAACATAATTAAGAAATGTCTAAAAAATAAAGCGGTGACATCAGGGGCCGGCATTTCATACTATTTAATACCCGCCATCGCTCCACGTTTGAGTAAAGTGTAACGCTAGGGGAGGCGTATATGTTCATGACAGGCTCAGGAATGGAGAATGCGGACCAGGGAAGGAAGTTGGGTTCGTCCGGAAATACTATACTAGTGGTGGCCAAGGCGGATCTGTTTTCAGAGTGCATGGTAGAGGCGCTCGCAAAGAAATTTCCGAACTGTGAAGTGACAAGTATAGCGAGTACAAATCCGATGCTGGAAAAAGACACCAGCGATATAAAGCTCGTTTTATTTTACCATATACCCGCCCCGGAGCTTCATGAAGCGCTGCAGGCTGCCCGCGAAAACCACCCCGAAACCTCAATCGGGCTCGTCGTTGAAGCGATCGACATGCTCGAACCCTATGTCAGCCGGCTGGTCGAGGCACGGATCATCGATGGTGTCCTGCCGCTCAATCTCCGGCTCGATGTCTTCATGGCCGCAGTGGATCTGCTGATGAAGGGCGGCGAACATTTTCCGTCAGCGCTTCTCAATCGTCTGACCAACAAGAATGCCCAGCTGGAACCTTCGCTCTATCAGACAAAATCGGTCGATGTGGCGCGCAGCAATGCGCTCAAGCTGAGACGTGACAGCATCTCCGCTTTGACAACCCGGGAGGTTCAGATCCTGGACCTCATTTGCAAGGGGACGCAGAACAAGATCATCGCCGACAAGCTGCATCTTTCCGAAAACACCGTGAAGGTTCACGTCCGCAACATCTACAAGAAGATGAACGTCCGAAACCGCACCGAAGCGGCATCGCGCTTCTTCAATGAGCATCCCGTCGGCGAAGACGACATGTCCGGCCGGTGGCGCAATTGATCTAATGGTTTTATTTCAGATCGAAGGACGCGCAAAGCAGCGCGACTTCTGTCCGAAGCCGCTCGGAGAGCAGATATAAGGCGCTGAGCCGTGATAGGCGACGGTGCGAACCGTTGCCGCAGCCCGGCGCTCGGTCCGGCTTGCCGGATAAGCATAGGCCTTCGAGACACGCGGTGCCTCGACCACGACGACATTCTTTTTCGCGACGACGGCGATATCGTCATCGACGGCCGTACAGGCCGTCGGCCCGGTCGCTAGAAGCGCCATTCCCCAGACAAACATTGTCGAGCGAAGACGCCAGCCTTTCAGCTGCGCTACATCTTGCTTTTTCAACATGGCCAAAACCCCTCGCATATCGCGCTCCCCGATGCAAGACCGGCCGTGCGGTCAAGCGCGGCCAAGCTGCACGCCGTCCGTTCTATATTAGTTTCATTGCGTGAAGCTTAAGCAATGGATGATAGGCGTTGCGGCGGAAAAGTGTCCGGAGTGATTAATCAATTGTTACTTTGAAGAATATTTGCGTAATTATTTTGGATATCTAGAATTTTTAAAGTTGACCTTGTCGGCAATAGACTTATCATTGAAATACTAATTCAGTTATCCGAAGAATAACTCAGAAAGTTATTCAAACTTGATAGTCATAATAATGAATATCAAGGCGGATAAGGGAGATATGACGGGCATACCCAAATCAAAAGACTAAAAACATGGGAAGGAGTTTGTAATGCGTAGTTTCGTTCCCAACGACGGCTATTCTCAAGTGTCAGGCATGCCGGTGCCCCAAGGCGCGCGCACCGTCCTTGTGAATGGTGGGGCCGGCTTCCTCGGCTCTCATCTCTGCGAAAGGCTTCTGCAGCGCGGCCACAAGGTCATATGCCTTGATAATTTTTCGACCGGCCGCCGTGTGAATGTCGATCACCTTCTATCGAATAGCCGCTTCCACATCGTCGAGCACGATGTTCGCCAGCCCTTCGATATCGACGCGTCACTCATCTTCAATTTCGCCTCTCCCGCCTCTCCGCCGGATTATCAGCGGGATCCTGTGGGAACGCTGCTCACCAACGTGCTCGGTGCGGTCAACACCCTGGACTGTGCGCGAAAGACCGGTGCGATTGTCGTTCAGTCGTCGACGTCGGAGGTCTATGGCGACCCGACCCACAGCCCGCAGCACGAATCCTATTGCGGCAACGTCAACCCGATCGGGCCGCGCGGCTGCTACGACGAAGGCAAGCGCAGTGCCGAAACCCTGTTCTTCGACTATCACAGGACTTACGGCGTCGACATCAAGGTTGGCCGCATCTTCAACACCTACGGGCCACGCATGCGCCTGGACGACGGGCGGGTTGTTTCCAATTTCATCGTGCAGGCCCTGCGCAATGCCGACCTGACGATCTATGGCGATGGCGAGCAGACCCGTTCTTTCTGCTATGTCGATGATCTTATCGAGGGTTTCCTGCGTTTTTCGGCTGCCGGCAGCGCCTGCAACGGTCCGATCAACCTCGGCAACCCGACCGAAATCACCGTTCGCCGCCTGGCGGAAATCATTCGGGACCTGACGAATTCCCGTTCGCGGATCGTCCACCTGCCTGCGGTCGCCGACGACCCTCGTCAGCGGCGGCCGGATATTTCCCGGGCCATGGCAGAGCTGGACTGGCAGCCCCGCATCGGGCTCGAAACCGGTCTGGCTCGCAGCGTCGACTATTTCGACGGACTGCTGGCGGGCACAGAGAAGGCGGAGATCGTATGAGATGCCCCGCTACATTCTGGTTACCGGCGGTGCCGGTTTCATAGGCAGTCATATCTGCAAAGCGCTGTCGCGCGCCGGCATGACCCCGGTTACCTACGACAATCTGTCGACGGGACATGCCGACAGTGTCCGCTGGGGCCCCCTCATTCGGGGCGAGCTTGCCGACGCCGCCATGCTGCGCCGGACTCTCGCAGAGTTTTCGCCCGATTGCGTTATCCATTGCGGCGCCAATGCCTATGTCGGCGAATCCGTCGACATGCCGAGGAAATATTACCGCAACAACGTCGTCGGCAGTCTGACGCTGCTCGAGGCGTGCCTCGACCAGGATATCGACCGGATCGTCTTTTCGAGCAGCTGCGCCACCTATGGCGTTCCCGACTCCTTGCCGATACGAGAGGAAAGCCCGCGGTTACCGGTCAATCCCTATGGGCGCACCAAGCTGATCTTCGAGATGGCCCTCGAGGATTTTGCCGCTGCCTATGGCATCCGCTTTGCCGCGCTGCGCTATTTCAATGCGGCCGGAGCCGATCCGGACGGTGAGCTTGCCGAGCGCCATGACCCCGAAACCCATCTCATTCCTCGCGCCCTTCTCGCCGCCGCCGGCAGGCTGGAGCGGCTCGATATTTTCGGCACCGATTATGCGACCGAGGACGGAACCTGTGTTCGCGACTATATTCATGTCAGCGATCTGGCGCAGGCGCATCTCGCCGCCGTCAACCACCTGATGGCGGACGGCGGCTCGCTCAGCGTCAATCTCGGCTCCGGCCGGGGCACCTCGGTGCGCGAGATTCTCGAAGCGATCCGTCGCGCGAGCGGCCGCGAAGTTCCCGTCCGTTATCGCTCCCGCCGCATCGGCGATCCGCCGATCCTCTTTGCCAACACGGCAAGGGCAAAGGCGGAACTCGGCTTCGTGCCGGTTTTCTCGGATATCGATACGATCATCCGCACCGCCGGTCCCACCTTCGGACTGGAGATGACCGCATGAGCGACGCTTCGCAAGTTGGCCACGGCGTCGGCATGGCGAAAGCCGCCACCGCGGCCGATGCATTCGATCCTGTTTTCACCGGCTGGAACCGCGTCGCCTATGGCTTCGGCATCCTCTGCTGGCTGGCGTCGCTCGGCTATTTCTGGATCTGGTGGTGCCAGTCCGCCCATATCATTTCCTGGGCGGCTTTCGTGCTCATCACCCTCGTGCTTGCCTGGATTACGCTGGTGCCGGCCTATTTCATCCTGATCTTCCTCGATGCGAGGACGATCAGCCCGCACGCACGGCTGCCGGAAGGGCGGGTGGCAATGGTCGTCACCAAGGCGCCGTCCGAGCCCTTTGCCGTCGTCCGCGCCACGCTGCAGGCGATGCTCGACCAGGTTGGCGTCGATTTCGATGTCTGGCTGGCCGACGAGGACCCTTCGGAGGAAACCAGGCGCTGGTGTGCGGCGCACGGCGTACTGATCTCCACCCGAAAGGGCGTGGCGGAGTATCATCGCACCATCTGGCCGCGTCGCACACGTTGCAAGGAAGGCAACCTTGCCTATTTCTACGACCACTTCGGCTATGAGCGCTACGATTTCGTCGCCCAGTTCGATGCCGACCATGTACCGACGCCGACCTATCTCCGTGAAATCCTGTGCCCCTTCACCGATCCTGAGGTCGGTTATGTCTCGGCTCCCAGCATCTGCGATGCCAACGCCGGGGCAAGCTGGGCGGCGCGCGGCAGGCTCTATGCGGAGGCAAGCCTGCATGGTTCGCTGCAGACCGGTTACAACAATGGCTGGGCGCCTCTTTGCATCGGCTCCCACTATGCGGTTCGCACATCAGCCCTTCGTCAGATCGGCGGCCTCGGTCCCGAACTTGCCGAAGACCATTCGACGACGCTGATGATGAATGCCGGCGGTTGGCGCGGCGTGCATGCCGTCGATGCGATCGCCCATGGCGACGGCCCGGCAAACTTCGCCGATCTCGTCGTCCAGGAATTCCAGTGGTCGCGCAGCCTCGTCACCATTCTGCTGCAACATTCCCGCCACCATGTCATGCACCTGCCCTGGCGGCTGCGGTTCCAGTTCGTGTTCTCGCAGCTGTGGTATCCGCTCTTTTCCGCCTTTATGGCCGTAATGTTCCTGCTGCCGGTTGCCGCGCTTCTGACGGGCCATGTCTTCGTCAATGTGACCTATCCGGAATTCCTGCTGCATTTCGTGCCGATCTCGATCGTGCTGACGCTGTTTGCCTTCTTCTGGCGGGCCACGGCGACCTTCCGGCCCTATGATGCGAAACTGTTCGGCTGGGAAGGGCTTGCCTTCATATTCCTGCGCTGGCCATGGTCGCTGGCCGGCAGCCTGGCGGCCGTTCGCGATCATATCTGCGGCTCCTTCGTCGATTTTCGCATCACGCCGAAGGGAAGGCAGCAGCAGCAGTTGCTGCCGCTGCGCGTCATCGCACCCTATATCGCGTTCGCCGGGATGTGCGCTGTCGCGATGGTGCTCGCCAGTGAGGCCGCTGCCGCTCAGGGCTTCTATATTTTCGCGGCGATGAATCTTTCGATCTATCTGTCACTGACGGTGCTGATCGTCATTCGCCACGCAATCGAGAACGATCTGCCATTACGGCCGCAATCACGCGGGCTGTGGCTTGCGACGGCCATGGGGTTTGCGATCTGCATCACCGGCGGCATGCAAGCGGGTACCCATGGTCTGCACAGCCTCGAGGCCCTTTCCCACGGCCAGACGCTCGTCAGTTTTACCCAATCGCAATTTGCCGTGGCCGGGGCCGGCCTCGGCGGCGGCAAGACCAGGATAGTGAAATTCCACTTGAGATGGAATGGTTTCGGCAGAACCGACCGAGACGAACGTGGTGTGTAAGCCGGCGGAACCGGCAAGTGTCGAGTATGGAGGATGTAATGAGTATCGGATCGAGACTATGGGGAGCAGCGCTTGCTCTCAGCCTGTGTCTGCCGGTGGCGGCGCACGGCGCCGAGATCGCCAAAACGAAGGCGCCGACGCCGCTGAGCGCCTATGAGCTCTATCGGATCTACGGCGACAAGACCTGGACCTGGAATACCGGAGGCGGCCGTTTCTTCGACGATGGTCGGCGGTTCGTCGCCTGGAGCAACGACAAGGGGAAACCGTCTTTCGCCGAAGGCAAATGGGTGGTCGACGATCTCGGCCAGCTCTGCATGCGCGCTACCTGGACGAATGCCGAGGGCGCGGCCCGCGCCAGCACCTGTTTCGGGCATCGCAAGGTCGGCAACACGATCTATCAGCGGCGCCAGCCGAGCGGCGAGTGGTACGTCTTCCGCCATGCATCGGTGCGCCAGGACGATGAGTTCGGGAAGCTTGTTGCCGCCGATACCGTAAGCGCGAAGGCAAGCGAACTGAAGCAGATCCTGCTGAGCCAGGAAGTAGCCCGAAAAGGAGGGTGAGCCATGAAGAAGCTAATGAAAAACCACCTCTCGACCGCCGCGATGGCGCTGCTGTTATTGTGTGTCGCGGATCTGCCGAGCCGAAGCGAGGTGCAATATGCCGGCATTGTCCCGAACCCGGCGGCGGCCGTGCGGACGATCATCGACAAACGCCCCGTCCTTCATGCCGACGGCATCAAGTTCGGGGCCTATGATCCGCACGGCGATTTCGGCGCGCAGGCGAATGTCGCGACCGAAGCCTTGTTCCTGCCCTGGGAGGACGTCGACCTCGAAACCTTGCGCGTCGCCGACGCCTATGCGCTGGCCAGAGGCCGCAACCTGCTGATAACAGTGGAGCCCTGGTCCTGGGACGTCGATTGGCGGCTGACCTCCGCTCAGCTTCGCGCAAAGGTCCTGCGCGGCGACTACGATGTCAACATGCGTGCGATCACGCAGATGATATCCCAGCTGAAAAGCCCGGTGATTGTCCGCTGGGGGCAGGAGATGGAAGACAAGTCGGGGCGGTTCTCATGGTCCGGCTGGAGCCCGCAGGACTATATCACGGCCTACAAGCGGATGATGGATATCGTCCGCGAGGAGGCGCCCGGCACACAGATCATGTGGTCGCCGAAGGGACTGCCCGGCCTCGAGGCCTATTATCCCGGCGACGATTATGTCGACCTCGTCGGACTCTCGGTCTTCGGCCTGCAGCGCTATGACGAGCTTGCCCACAATGAGCACCGCACGTTCTCGGAAGCGTTGAAGCAGGGCTATGATCTCGTCGCCGGCTACGGCAAGCCCATCTGGGTGGCGGAACTCGGTTATCAAGGTGGCGACGCCTATATGAAGCCGTGGATCGAAACTGCCACGTTGAAGCAGAGCGCCTTCCCGAATCTGCAGGAGGTGGTCTATTTCAACGATCGGGATGTGCACGCCTGGCCCTTCGATCTCGGCCGGCCGGATTGGCGCGTGGTTGAAAGCCTGGGCAACTGACACCACGCAATTCCAGCAAAAGTGTGTAGCGGTTTTGCGTCCGGAATTGCGTGAAAAAAACTATAGCATTTCTGTGAAAACGGAAATTCTCTAGCATAAAACAGAAAGGCCCGCCGGGGTTTTGCGGGCCTCTCCTCTCATATCCGGCAACAGATCAGCCTTTGATCGTTGCCTTACCCTCTTCGATGAGCCGGGTTGCCGCGTCGGCGGGCGAGACCCGTTCGAAGGCGAGTTCGTCACAGATGGGGCGAAGCACCCGCTGGTCGAATTGGGTTGCGCCCATCGGCACCGGCGGCGGATATTCGCCAACCTGATCCTTGAGCAGGTTTACGTACTTGACCGTTTCCTGCTCCGTCGGGTTGAGTTGCGGCAGGATGGCTTCGCGCACTGTCGTTGACATGGGCACACCGCGTTCCACACCGAGAATCTTGCCGGCTTCGGGATCGTTGACGAAGAAGCTGATGAACTTCGCGGCGGCTTCGCCCTGTTTGCTCGTCGCGCCCACACTCCAGATCAGTGCCGGACGGTAATAATGGCCGGATGGACCGCCCTTCTTTTCGCGCGGCAGCATGGTGATGCCGAGCTTGTTCTTGATGATCAACTGATAGCCGATCATCTGGTTGGAATAGGCCATGCCGATCACCGATTTGCCGAGACCGAGGCAATTGGTATCGATGGTATTCTGATCGAGCGTCTGCACGTCGGCAGCAACGGTGCCGCCCGCCTTGCGCAGCTTCTCCCAGTAGTCGAACCATTCCCTGGCATCGTCGGCCGTGAAGCCGAGCCCAGCGCTTTCCCTGGCAAAGAGGCTTTTGCCGCGCTGGCGCAGCCAGGCGTCGAATACATAGGCGTAGCGCGCCGCATAGGGGCCGCCGCCCTTGCCCGAGGACTTGGCGAGTTCTACGGCGAGCTTGGCATACTCATCCCAGGTGAGGTCGGCCGTCGGCAGCGGGATGCCTGCCTTCTCGAATTCGACCGTGTCGAAGAACATCGAGAAGGAGTTGAGACCGAGGCCGACACCATAGAGCTTGCCGTCGATGGTGGTCAGCTTCAGCATGTCGGCGCCGAAGCTGTCGACCTTCAGCGTCGAGGGGACGAATTCATCGAGCGGCAGGCAGGCGCCGCGCTTAGAATAGTCGGAAATCGTTCCCGGCTCGAGCTGAAAAATGTCGGCGATCGAGCGGCCGGCCATCTGCGTTGCGAGCTTCGTCCAGTAACCGTCGCCCGAAAGCGATTCACCAACAATGGTGACGCCGGGCGTCTTGGATTGATAGAGCTTGGCGACATCGAGCGTGCGCTTGGCGCGGTCGTTGGAACCCCACCACATGGCCCTGAGCTGCGCGTCTTCGGCAAAGGCCGGAATGGCGCTTCCGGCGCCGAAGGCGAGGCCGGCGGCCGCACCGGCTGAACCCATCAGGAATGAACGGCGATTGACCTGCATGATATCCTCCTTGTCCCAATATGCCCCGCTGCCATCCTCCAATGGCCTGTCGGGGCATTTCGGCAAACAGGGTACGCAAAAAAATATTTATTGCAAGAAGTAATCATTTTCTTGCAAATTTGCATAACTTGCATAATGTTTGCCTATGAACGACCAAAAGATCAGACGGCCGCGTCAGGCCGATATAGCCACATTGGCCGGCGTCTCCGTCTCCACGGTGTCGCGCGTGCTTGCCAACGAACCTGGTATCAGCGAAACCGTTCGCCGCCAGATCTTGAAGGTGGCGGCCGAGCACGGCTATCCGGTCAAGCCGGCTTCCGAAGCCGTTGCCGGGGGGCTGGCGCTGATTGCCAGCGACGGCGTCACGGGCGGTCTCAGCGTTTTCTATGAAGCGATCGTCGACGGCTTGCGTGCCGGAGCCGTCGACGCAGGCATGCCGTTCGAGGTCCGGCTGGTCCGGGAGGATCGCACCACGCCGGATGCCGTGCGCGACCATATGCAGGCGGCAGGCGCCGAAGGTCTCTTCCTCGTCGGCATCGATCCGAACGAGATGTTGCGCGGCTGGCTGCAAGCCGGCATGACGCCGACCGTTCTTGTCAACGGCACCGATCCCAGGATGCAGTTCGATGGCGTTTCGCCGGCTAATTTCTTTGGAGCCTATGAGGCGACCAGCCGGTTGACCAAGGCCGGCCATCGCCGCATCCTGCATCTGAGCGGCTCCCACCGCCATACGATCCGGGAGCGCGTGCGCGGTTTCGAGGCGGCGATCGCCGCCGTCCCCGGTGCCGAGGGCCGTTTTGTGTCCATGACGCTGCAGGGCAGCGCCAGCCGCGAGGCCCATGAACACACGGCTGCGATCCTTGCCGAAAATGCCGGTTTCACCGCCGCCTTCTGCATGAATGATTTCATCGCCGTCGGCGTGCTCGAGGCGGTCACCGAAGCCGGTCTGCGCGTGCCGGAAGATTTCGCGATCGTCGGCTTCGATGATCTGCCCTGCGCGCTGATGACCAATCCGCAGCTTTCCACCATGCGCGTCGACCGCGCCGCCCTCGGGCGCGAGGCCGTTTCGCTGATGCTGTCCCGTTTCCGCGACAGGACGGCACCGGCGCGCCACATCTGCCAGGCAGTCGTTCCCGTTCCGGGAGGGACCGTTGTGAACGTCGAACCCCGTGAGTGACGCCGATGACCTATGATCCCGCCAGCGCCAACCCGCTCGCAGGCAATCCGCTCGAAACCCGTGCCGATATGAGCCGCGCCCTCCTTGATCTGTTCGATCCGCTGCTTCCCTGCTTTTCGAAGGACAATGCCCGCGTCAGGTTGAGCGGCACCGCCGCCCATTTCGACCGGGCGGCGGCCGACCTCGAAGGCTTCGCCCGGCCGCTCTGGGGATTGGCGCCGCTTGGTGCCGGCAACGGCGACTTTGCCCATTGGCATCGTTTCGCCGAAGGCCTCGCAAACGGCACCGATCCCGCCCATCCCGAATATTGGGGAACGGTCAATGGCCGCGATCAGCGGATGGTCGAGCTTGCCGCTCTCGGTTTTGCCCTGGCGCTGGTACCGGAAAAGATCTGGGAACCGCTCGATGCGCGTGCCCGCGGCAATGTGATCGCCTATCTCAAGCATGTCAGGCAGTTCGACTATGCCGACAACAACTGGAAATTCTTCCGGATTTTCGTCGACATCGCGCTCGATCGTCTCGGCGCCGATTTCGACCGCAGCCTGACGCGGCAATATCTGCAGGAACTCGAAGGCTTCTATATCGGCGACGGCTGGTATCGCGACGGCAACGTGCGCCGCATCGACCATTACATTCCCTTTGCCATGCATTTCTATGGCCTGATCTATTCGAAGCTCGTCGACGACGATTATGCAAAGCGCTATCGCGAGCGCGCGATCCTTTTTGCCCGGGATTTCCGGCATTGGTTCGCCGCTGACGGGGCGACGATCCCCTTCGGCCGCAGTCTGACCTATCGCTTCGCCTGCGCCGGCTTCTGGTCGGCGCTTGCCTTTGCCGATGTCGAAGCCCTGCCCTGGGGTGAGGTCAAGCATCTCTGCCTGCAGCACCTGCGCTGGTGGAAGGACAAGCCGATTGCCGATCGCGACGGCGTGCTGTCGATCGGTTTCGGCTATCCAAACCTGCTGATGTCGGAAAGCTACAATTCCGCCGGTTCGCCCTATTGGGCCTTCAAGGCCTTCCTGCCGCTGGCGATCGCGGAGGATCATCCGTTCTGGACCGCGACGGAAAAAGCGCCGGAGCAGGCGCCCGAGGTCGTTCCCCAGCGTCATCCCGGCATGGTGATCATGCGGGCGGGCGGCGATGTCGTGGCGCTGTCCTCCGGCCAGGAAAACCTGCAGATGCGGTTCGGCACGGAAAAATACGCCAAGTTCGCCTATTCCGCCCGCTACGGCTTCAGCGTCGAGGCCGATGAACGTGCCTTTGCGCTCGCCGCCTTCGACTCGATGCTGGCCTTCAGCGATGACGGCCTGCACTACCGGGTGCGCGAAACGAACGAGGAGGCCAGGCTCGCAGGCGACGTGCTTTTTGCGAAATGGTCGCCTTTCCCGGATGTCGGCGTCGAAACCTGGCTCGTGCCCGCAGTACCTTGGCATATCCGCCTCCACCGGGTGAGGACAAGCCGGCCGCTGCGGATTGCCGAAGGCGGATTTGCCATCGGTCGCCGGGATTTCGAGCTGGATAGGCTGTCCGCCTCGAATGGGGTTGCCTATGCAATCGGCGAGGCCGATTTCACCGGCATTCTCGATCTCGGCTCTTCGGTGAAACGGTCCGGGCTCGTCCAGAAGGCAATGCCCAACACCAATGTGATCGTTGCGAAAACCCTCGTGCCGCAGCTGCGCGGCCAGATTCCGGCCGGCGAAACCATCCTGGTGACGGCGGTGCTGGGGCTTGACAATCCCGCTGCCGTTTCGTCTGCCTGGACAAGACCGCCGAAAGCGCCTGACATTACGGCGCTGGGGGCCGTGGTGAGGGAAAGGGGCGTGACGGTGAGCGCCATCGAAGCGCCGGGGCAGATGCCATGAGCCATCCGGCGATTGTCCTTGCCATGCAGCCGTCGCGCACCGAGCATGTCTTGCCGGATGAGGTTCTGCGCCGGCTGGACGGCATCGGCCGCCTGCTGGACGCTAAACCGCTGCAGCGTTTCGACGACGAGCGTGCGAGGCGTCTGCTGGCCCAGGCCGAAATCCTGATCACCGGCTGGGGCGGACCCTATGCCGGGACCGAAATGCTTACCGCGGCGCCGCACCTCAAGCTCATCGTTCATGCTGCGGGCACGGTCAAGGGCGTCATCGACGACGCCATCTTCGCGGCCGGTATCCCGGTCAGCCATGCGGCCGAGGCCAACGCCGTGCCGGTTGCCGAATTCACGCTTGCCGCGATCATCTTCGCCGGCAAGCGGGTCTTCCGTTTCCGCGATCTCTATGTCGCCGATCGCAACCGCGACCGGACCCATTCGATGCAGCGTCAGGCGATCGGAAATTACCGCCGCACCGTCGGCATCGTCGGCGCTTCGCGCATCGGTCGGCGCGTCATCGAGCTGTTGAAACCCTTCGACTACAGGCTGCTGCTCTCCGATCCCACGCTCGATGCCGCCGAGGCGGCCTGCCTCGGAGCGGAAAAGGTCGAGCTCGACGAATTGATGCGGCAAGCCGATATCGTTTCCCTGCATGCGCCGTCGCTGCCCTCGACGCAGCATATGATCGATGCGCGAAGGCTGTCGCTGATGAAGGACGGGGCGACACTCATCAACACGGCGCGCGGCATTCTTATCGATGAGGCCGCACTGCTCTCAGTGCTGAAGAGCGGCCGCATCGACGCGGTCATCGACGTCACCGATCCGGAGATCCCTGAGCCCGATTCTGCTTTCTACGATCTGCCGAATGTCTTTCTGACGCCGCATATTGCCGGCGCCGTCGGCCTGGAACGGGCGCGCCTCGGCGAGATGGCGGCTGACGAGGTCGAGCGCTTCGTGGCCGGTCGGCCGCTGCTCTACCAAATCCGCCGGGAGAATCTCGAAAACATCGCCTGACGCGCGCCTCGCCGAGCGAGCTTACACAGCAGGCGTCAGCGTGACGACCTCAGCGAATTCGGCGAACCGTCATTGGCAAGCTCAGGCATCAGCTCGGCGATGTCGACCACCTTGCCGGTGCGCGAGCTCGTCAGCGCGGCAATACCGCAAAGCACGGACATGGCGCCCGCCCGCGTGCCGGCGCGCTGCGCGAGCCTGTCTTCCATATCCGGCTTGAAGATCATGTTGCGCATCCGGTCGTCGCCGCCGTAATGGCCGCCGGTGAAATGCGGAACGACGATGCGCTCCACCGCCTCCTTGCCGTTCGGGAAATTACGGATCAGCAGAATCGTGTCCTGCTTCGGCTCTTCCCAGGGCTGGGCCTCGTATTGGCGAAGCTCGATCCGCCCCTTGGTGCCGTTGAAGGCCAGGTGATGGCCTTCGATCGGCTGGAAAGTGTTCAGCGAATAGGAGACGTGGACGTTGTTGCGGTAACGGAGCGACACCACCATCGTATCGGGAATGTCGATGTCCTCGCGGAAGACGCAGCCGTCGCGGAAGTAGCCGTCGATCTTCGAGGGATCCTCGTAGAGCTGGTCGAGGAAGGGATCGGCTTCAAGATCGAGATAGTAGTCGCATTCCTGCGTGTGCGGACAGAGCTTGCAGCGGGGCCCGCGGAACGGGCCCTTGCGGCCGTAATTCTGCAGGTCGGCAAACGAGGTGACGGACTCCGGATCGCTGTCGAGATACCAGTTCAGCAGATCGAAATGATGCGTTGCCTTGTGGACGAACAGGCTGCCGGAATTTTCCGTATAGGCGTGCCAGCGACGGAAGTAGTCGGCGCCGTGCTTGGTGTTGAGATACCAGTGGAAGTCGACTGAGGTCACCCGGCCGATCTCGCCGGCGTTCAGCAGTTCCTTGATCTTGGCGGCCGTCGGCGCATAGCGATAATTGAAGGAGACGTCGACCCGGCGGCCGGTGCGCTTTTCTGCGTCGAGAATCCGGCGAATTTTCTCGATCGAGGTGGTCATCGGCTTTTCGGTGATGACATCGATGCCGGACTCCAGCGCCCGCACAATGATATCGTCATGCGTATGGTCGGGCGTGCAGACGATGACCAGATCCGGCTTCTGCTCGACGAGCATGGAATCGATATTGTCATAGAGCGGCGCGTTGCTGCCGATCATGTTGCGGGCGCGCTCGCCGCGCAGCGAATTCTTCTCGACGATGGCTGTGAGGTCGACATGTTCGCGCCAGCCGGCCAGCAGATCCTTGCCCCACATGGTGGTGCCGCGGTTCCCGGTGCCGATCAGGGCAAAACGGCGTTTCTCCATCGAATGATCCTCCTGCATGCGTGATGAAACAAATATTGAAAATCAGATCTGGCAGCAGCTCCGGAAGCGTTCGACGCAGGTGGCGATCACCTCGTCGGCCGGGCGTTTCCACCAGGTCTCGGCCGAGAAGATCTCCACCTCCTGCGCGCCGAAGAAGCCGGCGGCCTCGATCATTCGTCTTATGCCTTTGAGGTCGATCACGCCATCGCCCATCATGCCGCGGTCGAGCAGCATATCCCGGGTCGGCACCAGCCAGTCGCAGATGTGATGGGCAAAGATGCGTTTCATGCGGCCCGCTCGAGCAATCTGGTTGGCAAGATCGGGGTCCCACCAGACATGGTAGACATCGATCGCCACCCCGACATCCTCGCCAAGCGGCTCGCACATGTCGAGCGCCTGACCGAGCGTGTTCACGCAGGCGCGGTCGGCGGCATACATCGGATGCAGCGGTTCGATCGCGAGCTTCATGCCGGCCGCCTGCGCATGCGGCAGCACGGCGGCAATGCCGTCGAACACCATCTGACGGGCCGCAACGATATCCTTCGAACTGCCCGGCAGGCCGCCGACGACGAGCACGAGGCAGTCGGCTGAAAATGCGGCCGCCTCGTCGATGGCGCGCCTGTTGTCGTCGAGATTTTTCTGCCAGTCGGCATTATTTGCCGCCGGGAAGAAACCGCCGCGGCAAAGCCCGGTCAGCTTGATGCCGTTCGATTTGACGATGCGCACCGCCTCGTCAAGACCGACCTTGGCGACCTGATCGCGCCAGGGCGCGATCGAGGTGATGCCGTGTTTCAGGCAGATGTCGACGGCTTCGGCAAAGCCACATTGCTCGCGGATCGTCGCCAGATTGATCGAAAGTCCTTCGACCTGCATGTCATTCTCCTCCCAGCCGGTGTCCCGCTTCAGTTGACGCCGTGGACGGCGAGCACCTGGCGCATGCGGCTTGCGGCGAGTTCGGGGTCGGCCAGCACCCGCGCTTTGTCGGCGAGACGGAAAAGCTCCGCCAGGTGCGCCAGCGAGCGAGTGCTCTGCTGTCCGCCGACCATGACGAAATGATCCTGCAGACCGTTGAGATAGGCGAGGAAGACGACGCCGGTCTTGTAGAAGCGCGTCGGCGCCTTGAAGATGTGGCGCGACAGCGGTACGGTCGGCTCCAGCAGATCGAAGAATTCATGGTTGCTCTTGCGGCCGAGCGCTTCGAGGGCCGCCGAAGCTGCCGGCGCGATCGCATCGAAAATACCGAGCAGCGCGTCGGAATGGCCCGCTTCGTCGCCGGCGATCAGTTCGGCATAGTTGAAATCGTCGCCTGTATACATGCGCACGCCCTTCGGCAGTTGGCGGCGCATCGCCACTTCCTTCTCCTTGGAGAGCAGCGAGATCTTGATGCCGTCGACCTTGTCGGCATGGGCCCTAATCACCTCGAGGCAGGTCTCCATGGCTTTCAGATGGTCGCCATTGCCCCAATACCCCTCGAGCGCCGGATCGAACATTTCGCCGAGCCAATGGATGATGACAGGGTCTTTCACCTGGCGGAGGATGCGGTCGTAGACGCTGACATAGTCGTCCGGCCCCTTGGCGGCGGCGGCAAGTGCCCGGCTCGCCATCAGGATGATGCGGCCGCCGGCCGCCTCCACCGTTTCGATCTGCTCCTCATAGGCCCTGAGAATAGTGTCGACGGTGACGTCGGGGCCAGGCGTCAGATGATCGGTGCCGGCCCCGCAGGCAATCATCGCATCCTTGCGCCCGGCCGCTTCATCAAGCGCCCGGCGGATCAGCTCGCGCGCTTCCGGCCAGCCGAGGCCCATGCCGCGCTGCGCCGTATCCATCGCCTCGGCAACGCCGAGGCCGAGATCCCAGAGCCGGTGGCGGAAGGCAAGCGTCCGCTCCCAGTCGATCGCCGGCGTCAGCCACGGATCGTTGTCGGCAAGCGGATCGGCAACGACATGAGCGGCGGCAAAGGCGATGCGCGGAAAGGCCTTGGCGTCGCGCTTGGCGACCGCGATCGGCGTGCCGGTCAGCGTATAGGGGACGATCTTGCCGTCGAGGGGGAGATTGATCGTCGTCACGGTTCAGAGCTCCAGTGCGGGAACGTCGAGCCAGCGGCGTTCGGCCCAGGATTTCAGGCCGAGCTCGGCGAGCTGCACGCCCTTGGCGCCGGCTTCCAGGCCATAGGGCCACGGCGCATCTTCGACGACATGGCGGATGAACATTTCCCACTGCGCCTTGAAGCCGTTGTCGAAGGCCTGGGTGTCCGGAACCTCGTCCCAGGTCTTGTAGAAGTCGATCGTCTGCGGTTGATCCGGGTTCCAGACCGGCTTCGGCGTGTTGACGCGGTGTTGGCTCCAGCATTTCGTCAGGCCGGCGACGGCCGAACCATGGGTGCCGTCGACCTGGAAGGTGACGAGATCGTCACGACGGACGCGCACCGCCCAGGAGGAATTGATCTGCGCGATCGCGCCGCCCTCGAGCTCGAAGGTCGCATAGGCCGCATCATCCGTATCGCAATCATAGGGCTTGCCCTGTTCGTCGATGCGGCGCGGAATATGCGTCGCGCCAAGACAGGAGACGGCCTTCACTTCGCCGAACAGATTGTCGAGCACGTAACGCCAGTGGCAGAGCATGTCGAGAATGATGCCGCCGCCGTCGCCCTTGCGGTAGTTCCAGGACGGACGCTGGGCGGGCACGCCCCAATCGCCTTCGAAGACCCAGTAGCCGAATTCGCCGCGCACCGAGAGGATCTTGCCGAAGAAGCCGGAATCCCTGAGCAGCGCCAGCTTGCGCAGGCCGGGCAGGAAAAGCTTGTCCTGCACGACGCCGTGCTTGAGGCCCGAGCGGCGCGCCTTGCGGGCAAGGTCGACCGCCACTTGCAGGTCGTCGGAGATCGGCTTTTCGCAATACACGTGCTTGCCGGCATCGAGCGCCTTGGACAGCAGCTCGGCGCGCATCAACGTCGTGCCGGCGTCGAAGAAGATCGTGTCGTCGGGATTGGCGAGCGCGGCGTCGAGATCGGTCGACCAGCGCTTGATGCCGTGCTTCTTCGCCAGCTCTTCCATCTTGGCGCCGTTGCGGCCGACGATGATCGGGTCGATCTCGAGTTTCTCGCCCGATTTCAATGTGATGCCGCCCTGGTCGCGGAAGGCGAGAATCGAGCGCACCAGGTGCTGATTGTAACCCATGCGGCCGGTGACGCCGTGCAAGATGATCCCCAAGCGTGCCATTTTATCCTCCCAGCAATCTTTTGCGGCGGGAGCGGGCATCGTCGCCCGGCCCTCCCGAGCCGGTAACTAAACAGTTACTTGATGGCAGAAGAGCGGCGCGGCTGTCAAGCGTCAAATCCGATTTTTGAAATTCAGCGCTTGATCGAGGCGAGCGTGACGTGGACGATATGCCTTTCCCAGGCATTGAGATGAGTCGGCTCGATCAGGTCGCGGCCGAAGATCGTCGAAAGCGTGTACTGGTTCGACAGGTAGAAATAACCGAGTGAGGCGATTGTCAGGTAGACATGCAGGGGATCGGCGGTTTCGATGAAGACACCCTGTTTCTTTCCCTGCTCGAGCACTTGAGAAAGCTCGCCGATCAGATGCGAATGCAGTTCCTTGAGCCGGACGGACTGGCGCAGCCAGCGGGCGCGATGCAGATTTTCTGTGCCGAGCAGGCTGAGGAATTCCGGGTGCTGGAGAAAATAACGCCAGGTGAACAACGCCAGTTCGCCGATGCCCTCCTCCGGGCTGCGGTCGCCGATATGAAGCGCGCGCTCGGCGGTACGGATGCCGACATAAGCTTCTTCGAGCACGCGGAGATAGAGCTGCTCCTTGTCGCCGAAATAATGATAGAGCATGCGCTTGTTGGTGCCGGCGCGTTCGGCGATTGCGTCGACGCGGGCCCCGCCCATGCCGTTTTCGGCGAATTCCCGGGTTGCCGCCTCAAGGATCGCGGCGCGCGTCCGCTCCGGATCGCGCTGCGTCGTCCGTTCCTGAGGTGGGCGTCGAGACCTTTTCTTCTCCCCATTCTCCCCGCTGTCGTTCATCGCTCCACCTCCGTCTCGCATGTTGCGCTCATAAGCCTTCGGTGCGAAATTGTAAAAACCGAATTTGCAGGGCTCAAACAGCCGGAGCACGATGTCGCCCGAAACCGCTCACACTTTTCGGCACCACGCTCTGGCCGACACCGCTTGACACACTTGCCGCTTTGCTCGTAGCTTGTAACCAATTAGTTATTTATGCAAGGGTAACTAGTTTCGGAAGCGTGTGGAGGCGCTTCCCTTTGGAGGAGGAAAAAATGACCCTACGTGTAAGCAGACGTAATTTCGTTGCGGGAGGGGCCACGCTCCTTTCGCTCTCGGCGCTTGGAACCAGCGCTTTGGCACAGGAAAAGCGCTTGCGTCTCCTGTGGTGGGGCTCGCAGCCGCGCGCAGATCGTACCAACAAGGTATCGCAGCTCTATCAGTCTAAGAATTCGGGCACGTCGATCACCGGCGAATTCCTCGGCTGGGGCGATTACTGGCCGCGCCTTGCGACCCAGGTCGCCGGTCGCAACGCGCCCGACGTGATCCAGATGGATTACCGCTATATCGTTCAGTATGCCCGGCGCGGCGCGCTTGCCCCGCTCGAATCCTATATGCCGGCCAAGCTCAACCTCGACGATTTCGACAAGGCGCAGATCGAAGGCGGCAGCGTCGACGGCCATCTCTATGGCGTCAGCCTCGGCGCGAATTCGGCCGCCACGGTCCTGAACACCACCGCCTTCAAGGAAGCCGGCGTCGATCTGCCGACGCAGGCGACCACTTGGGAAGAGTTCGCCCGCATGGGTGCGGAGATCACCAAGGCCGGTAAACGCAAGGGCATGTTTGGCATGGCCGACGGCAGCGGCGGTGAACCGCTGTTCGAAAACTGGCTGCGCCAGCGCGGCAAGGCGCTTTATACCGCCGACGGCAAGATCGCCTTCGGCGTGGACGACGCCTCGGAATGGTACGACATGTGGGCCAAGTTCCGTGAGGCCGGCGCCTGCGTTCCCGCCGATGTCCAGGCTCTCGACAAGAACGATATCGACACCAACACGGTCTCGCTCGGCAAGTCGGCTGCCGGTTTTGCCCATTCCAACCAGTTCGTCGCCTATCAGGCAATGAACAAGGACAAGCTGGCGCTGACCAACTATATGCGGATCAAGGCGGATTCGAAGGGTGGCCATTATCGCAAGCCTTCGATGTTCTTCTCGGTCTCGGCCCAGTCGCAAGCGGTCGACCTGGCCGTGGACTACGTCAATTTCTTCGTCAAGAACCCCGAGGCAGCGGTCCTCCTGGATGTCGAACGCGGCATTCCGGAATCGAGCGCCATGCGCGAGGTCGTCGCGGCGAAGCTCGATGAGAACGGCAAGGTTCCGCTGGAATATGTCAGCGGCCTTGGCGATCTCGCCGGCAAATTGCCGCCGCCGCCGCCCGCCGGCGCCGGTGAAGGCGAACTGATGCTGCGTAACATCGCCGAGCAGGTGGCCTTCGGACAGCTATCTCCTGCCGATGGCGGCAAACAGCTTGTCACCGAAATCACGCAGATTCTCGCACGAGGCTGATCCCGTATGAGCAATGCGATGCGCACGCCCGCAGGGGCCATAAATGTGGAAAGATATCAGGGGGCCGTGGCCGAAGGACGTTTCAGGCGTCTCTGGAACGCCAATGCTCCCGGCTATCTCTTCCTTCTTCCATGGCTCATCGGCTTTTTCGGGCTGACGCTCGGGCCGGCCCTGATTTCGCTCTACCTCTCCTTCACCGACTTCGACATGCTGCAGTCGCCGAGGTGGGTGGGAATAGCGAATTACGTGCGCATCGCCACGGCGGATCCGAAATTTTCGGCCGCCATGCACGTCACCTTGACCTATGTCGTCTTCTCCGTCCCGTTCAAACTGACCTTCGCCTTGCTGGTCGCCATGGCGCTGAACCGCGGCCTGCGCGGGTTGCCGATCTATCGCGCCATCTTCTATCTCCCCTCGTTGCTGGGCGGCAGCGTGGCGATCGCCGTGCTCTGGCGTCAGCTTTTCGCCAGCGATGGCCTCGTCAATGCCGCGCTCTCGCATTTCGGCATCGAAGGTCCGAGCTGGATCTCGCATCCGAACTATTCGATCTACACGCTGGTGGCACTGTCGGTCTGGCAGTTCGGCTCGCCGATGATTATTTTCCTGGCTGGCCTGCGCCAGATCCCGCAGGACATGTATGAGGCGGCCAGCCTCGACGGCGCCTCGAAATTCCGGCAATTCTACAAGATCACCCTGCCGCTTCTGACGCCGGTGATCTTCTTCAATGCCGTCGTCCAGACGATCGAAGCCTTCAAGGCCTTCACGCCGGCCTTCATCATATCAGGCGGCACGGGCGGCCCGATCAACTCGACGCTGTTCTACACGCTCTACCTCTATCAGGAAGCCTTCGGCAATTTCCGCATGGGCTATGCCTCGGCGCTTGCCTGGATCCTGGTGGTGATCATCGCGATCTTCACCGCTTTCTCCTTCCTGACCTCGCGTTATTGGGTGCACTACGATGACTGAGATGACCGCTTCCGTCACTGCGGCCAGGCCGCCATCGGATATCAACAAACGCAGCCTGCCGGGGTCGCTCATCATCCACGCCCTGCTGATCGCCGCGTCACTTCTCATGCTCTATCCGCTGTTGTGGATGGTTTCGGCATCGGTCAGACCGGAAAACGAGATCTTCTCCTCGACCTCGCTTATCCCGTCGTCGATCGATCTCTCCTCCTATGCGCGCGGCTGGGTCGGCCTCGATGTCAGCTTTGGCCGGTTCTTCTGGAATTCGCTCGTCATCTCGCTGCTGGTGGTGACCGGCAATGTTATCGCCTGTTCGCTGACGGCCTTCGCCTTTGCGCGGCTGCGTTTTGCCGGCCGGAACTTCTGGTTCGCGATCATGCTCGGCACGCTGATGATCCCCTATCACGTGACGCTGATCCCGCAATATGTGCTCTTCCTCAACCTCGGCTGGGTGAACACCATCCTGCCGCTCGTCGTGCCGAAGTTCCTGGCAAGCGATGCCTTCTTCATCTTCCTGATGGTGCAGTTCTTCCGCGGCATCCCGCGCGAACTCGATGAGGCGGCGATGATGGATGGCTGCAGCGCCTGGCGCATCTACTGGAAGATCATGCTGCCGCTGTCGCTGCCGGTGCTGGCGACGGCCGCCATCTTCTCCTTCATCTGGACCTGGGACGATTTCTTCGGTCCGCTGATCTACCTGAACGACATGAACACCTATACGATCCAGCTCGGCCTGCGCACCTTCGTGGATTCCACCAGCGCATCGGATTGGGGTGGCCTGTTCGCCATGTCGACTCTGACGCTGGTGCCGGTCTTCTTCTTCTTCCTGTTCTTCCAGCGCCTTCTGATCGAGGGCATCGCCACGACGGGCATGAAGCGCTGATGGCGGCAACGGGAAAGAACGAGATGAGCATCAGGACGGTCGCGATTGTCGGCTGCGGTATCGGCCGCTCCCATATCGTCGAGGGTTATCTGCCGCATGCAGACAAGTTCAAGGTCGCGGCAATCTGCGACCTGAATGAACAGCGTCTGGCGGCCGTCGGCGACGAGTTCGGCATCGAACGGCGTACCACCTCCTTCGCCGAGCTGCTCGCCGACGACACGATCGACATCATCGATATCTGCACCCCGCCGGGCATCCATCTGGAGCAGGTGGTCGCCGCGCTCGCCGCCGGTAAACATGTCGTTTGCGAAAAGCCGTTGACCGGTTCGCTTGCCGGCGTCGATACCATCATGGAAGCGGAAAGGAACGCCAAAGGCGTGCTGATGCCGATCTTCCAATACCGCTATGGCGACGGTATCCAGAAGGCCAAGCGGATCATCGACGCCGGTATTGCCGGCAAAGCCTATACGGCCTCGGTCGAAACCTTCTGGCTGCGCAAGCCGGAATATTACGCCGTGCCCTGGCGCGGCAAATGGGCGACGGAACTCGGCGGTGTGCTCGTCACCCATGCCCTGCATCTGCACGACATGCTGATGCATCTCATGGGTCCGGCGGCAAGGGTCTTCGGCCGCGTCGCCACCCGCGTCAACGATATCGAGGTCGAGGATTGCGCCTCCGCCAGCCTGCTGATGGAAAACGGTGCCTTCGTCTCGCTGTCCTGCACGCTGGGTTCACAGGAACAGATGAGCCGGCTGAGGCTGCATTTCGAGAATGTCACTTTCGAAAGCACCCACGAGCCCTACACACCAGGCAAGGATCCCTGGAAGATCATCGCCGCGAATGATGACGTGCAGGAAAAGATCGACCGGGTGGTCGGCGACTGGCAGCCGGTCGCGCCGCGCTTCACCACCCAGATGGGCCAGTTCCATGCCTTCCTCAGCGGTCAAGGACCGCTGCCGGTGACAACGACGGACGCGCGCCGCGCGCTGGAACTCGTCACCGCCATCTACCAGTCTTCCGACAGCGGCGCTGAAGTGCCGCTGCCGGTCGGTCCCGACAGTCCGAAATACGCCGATTGGCGCGCAAGAACGAAGTAACCGGCAAAAGAGAGGTTTTGAGAAGATGGCAACCAGTGTCGTTCTTCAGAAGGTCGAGAAGCGCTATGGCTCGCTGGACGTGATCCATGGCATCGACCTGACGATCGATCCCGGCGAATTCGTCGTTTTTGTCGGCCCCTCGGGCTGCGGAAAATCGACCCTTCTGCGCATGATCGCCGGTCTCGAGGAGATCTCGGGCGGCGCGTTGCTGCTCGACAGCGAGCGCATGAACGAAGTGGCGCCGGCCAAGCGCGGCATCGCCATGGTCTTCCAGTCCTACGCGCTCTATCCTCATATGTCGGTCTATAAGAACCTCGCCTTCGGCCTGGAGACGGCGGGTTACAAGAAGGCCGATATTCAGCCGAAAGTGAAGCGGGCCGCCGAGATCCTGCAGATCGAGAAGCTCCTGGAGCGCAAGCCGAAGGCGCTCTCCGGCGGCCAGCGTCAGCGTGTCGCGATCGGCCGCGCCATCGTGCGCGAGCCGCGTATTTTCCTGTTCGACGAGCCGTTGTCGAACCTCGATGCCGAACTGCGCGTGCAGATGCGCGTCGAAATCTCCCGCCTGCACCGCAGCCTCGGCAACACGATGATCTATGTCACCCATGACCAGGTCGAAGCCATGACGATGGCGGACAAGATCGTGGTGTTGAATTCCGGCCGCATCGAGCAGGTCGGCGCGCCGCTCGATCTTTACAACAACCCGGCCAACCGCTTCGTCGCCGGTTTCATCGGCAGCCCGAAGATGAATTTCCTGAAGGCCCGCATCGAGCAGGTCGGTGAGACCGAAACCAGCATCCATGTCTGCGGCAATTCCGTCCATCTGCCGCGCCGGTTGAAAGGCGCGGTCGGACAGGATGTCACCTTCGGCATCCGCCCCGAGCATCTTTCGCTGACCGAAGGCGCTATCACGCTCTCGACCGTCAATGTCGATCTCGTCGAAAACCTGGGCGGCGCCACCATGCTCTACACCACGACGCCGGACAGCCAGCTTCTGACTGTCGCGCTTGATGGCCAGCAGAAGGTGGAACGTGGCACCAATGTGAAGACCTTCTTCGATCCGGCCCGCTGCCACGTCTTCGATGCCGCCGGCAAGACGATCTAAGCGCTGCTTGACATAGGATCCTCCTCTGCCCATCATTTCGGAAGGGGCTGTAGGGGAATAAGCATGACGCCTGAAGATAGGATTCATGCGCTTGGCATCTGGCAGGGCCCGATCGATATTTCGCCGATAGCAGGCGGCATCACCAACAGGAACTACCTGGTCAGCGATGCCGTCGCGCGTTGCGTCGTCAGGCTCGGCACCGATATCCCGATCCATCACATCAGCCGGCAGAACGAGCTTGCCGCAAGCCGTGCGGCGCATGCCGCCGGTATATCGCCTGCCGTCATCCATCATTCGCCGGGCGTTCTGGTGCTCGAATATATCGAGGCGAGAGCGCTTTCGCCTGATGATATCAGGAGGCCGGAAACGCTCGCCCGGGTCGTGCCGCTGGTGCGCGCCTGCCACCGCGACATCGCCCGGCATTTCCGCGGCCAGGCGATGATCTTCTGGGTCTTTCACGTCATCCGCGATTACGCCGCCAATCTGAAGGCCGCGGGCAGTGCCTATCTGCCTCTGCTGCCGGCGCTGGTCGGCCGGGCTGAGGCGCTGGAAGAAGCGGCAGGGCCTTTCGAAATCGCCTTCGGCCACAACGACCTGCTGGCCGCCAATTTTCTCGACGACGGCAAGCGGCTCTGGCTGATCGACTGGGATTATGCCGGCTTCAACACGCCGCTTTTCGATCTCGGCGGATTGGCCTCCAACAATGAGCTCCCGCAAACGGCAGAACACACGATGCTGGAGACCTATTTCGACCGGCCGCTGACCGATGATCTCAGCAGGCGCTATGGCGCGATGAAATGCGCTTCGCTGCTGCGCGAGACGCTCTGGAGCATGATTTCGGAAATCCATTCCAGCATCGATTTCGACTATGCCGCCTATACGGCCGAAAATCTCGCGCGTTTCGAACGCGCCTATCAAGCCTTTGAACAGGATCAATAAATGACGAGGGAATTACCGAAGACGGCGAAAGCCGTGGTCATCGGCGGCGGCATCATCGGCTGTTCGACAGCCTATCATCTCGGCAAGCTCGGCTGGACCGATACCGTCCTGCTGGAGCGCAAGAAGCTCACCTCGGGCACCACCTTCCATGCCGCCGGCCTCGTCGGCCAGCTGCGCACCAGCGCCAACATCACCCAGCTTCTCGGTTATTCCGTCGATCTCTACAAGCGGCTGGAGGAGGAGACCGGCCTCGGCACCGGCTGGAAGATGAATGGCGGCCTGCGCCTTGCCTGCAACGAGGAGCGCTGGACCGAGGTCCGGCGCCAGGCGACCACCGCCCAGTCCTTCGGCCTCGAAATGCAATTGCTGACGCCGCAGGAAGCATTCGATCTCTGGCCGCTGATGACAACGGACGATCTCGTCGGCGCCGCCTTCCTTCCCACGGACGGCCAGGCCAATCCCTCCGACATCACCCAGGCGCTGGCGAAAGGCGCCCGCATGTCAGGCGTTTCGATCTTCGAGGACACCGAAGTCATCGACCTGGAAATCGACAAGGGAAGGATCCGCGCCGTCGTCACCGCTGAGGGACGCATCGAATGCGAGCGCGTCGTCGTCTGCGCCGGCCAGTGGACGCGCGCCTTTGCCGCCCGCTTCGGCGTCAACGTGCCGCTGGTCTCCGTCGAGCATCAATACATCATCACCGAATCCTTCGGCGTGCCCTCCAACCTGCCGACCCTGCGCGATCCCGATCGCCTGACCTACTACAAGGAAGAAGTCGGCGGCATCGTCATGGGCGGCTATGAGCCGAATCCCATTCCCTGGGCGCAAAACGGCATCCCCGACGGCTTCCACTACACGCTGCTGGACAGCAATTTCGATCATTTCGAGCAGATCATGGAACAGGCGCTCGGCCGCGTTCCGGCACTGGAAAATGTCGGCGTCAAGCAGCTGCTGAACGGCCCGGAAAGCTTCACGCCGGATGGCAACTTCATTCTCGGCGAGGCGCCGGAGCTGAAGAATTTCTTCGTCGGCGCCGGCTTCAACGCCTTCGGCATCGCCTCGGCCGGCGGCGCCGGCATGGCGCTTGCCGAATGGGTGACGAAGGGCGAACCGCCCTATGATTTGTGGCCGGTCGATATCCGCCGCTTCGGCCGTCCGCATTTCGATACCGACTGGGTGCGCACCCGCACGCTCGAAGCCTATGGCAAACATTACACCATGGCCTGGCCGTTCGAGGAGCATTCGAGCGGCCGCCCCTGCCGCAAATCGCCGCTTTACGACCGGCTGAAGGCGCAGGGCGCCTGTTTCGGCGAAAAGCTCGGCTGGGAGCGGCCGAACTGGTTTGCCGATCTCTTCGC
This sequence comes from Rhizobium anhuiense bv. trifolii, assembly GCF_024346605.1. NCBI lineage: Bacteria > Pseudomonadati > Pseudomonadota > Alphaproteobacteria > Hyphomicrobiales > Rhizobiaceae > Rhizobium > Rhizobium anhuiense. Next base: position 342,109 of record NZ_CP098803.1, read on the forward strand.
CAACGAGGAGCCGAAGGATGTCTACAGTTATGCCAGGCAGAACTGGTTCGACGCCGTCGGCCGCGAGCACAAGGCGGTGCGTGAAGCGGCCGTCATCTTCGACCAGACCTCCTTTGCCAAATTCGTGCTGAAGGGCAGGGATGCCGAGGCAGCGCTCTCCTGGATCGCTTCCAACGATGTCGAAAGGCCTGTGGGATCGCTCATCTACACGCAGATGCTCAACGACAAGGGCGGCATTGAATGCGACGTGACGGTCGCCCGCATCGCCGAGAACGAATATTACATCGTCACCGGCACCGGTTTTGCTACCCATGATTTCGACTGGATCGCCCGCAATATACCGGCAAAGATGCATGCCGAGCTGGTCGACGTCACGTCAGCCTATTCGGTGCTGTCGCTAATGGGACCGAATTCGCGCGCCGTGCTGGAAAAGGTGACGGGCAGCGACGTCTCGAATGCGGCCTTCCCCTTCGGCCGGGTCAGGACCATCGGCATATCAGGCTGCCCGGTGCGGGCGCTGCGCATCACCTATGTCGGCGAGCTTGGTTACGAGCTGCATATTCCCGTTGAATATGCGACGACGGTCTATGACGTGCTGATGGCATCAGGTGGCGAATTCGGCCTGGTCAATGCCGGCTACCGCGCCATCGAGAGCTGCCGCCTGGAAAAGGGCTATCGCGCCTGGGGATCGGATATCGGTCCCGACCATACGCCTGTTGAAGCCGGTCTCGGTTGGGCGGTGAAGATGCGCAAGGCCATTCCCTTCCGCGGCCGCGAAGCGATCGAACGGCAGCTTGCAGGCGGGGTGAACAAGCGCCTTGCCTGCTTTGTTCCCGAAAATGCCGATACCGTGTTGCTCGGCCGTGAAACGATATATCGCGACGGCAAGCGCGTCGGCTGGCTTTCGAGCGGCGGCTTCGGCTACACGCTGGGCAAGCCGATCGGCTATGGCTATGTCCGCAGCCCCGAGGGGGTGACCGAGGATTTCGTCCTCTCCGGCACCTATGAGCTCGATGTCGCGCGGGAGCGTATCCCCTGCAAGGTGTCACTGTCGCCGCTCTACGATCCCGATATGGCGCGTATCAAGGCGTAGCGGGGGAGTCTAGAACAGCGGCAACCTATCGTCCTGGATCAGAATCTCCAGCTTGTCGGAGACATCCTGCGTCCACGCCCGGTGTCCTGTCAAAGCCGCCGGGAAAAGTCCAGGAAGGGTGAAGAGTGCCGCCGAAATCGCCAGACCGGTGCGCGGGACATCGGCGATGAGGGCGGCGATCTCAGCCGCACGGGGATCGCGCAACTCGTAGCGCTCGCCGTTGCCGTGTTCGCCGATCGCATAGCGCATCCACGCCGCAACGGCGATCGCATAGGTCTCCGCCCGGTCGCCATGCGAAAGCGCCTCGCATGCCGGTTCCAGCAGCCGCTGCGGCAGTTTCTGCGTGCCGTCCATGGCGATCTGATAGGTGCGATGGGCGATCGCCTTGTTTGCAAAGCGGGCTATCAATTCATTGGCGTAGGCATCGAGATCGATACCGGGCACAGCGTCGAGCGTTCTCGCAGCCGCATGCATGTGGCGGTAGGCGAGGGCCGCCAGGCCGGCATCGTCCATCACGTCGCGGATGAATTCATAGCCGCCGATATAACCGAGATAGGCGAGCAGCGAATGCGCGCCGTTCAGCATCCGCAGCTTCATCTTCTCGTAGGCGGAGACATCTTCGACCATCAGCGCACCGTGCACCTTTTCCCAGGCCGGCCGGCCATTGGCGAAATGGTCTTCGATGACCCATTGCGTAAAGGGTTCGGTCTCGATCGCCGCCATATCCGTGCGGCCCGTCAGCCGCTCTGCATCGGCATAGGTCGCGTCCGTGCTGGCCGGCGTGATACGGTCGACCATCGTGGAGGGGAAGGGTACATTCGCTTCGATCCAGCGATGCAGGTCGGGATCGATGCGGGAGGTGAATTCCAGCACGAGGCGTTTCAGCACGGCGCCGTTGCTCGGCAGGTTGTCGCAGCTCAGCGGCGTAAAGGGCGCTATGCCCTTCTTCCGCCGGCGTGCCAGGCCTTCGACGAGATAGCCGATGACGCCCCGCGGCGCATGCCGGTTGGCAAGGTCGGCGACAATATCGGGATGCTTCAGGTCGAGGCCACCCGTCGCAGGATCGAAGCCATAGGCCTTTTCCGTCACCGTCATGCTGACGATGCGGATATCAGGGTCTTCGAGCCGCGCCAGCAGGCCGGCCGGATCGCGCGGCGCCACATGCGCCTTCAGGATCGGCCCGATCACCTGCGCCGTCGTGCCTGACGTATCGCGGATCAGCATCGTATAGAGGCCATTCTGGGCAGTCAGATTATCCGCGACGTCAGGCGTGCGCAGGCTTGCCACTTCGATGCCCCAGTCACCGCCCGCGGCCGAGAGCGCATCATCCGTGAAGGGCGCGAAATGCGCGCGGAAGAATGCGCCCGGCCCGAGATGCAGGATGCCGCTCTTCAGCCGGCTGCGGTCATAGGCGGGAAGCTTCGCCGTCGGGGCGAGGCCGGAAAGGGTCTGCAGTCGTTCGCTCACAGCTTGTAGGCCTTCTTCGCATTGCCATAGGAGAGTTCGCCCGCGACGATCTCGGCGTCCCGTTTGGAAATCCGGTGCTCGGCGGCGAGCTGGGCGAGGAAGCGGCAGACTTCGCGGCGCCACACATCATGCCGCGCTGGGATCGACAACAGCGCGCGCGTATCATCGTTGAAACCCGCCATATTGGCAAAGCCTGCCGTCTCGACGACCTGGTCGAGATAGCGCCTTATGCCGTTCGGGCTGTCGTGGAACCACCAGGGCGGGCCGATCATCAGGCAGGGCCAATGGCCGACCATCGGCGCCATCTCGCGCGCATAGGTCGTCTCGTCGAGCGTGAAGAGCAGCACCCTGAGCCCCGGCGCATGGCCGTATTTGGAAAGCAGCGCATTCAGGCCGCCGACCCAGTCCGTGCGTGTCGGGATATCAGCGCCCATATTGGGGCCGCGCGCCGCAAAAAGCCCGCTGTCGGTATTGCGTCGGGAGCCGGCATGGATCTGCATCACCATGCCGTCTTCGGCCGAAAGCCCGGCCATCTCCGTCATCATCAGGCCGCGGAAGAGTTCGGCGTCTGCAGGCGAAAGCGGTCCCTTCAAGGCCTTGTCGAGCAGCGCCTGTTTTTCCGCAAGCGGCAGATCCGCGGTAAAGGCGGTGGGCACGCCATGGTCGGTCGCGGTGGCGCCGAACTGGCGGAAATAGGCGCGCCGGCGGCGATGCGCCTCGACCAGGCCGTCCCAGCGCGTTACGTCGGCGCCGGTGATCTCTCCGAACTTGACGAGATTGTCGCGGAAGCCGACGGCGTCGGGATCGGTGATGCTGTCCGGCCTGTAGGTGGTGCGCACCTTGCCGATCCAGCCGTCCGCCGCCATCTTCTGGTGATGCGCCAGCGGGTCGAGCGCGCCTTCGGTCGTCGCGATCGTTTCGATGCCGAATCGCTGATGCAGCGCCCGCGGGCGGAATTCAGGAAGAGCAAGCTGAGCATTGATATGGTCGTAGAGCGCATCGGCATTGTCTGGTGTCAGCGGCTCGGTGCAGCCGAGCACGGCCGACATCGCATGATCGACCCAGATGCTGGAAGGCGTCCCGCGGAAGAGATGGTAATGCGCGGCAAAGCTCCGCCAGATCGCCCGCCCCTCAGCCACCGGCTTGCCGTCGAGCCGCGGCACGCCGAGTTCGTCCAAAGTGACGCCGACGCTGTGCAGCATCCGGAAGAGATAGTGATCGGGAATGACCAGCAGCGAGGCCGCGTCTTCGAAGGGCTTGTCGTCGGCAAACCAGGAGGGTTCGGTATGCCCGTGCGGGCTGACGATCGGAAGGTTGCGCACTGTCTCGTAGAGGTCTCGCGCGATGGTCCGTGTTGCCGGATCAGCCGGAAAAAGCCGGTCCGGATGAAGAAAGCCGTTCCCTGCATCCATCAGTATTCCTCCCTGGTGGATAAGGGCCTACCCCACAACATCAGGCACGGCAAGGTCTTTTAGTAACCAAACGGTTCAGTTTTGCGCATGGCTGCATTGGGCATGGAAAGCATTGACGAGGTGGCCTATTTCCGCTTTGGGAGAACCATCTGTTCTGCCGGTTTCGGCAAAGGAGGATCGATGTCCGACGAGACGAACCGCATCACCCGGCTGGAAGAAATGCTGGCCTACCAGGCAAAGACGATCGAAGAGCTTTCCGATCAGCTCGCCGAGCAATGGAAGACGGTGGAGCAGATGCGCACCAAGCTCGACCGGTTGACCGAACGCTTCCTGTCGCTGGAGGAGCAGTCGCTGGAAGCTCCTGGTATCACCCGTCCGCCGCATTATTGACGACACGCGGCTGAATGCCGCGTGTCCCAGTGCTTCTTGTATCGTAGATGACCCGGATCAGACGCCGCCGATGCAGAGATATTTCATTTCCAGATAATCGTCGGCGCCGTGACGCGAGCCTTCGCGGCCGAGGCCGGATTGCTTGATGCCGCCAAAGGGCGCCGTCTCCGACGACATCAGGCCGGTATTGATGCCGATCATGCCGTATTCCAGCGCTTCCGCCACCCGCCAGACCTTCTTCAGGTCACCGGCATAGAAATAGGCGGCAAGACCGAATTCCGTATCATTGGCCTGGGCGATAACATCCTCGACCGTCTCGAAACGGAAGAGCGGCGCCACCGGCCCGAAGGTTTCCTCGCGCGCCACCTTCATGCCGCGCGCCACACCGGTCAGCACCGTCGGCGCAAAGAACGTGCCGGCGCCGTCGATGCGCTTGCCGCCGATCAGCACCTTGGCGCCCTTGGCAAGCGCGTCGCTGACATGGTCTTCCACCTTGGCAAGGCCCTGCTCGTCGATCAGCGGCCCGATCAAGACACCCGGCTCGAAGCCGTCGCCGACCGGCATCTCGGCGACCTTGGCGGCGAGCTTGGCCGCAAAGGCGTCATAGACGTTCGACTGGACGTAGAGGCGGTTGGCGCAGACGCAGGTCTGACCTGCATTGCGGTATTTGGAGGCGATCGCGCCCTCGACGGCGGCGTCGAGGTCGGCATCGTCGAAGACGATGAACGGCGCGTTGCCGCCGAGCTCCAGGCTCACCTTCTTGATCTGGTCGGCACACTGCCGCATCAGGATGCGGCCGACTTCCGTCGAGCCGGTGAAGCTGATCTTGCGCACCTTTTCATTGCCGCAGAGCTCGCGGCCGATCGCCGGGCCGTCGACGCCGACGATGACGTTGAAGACGCCTGGGGGAATACCGGCCTGCTCGGCGAGCACGGCAAGGGCGATCGCCGTCAGCGGCGTCTGTTCGGCGGGCTTCGACACCGCGGTGCAGCCGACGGCAAGTGCCGGCGCGATCTTGCGGGCAATCATCGCCGCCGGGAAATTCCACGGCGTGATCGTGCCGACGACGCCGACCGGCTGCCTGATGACGATCATGCGCTTGTCTTGGGAAGGCGCGGGAATCGTCTCGCCGTAGATGCGCTTGGCCTCTTCCGCATACCATTCGATATAGGCCGCGGCATAAAGGATCTCGCCGCGCGCTTCCGGGAACGGCTTGCCCATCTCGGCGGTCAGGATCGCCGCGAGCTCGTCGGCATTGGCGACCATCAGGTCGAACCATTTGCGCAGGAGCGCGCTGCGCTCTTTGGCTGGGCGGGCAGCCCAGGTCGGTTGGGCGGCATGCGCTGCATCGATCGCCGTCCGCGTCTCGCCCGCACCCATATCGGGCAGCGAAGCGAGCAACTCGCCGGTTGCCGGGTTGAGCACGTCGAAAGTCTTCGTGGCATCGCCTGATGTCCAGACGCCGTTGATATAGCCGGCATCGCGCAGCAAGGGCGAGGAGAAGGGAACGTGCCTGGTCAGTGCAGTGGTGAAAGCCATGTCATATCCTCCTGGGGAGTGCGGCTGCCGGTGGCCGGCAGCCATTGAAATCCGGTTCCGGTGCGCTTAGCTGGCCGCGCTCGCTTCCAGTATCGAGGCCTCGAGAATGTCGAGCGCCTCGCCGAGGATTTCGTCCTGGATGGTGATCGGCGCCAGGAAGCGGATGACGTTTCCGTGGGTGCCGCAGGTGAGCAGGATCAGCCCCTTGTCGAGCGCGATCAGCCGCACCCGGTTGGCGAAATCAGCACTCGGCAATCCCGTCGTCCGGTCATTGAATTCGACGGCGTTCATGAAGCCCGGCCCGCGGATATCGACGATCTCGGGCACCGTATCGCGCAGCGATTCCAGTCGCTGCTTCAGCCGGCCTCCGAGCTGGTTGGCGCGGTTGCAGAGATCTTCGTCCTTGATGACGTCGAGCACGGCATGGGCGGCTGCGATCCCCAGCGGATTGCCGCCATATGTGCCGCCAAGCCCGCCCGGCCCCGGCGCATCCATGATCGCGGCGCGGCCGGTGACGGCGGCGAGCGGAAATCCGCCGGCCAGGCTCTTTGCCATCGTCGTCAGGTCGGGCGCCACCTCGTGGTGATCCATCGCGAACATCCTGCCGGTGCGGGCAAAACCGGTCTGCACCTCATCGGCGATCAACAGGATGCCGTGTTGGTCGCAGAGTTCGCGCAGCGCCTTCATGAAGGCACCGGGCGCCGGGTAGAAACCGCCTTCACCCTGGACCGGCTCGATGATGATGGCCGCGACGCGCTGCGGATCGACATCGGCGGCGAAGAGTTTCTTCAGGGCTGCCAGCGACTGGTCGACCGTGACGCCGTGCAGCTCGACCGGAAAGGGAACGTGGAAGACATCGCCCGGCATCGCGCCGAAACCGACCTTGTAGGGCACGACCTTGCCGGTCAGCGCCATGCCCATGAAGGTGCGGCCGTGGAAGCCGCCGCCAAAGGCGATGACCGCCGAGCGGCCGGTTGCCGCACGTGCGATCTTGACGGCGTTCTCGACCGCTTCGGCCCCCGTCGTGACAAAGATCGTCTTCTTCTCGAAGTTGCCCGGCACCAGTGCGTTCAGCCGTTCGGCGAGATGCACGTAGCTTTCGTAAGGCACCACCTGATGGCAGGTATGGGTGAAGCGGTCGAGCTGGTCCTTGACCGCGGCGATGACCCGGGGATGGCGGTGGCCGGTGTTGAGAACGGCGATGCCGGCGGCGAAATCGATGTAGCGGTGGCCTTCCTTGTCCCAGATCTCGGCGTTCTCTGCACGATCGGCATAGATCTGGGTCGTCATGCCGACGCCGCGTGAAATGGCTGCGTTCTTCCGGTCCGTAAGGCTTGTCGCGGTCATCGATGCGCTCCTGCGCTGAAAAGGGGCTTGAGAACTATCTTGCATAAATTCTGCAAGACATGTAGAAAACTCCTACATTTTTCCTGCAAGAAAACAAGTGGGATTTTTTGCTTCAAACATCACGCCTTTTGATGAATGCTCGCGGGCGATTGGAATCAGGGATATTTCGGATGGGTGACAACGGACCTGTGCGCTACAAGGTGGCGGAGGCCGCGCGGCTGGCGGGCGTTTCGGCCTCGACCTTGCGCCTCTGGGAAAGCCAGGGTCTGCTGGTTCCCGGCCGTTCGCAAACCGGCCATCGGCAATACAGCGCCGACGATGTGGCGCGGCTGAAGCGCATCTCCTGGTATCGTGTCGAACGTGGCCTCAATCCCGCGGCAATCCGGGAGGCGCTGGAGAGCGAGGAACCTTCCGCCGATGGCGCCGAGGCGAGCCAGGATTCCGGCATCGGCCGCAAGCTGCGCAGCCTGCGCCATGCGAGCGGCAAGACGCTCGATCAGGTCGCCGGCGACATCGGCGTCACCGCGTCGACGCTCTCGACGCTGGAGCGCACCTCGCAGGGCGTGAGCTTCAAGACGCTGCACGATCTCGCCGAATATTACGGCACCACCGTCTCGCGCCTCTCGGGCGAGGAGCGCGCGGACGTGCCGACGCTGGTGCGCGCCGGCGAATGGCGGACATGGCCGGAAACGACGCCCGGCGTCACGGTGCAGCTCCTCGCCGAAGGCCGCAGGATGATGGACTGCCATCGTTTCGTGCTGGCGCCCGGTGCCGCCAGCGAAGGCGCCTATCGCCACGAGGGCGAAGAATTCATGCATGTCCTGTCCGGCCGGCTGGAACTGGTGCTCGACAGCGATCAGTTCTTCGATCTTGGCCAGGGCGATTCACTTTATTTCGAAAGCCGACGTTACCATTCTTGGCGTAATCGCCATGATGGTGAAACCGTGATTCTCTGGATCAACACGCCGCCGACATTCTGACCGCTGCACGAAGCGGAGATTGAAGATCAAAAGAGTAGAGCGTCCTTTGCGCGTCCGAGAGGACGGGAGGGCTCTGCGGCAGGAAAGCGGTTTCGCATTCTGCACCTTTGCGCTATAGCGCTGCTGCATAATTGCTTAAATCGGCATGGATTTAAGGATAAATTATACAGCCATTCAAAGCGCTACAGCGTCCTTTGCGCGTCTGAAAAGACGCACCGCGCTGTAGAGGATGCATTCGAACGAAAGATTGTCTCATGGCGGCTACCATACGTTATCACGAAGGCGATATTTCCGCGGCCGATGCCGCCCGCTACACTGGCGCGGTCGCGATCGACACCGAAACGCTCGGCCTGGTGCCGCGCCGCGATCGGCTCTGCGTCGTCCAGCTTTCGCCGGGTGACGGCACTGCCGACGTTATCCGTATTGCTGCCGGCCAGAAGCAGGCTCCCAATCTCGTCGCTCTGCTCGAAGACCCCACCCATCAGAAGATCTTTCATTACGGCCGTTTCGATATTGCCGTGCTATTCCATACTTTCGGCGTCACGACGAACCCGGTTTTCTGCACCAAGATCGCCTCGCGCCTGAGCCGGACCTATACGGATCGCCACGGCCTCAAGGACAATCTCAAGGAGATGCTCGACGTCGATATCTCCAAGACGCAGCAATCTTCCGATTGGGCGGCCGCGACGCTGTCCCCGGCCCAGCTCGAATATGCCGCTTCCGATGTGCTTTATCTGCACGCGTTGCGCGACAAGCTGACGGAACGCCTGATCCGCGACGGCCGCTTCGACCATGCGACGGCCTGCTTCGCATTCCTGCCGACCCGCGCCAAGCTCGACCTGCTCGGCTGGGAAGAGGCCGATATCTTCGCTCATAGCTGAGCGATTCATTCTTCGACAGGTGACCAAGGACCGTGGGCATGTTTGCCTGCGGCCGTTATCGATTCGTTAACGCCTCTTTCCTAAAATTCCAGTTAATATTTATGCATTCGATGACGCGAGAATGCGTCATGCGGACAGGAGGATCTGCTGGGATGCAAGGGGACCGGATGAGCGCGGTCCTTTTATAGAGCCTGCTTTCATCGTCACTTTGCGAAAGGAGCATGCCATGTTGACTCCCGTTCGTGCAGCGTCCAATGCAAGCTTTTCGTCCCAAGGCCAGACTGCGGCGATCGTCGCCGGTGGTCTCGGTCGTTCAGTGATTGCCCCCGCGCCTGTCAACGCCGTCGAAGCGGCTGATCTCAATTCCGCCATTGCCGGCAAGCTCAATATTCTGCTTCTGGCCGCGCGCGAGCGTATGGTCGAAGCGCTTTTCGATGTCATCGATGCGGCAGGCCGCTCGATCTCGCTGGATCGCGGCGAGGACGAGACCAATCTTGCCTTTGCCTCCCGGCTTGCCGATGCCATCCGGCGGCTGCCGGCTGTCAGGATCGACGAGGTCGAGCGCCAGCTGACCGATGAGGGCCATAGCCTGCCGTTGCGGATGATCGCCGAAGCCCTGAAGAACCCGGCAGGCCCGGAAGCAGCCCGCATCGTCGCCTATCTGGAAATCATCCGCTACAAGGATCGCGACCTCGCCGCCCGCGCCGTCGTCCGCTCTTATGGCCAGAACGACGCTTCGCCGATGCGCGCCGAAACCCGTCCCGAGATCCAGCTGCATGAGGACAGCCTGCCTGCCGCCATGCGCCAGCCTGCGGAAAAGGCGCCTGTGCAAGCCGATCCGCTGATCGAGGCCGCAACTTCGGCGACTGCCGAGGAAGCGGTCATCGCCGAAGCTGTGGAAGCTGCCGATCCGGAAACGCCGCAGGCTGCAAACCGGGCTCAGTCCGCCCCGGCGACGACAAGCGAGGTAGCACCGAAAAAATCGGCGCCGCAGGAGATCGAAGACCGGCAACCGCTGTCGACGAATGCCGCAGCGGCCGACGACGCGCAGGAAACGCCGGCGCCGCCTGCCATCCAACCCCACGCGACATCGGAAAAAGTCGATCCTGTCATTCCGAAGAACTGGACAGGCATTGTCGCCTCCATGACCGGAGAAGCCTCCGAGATGATCGCCACCATCATCCGCGAGCAGGACGTCGAAGCCCTGCTGGAGGATGTCCCCGTCGAGGCGGCGGTGGAGATCGATACGATCCTCGATGACGCCGTGATCAGCGATGCGACCGAGACCTTGACCCGGCAGCCGGCCGAATTCGTCGCTCCCGATGCTCGCCAATCCGCAGCGCTCCACCCCTCGCAGATGGATATCGAGAGCGCGGTCGCGGTCGCCCGTCAGCCGAAAGAAATCTCCGCGCAACCGCAAATCATCCCGATGTCCGAGACCGTCGAGGCTTCCTATATGCCGCTGGCGGCAAAGATGCCGGAGGGGTTTGCCTATGCCCAGCTGCCTTACCAGTTCGCCAAGGATACGCCACCGAACGAGACGGCAGGCGAAACGCATCACCAGCATCAGCACCATCGCGACGACGCGTCCGAGGATCAGCAGCAGGCGCAGTCCGGTGGCGAGGATGCCGAGCCTGATGCCGAAGAAACCGAGGCAGCGCCCGGGCGAAGAACGCCAAGGATGATCGATGCCGAGCCGTCCGTTTATCAGGCAGGCACGGCTGCCGACCCGGTCTATGCGCTCTATCAGCGCATGGTCGGCTGGGAATAAGATTTCTATCGCCTGAAAATGAAGAACCCGCCGGATCGCTCCGGCGGGTTCTTCAATTCAGAGGCGGATGCGAGGCTTATTCGCCGCCGCGGTTCTTCAGGGCTGCGCCCAGGATGTCGCCGAGCGAAGCGCCGCTGTCGGACGAACCGAACTGGGCGACGGCTTCCTTCTCTTCCGCAATCTCCAGAGCCTTGATGGACAGCATGATCTTGCGGTCCTTCTTGGAGAAGTTGGTGACGCGGGCATCGAAGACCTGGCCGACCGAGAAGCGCTCGGGGCGCTGCTCGTCGCGGTCGCGAGCGAGGTCGGCGCGGCGGATGAAGGAAGTGATGTCCTCGTGGTTGACGAGCTTCACTTCGACGCCGCCGTCGTTGACTGCGATGACTTCGCAGGAAACGACTGCATTCTTGCGCAGGTCGCCCGATGCAGCGGCTTCGCCGACCGCATCCTTGCCGAGCTGCTTGATGCCGAGCGAGATGCGTTCCTTCTCGACATCGACGTCGAGAACGACGGCCTTGACGACGTCACCCTTGTTGAACTCCTCGATGACCTGTTCGCCCGGACGGTTCCAGTCGAGGTCGGAGAGGTGCACCATGCCGTCGACATCGCCGTCGAGGCCGATGAACAGGCCGAATTCGGTCTTGTTCTTGACTTCGCCTTCGACTTCAGTGCCGGCCGGATGGCTGCGGGCGAATGCTGCCCACGGATTTTCCAGCGTCTGCTTGAGGCCGAGCGAGATACGGCGCTTGGACGGATCGACTTCGAGAACGACGACTTCGACTTCCTGGCTGGTGGACAGGATCTTGCCGGGGTGAACGTTCTTCTTGGTCCAGGACATTTCCGAGATATGGATCAGGCCTTCGATGCCCGGCTCCAGCTCGACGAATGCACCGTAGTCGGTGATGTTCGTGACGGTACCGGAAATCTTCTTGCCTTCCGGATACTTGGCCTGGATGCCATCCCACGGATCGCTCTCGAGCTGCTTCATGCCGAGCGAGATACGGTGGGTTTCCTGGTTGATGCGGATGATCTGAACCTTGACCTGCTGGCCGATGTTCAGGATTTCCGACGGATGGTTCACACGGCGCCATGCCATGTCGGTGACGTGCAGCAGGCCGTCGATGCCGCCGAGGTCGACGAACGCACCGTAATCGGTGATGTTCTTGACGACGCCGTCGACAACCTGGCCTTCTTCGAGGTTCTGAACGATTTCAGAACGCTGTTCGGCACGGGATTCTTCCAGAACCGTACGGCGCGAAACCACGATGTTGCCGCGGCGCTTGTCCATCTTGAGGATTTCGAAGGGCTGCGGGTTGTGCATCAGCGGAGTGACGTCGCGGATCGGGCGGATATCGACCTGCGAACGCGGCAGGAAGGCGATCGCACCGTCGAGGTCGACCGTGAAGCCGCCCTTGACCTGGTTGAAGATCACGCCTTCGACGCGCTCGCCGGCTTCGAACTTGGCTTCGAGCTTGATCCAGCTTTCTTCGCGGCGAGCCTTCTCGCGCGATAGAACGGCTTCGCCAAGCGCGTTTTCGATGCGCTCGACATAAACTTCGACTTCGTCGCCGACCTTCAGCGAACCGTCCTTGGCGCGTGCGCCGAATTCCTTGAGCGCGATGCGGCCTTCAACCTTGAGGCCGACGTCGACAACGGCGACGTCCTTCTCGATGCCCGTGACGATGCCCTTGGTGACATAGCCTTCGGCCAGGTCGTTCTTGGCAAAGGACTCTTCGAGAAGAGCCGCGAAATCCTCGCGGGAGGGGGTAGCTACTGACATAAAATCTCCTGCGTGCCCTAAACGGAAGCGGACACGTATGCGCCGGTTGGTTTGCGTTGAACGGGCCTGAACCCAGTCCGCCCTCTCTCGAAGGCAATCCGGCGCTTGGACGGAATTTCAGGCTGCTGCATTAGAAGCGATCCGTGCTCAGAGCACGCAAAATCGCTTGAATTTAGGCATTTCGGCTCAAGACCGCATCGATGATCGATTGAGCGGCATGAAACGCGGCCTCTATACTCATTTCCGACGTATCAAGCAAGTGCGCATCGACCGCTGGTTTCAAAGGGCTGTCGGCCCGTCCCATGTCACGTTCGTCGCGCCGCTTGACGTCCTCGAAAATCGCATCGAAATCCGCCGTCGCCCCCTTGCCGAGGATCTCGTCGTAGCGGCGTCTCGCGCGAACCTCGGGCGACGCCGTCACATAGAGCTTCACTGGCGCATCGGGGCAGACGACCGTGCCGATATCGCGCCCGTCGAGCACCGTCCCCGGCGCTTTCGCCGAAAACCGCCGCTGCGCCTCGACCAGCGCCCGGCGCACCGCCGGCATGACGGCAATCTTCGAGGCGGCTTCGCCGATCTCATGTTTGGAAAGTATATCGCGATCCAGTCCGGCGAGTTCAACCTCGCGCGCGATCTTTTCCGCCACCGCCTCGTCGTCGAGCGGCAGGCCGGCGTCGAGCAGCGCCTTGGCCGTGGCGCGATAGGTGAGGCCGGTGTCGAGATGATGGAAGCCATATCGCTCGGCGATAAGGCGCGAAAGCGTACCCTTGCCGGCCGCCGCCGGGCCATCGATGGCGATGATGAAAGTCTTGGTTGTCATGCGATCAATCCTGCGGCAGCGCATGGGAACGGCAAATGAGATCGTCTTTGCGGAAATGCGGGGCGTTGGTCCATCACTGCGGCACCTCCTCGATCTTTGCTCCAAGGCCGGCCATCAGCTGCATGAATTCCGGAAAGCTGGTCGCGATCATCGCCGCGTCGTCGATCGTCACAGCATGCTCCGATGCAAGCCCCAGAACAAGGAAGCTCATGGCGATGCGATGGTCGAGATGCGTGCTGACCTTGCTACCTCCAGCGCTGCCGAGGCCCTTGCCGTCCGGCCGGCCGCGGACGATCAGAAAATCCTTGCCTTCGTCGCAGTCGACGCCATTCAGCTTCAGGCCGTCGGCGACGGCGGAAAGGCGATCGGATTCCTTGACGCGCAGTTCCTCCAGCCCCTTCATCACGGTCGTGCCCTCGGCGAAACAGGCAGCAACCGCGAGGATGGGATATTCGTCGATCATCGACGGCGCCCGTTCTTCGGGAACGGCCACACCCTTCAGCTCGGAATGGCGCACGCGCAAATCCGCCACGTCCTCGCCGCCGGCAAGACGCGCATTCAGCACCTCGATGTCGGCCCCCATCTCCTGCAGTGTCAGGATCAACCCCGTGCGGGTCGGGTTCATCAGCACGTTGACGATGGTGATATCGGAGCCGGGCACGATCAGCGCCGCAACAAGTGGGAAAGCGGTGGAAGACGGATCGCCGGGAACGTCGATCACCTGGCCCGTCAGCCGGCCGCGGCCTTCGAGCCGGATCGTGCGGATGCCGTCCGCGTCGGTCTCGACGGCAAGGGCGGCGCCAAAGCCCTGCAGCATCTTTTCGGTATGGTCGCGCGTCATTACCGGCTCGATGACCGTGGTGATGCCAGGCGTATTGAGACCGGCAAGCAGGACGGCCGATTTCACCTGGGCGGAGGCCATCGGCACGCGATAGAGGATCGGGCTTGGGGTTCCCGGGCCTCGCAGCGTCACCGGCAGCCTGTCGCCCTCCGATGCGCTGACCTGCACGCCCATGTCGCGCAGCGGATTGAGCACGCGGCCCATCGGCCGTTTCGAAAGTGAGGCGTCGCCGATGAAGGTGGAGTGAAAGTCGTAAGTGCCGACGAGGCCCATGGTCAGCCGCACCCCGGTGCCGGCATTGCCGAAATCGAGCGGCGCGTCAGGCGCAAGCAGCGCACCATTGCCGGTGCCCTCGATCACCCACTCTTCGCCTTGCTTGCGAATCCTGGCGCCCATCGCCTGCATCGCCCGGCCGGTATTGATCACATCCTCGCCTTCGAGCAGGCCGGTGATCCGCGTTTGCCCGGAAGCAAGCCCGCCGAACATGAAGGAACGATGCGAGATCGATTTATCGCCCGGAATGCGGACGCGGCCCGTAAGGCCGGCGGATTTGCGGGCGGTGGCGGGCCTGGGCGCAGAGCCGTGAAGCATGGCGCAATCCTTTGCAAACGCAGTCTATTTTTACAGCAGGACACGCTTGGCCGGTCGCAATCCTCGCCCGGTTCTGTGGCTGCCGCGGCTCGTTAACATAAACGCGCCGGGCGGTCATCCGTCGGCGCGGGGAAAACCCCGCAGGGCGTTCATAAAGTTTGGCTTTGACATGGGAAGCCACAGCGATTAAGGGGACCGGCTTATAAATTCCGATGGAACGCCGGCTTGATCGGCATTTGCCGAATCTCGAATTCGGTCATTCTCACGAGGCTTATAGTGGCGAAAGCGGAACTTGGAACCAAGCGTACCGATCCGGAAACCGGCAAGAAGTTTTATGATCTGAACCGGGATCCGATCGTCTCTCCTTATACCGGCAAGTCCTACCCTCTGTCTTTCTTCGAGGAAACCTCGGCGATCGCCGAAGTTGCCGAGGAAGACGAGGTGGCGGAAGTCGATACTGAAAACACCGAAGTCGAACTGGTTTCGCTTGAGGATGCCGATGACGCCGCCTCTGGCGACGACATCCCGGATATCGGCGATGACGATGTTGAAATCGAAGGCGACGACGACGACGATACCTTCCTCACGCCTGACGAAGACGATGACGATGATGACATGAGCGACATCATCGGCGTGACCGGCGACGACGACGAAGTTTGACGATTGCATTTCGGCCCGGCGAGGAAAAAATTCTCCGGGCCGGATTTTTTAGGCTTGCTATCTCCGGAAACCGGAAGTAATAAGCCGCCACTCCGCAGGGCACGCCCTGAGGAGCATCCCAGGACCGGCCCTGCGCCGGACCACCTTGATGGGGCTATAGCTCAGCTGGGAGAGCGCTTGCATGGCATGCAAGAGGTCAGCGGTTCGATCCCGCTTAGCTCCACCAAACTCGTTAGCCAACCGATCTTCAATGTAAAGCTGTGGCCCGTAGGGCTTTGTTCCATTCAACCGAAGGGAACGGACCATCGAACCCTGGATCTAACAGCTAGGCTGCGGCTGACTCCCTTGGCAGGATCGAGGCTCCGGCCGATCGCCGATCTTCACGCGGCCTCTGGGCAGAAGTCCGAGAAGCCGAACATCGACGTCTGCAGTCCGTCGGGAAACAATATGCCGTTGAGGAGAGAGACGGCTTTCTCGCTTCGATGGCTGGCGAGCGAATAATAGATCGTTTGCGATTCGCGGCGCGCCTTGACGACCTGCTGACGTTTCAGCACGTTCAGATGGTGCGATAACGCCGACTGGCTGAGCCCGACACTTGTGGCGAGCTCCGTGGCTGAGATCTCACCCTTGGCCAGCCTCCGCAGCACCGATAAACGGCTGGCATTGGCGAGCGCGGAAAAATAGTCCGCCAGTTCACGGTCATTGACGATCATCGCCTGCCTCCTCTGGACACGAATGTACATTAGCGGCGCGCAAGACAGGCTCATTGACCTAACGCAAATCTCATAGCGAGAAGGCCGCGCTTGGCATGATGTATTCGCGGTATCCTTGGTGCCGTCAAAATGCACTGAGGGTCAGCGCGGCCGAGAACACCAGCAGGGTTGCGGATCCGCATCGCCGGGCCAGCAACGGCATTTCCTTTTCGCTTCCAAGAACAATTCTGCCTGTCGACAGCCAGATCAAGGATGCGAAAAGGACGACGAAGGCGAGCGCCGCGGTGGCGTCTATCCCAGACACCTCCTGCGCGGAGGGCATCATCGTAAGCCCGATGATAAGCGCCTTGGGATTCAACAGCGTCGTGATCGCCAACTGCCGTACTGTCACAACCTCGGTGGGACTGGATCCGGAGCCCCAGAGCCGTAGCGCGAGGTAGAATACCCAGGTTGCTGAGGCAAGCTTGACACCTTGCGCGACCAGAGGGTGCTGGTGGAGAAAAGGACCGGCCAGGCCGGACGCCGGAACGACAATGGCAAGATAGGCGGCGACCACCGTACCAAGCAGCATGATCGCGCGCCCGGCGGTCAGACCCTGAGAGGCCATCGCCAATATCGCGTTGGTCGGCCCAGGCAAAATGAGAAGCGCAAAAACGCCGGCTGCGAAAGGGAAGAGATGCACTGCTTTGGTCCCTCGGTTCCGTCCGCTTTTTGCATGGTCAGCCACGTCAGTCGTTGACAAAGATCAGTCCGCGGCCGGAACATTCTCGTGGCCTGGCCGTTGGCATGAGCTAACTCTGAGGTGCCGCCATGCCTCGCATGATCAGCTTCATACTCACTCGATTGGCCACGGGCTTTGCAATTGGATGCGCCACAGGATTCCTGGTCTGGCAGAACGGTTTTTTGTCCTCCAGCGCCGCGGCAGGCACTCTTGAGAATTACCTTGCCCAAGGGCTGTTCATGTATCTCTTCGCGAGCACAATAAGCATGGGCTACCTGTCCACAGCTCTTCTGCTGGAAGAGGATTAGCCGCTTAATCCCCATCAAAAGACCCCCGGCTTTTGTCGCGGTGTCCGATAGTCGCTGAGGATAGGTCCCCGCTCAGGCAACCATCCGCGCCAATGCACAGCGCGACCAGAGCGAATGCAGCGCCTCGACCAGATGGGCGATATCGGCATCGGAATGCAGCGGGGTCGGCGTGATGCGCAGCCGTTCGGTCTTCTTCGGCACCGTGGGGTAGTTGATCGGCTGGACGTAGACGCCGCAATTGTCGAGCAGCAGGTCGGAGATCCACTTGCACTTGGCCGCATCGCCGACCAGCACCGGCACGATATGGCTCGGATTGGGCATATGCGGAATGCCGCGCTGGTCGAGCAGCGCTCTCAGCTTGCGGACCCGGTCCTGATGGCGGGCGCGCTCGAACTGGCTGACCTTCAGATGCTGGATCGAGGCGACGGCGCCGGCGGCGAGCGCCGGCGGCAGCGCCGTGGTGAAGATGAAGCCGGAGGCGAATGAGCGGATGAAATCGCATAGGGCCGTCGAAGCGGCGATATAACCGCCCATCACCCCGAACGCCTTGCCGAGCGTGCCCTCGATGACGGTCAGCCGGTCCATCAGCCCTTCGCGCTCGGCAATGCCGCCGCCGCGCGGGCCGTACATGCCGACCCCGTGCACTTCGTCGAGATAGGTCATCGCCCCATATTTGTCGGCGAGGTCGCAGATCTCCCTGATCGGGGCGATGTCGCCGTCCATCGAATAGACGCTCTCGAAGGCGATCAGCTTCGGCGCCTTCGGATCGGCGGTCGCAAGCTTGGCTTCGAGATCGGCCACGTCATTGTGCTTCCAGATCACCTTGTCGCATTTGGCGTAGCGGATGCCCTCGATCATCGAGGCATGGTTCAGCGCATCGGAGAAGATGATCAGGCCGGGGATCTTCGCACCGAGCGTGCCAAGCGCCGCCCAGTTGGACACATAGCCCGACGTGAAGATCAGCGCCGCTTCCTTGCCGTGCAGATCGGCAAGCTCACGCTCGAGCATGACGTGATGGTGGTTGGTGCCAGAAATATTCCGGGTGCCTCCCGCACCCGCGCCACAGTGGTCGATGGCGTTCTTCATCGCCTCGATCACCTTCGGGTTCTGGCCCATGCCGAGATAGTCGTTGGAGCACCAGACCGTGACTTCCTTCTCGCCATCGGCCGTATGGCGCGTCGCGCGCGGAAAGTTGCCGCGGTGACGTTCGAGATCGGCAAAAACGCGGTAACGGCCCTCGGCATGAAGCCCGTCCAGCTCGTTTTTGAAAAACGCTTCGAAATCCATATGCACGCTCCCCTGTGTGGTCCGAGCAATACATTGTGAGGGGTTGGGCGTATTTGATCTTGATCAAGTCGGATGAAGCCCGCGCACCAGGCGGGCGGCTGACGCGCCGGGACCAGCCACGACGAACTGTCCCTTAGCCGCCTGCTGATCGCGGCGGCCGGTCATTCCAATCGTTGCAGCCGACAGGTCGGTTGTTTGATCAACATCAATTATCGGAACGGCGTCTGGCATTAAAGCTCGAAGGTATGAGCTCAATTCCACATCTTAAAAACGCAATCGTCGGCCTTGCACAGCCTGCCAGGTTCCTGGAACTGTCCGAACGCCTGCTTCCTGCACTTGCCGCCCTGACCGCATTCTGCTTCGCGATCGGCCTCTATCTGAGCTTCAGCTCCGACGTCGACTATCAACAGGGGGTAACCGTCAGGATCATGTATGTCCACGTCCCCGCAGCGTGGATGGCCATCCTCTGCTATACGACGATGACCGCCAATGCCATCGGCTCGTTGGTCTGGCGGCATCCCCTGGCCGACGTTGCGGCGCGCGTCGCCGCTCCCCTTGGCGCCGCCTTCACCTTCGTGTCGCTCGTGACCGGCGCGATCTGGGGCAAGCCCATGTGGGGCACATGGTGGGTATGGGACGCCCGCCTGACATCGATGTTCGTGCTCTTCATCATGTATCTCGGCATATTGGCGATCTACCGGGCGATCGACGATCCGGCTCGCGCCGCCCGTGTCACGGCGGTCCTGATCGTCGTGGGTTTCGTCAATATTCCGATCATCAAGTTTTCCGTCGATTGGTGGAACACGCTGCATCAGCCCGCCAGCGTGCTGCGGCTGGGCGGCCCCGCCCTCGACGTCGAGTTTCTACGCCCTCTGCTGGTCATGGGAGTGGCGTTCTCAGCGCTGTTTGCCACGCTCTACGTCGCATCGATAAGAAACGAGATCTGGCGACGGAAGCTGATCAGGCATGACAGGCTCGCAGCAAAAGCCGCTGCTCACCGGGAGACTTGAAATGAACCACGAACACTATGTTCTTGCGGCGTATTTGCTCACCTTCGTGGTCATGGTCACGGCGACGTTGAAGGTCTGGTTCTCAGGACGACGCTACCGCCGTCGGATCGAGGCGCTGGCACGACGTCGGCAGCCTCGCGGAGACCGCTAGGATGCGACGCTACGCCTTCGCTGCGATTCCGCTTGTCGCGTTTCTCGGGATTGCGGGTGCCGTCGCCAATACGCTGTATCGCGAATCCGTGGACGGATATTCCCCCGCCGCTATTCCTTCGGCGTTGGCGGGACGCCGACATCCAGCCGTCGATCTCGCGCCGCTTGCCGGTCTTCAAGCGCCTGGGCTGAACGATCACACAGTTGATGGCCACATCGCCATCGTCAACATCTTCGCGTCCTGGTGCGTTCCCTGTCGGCTCGAACACCCGGCGCTGATGAAACTCGCCAAAGATTCTCGCATAAAGCTGGTCGGCATCAACTATAAGGATGCTCCAGAAAAGGCCGCAGCCTTCCTTCAGGAAAACGGCAATCCGTTCGCGGCAATCGGAATCGACACCACGGGAAGAAGTTCGATCGACTGGGGAGTCTACGGCGTCCCGGAAACATTCGTTATCGATCGCGCGGGACGAATCTTCCTGAGACATGTCGGGCCGATCGACGAGAAAAGCCTCGCGACGGATATCCTACCCGCTCTGGAAAAGATCATCGCCGCCGAATAAGCGGGGCCTCTTCCAGCCGTGTTTGACCTCCATCAAAGAAACGGCCTCGCCTATTGCGTATGTCGGTTTGGCGGGTCGGGATTTTCCCGTGTCAAGGGGGGAAACTTGACAGAGGCTCGCTCGGTTTTGGGGCGCAACACCGAGTGAGCCTCCTCGCGTCAGATTACCCTCACCAATGAGCACCGTGCGGAGACGCCGAGAGCGACAGCCGAAGCCGCGCCGCTAATTCCAGCAAAAAGTGTGTCGCGGTTTTGCGTCCGGAATTGCGTGAAAACAAATGGGGCGCGGGATGAACTGTTTCCACGCCGTGGCAAAGATCTAGCTTGGACGTGCTGTTTCAGCCCCTTTCGGTTACGGTCAGCCGAGCGATCTGGAGCCGATCCCGATAGGCGCCGACGCCCAGGCTTTCGACCAGGGTGCGAACAGCCTTTTGCTTCAACTCCGACTCCACGTTGCCATCGAGTGTCACCTGGCCGTTCTTCACGGTCACTTGGACCTTCTGAGGCGTTATCCCCAACTCGGACCTCAGGCGCGTTCGAACCGCCAGCCTGATCGATTCATCTTCCTTTGGCAGCGGCGCCGTCTGGGCATTGATGATCAGGCCGAGGATGTCTCTGCGGCTGACAATCCCGACAAGACGTCCGTCCTCAACGATCGGTAGCCGCTTGATCCGGTGCGCCTGGAGGCTTTCGGCGATATCCGATACCTCGCTGTCGGGGCACGCCACGATCACATCCTGAGACATGACATCGGCGACACACCAGCCATTCCTGGAAATATATCGCTCAAGATCGATCTCCGATATCATTTCGGGCGCGCGGGCGGCGCGGGGGGAGAATCGGATCTCTTTCCGCAGCAGCAGATCGCCCTCCGTCAGCATTCCGCAGACGCGGCCTTCGTCGTCAATGACAGGAAGACCGCTGACGTTGTTTTGCATCATGACGGCGACGGCGTGGCGTATACCGACCGCTGGACCGATCGATACCACGTTGGTGGTCATTATGTCCTTCGCCTGCATTGTCCTGCCTCGTTTATAGGAATTGTTGCTGGAATGACGATAATGCGAGCTCGTCGAGCCGCCATTGATCTTCGTCAAACAATGCGATCTTCGCCAAGAAGCTCGCTCAGCTTCGCCTGTTCGTCGGCCGTCAGCTTGCTGCCGGTCGGCTTGCCGGCCCTGTTGCGCG
The DNA here is from genome assembly GCF_024346605.1 of Rhizobium anhuiense bv. trifolii. Classification (NCBI taxonomy): domain Bacteria; kingdom Pseudomonadati; phylum Pseudomonadota; class Alphaproteobacteria; order Hyphomicrobiales; family Rhizobiaceae; genus Rhizobium; species Rhizobium anhuiense. The sequence goes on from NZ_CP098803.1 coordinate 363,620, forward strand.
CAAAGACCAGCAATGACAGCCCGCCGAGGGTCACCAGCAGCACCGGCGCGCCCCAGAGCAGCACCGTCTTCATGCCGATACGCGGCTTCAGCAGCACGAACTCGCCATAGCGCGAGACGATATAGTTCAGCACCGCCTCGTCGCTGTCGCCATCGGCGATGCGCTCGCGCACCAGCAGGCGCAGATCCTTGGCCAGATCGGCATTGGAATCGTCGATCGACTGGTTCTGGCAGACCATGCAGCGCAGTTCCGCCGACAGGGCGCGGGCGCGCGCCTCAAGCGCCGGATCGGCCAGCACCTCGTCCGGATTGACCGCAAAGGCGGGAGCCGCCATCAGCAGCAAAGCGAAAGCCAGCAAGAGACGCCGCATCATTCCGCCGGCTCCATTGCAGGCGCCGCAGGCTTCGTGGCTTTCGCCTTCCTGCGCGGGGCGCCGACGCGCAGGCGGCGGTCGGTGAGCGAGACGAGGCCGCCGAAGGCCATGATCACCGTTCCGCCCCAGATGCAGAGAATGAACGGCTTCCACCAGATGCGCACGACGATGCCGCCGTCCTTGGTGGCGTCGCCGAGCGAGACATAGAGCTGGCTGAACCCAAAGGTCAGAATGCCGGCCTCCGTCGTCGGCATCTGCCGGGCGGTGTAAAGACGCTTGGCCGACCAGGTATCGGCCACCGCGACACCGGCGCGCCGGATGGTGAAGTGGCCGCGCTCCTCGGTATAGTTCGGCCCGGTCGCCGGCTGCATGCCGTCGAAATGCAGGCTGTAACCGCCGGCCTCGGTGATCGCGCCGGGCTTCATCTCGATGACGTATTCGCTCTGGAAGGTCGTGACGGCGACGATGCCGAGCACGGTGACGCCGAGCCCGGCATGGGCAAGAGCGGTGCCAAAGGCCGAACGCGGCAGGCCGGAAAGCCGGCGCCAGGCGATACTGGCGGAAACCTTGCCGATACCGGCGCGATACCAGAGATCGGCGATGGCGCCGAGGATGAGGAACAGGCCGGCCGCCAGCCCGAGCACTGACAGCACCGGTCCTCCATGTTGGACATAGAAGAAGGCCACGGCGGCCAGGAAGGCGAGAGCTGCGACGACATAGAGCCGCTGCAGGGCGCCGAGCAGATCGCCGCGCTTCCAGGAAAGCATCGGCCCAAAGGGCACGATGACGATCAGCGGCGCCATCAGCAGGCCGAAGGTCAGGTTGAAGAAGGGCGGTCCGACGGAGATCTTGTCGCCGGTCAGCGTTTCCAGCAGCAGCGGATAGAGCGTGCCTGTCAGCACCGTGCCGCAGGCGACCGTCAGGATCAGATTGTTGACGACGAGCGCACCCTCGCGCGAGATCGGCGCAAACAGCCCGCCGGCAGCGAGCCGCGGCGCGCGGAAGGCAAACAGCGACAGCGCTCCGCCGATGAAGATCAGCAGGATGCAGAGAATGAAGACGCCGCGGGTGGGATCGCTGGCAAAGGCATGCACCGAGGTCAGCACGCCGGAGCGCACCAGGAAGGTGCCCATCAGCGACAGCGAGAAGGTGAGGATGGCAAGCAGCACCGTCCAGATCTTCAGCGCCTCGCGCTTTTCCATGACAAGCGCCGAATGCAGCAGGGCGGTGCCGGCCAGCCACGGCATGAAGGAGGCGTTTTCCACCGGGTCCCAGAACCACCAGCCGCCCCAGCCGAGTTCGTAATAGGCCCAGTAGGAGCCCATGGCGATGCCGAGCGTCAGAAAGGTCCAGGCGGCCAGCGTCCAGGGCCGCACCCAGCGCGCCCAGGCCGCGTCGATGCGGCCTTCCAGAAGGGCCGCGACGGCAAAGGAGAAACAGACGGAGAAGCCGACATAACCGAGATAAAGCAGCGGCGGGTGGATGGCGAGACCGATATCCTGCAGGACCGGATTGAGATCGCGGCCCTCGGCCGGCGCCGGATCGAGCCGCAGGAAGGGATTGGAGGTCAGAAGAATGAACAGCGTGAAGGCGACCGAGATCCAGGCCTGCACGGAAAGCACATTGGCCTTCAGCGTCTCCGGCAGATTGCGCCCGAAGACGGCGACCAGCGCGCTGAACAGCGTCAGGATCAGCAGCCAGAGCATCATCGATCCCTCGTGATTGCCCCAGACGCCGGAATATTTATAGATCAGCGGCACCAGCGAATGCGAATTCTCCCAGACGTTCTCGACCGAGAAATCCGAGACGACATGGGCATAGGTCAGCACGCCGAAGGCGAAGGCCACCAGCGAGAACATCGCCAGCGAGCCGATCGTCGCCACATCCATCATCGCCCGGTCGTGACGACGGGCGCCGATCACCGGCACGATGGAGAGGATGAGCGCCGTGGCCAGCGCCAGCACCAGCGCGTAATGGCCGATCTCGATGATCATGGCGTCGCCTTCACTTCCTGGCCCTGAGCTTGCTTGCCCGGAACGTCCTCGCCTTGCCCTTCCTTCCACAGCCCCTGGGATTTGAGCCGGTCGGCCACATCCTTCGGCATATAGGTCTCGTCATGCTTGGCCAGCACGGTATCGGCGACGAAGACATTCGTTCCCGGCGTAAACATGCCTTCGGTGACGACGCCCTGGCCCTCGCGGAAGAGATCGGGAAGGATGCCGGTATATCTCACCTTGACGGCATTGGCGCTGGCGTCGGTGACGGCAAATTCCACCGTCGAGCCGGTGCCGCGCACCACGCTGCCCTCGCCGACCAGGCCGCCGAGGCGGATGCGGGTTTGCGGCGCCACCGGCGTCTTCGCCAGATCGGCCGGCATGTAGAAATAGGCGACCGACTGGCTGAAGGCGAACATCACCAGCAGCACGGCGGCGGCGATGAAGCCCATGCCGCCGGCGATCACCGCCAGGCGCTTCTGCTTGCGCGTCATTGCGCCATTCCTTCCGTTGCTATGCCGAGTTCCCGGGCAAGCGCCAGCAATTGCCTGCCCTGTTCGCCGGCCGGCGGAAAGGCCGCAAGCCCGCGCTTCAGGGCGCCGGCAGCACGATCCCTATCGTTCAATACGGCGTAAGAGCGGACGAGCCGCATCCATCCCTCGAAATTGTTCGGATCCGCGCTGAGCTTGGCATCGAGGCTTTCGACCATGCCGCGGATCATCTGTTGCCGGTCGCCGGCGTTCATGATCTCGGCGGCTGCAACATCCTGCTGCGTGGGATTGCCCGGGGCAGCCGAAACGGCGCCCGGGGCAGCCGAATTGGCGCCCGGGGCAGCCGGATTGGCGCCATTCATGGCGATGTGTTGGTTGACCAGCGGCAGCCACGGCGCATCGGGCGGCGATTGCTTCGCCAGCGCCTCGAAGGCCTGGCGCGCCTCGTCGCGCCGTCCCGCCTGCTCGCTGCTGAGAGCGATGTAGAAGCGGGCGCGGGGGTTTTCAGGTTCGAGCTGAACGATCTGTCGCAGGACGTCTAACGTCTCCTTGTCCACCGAACCCTGCGCCTCCGCCATCAGGGCTTCGGCAAGGCCACCCAGGCGATGAATGTCCGGGCCTAACAGACGCAGGGCATTGCGGTAAGCCGACCGTGCGTCGGCGATCCGGCCGGCCCTGAGGTAGATTGGAGCGATCACATCCCATCCGCGGCCATCATCCGGCTGGCTCGCGAGGTGGCGCTCGGTTCTCGCGACCAGTATTGCAATGTCCTGGCCAGGATCCTCCAATCGCGCTTGCAACGGCAGCGACGGCATGTCGGGCGAACCCGCAAGACCATAGAGGCCAATGCTCGCCAAAGGCAGAAACGCGGCGATCGCCAACCTCAGCCACCTGTGCGGATGCGGCAACCTGCGGCATTCTTCTTGCATCTGCTCGCTTGCCTTAAAAAGGCGCCGCGCTGTTTCAGCCCGCGCGTATTCATACTCGTTGCAGCCGATTTCGTTCGCCAGCAATTCCCTGTCGAGTTCGAGAAGTTGATCCCGATAGACCCGGCCGGCTGCGGCCGCACCATCGTTGAACCGGACACGGCCTGACGCAAGTGGATGAAGAAGAGAGGCGATGATGGCAGTCGTGATGACCGCGAAAACAATCCAAATAACCATAACGTCCAGACGCCCTTTTGCGCTTGAACATACCGAGGCCGGGGGTCGGCACATTGATTCCGGTCAACGACGAGCTCTTCCATCCCAATTTTTCGGGTTCAGCACGCTTCGCGAAGCAGGTCGACGCTATCGACCAGGACGACCTTGCCTCTGACTTCGACGCCCGATGCCGCGAGCGTCGCAAACGCTCGCGACAGGGCTTCCGGCGCCAGACCCAATTTGCCGGCCAGGATTCTCTTCCGGTAAGGGAGGCGGAACGAGACCCGCGAGGTGGACGCCGAGGCGGGGCAGCGGCTCATCAGGTAGTTTGCCACACGTTGCGCCGCCGTGAGCAGCCGGTCACCGGCAATACAATCCATCGCGCCGAGCAGATGCCTGACCATGATGCGCATGACGTTCCGGTGAATGACCGGATGTTGGTCAGCAAATGCCTGCAACTCCGCAAGCTCGAACAGCGCGACCTCGGCCCCGTCGGCCGACCACGCGCTATAGGCATAGGAGCCGCCGCCTGAGAGAAGATATTCGCCAAACGTGTCGCCCGGCTCGCACACGCAGATATCAGCCTCGCGCCCGGCGGATTCCGATTTTGAAAGTCGGACAAACCCGTTCGTGACGCAGTAGACGAATGATGCCTGCTGGCCCTCGCTTATGATCTTCTCGTCAGCAGCGAAGGTGCGAACCTCAGCCGTTGCGGTGAATTGCTCCACGGTCGCCGGATCCAAACCAGCGAACAGGTCGGACTGCAGAAGGACTGAATTTTTCGCAAGCATCCATCTTCCTTTCGTGTTTGGACCCGGTTGCGGTTAGGGTTTTCTTCGATCGGTTTCGTCCTCGGCGAGAATTCGCCAGGCGGCCCCTTGAAGATCGTCATACTGGCCGCTCTTCAGCGACCAAAGAAATGCCAGCAGTCCCATTCCTCCCATCAGCAGTGCGATGGGTATGAGATAGATCAACATGTTCATGCGGCCTTGACCTCCGCACTCCGGCCGACCCGCCCCCGAATCTGCATAGCCGGACGCTTGCCGAACGCGTTCAGGCGCAGTGCGTTCATCACGACGATGATCGAAGATGTCGACATTGCCACCGCCGCTATGAGCGGCGTCGCCAATCCAGCGATGGCAATCGGCACCGCCAGGACGTTGTAACCGATGGCGAGAGCGAAGTTCTGCCGGATGAGGTTGGCGGAGCTTCGCGCAATGGCGATCGCTTCCGGCACAGCGTCGAGGCGATCGTTGAAGAAAACGAGGTCGGCGGCCTGTCTGCCGATATCGGAGGCCGTGGCCGGCGCCATCGAGACATGGGCCGCAGCAAGGGCAGGAGCGTCGTTGATCCCGTCGCCAACCATGAGCACGCGACGCCCTTCGCCGTTCAGCCTCTGGCATTCATCGACCTTCCGTTTCGGCGTCAGAGAGCCCAAAGCCCTCCCGATGCCCAGAGCATGCGCCGTATTGTCGACGACGATCTGACGGTCGCCGGACACGATCAGCGTTTCAAGGCCGGCTGCGTCGATCTGGCCGATGGCCTCGCGAGCGCCCGGGCGAAGCGTGTCATCGAAGAAGAAGTGGGCAAGATCGACGCCGTTCTGCGACAAGACCACTTCCGAGAACGGACTATCGGCGGTGCGGGGCACGAAGCTGGTTCCGCAGGCAAACGCCGTGTTGCCCAATCGATAGACGTCAGCGCCCTTCCTGGCTTCCAGTCCCCCGCCGGGGATTTCCGTGACGCTGTCGAAGGACATGGGGGCGGTTTCGGTGCCCCGCACCAGAGCCTGAGAAAGAGGATGCCGTGAATGCACGGCCAATCCGCGGGCGATTGCCGTGCTGTTCTCTTCCATGGCGTCCACTCTGACAAGGCGCGGCCTGCCCATCGTCAAGGTGCCCGTTTTGTCAAAGGCCACAGTGTCGGTCTCGGCCAGTCTTTCGAGTGCCGAACCGTCCTTCACCATGATGCCCTTGCGGAAAAGCTCCCCCGCGGCGACGACCTGGACCACGGGCACGGCAAGGCCCAATGCGCATGGGCAGGTAATGATCAGGACCGCAACCGCGACCAGCATTGCCTGTTTCCAGTCTCCGCCGAGGAGGCCCCAGGCAAGAAACGAGACCAGCGCCAACAGATGCACGGCCGGCGAATAGAGCGCCGCAGCGCGATCGGCGATCCTGCGATAGCGAGCTCTTCCACCCTCGGCTGCTTCCATGAGGCCGATGATCTCCGAAAGAAGCGAATTCTTGGCAATGCGCGTCGCGCGCAGGACGAGCGAGCCGGTCAGGTTCATCGCGCCCGAACTCACCTCGCTGTTGCTGGCGACGGCGACGGGGCTGCTCTCGCCGGTGACGATGGAGAGATCCACGTCGCTTTCTCCGCTGACCACTACGCTATCGACGGGAACCCTTTCGCCTGCCGCTATCGAAATTTCATCTCCCACCGCGATCTCTTCTACCGCAATGTAACGTCGGGACCCGTCCGGATTGATCAGCAAGGCCCCGCGCGGCGCCAGCCTTGCAAGTCCGTTGATCGCCGCCCGAGCCTTTTCCCGCATGATATGATCGAGGGTCCTGCCGATCAGCAGGAAGAAGAGCAGCGAAACCGACGCGTCGAACCATGCATGTTCACCGTGATGGATGGTCTCCCACAGTGAAACGGCATAGGAGAGCGTCACGGCGAGAGAGATCGGAACGTCCATGTTGGTGCGCCCGTGGCGGAGCGCATTCCAGGCCGATTTGAAGAAGAAACGCCCCGCATAAACCAGCGCGGGCGCTGCTATCATCGCCGAGATCCAATGAAACATGTCGCGTGTCGCGGCATCTGCGCCAGACCAGACCGATACCGAAAGCAACATGATGTTGGCGGCCGCAAAGCCGGAAACGCCGATCGCCAGGAGAAGCTGATTGCGGGTTCTGTCGTTTTCGGCGGCCGAGGGGGTAAAGAGATGCGCGCGATATCCGGCCGAGTTGATCGCTGCGAGGATCTCGGACGGATCGGCGGCATGTGTCTCCATCTCCTCCTGGTAGACGCAGGTTACCCTTCGAGCCGTAAGATTGACGCGCGCCGTCTTGACGAAAGGAAGTGTCAGCAACGCCCCTTCTATGGTCGAAATGCAGCCACCGCAGTGAATATCAGGAACGCTCAAGTCCAACTGGCGCAGTCCGCCGCCGAGCGGCTGGCTGGCAAGGCGGACCTCTTCGGCACTGGATGACGTCGTGCTGAGAGCAAGCACGCTTTCCGCGTCCATGGTGCAGCAGGTCATCGGTCCAACTCCTTGGTATCGATGCGTTTGGCCTCATGCATGACGACCAAGCCGTCGTTTCGCGAGATGGCCTCGACGATCCAGTCACCCTCGGCCAGGTTGTGATCTGCTTCGAACCGTCCCTCGGCTGTTTTTCTGAGCGTGAGGTGGAAGTCTTCGTGATCTCCGACGGGTCGCTTGAAATTCAGCACGACGTCGTCGACGGCCGCAGGCGCGCCGCTCTTGTCGTGAATGTCGTAGCGGATCTGATGCCCTCTTATGGAGAGATCGCCCGCGACGCCGGAAGCCGCCATTGCCTTCATCGCCGCCGCTTTGCGGTTGAACTCCTGACTGGCGACATAGGTATTTTCCACGACCAGACCGCTCCAGCTGGAGGAGGCATAGAAGGCCATGGTGACATTCACCGCGATCACCACAGCGAAGAAGGTCGAGGTCGCAACCAGCATGTGCAGGCCTGTAAAACCTTGGGCAGAGGTCTTCATTTGGTGTCTCCCGGTGCATTGAACGCCGCCCGGTAGGTTGCCCGATCGGCGCGATCCGTATCTTCGATCACGAACAGAAATTCACTGATTGCGGCGCCGGTGGGCTTGCGCGTAACGAAGACCTTGAGCGTCGTGGCTGCGTCCGGTTCGGCATGGACGGTAAAGCGGCGAGCGTCTTCCTTGCCGAACTCGGGAATACGCATCGTCGCCCCCTCCAGCCCGACCAGGCTTATGTTCACATCCCGCGGCGTCGGCACCATGTTCAGGATCCGAAGCGTGTAGCCATTCCGCAGTGAGCCGTCGCTTTCCAGAACATATTGGGGGTTTCGGTCGTGAACGACGTTGAGTTCAAGGCGCTCGCGAAAGGCGAGGTGGACGAGCATGGCCACGCCGACCGATGCCCAGGCGACCGCGTAAAAGACGATTCTCGGACGAAAGACGATGCGCCAGTTGAAGTGCCGGATCGCCGGGACGAAGCTTCCATCCTCGTTTCGAACCCTAGACGGCTGGACGGCCGTTCGCCCTTCGTCGGTCGCCAGTGACATGTTGCCCGCGTATTCGCTCAGCGTGGCATAGGCAATCAGGCCGCGAGGCTTTCCGAGTTTGTCCATGACACCGTCGCAGGCGTCGATGCAGAGCGCGCATGTGATGCACTCCATCTGCTGTCCGTCGCGAATGTCGATACCCATCGGGCACACCGCCACGCAGGCATTGCAATCGACGCAATCGCCCACCGGCAAGCCTTTGGCTTGCGCCTTTTTCGCGTGACGCGACCGCTGCTCGCCCCGCCAGTCATGATAGGTGACGACGAGAGAATTCTCGTCGAGCATCGCACCCTGGATGCGTGGCCACGGGCACATATAGGTGCAAACCTGCTCGCGCATGAGGCCGCCGAGCACATAGGTCGTCGCAGTAAGGACGGCGACCGTGGCGTAGGCGGCTGCAGGAGCGCGGCCAGTGAATAGCGAAACAAGCAGGCTCGGCGCGTCGGCAAAATAAAAAATCCACGCTCCGCCCGTGGCGACGCCGATCAGCAGCCAGATCGAATGTTTGACGACACGCTTCCTCAGCTTGGCAAAGCTCATGGGAGCGGCGTCAAGCTTCATTCGCGCGTTTCGATCGCCTTCGATCGCGCGTTCGACGACGAGAAAGAGATCGACCCAGACGGTCTGCGGACAGGCGTAGCCGCACCAGGCGCGGCCGACCGCGGAAGTGACGAGAAACAGGCCGAACCCCGCCATGACGAGGAGACCAGCCACATAATAAAATTCCTGAGGCCAGATTTCGATGAAGAAAAAGAAGAAGCGTCGTGAGGAAAGGTCGATGAGGATTGCCTGGTCAGGCGCGTAAGGACCGCGATCCCAGCGAATCCATGGCGCGAGATAGTAGATGCCGAGCGTGACCAGCATGACGATCCATTTGAATCGACGGAATCGCCCCTCTGCACGCTTGGGAAAAACCTTCTTCCGAGGTGCATAGAGAGGCTGCCGATTGCGACGGGCGTTGACCGGCTCGACGCTGAGCCGTTCGATGCTGTCGGGATCTGGTGCAGTGTAGAGGTTCATGGGACCTATCCGATTTCACCCGACCTTGTCCCATCCGCCGCGCATCCTTTCCTTGATACAGATCAAGACGAAGGTCTTCCCGCCAATGGAAAAGGCCACGCCCTGGAGAGAGGGCGTGGCCTGGAGGAACCGCGGGGAACGAACACCGCTGGGACGTCCTCGACAAGTCTGCAGCTAGCGGCTTGTCTGCTCGTGGTCTTTGAGGCAGGTCAAACTGATGATCGAACTGCCGATCTTTGCCGGATCATCCTGATCGGACGGTGGCGGCAGGGCCTTGGCGCGCGCCGACACACGTGATCGTATCGCTGCGCGCGGCGTGCCGTAGAGATCGAGGATCGGATTGTGGCCGTGAGCCGCCATAGCTCTGCTCCTTACGTTCCGCCGCCAAGCGAATGCACGAAGATCGTCAGTTCCTTGACCGTCGTATCGCCGAGGCGCCCTGCCCAGGCGGGCATGACGCCATGCTTCGGAGAAGCGACCTGGCGGATGATCGCATCCTCGCCGCGGGCCTTCAGCCAGATCGCATCAGCGAGATCCGGCGCGCCCATTTCGGCTTTTCCTTTGGCATCCTCGCCGTGACATGCGGCACAGTTGTCGACGAAGACCTGTTTTCCCGCCTCTGCGAGACCGGGGTCCGACGGTGTATTGGTCAGCCCCCAGACGTAAGCCGCGACCTGCCTTGTCTGGATGGGATCCAGAACATCGACAAAGGGCGGCATCTCGGAAGCATGAGTGTCCGTATCCCCGTCGAAGCGAATCCCATGCGCGATCGTCGTCTGGATGGCATCCAGGTCTCCGCCCCACAGCCAATCGTCGTCGTTGAGGTTCGGAAATCCAGGACCGCCGCTTGCTCCCGAGCCGTGGCATGGCGCACAATTCACCTTGAATGCTGACGCGCCGCCGGCGATTGCGAATTCGCGAAGGGCAGAATCGGAATCGATTTCCTGTACCGTCTTGGCGGCGATCAGATCATGAAATTGCATTTGCGATGCCTTGGCCTGGTCCAGGTTCTGCTGCAGTTCGGCGCGGCTGGAAAAACCGAGCATGCCCTTCGTAGCGTCGGTAATCATCGGGATCGCGGGATATGCGATCGCATAGCCCAACGCCCAGACAATGGTGGCGTAGAAGGTCCACACCCACCAGCGGGGCATCGGATTGTTGAGTTCGCGGATGCCGTCCCATTCATGTCCGGTCGTTTCGACGCCGCTAAATTCATCGATATGTTTTTCCGACATCTCAATCATCCTTCAAGGGAATATCGGCGGCCTCTTTCGCCGTCTGCTTGCTGCCTGGGCGAAGGGTGAACACAACCACGCCGACGAAGAATGCCGCCATTGCCAAAAGGCCCCAGCTGTCGGCGAAGTGTCTCATTGCAGTGTAGGTTTCCATGGATCACCTCACCGGTAGCCGGTCGCATCGTCGTAGGTCGAGAAATCGACCAACGTTCCGAGCATCTGCAGGTAGGCCACTAAGGCATCCATTTCGGTCAGCGCAGCGGGATCGCCGTCGAAATCGCCGGTCTTCGTCTTCGGATAGCGGGCAAGCAGGGCCGTCGTATCTGCGTTCGGATCGGCTTGGGCCTTCATGTCGGCTTCCGCATTCGCCAGCATGTCGTCGTTATAAGGTACGCCCACGTCCTCGTTGGCCTTCAGGTCCATTCCCACGTCCTTGACCGTGACCCGTTGCTCTTTGAGGAAGGCGTAACTCGGCATGATCGACTCCGGCACCACTGCCCGGGGATCGGCGAGATGCTGGACATGCCATTCGTTGGAATAGCGTCCGCCGACGCGGGCCAGATCCGGCCCGGTTCGTTTGGATCCCCATTGGAAAGGATGATCGTACATGGACTCGGCCGCGAGCGAGTAATGGCCGTAGCGTTCCACCTCGTCGCGGAACGGTCTGATCATCTGGCTGTGGCAGAGGTAGCAGCCTTCGCGGATGTAGATGTTTCGTCCGGCCAGCTCGAGCGGCGTATACGGCCGCATGCCTTCCACCTTTTCAATCGTGTTCTGCAGGTAGAACAGCGGTGCGATTTCGACGATGCCGCCGATGCTCACGACGAGCAGCGAGCCGACGAGAAGAAGCGTCGCGTTCTTCTCGAGAATCTTATGTTTATCAAGTATCGATGCCATGTCTCACCTCACTCGGCAGGCTGTGCTTGGGGCACGAAAGTGGTTGGGATCGCAGCTTCGTCACGCACGCGGCCGCGGATCGTCATGAACACGTTCCAGGCCATGACGAGACCACCCGCCAGGTAAAGCGTTCCGCCCACCGCGCGCAGCACGTAGTAGGGGAACATGGCCGCGACCGTCTCCGCGAAGGAATAGACGAGGAAGCCCTGGGAATTGTACTCGCGCCACATCAGCCCCTGCTGGATGCCGGCAACCCAAAGCACGGCGGCGTAGATGACGATTCCGAGGGTTGCGAGCCAGAAGTGCCAGTTGACCATCCGCGGGCTGTAGAGGCGCTCGCGTCCCCATAGCTTCGGCGTCAGATAATAGATCGCGCCGAAGGTGATCATTCCCACCCAGCCGAGCGCGCCGGAATGCACATGACCGATCGTCCATTCTGTATAATGGCTGAGCGAATTGACTGTCTTCACCGACATCATCGGACCTTCGAAGGTCGACATCCCGTAAAAGGCGATGGCGACGATCATCATGCGGATGATCGGATCGGTGCGGATTTTGTCCCAGGCGCCCGAAAGGGTCATGAGACCGTTGATCATGCCGCCCCAGGAGGGCATCCAGAGCATCACCGAGAAAACCATGCCGAGTGTCTGGGCCCAGTCGGGCAGTGCCGTGTAATGCAGATGATGGGGCCCGGCCCAGATGTACATGAAGATCAGTGCCCAGAAGTGGATGATCGAAAGCCGGTATGAATAGACGGGTCGGTTGGCCTGCTTCGGCACGAAGTAGTACATCATGCCCAGGAAGCCGGCGGTGAGGAAGAAGCCGACGGCGTTGTGGCCGTACCACCATTGGGTCAGCGCGTCCTGTACGCCCGAGAAGGCGGAATAGCTTTTGGAGCCGAGAAACGACGCCGGAACCGCCAGGTTGTTGACCACATGCAGCATCGCGATGGTGACGATGAAGCCGAGATAGAACCAGTTTGCCACGTAGATGTGCGGCTCTTTGCGCTTGAGGATCGTCCCAAGATACACGGCGAGATAGGCGACCCAAACGATGGTCAGCCAGAGGTCGACGTACCATTCGGGTTCGGCATATTCGCGGGCTTGGGTGATTCCGAGGACATATCCGGTCGCAGCCATCACGATAAAAAGCTGGTAACCCCAGAATACGAACCAGGCGAGGTTCCCGCCGAAAAGACGTGCGCGGCAGGTGCGCTGCACGACATAAAACGACGTCATGATGAGGGCGTTGCCACCGAAGGCGAAGATAACCGCCGACGTGTGAACCGGCCGCAGCCTTCCGAAATTGAGATAAGGCGCAATGTTGAGGTCGGGAAAGGCCAGTTGCAGCGCGACGATCACGCCCACCAGGAAGCCGACCACGCCCCAGAACACCGTGGCGATCAAGCCATAACGCACCACTTCGTCGAAATAGCCGGATATGTCGACTTTGCGTTGCTGGCCTGCCGGTGAAAAGTCAACGTTCCTGACCAGCAGCAAAGCGCCGATGACGAGGCAGAGGCAAAGTATGCCCATATGGATCGCAAAGAGATGATCATGGGCGAATGCGGCTCCTAGCAACGCTAGAAACGCCGCGACCGTGATCACCATCGTTTCCGTTGTGTAATTCATGATGTCGTCCCCAGTGCACAGACGACCGCGTCGCGGCCGGCTTTCTCGGCAGGACTGTCACGAAGCTGCGAATTACTCCTTGATCTACATCAACGAGCGGACAGTAAGACCGGCGCGGACCGCCGCAGTTACAAACTGTTACAAACTTTCACCCGTTGGCACCGTCCGCTCATTCCGGTGTGACGCAGGGGGTTCTAGTACATGTCCTGACAATGGGGGACACGACGATGCTGATGCAGAAAAACCAAGCGTTCGAACATGCCGAAATGACGAACGAAACGATCTATGCCGGTCGATCTTTGTCCGCGCTCTTCCTCTCCTCCGCAATGGAGTCCATCTCCGCCGGGAGAGCCATCTGCTGGGAGGGCGACGAGGCGAAACATCTCTTCCAGGTCGTGGAGGGGGTTGTTCGTCTCTATCGCATCGTCGGGGAGGGCCGCCGTGTGATAACCGCGTTTTGCTTCGCCGGCGACCTGATCGGTGCATCGCTGCAACGCGATTTCCTCTTCACCGCGGAAGCCGTGACCGAATGCCGGATTCGCCGCGTATCCCGGAAAAGCTTCCACGACGAAGTCGCCCGGTCGGATGCTCTTCACACCGCATACATTTCCCTGCTCTGCCAGGAGACGGCTGCCGCACACGAACAGATGGTACTGCTCTCGAAGAAGAATGCGGAAGAGCGCCTGTGCAGTTTCATCGCGAAGCTTGTATCCCGCCGCAATCCCCAGGAGCGGCAGAGCCTGCTGCGCGTCCCCATGAACCGGCAGGACATTGCAGACCATCTCGGTTTGACCATTGAAACCGTGTCTCGCACCCTCACCAAACTTGCATCGCGAAACGTCGTCGTTCCAGAGGGCAGGCATGACTTGCGAATCGTCAATCGCGCCCTTCTTAAGCAGTTGTCCGGCGACGCTGATGATTTTTCGGAGAAATCCTGTCATAGGGTCAGCTTGCACTGACGTAACGAAGCCGCAGGATCGACGTTCATGCCTCACCGCCTCATATCACCGCGAACCGTATCGTCCCAGGAACTGGATGCCATGGTGCACGTGCTGGACGGAGCCGACATCCTGATCCATCGTTTTGAGGGAACTGTCACGCATTGGTCCATTGGCTGCGAGAACATGTATGGCTGGGCAAGAGAGGAAGCGGTCGGGGAGGAGGTGCACGAATTGCTGGCGACGCAGTTCCCCGAACCGGTGGAAAACATCCGCAACCAACTGAAGTCGCGCGGCTTCTGGCAGGGTGAAATCATTCATCGTCACAAGAGCGGGCACGAGATTCATGTTGCCTCCCGTTGCGTGCTGGTCAATTTGCCGGATGGCGATCTTGCCGTCATCCAGACAAACAGCGACGTCAGCGCGTTGAAGCGAGCGCAAGAGGTAGTCAAATCCCGCGAAGCGCATCTGAGCTCGATCCTGGACACCGTGCCGGATGCCATGGTGGTGATCGATGACAAGGGAATGGTGCTTTCGTTCAGCAAGGCTGCCGAGAAGCTGTTTGGAATGTCTTCCGATCAAATTTGCGGCCGCAACGTGAGCAACCTGATGCCGAACCCCTATCGCGATGCCCACGACGGCTACATCGACCACTATATCGATACGGGCGAGAAACGTATCATCGGCTACGGCCGTGTCGTCACCGGTCAGCGGGCCGACGGTTCGCAATTTCCGATGGAACTCCACGTCGGCGAAGCGACGGCAAACGGAGAGCGGATATTCACCGGTTTTATCCGCGATCTCACCAGCCGTTACAAAATCGAGGAAGATCTTCGCCAGTCACAGAAGATGGAAGCTGTCGGGCAGTTGACCGGAGGCATCGCGCACGACTTCAACAACCTCCTCACCGTCATCAGCGGCAATCTCGAAATGATCGAGGACAAACTGCCGCCCGGCAACCTTCGTGAAATCCTGGGAGAGGCTCAGGCCGCGGCGGAGGACGGAGCTGTTCTCACGGCTCAACTGCTCGCTTTCGGTCGCCGACAGCCGTTGAATCCGAAGCACGCCGATCTTGGTCAAGTTGTGAGCGGCTTCTCGGATCTGCTCCGTCGAACGCTCGGCGAAAATATCAGGTTGTCGACCGTCATCGATGGATCTGGCCTGAACGTCCTTGTGGACAGCTCGCAGCTCCAGAATGCCATTCTGAACATCGCTTTGAACGCAAGGGACGCCATGCCCAGGGGCGGCAGTCTGACGACGACGATCTCGCGCGTCTATCTCGATGCCGACTATGCGAAAATGTATCCGGAGCTACGCAGCGGCAATTTCGTGCTGGTCACGATGACGGATACCGGTTCCGGCATGACGGAGGAGGTCAGGAAGCATGCGATTGAGCCATTTTTCACGACAAAGGAAGTCGGCTCGGGCACAGGTCTCGGACTGAGCATGGTCTACGGCTTCGTCAAGCAATCGGGTGGGCATCTGCAGATTTACAGTGAGGTGGGGCGCGGCACGACAGTCCGGATATATCTCCCCGCAACCAATGGCGGGAAGCCTCAAGAGGCGGCACCGGACCATGGCGCGGGTGAGAGCCAACTGCCGCAAGGGGACGAAGTCGTGCTCGTCGTCGAAGATGACGCCCGTGTTCGCCGCGTAGCCGTCGCCAGGCTCGCCTCGATGGGCTATACGGTGCGCGAAGCCGAAAACGGTCACCGCGCGCTCGATCTCCTCAAGGAAAACACTGACGTCGCGCTGCTTTTTACCGACATCGTGATGCCGGGCGGGATGACGGGTGACGAGCTCGCAAGAGAGGTGCGTATTTTACGGCCGGACATTGCCGTGCTCTTCACGTCGGGATATTCCGAACCGGGTCTCGCGGGCAATGATACGGTTCCGGGCGCCCGGTGGCTGCGCAAACCCTATACCGCCAAGGAGCTGGCGTTGAGGATCCGCGAACTTCTCGACGCAAGGTGACATCTGTCGGCGGTGCAAGCTCACCCGCTCTTGCGCCTTCGCCCGCGCGGTGCGTGTGGTTTCTCCCGCGTTTGACCCGCATCAAAGAACCTGCGTCCTGCATGTCTTAAAAAACGTCCGCGAGGCCGAACCGGACTCGGAGAACAGGAGATATGCAAATGCGTTTGAAATTCGGTCTGATCGCTGCAACGGCAGCCTTGATCGCTTCGGCTGCACCGTTGATGGCTGCTGACCACCAGGTTCAGATGCTGAACAAGGGCGCGGACGGCGCGATGGTGTTTGAGCCCGGCTTCCTGAAGATCGCTCCGGGCGATACTGTCACGTTCATTCCCACGGACAAGAGCCACAACGTCGAGACGTTCAAGGGTCTCATTCCCGATGGCGTTCCCGAGTTCAAATCCAGGCCGAGCGAGCAATATCAGGCGAAGTTCGATATTCCGGGCGCATATGTCCTGAAGTGCACGCCGCATGTGGGCATGGGCATGGTTGCATTGATCCAGGTCGGCGACAACCCGGCCAACCTTGACGCGATCAAGATCGCCAAGGTGCCGAACATGGCGCGCAAGAGGCTGGATGCCGACCTCGCGCAGATCACCCCGGCTCAGATCACCCAGTGATTGACCGACAGGTGCGGACGGCACGCTTGCGCGCCGTCCCGCACCGTCGCGTTCAGCGCGTGCTGCTTCGCGATTATCGGCACGGCAGCTCGCGGCAGCGTCGCATTGCTCAGGCCGCCTCCGTTTGCGCAGCTGCATCGGGACGCGACGGCGGTTCGTCCTTCATTGCCCGTTGAAGCAACCTGATGATCTCCCGCTCCGACTTGATATGCCGGCGCATCGAACAGCAGAACGAACGCAGCTGATATCCTACGGCTTCCCAGGAGAGCCGGCAGCGCCCCTCGCTCAGGGTTTCCAGCGTGAAGACGAGGTGTTGAGCCGCATCATGATCGAATAGGCGACCGGCTTGCCGGTGTTCCCTCGCATCGGACAGCTCCTCGACCTCCATGATCAGTCCGAGCGCAGACGAGACCAAGTGCTCTTCGAGCTGGTGAGTCGTCAGCAATAGCGGGATCAGACCGCGTGAAAGACGGCGGCAGAGGCCTTCATCGATATGGCAAGGCAGAAAGTCGGCAATTGCCTGCAGCACGTCGCACCACGACATAAGCTGCTCATAGCAGCTCTCGAGTTCTCCGAAACTGTCCGGGATTGGGTTCTTCATCCTATTACCTCTGCAGCAACAAGCTGGCGGGCCATGGCAGCGCGCCGAGCAAGGGCTGGTTTCTCGCTCAAGCGGCCTTGCTGTGCGTGCGTCCGTGCGAACCGAAATAGGCGTCGAATGCCGCGGCAACGGCGCGGACCATGAACCGTGCGTCTTGAGACACGACAATCCGATCTCCGCAAATCGCCGCGACGCCATCGGCGACAAGCTCACTGAGCCGATCGTTTCGGTCGATGAGGAATTCGATGTCAAAACCCGACTCTTTGCTCAATCCTGCGAGATCGACTTCGAAATCACACATAAGCCGTTCGATTATTTTGGCCCGGAGCTTATCCTCCTCGGTGAGAAGATATCCCTTGGCTGTCGGCAGGATGCCGGAAGCAACCCGCTCCTGATATAGCCCCAATGGCACATGGTTCTGGACATAGCCGATCGGCAGCCGCCCGATCGCCGAAGCACCGAGGCCGATCAGCGTATCGCAGTCATCCGTCGTGTAACCTTGGAAATTCCTTCTCATCGTGCCGTTGCGCGCAGCGATCGCGAGTTGATCGTCCGGCAGCGCAAAATGATCGAGCCCGATGCGCGCATATCCGGCCTTCGCAAGCTCTTCCGCGATGGCTTCGGCCTGCTCGTTTCGCTGTTTTGCATCCGGAAGCGACGCTTCATCTATGAGGCGCTGGTGCTTCTTGAAGGTCGGTATGTGCGCATAACCGAAAACGGCGAAACGCTCCGGACGCAGCTGCGCGGCCAGTCTGACGGTGTCGATGCAGGATTGCACGGTCTGTTTCGGAAGGCCGTAGATCAAATCGAAGTTGATACTGGAGATGCCCACGGAGCGTAGCCCGCTGACCGCAATCTCCGTCTGTTCGAAGGATTGTGTTCGGTTGATCGCGGCTTGCACGATCGGGTCGAAGCTCTGAACGCCGAGGCTTGCGCGATCGACATCGCTTTCACCGAGCGCCTCGATCATTGGAGCAGCCAATGTGCGTGGATCGATTTCTACCGCGATGCTCGTATCTGCCTCAAACCGGAAGGCGCTCCGCAGCTTGGCCATGATTGCGGCAAACTCCTGCGGCTTCATGATCGTGGGGGTGCCGCCACCGAAATGAACGTTCTTAACGGGGACGTCGTTTCCGGCCGCGAAGGATACAAGCTCGATCTCCTGGCTCATGACATCCAGGTATTCGCGAACCGGACCATCCTGCCGGGTGATGCTCGTGTGACAACCGCAGTACCAGCACATCGAGCGGCAGAACGGGACGTGGAGATAGACGGAGACGGGTCCGGCTTTTGCGATGTTGGCGAGTCCCCTCGCATATTCATCCGGCCCCACCGTGGCTGAAAAGGCTGGCGCCGTTGGATAGCTCGTGTAGCGCGGGAACCGCGCGTCGCCATACTTGGCGACCAGACAGTCGGACATTGTCGCATCCTTTGACAAAACAGAATGGTTTATGACGTCGAAGCGCGCGATCTTCCTTGTTCTAGGTCAATGTTGGCGTCCACCGGGGAAATCGTCGTCCATCTCAGCTCGGCGTCAAAGTCGGCCCGCTGATCCATCCGCTCGCGGGCAACGCGTTCCGACACACGCCGTCATGCCCCCAAGTTCCATGAGTTGCCGCACGGCAAATGATGTGGAGTTGACCGAGGTCAAAGTGTCTTTGTGCTGATCTCGTACCTTGAGAGGGAGCAGCACTGGCCGGCAGCAGTTCATGCAACGCAGGCTCCTGCTCAACGGAGATGCCGGCTCAAAGGAGATGAAAGTGCCGCACGATGTCGTCACAGCAAGCCTGAATGCGCGAGATAAGTCTGGGCGCATCGATGTGCGTTTCGGCGCAGACATGAAAACCGTCATTGTTTCCAGGCGCGCGCTGCTCTCCGTAGCCTCGCCACCTCGCGCAACCGAAGTCCGTTTCCTTCAATATGTCGACGCGTTCTGCGAAATCGCGGCGAACCGCCTCGGTTCAAAGGAGGCCGGCGGTGACGTGGTCATGATCACTGCAAATGATGTCCGCAGATGGCGTCGCGCGTGGCAATCGTCCGAAATGGCGGGGATACGAACCGCACATCGCTCGATGCCGCCGGACGCAGCGTCGTCAAAGCGCGTCGCATAAATTTGCGCCGCGCCGCTCGGCATTCCGGAAGTTTCATTCCGGCGCTTTCGTCATTTCAGGATCATTGGCGTTGCCTTCCAGCGTAAGCGAGCAAGCCGCGTTCGTCGCCATCATATTCGTCATCGTCGCCGGAGAGTTGCACCAGCATTCCATATTTCACGATGCGAACGCAATGACGGCCGGCCGATACCAGGATCCCCTTGTTCGCCAGCTTCGTCATCATTCGCGATACGGTTTCGATCGTCAGGCCGAGATAGTCGGCAATGTCGAGCCGGGTCATCGGCAGCTCGACAATGGCATTGGACCGGCCATGGCCCGGGTCACGATGAAGCTGCTTCAGCAGGAAGCTGCAGACCCGCTCCTCGGCGTTCTTGCAGGACAGCAGCACCATCTGGTTCTGGGCGGCGGCCATCTCGTCGCGAAGGCGGGCAAAGACCTCTGGCCGCAGCGCCGGCGAGTTGCCGACTTCGGCCTCGAAAGCCTTGCGCGAGAGGCGGCGGACCCTGGTGTCGGTGATGGCTTCGGCGCTGTAGAGATAGTGGTTCTTCAAAGACACGCCGACGATGTCGCCAGCTTGCAGAAAGCCGGTGATGACCCGGCGGCCATCGGAGATGATCCTGAAGATGCGCAGGTTTCCTTCCACCACTTCGAAGAGGTGTTTGGCGGCGTCGCCCTCGAAGAACAGCGATTCCCCGGCTGCCAGACGTTCGACCGGCTGCTTGTTGAAAAGCGCCTGCAGGCAGCTCTGTTCGGAGCCGAGAAGCACCGCATTGGCGATTTCCAGCGCGTGATGAAAATTGGTTGTCTGCAGCATGACCGTTCCCTCTGTGCTGTCGATGAGGACAACTAACCCGACGCTGGTGACACGCTGATGCCACGCGTGTTAAAGACGGTGCCATTGGGTAACAGTCTGTAACAAGCAGCGGCTTGACGGATGGGCGATGGCAACACTTCAGCATGACGCGCATCTTCTCGTCGTTGACGACGATCCGCGCATTCGTCAGATGCTGACGCGCTATTTCGAGGGCGAGGGTTACACCGTCTCTTCCGCTTCTGACGGCATCGAGATGCGGGTACGCCTGCGTCAGCAGAGTTTCGATGCCATCCTGCTTGACCTTGTCCTTCCCGGCGGCACGGACGGGCTTGATCTTGCCCGCGAAATTCGCGCCCAATCCGATGTTCCGATCATGATGCTGACGGGCCGCGACGACGTCGTCGACCGGATCGTCGGTCTGGAAGTCGGCGCCGACGATTACATCGCCAAACCCTTCCATCTCAGAGAAGTCCACGCACGGTTGAAGTCGATCCTGCGCCGCCGGCAATCTTCGGCACGCAATGCCGAGCCGGTCAGCGAGGAGATCATCGGTTTCGAGGATTGGAAGCTCAATCTCAGCCGCCGGCAGCTTCTCGATCCCGACGGCGCGGAGATCGAGTTGACGACCGGCGAATTCGACATGCTGGCAACCTTCGTGCGGCATGCCGGCCGGGTGCTAACCCGTGACGTGCTGATGGATCTGACCCGGGGCCGAAACCTCGAAGCCTTCGACCGGACGATCGATGCCCAGATCGTCCGGCTGCGCCGCAAGATCGAAACAGATCCGAAGAGACCGCAATTCATCAAGGCCGTACGCGGCGTCGGTTACGTCTTTACTGCCAGGCTGGATTGACGAGTTCAGGACATGGTGACGCTTGCGGCGGCCACTTCCGTCGTCGTCCGCCGATGGTTTCGTGAAGCAGTTGCATCGTCAGATGTTTTTGCGCACGGGATAGGATGACTCCGGCCCGCACTCCTCGACATATCGCAAGAGACGAGATCAGGCCGGCGTGCGTAATGTGCCATGAACGTCGTCAAGAACCGCTTTGCGATGAATCAATGCGCCGCCGGGCGCCGCCTTCATCATCCCCGCCGAACAAACATCGCGAAGGGATGAGATCATGATGAACAAACTGATGAAGGCCGCAGTGGTGCGCGAATTCGGCAAACCGCTCGCAATCGAATGCGTGCCGGTGCCTGTGCCCGGGCCGGGCGAAATTCTGGTGAAGGTCGTCGCATGCGGCGTCTGCCATACCGATCTGCACGCAGCCGAAGGTGACTGGCCTGTCAAGCCGACGCCGCCCTTCGTTCCAGGCCATGAGGCAGCGGGCATCGTGACCGCCCTCGGTCCCGGTGTCACTGATTTCAAGGAAGGCGATGCGGTCGGCGTCGCCTGGTTGCACGATGCCTGCCTTCGCTGCGAATATTGCGAAACCGGCTGGGAAACGCTCTGCGAACACCAACACAATACCGGCTACAGCTGCAACGGCGGCTTTGCCGAATATGTCATCGCCTCCGCCGCTTTCGCCGCCCGCCTTCCCAAAAATGTCGACTTCGCCGAGATTGCGCCGATCCTCTGCGCCGGCGTCACGACGTATAAGGGCTTGAAGGAAACCGAGGCGCGCCCAGGTGAGTGGGTGGCGATATCGGGGATCGGCGGGCTGGGCCACGTCGCGATCCAATATGCCAAGGCGATGGGCCTCAAGGTGGTCGCGCTCGACGTCGCCGCCGCCAAGCTCGACCTTGCCCGCCAGGTAGGCGCCGATCTCGCACTCAATGCGCTTTCCGAAGACACGATCGAGAAAGTGCTGAAGGTGACGAGCGGCGGAGCGCATGGCGTGCTTGTCACCGCCGTCTCGCCGCCCGCCTTCTCGCAGGCCCTCAGTATGGTACGCCGCAAAGGCACCATTAGTCTTGTCGGCCTGCCGCCGGGCAATTTCCCGACACCGATCTTCGACGTGGTGCTGAAGCGCATCACCGTGCGTGGTTCGATCGTCGGGACACGCCGCGACCTCGATGAAGCGCTCGCCTTCGCCGCAGAAGGTCGCGTCCGAGCCGAGATCGCCACCGCGCCGCTCGATGACATCAACGACATCTTTGACGGGCTGAAGGCGGGAACGATCGAGGGGCGCATAGTGCTCGACATCGCCGGACAGGCGAGCGCAGTCGCAACTCCGGGGCAGTCCGCGGCATAGCCGGCCGCTGCGCAGCGTTCCCGCCGGCCGAAGCGGCGGGGACACAGGCGGCGCGTCGCCCAATACCCTGTTCATCTGCCCGCGCCGTTTTCCTTGCCTTTTTGATTTTGACGCTGATCAAAGCATTTCGCTTTCATCGCAGTTACCTTCGTTCCACTGGTTTCGTCGGCAAATGCCGACGCGTTCGAAAGCTTCAGAGCGCCACCAGCATGATCCCAAACCTGTCTTTGTCAGGAGTTGAAAATGCTCGTTCAAGCCATCATGACCTCACCGCCGATCACCGTAACGGCATCCTGTTCCGTTGCCGACGCCGCGAAGTTAATGCTCGACAACAGGATCAGCGGCCTGCCGGTCGTTGATGCGAACGGAGCGCTCGTCGGCATCGTCAGCGAAGGCGATTTCCTGCGCCGCAGTGAACTGAACACGGAACGCAAGCGTTCCTGGCTGCTCGAATGGCTGACCAGCCCGGGCAAGATCGCCGACGAATATGTCCGCGCGCACGGGCGACGGGTCGAGGAAGTGATGACCGCCCCGGTCTCCGCGATCGCGCCAACCGCCTCGATCTCCGACGCCGTCAGGCTGATGGAGCGTCAGGATATCAAGCGCCTGCCTGTCGTCGCCAATGGCAGGCTCGTCGGCATCGTTGCCCGCTCCGACCTGCTGCGCGCACTCTCGCAAGCCCTGCCGGCCGCCGCCGTTTCCGCAAACGATGCGCAGATCCAGGCGGCGATCGACGCCGAGCTTGCCCGGCAGAGCTGGAGCCGTAACGGCTTCATCCATTGCCGGGTCACGAACGGCGTTGCCGAACTGAACGGCACCATCTTCGACGAACGCGAACGTCTCGCCGCGAAAGTCGCGGTCGAGAATGTCCCGGGCGTGACGTCGATCAAGGACCAGCTCGTCTGGGTCGATCCCTATTACGGCGTCGCAATCCCGCCGCCGGAGAGCGAGGCCAGACAGGCCTGAATTCGAGGGAAGATCATGGAACACCCGGCTCCCAACGTTCGCATGGCCCAACTGCTGGCCACCTCGATGCTCGCAACGTCGGCACCGTTCGTACTCGTTCCCGACATGGAAAAACTCGTCGTCTCAACGGAAGGGTGAGGGGTCAGGACGTCAAATGCCGAAAAACCTGTTCGGTTTCGTGCTCCTCATGGGTCGCCATCATCAGATCGCGATCGCCGCCCTTTCGATCCTCCTCTTCCTCGCCGGTACGGCGCCGCTTGAGGTGCAAAGGCGCATCATCAACGCGGCCACTGGGGGCGCTTCCTACCAGGCCATCCTGATTCTTGTTTTCGCTTACCTCGGCCTCGCCCTGCTGGAAGGTCTGACAAAGCTGGCGCTGAACCTCTATCGCGGATGGATCGGCGAGGTCGCGATCCGCTGGCTTCGCATGGGCGTGCTCGCTGCATCCGAGTGCTCTCGCGAATCTCCCGTCGATGCGCTCGCCGAAGGTGTCCAGCTTTCAATCGTCCTGGCCGAGGCGGAACCCGTCGGCGGCTTCGTCGGCACCAGCGTTTCGGAGCCCCTACTGCAGGCCGGCATCCTGATTGCGGTTGGCGGTTACATGATCTACCTGCAGCCGCTGATGGCGCTTGCCGTCGCCGTCGTCTTCTTGCCGCAGATCGGCTTCGTGCCGCTGATGCAAATGGCGATCAACCGCCGGGTCGAGACCAAGATCACGGTGATGCGACACGTCAGCGAGGGCATGGTTCGGCACGTCGTCACCAGCGATGCTCTCGATGCCCAGAGCGGCCGGGTGCAGCGGCTCTTCTCGACCAATATGAGCATCTACCGGATCAAGTTCACCATGAATTTTCTGATGAATCTGATGACGCAGGTCGGCTATGTCGGCATCTTCGCACTCGGCGGCTATTATGTCGTCACCGGCAAGACCGAGATAGGAACCGTCGTCGCGTTCATCTCCGGTCTGGCCAAGATCACTGATCCCTGGGGAGAACTGGTTGACTGGTATCGCGATCTCAAAGTCACTCAGGTCAAATACGCCCTGATCCGCGATGCGAGCGATGCCGCCACCACTTTGCGGGGCGAAGGCGTTTCCAGGGACGAAGTGCCGGCGCTGACGCGCTAAAGGCTTGAATCGCGGACAAGGTTGCCTGTTCGGGTGTCCGCCGCCTTCCCGATCTCGTTTCTACGAGTGTCACGGAATTTCTGAGGATGCCTTACGGCCACCTACGACAACATCCGTCCCGTTCGGCGCAGCTTATCGTGCCATCCCAAGGCTTCTTCGATCAGATGCGGCGTGTGCCCGCCGCGCAGCAGCGCCCGCCGATGATAATCCGCGAGTAGCTCGCGGTAGCTTGGGTGCACACAATTGGCAATAATGACTTTGGCGCGTTCCCGCGGCGCCAGTCCGCGAAGATCGGCAAGACCGATTTCGGTAACGAGGATGTCGACATCATGCTCGGTATGATCGACATGGCTGACCATCGGCACGACGCGTGAGATCGCCCCGTCCTTGGCAAGCGATTTTGTCACGAAGATCGACATATAGGCGTTACGGGCGAAATCGCCGGAGCCGCCTATACCGTTCATCATGTGTGTGCCGCCGATATGGGTCGAGTTGACGTTGCCGTAGATGTCCAATTCCAATGCCGTGTTGATCGCGATGATACCGAGCCGGCGGATGACTTCGGGATGGTTGCTGATCTCCTGCGGCCGCAGCACCAGCCGCTGCTTGTAATGCCCGATCTCGGAAAGCACGCTGCGATGCCTTTGCGCCGAGAGCGTCATGGAAGATCCGGAAGCAAAGGCGAGCTTGCCGGCATCGATCAGATCGAAGGTCGAATCCTGCAGCACCTCGGAATAGAGGGTGAGATCGTGGAAGGGCGTCGCGGTGAAGCCATAAAGCACCGCATTGGCGATCGTTCCGATGCCTGCCTGCAGCGGCTGCAGCCTTTCCGTCAACCGGCCACGCCGCACCTCGTGCGACAGGAATTCTGTCAGATGGCCAGCGATCGCGTTGGTCTGCGCATCCGGCGGCGCCACCGTAGAGGCACTGTCGCTGCTTTGCGTGACGACGATTGCCGCAATTTTTTCCGCAGGGATAGGAATGAACGGTACGCCGATGCGGCAGTCGGGCGCCACGATCGGGATTGCCTCGCGGCTCGGCCGCTTGGTCGGAATGTAGACGTCGTGGAGTCCCTCGAGAGCTTCCGGCTGAGAGAGGTTGATCTCGACGATCACTTTCGGGGCGAGAATCGCGAAACTCGCCGAATTTCCGACGGAGGTGGTCGGCACGATGCCGCCATCTTCTGTAATCGCGGTTGCTTCGACGACGGCGACGTCGACTGGCGGGACTTGTCCGCTGCGCAGGGACTCGACGGTCTCGGAAAGATGCTGGTCGATGAACATCACCTCGCCGGCATTGATCGCCTCGCGCATGACTGGGTCCGATTGGAAAGGCAGGCGCCGCGCGACGGCATGCGCCTCGACGAGGGTTCGATCGAGATTGTGGCCAAGCGAGGCGCCAGTCATCAGCGTAATCCTCAGCGGATCGCGCCTTGCCCTTTCCGCCAGCGCCAGCGGCACGGCCTTGGCCTCGCCGGCCTGCGTAAAGCCGCTCATGCCGACGGTCATCCCATTGGTAATCAGGAGCGCCGCTTCCTCGGCGCCGACAATACGATCCCAGAGCTTCGCGCTGCGGAGACGGTTTCTGAACATAGCGAGCGATCCTCAATGCGACATTGGAACGGGGAGGTTGATGTCCCTGACGGCGTCTCGGCCGTCATGTCATTCTGGCGGCGTAGCGGCCTTGCACATTGACACGGCTCAAAAACCTGACGGGGATCGTGCGTGGGACATGGCGATACCTTCGCCGGCGTCACAAAACTCTTGGAATTCGCTTTATTGACCCGGATCAACGACGTCCCGGCTATTGCGGCCTATCGCTGTTCATGTCGATGAAACCAAGTGGAGAGAAGGCTATGAACAACATTGCGTTGAGACAGGCCATTCTGGACGAACTCGAATTCGAGCCAAGTGTCGATGCGGCCAATATTGGCGTGGCCGTTGATAATGGCATCGTTTCCCTCACCGGACATGTCCGCACGTATTCGGAGAAGGAGGCGGTCGAGCACGTGGTCAAACGCGTGAAGGGGGTTCGCGGCATCGCCCAGGAAATCGAGGTTCGTATCTTTGGCGCTCGCATCACCGACGACGACGATATCGCGCAGCGGGCGGTAAAGATGATCGACTGGAATGTCTGCATCCCGAAAGAAGCGGTGCAGGTGCGGGTCCTCAAGGGTTGGGTAACCTTAACCGGCGCGGTCGAGTGGCAATATCAGAAGGACGCTGCGTCAGATGCCGTCAAAGACCTGGCCGGCATTGTCGGCCTCTCGAATCTGGTCGAGGTTAGACCCAAGGCCAGCGCGGCCAACGTCAGGAAACGCATCGAGGATGCTTTCGAGCGCGATGCGGAGTTGCAGGCCGAGGCAATCCGAGTCGATGTTTCCGGCGGCAAAGTGACGCTGAAAGGCAAGGTCAGGACCTGGGCAGAACGACGCGCTGCCGAGCGAGCCGCTTGGTCGGCGCCCGGGATCACCACACTCGATGATCAGCTCTCGGTCGGTTGATCGACGTCTGACATCGATGGCGGCCCCCTGGCCGCCGTCGGAGCGCTGAAACAGGTTATATTTGTCATGGACACGATACCCACCCGGACGGGAGAAGCACTGCTTGCGGCGGCGGGCAGCCCTCCGCCCTATCATTCCGACTGTGATTTCCGGCTTGAGCGAAGCACGGATGATGAATGGCGAATCGTCATTCTGTCGGCCCGCGCCCGAGCGTGGGTCCACGAACAGTTCTGTGGTCCGCTATGCCAATGTCTTGGTGACAGCATCGCCCTCGACATGCTGAGCGCCGATCGTTTTCTCAAGCAAGCGCACGATCAGGGCCTTCGAACGGAGTTCGTTGGGCGAAGCGGCAAAGATCTGTACTGATCAATGAAGAAGATCACTGTCTGATGCGGAAGAAAAGCTGTCGCTGTCGTCTGAACCGCTGACGGCAAAGCCGAAACCGGCGCCCGCGAAGGTTCTCAACACTTGCTCGCGAGAGAGCGTTTTCGCAAACTTCCTTGCCCAGAGGCACCGTCCTCCGCACTGGCCGCCGTGCGATGTCGGCTCGTCCCGATCCACCTGCCTCAAAGCCTCGTGTTGCACCTATGCATGGGCGATTTTGCTCTGCCGTCTCACGGAGATTGCCCGGGCATCGCGGCGAAACACACATTGACGGCGATCAATGCCGCGTTGCCCGTTATCGGCTTTGATCGGTCCGTTGCCGAACGCGAAGTTCGGTTATTGCGGCGATCGTCTGCCGACCCCGCCGCGAAACGGTCCCACACGTTACGACAGAGGAGCAAGAACATGGCCAACACAGCCACCAAACTGCCGATCAAGACCGATGAGAAGAACAAGACCCCGCAGAGGGGCCTTTCCACCTTCGAGAGCCTGCGCTCGGAGATCGATCGGCTCTTCGACGATTTCACGCCGAGCTTCTGGCATCGCCCCTTTTCGAGACTGTCCTTCGACAAGGCGCTCTCGACGATCGTCTCTCCGGCCGTCGATCTCGTCGAGAGAGACAATGGTTATGAAATCACGGCTGAACTGCCGGGTATCGACGCCAGCAATGTCGACGTGAAAGTCACAAACGGCATTCTCGCCATCACGGCCGAAAAGCAGGAGACCAAAGAGGAGAAGGACAAGGAGTATCATCTTTCCGAACGCCGTTACGGCGCCTTCCACCGCGCATTCCAGCTTCCGCCGAGCGTCGACAGCGCCAAGATCGATGCGTCTTTTGCCAACGGTGTGCTGACGGTAAAGCTGCCGAAAAGCAACGACGCCCTGAAGAGCGAACGCAAGATCCCGATCAAGGCGGGCTGACTCTTCCGATGAGGGCGCGCCGTAACGGCGCGCCCTCTCTTGGGACGAGTTCCTTGATGAAGATCAAGGCGAGGCTGCCGGACATCCCGTCCTATGAGGGCATGAACCACGCCGCTCAAATCCGCTGCGATGAGACAGGGCTTTCGCAAGCCGAAGCCGAAGCGCTGCTGCGTCGCTTCGGCCGCAACGAGTTGCCGAAATCAATTGCTCCCGGCTTCCTGCTCGTCTTCGCGCACCAGTTCCTGAGCCCGCTGATCTACATCCTGATCTGCGCCGCGGCGGTTTCCGCCATTGTCAGCGATCTAAAGGACGCGGCCTTCATCGCGGTAGTCCTCATTCTCAACGGCGCGATCGGCGCTTTCCAGGAATACTCGGCCGGCAAGGCTGCCGCTGCCCTGCGTAATCTCGAACAGCCCAGCGCGCTGGTGATCCGCGATGGAATGCAGCAGACCATTGCCGCAACCGACCTTGTTCCGGGAGATCTTCTCGTGCTGGAATCCGGTAGGCGCGCGCCGGCCGATCTCACGCTCTTTGCCTGCGACGACCTTCAATGCGACGAATCCCTGCTGACGGGAGAATCCGTGCCGGTGTGCAAGTTCGCAAACGGCAGCGGCTCCTCCCAGGTCTTCGCCGGAACCATGATCGTCAGAGGGCGCGGTCGCGGCCGCGTTTCGGCGACAGGGTCGGCCACCGAACTCGGCAGGATTGCAACCAGTATCGGCGAAAGATCACGTTCGCAGCCACCGTTGCTGATCCGGCTCGAGTATTTCTCGCGCAACATAGCCTACTCGGTCGCCGTTGCCACGGCCTTGCTTCTTGCTGCCGGCCTGGCGCGGGGCCTTTCACTTCACGATCTTTTCCTGATGAGCGTCGGTCTTGCCGTCAGCGCGATTCCCGAAGGTTTGCCCGTCGCCATCACCGTTGCGCTGGCGATCAGTATGCGCCGCATGTCGAAGGCCAATGTCATTGTCCGCAACATGACGGCCGTTGAAGCGCTCGGCTCGTGCACGATGATTGCCACCGACAAAACCGGCACCCTGACCATGAACGAGTTGACGGTGACGGAAATGATCCTGCCGGAAGGAACCCGCCTCTTCTTCGACGCCGGCCATGACCTCGATCGCTGCGAGTTGCACGCACCCGGCGTCACCCGCGAAGTTGCTGCCGAAAGAGCCTTTTCGCTGCTGAAGGCTGCCGCCCTGCCGAATGAGGCGACCCTTCAGCAGCAGGCTGATGGCTGGAGCGGCACCGGCGACACCGTCGACATCGCACTGCTGGCGGCGGCCCGAAAGGCCGGCATCGATCACAGGCATCTGCGCGCCGATTTTCCCGCCCTCAGCGCCATTCCCTATGAGCCGGACCTGCGTTATGCCGCCTCCTTCCACGACGCGGAAGACAGCGTCCATGTCTTCGTCAAGGGCTCGCCCGAGACGGTGCTCGCCATGGCCGATCGAATGGACACAGGCAAGGGTTTCGTCGCTCTCGACAAGGCAGCGCTGATCAAACAGAAGGAAGAACTTGCCGGCCGCGGTCTGCGCGTGCTCGCCTTCGCCTATGGCGAGATGGCAGCGGCTTCCGACGACATCTATGGCCGCCATCATCTCGTCAACCTCGTCTTTCTGGGCTTCGTCGGTATGAAGGATCCGATCCGGCCCGAAGTACCCGATGCCATTCGTCGCTGCCGCACCGCGGGCATCGCGGTCGCCATGATAACCGGCGACGATCCCCGCACGGCGACCGCCATCGCCGCCGAAGCCGGCCTGGATTTCGAGGGCGACCAGATCGCAACCGGCGCCGAAATCGCCAAAGCGGAGCAGGAGGGGCCGGCGATCCTCGATGCTTTGACCGCCCGCACGCGGCTCTATGCGCGCGCGCAGCCGGCACAGAAGCTTTCGATCGTGCTGTCGCTGGCGCGGCAGGGCCATTTCGTTGCCATGACCGGCGACGGCGTCAACGATGCGCCGGCGCTGAAACACGCCCATGTCGGCGTTGCCATGGGTCGCAAAGGCACGGATGTCGCCAAGGACAGCGCCGACATCATCATCACCGACGACAATTTCTCCTCCGTCGTCGCCGGTATCGGCGAGGGCCGGGTCGCCTATGCCAATATTCGCAAGGTGATCTTCATGCTCATCTCGACCGGCGCGGCTGAAGTGCTGCTCTTCATGCTGGCAATTCCGCTCGGCCTGCCGATGCCGCTGCTGCCGGTGCAATTGCTGTGGTTGAACCTGGTCACCAACGGCATCCAAGATGTCACGCTCGGTGCCGAAAAGGCCGAAGGCGACGAATTCTGCCGTCCGCCACGCAAGCCCTCGGAACCGATCCTCGACCGGCTGATGTTGCGCCGTGTGCTGCTTTCTACCCTCGTCATGGGTCTTGGTGGTTTTGCCATCTTTTACTGGCTGCTGCAGAACGGCTATTCGGAAGGGGCGGCTCGCAACATGCTGCTCCTGCTCTTCGTCCTCTTCGAGAACGTCCAGACCTGCAACAGCCGCTCGGAATATCAGTCTCTCTTCAGGCAAGGTTTTGGCGGTAACCTGCTGCTGCTTGTCGCTGTGCTCGTCGCCCAGGCGGTCCACATGCTCGCTATGCACCTCCCCTTCCTCAGCGACATACTCTCCCTGCAACCGGTATCTCTTGGCGAATGGGCAACGCTTCTGGCGCTCGCCTGCGCTCTGCTTGCGGTCTCCGAGGTGGACAAATGGTGGCGCAGGCAGCACCGCGACAACTGACGACAAGACGCGGCGGCCAGCCATGGCGGTAATTTGCGTGCGCCCGTCTGAAATCCCATCATGCAGTGGCCAGCGATGACCCATCGGCTCAGGGCTTCAAGACAGCCGCTCCGCTCAATCGGCCGGCACGCAGGTCGTCGAGCGCCGTATTGGCTTCGGCAAGCGGATAGACGGTCGTGTGGGTCCTGACGCCTGCCTGGCGGGCAATGGGGAAGAATTCCTCCGCATCTTCACGCGTCAGATTTGCGACCGAAACAACGCTTCGCTCCCCCCAGATCAGCGCATAAGGCATGGCCGGAAGCTCACTCATGTGGATACCTCCGCAGACGACCCTTCCGCCCTTTCGCACCGCCTTCAGTGCAGCCGGTACGAGTTCGCCGACAGGTGCGAAGATGATTGCGGCGTCGAGCATGACAGGCGGAGCTTCCTCCGAACCCCCTGCCCAGGCAGCGCCAAGGCCGAGCGCAAAACCTTGCGCTGCAGCGTCGCCGCTGCGTGAGAAAGCGTAGACCTGACGGCCCTGCCAGCGGCATATTTGCGCGATGATATGGGCGGCTGCGCCAAAGCCGTAAAGCCCGATCCGGGCGCCGTCTCCAGCCTTCTTCAGCGAACGCCAGCCGATCAGTCCCGCGCATAGCAGCGGCGCAAGAGCGACCGGATCGGCCTCGCTGTCGAGCGCAAATGCGTAAGCTGCATCGGCCACGACATGGGTGGCAAAACCTCCGTCGCGCGTATAGCCGGTAAATTGCGGCTGGTCGCAGAGATTTTCCTCTCCGCTGCGGCAGAACGAGCAGCGGCCACATGTGTGGCCGAGCCAGGGTACGCCGACCCTTTGCCCTCTGCGTGACGCCGCGACACCTTCTCCGACCGCCTCGACGACGCCGACGATCTCATGGCCGGGAACGAGGGGAAGCTTCGGGTTCGGAAGATCGCCGTCACAGACGTGAAGATCCGTCCTGCAGACGGCGCAGGCTTCGACCTTCAACATCAACTGGCCTTTGCCCGGCGCGGGATCGGCGCGCTCCACCAGACGTAAAGGGGTCCCGATCGCCTCCAAAATCATCGCCTGCATCAGCGTCTCCTCATTTCGCAAACCGTTACGGTCTTGAAAACGCGACGATCGGCATGGACGAACGTCAAGCCTACGTCCTGCCCATTCTCGTTCGCCGTTTTCGTCATGTGACGGTGGGGTAGATTGATCCTTCTCAATGCAACGGCAGCCCGATGTCACATGGTATATAATTGAAATGAAATATTGGGCGCGGAGGCCACTTATGAATGACCCTGTGAACGAGGCATGGATGCCGAGCATTTCCCCGGAGACCGTCCGCTATCTCATCCTCAAGGCTAAGGAGTTCGACGTCAAGGATGTCATCACCGAGCCGGATCCGGGCTCGAACCCGAGCGACGACAACATGATCGGAGTGCTGGAAGATCATGACGACGATCCCGTCGAGACCGAACTCAGGAGTGCAATCTGGGCTCTCAACGAAGACGAACAGATCGATCTGGTCGCCTTGGCGTGGCTCGGTCGAGGCGATGGGAATGTCAATGATTGGGATGAGCTTCGCAGCCGAGCAGCGGATGCGCACAATAGACGCACAGCGGCCTATCTTCTCGGCATGCCTCTCCTGCCGGATTATCTCGAGGAGGCGCTCGACCAGTTCGGTGAGACGTCCACAGACGATGCGCTGGGCCGGCTCTGACATTGCCGGCGCATGATTCGAAATGAACGGCAACGACATAGACGGCACAGGTACCTTCCGCGATGGATGGACCGGCACGTCTGGACCATCAGATGATGACATCATTGGTAACGACAGAAGCATTCCAGCGCCTCAGCCTCGCGCTTGCGATCGGCATCCTGGTCGGTATCGAGCGCGGCTGGCAGGATCGTGAGGCCGCGCCAGGCAAAAGGGTGGCGGGAATCCGCACCTATGGCCTGTCAAGTTTCCTGGGCGGCTTCTGCGGTTTCCTGCAGCCCGTCACGGGGCCAATTCTGCCGACGGCTATCTTTGTTTCCTTTTGCGTCACAATCCTCGTTTTCAGCCGCATGCAGGCAACACATGACGAAGACTACAGTGCAACCGGCACGATTGCCGCAATAACGGTCTTCGCACTGGGTTTCGGCGCGGTCGTTGCAGATATGACGGCAACGGCAGCAAGCGCGGTTGCAATAACGGCCCTTCTCGCCGCGCGGGAACCCTTGCATGGATTTCTTCGGCGCCTGACCTGGCTCGAGCTGAGGGCCGCCCTGATCCTGCTGACGATGACGGTCGTCATCCTCCCGATCCTGCCCAATGAGCCGGTCGATCCCTGGCAGGCGATCAATGTCTTCGAGCTTTGGATGATGACGATCCTGGTGGGAGCCGTTTCCTTTGTTGGTTATATCCTGATCAAGATTGGCGGCGCCCGTGCCGGAATCCTGTTGACCGGCGCCAGCGGCGGTATCGTCTCGTCGACAGCCCTGACGCTTTCCTTTGCCCGCCAGTCGATACAGATGCCCGCCCTCTCACCGCTCCTTTCAGCCGGAGCGATGCTGGCGGGAGCCGTTTCTCTCGCCCGGGTGCTTTTGATTTGCGGCCTCATTGCACCGGCTGTACTCAAGGAGCTGGCTCCATCGCTCGCTCCCGCTGCCATGATCTTCGCCATCGGAGGCGGCCTTGCCGCATCGTTGCGGCGCCCGGACGAGAGCACTGATTTTTTGCCGCGAAACCCGCTTGAGGTCATGGTCGTGCTGCGTTTCGCGCTTGTTCTCGCCGTCGTGACCGTCCTGACACGCTTGACCCTGATCGTCTTCGGAACCCAGTCATTGGTCGCCCTTGCGTTCATCACCGGACTGGGCGATCTCGATGCGATAACACTTGCCGTGGCGAAACTGTCATCCATCCAGGTGCCTGCAGATGCAGCCGCTCGCGCCATAGCGGTCGCGGCGTTCGCCAATATGCTTGCGAAGGCCGTTCTTGCGGCAAGTGTTGGGAGCATCGCCTATGCAATTCGTTTCGCGATCGCAGGCTGTGTCGCGACTTTTGCTGGGATTGCCGGCTTGGTTCTGGCATGAGTGCTTCTTCGCGTATCAATTACCGCCTTCCAATAACCTTCACGGTTATTCACCGCATTTGGCCTCTTTCGCTCGCGGCTATCGCAATCACAGGCCTCATCGTCGGCGGTCTGTTGCGGTGGTGGCATGGCGATCTGCTTTTCTGGTCCACCACCGCTCTGGTCAGCGCGACGATCACTGTCATCGTCGCGCTTTCTGTTGACGTCGCACTCAGTTTGAGGCGTGGCGATATCGGCCTGGATCTTATCGCGGCCCTGTCCATGAGTGCTGCGCTCTGGTTTGGCGAATATTTTGCCGGCGCCATCGTTGCTGTCATGTATGCAGGCGGGCAGTTTCTGGAAAGCTTTGCTCAAGGGCGCGCAGAGAGCGGTATGAGCGAACTTCTGTCTCGCGCCCCCCGTAGCGCTGTTCGTGTCACCGCATCCGGCCTGTCCCAGGTTCCCATCGCGGCACTTGCCCCGGGAGACAAGCTGCTCGTCCGAAAGGGCGACGTGGTCCCTGTCGATGGCAAGGTTGTAGCCGGTCACGCGCTCTTGAACGAGGCGGCTCTCACCGGCGAGCCGTTGCCGGCGCGGCGGGAAAGCGGTGAATTGATCATGAGCGGGTCTTCCAATCTCGGCGATGCTTTTGAAATGATCGCCTCCGGCTCAGCAAGCGAAAGTACATATGCCGGAATAATCCGCATGGTGAGCCAGGCCCGAAGCTCGAAAGCGCCAATATCGAGATTGGCCGACCGCTTCTCCCTCGCCTTCCTGGCGATGACCCTGGTGATCGCCGGCCTGGCCGCATGGTTGTCGGGCGATCCCACGCGGATTGTTGCAGTTCTGGTCGTCGCGACACCTTGCCCGCTGATTCTCGCCGTTCCCGTCGCACTCGTGGCGGGAATGTCGAAAGCTGCCCGTGCAGGCGTCCTGGTCAAAGGAGCTCATGTCCTCGAGGTCCTCGCGACCATCTCGGTCGTCGTCTTCGACAAGACAGGCACGCTGACGACTGGAGAGCCTGCTGTTGTCAGAATCGAGACCGATCGGGATGCCGAGGAGATTTTGCGTCTCGCGGCATCTGTGGATCAAGCCTCTGGCCACGTGATTGGTCAAACGATTGTCGAAGAAGCGAAGCGACGTGGCCTGAGGCTTGCCAAACCTGCCCAACTCGCAGAAGTGCCAGGAGAAGGCATCGAGGGATATGTGGGCGGACACAAGGTAGCCGTTGGCGGATGGGATTTCATTGCCGGCAAGACAAGGTCCGCCACTCGCCCTGGCCCGAAGGACAACAGCACGGTCACAGCCTATGTCGCGATCGATGACGCTCTCGCTGGTACGATCGTCATGGCCGACCCGGTTCGCAAGGATGCTGTCCCGGCGATCGCGGATCTTCGACGTTTGGGCGTCAAGCGGCTTAGCCTTGCGACCGGTGACAGGGCCGAAGTCGCGGACGCCGTCGGCCTTGCTCTTCGTCTTGATCAGATCAGTGCCGAGCTTGAGCCGGCCGAGAAAGTTCAGAGGGTGACGGCGGAAAGATCCTACGGGCGCGTCATGATGATCGGTGATGGCGTCAACGATGCACCTGCACTTGCTGCTGCCGACGTCGGTGTTGCCGTTGGCCGGCGCAATCTTGCCGCCGCCGCTGAAGCGGCGGATGTCGTGTTGCTGCGGGATGACCTGGGGCAGATTGGAACTCTGCTGCAAATCGCGCGGCGGTCCCGTGCGATCGCTCTTCAGAGTGTCGCTTGCGGTGTCGGTCTATCGGTGATCGCGATGGTTTGTGCGAGCCTGGGATACCTCACGCCTGTGCAGGGCGCCCTTCTCCAGGAGGTGATCGATGTTGCCGTGATCGGCAACGCACTCCGCGCTCTCTAGTTAGTGGCAAACGAGAGCGGGCATTTCAAGGCGCGTCAACAGTGACCGTGTGACCCCACCCAGAACGAATTCGCGCAGCCGCGAATGACCGAACGCGCCGGCGACCAGCAAATCAGCCTTGCGTTCCAGCGCCGCAGCTTGGATGACGCCGGCTGACGGTTCTCCGTTCGCCTGGACGGCCGTGACATCGACGGCAAGGCCGGCCTTTCGAAGTGCAGCCGCAAGGTGGTCTCGCCTGCGCTCGTCAATCTGCTTGTCGTCCGTCACGGAAATCAGGACGACACGCGAAGCCTGTTCCAGCAGGAATCTGGCACCTGTCAGTGCCCGCGCGACGGTGGCTCCCCCATCCCAGGCGACGGCGACAGCATCGATCCGCCCGGAGAAATTGTCCGTGGGAAAAAGCAGGAGCGGTCTACCGCTTTCAAACAGCACGCTCTCGATCAGCGGCATCATTATTTCGGATGCTTCCAGAATCGAAAGATCATATGCGCGCGACATCTCGGCAAGAGCTTGGGCGACAAACGGTTGCCTCGCGTCGAATGGCTGTATCTCAACCTCGATCTCGGCTTGCTTCGCATAGTCACGCAGCGTCTGCCCGAGAACGGCGCCATTGTCTCTGCTGACGTGCTCGGCATCCGCACGCATTTTTTCCACGTCAAGAAATGACGGAAGTCGCGGTTGCACGGGTTCAATTCTGACCAACGGTATACTTGCCGTTAAATCAGCCTTTTGGTGAAGGGAAACAGCGACAGCATTCTGAAGGAGGGAAAAGGAGCTTGCGTCTGGATAGGTGACGAGGGGCAAATGAAATTGCGCTTTCATGGGTGATGTCCTCCCGATGATTGGAGCTAGCATCGCCTGTTCGTGCGGCCCGCGCTTTGACGAAAATCAAGGTGATAAATCGCAGAAGCGCGAGCATGATTTGAATGTCCTCACGAAGGAGGGAGCCAGCCATGACTTTCAAATCCATCCTTACGCATTTCGATATCGATGCCCAGCCCGATCATCGCTTCACCTTTGCGATAAACCTCGCTGAGCGTTGCAATGCTGAACTCGCCTGCATATCCGCGGCCCAGCCGCTATTCGTGATCGAGCCAAGCATCGGACCGACATCCGGAACCAAAATCATGCGTGAAGAGATGGAGGCGGTCGAGACGCGACAACGCGACCTGCACGAGCGGATCATGCGACATGCGCCGTTCAGGAACCACGTCTCCTGGCAGACAAAGGCTGCCGACCCGGCAACCTTTGTCGTTGAAAATGCACGAGCGGCCGACCTTATTGTCCTCTTTGATGTCGAGAAGGGTCAGGCACGCGATTACCGACGCACGGTTAACATACCGGACGTTTTGCTGTCGGCGGGCAGACCGGTGCTGCTACCTTCGGCCTCCCGGGCTCCTCTGGAAGCTCAGACGATTGTGATTGCCTGGAAGGACACGAAGGAATCGCGGCGGGCAATTGTCGACGCGATGCCTCTGTTGATCTTGGCGCAAGACGTGGTCGTCCTTTCGATCGAGGAGAGCCACCCGATCGATGAGCAAGCGCTGAATGATGTTGTTCGGTTTCTCTCCCGCCATTCGGTTCCAGCCCGGAGCATCATCGAGCCGCGACAGACAGGCGATGCAGGGATGACGATCATCGAAGCTGCAGATAGGTTGGCGGCAGATCTGATCGTCGCAGGCGCATATAGCCACAATCGATTTCGGGAACGTGTCTTCGGAGGGATCACCCGCACGCTGCTCCATAACAACGCCATCAACCGGCTTTTGTCGAATTAACCGGTACTCCAAGGTGGGAGAGTCTCGCCTCTGTGGGAGTTTCAGTCATTGCGCTCCATCAACGACAGGGTGTGATCAGGTGG
This sequence comes from Rhizobium anhuiense bv. trifolii, assembly GCF_024346605.1. Lineage (NCBI taxonomy): Bacteria > Pseudomonadati > Pseudomonadota > Alphaproteobacteria > Hyphomicrobiales > Rhizobiaceae > Rhizobium > Rhizobium anhuiense. Next base: position 401,355 of record NZ_CP098803.1, read on the forward strand.
TAATATATGAACTTGTCGCGGCAAGGAGAGTTATCGATGAGCTACATCCTGAAAGACTTGACGCAAGCAGAATGCTTCGCCGTTCTTGAGCATTCCCGGTTTGGCCACCTGGCCTGTTGCAAGGATGACAAGCCCTACTTGGTGCCGATCTACTTCGCTTATGCAAAGGGTGTGATCTACAGTTTTTCCATGCCCGGCCGGAAGGTCGACTGGATGCGCGCGAACGAAAACGTCTGTCTGCAAATCGACCAGCATGGCGCGGGCAAGGGCTGGACGAGCGTCGTCGTCGATGGGCGCTTCGAAGAGTTTCCGGATACAGACCTTTGGCGCAATGAAAGGCTGCAAGCCTGGTCGTTGCTGCAAAAACACTTCGATTGGTGGGAAATCGGTGCCTTGAAGCCGCAGCCGCAGGCAACGGCCTCTGAGTCCGAGCACATATTTTACGGCATATTTGTCCGTGAGGTTACCGGTCGAACGGCGCTTTCCGTTGATTGAAAGCCGGGCCGTTGATTGAAAACCGGGGGAGGACGCCCGGGATGAACCCGGGCGTTTTGCTCAATGGGCGAGGAACAGGGGAATTTTTGTTTCCTCCAGCATCGATCGCGTTACACCGCCAAAAAGACGCTGCTGAAGCCGGGGATGATTATATGCGCCCATGACGATCATGTCGGCAGCGACATCGGCGGCATGCTGCCGCAGCACCTCATCGACGCGGCGGCCGCCGCTTGCGACGCAATCCACATCAACTTTCACCCCGTGGCGTGCCAGAAAGGTGGCAACGTCAGCGCCTGGTTCTTCACCATTCGCCGATGATGATGCCAGCGGATCGACGAGCGTGATATGCACCGATTCAGCAGCCTGCAGGAACTCGATCGACTGACGTGCCGCGCGCGAAGCCTCGTCGCTGGAGTCCCAGGCCAGCAGGATCGCTTTTGGAGCAAGCCCGACATTGGACTTTCTCGGGTTGATCAGCATCGGTGTCGGCGACCGGAACAGGGCACCATCGATAACCCTGCGCCGCAGTTCCTGGTCACGGGCGGCCTGAGGGCCGACCAGGACGAGATCGGCATAGAGTGCCCGCTCTGCAATATCTTCGTCCGCCCAGGCGAATTCGGTGTAGATCTCCTGCACCTCGAAAGAGACCTCGCTCCTTGCGAGGACTGCTTTGATCTCGGAACTCTTATCGGCCAGGCGATCGATTTCGCGCTGACGTTCTTCGACCCAGACCGTCGAGACAACCTCGTAGGAACCGATAGGGGGCGCTGCGCCCATCGAAATCGCCATTGCGGTGAGATGGGCGCCGTGGGTTTCGCAAAAGTCGATGGCGCCCTTCAAGTCTTCGTCGAAGTGATTGACGCCGAGGACGCTCAAAACAGTTTTGATGGTCATGACCAGTTGCCTCTCTTGTTGGAATTGACCAACCCTAATCTCCCTTGCTCCCCCATTCATTGATCTGCCGCAAAGCGGTCGGTCTTCCCGCCGGCTAGGATGTGTGAACAATTGGGGGGCAGGCCATGTCAGATCCTGTTTTATATTTTCACGGTGCAGCCGGATCGGTGACCGGCTCCTGCTTTCTTTTGGACCATCGTGGTGTTCGGATCGTGATCGATTGCGGCATGTTCCAAGGATCGAAAACGGAGAAGGAGCTGAACTATCGTCCTTTCCCTTTCGAGCCGGCGGCCGTTGACGCTGTCATTTTGACCCACGCACATATCGATCATTCGGGCCTAGTCCCCAAGCTGGTGAAGGCCGGGTTTGCCGGACATATTTACTGTACCGCTGCCACCTTGGACCTGTGCGGGATCATGCTCCAGGACTCCGGCCATATCCAGGAATCGGAGGTCGAGCAGCTCAATCGCCGCAATCGCTGGAGATCACGCGACGCCATAGAACCAATTTACAACGCGGATGACGCACGAGTCGCGATGACGCAATTTCAAGCCGTCGCTCATAAGGAATGGCACGAGCTTTCTGGCCACCTCCGCTTCCGGTTCTGGGACGCCGGCCATCTTCTCGGCTCCGCATCGGTCGAAATCGAGCTTTCGGGAACGGATGAACCGATCCGAATGCTGTTTTCGGGCGATATCGGGCCTCAGCATAAATTGCTGGAGGCTGCACCCGAAGCGCCCCAGGGGTTCGACTATGTCATCTGCGAAAGCACCTATGGCGATCGCGAGCGGGACGAAGTTTCGGATGAAGCACGGCGCGGGCTGCTCCTTGAAATTGTGCTGAAGGCCCATCATCCAAGCGGCGCTTTGCTGATCCCGTCCTTTGCGGTCGAACGAACCCAGGAGCTTCTGGCTGATCTCAACATCTTGATGGACGAAGGCAGTCTGCCGCGCTGCCCGATCGTGATCGACTCGCCGCTCGCGTCGCGCGCCACTGCGATATTCAAGCGTTACGCGCGCGCCATGGCGAACGGAAATTTGCTGGTCAAAGCATTGAATTCGAAGAACGTGCGCTTCACGGAAACCGCCGAGCAATCGAAGGCGCTCGACCTTATCCGTGGCTTCCACATTATCATCGCGGCAAGCGGAATGTGCGAGGCGGGCCGGATTCGTCATCGGCTCAAGAACTGGCTTTGGCGCGATGAGGGCAGTGTTCTCATCGTCGGTTTTCAGGCGGAGGGAACGCTCGGACGTCTACTCCAAGACGGAGCGCGCACGGTCAGGATCCAAGGCGATGAAATCGTCGTGCGTGCAACCATTCACTCTCTGGAGGCGTATAGTGGTCATGCCGATGCGACCGAATTGATGCAGTGGGTGGCAGCGCGCAAACCGGTTCGAACAGGATTGTTCCTGGTTCATGGCGAAGATGCAGCGCGCGACCAGTTGAAATCCCGTTTGGCATTGGAGCAGCCGGATATCACGGTCCTTATCCCCTCGCTCGATGCTTGTTACCGCCTGACGAGGCAAGGCGCGGAACTCTTGGGCCCTGCTTCCCCGCGCCCGCGTCTTGCACCACAAGAGGTTGGCCATCCTGATTGGCACAATGAGTACCAGTCGATCGTTATCGACTTGGAAGAGCGCTTGCGCCGTCGACCTGATCGAAAGGGACGAGCGGTGATCCTGCGTCGGGTGAAAAGAGCGCTCGATGATGAAATGGGAGAACAATGATGTTGGTTACAGATCGTGACTGCCAGAGCGGAGGAGCGCGATTTGCCGTGCCGACGCTCGGCGAAATCGAAGGAAAACTTCTGGTTTCGGAAGTGGTCGCTACCAGCTGCCTGCGGCACCTTTTCGCTCACACGAACGATGCCGTTGTGCCTGCCATCAAACGCCGGATCAGACGATCGCTCGAAACCCGCTGCCAGGCGGAAAAGCTCTGCCACGATGATACGGAAGCGGCCGTGGAATATGCTTTTCAACTGGTGGAGGCGGCAGCCGAAGCGGCCGGCAGGAAGCGGACGGTTTCATCGAAACCTGGCGGCTGCGAGACGATTCGTCGGCTGAGGGCGATGCATGGTCCTTCCGGTCGTTAGGTTGGAAGGGAGAATAACCGGCGTGCATATGTTCCATGCCTTCGATTGTTCTGGCGATACGAGTTCGGAGCCGTTTTCTCCGAATTCGATCGTTGAAGATGGCGTGCCAGTGCTCAATGCGACAGCAGGATAGGCAGGCTGATATTGGTCAGCACGGCTTGAGTAGCGCCGCCGAGCACGAATTCGCGCAGACGCGAATGGCCGAACCCGCCCATGACGAGAAGGTCTGCCCGCAATTCGAAGGCTTTGGTCTGCAGCACCTCTCCGACTGGTTCGCCGCGCGCACGCACGCGCGTCGCCTCCGCGACGACACCGCTCTTCAGCAGATTCTCCACCAGACAATCGCCGGTCTCGAATTCCACCGGCTTCTCGTCGATGACGGAAAGCAGGCAAACCTTGGAAGCCCGTTCCAGGAAAAACGAGGCATCATGTGCCGCCCGTGCGGCAGCGCGGCTGCCATCCCAGGCGATGGCGACGTGATCCATCCGGCCGCCGAAAGGTGCAGACGGATATAGGATGAGCGGCCGACCTGACGCAAACAGCACCGCCTCGACGATCGGACGGGAGATCCCGGCCGATTCCAGAAGCACGAGATCGTAGGCGCGCGATGCTTCCGAAAGGACCTCGACGACGAAAGGCTCCGCAGTCTTGATCTCGCGCGTGCGCACATCCACGGAAGCGCCTTTTGCCGCATCCACCGCCATCCGGGTCAGCGCCGAGGCACGCTTGCGGCTGAGCGCCCCGGCATCCCGCGCCATCTTCGCCGCATCGATGATCAGCGACGACAGGGCATTGGACACGTCGGGAACGGTAATCTCCACCGCACAGACGGTCAGCGTCGCCTGCATGTGGTGCGCAAGTGCGACGGCGTTGGCGATCATGAATTCCGAAGTCGCATCCGGATAGGTGAGGAGCGGAAGAAAGAGGTGTTGCTTCATGCTGATCTCCAAACGGAAAGAGGCGATAGCTGATATTCGCCACACTCTCGCACTGCCCTGGAATTATGAATTGACGTACGTCAAAGATGGCGCCCTTCTGCGTGACGACGGTGTTGATCGATAGGCTTGCCGGCGCAAGGTATGGACCGATCAAGCTATGCTTGCCGGCTTGCTTTTGACATGCGCACTCTGCCGCCATGCAATCAGATCGTCCGCGCCAATTCGGATGCGCCCATCCGGTTCGACGTCGCCGCAATCATATTTCGCGGAGGCAATCCGGCTGAACAAATCGATATTTTCCTGAAGCCGGCTTTCGTCGCAGCGTCGTGGTTCTGCGACCTCCTGAAGAGCTCCCCTGTCAATGACGACCATCTGATTTGCGCCGCCCGCATCCATCGCAAGCAACGCTTCCTCGCCGGACGACTTCATCATTCCACTGATCAGTTTTAATGGCATCACCCTATCTCCGGACCGATTGATCTCTTTGGAAAACCTGCCGCAGGAATGTTGTTGGACTGCCTGGGCAAGTTGCCGGACCTTATCCCTGCTCGAAAAGCATGCCTTGATACACATCAAAAGAGACGGCTTGCTGAACGAATGGCAAGGTCCTGGAGGGTGGGAGCTACGCGTGCGCGGCGGAACGCTTCCGGCAGGCCGCTTGCGCAGCCCGCCGGCGCCTCGCGCTCCTCACGCCTCAACGATCACAGCCGTCAGCCGCTTGACCACCGGCAGCACCAGTAGCAGGACAGGAAAGGCGATCGCCCAGGAGAGCGCCCATGCGGAGGGCCACATAGCAAGGGCAGGCGCGGTCAGGCCTTGGGCTCTCACGATACTGATCGCCGAGACGACTGATGTCATCAGCAGCGAGAGGATGAACGGCATGATGATCGTATTGTAACGTTTAGGGAGTTTGCCTTTGAGCATTTCGATCTCCGTAAGGTGCCGATCAGACAATTGCGCAGCGCCGACCGGCGGGTTGCGCGTTGATTGACGTAAACGCTTACGGAGCTTCGATCTGAAGCAACGCCGTCTCTATGGCCGAAAATGTCTTGCCGTTCAAGTCCGCCTCACCTCCTTCCGATCGTCTTTGCCAATTCCTCAACGAAAGGAATTATCCTTGTTGCCGCAATCTCAGCGATTCGGCTCCAGGACCTCAGCCAATGACCAGAGCAAGACGCCGCCGCATCATCCGGACCAGACGAACCCTGACCGGGCTCGCCCTCGTCGGCTCGATTTCGTTTCTCGCCGGTATGACTGATGCAACCGGTCTTCTGCTCACCGGCGATTTCGTTTCCTTCATGACCGGCAATACGACGCGGGCCGCACTCGCCTTGAGTGAGGGCAATCTTTATCACGCGGCAGTCCTGGTCTCTGCCATCATCGTCTTCGTGCTCGGCAATGCGGCAGGCATCGTCATCTCTCATCTTTCGCAACGCCGCATCTTCGTGGTGCTTGGCTGCGTCGGCCTCGTCCTGGCGCTCGCCTCGATGATGACGGTGCAAAACATGCTCTTCGCCCGGTTCTACCTGATCGTTTTTTCCATGGGCATGGTGAACGCCGCCGTTGAGCACATCGAGGGTCTGCCGATCGGCCTGACCTATGTAACCGGTGCCCTGTCGCGCTTCGGCCGCGGGATCGGCCGCTGGATCATCGGTGATCGTCGTGTCGAATGGACGATCCAGATCGTACCTTGGGGCGGCATGGTGCTTGGTGCAATTGTCGGCGCCGTCCTGACGCGGCTGACCGGCGCGCATGCGCTGTGGCTGGTCTCCCTCTTTGCCATGGCGCTGGCGCTTGTCGCCATGCTCATCCCGCGGCCGCTCCAGCGCCGCTTCAATCAGAAGATCCCGCCGCACGGATCGGCCGCGCGGCGCGCGAAATAGACCGTCGCATTCCTGTTACCGTCGAATCGGATAGAAGGGACCGCCGCCAATCCTCAAGGAGTGGGTCTTGTTCCTGATTTCGAAGCTTGTCTGGATTTTCGCTCAGCCGCTGTCGCTGGCATTCTTCCTCGTCTTCTTGACCCTCATTGCCGGCCTTCTGCGCTGGCGCACCTTAAGTATCCTCAGCGCAGCTGGTTCGGCCCTCATCCTTTTCGTTACGCTCTACACCACGGCTGGCAACCTCGTGATGCAGGGTCTCGAGCAGCGCTTCGCAAAGCCGGCCGCCGATCCCGACAACCTGCAATGCATGATCGTGCTCGGCGGCGCTTTCGAAAACGAGGTGAACACGGCGCGCCACGGCATAGAATTCAATGGCGGAGCCGACCGCTTCGTCGAAGCTCTGCGGCTCGCGCAGAAATTTCCGCAGTCGCGCATTCTGGTATCGGGCGGCGACGGTTCCATCTCGGGCGTCTACGAAGGCGATGCGGCGGCATCCGAGCGGTTCTTCCCGCTCTTCGGCGTTGGCAAGGATCGCCTGATCGAGGAGAGGCAATCGCGCACGACCTTCGAAAACGCGATCAATACCAAGGAATTCCTGGCAAGCCAGGGGCTTTCCCATTGCCTGCTGATCACCTCGGGTTTTCATATGCCGCGATCCGTCGGCATCTTCCGCAAGCTCGGCATCGATATCGTGCCCTGGCCGACCGATTATCGCACCGACGGCCAGGTGAGACTTGGATTGGATTTCACCCAGCCGAACCTCAATGCCCAGAACTTGGCAACCGCCATCCGCGAATGGTACGGCCTGGTCGGCTATTATCTCGCCGGCCGCACGTCGGAACTTTATCCGCAATAGAGCGCCGCGCGTCCAACAGAACGCGCCAAGGACGCTCGATCGCTTTGACTTTGCGCATGACCCGAATATCGATTCCGATTTCGGGTCATATGCTGAGCTATTTCTTCGAGATGGTGACGAATTTCGTGCCGCGGACGCGGGCCGTCACGATGCAGGGATCGCCCTCCGTGCGGTCGCAGAAACGCGGATGCATCTTCATCGCCAGCACCATATTGCCGAAGCGCTGGACGAAGTCGTAGCCATAGATCTGCGCCGTCGCGATCATGAAATAACCGCCTTCGGCAACCTGCAGGTAGAAATTATAAGTGCAGCCGTCGTCATTGCATTGCGGCCCCTTCTGCCCGTCGCAGGTCAGCTGACCCTCATTGACCACCGCGTCGATCAGACCGTCATTGTTGATGTCCTGCCGGGTGACGAAGCCGTCGGCAAATTCGGCCGTCTTGCACTGCTCCTGGAAATGTTTCTTCTCGTAGATCTCAGGATCGGAAATCAGCGATTGCTGGCCGAAGGCGACAGCCGGCATGACAAGCAGCAGGACGATATTCAGAACGGCGAGCACCAGCGTTTTCACGGCTTTCCTCTTTGGATAAAGGCTCTGTGGCCCAATGCATGTCGCCAAAACTGTGCAGCGGTTCTAGGACAACGACATGCATCACGTAAAGACTCTAGCTTTATGGCGCCCCCGCCTTGCGCCGCCCTTGCCGCCGTGGTTCTGTTCTCGAGAACAGAATGATTTTAGGCCTAATTGGCCTAAAATCTGAATCCTGTTGTCAATTCAAGAGTTAGAGCATGATGTCATGAGAAAACCGCTCACACTTTTCGGCATCATGCTCTGAACGTCTGCCGGTTCGGGGTTCGCATGTCCTTGCTCGTCTATCTCGATTATGCCGGCATTGCGCTGTTTGCCGCGACAGGCGCGCTCGCCGCGTCACGCAAGCAATTGGACCTCATCGGTTTTTTGTTTTTCGCCATGGTGACGGGAACGGGCGGGGGTACGGTACGTGATATCGTGCTCGGCCGCGTTCCGGTCTTCTGGGTGCTGAACCCAGGCTATATCCTCGTCTGCTGCATCATGGGCGTCATCGTCTTTTTCACCGCCCACCTGCTGGAATCGCGCTATCGTCTGCTGATCTGGCTGGATGCGATCGGCCTTGCCGCCTATTGCGTGATCGGCGCCGCCAAGGGCCTTGCCGCCACCGGCTCCCCGACCATCGCGATCGTCACCGGCACGCTGACGGCGACCTTCGGCGGCATCCTGCGTGATCTGATGGCAAACGAGCCTTCGGTGCTGTTGAGGCCGGAAATCTACGTGACCGCGGCCCTCATCGGCGCCGGTGTGTTCACGGCGGCCAATGCGCTCGGAATGCAGCTCTATCTGGCGTCTGCCTGCGGCGTCGTGGCGGCCTTTGCGGTGCGCGGCGGAGCCCTGTGGTTCGGCTGGACCTTCCCGACCTACAAGCACAAGCCCGGCCGGCATCCCGACGATGTCATGTGAAGCGGCGGTGTCGTCAGCCCTGCTTTGCCCGCAGCCGGATCACCACGTCGACATGAGCGATCTCCATGCCCTCTGGCGGTTCCGGCAGATTGCCGATCGTCAGGTTGCTGACGGGAATGTCGAGCACCTCGTTCTCGCCTTCGATGAAGAAATGGTGATGGTCGGACACATTGGTGTCGAAATAGGTCTTGGCGCTTTCGACGGCGAGGACGCGGATCAGACCGGCTTCCGTGAACTGGTGCAGCGTGTTGTAGACGGTTGCCAGCGAAACCGGCACACCGGCGGCAACCGCCTCCTCATGCAGTTCCTCGACGGTCAAATGCCGGTCGCCCTTGGCAAACAGGAGGTCGCCGAGCGCCACACGCTGGCGGGTAGGGCGCAGTCCTGCACCGCGCAGCCTTACCTCTATTGCGATCGGGAGCGTACCCGTCATCAAGACCAACTCCGGTTATTCTGGCATAAAGCAATCATGTTTCTTCAAGCGGTATAACTTTTGCACCGGAGCGTTTCAATAGTTCAATGAGGGCAAGAGCCTGATAAACGCGGCAAAAACCGGCTTTTGACGCAAATAGGTCTGGTCGCGGCCCTGGCCTTCCTGTATGCGACCACCAAATAATGGCGCAAGCCTGGTCCGGGGCGATGAATGAAGCTGCCTTGCTCGTGCTTCATTTTCTGAAGAACTTGGACTACACGTTCACATCCATCGGCTTCACGCGGGGGGAAAAAGAAACTTTATGACGACCAGACAGTCCAGCTTCTCGTACGACGAACTCATCGCTTGCGCACATGGCGAGCTGTTCGGCCCCGGCAATGCGCAGCTGCCCCTGCCGCCCATGCTGATGGTTCATCGTATCACCGACATTTCCGAAACCGGCGGAGCCTTCGACAAGGGCTACCTCAGGGCCGAATATGACGTGCGCCCCGACGACTGGTATTTTCCCTGCCATTTCGAAGGCAATCCGATCATGCCGGGCTGCCTTGGTCTCGACGGCATGTGGCAGCTGACCGGTTTCTTCCTGGGCTGGCTCGGCGAGGAAGGCCGCGGCATGGCGCTTTCGACAGGTGAAGTGAAATTCAAGGGCATGGTCCGGCCGCATACGAAGCTGATCGAATATGGCATCGACTTCAAGCGCGTCATGCGCGGCCGTCTGGTCCTCGGCACGGCCGACGGCTGGCTGAAGGCGGACGGCGAAACCATTTATCAGGCGGCCGACCTTCGCGTCGGTCTATCGAAAGACAAGACGGCCTGAAACCGCATTTCGAGCGACGGACGAAAACAACAAAGGTTTGATCAGATGAGACGGGTAGTTGTCACGGGTCTGGGTGTCGTGTCCTCGATCGGAAACGACGCGGCCGAAGTCACCGAATCCTTGCGGCAGGCAAAGTCGGGTATCTCCTTTTCGAGCGATTTCGCCGAACATGGGTTCAAATGCCAGGTATGGGGCAGTCCAAAGCTCGGTTCGGCGGAACTTGCCGAACTGGTCGACCGCCGCGCCATGCGTTTCCTGTCGCAGGGCGGCGCCTGGAACCATGTCGCCATGAAGCAGGCGATCGCCGATTCCGGTCTCGAGGACAAGGATATCGGCAACAACGAGCGCACCGGCATCATCATGGGTTCCGGCGGTCCGTCTACCCGCACCCTGATTGAGGCTGCCGAGATCACCGTGAAGAACAACAGCCCGAAGCGCATCGGCCCCTTCGCCGTGCCGAAGGCGATGTCCTCGACCGCATCGGCGACGCTTGCCACCTGGTTCAAGATCCACGGCGTCAATTATTCGATCTCGTCGGCCTGCTCGACCTCGGCGCATTGTATCGGCAATGCCGCCGAAATGATCCAGTGGGGCAAGCAGGACGTGATGTTCGCCGGCGGCCACGAAGATCTCGACTGGACGATGTCCAACCTCTTCGACGCCATGGGCGCCATGTCCTCCAAATATAACGACACGCCGGACAGCGCCTCGCGCGCCTATGACGTCAACCGCGACGGTTTCGTCATCGCTGGCGGCGCCGGTGTGCTGGTGCTCGAGGAACTGGAGCGCGCCAAGGCCCGCGGTGCAAAGATCTATGCCGAAATCGTCGGCTACGGAGCAACTTCGGACGGCTACGACATGGTTGCCCCCTCGGGCGAGGGGGCTATCCGCTGCATGCGCCAGGCGCTCGCCACCGTCAAAGGCGACGTCGACTACATCAATACCCACGGCACCTCGACGCCGGTCGGCGACAGCAAGGAAATCGGCGCCATCCGCGAGGTATTCGGCTCCAGGATTCCGCATATCCAGTCGACCAAGTCATTGACCGGCCATTCGCTGGGTGCTGCCGGCGTGCAGGAATCGATCTATTCCCTGTTGATGATGCAGCAAGGCTTCATCGGCGAAAGCGCCCATATCGCCGAGCTCGATCCGGAATTCGAAGGCGTGCCGATCGTGCGCAAACGGATCGACGACGCGAAGATCGACATTGCCCTCTCCAACTCCTTCGGCTTCGGCGGCACCAACGCCACGCTGGTCTTCCAGCGTTATAACGGATAACAACATGTCGGGAATCATGCAGGGTAAGCGCGGGCTCATCATGGGCGTCGCAAACAACCACTCGATCGCCTGGGGGATTTCAAAAGCTCTCGCCGCACAGGGTGCGGAACTCGCCTTCACCTATCAGGGCGATGCGCTCGGCAAGCGCGTCAAGCCGCTGGCTGCCGAGGTCAATTCGGATTTCGTGCTGCCCTGCGACGTCGAGGACATCGCCTCGGTCGATGCCGTGGTCGACACGCTCGGTGAGCGCTGGGGCAAGCTCGATTTCATCGTCCACGCCATCGGTTTCTCCGACAAGAACGAGCTGAAGGGTCTCTACGCCGATACGACGCGGGAGAATTTCAGCCGCACCATGGTCATTTCCTGTTTCTCGTTCACCGAGATCGCCAAGCGCTGCGCTCCGTTGATGGAAGATGGCGGTGCGATGCTGACGCTGACCTATAATGGTTCGACGCGCGTCATCCCGAACTACAACGTCATGGGTGTTGCCAAGGCCGCGCTCGAGGCCTCGGTGCGCTATCTCGCCGCCGATTACGGTCCGCGCGGCATCCGCGTCAACGCCATTTCCGCCGGCCCGATCCGCACGCTTGCCGGCGCCGGCATCTCTGATGCGCGCGCGATCCTCTCCTGGAACCAGCGCAATGCGCCGCTGCGCAAGACCGTGACCATCGATCAGGTCGGTAATTCGGCGCTCTACCTGCTCTCCGACCTGTCCGCCGGCGTCACCGGCGAGATCCACTTTGTCGACGCAGGGTTTAACGTCACCTCCATGCCGACGCTGGAAACGCTGCGCAAGGCGGACGTCGAATAAACAACGACCCGATTGAAACTCAAAGGCCGTGCGCAGATGATGCGCACGGCCTTTTTGTTGTATCGGTTGGGATGATCGGTATCGAAGCCGCTTGAGCCCTATTTCTTCGCCCACAGCACCTTGAAGCGGGCGTTGCGGCAGGTTTCACCGCTTTCCCTGAAATTCGCTGCCAGAACCGGCTCGTAAGGCAGGCCGCGATTGGCGACGAGCATCAGGCGGCCGCCGCCGCGCAGGGCGGATGCGGCGGTCTTGATCATGGCCTGGCCGAGCGAAGGTTCGGCGGCGTGACCTTCGTGGAAGGGCGGGTTCATGATGACGAGATCGTATTTGTCCTTGACCGGTTCGCCCGCCAGATCGTGCCAGAAGAAGCGCGCAGGCGCGTTCGGGCAGTTCTCCGCCAGATTGTCCCTGGCCGCCTCCAGAGCCGCGTGATCGGCCTCGTAGAGGTCGAGGCGGGTCAGTCCACGCGATCTCCGCGCCAGTTCCACGGAGAGATAGCCCCATCCGGCGCCGAAATCCGCAACGTCGCCGGTGAAATCCTCAGGCAGGCGCGAAGCGAGCAGTTCCGATCCGGCATCGATCCGGTCATGCGAGAACATGCCGGCGGTCGCATGGAAACGGCCGTCGACGCGCACCGGCGCCTTTGCCAGCTTCGAGATGATCTCGCCGGCATCGGCAGGGCGGCCGAACCAGAAGGCGACACCGTGATATTTCGGCATATGGTCGACGGCGAGATTGAAACCTTCCAACCGCTTGCGCAGCGGCTGGATGCCGTCTTCCTTCGCACCGGCGACGACGATCAGGGCGCCGACCCGTGTGCGCGCGATCGCCGCGGCGAGGTTGGCTTCGTTCTCGCCCTTGTGCTTCGTGCAGAGCACCAGAGCCGCATCGTAGTCGTCGCCGTCGATCTCCGGCTTCGCTTCGATCCGCTGCGCCAGCAGCTGCCGATAGAGCGGCCGGAAGCCCTGGACGGCGCTGAGCGAGGCGGCAAAGCCGTCCGGCAGCGCAAAGCCTGCCTCGGCGCCGAGGAAGAGCACGCGCTCGCCCTCGCCGGGCGCCTCGACAGTGCCGCTGGCAAAGGGATGGAACAGGGTCTTCAGCGTCTCGCGGCTCATGGATCTCGTCTCGACTTCGGATACAAAAAGGGCGCGGAAGATTCCCGCGCCCGGAATCAAATCTGGGAGATGCGGCTTATTCGGCCGCTTCTTCCTTCTTCTTGTCGTTCGCAATTTCCTGGCCGGTGGCCTGGTCGACGACCTTCATCGACAGGCGAACCTTGCCGCGTTCGTCGAAACCGAGCAGCTTGACCCAGACCTTATCGCCTTCCTTGACAACGTCCTGCGTCTTGGCGACGCGTTCGGAAGCAAGCTGCGAGATGTGGACGAGGCCGTCACGGGCGCCGAAGAAGTTGACGAAGGCGCCGAAGTCGGCGGTCTTGACAACAGTGCCTTCGTAGATCTGGCCGATCTCAGGTTCGGCAACGATCGAGTGGATCCACTTGCGGGCCGCTTCGATTTCCTTGCCGGAGGAGGAGGCGATCTTGACGGTGCCGTCGTCCTCGATGTTGATCTTCGCACCGGTCTTTTCGACGATTTCGCGAATGACCTTGCCGCCGGAGCCGATGACTTCACGGATCTTGTCGACCGGGATGTTCATGACTTCGATGCGCGGAGCGAATTCGCCGAGCTGGCCGCGGCTTTCGGTGATGGCCTTGGCCATTTCGCCGAGAATGTGGGCGCGACCGCCCTGGGCCTGGCCGAGGGCAACCTTCATGATCTCTTCGGTGATGCCGGCGATCTTGATGTCCATCTGCAGCGAGGTGATGCCGTCGGCGGTACCGGCGACCTTGAAGTCCATGTCGCCGAGGTGGTCTTCGTCACCGAGAATGTCGGAGAGAACCGCGAAGCGATCGCCTTCCAGGATCAGACCCATGGCGATACCGGCAACCGGCTTGGCCAGCGGAACGCCTGCGTCCATCAGAGCCAGCGAGGTGCCGCAGACGGTCGCCATCGAGGACGAGCCATTCGACTCGGTGATCTCGGAGACGACGCGCAGCGTGTAGGGGAACTGCTCAGCCGTCGGCAGCATCGGACGGATCGCGCGCCATGCGAGCTTGCCGTGGCCGATTTCGCGGCGACCCGGGGAGCCCATGCGACCGGTCTCGCCAACAGAGTAGGGAGGGAAGTTGTAATGGAGCAGGAAGCGCTCCTTGTACATGCCCGTCAGGCTGTCGACATACTGCTCGTCTTCGCCGGTGCCGAGGGTGGCAACCACGATCGCCTGCGTTTCACCACGGGTAAACAGCGCCGAACCATGCGTACGCGGCAGAAGGCCGACTTCCGAAACGATCGGACGGACGGTTTCGAGGTCGCGGCCGTCGATGCGGCTCTTGGTGTCGAGGATGTTCCAGCGGACGATTTTCGCCTGCAGATGCTTGAAGATCGCGCCGACTTCCTCGGCCGTGTACCTGGCTTCGCCTTCCTCGGGGAGGAAGTGTGCCTTCACCTTCGCCTTGACGGCATCGACGGCGGCGTAGCGGTCGGCCTTCTGGGTGATCTTGTAGGCTTCGCGAAGTTCACCTTCGGCAAGGCCGAGCATTTCGGTTTCGAGAGCGGAGTAATCTTCCGGCTGGAAGTCGCGCGGCTCCTTGGCGGCAACTTCGGCGAGCTTGATGATCGCGTCGAGAACCGGCTGGAAGCCCCTGTGGCCGAACATGACGGCACCGAGCATGACGTCTTCGTTGAGTTCCTTGGCTTCGGATTCCACCATCAGCACGGCGTCATAGGTGCCGGCGACGACGAGATCGAGGCTCGATTCGTCCATCTCGTCGAGATGCGGGTTGAGAACGTATTCGCCGTTGATGTAGCCGACGCGTGCACCACCGACCGGGCCCATGAAGGGAACGCCGGACAGCGTCAGCGCGGCCGAAGTGGCGACCATCGACAGGATGTCCGGATTGTTTTCAAGGTCGTGCTGGATGACGGTGACGACGACCTGCGTGTCGTTCTTGTAGCCTTCCGGGAAGAGCGGGCGGATCGGGCGGTCGATCAGGCGGGAAACGAGGGTCTCGTTCTCGCTCGGACGGCCTTCGCGCTTGAAATAGCCGCCGGGGATCTTGCCGGCTGCATAGGTCTTTTCCTGGTAGTTGACGGTGAGCGGAAAGAAGTCCTGGCCGGGCTTCGGCGCCTTGGCCGAGACGACGGTGGCAAGAACGACGGTTTCGCCGTAGGTGGCGAGAACCGCGCCGTCGGCCTGACGGGCAATCTTGCCGGTTTCAAGCTTCAGCGGGCGGCCGGCCCACTCGATTTCCACGGTGTGTGTATCAAACATGTCTTGTCCTTCAATGCGGGAGCACGCGCCATCGCCGATATCAAGGCGCAGCGCACAGTCGACCGCAATCAATGTGACGTATCACGGGCAAGACAACGGGAGGCTTTTCATTCCTCGGGTTCCCGGGAAATCCGAAGATTTCCAGCAACCCGAAGGTTCCCTGGGGAACCGGGCCAGCACTCACTGATGAGCCTTGGCCGAAAGCATCCGGCAATCCTGCCCCATGACAGGTCAACGGTTGGTTTGGCAGATCCGGCCCATCCGGGTCTGCCGGTCGTTCCACCGCTTAGATAGGGCGCGGCTGGAACATTTCATCGGGAGCCTTGTCCCGAAACAGATCCGGCGGACGCTCGGAAGCGCCCGCCGGACAATCTTAGCGGCGGATACCCAGGCTGGCGATCAGCTTGGAATAGCGGCCTTCATCCTTCTTCTTGAGATAATCAAGAAGCGAGCGGCGGCTCGAAACCATCGTCAACAGGCCACGGCGGGAATGGTTATCCTTCTTGTGGTCCTTGAAGTGTTCGGTCAGGTTGTTGATGCGTTCGGTCAGGATCGCGACCTGGACTTCCGGAGAACCGGTATCGCCTTCAACGGTCGCATATTCCTTGATCAGCGCAGCCTTGCGCTCAGCAGTGATCGACATCGGGTGATCCTTTCTAAGAGAGGAGATAAAGGTCGCCAAAAGCCGGGATGTCGTCCAGCTTTGGCCGCGAATGCAATCGGGCGTACCCGATGCTGGCGCTGCCTATAAACCATTCAGGCAGCAAAGGGAAGAGGCGTAAAACTGTGCCTCTCTAAAGCGCGTCGCGTCAATCCGGATTCATGCGACGCGCTTTAGGTCTTTGATTTATGCATGTCGTTATCCCCAAAACCGCTGCGCACTTTTGGGCGACATGCATTGGGATAGCCGATCAGCCGAAGACGCGCTTCGGGCGAAACTCGCCCTGGCCGATTTCGCCGATTGCGATCAGCTTGCCGCGGGCCGTCGCATAAGCTTCGCTTTCGGCAACCGGCGCATCGCGGCCACGCACCAGGATCGGGTTACCCATCTTCAGCCGGTGTGCCTGGTCGTCATTGATGACCAGATGGGGCAGGGACGAGAGCGCTTCGCAGGTGTCGATCAGCAGCGCGTCGAGGGCCGCAAGCCGCTCGTCCATATCCTCGATCGCCTCCAGTGCCACGAGATCGGCAAGCGGCACCATGGCCTCTTCCGCAAAGGGCGCGACGAAGGTGCGCCGCAGCCCCGACACATGGCCGAAGCAGCCGAGCTCTCGGCCGAAATCGCGCGCGAGCGCTCTGACATAGGTGCCCTTGCCGCATTCCACTTCGAAATGCGCGCGATCGGCATCCGGGCAGGCGAGCAACGTCAGCCGGAAGATATCGACCTCGCGCGACGGGATTTCGACGGCTTCGCCTTCGCGCGCCAGATCATAGGCGCGTTCGCCCGCTATCTTGATAGCGGAAAACTGCGGCGGCACCTGGTTGATGGTGCCGATATATCCAGGCAGGATATCGCGGATCTGCTGTTCGCTTGGGCGCTTGTCCGAGCTTTCGGTCACCTCGCCCTCGAGATCGTCCGTCGCGCGCTCTTCGCCCCAGCTCACCGTGAATTCGTAGATCTTGCGGCCGTCCATCACATAGGGAACGGTCTTCGTCGCATCGCCGAGCGCGATCGGCAGCATGCCGGAGGCGAGCGGATCGAGCGTTCCGGCATGGCCGGCCTTCTGTGCCTTGTAGAGCCACTTGATCTTGGAGACGGCTTCCGTCGAGCCGAAATCCACCGGCTTGTCGAGGATCAGCCAGCCGGAAATCGGCCGGCCCTTGGGTTTGCGTGGTTTGGACATGCGTCTCTTCTGTTTATTGTTCGTCATTATCGCCGTCGAGGTCGCGTTGGACCTCGGGCGAACGCAGCAGCTCGTCGATCTTCTTGTAATTGTCGAAGCTGGTATCGTCGCGGAAGCGCACCTCCGGCATGTATTTCATCTGCCGAAGCTGCGGCCCGAGCCGGCCGCGGATGAACTTCGCATGACGGTTCAACGCCTCGATGACCACGCTATGGTCGGAAACGCCGAGCGGCGTCACATAGGCGGTGGCGATCTTGAGATCCGGCGACATGCGCACTTCCGAGATCGAGATCACGGTCGCCTCGATGACGTCGTCGCGCACTTCGCCGCGTTGAAGCACCTGGGTGATAGCGGCGCGAACCTGTTCGCCAACGCGCAGCATGCGCTGCGAAGGCGCGGAGGAAGTTGGTCTGGTCATTGTTATCTCTATTTGCCGATGCGGCTGGGAATCGAACCCGTCAAAGGAGAGCGTCCATGACTCTTTTGTTCCAAAAGGTCAAGTCGGCAGATGCCCGAACGCCATCCGCCGGCTGGCGAATGGCGTTCGGGCTGATATATCGTGCGCAGCGGTTTAGAGCGTGCGCGTGATGTGTTCCACGCGGAAGCACTCGATGACGTCGCCGGCGCGCATGTCTTCGTAATTTTCGAAGGCCATGCCGCATTCCTGACCCATCGGCACTTCGGAGACTTCGTCCTTGAAGCGCTTGAGGGTCTTGAGCTTGCCTTCGTGAACGACGACGTCGTTGCGGATGAGGCGGACGCCCGCACCGCGTTCGACCTTGCCTTCGACGACACGGCAGCCTGCGACCTTGCCGACCTTGGTGATGTTGAACACCTCGAGGATCTCGGCGTTGCCGATGAAGGTTTCGCGGCGTTCCGGAGACAGCAGGCCCGACATCGCTGCCTTCACGTCATCCACGAGGTCGTAGATGATGTTGTAGTAGCGGATTTCGATGCCTTCGCGTTCGGCGAACTGGCGTGCCTGCGTATTTGCACGAACGTTGAAGCCGATGATGGCCGCGTTCGAGGCTTCGGCGAGCGAGATATCTGACTCGGTGATGCCGCCGGCGCCCGAATGGACGATGCGGGCGCGGACCTCGTCGGTGCCGAGCTTCTCCAGCGCGCCGGCAATCGCCTCGATCGAGCCCTGCACGTCACCCTTGATGACAAGCGGGAACTCCTTGATGCCGGCGCTCTGGCGCTGCATCATCATCTGTTCCAGCGAACCGCGCTGTCCCGACTGGCGGGCAGCCGCCTTGTCGCGGGCCAGACGCTGACGGTATTCCGAGATCTCGCGGGCGCGGCTTTCGCTTTCGACGACGGCGAACTTGTCGCCCGCCTGCGGCGTGCCGGACAGGCCGAGCACTTCGACCGGCATTGCCGGACCGGCTTCCTTCACATGGTCGCCCTTGTCGGTGACGAGCGCGCGCACGCGGCCCCAGACGTCGCCGGCGACGATGATCTGGCCGGGACGCAGCGTACCCTTCTGGACGAGCACGGTCGCGACCGCACCGCGGCCGCGGTCGAGCTGGGCTTCGATGACAGTGCCTTCCGCCGTCCGGTTCGGATTGGCCTTGAGGTCGAGAATTTCCGCCTGCAGCAGGATCGCCTCGAGCAGCTTGTCGAGGTTCTTGCCGGTCTTGGCCGAAACTTCGACGTCGAGCACTTCACCGCCCATGGATTCCACGAAGACTTCGTGCTGCAGCAGCTGGTTGCGGACCTTCTGCGGATCCGCTTCGTGCTTGTCGACCTTGTTGATCGCAACGATGATCGGAACACCGGCCGCCTTGGCGTGGTTGATCGATTCGATCGTCTGCGGCATTACGCTGTCGTCGGCTGCGACGACCAGGATCGCGATGTCGGTCGCCTGGGCGCCGCGGGCACGCATAGCCGTGAAGGCGGCGTGGCCGGGGGTGTCGATGAAGGTGATCTTCTGGCCGTTCTGCTCCACCTGATAGGCGCCGATATGCTGCGTGATGCCACCGGCTTCACCAGCAACCACGTTGGCATGGCGGATGGCGTCGAGCAGCGAGGTCTTGCCGTGGTCGACGTGACCCATGATGGTAACGACGGGTGGGCGCGAAACCAGTTCGCCATCTTCGTCGGACACGTTGAAGATGCCGAGTTCGACGTCGGATTCCGATACGCGCCTGACCGTATGGCCGAATTCGCCGGCGATGAGTTCGGCAAGATCGGCGTCGATGACGTCGCCCGGCTTCATCATCTGGCCTTCCTTCATCAGGTACTTGATGACGTCGACGGCGCGTTCGGACATGCGCTGCGACAGTTCCTGAATGGTGATGGTCTCAGGCAGAACGACTTCGCGGGAGATCTTCTCGCGGGTTTCCTGCATCTGGCTGCGGCGGAACTTCTCCTGCCGGCGGCGCATCGCCGAAAGCGAACGGCCACGAGCATTGTCGTCGCCATCTGCATCAGCGGTGGTGATCGTCAGCTTGCCGCGGCGGCGCTCTTCTTCCGTCTTCGGACGCGTCGTGACCGGCTTTGCCGGTTCCGGGCGAACGACACGGCCACGGGCCGGACCGCCGCGCGCAGCGCCGCGATCGTCATCCTCGGTGTCGTTGCGACGGCCACGGACACCGGCCGGTGCGGCGGCGCCCGGCGCCGGACGGGCGTCAGCGGGTGTTGCGGCATCGGGCCGGCGCGCAGCAGGCGCCGATGATGCCGGCCGCGGAGCGTTGGAGCGAGCTTCGGCCACAGCAGGAGCCGGTGCGGCCGCGGCGGCTGCCGGTTCGGCAGCAGCGGGCGCTTCTGCCTGTCGGACAGCTTCTTCGGCGGCCCTGCGGGCTGCTTCTTCCGCTTCGGCCGCCTTGCGGACAACCTCTTCGGCCGCACGGCGCTTTTCTTCCTCGGCGCGGCGAATGGCGTCCTGGGCGTCGCGCGCCTGGGATTCGGCCAATGCGCGGCGGCGGGCGTCCATCTCTTCCGGAGACAGATGGTTCAGCACCACCGGACGCGGACGATCGTTCGAGCGCGGCTGCTGATAGGGCTGCTGCGGACGCTGATTGGTCTGGCTGTTGTTGCCCTGCTGAACCCGCGGTGCCGGCGTCGGCTGCTGCGGGCGTGCCTGCACGGGTGCAGGCGCCGGTTCGGCTGCGCGGACGGGCGCGGGAGCGACAGGTGTGATCGGCTTTTCGTCTTCCGGGCGCATCGGGCGCCGCTTACGGGTCTCGACGACGACCGCTTTGGTGCGACCTCGACCCATATCCTGGCGAACGGTGCCCTGGCTCATCCCCGATGGTTTCAGGGTAAGCGTCTTTTTGCCCGTCACGCTGATTGTCTTGTCGTCGTTACTATCGGTCATTCGTTCCCGTTCCTTCGGACAGGGAGCGATGACTAGATCAGACCCTGTCGTTCAATACTGTCGATCAATGAGAATGGGACCGGCCGATGCCGGTGACCACGTCATTGTTTTTGCCGGCCAGCGCCGCCCGCTGCCCGGGACTGACCGCCAATACGGTACTGTTCGAGCATCTTTGCGCGCTTCACTACACCCTCACCCGCCTGCCCTGCAAGCACTGCGGCATGGATAAAAGCATTCTGGCCCATCAGGCCTTCCATTTCGCTCTCCGAGAAGAGACGGAAGGAAGGTATCTCCTCCTCGGTCTCCATTCCGAGGTGCCAGGCCTTGCGGGCCTGGTCGATTTTCCGGACGCCGTCGTCCGCTGCGTCAGTCGAGTGGAACACCGCAAGCGCTGCTCCGCTTCTGACCGCGGCATCCACTTTCGCGGACCCGCTGACGAACTGGCCGGCTTTCCGCGCCATGTTCATCATCTGCATCAATTGCGCCGCGAGCAGCCGATCGACGCTCGCGCCGAGATCGTCCGCCGCCTTCACATCCATTTTCAGTGCGCGGGCGAAGAGCTTCTTCGCCACCGCCCGGTCGACCAGCGACCGGTCGATCTTCACCCAGCATCCGCGTCCCGGAAGCTCGCGCTTCAGGTCGGCGACAATAGTTCCATCGGGAGCGGCAACGAAGCGGATCAACTCTTCCGGCGATCCGCTTTCGCGCGTCACGATGCACATGCGTCCGTTCACGTCATAACCTGCAAGATCGTCGTCCTCATCAGGGAGAGCGTCCGGCTCATGCACGGTCATCATGCTTCTTGTTCGGCTTCGGTGACCTCTTCTTCGGTCCCCTTCGCCAGGTCCTCTTCGGTAATCCAGCCGGCCGAGAGGCGGGCCTGGACGATCATCTGTTCCGCCTCGACGCGCGAGACGTCGAATTTCGAGAACAGACCCTCGAACTTCTTCGTTTCGCCGTTCTTGCGTTCCGTCCAGCCGACGAGATCGTCGGCCGCACAACCGGCAAAGTCCTCGATCGTCTTGATGCCGTCTTCGCCGAGCGCCACCATCATCTGGGCGGTCATGCCGTCGATTTCACGCAGCTCGTCCTGGACGCCGAGCGCCTTGCGCTTCTCGTCCATCTCGGCTTCGAGACGCTCGAGGAATTCGCGGGCGCGCTGCTGGATTTCCTGCGCCGTCTCCTCGTCGAAACCGTCGATCGAGGAGATTTCGTCGAGATCGACATAGGCCAGTTCTTCAACCGCGGCAAAACCTTCGGAGGCCAGAACCTGGCCGACCATCTCGTCGACGTCGAGCGAATCCATGAACAGGTTGGTGCGCTCGTTGAATTCCTTCTGGCGGCGTTCCGATTCCTCGGCCTCCGTCATGATGTCGATGTCCCAGCCGGTCAGCTGCGAGGCGAGCCGGACGTTCTGGCCGCGGCGGCCGATCGCAAGCGACAGCTGCTCGTCGGGAACGACGACTTCGATGCGCTCGGCATCCTCGTCGAGAACGACCTTGGCGACTTCGGCCGGCTGCAGGGCGTTGACGACGAAGGTCGCCGGGTCCTGGCTCCACGGAATGATATCGATCTTCTCACCCTGGAGCTCGCCGACGACGGCCTGGACGCGCGAACCGCGCATACCGACGCAGGCGCCGACCGGATCGATCGAGCTGTCGTTCGAGATCACCGCGATCTTGGCGCGCGAACCCGGATCGCGGGCGACCGACTTCACCTGGATGATACCGTCGTAGATTTCTGGCACTTCCATGGTGAACAGCTTCACCATGAACTGCGGATGCGTGCGCGACAGGAAGATCTGCGGGCCGCGCTGCTCGCGACGGACATCATAGACATAGGCACGGACGCGATCGCCATAGCGCACGTTTTCGCGCGGGATCATTTCGTCGCGGCGGATGATACCTTCGCCGCGGCCGAGATCGACGATGACGTTGCCATATTCGACGCGCTTGACGGTACCGTTTACGATTTCGCCGACGCGATCCTTGAATTCGTCGAACTGGCGGTCGCGCTCGGCTTCACGCACCTTCTGCACGATCACCTGCTTGGCGGACTGGGCGGCAATGCGGCCGAAATCCATCGGCGGCAGCGGGTCGGCGATGAAGTCGCCGAGTGCGGCGTCCGGATTGCGGTCGCGGGCCAGCTCCAGCGGGATCTGCGTCGAATAATCCTCGGCCTTGTCGACGACTTCGAGCAGGCGCTGCAGGCGGATTTCGCCGGTCTTCGGATTGATGTCGGCCCGGATGTTGGACTCGGTGCCGTAACGGGAGCGTGCCGCCTTCTGGATAGCGTCGGCCATTGCGGCCAGCACGATCTCGCGGTCGATGACCTTTTCGCGCGCCACTGCATCTGCGATCTGCAGAAGTTCGAGCCGGTTCGCACTGACTGCCATTGTCTTGTTTCTCCGTCTTTACTCCAGGGTTCCCGTCCCTGGAGCGGTCTGTTGATCGGTTATTCTTGGTCGTCCGCTTCGTTCTGGTTGGCGGCCTGTGCTTTTGCCAGCTTGTCGGCGCGCAACGCATCGCGGATCAGGTCGTCGGTCAGAATGAGCTTCGCATCGCTGAGCGCCGTAAAGGGAATGGTGACCTTCTGCTCTTCCCCATAGGCGACCTGGTCACGCTCGAGCGTGAAACCATCTGCGCCTGCTTCGACGATCTTGCCGCGGAAGCGCTTGCGATTGTCGATCAAGATCGACGTCTCGCATTTCACAAGGTGGCCCTGCCAGCGGACGAAATCGGATTTCCGCACCATCGGACGATCGATGCCGGGCGAAGACACCTCGAGATGATACTCTTTATCGATCGGATCTTCCACATCGAGGACGGGAGAAATCGCCATCGAGATTTCTTCGCAGTCCTGAACCGTCATCGTGCCGTCGTTGCGTTCGGCCATGACCTGCATCGTCGCGCCGTTCTGGTTCAGCATGCGGACGCGGATAAGCCGGAAGCCCAGGCCGACGAGGACGGGTTCGATGATATCGGCAAGACGCTGGTCGAGCCCGGTTTCGGTAATCAGCCGCGGCTCAAGTTCGTTGTCTGCGTTTGTCATGTCCGACAAGCGGTGCGCTCCTCGCAATTTCAAGCTGTTCGGGCGATCGCGCTAATAAAAAAGAGCGGGTCCTTGCGGCCCACTCTTCATCAAGCGATCAAGAATTTGAGAGGCATATAGTCGGGTTTTTCCGAAATTGCAAGGTCCGCGACCGATTCCGCCAATTCGCTTGCCGCGCGTGAACAGGCCTATGGCCAGCGCCGGTCTTGCGCATATATTGCCGCTGGGGCGCAATAACAAAAGCGGGAGAAATCGTGGCCTACACTTCCTCGACATTGGCGCTTTTGCGGCACGATACCTACCGCACCATCTGGTTCGCGAGCCTTTCCTCGAATTTCGGCGGCCTGATCCAGGCGGTGGGCGCTGCCTGGATGATGACGACCATTACCGCCTCGGAGGACATGGTCGCGCTGGTGCAGACCTCGACGGCGCTACCGATCATGCTGTTTTCGCTGATATCGGGCGCGCTGGCCGATAATTATGACCGTCGCCGGGTCATGCTGACGGCGCAATGCATGATGCTCACGGTTTCGGCGCTGCTGACGGCCTCGGCCCTTCTCGGCTGGATCACACCCTGGCTGCTGCTCTTCTTCACCTTCCTGATCGGCTGCGGCACGGCGCTCAACAATCCCTCCTGGCAGGCCTCGGTCGGTGACATGGTGCCGCGCGCCGATCTGCCGGGCGCCGTCACCCTGAACAGCATGGGCTTCAACATCACCCGCAGTGTCGGCCCGGCGATCGGCGGCGTCATCGTCGCCGCTGCCGGCGCGGCCGCGGCCTTTGCGGTGAACACGGTGAGTTACTTCGCCTTGATCTATGCCCTGCTGCGCTGGCGGCCGGCCACGCCGGTCTCGACCCTGCCGCGGGAGGCGCTCGGCAGCGCCATCTTTGCCGGCCTGCGCTATATTTCGATGTCGCCCAATCTCGAAAAGGTCCTCGTCAGGGGCCTGCTTTTCGGCATCGGCGCCAGCTCGATCCTGGCGCTGCTGCCGGTCGTCGCCCTCGATCTCGTTGCCGGCGGGCCGCTGACCTATGGTTTCATGCTCGGCGCTTTCGGCATCGGCGCGATCGGCGGCGCGGTGATGAATGCGAGGCTTCGCCAGATGCTTTCCAGCGAGACGATCATCCGCCTGGCCTTTGCCGGCTTCGCGATGAGCGCCGTCATCGCCGCCGTGAGCCCGAGTGCCGTCCTCACCTCCGCCGGGCTGCTCGTCTCCGGCGCCTGCTGGGTCTCCGCACTTTCGCTGTTCAACACCATCGTCCAACTTTCGACGCCGCGCTGGGTGGTCGGCCGGGCGCTGTCGCTCTACCAGACCGTCACCTTCGGCGGCATTGCCGGCGGCAGCTGGCTGTGGGGCGTTGCCGCCGATCGTTATGGCGTTGCCGATGCGCTGCTGATGTCATCGGTCGTCATGCTGCTCGGCATCGCGATCGGCCTGCGTTTTTCCATGCCGGCCTTCGCTTCGCTCAACCTCGATCCGCTGAACCGCTTCATCGAGCCGGCCCTCAGCCTCGACATCACGCCGCGCAGTGGCCCGATCGTCATCCTTGTCGACTACGAGATCGCCGATACCGACCTTGCCGAATTCATGACGCTGATGGGTGAGCGCCGCCGCATCCGCATCCGCGACGGCGCCCGCAACTGGGCGCTGATGCGCGATCTCGAAAATCCCGGGCTCTGGACGGAGACCTACCATACGTCGACCTGGGTCGAATATATAAGACACAACCAGCGGCGCACGCAGGCCGATGCCGAAAACATCGACAGGCTTCGCGCGCTTCACCGCGGCGAAGGTTTGCCGCATGTTCACCGCATGATCGAACGCCAGGCTATTCCGCCTGATAACGACGTCTTCCACAAGGCGCCGATCGATCTGCATCATTGAGATCGGCCATGTATAGGTTCAGGCTCGCCCGCCAATCCGATCTTGCCGCCATCGTCCGGCTTCTGGCCGATGACGATCTCGGCGGCGCCAGGGAGATCGTTACCGATCCCGTCGACGCACGGTATCTCTCGGCCTTCGCGGCGATCGAGGCGGACGCCAATCAGCTGCTGGCCGTCGCAACCGACGCGGCCGATCGTGTCGTCGGCTGCCTGCAGCTGAGCTTTCTTCCCGGCCTTTCGAGAACAGGCATGTGGCGCGGTCAGATCGAAAGCGTGCGTGTTGCCAGCGACCTTCGCGGCTCGGGCCTCGGCTCTGAATTCATCGCATGGGCGATCGCCCAATGCGTCGAGCGTGGCTGCGGCCTCGTGCAGCTGACATCGGACAAGACGCGGGCGGATTCGATCCGCTTCTACGAGAAGCTCGGTTTTGTGGCCAGCCATGAAGGGCTGAAGCGCAGTCTCTGAAGCCGGTTACTTCAGCTTGCCCTTCATCGTCGCTTCGGGAAAACATGTCGGCTTCATGCCGTTCTTGGCCTGCCACTGGCCGATCGAACGCCGCGTCTTGTAGCCTGGCAGACCATCGGAACCGCCGACATCATAGCCCTGCCGTTCCAGCGCCCTCTGCATGGCGGCGACATCCGAGCGCAACATCTTGCCGACATCGCCCCATCTGCCCTCAAAGGCGCCGCCATTATAGGCGATCCGATCGGCGAGATTGCCGATATAGAGCGCGTAGAGATCGGAATTATTATATTCCTTGATGATGTAGAAATTCGGCGTGACGATGAATTCCGGCCCGTCGCGGCCGGCCGGCACCAGCATCATGCCTTCAGCCTTCATCTCGCTGGAGGGAAACCCCTTGCCGGAGATGCGGTCGATGCCGAGCGAGGCCCAGTGCGACAGCGGCTTTGCCAGATCGGGCCCCTCCTGCGCGCAGGAAACCGCCTCCGGGATCGACACCTCGAAGCCCCAGTCGCGGTCGCGCTGCCAGCCCTTCTTGACCAGGAAATTGGCGATCGAGGCGAGCGTATCGGGCACCGAGGTCCAGATGTTGCGATGGCCGTCGCCATCGAAATCCACGGCATATTTCAGATAGCTGGTCGGCATGAATTGCGGCTGGCCGAGTGCGCCCGCCCACGACCCCTTGAAATCGGCCGGTGCGACATCACCGCCATCGAGAATATGGAGTGCGGCCACCAGCTCGGTACGGAACATCTCCTTGCGCGTTGACATGAAGGCCTTGGTCGCCAACACCTCGATTGCCGAGTTCGGGATCTTCGCCGCACCGAAGCCTGTCTCCCGGCCCCAGATGGCCAGCACGATCGAGCCGGGCACGCCATAGGTCTTCTCGATGCGTTTCAGCGTCGAATCATATTGCGCCGTAAAGCCGCGCCCCGTTGCGGCAAGCTTCTTCAGCCGGTCCTCGTTGAAATAGGGACCGGGCGAGGAAAATTCGGCCTGCGTCTGCTTCTGCTCCTTCGGCGGCGGGAAGCCCGGCGGGGCAAGATCGGGCAGGTTCCAGTTCAGCGTGATGCCGGAAAAGGCAGCCTGGAAGGTCTTCTCGGAAATCCCGCCCGCCTTCGCTTCCGGCCAGAGGTCTTTCCGTACCCATGTCTCGAACTGCGCTTCGACATCGGCTTTCGAAGGGGCTGCGAGGGCGGAGAGGGGGAGGAGGGCGGTCGCTAGGGCGAGTGCGAATAGCCGCCGTGGAACTTCTTTCGGCATAGGCAAACCCCTCATATCACTGTCCGCGCCCGAAGGGCCGCCGCGAGTGTTCCCTCGTCGAGATAGTCGAGTTCGCCGCCAACCGGCACGCCATGCGCCAGCCGGGTGATCTTCACGTCCAGCCCCTGCAGCTGGTCGGTGATATAATGCGCCGTCGTCTGCCCCTCGACGGTGGCGTTGACGGCGATGATCAGCTCGCGGATACCGCCTTCGCCGACCCGGTCGATCAGCCCGCGAATGTTGAGATCGTCGGGCCCGACCCCGTCGAGCGGTGACAGCGTGCCGCCGAGGACGTGATAGGCGGCGTTCATCGCGCCCGCGCGCTCCAGCGCCCAGAGATCCGATACGTCCTCGACGACGATGATGACGGATTGATCGCGCTGCGTGTCGGTGCAGACGGTGCAGGGATCGACCGTATCGACGTTGCCGCAGCGCGAGCAAATCTTCACCTTGTCATAGGCCTCGCCCATCGCATTCGACAGCGGGCCGAGCAACTGGTCCTTCTTCTTGATCAGATGCAGTGCCGCCCGGCGCGCCGAGCGCGGCCCGAGGCCCGGCACCTTCGCCAGAAGCTGGATGAGTTTTTCGATTTCGGGGCCGGTGACTCGTTTTGCCATGCGCCGTTCTTAACTGATATGGAACGGAAACGGAATCGCGGAAGGATTGGCCATCCCATGAAAATCCTGGCGCTGTGCACCGGCAATCCGGAAAGACTGCCGGGCAAGAGCTACAAGACCGGCATCTTCAAACATGCCGTCAACGGCGCGGTGATGATCGATGCCGAAGGTCTGGTCGGCGATGCCATCTGCAACCGCAAACACCATGGCGGTGTCGATCAGGCTGTTTATGTCGAGGGATCGCTGACGCTCGACTGGTGGAGCAGCGAGCTCGGTCGGCCATACGAGCCCGGCACTTTCGGCGAAAACATGGTGATCTCGGATCTCGACAATCGCGATGTCGCCGTCGGTGACCGCTTCGTGATCGGCGCTCTCGTCCTCGAAGTCACCGCGTGCCGCATCCCCTGCGCCACGTTTGCCGCCAGGATGGCCGATCCGAAATTCGTCAAACGTTATACCGCCGCCGCCCGTCCCGGCATCTATTGCCGTGTCATCCGGAGCGGCGTGGCCAAGGCCGGAATGTCGGTGGAATGCACGCCCTTTCACGGAGCCAAGATCACCATGCCGGAGCTGATGGAGACTTTCGGTCGACGGCTTCGGGCGGCAGATCGGGCGCGATATCTCGCCGCCCCAATTCACTACAAACTGCGGGCTATGTTGGAATCCGAGAGCGACGAAGCGCGCTAGATCGGACTTTGGGCCTTGAATAGGTGCGCCCGTCTCAGAACGGCAGCTTGAAGCCCGGCGGGATCGGAAGGCCGGCGGTCAGCGCCTTGGTCTTTTCGGCGGCGAGCGCCTCGGCCTTGTCCTTGGCGTCCTTGTGAGCGGCGACGATCAGGTCCTCGAGGATCTCGACATCGTCTTCCTTGAACAGCGACGGGTCGATCTTCAGGCTCTTCAGCTCGCCCTTGCCTGACATGACGACGGCGACGAGGCCGCCGCCCGCCTTGCCTTCGGCCGTGAGCTCGGCGATCTCCGCCTGCATCTGCTCCATCTTGGCCTGCATTTCCTTGACTTTGCCCATCATGCCCATGATGTCGCGCATCGTCTCGCTCCTTGTTGAACTTTTAGAATTCTATGTCGTCGCCGGGCAGGATGTCACCTTCCTCGGATTCGGCGGCAGCCGGCGGCGTCGCCTCGCCTTCCTGGTCCGGTTCGGGCGCCCGCACGCGCACGTCGATGATCTTGGCGCCCGGAAAATGCGCCAGGATCGCCGCGACATCGGGATCTTGACGCGCATCGCTGACGCGCTGTTCCTGCGCCTTGGCTTCCGCCTCCACCATCGTCGGCCCGCCCTCTTCGCGGCTGGTGCTGACGATCCAGTGGATTCCGGTCCATTCCTTGAGCTTGACGGCGAGTTCGTTAAGCAGCGTGTTCGGGGCACCCTCGGTGAGGTTCACGTCCAGCCGGCCCGGCTCGAGCCGCACCGGCCGCACGAAGTTGCGCACCAGTGCTTTCAATTTGACATCGCGCTTCTCGCCCGCGAGGTCGACGATGTCGCCGATCGAATTGACACGCACGAGCGGCTTCGGAGCCTCTGCAGGCTTTGCCTCGGTACGGCCGATATTCTGCGGTTCGGGATTGGGCACGGCGCGCAGCATCGCCGTCGGCCCTGAGGGTAGTGGCCGTGGTGTCGGCTCGGGTGCGCGCGCCGCGACACTGCTCTGATAGGGGACCCGCGTTCCGCTGCCGCCGCCGTTGCCGGAAGGCGAAGGGGAGGGCCGCGGACCGGCATTGTCGCCGGAAAATTCGGCAAGCCGCCGCGCCGCATCCTCGGGCGCTGGCAGGTGTGCGGCATGTGCAAGTCGGATCAGCACCATCTCGGCTGCTCCTGCCGTCCGCGACGAGCCTTCCGTTTCCGGAATGCCCTTCAGCAGCATCTGCCAGATGCGCGACAGCGTCGTCACCGCAACACCCTTGGCGAATTCCGCCGCCTTGGTGCGTTCGATCTCGCTGAGCGACGGGTCGTTTGCCGCATCCGGCACATATTTCAGCCGCGTCACCAGATGGGTGAAATCGGCAAGGTCGGTCAGCACCACCACCGGATTGGCGCCGGCCTCGTACTGGCTCTGGAACTCGCCGAGTGCGGCGGCCACGTCGCCTTTGATGACGTGCTGGAAGAGATCGACGATCCGGGCACGGTCGGCAAGTCCGAGCATGCCGCGCACGGCTTCCGCCTGCACGGCGCCGGCGCCATGGGCGATCGCCTGGTCAAGCAGCGACAGGCCGTCGCGCGCTGAGCCTTCGGCAGCACGCGCAATCATCGCCAGCGCGTCCGCTTCCGCCTCGATGCCTTCCTTGGCGGCGATAGTTGAAAACAGCCCGACAAGATCGGAGGCGCTGATGCGGCGCAGGTCGAAGCGCTGGCAGCGCGACAGCACGGTGATCGGCACCTTGCGGATCTCGGTGGTGGCGAAGATGAATTTCACATGCTCCGGCGGCTCTTCGAGCGTCTTCAACAGGCCGTTGAAGGCCTGCGTCGACAGCATGTGCACTTCGTCGATGATATAGACCTTGTAGCGAGCCGAAACCGGTCGGTAGCGCACCTGCTCGATGATCTCTCTTATATCGTCGATACCGGTATGGGAGGCGGCATCCATCTCGATCACGTCGACATGCCGGCCTTCCATGATTGCCTGGCAGTGTTCGCCGGGCACGCGCAGATCGATCGTCGGCTTGTCGATGTCGGCTGTCTTGTAGTTCAGCGCCCGCGCCAGGATGCGCGCCGTCGTCGTCTTGCCGACGCCGCGCACGCCGGTCAGCATGTAAGCCTGGGCGATGCGGCCGGTTTCGAAGGCATTGGTGAGGGTGCGGACCATCGGCTCCTGGCCGACCATCAGGTCCGTGAAATCCTTGGGGCGGTATTTGCGAGCCAGCACCCGGTACCCGGTGCCCGTCGAGGCGGCATCTTTTGATTGTCGCTCGGTGTCGCTCATCGCCCTGCTTGTCGCCCGGATCGTCGGGCACTTCGTGGAGAGAAGGTGGGAGGCTGGCACGATGACCCGTGCCGGGCTCGTTAGGGCTGCTTCCTTCCGGACCTGACCCGGTTGGCGAGTGGCTCGTCCACCACCAACCTCCCGGATGCACATATCGGCAATATCGTCATCAAAAGCAAGCCAACATGCAAAAAAACTGCTAGTCGTTGGAAAACATGAGGAGAATGCCCTTTGAACGGTTTCGTGCTCGACCCCCGGCTGGAAAACGATAGCGTCAGCATCATGGTTACCGGTCTCTGCGATCTGAGATTGTCGAGGGATGCCCGCTGGCCCTGGCTCATTCTTGTGCCGCGCCGGGCCGATATCACCGAAATCTTCGAACTGACGCCGCTCGACCAGGTGCTGCTCGCCTTCGAGACGGAACTGGTCTCCAAAGCCCTGAAGGAGATCACCGGCGCGACAAAAATCAATGTCGGGGCTCTTGGCAATATCGTCCGCCAGCTTCATGTTCATGTCATTGCCCGCTTCGTAGGCGATGCCAACTGGCCGGGTCCCGTCTGGGGCTTCGGGCGCGCGGAACCCTACGAAGACGGAAAGAGAGATGAATTCACAGTGAAGCTGCGGGAAGCCCTTTCATCATGAGTCATTCGCTTTTCGATTCGGATGTGCCGCATCCGGAACCCAGCAATCTCACGGCCTTTGCCGCCAATGACCTCAATCGCGATTCCGAGCATCGCGACGAACAGTCCGTCGAAAAGGCGCTGGCCAAGGACGGCACCCATATCTTCGCCTTCGCCGGGGATAAGCTGGTGCTGAAGCATGACGGCCAGGTGCTTGATCCGCTCTTTGCCCGCTATGAGCTCCAGGAATTGCAGCCGGATTGGGATGAGACGGTGCTTCTCGGTTATCGTAAATCAGGCGAGCCGCGCCTTGCCGTTCCCGTCGGCATCGGCGTCGACGACCTCACCAGCCAATACAAGCCCGCCGATGGTCGCACGCTGTTTCGCGAAATGCTGATCGACGAGGTGTTGCTCGGCGAATTCGCCCAGGCCGCCAGCCTCATCCGCTGGAATGGCGACAACCGCTTCTGCGGCCGCTGCGGCTCGGCGATGGAGATCCACATCGGCGGCTACAAGCGTGTCTGCGCCGCCTGCCAACACATGATCTTTCCCCGCACCGATCCCGTCGTCATCATGCTGACGATCGACGAGAAACGCGACCTCTGCCTGCTCGGCCGCAGCCCGCATTTCGCGCCCGGCATGTATTCCTGCCTTGCCGGCTTCGTCGAACCCGGCGAGACCATCGAGAATGCCGTGCGTCGCGAAACGCTGGAAGAATCCGGCATCCGCACCGGCCGCATCCGCTACCACGCCTCGCAGCCCTGGCCGATGCCGCATTCCCTGATGATCGGCTGTTACGCCGAGGCGAAATCCACCGAAATCAACCGCGACGAGACGGAACTCGAGGATTGCCGCTGGTTCACCCGCGAGGAAACGATCGAGATGCTGGAACGCCCGAGCGCGACAGGCAAGGCCTCGCCGCCGAAAGGGGCGATCGCCCACCGCCTGATGCGCGACTGGGTGGAGTGGAAGCGCTAGCGTCATGCCGGTCGCCCGCTCGGAACGGCTGCTGACGCTGCTGCAGACGCTCCGGCGTTACCGCCGGCCGGTGACCGGCACGGTGCTGGCTGAGGAGACCGGCGTCAGCCTGCGCACGCTGTATCGCGATATTGCCAGCCTGCAGGCGCAGGGCGCGATGATCGAAGGCGAAGCCGGCATCGGTTATGTGCTGAAGCCGGGGTTCATGCTGCCGCCGATGATGTTTTCAGAAGAAGAGCTGGAGGCATTGGTGCTTGGCTCGCGCTGGGTGGCTCGCGCCGCCGAGCCGCGCCTTGCCGGCGCCGGCGCCGACGCGCTGGCCAAGATTGCCGCCGTGCTGCCGGCCGATATGCGGGAGATGATCGATTCGGCAGCCCTTTTCGTCGGCCCCAAACGCCGGGACGAGGACAAGGCCGATGTTTCGGCCATCCGCAAGGCGATCCGTCTGGAGCGCATCCTCGAACTGCATTATGGCGACGAGCAGGGCCGAATCTCGCGCCGTCGCGTCTGGCCTTTTGCGCTCGGTTATTTCGAGCATGTGCGTGTCCTCATGGCCTGGTGCGAACTGCGCCAGGATTTCCGCCATTTCCGCACCGACCGCATTATCGACATGGCGTTGCATGAGGTGCGTTATCCGCGCCGCCGCACGGTACTGCTCAAGGAGTGGCGTGAGACGCAGGACGTTCCGGTCGAGAACTAACGCTGCTGCCAGAAACTGTCAGTAGGCAGGGTTATTATGAGTACCATTCCACCAGGAAGGAGTACTGATCATGGTAACGCCTCCAGCCATTCATTTGACCAACGACCGCTTTACGGGCGACACCTTTGCCGATGTCATTTCGGCCGAAACTTTTGCCGATGTCCGCCAGTCGGCGCGCTCCGGCCTGCTGCATCTGGTCATCAATATTTTCAGGTTTCCCAAGGGGAACCGCACCAGCCTCGACCTTGAAGCAACGCCGGATTATCTAAAGCGCGACCTCGGCTTCATCGACGGACGCGGCCCGCACTGCGAGGACCGTTTCCCGCTTTAGGTCGCCTATCCCTTCCAACAATCTGCCTGACGAGAACGGGGCGTTGCGATCGCTACGCCCCGTCGCACCCTGCTGCCATGAATTGGCAGCAGGCGATCCCTCGCGGATTTATTTCACAACAACGGGAGAACCGAAATGACCAGCCCCAATCTCATAATCCTTTACGTCAAGGACCCGGCCGAAAGCGCCAGTTTCTACCGGAACCTCTTGAACCGCGAACCGGCCGTGGAAGCGCCGAATTTCGTCGCTTTTCCGCTCGAGGGCGGCTTCACGCTCGGCCTCTGGCGGCGCAGCAAGGTCGAGCCGCAGCCCTCCGCCATCGGCAACCGCGGCGAAGTGGCTTTCATGGTCGAGGGAGAAAATGCCGTCGCCAGGCACTATGAGGACTGGCGTCAACGCGGCCTGCCGATCGCCCAGGAACTGACCGAGCTGGATTTTGGCCCGACCTTCGTCGTGCTCGATCCTGACGGTCATCGCCTGCGCGTCTGTGAGCCGGATAAATAATCGCCGAATGACGAGGTCTGTTTAGGAACGGGGCCTGTTTAAAGCAGGCCTCGCATCGCGTGCCCCTTGTAGACGCCGAGAATCCTCACTTTCTCGGAGAAGAAGCGCAGTTCCTCCAATGCCCGGCGCACGTTCGGATCGTTCGGATGGCCTTCGATATCGGCGTAGAACTGCGTCGCCACGAATTTTCCGCCGAGCTGGTAGCTTTCCAACTTGGTCATATTGATATTGTTGGTGGCAAAACCGCCAAGCGCCTTATAGAGCGCGGCCGGAATGTTGCGGACGTTGAAGACGAAGGTGGTGACGACCTTTTCTTCCGCCGAATTCCGTTGTGCCCATTCTTCGTCACGGGACAGGATAACGAAACGGGTGACGTTGTTTTCAGTATCCTCGACATTCTCGGCGATGATCTCCAGACCGTAGAGATCGGCGGCAAGGCGCGGTGCCAAGGCGGCCATCGAGCGGTCGCCGGTTTCCCTCACGAGCTTTGCCGCCCCGGCCGTATCGCCGGCGATCACCGGCTTCCAGCCATTGGCGCGAACGATCTTGCGGCACTGGCCGAGCGCGTGGATATGGCTGTGCACCGTGCGGATCTCGTCCTTGGTCACCCCGGGCAGCACCATCAGCTGGAAACGGATCGGCATGAAATATTCGCCGATGATGTGCAGCCGCGATTCCGGCAGCAGATGGTGGATATCGGCGACGCGCCCGGCAATCGTGTTCTCGATCGGGATCATCCCGATGTCGGCGTCGCCGTTGTCGACCGCCGTGAACGCATCCTCGAAGGTCTGGCAGGGCAGCGGCTCCATGGTCGGAAACATGTCGCGGCTGGCCATGTCGGAATTGGCGCCGAACTCGCCCTGGAAGGCGATCCTGTTGGTCTTGATATTCATGATGGTTCCGTCAATTCGACTTTGCGGAGAGGATGCGCCGCGCTTTTTCGAGGTCGGCGGGAGTATCGACACCAAGCGGAACCGTGTCAACGATCTCGGCATCGATGCGCATGCCGGCCTCCAGTGCCCGCAATTGCTCCAGCGATTCGCGCTTTTCGAGCGTCGACGGACCGAGCGAGACGAATCGTTCGAGCGCTGCCCGCCGATAGGCATAAAGGCCGATATGGTGATAGAGAGGCCCCTGACCGTAAGGCGCGGTTGCCCGGGTGAAATAGAGCGCATGCAGACGGGCGTCGGAAAGCGGCGAGCCGACGATCTTGACGATGTGCGGCGCGGTCTTGTCCTCCTCATTGTCGATTATGGTCGTCAGCGTCCCGATATCGACCGCCTCGTTTTCGAGAGGGCGCAAGGCTGCGCGCACCGTTTCCGGATCGATCGTCGGCAGGTCGCCCTGGACGTTGACGATGATTTTCGCCTTTCCGTCCGGATCGACTTTCGTCAGCGCCTCGAAGATCCGATCGGAACCCGACTGATGATCCGTGCTGGTCATGACGACCTCGAAGCCGGCCGCGGCCACGGCATCGAACACTTGATCATCGTCGACGGCGACGACGACCCGGCCGATGGCCGCTTCCCTGGCGCGCAGCGCCACCTGAACGATCATCGGCAGGCCGCAAATATCGGCAAGCGGCTTGCCCGGAAGCCGAGTGGAGGCCATGCGCGCCGGGATCAATACGAGCACGCCGTCTAAATTTGAATCACTCATTGTTCGGGCCTTCTATTCCGGGCTGAAAAGTGTCAAAAAGTCTCACGCACAAGACCATTTAGACAGTTGCAACGATCCACCAAAAGACATAGGTTCCGCGCGATTTCAAGATGGTCCGGTTTATGGTCTGCCGGCTGCAAGGGGAGCATTGCAGATGAATTCATACGTCAATACGGCCGTGGGGGCGCTGCTCGGGACGATTTTCGTTCTGATGTCTGTCTCCATCGCGTCCGAAGGGATCTTCCATTCCGAAGCGCCGGAAAAGGAAGGTTTCGCGATCGTTGCCGAAGAGGCGCCCGCCGCTGGTGGTGAGGCTGCGCCTGCCGTTGCCGTTCCGATCGCGCAATTGCTCGCTTCTGCAGATGCCAAGGCCGGTGAAACGGTCTTCAAGAAGTGTCAGGCCTGTCATGACGGCACCAAAGGGGGACCGAACAAGGTCGGTCCCAACCTCTTTGGTGTCGTAGATCGCCCGATCGCCTCGCATGAAGGCTTCGCCTATTCCGCTCCCATGAAGGATTTCTCCAAGGGCGGCAGCGAGAAGTGGACTTTCGAATATCTCAACAAGTTCCTGCTGGCGCCGAAGAAGGACGTTCCCGGCACTGCGATGGGCTTCGCCGGTCTGGCGAAGGATCAGGATCGCGCCAACGTCATCCTCTACCTGCACACGCTGGCCGATTCGCCGGTGCCGCTGCCGGATCCGAAAACCGCGACGCAGTGACGCAGCAGGACAATCGCATGGTATGGAAGCCCGGCCCGCAAGCCGGGCTTTCGTTTTGCGGAGATCCGCCAAAGCAATTCCAGGAAAAGTGCGAAGCGGGTTCCCGGAATTGCGTCAAAACAAGAGGTTGGAGCGGTTCAGCGTTTCCATGAAAAGCTGAACCGCTCTAGGCGCCGAGGAAATAGGCCCAGAGCGAGACCGTGATGGCGCCGAGCGCCGTCGTCACCGTGATAGTCGAGGCGGCGAGGCTGTGACCGACGCCGAAGCGGTTGGCGATCAGCCAGGCGTTGACGCCCGTCGGTACGGAGGAAGTCAGCACGATCGCTGCCGTCCATTTGGGGCTGAGGCCGAGGAGATGGCTCGCCGCCCACACGCAACCGGGCAGCAGCAGCAGCTTGCATGTCGAGGTGACGCTGGCGATGCCGACATTGCCGGAGACGCCGTATTTCTCCAGCGCCATGCCGAGCGATATCAGCGCCGCCGGACCGGCGATGCCGGCGATCTGCCCGACGACCGATGCCACCGCCGTCGGCATGGTGAGACCGGAAAGATGCACGGCCATGCCGGCCGCAAGCCCGATCACCAGCGGGTTGCGCACGAGATTGATGGCGATCTGGCGTAGCACGAACATCATGCTGCGGTCGCTTTTGCCGTCGATCTTGCGCTCGGCATGCTCCATCAGCACCGTGCCCGCGACCATCATGACAGGCAGATGCACGGCAAGCAGGATCGACAGCGCCACCAGCCCCTCGTCGCCGACGGTACGCTCGACCAGCGGCAGTCCGATAAAGACATTGTTGGCGAAGGCCGAGGAAACGCCGGCCAAGACACCGATGCGTTCGTCGCGGCCGAAGAGCCGCGTGGCGGCGAGATGGCCGGCCGTCCAGGTGATGGCGACGCCGGAAAAATAGACGATCCAGAGCCGGAAGGGCGAGGCGCCATGAAAATCCGCCTCGGCGATGGTGCGAAAGAGCAGCAGCGGCACGGCGATCTTGAAGACGAATTCGCCGAGCGCATCGCCGACATTCGATGCCATCAGGCCGCTGCGGACGATCACCCAGCCGATGAGAATCAGGAGGAAGATGGGAAGGACGTCGAGAATGATGGCTGACATGAGGGAGGTTGCTCTGCGCGGGGAGTATCCGACATCTACAGCGTCGCGCGCTTTTCAGATGCGCAAAGGACACTGCAGCACTTTGAATTCCTGCATAATTCCGTAAAGCGGAATCGATTTACGGAATTATTGAGTACCAGCAAACTGTTTGGATTGAAAAGGCCATCACCGCCCGATCCGGCAGCCGGGGCACCCAAAGGCAAAAAAAGCGGGCTCAGCCCGCTTTTCCGCTCCGGCCCTGCCGGATATCCGGATCACAAAGCTGCCAGTTCATCCGTGGTCAGCATCGCGCCGGTAAGATCGAAGGGTCATCCCTCGTGCGCCCGGCTGCAACTGAAAGCTGCTCATGCCGGTCTTCCTGCGAGTATTTCTAGATTTTGAAAATGACAGCGACATGACGAATAGGCGGCACTTTTGCGAAGAAATAGAAGCGTCGTCCCATTTATCCTTCCAAACCGCGGAAATTTCGCTAAGACCAAACCCCGGCTATCACAAATCCGGGGACTTCCCTTTTCATGACAAGATTCGATGTTCTGACAGTCGGCAACGCAATCGTGGATATCATTGCCCGTTGCGACGACCAGTTCCTCATTGACAACCAGATCACCAAAGCGGCGATGAACCTCATCGATGCCGAACGCGCCGAACTTCTATATTCGCGCATGGGACCGGCGCTCGAAGCCTCCGGCGGCAGCGCCGGCAATACCGCGGCGGGCGTGGCTAACCTCGGCGGCAAGGCTGCCTATTTCGGCAATGTCGCCGCCGATCAGCTCGGTGACATCTTCACCCACGACATCCGCGCCCAGGGCGTCCACTATCAGACCCGGCCCAAGGGCACGTTCCCGCCGACGGCGCGCTCGATGATCTTCGTCACCGAGGACGGCGAGCGTTCGATGAACACCTATCTCGGCGCCTGCGTCGAGCTCGGCCCCGAAGACGTCGAGCCCGACGTCGTCGCCGACGCCAAGGTCACCTATTTCGAAGGTTATCTCTGGGATCCGCCACGCGCCAAGGAAGCGATTCTCGACTGTGCCCGCATCGCCCACGAAAACGGCCGCGAAATGTCGATGACGCTGTCCGACAGTTTCTGCGTCGGCCGCTACCGCGGCGAATTCCTCGATCTGATGCGCTCCGGCAAGGTCGATATCGTCTTCGCCAATCGCCAGGAAGCGCTGTCGCTCTACGAGACCGATGATTTCGAGGAGGCGCTGAACAGGATCGCCGCCGATTGCAAGATCGCTGCCGTGACGATGAGCGAGCATGGCGCCGTCATCCTGAAGGGCAACGAGCGTTTTTACGTCGATGCGATCCGGATCAGGGAAGTTGTCGATACGACGGGCGCCGGCGACCTCTTCGCCTCCGGTTTCCTCTATGGCTACACCCAGGGGCGCTCTCTGGAGGATTGCGGCAAGCTCGGCTGCCTGGCCGCCGGCATCGTCATTCAGCAGATCGGCCCGCGCCCGATGACCTCGCTTGCCGAGGCCGCCAAACAGGCAGGGCTTATTTGAAGGCTTCGCCGGGATAGGCGCCCCAGATCTCCGACTGCGCCACCCAGCCGGAGGCACCTTCGGTTTCGGCCCGGCACCAGTCGCCGTTGCATTCGCCGATCGTGATCATCACGCCGGGTTCCAGCTTGGCGACGATCGAGGCGGAGGGCAGCGCCTCGCGGCGCAGATTGACATAGACGCCCTTGCCTTTCGTCTTCATCCAGGGGGCGGCGATCGCCGCGCGCTGACCCGATAGCAGCGACTGGTTGACCCAGCCTTCGGTGCCGTCGGCATCGCGGATGCGGCGCCAGTTGTCGTATTCCTGGATGATTTCCACCGGCAGGCCGGATTTCAGGTACATCCACGAGACGGCGTAATCCGTTCCCGGGCCGATGCGCAGATTGACGCGCTTGGATTTCAGGGTGACGAAACGCGGCAATGGCAATCCGCTTGGACCTTTGGCCGCCTGCGCATGGGCGAATTCGACGGTTCCCATGGATGTAGCCAGAGCGATGGCAAGGGCGAGGCAGGACTTCAGAACTTTGCTGCGCATGGAGGTTTCCGTTTGCTCGAATTCGCGGGCAGGCCCGGCCTGCTCGCGGTCCGGGCTCTGACATTCCCCGGCTGCACCGCGAGTTTTGTTTGTCTTCGCGTGCGGGTCTGGTAGAAAATGCCCGGAATGGGAAAATTATCACCCCTCTTGGTTAAAGACCTCTGAACAAGGCACTACAGCCAGCCATGACAGCGAAGAAAAAACCGAAGGTCTACATCACCCGCAAGCTGCCCGATGCCGTCGAAACCCGCATGCGCGAGCTCTTCGACGCCGAGCTGAACATCGACGATGCGCCGCGTTCCGTTCCCGAGCTTGTCGCCGCGGTCAAGACCGCCGACGTGCTGGTGCCGACCGTCACCGACCGCATCGACGCGGCGCTGATCGAACAGGCGGGGCCACAGATGAAGCTGATTGCGAGCTTCTCCAACGGCACCGATCACATCGACGTCGAGGCGGCGGCGCGCAAGGGCATCACCGTCACCAACACGCCGAACGTCCTGACCGAGGACACCGCCGACATGACCATGGCGCTGATTCTCGCTGTTCCGAGAAGGCTTGGTGAGGGCGCGCGTGTGCTGACCGACAAGCCGGGCGAATGGGCCGGCTGGTCTCCCACCTGGATGCTCGGCCGGCGCATTCACGGCAAGCGCATCGGCATCGTCGGCATGGGCCGCATCGGTACGGCGGTGGCCCGCCGCGCCAAGTCGTTCGGCCTGTCGATCCACTATCACAACCGCAAACGCGTCAATCCAGCCGTCGAGGACGAGTTGGAGGCGACCTATTGGGAAAGCCTCGACCAGATGCTCGCCCGCGTCGACATCGTTTCGATCAATTGTCCGTCGACGCCGGCGACCTTCCACCTGATTTCGGCGCGCCGTCTGGCGCTGCTGCAGCCGACGGCCTATCTCGTCAACACCGCGCGCGGCGACGTGGTCGATGAGGCTGCGCTGATCAAATGCCTCAGGGAGGGCCGGATTGCCGGCGCCGGCCTCGACGTCTTCGAAAACGAGCCTGCCGTCAACCCGAAGCTCGTCAAACTCGCCAATGAGGGCAAGGTCGTGCTGCTGCCGCATATGAGTTCGGCGACGATCGAAGGCCGCATCGATATGGGCGACAAGGTCATCATCAATATCCGCACCTTCATCGACGGTCACAGGCCGCCCAATCGGGTGCTGCCGGGCCGTTGAAGCCGTGCATTTGACTCAGCGTGCACTTGATTTAGACGGCGCGAATCGTCGGCGCAATGGCCTTCCGCATCTCGATGAACGTCGTCCGGGCAAAGCCGGGATGCGCTTTCTCGGCGGTTCTGGAAAATCCCCAGGCGGCAAAGACGGTATGATTTTCCGTGAGCTCGATCCGCGTTTCCAGCCGCAAGGCGGGAAGGCCGAGGGCCGCGGCCGTTTCCTCGGCAATCGTCAGCAGCCGCTTGCCGATGCCCTTTCCCTGCGCTTCAGGCAGAACGGCGAGTTTGCCGACATAGAGACAATCGGCCTCCGG
Organism: Rhizobium anhuiense bv. trifolii; assembly: GCF_024346605.1. Classification (NCBI taxonomy): domain Bacteria; kingdom Pseudomonadati; phylum Pseudomonadota; class Alphaproteobacteria; order Hyphomicrobiales; family Rhizobiaceae; genus Rhizobium; species Rhizobium anhuiense. Next base: position 442,218 of record NZ_CP098803.1, read on the forward strand.
CCGCAGGAAGAGGCAGCCGATCAGCTTTTCGCCGTCGATGGCGACATGGCCGATCTCGGCCCTGGCCTTTTCGGCCAGTGACTCGGTCGTGAGCTTGAGCGCCGAGGATGGCGGGTCGATCCTGCCGTTCATGGAAGCGAAGGCGGCGAGGATGAGCGCGAGCAGTTCGTCCCAGCGCGTGAAGCTCTGGTCGAGAGGGACGATTGTCATCCGGTCTGCCTCTCCCGCGTGCGGCGTCTTCTGTAGCGGACCGTGTCGAAGCGGGCCGAGAGCGCGTCGTAGAGCAGCAGCCGTCCGACCAGTGGTTCGCCGGTGCCGGTGATGAGCTTGATCGCTTCCATCGCCATCATCGTGCCGATGACGCCGGTCAGCGCGCCGATGATGCCGGCCTCGGCGCAGGCAGGAATGAGCCCCGCCGGCGGCGCTTCCGGAAAGAGGTCACGATAACAAGGGTAGAGTGTTCCGTCCTCGGTACTCTCATAGGGCTTGAGAACCGTCAGCGAACCGTCGAAACGGCCGACGGCGCCGGTGACGAGCGGAATGCGCGCTTCCTCGGCCGCATCGGCGGCGGCATAACGCGTGTCGAAATTGTCGGAGCCGTCGATCAGCAGATCGAAGCCGGAGAGCTGACGGCGGGCGGCCTCCGGGGAAAAGCGTTCCTCGAAGCGGATCAGCCGGACATGCGGATTGAGCCGGGCGATGGCGAAGGCAGCACTCTCCGTCTTCAACTCGCCGATCGTTCCGGAATCATGGATCACCTGGCGCTGCAGGTTGGAGAGCGACACCCGGTCGTCGTCGACGATACCGAGCGTGCCGACGCCGGCTGCGGCCAGATATTGCAGGATCGGCGCGCCGAGGCCGCCGGCGCCGATCACCAGCACGCGGGCGGCTTTCAGCTTCTGCTGGCCGGCGCCCCCGATCTCGGGGAGCAGGATGTGGCGGTGATAACGGGCGATTTCGTCCGGGCTGAGCGGTTCCATGGCACCGATGTTATCATGACGGCCGACGTCGGGAAAAGCTGCCTCGGTCATTCGAACACCCGTCCCTCCGCCACCGCGAAAAACTGCGCCCTGTCGCCCAGCGCCGAAAACATCGAGCGATCCGTTCCGGTCATGAAGGCCTGGCCGCCGAGCCCGTCGATGAGATCGAACAGCGCGGCGCGTCTATTCTCGTCGAGATGCGCTGCGATTTCGTCCAGCAGCAGGATCGGTGCATGGCCGGTGAGATTGCCGACGAGGCGCGCATGCGCAAGCACCAGGCCGACAAGCAATGCTTTGTGCTCGCCGGTGGAACAACGCTCCGCCTCCATCGCCTTTTCGCGGTGATGCACGATGAGATCGGCCCGGTGCGGCCCCTCGAGCGTGCGCCCTGCGCCGGCATCGCGATAGCGGCTCTCTGCCAGCATCGCCGCGTAATCGTCCTCGAGGTCGACCGAGGGGCGCGAAAATTGTCCGTCCATGAAGCCCGAGAGCTGCAGCGATGCCGAAGGGAAGGGCGAAGTCTCCCGCGTTTCTTCGATCAGCCGGGTCAGCAGGCCGAGCATCTCCTGGCGGGCGAGCGCCATGGCGATGCCGAGGCTTGCCATTTGCTCCTCGATGCCGGCGAGCCAGGAGGGATCGAAGCGGCCCTCGTCCAGCAATTTGTTGCGGCTGCGCATGGCGCGCTCGAAATCGCTGGCGCGGCGGCCATGGGCGGGATCGAGCGACAGCACCAGCCGGTCGAGAAAACGGCGCCGGTCGGAAGAGGCGCCGGTAAAGAGGCCGTCCATCGCCGGCGTCAACCAGAGAAGGCGCAGGTGGTCGGTCAACTCGTCGGCAGTCTTTGCCGGGGTGCCGTTGATGCGCAGCCTGCGGGTGGTGGTCTCCTCGCCTGTTTCGATGCCGGTGCCGATCTCGACGTCGCCCTCCATGCCGTCGAGTGCGGCGAAGATCGAAAAGCCGCCGGCCGCGCCGACCCGGGTTATATCGCCATAGGCGGCGCGGCGCAGACCGCGGCCGGGCGAAAGCAGCGAGACGGCCTCCATGAGATTGGTCTTGCCGGCGCCGTTGTCTCCCGTGAGCACGGCGTGTCGACCGTCAAGGGTAAGGGCCGCCGCCGCATAATTGCGGAAGTCGGTCAGCTTCAGACGGGAAAGAGAAACCTTGTGCGGCATCGAATGTCCGGAATCGTGAAGCGTGACAGCTAAGCCTAAGCGGCGTTGATGGCAAGGCTGACAGCTTGACGGCCGTGGATCGCGTGCCCTGGTGGTGTCGCAGCGAGGCTTGGGGGCCACATGGGGATAAGTTCAGGGCGCGAAATACCGCGGGGGCATATTTTCCGGCAGATCCCGTGACCGAGGTCCTGGCGTCCGGCATCCTTCCGATGTAACGGTCAGCATGCCGCCCTCTAATCAGCTAAAAATACAACCTGAGAGAGGATGATCCGATATCGCTGGACCGATACCGTCGACGGTCACGCTCAATGTCGTCAAGCGCCAGATATTCGGGCTTTTGCCGCATTCCCTTGAGGCCACTGACGTAACGTAAGGTCCAAAAAAAGTCGGTTGAAATTTGCAACTGTAGGGTTGAGTTATCCCGTGAAAACGATATGGTAAACGAACCGTTTACGTATCAGAGAGTGATGAAGTGCCAGATCCGGTTGATATTATCGTTGGTCGCAACGTAAGACAGTTTCGCGCTCTTCGCCGTGTTTCCCAGCTCGAGCTTGGCGAAGCACTCGGACTGACTTTCCAGCAGATCCAGAAATACGAAAAGGGGACGAACCGCGTTTCCGCCAGCAAGCTGCATCAGATCGCGGTTTTTCTCGATGTCGATATCTCTGCTCTTTTCGAGGGAGCCGGCATATCGCAATTCGGCAGCCGTATCGAACTCAGCCCCGACGCCTATGCGCTTGCGCTGAGCTACGACAAGCTGAGCTCACCGGCAGGCAAGGAAGCGGTCAAGACCATTGTCACCCTCATGACAGGCGAAGCGGCAGAAACCGCCGTCTGATCCCTGCCGCCGGCTCACCGAAAAGCACGATCTGTTCCGGGCCTGAATTTTGTCCGGATAGATATGGCTGTGCAGCGGTTGGGGAACGGCGTGCATCAGGACAGAGACTGGAAGCAGGTCACCTGAATGAGGTTCGATATCGCGTTTTAGTGAATCTCGCATTCGTGCAGCGCCATCAGCAGGTCGTCCTGCGTCTGGTGGCCGGCATGATAGAGGTCGATCGCGATGCTGGCGATCGAAAGGCCCTGCTGGCTGCGAAGCTTGATATTGCGCTCGGCGCACCATGTGTAGATGGCGCCGGCGAGAACGTCGACGTCTTCGGACTGAGAGGAAAAGGCTGGCGCCATGGTCGATACCCTTGGTTTGGTTGTTCCCACTAGAGCATTTCCGTTTTTCTCCGATTCACGGAAATGCTCTATCTTTTTGTTTATTCCCGGCAAAAGCGTTTCACGCTTTGCCTGGCAAAACCGCTGCGCACTTTTGCTGCAATTGCTCTAAAGCACGTCGCGTCGAGCAAAGGATGCTCTATCGCTTCGAACCTGGGCATCGTCTCTTCCGAATATCGCTTCCGGTTTTCGGTGTTGTGCGCTGACGGCAGAGACTGAATTCATTTGGAAAACTTGCAAGCGGCATCATCTGGCTGCGTTAATGCAAGTCGTCTTCCCTCGCGCCGCCGTGTCGTTCTGGAACAGATTTCCCGGCACGAGCGGCGAATGTCGCAAATTGGGACTCGCGCAACAAAAAGCCGGAGACGTTTCCGTCCCCGGCTTTAGAGATAGGCGTATCGATCGCCGCTCAGCCCTCGAAGAATTCCTTCATCCGGGCAAAGAAGCCCGTCGATTCAGGATTGTTCTCCTTGGAGGAAAGCTGCTCGAATTCCTGAAGCAGTTCGCGCTGGCGCTTGGTGAGCTTCTGCGGTGTCTCGATCTGGATCTGGATGTAGAGGTCGCCCGTCTGTGCCGAACGCAGCACCGGCATGCCCTTGCCCTTGAGGCGGAACTGTTTGCCGGCCTGCGTGCCCTCGGGCACGCTCACGCGCGACTTGGTGCCGTCGAGCGTCGCCACGTCGAAGGTGCCGCCGAGCGCGGCCGTCGTCATCGAGATCGGAACGGCGCAATAGAGATCGGCTCCGTCGCGCTGGTAGAATTCATGCGGTTTGACGGACAGGAAGATATAGAGGTCACCGGCCGGTCCGCCGCGGGCGCCGGCTTCGCCTTCGCCCTGCAGGCGGATGCGCGTACCGTCCTCGATGCCGGCGGGAATGTTGACCGAGAGCGAACGCTCTTCCGTCACCCGGCCCTGGCCATGGCACTTCGGGCAGGGGTCGGGAATGATCTGGCCGCGGCCGTGGCAGGTCGGGCAGGTCCGCTCGATCGAGAAGAAGCCCTGGGCCGCGCGCACGCGTCCCGATCCCTGGCAGGTGCCGCAGTTCTTCGGCTGTGTGCCGGGCTTGGCGCCAGAGCCCGAACAGACGTCGCAGGTGATCGACGTCGGAACGCGGATCTGCGCCGTCTTGCCGGAGAAAGATTCTTCCAGCGTTATTTCCATGTTGTAGCGAAGATCGGCGCCGCGCTCGCGGCCGCCCGACGAGCGCTGGCGCGCGCGCCCTCCACCCATCATCTCGCCGAAGATATCCTCGAAAATGTCGGAGAAGCCGCCGCCTGCAAATCCGCCGCCACCGCCGCCCATGCCGCCCTGCTCGAAGGCCGCATGGCCATAACGGTCATAGGCCGCCCGCTTCTGCGGGTCCTTGAGCATCTCGTAGGCTTCGTTGATTTCCTTGAACTTGCGTTCGGCGTCCTTGTCATCCGGGTTCTTGTCCGGATGGAATTTCATCGCCAGTTTGCGGAAGGCGCTCTTCAGCTCTTTCTCGTCCGCCGTCTTGGCTACACCCAGAGTTTCGTAATAGTCCGCTTTTGCCATTAAGGATTAAACCCCGGAAATGGATTTCCGGCTGCCATGGTGAGCAGCCGGATCAAGTGTTGAAGCATAACCACGCCGTCGCGGATTACGCGGACTTCTTGCGGTCGTCGTCCTTGATTTCCTCGTAGTCGGCATCGACGACATTGTCGCCGCCTTCCGCGGAGGCATCGCCGGCAGCGCCGCCTTCGGCCTGCTGTGCTTCATAGATCGCCTGGCCGAGCTTCATCGACACTTCCATCAGCGTCTGGGTCTTGGCCTTGATGTCGTCGGCATCCGGCTCGGAGGCTTCCGAAGCCGTCTTCAGCGCGGCGATCGCATCCGAGATCGCGGTGCGGTCGGCCTCGGAAACCTTGTCGCCGTAATCCTTCAGCGACTTTTCTGTCGAATGGATCAGGCTTTCGGCCTGGTTCCGGGCTTCGACGGCCTCGCGGCGCTTCTTGTCCTCGGTGGCATGGGCTTCAGCATCCTTGACCATCTTCTCGATGTCGGCGTCGGAAAGGCCGCCGGAAGCCTGGATGCGGATCTGCTGCTCCTTGCCGGTGCCCTTGTCCTTGGCCGAAACCTGCACGATGCCGTTGGCGTCGATGTCGAAGGTGACTTCGATCTGCGGCATGCCGCGCGGCGACGGCGGCAGGCCGACGAGGTCGAATTGGCCGAGCAGCTTGTTGTCGGCGGCCATTTCGCGCTCGCCCTGCGAAACGCGGATGGTGACGGCCTGCTGGTTGTCTTCGGCGGTCGAGAAGGTCTGGCTCTTCTTCGTCGGGATCGTCGTGTTGCGTTCGATCAGGCGGGTGAAGACACCGCCGAGCGTTTCGATGCCGAGCGACAGCGGCGTCACGTCGAGGAGCAGGACGTCCTTGACGTCGCCCTGCAGAACGCCGGCCTGGATGGCGGCGCCAAGCGCCACGACTTCATCCGGGTTGACGCCCTTGTGCGGCTCCTTGCCGAACAGCTGCTTGACGACTTCCTGGACCTTCGGCATGCGGCTCATGCCGCCGACGAGAACCACTTCGTCGATTTCGGCAGCAGTGACGCCGGCATCTTTGAGGGCTGCCTTGCACGGCGCGATGGTGCGCTGGACGAGATCGTCGACCAGGCTTTCGAGCTTGGCGCGGGTCAGCTTCAGCGTCAGATGCTTCGGACCGGAGGCGTCGGCGGTGATGAACGGCAGGTTGATTTCGGTCTGCTGCGAGGACGACAGCTCGATCTTAGCCTTTTCGGCAGCTTCCTTGAGGCGCTGCAGGGCAAGCTTGTCGTTCTTCAGGTCGATGCCGTTGTCCTTCTTGAACTCGGCGACGAGATATTCGACGAGACGCATGTCGAAGTCTTCACCGCCGAGGAAGGTATCGCCGTTGGTGGATTTCACTTCGAAGACGCCGTCGCCGATCTCAAGGATCGAAATATCGAAGGTGCCGCCGCCAAGGTCGTAGACAGCGATGGTCTTGCCGTCCTTCTTGTCGAGGCCGTAGGCGAGGGCTGCAGCGGTCGGCTCGTTGATGATGCGCAGGACTTCAAGACCGGCGATGCGGCCGGCATCCTTGGTTGCCTGGCGCTGCGCGTCGTTGAAGTAGGCGGGAACGGTGATGACGGCCTTTTCGACCTTTTCGCCGAGATAGGATTCGGCGGTTTCCTTCATCTTCTGAAGGATCATCGCGGAAATCTGTGCGGGCGAGTAGCCCTTGCCATTGGCTTCGACCCAGGCATCGCCATTGTCGCCCTTGACGATGGTGAAGGGAACGAGGTGCTTGTCCTTCTCGACGGTCGGATCTTCGTAGCGGCGGCCGATCAGGCGCTTGACTGCAAAGAGCGTGTTCGTCGGGTTGGTGACTGCCTGGCGCTTGGCCGGCTGGCCGACGAGGCGTTCGCCATCATCGGAAAATGCCACCATGGAAGGGGTCGTGCGTGCACCTTCCGCATTCTCGATAACCTTGGCGTCCTTGCCGTCCATGACTGCGACGCAGGAATTTGTCGTTCCAAGGTCGATACCAATTACTTTTGCCATGTCATTCTCTCCTTGAAGCAAGCTGTCGGAACCCCGAGAAGGCATTTCCCTGACAGCCCCTTACGGGATGGGTCTACTTAAGATTACGCAATCGTGATTGCGGTGATGCGGCGTATATAAGGAGCGGTTTTCTGGACTGCAAGGCGAGAAATGGCCCGGAATCCGGCAAAACGAATGTGTTGCATTCAATTTTGACAGTCGCCGGGAAAGAGCTTGCCTCATGTCCGCAAAGCGGTCGATATCTAGAGCATCGGCCTTGCGCCGGGCATGCAGCAAAGGATCTCACTGGCCCATGATCAGATCGAGCAGCGTCGTGCGCCGCGGTTGCACGGAAGAGGTCGTCTGCGGCCCGCCGACATCGCCCGGCGGCACCATGCCCTCATAGCCGGAACCGCCGCCTTCGGCGATGTCCGCAGGCGGAACCGGGCCGTTGCCGGAGGGCGCCGCCGGCTGCCGGGCAGGCGCTTGCGGATAGCGGTTTGCATTGTCGTTGCCGCCGAAGACGCCGGAAATGATGCCGCCGATCGTCGACGGCGGCGCCTCCGCTGTCATCGGTTGCCCGCCGCCCGACTGTGCACTACCCCCTTGTCCATCACCGGGGGCCGTCTGTGCCATCGGCTGACCACTGTTCGGATCGGCAGTCAACTGGCCGTTGCCGAAGAGCGGCGCCGGCGAAAGACCTTTGTGGGCGGCGATCATGAATTCCTTCCAGGCCTTTGCGGGCAAGCCGCCGCCGGTCACCTTCTTCATCGGCTTGCCGTCGTCATTGCCGAACCAGACGCCGGTGGTGAGGTTGCTGGTGAAGCCGACGAAGAGCGCGTCGCGCGAATTCTGCGTCGTGCCGGTCTTTCCGGCGGCCTGCCAGCCGGGGATCTTGGCGCTCTTGCCGGTGCCGTTGTCTATGACGCCCATCATCATTGCATCCATCTCGGCGACGATCTGCTCGGAGAGCACGCGCGGCGGGCTGTCATAGGTATTTTCGTACAGAACCTTGCCCTCGGCGGTCGTCACCCGGCGGATGACGTGCGGCGTCGCCTTGTAGCCGCCGTTCATGAAGGCGGCATAGGAGGCAGTGAGTTCCATCAGCGACACTTCGGACGTGCCGAGCGCGATCGAGGCGTTCGGCTGCAGTTCGCTTTCGATGCCGAGCCGGTGGGCAAGCTTGATCACCTGATCCGGCCCGTCATACATCACCAGTTGGGCGGCCACCGTGTTCAGCGACTTGGCAAGGGCGGTCGCCAGCGTCACTTCGCCATTGTATTTCTTCTCATAATTTTCCGGTGTCCAGTCGCCGATCCGGATCGGCGCGTCGTTGAACACCGAGTAGGGCGTCAGCCCTTTCTCGAGTGCGGCGGCATAGACGAAGGGCTTGAACGAGGAACCCGGCTGGCGCTTCGCCTTGACGGCGCGGTTGAACTGGCTCGTCGCATAGTCCCTGCCGCCGACCAGCGCCCGGATCGCGCCGGTGCCGTCGATCGAGACGAGGGCCGCCTGCGAGGCGTCGAGCTTGCCGCCCTCCTTGTCGAGCACGTCGACCAGCGATTGCTCGGCCTTCTTTTCCAGCGATTTGTCGATCGTCGTATCGACGATGACGTCTTCCTTGACGTCGCCTATCAGGCCCGGCAGCTCGTCCATCACCATGTCGGCGACATAGTGCCCGGCGCCCGACCAGTAACTCTTGGCCGAAGCCGGGGTCTGCGACATCGCGGTCTTGACTTCGGAATCGGTGATGAAGCCCTGTTCGCGCATTGCCGCGAGCACAAGCTGCGCGCGTGCATTCGCCGCTTCCGCATCGCGGGCTGGCGAAAGCCGCGACGGCGCCTTGAGCAGGCCGGCCAGCACCGCGGCCTCGCCGAGGTTCACGTCACGCGCCGATTTGTTGAAATAGCGGCGCGAGGCCGCCTCCACGCCATAGGCGTTCGATCCGAAGAACACCCGGTTGAGATACATCGCAAGGATCTGGTCCTTGGTGTATTTCTGCTCCAGCCAGAGCGAGAGCAGCACCTCCTGCACCTTGCGTTCCAGCGTCCTCTCAGGGGAGAGGAAGAGGTTCTTGGCAAGCTGTTGTGTCAGTGTCGAGCCACCCTGCACCATGTGGCCGGCCGTGAAGTTGGTCACTACAGCCCGGCCGAGGCCGAGCGGATCGACGCCGAAATGCGAATAGAAACGCCGATCCTCGATGGCGATGACGGCTTCCGGAATATAGGGCGACATGTTTTCGAGCGACAGCGCCTCGCCGCCGGTGGCGCCGCGATTGGCGATGACGCTGCCGTCGACGGCGGTGATCTTGACGTTCGGCGGCCGTTCCGGGATCGCCCATGTGCTGGCGCTCGGCATGCGCGAGCCATAATAAACCACCAGCCCGGCAACGCCGATGCCGGCCCAGATGAAAAGCACGACGCACCAGTAGATCACGCGGCGCATGAAACCGAAAAGGCCGCCGCCGTCACGCTCCCGCGGCTCGCGCCGCCGCCGGGGGGCGGCACGCTGCGGCGGCGGTTTTGAACCGCCGCGGCGCTGGGATCGGCTGCCGGCGATGCGATCGTCGGCATCGAGCGAAAATTCGTCATCGTCGCGTGCCGGGCGGCCGCTGAAGGACGGTTCTATTCTGTCGCCTGATCTGCCTCTGCCTGCCATCGCGGACCGGTCATACCCCATGTTCGATCGCGAAGCTTGGCTTCGCACAACGGTGCACTTGCGGGCGCCGTGATCATCCGACTGAACTGTAAATGCGGCGATTTAACGGGGTGTTAATAATGGAAATCAAAGCAGATCGCGCAGGTAAAGCGCGTCGCGTCAAACCGCATTGATACGGTGCGCCGTAAGTCCCAAACCGCCACAGATTTCTCTGCGACATGCATTGGCCTTCAAAACTGCCGGGCCTCGTAATCGTCGAGCGTTTCCGGGTCCTGCTTATATTCCCACTCGCCCAGATGAAAGCGGCGCCAGATCTGGCCGGAAGGATTGAGCTTCGCCCCATCGGTAAGGCGGACAGGCAGGAGTGGGTTGTGTTTATGCCAAACGGTAACATCTGTGGCGGCTGCCCGGGGGGCGAAAAGCCCCAGGAAAGCCAGGTAGTCTTGCGTCATCAGGGTCCAGCCTCGAACGGATTACGATCAATCCGCAACGCCACGAAATTGCAATAAACAACCCCGCAACACAAGAGCATCACGATACCCTCACATCAAATTGTCGTCGGCCTCTTGCGCGCATCCATGCCAATTTTCATGACTGTCGCAAATCTGACATAGCGCGCGCCGATTTGCGCTCGCCGGCGAGGCGGGCAGACGCACACAGGCGTCATATCTGCGCAGGCGGTAACGGTCGATTCGACAAAATTGAATGAAGCCGGCCTTGGAGAAATCCGGGGATGGAGGAAAGCCGGCTGAGGATGGCTCGTGGCCGTGAGGCGGAAATGCACACGCTGCTTTCGGCGTTGCGTTGAACATCTTCCGTCTGGTCGGTGGAACCAATAGGCTCGGCGATTGTTTAGGGAGAAGCGGGACAACCCCTCACGTCCCGCGCATGATCGGCCGTCTCCCCTCAACACGCGCCGATCGACATCAGGCCCGGTGCATCCCTCATGGGAGCGCCGGGCTTTTTCTTGGATGGTTGCCTTGGCTGGCAAACCTCGAGAGAGGACGGCGCTGCCGCCCCTTCTGTTTCATTGGTCGCAGGAGGGATCGCCGGGGCGGCAATCAAAATCCCTACGGCCCGGTCTGCGATCATCGCCCCTCCGGTCGGCTCCTTGCCGGTCGTACCTTTGCCGATCGTCTCGTTGCCGATCGTCCCTTTGATTGACGCCGCGCCGATCCCGGTCACCATCACGCCAATCTCGGTCGCGATCCCGCTCGCGCCAGTTCCGGTCGCGATCCCGGTTATCCCGCTCGCGATTTAGGTTATCCCGGTCGCGATCTACGTTATCCCGATCCCGATCCCGATCCCGGTTGTCGCGGTCGCGGTAATAATAGTCCGGACCGCGGCTCCAGCGGTCACGCTCGCGATAGAAATCGCGGTTGCGGTAATAGCGGTCCCAATAATTATCGACGCTGAAGCGGATAACCGGAATGCCGAGCGGACGGTAATATTGCGGACCGACATAGATGCGGCGTTGCTGGTAGAGGGCCTGCACGTACTGGCCGGAGACCCAGCCGCGGCCGCCGTAGAACTCGACGTCGCACCAGTTGACGTCGGAAAGGCATCCGCGGATCTCGACCGAGGAACCGGCCGGTATGACTGCGACGGCAGGATATCGGGTGCTCGGACCCGCACGCATGTTGACGTTCGCCGTCGAGTAGCCCTCGGCAGCCTGCGCTATGGCGGGCGCCAGCATGAACAGGCCGGCCGCTGCGATTTTAACAAAGAGATTTTTCACGCTTCTCAGCCCTCGTTGGCACGTTTTTCAGGCAGCAATTGGCCGTGTTTCCGTGGCATGTGCCCTTGAAACAAAAGATAGAGCGATCGCCCGCAGCTGTTAGGGCGCTATCATTCATCTTATCTTTCAATGGCTTATATGTCGTCCGCGATGAACGTAGCTTGAACGGCAAATCCGCGGCGCCTGAAGCTGCAACCAATGTTTCCGACTGGAGTTGGTGCCGTTAACGCCCCGTTAACCTTTCGCGGGCAGTCTCATTGCAATACCGCTTTCTCCTTGACCACGGATGAACTGGCACTGAGATGAGCGGACGACGAAAGGCCGGTTCGAACCGGCCTTTTTGTTGTCGCGATTTTCGCATGGCGCATCCTGAAGGCGCGCCTTTCCCTCTCAGGCGGCGAGCGCCTGCAGGATCCGTACCCAGGAGCGGATGCCCTTGTGGTAGGAGACAAGCTCGTATTTCTCGTTCGGCGAATGGATGCGGTCGTCACTGAGGCCGAAGCCGACCAGCAGCGATTCCATGCCGAGCATCTTCTGGAAGTCCCCCACGATCGGGATCGACCCGCCCATGCCGATGACGATGGCGGGTTTCGGCCATTCGTCGGACAGCGCGTTCTTCGCCTTGGTCAGAACCGGCGAATCATAGGAAAGGTGGATCGCCGGCGAGCCCCCATGCGGATGGAACTCGACCGAGCAATCGGCGGGAATCTTCGTGCTGATATAGCTACGGAAAGCCCTGCGGATGGCGTCTGGATCCTGCGTGCCGACAAGCCGGAACGAAACCTTGGCCGAAGCCTTGGCGGCGATCACCGTCTTGAAGCCTTCGCCGGTATATCCGCCCCAGATGCCGTTGATTTCGGCGGTCGGCCGCGCCCAGGTGAGTTCCAGCACCGAACGGCCCTTTTCGCCGGACGGAATGGAAAGGCCGACTTCGCCGAGGAAGCTCTCCGCGGTCCTGCCGAGCGTCTCCCAGGACGCCTTGATATTGTCGGGTGTTTCCTCGACGCCGTCATAGAAGCCGTCGAGCGTGATGCGGCCTGTCACGTCATGCAGGCCGGCAAGAGCCTCGACGAGAATATGGATCGGATTGGCCGCAGCGCCTCCGAACAGACCGGAATGCAGGTCGCGGTCGGCGGCCGTCACGATCACTTCCTCGCCGACGAGGCCACGCAATGCGGCGGCGATTGCCGGCGTGTCGCGGTCCCACATGCCGGTATCGCAGACGAGCGCATAATCGGCCTTGAGCTCGGCGGCATTGGCTTCGAGGAAGGGCTTCAGGGATGGCGAGCCGGATTCTTCCTCGCCCTCGAAGAGAATGGTGATGCGGCAGGGAAGCGCGCCGTTGATCTCCTTATAGGCGCGGCAGGCCTCGACGAAGGTCATCAACTGGCCTTTGTCGTCCGAGGTGCCGCGGCCGGTCAAAATCTTGCGACCCTCGCCGAGATCCTTGATCGACGGCTGGAACGGATCGTTTTCCCAGAGCTCGATCGGATCGACCGGCTGGACGTCGTAATGGCCGTAAAAGAGAACATGCGGTGCATCGGAAGCAGCGCCGGCATGGTGGGCGACCACCATCGGATGGCCAGGCGTGTCGCGCACCGAGGCCGTAAAGCCGAGCCCTTCAAGATAAGCGACGAGCCATTCCGCCGCCTTTCGGCATTCGGCCTTATAGGCGGGATCAGTGGAAATCGACTGGATGCGCAGAAGTTCGAATAGCTTGTCGAGGCTCGATGGAAGGTTCTGGTCCGCGCGCGCAAGCACCTGATTGATATCGGTCATTTTCGACTCCTTTTGAAATTCGGCCGGACGATAGACCAAACCAGAAAGGCAGGCGAGGCGGAAAAACAAAAAATCGGCGGCGCGAAAGACCGGCGGGGCATGGATCAATATCAGGAAGATTTACTGAATAATATAGAAGAGAATACTAATTCAATTTACGGTTATTTAGCATAACCTAAATAACCTGATCGAATTCAGCTGTGGGAGGGGCAGATGTTTTCGGTCATCGCATGTATTCGGGACAATCACGATTGGCGGCTGGTGCTTGCGGCGGCAGCGGTCTGTCTGGTCGGCGCGATGGCGGCGATGCTGCCGCTTTCCCGCGCCCAGGAATGCGATGCCGGGCGGCGCAAACTCTGGATTGGCGCCTCGGCATTTGCTTTCGGCACCGGCGTATGGGCAACGCACTTCATTGCGATGCTGGCTTATGACGGCGGCATGCCGATCGGCTACCAGCTGGGCCTGACGGCGCTTTCCTTCCTCTTGTCGGTTGCCGGTTCGTGGGCGGCGATCCTCGTCGCTTCGGAAAGCCGCGGCAGGCTTTCTCGCGTGCGCGGCGGCGTTCTGATGGCGCTCGGCATCGCCTCCATGCACCTGACCGGCATGCAGGCGATCGAAACGCCGGCGGTAATCGTTTATGATCCCTTCATGACGCTGACTGCGGTTCTCGCAGGAGCGCTGTTGTCGAGCGCCGCCTTCCACGCTTTTTTCGAATTGAAGGGGCCGAGGCGGCTCCTCGCCTCGTCCATCACTTTCGTCCTCGCGATCTGCGCTCTCCATTTCATCTCGATGGCCAGCATCACCCTCGTACCGGATCCCGGCAAAGAGGTTCCGGCAACGGTGCTCGACGCCAGCCTGCTCGCCGCGATCGTCGTGGCGGCGGCGACGACGCTCATTCTGATTGCGCTCGCGGTGGTCTTTATCGAAAGCCACCTGACGGATCTGAGGGGGCTCGCGAATGCCTCGCAGGAAGGACTGCTGATCCTGCGGGAAGGCCGGATCATCGATGCCAATGAACGCTTTCAGGGGCTTTCCGGCTGGAAGCTTGCCGATCTTGCCGGCAAGGCGCCCTCGGCTGTTTTGACCGCTATTCAGGGGACTGGGCAGAACAAGCCAGGCGAAACGCTGCTCAACACCAGGAACGGCAAGGAGATTGCCGTCGAAGTGACCGCGAGCAGGATTGTTTATCGCGGACACAATTGCGAGGTGCTGGCGGTGCGCGATCTCACCGAGCGCAGGCAGGCCGAGGAGATGATCGAGCATCTCGCCCACCACGACGTGCTCACCGATCTGCCGAACAGGTCATTGTTCGATACCCGCATCCGGCAGGCGTTGCAGATGGCCGAACGAAAGAACAGCGAGGTTGCTCTCTTCTATCTCGACCTCGATCGCTTCAAAGCCGTCAACGATATCTTCGGTCATGCCGAAGGCGACCGCATTCTCGGCAAGGTCGCCTCGATCCTGCGCCGCGTGGCCGATGAGAGCGATACGATCGCCCGCCTCGGCGGCGATGAATTCGCCATCCTTCAGCCCGCCGGACAGCAGCCGGCAGCGGCGCAAAAGCTTGCGGCGGCGATACTCGACGAATTCGCCGCCGAGATGGACACGGCGCGTGACCCCACAGCCGTTGGTGTCAGCGTCGGCATCGCACTCTATCCGGCGGACGGCGCTGCTGCTGAAGAACTCTGCAACAATGCCGATATTGCACTTTACCGCGCCAAGCATGACGGTCGCGGCAAGGTCTGTTTCTTCGACGCGGAAATGGATAAGGCGGCACGGAACCGCCGCCAGATCGAAAGCGAACTGCGCCATGCGATCATCCGCAACCAGATCCATGTCAGCTATCAGCCGATCCTCGATGCGCTGAGCGGCGAGATTGGCGGCTATGAGGCCCTGATGCGCTGGAACCGGCCAGGTCACGGCTTGACCGAGCCCGATATCTTCATCCCGATCGCCGAGGAAAGCGGCTCGATCGTCCAACTCGGTGAATGGGTGTTGCAGCAGGCCTGCAGGGAGGCCGTGCGCTGGCCGCTGCCGTTGATGATCGCCGTCAATCTCTCGCCGGTGCAATTCATGCTGCCGAACCTCTGTGAGCGGATCGAGGCGATCCTCGCCGAAACCGGGCTTGCACCCAGCCGGCTGGAGCTCGAGATCACCGAGGCGGCCCTCATGCGCGATCGCGACCGGGTGATGACGATGTTGCTGCGGCTGCACAAGCTCGGCGTGCACATCGTCATGGATGATTTCGGAACCGGTTTTTCCTCGCTTTCCAACCTGCGTTCATTCCCTTTCGACAAGATCAAGGTCGACCGCAGTTTCACCGGCCTGTTGGAACATGATGCGGCGGCGCGCTCGATCGTGCGCGCCATCATTGGTCTTGGCCACAGCCTCGGCATGCCGGTGGTGACGGAGGGCGTGGAAACCGAAATGCAGCGCCGGATCGTCGTCGAGGAAGGCTGCGCGCAAGTACAGGGCCTTTTGCTTGGCAAGCCGGATATCGAACCGAGCGTCAAGCTTGCCGCCCACGAAAACGTCCTGACCGCGCAGATTGAAACCGGCGTGTTCTCGTTACGACACGCACACAGTGCTGGCGAATGAGCTTCTTCACAGCGCCTTGGCGTTTTCCAGAAGCCGGCGGATATATTCGAGCGTCAGCTCGCGCTCGAAGACCCGAAAACCTTTAAACAGCGCAAGGTCGGCCTCCCGCGCGATCTCGATCGCCTCGGCCTCCATGGCACGGGCCTTCGGCGTCAGGAAGAGCAGTTGCGCCCGCCTGTCGGAGGGATGTGGACGGCGTTCGATCAATCCGTCGCGGACCATGCGCGAAAGCGTATTGGCCATGGTCGCCTGCTCGATATCGACCCGCTCGAGAAGCTGTTTCTGGGTCAGCCCGTCTTCGGCCCAGAGTTCCAGCAGAATGGGGAATTGGCCCGGAGAAAAACCCAGACCGACCGCGCGCTGGTGCAGCGAGCGGGCAAAACCCTTCGCCAGTTGGCTGGCAAGGTAGGCTCCCGAATCCATGCGGTTAAATCCCATGATTGCAAGTTAGGCTCAAAACCATGCTGGAGACAATGCAGCAAATCGCAGGCGATGCTTCATAAGATGCAAGCCGCGACGATAATTTCGAGTGGCTGGAAAAAACAAAAGTCGCCATGGCCTGGAGGTTGGCCATGGCGACTTTAAAGTGGGGACAAAGGCCCGGAGAGGGGGATAAGGCCTTTGTCCAAGCCTGACGCGGCGGGGGACAAGCCGGTAATCAGACCCGCGGCGCGATCAAGCGCCGGTGACATGGATTTGTGGCTGCGAATGTGGTTTTTCAAGGGAGAGCGATCGTTACAAATCGGTAACAGTTTGGTGAGCAGGAATAGACGGCGCTGCGCACGCTGAATCCTTTTTGCGCGCCGAACTTTATATGGACCTCGTCCAATGCCCGCGCTATCCATGCACGCATGAAAAAAGGCGATCACCTCTTCCTAATCGATGGTTCCGGATTCATCTTCCGGGCGTTTCATGCATTGCCACCGCTGACCCGCAAGACGGACGGCTTGCCGATCGGCGCCGTGTCCGGTTTCTGCAACATGCTGTGGAAGCTCTTGAGGGATGCACGCAATACCGATGTCGGCGTGACGCCGACACATCTTGCCGTCATCTTCGATTATTCTGCCAAGACGTTTCGCAAGGATCTCTACGACGCCTACAAGGCGAACCGCTCCGCCCCGCCGGAAGAGCTCATCCCGCAATTCGGCCTCATAAGAGAGGCGACCCGCGCCTTCAATCTGCCCTGTATCGAGACCGAAGGATTTGAGGCCGACGACATCATCGCCACCTACGCCCGCCAGGCCGAGGCAGCAGGCGCCGATGTCACCATCGTCTCCTCCGACAAGGATCTGATGCAGCTCGTCAGCCCCAATGTCCATATGTATGACAGCATGAAGGACAAGCAGATCGGCATTCCCGATGTCATCGAGAAATGGGGCGTGCCGCCTGAAAAGATGATCGACCTGCAGGCGATGACCGGTGATTCGGTCGACAATGTCCCCGGCATTCCCGGCATCGGCCCGAAAACCGCCGCCCAGCTCCTCGAGGAATACGGCGATCTCGACACGCTGCTCGAGCGCGCCACCGAGATCAAGCAGGTCAAGCGCCGCGAGACGATCCTCGCCAATATCGACATGGCCAAGCTCTCGCGCGACCTCGTGCGGTTGCGCACCGACGTGCCGCTCGATCTCGATCTCGACGCGCTGGTGCTCGAGCCGCAGAATGGCCCGAAGCTGATCGGCTTCCTCAAGACGATGGAATTCACCACCCTGACGCGCCGGGTCGGCGAAGCCTGCGATTGCGATGCCAGCGCCATTGAACCGGCGGTCGTCCACATCGAATGGGGCGAGGCGGCCCACGGCCCCGATCTCAGTGCGGCGGAACCCGAACCCGTTGCCGGCGGCATCCCCGAAGTCTCGGGCGAATCCGTGCCGGTGCCGCCGCGCGCCAAGGCGAAGGCTGCCGTCGAAGGCGCCTTTTCGCCCGCCGATCTTGCCAAGGCGCGGGCTGAGGCCTTTGCGACGCTGCCCTTCGATCATACGGCCTATGTGACGATCCGCGACCTGGCGACGCTCGACCGGTGGATCGCCGATGCGCGCGCGACCGGCCTCGTTGCTTTCGATACCGAGACGACCTCGCTCGATGCGATGCAGGCCGAGCTCGTCGGCTTCTCGATGGCGATCGCCGACAATACGGCCGATCCCACCGGCACGAAGATCCGCGCCGCCTATGTGCCGCTCGTCCACAAGAACGGCGTCGGCGATCTGCTCGGCGGCGGCCTTGCCGAAAACCAGATCCCCATGCGCGATGCCCTGCCGCGGCTGAAGGCTTTGCTGGAGGACGAATCGGTTCTCAAGGTCGCCCAGAACCTGAAATACGATTACCTGCTGATGAAGCGCTACGGCATCGAGACCCGGAGTTTCGATGATACGATGCTGATCTCCTACGTGCTCGACGCCGGCACCGGCGCGCATGGCATGGATCCGCTCTCGGAAAAATTCCTCGGCCATACTCCGATCCCCTACAAGGACGTGGCCGGCAGCGGCAAGGCGAACGTCACCTTCGATCTGGTCGCCATCGACCGCGCCACCCATTATGCCGCCGAAGATGCCGACGTGACGCTGCGCCTCTGGCTGGTGCTGAAGCCCCGGCTGGCGGCGGCAGGGCTGACCAGCGTCTATGAGCGGCTGGAGCGACCGCTATTGCCGGTGCTGGCGCGCATGGAAGCGCGCGGCATCACCGTCGACCGGCAGATCCTGTCGCGCCTGTCCGGCGAGCTGGCCCAGGGGGCCGCGCGCCTCGAGGACGAGATCTACGTGCTGGCCGGCGAGCGTTTCAATATCGGCTCGCCGAAGCAGCTGGGCGACATCCTGTTCGGCAAGATGGGCCTTGCCGGCGGCAGCAAGACGAAAACCGGCCAATGGTCCACCTCCGCCCAGGTGCTCGAAGATCTGGCTGCCGCCGGTTTCGAGCTGCCGCGCAAGATCGTCGACTGGCGCCAGCTCACCAAGCTGAAATCGACCTACACCGACGCGCTCCCCGGCTATGTCCACCCTGAGACCAAGCGGGTGCATACCTCCTATTCGCTGGCATCGACGACCACGGGGCGCTTGTCGTCCTCTGAGCCGAACCTGCAGAACATTCCCGTGCGCACCGCCGAAGGCCGGAAGATCCGCACCGCCTTCATCTCGACGCCCGGCCACAAGCTGATCTCTGCCGACTACAGCCAGATCGAGCTGCGCGTGCTTGCCCATGTGGCCGAAATCCCGCAGCTGACCAAAGCCTTCGAGGACGGCGTCGACATCCACGCCATGACGGCGTCGGAAATGTTCGGCGTGCCGGTCGAAGGCATGCCGGGCGAGGTCCGTCGTCGCGCCAAGGCGATCAATTTCGGCATCATCTACGGCATCTCGGCCTTCGGCCTTGCCAATCAGCTTTCGATCGAGCGTTCGGAAGCCGGCGACTACATCAAGAAATATTTCGAGCGTTTCCCCGGCATCCGCGACTATATGGAAAGCCGAAAGGCCATGGCGCGCGACAAGGGTTATGTCGAGACGATCTTCGGCCGCCGCATCAACTATCCGGAAATCCGCTCGTCCAATCCGTCCGTGCGCGCCTTCAACGAGCGTGCGGCGATCAACGCGCCGATCCAGGGCTCGGCTGCCGACGTCATCCGCCGGGCGATGATCAGGATGGAGCCGGCGCTTGCCGAAGTCGGCCTTGGCGATCGCGTCCGCATGCTGCTGCAGGTGCATGACGAACTCATCTTCGAGGTCGAGGATGACGATGTCGAAAAGGCGATGCCGGTCATCGTCTCGGTCATGGAAAACGCCACCATGCCGGCGCTCGAAATGCGCGTGCCGCTGAGGGTCGATGCGCGCGCCGCCACCAATTGGGACGAGGCGCACTAATGCATGTCGCCCAAAAGTGCGCGGCGGTTTTGGGACAACGACATGCATCAAACAAAGACCCGAAGCACGTCGCATCAATCAGATTCGACGCGACGCGCTTAGCCACCTCTTCAAAATTGGCAAAGATTTTTCCGCTTAGCGCAAGCCATTGAAAGTGCAGCAATTTGCCACCAGGAGCCGTGTCGGAACGGTACGGAAGGAAGGAACTTATTAACCTTCCTTTTCTATCCCGGTAGGGTCGTAATTTGCCAAGCATGAGTGAGTAGCGGACGCATGCGTTTTCCCAGAACCAATTTGACGGACGCCGGGGACTTTTCCAGCGGGATTGAAACTGAGCTTCCGGAGGAAAATCCAGGAGAAAAGCCGGCAGCGCCCATTTGGCAGAGCAATTTTTCCCTCGCGCCGAATGTTCGTTTCACCCGCACGCCGGAAACGCTGATCAGCAAACGGCGCGCGCCGAATGAGCCCGTTCGCGATGATTCGCAGCTTGCTCAGCAGGCGATACGGATAGAGCCGGTTGCCGTCGACGTGCCGTTCGATATCTATCTGCCGGAGCCGGAGGAAATTTCCACGGCACCCGACATGGTCGAACTGCAGCAGGCACCGTTGCCTGATGAGGTCCGCGCGCCTGCCTTCCGCGCCACCGCTGAGCTTTCCTCCATTTCGGATTTCGCCTTCTGGGAAGTCATGGCCTTCGAAGAGGCCGAGCCGGTTCGCGCGCCCCCCGTGATCTCGTTCCCGAAGGCTGAGGCCACGCCCGAATCGATCACTTCGCTGTTCAAGATCATGGAATGGCGCCCCGGCCGGCCGGCTGTCGCTCCCGTGCCCTCCCGCCCGGTCTCGCCGCCCGCTGCGATGTCCGCAAAGGTCGCCGTGCGTCCTCCGGCCGCCCCATCCCTGGAAAAGCCGAGGCGCATTATTGTCGAGGCGCCGGTCGTGCAGGCTCAGATTGCACCCGCACCCCAGGTCACGCCAGCCCCTCAAATTGCATCAGCCCCTCCGGCAGCGCCCGCGCCGCAGCGTACGCCGCCTGTGGCTGCGGTTCTGCCGTCGCCGCGTCTGGCCGTGAGGCCCGAAAGGGTCGACGCATCCGGCTACGAATTCCCGCCGCGCGCCCTGCTGCAGGAACCGCCGGAACGCCTCGGCGAGATCATGTCGCAGGAGACGCTGGAGCAGAATGCCGGGCTCTTGGAAAGCGTGCTGGAAGATTTCGGCATCAAGGGCGAGATCATCCATGTCCGTCCCGGCCCCGTCGTCACCCTCTATGAATTCGAGCCGGCGCCAGGCGTGAAGTCGTCGCGCGTCATCGGACTGGCCGACGATATCGCCCGCTCGATGTCGGCGCTCTCGGCACGTGTCGCCGTCGTCCCCGGACGCAACGTCATCGGCATCGAATTGCCGAATGTGACACGTGAAACCGTTTATTTCCGCGAGATGATCGAAAGCCAGGATTTCGAGAAGAGCGGTTACAAGCTGGCGCTCGGCCTCGGCAAGACGATCGGCGGCGAGCCGGTGATTGCCGAGCTCGCCAAGATGCCGCATCTGCTTGTTGCCGGCACCACCGGCTCGGGCAAGTCGGTCGCCATCAACACGATGATCCTGTCGCTGCTCTATCGCATGACGCCGGAACAGTGCCGCCTGATCATGGTCGACCCGAAGATGCTCGAACTCTCCGTCTATGACGGCATCCCGCATCTGCTGACGCCCGTCGTCACCGATCCGAAGAAGGCGGTGATGGCGCTGAAATGGGCCGTGCGCGAAATGGAGGAGCGCTACCGCAAGATGTCGCGCCTCGGCGTGCGCAATATCGACGGTTACAACGACCGCGTGGCGCAGGCCCGCGAAAAGGGCGAGACCATCCACGTCATGGTCCAGGTCGGCTTCGACAAGGGCACCGGTGCTCCGATCGAGGAAAGCCAGGCGCTGGACCTGACGCCGATGCCCTATATCGTGGTCATCGTCGACGAAATGGCTGACCTGATGATGGTCGCCGGCAAGGACATCGAAGGCGCGATCCAGCGCCTCGCCCAGATGGCCCGCGCCGCCGGCATCCATCTGATCATGGCCACACAGCGCCCGTCGGTCGATGTCATCACCGGCACGATCAAGGCAAACTTCCCGACCCGCATTTCCTTCCAGGTGACCTCGAAGATCGACAGCCGCACCATCCTCGGCGAACAGGGCGCCGAGCAGCTGCTCGGTCAGGGCGATATGCTGCACATGCAGGGCGGCGGGCGCATTTCCCGCGTCCACGGTCCCTTCGTTTCGGATTTGGAGGTCGAAAAGGTCGTCGCCCATCTGAAAACACAGGGGCGCCCCGAATATCTCGACACCGTCACCGCCGACGAGGAGGACGAGACGGAAGAGGAGGAAGCCGGCGCCGTTTTCGACAAGAGCGCCATGGCCTCCGAGGATGGCAACGAACTCTACGAGCAGGCGGTCAAGGTCGTCATGCGCGACAAGAAATGCTCCACCTCCTACATCCAGCGCCGTCTCGGCATCGGTTATAACCGCGCCGCCTCATTGGTGGAACGCATGGAAAAGGAAGGCCTCGTCGGCCCGGCCAACCACGTCGGCAAGCGCGAGATCGTTTCTGGGCGGGGCGACGGGGATTGATCGGCAGGAGCCGCGCCATCGCGGCTCAGCGTGAGGGCGCGGTATTCCAGTGGCCGAACATCACCCCGCGACTGCGGAACGGGCGGCGCGTTTGTGCACGATGGCAAGCAGGCCTCCGAGAAAGATCGTTCCGAGGATGAAGAGAAATGCCGCGGCAACGATGGCCGGGCTGATGTTTTCGCGAATGGACGAGAACATCTGGCGCGCGAGCGTCAACTGGTTTGGGCCGGCGACAAACAGGGTCAGCACGACTTCATCAAGCGAGGTGGCAAAAGCAAGCACCGCGCCCGACAGTACACCCGGCATGGCGAGCGGCAGCGTTATTTTCCAGAAGACCTTTGCGGGAGAAGCGCCCAGGCTCGTCGCCGCCCGTTCGACTCGATAGTCGATGCCGTCAAGCGACGCGGTGATGCTGATCAACACGAAAGGTACGGCGACAACGGTATGCGCTATGATGACGGCCGCAAAGGTGTTCGGAAATCCGAGCTTGGCAAACAGAATTTGAAGCCCGACTCCGAGCACGACCGCCGGAACGACCATCGGCAGAAGGAACATTGTCCGCAGTGTAGAGCCGAAGACAATGCGCCTGCGCAATGCAAGTGAGGCCAGCATGCCGAGCACGGTTGAAAGCAGTGTGGTCCCCGTGCCGATCAGCAAGCTGTTGACGATGGACCGCCGCCAGGCGTCCGCGTTTGCGAGTTCCGCAAACCAGCGGGTCGAAAAAGAAGGGATGGGATAGGACAGGAAACTGCTGGAGGTAAATGCGATCGGAAGGATCGCCAAAAGCGGGGCCAGCAGAAAAATCACCGTTGCCGCACCATACAGAAATTTAAGCAAACGAACTGTCATGTCAGGCACCTGCCGTCTTCGTTGAGAGCCGGCCATAGACGCCGTAGAACACGATGGTCGCGGCGAGCAGCACGATGCCGAGCGCGCCGGCCATCCCCCAATTGGCGGAGCCGGTGGCATAGAAGGCAATCACCGAACTGATCATCTGGTCTTTGGGCCCGCCGATGAGCGCCGGTGTGATGTAGTAACCGAGGGCTGCCATGAAGACGAGCAGTCCGCCGGAAGCGATACCGCGCAATGTCAGAGGCAACAGGATTTGCAGGAAGGCCCGGATCGGCCGCGCGCCGAGAGAGGCTGCCGCCGGCATGAGATTTCGGGGCATTGCGATGAGGACACTGTAGATCGGCAGGACCATGAAGGGCAGCAGAACATGCGTCATGGCGATAATGACACCCGTTCGGTTGAAGAGAAGCGGCAACGGGTCGCTGAAGAGGCCGAGCGACATGAGGAAGGAATTGATAAGTCCCTTGTCCTGCAGGAGGATGTACCAAGCCGCGGTGCGCACCAGCAACGACGTCCATAGCGGCAGGAGCACCGCGACAAGGAGGAGCTGTCGCCGCCAGCCGCTGGAGGCTGCGATCAGCATCGCATATGGCAGGCCGATGAAGCATGTCGCCACGGTCACGACAGCGGCCACAGTGAATGTTCTGAGAAGAATCGCCTGATTGGCCGACTCCCCGGCCGGCATCGCCACGATCGCTCCCGATGCGTCATGCTGAAGATCGACTGCGGCAAGGAGATTGCGATCGGTATAAGGATAGGTCGCCTCGGCAATGGCCCGCCAGAACGAGGGATCGTTCCATCGCGAGTCCACCTCTCCAAGTTTTGTCGGTTCGGCGCTGCCTTCCACGGCGGCGACGGTCTTTCGCATCAGCGTGCGGAAGCCCGGTTGGGCGCTGTTGAGTCTTCGAACCACCTCGCCCAGTTTCTGATCGTCGTCGATCGATTTCAGGTCTTCGACAAGCGCAATCTGCATCTCGTCGGAGGGCTCGGAATTACGGTTCCAGGTGGAGATCGCGGCCGTCGTCCGGGGCAGGTTTTGGCTGACGACCGGATCGGACACCGCCTGCTCAAGCACCGTCAGAAGTGGCCAGATGAAGAAGACACCCAGGAACAGAGTAAGAGGAAGGACAAGCGCGAAGGTGCCGATGCTCTGACGGAACGCGCTCATGCCGCAATCACCCAACAATCGTCCGGCGCGAAATGAGCCACCACATCGGCGCCCGCTGCCCACTCCGCCGATCGCCTGTCGGTCCGGACTATGAAGCGGAAGGCATCGTGGTCAAGCTGCACCCGCAGGTGATCGCCCTGATACACGCTGTCGAGTATTTTCGTCGGCAAGGCATTCGTCGCAGACCCAGTCCCGCGGGCCGCAAGAGAAATCCGCTCAGGACGGACCGAAATATGGACGCGGCTTCCGACGGAGAGGGAGCCGCTGCCCGATACGATCAGATGCCGCCCATCGGCGAGCTCGACCGAGGCCCCGGTTTTTCCCGTCGCCGTCACCGTTCCTTCTATCAGATTGGTTTCGCCGATGAATTCGGCGACGACGCGCGTTTGCGGGCGATCGTAAATATCGCGCGGCGAGCCGATCTGCTCGATGTTCCCATGATTGAAGACTGCAATCCGATCGGACATGGTAAGCGCCTCGGCCTGATCGTGGGTCACGAACACCACGGTCAGCTCCAGCCGCTTGTGCAGTGCGCGGATGTCGAGTTGCATCTGTTCCCGCAACTGTTTGTCAAGCGCCCCCAGCGGCTCGTCCATCAGCACAACGGCCGGCTCGAACACCAGAGCGCGGGCAAGTGCCACACGCTGCTGCTGACCACCGGAAAGCTGGGCCGGCTTTCGGCTGCTCATTGCAGACAGTTGCACCATGTCGAGCGCCCGTTTTACTCGGCCTTCGATCTCGCTGCGTCCGATACCGCGCATCTTCAGCGGAAAGGCGATGTTGTCGGCGACCGACATATGCGGAAAGAGCGCATAGTTCTGGAAGACGACGCCCATTTCGCGCCGATACGGTGGCAGATGGTCGATACGGCGGCCGTCGAGAAAGATGCTGCCACCGGTGGGGTTTTCGAAACCCGCAGCCATCATCAGCAAGGTTGTCTTGCCGGAACCCGACGGTCCGAGAAGGCTGACGAATTCGCCCCTCTCGATGTCGAGCGACAGGTCTTTGACGACCTGAAGCGTGCCAAAGGATTTGGAGACTCTTTCAAAGCGTATGCGCGGCGTAGCCACGGCGGCCCTCCGTTCGGATTGTCTGTTCTCAAGGAGACGAAGTGACGAGGATAGGCGGAAGCCCCCATGGATCCTCGGCAGGAGCGATCCGTGGGGGCGATATCGTGCCGCTACTGTGCCAGCCAGGCGTCAAATCTTTTGGTCAGCGCTTCCGAATTGTCGATCCAGAAGTCCGTATCAAGGCTGACGGCTCCCTGCATGTTGGCCGGGGTCGTCGGCAGGTCGGCCAGTTGATCGGGCGGCAGGGTCTTGCCGGCTTCGGTGTTCGTGAGGCCGTAGGCGATATATTGCGGCAGCTTTGCCTGATTTTCCGACTTGCTAGCGAAGGCAACAAAGTCAAAGGCCGCATCCTTGTTTTCAGCGCCCTTCAGGACGACCCAACTGTCGACGGCATAGATGCTGCCCGGCCAGACAACCTTGAACTTCCTGCCTTCCGAGCGGTTGATGCCGGTGATGCGGCCGTTGTAGGCGCTGGTCATGGCAACCTCGCCGGAGGCAAGCAGTTGCAGTGGCTGGGCGCCCGAGGTCCACCAGACCAGGCTCGGCTTCAATGCGTCGAGCTTGGCAAAGGCACGGTCGATGCCTTCCGGCGTCGCCAGGACCTCGTAAACCTTATCGGCCGGCACGCCATCGGCCATCAGCGCGGATTCGAGCGTGTATTTCGGCCCCTTGCGCAGGGCGCGCTTGCCGGGGAATTTCTTCACGTCCCAGAAGTCGGCCCAGGATTCCGGGCCGTTGGCAATCTTTGCGCCGTCATAGGCGATCGCAGTCGACCAGACGATGGAGCCGACGCCGCAATCGCTTACGGCGGAAGGGAGGAATGCATCCTTGCCGCCGAGCTTGCTCCAGTCCACCTTTTCAAAAAGACCGTCGGCACAGCCGAGCGCAAGCTCATCCGCCTCGACCTCCACCGCATCCCAGGAAGGATTGCCAGCCTTGACCTTCGCCTGAAGGACACCGATGCCGCCATCCCAGGCCTCATCGAGCAGAGGCTTGCCGGTATCCTCGGCGAAGGGTTGGAAAAAAATCTTTCGTTGAGCATCCTGAAAGTTGCCGCCCCAGGAAGCTATGGTGAGGTCCCTGGCCACGCTCGGCCCCGTAGCAACCGCCAGTGACAGCAATCCCAGAGCTGCAATCGTCGACGTGTTCTTGAGTTTCATTCGCTTTCCCCTGTTTGTTGAGCATCTGCCCGATGCTTGGTTGACAACCACGATCTTCGGGATCGGGGGCGATCGCCGGCCGCGTCCGTGGGGTAGGCAAGGCCGGCTTCAGCGGGCTTGCCGTGTGTCATCTCCAACAGGCGGACGGTTTTGCTGCGAACAATGCTGGCGTATGTCCCAAGGGGCGGAAAGGCGCTTTTTGTTGCCCCCGGTGGACACGTCGATGCACCACTCCCAACCGGTGTTTCCGGCCAGGCGTCGCACCAGCCGGCAAATTCGACACGACTCGCCTATGAAAAGGTCGGATTTGGCAATTGCCAATCGATAGGTTAGTGGTGCACCATATGCACCACCGTGCACCACTCTTCGTTACACCCAAGTTCCGAAGCCTATGGCATATGGATGTGTACACGGCATTCCGATTTTGGTTTTCCTTTGGGGGACGGGATTGCGCAGAGGGAAATCGTTAGCAGATGAACCGGAAGGTGCTCGGAAACGCGGACGTTTACCGCCGTTATCCATGGTGCGCGCCTTCGAGGCGGTCAGCCGGCTGGGCTCAATGCGCAGGGCCGCGGACGATCTCAATCTCAGCCATACCGTCATATCCCGCCACGTCCGTAACCTCGAAGCCTGGCTTGGCACGCGGCTTGTCGATGCCGGACCGCGCGGCATCAGGCTGACGGCGGAAGGCAGGGTTTTTGCCGAGACCGTGGGAACGGCTTTCGACCTCATTGCCAAATCGACGGCGGAATTGCGCCCAGCAGTCAACCGCACTGTCTTGCGCATCTGGTGCGTGCCCGGCCTCGCAACGCGTTGGCTGACACCGCGCTTCAATCAGCTCCAGCTTGCGTTGCCCGGGATCGATTTCGTGATGCGCGCGACCGATCTCGAACCGGATTTCACGCGCTATGAGGCCGATGTCGACATCCGCTACTCGGAGGAGCCAAGAGGGAATGTCCGCTGGATCCTGCTGGAAAGGCCTCGCATGTTTCCGGTCACAAGCCCCGAATGGATCAGCAGGAATGCGCCAATACGCACCCTCGACGATCTGGTGCGCCAACCGTTGATCCACGAGGAAAGCCGCGATCAATGGCGGCAATGGTTTCGCAAGGCTGGCTTCGAGCATGAAGTAATTTTGAATGGTCCACGGCTGTGGTCGGCCAATCTGACGGTCGATGCGGCTGTCGCAGGCCAAGGAATAGCCCTTGCCACACGTTTGATCGCTGCCGACGACCTGCGTGCCGGGCGGCTCGTCGAATTGCTCGGAACGGATGTCCGGCTTGGAGGCTATTACTTCGTCGGATCACGAGAGCGCTGGAATGAGGTGACATTGGCGCGTTTCCGCGCATGGATGCAACAGTCAATCGGTGAAACCATGGGCGGTCACGCCTCTGATGAAACCAGCCGGCCGGGGTGAAAGAGCAATCCAGCAAAAGTGTGCAGCGATTTTGCCAGGCAAAGCGTGAAACGCTTTTGCCGGGAATTGCGTGAAAACAAAAGAGATAGAGCAATTCCGTGATTCGAAGAAAAAACGGAATCGCTCCAGGAGAGGGCCGGACACGCTTTGAAGATAGGGGCGCAGCCCAATTTCACAGCCTCAAGCTTGCCAATCGCAGCGTCTCGCGAACAAATTTGGTCTTTCCGCCGGTGTAAAGGCCCCAATCGCCGTCTGCCTCCGCGGCCAGCCTACGTTTCAGATCGGCATAGGCTTTGGCTCGCTCCGGGTGATCCCTGAGATAATCGCGATACAGAACGCGCTCGCGATGCGCGCGATTATCGGGCCCGCAAAGATAGAGCTTGAAGCCATAACCTTCACAATCGCGCGTGAAGGCCCATCGTTGTTCACCGGTATCGCCGTGGAAGACGAAATCCGCAGCGCGCACGGCCTCGATCGCCACCGGCAGGACGTCGTCGGATATGGCGACGGCATCGAGGTCGATCTTCGGCTTGGCCGCCAGGCCGGGCACGGACGTACTGCCGATATGATCGGTGGAAAGCACGAGGTCGCCGAGCAGGATGGACACCTCGGCGCTGATTTCGGCAAAGAGCCGCGGCCAGGAAGGATCGTAGTCGACCACTCTGATGGCGCGCATGCCCTGCCTCTCCCGTCAGTGCGTCTCCGCCAGCAATCCCTCGAGGATCGCGATCATCTTCTGCTTGGCCTCTTCGAGCGAGCCGCTATTGTCGAGTTCCGTCACGTCATATTCGCCGCGCACCGTCAGCGGTCCGCGGGCGAGCCGGGCCATGATATCCTCATGCGTCTCGCGTCCGCGCGCCTCCAGCCGGCCGACGAGCACTTCGGGGCGGGCGGTGACGTTGATGACCTTCAGCCGCGGGAAGGCGGCCTGGAAACGGTGAAGCGCCGAGCGCGAGCCGTTGGCGACGACGACATGGCCTCTGGACAGCGCCACCGAAACCTCGGCGGGAATTCCATATTTCAGGCCGTGCGCCTCCCACCAGACGGCAAAGGAGCCTGATTGCTCCATGGCGGCGAAGCCTTCGAGGGAGATGGACAGATGATCCTCGCCGCCGGCGTCACGGTGACGGGTGATGACGCGGCGGGTGAAATGAACGTCGGTGCGGCCGGTGAAATGCCGGGCGGCAAGGTTCATCAGGGTATCCTTGCCGGCGCCGCTCGGCCCGACGACGACGACCATGATGCCGCGCTCGGCTCCGGCTCCGGGATGGGGTTCGTGCGGCATCATGCGACACGGCGTCCTTGGCGCCAGACGGAGCGTGTCACCGGCACGCCATGCGCGCGGTGGACGCGGACGAGATCGGCGCGCAGTCCCGTCGCGATCCGGCCGCGATCGTCAAGGCTGACGGTGCGGGCAGGCGTCGACGTCACCATGGCGATCGCCTTCG
This sequence comes from Rhizobium anhuiense bv. trifolii, assembly GCF_024346605.1. Taxonomy (NCBI): domain Bacteria; kingdom Pseudomonadati; phylum Pseudomonadota; class Alphaproteobacteria; order Hyphomicrobiales; family Rhizobiaceae; genus Rhizobium; species Rhizobium anhuiense. The sequence goes on from NZ_CP098803.1 coordinate 471,467, forward strand.
GGAGCGTGATGCTCTCCACCTCGTCGGCGAGAATGAAGGGTGCATGCAGCAGGCTGAGCGGCACGTAATCGGAGGAAAGCACGTCGAGTACGCCCATTTCGGCAAGGTCGCGGGCAGCGATGTTGCCGGAGTGGGATTTGCCGCGCACGATGTTCGGCGCCCCCATCAGCACGCTCATGCCATGTCCGTGCGATGCCCGGGCGGCATCGAAGCTGGTCGGGAATTCGGCCAGGCGCACGCCGTTGTCGATCGCCTCGTCGACATGGGAGAGTGTGGCGTCGTCATGGCTTGCCACGGTGATGCCGCGCTCGGCGCAGACCTTGGCGATGGCGTTGCGGTGCGGCGTCGAATTGCGGGCCGATTCCGCCTGGCGCTTGGCGACGAAACGGGCGAAGGCCTCGTCGCTCAGGCCGCGCTTCTTCTGGTAGTAGAAGATATATTGGTCCATCGTCTGGAACTGACGCTGGCCGGGCGCATGATCCATCAGCGAAACGAGCCGCACATGCCGGTCGTTTTCGAAATCGGCGAAATGTTCGAGCACATTGTCGGCCGAGACCTCGCAGCGCAGGTGGAGCAGGTGCTCGGCGCGCAGCCTGCCCTCCTTCTCCGCCGACTGGATGGCATCGGCCATCTCACGCATCTCGCCATGTTCGAAGCCGCCGTCCTCATCCGCACCCATGCGCAGGCAGTCGAACACCGTGGTGATGCCCGAGGTGACGATCTGGGCGTCGTGCGCCTGGACTGCGGCGGTCTTGTTCCAGCGTATGCCGGGACGCGGCTGATAATGGCCTTCGAGATGATCGGTGTGCAGCTCGACGAGGCCGGGAATGACGTAGTCGCCTTCGAAATCTTCGCCGGCTACCGAGCTGCCCTCGGAGATATCGGCGATCTTGCCGTCGCGAATGAGGATCGATCCTGAGAGGATGTCATCCTCGAGAACGATGCGGGCATTGGAAAACACGGTCTCTTTGCTCATCTCGTCAGGTCTTTCAGCGTTTGGCGCCGGCAAGCGGCAGCCAGGAATGAACTTTGAACGGGGCACCGCGCGTCTCCTCGGTGAAGACGGCAAGGCCGGAAATTGGAAGCGGACGGCCGGTGAAATCGGCAAAACGCTCGGTCAGAATCGCTTTCATCACCGCGGCGCGCGCTTCGGGCACCTGGCCGGTCAGCGTCATGTGAAAGCCGAAATCCTCCATGACGTAGGGATAACCCCAGCGCTGCAGATGGGCGCGCTGGCTGTCGCTGAGCTTATCCGGGTTGCGCCGCGCCATATCGGCCTCGGAAAGCGCGGCACGGAACGGTTCGAACGACCTTACCACCTTCGCGGCGAAATCCTGAAGAGGTTGATGAAGAGAACCGGGAACGAGGGCAAAAAAACGGCCGAGCTGGCCGAGCACGAGTTCCGGAATCTCGAAGGCTGGCGTGCGCTGGGCAAAATCCTCGGCAACCCCCAGGAGATCCTTCTCGGTGACGGAGGCAGCGAGCGAAAACGGCGCCTTGATCGTGGCGTGAAAGCCGTAGCGGCGCGGGTCGGCGGTCAGCTCGAACTGATCTGCCGCACCCAGTTGCTCATAGGCCGGTGCCGGATAGGTCTCGCCGGTGAAAGCGTCGCGGCCGAGCCAGAGCGAGGCCGCGCCGGTCAGGGGATGATCCTTCGGCGGCGAGAAATAGAGAGCGTAGCGCAAGGCTTTTATCCTGGGGATCGTCGAAACGAGGGAGCGCAATGTGCAGTGATTTGGCGGCGAACCGCAAGCAGGCTCCGGCTAAAAGATTTCCGTGACAGAATGATGATGGCGGCAGCGCCGCCGCCGCCTTTGATGGGTGGATCAGTGGGTTTTTGTGCCCATCAGCCGGTGGCGCAGCGCGTTCGAGGCCGTGTCGAAAAGGAAGACGACGATCAGGATCAGGATGACCATATAGGCGACATTTTCCCAGTTGGCGTTGGTGCGCATGGCCTCCCAGAGTTTGAGGCCGATGCCGCCGGCGCCGACAGCGCCGATGATGGTCGCGCCGCGCACGTTTGATTCCCACTGGTAGAGCGTCTGGCTGACGATGACCGGAACGATCTGCGGCATAATGCCGTAACGATGAACGAGCACCGTCTGAGCGCCGGTCGATTTGATGCCCTCCCGCGGCTTGTTGTCGATATTCTCCAATCCTTCGGAATAGAGCTTGCCGAGCGTGCCGGTCTCGGTGAGGAAGATCGCGCCGCTGCCGGCAAGCGGGCCGGGGCCGAAGGCGCGCGTCAGGAACAGCGCCCAGATCAGCATGTCGACCGAGCGCAGGAAATCGAAGAAGCGCTTCAGGATCTGGTTCAGCAGCCGGTTCGGCGTGATGTTGCGCGCTGCCAGGAAGGCGAGCGGAAAGGCGGTAAGCGAGCCGAGCAGCGTTCCGAGGAACGCCATGACGATTGTCTGGAAAAGCTTGGTCCAGACGTCGCCGTGCTGCCATTCGCTGTTGTTCCAGATATCGTCGAAGGCGAGCGACAGGTTGGACTGGTCGAGCTTGATGCGCGGACCGGAGACGATGAGGCTGACGACTTCGCTGACCGGCTTGTCGAAGAAGGAGGATTGCGTGTCGAAGATGAAATTCGCCCAGCCGATGAAACGCTTGCGGATCTTCACCCGGTCGACGGATATGCTGACATTGCCGGCAAAGCCGAGATCGGCCAGCACGTTGTCGTCATAGACCGTCATCCAGCCGGGCACCGGTCCGACGACTTTCGGCGCACCGCTGGAAAGCTCAATCGGGACGCTGACGCCATGCGCGGTGACGATCGTCTCGCTCTTCGAGACAGTGACGCTGCGGCTGGTGCCGCTGATCGAAACGCTGATGCTGCCGTCGGGATTGTTGACCAGCCAATCCGGATGCGGATTGTCGCCGAGCGGCGAGAAACGCGGATAACGCACCTCGATCGAGCCGTCGTCCTGAATGCGGAGTTCCGGCTGGACGTCGTAGCTCACCCATTGGCTGAGATAGATGCCGACGCGCTCCCAATGCGCTTCGGCAAAGAGCTTGGACAGGTCGAAGAACCAGGCGGCGTAGAGGCCGTAGAGCAGCGTCGCCATAAGGATCATCAGCCCACCGAAACGCTGGCGGAACGAGCGATGGAAATATTCCGGATAGCGCGTCTCTATCTCGTGCATGCGGTTTGCGTCGATCACCGTCATGGCGGCCTCAATGTTGCAGGAGGAAGGCGTGCTCGCCGACAAGGCGGCGGCGCAGCCAGGCGGAGAACTGGTCGACGGCGACGATCGTCACGAACAGCAGGAGGACGAGCGCCATCGTCTTGGCGCCGAATCCCCGCGAGATCGAAAGCTTCAGCTCCTCGCCGATGCCGCCGCCGCCGACGGCGCCGATGATGGTCGAGGCGCGCACGTTGATCTCGAGGCGTAAGAGCGCGTAGGAGGTGAAATTCGGCAGCACCTGCGGCAGGGCGGCGAAGCGTACGCGCTCCCACCAGTTGGCGCCGACGGCTTTCATGCCCTCATCGGGCTTCATGTCGATATTCTCGGCCACTTCGTAGAAAAGTTTGCCGAGTGCGCCGACCGTGTGCAGGCTGATGGCAATGATGGCGGCGACCGGTCCGATCGACAGGATCGCCGAAAACAGCCCGGCAATGACGATCTCGGGGAAGGCGCGCAGGAACTCCATCAGCCGCTTGGAGAAGATGCGCAGCGGCCATGAATTCGTCAGGTTGCGGGCAGCAAAGAAGCTCAAGGGAACGGCGAAGACGAAACCGATGATCGTCGACATCAGCGCCACGTTGATGGTGACGATCATCAGTTCGAAATATTCGGGAATGTAGAAGGCGCCCCAGACGTAGACGCGGCCCTTGTCGAAATTGAATTCCTCGCCGCCCTTGTCGTTGACGCTCGCAATGTCGAACAATGCCCGCCAGACATCATGCCAATCCTTGGGGATGAGCCAGCTCAGGAAGTCGAAGAGATGCGGCAGGCGGTCGAAGAAATGGCCGGCGTTGCTCTCGTCAGCGAAACGGACGGAGCTGACGAAAGCCGCAATCAGAATGACCAGGCCGAGGATGGTGTAGAAGCGCCGTTTGGCGACCATGCGGTCCCAGGCGGTGCCGATGTCCTTGGTGCTCTGCATCTGCGGCTGTGTGTCGGCAATGGTCATCAAGGCCTCGTCCGGTTACAAGGGCGGCCGTTCCCGGCCGCCCGCATTCAAGGATCCGATCAGCCGCCGATGGCAGCTTTGCGGACTTCAACGACAGCGTTGTAGAAGTCGTGCTTGACGGGCGAGTAGCCCTGGTAGTCGCCGCCTTCGACGGCGGTAAAGCACTTGTGATCCTTGGCCGGCAGAGCCGTGAAGAAGGCTGCAAGCTTCGTCTGCCACTCCTGACCGAGAGCGTTGCGAACGACGAGCGGGCCGTTCGGGATCAGCGGCGAACGCCAGACTTCGACCAGCTTGTTCGGATCGACGGCGCCCTTGTCGACTTCCTTGCGGAAGGTGCCGGAGGTGTAGCCGTCCTTGAAATCGCCGATGCCCGACGAGTCGTCGACGGCGATGTCGACCTTGCCGTCATAGGCAGCAAGCAGGTTGTTCTCATGGCCGCCGTTGAACTGGGTCGAGGCGAAGAACTTGTCGTTCGGCATGCCGGTGTCCTTCGGGATCTGCGTCAGCGGAACGAGGTAGCCCGAGGTGGAATCCGGATCGGCATAGCCGAGCTTCTTGCCCTTGGCGTCCTTGATGGACTTGATGCCGGAGGACTTCAGGGCGAGGCCGATCGAGTAGTAGCCCGTCGAGCCGTCCTTCTGCTGCGTCGTCAGGATCGGCGTGACAGCCTTCGGATCCTTGATGTAGACGGCGGCATAGCCGGAGGCGCCGAGTTCGGCGAAGTCGAGCGTGCCGCCGAGCAGGCCCTGGATCACGCCGTCATAATCAGCAGCCGGGAAAAGCGAAACCTTCTCGAAGCCGAATTCCTGCTTCAGGTGGTCGGCAAGGCAGGCATAATTGCGCAGGCGGTCGGTTTCGTTTTCGCCGCCGAGGATGCCGATGCGGAATTCCTTGAGGTCGACAGCATGGGCAGCGCCGGCGAGCGCGAAGAGCGCCGTTGCTGCAAAGAGTGCTTTCTTCAACATATGTCTCTCCTATTGACCGGTGTCCCCGGTCTTCCCGTTACGAAGAAGTGTGCCCTTGACGCGGGCGCTCGATCGCGGCCGCCTCTCTCAGAGACCGGCCAGCGCCAGCGGTTGGGTGCCGGCGGATTGATTGTCTGCCCGCTCGGGGGCGATATTGATGGATGTCGAGGTCACCGTTTCGTCGATGCCGGCGCCGTCCTTGTCCGTCCCGTAGATTTCCTTCACCGCCTCGGCGGTGAGCTCCGAGGGCTTGCCGTCGAAGACGACGCGGCCGCCGGCCATGCCGACGATGCGCTCACAATAGCTGCGGGCGGTATCGAGCGTGTGGAGATTGGTGATGACGGTGATGCCTTCGCGCTCGTTGATATCGCGCAGCGCATCCATGACGATCTTGGCGTTCAGCGGATCGAGCGAGGCGATCGGCTCGTCGGCGAGAACCATCTTCGGGTTCTGCATCAGCGCCCGGGCGATTGCCACGCGCTGCTGCTGGCCGCCGGAAAGCGTGCCGGCTGCCTGCAGCGCCGTCTGCTCGATGCCGAGGCGTTCGAGCGCGGCGATGGCATGCACACGTTCCTCACGGGTGAAGATGTTGAGCAGGCTCATCAGCGTCGAGCGGTGGTTGAGGCGGCCGAGCATGACATTGGTCAGAACGTCGAGGCGCGGCACTAGGTTGAACTGCTGGAAGATCATCGCGCAGTCGCGCTGCCAGTTGCGCAGCGCCCGGCCGCGAAGCCCGGAGACCGCGACGCCGGCGAAATGAATGGTGCCGGAGCTCGGCTCCTGAAGGCGGTTGATCATGCGCAGCAGCGTCGACTTGCCGGCGCCGGAGCGGCCGATGATGCCGACCATCTGGCCCTGGGGAATGGCGAGCGTGACGGAATCGACGGCGAGCTTTTTTCCGAAACGACGTGTGACATTCTTCAGCTCGAACATCATGCTCTTCCCTTGCGATCCAGGCCTTGGTCAGCATCGCATTAGTCCCGCTTGATGAACCTCGCGTGTCACATTTGTGTAAGTCCTGTCACAATTCTCCGCCCCTATATCGGGGGTTTAGCCGCCGTAGCGGGACAGGAAATCTTCCGCGCTCAGGTTGCGAAAATCGGCTAGCGCCAGACGCAGCCGATCGTGCTCCCAGTCCCACCAGGCAAGGCTGTCCATCCGTTCGCCGACCTCTTTCGGAAAGCGTTCGCGGATGAGCTTGGCCGGCACGCCGCCGACGATCGTGTAGGGCGCAACATCCTTCGACACGACGGCGCCGGCCCCGATCACCGCACCGTTGCCGACGGTCACACCCGGCAGGATGGTCGCACCGTGGCCGATCCAGACGTCGTGGCCGATCGTCACCCGGTTTGCACGGCGCCAGGCGAAGAAGTCGGTCTCCATGTCGCCGTCCGGCCAGTAGTCGGCGGCGCGATAGGTGAAATGATGCAGCGTCGCCCGCCAGGTCGGATGTTTGGTGGCGTTGATGCGCACGGCGGCGGCGATATTGACGAACTTGCCGATCGTCGCGCACCAGACGGAGCCGTCCTGCATGATGTAGGAATAATCGCCGAACGTAGCCTCGCTGATGCGGCACCGTTCGGAGACCTCCGTATACCGCCCGAAGGTGGAATCGCTGATGGATGCCGTCTCATGAAAGTAGGGTTCGATACCAAGCTTGCGGCTCATGCGGCGATCTTTCTCGGTGAGAACTGCTGGACGTCGAGGATCCGGTCGGCGACCGCTTCGCGCACTTCCTCGTCGTGGAAGATGCCGAGAAGGGCGACACCCGCCTTCTTCTTTTCCGCGATCATGCCAACGACGACGGCACGGTTCCTGGCATCGAGCGAGGCTGTCGGTTCGTCGAGAAGCAGGATCGTGTGTTCGGTGATGAAGCCGCGGGCGATGTTGACGCGCTGCTGCTCGCCGCCGGAGAAGGTGGCGGGCGGAAGCTGCCAGAGGGCTTCCGGCAGGTTGAGCCTGGCCAGCAGAGCGCCGGCCTTTTCCCGTGCCGTGCCGGCGTCCTCGCCGCGCGCCACCAGCGGCTCGGCAACCACGTCGATCGCCGCGACGCGCGGCACGGTGCGCAGGAACTGGCTGACATAGCCGAGCGTATGGCGCCGCACCTTGAGCACGGTGCGCGGATCGGTGGCGGCGAGATCGACGATGCGGCCGTCGTGGCGGATGAGAATCTGGCCGGTGTCGACGGCATAATTGCCGTAGATCATCTTGAGCAGCGAGCTCTTGCCGATACCCGACGGGCCGCCGAGCACGACGCATTCGCCAGACGCGACCGAGAAGGCGACATCGGAGACGACCGGCAGCCTGATGCCGTCGCGCAGATGCATGGTGAAGCTCTTCGAGACTTCGGAAACGACGAGGGGCGTTGCCATGATTTCTTCTTCCTTGGTTTCGGAGCTCAGACCTGCAGGATCGAGGAGACGAGCAGCTGCGTATAGGGTTCGCGCGGATCGTCGAGCACGCGGTCGGTGAGTCCGTGCTCGATGACGTAGCCGTCCTTCATCACCATCATCCGGTGCGACAACAGGCGGGCGACGGCGAGATCATGGGTGACGATGATGGCCGAGAGACCGAGATCGTTGACGAGGCCGCGCACGAGATCGAGCAGGCGCGCCTGCACCGAGACGTCGAGGCCGCCCGTGGGTTCATCCATGAAGACGAGGCGGGGGCCGGTGACGAGGTTGCGGGCGATCTGCAGTCGCTGGCGCATGCCGCCGGAAAAAGCGCGTGGCTGGTCGTCGATGCGATCGGCGTCGATCTCGACGCGCTCGAGCCAGTCGATCGCCGAGGCGCGGATCTTGCCATAGTGGCGGTCGCCGATCGCCATCAGCCGCTCGCCGACATTGGCGCCGGCCGAGACCGTCATGCGCAGGCCGTCGGCCGGATTCTGGTGCACGAAGCCCCAGTCGGACCGCATCAGGAAGCGCCGCTCGGCCTCGTTCATCCGGTAGAGATCACGGTAGCTGCCGTCGCGCATGTGATACTCGACGCTGCCGGTGCTCGGCAGCAGCCGGGTGGAGAGGCAGTTGAGCAGCGTCGTCTTGCCGGAGCCGGACTCGCCGACGATGGCGAGCACTTCGCCGGGCCAGAGCTCGAAGGAGACGTCGCGGCAGCCGATGCGGTTGCCGTAGAATTTCGAAACGTCATGGACTTTGAGAAGCGGAATATCGCTCATTCTGCAGCCTCCCGGGCCAGCATCTCGCCGGCATGTCCCTGCGCCCGGCGGTCTTCGCAATGATCGGTGTCGGAGCAGACGAACATGCGCCCGCCCTTGTCGTCGAGAACCACTTCGTCGAGATAGACATCCTCGGCGCCGCAAAGGGCGCAGGGCTTGTCGAAGCGCTGGATATCGAAGGGATAATCCTCGAAATCCAGGCTGACGACGTCGGTATAGGGCGGAACCGCATAGATGCGCTTCTCGCGCCCGGCGCCGAAGAGCTGCAGCGCATCCGACATGTGCATCTTCGGATTGTCGAATTTCGGCGTCGGCGAGGGATCCATGACATAGCGGCCGTGGACCTTCACCGGATAGGCGTAGGTCCGTGAGATCCGGCCATTATGGGCGATGTCCTCATAGAGTTTCACATGCATGAGCCCGTATTCTTCGAGCGCGTGCATCTTGCGGGTTTCGGTCTCGCGCGGTTCGAGGAAACGCAGCGGCTCGGGGATCGGCACCTGGTAGACCAGCACCTGCCCGGCAGCGAGCTTTTCTTCCGGAATGCGGTGGCGCGTCTGGATGATCGTCGCATCCTTGGTATGGGTCGTCACCGCGACATTGGCGACCTTCTGGAAGAAGGCGCGGATGGACACGGCGTTGGTCGTGTCGTCGGCACCCTGGTCGATGACCTTCAGCACGTCATCCGGTCCGATGATCGAGGCCGTCACCTGCACGCCGCCGGTGCCCCAGCCATAGGGCATCGGCATTTCGCGCGAGGCGAAGGGCACCTGATAGCCGGGAATGGCGATCGCCTTCAGGATGGCGCGGCGGATCATCCGCTTGGTCTGTTCGTCGAGATAGGCGAAGTTGTAGCTAGCCAGATCGCTCATTCGGCGGCTTCCTTCATGTCTTCGCCGCCGTTGCGGGCGGCTTCGAATTCGCGGCGCATGCGGCGGACGAGATCGAGTTCAGCCTGGAAGTCCACATAATGCGGAAGCTTCAGATGCTCGACGAAGCCCGTCGCCTGGACGTTGTCGGAATGCGAAATGACGAATTCCTCGTCTTGGGCCGGCGCGGTGATATCCTCGCCGAGCTCTTCGGCGCGCAGCGCCCGGTCGACCAGCGACATCGCCATCGCCTTGCGTTCGCTCTGGCCGAAGACCAGGCCGTAGCCGCGGGTGAATTGCGGCGGCGCCTTAGCCGAACCCTTGAACTGGTTGACCATCTGGCATTCGGTGACCTGGATTACGCCAAGCGAGACGGCGAAACCGAGTTCCGGCACGTCGAATTCCACCTCGACATCGCCGATGCGGATTTCGCCGGTGAAGGGGTGGTTGCGGCCATAGCCGCGCTGGGTGGAATAACCGAGCGCCAGCAGGAAGCCCTCGTCGCCGCGGGCAAGCGCCTGCAGGCGCAGATCGCGGGTCATCGGGAATTCCATCGGCTCGCGAGTCAGGTCGCCGATCTCGTGATCTTCAGGCATGTCGCCGTCGGCCTCGATCAGGCCCTCCTCGCCGAGGATTTCGGAGACGCGCATGACGCGGCCGGTCTCGGCTGGGCGCAGCGCGGGCTCTTCGATCGCCTCGTCCGAAAGCAGCGAGGGATCGAGCAGGCGGTGGGTATAGTCGAAGGTAGGTCCTAGAAGCTGGCCGCCCGGCAGATCCTTGTAGGTCGCCGATATGCGGCGCTCGATCGTCATATCAGCCGTGTCGAGCGGCTCGGAATAGCCAAAACGCGGCAGCGTCGTACGGTAGGCGCGCAGCAGGAAGATCGCTTCGATCATATCGCCGCGCGATTGGCGCACGGCGAGCGCTGCGAGCGTGCGGTCGAAAAGCGAGGCCTCGGCCATGACGCGGTCGACGGCGAGCGCCAGTTGCGCCACGATCTGGTCGATGCCGATCGCCGGCAGCGAACGGTCGCCGCGGCGGCGGTCGGCGAGCAGCCGGTGGGCATTGGCGATGGCGGCCTCACCACCCTTGACGGCAACATACATGAGCTCAGATCTCCGTTGCTGTGATCTTGGTGGTGCGCGGCAGGCAGAGGAAACGTTTGCCCGCCGTCAGCACGATGTCGATGCCGCGCGGAAAGAGCGCGCGGTTCTCGGTCCAGAGCCGCAGGAAGGTCTCCGGCAGACCAACGGGGGCGATCTCCGTCATGCTCTGAATGCCCGGACCCATCAGCGCCAGCCTGCGGCCGCCTTCGAGTTCGGCGAGCTCGATGACGACGGTCGTCGAGCGGTCGGGATATTCCTGCGTGCCGGAGGCAAACAGGCCGAAGGAGGATAGGGCGATGCCGGCCTCGGTGAAGGCAAAGCGCGCCTCGGCCTTTTCGGTGGTCAACGGCGCGCCGGCGTGGAAGCCAAGCCATTCCGGCACGGCGGATTTCGCCAGTCCCTGCGAAAGCCAGACCGGCGTGTCGTGGTCGCAAAGCGTCAGCGCGATCGCGCCGGCGGCGATGCCGAGTGGCGTCGGCGGCGCGGCATCGGGCTGAACGGTCTGGATCGCGCCGGGGCGGGCCATGCCGTCCATCAGCATCTTGAAGACGCTCTGGGCGTGGAAGACCGGCTCGGCAAAGCCGCCGGTGAGAGCTTCTGTCTTCAAACCCATCAGTTGTCTCCCCGCACCATGGTGAAGAAATCGACGCGGGTGGCCGCCGTCTCGTCCGCCTTGCGGCGTTCGGCATCGGCGATCCGCTCAGTGATCGGCAAAAGCAGCGCCTGTTCGACGAAATCCTTGGTCGCGTCTTCCTGCCAGAGCGCGTCGAAGATCGCCGCCAACCGGGCCTTTTTACGGTCGGTGCCGAGCGCCTGGGCATGGCCGACCGCGCCGGAATCGAGCCGGACCGTGGCCCGCGTCACCGTCACCTCGCCAAGATTGAAGGGAGCGCCGCCGCCGCCGATGCGTCCGCGCACCATCACCAGCCCGGTCTCAGGTCCGCGCACCTGATGTGCTACGGGCTTTTCCGGCAATGCGTCCCAGACCGCCTGAAGTTCGCTGCGTTCCGCCCGCGCCAGCAGATCGGCGGCGCGTTTGCGCCCGGATGCCGTCTGTGACGCAGCGTCGTTTCTGTCCGCTGAGATCATCGCCGCTTCCCTTCAAATGTCTATTGATATAGACAACCATACAAGATACAATTACGCTTAAATCGATGTCGTGACAAGCGTGTGACATCGTGAGTGTAAATGGCGGGGCGGAATGGCGGGATTGAAGCAGGTGCAAAGACAGACCGGCGTGGCGCTCTGGCGTCAGATCGCCGATCGGATTCGCGAGGCGATCAGCAGCGGAGCCTATGATGAAACGGGTATGGTGCCGCCGGAAACTGTCCTGGCGCTGCAATTCGGCGTCAACCGGCATACGGTGCGCAGCGCGCTTGCCGCACTGGCGCAGGAAGGAATCGTGCGTGCGGTACAAGGCCGCGGCACGCTGATCGAGCGCAAGGAGCGTCTGAATTTCCCGATCACCAAGCGCACGCGCTTCAGCGCCGGTATCGGCGACCAGGCGCGTGAGATGCGCGGCCTTCTGCTTGATGAGGCGAGGGAAGAAGCGAGTGCCGAGATCGCCCGTTGGCTGCACCTGAAACCGGGAGACCAGGTGATCCGCCTGGAAACCTTGCGTCAGGCGGACAAGCGGCCGGTTTCAAGGGCAACGAGCTGGTTTCCCGCCGAGCGCTTCGCCGGTATCGGTGCGGCCTATCGGAGGGGGGAATCGATCACCAAGGCTTTCGCCGAACTCGGCCTGTCGGATTATGTCCGCGCGACCACCGAAGTGACGGCCGCGCATGCAGGTGCCGCCGACATGGCCGACCTCGAACTCACCCCCGGCGCGATCCTGCTGATCACCAAGGCGATGAATACCGATCTTGAGGGTGTCCCGGTGCAATATTCGATCAGCCGCTTTGCGGCCGACCGGGTGCAGTTCACGATCGAGAACTGAGGCCGGAAATTGAGGAAAGGCGTGCCGACCTGTTTCGGCGGCACGCCGTACCGAATTCAGTGTGCGCCGGACATGTCGCCGAGCACTTCCTTGGAGGCGACGGTGGAATCCGCCTTCAGCGTGTAGACTATCGGAACGCCGGTCGCGAGGTTGAGCGCGAGCACGCCTTCTTTGCTCAGCTTATCGAGCACCATGACAAGCGAACGCAGCGAATTGCCGTGTGCGGCGACCAGCACCTTTTCGCCCCTGAGCACGCGCGGCAGGATTTCTGTGAGGTAATAGGGCCAGACGCGGGCGCCGGTGTCGCGCAGGCTTTCGCCGCCGGGCGGCGGCACGTCATAGGAACGGCGCCAGATATGCACCTGTTCCTCGCCCCATTTGGCGCGGGCATCGTCCTTGTTGAGGCCGGAGAGATCGCCATAGTCGCGCTCGTTCAGCGCCTGGTCGCGGATCGTCTGGAGATCGGGCTGGCCGACCTTGTCGAGGATGAGCTTCAGCGTGTGCTGCGCGCGCACCAGCGCCGAGGTGTAGGCGATGTCGAATTTGATCCCGTATTCGGCGAGCGCTTCACCGCCTGTTTTGGCTTCCTGGATGCCGAGCTCGGTCAGATCGGGATCCTTCCAGCCGGTGAAGAGATTCTTCAGGTTCCAGTCACTCTGGCCATGGCGAACGAGGACGAGGGTACCGCTCATGAATATGCCTCCGTAGTATCGTTATGAGGAAGAAAGCCCGAGCACGTCGAGCATGGAATAGAGACCCGGCTTCTTGTCGCGCGCCCAAAGCGCTGCCTTGATGGCGCCGCGCGCGAAAATCGACCGGTCGGCCGCACTGTGCGACAAGGTGACGATTTCGCCTTCGCCGGCAAAAAGCACGGAATGCTCGCCGATGACGGAGCCGCCGCGCAGCGTCGCAAAGCCGATCGTGCCTACCTCGCGGGCACCGGTATGGCCGTCGCGCACCCGGACCGATTTCGAGGCGAGATCGATGCCGCGCCCCTTGGCCGCCGCCTCACCGAAGAGAAGGGCGGTGCCTGAGGGCGCATCCACCTTGTGCTTGTGGTGCATTTCCAGGATCTCAATATCCCAGTCGGCCGGGTCGAGCGCCCGCGCTGCCTGCTCTGCGAGCACGCTGAGCAGATTGACCCCGAGGCTCATATTGCCCGATTTGACGATGCGGGCATGGCGAGCGGCTGCGGCGATCCTGGTATTGTCGTCGGCTGAACAGCCCGTCGTGCCGATGACATGAACGATGCGCGCCTGTGCGGCGAGGCCCGAGAATTCCACTGTTGCGGCAGGCGAGGTGAAGTCGAGCACGCCTTCGGCATCGAGAAAGGCATTGAGCGGATCGTCGCCGATGATGACGCCTGTCGGGCCGAGACCGGCGATCTCGCCGGCATCCTTGCCGACGAAGGGCGAGCCGACGCGCTCGACTGCGGCGTGCAGCCTCACGCCCTCGATCGAATGGATGAGCCGGATCAGCGTCTGGCCCATGCGCCCTGCTGCGCCAACCACCACCAGTTTCATCGCAGCATCGTTCATCTCAGTCTCACCAGGTCAGTTTGAATCGGAGGCCGAAGGCCTCTGCAGATTGTTGAGGCGAGCGTAAAGACCGTCGCTGACCTTCGCAAGCGTCTCGTGATTGCCTTCCTCGACGACGCGGCCCTGCTGCATGACGACGATCTTGTTGGCGCGCACCACGGTCGAAAGCCGATGGGCGATGACGACGACGGTGCGTCCGGTCATCGCTTCGTCGAGCGCCTTCTGCACGGCCGCCTCGGATTCGGTGTCGAGGGCGGAGGTCGCCTCGTCGAGAAGCAGGATCGGCGCATTGCGCACCAGGGCGCGCGCAATCGACAGCCGCTGGCGCTGGCCGCCCGATAGCGTCACGCCGTTTTCGCCGACCGGCGTCTCGTAACCCTGCGGTTGCGCCGAAATGAAATCATGCGCATAGGCAAGCCGCGCCGCCTCTTCCACCTCGGCATCGGTCGCTTCCGGCCGACCGTAGCGGATATTGTCGCGGATCGTGCCTTCAAACAGGTAGGGCTGCTGCGAGACATAGGCGAGCTGCTGGCGCAGCGACTTCTTGGTGATGTGGGCGATGTCCTGGCCGTCGATCAGGATTTCTCCCTCGCGCGGATCGTAGAAGCGCGGAATGAGGCTGATGACGGTGGATTTGCCGGCGCCCGATGGGCCGACCAGTGCTGTGGTCGCGCCACCCTCGGCAATGAAGCTCACCCCGCTGAGCACGCTCTCATTGCCGTAGGCGAAGGACACATTGCGGAATTCGATCCTCGCCTGCGTCACCGTCAGCGGCTGGGCATCCGGCAGGTCGCGCTGGCGCGGTTCCATGTCGAGCAATTCGTAGATCATCCGCGCATTGACGACGGCACGCTCCATCTGCACCTGCAGGCGCGCAAGCCGGCGGGCCGGGTCATAGGCAAGCAGCAGCGCGGTGACGAAGGAGAAGAAGGCGCCGGGCGGCACATTGAAGTAGATCGAACGGTAGGCGGCGTAGGCAAGCACGCTGGCGACGGCAAAGCCCGCGAAGCTTTCCGTCAGCGGAGACGTGCGTTCGGAAAGCCGGGCAATCCGGTTCGCCCGGCTTTCGGCGCCCTCGATGAGTTTGTTGACCTTGCGCTCCAGTTCGTCCTCCATCGTGAAGGCCTTCACGATGGCGATGCCCTGGATCGTCTCCTGCATGGCGCCGAGAACGTGGCTGTTCAAATGCACGGCCTCGCGGGTGGCCGAGCGCAGCCGCTTGGACACATAGCGTAGGGCATACAGCAGCGGCGGCGCCATGATGAATACGGCAAGGCTGAGCAGCGGATCCTGCAGGATCATCACGCCGAGCAGCGAGATGAAGGTCAGCAGGTCGCGCACTGTCGAGGTGATCGTCAGGTTGAGCACGTCGCGGATACCGCTGACGTTCTGGCTCACCTGCGCGGCGATATGGGCAGAGCGCGCCTCGCTAAAGAAGCCGACCGAAAGCGTCATCAGATGCGAATAGAGCCGGCGCTGGTAACGCGCGACGATATTGTTGCCGACCTTGGAAAGCGCCACCGCCTGGCCGTAGCTCGCAAAACCGCGCAGCACGAAGGCGATGAAGATAGAAAGACAGATGATCCAGACGACGTCGGCGCGGCGGTTGGCGAAGGCCTCGTCGATGATCGCCCGCATGATCCAGGCGGTAAACGCGGTCGAAAGCGCTACCACGATGAGACAGACGATCGCAAAGACATAACCCCAGAGATGGTCGCGGCCGTTTTCAGCAATGATGCGTTTCAGGATGCCGGTTACGGTATCGCTGCTGACGCTCTGCGCTCTGCTTTCCGCCGCTTCCAAAAATGAGGTTTCCTGTCTCGGACCAAGCGCCCCGCGAAGGCGACGCGCACTTTTGCCGGGGTCTATAAAGAGTTGGGACCGGTTTGGCTAGAGCGCCGCGCGTCCCCGCAGAGGACGCGCCAAGGACGCTCTAGCGCCGCCAGCGGCGGCCTTCCGTCGAGACGCCGAAGTTCGCCGGCATCCGTGCGTAGGAGGAAAGCCCGGCAAGTGCTGCCAGCGGATGCGTCACCACATAAGTCGGGATGGTGCGAAGCAGCGCGGTATGCGGCGCCTTGTCCTCGAAGGCAATGCGGAATTCCGGCTTCTTCAGCGCCGGGATGATCTTCTGCGAGATGCCGCCGGAGAGATAGACGCCACCGCGCGCCATGAACACCATCGCCATGTCGCCCGCCACGCGGCCGAGATAGGTGGCAAACAGCGAGACGGTCTCGATAGCCGCCTTGTCGGTGCCGGCAAGCGCGTGCGAGGTGATATCGGCGGGATCCTTCATCGTCGGCTGGATGCCATCGACGATGCAGATGGCATTGTAGAGATTGACGAGGCCGCGGCCGCAGAGGATTTGCTCGGCCGAGACGCGGCCCTCGATCGTCTCGATATGCGGGAAGATCTCATAGTCGCGCTTGCTGCGCGGTCCGAGATCGACATGGCCGCCTTCGCCGGGAACCGGGATCCAGCTGTGCTGGGCATGCACGAGCCCGCCGACGCCGAGGCCGGTGCCCGGGCCGAGCACGACGCGCGAGGCGATCATGTCGCCGGTGGCATCGCCGATGCGTTCGCGGTTTTCATCCGACAGGGCGGCGATCGCCAGCGCCTGCGCCTCGAAATCGTTGACGACCAGCACGTCCTCCATGCCGAGGCCTTCGATCATCGTCTTTGGCCGCACCACCCAGTCGCAATTGGTCAGCGGGATCTCGTCGTCGTTGATCGGGCCGGCGACGGCGAGGATCGCCGAGCGCGGCTGTACGGCCGTCTTGTCGAGCACGCCTTTCTGGATCGCTTCGTCGATCGTGGCGAAGTCAGCCGTGCGTACGTTCGGAAACTGCTTCGGCTCGGCATAGGCATCGGTCAGGATGGAGAAGCGGGCATTGGTGCCACCGATATCGCCGATCAGGATCGGGAAAGGCAGCGGAGCGGTGCTGTTATTCGGTTTTGGCATGGCCGGTCCCGTGCTGATCAGGCTTCGAGTGTGGGAAGAAGTTTTATAGCGGTCGCGTGGTTGAGCGCCATCGGAATATCATAGACGATCGCAAGCCGCATCAGCGCCTTTACGTCGACATCGTGCGGCATCGGCGTCAAGGGGTCGACGAAGAAGATCAGGGCATCCACCTCGCCGGTCGAAATCAGTGCGCCGATCTGCTGGTCGCCGCCGAGCGGCCCGCTTTTCAGCCTGACAACGTCGAGGTCGGGGGCGGCATCGAGCACACGTCCGCCGGTCGTACCGGTGGCGACGATCTTCCAGCGGGAGAGAATGTCCCGGTTGGTGCGGGCGAATTCCGCCATGTCGTCCTTCTTCTGGTCATGCGCAATCAATGCAAGGCATTTGCCGCCGGCCATCAACCCCTCCGCCCGAACAATTCAATCGATTTGATGGCTTCTATACCAAGAGTTTGCGATTTGAAAGACAACGCACCCCAGGCCTGTTTCATTGGATCGCCGGCTTGTCGTTCGGAACCGGACCGACATCGGGCAAAGCGCCGTCCGTGCCGGCGGCGGGTTCCGCGGCCGGCGCGGCAGTGAGCGCGCTTGCAGCGGAAGGTCCGCCATAGGTGGCGGCCTGCATCGAGGCGACGGAAGCACCATCGAGCACGGCGGCGCAGGCCTTCGGCAGGTCGGAGACCATCATCTCGCGCGGCGGCTTCGGGGGCTTGGCGCCGGGCTTCGGCGGTTTCGGCGGCGCCCAGGGCGCCGGCGTGAACCACCAGGCGAGCGATTTGTCGCAGCCGTCGCCGGCAGGAACAGAAGCCTGAGGCGTGCATCCGGCAGCACCGGGCGGGCATTTGATGCGGATGTGGAAATGCGAGTCATGGCCATATTCCGGCCGGAGCTTGCCGAGATTGGTGCGGTCGCCCGTCCAGGTGTCGCACATCTTCTTCTTGATCGCCGGGTTGACGAAGATACGCTCCACCTCGGGGTAGCTTGCCGCCAGCATCAACAGACGCGCCCGCGATTGCGTCCAGACCTTCGGGTCGACGGTCAGGAACTTGTCCTTCTGCAGCATGGTGGTGAAGGGCAGATCCTCGCGCTCCTCGGCCGTCAAGCGGCGCGCCGGCATCGGCGTAAACCAGACATCGGCATCGAGGCCGATCTGATGGGAGGCATGGCCGTTGAACATCGGCCCGCCGCGCGGCTGCGCAATGTCGCCGACGAGAAGGCCCGGCCAGCCGGCATATTTGACCCCATCCTCAGAAAGACGTTCGAGCAGCGCGATCATCGCCGGATTGCCCCAGCGGCGATTGCGCGAAAGCCGCATCGCTTCCCAGGTCGGCCCGTCGGCCGGCAGCGCCACCGCACCTGTCATGCAGCCCTTTGCGTAAAAGCCGATCGGTTGCGCCGGTCCCTGCGTCGGCAGGCTGACGGCGCCGAACTGCCCCTTGGCGCTGCCCGGGCTCGGTGTCTTCTGCTGAGCTCCGACATCGCCGGCGGCAAGGCTTGCGCCGATTGCGCCGGCAAGCGTCAGTTTGCCGAATGTCCTGAAAGCCTGAGCGAAGCCGAAAGCCATGCTATTTCCTTGAACCGCTGCCGAAGTGATTTGCGTCAAATCTATCGTGAAAAGCGATTTTGGTGAATCGATGTTTTGGCTGGTGGTGGGAAGCGGCGGTGACGGATCGCCGCAGAGTTGCGCCGCATATTGCGAAGGCGACGCATCGAGGCGAGACGATGGCTCAAAATTTCGCGAGCCCGGCAAAAACCAAACTCTCTCCTGTTTTTCGCCCCTATTTTTCGTATTGTCGAATCAATGAAAAAACAGGGGAAAGTGTGAATGACGGCTCTATGGTCGAAGATCGGTCTGTTTCTGTCGCTTGCTGCTGTGGCGCCACTGACGGCAACGGCCCAGGACCAGCCGTTTCAGATCGGAAGCTCGGTCGTCAGCCAGATGAAGTACAAACCGGGCTTTGCGCACTTCGACTACGTCAATCCCGATGCGCCGAAAGGTGGAGATCTCCGTCTTTCCGCAAGCGGCGCCTTCGACACTTTCAATCCTCTGCTTGCAAAGGGCCAGACAGCCGTAGGTCTGTCGCTTGTTTACGACACGTTGCTGAAGCCGGCCGATGACGAACTTCTCGTCTCCTACGGCCTGCTTGCCGAAGGCCTCTCCGTTCCCGATGACGTGTCGAGCGCGACCTTTCGGCTGCGGAAGGAAGCGAAATGGGCCGATGGTCAGCCGGTAACGCCCGAAGACGTCATCTTTAGTCTGGACAAGACCAAGGATTTGAACCCGCTCGCCGGCAATTACTACCAGCACGTTGTCAAAGCGGAAAAAACCGGCGAGCGTGACGTCACCTTCATCTTCGATGAGAAGAACAATCGCGAACTGCCGAACATTCTCGGCCAGTTGATGGTCGTCCCGAAACATTGGTGGGAGGCGCCCGGACCGGACGGCAAACCGCGCGACATTACCAGGACGACGTTGGAGCCCGTGATGGGGTCCGGACCTTACAAGATCGCTTCCTTCTCGCCCGGCGCCACAATCCGTTATGAACTGCGTGGCGACTATTGGGGCAAGGACCTCAATGTGAATGTCGGCCAGAACAATTTCCGCAACGTCATCTACACCTATTTCGGTGATCGGGACGTCGAGTTCGAAGCTTTTCGCGCCGGCAACAGCGACTATTGGCAGGAAACCACCGCTGCCCGTTGGGCGACGGGATATGATTTTCCCGCAGTGAAGGAAGGACGGGTCAAGAAGGAGGAGGTTGCAAACCCGCTGCGCTCCACCGGCATCCTGCAAGCGCTGGTGCCCAATATGCGGCGTGACCTCTTCAAGGACATCAGAGTCCGCGAAGCCTTGAACTACGGGTTCGACTTCGAGGAACTGAACCGCACTGTCGCCTTCAACAGTTACAAACGCATCGACAGCTATTTCTGGAACACCGAGCTTGCCTCTTCCGGCCTGCCGCAGGGCAGGGAACTGGAAATTCTGCAGGGCATGAAGGACAAGGTGCCGGCAGAAATCTTCACCACGCCCTATACCAATCCGGTCGGCGGCGATCCGCAGAAGAGCCGTGACAACCTCCGCAAGGCAATCGCGCTACTGAAAGACGCTGGCTGGGAGCTGAAGGGCAATCGCATGGTCAACAGCAAGACCGGCCAGCCGATGAGTTTCGAGATCCTGTTGTCGAGCCCGATGTTGGAGCGCTGGGCGGTGCCTTATGCCAGCAATCTCAAGAAAATCGGCATAGATGCGCGGGTTCGGACGGTCGATGCCTCGCAAGCTGTCAACCGCGAACGCAGCTTCGACTATGATATGATCTGGAATGTCTGGGCTGAGACCATGAACCCGGGCAACGAGCAAGCCGACTATTGGGGATCCGGCTCTGTCAACCAGCAGGGCTCTCGCAACTACGCCGGTATTGCTAACCCGGCGGTCGATGAGCTCATTCGCATGATTATCTTCGCGCCGAACCGCGATGAACAGGTTGCTGCGATCAAAGCCATGGACCGCGTATTGCTGGCAAATCACTACGTCATCCCGCTGTTCTACCGTGATACCTATAACATCGCCTATTGGAACACGGTCACGCATCCGGCCGAATTCCCGGCCTACAGCCTTGGCTTCCCGGAAGCCTGGTGGTCGACCTCGGCAAAATGAGCGGGCTTGCAATGAAGGGGCCCTCGGCTCCAAATGGCACGAGCGAATCACGACAAGCCGGCAGGGCCGGCAAGGGAAGGCTGGCGGATTGAGCGGCATTAGACTGGACGGCGGGCAGACAGGAAAAACATTCCCGGAGGCTGAAGGCTGATGGGCGCCTATATCCTTCGCCGCCTGCTTTTGATGGTTCCAACCATTGTCGGCATCATGGCGATTTCCTTCATCGTCATTCAGTTCGCCCCCGGCGGTCCCGTCGAGCAGGTGATCGCCCAACTGACCGGTCAGGCCGATAGTGCCGACCAGCGACTGTCCGGCGGCGGCGATCTTCTCGGCGGCACCGGCAGCGATGAAGGCTCGAAATATCGCGGCGCCCAGGGGCTTGATCCGGAACTGATCGCCAAGCTCGAAAAACAGTTCGGCTTCGACAAGCCGCCGCTGACCCGTTTTGGCGAGATGATGTGGAACTACATCCGCTTCGATTTTGGCGAGAGCTTCTTCCGCAACACCTCGGTGCTCGAGCTCATCAAGGAGAAGCTGCCGGTGTCGATCTCGCTCGGCATCTGGATCCTGATCTTCTCCTATGCCATCTCCATTCCGCTCGGCATCCGCAAGGCGGTCAAGGATGGATCGACCTTCGATGTCTGGACATCGGGCGTCATCGTCGTCGGCTACGCCGTGCCGAGCTTCCTCTTCGGCATTCTCCTGATCGTGCTTTTTGCCGGCGGCTCCTTCTACGACTGGTTTCCGCTGCGCGGCCTGGTCTCCGATAATTTCGACCAGCTGGCCTGGTGGCAGAAGCCGCTCGACTATTTCTGGCACCTGACCCTGCCGTTGATCTCGCTTTCCCTGTCCGCCTTTGCCACGACGACGCTGCTGACCAAGAATTCCTTCATCGAGGAGATCAAGAAGCAATATGTCGTCACCGCCCGCGCCAAGGGCCTGAACCAGCGCCAAGTGCTCTACGGCCATGTCTTCCGCAACGCCATGCTGATCATCATTGCCGGTTTTCCCGGCGCCTTCATTTCCGCTTTCTTCACCGGCTCGCTGCTGATCGAAAACATCTTCTCGCTGGATGGCCTCGGCCGTCTCGGCTATCTCTCGGTCATCAACCGGGATTACCCGATCGTCTTCGCCACCCTCTATATCTTCTCGCTGCTCGGCCTCTTCGTCAGCCTGGTTTCCGACCTGATCTACACCTGGATCGATCCGCGCATCGATTTCGAGCGGAGGGATGTCTGATGGACGCCGCCGCAAATCCTGCCGTCGCCACGCCCGTCAAGCCGCCGCGCAAGGGCCTGCTGTCGCCGACCAACATCCGCCGCTGGCAGAATTTCCGGGCAAACGGCCGCGGCTACTGGTCGCTGTGGCTGTTCCTGGTGCTGTTCGTCCTCAGCCTGTTTGCCGAGTTCATTGCCAACGACCGGCCGATCATCGCCTCCTACAAGGGCGAGATCCTGTTTCCCGTGCTGGTCGACTATCCCGAGGAGAAGTTCGGCGGCTTCCTCGCCGAAACCGATTACCGTTCCTCGGTGATTGCGGATGAGATCGATGCCAATGGCTGGATGATCTGGCCGCCGATCCGCTATTCCTACCGCTCGGTCAATTCCAACATTCCCCATTCGGCACCCACCGCCCCGTTCTGGCTGATGACCAAGGAGGAGCGCTGCGCCGGTTATCCGCAAGGCGTGAACGATCCCGATTGCACCTTCGGCAATCTCAACTGGCTCGGCACCGACGATCAGGCGCGCGACGTGCTGGCGCGGGTCATCTACGGTTTCCGCATATCGGTGCTCTTTGGCCTGATGCTGACCATCTGCTCGGCGATCATCGGCGTGACGGCGGGTGCGGT
Source organism: Rhizobium anhuiense bv. trifolii (assembly GCF_024346605.1). Classification (NCBI taxonomy): domain Bacteria; kingdom Pseudomonadati; phylum Pseudomonadota; class Alphaproteobacteria; order Hyphomicrobiales; family Rhizobiaceae; genus Rhizobium; species Rhizobium anhuiense. The sequence goes on from NZ_CP098803.1 coordinate 493,658, forward strand.
GCAGGGCTATTTCGGCGGCTGGACCGATCTGCTGCTGCAGCGCTTCATCGAGATCTGGTCGTCGATGCCGGTGCTTTACATCCTGCTGATCATCGCGGCACTCCTGCCGCCCGGCTTCTTCGTGCTGCTCGGCATCATGCTGCTCTTCTCCTGGGTCGGCTTCGTCGGCATCGTGCGCGCCGAATTCCTGCGGGCTCGCAATTTCGAATATGTCCGCGCCGCCCGCGCCCTCGGCGTCAACAATCGCACCATCATGTGGCGTCACCTGCTGCCCAACGCCATGGTGGCGACGCTGACCTTCCTGCCTTTCATCCTCTCCGGCTCGATCACCACGCTGACCTCGCTCGATTTCCTCGGCTTCGGCATGCCGCCGGGCTCCCCCTCGCTCGGCGAGATGATCGCCCAGGGCAAGACCAACCTTCAGGCCCCGTGGCTCGGGCTGACGGCTTTCTTCGCCATGTCGATCATGCTGTCCCTGCTGATCTTCATCGGCGAAGCCGTGCGCGATGCCTTCGACCCGAGGAAGACGTTCCAATGAGTGACATGAAAGAACCGCTGCTTTCCGTCCGCGATCTCTCGGTTGCCTTTCATCAAGGCGGCGAAACCTCGCTGGCCGTCGATCACATCTCCTTCGATATCGCCAAAGGCGAGGTCGTGGCGCTGGTCGGCGAATCCGGCTCCGGCAAGTCGGTCTCGGCCAACTCGATCCTGCGGCTTTTGCCCTATCCCTCGGCAAGCCATCCCTCCGGCGAAATCCTGTTCAAGGGCAAGGACCTTCTGAAGGCGTCGGAGCGGGCGCTGCGGGAAGTGCGCGGCAACGACATCACCATGATCTTCCAGGAGCCGATGACCTCGCTCAATCCGCTTCATACGATCGAGAAGCAGATCGCCGAGATCCTTGCCCTGCACCAGGGACTCACCGGTGAGCCGGCGCGCCAGCGTGTGCTGGAATTGCTGAACCAGGTCGGAATCCGCGAACCGGAGAAGCGGTTGAAAGCCTATCCGCACGAGCTCTCCGGCGGCCAGCGCCAGCGCGTCATGATTGCCATGGCGCTCGCCAACCGGCCGGAGCTGCTGATCGCCGACGAACCGACCACGGCGCTCGACGTCACCGTACAGGCGCAGATCCTCGAATTGCTCCGGCAGTTGAAGGCCGTACATGGCATGTCGATGCTGTTCATCACCCATGATCTCGGCATTGTCCGCAAATTCGCCGATCGCGTCTGTGTCATGACCAAGGGCAGGATCGTCGAAACCGGAACCGTCGAGGAGGTTTTCGCCAACCCGAAGCACGAATATACCCGCCATCTTCTCGCTTCCGAACCGCGCGGCGAGCCGCCGCTGGCCGATCCGTCGAAGCCGGTGGTGATGGAAGGGTCCGATATCCGCGTCTGGTTCCCGATCAAAGCAGGGCTGATGCGTCGCGTCGTCGATCATGTGAAGGCGGTCGACGGCATCGATCTGTCGCTGCGCGCCGGCCAGACGCTCGGCGTCGTCGGTGAGTCCGGTTCCGGCAAGACCACGCTCGGCCTGGCGCTCACCCGGCTGATTTCCTCGCAAGGACGGATCGCCTTTGTCGGCACGGATATAGCCGGCTATTCATTCAGCGAGATGCGGCCGCTGCGCAACCAGTTGCAGGTCGTCTTCCAGGATCCCTATGGCTCGCTCAGCCCCCGCATGTCGGTCGGCGACATCGTCGCCGAGGGGCTGAAGGTGCACGAGCGCTCCTTGACCGCGGAGGAGCGCGACCAGCGTGTCTGCTGGGCGCTGGAGGAGGTGGGTCTCGATCCCCTGACCCGCTGGCGTTATCCGCACGAATTCTCCGGCGGCCAGCGCCAGCGCATCGCCATCGCCCGGGCCATGGTGCTGAAGCCCCGTTTCGTCATGCTCGACGAGCCGACTTCAGCGCTCGATATGAGTGTCCAGGCCCAGGTGGTCGATCTCCTGCGCGACCTGCAGAAGAAACACGATCTCGCCTATCTCTTCATCAGCCACGACCTCAAGGTGGTGAAGGCGCTCGCCAACGATGTCATCGTCATGCGTTTCGGCAAGGTGGTGGAACAGGGGCCGTCAGCGGAAATCTTCCGCGCGCCGAAGGACGATTATACCCGGGCGCTGATGGCCGCCGCTTTCAACATCGAGGCGGTGCCGACGCCCGCTGTGCAGCAATAAAGAAGATCATGTCCGCAAGTCCTCCTGTTCTCGTCGATATCAAGTTCAATGCCGAAGGCGTCGTCCGCGTGCTGAAGACGGCCTTTGCCGATCGCGGCAGCATCAATCTCGCCGATCCGGCCAATCAGGCACGCGATCTCCGCGCGGTCGAATACGCCCTTCTCTGGAAGCCGGATGCCGACCTTTTCGCGCGGGCGCCGAATCTCAAGGTCATCTTCTCGGGCGGCGCCGGCGTCGACCACATCATCGGCATGGCCGGCCTGCCCGAGATCCCGATCGTCCGCTTCGTCGACCGCAGTCTAACGACCCGTATGAGCGAATGGGTGGTCATGCAGTGCCTGATGCATCTGCGCGGGCAATACGCCCATGACAGCCATCAGCGGCAGCGTGAATGGGCCAAGCTGATCGCGCCTGAGGCGGCTGAGGTGACGGTCGGCGTCATGGGCCTCGGTATTCTCGGGCAGGATGCGGTCGCCAAGCTGAGAGTGATGGGTTTCAACGTCATCGGCTGGTCGCGCAGCCGCAAACAGATCGATGGCGTCGAAACCTTCGATGCCGGCGGATTGGACAGTTTTCTCGCAAGGACGGATATCCTCGTCGGTCTGTTGCCGCTGACGCCCGAAACCTCCGGCTTCTATAACGCAGGGCTGTTTGCCAAGCTGCGCCGCAACGGCGCGCTCGGGCAGCCGGTTTTCATCAATGCCGGCCGCGGCAAGAGTCATGTCGAGGCCGATATCGTTTCCGCCATTCGTGACGGTACCCTCGGCGGCGCTTCGCTGGATGTCTTCGAGGTGGAGCCGCTCGCCGCCGACAACCCCTTATGGGAATTGCAGAACGTCTTCATCACGCCGCATGACGCGGCCGTCTCCGAAGAAAATGCGCTGTTTCGCCATGTCGAGACCCAGATCGCCCGTTTCGAGCGCGGCGAGCGGCTGCAATTCGTGGTCGACCGCGCCGTCGGCTATTAGAGCCGCACGGAACCTTCCAGACGGCAACCCGTTTTCTCCTTCGAGTTCTTGACGGCCGGATCGGTCCGTCAAGACAGCCGAAGGAGACGATCATGGCGCATCAGACGGAAACACGCTGGGAAAAGTCCGATGGCAAGCTTCACAAGGAAGAGCAGATCCCGCCTGTAAAGGCCAGGCAGGGCCGCACGGGCTATCGCATCCTACTGGTGCTGCTCGCGGCTCTGGTGCTCGCTTTCGTGGTCTGGATACCGGTCGAGATCTGGGGCCAGCGTGAGGCAAACGACGTGGCGCCGCAGCAGCCCGGCCAGCAGTTGCAGTCGCAACAGTCAGGCACCGCGCCAGCGCCGAGCCTTCAGAACGGCACTGCGGTTCCGACCGAGACTCAGAACACGACGCCGGCCGCCCCTGGTGTCGCGCCTGCAGCGCCAGCCCAACCCGCCGCACCGGCCCAATAAGCGTGAGGATGCGCGCTCGCATCCCGCCGCCGTGCAGGCCGCGGGGTGCGTATTGTTTTATCTGGACTTTGTCTGCCGATTTTTCGATAAGAAGGCGCACGAGCCGGTTTCGTGCGCCGGCCGGGAACGTGGCACGACCCGGGAATTTGGCAGCGCCTGACCGGAGTGGACAGGGGCGGGAATTTCATGGCCAAGACGGATATCGCAAGACGCGTTTACAATCACGCTTGGAAACTTGATCCGATCATCCGCAGCCTGATCGATACCGATTTCTATAAGCTGCTGATGCTGCAGATGATCTGGAAGCTCTATCCGGACGTGAACGCCTCCTTCACCCTCATCAACCGCACCAAGCGCGTGCATCTTGCCGAGGAGATCGACGAGGGTGAATTGCGCGAACAGCTCGATCACGCCCGCACGTTGCGGCTCTCGAAAAAGGAGATGATCTGGCTTGCGGGTAACAGCTTCTACGGCCGCGCCCAGATCTTCGAGCCGGAATTCCTTGCCTGGCTTTCCAATTTCCAGCTTCCCGAATACGAGCTGTCGAAGAAGGACGGGCAATATGTTCTGGATTTCCACGGGCCGTGGAAGGAAACCACCATGTGGGAGATCCCGGCGCTCGCCATCGTCAACGAACTGCGCTCACGCTCCGCGATGAAGGCGCTCGGCCCCTTCACCCTTGATGTGCTCTATGCCCGGGCCAAAGCGAAGATGTGGTCGAAGGTCGAGCGGTTGAAGGAACTGCCGGGCCTACGCATCTCCGATTTCGGCACCCGCCGCCGTCACAGTTTCCTCTGGCAGCGCTGGTGCGTCGAAGCGCTGAAGGAAGGCATCGGCCCGGCCTTTGCCGGCACCAGCAACGTATTGCTGGCTATGGATTCCGATCTCGAGGCCGTCGGCACCAATGCCCACGAGCTGCCGATGGTGGCCGCCGCCCTTGCCCAAACCGATGAGCAACTGCGCAACGCGCCCTACAAGATCCTGCGCGACTGGAACAAGCTCTATGGCGGCAATCTTCTGATCGTCCTGCCGGATGCCTTCGGCACTGCCGCCTTCCTGCGCGACGCGCCGGAATGGGTCGCCGATTGGACCGGCTTCCGCCCGGACAGTGCTCCGCCGATCGAAGGCGGCGAGAAGATCATCGACTGGTGGAAGAAGATGGGCCGTGATCCACGCCAGAAGCTGCTGATCTTCTCCGATGGCCTCGATGTCGATGCCATCATCGATACCTACCGGCATTTCGAAGGCCGTGTGCGCATGAGCTTCGGCTGGGGCACGAATCTGACGAACGATTTTTCCGGCTGCGCGCCGATCGAAATCTCCGGCCTCAACCCGATCTCCGTCGTCTGCAAGGTCAGTGACGCCAATGGCCGTCCGGCGGTGAAGCTCTCCGACAACCCGCAGAAGGCGACGGGCGAACCGGCAGAGGTCGAACGCTACCTGAAATTCTTCGGCGCCGAAGACAGGGTCGATCAGACCGTTCTCGTATAGCTCCGGGACGAGGTGCCGCCATCCCGAGGCGCATTGGTATGCCCCGACATCGCATCCTCGATCGACCAACCGAAGCGCCAGGCGTCGAACATCGAGTACCATTCCTGAAAATCGGTGATCGGCAGGATATCCGGCTTCGACATCGGATTGTCGGCCAGGCTGCGGCCACGTGCACGGTCCCGTGCGCCACGCTCCTGCATCTCAAGCAGATTCTCGAACATCATTACCCCCCGGGTCTTCATCCGATGCATTTATGCAATCATGCTAATAAAGCATTGTCGAGTCCTGATGCGATGATTTGGGTTTTTCACAGGATTAGCCCCAATGCGCTAATCCAGGGATGGCGGAGCCCGAACTGGCCGAGCGTGACAACGCTCGGCTTGCGCTCCATGAACGCCTAGTGACGGGGAGGCTCGGCTTCCTGGCTGGGGTCCGCCGCCGAGCCTCCCGGCTTGCCGACCTTGAACCAGCCGGCAGCGCCGACAAACTGCCGCTTTCCGGCAGGCGTGATCCAACCCAGATGACATCAATGGCTAACGACAGGTTAATATCCACCGGCCTCGTCCCGATCCTACGCAATCCTGCAACGTAGGCTCGCGGCATTCCTCGGGGTTTCAGGCCGCCAATCTGCGAAACCGGGTTCTGATCCGGTCGAGATAGTAGTGGCCGGGAGACGGCGCTGCCGTCATCGCATGGGCTTCGGAGGAGGGCACGCCTTCGAACAGACGTTCCTCGCCATTCTTGAAACAAATCCTGAGCCGCCCGTCATCCTGGCTGAAATAGACGGATTTGATGATCTTCGACTTTACCGAAAGTTCTTCCACCTGTTTTACCTCTGTTTTTTTAAATTTGGCAGACGGTAAACCCAAACGTGCAAAGACGCGGTGAACTCGCATGGTAAAAAATCAGGAATCTTTCGACGTTTGAAACCCGCAGCACCATCGCAGCGCCGGGTTCGAAAGCCTCGAACGCACGCTTGTGAGCGGTGTATTTCGTTGCCCTCTCTCGCACGCGTCCCGCACACGCAAAGGCCTGTGTCAGTCATTTGATCCGTGAAGCCGGAAACAAGATCAAGCCCGATCAGATTTTGCCAATCCGGCGGAGAACGCCGTCAGCAGAGCCCTTCCCGGGCCCCAATCCTCAAGGCCGCTTTGCCCGTTGATATGGCCGAAAGGGCCGATCTCGACAAGGCCGCTGCCCCACAGATCGGCTCGTGCACGGGCATAGCCTGGCGTGCCGAAGGGATCATCGGCGCTTGCGATAATCAGCGTGGGAAAGCGCATTCGTTGCAATGGCGGATCTGCGAATCCGGCGGCCTCCTCAGGGAATGACACGGACTGCGGATCGGGGACCGCTACAAGAAACGCTCCGGCAACGGCAAGTGAGGAAATCTGCTGCCAATGAGCGACCAGCAGACAGGCAAGGCTATGAGCGACGAGCAGGGGAGGGGTTGCCGATGCGCCGACGGCGCGCTCCAGGGCTGAAATCCAGTCCGCCAAGTCGGGCTTTTCCCAATCGGCCGGTTGAAAACGCCGCATTTTGGGGTTCGACCTTTCCCAGCGCGTTTGCCAATGAGCCTCGCCCGAACCGCCAATCCCCGGCAATATAATGATGTCCCTCATGTCTTTTCCTCTGATCATCCGTGCAGGTGAAAATGATGCATTTTCATTTGCTTCGGAATGAATGATCATCGGAAAACCGCGCCGCTCTCCGATGATTTCAAGGTGATCCCATGGCTTTTCAGGAAAACAATCGGGTTTTGCTCGATCCAACCGATATCGCCATTATTGAAGCGATGCAGGAAAACGGCCGCATTGCGATTTCCGAACTCGGCCGACGGGTCGGGCTCTCTCAGCCGGCGGCATCGGAACGGGTCAAACGACTGGAAGACCGCGGCATCATTACCGGTTACTCCGCTCGTATCGACCCTGCCGCTCTGGGAATTGGAATGACGGCTGTGCTTCGCCTGCGCACGACGCATGAGCATATCAAACCCTGTCTGAAACAGTTCGCCGAGATGCCGCAAGTCATGGAAGTATTGCGCCTGACCGGAGAGGACTGCTTTCTCTTGAAGGTGCTGGTTCCGTCGCCTGGAGAGCTGGAAACGATCGTTGACACGATCGCGCGTTTTGGGGCCGTGACGACATCCCTGGTGTTGCGCGGCGAGAATCCGAAGCCGATTGGACGCGCCCTGCTGCAGCGCGTTTGAGAATATGCGGACGACCAGTGAAGCGCGCCGCCAAAAACGCTTCCGCGTCCCGCTCGCGATACGGTTTGAAATCTATATTGAGAAACGGGGATATGGCGGACAGGGTGGGATTCGAACCCACGGTACGCTTTCACGTACACACGCGTTCCAGGCGTGCGCCTTAAACCACTCGGCCACCTGTCCTTTTTTGGCGTTCGCGCCCGGATAGGAGCAAATCGTCGGAACGGCGCGATATATACCGATGAATTTTCGCCGATCAACCGAAATCTAACAGTTTTTTGACTTCTTTCGATAAAACTCGCCGCGGCCCGTCCATTGTGCTTCACCTCATCGATGACTATGTAATTCTCCGAGGTGGAGAATGGCGCGGCCGGCCGGAATTGTCCGGCATATCGAGCGTCGGAGGAATTGATGCGTTTCCTGTTGCGTCTGGCGAGTCTTGTCGCGCTTGCGGCGGCCGTTATTGCCGGGACCATCGATTCGATCCAATCGGTTGCGGCCTCCTCCGTGGTGATGACGCCGATCTCCGATGCCTGGGAGGATGTGAGCCCGACCACACTGACCTCGCTGCAAGCGGCCCTTTCCTATTACGTCCACCCGCGTTTCTATACCTTCATCTTCCAGTGGCTGATGCTCCAGCCGGCCTTTGCCGTTTTCCTGGTAATCGCACTGCTTCTGTGGATGATCGGCTACAAGAAGCCGCCCATCGCCGGTCGCTTCACCGCATAGAAAAGGCGGTTTCGCCCGCACCATCCGGCGAGAAATCCGCATGGGCATCGGCCCTCTACAGCCTCGATATTTGTCACCGGATTGGCTAGAAAATCTGCATCCTGACGGAAAGAATGTCCAAAAATCAGCCCCGAAGAGCGGATTTTCGGCAATTGTTGCAAATCTTTACCAGCTGAAAAATTTCTGGTGAATTTTTCCGTGAGCCATGCAAGGATGCGCGCAGCCAGGCCTCCGGGGGGAGGTCGGTGGTTCCGCAGACATGCCCGGAAAGGGCTTGCGGGAGGACCCCTAACGAATAGCAACAACAGGGCTGCACAATGAAAAAATCCCTTCTCACTCTCTTTGCCGTGGCTGCCATGTCGACGACGGCGCTTGCCGCCGATGTCAAGCCGGCGCTGGTTTACGGCACCGGCGGGAAGTTCGATAAGTCCTTCAACGAGGCGGCCTACAACGGTGCCGAGAAGTTCAAGGCCGAGACCGGCATTGCCTATCGCGATTTCGAGCCGACGGGCGACACCCAGGGCGAGCAGGCCATCCGCAACTTCGCAAGCCGCGGCTTCAATCCGGTGGTTGCCGTTTCCTTCGCCTGGACGTCGGCCATCGAGAAGGTTGCAGCCGAATTCCCGGACACCAAGTTCATCATCGTTGACTCCGTCGTCGACAAGCCGAACGTCCGCTCGGTTGTCTACAAGGAAGAAGAAGGCTCCTACCTCGTCGGCGTTCTCGCCGGCATGGCGTCGAAGTCAGGCAAGGTCGGCTTCGTCGGCGGCATGGATATTCCGCTGATCCGCAAGTTCGAATGCGGCTACGAGCAGGGCGCACGCTCCGTCAAGGCCGATATCGAAGTCTTCCAGAACATGACCGGCACGACGGGCGCTGCCTGGAACGACCCGGTCCGCGGCGGCGAACTCACCAAGAACCAGATCGACCAGGGCGCTGACGTCGTCTATGCGGCAGCCGGTGCCACCGGTCTCGGCGTTCTGCAGACTGCGGCCGACAACAAGAAGCTGTCGATCGGCGTCGACTCCAACCAGAACTACCTGCATCCGGGCTCGGTCCTGACCTCGATGGTCAAGCGTGTCGACCTCGCCGTCTACAATGCCTACAACGACACCAAGAACGACAAGTTCACCGGCGGCGTTCAGGCGCTCGGCGTCAAGGAAGACGGTGTCGGCGCTGCGATCGACGAGCATAACAAGTCGCTGATCACGCCGGAAATGCAGGCTGCCGTCGACAAGGCCAAGGCCGACATCATCGCGGGAACCGTCAAGGTTCACGATTACACCTCGGACAACGCTTGCCCGAAGTGATCCGCGCCCGAATGTGATCGACGATTGAGATCGGGCGTATGGCGGAGGGGATTTTCGCCATACGCCCTTTTCTTATTTGGAGCCTGCAGTGACAGATAAGCCCGCTATCGAGCTTGTCGGCATCGACAAGAAGTTCGGTGCCGTCCACGCCAACAAGGACATCAACCTCACCGTTGCCAAGGGGACGATCCACGGCATTATCGGCGAAAACGGCGCCGGCAAATCGACCCTGATGTCGATCATCTACGGTTTCTACCATGCCGACAGCGGCGAGATCCGCGTCAACGGCAATCCCGTCACCATCCGCGACAGCCAGGCGGCGATCGCCACCGGCATCGGCATGGTGCACCAGCATTTCATGCTGGTCGATAATTTTACGGTGCTCGAAAACATCATGCTCGGCGCCGAAGGCGGCATGCTGCTGGCCAGAGGCGTCGCGTCGGCCCGGGCCGAGCTCAAGCGGCTGGAAACGGAATATGGCCTGGAGGTCGATCCCGATGCGCTGATCGAAGAGCTTCCGGTCGGCCTGCAGCAGCGTGTCGAAATCCTGAAAGCCATGTATCGCGGCGCCGAGATCCTGATCCTCGACGAGCCCACCGGCGTGCTGACGCCGGCGGAAGCCGATCATCTTTTCCGCATCCTCAAAGTGCTGCGCGACCAGGGCAAGACGATCATCCTCATCACCCACAAGCTGCGCGAGATCATGGCGATCACCGACACGGTCTCGGTCATGCGCCGCGGCGAAATGGTCGCCACCCGCAAGACGGCGGAGACGACGGTGGAGGAACTCGCCGAGCTGATGGTCGGCCGCCGCGTGCTGCTGCGCGTGCAGAAGGGCGAGGCGAACCCGGGAGCCGCCGTCCTGTCCGTCCGCAACCTGACGGTCAAGGACAATCGCGGCGTCACCATGGTCGACAACGTCTCCTTCGATGTGCGCGCCGGCGAAATCGTCGGCATCGCCGGTGTCGCCGGCAATGGCCAGTCCGAACTGCTGGAGGCGATTGCCGGCATCCGCAAGCCGACCTCCGGCGAAATTCTTCTCGACGGCAAGACGATCGACAAGGCCGATCCCGCCCGCCTGCGCGATCTCGGCCTCGCTCATATCCCCGAGGACCGCCACCATATGGGCCTGGTGCTGAAATTCGAGGAGTACGAAAATTCCGTACTCGGCTACCATCGCCGCCCGGGCTACAGCAAAGGTCCGCTGCTCGATCTCGAAGCGATCCGCAAGGATGCGATGGAGAAGATCGAGAAATACGACATCCGCCCGCCGAACCCGCGTCTGAAGACGGCGAATTTCTCCGGCGGCAACCAGCAGAAGATCGTTGTTGCCCGTGAGATCGAACGCGATCCGAAGATGCTGATCATCGGCCAGCCGACCCGCGGCGTCGATATCGGCGCCATCGAATTCATCCACCGCCGGATCATCGAAATGCGCGACGCGGGCAAGGCGATCCTGCTCGTCTCCGTCGAACTTGATGAAATCCGCGCCCTTTCGGACCGTATCCTTGTCATGTTTGCCGGCCATGTCGTCGGCGAGAAGACGCCCGATGCCGGTGAACAGACCCTCGGCCTGATGATGGCCGGCATTGCCGCGTGAGGCCTTTATGAGCACAGCTTCCGTTCCGCTACCAAACTGGATCAACTACGGCCTCATCCCGCTTTTGAACCTTATCGTCGCCTTCCTGATCTCCGGCTTCGTCGTCTGGCTGATCGGCGAGAGCCCGCTCGATGCGCTGTCGCTGCTGATCCAGGGCGCGCTCGGCAATGGCGAAGGCATCGGCTTCACGCTGTATTATGCGACGAGCTTCATCTTCACCGGCCTCTCCGTCGCGGTGGCGATCCACGCCGGCCTTTTCAACATCGGTTCCGAAGGCCAGGCCTATATCGGTGGCCTCGGCTGCGCGCTGGTGGCGCTTTCGCTCGATCGTTACGTGCCGTGGTATGTGACGATGCCGATCGCGGTCGTCGGCGCCGGCCTGTTCGGCGCAGCCTGGGCCTTCATTCCGGCCTTCCTGCAGGCAAAACGCGGCAGCCACATCGTCATCACGACGATCATGTTCAACTATATCGGCGCCGCACTGATGGTGTACCTCCTGGTGCATGTGCTGATCGTGCCGGGCAAAATGGCGCCGGAAACCCGGACCTTCCTCGACGGCGGCCAGTTGCCGAAGCTCGGCTGGGTCATGCAGCTGTTCGGCGCCAAGCTGGGGGCTGCCCCGTTCAATGTCTCCTTCATCATTGCGCTCGTCGTCAGCTATCTCGTCTGGCTGCTCGTCTGGCGCACCAAGCTCGGTTTCGAGATGCGCACGCTGGGCGTCAGCCCGACGGCTGCGGCCTATGCGGGTATCCCCTATGCCCGCACGGTCATCATCGCCATGCTGCTGTCCGGCGCGCTCGCCGGCATGATGGCGTTGAACCCCGTCATGGGCTCGTCGGCCCGCCTGCAGGTGGAATTCGTCGGCGGTGCCGGCTTCGTCGGCATTGCGGTCTCGCTGATGGGCCGCAACCATCCGCTCGGCATCATCATGGCAGCGATTCTCTTCGGCATCCTCTACCAGGGCGGTGACTGGATCTCCTTCGAAATGCCGAATATCACCCGCGAGATGATCCTCGTCATCCAGGGTCTGGTGATCCTTTTCGCCGGCGCGCTGGAATATATGTTCCGGCCGGCGATGGTGCGTCTCTACCAACAGTTCAAGCGCGGTTAAGGAGCGGGCGATGGATTATTACGACATCTTCATCAGCGTCCTGAGCTCGACCATCCGCCTGTCGATCCCACTGATCTTCACCGCTCTTGCCGGTCTGTTTTCGGAGCGCGCCGGTATCTTCGATATCGGCCTCGAGGGCAAGATGTTGGGCTCGGCCTTTGCCGCCGCCTGCGTTGCCTATCTCACCGATTCGGCCTGGCTTGGGCTTGGCGCCGGCGTTATCTGCTCGGTGGCGCTGAGCCTGGTGCATGGCTTTGCCTCGATCACCAACCGCGGCAACCAGATCGTCTCCGGTGTCGCGATCAACTTCTTCATCGCCGGCATCACCATCGTGCTCGGCCAGGCCTGGTTCGGCCAGGGCGGCCGCACGCCGCAGCTGTCGCCGGATTCACGCTTCGCGCCGATCATCCTGCCGGGCGCCGATGCCGCGCGCGACATACCGATCATCGGTCCGATCTATGCCAATGTCATTTCGGGCAACAATATCCTCACCTACCTCGCCTTTCTTGCCGTGCCCTTCTCCTGGTGGGTGCTTTACCGCACGCGTTTCGGCCTCAGGCTCCGCGCCGTCGGCGAAAACCCGGGTGCGGTCGATACGGCTGGTATCTCGGTCGCCTGGCTGCGGTACCGCGCCGTCATGTGTGCCGGCATTCTCTGCGGCTTTGCCGGCACCTATCTGGCAATCGCCCAGTCCGCCGCCTTCATCAAGGACATGTCGGCCGGCAAGGGCTACATTGCGCTCGCTGCTCTGGTCTTCGCCAAGTGGAAGCCGGTGCCGGTCATGTTTGCCTGCCTGCTTTTCGGCTTCCTCGATGCGCTGGCAAATTTCATGCAGGGAAAGCAGGTGCCGCTGATCGGGGAGGTGCCGGTTCAGGTCTTCCAGGCGCTGCCCTATGTCCTGACCTGCGTCCTGCTTGCCGGCTTTATCGGCGTCGCGACCCCGCCGAAGGCAGGTGGCGTGCCCTATACGAAGGAGCGTTGATATGTCTCACGATCTGTTCGAAGCCGCCCGCGGCGCCATGGCCTTTGCCCATGCGCCCTATTCGAAATTCCCGGTCGGTGCGGCGATCCGCGCCGAGGACGGCAAGGTCTATACCGGCGCCAACATCGAAAACCTCTCCTTTCCGCAAGGATGGTGCGCCGAGCCGACGGCGATCGGCGCCATGATCATGGGCGGCGCGAAGAAGATCGTCGAAATGGCGGTCATAGCCGAAAAACTGCCGCTCTGCCCGCCCTGTGGCGGCTGCCGCCAGAAGATCTCGGAATTTGCCTCGAAGGAGACGAGGATCTACCTCTGCGATGAGGCGGGCGTGAAGAAGACGATGACGATGGAAGAGCTTCTTCCCTTCAGCTTCGAGACCGAACTCGGATGAAGGCGACGGTCAGCCTGCTCGCCGCATTGCTTGGTGGGATCAAGCCGCGCCACGGCATCGTGCTCGGCTCCGGTCTCGGCTCTCTCGTCGGTGAGCTCGACGGCGCCGTGCGTGTTCCCTATCGTGACCTGCCGGGCTTTCCCGTCAGCGCCGTCTCCGGCCACGCAGGCGAAGTCGTCGCCGGCCGCCTCGGCGGTGTGCCTGTCGTCATGCTCTCCGGCCGCGTACATTATTACGAGAAGGGCGATGCCAACGCCATGCGCGTGCCGATCGAGGTGCTGAAGGCGCTCGGCGTCGAAGTGCTGATCCTGACCAATTCGGCCGGATCGTTGCGTGACGACCTGCCGCCCGGTTCGGTGATGCAGATCACCGACCATATCAACTATTCCGGCATGAACCCGCTGATCGGTGAGGAAAGCGATCAGCGTTTCGTCGGCATGACCAATGCCTATGATGCCGGCCTTGCCGCGGCGATGCAAAGGGCGGCGGCAAAGCTTAAAATCGACCTGGCGCAGGGTGTCTACATGTGGTTCTCCGGTCCCAGCTTCGAAACGCCGGCCGAAATCCGCATGGCGCGCATCCTCGGTGCCGATGCCGTCGGCATGTCGACGGTGCCCGAGGTGATCATCGCAAGAATGCTGGGCCTGAGGGTTGCCGCCGCCTCCGTCATCACCAACTATGGGGCAGGCATGACCGGCAATGAGCTCAGCCATGAGGAAACCAAGGACATGGCGCCCGTTGGCGGCGCCCGTCTCGCCGCCATACTGAAAGACATGATTGCGGCTGGAACAGGATGATTTTAGGCCGGGTCGGCCTAAAATCTGAATCCTGTTCTACATTATAGAGTTAGAGCATGATGTCATGAGAAAACCGCTCACACTTTTCGGCATCATGCTCGAGAGGAAGCGAAGATGAATAGCCATTCCAACCGGGAAACGGCGGCGGTCGCCCTTTCTCTCCTCGATCTCACCAATTTGAAGGATGATTGCACCGAGGCGCAGATCGACGCGCTCTGCGCCCGCGCGCAGACGCCCTACGGCAACAGCGCTGCAATCTGTATCTGGCCGCGGTTTGTCGCCCAGGCCCGCAATATCCTCGGCACCGGGCATGCCGTGCGTATCGCGACCGCCGTCAACCTCCCCTTCGGCGATATGGAAGTGGCCGATGTCGCCGCCGAAGCACGCGAGGCGATTGCCGATGGCGCCGATGAGATCGATCTGGTCATTCCCTACCGCAAGCTGCTCGCCGGCAACGAGAAGGCGGTGACCGACATGGTCAAGGCCGTGCGCGCCGAATGCGCCAACCCCGTTCTGCTGAAGGTCATCATCGAGACCGGCGAGCTGAAGGATGCGGCATTGATCCGCCGCGCCTCCGAACTCGCCATCGAAGCCGGCGCCGATTTCATCAAGACATCCACCGGCAAGGTTGCCGTCAACGCGACGCTCGAAGCCGCCGACATCATGATCCGCACTATTCGCGAAAGCGGCCGCAAGGTCGGCTTCAAGCCGGCCGGCGGCATCGGCTCGGTGGCCGATGCCGCACTCTATCTGAGCCTTGCCGAAACCATCATGACACCGGATTGGGCGATGCAGTCGACATTCCGCTTCGGCGCTTCCGATCTGCTCGACGATATCCTGGCGGTTCTGAGCGGAATCCCGTCGGCCTCTGTTGCGGCGTCGAGCTATTGAAATGATTCCGCAGGAAATCATCCGGCGTAAGCGCAATGGCGACGAACTCGACGCCGCCGATATCAGCGCCTTCATCGCGGCGCTCGCCGCCGGCCGACTGTCGGAAGGCCAGGTCGGCGCATTCGCCATGGCCGTCTGGTTCAAGGGCATGTCGCGGGCCGAAACCGTGGCTTTGACGCTGGCGATGGCCGACTCCGGCGACAGGCTGCAATGGGCCGATATCGATCGCCCGATCGCCGACAAACATTCGACCGGCGGCGTCGGCGACAATGTTTCGCTGATGCTGGCGCCGATCGCCGCCGCCTGCGGCCTGGCTGTTCCGATGATCTCCGGGCGTGGCCTCGGCCATACCGGCGGCACGCTGGATAAGCTCGAATCCATTCCCGGCTATATGATCACCCCCGATGCGGACCTGTTCCACAAGGTCGTGAAGGAGGCGGGATGCGCCATCATAGGCCAGACCGGCGCCTTGGCGCCGGCCGACGGCAGGCTCTATGCCGTGCGCGACGTGACTGCCACCGTCGATTCCATTCCCCTCATCACCGCCTCGATCCTCTCGAAGAAACTTGCGGCCGGGCTCGAGACGCTGGTGCTCGACGTCAAGGTGGGCAACGGCGCCTTCATGGTCGAGCGCGACCAGGCGGAGATCCTGGCGCATTCGCTGGTGGAGGTGGCCAATGGCGCAGGCGTGAAAACCTCGGCCCTGATCACCGATATGAACCAGCCGCTTGCCGATAGTGCCGGCAATGCGGTCGAAATGCGCAACTGCCTGGATTTCCTGGCGGGCCGAAAAAGCGACACACGACTTGCGACCGTCGTTCTTGCCTTCGCCGGCGAAATGCTGGTGAAATCCGGCATTGCCGCTTCGTCTGATGAAGCCGAGAGGATGGCGCGTCAGTCCCTGTCATCGGGCAAGGCGGCCGAGGTCTTCGCGCGCATGGTGTCCATGCTTGGCGGCCCGGCCGATC
Source organism: Rhizobium anhuiense bv. trifolii (assembly GCF_024346605.1). NCBI lineage: Bacteria > Pseudomonadati > Pseudomonadota > Alphaproteobacteria > Hyphomicrobiales > Rhizobiaceae > Rhizobium > Rhizobium anhuiense. The sequence goes on from NZ_CP098803.1 coordinate 509,732, forward strand.
TCATCGAAAACCCCGACCGGTACCTGGCCAAAGCGCCTGTGGAAAAACCTGTCCCGGCCGCCCGGTCCGGCTGGCTTGCTGCCTGCGATGCGCGTGGTATCGGCGTCAGTGTCATCGATCTCGGCGGTGGTAGACGCCATCCGGCTGACCGGATCGATCATCGCGTCGGCTTCTCCGACCTCCTGCCGCTCGGAACCCGCGTGACCGCCGGCGAACCGATCGCTCTCGTTCATGCCGCCGACGAAGCCGCGGCGGAGAGGGCAGCTGCAGCACTTGCCGCGCACTACCGCATCACCGAGGACAGACCGGAGTTGACGCCGGTGATTGCCGGCCTGATCTGATGCGATTTACTGCTTGAGGCTGAGCGAACCGTCGGCGACGGAATAGGAGGCGAGCTTCTGCAGGAAGCTCATGCCGACCAGCGTCGTCGTCAGCGCATCGTCCTTGAGGACGAAGGCTTCGACATCGCGCACACGAATACCGCCGATTTCGATCCGGTCGAGCGTCACATGCGCGGCTTTCGTCTGGCCGTTCGCAGTGTTCACCCCATAGCGGAAATCGAGCTGGCTGGCGGTGAAGCCCAATCGGCGGGCGAGCGTCTCGTTGAGCGCCACATAGGTCGCACCGGTATCGATCAGGCCCTGCACCGGTTTGCCGTTCATCTTGAAGCTGCCGGTATAGTGGCCCTGCGCATCGGCCTGCAGGCGGATCGCATTGCTGCCGGAGACCGGCGCGGATGTTGCGGGCTTGTCGCTCTCGGTCGATAGGTAATTGGCAGACAATGCATCAGCAGGCTGCTGGCTGGAGCCTTCGAGGAAGGAAGGCACTTGTGTGGCGAGCACCGCGGCGATGCTGGCGAAAAGGACGGTACGCACGAGCATGAAACAGAAATCCTTCCTGTATAAACCCGGCTTCATGCAGGGCCTCATGCTCCAAGCTTGCTAAGCCTCAAGTGCTGACAAGTTGCTAATATCGATAATGAAAAGGCCCGGAATGAACCAGCCGGGCCGTAAAGTCTTTCGATTTGGTAAAGAAAGGCTGAAACTATTTGGTGCCGTACATGCGGTCGCCGGCATCGCCGAGGCCGGGCACGATGTAGCCCTTCTCGTTGAGATGACTGTCGATCGATGCGGTGAAGACCGGAACATCGGGATGGGCGGCGCGGAAGTTGCGGATGCCTTCCGGGGCGGCAAGCAGGCAGAGGAAGCGGATATTGTGGGCGCCGCGCTCCTTGAGCTTGTCGATTGCCGCGATCGAGGAATTGCCGGTTGCAAGCATCGGGTCGACGACGATGATCAGGCGCTCGGCCACGTCCTCCGGCGCCTTGAAGTAATATTCGACCGGCTGCAGCGTCTCGTGGTCGCGGTAAACGCCGATATGCGAAACGCGGGCGGAAGGCACGAGATCGAGCATGCCTTCGAGCAGTCCGTTGCCGGCGCGCAGGATCGAGGCGAAGACCAGCTTCTTGCCCTCGAGGATCGGCGACTCCATCGTCTGCAGCGGCGTTTCGATCGTTTCCATCGTCAGTTCGAGATCGCGGGTCACCTCGTAACAGAGCAGCGTCGAGATTTCGCGCAACAACCGCCGGAAACTCCCCGTCGATGTCTCCTTGCGTCGCATGATGGTGAGCTTGTGCTGCACCAGCGGGTGATCGATGACCGTGACGCCGTCCATGGGGAAGCCTTTCATTCTTTCTATCGACTGTTTCTTTCACGGAAATCGGCCCGACTGCAAGAGTGGAGGCCAATCTTCCCCAGCCTCTCGTCCTTAAATCCGGGCAAGCAGGGCCTTGCGTGTCTCCTCGTCGACGAAGGCCGCTTCGATCGCCGTTTGTGTCATGCCGTTGATCTCGGCGTCGCTGAAGCCGAAGGCTCCGGCGGCAAGTTCGTATTCCCGCTCCAGCGAGGTATGGAAGAAGGGCGGATCGTCCGAGCTGATCGTCACCCTGACGCCTGCTTCCTTCAGCCGGCGCAGCGGATGGGAGGCGAAATCGGGAAAGACTCCGAGCGCGATATTGGAGCCCGGGCAGACCTCGAGCACGGTGCCGAGATCGGCAAGCCGCTTCACCAGATCGATATCCTCAACGGCGCGCACGCCATGGCCGATGCGCGAAGGACGCACCGCATCGAGCGCGTCGGTAACGCTGAACGCGCCGCAGACCTCACCGGCATGGATGGTCAGCCCCAGGCCGGCATCCCGGGCGATATCGAAGGCACGGGCGTAGTCGGCGACGCGCCCCATGCGCTCCTCGCCGGCAAGGTTGAAGCCTGTTATCAGAGGATTGCCGGCCTTAACAGCATATTCGGCAGCACCTATCACGCTCTCCGGGCCGAAATGCCGCTCGCCGGTGACGATCAGCCGAGCCTCGATGCCGCTCTTTTCCCTGGCCCGCCGGATGCCTTCGCAGATACCTGACATATAGGCGTCGGCCCCCAGTCCGATGCGCTTGCCGTGGTCGGGCGAAACGATGAGTTCGCTGTAGATCGTATTGATGCCGGCGAGTTCGTCGAGATAGGTCTCGGTTAGAAGCGCATAGTCCTCTTCGGTTCTGTAGACCTCGGAAATCTTGTCATAACATACGAGGAAGCTTGCGAAATCATGCCAGACATAGGCCCCGTCGCGAAGCTCCGCGCTGATGTCGACGCCGTATTTCCGTGCCTGCGCCGCGGTCAGAGCTGGCGGCGCCGCACCCTCCAGATGGCAGTGCAGTTCGACCTTCTTCAAATGCGATGTCACAGAAAACTCCTTCCGTGCGGTCCGGTTGGAATGCCCAGATGCCGTGCGATACTCTCGCCAATATCGGCATAGCTGCGGCGCACGCCGATCGAGCGCGACCGGATGCCGGGGCCGTAGGCGATGACAGGCACGCGCTCGCGCGTATGGTCCGTGCCACGCCAGGTCGGATCGCAGCCATGATCGGCGGTGAGCACGACGAGATCGCCAGGCTTCAGTTTCTTATGGACTTCGGGCAAGCGCGCGTCGAAAGCTTCGAGTGCCGCGGCATAGCCCGGCACATCGCGGCGATGGCCGTAGATCATGTCGAAATCGACGAAATTGGTGAAGACGAGATCGCCGTCCTCAGCCTCGTCGATGGCCGCGAGCGACGCATCCATCAGCGCCTCATTGCCGTTTGCCTTGATGACCCTGGAAATGCCCTGATGTGCGAAGATGTCACCGATCTTTCCCACAGCATGCACATGCCGGCCGTGTTCGATCAGCCGGTCGAGCAGTGTCGGCTCGGGCGGCAGCACGGAGAAGTCACGCCGGTTTCCGGTACGCTGGAAGGTAGAGGCGGACTGACCGATAAAGGGTCGGGCGATGACGCGGCCGATATTGTGGGAATCGAGCAGCCCCCGGGCCAAACGGCAAAACGCCAGCAGGCGATCGAGGCCGAAATGCTCCTCGTGCGCCGCGACCTGGAAGACGGAATCCGAGGACGTGTAGCAGATCGGCTTGCCGGTGCGGATATGGTCCTCGCCGAGCCGGGCGATGATCTCCGTTCCCGAGGCATGGCAATTACCGAGAATGCCGGGCACATCGGCCGCCATGCACAGCGCCTCGATGAATTCGGCAGGAAAGGCGTCGCCCTCCATCGGGAAATAACCCCAATCGAAACTGACAGGTGTTCCCGCGATCTCCCAATGGCCTGACGGCGTATCCTTGCCGCGGGAGATTTCGGTGGCGGCGCCATAAATGCCGTAGACCTTCTCCGGGATAGGCATGCCGGCCGGAAAACGGCCTGAGGCGGATCGCGCGATCTGCATGAGCCCGAGTTCCGACATATTGGGCAGGGAAAGCGGTCCTTCGCGCAAACCAGCGCGGTCTCCGGCTCCGGCGGCGCAGAACTCGGCGATATGGCCGAGCGTATCGGCGCCCTCGTCACCATAGGCCGCCGCATCCGGCGCCCCGCCGACGCCGAAGGAATCCAGAACGAAAAGAAAGGCACGCGCCATTTTACACCCGAAAGAGCCGATCGCCGCAATATCGAAGGCGGTTGAGATCCAGCCATATAATGCTGGGGCCGGCTTGGCAAATTGCAGCGCCGCGCATCTGTTTCAGACGCGCAAAGGACGCTTCAACACTTCGCAGAGAAGAAGGGAAGGGCGGTCAGCAGTCGCCGCAGGGGATCGAGTCGCCTTGCCGCTGGCGATAGTAATAGCTGCGGCTGATGGTGATCGTGCGCATGCCGTCCGGCATGAAGTTCGGCGCGAACAGGAACATCGTATAGGGAATGCTAACCTCGGTGCGGACCAGGAAGCTGTTTGCCGTCTTCATGTCAGACGGCACGTTGCTCACTGTGGCGTTCTTGGCATAGGGCACAGTCCCGTCCTGGGCCCAGGACCAGAGCACTTTCGCATTGGCGCCGGCGTCGATGGTAATCCCGGTGATCTTCATCGTCAGCGTCGTCGCGCTGTAGGGCACGAAGATCGCGGTTGCGACCGATGGCATCTGCGCGAGCGCGCTCTTGGTAACAGACTGCTGCTGGGTGATGAGGTCGGCCACTGACCCCGCGGCGCGCGTCACACGCTTGCTGACGCTGAGGCCGATCGTGATTTCGAAAGCACCGATATAGAGCATGACGAGTACGGGAAAGAGGATCGCAAATTCGATCGCTCCGGCACCTTTGCGGTCTCGGATGAGTCGCCGCGCCGTCAGTACGAGTCTGGTGAATGGGTTGCGCAGCGCCATTATGGATACTGCTCGTTCTGGAAGGCCGCGGTCGCGACGATCAGATATTGGCTGGGCATCGAACCGTCGGAGGGACGTATCGTGGTGATATAGGGCCTGACCAGATCCGTGATGATTTCCCAGCGGTAGTAGGCGCGCACCATGTTGATGGTGCCGGCGCCACCTGGCGCGTATTTGAAGGCAGCCGGGTTGATGTCGGCATATCTGTCGGTGGAAAGCTTGGGGATCGTCGTCGGAATGGCCGAGAAAGTGCTGAACGTCTGTACATCCAGATACAGCTTGCTCGGCGTGGCGACCTCGCTCGCCGAGCAGCTGATCAGGATCGAGATTTCATCGCAGAAAGCCTGGCGGAATTGCGCCTGGTTCATATCGGTCGTGCGGCCGAGATTGTAGGTGATCTGCCCGGTCCGCATCCGGCGGCTCATCGTATCGACGGCGTTGGACACGAGTTCCTCGGCGGCGAAGGCGACGAAGGTTTCGAGGATTGCGAAAATCACCAGAAAATAGGGAATGGCGAGCAGGGCGAATTCGATCGCCGCTGCGCCATCGCGCGAACGGGCGAGACCGCGAAACCATGAGAAACGGATTGGCGCGGAGACGCGCGCTTTATCCGTTTTCTGATCAATTACCGTCATTACCTGGATCCGAGCGACATTCTCCGTCCGCCACACTAGGAGCCGTTCGTTGATTTTCCGTTTCAACCTGACACGACGATTTTAACGAATGGTCGAAGAACTGAAGTAAACCGATCAGGGCGAGGCGGCGGCGGTGGTCGCTTGCTGTGCGTGCTGCTCGCAATTCGGCGTGCACGACAGCACGGAGCGCTCGGTCTGCCGATAGACGCGCACCGTATTGCCTTCGTCAATCGACACCAGGATGCGTTCGTCGAGGATCGCATTGCCGTCGGCATCGAGAAGGACCAGATTGGTGGTGCCGAAGCTGCGTCCCGTCAGCACGATGGTCTTGGCGTCGGCGACGGTCGCATCGGCGACCTTGGCGTTGCCGACGATGACCTTGCTGACGGGGCGGTCGAGTTTCAATACGCGCGCGTGATCCATATAAACACGCAGCATGTCATCGTCTGCGGCCGCGGAAACTCCCGAAACACCGAAAACGGCGATCATGCCGGCAAAGAAAATGGTTTTGCCGCTCGATGACATTTGGTCCTCTTTCACGATCACAGCGCAATATCCGCATAGAATGGAAAAAAATGGTGAACGAAGCCTTAAGCCTGGCATCCTGTTCCGAGATGAAGCGCAATGATCCGATTTGGCACGGGTTTAGAGTGATACACGTCTCGGTTGGAGGTGGAATCTGCGCTATTTCCGGATGAACGCACCTGTTATTCCAGGAATATCATTAAATATTGAGGTAAGTGTGCAAGAAAATACTGACTCTACAAAGGCCTGTTGCCTCATTCGCATCTCGTTAACTCTTTTCCTTAAGCCGATGGAAACGGCCATTCGCTAGGTTGCAGTCATCCGATCAACGGCAACAGTTGGCGGACGTGCTGAACATCAACTGGAGTTAGGAGTTACCATGACCAAGCTTTTTAGCCGTTTTCTGAAGGACGAATCCGGCGCGACCGCAATCGAATACGGCCTGATCGCCGCTCTCATTTCCGTAGCGCTCATCACCGGCGCAACGAGCCTGGGCAACAGCATCAGCACCACGTTCAACAATCTCAGCACCAAGATGAATACCGGCGTTACCGCGTCGAACTAAGACAAAGGCCGTCGGGCGGCGACCAATAATACGGCCGGATTCGCTCTGACCGATCTATCGAGTGGGCTCACAGGCTGAACGGCCGTGAGCCTTTTCGCATCAAGTCACGATCGGGGTATACGCATGATCGCAACTGCAGTCTTCGTGATACTGCCATTCTGCCTCGCTATGGCCGCGTTCTCGGATCTGTTCACCATGACGATCCCGAACCGCGTATCTCTGATCCTCATTGTTTCCTTCTTCCTCCTTGCACCGCTCTCTGGCCTGGCCTTGGGTGCGATCGGCATGCATCTTGCGGCCGCTGCCATCGTGTTTTGCGCCTGCTTCGCTCTTTTTGCATTCAATGTGATGGGCGGCGGCGACGCCAAACTGTTGAGCGCCACCGCTCTCTGGTTCGGCCTGAACCAATCCCTCGCCTTCCTGATGCTTGATGTCGCCGCCATCGGCGGCCTGATCACCTTGCTGATCTTGCTGGTGAGAGCGCAATCGAACACCATCCTGGCCATCGGCCTGCCGGTTCCGAATTCGGTCCTTCTCGCCAAGAAGATCCCCTACGGCATCGCGATCGCGATCGGCGGCTTCATGGCCTTTCCTTCGTCGCCGCTGTTCCTCGCCGCGTTGGAAAGCCTGAAATAACGGCATTTTAAATGCTCGTTAACTTAAAATGTAAGCGTTCCATTAACCATAATTATACCAATTGCTGAGCATTCTGCAGGGCGAACATATCGTGCCCTGAGGAATGATCGATGAAACCGGCCCGCCTTATAATCCTAGCTGTCGCCGTGGTGGCGGCCGGCCTTGCCGGCCTCTTGGCGATGCAGATGGCAGGCCGTGGTGGTGTCGTCACCCAGGTCCAGTCGGTCATCGAGAAGGAACCGACCGTCAACATCCTCGTCTCGAGCGCCAATCTGCCGGTCGGCGCAAGGCTGGATGAAAAGTCGATACACTGGATGGCCTGGCCGCAAGGCGGTGTCGTCCCGGGCCTCATCACCGAAGCCGACAAGCCGGATGCGATCAAGGATCTGCAGGGCGCCGTCGTGCGTCTTCCGATCTTCGAAGGCGAACCGATCCGGCCGGAAAAGGTTGCCGATTCCAACAGCCGCATCCTCTCCTCACTGTTGCCGGCCGGCAAGCGCGCCGTCGCGACCGAGATATCGGTGGCAACAGGCGCCGGCGGTTTCATCCTGCCGAACGACCGTGTCGACGTCATCATGGTCCGCAAGGGCGCTGAGGCCGACAAGCTCATCACCGAAACCGTGCTGAGCAATGTCCGCGTTCTCGCCATCGACCAGCAGATCCAGGAAAAGGACGACGGCTCGAAATCGGTGGTCGGCACGACCGCGACACTCGAGCTCACGCCCGACCAGACGAAGGTTCTCGCCGTCGCCCAGCAGATGGCGGACCGGCTGTCGCTGGCGCTGCGCTCGGTCGCCGATGCGCAGGAGCAGGATACCAGTGCAGCCGACTATCTCCTGAGCGGCGACAACGGCAGTGCGATCATTCAGGTCATCAAATCAGGCGCCATCGTCACGGATGCCAGCGCAGCACCGAAGGCGGAGTAAAAGGACGTGCAAATGGGCAATTCAACGCGGCGCGGCGGACTTCTCCTGACAGGTTGCCTCTCGCTGGTAATCGGCGTCTCCGGTATAGTGCCGGCCTCGTTCGTTCCAGTTCTCGGGGCAGGCGAGGCGCGTGCCGATTCCGAAAGTCTGATCCGCATCTCGCAGACCGGCCCTGATGCCCATCGTCGGCTGAAGCTCGGGCTGAACAAGGCCGTCGTCGTCGATCTGCCGGAGGATGCGCACGATATCCTCGTATCCGATCCGACCATGGCCGATGCCGTGACCCGCACCTCGCGGCGAATCTACTTGTTCGGCAAGAAGGTCGGCCAAACCAATATCTTTGTCTTCGGCGCCGGCGGGCAGGAGATCGTCAATCTCGACATCGAGATCGAGCGCGACGTCTCCGGTCTCGAAGTCAATCTCCGCCGCTTCATTCCCGACTCCCGCATCAACGTCGAAATCGTCTCCGACAATATCGTGCTGACCGGCACCGTGCGCACGCCGCAGGATGCCACGCAGGCAGCCGATCTGGCGCAGGTCTTCCTGAAAGGCGGCGAGGCGACGACCAGAACCGAGACGGCATCCGGCACCGGCGGCGACAGCTCGGTGGCGCTCTTTGCCGAAGGCCGTCAGACCTCGCAGGTCGTCAATCTCTTGCAGATCGAGGGTGAGGATCAGGTCACCCTCAAGGTGACGATCGCCGAGGTTCGCCGCGAGGTGCTGAAGCAACTCGGCTTCGACAATCTGGTTTCCAGTTCTTCTGGAATGACCGTCGCCCAACTCGGCAGTCCGAGCGCCGACGTCGCGACATCGACGGTTGGAGGCGGCCTGGCGGCGCTCTTCAAGAGCTCTATCGGCAAATACGACATTTCGACCTACCTCAACGCGCTGGAGCAGGCCAAAGTCGTCAAGACGCTCGCCGAGCCGACGCTGACGGCGATATCGGGCCAGGCCGCGACCTTCAATTCCGGTGGCCAGCAGCTTTATTCGACGACCGACAGCGACGGCAATGTCACCGTCACGCCGTTCAACTACGGTATCAACCTGGCCTTCAAGCCGGTCGTGCTGTCCTCGGGACGAATCAGCCTGCAGATTAAGACCAATGTCTCCGAACCGGTGGCCGGCAGCGGCAACGCCACTTACCAGCGCCGTTCGGCGGAGACTTCGGTGGAACTGCCGTCGGGCGGTTCGATCGCGCTGGCCGGCCTGATCCGCGACAATGTTTCTCAGACGATGGGCGGCACGCCCGGCGTCTCGAAGATCCCGCTGCTCGGGACGCTCTTCCGCCAGAAGGGTTTCGAGCGTCAGGAAACCGAACTCGTCATCATCGCAACGCCCTATCTGGTGCGTCCGGTGGCACGCAATCAGCTCAACCGGCCGGACGACAATTTCAGCCCTGAGAATGACGGTGCGACCTTCTTCCTCAACCGTGTCAACAAGGTCTATGGCCGCCGCGAGGCGCCCGTCGCCGACGCGCAGTTCCACGGCTCGATCGGGTTCATCTACAAATGAGCGGGGCACGATCGGCAGCAATGGCACAAAACAGAGATCAGGCGATGGCCCATATGAATTCGACGACACCCCGCCTCGGACTCTCGAAGGCACTTCTGGCGGCAGCCGGCGTTTCGGTGGCGATCCTTTCCGGATGCGCCGGCCCCCATGACCAGCTGACAACAGGCGGCATCCCCGACGATTACCGCGCCCGTCACCCGATCATCGTGACGGAAGCGGAGCAGACGGTGGATATACCCGTCGCCTCGACCGATCGCCGCCTGACCATCGCGCAGCGCGACCTCATCCGCGGTTTTGCAGCAAACTACCGCATGCGCGCCTCAGGCCCGGTTTACGTGCTGTCGCCGCAAGGTTCGCCCAATTCGGCGGCGGCCTACCAGCTGCGCAACCAGGTCCGCGCCGAACTGGCCTCGAGGGGGATCGCAAGCTCGAAAATCGTCAACACCTCCTATGCCGCTGCCGGTTCAGGCGATGCGGCGCCGATCCGGCTGAGTTTTACCGGCACCACGGCGGTCACCACGCAATGCGGCCAGTGGCCGAAGGACATCTCGAGCGATCTGACCAACCAGAATTACTATAATTTCGGCTGCGCCTCGCAGAACAACCTTGCCGCCCAGATCGCCAATCCGGAGGATCTGGTGGCGCCCCGCGGCATGACCCCGATCGATGCGCAGCGGCGCAACAATGCCATCCAGGAATACCGGACGACGACGTCGACGATCGAAGATATCGCCGACAGCAACAGCGGCTTCTGAGGCGGAACGGGACGATGAGCGCGATCGAATACGAAATCAGGAATCCCAGCGAGCTTCGCATCGCCGATGAGGCGGTGCGCATGGCGGATCTGGAAAATATGCGGCCGCTGCCGCGTATCTCCGTCCACGCCTTCTGTGAGAGCGAGGCCCTGCAGCAGGTCATGGAACGCTGCGCCAATGATCGGCGCGTGGCGAAGGTCAGCATGCGCATCACCAGCGGCGGTATTGCCGCTGCCGCCAATATGTTTTCCGGCGCCCCGACCCCGAACCTCATCATCCTCGAGAGCAAGGCCAATGCCGCAAACCTGCTCGGCGAACTCGCGCCGCTCGCTGCCGTCTGCGATCCGACGACCAAAGTCGTCATTATCGGTTATTACAACGATATCGGGCTTTATCGCGAGCTGATCCGCAACGGCATTTCCGAATACATGGTCCAGCCCGTCGCCATGCCTGATATCCTGGCGGCGATGGCCTCGATCTTCGTCGATCCGGAAGCCGAGCCTCTCGGCCGCAGCATCGCCTTCATTGGTTCGAAGGGTGGCACCGGCGCTTCGACCATCGCGCATAATTGCGCTTTCGGCATTTCCAATCTCTTCTCCACCGAGACGATCCTCGCTGATCTCGATCTGCCCTATGGCACGGCCAACATCGACTTCGACCAGGATCCGGCGCAGGGCATCGCGGAAGCGGTCTTCGCGCCTGATCGTCTCGACGAGGTCTTCCTCGATCGCCTGCTGACGAAGTGTTCCCAGCATCTTTCCCTGCTTGCTGCACCCTCGCTGCTCGACCGCGCCTACGATTTTGACGGCCAGGCCTTCCAGCCGGTGCTCGATGTCCTGCAGCGCAGTGCGCCCGTTACCGTGCTCGATGTGCCGCATGCGTGGTCGGAATGGACGCGGTCGGTGCTGTCGAGCGTCGACGAGGTGGTCATCACAGCGGTTCCCGATCTCGCCAACCTGCGCAACGCCAAGAACATGCTGGATGCGCTGCGCAAGATGCGGCCGAACGACAAGCCGCCGCATCTCATCCTCAATCAGGTCGGCATGCCGAAACGTCCGGAGATTTCGCCGTCGGATTTCTGTGAACCGCTGGAGATCGATCCGATCGCGATCATCCCCTTCGACATCAATCTTTTCGGCAATGCCGCCAATAGCGGCCGGATGATCTCGGAAGTCGACCCGAAATCGCCGACGGCGGAAACCTTTTCGCAGATATCGCACATCGTCACCGGCCGTGTCGCGATCAAGAAGGCGAAGAAGGGCGGCCTGCTGGGCCTCCTGAAACGCAAGTAGACAAAGAGCAATTCCAGCAACAGCGGTTTTGCGTCCGGAATTGCGTGAAGACAAAAAGATAGAGCAGATTGGATCGAGCGGTATGTTTGGAAAACGCGGAAACGAAGGTTTCGGAAAGGCCGGAGGGGCGATTGCTCCCCCGCCGCCGGCTCCGGCCGCCGTCCCCGCGGCCTCTTCACCCTCCGTTTTGGTCGAACCGTCGCGCGAGCCCGCTCGCCAGCAGGTGACGCCGCCGCCGATGCAGACGCCGCAGCGCAAGCGCCCCGTCCGCACCGATGAATATTACGACACCAAGGCGCAGGTCTTTTCCGCGCTGATCGATACGATCGATCTCTCGCAGCTTTCCAAGCTCGACGGCGAAAGCGCGCGCGAGGAAATCCGCGACATCGTCAACGACATCATCACCATCAAGAATTTCGCGATGTCGATCTCCGAGCAGGAAGAGCTGCTCGAGGATATCTGCAACGACGTGCTCGGCTACGGCCCGCTGGAGCCGTTGCTGGCGCGCGACGATATCGCCGATATCATGGTCAACGGCGCCGGCCAGACCTTCATCGAAGTCGGCGGCAAGACGATCGAATCGGAAATCCGCTTCCGCGACAATGCGCAGCTTCTCTCCATCTGCCAGCGCATTGTCAGCCAGGTCGGCCGGCGCGTCGACGAATCGAGCCCGATCTGCGACGCACGCCTGCCTGACGGTTCGCGCGTCAACGTCATCGCGCCGCCGCTGTCGATCGACGGACCGGCGCTCACCATCCGCAAGTTCAAGAAGGACAAGCTGACGCTCGATCAGCTCGTCCGTTTCGGCGCGATCACGCCGGAAGGCGCGACCGTGTTGCAGATCATCGGGCGCGTGCGCTGCAACGTCGTCATTTCGGGCGGCACCGGCTCGGGCAAGACGACGCTTCTGAACTGCCTCACCAATTATATCGACAGGGACGAGCGCGTCATCACATGCGAGGATACGGCTGAACTGCAGCTGCAGCAGCCGCATGTCGTCCGTCTCGAAACGCGCCCGCCAAATATCGAAGGCGAGGGCGAGATCACCATGCGCGATCTCGTCAAGAACTGCCTGCGCATGCGTCCCGAGCGTATCATCGTCGGCGAAGTGCGTGGACCTGAAGTTTTCGACCTCTTGCAGGCGATGAACACCGGTCACGACGGCTCGATGGGCACCATCCACGCCAATACGCCACGCGAATGCCTGAGCCGTATCGAATCGATGATCGCCATGGGCGGCTTCACCCTGCCGGCAAAGACGGTGCGCGAGATCATCTCCACCTCGGTCGACGTCGTCATCCAGGCGGCGCGCCTCCGCGACGGTTCGCGCCGCATCACCCAGATCACCGAGGTGATCGGCATGGAAGGCGACGTCATCATCACTCAGGACCTTATGCGCTACGAGATCGAAGGCGAGGATGCGGGCGGCCGCCTGATCGGCCGGCACATGTCGACCGGCGTCGGTAAGCCGCATTTCTGGGATCGCGCCCGCTACTTCAACGAGGAAAAGCGCCTTGCCGCCGCCCTCGACGCGATGGAAGCGAAAACGAAGGAATAGGCGAGATATGTTCGGGTTCGATCCGATAGTGCTGGCAATCGTCGTCCTCGCCGCCGTCTCCGCGGCGGCGGTCGCCTATACCCTGATGTTTTCCCGGATCGAGGCCGACAAGAAATCGGCAAGCCGTATCAACCGCGTCAAATCGGCCGAAAGCGACCGGGTCAAGGTCAAGGCTGCCCGCGATCGGGTACAGGAGCTGTCGAAGCGCCGCAAATCGGTGCAGGACAATCTGAAGGATCTGGAAAAGCGCCAGCACGAAAAGACCAAGAAAACCCTGTCGCTGAAATCCCGGCTGGTGCAGGCCGGCCTGTCGATCTCGGTGGCGAAATTCTATCTCTTCAGCGCCATCTTCGCCTGCGTGTTGCTGCTCGTGGCTCTGGTCGTCGGTGCTTCCTTGATGGTCATGGTCGGTATCGCCGTTGTCGCCGGTCTCGGCCTGCCGCGCTGGATCCTCGGTTTCCTGATCAAGCGCCGCCAGAACAAGTTTCTCAACGAGCTCCCCAATGCGCTTGACGTCATCACCCGCTCGATCAAATCGGGGCTGCCGCTCAACGATGCGATCCGTCTCATCGCAACCGAAGGCACAGAACCGGTCAAGAGCGAGTTCCTGCGGGTGATCGAGGCGCAGCAGGTGGGACTCAGCATCCCCGACGCCTGCGCCCGTATGACGACCCACATGCCGCTCCAGGAAGTCAACTTCTTCGCCATCGTCATCGCCATCCAGTCGCAGGCTGGCGGCAATCTGTCGGAAGCGATCGGCAACCTCTCCAAGGTGCTGCGTGAGCGCAGGAAGATGAAAGCCAAGGTCTCGGCGCTCTCGATGGAAGCCAAGGCGTCTGCCGTCATCATCGGCGCTCTGCCCTTCATCGTCGCGACTCTCGTCTACCTCACCTCGCCGAACTACATGATGATCCTTTTCACCGATCCGCGTGGCCATTTCATCATGGGCGTCTCTGCGATCTGGATGTCGATCGGTATCTTCGTCATGCGTAACATGGTCAATTTTGACATCTAGCCGGAAGGAAGCACCATGTCGCAGGATCTTGCCGCAACGCTGACCAATCCGAGCATGCTGATTGCGCTCTTCGTCGCGATCGCCGTCTTCGCCACCTTTTACACGATCGCCATTCCATTTTTCGAGCGCGGCGATCTCAACAAGCGCATGAAGGCCGTTTCGACCGAGCGCGAGCAGATCCGCGCCCGCGAACGCGCCCGCATGAACATGGAAACCGGCGCTGGCAAAGCCTCACTCAGGAGCCAGAACAACCGCTCGGTCCGCCAGATCGTCGAGCGTTTCAATCTGCGTAAGGCGCTCGTCGACGAGAATACGGTCAACAAGCTGCGCGCCGCCGGTCTCCGTTCGGAGAATGCGCTGAATACCTTCCTCGTGGCGCGTTTCCTGCTGCCCTTCCTCTTCTCGACGCTTGCCGCCGTCTGGGTCTTCGGCCTCGGCAATCTCGCCGGACGGGGCATGCCCATCCGCCTCTTTGCCGTCATCGGCATCGGTTATCTCGGTTTCTACGCGCCCAACATCTATATCTCGAACCGCATGGGCAAGCGCCAGCACTCGATCAAGCGCGCTTGGCCGGATGCGCTGGACCTGATGCTGATCTGCGTCGAATCCGGCATCTCGATCGAGGCCGCGATGCGGCGCGTGTCGGAAGAACTCGGCGAGCAGTCGCCGGCGCTCGCCGAGGAGATGGTGCTGACCACGGCCGAGCTCTCCTTCCTGCCGGATCGCCGCGTGGCGCTCGAAAATCTTGCCACCCGCACCCAGATCGAGCTGGTACGCTCGGTAACTCAGGCGCTGATCCAGGCCGATCGCTACGGCACGCCGGTCGCGCAGGCGCTGCGCGTTCTCGCCCAGGAAGGACGCGATGAGCGCATGAACGAAGCGGAAAAGAAGGCGGCCGCCCTGCCGCCGAAACTGACGGTGCCAATGATCCTGTTCTTCCTGCCGGTGCTGATCGCCGTCATTCTCGGTCCGGCTGGCATCCAGGTGGCAGACAAGTTCTGACGGTTGAGCTGGAAACAGGCTACCGCTTTCGGCAGAAGGCGATGTGCATCAAGGACTATTGGTCTGATCCGCAGTCAGCCAACGCGCGTGACCGGCGCCGGCATAGCTGGTAAACGGGATGAGAGACTATCGCAGGCGCGGATGCAACCGCAGGCCCCCTGGCGCTCATTCAATCCAAAGGGAGGTTCTCCGATGTCTTCTGCAGGCATTTTCATCAGCATCATGGCAGCCTTGGTGGTCGGTGCGATGAGCCCCGGCCCGAGCTTCGTCGTCGTTTCCAGGATTGCCATCTCGCGCTCACGGCTGGATGGTCTCGCGGCGGCACTCGGCATGGGCGCCGGCGGCGTCGTTTTTGCGGTCCTGGCGCTTGCCGGCCTGACGGCGCTGCTGTCGCAATTCGAATGGCTCTATGTCCTGCTGAAGGTCGCTGGCGGCGCCTATCTCGTCTATATCGCCGTCAATATCTGGAGGAGTGCCGGTCAGCCGCTCGAGATCTCCGATGCCGCCAACGGCAATCGCGCGCCCATGCGCAGCTTCGTGACCGCGCTGCTGACCCAGATCAGCAACCCGAAGACCATTATCGTCTATGCCAGCATCTTTGCCGCACTTCTGCCGAGGACGGTTCCGTTCAGTCTCATTGTGGCGCTGCCACTCGGTGTCTTCGCCGTGGAGGCGGGCTGGTATTCGATCGTCGCCCTTGCCTTTTCGGCACGCCACCCGCGGCGGCTCTATCTTGCCGCCAAGCACTGGATCGACCGCACGGCAGGTGCCGTCATGGCCGGCCTCGGCCTACGGCTCATTCTTGCGGGCGTGAGTGATCGGTAGGATGTCGCGCGATTGACTTCGGGTGCTCTCAAGCTTGGAGGAGATCCGGTCAGTTCGTATTGCTGTCGCCCGGCGTCTTGTCCTTGGCGGCGAGCTTCTGCCAGGAATTCTGCTGCGACAGCATCCCTCTGAGATAGGCGACGTTGGCATCGGCCTGCTGCGGCGAAAGTTCGCGCCGCGCGATCTGCTCGGCTTCCGGGAAGCGTCCCTGCAGGCCGACGACGAGGGCAAGGTTCTGCCGGACGCGGCTGTCGGCCGTGGGTTGGCCGGCGGCGGAGCGCAGGTAGGTTTCGGCCGTGCGCAGATCGCCGGTCAGCACGTAAGACATGCCGAGGTTGGACAGAATGGAAGGCTCGTTCGGCTGGATGTCGAGCGCGTCGCGGTAGCGCTGCCGGGCATCGCTTGCCCGGCCCATCTGATCGAGGATCGCGCCTTCGGCCGAGATCAGTCTCCAGTCCGGACGGTCCGGCGTCTGGGCGCGGCCGATCGTGTCGAGTGCCTGCTGGAACTGACCGGCCGCTGCCTGTGCCTTGCCATAGGCGGCCAGCACGGTACGGTCGCCCGGGTTGGCGATCGCCACCTGCTGCATGACGGCGAGCGCCTGCGTGTCGCGGCCGTTCATCCGCAGCAGATTGGCATAGCTGACGCCGGTGATGGGATCGCGCGGATTTTTTTCATAGGCCTGGCCGAGCCGGTCCGTCGCCGAGCGCAGTTCTGTCGCGTCCATCTCTTCAACCGGCTTGGTGAGCTTCGGCACCGAGCCTGTGGTCATCCGGTCCTTGGTCGTCGAACAGCCGGCAAGGGCCAGGACGAGCAGCGATGCCGCCGCACCCTGCAGGATACGATTCGTGAATGTGGTGGCGAGTGAGGCAGGCATGACGCGTTCCTGATTCCGAAATCGGCGCCTGACCTCGAAGCGGAACAGGGAAAGGTTTGACGCAATCTTCGCTCCAGCAATAGTCTGTTAACCCTAACAGACCGTTAAGGAACGATTCCTTACGACCGCCGAAGGACAATCATGGCCCCCTATCAGTTCATCGAAAGACCGACCCCATTCAACACGAAGGGCGGTTCGACGCTGCCGATCTTTGCCGTCACGCCTGCCCATATCGAAACCGGCACGATCGATCCGATCGCGCTCGATTGGGCGCGCAGGGCGGGCTATAAGGCCGAAAGCGGGTCGCTGCTGTTGATCCCGACGGCCGAAGGCCATCTCGGCGGCGCGCTTTACGGTCTCGGCACCAATCCCTCCGAGCAGCCTTACATCACCGGCAGGCTCGCCCGCACGCTGCCGGCCGGCGACTGGCACATCGAAACCGCGCCGCTGACGGCCAATCGCCTCGCTCTCGGCTTCGGGCTCGGCAGCTACCGTTTCGATCGTTACAAATCCGAAAAATCACCAGCGGCGACGCTGATGATCCCCCGCGATGCCGATGGCGCCGACATCAAGCGCCAGCTTGCCGGCGTCTTTCTCGCCCGCGACCTCATCAATACGCCGACGAACGACATGGGGCCGAACCAGCTCGAGGCCGTTTTCCGTGGCCTGGCCGCACATTACAAGGCGGAGGTATCGGTCATATCGGGCGACGACCTGCTCACGCAGAACTTTCCGCTGGTCCATACTGTCGGCCGCGCCAGTGCCGACGCGCCGCGCCTTCTCGAGCTGCGCTGGGGCAAGAAGGGTCATCGCAAGGTGACGCTGGTCGGCAAAGGCGTCTGCTTCGATACCGGCGGTCTCGACATCAAGCCTGCGGCCTCCATGCTCTTGATGAAGAAGGATATGGGCGGCGCGGCGAATGTCATGGGGCTTGCCCTGATGATCATGGACGCCAAGCTGAAGGTCGACCTGCGCGTCATCGTGCCCGTCGTCGAAAATGCCATCTCGTCCAATGCCTTCCGCCCCGGCGACATCTACCGGAGCCGCAAGGGTCTGACCGTCCAGATCGACAATACCGACGCCGAAGGCCGTCTGATCCTTGCCGATGCGCTGGCCTATGCCGATGAGGAAGAGCCCGAACTGCTGATCGACATGGCGACGCTGACAGGTGCAGCCCGCGTTGCGTTGGGCCCGGATCTCCCGCCGTTCTTCACCGATGACGCCAATCTGGCGCATGACCTGACCGAAGCGAGCCTGGAAACCGATGATCCGATCTGGCGACTGCCGCTCTATTCCGGCTACGAAAAGGATATCCGCGCCAAGTTCGCCGACCTCACCAATGCCCCGGCCGGTGGCATGGCGGGGGCAATTACCGCGGCCCTTTTCCTCAAGCGTTTCGTCAGCAAGACGAAGAGCTGGGCGCATTTCGACATTTACGGCTGGGCCCAGTCCGAACGGCCGCATTCGCCGGGCGGTGGCGAGGCACAGGCGATCCGCGCACTCTTTCACCATATTCGTCAGAGCCTGCGCTGAGGCCATACGCAAAAGGCGCTGAGGCGTCGCGTGTTCACGCGCTGCGCCTCGCCGCCGATCATTAAAATTTTATTCACCTTGCCATGCGGCAGTTCCCGGCCGCCCTTGCATGTGTATGGCAACTGCCGGAAAATGGAACGTTAGCGTAACGATCTTCCGGAGGGGCCGTGCCGATCGAACTGACCGCCTCGCAGGCGCTGGGGCTCTGGCATGGCGTGGCGCTCGATCAGGTCCGCCACGACGACCGCGATTTGACGTTGCGCCAAATGGCGATCCTGCTGCATATTTATCTGGTGCCGCCGCCGCACACGGTGCGTGGGCTTGCCGCCACGCTTGAGGTCACCAAGCCGGTTATCACCCGCGCCTTGGATACGATGGGCGAGATGGGTCTGGTCGATCGCGTGCGCGACGATGCCGACCGGCGCAACGTGATCATCAAGCGCACCGTCGGCGGCGCGCTTTATTTGGAAAAGCTCGGCGATCTCGTGCGGGATCAGGGCCGCCGACTGCCGCTCTGAAAGGAATGCCAATGACGATGCTCGACCGCCGCCTGCATGCCTACCGGCCGGATCTCGCGGAAGCGGGGCTCGAAGGCAAGGTAGAGGCTTTGCGCTTCGTGGAAGGTGCGGCGGCGCGCGTCGCCGTTCCGGTGGCGGCATTGCGGCCCGCACCGGATCTTACGCGCGGCATCGATACCGAGCTGCTCCTCGGCGAAGAGGTGACGGTTTTCGATCGCGCCGACGGCTGGTGCTGGGTCAAAGCCGCCTCGGACGGCTATGTCGGTTATATCGAGGCAGACGCGCTCGTGGAAGGCAGGCCGGCGCCGACCCATATCGTCACCGTGCAGCGCAGCTTCCTCTATCCGGAACCGGAACTGCGCAAGCCCCACCAGGCCATCCTGTCGATGGGAAGCCGCGTCCATGTTGCCGGCGAGGCGGAAGCGCGCGGCAATCGCTATGTCGTGCTCGAGAACGGGACGGCGATCTTCGCCAAGCATGTCCAGCCGATCGGCGCGCTCGACGGCGCCGATTATGTCGGCATCGCAGCCCGTTTCCTGGAAACGCCCTATCTCTGGGGCGGACGGTCCGGCCTCGGCATCGATTGCTCCGGTCTCGTCCAGCTGGCGATGCTGATGACAGGCAGAGCCGCACCGCGCGATACCGACATGCAGGCGGCGGGCCTCGGCGAGCCGATCGACCGCTCCGACATCCGCCGCGGCGACCTGGTATTCTGGAAGGGCCATGTCGCCGTCTTCGAGGATCCGGAAACCATCCTCCACGCCAACGGCCATAGCATGACGGTGGCGCGCGAGAATTTCGAGGCTGCCGTCGAACGCATCGGCTGGCTCTACGAACAGCCGACCGGCTATCGCCGGCCGATCAGCTGATCAGATATCCGGCGGCTGCGGCCAGGATCTCACCCCGCCCGTCCAATCCTCGAAGGCTTTCGACAGTCTCAGCACCAGCATGTCGTCGAAGCGCGGCCCGACGATCTGCAGGCCGATCGGCATGCCCGAGCGAGAGAAACCACAATTGATCGAGGCGGCCGGCTGCTCCGACATGTTCCACGGCACTGTGAAAGCAATATGCTCGAAGGGCAGGGCCGGATCATTGGTCGGCGATGCCCATTCGGCCGGATAGGAGATAATCGGATTGGTCGGCGAAAGCAGGGCGTCGATCTCGGTGAACAGCCGTCCGCAGCTCTTGCGCATTTCGATCGTCTGGTTGAAACCCTTGACCGCATCGACGCCGCGGATGTCGGCGCCGCCCTTCGCCCAATCCCTGATATAGGGCAGGATGCTGTCGCGGCGTTCTTCGTCGAGATCGGCGATATCGCCCCAAAGCCGGGACCGCCAGAAATTGTCGAGCCCATCCAGCATCGTGCGTGTCAGCACCGGCTGGACTGATACAATGGTCGCGCCGGCCTTCTCGAAGCATCTCGCCGCCGCTTCGACCGAGACCCTGATCTCGTCCTCCACCGCAAGCCCGCAGCCGGCATCGAGCATCAACCCGATCGTCATGCCCGACATGTCGATGTCGAGATCCATCCAGTTGAAATCGTTCGGCGGCAGGCTGGTGCCGTCGCGCCAGTCCGGCCGCGACAGCGTTGCCATCGAAAAGGCCGCATCCTCGACCGTGCGCGCCATCGGCCCGACGCAGCGCCCGACATAATAGGGATCGGCCGGAATGCGCCCATGGCTCGGCTTGAAGCCGAAGATGCCGGTCCAGCCGGCGGGAAGGCGCACTGAGCCGCCGATATCGGTGCCGATATGCAGCGGCCCGTAGCCGGCCGCTGCGGCCGCTGCGGCCCCGGCGCTCGATCCGCCGGGATTCTGTGTAGTGTCCCAGGGATTGCGGCTGAGAGGATGAAAGCTCGAAAGCCCGGAGGACAGCATGCCGTAATCCGGGCAGGTGGTCTTGGCGAAGATCACTGCGCCATCTTCCCGCAGCCGGGCGGCGGCCGGCGCATCGGCGTCAGCCGGGATCAGTTCCATCGCCTTCGTTCCGAGCGGCACCGGTTGGCCCTTGGTGGCGATCAGCTCTTTCAGCGTCACCGGGATGCCGTCGAGGGCGCCAAGCATTTCGCCCTTCGACCAGCGCTCGGTCGAAGCTTTCGCCTGCGCGCGCGCCGATTCCGGATCGTAGAGGTAGAGTGCCGAAATCGAAGGCTCCCAAGCGGCGATATGGTCTTCCAGGGCGAGCCAATAATCGAGGGGAGAGAGGCTCTTATCGGCGAAGCGCTGCCTGAGTTCGCGGATGGTAAGGTCGGTTTCGGTCATGGCATGGTCTTTCGGGCTTTTCGTCTTGGGAGGACATCAGCGGCTCGCCTCGCGCGGGTCGAGCAAATCACGCAAACCGTCGCCGAGCATGTTGAAGCCGAAGACGGTGAGCGCGATGGCAAGACCGGGCAGGATCGCCAGCCAGGGGGCGAGCGCCAGATAGGTTTGTGCATCGGCAAGCATACGGCCCCAGGTCGGCGCCGGCGGCGCCATGCCGAGACCGAGGAAGCTGAGACCCGCTTCGGTCAGGATCGCCAGCCCCAGCTGGATGGCGCCATGGACGATGATCTGGCTCATGATATTCGGCAGCACATGGCGCAGCGAAATGGTCAGGCGCGTATTGCCGATCGCGCGCGCCGCCGTCACATAGTCGCGGCTCCAGGCCTGTAGCGAGGTCGCAAGCGTCACCCGGGCAAAGACCGGGATCATGAAGACGGCGATCGCGGTGATTGCGGTGAACCGTCCCGGCCCGAGAAAGGCGCCGAGCACCATGGCCGACAGGATCGGCGGCAGGGCAAAGATGACGTCGCAGATCCGCATCAGCAGCGCTTCGAACGGACCGCGGATCGCCGCCGCCGAAACGCCGGCGATCGAACCCAGCGTCCCGCCGATCATAACCGCGGTAATGGCGATCGACAGTGAATTCCAGCAGCCTGCCATCAGCATCGACAGCACGTCGCGGCCGAACTGGTCGGTGCCGAGCAGGCCGAAGGCAAGCGGCGGCTGCAGTTTGTGGATGATCTGCATTTTCGCCGGCGGCAGCGGCGTCCACACAAGCGACAACAGCGCCACGGCAACCAGCAGGCCGATGATGACAGCCCCTGAAATCAGGTTCATTCGCCGGCTAAGTCTAAAGGTCCGGCCGCGGCTGGTGATGGCGGTGGATACGATCGCCATCGTCAGGCCGCCTTTCTCATCCTGGGATCAATCGCCAGATAGGAGAGATCGACGACGAAATTCATCACGATGACGAGGCCTGCGAAGAACAGCACGACATCCTGCATGACGATGATGTCGCGCTGGGAAAGCGCCTGCAGGGCGAGCCGACCGAGGCCGGGCAGGTTGAAGACGTTTTCCACCAGCACCGCGCCGGCAACGAGAAAGGTGAATTGCAGCCCGATCATGGTGAGGATCGGGATCAGCGCGTTCGGCACGATATGACGCCACAGCACCGCATGACGAGAGAGCCCTTTCGCGACGGCGGTGCGGGCAAAATCCTCATGCATGGTGTCGAGCACAGCTGAGCGCGCCACCCGCGTCAGCACGCCCGCCTGTGGCATCGCCAGCGCGACGGCGGGCATAACGAGCGCCTGCAATGCCTGTAGGATACCGGCGCTCCAGCCGGGGAAGCCGCCGGCCGGCATCAGCCCGAGCATCGTCGAAAACAGGATGATCAGGAGCAGCGCCACCCAGAAGGCGGGCACGGCGATGCTGATCTGCGAAAACAATGTTGCGATGATATCGAAGAGACCGCCGCGGCGCGAAGCGGCCAGCACGCCGAGCGGCAAGGCAATCGCCACCGAAAGCGCGATCGCCATCAGCGCCAGCGGCAGCGTCACCGTTAGCCGCTCGAGAATCAAACCCGCGACCGGCACGCCATAGGTTAGGGAATTGCCGAGATTGCCGGAGATCACGCCGGTCAGCCACTGCCCGTAACGCAGCAGCAGCGGTTGGTCGAGCCCGAGATCGTGGCGCAGTGCCGCAAGCGTTTCAGGCGTTGCCGAGGTGCCAAGCATAATCGAGGCGGGATCGCCGGGCAGAAGGTCCATGACGGCGAAGATCAGCAGCGAGACGACGACGAGCGTGACGAGGAGACCGGCGAAGCGGCGGGCGAGGAGGGTGATCATATCGGATCGAGCACCGCGGCAATCGAACGCGGCACGCCCCCTCCGCCCTCACGCGGAGCCCCCGACGCGCCGGCGGCGAGTTTGGCGAGAACGCCAACTCCACTCGTCATCCCAGGCCTTGAGCCTGGGATCCATGCCACTGCTGTTGATGGATGTGGTGTGGATGCTCGGGTCAAGCCCGAGCAAGACGGAGTTTGGAGTTGGCGGGAGGAGCCAATCAGGGCGCAGATCCCCGTGTCAGAAATGCCATCCACCAGCGAAACCAGACAATCCCGGCCCAGATTGACCTCACTTGGCGAGGGAGGGAGAGAGCTGCGCGCCATATCGACCAAATGTATGTCGGATCTCTCCAAGGCCTTCACCTCATCACATCCCGCCCCTAACCTACCGCTCTCACTCGTCCCAGGACACGCCCGAGAGTACGTTGGAGGGGATCGGCTCGTTCTCCCACAGCCCTTTCAGCTTTTTGTCCCAGACGCCGAGTTTCGGCATGACGAAGAGATAGAGCGCCGGCACGTCCTCGGCGAGGATCTTCTGCGCCTCGCCGTAGATCGCATTCTGCGCGGCGGGATCGGTCGTCTCCTGCACCTTCTTCATCAGCGCGTTGAAGGCAGGGTTCTTATAATTGAAATAATAGGGATCGCGGGCATAGATGTCGATGTCGAGCGGTTCGGCATGGGCGACGATCGTCATGTCGAAGTTGCGGTCCTTCATGATGTCCTGGACCCATTTCGCCGGAAATTCCGTCGGTTCGATATTCATCGTCACGCCGATCTCGGCAAACATCGCCTGCATCACCTGGGCGCTGCGCGGCGCATAGACCATCTGCGGCGATTTGATCGTGAAGGTGAAACCGTTGGGATAGCCGGCTTCGGCGAGCAGCGCCTTCGCTTTCTCGACGTCATAGGGCAGCACATTGGTCATGTCCTGATAGCCCGGATCGTTCGGCGTGTAGTGGCTGCCGATCGGCGTGCCGAGGCCGGACCATGCGCCGTCGATCACCGTCTTGCGGTCGATCGCCATCATCAGCGCCTGGCGCACGCGTTTGTCGTCGAACGGCTTCTTGGCATTGTTCATGCCGGCAACGACCTTCAGCTCAGTATTGCCGATCCTGGTAACGAGCCTCGCATCGCCGTCGAAGGAGCTCATCAGCTCGGGCGCGGCAAATTCCGGAAAGGCGTCGAGATCGCCGGATTTCAGCGCAGCCGCCTGCGCCTGCGGATCGGCGATGAAGCGGAAGGTCACCTTGTCGAGCTTGGCGGTCGCATCCTTGTTCCAGTAATCGGTATTCCTGGCGAGTTCGACCTTGTCGCCCTTCGCCCAGCTTGCGAATTTGAAGGGACCGGTGCCGATCGGCGTCGTCTTGTCGTCGGCCGCCGTCTTCGGGGCGACCATTACCGAGGCCGGCCAGCCGAGCCAGTAGATCAGGCTGCCGGTCGGCGCCGAGAGATGCAGCACCAGCGTTTCGGCATCGGGCGTATCGATCGAGGCGATCGAAGCGAAGAAGCGCTTTTGCGGATTGACCGAATCCGCGCCGCGGGCGCGGTCGAGCGAAAACTTGGCGCTCGCGGCATCGAAGGCCTCGCCGTCATGGAATTTGACGCCGGTCTGCAGCTTGAACGTATAGGTCAGGCCATCGGCAGAAATCTCCCAGCTTTTCGCCAGCTGCGGCTGGACCTTGCCGGCTTGGTCGATCGTCACCAGCCCCTCGAATACGTTCTGCCAGGTTACCTGACCGATTGCGACGGGTGCCGCGATCGTCGGATCGAGGCCGGTCGGCTCGACGCTCATGCCGAGATTGAGGGTGGTCTTCGCCGCTTCCGCTGGCGTCATCGCCGTCATCACGAGGCCGGCCGAAAGCGCAGCACCGAGGGAAAGCCGCCTGATGAAACGCGAAGGCGCAAACGAAAGCTTGATCATCATGTCCCCTGTCTGGCCATGCTCGGTGGCGAAGGCCTTTTGCGAATAAAGTGGCATTATGCCAGTGCACACACAATGACGATTTTGTGTGCTCAGTGTAGCCGAAAAAGCTACACCTGAAATTCGCGGGCAATGCAAGCTTGGAGCGTCAGTCTTTCGTCTCGCCTCGGCGGTTCGTGCGCTCCCGCATGAACCTTTCGATGAAGTCGAGCAGTTTCGTCGCGGCAAAGGACAGCTGCCGGTCCGGCGCGACACAGAGATCGACATGGGTGCGGATGCCGGTTTTGCCGGCAAGCGGAATGGCGAGAAGCTGACCCGCTTCGATCTCGCGACGGACGGTGAGCGCCGGCAGCAGCGTCGCCGCAGCCCCGCTGAGCACGAGTTCCTTCAGCATTTCGAGCGAGCTGGTGACGAAGACGGGATCGAGGCTCAACCCCTCCTTCTCGAACAAAGTATCGAAGGCCTGGCGGAAACCAAAAGATTGGTCGGGCAACGCCAGCGCATGATCGGCGAGCTCCCGCACCGCGATCTCGGTATGCGCGGCGGCCGGATGCTGCGGCGTGACGATGAGATCATAGGCGATCTCGGAGCGCAGCCGCACCTTGGCGCCGGACATGGGAGGTGCAAACAACGTCACCGCAATATCCGCCTCGGCGCTGTTGACGGCATCGACGGCCTGCCGCGCACTGGTGATCGTCACGGTAAAACGCAGCTTCGGATATTTCAGGCTGAATTCGGCAAGCGCCGGCGCTAGCAGATTGGCGACGGTGGCGCCATTGGCATAGATGCTGACACGGCCGCGCTGCAGGCCCTTCAGGTCTTCGATCAGCTGCTGCACGTGATCGAGTTCGCGCAGCGTCCGGCCGGCGCGGGCGGCAAGCAGCTCGCCGGCTGCCGTCAGCTTGACGCCGCGGGCGCTGCGCTCGACGAGCGGCGCGCCGAAGTGATATTCGAGGTTCTCGATCTGCCGGCTGATCGCCGTCGGCGCGACATTGAGGTTCTCGGCCGCCTGGCGCATGGAATTGGTCCTGACCAGCTCGTCGAAATACATCAGCGCCCGGATCTGCATTCACGTCTCTCCGCCATTCGGCATATTCGGTCTGCCGGTTCGGACCCTATTCAATCAATGACCATTCGGATAGCGGTCGCACCAAGCCTTTTGCGCGCCTTCGACCGGCAGTGCGGTCGCCGCGTAGACGCCACGGGCGATCGCCCGCGCCATGACGATGGTGGCGAGATGGCAAAGCTCCATCAGGCTCGCCATGTCGTCTCTTCGATGCCTGGCCGTCGATGCGGCAAAGACGGTGTCGCCGTCGAGCGGCAGGTGCACCGGCAGCAGTGCCCGGGCAAACCCGTCATGGCCGGCAAGCGAAAGCCGATGCGCCTCGGCCTTGGTCAGCTGCGCGTCGGTCACGACAGCGCCGATCGTCGTCGCGGTCGTGTTCATGCCCTTGAGCCGCATCCGGTGGTCGGCCACCGCAGGCATGCCGAGTCCGCCGAATTCGCCGTCCTTTTCGAAAGGTGCGGCCCAGAAATGTGGCCCGTCGCCGATCGTTGCCGAGCCGAGCGCGTTGACCGCGACAACAGCTGCAACGCGGTGTCCGGCGCTGCTGACGGCGCTGGCCGAGCCGAGCCCACCTTTGAAGGTGGCGGTCGTCGCCCCTGTGCCGGCCCCTGTCGTGCCGAGCGCGAAGGCGCCTTTGGCCGCTGCCTTCAATGCCGCATAGCCCATGTCGCGATAGGGCGAGTGGAGCCCCCAATCCTTGTCGCCGCCGTTCAGCAGATCCATCAGGATTGCCTGCGGCACGATCGGTATGCGCACCGACCCGACGGCAAATCCGCGGCCGAGTTCGCGCAGGCCCGCCTGCACGCCGCCGGCCGCATCCAGCCCGAAGGCGGAACCGCCGGAGAGCACGAAGGCATCCACGGCATTGACGGTCATCGACGGATCGAGCAGGCCGGTGTCGCGCCCGCCAGGCGCCCCGCCGAGCACGGTACCGGAGGCGACGGCCGGTTCGTCGAAGACGATGACGGTGACGCCGGAACCGAGCGCAAGGTCGGTCGCGTGGCCGACGGAAACGCCTTCGATGTCGGTGATGAGGTTGAGAAGATCGGGCAAGGGCGGATCCTTATGCAGAAAGGCCGCCGATAGGACTGCAATTGCCCTCAAAAAACAAGACCGGCCCCATTTGGCGGGACCGGTCGGACATCGGGAAAAGCCGTGAATGTCAATCGTGGCCTCATGCCCTCAGGCATGAAGCGGCTTCGGATGACGGCGGGTCATCAGGTCATGAATGGCCAGCCGCACCTCGTCGGGCGAGCCGAAACGCTGCTCGTCGAGGTCGTGGACATGAAATTTCACGGCGATGAACTTCAGCCGGTCTTCATCGGGAATGACGATCCCGACGGGAACGCCTGCATATTCGATAACTTGCTTCTTCATAGATAGAACTCCTGCCGCGCGACATGCGCAGCCATGGCGAATTGACTTGTCTGGTACCGTTGAAAGGAGGACGAACGTCACATTCGACAGCTCGGGCGGGAGAGGGCGCCCGGACGGTCATTGCCAAGCACAAATCGCCCAGGCAGATCGGCGAGAATATCGATGTCTATCATGTCTCGTTCCTTGCGTTGGCGTTGCACTTGAGTGGTCCCGGAAGAGCCCGGGGCCGGTGATGGCTGTCTTCAATAATCCACTAACTTGGTAGAGATTAACCGATAGCCTGTCAGAAACATATTCCGAAACGTGTCAAAATATCGACGATCCGAAAAAATTCATTCCGTCGTAACCCGAACTTACAGAAAGAAACATATCAGCTCTTCGTAAAATTCGCATGACAGAATCAGAGTTTGATCGATCACCGCGGCAGACATAGGAAGCCTTGCCGTATCAGGCAATGGCCCATTTCATCAAAAATCGAAACGCCTCGAAATGACCGATTTGGTTAACGCCGGAAGCGCTGTGTCACCAGCCTTCGGCGAGCACCTTCTCCAGCATGTCGGCGAAGAAATCCGCGCTTTCGATGGCGAGGCAGAGCGGCGGTTTGATCTTCAGCACATTCTGGTGATCGCCGGTCGGCTGCATGATGACGCCGAGTTCGAGAAGCCGGTCGCAGATGGCAGCGGTCTCTTCCATCGCCGGCTCCAGCGTCGTTCTGTCGCGGACGAATTCGAGGCCGAGATAGAGCCCCATGCCGTGCACGGCGCCCGCGATCGGATGGCGGTCGATCAGCGCGGCGAGCCGCGCCTTCAGATGATCGCCGACCGTCCTGGCGTTTTCCTGCAGTTTTTCCTCGGCCATGATGTCGAGCACCGTCATGCCGGCGACGCAGCTGACGGGGCTGCCGCCGGTGGAGGAAAAGAACGCGCCTTCTTTCTCCAGCGATTGGGCGATCTCCCGCGTGGTAATGACGGCGCCGAGCGGATGGCCGTTGCCCATGCCCTTGGCGATGGTGATGATGTCGGGCACGACCCCTTGCTGCTCGAAGCCCCAGAAATAATGCCCCAGCCTGGAATAACCGACCTGCACCTCGTCGGCGATGCAGACGCCGCCGCGGGCGCGTACCTGCGCATAGATGTCCCTGAGATAACCGTCCGGCAGCGGAATACCGCCGGCATTGCCGTAGACCGATTCGCAGATGAAGCCCGCAAGCCCGTCGCCGCTGGCGTCGATCGCCTCCAGCACCGGGGTTACGGCGCTGAGATAGTGCGCTGCCGTATCGGCACCGCGGAATGCGCCGCGATAGATATTCGGCGACACCACGGCATGCACCCAGTCCGGCCGAGTGGTGAGAGCCTGCGGGTTGTCGGCGATCGAGGTGGAGACGGCATCGCTCGCTGCCGACCAGCCATGATAGGCTTCGAGCAGGCACAGCATATTGCGCGCGCCGCTATGGGCTTGCGCCAGCCGAAGCGCCAGATCGTTCGCCTCCGAACCGCTGTTGACCAGGAAGACCGCGTCGAGTCCATCCGGCGAAAGGGCGGCGAGGCGTTCGGAAAATTCCGTGATCGCGGCATAGTGAAAGCGGGAATTGGTGTTGAGCCGCAGCCATTGCGCGCTGATCGCCGCCGCGAACTTGGGATGGCCATGGCCGAGAATGGTGACGTTGTTGACCATGTCGAGATAGGCGCGGCCCTCGACATCGAACAGGTGTTCCCGCCAGCCGCGCTCGATCTGCGGCGGTGCCGCGTAATAATTCTTCTGCGGCCTTGCGAGATGCGCCTGCCGCCTGGCGCGCAGTCCTGCAGTATCAGGTTTCGGCGCATCCGCTCCGGGGCTGAGAAGGAGTGACGGCGAAGGGCAGAGCACCGACCAAGCCGTCGCCTCGCGCGGTGTGGCAAAGAGCGGCGGTTCGAGACCGGCGACACTGCAAAACTGGACACGCAGCCCGCCGAGCGACGAAGCCTCTCCGAAAACCGTGCCGAGCGGATCACCGCCGGCAACCTCGGCGCCATCCTCGACCGAGAGGTCAAGCCCATCGAGATGCAAGGTGATGCTGTCGCCGGCGAGCGTCAGATGCTGGTCCTTCCAGCCGATCCGGCCGGCAAAGGGGGCCGCAACCGCGCTGCCTGCAGCAAGGCAGATATCGATATGCAGCGCGCAGGTCGCTTGTTCCTTCGCATTTCCCAGGCTCGCGCGGGAAAGCCGATATTCGCCGTAGCGCGTTGCCGCCGTGCCGTTTTCGGTCGCGGCGCGGGCAAGCAGCCGCCAGTCCATGTCGGCATTCAACCAGTTGCCGGCGGAAAAATGCGGGCTGCGCACCCCAAGATCGACATAGGCGATCTCGGCGGGATCGATGTCGGGCAGCAACGGCAGCCATCCCGATGCTTCCGGGGCGGCGGTGTCGACGCCGGCCGCTTTGAGGATCGCCGCTTCCATGAGTTCGAAGGGAACGGACATCGCCGCATCGAAGATCGCCCACTCGTGCGCGAGATTGCCGCGGACATAGTCATTATCGGGATCGACCGAAATCTGCTGCTCGCCACTGGCGACGAGAATGACGGCGCGTGCGACGACTAATGGCCAGAGCGCCTTCAGCTCCTCCTCGGTCAACGGATAGATCGCCTGATAGGCGGTGACGGCGGGCAGGACATGAAAAGGGTCGCCATCCGTCTGATGCAGCAGCGAAGCGCAGGTGACGGCGAGGTCGCCGACCAGCCAGCCGCGGATGATGTCGCCGAAATCGATCACCCCGTCAGGGACTATGTGACCACGGGCATTGCGGTGACCGACGACATTGTCGCCGGTGACGTCGTGATGCACGGCCTGCAGCCGGAGCGATGGCGCCAACGGCTGGATGCGACGAATGGCCATCACCATGGTCTTGGCGATCCGGTCGCGCGCCGCACTGTCGGTGATCGCGGACAGCAGTTGCACCGCGACCGGTCCGGCGCGCCGGAGATCCCATTGCAGGCTGCGATCAAGACCAGGGTGGTTGAAATCGGCAAGCGCCTGGGCCAGCCTCGCGCAGAGCGCACCAAGTGCTGCGACCGAAGCCGGCGCCAGATAGGTCAGCTCCGTCAGCCCCTGGCCTTCCAGATATTCGAGCAGCCGCACCTGGTAGCCCTGCCCGCGCACGGTCAGGACGACGATCTCCCGCCCGTCATTCGTGGAGATCACGTTCGGAACGCGCGGCGCATCTTGCCTGCTTTTGAGATGATGGATCGCCGCGTTCTGCGCTTCGAGCTCGCGGGTCTCGTAGGCAGCATGGCAGATCTTCAGGACGTAGCGACCGCGATCGCTATCGACGCGGTAATTCCGATCCTGCTGGCTGCCGAGTTCGGTCAGCGTGCCGGACAGGCTGTAATGGGCAAGAAGGATCTCTTCCGCATCCGCAACGGTAACGTCGGGACGCGGCAGCGCCATGCGGTCAACCAGCACCTCGTCGGTCATGACACCCCTCCCGCAGCATGATTCGATTACCTCACGCGATAATCAAATACTTGCTGCTGGCAGGCAACGGGAGATTGTCGTTTGCCAGCAGAAGAGATGTAGCTCTTTGCCTGCGCTCAACCCATGCGTTCGGAGGCGTAGCTGCCGGGGCTTGCCGGGAAGACCACGGTGCGGTTGCCGTTGATGAAGGTGCGGTGATGGATATGGGCGTGGATGGCGCGCGCCAGCACCTGGCTTTCGACGTCGCGGCCGATCGAGACATAGTCGTCGGGCGACTGCGCATGGGTGATGCGCGCCGTGTCCTGCTCGATGATCGGGCCTTCGTCGAGATCGGCGGTGACGTAATGCGCCGTCGCCCCGATCAGCTTGACGCCGCGGCCATAGGCCTGCTTGTAGGGATTGGCGCCCTTGAAGCTCGGCAGGAAGGAATGGTGGATGTTGATGATCCGGCCGGACATTTTCTGGCACATCTCGTCCGACAGGATCTGCATGTAGCGGGCGAGCACGATCAGTTCGGTGCCGGTCTGCTCGGCCACCTCCATGATCCGGGCCTCGGCCTGCACCTTGTTGGCCTTGGTGACCGGAATATGGTGGAAGGGGATGTCGTGGTTGACCACGACCTTCTGGTAGTCGAAATGGTTGGAGACGACGCCGACGATATCGATCGGCAGCGCGCCGATCTTCCAGCGGTAGAGCAGGTCGTTGAGACAATGGCCGAAGCGCGACACCATCAGCAGCACCTTCATGCGCTTCTCGCTGTCGTGAAACTCGTAGTCCATCTCGAAGGGCGCGGCGACGGCTGTAAAACCGGCGCCGATCTCGGCACCCGAAAGCCCTTCTTCCGAAATGAAGCTGACGCGCATGAAGAACTTGCCGGTATCGAGATCGTCGAACTGCGAGCTGTCGATGATGTTGCAGCCCTTCTCCGCCAGATAGCTCGAAATCGCCGCAACGATGCCGCGCGTCGATTTGCAGGATACCGTCAATACATAGTTTCTCATGTCTCTCCCTCTTCCTTCTTCAAGGCCGCAGCCGTGCTTAGATCAAAGCCCGGGCCGCGAATAGGCCGGCGCGCTTTCATTCCTGCGACAAATTGCAAGAGAAACCATCACGCTTCTGCAAGTTCTCTCATTGCCAAGTCTGAAGCTTAGGAGAAGTTGCGCAAAAAACTGTACCGTCAGCGCCGCTTGGATGCGTATTCTCGCCTTCGGTACGGAAACAGCGCTAAAGCGCGGCAAACGAATCTGACAGAATCGATGCGCGTTAGGCCGGCGGGCGGCTCGCCACGGCCGCTTTCCGGCGCGGCGTGGTGATTTCATGGATGATCGCGCCGCCGATCGACGAGAGCACCAATGAGAGGATCACGAAGAGCACCGGCTGCTGCAGGATGCCGATCGGCAGGCGATCTGCTGCCACCCTCAAGAAGGCGAGCGTGAAGGCGTGGGTGATATAGATGCTGTAGGAGCAGTCGCCGAGATAGTTCAGCCATCCCAGGACCGGCAGCCTGGAAAAATCGATGGAGACGGCGCCGTAAATGATGAAGATCGCCGGGATTCCCCAGGCATAGAACCGGCTTTCCGGCTGCATCAGCGCCTCGTTGATGAAGAGAAACGCAAAGCCCATGGCGAGTGCCGCCCAAGCCCAGCGGTTCGGCAGAAGCATCTTCTGCCCATAGAGCCAGGCGAGCACGACACCGGCGAGAAATTCCAGGATGATCGGCTCGCCGTAGAACCGGGTCACCGTCGATTCCGGCAGCAGCCGGCAGGCCACCAGAATGACGGTAAAGACGGCAAACATCGCCGGGATGCGGCGGACTTCCGAAAGCGGCAGCAGCAGCGCGAACACGAAATAGAAGAACATCTCGTAATTCAGCGTCCAGCCCGGAACGACGACTGGAGTGATCGTGCTGGGATCGGCGGGATTGCTCCATGGCAGGAAGAACAGTGAGGCGACGAGGTGCGGCAGGTCGAACACCGTCGATTTCAGCAATGACGGGGCCACCAGCGCCACCGCGGCCGAAAACAATGTCGCCAGCCAGTAGAGCGGCACGATCCTTCTGATGCGCCGGCGGGCGAAATCGATCGGGCTCATTGCGCGACCGCTCGTCGTCAGCCACATCACGAAACCACTTAAAACGAAGAAGATATCGACGCCGGTTTCGCCATAGATGAAGGCGGTGGCGTCGACGGCCGGATTGACCTTGGCGAGCTGCAATATCGCATGGAAATAGACCACCATCAGCGCCGCGATGGCGCGCAGATATTGAAGCTGGACAAGCATCGAGCGTCTTGCTCCCTAGCATGATGCCGAAAAGTGTGGGCGGTTTTCGGACGACATCATGCTCTATTTCTTTGATTTAGAACAGGATTCAGATTTTAGGCCAATCCGGCCTAAAATCATCCTGTTCTAGGGCTCGCGCGGCGCCGGTCTCAGCCGCGCCGCTGCGGTCAACTCAATACATTTGTCGGACGACCCTGCCGGATGCGCGGGTTGTCGTGGAAACGCATATATCCGACGACGAACCACAGGAGACCGGCGATCTTCATCGAAAAGACTGCGGTTCCCCCGATCATCATATTCAGAAAAATGAAAAGAGAAAGTGAATGGGCGCAGCGCCGCTGCGCCGCCGTGCGTCCGGCGGGAAAGAGGCAGACGAACAGCCACAGGGCGATGACGCCGAAGATCGTCGCGGCATAGATCAGGTAGACATAACCGCTATCGGCGAACTCGGCGACCCGGTCGACCGAAAGTCCGAGGATGGCGAGCGGATCGAGTTCCATGATCTTCTTCATCGTCAGGTTGATGCGGCCGGTGAAATTGTCGCCGGTCGCGTTGGGTTTCAGCACGTAGACGAGGAAGCCCGCGGCGACGATCAGCGGCATCAGCGCCAGATTGAAATTCTTCGGGATCTTCGGAAAGACGAAATAGCCGACGATGCAGGCAAAGCAGAAGATCAGCATCGTGCGCGTGTCGTTCGTCACCAGGATCAGGACTGCCGTGCTGATCATCAGCAACCGGTCCCAGCGGCCAAGCCTCTCCCACATCGAAATCAGGTAGACCGCGATCACCCCGCAGAAATTGGCCAGCGACACCTGTTCGAGGAAGATCGAGGAGGAACGATGGTCTATGATGCCGAAGGAGAAGCGTTCGGGAAAGCCGAGCGCATTCTGGAAAAGGCCTGTCGTGTTGTAGCTCAGCGGCAGCAGCCCGCGCGTATTGGCGAAATAGTCGGACGGATGGACGATGCTGACATAGAACGGCACGCTGACGATCTCGAAAATCAGGAAAATCATGACGACGAGGCTTGCCCAGCGAAAGACGAGCTTCATCGTCCTTTCGTTGCTCCAGCCGCCGAGCCCGGTGAAGCAGAAGATGATCAGCACGTTGCGGAAATGATCGATGAACAGCATGCGGTTGAGGACGCTGACATAGATGGTCACCACGAGCGTGAACAGCAGGAACAGGAAGGCTGGCAGGTCGGTTTCGTAGATCCCCTTGTGCAGGATGTAGATGATGGCGCTCGCCATGATCAGGCCTTCGCTGGCAGCGACATGCGTCAACGACAGCGGCATGATGTTGTGGTTGATGAAGGCGAGAATGCCGTTGTAGAGCACCGAGAGCAGGCCGAGCCAGAGCACCAGGTAATCGGTGCGCGACGCCGCCCCGGCAGCATCGAGCCGGTTGCCGGCGGCAGTAAAAGGCGCTGCCTTCTGGTCGACGACCGCCATGGTCAATTCCCCACAGGCTTGACGGCGGAACAAGTGCCGGCATCGGCTTTTGCCGATTGGGCGAGAAGCCGCATCTGCGGCCGCGCGGGCCCCTTTCGCGGCTGGACGTTGAACGGCTCGTTCGCGGGCCACCAATCGCCCGCCGCCCAATAGGACCAGCCGAGCCAGACGTCGCCATTACCTGTCATGGTGGCATAGATTTCGGTCAGCCCGCTCATGCAGTCCTTGTCGGCGGAGGCGCCGAATTCGCCGAGAAAGCCGCGTTTGTGGTTCCGCTTCAGCCAGGCGGTGACCCCGGCGATCGCCTCGACTGCGGCATCGGCACCTTCGCAGGTCGGATGGGTTCCGGAGGAATCGGCGTCGAGATACTGGTGGACCTCATAGGCGTAGAAATCCAGCGGATCGCGCACGCCGAGCATCACAGTGCCGTTGGCGCCGCCGATCACGTCCTTCTCCCAGCTTGCCGCGCCGCTCCATGCAGTGCCGGGCACCAGGATGAGGTTGCGCGCGCCGACCGCGCGGATACTGCGGATCGCGGCATTGGCCGCATCCAGCCAGTCCGTCGCCTTGATGTCGTGCGGTTCGTTCATCAGGCCGAAGACAATGCCCTCCTGATTGGCGAATTCGACGGCGAGCCTTGCCCAGAAGTCACCGAAGGCGGCATCCGTTGCCGGCGCCGTGCCGACCTGGGTCTTGTCGTAATAACCGAAATTATGCGGGTCGAGCAGAACGGCCATGCCGCGCTTGCGGATCAGGCCGATCGTGCCTTTGATCCGCTGGAGCTCGTCCTCGTCGAGCCGCCCGCCGAGTGCGGGCTGCAGCCGTTCCCAGCGGAAGGGCAGCCGGATGATCGTCATGCCCTTTTCGGCGAAATAGCCGATCGTCTCTTCACTGGGATAGGTGTAGTTGGTGCCGTAGGTACCGCCGCGCTCGCCATATTCACCGCCGGAAAGATTGACGCCGCGGTAGCAGGGCGCCCCGGCCGCAAGGGCCGGCGACGGGACGAGAGCCGCCGCAAGCAGCAGCGCTGTCAGATGTCGTGTCGTCCTCATGGCATCCTCGCAATCGCGGAAAATCGCAACATCGGCGTCGCTGAGATTATCTTAACGGTCCGTTAGCTAAGAATTTCTAAAGTCTCGGCACCTCGGCTTCAGTCTTTCACGCTGGGCGGGACACGAGTGCGCGTATGAACCAGTATGACAGGAACAGGGTAAGCCGGCTCCCTGGCTGGCGCAGTTATGAGCCGTCTCAGACTGCGCCGGAAGGCGTACGCATGCGCAGTCCTGTCGTCCGCCCGGATGATTACGCCCGTCCGGCGCCTGAACCGACCCCGCCCCCTTTTGTGCCGCCGGCAAGCATGGCGGAAAGCCGTCAATATGAGCGTCCGGCGCCTCCGCCTCCGCCGGCAAGAGAGCCCGTCGTCGACGCGCCGTCGAACGCAGCCTCCCCACCTGCCGCACCGCTTCTCGACCTCCGCTCCAGCATCGCCGCGATCTGGAGCCGGCGGCTGGTCGTGCTGGGTCTGGCACTGCTCGGCGCCGCTGCCGGCGCTGTGGTGGCACCACGGATCGCTCAGAAATTCACCGCCGTCAGCAGCCTCTATTTCGATCCGCGCCAGATCGGCCTTGCCGATGCCGGCGCGCAATCCTCCGGACCCTCGCCGGAAATGATCTCGACTCTGATCGACAGCCAGGTGCAGATCCTGACCTCGGGCAATGTGCTGCGCCGCGTCGTCGAGACGATGAAGCTCGACCAGGATCCGGAATTCACCGGCGGCCGCACCGATAGCGCCGCCGTGATCGGCGCCCTGCAGAAAGCACTTGTGATCACCCGCCAGGCCAGCACCTATGTCGTCACGCTTGCCGCCACGACGAATGATCCGGAAAAATCCGCAAGGCTTGCCAACCAGGTCGTCACCGCCTTCACCGAGGAGGAGAACAACGCCTCGAACGGCATTTACGAAAACACCTCCTCGACGCTCGACGGACGCCTCGACGATCTGCGCCAGAAGGTGCTGGAAGCCGAGCAGGCCGTCGAAACCTTCCGCGCCGACAACGACATGGCTGCGACCGAGGGCAATCTGATTTCCGATCAGCGGCTCGTCTCGTTGAACACGATGCTGGTGACGGCACAGGAAAAGACCATCCAGGCGAAAGCGCGCGCCGATGCCGTCGCCAATCTCCGCGTCGAGGACATCGTCGCCGGCAACCAGACGGAAGGCGGCGTCACCTCGCCGCTCGTCAGCCTGCGTCAGCAATATGCCACCCAGGCGGCCGCCGTCGGCAGCCTCGAAAGCCAGATGGGCACGCGTCATCCGCGCCTGCAGGCGGCCCGCTCCTCGCTCCAGAGCATATCAGGCGAAATCAAGGGCGAATTGCAGCGGCTCGCCACCTCGGCACGGGGTGAATACGAGCAGGCAAAGGCCGCCGAAGACAGCATCGCCAAGGAACTTGCGGTGCAGAAGGCGCTGCAGGCGAGTACCTCGGACAAGCAGGTGGAATTGAACGAATTGCAGCGCAAGGCGACTGCGGCGCGCGATATCTACGAGACGGTTCTGAAACGCTCCAGCCAGACGAGCGAGGAGCAGAACCTCAGCCAGAGTAACATTCGCGTCATCTCGCCGGCCGAGCCGCCTGTTAAGGCCGATGGTCCGGGGAAGATGATCCTGCTGGTTGCCGGCATCATCGGCGGTTTTCTCGCCGGTTTCGTCGTCGGTGCCGGGTTTGCCATCCTTGCCGGCCTCTTCGGCCATCCCGTCATCAGAAGTTATTTCAGGAAGTCGCCGGCTTCGGCCGCTTGATGACGGTCTTCGGTTTTCCTACATCTGGAGAGCGCCCATAGTCGGCAGGAGAGCTCCGTGCGGCTTTTGATGATTCTGATATCGCTCGTTGCCGTGTCGAGCCTCGCCCCGGCATCCGCCTCTGCCGTCGACTGGACGAAATCCGTCGATTCCGGCGTTCAACCCCTCTATCCCTACAAGGGTCTTCCCGGCGTCAAGGCGCAGCCGGAGAAGAAGGAGGAAGAATCGTATAATTGCCGCACCGAAACCGTTCAGGTCCGCCGCCGTTATGATGAGATCTTCCGTTCGGGCGGCATGCCAACGCTGATGTATGTCTGCGAACGCGACGGCTTCATCTCGATGGACGACAAGGTGCCGCTGCGCGGCCATTATCAGCCAGTGCGCTGAGGGGATCTCCTCGGGCGGCAATGTCGTGCCGTTGTGTCAGATCCGCGTCGACGCAAGATCGATCAGCATCGCCGCCATTCGCTCGATATCGGCCTCGCTCATGTCGTGATAGCTCGACGGGTTGATCGCCCGCTTCGGAATACTCCAGGCGTTGACGTTCTCGGCCAACTCGCGGGTGCTGCCGGGCAGGGCCGAAAGCTCCTTATTAGATGTCCTGGTTGTGAAGCCAAAGGCCGCGAATGCGCGGCCTCTGCCGATGATCCCGGCGACTGGCGCGCAAAACCTCTAAAAACCGCCTCCGCCTCCACTGGCATTCTTCTTGCATTGTTACTAATATTCTAACTCTCAGGGAGAAAATGCCATGCAATGGAACACATCGGCGGATTTTGCGCCTCTTGTTCTCTTTCTCGGCGGCCGGCAAAAGTACAAGATCGTCAGGACGATCCGGGACGCAGCCGAAGTTCTGATGATGGACTGGCCGTTTGAAGATGGAGAGGAATACGTCGTGGCCGTAAAGGCCTGCGCCGATGCCATCACCGGGCAGATCGAGACGGGCGAGCTGAGGGAATTGCTCCTCAGCGCCGCCAGAGAAGCCGGCCTGGGCGTTTTGACCGTTATTCCCGACAGCGGGAAGACGACGCCCCACATGGCCGCCTGAAAAGCCGGAACCACGCCGCCATGCGTTGGTCGAAGCCGCGCTGATGCCTATCCGGATGCCGCTACAGCGAATCGCCCGATAAGGGAAACGGCCCTCGCATCCCTGGTTCGTAGACTGCGCTCTCCGCCGTTCGAGCGTCTCCCGAGTGCCGAAGGTGCATCCTTCCGCTTTACGAAGGGCGCCAAGCAGGCGCAGTTGATCCGAACAGAAGCGACTGATCCCGATAGGACGGTGCTGGATACCGATGGCCGATGGTTGCCGACAGAGGCTGGCGCCTCGCACCAAGAAAAAATCCCACTTCGGATTCCCGAAATTCCCCCGCTTCGGGATTCCGAAATTCGTGGCATTTTCAGCGGTCTCGCCGTGAGAAAATATTCAATAATTTCAATCCGGCAACCAATTTCGGGATTCCGAAGTGCTCTATAGATTATGGTGGGAGTTCCCATGATCGCGGTGCGAATGTCCTGTCGGGCTTGATGATTTCCGACAGATCAAAAGAGGGCGGTTCGCCCTCGGGTCGCGGCTTGAGTTCGCAACCGCGAGGTTTCCAGCGCCGGCGCTTCCGGCATCGGCAACATGGGACTAGGCATCTAAACTAAGCTGGAGCGAAGTGCCGTCCGCTTCGACCTTAGGCTTGCGTTTTGTTGCCGCACGGCGCGGCGGCTTGGGGGTTTTCGGTCGAGTGTCGGAGCCGATCTCGTCTGACTCGGGGCTGGGCGGTAGCAGACCGGCCGCAGGTGCGGTAACCGCTGCATCAATGATCGGCGTGAGGGATCGCATTTCAAGGGCCGGCTTGGCGGCTGACACCACGCGGGCCTGTGGAGGCTCAGGGCGGCTGTCAGCGGATGCGGCGTATCGGATCATCGGCAAGACTCCATTTTGTTCGCTTTATGTTCGCATTTGGGGATGAGGGAGTCAATGGAGGGCAGCTCTCCAGAGCGGCAGGATATGCATTCTGGAATTGAGGATTTCGGCGCGTTCTTGGGAGCTATCTAGCGGCCAAGCCCTAAGCACATCGTGATTCGCCTTTGTTACAAGGCATCAAATGCGCAACCTATCTGAAAAGGCTTAACTCCTTGATCTTGGTAGCGATCAAGAATGGAATGGTGCCCAGAAGAGGACTCGAACCTCCACACCCTTTCGGGTACCAGCACCTGAAGCTGGCGCGTCTACCAATTCCGCCATCTGGGCGACGGAGAGCGATGTAAGGGGGCGGCTCCTGACTGTCAACTGGGTTTTTGAAGTTTTCCTGACAGTTGGCGAAAAAGCAGCCGATCACATGCGGGAGAGAGCCGCAGGATAGGCATAGCGCTCCGGTTGGTGCGCCCTATATAAAGGAAATACCGAAAGGATTGCATCATGGCCGTTTCTCGCACGCTTCTGCTCGCCGGTCTTTTGGCTGTTCTCGCACCCGCCATCGCCGGGGCCGATTCGCTGAAGCTGGGCAAGCCAGGGGTCGGTCCGCTCAACACCGGCTCCACGCTTTGCGATTTTCGCGGCTGCTTCGGTTTCGGGCCGCAGCAATGGCATCGTCCGGCCTATGTCCAGCCGAATTACCGGCCGAGGGGCGCGGGGCCGACCTATTACCTGCCGGGCGCTGCCGGACGGCCGCAACTGACCTATGATCCGCCGCCGGTGCGCCGCGTGCAGCCGAAGGATCCGAACAAGCATATCGCCTGGTGCACCAACGAATACCGCTCCTACAATCCGAGGACGGATCACTTCCTCACCTATGAGGGTGTCTACAGGGTCTGCCGCTCGCCTTTTCGCTGAGGCCGCTCGCGCTGGCGCCGAGCTCTGCTCAGCTTTCGAGCGAGGCTCGGTCGACGTGGCCGAGATCGCGGCCGGGCTCGACGATGTCGCGGACCCGCTGCTTCAGCTCCTTCGGCCCGGGAAAGCCGCCGTCGCGCTTGCGCTCCCAGATGAGATCGCCGTTGACGCGGATCTCGAAATTGCCGCCGGTGCCGGGGATCAGCGCCACTTCGCCGAGGCTGTCGGAAAAAGTATACAGCAGCTCTTGCGCCATCCAGCTGGCGCGCAGCAGCCAGTTGCACTGGGTACAGTAGAGGATCGAGACACGGGCTTTTTCGGTCATGGCGATTTCCTTTCGTTTGACGAGATTTAAGCTCTGTGGTGCGCATGCGCAATCGCCCCTTACACAAGCGTCTTGCGTGCTGCCCGCCGGCATGATCTCTTCCCGTCGTCGGCCATATCAGGGAAAGTCCATGCGCGTCGCAGTCATCGAAAACATGAGGAATACCGGCCTCGGCGCGCTTGCCCAGGCCCTCGACGAGGCGGGCGCTGACATCGAGTGGTTCCGGGTGTGGCAGGATGGCATCCTGCCGCGGGATGTAGTGGGCCATGACGCGCTGGTCGTTCTCGGCGGCGAGCAGAGCGCGCTGGATGATGAGACACACGCCTATCTGCCGGAGCTCGCGCGGCTCACGCGCCGCTTCGGCGATGCCGGCAAGGCGGTGCTCGGCATCTGCCTGGGCAGCCAGATCCTCGCCCGCGCCTATGGCGCCGACAATCATCTGGGAACCGCCCGCTAATTCGGCTGGCATAAGATCGGCGTTACCGCCGAGGGCCGGGCCGATCCGGTGCTGTCTTCGCTGGGCGGCGAGTTCACCATCTTCGAATGGCATGCCGACACGTTTTCCCTGCCCGAGGCGGCGGTCCGTCTTGCCTCGAGCCCCGTCGCCGAAAACCAGGCGTTCCGCATCGGCCGCGCCGTCTATGGCACGCAGTTCCATTTCGAGGCCAATTCAGCGGTCGTCGAACAATGGAAGGCTGAATTCCCCGAGACGATCGCGCGCATCGCCCCCGGCTGGCTGGAGAGCCACGCCGAACTGGCAGCAAGACATGGGCGTGCAGCCGATGCCGCCGGCCTTGCCATTGCGCGGGCCTGGGTCAGCCTGATCGAACGGCAAGAGGTCGAAATTCTGTCGCAGGCTTCGGCGTGAGGGAGTGATGTCATGCCGGCGAGCGAACGCGAGAAAATGGCGGCAGGTGAATGGTATTGCTGCCTCGATGACGAGCTCGATCACTTGCGCCGGCAGGCGCGCTTGGCCGTCCACGCACACAATACAATGCCGCCGGATGAGCGCGGCGCGATGGCGCCGGCCCTGAGGGCGCTGTTTGCGCAGGCAGCATCGGATGTCTTCATCGAAGCGCCGTTTCACTGCTCCTACGGCATCAACATCACCCTCGGCGAGCGCGTCTATTTCAATGCCGGCTGCACTATCCTCGATTCCGGCCGGGTGACGATCGGCGATCGCAGCATGTTCGGCCCCGGCGTGCAGATCTATTGCGCCGAGCACCACAAGGATGCTGCACTTCGCAGCACCGGCATCGAGATCGCCCGGCCGGTCACGATCGGCAACGACGTCTGGATCGGGGGAAGCGCTGTCATCCTCGGCGGCATCACGATCGGCGAGGGCGCGATCGTCGGTGCTGGCGCGGTGGTGACCAGGGATGTGCCGGCCGGCGCCACCGTGGTCGGCAACCCGGCCCGCATCCGGTAGTTCGGACGATGCAACATTAACTATCCCTAACGGTCGACAGAATTCGTTCGCCGGCTACAGACCATCGCTGGCCCGTTCGTCGTAGCGTTGCCGCGCGGCGATAATGCCGGCCTGGTTCTGCTCGGTCCACAGCACCAGCGAACGGATCGTCTCGTGCAGGGTGCAGCCGAGCGGCGTCAACGCATAGTCGACCTTCGGCGGCACGACGGGATAGACGGTGCGCTCGATGATGCCGTCTCGCTCCAGGTGCCTGAGCGTCGTCGTCAGCATGCGCTGGCTGATGCCGTCGATATTCCTCTTCAATTCCGTGAAGCGAAGCGTGCGTTTTTCGAGCAGCGCAATGACGAGCAGCGACCACTTGTCGGCGATCCGGTCGAGGATCTGCCGGACCTCGCACTCCTCGCGCGCATCCCATTGCAGGACGTCGTAGTCCTTGCCGGGCAGGACGCTATCGTCCTTGCCGGGCAGGACGTTGTCGTCCTTGCCGGTGCTGCAAATGTCACTCGGTGAGTTTGAAGTGCCTTCTTCCATGGGGCCGGATCATGTCTTAACTAAGCTTTGGTTACAAGAGGGAACTAAGGCATGAAAAGTAACTTCATGCCTCGCCCCGTTGTTTCAGCGTGTCAACCGAAGGAACGGATTTCATGTCCAACCCATCTTCCCAGACCAAGACAAGTGAAGGCCGCATGAACGCCCGCGTAGCCGGTGCGCTGATCGTGCTCTGCGGCGCGATCTTCCTCGAAGGCATCGATGTCGCCATGCTCAATATCGCGCTGCCGGCGATCCGCGCCGATCTCGGCCTGTCGACAACGACGCTCAGCGCCGTCGTCAGCGCTTATGTGCTGGGTTATGCCGGCTTCATGCTGCTGGGCGGCCGGGCCGCCGATATCTTCGGCAAGAAGCGGGTCTTCCTGACGGCGCTGACGATCTTCCTCGCCTTCTCCGGCCTCGGTGGTTTCGCGAGCGAGGGCTGGATGCTGCTTGTCGCGCGTTTCGTCACCGGCGCCGCCTCCGCCTTCATGACGCCAGCAGGCCTTGCGCTCATTACCGCCAATTTCCCGGAGGGGCCGCAGCGCAACAGGGCGGTGATGATCTATGCATCGACGGCCTCGGCCGGCTTCTCGCTCGGCCTCGTCGCCGGTGGCCTGCTTGCTGCCATCGACTGGCGCTGGGTATTCTTCGCGCCGGTGGTGCTGGCGGCGATCCTGCTTGCCGTCGGCCCTCGGCTGATCACAGACAGGGATGCGGGAACCGCCCGGGGAAAATTCGATATATCAGGCGCGATCGCGCTGACCGGCGCCATGCTGCTGGCCGCCTATGGCGTCATCCGGCTCGAGCATCCGGGCGAGGGTACGGAATGGACGATCGCCGCCTTTGCAGTGAGCGCGCTGCTCTGGCTTGCCTTCATCCTGATCGAGCGCGGCTCGTCCGCTCCGCTGGTGCGCCTTGGGATCCTGCGTTCGGCCGCGCTGATCCGCGCCAATCTCGGCGCCCTGCTGTTTGCCGGCTCTTTTTTCGGCTTCCAGTTCATCGCCTCGCTTTATCTGCAGGAACTGCTCGGCTGGACGCCGATGCAGACGAGCTTGGCGCTGATGGCGATCGGCATCGATGCGGTGGTCGCGCCGATCCTGACGCCGCGGCTTGTCGACCGCTTCGGCAATGTCCGCGTCATCCTCGCCGGTTTCCTGCTGGCGCTTGCCTGCTATGGGCTGTTCTTGCGCATGGGCTTCGATTGGACCTATGCCGCCATGTTCCCGTCGATGCTGCTGCTCGGCCTTGCCTTCGCGCTCGGCTATGGCCCGCTGACCATCGTCGCGACCGACGGCATTGCCGAGGACGAGCACGGGCTTGCCAGCGGGTTGGTCAATACAGCAATCCAGTTCGGAGCCGCACTCGGGCTTTCCGGCGTCAGCGCGATCGGCGCCTATATGCTGGGTGACGAAGTCTCTCCAGAAGCGCGGCTGGAATCCCTGCGTGTCGCCCTTCTGGTGCCGCTCGCCGCCGCCGCGCTTGGCGCGCTGGTGATGGCGACGGGCTTGCGCGGCCGTGACGGCTCCCGCCGCGAAGCCGTCGCTTAAGGCGCTCGACAAGGCCACCCATTTCGCGGCGGCCTTGCCGTCCGCAGTGGCCTTGTCATCTCGACAGCGGCGAAAGCTCCGCTAGATCAAAGGGCAAAACGGGAGGAAAATCATGAGCGAACTGAATCTACCCATGCAAGGCGGCTGCCGTTGCGGCCAGGTGCGGCTGAAGATCAGCGCCCCGCCGCTGCTGACCATGGCCTGCCATTGCACGGGCTG
This sequence comes from Rhizobium anhuiense bv. trifolii, assembly GCF_024346605.1. Classification (NCBI taxonomy): domain Bacteria; kingdom Pseudomonadati; phylum Pseudomonadota; class Alphaproteobacteria; order Hyphomicrobiales; family Rhizobiaceae; genus Rhizobium; species Rhizobium anhuiense. The sequence continues at coordinate 553,910 of NZ_CP098803.1, forward strand.
CCAGAGGATGACCGCGAGCGCCTATTCGCTGAGCGCCGCCATTCCCAGCGAAGGCTTCGAGGTCACGAAAGGCGAGCCGGTGATCGGCGGCCTGCACGGCGTTACGAAACATTATTTCTGCCCGCATTGCATGAGCTGGATGTTCACCCGGCCGGAAGGCATGGACTGGTTCGTCAATCTGCGCGCGACCATGCTCGACGACCCCAGCTGGTTCACGCCCTTCATCGAGACATGGACGAGCGAGAAGCTGTCCTTCGCCGAGACCGGCGCGGTGCACAGCTACGCGGCGCTGCCGGAGATGAACGCCTATGAGGGGCTGGTGAAGGAATATATGGGCAGGGGGTGAACGCTCAGAAGCCCTGGAAGAGAAAATCTACGGCGCTGGTGATGGCATCGCTTTTGCCCGATAGATCTGCGACTATTTTTCCTATTTCCGCCGTCGGGATCGATGCCATGCGCTGGGTGGCCATGACATAGGCTTCACCCTCGATGGCAAAGCGTGGGTTCAGTCGCGAGATCGACCAGCTCAGCTCTTGCACCGGATGCAGCGGGACCATGACTCGCGAAGGCAGATCGTCAAGCAGATTGGCTTGAAGATCGATGGCCAGGACATTCCCGCTTTTAAGGCGATAGACGTGAAAGCGTGCCATTAAAACTGACGGTATTTGGCGAATGGCAAGCCGTGCTTTTCAACATATTCGTTTTCCAGCCGGATAGCCTCGGCGTTCTCGATACGCCATAGCCGCTCGCGCTCGGCCTTTATTGCCTGTGCGATGCCATCTTCCGCCGCCCGAGATATGTTAATCTGGAGTTCGCGCGCCTCGGAGAGGAGACCTTCATCGAGGGACAGGTTTGCTGCTTTTCTTGGCCGCTGAGCCACAGCGATCTCCTCAATTTTATGCGCAGATCATATGCGCATAAAATGTCGTTGAGAAGCGTTATTCGTCGCCCATCTTCAGCGCCGCAATAAACGCTTCCTGCGGAATCTCCACCTTGCCGAACTGGCGCATACGCTTTTTGCCGGCCTTCTGCTTGTCGAGCAGCTTGCGCTTGCGGGTGGCGTCGCCGCCGTAGCATTTCGCGGTCACGTCTTTGCGCAGCGCCGAGATTGTCTCACGGGCAATGACGTTGCCGCCGATCGCCGCCTGGATCGGGATCTTGAACATGTGCTTCGGGATCAGCTCCTTGAGCTTCTCGCACATGTCGCGGCCGCGCTTTTCGGCGGCCGTCCGGTGCACCATCATCGACAGCGCGTCGACCGGCTCGCCGTTGACGAGGATCGACATCTTCACGAGGTTGCCCTCGCGGTGGTCGGTCAGCGCGTAATCGAAGGAGGCATAGCCCTTGGAGATCGACTTCAGCCGGTCGTAGAAATCGAAGACGACTTCGTTGAGCGGCAGGTCGTAGGTCAGCATCGCGCGCGTGCCGACATAAGTGAGCTCGATCTGGATGCCGCGCCGGTCCTGGCAAAGCTTCAGGATGCCGCCGAGATAATCGTCCGGCGTCAGGATCGTCGCGCGGATCCACGGCTCATGGATTTCGGAGATCTTGACGACATCGGGCATGTCGGCCGGATTGTGCAGTTCGCGCTCTGTGCCGTCGGTCATGTACATCTTGTAGACGACGGAGGGTGCGGTGGCGATGAGGTCGAGGTCGAACTCGCGCTCGAGCCGTTCCTGGATGATTTCGAGATGCAGCAGGCCGAGGAAGCCGCAGCGGAAACCGAAGCCGAGGGCGGCCGACGATTCCATTTCGAAGGAGAAAGAGGCGTCGTTGAGGCGAAGCTTGCCCATGGCGGCGCGCAGATCCTCGAAATCGGCGGCATCGACCGGGAACAGGCCGCAGAACACCACCGGCTGCGCCGGCTTGAAGCCCGGCAGCGCTGCGGCCGTCGGCCGCTTGTCCTCGGTGATCGTATCGCCGACGCGGGTATCGGCCACTTCCTTGATCGAGGCGGTGATGAAGCCGATCTCGCCGGGGCCGAGGCTGTCGACAGTGACCATCTTCGGTGTCAGCACGCCGACGCGCTCCACCTGGTATTTTGCATCGGTGCCCATCATCCGCACCGTCTGGCCCTTGGTCAGCACGCCGTCGATGATGCGCACGAGAACCATGACGCCGAGATAGGTGTCGTACCAGCTGTCGACGAGCAGCGCCTTCAGCGGCGCCTTGTCGCCGCCTGGGCTCTTCGGCGCCGGCAGCTTGTGGACGATCGCTTCCAGCACATCGGGAATGCCGAGGCCGGTCTTGGCCGAAATCAGCACCGCCTCCGAGGCGTCGATGCCGATCACTTCCTCGATCTGTTCCTTGATGCGGTCGGGTTCGGCGGCCGGCAGGTCGATCTTGTTGAGAACGGTGACGATCTCGTGGTTGTTGTCGATCGCCTGATAGACATTGGCGAGCGTCTGCGCTTCGACGCCCTGGCTGGCGTCGACGACGAGCAGCGAACCCTCGCAGGCCGACAGCGACCGCGAGACTTCATAGGCGAAGTCGACGTGGCCGGGCGTGTCGATCAGGTTGAGAATGTATTTCTCGCCATTGTTTGCCTGGTAGTGCAGGCGCACGGTCTGGGCCTTGATGGTGATGCCGCGCTCGCGCTCGATATCCATATTGTCGAGCACCTGCTCGGACATTTCGCGCTCGGCAAGCCCGCCCGTCGTCTGGATCAGGCGGTCGGCCAGCGTCGATTTGCCGTGGTCGATATGGGCCACGATCGAAAAATTGCGGATATGGGAAAGCGGAGTGGTCGAATTGGTGCTCATGCGCGCCATATAGCAGCGCCGCCCCTTGCCGCAAAGCGGTAATTAGCCCGCTGTTTACGCTATTTTGCAGCTTGTCGGACGCGTGTCAGACCGGCCACGTCTCCAGCCGCCAGGCCGAATCCCAGAACATCCATTCATATTGCGAGGCCCGCACGAAGACATCGGTCATCTGGGCACGCTCCACCGGCGATGCGGCGCGGGCGGCGATGTCGGTCAGCGCGATCACTTCACGGGCGCCGGCGGCAAATTGCGGATCGCCATAGGTGTTGATCCAGGTCTGGAAGGCATTGCCCTCGATAGCAGGCCGGTTCTTGATCGCTTCGCCAACGTGCCAGTAGATCCAGAAGCAGGGGAGGATGGAGGAAAGCGCAACCGCGTAGGAACTGTGATAGGCGGTGGCAAGCAGGAAGTTGGTATAGGCAAAGCCCGCAGGCGAGGGTTCTGCGGCTGAAACATCCGCCGACGTGATGCCGAACTGGGTGAGGAAGCCGGCATGCAGGCCCTGCTCGACGGTGATGGCCTTCTGCGCCGAACCGAGGAAGCGCAGCACCTGCGCATTGTCGGGCGCCTTGGCCGCAACGATGGCGAGGCATCGCGCATAATGCTTCAGGTAGAGCGCATCCTGAAGGATATAGTGCCGGAAGACCTCCGGCGGCAGCGTGCCGTCCGAAAGGCGCAGCAGCAGCGGCAAGGCCTCGATTTCAGCCATAACAGGGGCGATCCTGTCCCAGGCGGCAGCTGTGAAGCTTCCCGTCAGGTCCGTGCTCTGCGTGCTGGCGTCCATCATTGCCTCCTACCTCGATTGCGCCGTCATATATCGACGCTGCCGTGGTGAAAGCAAGGCGGGTTTCGCCGCGCGAGGAGACTTGATTCCATCATCGGATAATGTATTTCTCTTATAGTAGAATCATGGATTGAGAGATGGAACCGGAACTCGAACAGGCGATCGGCATCCGCATCCGCACGCTGCGGGTCAAAAAAGGTCTGACGCTGGATGATCTTGCCGCGGCCTCCGGCGTCAGCCGCGCGATGATCTCGCGCATCGAGCGGGCGGAGGCGAGCCCGACCGCCTCGCTGCTGGCAAGGATCTGTGCGGCGCTCGGCCTGTCGCTGTCGGCCTTCTTCGCGGAGGAGGGACAGCAGGCCTCGCCGCTTGTTCGCCGGCAGGAGCAGCAGGTCTGGCGCGACCCGGAGACCGGTTATATTAGGCGCTCGATCTCCGCACCCGGCACTGCCTCCGATGTCGATATCGTCGAGGTCGAATTCCCCGCTGGCGCGCGTGTCAGCTTCCCCCCGCATGCCGCCTCCCACGGCATGACGCAGCATATCTGGCTGTTCGATGGCGAGCTGGAAATGACGGCGGGTGAAACGGTCTACCGGCTGCGGCCGGGCGATTGCCTCTTCATGCCGGTCGGCGAGGGTCACATCTTCCACAATCCCGGCAACGCGCCGGCGCGTTATTGCGTCGTGCTCGATCGCGGCGGCCGATAACAGCATCTATTCAGGAGAGCAGCATGCCCGACATTCGTACCCTTTCCGCCGACGAGGCCCGAGCCGCCGTGCCGGCGCTGTCGCAGGTGCTGGCCGATTGCGTCGCAGGCGGCGCCTCCGTCGGCTTCATGCAGCCCTATGGGCCTGAAGATGCCGAGCCCTATTGGCGCGATGTCGCCGATGCCGTCGCCTCCGGCGGCAACCTGTTGCTGGTCGCCGAACTCGACGGCAGGATCGTCGGGACCGTGCAGGTGGGGGCCGCGCAGATGCCGAACCAGCCGCATCGCGGTGATCTGAAGAAGCTGCTGGTGCATCGTTCCGCCCGCGGCAAGGGCCTCGCCCGGCTGCTGATGGATGCCGCCGAGCGCGAGGCGGCCAAGCGTGGCAAGACCCTGCTCGTGCTCGATACGGCAACCGGCAGCGATGCCGAGGCGATCTATCCGCGCCTGGGCTGGCAGCGTGTCGGCGTCATTCCCGATTATGCGCTGTGGCCGGAAGGCGGATTCTGCGCCACCACCCTGTTCTACAAGCGGCTTGCCTGATTGCCCCGGCCTCGCTCAGGCCGGCCTGGCGAAGACGGGAAGCGCGCCGCCAAGCGTCGCGCCCGCCGTCCATTGCGCAGCATTCCAGCCGAACTGCCGCGCCGCTTCGATATTTTCGGCCATATCGTCGATGAAGGCGATTTGGCCGGGCGCCACGCCGGCGCGTTCGGTCGCCAGCCGGAAGAAATCGGGCGAAGGCTTGCTGTGCCCGAGTGCTGCGGAATAGATGATGTCGTCGAAATGCGCGTCCAGGCCGGCCTGCTCCATCAGGTAGCGCGCCCGCCTATGCTCCTGGTTGGTCGCCAGGAAAAGGGTGATGCCGCTTTGCCGGAGGATAGCGAGCTCTTCCAGCAGATTGCGGTCGAGGCGGGAATCGTTTTCGAACCAATAGTCGATCAGCGTTTCGGCGCTGAGATGCGGCGCGATCTTTGCGAGCACGCCGGTGAGCCTGGGTTCCAGCGCCGCGCGGCCGACAATGATCTCACGCCAGTGGGTCTGAAAGAATTCCTGCTGCAGCAGGTCGACACGCAGGCCGAGATCGCGTTCCAGATAGGTGAAGTGCGGCAGCCCGTCGGTCGGTCGACCATGAATGAGCACGCCGTCGACATCGACCATCAGCACTTTCATGCGGAAAATTTCCTCGTTCTCAAAACACCGGCGAAGGTGGCGTCATATAGCTTGACGATCAAGAGCGCCGTTCCGCTTTTTTGTCGCGGCCGAGCCGTGTAAGTCTCGATTGTCAATCAAGGGGCAGGATCTGAAATGCGCGTCATCTATTCCGAAGACCACAAGCTGCGCGATGCCAAAACGGAACTGCATGCCGGCCAACTGGTGACGCCCTTCGAGGCGCCGTTCCGTGCCGAATGGATCCTGGCGGCGGTCAAGGAGGCGGGCTTTACCGACGTGGTGGCGCCCGATGCGCACGGGCTGGAAACGGCGCTGAAGGTGCATGATCCCGCCTATCTGGATTTTCTCGCCAGCGTCTGGGATCGCTGGGTGGCCGCCGGCTTCACCGGCGAGGCGATCGCCAATTCCTTTCCCGTTCGCCGCACCAGCCAGCGCGTGCCCGACAATATCGTTGGCGCGATCGGCCATTATGCCAATGCCGCCGACACCTCGATCACCAAGGGGTCCTACGAGGCGGCGATCGCCTCCATGCGCTGTGCCGTCACCGGCGCCGACTGGCTGGCCGAGGGCAATCGTTTCGCCTTTTCGCTCTGCCGCCCACCCGGCCACCATGCCGGCATCGATCTCTTCGGCGGCTACTGCTTCATCAACAATGCGGGCGTCGCCGCACAGCGGCTGCGCGATCATGGTGCGGCGAAGGTTGCGGTGCTGGATGTCGATTTCCATCATGGCAACGGCACCCAGGATCTCTTCTATCACAGAGGCGATGTCTTCACCGCCTCTCTGCATGGCGATCCCATGCACGCCTTTCCCTATTTCCTCGGCCATGCCGACGAGGAAGGCGAGGGGGAGGGCGTTGGTGCCAACCGCAACTATCCAATGCCACCGGGCACGCCCTTTGATGTCTGGTCTTCGGCGCTAAACGATGCGCTGGCGCGGATCAAAGACTTCGGCGCCGAGGCGATCGTCGTGGCGCTTGGGGTCGATACCTTCGAGCGCGATCCGATCTCCTTTTTCAGCCTGACTTCCGATGATTTCACCCGCATGGGCGCGATGATATCAGCCGCCGGCCTGCCGGTGCTGGCCTGCATGGAGGGCGGTTACGGCGTGCCGGAAATCGGCATCAACGTCGCCAACGTCCTCAAGGGTCTGGAAGCCTGATCACTGCCGATGACCGATGAGACAGTTCCCTCCGACATCCCGACACCCCGCATGCTGAGCTGGGCGCGCAATTCCGCCATCTATCGCCTGGAGCGGCGGATGATGACGGAAAAGCAGCTGTTTGACGCCATCACCCGCAAGGCGAAGGAGAAATTCGATGATATCAGCGCGGCGCAAGTGAAAGCCGTTGCCGATTTCGCCGTCAAATTTGCCTATGACAACAAGGTGCTCGACGATAGCGCCTATGCGGAGATCAGCACCCGCTCTGCCGTGCGCGGCGGCAAATCAAAACGCGCGATCGCCCAGAAACTTGCCGTCAAGGGCGTCTCCAGCGACAAGGTCGAGGCAGCACTTGAGCAGGCCGACGATCTCTATGCGGCCGCGATATTTGCCCGCAAACGCGCCTTCGGCCCTTTCCGCCGGGTCGAGCTCGACGACAAGCGAAAGGCTAAAGAGCTTTCAGCCTTCGCCCGCAACGGCTTCAGCTTCGACATCGGCAGGAGGGTCTTCGACATGAGCTTCGAAGACGCCGAAGAAGTCATCCTTGCTGGCCGCCGGTGATATTGCATCACCATCGGCGATCGCCTGGTTAAAGCGTGAACTCGATCTCCCGCATCACCTGTTGTTTCCTGGCATTCCCCAGCATCAGCGCTCTTGATCCCGGCATGAAAAGTTTGAATTTGGTTCTCCCCCGTCTTCGGCTTAGAACCGCGCCAGGATCGGGGGCCACATGGACATCAAGACTATCGAGACCGGGACGGATGGCGCAGCTTTGATGCCGCAGCCGGGTATGGCGTCGTCTTCGGGCGGCCTGGCGGCCGGTGTCGCGATGTGCCTGATGTCGATGTCTTCGATCCAGTTCGGCGCGGCGCTGTCGTCCCCGGCCATTGCGATCTATGGCGTTGCCGGCGCCACCTGGCTGCGGCTTGCTTTCGCGGCGATCATCCTGGCCGTTGTCGTCAGGCCTTCACTCCTGCGTTATAGCGGCGCCCAGTGGCGGGCGACCCTGCTGCTCGGCACGACGACCGCCGCCATGACGCTGTGTTTCTTCGCGGCGATCCAGCGGCTGCCGCTCGGCCTGGCGATCGCCATCGATTTCCTCGGGCCGCTCTCGGTCGCCGTCTTCGGCTACGGCCTGACCTGGCGCCTGCTCTGGCCGTTGATTGCTGCGGCCGGCATCCTCTTCCTCGCCCATGACGGCGAAGGCTGGGTCGGCAATCTCCCCGGCGTCCTCTTCGCTCTCGGCTCGGCTGTGGGATGGGCGGTCTATATCCTGCTGACGAAGAAGGTCGGGGCTGCCTTCAAGGGGCTGGAAGGCCTGTCGATGTCGCTGATCGTTGCCGGCCTCGTCGCAACCCCCTTCGGCCTTGCCGAGACAGGCGGCGCCTTCACGTTGAAGGGGCTGGCGGAGGTTCTCGGCCTCGCCATCCTCGTACCGCTCTTGCCCTATGCGCTGGAGATGGTGGCGCTGCGGCGCATGCCGTCGGCCTCCTTCGGCATCCTGATGAGCCTCGAACCGGCGCTCGGCGCGCTCGCCGGCTTTCTGATCCTGGCCCAGCCGATGACCGCGCTGCAGATGCTGGGTACCGCGCTCGTGGTGGCGGCCAGCGCCGGCGCCACCGCCTCGGCGGCGAAAACTTAGCATAAAGATTTAGAATATAGATCAGGCGGGTGTGCGCTTGGGATCGTCGAGCGCCGGATTGTAGAACAGCGAAAGCGTCAGGCTCTTGGCGATCCGCTCCGCCGTCGCCATGAACCAAGCCTTGGCCTCCGGCGATGGAGCGATGTCGTCCAGCGTTGCGGCAAACAGCGACAGCCATTTCGGAAAGAGCTCAGGCGTCAGGTTTGCAACACCTGTATGCGCCTGCACCGGCTTGCCGCCATAGGCGCCGCTGCGGAAGGCGACGGCCGACCAGAAGCTCTTCATCTTCGCCATATGCTGCGGCCAGCGGCCGGATAGCCTGGCGTCGAACACCGGGCCGAGATCGGGATGCGCCAGCACGCGGGCGTAGAAAGTCTCGACCAGCCTATCGATGAAGGCTTCGTCGACGCCCATTTCCCGCATTTCGGCCTCCGCCCTTTCGCGGATCGCCGCGATATGGGCGGGGCGGCCCTGAATGTCATTGTCCATTCGAAAACCCCGGCGCCGCGTGATGCGGCAGCCCTCATATAGGTGTTTATCGCAACGAGCCAAAGTCGTCCGTGCCCGCTTGCGGCAATCTGTCAGCATTCTTCCCCGCGCCCTTGACCGTCATCGCCTGCTTCTTTAGATTTAGAATAATTCTAAATTTTGGAGAAAGTCATGCTGGCGCGGTTTTTCAGATCCTCGAAACGATCTTTCGAATCACTGTCCGAGCAGGAGATCCTTGCCCTCGGGATTGCCTCCGAGGAAGACGATGCCCGCATCTATCTCGCCTATGCCGACAGGTTGCGTCGCGAATTTCCGGCTTCGGCCAAAGTCTTCGAGGATATGGCCGAGGTCGAGGATACGCATCGCAAGTCGCTCATCGAAATCCATCGCCAGCGCTTCGGCGAGCGCATTCCGCTGATCCGGCGCGAACATGTGCAGGGCTTCTACGAGCGCAAGCCCGACTGGCTGAGGGCAAATCTTTCGCTGGACGCGATGCGGCAGGAATCCGAGGCGATGGAGGAGCAGGCCTATCGTTTCTATGTCGAGGCGGCAAAGCGGACCTCGGACGCCTCGACGCGTGAGCTTCTCGGCGATCTCGCCCTTGCCGAACAGGGGCATGAAGATATCGCCCGCATGCTGGGCGACAAACATACGCCTGAAGACGTCAAGCGCGGCGAGGACGAGACGGTGCATCGGCAATTCGTGCTGACCTATGTGCAGCCGGGTCTTGCCGGGTTGATGGATGGTTCGGTCTCGACGCTGGCGCCGATCTTCGCCGCCGCCTTTGCCACGCAGGATACCTGGCAGACCTTTCTCGTCGGCCTGTCGGCCTCCGTCGGCGCCGGTATCTCGATGGGCTTCACCGAAGCCGCCCATGACGACGGCAAGATTTCCGGCAGAGGCTCGCCGGTCAAACGCGGCCTTGCCTGTGGCATCATGACCGCGCTCGGCGGCCTCGGCCACGCGCTGCCCTATCTGATCCCGCACTTCTGGACGGCAACGATCACCGCCGCCATCATCGTCTTCTTCGAACTCTGGGCCATCGCCTTCATCCAGAACCGCTACATGGAAACCCCCTTCCTGCGCGCCGCCTTCCAGGTGGTGCTCGGCGGCGGTTTAGTGCTCGGCGCGGGGATATTGATTGGCAACGGGTGAGTTGCGATCGGCGAAGCCGAGCAATCGATTCAGTGAATCGATTGCAGCGACGAACGCCCTGAGCCCAAAGCGAAGGGCCGGGAGACGGTGTGGCATCCCAAACCAACAAAACGAAAAAGGCCGGCAAACCGCCGGCCTTTCCATATTCTCTGTTGACCCTTAGCGCAGCGCGCCGACCAGAACGTCGCGGCCGTTCTCGATGGTGACCCAGCGGCCGGAATTGTAGCTCGACTGGCGCTTGACGAAGGAATAGGGCGTGCCGAACCACGGCTTGACGTCGGAGGCGAGGTTGTCGAGCACGAAATCGCCCTCGGCGGTGCGCAGCGTCAGCACGGCATGGCCCTCACCATCCGGCTTGCGCACGACGGTCATCAGCAGGTCGGCGGCCGAAAAGCCGCGCTGGATCAGCATGCGACGCTTCAGCAGCGCGAAATCCTCGCAGTCGCCGGCGGTGGTCGGATAGGCCCAGACTTCGTCCTTGCCGTAGATTTCCTTGTCGGTCATCGGCGTGATCGTGCGGTTGACCGTGGCGTTGACCGAGCGCACCAGCGACCACTTTGCCGGGGTCATTTCAACCGGGCCGGCGTTGCGGTTTGCGCCGCATTCATTGCGGTGGATCTGACAGAAATCATAGTGCCCGATGGGCTGTGAAGTGGCATTGCCCGTTACCATTGAAGCATTTCTGCTTGGGGCCGGTATGGCGGCCGTTGCCATCGCAAATACGGCCATCATGGCCACAAAGACACCCTTGATCCGCACGCCCGCTCTTTCCTTGCATCGCCCCTTATTTATTAACAAAGTGTTAATGGAGAGGGCCGGAAAGAGTCAATCGTTACTTATTGGGAGGACCTTGCGACCCGCCGACATGGTTAAAATGCAACGGGTTGGGAACCTGCATCAGGCGAATTTATACGCCGATGCCATTCAGGCGGGCATCTGCCTATTTGTTGATGAACGGATGATGCCTTTGACGGCGCTCAAGAGAAGCGCGATATCGCCGGGGCGCGACAGGCGGTGGTCGCCGTCGCGGATGAAGGTCAGCACCACGTCGTCGGCGGGAAGGTGTTCGACCAGTTTCATCGCATGTGCATGCGGCACGTCGGGGTCCTTCATGCCCTGGAGGATGTGCACCGGGCAGCCTGTCTCGATGATGCCGTCGAGCACCCGGTTTGCGCGGCCGTCCTCGATCAGCGCCCTGGTATAGATGTTCGGTTCCGGGCTGTATGGCGAACGCTCTTCGAAATAGCCGCGCTCGGCCAGCGACTTGCGCTCCTTGGCCTTGAGGTTCGGCTCGATCAGCTCGGAGGTGAAGTCGGGTGCGGGTGCGATCAGCACCATGCCTGCAAGCTTTGGGCCCTCGAGCTTCGGGCCGCCTTGCCGCGCAAGCTCCTGCGCCAGCCTGAGCGCGATCCAGCCGCCCATCGAGGAGCCGACGAGGATCATCCGATCGGGGGCGATATGGCGGATGACGGCAAGCGCCTCCTCCAGCCAGCGCGAGATCGTGCCGTCGCCGAAGCTGCCGCCGGAAAGTCCGTGGCCGGAATAGTCGAGGCGGATGCAGGCGACGCCCAGTTCCGCCGCCAGCCCGTCGAGTTCCACCGCCTTGGTGCCGCTCATATCGGAGCGGTAGCCGGACAGCCAGACGAGCGTCGGCGCGCCATTGCCGGCCTGCGCCGGGCGGACGATCATGGCGATCTCACGCGCTGCTTCGCCTTCGCCGACCGTCAAGAACTGCGGCTGGGCATCGGGCATCTGATCGGACATCGGCGAAACTCCTATTGTTTTGGCCTATAAAACAGATTCTTGGCAGGCTGACAGCGGGTGATTTTTCCGCTAAAGGATGATATTGACTCCGTTGCAGCGATGACGCGACACGTTTGTGCACCCTGATTGGGAGCGCGATGCTGCAACGTTCCGAAACAACGCGAGGAGAATACGACCATTCGCAGACCTTTTAAAACCGACGCGCCCGTGAAGGACGGACCGCGCTCGAACCGTGAAATCCGCATTCCCAAAGTTCAGCTGATCGCGGCTGACGGACAGAATATGGGCGTCGTGCCTACCGACCAGGCCTTGAAGATGGCGGAAGAAGCCGGCCTCGATCTCGTCGAAATTTCCCCCAATGCCGAACCGCCGGTGTGCAAGATCCTCGATCTGGGCAAGCTGAAATATGCCAACCAGAAGAAGGCTGCCGAGGCGCGCAAGAAGCAGAAGATCGTCGAAGTCAAAGAAATCAAGATGCGCCCGAACATCGACACCCATGATTATGAGGTGAAGATGAAGGCGATGGGTCGCTTCTTCGATGAAGGCGACAAGGTCAAGGTGACGCTGAAGTTCCGCGGCCGTGAAATGGCCCACCAGGAACTCGGCATGAAGCTTCTGCAGCAGGTCAAGGCCGATACGATCGAGTTCGCCAAGGTCGAAGCCGAGCCCAAGCTCGAAGGCCGTCAGATGATGATGGTGCTGGCGCCGAAGTAAGCGCCAGGCACTTTTTCGCCCAAGGCCGTCCGCAAGGGCGGCTTTTGTGCTTTCTGCCCTTATTGCTTCAAGAAGGGTGTTTTCGGAGGTTGCGAAGATTCCTCCGCGGCCCCGTTGCACTTTCAGGACGCTGCGGTTATAAGCGCGCGTCCGAACTGACCGGCAGGGCATGCCGTGGCAGTTTCGAATGCTTGCGGAACGGTTCGTCGCCGATGCCGCGGATCAACAACAAACGCTCCCGCACCTTGTTGCGACGGCCGGAGAACCGGACTTCGCGAGAAGGGCTTTTTTGATAAAGCGCGCAGGGAGGACAGAAGGAGTAGCAAAATGCCCAAGATGAAGACGAAGTCCTCTGCCAAAAAGCGGTTCAAGATCACCGCGACCGGCAAGGTCAAGGCTGCCGCTGCCGGCAAGCGCCATGGCATGATCAAGCGTACCAACAAGTTCATTCGCGATGCACGTGGCACCATGGTTCTCGCAGAACCGGATGGCCGCAAGGTTATCAAGAATTACCTGCCGAACGGTCTCTGAGACTCGTCCGCGAACGCTAGATTTAAGGAGATCATGATATGGCACGTGTAAAAAGAGGCGTCACCTCTCACGCCAAGCACAAGAAGGTTCTGAAGGCCGCAAAGGGCTTTTACGGCCGCCGCAAGAACACCATCCGTACCGCCAAGGCCGCTGTCGACCGTTCGAAGCAGTACGCCTACCGCGACCGCAAGGTCAACAAGCGCAACTTCCGTGCGCTTTGGATCCAGCGCATCAACGCCGCTGTGCGCGAATTCGGCCTGACCTACGGCCGCTTCATCGACGGCCTGAACAAGGCTGGCATCGAAGTCGACCGCAAGGTTCTCTCCGACATGGCGATCCACGAGCCGGAAGCATTCGGCGCGTTGGTCAACGCTGCCAAGAAGGCTCTTGAGTATCTCAAGGAAGCCGGCACGGCGAACGAGTTTGAAGGCGCGGTCAAGTAACCAGCGCTTCCCAAGCTTTGAATTTTTGATTTTGGGAAACCCGCGCTGGTTTGGGCTAGCGCGGGTTTTTCTTTCTTTATATTCCTGGCGCCGGCCGGCGCCGCCTGCCTCCCGATCGCCCGCCTGATACTGGACGGAAAGAAGTGACAATGTCAGATATCGACCAGCTCAACGCATCGCTGCTCGCCGAAATCGCCGCCGCCAATGACGAGATGGCGCTCGAAGCCGTGCGCGTTTCCGCCCTCGGCAAGAAGGGCTCGATCTCCGAACTCCTGAAGACGCTCGGCGCCATGACGCCGGAAGAGCGCCAGACCAAGGGCGCGGCGATCAACGTTCTGAAGAATGCGGTGACCGAGGCGCTCGCCGCCCGCAAGACAACGCTCAAGCAAGCGGCGATCAATGCCCGGCTGAAGGCCGAGACGGTCGACGTCAGCCTGCCGGTGCGCTCTTCGCCGGCCGAACGCGGCCGCATCCATCCGATCAGCCAGATCGTCGACGAGATCACCGCGATTTTCGCCGACATGGGCTTCTCGATCGCCGAAGGTCCCGACATCGAGACCGATTATTACAATTTCACCGCGCTGAATTTTCCCGAAGGCCATCCGGCCCGCGAGATGCACGACACCTTCTTCTTCAACCCGGATGAGAATGGCGAGCGCAAGGTGCTGCGCACCCATACCTCGCCGGTGCAGGTGCGCACCATGGAGACGCAGAAACCGCCGATCCGCATCATCATTCCCGGCAAGACCTATCGCCAGGACAGCGATGCCACGCATTCGCCGATGTTCCATCAGGTCGAAGGCCTGGTCATCGACAAAAAGGCCAATGTCGCCAATATCCGCTGGGTGCTCGAGGAATTCTGCAAGACCTTCTTCGAGGTCGACAGCGTGACGATGCGGTTCCGCCCGTCTTTCTTCCCGTTCACCGAGCCTTCCTTCGAGGTCGATATCCAGTGCGACCGTTCCGGCCCGATCGTCAAGTTCGGCGAAGGCACCGACTGGATGGAGATCCTCGGCTGCGGCATGGTTCACCCGAACGTGCTGCGTTACGGCGGCCTCGATCCGGACGAATATCAGGGTTTTGCCTGGGGCATGGGCCTCGATCGCATCGCCATGCTGAAATACGGCATGCCCGACCTGCGCGACTTCTTCAACGCCGACGTCCGCTGGATGACGCATTACGGCTTCCGCCCGCTCGACATGCCGACGCTGTTCGGCGGCCTCAGCGCTTGAACGGAGAATTGGGACGATGAAATTCACGCTCTCCTGGCTGAAAGAGCATCTGGAAACGGATGCCGGCCTCGATGAAATCTGCACGCGCCTCACCGAAATCGGGCTGGAGGTCGAGGATGTCGACGACAAGGCGGCATTCAAGCCCTTCGTCATCGCCAGAGTTGTCTCGGCGGAAAAACATCCGCAGGCCGATCGTCTGAAGGTGCTTATGGTCGATACCGGTTCCGGCGCGCCGGTGCAGGTCGTCTGCGGCGCGCCGAATGCGCGCGCCGGCCTCCTCGGCGCCTTCGCAGCACCCGGAACCTATGTTCCCGGCATCGATGTGACGCTCGCCGTCGGCAATATCCGCGGCGTCGAAAGCCGTGGCATGATGTGCTCCGAAAAGGAGCTTGAGATTTCCGACAGCCACGATGGCATCATCGATCTGCCCGAGGATGCGCCGGTCGGTCAGAGCTATGCGGCTTATGCCCATCTCGACGATCCGGTCATCGAGATCAACCTGACGCCCAACCGGCCGGATTGCACCTCGATCCACGGCATCGCCCGCGATCTCGCCGCTTCCGGCCTTGGCACGTTGAAGACGCGGCCCGCACCGTCCTTCGCCGTCGAAGGCGAGACGCCGGTGAAGCTGACGCTCGATCTCGACGATCTCAAGCTTTGCCCGGGCTTTGCGCTGCGCCTGGTGCGTGGCGTCAGGAATGGCCCAAGCCCGCGCTGGATGCAGCAGCGGTTGATCGCCATCGGGCTGCGGCCGATCAACGCGCTTGTTGATGTCACCAATTACATGACCTTCGATCAGGGCCGGCCGATCCACGTCTTCGATGCCGCCAAGATCAACGGCAACCTGACCGTCCGCCGCGCCGTCGATGGCGAGACGGTGCTGGCGCTCGACCAGCGCGAATACAAGCTCTCGCCGAACAACGTCGTCATCTCCGATGACGATGGCATCGAATCGATCGGCGGCATCATGGGTGGTGAACATTCCGGCTGCGACGAAAACACCGTCGACGTGCTGATCGAATCCGCTCTCTGGGACCCGATGAACATCGCCAAATCAGGCCGCAGCCTCGGCATCATCACCGATGCCCGCTACCGCTTCGAACGCGGCGTCGATCCGGAATATATGGTCCCCGGTCTCGAACGCACGACGGAATTGGTCCTGGAGCTGTGCGGCGGCACGGCTGCCAAGGCCGAGGTCGTCGGCTACGAGGGTTACCAGCCGAAGATCGTCGATTTCCCCTATTCCGAGGTCAAGCGCCTGACGGGCCTCGACGTTTCGAATGACGAAAGCGACACGATCCTCACCCGTCTTGGTTTCAAGGTTCTTGGGAATAGCGATATCGGCTCTTCGTCTGTCCGAGTCGCCGTTCCGTCCTGGCGTCCCGATGTCGACGGCAAGGCCGATCTCGTCGAGGAGGTCATGCGCATTCACGGCGTCGACAATATCAAGCCGGCGCCGCTCGAAAGCCATGCGGCCGTCAACGGCAAGATCCTGACGACGCTGCAGATCCGCACCCGCCTCGCCAAGCGGGCGCTGGCGGCGCGCGGCATGCTCGAAGCCGTCACCTGGTCCTTCATTCCGGAAGACCAGGCCAAGCTGTTCGCCGGCGGTTCGCCTGCCCTCAAGCTTGCCAACCCGATCGCTGCCGAAATGTCGGATATGCGTCCCTCGCTGCTGCCGGGCCTCTTGACCGCTGCCCAGCGCAATGCCGACAAGGGTTATGCCGACGTCGCCCTGTTCGAGGTCTCCGGCACCTATGAGAACGACAGGCCGGACGGCCAGCGCCGGGTGGCCGGCGGCATCCGCCGCGGCACGGCCTCGCTTGCCGGCGCAGGCCGCGCCTGGTCGAACGCCGCCAAGGGCGGCGGCAAGCCGGTCGATGTCTTCGACGCCAAGGCCGACGCGCTCGCCGTCATCGAAGCCTGCGGCCTGCCGATGGGCAATATCCAGATCGAGCAGGGCGGGCCGGAATGGTATCATCCGGGCCGCTCCGGCACGATCAAGATGGGGCCGAAGGTCGTGCTCGGCTATTTCGGCGAATTCCATCCGCTGACGCTGGAAGCGCTCGATGTCTCCGGCGCGCTCTGCGGCTTCGAAGTCTATGTCGACGCCATGCCGGACGCCAAGCGCAAGGCGACGCGCACCAAGCCGGCGCTCGAACTGTCGCCCTTCCAGGTGGTGCGGCGCGACTTCGCCTTCGTCGTCGACAAGACTGTTGAAGCCGGCGCCATCGTCAAGGCGGCGACCGGCGCCGACCGCAAGCTGGTGACCGGCGTCAATGTCTTCGACATTTTCGAGGGCGCATCGGTCGGCGACGGCAAGAAGTCGGTGGCGATCGAGGTTCAGATCCAGCCGGTCGAGCGCACGCTGACGGATGAGGATTTCGAGGCGCTGACGCAGAAGATCGTCGCCAGCGTCACGAAATTCACCGGCGGCGTCCTCAGAAGCTGAGCTTTACAGCCTTCGACAAAAGACAATGGACCGGTCGCGATAGCGGCCGGTCTTTTCACAGATGCAGATGGAAGAGTTTGCTGACGATCATCCAGCGGCCGTCGATCTTCAGCAGCGAGAGATAGTCGGTAAAGCGCATTCCGGCGAAATCGTCGGTCACCTTGACGCTTGCCGCATCGCCTTCGACATCGACGCTCTGGATATCCATGTAGGGCTGCGTGCCGGGCGGCGCCGGCTCCTCCGCCAGGATCGCAGCGATGAACTCGTCCCGCGTCAGCCATTCGACGGCATTCTCATAATGACCGATGATCGCGCTTTGCGGATGAAAGGCCTTTTTCAAGGCTGCCTCATTGGCGAAGGCCATGCCTTCGACATAGAGATGAACCGTCTGTTCGACTGCCTGCCTGTCCGACATGTTTTCATCCCGTTCTCCGAGATGGCGTTAGATAGTTTCGCCAATCCCGAAGACAAGCCCGGCCGGTTGCATCAGGCCGGGCTTGCCCGCTCACAGGTTTGTCATCGCAAGCGAGGCGTCCGAATAACGTTTGCCGGCAACCTGCCCGGCCGGGATGATCTCTTCAAGCCGCGCAAGTTCCGCCGGGCTGAGCACGATATCGGCGGCCGCGGCGTTCTGTTCGAGATGGTGAAGCTTGCGGGCGCCGGGGATCGGCACGATGTCGTCGCCCCGGCTTAACACCCAGGCCAGCGCCAGTTGCGCCGCCGTCACGCCCTTTTCGCCGGCAAGCCGCTCGAGTGTTGCGACGAGGGCGGCATTGGCGTCGAAATTTTCCGCCTGGAAGCGCGGCACCTGGCGGCGGAAATCGTCCGCGTCGAGATCCTCCGCCTTGCGGATTGCCCCGGTCAGGAAGCCGCGGCCAAGCGGACTGTAGGGCACGAAGCCGATGCCGAGTTCGCGGCATGTCGCAAGCACCTCCTCTTCGGGATCGCGCGTCCAGAGCGAATATTCGCTCTGCAGGGCGGCAATCGGATGGACCGCATGGGCGCGGCGGATCGTGGCGCTGCCGGCTTCCGAAAGCCCGAGGGCGCGGACCTTGCCTTCCCTGACCAGTTCCGCCATGGCGCCGACGGTCTCCTCGATCGGCACGTTGGGGTCGACCCGGTGCTGGTAGAGGAGGTCGATGGTCTCGATGCCGAGGCGTTTCAGCGAGGCCTCGGCGACATCACGCACATGCTCGGGGCGGCTGTCGACGCCGGTGATGGCAGCGGTGCCCGGCTTGCTGGCATCGATCTTGAAGCCGAATTTGGTGGCGATCACCACGCGGTCGCGGAACGGCTTCAGCGCTTTGCCGAGAAGAACCTCGTTGGTAAAGGGGCCGTAGACCTCGGCGGTGTCGAAGAAGGTGACGCCGAGATCGATGGCGCGATGCAACGTCCTGATCGATTCCGCATCGTCGCTGGCGCCATAGGCAAAGCTCATGCCCATGCAGCCAAGGCCGACGGCAGAGACCGTCAGTTCGTTTCCGAGTTTCCGGGTTTTCATGATGCGCTCCTTTTGAGCTGATTGTGAACCGCTTGATCGCTTGCGGTACGGGCAGACCATATTCCTGGCGCATCAATCAGAAAATACATGCAGTTTCTAACAGGCTGTTCTATCATTTCGATCAATGAACAGAACACAGCTCTCGCAACTCGCCGTTCTTGCCGCCGTCTCGGAACATCGCAGCTTCCGAGCTGCGGCGAAGGAACTCCTCGTCGCGCCCTCGGCCGTCAGCCATGCGATCTCCAGCCTCGAGGAAAGTCTGGGTGTCAGGCTTCTGGCGCGCACCACCCGCAGCGTCGCGCCGACCGAGGAGGGTCGCCTGCTGCTCGAAAGACTGCGGCCGGCGCTCGAAGAGATCGGCATTGCCTTGGAGGCCGTCCGCGACACGCGCGGCAAGCCCGCCGGAAATCTGCGCATCACTGCGCCGCGTTTCGCCTCCGATATCCTGCTTGCCCCTCGCCTCGGCGACTTCCTCAACCTCTATCCCGATATCACTTTGGAGATCGCCAACGAGGACGGCTTCACCGATATCGTCAAGGAGGGTTTCGATGCCGGCATCCGGCTGGAGGAGAGCCTGGAGGCCGATATGATCGCGGTCAGGATCTCTCCCCATCTGACGACGGTGATTGCCGCTTCGCCCGATTATTTCGAGCGCTATCCGAAACCGGAGCACCCGCGCGATCTCGTCCGTCACCGCTGCATCAAGCGGCGCTTCACCAATGGCTCGATCTATCGCTGGGAATTCGAGAAGGATGGGCAGGAACTGGTCGTTTCGGTCGACGGGCCGCTGATCGTCAGCGAGGATCGCCTCGCCTTGCTGGCAGCGCTGAACGGCGCCGGTCTTGCCTATCTCTTCGACATGCGGGTGCACGCCGAGCTGGCGGCCGGCAGTCTGGTGCGGGTGCTGGAGGATTGGTGCGCGCCCTATCCCGGCCCGTTTATCTACTATCCCACCCGGCGGCAGATGCGCCCGGCACTGCGCGCCTTCATCGATTTCTTCAAGCTTGCCGAGAAGGATTCGGGCGGCCGATAAATATTGGGACAGCCGCCCGTTGGCATCATGTCATCAGGCAGCTTTCGCCTTCTGGTTTGCTGCTGTCGTGGCGAGCTGGGAGAGGGTCTTGTCGGTGGCCGTTTCTTCCTGCAGCGTCTGGTCGAGCAGGCGGACGGCATCCTTGAGGCCGAGCGTTGCGGCCCAGGTCTTCAGCGTGCCGTAGCGGGCGATTTCATAATGTTCGACGGCCTGGGCAGCCGAGATCAGACCGGCATCGAGGGCCGATGTGCCCTTGAATTCCTCCATGATTTCTTCGCCCTCGGCCAGAATGCCCTGGATCGCCTCGCAGGTTTTGCCCTGTGCGCGTTTGCCGATCAGTTCGAAAACCTGCTGCAGCCGCTCGACCTGAGCTTCGGTTTCCTCACGGTGTTTTTCGAAGCCCGCCTTCAGTTCGGTGGATTGTGCGGCGCGCGCCATCTTTGGCAGGGCGCGCAAAATCTGCCGTTCGGCAAAGTAGATGTCCTTGAGTGTGTCGTGGAATAGATCTTCCAACGTCTTTTCCTTGGCCATTTTCTCGATCCTTGTTTTGGGAAAAACCGCGAATGCGGCGACACATTAAGAAGCGAGGATCGCGCTAATTGTTCCCGATCGATTTCGGGTGGACTGGAAAAGGGCTCCAGGCGATGATTCCGGCCATCGGTATGGGAGGAAGATAACGTCATGCGAAAGCCGGGTTCGATGAAGGGGCTGGAAGATCTTGGCCGCGTAAGGCTGTCGCAAAACTTCTTCCTTCGCGATTTCCTGCACTCCGAAATCGCCGATTTCTACCGCATCCCCAACATCCCCGAGGATCCCGATCTGGCGATCGAGGCAGGCAAGAGGCTCTGCGAGGAATTGCTGGAGCCGCTGCAGGCGACGTTCGGGCGCCTGCATATCCGCTCCGGCTATCGCTCGCCGGGGGTGAACAGGTTTGGCAACGAGAACAATCTGAACTGCTCGACCAATGCCGCCACATCAGCGCATCACATCTGGGATATGAGGGATTTTGACGGCTGCATGGGTGCTGCGGTCTGCATTGTCGTGCCATGGATGCTCGACCGCTACCGCGATGAAAGCGACTGGCAGCGGCTCGCCTGGTGGATTCACGACCACCTGCCTTATGCCTCGCTCTGCTTCTTCCCGAAGCTCTGGGCCTTCAATATCCAGTGGCACGAACGCCCGAAGCGGGTGATCCAGAGTTATGTCAGGCCACGCGGCATCCTCACCAAACCGGGCATGGCCAATTGGGAAGGCGATCACGCCGCTGTCTACGAAGGTTTTCCCCCGCTCAGAAACTGATGCCCCGCTCAGAAACTGATGCGGTAGCGGATGTGGCCGTCGCTTTCGACATAGCTGTCGTAGAGTGCCCGCGCCGTCTTGTTCTGCTCGCTCGTATGCCAGTAGAGCCGCGACCAGCCCTTGGCTTTCGAGGTGGCGATGAGATCGTCGATCAGCGCCCGCCCAAGGCCCTTGCCGCGCGCATCGGCATCGACGAACAGGTCTTCGAGATAGCAGTCTCTGCCGCGGATCCACGTGCCCTCATGCGTGAGATAGAGTGCAAAGCCCATCATCCTGCCATCGACCTCGGCGACGCGCATCGAAATTGCCGACGCCGGATCGAAGACCCGGCGCCATGTCTGATCGGTGATATCGGCATCGACCGTGACGTCGTAAAAGGCGAGATAGGCCGCCCAGAGCTCGCGCCAACGGGCTTCGTCCTCGGGGCGGGCATCGCGTATGGTCGCGGTCATGGGCTCTCCCTTTCTTCAGCCGCCGGCTTCGTCGAGCAGCGCCATCGCATCATCGGAAAGCGCCAGTGTCGCCGATTTCACCAGGCTTTCAAGCTGCGAAAGGCTGGTGGCGCTGGCGATCGGTGCCGTCACGCCCTTCTTGCGCAGCAGCCAGGCGAGCGAAATTTCCGCCGGGCTGGCGGCGGTCTCGGTCGAAACCTTGTCGAGCGCGGCCAGGATGCGCAGGCCCTTGTCGTCGAGATATTTCGAAACCCGGCCCTCGCGTGCGCGGCCTTCCGTATCGGCCTTGCTGCGGTATTTACCGGTGAGAAAGCCGGCGGCGAGGCTGAAATAGGTGATGACGCCGATATCCTGGGCGATGCAGAGCTCGGCGAGTGGCCCTTCGAAGCTTGCGCGCTCATAGAGATTATATTCCGGCTGCAGGACGTCGTAACGCGGCAGGCCGGCCTTTTCGGCCGCGTCGAAGGACGCCTGGAACAACTTTGCATCATAATTCGAGCAGCCGATGGCGCGGATCTTGCCCTGCTGCTTCAGCTTGGCATAGGCGCCGAGCGTTTCCTCATGCGGCGTATCGGCATCCGGCCAATGCGAGAGATAGAGGTCGATATAGTCCGTCTGCAGCCGGCGCAGCGAATCCTCGACCGCCTTCAGGATATAGGTCTCCTTCAGCGTCTTTCCCTGTCCCATGTCGGAGCCGACCTTGGTGACGATGACGGCCTTGTCGCGGGAAACCCTTGCCTGCCTCAGCCAGCGCCCGATGATTTCCTCGGAATCGCCGCCCTTGTTGCCCGGAACCCATGCGGAATAGACATCGGCCGTATCGATCGTGTTCAGGCCCGCATCGAAGAAGGCGTCGAGAATGGCAAAGGATGTTTTCTCGTCGGCCGTCCAGCCGAACACATTGCCGCCGATGACGATCGGCGCGACCGAAAGACCTGTTTTTCCAAGCCGGCGCATTTCCATGACGCTCTCCAGTAAGGTGATGTGATTGAAATCGCGGATACGGCAGAACGCCGCCCTCGCCCAAACTTAGCGCGATCGGCGCGTGAGGAAAGGCAAACTTCCGTGATTTGAGGTCTCACCATTGCGCCGCAGCGAAGGCCTGCATATGGTTCGCCGAAATCAGTTCTGGGAGGCTTGGATCATGCTGCGTTTCGGTATCATTTCAACGGCGAGGATCGGCCGCGACAATGTCATTCCCGCGATCCAGGATGCGGAGAATTGCGTCGTTACGGCGATTGCGAGCCGTGATCTCACGCGCGCAAGGGAGGTGGCCGACCGCTTCTCCGTGCCGCATGCCTTCGGCTCCTACGAGGAGATGCTGGCCTCCGACGTCATCGACGCCGTCTACATCCCGCTGCCGACCTCGCAGCACATCGAATGGTCGATCAAAGCCGCCGATGCCGGCAAGCACGTGCTCTGCGAAAAGCCCATAGCGCTGAAAGCCGACGATATCGACGAAGTGATCGCCGCGCGCGACCGTAATCGGGTGGTGGTCACCGAAGCCTATATGATCACCTATTCCCCGGTCTGGCAGAAGGTCCGCGCGCTGATCGCCGAGGGCGCGATCGGTTCGCTCCGCCATGTGCAGGGCGCCTTCACCTATTTCAACCGCGACCCCGCCAATATGCGCAACGTTCCCGAGCTCGGCGGCGGCGGCCTGCCCGATATCGGCGTCTATCCCGTCATGGGCACGCGTTTTTCCACCGGCAAGGAGCCGCTCAGGATCCAGGCGGTCACCGAGCGCGATGCGGATTTCGGCACGGATATCTATTCGAGCGTCAAGGCCGATTTCGGCGATTTCGATCTGAGCTTCTATATCTCGACGCAGATGGCCAACCGCCAGGTCATGGTCTTCCACGGCACCGACGGCTACATCGAGGTCAAGTCGCCGTTCAACGCCAATCGCTGGGGGCCCGAGGAGATCGAGCTTGCCAACCGCAGCCACACCGAATCGCGCATCTTCCGCTTCCAGGACAGCCGCCAGTACAGGCGGGAGGTCGAGGCCTTCGCCCGGGCGGTGACGAACGGCAAGGAAGAGATCGTCACGCTCGAAAATTCGAAGCTGAACCAGAAGGTGATCGACGCGATCTACCGGGCCAGCGAGAAGGATGGCTGGGAAGCAGTTTAGCGCATAACCCCGAAAATCGAGATCGATTTTCGGAAAGGATTATGCGCCAATTTAAAGTGTTAGAGCGTCCTTTGCGCGTCCTCTTGGACGCGCGGCGCTCTAATCACTCAGCGCGGAAGACGAAGCGCGAATAGCCGAAGAAGCTGAAGACCATCGAGGCGGCGGTGGCGATCACCATCGCCGCAAGCGGCTGCAGGGATGGCAGCGACAGCAGAAGCGCTGAATAGAGCCCGTAATTGACGAGCGCTGCCGTCACCCCGACCGAGCCGTAGCGGAAGCCTTCGGCGGCAAGCGAATGGCCGGAGCGATCGAAGGTGAAGGTCCGGTTGAAAGCCCAGGTCGCCGCCATGGCGAAGGCGATCGCAATGAGCCGCGCCAGAAAAGGCCCGAGCGGCGTCAGATGGAGCAGCGCCGACAGGGTGCCGGCATCGACGACGAAGCCCATGCCGCCGGCAATCGCGAAGCGGATGAGCTTTCTCATGCAGCATCCGCCTTGCCGCGGCCGGCGCGCGATACCGGCGCGGCGTGGCTCAGCGGCGTCTTCATCGCACTCGGCGTCTCCAGGCCGATATAATGGATACGAAGCTGTTCGGCGCGGGCGCGCGCAACGGAATCCAGGATGACGCCGGCGGTGAACAGCATGAAGGAAATCATCATCAGCGCCGTCGACAGCACCCAGGTCGGCATGCGGCTGACGAGACCCGTCTGGAAATATTCCGCCAGCACCGGCGCCATGAAGCCGAGGCTCGCCAGCATGAAGGTGGCGCTGATCGCGCTGAAGAAGGCGAAGGGCCGGGTTTCCTTCATCAGCATCGCGAACATCCAGAGGATCTTGGCGCCGTCGCGGAAGGTCGACAGTTTGGAATGCGAACCTTCCGGCCGGCGGCCATAGTCGAGTTCCAGTTCGCTGACCGGCAGCTTCAGCCGGGAGGCATGCACGGACATTTCGGTTTCGATCTCGAAGCCGCCGGATACCGCCGGGAAGCTCTTGACGAAGCGGCGCGAAAAGGCGCGGTAGCCGGAAAAGATATCGGTGAAGTCGGGTCCGAAGATCGTCCTGTAGAGCAGGTTGAAAAGCCGGTTGCCGAGCGCATGGCCCTGACGGCCGGCATCGTCGTGCACGCCGCGCCGGGTGCCGACCACCATGTCGGCGCGCTCGGTCAGCAGCGTGCGCACCAGTTCTTCGGCATCATCAGGCGTATAGGTCCCGTCGCCGTCGGCGATGATGTAGATGTCGGCCTCGATATCGGCGAACATGCGGCGCACGACATGGCCCTTGCCCTGGCGCCGCTCGCGCACGACATGCGCCCCGGCAAGCATTGCCTGCAGCGCGGTGCCGTCGGTGGAATTGTTGTCGTAGACGTGGATCGCGGCATCCGGCAGCGTTGCCCGGAAGCCCCGGACGACAGGGCCGATCGTCGCGGCTTCATTATAGCAGGGAAGCAGGACGGCAATATTCAGATTGTCGGTACGCGATCGGGCCATGACTCTACTCGTTACACTTAAAAGCCGCGCTCAGCCTAAATCATCCGGCGTTAATAAGACCCTATGACGCAGGCAAAATCGGCGGTCGTCGCAACGGCTTTACACTTTCTTGATCGGCGGCGGCTAAGCTTGCCTCATCCGGAAACGAACCGCTAACCACAATGAACGCTGTGCAGCCGATCACCCATGCATCATCCGCGATCGATACCCCTCGGGGCAGGATACGCGACCTGCTGACGCGTCTCTGGCCAACTGTCATCGCTTATAGCGTCATTTTCGCCGCCGTCATTCTCGTCACCAGGCTTTCCGGCGCCACCGATTATGTCGGCCCGGACAATGACGACGGAATGCGTCTCGTCGAGGTTCGCGATTTTCTCGCCGGGCAGGGCTGGTTCGATCTGATGCAATACCGGCTCGGTCTCACCGGCGGCACGCTGATGCACTGGTCGCGGCTGATCGATCTGCCGATCGCCTCGCTGATCTGGTTCTTCGGTCTGTTTGCACCCCGCGAGACGGCCGAGGCGCTGGCGCTCGCTGTCTGGCCGGTATCGCTCATCCTGCCCGCCATGCTCGCCATGGCCGTGGCCGGTCGGCGCATTGGCGGTGTCG
Source organism: Rhizobium anhuiense bv. trifolii (assembly GCF_024346605.1). NCBI lineage: Bacteria > Pseudomonadati > Pseudomonadota > Alphaproteobacteria > Hyphomicrobiales > Rhizobiaceae > Rhizobium > Rhizobium anhuiense. The sequence goes on from NZ_CP098803.1 coordinate 579,425, forward strand.
CCGGCATGCACATCAGCCTCGGCTTGACCGGCCTTGTCATCTACGCCGGCAACCGTTTCGCGCCGGGCGCCATCGATCATCACAATGCGCAGCTGGCGCTGGTCGCCACGATGATAGCGATGCTGCTGGATCCCGAGCGTCGCGCCTGGAGCTACGCGGTCGCCGGCGTCGCGGCAGCCATCGCCATTGCCATCGGCGCCGAGACGACCCCCTTTGTCGCCGCCGTCTGCCTGACCGTCGCTCTGCTCTGGGCCTGGGAGGGCGAAGATTTTGCCGCTGCTGCGAAGGCCTTCGGGCTGGCTTTGGCGCTGGCGATCAGCATCCTGTTCTTCGCAACGGTACCGCCCCGGCTTTATTCGATGGTCACCTGCGACAATCTCTCGCTCGGCTATTACAGCCTGGCGGCGATCGGCGGCGGTTTGCTGTTGTTTTCGGCGGTTTTTGCCAGCCGCCTCACCCGTCCCTTGCGTTTTGCAGCGCTCGCCGTCGTCGGCGCCGGTGTTTTCGGTTCGGCGATCGTGATCGCACCGCAATGCCTGAGCGATCCGCTGGCCAGTCTCGATCCGATGCTGGTCGAGCTCTGGCTGAAGAATGTTTCGGAAGCGCAGTCGGTTTTCGTCCTCGGGCGCACCGATCCTTTCTCTCTCGGCGCCTTCTATGCGGCCGGCCTCTTCGGCATCGCCGTCTGCATCTTCCGCATCGTTCAGCGTGACCGCGTGCAAATCCATCTGGTCCTGCTCCTGCTGCTGACGACGAGCTGGGCAATCGCGTTGGTCCAGGTGCGCGGCGCGACCTTCTCGAACCTCATCTCCATCCTGCCGCTTGCGCTGCTGATCATCGATATCAGGCGCATTTCGAACGGCGACAGCGAGAATGTCGCCGCCGCCTTCGTCTACATCGTGACCGTGCTCGCAAGTGTTCCGGCCGCCTGGGCCGTCGGCGGCGGGCTTATCTCGATGCAGACGGAGAATGCCGCGCAGAAGAAGACGGCCGAGCCGGCAAAGAAGATTTCCTGCACATCGCAGGAGGCGCTGGCCCCGCTTGCCGGGCTTCCGGCCGGGCTGGTCTCCGCACCATCGGAAATGGGCGTCCCCATTCTCCGCTTCACCCAGAACCGGGTTCTCTCGGCGCCCTATCATCGCAATCAGGGCGGCATGCTGACGGAGTTGCATATCGGCCTGGCGGAGCCGCAGGAGGCGGAAGCTTTCTTGAAGGGGGCTGGGGTGACCGTGCTAGCCTTCTGCCCCAAAGACCCGCAGACGCGCGAGATCGCCAAGCTGAAGCCGGATGGGCTCTATGCTGCGCTCGGCAAAGGCAATATCCCGCGCTATCTGGAACCGCTGCCGAAACCGGCCGACGCAGGCGTGCAGTTCTTTCGCTATCGGCCGACGACGAATTGACGCGGGCCGTCCTCAGCATGGATGATTGTTAGTTCGAGACGCGCATGGCGCGACGAAGACGCTGGTTGGCATAGAGGCCAAGCACGAAGAGCATGAGGCCGCCATTATAGCCGAGCACGGCATAGACGAATGCCAGAATGGACACCGGACCGGGCGAGGTTATCGCCGCCAGCGCGAATGTCATTCCGATCAGCGCCGCGACCAACGCGATTGCGCTGGCCGAGCGCGTTTGCCCGGCGCTGATGCCCAATGCTGCTGCTGTGAGAATAATCATTTCAGCACCTTCCCAGAGATAACGAGGGGAAGAATAGGAAGCGCCAACTAACAAAGATTTACCGGCGATCTTGCCCGAAAAGCCTTTGTATTGCGGTGGTTAGCAATCCCTTTCGGGTAAAACGCGAATTGTACCTATCCGTTCCGCAACAAAACGGATTTATCGCGTTCGGTGTCGGCCGCCATCGCGGCCGAACTCAGCGGAGCGGCGATGACGTCGGCCCGTTGCCGAGTTCAAAGCCGGGAAAACGGCCTCTGCATCGATGCCGAGCTTCCCGTTTGCTGCTGATCGACATAAAAAGGTGAGATGAGCAACGTCTTCGACGGCGATTCGCCGACCAACCTTGCCGAGTATTCGGTTTCGGAGCTTTCCGGCTCGATCAAGCGCACCGTCGAAACCGCCTTCGACCAGGTTCGTGTGCGCGGCGAAATCTCCGGCTATCGCGGGCCGCATTCTTCGGGTCATGCCTATTTCGCGTTGAAGGACGACCGCGCCCGCATCGACGCCGTCATCTGGAAGGGCACCTTCTCGCGGCTGAAGTTCCGTCCGGAAGAGGGCATGGAGGTCATCGCCACGGGCAAGGTCACCACCTTTCCGGGTTCTTCGAAATATCAGATCGTTATTGAGACGCTGGAGCCGGCCGGTGCCGGCGCGCTGATGGCGCTGATCGAGGAGCGCAAGCGCAAGCTGGGCGCCGAGGGCCTGTTCGATGCCGCCCGCAAGAAGCGGCTGCCCTTCATGCCGAGGGTTATCGGCGTCGTCACGTCGCCGACCGGGGCGGTCATCCGCGATATCCTTCACCGCATCTCCGATCGTTTTCCCGTACATGTCCTCGTCTGGCCGGTGAAGGTACAGGGCGAGGGGTCCGGCGAGGAGGTGGCGAACGCCATCCGCGGGTTCAATGCGCTGGAGCCGGCAGGTACCATTGCGCGCCCCGATGTGCTGATCGTCGCGCGCGGCGGCGGCAGCCTGGAAGATCTTTGGAGTTTCAACGACGAAATCGTCGTGCGTGCTGCGGCCGAAAGCCGGATACCGCTGATCTCGGCCGTCGGCCATGAGACCGACTGGACGCTGATCGACTATGCCGCCGATGTCCGCGCCCCGACGCCGACCGGTGCCGCGGAAATGGCGGTGCCGGTCAAGGCGGAGCTCGAGGCGCAGGCCGCCGCTCTCGCCGCACGCCTGCAAGGCTGCATGAACCGGCAGATGGATCAACGCCGTCAGTCCGTCCGTGCCCTGATGCGGGCATTGCCGTCGCTCGATCAGCTTCTCGCCTTGCCACGCCGGCGTTTCGACGAAGCGGCTGCCGGCCTTGGCCGCGGGCTGGAACTCAACACCATCAACAAGCGCCGCGGCTTCGAGCGCGTCGCCGCGCATCTGCGCCCCGATGTGCTCTCCAATCGCATCGCCGAACGCCGCCAGACGCTGAACGAGCGGATCGTGCGGGCCGAGCGTATGGTCGAACGGCTGATCGACCGTTCGAAATCGCGCGTTGAGCGCGCCGAAGCAATCCTCGCCTCGCTGCCTGCCCGGCTGAAGACCCAGACCGACCGCGGCCGCGAACGGCTCGGCAATCTTTCGCGCCATGCCGATACGGCGATCCGTCACCAGCTGACCCGTGCGCGCGCCGAGCTTTCTTCGCAGGACCGCGTGCTGCAGTCGCTCTCCTATAAGAATGTGCTGAAGCGCGGTTACGCCGTCATTCGCGATGAGGATAACAGGCCGGTCTCGCAGGCTGCTCAAATTTCCGCCGGCATGGGCATCGCCATCGAATTCGCCGACGGTCGTGTCGGCGCGATGACCACGGAAGGCGGCACACCGCCGGCCGGTGCCAAGAAGCGCAGCGCAAAACCCGCAGAACCGCAGAAACAGGGAAGCCTGTTCTGACGATGCGGATCCTGCTGGTGCTTGCCCACCCATTGCCGGACAGTTTTGCCGCCTCCGTGGCGCGCACCGCCCGCCAAGCATTGGAAGCCGCCGGGCATGCCGTCGATTTGCTCGATCTCTACGCCGAGAATTTCGATCCGCGTTTGTCCGAGACCGAGCGCCGCGGCTATTTCGACGTGCCCTACGATAGTTCAGCCGTGGCCGGCATCGTGGACCGACTGAAGGCCGCCGACGGCCTCGTTCTCGTTTTTCCGCAATGGTGGTTCAATTTCCCTGCTGTCCTGAAGGGCTTCTTCGATCGCATCTTTGCGCCGGGGGTCGCCTTCACCCATGATGCCGCCGGAGGCCGTATTGTGCCGCAGCTCACCAATATCAGGCTGCTCTACGCGCTGACGACGACAGGTTCGCCCTGGTGGCTGGTGCGTCTCTATATGGGCGATCCGGTGCGCCGGCTGTTGAAGCGCGGCATCGCCGCCTTCTGCTCGAAGCGGTTGAATTTCCGGATGCTCAGCCTGCACGACATGGACCGTGCCACCAATGCAAAGCGGACGGCGCATCTCGATCGCGTGCGCAAGCTGCTATCGGCGATCCGATGACTCGGCGTCCGAAAGGAACTTGCGCGGCAGGCACCGTCGCGAGCCCTTTCAGTCAGCGTGATGAGCACGGTCCTGCGGTCAGCGCTTCATACTGTCAGCGTAGGATGACGCCGCTCAGGCCCATTCGCCCTGCCGCATCACCGGAACCCGCGAACCATCCGGCTTGATCCCGTCGATATCGACCTTGCCGGAGCCGATCATCCAGTCGATATGGATCAGGCTGGAATTGCCGCCCTGCGCCTTGATCTGCTCCTGGCTGAGCGTCGCACCGTTCAGGAAGCATTTGGAATAGCACTGGCCGAGCGCGATGTGGCACGAGGCGTTTTCGTCGAACAGGGTGTTGTAGAACAGGATGCCGCTGGCCGAGATCGGCGAGGAATGCGGCACCAGCGCCACTTCGCCGAGCCGGCGCGCCCCCTCGTCGGTATCGAGCACCTTGTTCAACACCTCCTCGCCGCGCGATGCCTTGGCCTCGACGATCCGTCCGCCCTCGAAACGCACCTGAATATTGTCGATCAGCGTGCCCTGATGCGAAAGCGGCTTGGTGCTGGAAACATGGCCTTCGACGCGCAACGCATGCGGCGTGGTGAAGACTTCCTCGGTGGGGATGTTCGGATTGCAGGTAATGCCGTTCTTGGCGGTGGAAGCGCCGCCATGCCATTCATGCCCGTCGGCAAGGCCGACCGTCAGGTCCGTCCCCGGTCCTTGGAAATGCAGCGAGGCGAAACGTTCGCCGTTCAGCCAGGCGGAGCGCTTGGCGAGATTGGCATTGTGTTCGGCCCAGGCGGCGACCGGATCGCTGACATCGACGCGCGAGGCGGCAAAGATCGCCTTGGCAAGCTTGGCGATCGCGATCGGTTCCGGATCGTCGGGGAAGACCACCTTGGCCCAGGACGGGTTGGGATAGGAGACGATGTTCCAGTTGATGTCGAAATTCGAGATCTTCTCCAGCGCCGGCTTGTAGGCGGTGGAGTTGGCGCGATTGGCGCGGCCGACCTTGCCGGCATCCTGCTCGGAAAGCAGCATCGGATTGTCGCCGGCGACGGCAAGACGGGCCGCCCCGTTGGCATAGGCCTTGGCCATGCCCTCGTAGAGCCAGCCGGAAGCGCGGTCGAAGCTCTCGTCGCCGCCATATTGATAGCGCGCCAGCGTCGTTTCCTCGTCGGAATAGAAGGCGGTGACCAACCCGGCGCCGGCCTGATAGGCGTGTTTGGTGATCAGGCGCACCAGCGGCAGCGCCACGACAGGCGCGGTGACCACCAGATCCTGACCCTTCTGCAGCTGCAGCCCGACCTTGACGGCGACTTCCGCAAGCTTTTCCAGCTTGTCGGGATCAACGGTGTTCTGGCTCTGGGGCATGAAAGTCATGGTTCAACCTGCCTTCTGTCATTAACGGTGAGAGGCTGGAAGACTTAGACCCGTTTGCGGCGAAAATGAAGCGTATCGCCGCCAAATTGCAAGCGGTCGGATGGACGTCCGGCCGCAGCGCGGGCTTCAGGCGGCCGCCTCCAGCCTGAGCAGGATCGAGTTATGCTTTTCGAGGAATTCGACCAGCCGCTGCGGGTAGTCCGCACTGACGGCGGCCTTGACGCTTGCCCGTTCGGACAGCGCCTTGCGCCAGTGCCTCACCCGCTCCAGCCCTTCGAAGATGCCGCTGTCGCCGAGCGTGTCGAAGAGATCGAAATAACGAAAGACCGGCGCGAACACGGCGTCGACCAGGCTGAAGCCGTTGCCGGCGAAATAAGGCCCGTCCGTCAGCACCGTCTCGATTGTCGCGAATTTGGCGATGAGCGCCTTGCGTTTGATTTCCAGCTGCGAGGCATCCTCGGCCGTTTCATAGCCCCAGAGATCGGAAAGCACGGACGAGCCGAATTCCATCCAGCCGCGATGGCGGGCACGCGTCAGCGCGTCTTTGGGATGCAAGGCGACGCCAATCTGCGTTTCCTCGAGATATTCGCAGATGACGCTGCTTTCGAACAGCACGGCCTCGCTGCCGTCCTCCTCTTCGATCCTGAGCAGCGGTACCTTTCCGAGCGGAGAGATCTTCAGGAACCAGTCCGGCTTGTCGGCAAGATCGATGTTGATGCGTTCGAAGGGCACGCCCTTTTCGAGAAGCGCGATCGCGGAACGCTGCACATAGGGGCAGAGGTGATGGCTGACGAGAGTAAGCTTGCTCATGGCGGTCTCCACGGGATGATAATAGATGTAATTGCATGTAATATCACTTGCGGCTGAATTCAAGGTAGATGTAATTGCATTTATGTCCGAAAAAACGCCGAATCCGAGCGAAGCTGTCACTTCTGCCTGGACGAGCATCATGCGCGCCCGCGAGCGCTTGCTTGGCGCGATTGAAGCCGACCTGAAAGCGGCAGGCCTCCCGCCGCTTGCTTGGTACGACGTGCTGTGGGAATTGGCGCGCTCGGAAGACGGCAGGCTGCGCCCCTACGAGATCGAGGAGCGGACCTTGCTGGCGCAGTATAATCTTTCCCGGCTGATCGACCGGCTGGAAAGCGAGGGCCTGGTCCGGCGCGAAACCTTCGCCAGCGATGGCCGCGGCCGCTGGGTGGTGATGACGGATGCCGGCCGAAAGCTTCGCGAGCGCATGTGGGCCGTCTATGCCAGATCGATCGAGACCCATATCGGCTGCAGGCTTGCCGAAAGCGAGGCGAAGACGATCGCCGGCCTGCTCGACCGCTTCTTATAGTTTCAATCGCCAGAGCATCGGCATCCTGTTCTGATCAGGCAATCAGCGGCGCGGCGACGGCCTTGAGCACCGTCAACGCATCCTTCGGATCGATCCGCACCTGCAGCCCGCGCTGCCCGCCATTGATGAAGACCAGCGGCTCGGCAAGGGCGGCTTCCTCGATCGCCGTCGGCACCGTCTTCTTCTGGCCGAACGGGCTGATGCCGCCGACATGATAACCTGTCAACCGCTCGGCATCGGCGGGCTTCATCATGTTGGCCGATTTGCCGTGAAAGGCGTTGGCGAGCTTCTTCATGCTGACCTCGCGGTCCGACGGTACGACGACGCAGACCGGTTTGCCGTCCACCTCCGCCATCAGCGTCTTCAGCACCCGGTGCGGCGCCTCGCCGAGCGCTTCGGCCGCCTGCAGCCCGACGCGCTCGGCATTGGGATCGTAATCATAGGCATGGACCGTGAAGGCGATACCTGCCTGCGAAAGAAGCTGTGTCGCGCGCGTGGTCTTGGACATCTCTCCCCCTGAGCTCAGCGAGCCGTCTGTCAGCCGCCGAACGTACCGGCGTAAATCTCCGGCTTGAAGCCGACCAGCAGCTTGCCTCTAGCCTCCAGCACCGGCCGCTTGATCATCGACGGCTGGTCGAGCATCAGGGCGATCGCCTTTTCCCGGGTCAGGTTCTCACGCTCGGCATCGGGCAGTTTGCGGAAGGTGGTGCCGGCGCGGTTGAGCACGGTATCGAGGCCGGCCTTGTCGATCCAGGCTTCGAGATGGGCACGGTCGATACCGAGCGCCTTATAATCGTGAAACTCATAGGCGACGCTATGTTCTTCCAGCCAGCTGCGGGCCTTCTTCATCGTGTCGCAATTCTTGATGCCATAGATGGTGACGGCCATGCCCGATCGATCTCCCTGTGATGACAGCGAGATAACATGCAGGCCGGCCGGCGCAAACGCCGTGCGACGTTTTATCCCCTGCGCGCCGATGGTCACCGCAGGCAAAACCCCGCTCAATTTTCCAGCGTCCCGGCCTTGCGCGACGCCTGGCTTGGGTTCTCGCAGGCGATCTTCATCAGGTCGCCGCGCCGCCGCACCAGCCGGTCGGAGGTTCGGGTCAGGATCAGCCCGTCCTGCGGCGCGGTGAGCTCGATGCTGCCGCCCGGCTGCCCCGGCCGGGTGAGGATCGTCGCAAGACGATCGCCTTCCGCAACCCTCTCGCCGATATTGCGATGGAAGAGCACGGCGCCACCTTCTCCAGCGCGAATGATCTCGACATTGTCGAGCGGCACGGCCGGCCCGTAAAACGTCGTTGACGCTTGCTTCCTGTCGCCGACGATCCCCCGTGCCTCCAGGAAGCGCCAGAGCCCGTCCGCATCCTTTTTCGCCAGCACCGGATCGACGTCGCGCTTGCCGCGCAGTTCGACGGTGACGGAGAGTTTGCCGGGCAATCGGGAGCGGCGCTCGCCGGGGACTTCATATTTCCATGCAAAGCCGACGGCCTCCTCGAAGGCCGAGCTTTCGCCATCCGAAAGCAGCACGGCCTCCATGTCGAGCGCGCTGGCGAGATCGGCCGCCTCAGGCCAGAAGGCCTCGTCGATGTAGGCATATTGCAGGGATTCGTCGTCGCAATGCAGGTCGAGCACGAGGTCGGCACCGAGCGCCATATGCAGCAGTTGCCGCTTCAATCTGTCGGTAGCCGGGGTGTCATCGAGGTCCTCGATCAGTGAGGCCCGATCGACAAGGGAGATCAGCGGGAAATCCCGGTTGAAATTGGTGCGCGAGCCCAGGTCGAAACGGCCCTGCAATTCGCCGAAATGCGACTGCGCCGCACCGATCGGATTGGCCTGCGGCACGATGGTGACATCGCCGGCGATCCCGCCCTGGCTTTCCGCCTGCCGCAGCCGCTCGCAGAGGAAATGCAGCAACACCGTTCCAGGCAGCTCGCCGGCATGCAGGGCCGCCTGGATATAGGTCTTGGGCGCCTCCGGATCGTGGCCCGTAAAGCGCAGCACCGGCAGCCGCCACTCCGTTCCCGGCGTATCGCCCGGGATGATGATCTCTGAAATGTCCATGCCGCTTTCGCTCCCGTTTGCGTCAATGCCGGAACAGGCCTTCAGAGCTTTATGCGCGGAAATCAGGCAAGCGCAAGCCGCGATCCATCATTGCCCGCAGCCGAGCAGCGGCCAGCGATCGATGACCCGATGTTCGGTCTTTCCGAGAACACTGTGGACGAGCAGGAATTCGGCGGCCGTCCATGAAACCGGTCTGTCGAGGCTTGTCGGCGGCACGGCCTTGCGGTCGTAGAGCAGCGTCATATGTGGCGTGAAATGCCGGCTTATATTGTGCCGCAATCCGGCATTGTGCATGCCGACACCGAGTTGGACATGCAGCCGTGTGAGCGGCTTTCGTCCGCCTTCACCGCAAAGCACGAGTGGCCGCGCCTTGCCCTCCCGCTTGAAACTCATGATCCTGTCGAAGGTGATCGTGATCGGTGCGCTCTCCACCGTCGCGCCGGCCTGGCGCGCCGCAAAGACCGCGTCCTCCGGTAATTCTTCATAGTCATCGATGCCGATGATCGTCACGTGCAGCGTCGTCAGGCGTGGTCTTGCGGAAAGAGAGAAAGCTTTGCCATGGTCATCGGCGATCGCGGCCGCCTGCCGTTCGACGGCATCGGGAGGGCAGAGAGCGAAGAAAAGCCGGTGTCTGCCGGTGTAACTTTCGTTCGGCCGCTCGCGACGATTCTTGTCACACTCGAAATCGAGGGAAATCTGGTTCATAGGCCCTCACGGTCGTCATGACCTGACGCGTCGTTTCCAAAACGCGACGGAGGATATTCTCAACAGGACCGCACCTCAAGAACAAAAAGAGAACATAATGTCCCGATATGCTTGGCGTTAAATTCATCCGAACCCTTGCCCGGCGCCGGATGAAGTGGACTTTCGAAAAGCCCGGTACGCGCAAGAAACGGGTTGAAACAGCGGCCGTCTCATACGATTTTGAAGGCAATCGAACATGCGGAGGCTGTCATGGCTGAGACAACGCACCACTATCTCATCTTCGAAACCGCGGGCGGTTTCTGCGGCATCGCCTGGAGCGATGCCGGCATCACCCGTTTCCAACTGCCGACCAAATCAGCGGAAGCGACCGAACGGCTGCTGCTGCGCCGCCTACCGGATGCCGAACCCGGCGCGCCGACGCCAGCTGTGCTAGAGACGGTTGCCGCCGTGAAGCGCTATTTCCAGGGCGAGGAGACGGATTTTTCCGGAGTCGAACTCGATCTTGCCGGCCAGGATGCCTTCTTCCGGGATATTTATGCGGCGGCACGGCGTGTCGGCTGGGGCCGCACGACCACTTACGGCGCGCTGGCGAAGGAGCTTGGCGCCGGGCCCGAGGCCGCCCGCGACGTCGGCCAGGCGATGGCGAAAAACCCGGTCGCTCTGATCATCCCCTGTCACCGGGTGCTTGCGGCCGGCGGCAAGATCGGCGGCTTCTCCGCGCCCGGCGGTTCGACATCGAAGGCCCGCATGCTGGAACTCGAAGGCGTCAATCTCGCACCGCCGCCGCCCGCCCAGCAGTCCCTGGGTTTTTAGGCGGCGGAGGCTTTTCGTTTCCGCAATTCCGGACGCGAAACCGCGCTACACTTTTGCGGGAATTGCTTTGGCAGCAATCTCAGCCGCTCAATGCGGGCTGGCTGTCGGCCGGATGATGATCTCGCTGACATCGACGTCATCAGGCTGGCTGACGGCGTAGAGGATCGAATTGGCGATCGCCTCGGGGCTGATCGTGATCGCCCTGAAAGCCTTCATCGCATCCCGCGCGGTCGGATCGGTGATCGTCTCGGCCAGTTCCGATGTCGTTGTGCCGGGAGAGATGACGGTCACCCGGATGCGGTCGGTCTCCTGTCGCAATCCGTCCGAGATCGCCCGCACCGCGAATTTCGTCGCGCAATAGACGGCAGCCGTCGGAGAGACGCTGTGGCCCCCGATCGAAGACAGGTTGATGATCTGCCCCGACCCCTGCGCTTTCATGATCGGAAGCGCTGCGGCAATGCCGTAGAGAACGCCCTTGATGTTGACGTCGACCATCCGGTCCCATTCGTCGACCTTGAGGGCATCGAGCGGCGAGAGCGGCATGACGCCGGCATTGTTGACGATCACGTCCAGCCGTCCGAATTCGGATCTGGCAAAGCCTGCGAAGGCTTCCACCTGCGAGCGGTCGGTGACGTCAAGCTGTCGCAGGCGCACCGTCCCGCCCTTTGCGGCGATGTCGTCGGCAAGTTCCTTCAGCCGATCGGTGCGACGTGCGCCGATCACGATATGCGCGCCGGCCGCAGCCAGCACCCTGGCCGTAGCCTCTCCGATGCCGCTGCTGGCCCCGGTGATGGCAATGACTTTTCCTTTGATATCAGACATTTCAAGCTCCATTGCAGGTTGAGGTTTTCGTGGCGGTCAGCTTGGGAAATCGGCGCTGAGCGTCGTCTCCGCCCAGGTGTCGAAATTTGCGCGCAGCGCATCGAGCCGTTCGCGGGCGATTTTCAGGGCGGGTGCACCGAGCAGGAGGCGAAGCGGCGGCTCGTCCGCCTCGAATGCCGATAGGATTGCCGTTGCGGCTCGGGTGGGATCACCCGGCTGCTTGCCGGAGACCGAACGGGTGGCCTGGCGCCGCTTGCCTGCGGTCTCGGCGTAATCGTCGATGATCGTGGCGGATTCGACCATCGACCGGCCGGCCCAATCCGTTCGGAAGGCGCCGGGTTCGAGGATCGTCACATCGATGCCAAGCGGTTTGACCTCATGCGAAAGCGATTCCGACAGGGCTTCGACCGCAAACTTGGTGGCGTGGTAGTAGCCGGTCGCCGCAAACGCGACGAGCCCGCCAAGCGAGGAGACATTGAAGATATGCCCTTGCCGGCGTGCACGCATGCCCGGCAGAACCTGCTTGGTGACATCGATCAATCCGAAGACATTGGTTTCGAACTGGGCGCGTATTTCGGCATCCTCGCCCTCTTCGATCGCCGAGAGGTAGCCGTAGCCGGCATTGTTGACCAGGACGTCGATCGCCCCGAAATGCGTTTCGGCGTTACGAACCGCGCCGGCGACGGAGTTGCTGTCCGTCACATCGAGGGCAAGGGCAAGCGCACGGTCCCGTATTCTGTCGTGAGATCTGCCAGGGTCTCGGGTCTGCGCGCCGTCATGGCGGCGCGCCAGCCTCGGGCGAGGACGGCTTCGGCGAGTGCCCGGCCGAGGCCGGACGATGCGCCTGTTATGAACCAGATGGGTGTTGGGGAAGACATGATCGTCATCCTTTCCGGCCTGTAAATGCGGCCTTACTCCTTGTGATGTTTCCTTGTCAGACGGCGCGTCATTTGCGGCGAAGCACCATGCCGGCGTGATGGAGGGTATTGCCGTCCACGAAATCGCCGTCGGCCGTAAAGCCCGTGTCATCCCAGTATTCGATGTGCCTTCCGGTGACTTCGTAACGTCCTCGGTAGGCGCTTTCACGGTTTCCGCGGGCTTCGTCGTAACGGCCATTGGGCAGAAGTTCGTGGCGGATACGGCCGTCATCCGTCACCCACATGCCGACATAGGGATGCTGCTGCATTCTGTTCTCGCTTGTTTGTTGCTGCTGAGGGGCTCGGTCATTCACGGCATCGGCGGCAGACGAACCGATCGCCGTGCCGGCTAAGGTGGTTGCGGCGAAAAAATGCAGAACAGGACTGTTGGAAATGTTGCGCATCGATTTTCCTCTCGAAACCTCCGTTGACCTCGACTTGAAAGATAGCGTGGCCATCCGCGGTGATTAAGTTGCCAATCCAGGATGCCTTGGTTAGATATGCTAACCAATGGCCGATGATCTCGAAGGCATTTCAGTCTTTCTTGCGGTGGCGGAGGCGCGGAACTTCCGGCTCGCCGGCGAGCGGCTTGGCGTCACCCGCTCCGCCGTCAGCCAGGCCCTGCAGCGCCTGGAGGATCGGGTCGGCGTTGCCCTGGTCCAGCGCACGACGCGCAGCGTCAGCCTGACGGAGGCCGGCGAGGTGTTTTTCGACGCGGTTCGTCCATCGGTCCGCCAGGTCAGGGATGCGATGCAAACGGTCAGGGAAATGCAGGCGCGCCCGAGCGGCTTGCTGAGGATCACCGTTTCCTCGATCGCCGAGAACTTCCTGTCCGGCACGTTGCTGGCCGGCTTCATGGAAGCCTGCCCCGACATCAAACTCGATATCACCATCACCGATGACGAATTCGATATCGTCGAGGCCGGCTTCGACGCCGGCGTCCGGCTCGGCGAAGTGATCGAACAGGATATGATCGCAATCTCCGTCTCCGAAGAGCAGCGACAATGTGCGGCCGCATCCCCCAGCTATCTCGAGCGCCGCGGCCATCCCCGCCATCCCCGCGAACTGCAGGACCACGCCTGCATCGGCTGGCGGCCACGCCCGGATACCGCACCCTATCGCTGGGAGTTCACCGAGAATGATCGCGACTTCGACGTCTCCGTCGATCCCACAGTCACCACCAACGACATGGGAATGATGATCCGCATGGCCTGCGCCGGAACCGGCATCACCTTCGGCATGGTGGAAACCTTCCAGCCCTATGTGGAACGCGGCGAACTCCTGCCGCTGCTGGAAGATTTCAGTCCGCCCTTCCCGGGCTTCTATCTCTACTATCCCAGGCGTCAGAGGCAGCCGCTGAAGCTGCGCGCATTGGTCGATTATGTGCGCAGATTTGACGGGCGCCAGATTTGATCCGTGCCCCGGGAAGCGTCGGAGAACTAGTTCAAGCTTTTTGCCGGGTGCGAGACACCTGATATAGGGGAATTTAAGACACCGCCGCCATCTCAGGCGAGGGCCTGAGCCGCCTTAAGCTGAGGACGCATCAGCAAATAGAATGCGAAGACGTGGGTGATCATCAACAAGGGCACATAGATGATCGGGATCGCGTATGCGGCGCCCAATTCCCCCGCCCGCGCCGGCAGACCGGCCCGGATCGCGTGATAGTAGTCGAGGACGAGGTCGCCCATTCCCACGAGATTGAAGGCGACGACGAACAGCCAGAAGACCTGGCGTATTCTGATTGTGACGAGCGCCAGCATGGCGAGCAGCCCGGCCGCGAGGTCGCCATAGGCAGCGAAGGTAGCGAAGCTGGCGGGCAGGTTGGGACCGACGACGTCGCTCAGAATGAAGACGAGCCCGAAGAAGCGGAAGCTGTGTAGAGTGGCGATGGCGCGGTGCGCCTTGATCCTTTCCATCGATTTGAGCCAGGGCAGAATATATGCGCCGAAGCAAAGCAGCCAGGCGACATAGCCGAGCACGAGATGAGTTTGAAAGATGGATTCGGTCGACATCGGGGCACTCCTGCTTTGTGGGGTCCAGATGTACCGCCGCTTCCCGTGATCGACTATTGGCGATAATATCGATGCGGTATGAAGCAGAACTTCACAGTCAGGCAAGGCGCGCTCGACGGCGTTGAGGCGTTTCTGAGCGTTGCCCGGCACCGCAGTTTTCGCAGGGCAGCCGCGGAACTCGGGGTGACCCCATCGGCGATCAGCCAGGCCGTACGCGCTCTTGAGGAGCGTGTCGGCGCGGTACTCTTCATCCGCACGACGCGCAGTGTCGGCCTGACAGAAGCCGGCGAGCGGTTCGTTACGCGCGCAAAGCCTGCTTTCGAGGAACTGATCGCCGCAAGCGAACTTGCGCGTGAGCTCGGGCAAAGACCGGCTGGACTGTTGCGTCTCACGGTGCCGCCTGCCGTGGTGCCGATCCTGCTGGAGCCACTGATCGCATCCTTCTGCCGGGCCTTTCCCGAGATCGAGGTGGAGGTCGCCGTGAATGAGGAACTGGTCGACATCGCGGCCGAGGGATTTGATGCCGGTATCCGGCTCGGCCAGTTCATCGCAGCCGACATGGTCGCCATCCGGCTGACGCCGTCCTTCCCGCTGGTGGTCGTCGGCAGCCCCGACTATCTGCATCGGAGAGGGCGGCCCGAGCGTATCGACGATCTGCGTCAACATGCCTGCATCCGCATGCGTCGCTCGAACGGCTCAATCGCGCCGTGGTCGTTTGTCAGCGGCAAAAAACCGATCGAGGCTGTTGTCTCCGGGCCGCTGATCGCCCGCGACTTTCCCACCATGCTGGGGGCCGCCGTCGAAGACATGGGGCTTGCTCAGGTGCCGGAGCCAATCGCCGCCGGACCGGTGAAGGCGGGAAAACTCATCCGCGTCCTGGAGGCGTTCGCGCCGATGGCGCCGGGTGTGTTCCTCTACTATCCGAGCCGTCATCAAGTGATGCCGAAGCTGCGGGCCTTCATCGATCACGTGACAAGCCGGGCGGACACTGCCGACAAAAGCCGAATTCACATCGGTGGTGAGCAAACACCGGCCACGAAAATACGCTGAGGCGGCAAGCGCGGACTGGATGGATCCAAGCCACTTTGTGATGTCGAACATCTAAATGACGCTCAAGATTGCCCAGGACACGCGGTTTTGCTATTCCCGACCCCAAGGGATCGGTGGTGGCGAGGCGGGCGCCTTCATATCGGTTCTACCGGTCATGGCACCAGTCTCCCGACATGGCAGCCCAGACTTCACGATCATCCATCCTGTTGTCGGAGAACATATGTTGGACGCGGTCTTTCCCATTCCGACCAGGGCCCTGATCCGCCAGGGTGGGCGGGCCTGCTTTTTTCGCCTCGTCAATACCAGCCCCTTGTTGATACAGGTGCAATCGGGAACGAAGATCGTCATGGCCGATGATAAGGCTCTGCGCCTCGAGGCGGGCGCCTATGGCTTGCTGCCCGACTATCGTCCCCTGACGATGGAGAACATTCCCAAGGCGCCGCAGAAGTATCAGACCCTGGCGCTGCCCGTTCCGCGCCAGCTCTTCGAGGAAGCCTATAGCAGGATGGGATCGATCGCCGTTCCATCGAGGCCTGTACCGGCAGGCACCTCGAAGCTGCCGGAGGAAGCCGCGGCATTGTTTGACTATTGCTGTCAGCCCGGCAATCTGACGAGGCTTCCCGGCGCGATTGCCAAGGCTCGTTTGATGGAGCTGATCACCTGGTTTGCGCTCTGTGGAGCGGTGCTCGGCCAGAACCAAAGTCCTCGGATCGAGGATCGGCTGCGGCAGATGATCGAAAGCGATACCGCCTTTGCTTGGACGCTGGGGCAGGCGGCGCGCTCGTTCAACATGAGCGAAGCGACGCTGAGGCGCAAACTGGCCGCCGAGAACACCGGCTTCAGTGAGATCCTGAGCGATACAAGGATGAACCGCGCCTTGGGCCTCATTCAAACCACAACCCTGCCGATGGCGCAGATTGCCTTTGAGGTCGGTTACGATTCGCCGTCTCAATTCGCGGCGCGGTTCAAGGAGCGGTTTGGCGTCAATCCACGCCATGTGCGCGGCGGCTCCGAGCGTTTTGAGCGGATTGGGGCAGAAGTTGAGCATACCGGGGCAGATATGGTCGCACGCTGACGGTAATTCTCCTGCATCATCAACCGCAGGAAAACAGCATGCGTTTCATCACAGCAGCACTTCTCGCCGCGTCCGTCTTCGGCGCGACGGCCGCACAGGCCGAAATGAAGCTCACCTCGAAGGACTTGACCCCCGGCAAGGCGATGGCCGATGCACAGGTCTTCAACAGCTTCGGCTGCTCGGGCAAAAACGTCTCGCCGGAACTGACCTGGTCGGGCGCTCCTCAGGGAACCAAGAGCTTCGCCATCATGGCTTACGATCCGGATGCGCCGACCGGCTCGGGCTGGTGGCATTGGTCGGTGTTCAACATTCCCGCAAATGCGTCCGAGATCGCCACCGGCGCCAGCGGTGACAAAAAGCTTCCCGTCGGCACTATCGAAGGTCACACCGACTTTGGGACATCAGGCTATGGCGGCGCATGCCCGCCGGCCGGCGACAAGCCGCACCACTACCAGTTCACCGTCTACGCGCTCTCGGTCGACAAGCTCCCGCTTCCCGATACTGCGCCGGCCGCCATGGTTGGCTTCTATGTCCGGGCAAACACGCTCGACAAGGCTTCCGTCGAGGTCACCTACGGCCGCTGAGGCCGGCTCAGGATCGCCGGCCGAGGTAACTGAACCTCGGCCGGTCGTTCCTATGCGGGCTTATTCTGCAAACCTAGGCCGTCACTGCTTCCCAACAAATCAACGGACCGTCTTCGGCATCGATACGCTCGCCGGTGCGGATGAATCCATTGCGTTGGAGGACACGCTGTGAGGCGATATTCTCCAACCCGGTCTCTGCAGAGATCAGCGCCACGCGAGGGTCGTTCCACGCCCACTCCAGCAATTGCGCAATGGCCCGCGTGGTGGATCCAAGACCCTGGCGGGACGGCGCAACCCCATAGCCGATATGGATGTTTCCATCTTGCGGAACCCGAACGATGGAGCAGAGGCCGACGATCTCGCCATCCTCGACGATCATCCAGGCCGACGGCGAAAATTCAGCGTTTATCTCCGTCGCGAGGCGGTTCAACATCCCCAGTATCTCCGGAGGCGCAATCGCACTGTCCGGGACAAGGCGCAGATGACGGGGCGCAATGCCCTTCAGCAGCGCTTCGAAGTCATGAGTGGTTAGTTCGATGATCATGGTCTTCTCGACATTAGACATGCGCCAGCATTGGGCGCGCTAAGGCCGAGCGGTAGAGTGAGGATCAGCTCTCGGTCACGATGCCGAGCGCCTTCATCCCTGCCGCCACAGCCGGTGAGTTCTGGATCGTTGCGACGGCAAACAAAGGCATTCTCCTCTAAGACTTAAATGCGAATAGCAGTCCGATGCGAGGACCGCAAGATATTCGGCGACCTCTCAAGCCGGCCGATAGATCTGTGCCACCGTGCCACCTGGAAAGGCCTTCGTGGCCGCGCTCGCACAAGAACGCGCCAGATCGACAAGGTCCGACAGCTCATGATCATTATTGCCGTCTGCCCTAGATAAGACTTGCGTGTAAGCGGTCGTTGGAAGTTTTCGCTAGTCCATGCCAAACCGCAAGATCGGTCGAGCACCTCCTGGCCGTCAGCGGCTAGATGGAGCCGCCACGGAGGAGGGACGATGAAGGCGACGCTTCAAACCTATCAGGCCCGGATGCGGCGGGTGCTGGACTATATCGACCGGCATCTCGACTGTGATCTGGACCTGGAAACGGTGAGCCGTGTTGCGGCCTTTTCGAAGTTTCATTTCCACCGGCAGTTTGCGGCGACCTTCGGATTGTCAGTGCATCGCTATGTCCAGCTTGCCCGGCTGAAGCGCGCTTCGCACCGGCTGGCCTACAGGGACGCCCAAAGCGTCACCGAGATAGCGATGGATGCCGGTTACAACGCACCGGATGCCTTCGCCCGCGCCTTTCGGCAACGGTTCGGGCAATCGCCTTCATCGTTCCGGAAGTCTCCCGACTGGGAGCCGTGGCTTGCGGCCTTCGGGCCTCTCGACAACGCAAGGAGCAAGCTCATGCAGAAGACTTTTACTACAGACGATGTGAAAATTCGCGATGTGCCTCCCACGCCGGTGGCGATCATGGAGCACCGGGGCGACCCGGCGACGCTCGGCGCCACCATCCAGCGGTTCATCGCCTGGCGCACGGCCGCTGGCCTGCATCCCAGAACAAGTCCAACGTTCAATGTCTGGCGTTCCGAGCGGCGCCCTGCGTCGCCTGCCGATTACAGCGTGGATCTTTGTGTCGGGACCGGCCAACCGATCGAGGCGGACGGCGGAGAGGTCAAAGCCGGCGTGATTCCTGGCGGACGCTGCGCGGTGCTGCGTGTCGTCGGCAACACCGACAATCTGGAGCCTGCCGCGCTCTATCTTTATCGCAACTGGCTTCCGGCCAGCGGCGAAGAAGCACGCGACTTCCCGATCTATTGCCAGCGGCTGAGCTTCTTCCCCGAAGTGTCGGAGCATGAGGCGGTGGCGGACCTGTTTCTGCCGCTGAAATAGCACCGGGGGTGGGTCCTGAAAGCATCTTCTTCCAAGGAAGAAGCAAAAAAGCGCTACCCTTCCAGTGCCCCGATCATCTCCACCCGCGTCGCATGCCGGCCGCCCTCGAACTGGGCGGTCAGGAACGCATCGACGATATCGAGCGCCAGCCCTTCGCCCACTACGCGCACGCCGATCGACAGCATGTTGGCATCGTTGTGCTGGCGGATCATGCGGGCTGAGAATGTGTCGGCGCAGACGCCGCAACGGATGCCCTTTACCTTGTTCGCCGCCATCATGATGCCCTGGCCGGTGCCGCATAGGATGACGCCAAACCGGCAATCGCCGGAGGCGACGAGCCGCGCCGCTGCCTCGCCGTGCTCAGGATAGTGTGTGCTCTCCGGCGTCGTCGGTCCGATGTCGACCACCACCCAGCCCTGCGCCGCGATATGAGCGGCAATGGCCTGTCGGAGCTGAATGGCGGCGTGATCGCTGGAAAGCACGATGCGATTGCCGGCTGTCATGGAGAAGTCGTTCCGTTTCCTGAGGCAATTGGGCGGCGGTCGGATCGGCTCGGCATCACTCCCACTCGATCGTACCGGGCGGCTTCGACGTGACGTCGTAGACCACGCGGTTGATGCCGCGCACCTCGTTGATGATGCGGGTGGCGGCGCGGCCGAGGAATTCCATGTCGTAGTGGTAGAAATCCGCCGTCATGCCGTCGACCGAGGTGACGGCGCGCAGCGCGCAGACGAATTCATAGGTGCGGCCGTCACCCATGACACCGACCGTCTGGACCGGCAGCAGCACGGCGAAGGCCTGCCAGATGGCGTCGTAGAGGCCGGCCTTGTGGATTTCGTCGAGGTAGATCGCATCAGCTTCGCGCAGGATCTCCAGCTTTTCGCGGGTGATGCCGCCGGGGCAGCGGATCGCCAGGCCGGGGCCCGGGAAAGGGTGGCGGCCGATGAAGCTGTCGGGCAGGCCGAGCTCGCGGCCGAGCGCGCGCACCTCGTCCTTGAAGAGCTCGCGCAACGGCTCCACGAGCTGCATCTTCATGCGCTCCGGCAGGCCGCCGACATTGTGGTGCGATTTGATCGTCACCGACGGGCCGCCGGTGAAGGAGACGCTCTCGATCACGTCGGGATAAAGCGTGCCCTGGCCGAGGAAATCGGCGCCGCCGAGCTTCTTGGCCTCTTCCTCGAAGGTCTCGATGAACAGCCGGCCGATGATCTTGCGCTTGGTTTCCGGGTCGCTGACGCCTTCGAGCTCGCCGATGAAGCGGTCGGAAGCATCGACGTGCAGCAGATGCAGATTGTAGTGCTCGCGGAACATGGCGACGACGTTGGCCGCCTCGTCCTTGCGCATCAGCCCGTGGTCGACGAGGATGCAGGTCAATTGGTCGCCGACGGCCTCATGGATCAACAGGGCTGCGACCGAACTGTCGACGCCGCCCGAAAGCGCGCAGATGACGCGCTTGTCGCCCACCTGCTCGCGGATCTGCTCGACCGCTTTCTGGCGATAGGCCGACATCGACCAGTCACCCCTAATGCCGGCAATGTTGTGAATGAAGTTGCCGATCAGCTTGGCCCCATCGGGCGTATGCACAACCTCGGGATGGAACTGCACGCCGTAATATTTGCGCTTCTCGTCGGCGATGAAGGCGTAGGGCGCGTTGGAGGAGGTGGCGACCACCTCGAAACCATCCGGCAGCGCCGTGACGCGGTCGCCATGGCTCATCCAGACCTGATGACGAGACCCGGAGGACCAGAGGCCCTCGAACAGCTGGCAATCCTTGTCGACATCGAGGAAGGCGCGGCCGAATTCGCGGTGATGGCCGCTCTCGACCTTGCCGCCGAGCTGCATGCACATCGTCTGCTGGCCGTAGCAGATGCCGAAGACCGGCAAGCCGCTGTCGAAGATGATGTCAGGCGCTCGCGGCGATCCCTCGTCCACCGTCGAAGCCGGGCTGCCGGACAGGATCACGGCCTTGGGCTGCAGGCGCTGGAAGCCCTCTTCGGCCGATTGAAAGGGAACGATCTCGCAATAGACGCCAGCCTCGCGCACACGCCGTGCGATGAGCTGGGTCACCTGGCTGCCGAAATCGACGATGAGAACGGAGTCGGGATGTGCTGTCTGGGTCATGGCGAGGCTTTAATGAAAAGCGCTTCGCCTTGCAATGCGGGAAATCGGCGGCATCGGGTTTTTATTGTTCCGATTGTCCCAGAATTTAAGCCTAGAACCAGAAAACGCCGTCCTCCAGCGCCGTGAACAGGCTGTCGACGCCGTAGGAGAGCTTGCGGTCGACGATATGCAGATATTCGGTCCAGCCGGAAATATGCTGCAGTTCGACTGCGCCGTCGGAAATGCCGCGAAGGCCGATCAGCGGCAGCTTGTAGCCCTGGCAGGCGCGCAGCACCGCAAACGTCTCCATGTCGACCATGTCGGCGTCGATATTGGTATAGGCGGCGCCCGAGATGACGTTGCCGCCGGTGGAAAGGCTTGCTTCCGGAATGCCGGGAATGCGCAACGGCAGCTCGAGCACCGCGGGCAGGTCGAGAAAGGGGGTCTTGCCCTTTTCGAAGCCGAGCGGCGAGGCGTCCATATCGCGGTAGGAAACCGAGGTCACCTGATAGATTTCGGTCTGCTCCAGTTTCGCCGAGCCGGCTGAGCCGAGCGAAACGACGAGATCGGGCAGGTCGTCGGCGGCATCCAGCCGCCCCAGCGCCTTGGTCAGCGCCACCGCCGCCTCGACCGGGCCGACGCCGGTCATCAAAGGTTCGATGCGCGAACGCAGGAAGGGACCGTATTCGGCCTCGGCCGCCATGACGAACAGGATGGATTTCCCCGCGACCGATTTCAGTTCGAACTTCATCCCGTTATTCCTTCCCTACCGCGGATCACCATCATCGTTCCGGTCATGGAGGCGATGAGTTTGGCCGGCCCGTCGCTGATTGCGTAGCCTCGCCCGTCGGCGACGATGATGGTGGAGCCGGGTTTGGTGATTTCCCCGCGAAACAGGAAACGATCGCCACGCCCCGGCGACATGAGATTGACCTTGAACTCGATCGTCAGGATCGAGGCTTCGGGGTCGATGACGCTGTAGGCCGCAAAGCCGCAGGCCGAATCGAGCGCCGCGGAAATGATGCCCGCATGCAGGATGCCGTGCTGCTGTGTCAGTTTGACGTCGAAGGGAAGCTCGATCTCGACGACGCCGTGCTCGACGCGCGTCAACTCCGCGCCGATCGTCTCCATCGCCGCCTGCCGCGCAAAATTGCGGCGAATTCGCGCGCGGAAATCGCCCCTGTCAGTCTCGCTCATGTCTGCCCCTCTTGCAGCCGCGAAAGTGGCATGGTGCGCCGGATTCGACAAGCTGGACATTGCTGAAATCGGTCCGGGCGGCGATGGAAAGCTGCGTCCGTGTCGCCGGGGCAACCTTTCACCTTTCCCTTGCCGTGCAAGTCGGTACGGCTGGCCAGTACCGCTGGCCAGTACCGCTGGATTGTGGCGATCCGATGCGAAGACGATTGCAGCTTCGCGCGGTGCGCGTATTCTCCGCATCGGATCGCGAAATGATGGAGCGCCGGCATGACGACGATATCGCAATCGGTCCGGAATTTCGAGACCTGGCTGGCCGGCGAACTCGGCGACGATCTCGTCAAGGACGATCTGCGCGAGAAGCACGAGAAGATGCGAAGCGGGGATTTCGTCTTCCTGCGCGCCACCTATTGGCGCTGGTGCGAGATCATCCTCGATATCTGCCCGGAACTGTCAGGCGCGCCTGAGGTGCTGGCGATCGGCGATACGCATCTGGAGAATTTCGGCACCTGGCGAGATGTCGAAGGCCGGCTCGTCTGGGGCGTCAATGATTTCGACGACGCGGCGGTGATGCCCTATGCATTTGATCTCGTTCGTCTTGCGGCAAGCGCCATCCTGGCCCGCGGCGACGACGGTCCCTCGGCTCGCATGATCGGCGAATTGATCTTGAGCGGCTATCGCAGGGGCCTTGAAAATCCATTGCCCGTCATCCTCGAGCGCGACCACAAATGGCTGCGCAAGGCGCTGATGCTGCCGAATTCCGAACGCCGGGAATTCTGGGAGAAATATGAAATGTTGCGTCCCGGCAGCAAGCCGCCGCCATCAGCCTATGTCATGGCGCTCACCGGCGCGCTGCCGTCCGGGACAGGGCCCTTCGTGCCGAAGCCGCGCAGCGGCGGCACCGGCAGTCTCGGCCGGCCGCGTTTCGTCGCTTATGCCGAGTGGCAGGGTGGGCCGGTGCTGCGCGAGGCAAAGGCGCTGCTGCCGTCCGTCTGGTCGCTTCGCCACAGGAAGCAGGACGTGGCGATCCATGCGGACGAGATCGCCAATGGACGGGCGCGCTCAGCCGATCCTCACTACCGGGTCTCCGGCCGCATCCTCGTGCGCAGGCTCTCGCCGAACAGCTGCAAAATCGAAATCGACCGGCATCCCGAGATCCTGCTGTCGCCGACGATGCTGGAACTGATGGGCTTCGAGATCGCCAATTGCCATTCCAACGATGCGGCGGCGGTTGCGGCGATCCTGAAGGACTTGGCGGTGCGGGGAAACGAATGGCTGCACGAGGCGGCCAGGGCCGCGGCATCGAGCGTCAGCGCCGAGCAGAAAGCCTATTCCCGCGCCGGCTAGCAATTCCTGCAAAAGTGTGCAGCGGTTTCGCGTCCGGAATTGCGCTTCTCTGATTTAGATCCGCACGATGTGCTGATCCCAGGCGACGTCGCTGCGGGTCGACAGGAAATCGCCATCATAGGAAGAAACGGCAAAGCCGCTTCTTGCCGGGGCGATGCCCGCCGCATCGGGAACGACGGTCTCGGCCAGCACCTTGCCCGACTTTGCGTCAAGGGTCACCGAGGCGCCGCCCTTCGGCGAGGTGATGCCGACGAGGCCCTCGCTGCGATTGACGGCGATCGCCCCGACGTAGTTGGCAAGCCGGCGCGTCGTCTCCTCCGGCAGATCGATGAAGGAGAGATCTTCGCCTTTGGCGAAATGGCCGACAAGCGGCGGCAAATCCTTGCGGTGGCCTTCATACTGGCAGGCGAACCAGATGCGGCCGTCGCCGTCGAGATCGACGTGGCGGGTGGAGAGTTCGGCCCATTCCGCCGGCAGCACATGTTTTTCGACCAAGGCCCCGGTCGCCGCATCGATCAGTGTCAGCGACGGCTGCATCTCGCCGAGATTGAGCTTGGTGCGGCCGAAATCCGGGTGTGTCTCGATGCCGCCATTGGCGACGATCAGAAGGCGTCCGTCGTCGGACACGGTCATGTCGTGCGGACCGATGCCGTAGCTCTCGAATTCGCCGATGCGGGTGAAGCGGTCGGTGGCGTCGTAGAGGCCGATCATGCCGCGATTGCCGTCGAAGTCGTTCTCGCTGGCATAGAGCAGGCGGCCATCGGGCGAGAAGGCGCCGTGGCCGTAGAAATGCCGGCCTTCCCTGGAGGTGATGACAACAGGCTCGCCTTTGTTCCACGGATCGAAAACCATCGCAAAGGTGCCGGGCCGGCGCGCGAAGGCGACGGTCTTGCCGGTGGCAGCGCTGAAGGCCATGCCGTGGGCGCGGGCGGGAAGCGCCACCTGATCGACGATCTCGCCGCGCTCGGTCACGGTCGCAACGGCAAAGGCGCCGTCGGCTGTACGAATGCCCGATGCATAGACCGCGTCAGTCCGCTCCAGCGCCATCAGCGCCCTTGGCGTCAAGGCCGCAAGGAAGCCGAGGCCGGCTGCCTTGACGAAACTGCGTCGGTTGATCGCGGCACTTCGTATCATCGTCTCAATCTCCGTCCGAAAAGGAAAAGCCGGCCGAAAGGCCGATCGCTGCGCCATATTCGTCGCTGATCCGGGTGATCAGGTCACGGCTCTCGGCAAGCAGCGTATCGAGCTTGGCTTTCTCCGCATCGCTTGTCGCGACGTCGATGTCGGGATTGAGCTTAGGCACGCTGTCGAGCAGCGATTTGAAGTCCTCGTCGATCGCGGCGGCGATCGGCTGTTTGTCCGGCGGCAGAAGCTCGGCCATGCCGGCCTTCTGCCAGAGCGTGCGCAGGCCCTCCAGATTGGCGGCCATCGATTTCCAGGTATTTTTGGAACGCCAGTAGATTGCCATGCGCGGGCGCGGCGCAGTGTCCTTGCCCTTGTAGAACTGCTCCAGCCGCTGGTCGCGGACATTCTCGGCGCCATGGACGAGAATGCCGAGCAGCGCCGTCACCGCTTCCTTGTTGTCCATGAAATCGTCGCTCTGCGGTCCGGGATGTTTCCAGCTCGCCTGCACGCCGTCGGGCTTTTCCCAGGCGGCGACGACTTCGCCGGCCTCACGCTGGATATTGCCGGCAACCGCCTGGCCGTAAAGGCAGCGGAATCCATTTTTCTGGCCGACGAGATCGTTGGAGCCGTTGCCGTAGAGCACATATTCCAGCGCCGTCAGGCCCTGCAAAGCGACGCTCTTGCCGGCGATCGCATCGACTGTCGCATCCTTCGGATCGGCCTTGGCGATCAGCGCCTGCACCTGCTTGAGGCCGACACCCTTGCGGTCGGGATAAAACAGGATGTGCTCGAAGAGATTGTCCTGGATGACGGGTCCCGTCTGGACGATCTCGACGATCGACCAGTAGCGGATCGTATCGTCGAAGGCGGATTTCGCCTTGTCGAGCGTCTGTTGCGTGCCGTCGGCGCAAAGATCCTTCATCGCCGTCGTCAGCCGGGCGGCAGATTGCTGCATGTTGCGATAGCCCGGGCGGATCACCTCGTCGACGGCGCGCTGCATGACGGCGGGAACGGCATCCTCGTTCAGCCCCGCCGGGGGAGCCGCGGTCTGGGCGGCCGCCGATGTGGCGAGGCCGATCAGAGTGAGGCAGAGCAGGGGGTGCCAAAGGCGCATCAAAGTGACTCCAGGAATGTAATCAGGGCCACCCTGTCGTCTTTAGACAGGGAGGAGAAAGCGTTGCGGGCCTTTTCAGCTTCGCCGCCATGCCAGAGGATCGCTTCGGTGAGGCTCCGCGCACGGCCGTCATGCAGGAAAAAGCTGTGTCCGCTGACAGTCCGGGTCAGTCCTATACCCCATAGCGGCGGCGTGCGCCATTCACGTCCGCTTGCAAGACCGACCTGCTGTCCGTCGGCAAGGCCGTCGCCCATATCGTGCAGAAGGAAGTCGGAATAGGGCCAGATCAGCTGGAAGGATTGGGCCTTTTCGGGCGTATCGCGGCGGGTGACGAACTTCGGCACATGGCAGGAAATGCAGCCGCTTTCGTAGAAGATCCGCTTGCCCTGCAGCGTCTCGGGAAAGCTCGCCTTGCGGCGCGCCGGGACGGCGAGATTTTCGGAATAGAAGGTCACGAGGTCGAGAATGGAACCCGGCGCCTCTTCTTTGCCCAGACGTTTCTGCACACCGGTCGGCATAGCAAGGCATTTTTCTTCCGCCTTGGTGCAGTCGCCCTGCGCATTCGGCTGATCGGGTGTCGAGATGCCGATATCGTTGGCGAAGGCATCCGCACTCTGGTCGCGCACCGTGGCGTTCTGCGCCTTCCAGCCGAACCGGCCGAGCGCAATCTTGCCGCTGCGATGATCGCGCACGATCGCCGCCTTTCCCGAAATGCCGTCGCCGTCGGCATCGTCGGGATCGGCATGGGTCAGGATGTCAGCCTCCGGAATGGCCTCGATCAGCCCGAGGCCGATCATCGCCGAGGCGACACGCGGCGAAATCGTCGTCGCCGGATCAAGCGGCCCGTAGGCGGGAT
The DNA here is from genome assembly GCF_024346605.1 of Rhizobium anhuiense bv. trifolii. Taxonomy (NCBI): domain Bacteria; kingdom Pseudomonadati; phylum Pseudomonadota; class Alphaproteobacteria; order Hyphomicrobiales; family Rhizobiaceae; genus Rhizobium; species Rhizobium anhuiense. The sequence continues at coordinate 605,948 of NZ_CP098803.1, forward strand.
TGACGACCGCATAGCTCGGCCGGCGCAGCGACACGATCTCGCCGTCGCTCAGCGTCACCGGTTCTTCCTGGTAGCTGATCGCCATCTTTCCTTCGGCGGCTAGGCCGGGAACAGCGAGGTCCTGCAGCTGGTGGCCGTAGACCGGATCGGGGAAATTGACGACATCAGATTGGACAATCGCCTTTTCTTCCGCCGGCGTCCTGGCCGCGCGGGAAAGCCGCAGCAGCATCGAAGTGGCGCTCGGGCCTCCTTCCGGCGGTTTGCCGCGGCCATCATTGACATGGCAGCTCATGCAGGAGCGGGCATTGAACAGCGGCCCGAGACCATCGGAGGCTTGCGTCGAGGAGGGAGCGGAAACCCAGAGCTTGCGGAAGAGCGCGTTGCCGAGCTTGAAATTCTGCTCTTCCTCGAAAGGGATGTTGGCCGAAATATGCGAGAAGCTGTCCTCGGTGACAGGGTCGATCGAGGTGGTCGCACCCGCCTGCATCGCTTCGTATTGTTCTGCCTTGGAAAAATCCGTCGTCGGTCGGGTCACGTCGGCGACACGTTTCAGATCGGTTTCGGAAAGATCGGTGCGTTGCGCCGGCAGATCGAAACCGGCGGCGATGGCTGCGGAAAAACCGGCAAGCGTGGCGCAGAGGGCTGCGCTGGCGATCAATCGGCGGGCCGGGGCATGCGACATTTCAGGGTCCGGGCCGCTCCGGCTTCGAAGCGGCCCGCCTTTTTGCTTATTTGAAGACGGCGTTAGGATTATCCAAGCTGTCGGAACCTTCAAGCTGAACCGTACCGAGATCGAGTGCGGCAATAACGCGCTGCACCGATTTCGTCTGGTCGATCAGCCCGTCGATGGCAGCCTGGACGACGGCGTTGCCTTCCTTGTTGCCTTCACCGATCATCTGGTCGTACTTCTCGACCGTCTCGCCGCGCTTAGCCATGGCGTTCATCGCGTCGAGCGTCTTGTTGAGCTTGCCTTCCACTTCGGCATCGAGCGCCTTGTCCTTGGCGGCCACCAGATCGTGCAGCGACGGGCCGCTGAGCTTGGTGCCGTCGACGCGGGTATAGTTGCCGGTATAGGCGGCGGCGATGCCGATCGCGTCATTGAGATGCGAGTTGTAGGTATTGTCGGAGAAGCAATCATGTTCTTCTTCCGGATCGTGCAGCAGCAGGCCGAGCTTCATGCGCTCGCCGGCAAGCTCGCCGTAGGACAGCGAACCCATGCCCGTCAGGATCGCCACCAGGCCGGCCTTCGGATCGGCTTCGACGTTCTTCGTCGCAGCGCCGTCCGGCTTCCAATTGTCGGTCATTTCCTGCAGGTCGGAGACGAGCAGGGTGGAGGCGGATTTCAGATATTCGGCGCGGCGGTCGCAATTGCCGTGCGTGCAGTTCTTGAGATCGTAATCCGTTGCCGGGCGGTCGCCGGCGCCGGGGCCTGTGCCGTTCAGATCCTGGCCCCAGAGCAGGAATTCGATGGCGTGATAGCCGGTCGCGACATTGGCTTCGATGCCGCCGGCCTCGGCCAGCGTGCCGGAGAGGAATTCCGGCGTCAGCTTGGAAGCGTCGACATCCTTGCCGTCGATCTTGATCGTCTTGTTGGCGATGACATTGGCCACATAGAGAGAATTTTCGTCGCTCTCGCTGCCGTAGGAGGCAGCGACATAGTCGATCAGGCCTTCATCGAGGGGCCATGCGTTGACCTTGCCTTCCCAGTCGTCGACGATCGGATTGCCGAAGCGATAGACTTCGGTCTGCTGATAGGGAACGCGCGCCTTGATCCAGGCGTCCCTGGCGGCTTTCAGCGTCGCGTCATCAGGCGCCTTCAGGAAGGCGTCGATGGCGGCGTCGAGCGTCTTAGCCGTCGTCAGCGAATCCTCGTATTTCGCATGCGCCACGTCGGCATAGTGTTTCACCACGGCGGCAGCATCGGTCTCGGCATGTGCGGGAAGGGCGAGCAGGGCGGCGGGGGCAATCGCCAGTACGGCTGCGCGGAATGTGCGGTTGAGCTTCATGATCCTCTCCTGTGACGGGATCTTCCGTCTAATCGGGCTTCGTCTCTTCGCGCAAAAGTAAACTGGTGTCAAACGCTCTAGTTTGGAATGGTTTTAAGGATGGGCAGGTGTTGGCAAAGCTGCCCGTCTTGAACGGCATCTGTTTGAAAAGTCGGCAGCATCTGCGCCGTCTCGCCGTGCTGGGCAGCGTCATTCCGCCGCGGGCGTCACGATCCGCTATTGGCCTTGGCCGAGCCGCCTCAGCCCTTGCGCTGCATGCGGCAGAAGAAGAAGCCGTCCGTATCGGTGGAGGCCGGCGTCAGCGTCACTGTCAGGCCGTCGGAAGAATGCGGACGCTGGGCGTCTTTTCCAAAGAGCTGATCCCAGGCGGGCAGGGCGCTGACGATCTGAAAATCGGGATTGTCGGCCGTGAAGCGGCGCACCTGTTCCTCGTTCTCCTGCGGCAGGACCGAGCAGGTGACGTAGATCAGCTCGCCGCCCGATTTGACGAAGCCGCTCGCCTGCGTCAGCGCATCCTGCTGCTGGGCAGTGCGCTCGTCGAGGTTCTTTGCCGTCAGCCGCCATTTCGTATCGGGACGGCGGCGCCACGTGCCGGTGCCGGTGCAGGGCGCGTCGACCAGCACCTTGTCGCAGCGCCCGGCAAGGCCGGAAAGCGCCCTGGCGTCGTCATGCACCTGGACATTGCGCGTGCCCGCCCGCTTCAGCCGTTCGATGATCGGCGCCAGCCGTTTGCGGTCGGCGTCATAGGCGTGAACCTGTCCCTTGTTCTGCATGGCCGCCGCCATGGCGAGCGTCTTGCCGCCGCCGCCGGCGCAATAGTCGAGAACCTGTTCGCCGTCGCTGGCCAGCACCAGATCGGCGACGATTTGCGATCCCTCGTCCTGCACTTCGAACCAGCCTTTCTGGAACGAAAGCTCGGCTGTGACGTTAGGAAGACGCGAGGCGCCTTCGCCGGCGGCAATCCGGATGCCGTAGCGGGCGATCCTGGCTGCATGCGCGCCGGCCCTGTCGAGCGCCTTGACGACCTTGTCGCGGGACGCCTTGAGGCTGTTGGCGCGCAGATCGAGCGTCGGGCGGGCGGCAAGCGCCTGTGCCTCGGCCAGCCAGTCGGCGCCGAAGGCCTGTTCGAAGGAGGATTGGACCCATTCGGGAATATCGCCGCGGATATGCGGCGGCGCATCGCTAAGCGAGCGGCTTTCAAAGGCCGAGACGGCCTCGGCCGAAAGCGGCGGCGGCGCAAATTTGTCATCCGCCAGCTCGGTGGCAAGACTGTCGGGGGTAAAACCCCATTGGCGGAACATGACGGCATGGGCAATGGCCTGAGCACTGTCGTCGTCCATCAGCCAGGCATGGGAAAGCCGCATGCGCAGGGCGTCATAGACGATGTTGCCGATCGCAGCACGATCGCCGGAGCCGGCGAAGCGGTGCGCAAGGCCCCAGTCCTTCAGCGCGTCGGCGACAGGGCGCTTGCGGGCATCGATGTCCGCGAGCACAGAAATCGCCCCTTCGAGGCGGCCGCCCAAACGCATTCACATGTCTCCTGTTGCCGTGGCGTGCGATGATCCGCAACAGGCGCGACAGTCGCGGGCGGATTGTTCACAAGTCTCAACCGCGTGGTAGCCGCGATTGACGGCAAGAGCAAGGGTTGGGCTCAGCTGATGACCTGGTAGCAGACTTTCGCAGTGCCGGAGCTCACCATGCCGATATTCTGGGCGGCGGCGCGCGACAGATCGAGCACGCGGCCGCGGATGAACGGACCGCGATCGTTGATGCGAACGACGACGGTGCGGCCATTGTTGCGGTTGGTGACTTTCACCTTGGTGCCGAAGGCAAGCGAACGATGTGCGGCAGTCAAGATGGCAGGATTCATACGTTCCCCGGAAGCAGTTTTGGAGCGAAGTGCGTACCATGAAGCACCGCCGCAACCATTGCCAGCAAAACCTTCCGCCGGAAGCATGGAAGAACAGGCTGCAATAGTTGCCGCGGCGATAATAGAACGACGTATTTTCTTCAAAACAGAGTATCCCTCAACTATTGAACTCACGCCCTTGCAGGCGGCGGGGCTTAAATCTGTTAAAAAGTGGCGAAAAAGTGCCGCCATCGTTCACGGAATATTACAATCTGTAACATTCGTGAGTGTTTCGGCGAAATTTTAGAAATCGACGGCAATCGTCAATGTGGAAAAAACATAATGAAATCAGTTAAAATACGAACGAATTTTCCGAAGAAGTAGTTAACGCCCTGGCGTTCACGAAAATCGCAAAAATATTTTTCCGATTTCGCCATATTTGTTGCCACATTTGGGCAAATTCAAAGGCCGTTAACCATAGTATGCGGCGAAAATTGTCCCACCAAAGCGCGAAAGTAGGAATTTCCTACTCATTTTGGGTGAGTAACCCCTGTTTGCAAACAGCAGCCTGATCTAGAGCCTTTCCGGATTAGATTGAAGCATTCTGCCGGAGCAGGTTTTCGTCAGGACAGAGGCGATTGGCGAAGGGCATACCTCTTGGTACGGTCGAGCCGATCGCCTTTGTCCTGGCGCAAAGATGCCCGGCCCTTCGGGTTGGCTGAAACGGGCCGGCTGATCGACCGGCCGGCTTGGCCGTAGAGCTGGGCTACGACGCGCGCCGGCCGGTCGACCATCCGACTCCGTTTGAGCCAACAGAATGCTGCAATCTAACCCGGAAAGGCTCTAGCCGCGCCAGCGTCCGTCCTGCCACAATTGCGCAAGCGACATGGGATAGTTCGGGAAGGAGAATTGGAAGCCGGTGGCCTTGAGTTTCGCATTCGAGATGCGTTTGTTCTCGCCGTAGAAGGAGCGTGCCATCGGTGATAGTTCGGCGGTCTCAAAAGCCTGCTCCGGTGGCGGTTCGACACCCATCAGGCGGGCTGCCTCGACGATCACGTCTTGCGGCGGGGCGGGCCGGTCGTCGGTGACATTATATATACCGCCGAGCCCGCGCTCCGACAGGAAGCGGGTCGCCGCGCCGATATCTTCGACGCGGATGCGGTTGAATACCTGGTCCTTCTTGATCAGCCGGCGCGCCGTGCCCTTTTCCAGATTGCAGAAGGCGTTGCGGCCCGGCCCATAAATGCCGGAAAGGCGCAGCACGGCCGCCGGCACACCGCGCTCCCGGCCCATCGCCAGCCAGCCCTCTTCCGCCTCGAGCCGCTCCTTCGAGCGCCCGGAAACGGGCAGGCAGGGCGTTTCCTCGTTCACCCAGGCGCCCTTATGATCGCCATAGACGCCGACGGTGGAGAGATAACCGATCCATTTGAGACGAGGCAGCAGGCTTGCGCCATCTTTGCCAAGCAGCCGCAGCAGCGGGTCGGCCTGCCCGGGCGAGATCGACTGCACGAGGTGCGTGACATCGGCCAAAGCCCGGCGCAGCCCTTCTTCCATGGTCTCGCCGTCGAAAAGGAATGCGTCGATGCCGTTCTGGCGGAGCACGTCCATCTTGTCTGGCGAACGCGTCGTGCCGGAAATACGCACGCCGTCGCCTGATAAGGCCTTGGCGATCGCCGTGCCGGAATAACCGCAGCCAAAAATCATCACATGCATCAGCCCACTCCCGCCAATCGCCATTCGTTCAAGACGTCGTCATCTCTCTCGTGAGCCCTTTGTGCGGCAAAGGCAGAGAATTCGCCAGCCTCCATCAGCCGTGAAAGCGCCCAGACCGCCATGCCGCGCACGACAGGCGAGGGATCGCTCGCGAGCATGCGACATTGCCCGATCAGCGCCGTCTCGCCGGAATTGCCGGCGGCGATCAGCACGTTGCGGACGAAGCGGTCGCGGCCGATCCGCTTCACCGGCGAGCCGCTGAAGAAGGTGCGGAAGGCGGCATCGTCAAGCGTCAGCAGAAAGGCGATCGACGGTTCCTTCAGCTCTTCCCGCGCCTGCAGCTTCATCTCGGAGGCGGAGCTTGCGAACTTGTTCCAGGGACAGGCGGCAAGACAGTCGTCGCAGCCATAGATGCGATTGCCGATCAGCACGCGCAGATCGGCGTCGATCGGTCCCTTGTGCTCGATGGTGAGATAGGAGATGCAGCGCCGCGCGTCGATCTGGTAAGGCGCCGGGAAGGCAGCCGTCGGACAGATGTCGAGGCAGGCGCGGCAGGAGCCGCAATGATCGTTCTCCGCCGCGTCGACGGCAAGATCGGCAGTGGTGAACATCGTGCCGAGGAACAGCCAGGAACCGTGCGTGCGGCTGACGAGATTGGTATGTTTGCCCTGCCAGCCGAGCCCGGCGGCCGCCGCCAGCGGTTTCTCCATGACAGGCGCCGTATCGACGAAGACTTTCACATCGGCGCCGGCGCGCGCCGCAAAGCGCGTGGCGATCTCCTTCAGCCGGCCCTTGATGACGTCGTGATAATCGCGGTTGCGGGCATAGACTGAGATAGCTGCCTTATCAGACTTGTCGAGGATACCGCGCGGATCTTCCTCCGGAGCGTAATTCAGGCCGAAGACGACGACGGAGCGCACCTCGCTCCACAGTGTGCGCGGATCGCCGCGCCGGTCGCGCGTCTCCGCCATCCAGTCCATCGTCCCGTGGCGCCCGGCATCGATGAACTGGCCGAGCCGTTCCTTGGCTTCGGGGATCGCGTCCGGGCGCGTGATGCGGCAGAGATCGAAGCCCTTGGCGGCAGATTCCGCCCGAACGAACTCGGTCAAATTGTCGCGGCGGCGGCGCTCTTTGTCGTCATTCTTCGGTTCGGGCATGAAGAGCCCTCGTCAGAAATCCAGATCGGCATAGTGTGAAACCGGTGTCAGGCCGCGCACGCGCTCGGTCAGCATCGGCCGGAAAGAGGGACGCGACTTCAGCCGCTGGTACCAGTCCTTGACGACGGGCGCGTCCGCCCACTCGATTTCGCCGAGATAGTCGAGGATTGAGATCGACGCCGCAGCGGCAAGATCGGCATAACTCATCCGCTCGCCCGCCAGCCACTGACGCGAGCCGGCAAGCCAGGTGAGATAACGCATATGCTGGCGGATATTCGCGCGGGCCGTGCGCAAAATCTTCGAATCCGGGGCTCCGCCGCCCTGATCGGCGGTCATCTGCAACTTGTAGACACGCTCGCGGGCGAGCGGCTTGGTCACGTCGTTTTCCATCTTCTGCATGAACCATTCGGTCAGCCGGCGGATTTCCGCCCGCTGAAAGGGGTCTTCGGCGAGCAGCCGCCGGTCGCGTTTCAACACGCCGTGGGTCTCGTCCAGATATTCGGAAATAACGCTCGCGCCGCAGAGCGCGCGCATGCTGTCGTCGACATAGACCGGCAGCGTGCCGGCCGGATTGAGCGCCAGGAAATCCCGGCGCTTCTCCCATGTCTGCTCCTCGATCAGATCCGCCTGATAGCCGTATTCCGCCAGGATCAGCCGGACGAAGCGAGATGCGGATGACATGGGATGATGATAAAGCGTGGGCATCGATACTCGGGCTTTGTGATTGTTGTTACAGGACTGTGTGGCAGCTCAATTATAGCGCCCTAGTCATGACTCATTGGTTGAAGCTATAGGAGCTTGGCCCCGCCAATACAAGCGAATCGGATTTTACCCCATCTGACGATGGCGAAACACGGTCTAACGAACGAATGGAAGCGGCAGCCTGATCGACCCAAGCGCTCAGGCCCGGCCGAACTTTAAACCGGAGACGATGTATGGATTATATAAATGCTGCAATTCTCGGTATCATAGAGGGGATCACCGAATTTCTGCCGATCTCGAGCACCGGCCACCTGATCATCGCCGAGCAATGGCTCGGACACCGGTCGGACATGTTCAATATCGTCATTCAGGCGGGCGCCATCCTCGCCGTCACCATCATCTATTGGCGTCGTCTGCTGGATCTGGTGCTCGGCTGGCGCGAGCCTGAGAATCGCGATTATGCCGCCAAGCTGATCGTCGCATTTCTCATCACCGCAATTCTCGGCCTTGTGGTCAAGAAGCTCGGCTTCGAACTTCCCGAGACTGCAACGCCGATCGCCTGGGCGCTGATCATCGGCGGTATCTGGATGATCTTTGCCGAATGGGCGGCCGCACGCAGGCCACCGCACAAGGAGATCACCTGGCTTGTCGCCATCCTGGTCGGCATCGCCCAGATCGTTGCGGGCGTGTTCCCGGGAACGTCGCGCTCCGGCGCCACCATCTTCGTCGCCATGCTGGCCGGCACGGGCAATCGTGCTGCGGCAACCGAATTCGCCTTTCTCGTCGGCATCCCCACAATGTATGCCGCAAGCGGCTATGAATTGCTGAAGACGTTCAAGGATGGCGGCGCGGCTGGCGAAGACTGGACGGCGCTCGGCATCGCCTTCGTCGTTTCCACCATCGTCGCCTTCGTCGCGGTCAAATGGCTGCTTGCCTATATCAGAAGCAACCGGTTCACGCTGTTTGCCGTCTACCGCATCATTCTCGGTGTCTTGCTGCTCGGCATGGCTGCGACCGGCTTGATCGGTTGAGGCTTCCTTACGAGTCTGCATTCGCGCAAGTCCCGGCGCGAATGCAGTGCCTGTCGGAAGGTGGCGAACGAATACCCGCGCCCCGCCAAGCGTCGATTTTTCAGATAGCTATATTGAGAATAGGCGTCTGCCGCTGCTTTTGAAGCAGGCAATACCGAGCGTTCATTGTGGAGCGCCCTTGTTCGGCGTTCCCGACGGCTTGTCGTTATGAGATGCCGGCGCAGAGGGCCGACCTTTTCGTCAATGGCTGATCGAAGCCGTCGAGCAAGGATCGACGCCATAGGCCGGCGAGCAGTCACCCTTTACCGCCGCGACCGAACCGGGCGCAACGAAGGAGCCTGCCAGGATAATTAGCGCCGCACACGCAAAAAGGAGCGCGATTGACTTGCCCATCGAGAAATGCCTTTCACAGTGATTGCCGCACGCTATCGCAGGCGTTGAAACCGTCCGAAGACGCGCGGGTTTGGTAGTCAGTGGAATGACAAATAGCAATAAACGTTCCTGCTAAATTTGGCGTTAATTCCACAAAATTTCCGATGCGTCTTTTATGCAACGCCGCGTAATATGACCGGCAAACAATCATTTCAAACTTGCGCCAGCTTTGCGTGAAGCCACGACGGCAAAACGCCGTCCGCATTGTCTGCGAACGGCGTTGTCAGAAGGCTGTAAAATTGGTCAGGCGGCCTTGCCGGTGCCGGTGTACTGGCCGTGCGGGCGATAGTGGACGAGGTAGGAGCCGAGCACCGATGCCACCATGGTGGGCGTAATACCGAGGCCCTTCAGAGTGCGGCCTTGCGCCTCGGCTTCCCCGGAGACGACATTGTCGCGCTTCAGCATGCGCACCTGATCCGGCGTGATCGGTGGCGTCACAAAGGGGACCAGCGAGGCGATGCTGCCGATCATTGAAGCGATGCCGAAAGGCAGGGATACCAGTGGGTTCTTGCGGCACGTCACCTTCAGCATCGTCTCGAGACATTCGCGGAAGCTCAGCACCTCGGGCCCGCCAAGCTCATAGATCTTGCCGCCGGCGACCTTGCCGTCGACGGCGCGGGCGACGGCCTCGGCGACATCCTCGACATAGACAGGCTGGAATTTCGTCTTGCCGCCGCCGACCAGCGGCAGGATCGGCGACATGCGCGCCATCTCGGCGAATTTGTTGAAGAAGCTGTCCTCCGGTCCGAAGACGATCGACGGACGGAAGATCACTGCATCGGGCTTGACCGAGAGGATGGCCGTTTCGGCGCGACCCTTGGTGCGGCCATAGTCCGAATCGGATTTCGCGTCGGCGCCGATCGCCGAAATATGGGTCAGCGTCGCGCCTGCCCCGCGCGCAGCTTCGGCGACCGCACGGCCGCCGAATTCCTGCACGGCGTCGAAAGTGTTGCGGCCGGCCTCGTGCAGAATGCCGACGCAGTTGACGACATGGCTCGCACCGTCGACGGCGCGGTCGATCGAGTTGCGATAGCGCAGGTTCGCCTGCACGAAGGAGATCTGGCCGACATTGCCGAGCGGCTGCAGGAAGCCGGCGAGATCGGGACGGCGCACGGCGACGCGGATGTTGTAGCCGCGCTTGGCCAGCGCCCGGACCACGTGCCTGCCCACGAAGCCGGACCCTCCGAACACGGTGACGAGCGGCGGCAGGTTGGCAAGGGTCATGGCAGGCTCCTCGAGAGGCTTGGCGGGATGCTTAATTGGCTCTCGTCTTAGCCCAATCCCGACGCGACGGGAAGGCCCATCGTACCGTCAGTTTTGCGGGATGCGAAGCTGCTCTAGACGCCTTCGACGACGACCATTTCCGCATCGGCCACTTCCTGGCGGATTTTCGCGGCGATCTGGTATTCCGGCGAATTATAGCAGTCGACCGCATGCTGCAGCGAGGGAAATTCGATCACCACGTTGCGCACGCGCGCCTTTCCCTCGAGTTCGGTGAAGGCGCCGCCCCGCGCCAAGAAATTCGCCCCATATTTTTCGAAGGCCGGCTTGGCGGCCGCCACATAATCCTTGTAGCGCTCGGCATCGCGAACGTCGACGCGGGCGATCCAGTATCCCTTGGCCATGGTCTTCTCCCTTTTGTCGTTGAAACGATTAGCGGTTTGCCGGCCAGAGCGCACTCACCATCTCGCTGAGGATGGCGCGGGCGGCCTCTTTCGGATCGGGCGCCTTGACGATCGGCCGGCTGACGACGAGATGCGTCGCCCCCGCCTTCAGTGCGTCGAAAGGCGTCATCACCCGCTTCTGGTCGCCCTTGTCGCTGCCGGCCGGGCGAATGCCGGGGGTGACGATCGCCATGTCGGGGCCGACGATCTCGCGCACCTCGGCCGCTTCCGCCGCCGAACAGACGATACCGCCCATGCCGGCTGCGCGCGCCTGTTCGGCGCGGCGCAGCACCAGGCTGTGCGGATCTTGGCTGTAGCCGGCCTCGGCAAGGTCGTCGGCGTCCATCGAGGTCAGCACGGTGACGCCAAGCAGGCAGAGGCCGGAGCCGGCGGCCGCCTCGACCGCCGCCCTCATCGCTTTCGGATAGGCATGCAGCGTCAGCATCGACATGCCCATCTTGGCGATGTTCTCGACGCCGGAGGCAACCGTGTTGTCGATGTCGAGCAGCTTCATGTCGAGGAAGATCTTCTTGCCGCTTGCGGCAAGATCGCGGGCGAATTCCAGGCCGCCGGCAAAGACCAGCTGATAGCCGATCTTGTAGAAGAGAATGTCGTCGCCGAGCGTCGAAACCAGTCTTTCCGCCTCGCCGATCGTTGGAACATCCAGGCCGACGATCAATCGCTCGCGTGCGTCCATGTGAAGTCACCCCCGCCAGTCTTCGATGGGCGTCCAGTCGCATGTTAGGCCGAGATCCGCAAGGCCGAAAGCATAGAGATTGCCGCCGCCGCCCGGCTGGTCGCGGTCGCGCGAAATCGGTCGGCCGGCCAGATGGCATTTGAGCAGCGTGCCAACGCCGCCATGGCCGACAAAGGCGATGGGTGCAGCCGCATCATGCGTGGCAAGAACGGCGTCGAATGCCTCGACGATGCGGGCCTGCGCATCGACGGCGCGCTCCCAGCCCTTGAAGCTCTGTTCCGGATGGGCGAAGAACCAGTCGGCCGCCTCTTCGAATTGCGGCGGCGGCAGGAAGCCGGTGGCCGAGCGGTCGTTCTCGTGCATGGCGGGCACGACCTCGATGCTTAGACCGGAGGCGACTGCCAGGATCTCAGCCGTCTCGATCGCCTTCGTCTCGTCGCTGGAAATGATGCGGGTCAGCCGCTTGGCCCAATCGCTCGACGCAGCCTTACGAGTGCGTTCGACGCCGACATCGGAAAGCCCCCATTTCGGCACAGGCACGTTCGCGTCGATCTTGACCTGCGGATGGGTGACATAGATCCCGAACATCTCAGCCTCGCTTGTAGATCCACAGCTGCGCCGGCGGAATGTTGCGGACGACGAAGTCGAAATGCTGAATGTGATAGCGGTCGGGATTGGCGGCGATTGGCGAGATCGCGCCGTAGGAGATTTGCACCACCGGCCGTCCGGCCGGTAGGCGGTCGAGCAGGCTTTCGAGCAGCGACACCCGCATCGCCATCGGGAAGTTCAGCAGCGGAATGCAGGAGATGACGCAATCGAAGGTCCGGTCGCCGTAGTCGCCGAGCGTGGCCTGAAGATCGAAGGCATCGCCATTGATGAAGTGCACGCCGGGATAGGTCCGCAGCAGATGTTTGTGGAAATCCGTCGAATATTCGATTGCGACGAGATTTTCCGGCCGGACGCCGCGGCCGAGGATGGCCTTGGTGATGGCGCCTGTGCCCGGTCCGAGTTCGAGCACCGGCAGCCCGGAATGGATGTCGACAACGCTTGCCATGCGCTTGGCGGTGATCGAGGAGGTCGGCACGATCGAGCCCACCGTTTTCGGCCCCTGCATCATGCCCCGGAAGAAGCGGATTTCGTCATCGAACTTCTTGCCCAGCCGTTCCTTCACCTTGACCCGTAAGCTCATTCTCCACCCATCCGCATGTTGATCGAATGCCCTTAATATGCCGCTTGTCGCTGAAGGGACAAGGATTTTCGCAACAAGGACATCGGCATCAACAACTCATGCCGCTTTTGGGTGGGAGCGAGGCATGAGATCGGCGAGCCTCTGGCTTAAGTGATCGGCGTCGACGGGCGCGCGCAGTTTCTTGTCGGTATTGTCGAAATAGAGATAGACGTCGCGGCCCTTGCTGCGCGCCGCAAGCGGCGCCAGCACCCGCGTCGCATTCTCCGGTTCTCCGCCGGTTGCCCAGGCGCGGATGCGTTGCGCCCAGATGTCGAGGGCTTCGTCCTCATAGCCGCTGACATAGAGCTGTTCGGAACCATGCAGGCGGCAATAGATGAAATCGGCGGTGATATCCATCAGCAGCGGCCATTTCACCGTATCGGCGCAGACGAGGGCGATCTGTTGGCGCCTCAGCATGTCGATGAAGGCGGGTGATCGGAAGCTCTCGTGGCGAATCTCCAGGGCATGGCGGATCGGCTGTCGTCCGTCGATTTCAAGCCAGGCTCGCCCCTTGACGTGTCCGTCGTGCCGCCGGGCCAGGTTTGCCGCCGCTTCGCCGTTATGCGGCAGCAACGCCAGGAAATTTTCGAAAAGATCGGGATCGAAAGCCATGTTCGGCGGGAATTGCCAGAGGATCGGCCCGAGCTTGGGGCCAAGCCGCAGCAGACCCGAGGCGAGGAAATTGGCGAGCGCCGTCTCGATATTCTGCAGCCGCAGCATATGGGTGATGAAGCGCGGTCCCTTGACCGCAAAGACGAAATCATCCGGCGTTTCGTCGCGCCAGCGGCCGAAGCTTTCAGGCCGCTGCAAGCTGTAGAATGTGCCGTTGATCTCGATCGAACGGAAATGCCGGGCGGCGTAGGAAAGCTCCTGCTTCTGCGGCAGGTCTTCCGGGTAGAATTGGCCGCGCCAGGGCGCATAGGTCCAGCCGGATATGCCGATACGCACCGTTCCCGTCTTTTTCGTCATCGGATCCTCCGCTTTGACAGGAGGAAAAACGGAGGCGGGCGGCCTTCGTTCCGGTCAGACGCGCATCGGCATCAGCACGTAGAGCGCATCGTCGCCTGCCGTGTCGCGGATCAGCGTCGGCGAGCCGGCATCGGCCAGCAGGAAGATCGCTTCTTCGCCGGAAAGCTGCGCGGTGATGTCGAGCAGGTATTTGGCGTTGAAACCGATTTCCATCGCATCGGTGTCGTAACCGACGGCGACTTCCTCGGTCGCACTGCCGGAATCGGGATTGTTGACGGTCAGCATCAACTGGCCCTCGGAAAGCGCCAGCTTCACGGCGCGGCCGCGTTCGGAGGAGATGGTGGAGACGCGGTCGACGGCCTGGGCGAAGCTCGTGCAATCGACGCGCATTTCCTTGTCGTTGCCTGTGGGGATGACGCGCTGGTAATCCGGGAAAGTGCCGTCGATCAGTTTCGAGGTCATGACGATCGAGCCGATCGTCAGCCGGATCTTGGCGTCGGAGACCTCGACCGTCACGACAGCCTCGGGATTGTCGACCAGCTTCTGCAATTCGCCGACCGTCTTGCGCGGAATGATGATGCCGGGCATGCCTTCGGAGCCGGAGGGCGCGTCGACATCGGCGCGCGCCAGCCGGTGGCCGTCGGTGGCGACCGCCCGAAGTTTCAGCTCGCCCTTGCTCTCGATCGTGTGGAAGAAGATGCCGTTGAGATAGTAGCGCGTCTCTTCCGTCGAGATCGCGAACTGGGTGCGGTCGATCAGCATCTTCAGGTCGGCCGCCTTCAGCTTGAAGCTATGCGTGAAGGTGCCGGCGGTGAGATCAGGGAAGTCCGATTCCGGCAGGCACTGCAGCGAGAATTTCGAGCGGCCGGACTGCACGGTCATTGCGCCGCCATCGGTGCTGGTGGCAAGCAGCACTTCCGAACCGTCGGGAAGCTTGCGGACGATGTCGTAGAGCAGGTGGGCCGGAACGGTGGTGGCGCCGGGCTGCTCGACGCTTGCCGGCGTCGCCTCGGTGATTTCGAGGTCGAGGTCGGTCGCCTTCATGTCGAGGTTCTGGCCATCGGCCTTGAGCAATACGTTGGACAGGATCGGGATCGTGTTGCGACGTTCGACCACGCGGTGGACGTGGTTCAGCGATTTCAACAGGTTTGACCGCTCAATAGTAATACGCATGGGATGCTACCGCTTTCGACCGTGACTGTCCGGGCGCATCGAGCACCCGAAGAATGCTGTCCCGACTTGAGGTCGGGGGAGTGGACGGGCAAAATGGCAGACTTCAGCATGGCTTTGCAAGAGGCATGCACGGTCGGGCGCCTGCATTTGCGGTTTTCCAGAGCAATGCTCACAGAAATCCGAACCCTTGCCGAAGTGGTGCCGCTCGCCCATAAGGGTTCGATGACGGCGGGACGAAAGCAAATGGCATGAATGAGGAAACCACAGCGGATGCCGCCACCCGGCGAAGCTTCCGCCTGCACAATGCGACGGTGCCGGCGCGGCCGCTGGAGCCGGCGCTCTATCTCGTCGCCACCCCGATCGGCAACCTCGGCGACATCACGCTGCGTGCGCTGGAAACGCTGGCCGGCGCCGATGTGCTCGCCTGCGAGGATACGCGCGTCACCCGCGTGCTGCTCGACCGCTACGGCATCCAGAACCGCCCTTTCGCCTATCATGAGCACAATGCCGACGAGGCCGGCCCGCGGCTGCTGCAGGCGCTCGAAGCCGGCCGGTCGGTGGCGCTGGTGTCCGATGCCGGCACGCCGCTGGTGTCCGATCCCGGTTACCGACTGGCGCAGCAGGCGATAGCGGCAGGTTACCGCGTCATTCCCATTCCTGGCGCCTCCGCGCCGCTCGCAGCCCTTGTCGGCTCCGGCCTGCCGAACGATGCGTTTCTTTTCGCCGGTTTCCTGCCGGCAAAGGACAAGGCCCGCCGCGATCGTCTGGGTGAGCTTGCCGCAGCCCCCGCGACGCTGATCTTCTTTGAATCGCCGCATCGCATCGGCGCTACGCTTGTCGCCGCTGCAGACGTGCTCGGAGCCACGCGATCCGCCTCCGTCTGCCGCGAACTGACCAAGACCTATGAGGAGTTCCGCCGCGGCACGCTTGCCGACCTTGCCGCCCATTATCAGCAGGTGGAAAACGTCAAGGGCGAGATCGTTCTCGTCATCGGTCCGCCGGAGCCGGTCGAGACGGATGAGGCCGACGTCGACGCCGTGCTCGCCGACCTGTCGAAATCAATGCCGACGGCAGGCGCCGCGACCGAGGCGGCCCGCCTCACCGGCTTGCCGCGCAAGGTGCTCTATCAGCGCCTGCTGGAGATCAAGAACGCCGATGGCCGATAGCGACCTCACCGCCATCAGGAGGAAGGCGCTGCGCCGGGGCCGCATGTCAGAATATGTCGCGGCCGCCTTCCTGATGCTGAAGGGTTACCGCATCCTGGCGCTGCGCCACCGCACCCGGCTCGGCGAGATCGACATCATTGCCCGCAAGGGCGATCTCGCCGTCTTCGTCGAGGTCAAGGCCCGGCGGGGCGAAGCTGCGGCGGTCGACGCCGTCTCCATCGCCGCGCAGAAGCGGATAAGGGCGGCAAGCGATCTCTGGCTCGCCCGCCAGGCGGATCAGGCCCGCCTTTCCCTGCGCTACGATATCGTGGCGATCATGCCGGGCCGGCTGCCGCGGCACTTCATTGACGCCTTCTGACCTCTTTCGACCCATCGGATTTCCGGATCGTTAAACTTTTAGTTCCCGCGTGAACCAGCTTCTTACGACTCTCTGCTACCCCAAATCTCGGTAGGGATAACAATTGGGGATTGTTTCATGGCCTGGAAGCTGATGCTTGCGAGTGCGGTCGCCATGGCCGCGCGCTCGGTGCCTTATGCCGTGGCGAAGCCGGCCGGGAAATCCTTCGTTGCCCATGCGAGCGGCCTGCTGCCGCTGAAGTCCACGCCGATCAACCCGGACTGGATCGTCAGCGGCAACCCGCAGGCCCGCACCGCCGAACATTCCCGCGGTCATGACGAGGCGTCGCTGACGGCGATCTGGGATTGCACGGCGGGCGAATTCCGTTGGTATTTCGGCTGGGACGAGACGGTAATGATCCTCGAGGGCGAGGTCCATATCACCGCCGAGGACGGCACCGAACGAACCCTCAGCACCGGCGACGTCGCCTTTTTCGCCGGTGGAACCTGGGCGAGCTGGCGGGTCGACGACTACGTCCGCAAAGTCGCCTTCCTGCGCAAGCCTTTCCCAAAGCCCTTGGCGATCGCCTACCGCCTCCGCAACATGCTGCGCAATGGCGGCAACCAGGGCATCGCCGCCTGAAGATCGATTTCGATTTTCGAGGTTAGTGCTTATCGGGCTGGGGCGGGGCGGTCGTCTCCCCCTTGAGAATCTCGCACGCAAACAGGATCGGATTGTCGAGATCAGGCGCAGTCTGCTTGTTCAACAGAACGGCGACCGCCGCTGCAGCCATGTCTTGAATCGGCTGCTTCACGGTCGTCAGGCGCGGCGTGGTCATGCTGGCGAGCGGGATGCCGTCGAAGCCCATGACGGAAAGGGCTGCCGGTATCGGGATTCCCAGATCATGCGCCGCCCGCATGCAGCCGATCGCCTGCTGGTCGGAACTTGCAAAAATCGCCGTCGGCCGCTCGTTGCGCGCCCGCGCCAGAAGATAATTTCCTGCCGAACGGCCGCTCTCATAGTCGAAAGCCGCCTCGGCAATCAGCGGTGATCCCGCCATTGCCGCGCGGCCGTCCGCCTGCTCGCCAGCCTGCTCGCCAGTCCGCTCGATCGCATCGAGGTAGCCTCTGAGGCGATCATTGGCGGGGACGGAGTGGCTGGGCCCGGAAATGAAGCCGATGCGGCGATGGCCGAGCTGCAGAAGGTGCTCGACGCCAAGGCGAACGCCATTGCGGTGATCGGCGGCAATGCCGGAATATCCTGGCATGAGACGGTCGATGACGACGATCGGCAATCCTTTCGGCAGCTTGATCGTATGGAAATCGATGCTCGGAACCAGAATGATCCCGTCGACCTTTCGGCTTGTCAGCTGCTTGATGCGATCAGCCTCTTTGGCCGCATGATCGAGCGACGTCATGACGATGATATTATAGCCGTGATTGGCCGCTGCCTGTTCCACGGATTGGACAAGTTCCGAGAAGAACGGATTGGTCAGATCCGGAATGATGATGCCGATGAGGCGGCTGACCTTGCTGCGCATGCTTCGCGCCGACGGGTCCGGCATATAGCCGAGCTCTTTGATGATCCCGGTAACGCGCGCCCGCAATTCCTTCGTCACCGAGGGATGATCGTTCAAAACCCTGGAAACGGTCCCGGTGGAAACGCCCGCAAGCTTGGCAACGTCTCTAATTCCGACCTTTGACATAACGGAAACAGTGGCCCTTCATCTTCGCCTTCACAACACGCCCGGGGCGTCTGATCGAGGCTTCCAGCTAATGGTCTTTGCGGCTCTCGTCAAAGGGCCGAATTTCATTGGGACGGCCCATCATCCATAGCATGAGCACCGCCACGCGCAATGGAAACGGTTCATCATTCACGCTTTTAGATGTTTTCGACGGGGTCATCTTTGAGGTCATCCGGCCCGAATTCGGCAGCTTGACAATTTTTTGGAGCGTGTTACCCAGATGGCGTTGGAAACGGTTCATTGCCGCGGGCAACTCAGATGGAGCTGAGCCCAGAACCGTTCGGGAGGAGAAAAATGTCCCATTCTATGAAGCGTGAATCCGTCTTGATCAGTGCGCCGCGCCGTACGGCGTTGAAGGTCGGACTTGCCGGCGCCCTGGCGCTGGCGCTGTCCTGCGGCGTGTCGCCCGCCTTTGCCGCCGGCAAGCCGAAGGTCGGCCTGATCATGAAGTCCTTGTCCAATGAGTTCTTCAAGCAGATGAAGGCCGGCGCCGACAAATATGCGGCCGAGAACAAGGACAAGTTCGACTTCAAGGCCGTCGGCATGAAGGACGAGCGCGATTTCGCCTCGCAGGTCGATGCCGTCGAAAACTTCGTCACGCAGAAATACGATATCATCGTCGTGGCGCCCGCCGATTCCAAGGCGATGGCGACCCCGCTGGCAAAGGCTGTGAAGGCCGGCGTCAAGGTCATCAACATCGACGTGCCGCTCGATGCCGATGCCAAGAAGAAGGCGGGGATCGATCTCGCTTTCTTCGGCCCCGACAATCAGGAAGGGGCAAAGCTTGCTGGCGATGCACTGGCCAAGGATCTGGGGCCGGGCGCCAAGGTCGTCATCCTCGAGGGCAATCCCGAGGCCGACAATGCCAAGGAGCGCAAGGAAGGCTTCATGGATTCCGTCAAGTCGGGAAAGCTTGAGCTTCTCGACAGCAAGACGGCCCATTGGGAGACCGAGGAAGCCAATACCGTCATGACGAATTTCCTGACGAAATATAAGGATATTCAGGGCGTGATGGCGGCCAATGACTCCATGGCCCTCGGCGTCGTCAAGGCGCTCGATGCGGCCGGCCAGGCCGGCAAGATCAAGGTTGTCGGCTTCGACAACATCCCGCCGGTTCAGCCGCTGATCAAGGACGGCAAGATGCTTGCCACCGTCGAGCAGTATGGCGCGCAGATGGCGGTCATGGGCATCGACTATGGCATGCGGGAACTGGCCGGCGAAAAATTCACCGGCTGGGTCAAGACCGACGTCAAGCTGGTCACGGCAGCCGATCTGAAATAGTCGGATTGCCGGCCCCAAAAGCGAATGTGGCGCCGGCTGCGGCCGACGCCATTTCCACCAATCGATTGACGCGTTGATCGCTCCGGGTGAGGCTCGTTCGGGCCTCTCCGATGCGCGTTGCGCCGAGGTTTGAAGAGACCATGCATGAGGTCGACGTGTCAGACACAGCAGATGACGACATTCTGAGGCTGGAGGGCATCGGCAAGCGCTTCCCCGGCGTTGTGGCGCTCAAGGATGTCTCCATGCGGATCGGCCGCGGCAAGGGGCACGTTCTTCTGGGCGAGAACGGGGCTGGAAAGTCGACCCTGATCAATCTGCTCGGCGGCGTCTTCAGGCCGGATGACGGCCACATCCTGTTTGACGGCAAGCCATACCATCCTGCCTCGCCGTTGGAGGCGTTCAAGGCGGGCATCCGGGTCATTCACCAGGAGCTGCATCCGCTTTCCAACCTGACGGTTGCCGAAAACCTGCTCTTCGAGCATCTGCCGCGCCGCTACGGCCTGGTGAACTACAAGGAAATGAATAAGAGGGCAGCCGAACTCCTGGAGGAGGTCGGCCTCGATGTGGCCCCGACCACGCTGGCGAGCCGCCTCAGCGTCGCGCAGCTTCAGCTGGTCGAGATCGCCAAGGCGCTTTGTTACGAAAGCAAGCTTCTCGTTCTCGATGAACCGACGGCAACCCTGACCTCCAAGGAGGTCGATCGCCTCTTTGAAATTCTGAAACGCCTGAAGCAGCGAGGCGTCACCACGCTCTATATCTCGCACCGGCTGGAGGAGATCTTCGAAGTCGGTGACGATGTGACGGTGCTGCGCGACGGCCAACACGTGATCACCCGGCCGCTGGCAGGGCTGGCTATTCCCGACATCGTCGAGCTCATGGTCGGGCGCAAGCTTTCGGATCACGGCATTTTCCGCGGCGACAGCGTGGTCTCAGGCGAGGCGCTCGGCGTCTCCGGCCTGAAGGTGACGCGCCATAGCCCGGAACTGTCATTTTCCGTGGCAAAGGGCGAGATTGTCGGTATTGCCGGTCTCGTCGGCAGCGGCCGGACGGAGGCGGTTCGCGCCATATTCGGCGCCGACGCCAAGGCGGCCGGCGAAATTCGCCTGAATGGCGAGCCGGTCGAGATCCACTCGCCGCAGGATGCCGTTGCGGCCGGGCTCTGCCTGGCGACCGAAGATCGCAAGATGCAGGGCTTGATGCTCGATATGAGCTGCGCCGAAAATACCACCATCACCGATCTCGCCAAGATCTCCCGCAACGGCCTGATCAGGCGAAGGGCCGAGGAGGATCACGCGCAGCGCCTCGTGCGTGAGCTGCGGATCAAGACCCCGTCCATCCGTCAGGCCGTCAGGACCTTTTCCGGCGGCAATCAGCAAAAGGTCGTCATTGCCAAATGGCTGTTCCGCGGTCCCAAGGTGCTGATTTTCGATGAGCCGACCCGCGGGATCGACGTCGGTGCCAAGGCCGAGATTTATGAGCTCCTGTGGAAGTTTGCGGCCGAGCAAAAAGGTGTCCTGGTCGTGTCTTCCGATCTGCCGGAACTGATCGGCATCTGCCATCGCATCATCGTCTTTTCCGACGGCAAGATCGCAGGGGAAATAGCCCGGGACCAATTCGACGAGAGCAGGATCCTTTCGCTCGCCTACAAGGAGTACAGCCGTGTCCGCCAACATTGAAGAACAGACCGAGGCGAAAACTGGGGCGAAAGAGGTGAGCGTCTGGGACAAGCTGATCCGGATCTCGATGAAGGAAGCGGGCGTCGCCATCGCCCTCATCCTGATCCTGGCGTTTTTCTCGGCGACGGCGCCCTATTTCGCGACGCCGGAGAATTTTCTGAAGATCTTCGTGCAGATCGCCATCAACACCGTGCTGGCCGCGGGCATGACCTTCGTCATCCTCGTCGGTGGCATCGATCTCTCCGTCGGCTCGCTGCTTGCCCTTTGCACGGTCATCGGTGCGACGATCATGATCAATCCGGCGTTTTCGCCATGGCAGGCGATTGTTCTCGCCTGTCTGGCGTCGATGGGCACCGGCGCCATCCTTGGCGCGGTCAATGGCTGGATCTGCGAGAAGTGGAAGCTTCCGTCCTTCATCGTCACCCTCGGCATGCTGAACGTCGCCAGCGGCCTGGCCCGCGTGGTCAGCGACAACTCCACGATAACAGGCCTGCCGCAGCCTTTCGTCGATTTCGGCAACCTGATCTTCTGGGGCATCTTTCCGTCGATCTTCCTGATTGCGATCGTCGTCGTCCTGATCGGCTGGTTCGTGCTGCGCTATACCGTCTTCGGGCGCTTCGTCTTTGCCATCGGCACCAATGAAGAGGCTGTGCGGCTGTCGGGGCATCAGCCGAAAAGATACAAGATCGCGGTCTTCACGATCTCCGGGCTGACCGCCGGCATTGCCGCCATGGTCTATCTGCTCCGCCTCAATGTCGGCAGCCCGGTTGCCGGCATCGGCTATGAGTTGAACGCCATCGCCGCCGTCATCATCGGCGGCACCAGCCTCTCCGGCGGCAAAGGCTCGATCATCGGCACGCTGGTCGGCGCCTGCATTCTGCAGGTGCTGTCGACGGGATTGCAGCTGCTCGGCGCCGACGACAATATCAAGCCGATCGTCATCGGCGCCGTCATCGTGCTCGCCGTTATTCTCGACAGCTATCGCGGCCGGCTGATGCGGATCCTTGAGACGCGATGATCAGGGTGCCCCGGAAGGCCTTGATTGGCCGTTGCGTTTGAAATCTGGCCGACCTACATCTGTCCGGCAGTCAGGAAGGGACGGAAATGGCCAAGATCACCAATGTAGCGGTCCAGATGGATCATGTCGCCGGCATCAATATCGCAGGTGATTCCACCTTCGCCATGAGCCTGGAAGCCCAGGCGCGCGGCTACCGGCTCTTCCATTATACGCCCGACCGCCTGAGCTTCCGCGACGGCAAGCTCTTTGCCAGCGTCGAGCCGATGCTGCTGCGCGACGTCAAGGGCGATCACGTCGAGCTTGGTGCGCCGGAGCGCGTCGATCTCGCCACCATGGATGTCGTGCTGCTGCGCCAGGACCCGCCCTTCGACATGGCCTATATCACCTCGACGCATCTGCTCGAGCGCATTCACCCGAAGACGCTGGTCGTCAACGATCCGGCCTGGGTGCGCAATTCGCCGGAGAAGATCTTCGTCACCGAATTTTCCGACCTGATGCCGAAGACGCTGATCACCAAGGACCCGGCCGAGATCCGCCGTTTCCGCGACGAGATGGGCGATATCATCCTGAAGCCGCTCTACGGCAATGGCGGCGCCGGCGTCTTTCATTCAACCCGCGACGACCGCAACCTCTCCTCGCTGCTGGAGATGTTCGGCCAGCTGTTCCGCGAACCCTTCATCGCCCAGCAATATCTGCCCGATGTGCGCAAGGGCGACAAACGCATCATCCTGGTCGACGGTGAATTTGCCGGCGCCATCAACCGCGTCCCGGCCGAGCACGACAGCCGCTCCAATATGCATGTCGGCGGCCGCGCCGAGGCGACCGAACTAACGTCGCGCGAGCAGGAAATCTGCGCCCGCATCGGCCCGGCGCTGAGAGAACGCGGCTTCCTGCTCGTCGGCATCGACGTGATCGGCGATTACATGACCGAGATCAACGTCACCTCGCCCACGGGCATCCGCGAGGTCAAGAAGTTCGGCGGCGCCGATATATCAAGCCTGCTCTGGGATGCGATCGAACGCAAACGCGGCTGACCGGCAAATCATGCCCGTTTTGATCCCGCGGCCGGGTACAACCCGGTCGCCGCGGATATCCAGATACGTTCCTTGATTGTTCTTGTTTTATTCCCGATTCCATGCCAGATTGCAACCGCTGGCTTTCAAGGGCCGGGGGCGGTATAAGAGTTTGCGGCAAGGGGATGGGTTTATGGTCGCGCGTGTCAGCACGGTGGCATTCCAGGGCATCGAAGGCGTGCCGGTCGAGGTTCAGGTCATGGTCGCGCCCGGCAAGGTCGGCATGCAGATCGTCGGCCTGCCCGACAAGGCGGTTGCCGAAAGCCGCGAGCGGGTGCAGGCCGCCCTCCATGCCTCCGGCCTGGCGCTGCCGGCCAGGCGGGTAACCGTCAATCTGGCGCCCGCCGATTTGCCGAAGGAAGGCTCGCATTTCGATCTGCCGATCGCCCTTGCGCTGATGGCCGCCCTCGGCGCTATTCCCGCCGATGCGCTGTCGGATTTTGTCGTTGTCGGCGAGCTCAACCTCGATGGCACGATCGCCGCCATCGCAGGTGCGCTGCCGGCCGCGATCGGCGCCAATGCGCTCGGCAAGGGGCTGATCTGCCCGGCCGAAAGCGGCGCCGAAGCTGCCTGGGCGGGCGCCGATGTCGATATCCTCGCGCCCCGGAGCCTGATCGCTCTTGCCAATCATTTCCGCGGCACGCAGGTCCTCTCCAGGCCGGAGGCATCGATCCGCGCCAATGCCGCCAACCTGCCGGACCTTGCCGAGATCAAGGGCCAGGAAAGCGCCAAGCGGGCGCTGGAGGTCGCAGCCGCCGGCGGCCATAATCTCCTGATGGTCGGGCCTCCAGGCTCCGGCAAGTCGATGCTGGCGGCCAGGCTGCCGTCGATCCTGCCGCCGCTTTCGGCCGCCGAACTGCTGGAGGTGTCGATGGTCCACTCGATCGCCGGCCAGCTCTCCGGCGGCAAGCTTTCCGACCGCCGGCCCTTCCGCACCCCGCATCATTCCGCCACCATGGCCGCCCTCGTCGGCGGCGGCCTGCGCGCCCGTCCGGGCGAAGCCTCGCTTGCCCATCACGGCGTGCTGTTTCTCGACGAATTTCCAGAGTTCACGCCGCAGGCGCTCGATGCGCTGCGCCAGCCGCTCGAAGGCGGCGAGTGCGTCATCGCGCGTGCCAATCACCGCGTTTCCTATCCGGCGAAATTCCAGCTGATCGCGGCAATGAACCCCTGCCGCTGCGGCATGGCCGGCGAGCCCGGTCATAGCTGCGCCCGCGGCCCGCGCTGCATGAGCGACTACCAGGCCCGCATCTCCGGCCCGCTGATGGACCGCATCGATATCCGCATCGACGTGCCGGCCGTCTCCGCCGCCGATCTCATCCGGCCGATGGCGGCCGAAAGCAGCGCCGACGTCGCCCGCCGCGTCGCCCGCGCCCGCGAGATCCAGCAGGAGCGCTTCGAAAGCGCCGGCGCAAAAGGCATCGGTACCAATGCCCGCTGCTCCACCGCCATGATCGAGAAACTGGCCGAGCCCGATGCTGGCGGCCTGCAGCTGCTGCGCGACGCCGCCGAGAAAATGAAATTCTCCGCCCGCGGCTACCACCGCGTCCTCAAGGTCGCCCGCACCCTGGCCGATCTCGACGGCAAACCGACGGTCGGCCGCATCCATCTCGCCGAAGCGATCTCCTACAGGATCGCCGGGGAGAGGCTGACGGCGGCGGCGTAGGAAAAGGGGCGCCGAAGCACTCAAATACTCTGTAAAATGAATTTCAATTCGTCATGCGCAGGATAGTAACACACGCTGTGCAACGGCCCGCTTTCGGAATGACAGAGCGATCAACTGCGTAACTGGCTCATCATCCTTTGAGAGAGCTTGGCGTCTTCAAGCAAGGGCGTAAGGTCGCTGACCTGATCCAAAGAGCCGACAATCGGCAACTGTCTGATCGACGCGTCCGCTATCGCTGAACACGTGGTCTCTACCGCATCGTCAGCGTTGATGGTCGTAAATGGCCGGTCATGGTATGGACCCACGATTGGCTCGAAGGAGGCGATGCCGATCGCATTTTGCCTGTGCGCCAATTCCAGGTAAGCCCAAGCGAGCGCGTCCTCTCGCTGTCCATGCATTCGAATGTAAGGCCCGCTTCAGGTGGGGTGAGAGCGCCTCTGCGATCGGGAGCCTGGCAAAGCCGCTGCCGAGCCATTTCGAATAGGGGGCGTACCGGCGCTCGAGCAGGAACCCCATTCTCATCACGTCCCGCACCAGCCGCGCGGCGATGACCCGCGAACCCAGGTCGTCTCCGACTTGCCCCGCGCGACCGACAAATGCCTGCTCTTCAGAGATGCGCCGCCACTGACACGCAATCTTGTAGAGCCACACGTCTTCTGGGAAATATCCCAGGCGATCACGGGCCTGGCTCAAGCGGCTGTCGTCATCATGAAAGACGGCGCCTGATGTGAAGGCGAGAAGCTTTTGCTCTGCGAAGCCCAGCCATTGAAGAGCGTTGAGGTTTCCCACCGACCGAACGGCGAAGTGGCCTTCCAGTAGCGCTTCGAGCGTATGAAATTCCAGTCCGTGTTCAAGCGCTCCGGCTGCCTCGACGCTATTTGACGCCGGATGTGGTCGGCTGCGCCAGCCGATAGGTTCTCCAAGATAGTCAGCCGGCGCAAATTTGGAAAATTCATCGACCAATCGCCGTGCACAATTGCCGAAATCATCTCGGCTCAGGAGGATGTGGACGCGTGGCCCCCAATTGTGGTCCTTGGAAACCTCGTCGTCAAAACCGATGAGCTCCGAACCATAGCCGATCAGTGCGGCGGAATAGCGGAGCTCTGGCGCAGCCTCGCTCAACCAGGGCCGAACGATATCAGTATAGAAACCGCGTGATAATTCGATCCCTTGCATGACTTCTCGCCGTGGTCTTGATGCCATTACGATTGGAACGCAGCCGCCTCAGAGGGCCAACCGAAAATGATCGGTGTGGTCATCTTCGACACCTCGGTCAAGGAGATTGCCGAGGCCAGCCCCTCATCCGGTTGCCGCCACCTTCTCCCCGCTCGCGGGGCGAAGGGGGATAGCCGTAACCTCTCCGTTCCTCTCCCGCCTCTCAGGGCACGTCCCCTCGCCCCGTTTACGGGGAGAGGGTTAGGGTGAGGGGCAGTCATTCGGCGCAAACCGGACTGCCGTAGCCTGATGCGAGGATCCGCTGGATATCAACCGGCTGCAGAACAAGCCCGAGCATGACCGAAGCGCCGCGCCACGTACGAAGATGAATGCCCGGCCAAGCTCTGCCTCAGCTCCCCAGCCCCTCAAACAGCGCCGTCGAGAGATAACGCTCTGCGAAGGAGGGGATGATGATGACGATGTTCTTGCCGGCGTTTTCGGGACGGCTGCCGACCTTGATGGCGGCGGTCAGCGCTGCCCCCGAGGAGATGCCGACCGGTACGCCTTCGAGCCGGGCGACGAGGCGCGCCTGTTCGAAGGCTTCGTCATTGGTGACGGTGACGACCTCGTCATAGATGCCGGTATCGAGGATCTTCGGCGCAAAGCCGGCGCCGATGCCCTGGATCTTGTGCGGGCCTGGGTTGCCGCCCGACAGGATCGGCGAATCCGCGGGTTCGACGGCGATGATCTTGATCTCGGGCTTGCGGCTCTTCAGCACCTGGCCGACGCCGGTGATCGTGCCGCCGGTGCCGATGCCGGAGACGACGATATCGACCGTGCCGTCGGTATCGTTCCAGATTTCCTCGGCCGTCGTCTTGCGGTGGATCTCCGGATTGGCCGGGTTTTCGAACTGCTGTGGAATGACGGCATCGGGCAGCGACGACGCCAGTTCCTCGGCCTTGGCGATGGCGCCCTTCATGCCCTTCGGGCCCTCGGTCAGCACCAGCTCGGCGCCGAGCAGCGCCAGCATCTTGCGGCGCTCGACCGACATCGTTTCCGGCATGGTGAGGATCAGCCGGTAGCCCTTGGCGGCGGCGGCAAAGGCAAGCGCGATGCCTGTGTTGCCGGAGGTCGGCTCGATCAGCACCGTCTTGCCGGGAGTAATCTTGCCCTGCGCTTCGAGGCTCTCGATCATCGCGACGCCGATGCGGTCCTTGACCGAGGCGATCGGGTTGAAGAATTCGAGCTTGCCGATCAGGTTCGCCACGACGCCCTTTTCCCGCGCCAGCTTGTCGAAGCGCACGAGCGGCGTATCGCCGATGGTTTCGGTGATCGAGGAATAGATGCGGCCGCGGCCGGGTTTGTGCGACATGGGTGCTCTCCCTTTGAAATCCTGCCCCTGGAATCGAGGGGAGAATAGGGTCAAAGGCCGGTCTAGGCCAGAGCGCGTTCGGCCCGGAGATGCGGTCCGCGGAGAAAAAAACCTTTGAAAACCGTTTCTTGTCGAATGTTTATTTCAGGCAGCCCGCGTGGCGATGAAGGCCGCCGTGCCCGCCAGGATACCGGCCGCAACCCGGTTCAGCGCCTGCAAGGCCCGCGGCTCTCTCAGCATCGTCCGGGCTCGCGAGGCAAGCAGCATATAGGGCACCAGCACGACGATCAGCACCACGAAGGTAACAGTGAGCAGGAGCGCATAGTCTGACAAGCCGATATGGCCGATATCGATCAGCGTCGGCACCAGGGCGACATAGAACAGCATCGTCTTCGGATTGCCGAGCGTCACCAGCAGGCCGGAGAGGAAGGACAGGCCGATATTGCTCGATTTGCGCGCCGCGATATCCTGCGGCAGCAATCCCGCCGTCCAGAGCTTCCAGGCGATGTAGCCGAGATAGAGGGCGCCGGCGATCTTGATGGCGATGAACACCTCGGTGAAGCTCTGCGCCACGAAGGCGAGGCCGAGAATGACCGCGGTGAGATAGGTCATGTCGCCGAGCACCAGGCCGAGGCCCATGAAGAAGGTCTCGCGGAAATTCGAGCCGAGCGCCCGTGCGACGATCGCGGTGATCCCAGGTCCGGGAATGGCCGCGGCGATCAACAGCGCTCCGGCATAGGTGATCAGGACGGTGAGGCTCATCTTCTTAACCCACAGGGCTTCTGCCGCCCTCTATAGGCAAGCCTTGCTGCCGCATCAATGCTTTGGCGCTGATCCGTCCATAACCATAAAGAATAGGTCTGCTGAACCATGATCTACTTGGAAAGCGACCCCGCCTTGCTATCTCTCCCTCTGCAAATGCGCGATCAGCGTCCTCCGCGTCTCCCGAAAGGGAGCGCAACGCCGCGGAGATTTTCATCACCAAGGAGAAAATGAATGTCCCCCAGCTCAGCCGAAACCCGCAGGCTTTCGCCGCTCAAGACGCCGTCCAGCCTGTCGACCAACGCCATTACCGATATCTCGGCGGCGCTGACCGCCCTGCTTGCCGATGTCTTCACGCTTTATCTGAAGACCAAGAATTTCCACTGGCACATGTCCGGCCCGCATTTTCGCGACTATCATCTGCTGCTCGACGAACAGGCCGAGCAGATCTTCGCCATGACCGACGACATTGCCGAACGTGCCCGCAAGATCGGCGGCACGACGCTGCGCTCCATTGGCCAGATCGCCCGCCAGCAGCGCCTTTCGGACAATGACGCCGATTTCGTTACGCCCGAAGACATGTTGTCGGAATTGCGCGAGGACAATGCGCAGCTCGTTTCGCTGCTGCGCGAGGTGCATGGCCTTTGCGACGAGCATAATGACGTCGCGACCGCCAGCCTGATCGAGAACTGGATCGACGAGGGCGAGCGCCGCACCTGGTTCCTGTTCGAAACGACACGCCCGCAGAGGTAACATCGGCAACCGGACGTCTCAGCCGTCGCTGTCGGGACGCCCAGCTCTCAGCCCTCGAGCGCCCGCGGCCGCAGCCAGCGCGGCGTCCAGCCGAGATTCATGCCGGCGGCGGCAAGCAGGATGATCGCCGCACCGGCGATCTGCATCGGCTGCAGCGCGTGGCCGAAAGCCAGCCGGTCGACGAGGATTGCGGCGATCGGATAGATGAAGGACAGCGCGCCGGTGAGATGCGTCGGCAGCCTCTGGATCGCGCCGTAGAGCAGCACATACATCAGCCCGGTATGGACGACGCCGACGGTGACGAGGATCGCCCAGCCGCCGACATCCTGCGGCGGATTTGAAAAGTCGGTCACCGGCGCCAGCATCAGCATGCCGGTGGCGACCTGGATAAGCGCGATCAGATGCGGCGGCGTGCCTTTGAGCCATTTCGCGGCCAGCGCTGCCAGCGCGTAGAAGAAGGCGGCGCCGAGCGCCATCAGGATGCCGAGGCCGTAGCCCTCCGATATCGCTCCGCCCGCCTCCGGTTTTGCCTCGACGATGGCAATCATGCCGGCGAAGGCGAGCGTCAGCCAGAACAGCTTGGTGGCGGTGATCTTCTCGCCGAGGAAGAGCGCACCGAGCACCAGCAGCATGAAAGGCTGGGTGTTATAAACAGTCGTCGCGATCGAGATCGTCGCATGCGAATAGGAGGCAAACAGCAACAGCCAATTCAAAACGATGGCGACGCCGCCGAAAATGGCGATGCCGAAGGCGCGCAGCGTGATGATACCGGGCCGCAGCAGCCCGAGAGCGCCGCAGATGACAAGCAAGGTGAGCGCGCCGAACAGGCAGCGCCAGAAGACCACGCCGCTGACGGGCTGTCCCGACATGACGACGAACCAGCCGATCGTCCCCGAGATCAGCATCGCTGCCGTCATTTCCACCGTGCCCCGTCTGATGTCGCTACCCATGATAACCTCCGCCTTTGATGGCATGATAATATTGCGGCCGGAGGCGATTTTATATAAGAATAAAAAGGAAGATGATCGATATCGCCTAATCATCATAGGAAAGTGGATCGCCATGGCTAATGATGTGCAATCGCTCGACGAGGTCGATCAGGCCATCCTCGAAGCGCTGGCCGGCAATGCTCGAATCTCGCTGAAGGAGCTGGCGCAGCAGGTCGGCCTGTCCTCGCCGAGTGCCGCCGAGCGCCTGCGCCGGCTGGAGGAGCGCGGCGTCATCAAGGCTTTCACCATCGATCTCGATCCCGCCGCCGTCGGTTATCCCCTGCAGGCGATCGTGCGCGTGCGTCCGTTGCCGGGGCAGCTGCACATCGTCGAGCGCATCATCCAGGACATTCCGGAAATCGTCGAATGCGACAAGGTGACCGGTGAGGATTGCTTCATCGCCCGCCTGGTCATCCGCTCGATGGCGGAGCTCGACGGCCTGCTCGACCGGGTTGCCGAAAGGGCAGAAACCAACACCTCGATGATCAAGGCCTCACCGGTCAAACGCCGCCTGCCGCCGCTTTCCCGGAAAAAGTAAAGTCGACGAAACGGGCTAGAGCAATTCCAGGAAAAGTGCGAAGCGGTTTTCCGTCCGGAATTGCGTAAAACAAAAGGATAGAGCGGTTCTGCGCTTCAGTTAAAAGCTGAACCGCTCTAGAAATCCGCCATCGGCGACAGCATCGCCGGGAAATTCGGGATAGTATCGCCAAGCCCGCGCAGCATCAGCCTCGTGCCGCTTTCCAACGGTTGCGGGACGCCTGCCCAGCCGAGCCTGTCGGGACAGAAAAGCACCTCGACGGCGGCAGGCGCGATCTCCAGCCCGCCGAGGATTGCTGCAAGCGAGGGCATCTCCGCCGCCACCACGTCGAGAAGACGGAAGCGGCCCGTCTCGTCGATCTTCCAGGCGATGGCCGCCTGCCGGTCTTCCAGGAAGCTGAGGCGGATATCGGGATCGAGCTGGGTATTGATCAGAAACATCGCCGCATTGACAGTGACACCAAGCGATGTCGAAACCGGGCTTCGTCTTTTCAGCAGCGATTGCAGCACTTCAAGATCATCCGCATGCATCGGCGCAAGCAGCCGGGCGGGTGCGGCTGATGCCAAAGGGGCGGGCGCCGCTCCCTCGTATCGGTGCAGCGGTATCGCGCGGAAACCATAAGGTTCGTAGAGAGACGGCTTGTCGGTATAGAGGATGACGGCTTCAAAGCCCTGCCGCTCGCACCAGTCGAGCGCCTTTACCGTCACGTCGCGATAGAGCCCGCGGCCACGCCATCGTGGCCGCACGGCGCCCGATTGCAGCCCGGCGGCATGGACGATCCTGCCATTGATGACGAAGGGCAGCGCAAAGGCTGAGATATTCGCCGCAAGTTCGCCATCGCCGTCAAACCAGCCGAAAGGCATGCTGGAGGGATCGGGTCCGCCGAGCTGTTGCAGCGGCCCGATATCGATGCCGAAAATATCCTGAAGCAGGTTGACCAGCGCCGCCCAGCCGGCGGGATCGCCGAAATAATCCTGCCGGAAGGTCAGGCCAGCGCTGTCGAAGCGCCTGGTCATCACACCCCGGTGGAGCCGAAGCCGCCTGCGCCGCGCAACGTTTCGCTGGCCTCGGTGATCTCCACCACCCGCGCCTGCGTCACCGGCGCGATCACCATCTGGGCGATGCGCATACCGCGCTCGATAACGAAGGGCTCTTCGCCGAGATTGGCGAGCAGCACTTTCACCTCGCCGCGATAATCGCTGTCGACGGTACCCGGCGAATTCAGGCAGGTGATGCCGTTTTTGAAGGCGAGGCCGGAGCGCGGCCGCACCTGTCCCTCGAAATGCTCGGGGATTTCGAAGATGAAGCCGGTCGGCACCAGCGCCCGTTTGCCCGGCAGAAGCGTCAGTGGTGTCGCCTCGTCGATGGCGGCGCGCAGGTCCATGCCGGCCGCCCCCTTGCTTTCATAGGCGGGCAGGTCGAGGCCTTCGCCATTCGGCAGGCGGATGAGGTTCAGCGTCGGGCTGAGATCGTGATGAATGGTCATGGGCCATTACTTTGCGCGTGGAAGGGCAAGGTCAATTGCATTGCCGGGCTTTAATCGCTAGATACGCGGCAATTCCACAGGATTCACAAGTATGGCCGAAAGTCTCGCCGAGGCGGTCTCCCGCCGCCGCACATTCGCTATTATCGCCCACCCGGACGCGGGTAAGACGACGCTCACCGAAAAGCTGCTGCTGTTCGGCGGCGCCATTCAGCTTGCCGGCGAAGTCAAGGCGAAGAAGGATCGCATGCAGACGCGCTCCGACTGGATGAAGATCGAGCGCGAACGCGGCATCTCGGTCGTCACCTCGGTGATGACCTTCGAATATAACGATAATGTCTTCAACATCCTCGACACGCCGGGTCACGAGGATTTCGCCGACGACACCTATCGCACGCTGACGGCCGTGGATGCCGCCGTCATGGTCATCGACGCCGCCAAGGGCATCGAGCCGCGCACGCTGAAGCTCTTCGAAGTCTGCCGCATGCGCGATATTCCGATCATCACCTTCATCAACAAGATGGACCGCGAAAGCCGCGATCCCTTCGAGATCCTCGACGAGGTGGAAGAGAAGCTGGCGCTGGATACGGCGCCGATCACCTGGCCGGTCGGCCGCTCGAAGACCTTCTGCGGTTCCTACAATATTGCCGCCAACACGGTGCGCGGGTCGGATACCGAAATCGAGGGAACGCCGGTCAACGGCCCGCAGAGCGTTGCCGGCCGGTTGCCGGAAAACGAGCGCCAGGCATTCGTCGAGGAGACGGAGCTCGCGATCGAGGCCTGCCGTCCCTTCGACCGCCAGGCCTTCCTGGAAGGCCATATGACGCCGGTTTTCTTCGGTTCGGCGTTGCGCAATTACGGCGTTCGTGACCTCATCAACGCGCTCGGCGATTTCGCGCCGCCGCCGCGTGACCAGGTCGCTGATACCAGGACCGTGCATGCGACCGACGACAAGATGACGGCGTTCGTCTTCAAGATCCAGGCCAACATGGACCCCAACCATCGCGACCGCATCGCCTTTGCCCGCATCTGCTCCGGCAAGCTCGAGCGCGGCATGAAGGCCAGGCTCGCCCGCACCGGCAAGCAGCTCGGCTTGACGGCGCCGCAATTCTTCTTCGCCTCGCAGCGCCAGCTCGCCGACACCGCCTATGCCGGCGACGTCGTCGGCATTCCCAACCACGGCACGCTCCGGATCGGCGATACGCTGACCGAAGGCGAATCCCTGGTCTTCCAGGGCGTGCCGAACTTCTCGCCGGAAATCCTGCGCCGCGTGCGCCTGGAAGACGCGATGAAGGCAAAGAAGCTCAAGGAAGCCCTGCAGCAGATGGCCGAGGAAGGCGTCGTCCAGCTGTTTTCGCCGGAAGACGGCTCGCCGGCGATCGTCGGCGTCGTCGGCGCCCTGCAGCTCGACGTGCTGAAGGAGCGGCTGATGGCCGAATACGGCCTGCCGGTCTCCTTTGAAATGTCGCGTTTCTCCGTCTGCCGCTGGATCTCGGCCGAGCAGCCGGCCGATCTCGACAAGTTCCTCACCGTCAAGCGCGGCGACATCGCCCGCGATCTCGACGGCGACCCGGTCTTCCTCGCCCAGGACGGTTTCTCGCTGCGTTATGAGTCCGAGCGTTATCCCGCGATCAAGATGGTCGCCATCAAGGAATATCACGCCGCCAAGGCGGCGTGAGACCGGGCAATCGTCCGCCAAGCGATTGGGCAAAAACGGCTTGAACGCATGGCTGTCGCACCCCCGTGCTGCGATGGCCATTTGCCGTCAGCCGGCGGCGACGATCTCGATTTCGACCAGCCAGTCGTCGCTGAGCGTTTCGACGATGATGGCTGTGGTCGGTACGGCGCGGCCGCCAAGTGCCCGAAGGCGGGCATCCTGGTTCGCCTCCACAAAGGCACCGTCGCGCAGATAGCTCGTCAGCCGCACGATATTGTCGACGGTCATATCAGCCGAGGCGAGGATGGTGCGCAGATTGGACCAGATGAGCTCCAATTGCCCGTCCAGGTCGACGCCCGCCATTCCCTCTTGATCGAGACCCATCGTGCCGCTGACGAAGAGCAGCCGCGTGGGATGCCTGACCTCCAGCGCATGGATATAGTCGGGGCTCGCCGGATAGATCCCGCTTGCCGGATTGCGTTCGATCATCTCCATGCGATTTGCCTCCCCGAATATTCTGTTGAAGAATGCCAGTATCGGCGATTATTTTTCGGCAAGAAGGGGATTTTACCGAATGACGAAAAATACAGAGGATCTTCGGCAAAGACGTGCGCAGCAGCCGGCCATCGATGTCTTCGACCGAAAAATATTAGCCGCACTCGCCGCCGACAGCAGCCAGAGTTATGCCAGGCTTGGCGAAGCGGTCGGCCTGTCGGCGCCGGCCGTGCATGAGCGCGTGCGCCGTCTCCGGCAATCCGGCGCGATAAAAGGCGTGCATGCCGCGCTGGATGGCGCCGCGCTTGGCAAACCGTTGCTTGCTTTCGTGCATGTGGAGGCGGCCGGCTGGGGCAAGAGCGAGCGGCTGATGCAGGTCCTGCGGTTTCCCGAGGTCGAGGAGATGCATTCGGTCGCCGGCGATGCCAGCGTTCTCTTCAAGGTCCGCACGGCGAGCCCGCAGGACTTGGAGGCTTTTCTGGCGCAGATCCATGCCGTTCCCGGTGTCACCGGCACCCGCAGCTATATCGCCCTTTCCACCTATCTGGAGCGTCCGGTCCAGGCCGGCGTCACCGATAGCTGGCCTGATATGCCGCGGCCGGAATAGACAGGCGCTCTGGTTTCCCGGCTAAGCGTCCTGCCGCTTTAATCCTCGCCCTCGAAGCGCGGCAGGTGCTCGATATTCTCCACCCCTGCCAGGGCCGAGCGGCACCATATCTGTTTCTTGGGCGTCAGGTCCCGCCGCTGGTCGATGCTGCCGACGCGGATGCCGATCGCGCCGCCTTCGCCGTCGGTGCGGTAAAGCGGCGATCCGCAATTCGGGCAGAAGAATTGCCGGCTGAGACCGCCGCTGTCGCCATATTTTGCGTAGCCTCTCGGCTCGCCCGACAGGAGCGTCAAACTGTCCGGCCGCGCCGGTGCGGTGACGCGATAGGCCGAGCCGGTCAGCCGCTGGCAATCGGTGCAATGGCAGATCGAAATCCGCTCTGGATCGATCTCCGCCTGATAGCGGATTGCGCCGCAATGGCATCCCCCGGTGATATGCATCGGTTACTTCCTCAAAGCATGTCGCGCAAAAATGTACTGCGGTGTTGCGATCATGAGATGCGATAAACAAAGAACCAAAGCGTGGCAGGCGAACCTGAAAGATCGCCCCACGCCTCAGTCCGCCGGCTGCGCGCCTGGCCGTGTGGCGTAGAAGGCCTTGGCATCGGCCGTGAAGGCGGCCCGCTGATCGGCTTTGGTATAGAACATATGGCCGCCGCGATAAAGTTTCAGCCCGACGCGGCCGCCGGCGAGCGACGGCGGCAGATGATCGACGACATAGCGGCTGACGCTATAGGGCGTCACCAGATCGCTGTAGCCATGCGCGATCAGCAGATGGAATGCCGGGTTCGAGGCGAGCAGCTGCCGGATGTCGTCGGTGGCGCTGGCCTGGAGGCGGGATCCGCCGCCGCGTCCTCCGCCCCATTCCCAGCGCCGGCTGATATCGCCTTCGAGCAGCGTATAGGTCATCTCCGTCCTGAAGCCGAGTTGGTTGCGGGCGTAATCGGCAAAGGCGCCGCCATAGGCGCGGGTGAAGCCATCGAGGATGGCGTCGTCGCCGCGATCGTAGTCCGATTCCGGGTAGGGATCGGGGGCTGCAAAGGAGGCGTCGTAGGCGCTCATCACCTCGCCGCTGCCCGCGTCGGAATGTTTGACGAAGGAATTGCCGAGGAAGCCGCGGTTGCGGGTGACGATATCCTCGGGAATGCCTGTCAGCTTGGCGACCCTGCCATAGAAGGCGGCGGCCTCGGCACCCGTCGGCGGCGGTCCGGCCAGCGTCGTCAGATAGTCGCCGAGCGCGAAGGTCTCGGCCTGCTTCTGCGTCTCTTCGTCGAAAGCCTTATGCCGGTCGAGTTCGGCGGCCGCCAAAGACGGCAGTTCGAGGGCTGCGCCGAGCGCGAACTGGTCGGCATTGAACATCAGCTGGCCTTCGAGCAAGGGAGAAAGCATCACCGCGCCGGCGACGATGATGCCCTGGCTTTCCTGCAGCGCCGAGGCGACCTTGGCGGCGCGGAAGCCGCCATAGCTTTCACCGAGAAGATATTTCGGCGAGTTGGAGCGGTTGTTGTGCGCGACATAGAGCGCGATCGCCTTGGCGATGCTCTCAGCATCGGCATTGACGTTGTAATAGTTGGAGGCGTCGTCCGCCTTGACCGTCCGGCTCCAGCCCGTGCCGATCGGATCGATCAGCACGAGATCGGTGAAATCGAGCCAGCTCTGCTTGTTGTCGACGAGTTTCGCATTGGCGCCGTCGCGTCCATCCGGCCCGAAATCGAGCACCTCAGGCCCGACCAACCCAAGATGCAGGAAGGCGGAAGCCGCACCCGGGCCGCCGTTGAAGGCAAAGGTCAGAGGCCGGTTCGCCCCGCCATCCCCAGCGACATAGGCAGTGTAGAAGATCGCGCCGGTCTGCGCGCCGTCCTGGCCGAAGAGTTCAAGCGTGCCGGCGGTGGCGGTGTAGGCGAGTTTCCGGCCGCCGATCGTCAGCTCGTGCTCGGTGACGGAATCGGCCGGCAGCAGCTTCAGCACGCCCTCGCGCGCGCCGCTCTGAATATTGGCCCTCGGCTGACCGCTTTCCTGCGCATGAGACAGGGCAGGGGCCAGCATTGCCGCAAGCGCGGCAAGCAGAAACAGGGTTCGGATGCGCAAGATGTCTCCTCCGGCGATGGGAATGAGAGGCTGAGATAGCGTAGCATCCGCGGCCGGCGACGGGCATCAAGAGATGGTGATGGGCCAGTGAATGAACCAGTGAACGAGTGAGCTGAGCGTGCGGCTCAGCCTGTCTTCTCGACCGCATGGACGTTCACTTCGATTGCCCGGCCGGCCTTCCAGCCGTTGATCGCCGCGCCGAGCCCAAGCGCGACGAAGAGGGCGGCGCACCAGGAAAAACTTCCGGTCCAGCCGCGGATGAGACCGACGATGAGTGGGCCGATGGCGGCAAGCAGGTAACCGACGCATTGCGCCATGCCGGAAAGATGGGCGGCGACATCGGGATCGCGCGAGCGCAGCACGATCGTCGTCATGGCCGCGGCGATCAGCCCGCCCTGACCGATGCCCTGCAGCACCGCCCACAGCCAGACTGTCGACAGCGGCGCAAAGAGCAGGCCGAGCAGGGCGGTGACGGCGACGCCGCAGAGGCTCGCATTGATCAGCCGCTGATCGCGGCCGCGCACCGCGATATGCGGCACGATCAGGCAGGAGGCGGCCTGCACCATCACCGACAGGGAAACGATCGCCCCGGCGGTGACGCCGTCGAGCCCACGTTCGCGCAAGATAGGAACCAGCCAGCCGAAGACGCAATAGGCAAGTGCCGATTGCAGCCCCATGAACAGCGTGACCTGCCAGGCGAGCCGGTCGCGCCAGAGGCCTTTGACGTGGAAGCCATTTCGTCTTGCCTGCCGGCCGCTGCGAAGAACCTCAGGCAGCCAGAGCAGGCTGACGATCAGGGCGGGCAGCGCCCAGATGGCGAGCGCGCCCGCGAGAGACCCGCCCAATCCATGCTCGATCGGCAGCGTCAGCCCGGCCGCACTTGCCGCACCGGCGCAAAGCGCCATCGTGTAGAAACCGGTCATCAGCGCGGCGCGCCCGGCGAAATCCCGCTTCACCAGCCCCGGCAGCAGCACGTTGCCGACAGCGATAGAGGCGCCCGCAAGGGCCGTGCCGATGAAGAGCAGCGGCACGGAGGAAAGCCCGCGCAATGCAGTGCCGAGCGCGAGAAGCAGCAGAACGCCGAGCAGCGTGCGCTCAGTCCCGAGGCGCTGGGCAAGACGAGGCGCAAGCGGCGAAAAGGCGCCGAGGCAGACGACCGGAAGCGTCGTCAGCAGGCTTGCGCCCAGCGCGCTGAGGCCGAGCTCCGAGCGGATTTCCGGCAGCAGCGCCGAGGCGCTCGAAAAGACCGGGCGCAGGTTGAAGGCGATCAGCACCAGGCATGCGCCGAGCAGGAAACGACCCGCAGCTCCCCGCTTCGACGTTGCCTGCGGCGGCGGAAGGCTGCCGGTCTCGGCGTCGATCAGCAGTTCGTCGGCCGCCTCGAGCGTGCTGGCAGCGTGATTGAAAGGCGTGTTCATGACAGGATCATCCGGTCGAGTGCGGCAAGAACCGGCGCCATGAAACGGCGCACCGCCGCGTCCGCCTTGTCGGCATCGCCGGTCTCGATGGCGTCGACGATATCGGCATGCGCCTGCATATCGGGTTCCGGAATATCCTTGCCGAGCGTTGCGGCGATGGTGTCGGCGATCGAGGCCGAGAAGAAATCATAGATCTCGATCATCGCCCGGTTGCCGGGAGCGGCGATGACGGCCTTGTGGAAGGCGAGATCGCGTTCGATGAAGGCGGCCTGGTTGCCGCCATCGTAATTGCCGCGTTCGGCAAGCAGCCTGCGCAACTCGGCCACCGTCTCCGGGGTCTTGCGGATAGCCGTCAGACGCGCTGCCTCGACGTCGAGTGCGCATCGCGCCTCGAACTGGTCACGCAAGCTGGCGCGCCGCGCCATCGTCAGCGGCCGGCCGGCATCGCGGGTCGAACGGACATAAGTTCCCGAACCCTGGCGGGTTTCGAGATAACCCTGCGAGACGAGAACGCGCACTGCCTCGCGCACCGTGCCGCGGCTGACGGACAGCATGGCTGACAGCGAGGCTTCATTCGGCAGTTTCTCGCCGACCGCCCAGCGTTTGCCGAGAATGTCGCCGCGAATCGCCTCGATCGCCTCATCGGCGAGATTGGTCTTGCTGAGTGCCCGCATTCCATTACTCATAAAGTCATCCGATGACTTTATGAGTAATGGAATTTCGAAATTCCGTCAATTTGAAATCCGGGCATTAAAAAAGGGTCGCCTCAGCGACCCTTTCCATGAGTTTGGCCTCGAACTGGCCTGGACTGTCTATGCAGCCCCAGGAAGGCGGGGATTAGAGCGAGGGCTGCCTCGCCTTCTTCACCTCTTCCATGCCCATTACGAGGTCCGAAATCTCATTAGACATTGGATCACCTTCCTTTCGTTCTGTTGCTGATGACTTAAAGTTAGGCTGATTCTTCACAGATGCAAGAAGAAATTCCACAGAGGACGCAACCCTGGGCAATGCGGATGTTCACGAGAGAACACAGTGTTTCGCAGAATTTGAAGATGCCGGACGCCACGAAACTGTCATCTTGCGCTTGCAAACCGGCGGCGCGTTAAGCTGTTATTAGCCGCGAGATCAGACAATTTAGAGTATTCCCGTCGGTGCGGCGGCGGGTTCCGGAGCAAGAAAGCCATGTGTCGCTGGGCAGCCTATCGTGGAGACCCTCTCTATCTCGAGGAACTGGTATCCTCGCCTGCCCATTCCCTGATCGAGCAGTCCCATTGCGCCACCCGCGCCAAGACGGCGACCAATGGCGATGGCTTCGGCATCGCCTGGTATGGTGACCGGCCCGAGCCCGGCCGTTACCGTGATATCCTGCCGGCCTGGTCGGATTGCAATCTGAAGAGCCTGGCGCGGCAGATCCGTTCGCCGCTCTTCCTCGCCCATGTCCGCGCTGCGACCGGCGGCGGCACGCGGCGTGACAATTGCCACCCCTTCACCCATGACACCTGGTCCTTCATGCATAACGGCCAGATCTCCGGCTTCGAGCGCCTGCGCCGGCCGATGGAGGCGATGCTCGATGATGAGCTGTTCAATGCCCGCGGCGGCACGACCGATTCCGAGCTGATGTTCCTGCTGGCGCTGCAGTTCGGTCTGCGCGAGGCGCCGATCGCCGCGATGGCTCACATGATCGGTGTCGTCGAGGATCTGGCCGAAAGTGTCATCGGCTCGATCCTGCTGCGCTTTACCGCTGCCTTCTCCGATGGCAGCACGCTCTATGCGATCCGTTATGCCACCGATCGCAAGGCGCCGACGCTCTATGCCTCACCCGTCAGCGCCGGTTATTGCCTCGTCTCCGAGCCGTTGAACGATGATGTCGACGCTTGGGCGGAAATTCCGGACGGTAGCGCCGTCACCATCGGCAAAGACGGCATCGACGTCGCCGACTTCCGGCCGGAGAAGCGCAATGCGGTCAAGCCGCAGCGCCTGGCTATTCCTGCCTGAGCCGCTCTCGGCTAGCTGAGCCGCTCGCGATCAGCGGAGCCGCTGGGCGATCAGCGCTGCGAGCCTTTCGGCAACCTCTTCCTTCGCCAGGTCGGGCCATTGCTCGACGCCGTCGCGGCGGACGAGTTTGACGCTGTTGCGGCTGCCGCCCATGATCCCGGTGGCGGGAGAGACGTCATTGGCGACGATCATGTCGGCGCCCTTCCTCTCGAGCTTCGCCTTGGCATTGCTTTCCACGTCCTGCGTCTCGGCGGCAAAGCCGATGACCAGCTTCGGCCGCATCGTATGATGGCCGACGGTTTTCAGGATGTCCGGATTTTCGGTCAACGCCAGCGTCGGAATGGATTCGCCGGGATGTTTCTTCAGCTTCTGGTCGGCCGCCGAGGCGACGCGCCAGTCCGCTACCGCCGCCACCATCACGGCGACGTCGGCCGGCAGTGCTGCAAGCACCGCATCACGCATTTCCTCGGCCCGTTCCACGTGGATGACGTTGACGCCGACCGGATCGGCGATCGTCACCGGTCCCGATACCAGCGTCACCTCCGCCCCGAGCTTTGCAAGGGCTGCGGCGATCGCATGTCCCTGCCGGCCGGAGGAGCGGTTGGCGATGTAACGCACCGGATCGATCGGCTCATGCGTCGGTCCTGAGGTGACGATTGCCTTGCGCCCCTTGAGCGGCTTTTCTCCGTCGTCGAGCAGGGTTTCGGCGGCCGCCACGATCTCCAGCGGCTCCGCCATCCGGCCGAGCCCTGTCTCCCGGCTTTCCGCCATCTCGCCGGCCATCGGCCCGACGAAGCGGATGCCGTCGGCCCTGAGCATCGCGGCATTCCGCCGGGTCGCCGGATGCGCCCACATGGACGGATTCATTGCCGGTGCGGCAAGCACCGGCCTGTTGGTTGCCAGCAGCACGGTCGAGGCAAGATCGTCGGCAAGCCCGTTCGCCATCTTCGCCATCAGATCGGCCGTGGCAGGGGCGATCAGCACGAGATCGCAGTCGCGCGCCAGCCTGATATGGCCGATATCCTGTTCGTCCTGCCGCGAAAACAGATCGAGGAACACATGGTCCGCCGCCAGAGCACCGACGGCCAGCGGCGTGACGAATTCCTGCGCCCCGCGGGTCATCACCGGGCGCACGCTGGCGCCGCGCTCGCGCAGCCGGCGGATCAGATCCAGGCTCTTATAGGCGGCGATGCCGCCCGAGATGATGATGAGGATGCGTTTTCCGCTGAGAGCCATGGCTTTTTCTACCCGTCGCCTTTTCTGACCGGCCCCGACCCTAAGCCTTTGGCGGAGAACATGCAATCGCGCGGCGAAAGGCATCGGCCGCAGTCGGCGGATGCCGCCCCGTTCATGGACGTCAGCCGCCATTTTCGTGGGGTCAGAGGTTGCTCATCCCGCCGTCGATGACGAGTTCGCTGCCGACGATATAGGCGGCCTCATCGGAGGCGAGAAAGATGATCGTCTTCGCGACTTCGCTGGGGCTCCCGAAGCGGCCGACAGGGATTTGGGACTGGATCTGCGCGGTCATCGCCTTGGAATCGGCTTCCGACGCCCCGAGCTTGCTGTAGAGCGGCGTGGCGATCGGCCCCGGGCTGACGGCGTTGACCCGGATGCCGCGGCCGATCAGTTCGCCCGACAGGGTCTTGGCAAGCGTCAGCAATGCCCCCTTCGTCAGTGAATAGACGCTGGAGTTCGGCATGCCGATATGGGCGTTGATCGAGGTATTGAGCACGATCGCGGCCTGTTTCGAAAAGATCGGCAGTAGCGACTGGATCAGGAAGAACGGCCCCTTGACATTGATCGCTACCGACCTGTCGAAGGCGGCTTCGCTCCACTGTTCCAGCGGCCCGAATTCGGCGACACCGGCATTGACGAAGAGGATGTCGAGCGTGCCGAAAGCCTCTTTCACGGTATCGGCGACGGCCTTTTGGCCGGCCGCATCGCCGGCATCGGCCTGGATGACGATCGCTTTGTCGCCGAGTTCGCGACGGGCGGCTTCGACGCTTGCGGCACTGCTGCCGGTAACGACGACACGGGCGCCTTCGGCAATGAATTGACGGGCGGTTTCGATGCCGATGCCGCTGGTGCCGCCGGTGATGAGGGCTGTCTTGTTCTGCAGACGTGACATGATGCGTTCCTTCAATCGGATGTGGGGCCGCGGCCCCGGGGTCAGTGGGAGAATGTTCCGGAAAAGGCGGCGCGACAATCCGGAGCGGGTCATCGCGCTTGGCTTTCGTCAGGTGCGGGTGATCGAGGCGCCGCCGTCGACCAGCGAAGCCGTGCCGGTGACGAAGCTCGCATCGTCGGAGGCGAGGTAGAGAACCGAGCGGGCAAGTTCTTCGGGAGTTGCGACGCGCTTCAGCGCATGCAGGTTGGTGACGAAGGCCTGTTTGTCGGGCGTATCGTTCATGTCCCGATACATGTCGGTATCGACAGCACCCGGCAGGATGGCATTGACCCGCACGCCCTGCTGGCCGAACTCGGCGGCAAGCGCCTGCGTCAGCCCGATCAGGCCGGATTTGCTGGCGGCATAGGCGGCAACGCCCGGGAAGGCGAAGCTGTAGCCGACGAAGGTCGAGGTGAAGATCACCGAGCCGCCGCCATTTTCCACCATCGCGCCGATCTGGTGTTTGGCGGCGAGGAAGGAGGCCGTCAGGTTGATCGCCAGCGCCTCGCTGAAGCCTGCTTCGGAAACGGCGGTGCTCGGGCCGGCTTCGCCGAGCGTGCCGGCATTGTTGAAGGCGATGTCGAGCTTGCCGTAATGCGTCACGGCGGCCGCGACCAGCGCCTTGTGATAATCTTCCGAGCGCACGTCGCCGGCAATGGCGATGGCCTCGCCGCCCTCTGCCTTGATCTCCGCGACCAGGCTGTCGAGTTCACGCTCGCGGCGGGCGCCGACGACGATCCTGGCGCCTTCGGCGGCGAAGAGCTTTGCCGTGGCGCGGCCGATGCCGGAGCTTGCGCCGGTGACGATCGCGACCTTGTTGTTCAAGCGGTTCATGGTTCCATCTCCTGATCTTGAGGTGAGGCGGCCCCTGCCGTCCCTTTCGATGAAGGGAAGATGGCATTTTCCTTTCGTTCGGATTAGTCTCCAGATTGGGGAACTCGAATTCGGAAAAGCCGAACGATGATCAGGATCGAAGGTATTACGGCTTTCGTCGCCGTCGTCGAGGCGGGCTCGGTCAGCGAGGCGGCTCGGCGCCTGCGGCTGTCAAAATCCGTCGTCAGCGAAAGGCTGGCCGAGCTGGAGAAGTCGCTCGGCGGCATGCTGCTGCACCGAACGACGCGCAAGCTGAGTTTGACGGAGGATGGCGCGGTCTTCCTGGAGCGTGCCGCGCGCATCGTGCGCGAGATCGAGGCGGCTGCGGCCGATATGGCGGAGCGGCGCGGAAGCCTGTCCGGCCCGATCCGCATCGCCGCTCCGGTCACCTTCGGCCGCATGCATCTCGGCCCGGCGCTCTATCCCTTCCTTGCCGAACATCCCGAGATCGAACTCACCCTCGATATTGACGACCGACGCGTCGATGCCGCTTCGGACGGCTATGACGCCATCATCCGCAACGGTCCGATCGCCGATAACAGGCTGGTCGCCTGGAAGCTCGCGCGCAGCCGCCGTCTTGTCTGCGCCTCGCCGGATTATCTCGCGCGCCAGGGAGTGCCGTCGTCGCTTGATGATCTCAACAGCCATCGCGGAATCTTCTATACCAATCGCGGCGTTGCCGACTGGCGCTTCCAAACGCCGGAGGGCGCGGTCGTCGTCCGTGCGAAAATGGCGCTCGGCATCAACAATGGCGACATGCTCCGCGACGCCGCCATTGCCGGTCTCGGCATCGCGCTGCTGCCCGCCTTCATCGCCGGCCCCGCCATTCGCGAAGGCCGGCTTGCCGAAATCGATGTCGGTCACAAGCCGGAGGCCGAATTCATCTACATGGCCCATCCCGAGGGCCGAAACCCCTCCGCCAAGCTCCGCGCCATCGCCGATCACCTGAAGAAGAGTTTTGGCGATCCGCCCTATTGGGATCCGGCGGGCTAGAGCATGTCGCGCAAAGGTGTGCAGCGCTTTTGCAAAACGACATGAGCAAGAACAAAGACCAGAGCCTTTCCGGGTTAGATTGCAGCATTCCTGTTGGCTCAAATGGAGTCGGATGGTCGACCGGCCGGCGCGCGTCGTAGCCCAGCTCTACGGCCAAGCCGGCCGGTCGATCAGCCGGCCCGTTTCAGCCAACCCGAAGGGCCGGGCATCTTTCCGCCAGGGCAAAGGCGATCGGCTCGACCGTACCAAGAGGTATGCCCTTCGCCAATCGCCTCTGCCCTGACGAAAACCTGCTCCGGCAGAATGCTGCAATCTAACCCGGAAAGGCTCTAAAGCGCGAAGAGCGAATCTGAAGGATCGCGACGCGCTTTAGCTCAGCAGGCTCATCAGGTTCTCGGTGACCGGCGAGCGACGTGTCTTCAACATTGCCAGCGCCAGGCGCGCCACAGCCGGCGGCCCCTCGATCGGCCGGTAGGCGACGCCTTCGAGCCTGATCTGCGAAATCGAGGCCGGCACGATCGAGACGCCGAGCTCTGCCGCCACCAGATTGACGACGGAGGAAATCTGCGGCGCCTCCTGGGCCACGGTCAGCTCGAATCCCGCCTTGCGGCAGGCCAGCACGACATCGTCGTAGAGGCTCAAGCCGACGAGCCGGGGAAAGAGGATGAAAGGTTCGTCCGCCAGTGCCGCAAGCGGCAGTTTGCTGCGCCGTGCCAGAGGATGG
This sequence comes from Rhizobium anhuiense bv. trifolii, assembly GCF_024346605.1. Classification (NCBI taxonomy): domain Bacteria; kingdom Pseudomonadati; phylum Pseudomonadota; class Alphaproteobacteria; order Hyphomicrobiales; family Rhizobiaceae; genus Rhizobium; species Rhizobium anhuiense. Next base: position 650,598 of record NZ_CP098803.1, read on the forward strand.
CTGGCGGGCAGGGCGATCACCATCGGCTCATCCGGCAATCGCCGCAGCCGGACGCCGGCGGGGTCGTCGAGGCTGGGGCGCATGAAGGCGGCGTCGAGCTCGCCGCCTTCCAGCTTCTGCATCAGCGCCAGCGTATTCATTTCCGTCAGCGCCAGCCGGACATCGGGCCAGCGGGCACGAAATCGTCGGATCGTCGCGCTGACCACGGGGTTGAAGGCGGAGGATGCGGTGAAGCCGAGCGACAGCCGGCCGGTCTCGCCGCGATTGGCGCTTTGCGCCGCAAGCTTTGCCTTTTCCGCAGCCGCCAGCGACGCCTTTGCCTCGCCGAGGAAGGCAGCGCCCGCCGCCGTCAATTCGGCGCCGTGCGGCACGCGGTGAAATAGCGCCGCACCCACTTCCCTCTCCAGATCGCGGATCTGCTGGCTGAGCGGCGGCTGCCCGATGCCGAGCTTGGCGGCCGCACGGGTGAAATTGCCTTCCTCCGCCACCGCCAGGAAATATCGCAAGTGCCGCAACTCCATCGTCATCTCCAAAACCTATCGAAATCGCCAGTTTCATATATTGGACAAATGGAGCGGCGTTGACTAGATCGGAGACCGGAAGGATGAAGAGATGCCGACGTCAGCGCATGTATTAAAGACCTCCGAGATATCAGCGACCCCAGGGCAGAAGCACTATCTCGCGCGTGGAACCGGCGCCTATCGCCGCGCCAGCCTGGCGCTCTTCCTTTCCGGTTTCTCCACCTTCTCGCTGCTCTATTGCGTCCAGCCGCTGCTGCCGATCTTCTCGCAGGAGTTCTCCGTCAGCCCGGCCGAAAGCTCGCTGTCCCTCTCGCTCTCCACCGGTTTCCTGGCACTTGCCATCGTCTGTGCTGCCGCCGTCTCGGAAGGCCTTGGCCGCCGCAGCCTGATGTCGATATCGCTGGTCGGCGCGGCATTGCTGACCATTGCCACCGCTTTTGCCCCGAACTGGCACCTGCTGCTTGTCATCCGCGCCTTGCAGGGCCTCGTTCTCGGCGGCGTGCCGGCCGTCGCCATGGCCTATCTCGCCGAGGAAATCGATCCGCGCGGCCTCGGCACCACCATGGGCCTCTATGTCGCCGGCACGGCCTTCGGCGGCATGTCCGGCCGCGTGCTGACAGGTATCTTCGCCGAATATTTCAGCTGGCGTCCGGCGCTCTTTCTGATCGGCGCCATCGGCCTTGCCGCTGCGATCGGCTTCATCGCCCTGCTGCCGCCGTCACGCAATTTCGTCCGCCGGCCGGGCTTCGATCCGCGCTTTCATCTCAACGCGTGGCGCGGCCATCTCAGCAGTCCGGCGCTGCCCTTCCTCTTCGCCATCGCCTTCCTGGCGATGGGCTCCTTCGTTACGATCTATAATTATGCCGGCTTCCGCCTCGTGGCGCCGCCTTACGGCCTCAACCAGACCGAACTCGGCCTGATCTTCACCGTCTATCTCTTCGGCATCGGCGCCTCCTCGATCGGCGGCCTCCTCGGAGACCGGATCGGCCATTTTTCCGTGCTTCTCTTCGGTCTGGCACTCACCGCCGCCGGCAGCGCGCTGACGCTCTTTGCCTCGCTCCCGGTCATCATCCTCGGCATCATCGTGCTCACCACCGGCTTCTTCATGAGCCATTCCATCGCCAGCGGCCTTGTCGGCAGGCTGGCGCATGGCACCAAAGGCCACGCCTCATCGCTCTATATGCTTGCCTATTATGTCGGCTCCAGCTTGATGGGTTCGGCGGGCGGCTGGTTCTTCGCGGTTGAAGGCTGGACCGCCGTCGTTATCTTCACGCTTGCCATGCTGGCGCTGGCCTTTGTCTCCGCCTGTCTTGCAAAGCACCTCGCGAGGAGAACAGCATGATCCGCATAGACCGCCTCGACCATCTGGTGCTGACCGTCGCCGATATTGCCATCACCTGCGATTTCTATGCCCGCATCCTCGGCATGTCGGTCGAAACCTTCGCGGAAGGCCGCAAGGCGCTGAAATTCGGCCGGCAGAAGATCAACCTGCACCAGGCCGGCCGCGAATTCGATCCCAAGGCGAGTCATCCCACAGCCGGCTCCGGCGACCTCTGCTTCATCGCCGAGACGACGCTCGCCGATGTCATCACGCATCTGCAGGCCTCAGGCGTTGCGATCGAAGAGGGTCCGGTCGAACGCACCGGCGCGACCGGACGTCTGCGCTCGGTCTATTTCCGGGACCCCGACGGCAATCTCCTCGAGGTCTCCAATCTGATTGCCTGATGCCTGATAATTCTGGAAAGGGTCTGGATGTCTGCTCCCGCACATCAGCCAAGCCGGAGATAGGGCACGTCTTTCTTCGCCACTTCATCCAGCGCCTCCTCGTAACCGGCATCGGCATACCGCATGACGCCGAGTGCGGTATCGTTGGTCAGCGCATGGTCGAGCCGTTCGTCGGCGGCATCCGTGCCATCGGCGATGACGGTGGCGCCGCAGCTCGTCATATAGCCGGCATAGCCGCCGCCGCCGGAATGAATGACGACGAGATCGGCCATCGACGAGCAGAGCATCATCGCATCGATCAGCGGCCAGTCGGCGATCGCGTCGGAGCCGTCCTTCATCCGCTCGGTCATGATGTTCGGGTGCGCCATGGCGCCGGCATCGAGATGGTCGCGGGAGAAGGCGACCGGGCCTCTCAGTTCGCCGCTCGCAACCAGCGTGTTGACGCGCCTCGCGAGTGCCGTGCGTTCGCCGTGGCCGAGCCAGGCGATGCGGGCCGGCAGCCCTTCGAAGGGAACATGCTCGCGCGCCAGCCGGATCCAGTTGGTGATGATCTTGTTGTCGGGGAACATCTCGAGCAGCAGGTCATCGATCCGGGCGATATCGCTCTCCTCACCCGATAGCGCCATCCAGCGGAAGGGGCCGATCGCCCGGGCAAACAGCGGCCTGAGATAGGCTTCGGTGAAGATCGGAATGTCGAAGGCATTGGCAACGCCGCCCTCCTTGGCCTGCGTGCGGATCAGGTTGCCGTTGTCGAAGACTTCAGAACCCTTCTTCTGGAATTCCAGCATCGCCGTCACATGTTCGACGATCGAGGCGCGGCTTGCCGCCATCAATTGCCCCTGGCCATCGTCGCGCAGGCCCTTGACCTGATCGAGGCTCATGCCTTTCGGCACGTAGCCATAGACGAGGTCATGCGCCGAGGTCTGGTCGGTGACGATGTCGGGCACGATGCCGCGCCGGGCGATTTCGGGATAGACCTCCGCCGCATTGCCGACCAGCCCGACGGACAGCGCCCGTTTCTCCCTCACTGCCGCATCGATCATCTGCAGGGCGGTATCGAGATCGGGTGCGATTTCCTGGAGATAACCGATCTGCTGGCGTTTGCGGGCGCGCTCCGGATCGATGTCGACGCAGAGGATTGCCGCCCCCGCCATGCGGCCGGCCAGCGGCTGCGCCCCGCCCATGCCGCCGAGGCCGGCGGTCAGCACGAAGCGGCCGAGGAGATCGCCGCCGAAGCGCCGCTCGGCAATGCGCATGAAGATCTCGTAGGTGCCCTGGATGACCCCCTGGCTGCCGATATATTGCCAGGCGCCGGCCGTCAGCCCGCCCCAGCAGATCAGCCCCTTGCGCTGCAGCTCGTAGAACACCTCGGCCTTTGCCCATTGCCCGACGATATTGCAGTTCGCCATGATGACGAGCGGCGCCTTGGCATGCGTCCGAACGAGCCCGATCGGCTTGCCGGACTGGATGAGCAGCGTCTGGTCCTCGTCCATTTCGGTCAGCGCCTTGACGATGCCTTTGTGGGCCGCCCAGTTGCGGGCCGCCTTGCCGAGCGCGGCATAGACGATGAGGTTGTCGGGATCCTCGCCGACGGAGAGCACGTTTTCGAGCAGCCGCAGCAGCGCCTCCTGCCGCCAGCCCTTGGCGCGCAGCTCCGGCCCGCCGGGAATCGGAAATTTCGGATGACGTGGATTGGCCTTCGGCATCGTGGGTTCCTCGTTTTGCTCTGCCTTCGATCGTCACTTACTCGGCAGCGATTCCACATAGGCAAGTGCCGCATCGAGCAAACGCCGTCTCAGGGCATCGTCGCCGTAAACCTCGGCACCACCGCGCACCCAGCCATGCATCACCCGCTCGCCCGACAGCATCTGGATCACGCCTGGCAATGCCAGCGCCCAGCCGTCATTGCCCTTGCCGAGACGGATCAGCATGCCGTCATGGCGCGCGCAGCAGAGGAGATTGCCGTTCAGGATGAAGGCCCAGCCGCCGAACATGGATTTTTCGGTAAGGCCCGGCCGATCGCCGAGTTCCTCGCGCATCAGTTCTTCGAGACCGGGATCGCGCGCCATGGCTCAGGCTTTCGTTGCCAGCGCATAACGTGCGATCTCGATCCCCATCGCCTTTTCGACGACGGGATAGACGGTTGGATCGAGCACGCTTGCCGAGAGCGGAATGATGTCCATCGGCACATGCAGGATGAAGACGTGCATGCCGTCCTGAAGCTGGCCGACGCTGAGCGGTTCGCCCTCCGGCGAAAGCGTGGTGATGACGGCCGGGAAAGTGGCAAGCCGCCCGCCATCCGCATCGTCCACGGCCATATATTCGTTCATCACATGCAGCGTCACCGATTTTTCGCCCGTGCCGACGGTGATCGTGCCGATGTCGAAGGCTTCCTTGGTGTAGACGACGTCCTTGCGAGTGATGATCCCCTCGGCAAGGATATGTCCGCCCGTCGTCTTGCAGATCGCGTCGATGACAGCTGATCCGCCGCGTTTCTCCGCCGCGATGATCGCCTCGCCGAGCGCCAGCGCCATCGAGATGCCGCCGAGTGCAGCATGGCTCCTGACATAGGAAGCCCTCAGCGGATTGCGGCAGCTGGCGATGAAGCCGCCGGATTGATCGGCGGCGGCGCGCAGCACCGGCGAGATCTTCGCCGTCGCGCCCTTCACCACCAATTCGATATAGCGATTCTCCGCCCGATTGCCGCCGACGGCGGTCTGGATCATCTGCTCGGGCGAACCGGCCATGCCGATCGAGCCCATGTCGCCCGTGGGATGCGCCCGGATGTCGCCGACCGCATCGACCACCTTGGTGCCGAGGATGGCCGACGGCAGCCAGCCGTTCAGCGTCGAGGATTTGCCGTTCTGGCCGATGATCAGCCCGGAAAGCTTTTCCCCAAGCGCCTCCTGCAGCAACTGCACTGCTTTCACATAGTCGATGCCCTGCATTTCCCAGGGGGTGGTGGAGGCCGGCGCGCCGATTGCGGCCGCGGTGGCGATCCAGTCCTCATCCTGCAACTCGTCGATCGAGACCAGCTCCGGCTTGCCGACATTGACGGCGGCAAGCCCAAGCATCCGTCCATGATCGGCCCAGCCGCCGCCGCCGGCGGCATAGACGGAGCCGCCCTTGACGGCTGCTTCCACGTCCTTCTCAACGAGTATGCGTCCCATCGGTCCTCTCCTGCCTCAAGCTCGTGTCCATCTCGCGCACCGCTTCGAACAGCACGGCGGCGCCAAGCGCGATATCGTCATTCTCGGCCCATTCGTCGGCCGAATGGCTGCGGCCTTCCCGGCAGGGCACGAAGATCATCGCCGCCGGCGCCACCTTGGCGATCCAGGCCGTATCGTGTCCCGCGCCTGAGGCGATGCGCCGGCTTTTTGCGCCGACCCGCTCGCAGGCCGCCTCCAGTGTCGACAGCAGCCCGGCATCGCCTGGCGTCGGCAGATTGTCGGAAACCCGGTTCGGCGTCTTGATCGTCACGCCGTAGGCTCCTGCCAGCTTTTCGACATGGCCGTCGAGCCAGCGGCAGAAAGCCTCCATGTCGGCGCGGATCTCCGCGCGCCCATCGATCAGCAGCGTGACCTTCGACGGCACGACATTGGCGGCATTTGGCTCGATGCGGAATTCCCCGACCGTCGCTGCAAAATGCCCCGGCGTTTTGGCAAGCTCTGCGGCGGCATTGCGGATGTCGAGCACCAGCTGCGATGCCGCCACCAGCGCATCCGCCCGTCGGTCCATCGGCGTCGTGCCGGCATGGTCGGCCCGCCCTTCGACGGTAATCTCGATCCGGGTGATGCCCGAGATCGCGGTGACGATGCCGATATCCTGCCTCTCGGCTTCGAGCACCGGACCCTGCTCGATATGGAGCTCGAGAAAGCCTGCTATATCGGGCCTGTTCTGCTGCATCAGCACATCGGGCCTGCCGCCGACCTCAGCGATGCCCTCGGCCAGGTCGCGCCCGTCGCTGACGCGCGAAAGCCAGGCCTCCGGCAGTTGGCCGGTCATGCCGCGGCTGCCGATGCAGGACACGCCGAAGATGCTGACCTCCTCGGCCAGGAAATCGACGATTTCGAGATCGTGATCGAGCTTGATATCCTGCTCAGCAAGCGCCCGCGCCACCTCCAGCGCCGAGATCACCCCGGCGATGCCGTCGAAGCGGCCGCCGTCCGGCACGGTGTCGGAATGCGAGCCGATCATGATCGTGCCGAGCCATGGTTTCTGGCCTGTCCGCCGGCCGACCAGATTGCCTGCGGCATCGATCCGCGTTTCCAGTCCCGCCGCCTTCATCCGCGCTTCGATATAGGCCCGGCCATCGAGGAAGAGCGGCGAGAAGGCCCGCCGCGTCCAGGGACGCCCCGGCTCGGTCATTGCGGCCAGCGCCTCGATATCGCCAGCGATCCGGCCGGCATTGACGGGAAGATTGCGGCTCATGCGGCAGTTCCTGCCATGACCTGGCGCGGCAGCGGCCGCACGAACCGGCCGGTGCCGGGCTCGGCCAGCACCTTTCCGCCCTCGGCGATCTTTTCGCCGCGCAGATAGGTGGCCGAGACGGTCCAGGGCAGGCGGATGCCGTTATAGGGGCTCCAGCCGACGACGTTGTTGCCGCTCGCGGCGGCATCATAGACGCTGTCGTGCGGCTCCAGCACGGTGATATCGGCGTCCTTGCCCGGTGCCAGCGCGCCCTTGATATGCTCGAGCCGGAAATGCTTCGCCGGGTTCTCCGCCATCAGCTTGGCCGCCCATGTCAGGGGAATGCCGCGCTCGGTGGCGCCTTTGACGAACAGCGGCACCATCACCTCCAGGCCGGGAACGCCGGATGCGTTGGCGAGCATGTCGGGATTGATCTTGCGGTTTTCCGACCAGCTGACGTGATCGGTCGAGACCAGCCAGACATTGCCCTCGGCCACCTTCCGCCAGAGCGTCTCCACCTCGGCGCGCGCCCGTAGCGGCGGATTGATCTTCGCCTTGCCGCCCAAGCGCTTCACGTCGTTTTCCTCGTCGAGCGTCAGGTAGTGGATGCAGCATTCGACCGTTGCCGCAAATCCGTCGCGGCGATAGGCGCGGGCGATATCGTAGCCGCGCCCGAGCGAGCAGTGCACCACATGCGCCGGGCAGCCGGTGGCCGCACCCGTCTCGAAGATCGTGTGCATCGCCAACAGCTCGGTAATCGCAGGCCGCGACAGGCCGTGCGCCCGCCAGTCGGTGATGCCGCTCGCCTTCACCTGCTCCATATAGGTTCGCACCGCCTCGTCGTCTTCATTGTGCACGCCCGCCGTCAGCCCTGTCGGCGCGATCGCCGCAAAGCAGGCGTCGAGCAGGGCCGGCGGAATGCGCGGAAAGCGCTTGGGATCGGTGCCGAAGGTCGAAAACTTGAAGGCGGCAACGCCTGCCTCCACCATCTCGCGGATCCGAGCCGGGCCTTCTTCCGGATCGATGGTGCCGTAAAGCGCGAAGTCGACGCGCGCCTGCGGGCCGGCATGGTCGATCTTCCGCTGTAGCGCCGCAGCCGAGCAGACGAGATTGCCCTCGTCATAGGGCATGTCGACGATTGTTGTCACGCCGCCGGCCGCCGCCGAGCGCGTCGACCAGATGAAATCCTCCTGGTCTTTCTGCGAGAGTGAATGCACCTGCGCGTCGATCGCGCCGGGCAGGATCAGCGCTTTTCCGAGCAAATGCCGTTCGCGGCCCGCCGGCGGCACGCCGAGGCCGACCTCGGCGATCTTGCCGTCGCGCACGGCGACATAGCCCTGTTCAAGAATGCGGTCCGGCAGCACCACCGTGCCCTGCAGAACGAGATCGAAGTCCATGCCGCTTCCTCCCTAAACTGAAATCAGAGTGCTGCCGGCTCGTGATGGGTCAGCCGCTCTTCGACACGCTCCAGCGAGCCGAGGGCGAAGAAGTCGTCGAAGGAGGCGATCGGAACCTGCTCGGTCAGCTTCGAGACGAAGTCGTCCGAACCGAGCTCCTCCTCGATCGCCTCCACTTCCGCCGAAAGCGGCCGGTCGACAACATAGAAATCCGCATGTTTGCGCACGACCTCGTAGAGCATGGCGGCAACACCCTTCGGTTCATCGCCGAGTATGTCGATCGCCTGAGCCGACAGCAGCGCCTCGAGGGCTGCGAGGCGTTTCAGCGCCCGCATCTGCCGGTCGAAGCGCTCGATGACGAGCGGCAGGAAGGCCGCCTCGTCCTCCAACCCGGCTGCGACGACCAGCGACTGGGCCGAAACAGGATTGGACATCGACAGCACGCGCGAGAAGATCTCGCCGGCAAGCTTGATGATCGGCCCGAAACCTGTGGCGATCCGCCCCGGCGGCACGAGATTGACCGGCAGGTCGCGCCGCTGGCCGTTGCCAAGAATGACGCAGCGATTGAAGGCGTTGCGCGCCGCATGCGCCATGCAGAGCGCGGCCGATTCGAGCAGGATCGTTACATCGAGCGGCAGCGAACCGCCCGACGTCATCACCCGGCCCTCGACGACGACGGGATTGTCGTCCGAGCGGCCGGTGGCGGCAAGGATCTTGTGGCCGGTCGACAAAAGGTTTTCGATCACCGCGCCGAACACCTGGGCGATCATGCGCAGGCTGAGCGGATCCTGCACATGGGTTGCGACCGGCCAGTTCCATTCCTCGGAGGCATTGCAGAGCCAGGCGCCGATCAGCGCTTCGCGCGCCGTGCCGACATGGCGGACCGCCTTCCAGGGATCGCGGGAAGCGCCGAGCGCGCCGGCCGCCATCATCGCCGTCGCCAGCAGGATGCGGATCGAGGCCGCGGCATTGCGCGTTGTTTCCGCCGCCGAGGCAAAGCTCACTGCATTGATGCTGAGCGAGGCGAGGCTGTCGCGCGGCGCCATCCGCATCGGTTCCAGCCCGGCCGCCCGGAAGGCCTCGGCCGCCTGCATCCGGTTGCCGCGGTAGATCGCTTCGCCGACGCCGGTCAGCACCGCGCCGATCTGTCCCATCAGCCCGATATCCGCACAGCCGATGGAGCCGGTGCGGCGCACGACCGGGATGAGATCGGCCTCGAGCATCCGGATATAGGCCTCGATCAGCTCCGGCGTGCAGCCGACCTGGCCGGTCAGCGCCGTATTGATGCGGATCGCCATGGCATTGCGCACGATGTTGCAGGAAAAGGGTGTGCCGGTGCCGAAATGATGGGCCCGCACCAGGCCGAGATTGAAAGTGTCGAGTTCGTCGGCCGACCACTCCACATCCTTCATGGCGCCGACGCCTGTCGTCGAGCCGTAGACGGGCATGCCGGAGGCAATCGCATCCTCGACGATCTCGCGGGCGATCGCGATGCGGGCCATGCCTGTCGCCGAAGCCGAAATCGCAGCCTTGCCCGCACCAATCGTCACCATCTCGGCAAAACCGAGCGGTCGTCCGGAAAGTTCGATGCCAAGGCGTTCGTGCTTCATGTGCCTATCTCCTTGAAAATGAGACTAAGCGAGCCCTCCGTCACATGGGATATCCCAAATGCCGAACACAGCATGTTTTTGGCAGACGGTCAGCTCAGCATCCAGGCAATATAGAGAAGCGTCAATGCGATGATCCACAGCGCGATCCTGGCCGAGCGATTGTGGCGCGCCTCGGCCTTGCCGATCGCATCCGCCGTCTGCGCATCGAAACGCAGCCCGTGCTCGCTCATATGCAGAAGCTGGTGGTGGAATTTTTCGGTCTTCGCCGCAATTTCCGGCACGGCTTCGGCGAGCTTGACCGCCGCCTTCAGCCCGTCCTTGATATCGGTGGCGATCCGCTTCGGCCCGAGATTGGTGCGGATCCAGTCGCCGACGACGGGCTCGGAGGCCTTCCACATGTTGAAGCGCGGATTGAGCATGCGCGACACGCCCTCGACCACGACCATGGTCTTCTGCAGCATCACCAGTTCCGGCCGCGTCGCCATGTCGAACAGTTCGGTCACTTCGAACAGCAGCGTCAGCAGCTTGCCCATCGAGATCGTCTCGGCCGGCTGCCCGTGGATCGGCTCGCCGATCGCCCGGATCGCCTGGGCAAAGCTCTCGACATTGTGATGGCCGGGCACATAGCCCGCCTCGAAATGCACCTCGGCGACGCGGATATAGTCGCGGGTGATGAAGCCGTAGAGGATTTCGGCGAGGAACCGCCGCTCCTTCTTGCCCAGCCGCCCGACGATGCCCATGTCGACGGCGACGATCATGCCGTCGGCATCGACGAAGAGATTGCCCGGATGCATGTCGGCATGGAAGAAGCCGTCGCGCAGCGTGTGGCGCAGGAACGACTGGATCAGTGTATCGGCAAGCAGGTTGAGATCGTGGCCGGCCGCCCGCAGGCCCTCGACGTCGGACATTCTCGTGCCGTCGATCCACTCCATGGTGATGACGTCGCGCCCGGTGCGCTCCCAGTCGACCTTCGGCACCCGGAAGCCCGGGTCTTTTTCGGTATTCTCGGCGATCTCGGAAAGGGCGGCCGCCTCCAGGCGAAGATCCATCTCCACCTTGGTCGTCTGCTCCAGCGTCTTCGTCACCTCGACCGGCCGCAGCCGTCGGCTGAACGGCAGGAAACGCTCCTGCATATGGGCGACGAGATACATCGCCTCGATGTCATGGGCGAAGCGCTGGCGCACGCCCGGCCGCACGATCTTGACGGCTACCTTCTTGCGGCCCGCCGATGTCTCGACCTCGGCCGGATGCACCTGGGCGATCGAGGCGGCGGCGATCGGCTCGCCGAAGCTCGCATAGAGCTCGCCGATCGGCCGTCCAAGCGAGCCTTCGATATTGGCCTTGGCGGCGGCCGAGGGAAAGAAGGCCATCCGGTCCTGAAGCTGCGACAGGTCGTTGGCAAATTCGACGCCAACGACATCCGGCCGCGTCGCCAGGAACTGCCCGATCTTCACATAGGAGGGGCCGAGCCGCTCGACCGCCTGCGCCAGCCGGTCGCTGCGGGCAATCGCCTTGGCGCGGTTGCGCGCAAACACGCCGACGAAGGATTTGGCAAGGCTGATCGGGGGCGGTAGGCCCTCCGACGGCAGCGCCGAGATCACGCCTTCGCGCACAAGAATCCAGCCGACCCGAATGAGCCTGAAATATGCCCCGAAAGTGCTCATGTCCTGTGTGATTCTCGCGCGACGCTATCCGAAAACCGCTCTACATTTTTCGCCGTCATGCGTCAGAGCTTCCAGCCGGAATGGAGAGCGGCGATGCCGCCGGTATAATTGGTGTAGGTGACGCGCGAAAAGCCGGCCTGGCGGATCATGGCCGCAAAATTCTCCTGGTTCGGGAACTTGCGGATCGATTCCACCAGATATTGGTAGGGTTCGGCATCGCCGGTAATCGCCTTGCCGAATTGCGGAATGGCATTGAACGACCAGGCGTCGTAGATCTTGTCGAGAAGCGGCATATCGACTTCGGAAAATTCCAGCACCAGCAGCCGTCCGCCGCGTTTCAAGACGCGATAGGCTTCCGACAGCGCGACGTCGATCCTCGGCACGTTGCGGATGCCGAAGGCGATCGTATAAGCATCGAAGCTGCCGGCCTCGAAAGGCAGTTCCTCGGCATTCGCCTCGACGAAGGTGAGATTGCCGGAAAGCTTCTTCTTTTCCGCCCGCTCGGCACCGACGCCGAGCATCGAGCCGTTGATGTCGAGCACGGTGGCATGCGCCTGCCGGCCCGAAGCCTCGACGATGCGGAAGGCGATATCACCCGTGCCGCCGGCGACGTCGAGCACCTTGTAACCCGGCTCCTTGCGCGGGTTCAGCGCCGAAATCATCGCATCCTTCCAGGCGCGGTGCATGCCCATCGACATGACGTCGTTCATGATGTCGTAGCGCTTGGCGACCTTGTGGAACACCTGGTTGACCAGGCCCTGCTTCTCGCCGTCAGGCACCTCGCGGAAGCCGTAGGAGGTCTCCATGCCGCCATCGGCGGAAGTGCGGCTTTCTGACATCAGACTGCTCCATTCCTGAAGATTCAGGCGCGGCGGCCATAGCGAAAGACCGTGCGCGACGTTATCTATGGACCGCGTTCTCCGCGGCACACTGGCGCTATAGCGCACATCGTCGTCGGTTGAAACACGTTAGATATAGATGGGTTAAGATGCCGGAATTGCCAGAAGTCGAAACGGTGAAACGCGGCCTGACGCCGGCGATGGAAGGCACGCGCATCACCAGGCTGGAACTGCGGCGCGGCGATCTGCGCTTCCCCTTTCCCGACGCTTTCGCCGACAGGGTTTCCGGCCGCACTATTGTCGGCCTTGGCCGCCGCGCCAAATATCTGCTGGTCGACCTCGACGACGGCAACACGCTGATTTCCCACCTCGGCATGTCCGGTTCCTTTCGCATCGAGGAGGGCCGCATCGAGGAGGGGGTTGCCTCCGCTGCGCCAGGCGAATTCCATCATGCCCGCTCGAAGGACGAGAAGCACGATCACGTCGTCTTCCATTTGCAGGGTGCAAGCGGCCCGCGCCGCGTCGTCTATAACGATCCGCGCCGGTTCGGCTTCATGGATATGGTGGGGCGGGCCGATCTTGCCGCCCATCCCTTCTTCCGCGAACTTGGCCCGGAGCCGACGGGAAACGAACTCGGCGCCGCCTATCTCGCCGACCGCTTCCGCGACAAGGCGCAGCCGCTGAAGAGCGCGCTGCTCGACCAGAAGAACATTGCCGGTCTCGGCAATATATATGTCTGCGAGGCGCTGTGGCGCTCGCATCTTTCGCCGGTCCGCGCGGCCGGCTCGCTGGTGACGGCGGCCGGCCGGCCGAAGGCGCAGCTCGACCTGCTTGTCGCCTCGATCCGCGACGTCATCGCCGATGCGATCGCGGCCGGCGGATCGTCGCTGCGTGACCATATCCAGACCGACGGATCGCTCGGCTATTTCCAGCATTCCTTCTCCGTCTACGATCGCGAAGGTCAGGCTTGCCGCATGCCCGGCTGCGGCGGTACGGTCGCCCGCATCGTCCAGGCGGGTCGCTCCACCTTCTATTGCGCCACCTGCCAGAAGTAAGAGTGAGAAAACCGGGAGAACAGCATGACCTACGAGACCCTGATCGTCGAAACCCGAGGCAATGTCGGCCTCGTCACGCTGAACCGTCCGCAGGCGCTGAATGCCCTGAACTCCACCGTGCTGAAGGAGCTGAAGGTGGCCTATGCCGGCTTCCACGCCGATGAGACGGTCGGCGCGATCGTGCTCACCGGTTCCGAGCGCGCCTTTGCCGCCGGCGCCGATATCAAGGAAATGCAGGCGCTTCAGTTTGCCGACATCTATAAGAGTGATTTCATCAGCGGCTGGGATGATGTCGCCAAGGCGCGCAAGCCTGTCATCGCTGCCGTCAGCGGTTTTGCGCTCGGCGGCGGCTGCGAGCTCGCCATGATGTGCGATTTCATCATCGCCTCGGAGACCGCGAAGTTCGGCCAGCCGGAAATCACCCTCGGCGTCATTCCCGGCATGGGCGGCTCGCAGCGGCTGACGCGCGCCGTCGGCAAGGCGAAGGCGATGGATCTGATCCTGACCGGCCGGATGATGGATGCGGCGGAAGCCGAACGATCGGGACTCGTTTCGCGTGTGGTGGCGCCCGAGCGTCTGCTCGACGAGGCTCTTGCCGCGGCCGAAAAGATCGCCTCGCTGTCGCGTCCCTCGGTCCTGATGGCCAAGGAGGCAGTCAACCGCGCATTCGAGACGACGCTGGAGGAGGGCTTGCGTTTCGAGCGCCGGCTGTTTCACAGTCTCTTTGCCACCGACGACCAGAAAGAAGGCATGGCGGCCTTCGTCGAGAAGCGCAAACCGGCTTTTACGCACCGTTGAATGTTTTTCGGCGCTTGCCGGTGGTAAAGCTTGAAAATCCGCGTTGACGTGGGCCGGCTTTAGAGTTATATGCCCGCCCACGGTTCGGAAAGCCGGTTTGGTTTTCCGCGATTGCTCCCGCATTGCTGGATTTTGTGGCCGCAGGGCCCGCGGTAATGGCGGAGTTTGTTCGAATTCTTGAGAGAGGCATCCATGGCCAATACAACTTCGGCGAAAAAAGCGACCCGCAAGATCGCCCGCCGTACCGACGTCAATAAGGCTCGTCGCTCGCGCGTTCGTACTTTCGTTCGCCAGGTCGAAGAGGCCATCGCATCCGGTGACGCCGCCAAGGCGAAGGAAGCTTTCCTGGCGGCTCAGCCCGAGCTTGCCCGCGCCGCCAGCAAGGGTGTGCTGCACTCCAATACGGCATCGCGCAAGGTCTCGCGCCTGGCTGCTCGTGTGAAGGCTCTTTCGGTCACCACGACCGCATAATCTTCCTTTAACGACTTCCTCTTTATGATTAGCCCGGTAATTTTACCGGGCTTTTTCGATTCCGCCAATCAGCCCCTGCATGGTTAATCTCACGACTGTTTCGTGTCAGTGCCATGACAGGAAAAATTGTTTAAAAACAATGGCTTGCGCTAGGATGCTTTCACGCCGCGCGACTCTACCCCACGCTTTCGGGGTCAGGGGTGAGTCAAGAAGATTTTTATTTTTTTTCTTTCCATGCGTGTCAAAATAGCCCGAACGGGGAATCTCCTTGATTCAAAAGCGATTCTTTTTTGACGCTGGTGTGACGCCCGAAAAGGGCAGGCGGAGTCAATGGCCGCTTCTTAATTTTGCGTAAAATTCATCGTTGATATTGCCTTTTGATCCTGCCTAAATGGCTTTCAACAAAGGGCGCGGACATCACCTGCAGAGGCTCGGTCTTAACTGCCACGTCGGCAGGGCGATAAGTTTGTGCCCCTTGTTACGGAGCATTGCGTTTCCGTTTTTTCAAGCACTTGACGGATTTGGGCCGTAACGTGGCTGTTACGGAGCGGGGATGTTTTGTGCCTTCAGCGGCCACACGTTTAAGGCGAGGCCGCCGGAGAGGGTTAAAGTGATATTGCGTTCGGGCTGGTCGGCCGAAAACGAGGATCGACCGCCAGCCTGGCACGGAAAGCCGCTGAAGGTTCCGCATGAATGCGGTCCCTGCAACGTAATTCTGTTGCCGGTCCCTTCGGGGGCAGTGTTTGAGTGAACCGGCAGGTGAGCGGCTTCATGAGGATGCCGTCAGCCCGCCAAAGCGGGGAATGATCGGGCGGCTATTTTAGCGGAAGCCGCCCGGTGGAATTGAAAGGCGGCATTATGCACATGAATACGATGACGACGGGCGGGCTCGACAATGGGGATGCGGCACCGCAGACGTTCGGCACCATTCGCCTGGAAGTGGGGGAAGCAAAGGCGGACATGAAGCACAGCATCTTGTTTGAGCGCGTCAGCGCGCGCTTGAAGGCCCAGGTCGGTCCTGACGTCTATGCCAGCTGGTTCGCCAGGCTGAAGCTGCATTCGGTATCGAAGAGCGTCGTTCGTCTCTCGGTTCCCACGACCTTCCTGAAGTCGTGGATCAACAATCGTTATCTCGATCTCATCACCGGTCTGTTCCAGGCCGAGGACCCGGAAATTCTCAAGATCGAAGTCCTGGTGCGCACGGCAACGCGCAGCGGCACCAAGGCGCTCGACGAGGCGGTTCAGCCCGAGCCGGTCGTTGCCCCCCAGATGCGCCGCCCGACGAGCGCCCAGCCGGCCGGTCAGGCCGTCCAGCAGGCGGTGTCGGCTGTTGCTGCGGCAAGGCCCGCAAGCTTCGGTTCGCCGCTCTTTGGCTCGCCGCTCGATAGCCGCTTCACCTTCGATACCTTCGTGGAAGGCAGCTCGAACCGGGTCGCGCTTGCGGCTGCCAAGACGATCGCGGAAGCCGGTTCCGGCGCCGTGCGCTTCAATCCGCTCTTCATCCATTCGACGGTCGGCCTCGGCAAGACCCATCTGCTGCAGGCGGTCGCCAATGCGGCGGTTCAGAACCCGAGGGCGCTGCGCGTCGTCTATCTGACGGCCGAATATTTCATGTGGCGCTTCGCCACCGCAATCCGCGACAATGATGCGCTGACGTTGAAGGATTCGCTGCGCAACATCGATCTCCTGATCATCGACGACATGCAGTTCCTGCAGGGCAAGATGATCCAGCATGAATTCTGTCATCTCCTCAACATGCTGCTCGACAGCGCCAAGCAGGTCGTCGTTGCTGCCGATCGTGCGCCCTGGGAGTTGGAGTCGCTCGATCCCCGCGTCCGTTCGCGCCTGCAAGGCGGTGTCGCGATCGAATTCGACGCGCCGGATTACGAGATGCGTCTCGAAATCCTCAGGCGTCGCCTTGCTGCAGCCCGGCTCGAAGATCCATCACTCGAAATTCCGGCCGAACTGCTCCAGCATGTCGCCCGCAACGTCACGGCCAGCGGCCGCGAACTCGAAGGCGCCTTCAACCAGCTGGTCTTCCGCCGCTCCTTCGAGCCGAACCTGTCGATCGAGCGCGTGGACGAACTGCTCGCCCATCTGGTCGGCTCCGGCGAGCCCCGCCGGGTGCGCATCGAGGATATCCAGCGCATCGTCGCCAGGCACTACAACGTCTCGCGCCAGGAACTGGTCTCGAACCGCCGCACCCGCGTCATCGTCAAGCCGCGCCAGATCGCCATGTATCTGTCGAAGACGCTGACGCCGCGCTCCTTCCCGGAGATCGGCCGCCGTTTCGGCGGTCGTGATCACACGACCGTGCTGCATGCCGTACGCAAGATCGAGGAACTGATTTCGGGAGACACCAAGCTTTCGCACGAAGTCGAGCTTCTGAAGCGGTTGATCAACGAATAATCGACGATTCTCTTCTGAATTCGACGGCCGGAAGCGATTCCGGCCGTTTTCCTTTATAAGTTTTTTATTCTATACCTCCGGCGCATCCAGTGCATGTCAAAGACTGAAGCGCTGAAATGAGCGCGTGGGAGGAATGAATGAGTTTCGAAAAGATCGCCGTTCTCGGCCTGGGCAAGGTCGGACGGCTGGCGGCGACGCTGTTGCATGAAGGCGGCTTCGAGGTGATCGGCGTCGATGCGCAGCTGCCGCTGAGCGACGTCCCCTTCAAGTGCCGCACCGGCGATATTTCAGATCCCGCGGTGATCGGCGAACTGCTCTCCAGTGTCGAGGCGGTGCTCTCCTGCCTGCCTTATCATTTGAACATCGAGTTGGCGCGCGCCGCCCATCTTGCCGGCATTCATTATTTCGATCTGACCGAAGATGTTCCCACGACCAATTTCATCATCGAACTGTCGAAGACCGCCCGCGGCCTGATGGCGCCGCAATGCGGCCTGGCGCCGGGTTTCGTCGGTA
Source organism: Rhizobium anhuiense bv. trifolii (assembly GCF_024346605.1). Taxonomy (NCBI): domain Bacteria; kingdom Pseudomonadati; phylum Pseudomonadota; class Alphaproteobacteria; order Hyphomicrobiales; family Rhizobiaceae; genus Rhizobium; species Rhizobium anhuiense. Next base: position 668,010 of record NZ_CP098803.1, read on the forward strand.
TCGTCGGCGCGAGCCTGGCCGACGGCTTCGATCGCTGCCGTTCGATCCGCATGCGCGTCGGCGCCCTGCCGCAGCATCCGACCGGGCTGCTCGGCTACGCCTTCAACTGGTCGCCCGAGGGCGTCGTCAACGAATATCTGAACGACTGCGAGGTGATCGAGGGCGGTGTCCGCAAGCTGGTCTCGCCGATGGAATGGCACGAGACCGTCTATGTCGGCGGCGTCAAGCTCGAAGCCTTCACCACCTCGGGCGGTCTTGGCACCATGTGCGACACCATGCTCGGCAAGATCGACAATCTCGATTACAAGACGATGCGTTATCCCGGCCATATGGAGCTGATGAACTTCTTCTTCCACGAACTGCTGATGCGCGACAAGCGCAAGCTCGCCGGCGAGATCCTGACCAACGCCAAGCCGCCGGTTGAAGACGATGTCGTCTATGTCCATGTCGCCGCCGAAGGGACGGAGAATGGCAGCCTGCGCCGCAAGGAATTCGTGCGCGCCTATTACCCGATCGAGATTGCCGGTGCCCGCCGCACCGCAATTGCCTGGACGACCTCGGCCTCGGTCGTGGCCGTCATCGAAATGGTCCGCGACGGCCTGCTGCCGGCGACCGGCTTCCTGCACCAGGAGCATATTCCGCTGGAGATGTTCTTGAAGACGCCGACCGGCAGCCTGTTCAAATCAGGCGCGACCAGCCACGGCTGATAAATGCGCTCCAGCGCGGCGGCGATATCGATGCCGCCGCGTTGTAAATTCGCACGTCGTATTGATGTCAGCAGGCGAGATCGGCGACGACGGAGTCGAGGATCAGCATGCCGGACGGCGTGCAGCGCAGGCGTGAATTGCCGATCCGCTCGATGAATTTGTGTTCCAGCAGGAATTCCTCGCGTTTCGGGTCGAGGTCGCGGCCCGAAAGCTGCTGCCAGCGGGCAAGATCGACACCTTCCCGGAGCCGCAGCCCCATCAGCAAGAGCTCGTCGGACTGTTCCTCGAAGCCGAGCCGCTCCTCGTCGAGAATGCCGTGGCCGTCGCGCTCGACCATGTCGAGCCAGGCTTCCGGCTTGCGCTCGGTCGCCGTGGCGATCTTCTCCGGGCCGCGTGTCAGCCGGCCATGGGCGCCGGGGCCGATGCCGGCATAATCGCCGTAACGCCAGTAGGTCAGGTTATGCCGGCTTTCGGCACCCGGCCGGGCGTGATTGGAAACCTCATAGGCCGGCATGCCCTCGCGCGCGGTGATCTCCTGCGTCGCCTCGTAGAGCAATGCCGATTGCTCGCCGTCCGGCACGACCAGCTTGCCCGCCTTGTGCAGGCCGTAGAAGGGCGTGCCTTCCTCGATGGTCAGCTGATAGAGGGAGAGATGGTCGACCGCATAGGAGATAGCCTCCTTCAGCTCTTTCTCCCATTCCTCGACCGTCTGCTGCGGCCGGGCATAGATCAGATCGAAGGACATGCGGGGAAAAATGTCGCGCGCCAGCCGGATTGCTTTCAGCGCGTCGGCGACATCATGCAGACGGCCGAGGAATTTCAGGTCCCGATCATTCAGCGCTTGCACGCCGAGCGAGACACGATTGACGCCGGCGGCCCGATAGCCGCGGAAGCGGTCGGCCTCGACGCTCGAAGGGTTGGCCTCCATGGTGATTTCGATGCCGGCAGGCACGTGCCAGTGCCGGGCAATGCCGTCGAGAATGGCCGAGACCGTTTCCGGCTTCATCAGCGAGGGCGTGCCGCCGCCGAGGAAGATGCTGGTCACCGTCTTCGGCCCGCTCATCGCCCGAACGGTTGCCATCTCCTTCAAGAAGGCAGCGGTGAAGCGCTCCTGATCCACCGGCTGGTGGCGCACATGGCTGTTGAAATCGCAATAGGGACACTTCGCCGCACAGAAGGGCCAATGCACATAGACGCCGAAGCCCGGCTCACCGGTATCGGGCAAAAGTGCTGCATCGCGCGAGCTGCTTGGCGTGTCTGATGTGCCCACGTACCGACCTTATGCCTCCAGGCAGGTTTCGACGAAGAGTTTGAAGGCGCGGGCCCGGTGCGACAGCGCTTGCGGCTTGCCGACGTTCCAGCCGTGTTTTTCCTCGCCGCTCATTTCGCCGAAGGTGATGTCGTAACCCTCAGGCTGGAAGACCGGATCGTAGCCGAAGCCCTGGGTGCCGCGCGGCGGCCAGACGACGCTGCCTTCCACCTCGCCACGGAACAGCTCCGTGTGCCCGTCCGGCCAGGCGAGGCAGAGCACGCTGATGAAACGTGCGGTGCGCTGTTCCGGCTTCGTCGCGCCGGCATCCTGCAGCGCCTTTTCCACCTTGGCCATCGCCATGTCGAAATCACGCGTGCCGTCGGCCCTCTCCGCCCAGTTGGCGGTGTAGACGCCGGGATCGCCGCCGAGCGCGTCGACCATCAGTCCGGAATCGTCCGAAAGCGCCGGCATGCCTGCGGCATTGGCCGAGGCGACCGCCTTGATCGTCGCATTCTCCTCGAAACTCGTGCCGGTCTCGTCAGGCTCGACGAAATTCAGCTCCGCCGCCGATTTGGCGGTGAAGCCGAGCGGCCCGATCAATTCCTGGATCTCGCGGATCTTGCCGGCATTGTGGCTGGCGACGACGATGGTCTTCGTTTCAAGCTTGCGCATTCAGATATCCTGTTCGATGCCCCAGATTTTAGCCTCTGCGCATTCCAGGCTGTTGCCGGCCGGATCGCGGAAATAGATCGAGCGGCCGCCGTTCGGCCAGCGCACCTCGGATTCGATCGCCACGCCCGCCGCCGTCAGCTTCTCGGCCATGGCGTCGATATTGCGGCCGGATACCCGGAAACAGGCATGGCCCTGGCCGGTCGTGCCGTGCGGCGGCACCTGCAGGGCATCAGGCGCCGGCGGCTTCACCGTTTCCTCGGGGTTGAAGATCAACAGAACGCCGGGCCCGCAGCGGAAGAAGACATGCCGGTTGGCGGCGCGGGCGATCTTCTCCAGTCCGAGGACGTCTTCGTAAAACGCCTCGGCCTGATCGAGATCCCGCGCATAGAGCGCCGTCTCCAACATGCCTTCCAGCATGGGCTTCATCCTTCGACGGCTTGCTTCTGCAGCGCCACCAGTTCGCCGATGCCGTTTCTGGCAAGCTGCATCAGCGAGGTGAATTCGCCCTCGCTGAACGGCGTGCCCTCGGCCGTGCCCTGGATCTCGACGATCCCGCCGGTGCCGGTCATGACGAAGTTCGCATCGGTCTCGGCCGAGGAATCCTCGAGGTAATCGAGATCGATCACCGGCTGGCTGGCGAAGATACCGCAGGAGATGGCGGCGACATGATCCTTCAGGACCCGGTCAACCTTGATCATGTTGCGGCTTTCCATCCATTTCAGGCAATCGTAAAGCGCAATCCAGCCGCCGGTGATCGAGGCGGTCCGCGTGCCGCCATCGGCCTGGATGACGTCGCAGTCGAGCGTGATCTGCCGTTCGCCGAGCGCCTGCAGGTCGACGACGGCGCGCAACGACCGGCCGATCAGCCGCTGAATTTCCTGGGTGCGGCCGCCCTGCTTGCCGGCGGCGGCCTCGCGCTTCATCCGTTCGCCGGTCGCCCGCGGCAGCATGCCGTATTCGGCGGTGACCCAGCCCTTGCCGGTATTGCGCAGCCAGGGCGGCGTCTTTTCTTCAAGGCTGGCCGTGCAGAGCACATGCGTATCGCCGAACTTGACCAGGCAGGAGCCTTCCGCATGCTTGGAAAAATTGCGCTCGAACGAGACCTTGCGCATCTGGTCGATTTTTCTGCCTGAAGGCCGCATTCTTATCTCCTGGGGTTTGTTGACCGCTTCTACGATTGGCGGCGCCTATTTGCAAATTCCCTTTTGCCACGGGTGCGAGTTTGACTTACTTTTCGGGAAGTATCATCAGCGCGGGTTCTTAAGCTTCATGGGCATCAGGTCGACGTCGGTTTCGGATGCTGTTGCCGCACTGGACGAGCGCTCCAGGGAAATTTTTCGGCGCATCGTCGAAGGCTATCTGGAAAGTGGCGAGCCGCTCGGTTCGCGCAACCTGTCCCGTCTTCTGCCGATGTCGCTGTCGCCGGCCTCGGTGCGCAACGTCATGAGCGATCTCGAAGAACTCGGCCTGATCTATTCGCCGCACGTCAGCGCCGGACGGCTGCCGACCCAGATCGGCCTGCGTTTCTTCGTCGATGCCTTCATGCAGGTCGGCGACCTCTCTGCCGAGGAGCGCGCCAACATCGACCGGCAGGTGCGGGCCGAAAGCGGCGGCAATCCGGTGGAATCGATGATGAACGAGGCAAGCCGCATGCTGTCCGGCATTTCGCGCGGCGCCGGCCTCGTCATCACCTCGAAAAGCGATCCGGTGCTGAAACATGTCGAGTTCATCCGGCTCGAACCGACCAAGGCGCTGGCCGTGCTCGTCGGCGATCACGATCAGGTGGAAAACCGCATCATCGAGCTGCCGGCGGGCGTCACCTCCTCGCAACTGACCGAGGCGGCGAATTTTCTCAATGCCCATATGTCCGGCCAGACGCTGCCGGAACTCCGCAAGCAGTTGAGCCGGCTGAAGGATGACGTCCGCCACGAGCTCGATGCCCTGTCGCGCGATCTCGTCGAGCGCGGCATCGCTGTCTGGGCCGGCAGCCCGGACGAGGGCAAGCCCGCGCAACTGATCATCCGCGGCCGCGCCAACTTGCTCGAGGGGCTGGCCGGCGCCGAGGATCTCGACCGGCTGCGCTTGCTGTTCGACGATCTCGAGAAGAAGGACAGCCTGATCGAGATTCTCAATCTCGCCGAAACCGGTTCCGGCGTGCGCATCTTCATCGGTTCGGAAAACAAGCTCTTCTCGCTGTCCGGCTCGTCGCTGATCGTCGCGCCCTATCGTGACGATGACGATCGCATCGTCGGTGCCGTCGGCGTCATCGGCCCGACGCGGCTCAATTATTCCCGCATCGTGCCGATGGTGGATTACACCGCCCAGCTCGTCTCCCGCCTTTCGCGCAATCAGCTTTGACGCCGCAACTGGCGAACGTGCGGAATTTTCGCTTCTTTGTCACGCAGACTTGATTTTTTTCGGTCAAACCTCGATATCGGGCGCATCTGAAGACACCAACCGGAGACCGTCATGACCGATGACACGACGAAAAACGGACCTGACGCAACTGCGGCCGATGCCGCAGCCGACGCTGCCGCCTACGTCGAGAACGATATTGCGCAGGAAGAGGCTGCCCAGCCGGACCCGCTCGAGCTTCTGAAAGCCGAAAACGGTGAGCTGCGCGACCGCTATCTGCGCCTTGCCGCCGAGATGGACAATCTGCGCCGGCGCACCGAGCGCGAAGTGAAGGACGCCAAGTCCTATTCCGTCGCGGGTTTTGCGCGCGACATGCTCGCCGTCTCGGACAATCTGCGCCGCGCGCTTGATGCCATCTCTCCGGAGACCAAGGCCGCGGCCGATGCCGGCCTCAGCACCCTGATCGAAGGTGTCGAGATGACCGAGCGCGCCATGCTGTCGGCTCTTGAGCGCCACGGCGTTCGCAAGCTGGAGCCGGTCGGCCAGAAGTTCGATCCGAATTTCCATCAGGCGATGTTCGAGGTGCCCAACCCCGACGTGCCGAACAATACGGTCGTCCAGGTCGTGCAGGCAGGCTTCACCATCGGCGAACGCGTGCTGCGCCCGGCCATGGTCGGCGTCGCCAAGGGCGGCCCCAAGCCGGCCGAAGCCGAAACCAATTCCGTCTTCGACGAGAAGGACGCTTAAGGACGTTTCCCTTCCGCTCAGGAAGGGAAACCAAAGCTTCAGATGCGGGCGAAACGTTCGATCAGCAGATCGAAGAAGCCGTCCGCATCGACATGGCGCATGACCTTGGCATTGCGCTTGCGCTCGGTCACATGCCACCAGTCGACGACGGTCATGCCGACGGTGAGTTCGGACCGGACCTCGATCTCGACATTGCAGTCCCGACCCCTGAAGAGCTCCGGCTTCAGCAGATAGGCGATCACGGTCGGGTCGTGCAGCGGCCCGCCGTCGGAGCCGTATTTCTCGATATCGAACCGCTCGAAGAATTCCAGCATCTCGACCATGGCCTTAACAGGCGCCGTGCCGATTTCGGCCATGCGCTTCACCCGGTCCTTGCGGGTCAGCAATTGGTGAGTGACGTCAAGCGGCATCATCACGATCGGCACGCCTGAGCGAAAGACGATATCGGCGGCCTCGGGATCGACATAGATGTTGAATTCGGCGGCCGGCGTGATGTTGCCGCCCTCGAAGAAGCCGCCGCCCATCATCACCAGTTCGCGGATGCGGGGAACGATGTCGGGCGCCTTCTGGAAGGCCAGGCCGATATTGGTGAGCGGCCCGAGCGTGCAGAGCGTCACCGTGCCTGTCGGCTCGCGGCGCAGCGTCTCGATGATGAAATCGACCGAATGGTCGGGCTGCAGCGCCATCGTCGGCTCGCTGAGGTCGGGCCCGTCGAGGCCGGTCTTGCCGTGCACATGTTCGGCCGTCACCAGATTGCGGGCGATCGGCGCGTCGGCGCCGGCGAAAACCTTTGTCTCCCGCCGGCCGCAGAGCTCGCAGACGATGCGCGCATTGCGGCTGGTGAAGGAAAGCGGCACGTTGCCGGCGACCGTCGTGATCCCCAGCACCTCCAGCTCCTCGGGACTGCCGAAGGCCAGCATGATGGCGGCCGCATCGTCCTGGCCGGGATCCGTGTCGATGATGATCTTTCTTGCGCTTGCCATTCCGATCGTTCCATCCTCGCGGGTGCGCTTTGCCTCGGCATGCACCGATTTGTTCATTTCCCGTCACAAATCAGCACAGTCCGTGCGGGCATGTTTTGATGCGAGGCAGCCGCCGCTTTGTCAAGCAAGCAGCCGGCGGCACCGCTTTAAAATTGTGAGGTGGCGCCGGCACGTCGCACCGTGCCTTGCAGCACTGGACTGCTCTCCCCATATTAGCGGCATCCGGACGCTGCGTTTAAGGTCCGGGATGGTCGCTTGCATCAAGGACTTGAAAAGAGATGAGCCGCATTACCCCTTTCGCCAGCCCGCTGCTTCTGGGCTTCGATGCCATGGAAAAGACGCTGGAGCGCATTTCCAAGGCGAGCGACGGATATCCGCCCTACAATATCGAGCGCATCGCCGCCGACAACGGCGCCCCGGAACGTCTGCGCATCACCCTTGCCGTCGCCGGTTTCAGCGAGGAGGAACTCGATGTCTCCATTGAGGAGAACCAGCTTCTGATCCGCGGCCGCCAAGTGGAACAGGGCGAACGGGACTATCTCTACCGCGGCATCGCCGCCCGCCAGTTCCAGCGCACCTTCGTTCTTGCCGACGGCATGCAGGTGCTCGGCGCCGGCCTGAAGAACGGTCTGCTCTCCGTCGATCTAATTCGTCCGGAACCCGCGCGCATGGTCAAGAAAATTAACATTTCGGTTTCACAGTAGCACAACGGTTTGTCGAACCGTTGGTCCCTTCTTCCGGAGGAACAGGAATGTTGATGAAAGAAGCCACGTCTCACTTGACCAAATCCGAGCTTGCCCACATCGGCAACGGCGAGGTCGCCTACATCAGAAAAATGCGCACCGAAGAGGTCGCCAAGTGCTTTCCCGAGGCGCCGGATATCGATCCGAACGTCGATCTCTGGGCACTCTTCGGCGCCGACGGCACGCCGATCCTCTTGACGGACAACCGCTCCAGCACCTTTTTCAAGGCTGCCGAGGACGAACTGAAGACGGTCAGCCTGCACTGACCGTCAGATGGTGTCCGTCGCGTTTCACCGCTCTTGCAGTGCGCGGTCGCTTATCCGATTTTGCTGCGGTCGGGGCTGATGTCACGATATATGCGCGTAGCCTGCTTTCGACGTTTTCCGTGCGATGATGTTGGAAGCTCCAGGATTCGGTATCAAATCCCACCAGACTGACAGGGTTATGGCAACTGTGCGCCAGTAGGAGAGATTGGCGTCGGGTTGGATTAGTGACCGCATTGGGGCCGTAAGCCGACCGGCAGCTTTTTGGCGCTCACACGCGATAACAGACATCCAGCGAGGAAAGATCAGCGCCATCCCTGACCGATGCGGACGCTTGATCACTATGAGCGTTTCTTCCGCTTTGCGGCCAAAAGCGGTGAGCAAGCGGTAACTATGCGACCAAACACCAACTGTTCGAGTAAGATCTTCAGCTTCGACGGATTTGGGTCTAGAGAGCATTTCCCCGACATCTGAGTTAGTATTGCGACTGAGGAACCGAATTCAGCCACAGGAGAGCTGGTGTGGACGTTGCCGCTTGGTTGCGAGGAATCGGTGTCACAGCCCTTGAATAGCGTCGACCTCTGATAGTGGTGAAGCCTGCCGTCCACTTTTGCCTCGCGCTCCTTGATCGGAAAAGTCGAGATGGGTCGATACCCGAAATTCGAGAATGCTGAACAAGATTCGGGAGCACGCCAACAAGCAGAAATCGCATGAGCTTGATCTCTGCTATGGAATTTCAGCATAGCGGATGATGCTCTGATTTTGGACGTTGGCGACTAATTCATCAGAGCGAGACAAAAATCGGCGGAGCAAAGGTGAGGAATTTGAATCGTTGTATCCTAAGGTGAGATCAATTGTCGGAGGCACACCCTCAAGTGCTCTAGCAACGACATTTGGCGTCAGCATATTTTGCGCATAAAGCGGAATAAGCGTTATTCCACCTGTAGACACGACGAGCGACATTGCTGACGGCAGGCCTTCGCCTTCGTACTCTGCCTTGAGGGTGATCTCAACGTTCGACGCGTAATCTTGGATCACGGATTGCAATACGGGAGAAATTCTAGCCGAACTGACGTAAGTTTCGCGGGCAAGGTCCTGCGGCCGGATCTTTTTGCGCGACGTCAAGCGATGGTCCGCCGGCAGTACGGCGATCAGTGGCTCCTTGGCTAAAAACTTGAAGGACACACCAACACTCTGCGTCTCGGGGCGAAGGAACGCGACGTCCAGCTTGCCTCGCATCAGTGCCAGAGCAAGGTCCGGGGAAGACTGACTGGACAATATGATTTCAACCTCCGGCGCTTCCTCACGAATAATGCGCAATGCATGGGGTAGCCACACGACCTCTTGCCCTGCGAGAAAACCGATAGTGAACGACTGCTTTTCTGGCCGTTCTGCCCGCCGGGCCCCTTCCGCAGCCGCCTCGACTTGCAATAACGCCAGCCGCGCGTGATCAAGAAACACTTTACCGGCGGCGGTGAGCGTCACGCCGCGCGACTGCCGTTCCAGCAGCTTTACACCGACTTCGGTTTCCAGATCGCGAATTTGCCTGCTGAGTGAGGGCTGGGACGTGTGAAGCCGCCGCTCTGCTGCGGTCAGTAAGCTTCCCTCCTCCGCAACAGCAACAAAATAGCGCAAATGCCTCAGCTCCATCGGATCCTCGCTATACCTTTAAGGCATAGCTCGAACGTACAAGGTATTTGTCTTCGATAGAAGGGGGATTTAATTAACGTCGCAATTTCGGGATACAATCGAACGCGCCTCACCGGAGTATTTCGCCTGCGCTTCGAAAAGAAAGATGAGGCATGCGTGGCAATATTGCGTTGATTATTGCAGTGGCGCGTGGATGAATGGCTCTAATTGATTATTTTGACCTTCAAAGGAATGTTTAACAGCGCAGAGGGAGAGACTCGATGCCTACAATCACTACCACGGACGGCGTAAACATCTTCTACAAGGACTGGGGCTCAGGCCAGCCGATCGTTTTCAGCCACGGCTGGCCGCTGTCGGCGGACGATTGGGACGCCCAGATGACCTTCTTCCTTCGCCAGGGCTACCGGGTGATCGCCCACGACCGGCGCGGCCACGGCCGATCCGACCAGCCCGGCACCGGCAACGACATGGACCACTGGGTTGCCGACCTCGCGGCCCTGACCGAGCACCTCAACCTGCGCGACGCGATCCACATCGGCCACTCCACAGGTGGCGGTGAGGTGGCTCGCTATGTCGCTCGCCACCCGGAGCGCGTCTCGAAGGCGGTACTGGTCGCTTCCCTGACGCCGAACATGTACCGGAGCGAGGAAAACCCGTCCGGTCAGCCGCCGGAGTGGTTCGATGCGATCCGAGCGGGCGTGCTGGGCAACCGGTCGCAGTTCTTCCGGTTCGTCCCTGAGAACCCGTTCTACGGTTACAACCTCGACGGGGCCGAGCCTTCGGAGGCGATCATTGCGAACTGGTGGCGCCAGGGCATGGCCGGTGGTGCCCTGGCTCACTACGCGACTGTCGACTCTTGGCTGGAAGATTATACCGAAGACCTCAAGAAGATCACCGTGCCGGTGCTGGTGATGCATGGCGAGGCCGATCAAGTCGTCCCCTTCGCAAGTTCCGTGCCGCGTGCGGTCGACCTGCTCAAGAACGGGTCGCTGAAGACCTACCCGGGCTACCCCCATGGCATGCTGACCACACATGCAGATGTCCTCAACCCCGACCTGCTCTCGTTCATCAGGTCTTGACGACATCGACCGGACCGCGGCCTTCATCCAACGTCGGCCGGACGATCTGTCACCCGGCAGTGCCGGGTGACACCTGTTGGTGCTGGTACGTGGAGCGTCCCCGGAGGGTGCTTCCGACAGTGGCAATTTGCTTGGCGCGTAGTGAAAGATGCAACTTGTCGCGCTTAAATTTTTCGTTGCGGTGGCCGATTACTCCACCGGCCGAAATGGCTCGGCGTCTCGGCTTCGACATCTGGGAATTAAGAGCGGGGGGATGTCCGTCGATTTAATGTCGGAAGTACCACCGGCTTCCGAAGTGCTCATTATAGGCGCTCAGCTCGATGGCAGCTTTTGGAACACTGACCATAGTGTCTGAACGGCTGAAATGAGGCGCAAAGCGGTCATGAATGCAGAGAGCGCCAACGGCAGCTGAGAGCCATCAGCAGTCATTGGTGCCACTTGTGACGTGACGGAATACCAGAAAGTTCCAGCAGCCCCGGGCAATCCTTCGCGCCGCCGAACATTGCGTCTGTCCGCCGACTTTCCTTGAGCCTCAGATCTTCCTGAACGTCAGATAGGCCGAAGAGCGGCCCTCGCGCCGGGCCTTGGTCTCGTAGCGCGTGCTCGGCCAGCCCGCATAGGGGGTGAGCCAATCCGCTGCATTCTCGGCCACCCAGTCGAAGCCGCCATGGTCGCGGCATTTGAGCAGCGTCCAGTTCACATAGGTGTCGATGTCGGAGGCGAAGCAGAACAGGCCGCCGGGCTTCAGCACGCGATGAAAGCGGTCGAGATTGGTCTTCGAGACGAAGCGCCGCTTCCAGTGCTTCCGCTTCGGCCAGGGATCGGGATAGAGCAGATCGATCTGATCGAGCGAGGCGTCCGGCAGCCAGTCGAGCAGCTGTGTCGCGTCGTCATTATAAACGCGGATATTGGACGTGCCGGTCTCGCCGATGCGCGACAGCAGCTTCTGCATGGAATTGACGAAGGGCTCGACGCCGATGAAGCCGGTCGACGGCGTCTCCAGGGCGCGGTGGATCAGATGTTCGCCGCCGCCGAAACCGATTTCCAGCCGCAAGCGCTCGACCGGAACCGGGAAGAGGGACGTCAGCGGCGCCGGGGGCGCCGCCGAGAGATCGATCAGGAATGCCGGCAGCAGGCTGTTCAGCGTCTCGGCCTGCTGTTCGCGCAGAGCCTTGCCTTTGCGGCGACCGAAAAAGGCTTCGGTCGCCCGGCCGCGACGTTCCATATCCGTCATGCTTTATCTCAGGCCTTTACGCTTTCCTTGAGCGCCTTCACGAGGTCGGTGCGCTCCCAGGAGAACGAGCCGTCGCGGCCGGCCTTGCGGCCGAAATGGCCGTAAGCGGAGGTCTTGGCGTAGATCGGCTTGTTGAGGTCGAGATGGCGGCGGATACCGGTCGGCGAAAGGTCCATGTTCTTGCGGATCGCTGCCTCGATCTGATCCTCGGTAACCTTGCCGGTGCCGTGCAGGTCGACATAGATCGACAGCGGCTGGGCGACGCCGATCGCGTAGGAGATCTGGATCGTGCAGCGGTCGGCAAGGCCGGCGGCGACGACGTTCTTGGCAAGGTAACGGGCGGCATAGGCGGCCGAACGGTCGACCTTCGTCGTGTCCTTGCCGGAGAATGCGCCGCCGCCATGCGGAGCGGCACCGCCGTAGGTGTCGACGATGATCTTGCGGCCGGTGAGGCCCGCATCGCCGTCCGGTCCGCCGATGACGAACTTGCCGGTCGGATTGATGTACCACTTGCAATCGTCAGCGATCTTCAGCTCGCCCAGCGCTTCGCGGATATAGGGCTCGACGACGGCGCGAACCTTGTTCGAATCCCAGCTCTCGTCAAGATGCTGGGTCGACAGCACGATCGAGGTTGCTTCCGACGGCTTGCCGTCGACGTAGCGCACGGTCACCTGGCTCTTGGCGTCGGGGCCGAGCTTGGCGACTTCGCCGTCGCCCTTCTTGCGGGCGACTGCCAGCAGCTGCAGGATCTTGTGGGAATAATAGATCGGGGCCGGCATCAGGTCCGGCGTTTCGCGGCAGGCGTAACCGAACATGATGCCCTGGTCGCCGGCGCCCTCGTCGCCCTGCTGGTCGGCGGCGCTGTCGACGCCCTGCGCGATGTCGGCCGACTGCGAATGCAGCAGCACGTCGATCTTGGCCTTCTTCCAATGGAAGCCGTCCTGCTCGTAGCCGATATCCTTGATGGCGCGGCGCGCGGCGGCCTTGAACTTCGACGGGTTGATGACGTCCTTGCCGTCCTTGTCCTTCTTCATCAGGCTCGGCGGCAGGCGGACTTCGCCGGCGATGACGACGCGGTTGGTCGTCGCCAGCGTTTCGCAGGCAATGCGCACGCCCCACGGATTGACGCCGGTCTTGGCCGCTTCGCGGTAGACCAGATCGACGATCTCGTCGGAGATGCGGTCACAGACTTTGTCCGGATGACCCTCGGCAACAGATTCGCTGGTAAAGAGATAATTCGCGCGCATTTCGGGATTCCCCTCAAAGAATAAAAGCCAGCTAGTAGGTACTCAGTTCGAGGCTTGATGACAAGCGCAGAAGGACATAAATATATCTTTATATCTGCGGCAAAGTGACAAATTTTGCCCCAAAAACGCAGAAAAGGCGGCCTTTCGACCGCCTTTCGAATTCCACGCCTGATGTGGTTCAGTCGGCGTCGGCTTCAGCCGCAAGCGCCTTCACCAGCTCCACGACCTTGCGGCGAACCTTGGGATCGGAAATCTTGACGAAGGCGCGGTTGAGCTGCAGGCCTTCCGAGGAAGACAGGAAATCGACGACGTAATTCGAGCTGGAGGCCTCGGCCATGCCGCCCATGGAGCCGGTATGTTCGCCGGGCGCGTCCTCGAAGAAAAAGGAAACCGGAACATTGAGAATGTTCGAGATGTTCTGCAGGCGGCTTGCGCCGACGCGGTTGGTTCCCTTCTCGTATTTCTGGATCTGCTGGAATGTAATGCCGAGACTTTCGCCCAGTTTCTCCTGGCTCATGCCAAGCATCGTTCGGCGGAGACGAATACGGCTGCCAACGTGGATGTCGATGGGATTTGGCTTCTTCTTGTTTTCAATCATGGTCGTGCCCTAGCTAAGAATTTCAACTGTTTCTAACCGGCATGCCCCTGATCCATCCCAAAACGCCACGTTGCAGGCGGTAAGAACCCACCTTCAAACATACGCTAAGAACGCCGATTGTCATCACTATGCAATTTTAGGGGTTTTTGGTCAATTCAACCCGGAAATAAAACCTCTACGAGAAATTAGCGCAATCAAAATGAGCAGCGACTCGGTCAACCAGAAGTATGTTTGCCGGGGGATTGGCGTTCCGTCCCCTTCGCCGAGCCTATCAAGAGTTGCATCGATAAAGCCGGTTTGCTCGAGATCGAGACCGGCGATAATTTCCCCATGTGCGTTCACCAGCGCCGAAATGCCGCTATTGGCATCACGAATCAACGGCAGGCCGGTTTCGACAGCCCGGACCCGCGCCTGCTGGAAATGCTGATAGGGTCCGGGTGTCGCGCCGAACCAGGCATCATTGGTGATATTGAGGATCGCATTGGCGTCTTTGATGTCGCCGGTCATTTCATCGGGGAAAATAATCTCGTAGCAGATCAGCGGATAGAGATTGAGCCCGCCGGGCAGCGCCAGCAGGTGCCGGCTTGCCGCGGCCGAAAATCCTCCCGGTATCTCGACGACATTCTGGATGCCGAATTCGGTGAGCACGTCCTCGAACGGCAGATATTCGCCGAAGGGCACCAGATGCACCTTGTCGGAGGCGGCGATGATCTGGCCGCGGCCGTCGATCACGTAGATGGAATTATAGTAGCGCGCAGGCGTGCCCGGTCCCATCTCCTCGGCGCGGACGGCGCCGGCGATCAGGATCTGGTTGTCGTCGAGCGTATCGGCGATCCGCGTCAGCGCATCCTGATTGTCTGTCAGGATGAAGGGGATCGAGGTTTCCGGCCAGACGATGATGTCGGGCTTGCGTCCGCCATTCCTCGGCGCTTCGGCCGACAGCTTCAGATGCGTCTCGAAGATCGCATTGCGGTCGGCGTCGTTGTCCATCTTCGCCGCCTGATCGATATCAGGCTGCACCAGCCGCACCACCGGCCGCTTGTCCTCGGGCAAGGCTTCCGGCCGCGGCGCGAGATGGAGGGCATAGGCCCCGTAACCGAGATGGGCGGCAAACAGCGCCACGGCGAGCGCGATGCCGCCGCGTGCATCTTGGCGTGTCCCGGCAAGCGCCGGGGCGGAAAAGATGAAGACGGCAAGCGCCGTCACCCCCATCGCCCCGATCACATGCGCCGACTGCATCATCAGCGGAACGGGCATCATGCCGTAGCCGATGGCGTTCCAGGGAAAGCCGGTGAGGATCACGCTTCGCAGCCATTCCATCAGCCCGAAGCCGGCCGCCAGCGCGGCGATCCGCCCCATGCCATCCGACCAGAAGATGCGGGCAAGGGCGGTCGCCAGCCCGTAGAAGATCGCCAGACAGGCCGGCAGCCCGAGGATGGCTAAGGGCAGCGCCCAGGCGAATTCCTCCTGATCGACCAGCAGCGCATGGCCGAGCCACCACAGGCCCGCGACGAAATAGCCGAAGCCGAACAGCCAGCCGGTTGCAAATGCCGGCCACAGCCTGCCGACCAAGCCGCTTTCAGGCGAAGCCGCCACCCCGTCGATCAGCCAGACGAGCAGCGTGAAGGAGATGAACATTGCCGCGAAAAAGCCGATGGGCGGCAGCGCCAGAACCGCAAATGCTCCGGCGGCGATGGCCAGCAGCGACCGTTTGAAACCCCAGACGAGGATAACCCTGTCCGCAAGCCGCTCCATGCGCACTCCCATCAAACCGCGAATCAACCCGTTCGCAGTCTTTCAAAAAAGCGGCTCTTTGTCCTGTTAATGGATGTTAATGCATGTCGCCCGGAGATGTGCGGCGGTGCCGGGACAACGACAGGCACAAAAACCAACAACTGAAGGGCATCGCATCAATCAAATGGAATGCGACGCTCCAACCTTCACGCATCGTGCTTTCCGAAAATCGATTCCAATTTTCGGGCCGAAGCGCTAGTTGGCAGCCGATTCCGCCGGCCGGTCGTCGCCGGTCTCGGAGCCGGGAGTGGAGTCGCCATCCGCCTTGGCGCGGCGGCGCATCGCATGGCGCTTGCGGGTGATACGCAGCCGCTTGATGCGGCGCGGATCGGCGTCGAGAATATGGAATTCGAAGCCGGGCAATGCCTGGACGACCTCGCCGCGCACCGGGATGCGGCCGAGCGCCGAGAAGATCAGCCCGCCCAGCGTATCGACCTCGTCGACCTGCTCGCTGATGTCGAAATCCGGCCCGATCGCTTCGGCGATCTCTTCCAGTTCGACACGAGCATCGGCGATGAAGACGTCTTCGGCGACGCGCTTGAACATCACCTCTTCGTCGTCATGTTCGTCGTCGATGTCGCCGACCACCATTTCGACGATGTCCTCGTGCGAGGCGAGCCCGTCGGTGCCGCCATATTCGTCGATGACCAGCGCCATCTGGGTGCGGTTCACCTGCATGCGGCGCAACAGGTCGGACGCCAGCATCGACGGCGGCACGAACAGGATCTTGCGGATGATGCCGGCCTCGGCCAGCGTCTTCTGCAGGTCGACGCGGGCGAGATCGAAATTTGGCTTGGCCGAACGCGTGGGCTTCTGGATGTTCTCAGGCGCAACCTCGATCGCCGGTACGCCAGCGGCCGGTTTCGCCGGGCCGCGGCGCTTGTTGCGCGCCTGCTTGGCGACATAGGAGAGCAGGTCGCGGATATGCACCATGCCGCGCGGATCGTCGAGCGTATCGGCATAGACGGGCATGCGCGAGCGGCCGGATTCCTCGAACAGGATCATCAATTCGCCGATGGTGATGTTCTGGTCGACCGCCTCGATATCGGCGCGCGGCACCATCACGTCGGCGACGCGCACCTCGCGGAAGCGCAGGATATTGTGCAGCATCGCCCGTTCGTCGGGCGAAAAGGCGTCGTCGCCGGCCGCATCGGTCATCAGCGCGTCGGCGAGATCCTCGCGCAGTCGCGAGCCCTGCTGCGGGCGGAGGATGCGCGCGGCGCGCGACCAGAAGGATTGGGATCGGCCGGATGGCCGACTACTACTGCCCGCCTCGTCCGAAGAGGAGGATGGCTCGGAGTCCTTGGCGTCTGCCGCCGGCTTCGTCGTAAAGTCGCTCATGGTTCCATTTTAAGGTCTTGACCCTCGTAGGGATCAGATAGGCCGAGCTGCGCCAAAATGCGAGTCTCCAGCCCCTCCATAATTTCGGCTTCAGCACTATTCATATGGTCGTAGCCGAGAAGATGCAAGAAACCGTGCACCAGAAGATGGGTCAGGTGGTCGTCGAAACTCTTTTCGAGCTCGTGGGCTTCCCGCTCCACCGTCTCCCGGGCGATGATGATGTCGCCGAGCATCGGACCGGGCATTTTGCCGGGCTGCACCGGAAAGGCCGGAAACGACAGCACATTGGTCGCCTTGTCCTTGCCGCGCCATTCGGCGTTGATGTCCTGGATCGAGGCATCGTCGGTAAAGACGAGCGAAACCTCGGGCGGCATCTTGGGGAAGGGCTGCTTCTCGCTGTCGCGGAGATAGATTGCCGCGGCGCTGAGCACGCGTTCGCAAAACGACAGCAGCGTCTCCTCGCCCGGCCAGCCGATATCCTCGACGCTGATCTGGATGTCGAGTTCGGCCATCAGTCCTGCCGGCTGACGTCTTCGGCTTCGACGGCATAGGTGGAATCATAGGCCCTGACGATGCGCCCGACCAGCGGATGGCGCACGACATCGGTATCCTTGAAGCGCACGATCGAGATGCCCTCGACGCCGTTCAGAAGCTGCAGCGCCTCGACGAGGCCGGATTTGACACCGCGCGGCAGGTCGATCTGGCTCGGGTCGCCGGTGACGATCATGCGCGCATTTTCGCCGAGACGCGTCAGGAACATCTTCATCTGCATCGATGTCGTGTTCTGCGCTTCGTCGAGGATGATGGCGGCGTTGGCCAGCGTCCGGCCGCGCATGAAAGCGAGCGGCGCGATTTCGATGACGCCGGCGGTGATCGCCCGATCGACCTTGTCGGCCGGGATCATGTCATAGAGCGCATCATAGAGCGGGCGAAGATAGGGATCGACCTTTTCCTTCATGTCGCCGGGCAGGAAGCCGAGGCGCTCGCCGGCTTCGACCGCCGGACGCGACAGGATGATCTTTTCGACCGCCCCGCGCTCCAGGAGCTGGGCGGCATGGGCGACGGCGAGATAGGTCTTGCCGGTGCCGGCCGGGCCGACGCCGAAGACCAGCTCGGCACGCTCCAGCGCCCTGATATAGGCGTCCTGGGTCGGGGTGCGGGCGATGATCGTTTTCTTGCGGGTGGAAACCTGTGCCATCGTCAGCTTTGCCTTGCGCTCCATTGTGGGCAGGCTGAGCTGATCGTCGGCGGCGACCGCCATGCGGATTGCGCCCTCGACGTCGGATCTTTCCACGCTGCCCCCTTTCTGAAGCTTTTCATAGAGATAGTCGAGCGTGCGCCGCGCCTGGTTGGTGGTCACGATATCGCCTGTGATGACGACCGAATTGCCCCGCGCCCGCGCATCGATATTGAGCCGTTCCTCGAGCAGCTTGAGGTTCTGGTCGAATTGACCGAAGAGCTCGCTAGCGAAGCGGTTGTTCTCGAACGTCAGGACGAAGTGATTGGTATCGCTCGGCGTGCGGGGGTGGCGCGGTGAAGAAGAAACCAATTCTTGTCCGTTCAAGCGGTCGGGCTCCTTGGGTTAAACCGCAGCCTCTGCGCGTTCGGCAAACAGGCTGTTCGTTCCGGTTCCGGTGATTCGCACTTTAATAATGTCACCGATTTGCGATGCTTTTGCATCAACATTCACGGATTGAAGCCAGGGAGAACGTCCGATCAGTTGTTCCGGCATGCGACCGGGCTTTTCGAGCAACAGGTCGATCTCTTTGCCGATGCAGGATTCGGCAAATTCCTGCTGCTGCTTCAGGAGAAGCGTTTGCAGGCGTTCCAGCCGTTCTGCCTTGATCTCTTCCGGCACCTGGTCCTTCAGTTCCGCGCCGGGAGTGCCCGGCCGTGTCGAGTATTTGAACGAGAAGGCCTGTGCATAACGAACCTCCTCCACAAGCCTGAGTGTATCCTCAAAATCCTTGTCTGTCTCCCCCGGAAAGCCGGTGATGAAATCGCCAGACAGCGCGATGTCGGGCCGCACCGTGCGGATGCGCTCGATCAGCGTCAGATATTCGGCCGCCGTGTGGCGTCGGTTCATCGCTTTCAGGATGCGATCCGAGCCCGATTGCACCGGCAGGTGCAGATAGGGCATCAGCGCTCTCAAGTCGCGATGGGCGTCGATCAGCCGGTCGTCCATGTCGCGCGGATGGCTGGTGGTATAGCGCAGCCGCGCCAGGCCGGGGATCTCGGCAAGGCGGTAGAGCAGGTCGCCGAGGCTCCACGCCTCGCCACGCGGCCCGGCGCCGTGCCAGGCATTGACGTTCTGCCCGAGCAGGGTGATCTCGCGCACCCCGCCCTCAACGAGCTTTTCGGCTTCCTCGACGATCTGGGAAACCGGCCGCGATACTTCCGAGCCGCGCGTATAGGGCACGACGCAGAACGTGCAGAACTTGTCGCAGCCCTCCTGCACCGTCAGGAAAGCGGTGACGCCGCGGGCGCGGATCTTTCGGCTCTCGGGGATCGGCAGATGCTCGAACTTGTCCTCGATCGCATATTCCGTATCGACGACGCGTTGACCCTGCTTGGCCCGGCGCAGCGCCTCCGGCAGGCGGTGATAGGTCTGCGGGCCGATGACGACGTCGACGGCAGGCGCCCGGCGCAGGATCTCCTCGCCTTCGGCCTGGGCGACGCAGCCGGCAACGCCGATCATCATCTCCCGGCCATCCGCCGCCTTCTTCTTTTTCATCTCGCGCAGCCGCCCGAGCGCCGAATAGACCTTCTCGGCCGCCTTCTCTCTGATGTGACAGGTGTTGAGCAGAACGAGGTCCGCCTCTTCCATGTCTTCGGTCGGCTCATAGCCGTCGCGGGCGAGCGCATCGCTCATGCGCGTCGAATCGTAGACGTTCATCTGGCAGCCATAGGTCTTGATGAAGACCTTGCGGCTGTTGCTGCCGTCGGGGATTGCCTCCGGGGCCTGGAGAAGGGCGCTGTCCTGTGTCATGGCGCGCTATTTAGTGGTTTTTGCCGCCCGAGAAAATCGAAATCTTGTTTCAGGAGATTTCCCTCCCGCGCAGGCGGCTGTTCAGGAGGTTGCGGATGCGCAAGGCGATCGTCGCGCTCACCTCCTTGCGATTGGTCTCGGTGCGGTAATCCACCGCCTCGCCGAAGGAAACCTCGGCGTCGATGGCGCCGCATCGGACGATATCGAGGAGATGCGGCAGGAGTTCGATATCACCCGGCCAGGCGGCGAGCGGCCTGTGATAGCGGCCCATGGCGATACCGTGCACGCGGGTATAGGCAACCGCCACCGGCTGCACCACGACGGTTCCCGTTGGCGAATAGGGCACGGCCATCGCGGCGGCGCCGAACAGCGAAGACTTGACCTCCAGCAGCCGGTTGCCGTCCGAGGTCGTGCCCTCGGGGAAGAGCACGACGATCTCGCCGTCGGCCATGCGCCCGGCGATCTCGTTTGCCTGGTGACCGGTCTTGCGCCTCTCCTCGCGCACGACGAAGACGCTCTTCTGCAGCTTGGCGAGCGTGCCGAAGATCGGCCAGTCGCGCACCTCGATCTTGGCGATGAAGGCGACGTCGGCAACGGCCGACATCACCATGATATCCATCCAGGACGAATGGTTGGAACAGAGCATCAGCGGCCGGCGGTCTTCCAGCCTGCCGGTCACGCGGACGCGGATGCCGAGGCAATAGCAGACGATGCGGTGCCAGATGCGCGGGAGCCTGCGGCGCAGCCGCCAGTCGAAATAGAGCGCCAGCAGCTGCAGCGGCATCAGCACGATGCTGGCCGCGAGAATGACGACAGCGGCCAAGGCGATGCGCAGCCAGGCGATCAAATGCTGGTCTCCCGGGCTGCCATTGCTTCAGAGGTCTTCCTTCTTCAACGGAACGCCGTAGAGCTCCAGACGATGGTCGACCAGCCGGAACCCATGCTCGCGGGCAATACGCTCCTGCAGCGCCTCGATCTCGGGCGAACGGAATTCGATCACCGTGCCGGTCTTCAGGTCGATCAGGTGGTCGTGATGTTCTTCCGGCACCGTTTCGTAGCGCGAGCGCCCGTCGCGGAAATCGTGGCGGGCGATGATGCCCGCGTCCTCGAACAGTTTCACGGTGCGGTAGACGGTCGAGATCGAGATCTTCGCATCGACCTTCACCGAGCGGCGGTAGAGCTCTTCGACGTCGGGATGGTCTTCCGAGTCTTCCAGGATGCGCGCGATCACGCGGCGCTGCTCGGTCATGCGCATGCCGCGTTCGGTGCAAAGCTCCTCAAGGGTCTTGGCTACATCAGACATGGCCCGCCTTTAAAGAAATTCGTGTTTCGACAACGCCGCACGGCGTTCGCGCCGGCCTGCATGTCATCTCGCTGACAGGGAACTACCGAAGAACGCGCTTCATGACAAGCGCCGTGGAGAGGGCGCCGTTTTCCTGCTTGTAGTAACCCTGGCGCTCGCCGACTTTTTCGAAGCCGAGCTTGCGGTAGAGGCCAAGCGCTGCGGTATTGCCGTTGTCGACCTCGAGAAACATGCTCTCGCCGCCGCGGGCGCGCGCCTCGCGCATCGCCGCCTGCATCAGCCGCCAGCCAAGCCCGGCGCGGGCGACCTTCGCCTGCACGGCGATCGTCAGGATCTCCGCCTCGCCGGCGACATGGCGGGCAAGAATGAACCCCGGAAGCGGCTTTTTCAGGATGGCGTTGGTCTGGCGCGCGACGAAGCCGAACACGGTGTCCTGCATCAGCAGGCCGTGAAATTCACCGTCGCCCCAGGGCCGGGCGAAGCGCTCGCCGTGCAGGATGGCGACATCGCGGCAATCCTCGCGCTCCATGGCGATGATTTCGAATTCCGGTTTCAGCGTCAGATAGGCTTCCAGCATCGTCATACTCGTCGGGCAATCGCATACCCGGCCTGCGGCTTGGCATCGGGTCCGCGCAGATAAAGGGGCTTCGGCTTTCCGGAATCGGGGGAGGCGGCAGCACCGAGGCGCGCCACCACGGAGATCGGGAATCGGTTGGCGTGATCGCCGCCGGCATCCGCCTTCAGCAGCGGTGTTGCCGAACCGGTGATCTCGCCGTCGAAGCCGGCGGCAAAAGCCTGGGCCTCCCCAATGCTGACCGCCCGGGGGGCGTCGAGCGGAGAACCGTCGGCTGCAAAGGATTGGAGATAGATTTCGTCCCGCTTGGCGTCCATTGCCGCGAGCACCGCGCGATCAGGCGTCTTGTCGCGCTGGGCAGCGGCCATGACTTCGAGCGTGGTAACGCCGACGGCCGGCACATTGAGGGAAAGCGCAAAACCGCGGGCTGCGGCAACACCGACGCGGATACCGGTAAAGGAGCCGGGACCGATGGTGACGGCAAGCCGGTCGATATCAGAAAGGGCAAGTCCCGCCTGATCCAGCGCGCGATCGACGATACCAATCAGATGTTCAGCATGCCCCTTGCCGATCATGTCCGATGCCTCCCCCAGCATCGTATTCCTGCCGCTGTCGTAGACGCCGGCAGCGCAATCTACACCTGCCGTGTCGAGCGCCAGAATGATCATGCCATCAATTTCCGAATAAACCAGTGTCGCCTATCGATAAATTCGCCTGGCCGAACCTGAGATGAACGACAGGGACGAATTCAAGATTTTTAAGCGGCAATCACTTCCTGCACTTCCGGAACGAAATGGCGCAGCAGGTTCTGCACGCCGTGCTTCAGCGTTGCCGTCGAGGATGGGCAGCCGGCGCAAGAACCCTTCATGTTCAAATAGACCTTGCCGTCCTTGAAGCCGCGGAAGGTGATGTCGCCGCCGTCCTGGGCAACGGCCGGGCGCACGCGGGTCTCCAGAAGCTCCTTGATGGTCAGCACGATCGATTCATCGCCTTCGTCGAAGAATTCGTCGCCGGCATCGGCGTCTTCGGAGAGGATGGAGGCATCGCCCATAACCGGCTTGCCGGACATGAAGTGCTCCATGATCGAGCCCAATATAGCCGGCTTAAGATGCTGCCATTCGGCATTGTCCTTGGAGACGGATATGAAATCATAGCCGAAATAGACGCCGGTGACGCCGGGGATTTCGAACAGGCGGGCGGCGAGCGGCGACGCTTCAGCTTCTTGCGCGCTGCGGAACTCGGCCGTGCCGTTTTCCATCACCACCTTGCCCGGCAGGAACTTCTGCGTGGCGGGGTTCGGCGTGGCTTCGGTCTGAATGAACATCTGGTTCTCCATGCGGACGGCCCGTCGGCTCCGCCGTCTTTAGAATTCTTCAAAAGAAGATAAGCCCATTGCCTGAGCTAATCAAGAGACTTGTACTCAAGAAAAGCTAGCAGAGGGCGTCGATTTCCTCGTTGGTCAGCGTATCCGGCAGCACGGTGACCGGGATCGGAAAGGCGGCGGCGCGGCCGGCGACCGACGAGACCAGCGGCCCCGGGCCTTCCTTGGCCGAACCGGCGGCCAGGACCAGGATCGCCACGTCGCGGTCTTCCTCGATCACGGTATTGATCTGTTCGGCCGCACTGCCCTCACGGATGACGATCTCGGGCTCGATACCGATCGTTTCGCGCACGATCTGGGCGATCTTGGCAACGACCGCCTCGGCCTCCTCGCGCGCTTCCGCCCGCATGATCTCCTCGACTCCAAGCCATTGCTGGAAATCCCCGTCGGGGATGACGTAGAGCAGCACCAGCCCGCCATTGGAATTCTTCGCGCGCCGGCCGGCATAATGAACGGCGCGTTGGCATTCGGGTGTACCGTCGATCACCGCCATGAATTTGCGGCGATGACCTTCGAGCCGTGAGAGTCGTTTCGATACCATGGCGCGGACTCTGACACCCGAAGCGGGAAATTTGCAAGCCCAGTTTTTGCCCTGATGTCCGAGAAGAAAATCCTCTTCTCCCGCGGCGGGGAGAAGAGGAGATCTATCTCAGTAGAGGAAGCCGATGACGTCGCGCACCTGGCGCATCGTCACCTCGGCGCGTGCCCTGGCGCGCTCGCCGCCCTGGCGCAGGATCGCGTCGATATGGCTGGTGTCGTCCATCAGCCGGCGCATTTCGCCGGTGATCGGCGCCAGCACCTGGATGGCGAGGTCGACCAGCGCCGGCTTGAAGACGGAGAATTGCTGGCCGCCGAATTCGGCGAGCACATCCGCCTTCGACTTGTCGGCAAGTGCTGCATAGATCGCCACCAGATTGTCGGCTTCCGGACGGCCCTGCAGCCCGTCGACCTCGCTCGGCAAACCGTCCGGATCGGTCTTTGCCTTGCGGATCTTCTTCGAGATCGCGTCCTCGTCGTCCATCAGGTTGATGCGCGACAGGTCGGAAGGATCGGATTTCGACATTTTCTTGGTGCCGTCGCGCAGCGACATGACCCGCGGCGCCGGTCCGCCGATCAGCGGCTCGACCATCGGGAAATAGGCGTGCACCGGCTCGTTGCCGACGGTGATGTCGATGCCGTAGTCGGTCCTGCCGATATGCTCGGCATAATCGAGGTTGAACTTCATCGCGATGTCGCGGGCAAGCTCCAGATGCTGCTTCTGGTCCTCACCGACTGGCACATGGGTGGCGCGATAGACGAGAATGTCGGCCGCCATCAGGCTCGGATAGGCGTAAAGCCCGAGCGAGGCCTGCTCGCGGTCCTTGCCGGCCTTATCCTTGAACTGCGTCATGCGGTTCATCCAGCCGATGCGGGCGACGCAGTTGAAGATCCAGGCGAGTTCGGCATGCTGCGGCACGGCCGACTGGTTGAAGACGATATGTTTTTCCGGATCGATGCCGGCGGCGATGAAGGCGGCGGCGATCGAGCGCGTCTGGCTCGGCATGTCCTCATGCACGAGCTGGGCGGTGAGCGCATGCATGTCGACGACGCAATAGATGCAGTCATTGCCTTCCTGCAGCGCCACGAACCGGCGGATCGCGCCGAGATAATTGCCGAGATGCAGATTGCCGGTCGGCTGCACGCCGGAGAATACGAGTTTCTTGAATTCGCTCATGTCGTCCTCAATAGGCTGGTGGAGGGCCCACAGCGCCGCGCGTCTTTTCAGGCGCGCAAAGGACGCTGTAACAGTTCAAATTGCTGCGTTATGCGGCAGGGTTTTCACCCATGTTGCTAACGCCGCGGCTTATGCACGGCCGCCCGGTCGCAATCAAGGGGTTCAGGCCGCGTGATGCTGGATCAGATCGAAGGTGTTGCCGTAGGGATCCGCAAAGACCGCGACCGTGCCGTAGAGCTCATGGCGCGGCGCCTCCAGAAAACGCACGCCGGCGGCCAGCATCGCGGCATGGTCGCGCATGAAATCGTCGGTCTTCAGAAAGAAGCCGACACGCCCGCCCGTTTGATTGCCGATTGCCGCCCGCTGCGCCGCATTTGCCGCCTGCGCCAGCAGAAACGCCGCTCCGTCTTCGCCCTTGGGCTTCACCACCACCCAACGTTTGCCCTCTGGCTGTCGCTCATCCTGCAGGCAGTCGAAGCCGAGGGCATCGCAATAAAAGGTCTTGGCGCGGTCGTAGTCGTCGACCACGAGGGTGACGAGGAAAAGCGACTGGATCGTCATGTCTATCTCCCGATTGAGACGTTTATTCCATTTTGGATCGGAAATATCCGTTATTTTAAGCCGAATTGATCAAGCTATTTACTCACAATTGAGTATAAAATTTCACAGAAAAGCTTTTTTTGAACTGAAAATCCTCCGCCTGATGCCGGTGCCGTTGGGGTCGCCGGATAGCCGATCGGAGCGACCATGCAGAACGCAACTTTGCTCGCCATGGCAGGCCTTTTCGCCCTACAATCAGCAACGGGTGCTGTCGGTCAAGAGATCAAAAGGCACGCCGTCCATCTTCCCAAACATGAGGCGCGCACCGCCTACACAGTGCAGACCGTCAGCGTCCGGGCCGGCTGCTTTCCCGAACGGCTGCGGGCGATCTTGTCGCATATTGCCGCAAAGACCGGGCGACGCCCGGTAATAACCTCTGGCCACAGACCGCATCCCCGCCGCCATGGCTCCCTACATGGGAAATGCCTGGCGGCCGATATCAGGATGCCCGGTCTCTCGGAACGCACCATCATCGCGGCGGCAAGAAGTGCGCCCGGCATCGGCGGCATCGGCACCTATTGCAATGGCATCGTCCATGTCGACGTCGGACCGCAAAGGCGCTGGGTCGACTGCTAGAGCGCCGTGCGTCCTTTCGGACGCACAAAGGACGCTCTAACACTTTCAATCTTCGCATCGCGCTTTCCGAAAATCGATTCCGATTTTCGGGCCGATGCGCTACAGCGCGATTACGCGTCTTCTGCCGGGGCCGGCTTGCGGTTCAGATTGCGCCTTATCATGCCGAGATCCGCCCCGCCGATCAGGAAGGCGGCGGCGAAATAGACCAGCATGGCGATCGCAATCAGCAGTCCGAGGGCGCCGATCTTGGTGAGAAGCGGCGCGCCGGAGGCGAGCCACGGCGCCCAATATTGCTTGAGGAAGACGATGGCCGCCCCCATGACGGCTGCGGCGACGACCAACAGGGCGGCGCGTTTTGCCAGCGCCCATTCCCATGTCAGATGGCCGCGGCGCAACAGCGTGGTGAACAGCAGCACGGTGCTGATCCAGCCGGCGGTGGCTTCGGCAACGGCGATGCCGGGCGCGCCCATATAGGGGAAGAGGGTCAGCGCCGTGGCGCAGTTGGTGGCGACTGCGATGGCCGAAAAGCGCATCGGCGTCTTGGTGTCCTCGCGGGCATAAAACCCCGGCTGCAGCGCCTTGATCAGCACGAAGGCCGGCAGGCCGATGCCGTAAATCGCCAGGATCGCGCCGACGACGGCGGTGTTTTCCCGATGGAAGGCGCCGCGCTCATAGAGCACGCGGATGATCTCGTCGGAGAGGATCCAGAGCGCGAAGGCGGCGGGAATCGTCAGGAACAGCACGAATTCGATCGAGCGGTTCTGCAGGTTTCCAGCCTCGCGCAAATTGCCGCCCTTCAGCGCCCGGGCAAGCTCCGGCAGAAGCACGACGCCGACGGCCACACCGACGACGCCGAGCGGCAGCTGGTAGATGCGGTCGGCATATTGCAGCGCTGCGATGGCGCCGTCGCGCGAGGAGGCGATCGCCTGGCCGATCAGCTGGTTGATCTGGGTGATGCCGCCGGTCACCGCGGCCGGCACCGCCAGGATCAGCAGCCGCTTGACGTTGGGCGTCATCTTCGGGAAGCGGAAGCCGATGCTCATGCCGGCCGCAAGCACGCCGACATAGACGACGGCGAGCTGCAGCACGCCGGCGGCAAGAACGCCCCAGGAGAGATACCAGGCCGTCGCCAGCGGATCGGCGCCGGTATAGAGCGCATAAAACAGCGCCCCGATCATCACCACGTTGAGGAAAACCGGCGCGATGGCGGCGGCGAAGAAATGATGCAGCGAATTCAGCATGCCGCTCATCATCGCCGTCAGCGACATGCACATCAGATAGGGAAACATCACCGCAGCCATGCGGATGGTGATCGAGAATTTGTCGGGATCGTCGGCAAAACCCGGCGCGATGACGAAGCGCACCAAGAGCGGCATGGCAAGCTCCATCACGATGGTGATGAGCAGCAGCACCGAAAACAACACGCCGAAGACTTCTTCCGAAAAGCGCTTGGCGCCCTCCGTGCCGTTCGCCTCGATCTCCTTGGCAAAGAGCGGCACGAAGGCGGCGTTGAAAGCGCCCTCGGCAAACAGCCGGCGGAAGAGGTTCGGAAAGCGGAAGGCGGCGTAGAAGACGTCGGCCATCGGTCCGGTGCCCAGCGCCGCCGCCATCAGCGTTTCACGGGCGAAGCCGAAGATGCGGCTGCCGAGGGTGGCGCCGCCGACGGTCGCGAATTTCTTGACGAGGCTCATGCGTTGGGGCTCATGCTCATATGGGGGAACCGGCTTTCTTTTCGGCGGAAGTCGGGGTCCGGGCGGTGGCGGCCGGCGCGATGATGCCGGAAGGCATGCGCTCGCGCAGCTCGTCTTCCTCCTCGGCCATGACCGCCTTCATCCGGGCGGTGATGTTGGCGCGCTTGCTGTCGCCGGAGATTTTCTGGCCGACCAGATCGGTGACGTAGAAGGTGTCGATCACCTTCTCGCCGAAGGTGGTGATGCGGGCCGACTGGATGTCGAGCGACAGATCGGAGAGCACGGCGGTGATTTCCGACAGCAATCCCGGCCGGTCGAGGCATTCGACCTCGATGACCGTGAACTTGTTCGACAGGCTGTTGGTGATGTTGACCGACGGCGGAATGACGAAGGCCTTGCTTTTCTTGCGGTTGCGCGTGCGCGTGGCGATGACCTCGGGCAGCCGCTTGCGGCCGGAAAGCACATCCTCGATCATCCGGCCGATCGTCGCGGCCCGGCGCAGCTCGTCGGCATCGTCGGGAAATTCGCGGCTGACATGGATGGTGTCGAGCGCCCGCCCGTCCGATGTCGTGAAGATCTGCGCGTCGACGATGTTGGCGCCGGCCGCGGCACAGGCGCCCGCGATGACGGCGAGCAGCCGCGGATGGTCGGGCGACAGCACGGTGATCTCGGTGATCGCATGGAAACTGTCGGTCCGCACCGTGGTGGCGAGCGCCTGGCCCGCTTTGTCGGCCTGACGGATGAAATTCGCGTGGCGAATCTGGTCTTCCAGCGGCACGGAGAGCAGATAGGGCTGGTAGTGCAGCTTCGTATAGGTGTTGCGGTCCTTCTGGCTCCAGTCGGCAAGGGCCGCATGCAGCGCCTCGGCGGCGGCATTGGCCCGCTCCTTGCGGGAAACCTCGGAAAAGCCGCCGGCGAGCAGCAATTCAGTTTCATAATAGAGGGTGCGCAGCAGCTGGCCCTTCCAGCCGTTCCAGACGCCCGGACCGACGGCGCGGATATCGCAGATCGTCAGGATCAACAGCATCTTCAGCCGCTCGAGCGACTGCACCCGGTCGGCGAAATCGGTGATCGTCTTGCGGTCGGTGAGGTCGCGGGTCTGCGCCACCATCGACATCGTCAGATGTTCCTCGATCAGCCAGACGACGATTTCGGTCTGCTTCTGCGACAGGGCGAAGCGGGCGCAGAGTTTGCGGGCGACGCGGGCGCCGGCGATCGAATGATCCTCCTGGCGGCCCTTGGCGATGTCGTGGAGAAGAACGGCGAGATAAAGCGCCTCGCGGTCCTCGATGCCCGAGATCAGCTTGTTGGCAAGCGGATGCAGCTCCTCGGCGCGCCCCTTGTCGATCTCGGAGAGAATGTCGACGGTGCGGATCAGATGTTCGTCGACCGTATAGTGGTGATACATGTTGAACTGCATCATCGCGACGATCTTGCCGAATTCGGGGATGAAGCGGCCGAGCACGCCGGCCTCGTTCATGCGGCGCAGGATGAGCGCCGGATCGCGCTTCGACGTCAGGATCGACATGAACAGGCGGTTCGCCTCGTCGTTTTCCCGCAGGCTGTTGTCGATCAGGGCAAGCGAACGGGTGACGCGTTTCAGCGCGTCCGGATGGAATTCCAGCCCGTTGATGTCGGCGACGTGGAAGAGCCGGATGATGTTGACCGGATCGCGCTTGAAGACTTCCGGCTCGGCGAGCGTAATGCGGCCGCGGTCTTCGACGAATTCGACGCTGCCGGCGATCTTGCGGTTGCGATGGGTGAAGCGGCTGATGACGCCGGTCAGGCCGGGGA
The DNA here is from genome assembly GCF_024346605.1 of Rhizobium anhuiense bv. trifolii. Taxonomy (NCBI): domain Bacteria; kingdom Pseudomonadati; phylum Pseudomonadota; class Alphaproteobacteria; order Hyphomicrobiales; family Rhizobiaceae; genus Rhizobium; species Rhizobium anhuiense. The sequence continues at coordinate 697,297 of NZ_CP098803.1, forward strand.
TCGTCTTCGCCTGCTGGTCTTCGAGCGCGGCGCAGAGGATGCGCGTGAGATCGCCGACATCCTTGGCGACCAGGAAATAGTGCTTCATGAAGCGCTCGACGGCCGAAAGGCCCGGGCGGGTGTGGTAGCCGAAGGCTTCGGCGATCTCGCGCTGGATGTCGAAGGACAGGCGTTCCTCGGCCTTGCCGGTCAGGAAGTGCATATGGCAACGCACCGCCCAGAGAAAATCGTCGGCTTTCTCGAGCAGGCGGTATTCGTGTTTGGACAGCACGCCGAGCTTGACCAACTCCGCCTGGTCGCGCACGTGATAATAATATTTCGAGATCCAGAACAGCGTGTGCAGGTCGCGAAGCCCGCCCTTGCCTTCCTTGACATTCGGTTCGACGAGATAACGTGTGTCGCCGGCCTTGCGGTGGCGCTCGTCGCGCTCGGCAAGCTTGGCGGCGATGAATTCCGGGCCGGTGCCGGTGACGATCTCCTTGTCGAAGCGGGTCTCGAGCTCGGTTTCCAGCCGCTGCAGGCCGCAGATGTAGCGCATCTCGAGGATGGCGGTGCGGATCGTCATGTCGGATTTGGAAAGCGCGATGCATTCCTCCACCGTGCGGGTGGCGTGGCCGACCTTGAAGCCCATGTCCCAGAGCACGTAGAGCATGAACTCGACCGCCTTGTGCGTCTCTTCGGCCGGTCTCGGCAGGAAGAGGAAGAGCAGGTCGATATCCGAACCCGGCGCCAGCGTGTCGCGGCCATAGCCGCCAACGGCGGTGACCGCGAATTTGTCCTTCTGCCGCGGAAAGATATGGGCGGTGGCAAAATTGTAGAGGACGGTGATGATCTGGTCCTGCAGCCAGGAAATCCGGTAGGCGCAATTGAGCCCGCCGCCGTCGGCCAAGAGGGCGGCGCGCGCCTTCTGCCGGCCTTCCGCGCTCGCCTTTTTCAGCACCGCCAGAAGATCGGCGCGCAGGAGGTCGGGCCGGTTGCTGTTGGCCTCGGCAACGGCGTCGCACTGCTTCTGCAGCAATTCGACATCGAGGATATTGGAGAAATCGAGGTCGCGCATCGCTGTCGCCGGGGCGGTTTCCTGTTCATGCCGGACTGCCGGTTCACGGCCTGCCGCTTGTTTCGTCTGCATGCGCTATAGCCCCTTTGCCCGGCGATTGACACGGGCTTTCATACTGCAAGAACCTTTAAATTTGGCGAAATGGTGTTGGCTCGCGGCAAGAGGCGAGGGCGCTTTGACGCAAGGCGCGGGCTTTTTGCGAAAACTTCAGCCGGCGGCCCGCGCATTCAGCAAATGCAGCACCTGGCGCGTCTCGCCCATGATCTCCTCGATCGTCTGCCTGTCGCATTCGCGATAACCCGCCTTGGCGATCGCGGAGCCGAGCTCGCAGATCACGGCGCAGCAGCGGGTGATTTTCAGCATGCCGATCGGTGAGGTCCAGCCACGCGCATTGCGGTCCTTATCGGCGCGCCGCATCGTGTCGAGCATGGAGCAGATGAGCGAGAGGCGCTCGGTTTCGCGAACCAGTTTTTCCATGAACATGGCGCGCCGCTCCTATTTCAGCTTCTTCTTGAGGTCGTAAAGTGCGTCCATTGCCTCGCGCGGCGTCATATCGTCAAGGCTCATCGCCTTCAGCGCCTCCTCGACCTTGGACGAGCCGCGGGCCGTGTCCTCGCGGCGCACCGCCACCTGGAAGAGCGGCAGGTCGTCGATCAGCTGGCTCGCCGGGTTCTTGCGGTCGGCATCTTCCAGACGGGTAAGCACGTCGCGGGCCCGCGCCACGACCGAGGCCGGCAGCCCGGCAAGGCGCGCGACCTGGATGCCATAGGAGCGGTCCGCCGCCCCCGGTCCGACCTCGTGCAGGAAGATGACGTCGCCGTCCCATTCCTTGACGCGCATCGTGGCGTTCGACAGCCGGCCAAGCTTTTCCGAAAGCACGGTCAGCTCATGGAAATGCGTGGCGAAGAGGCCGCGGCAGCGATTGGCCTCATGCAGGTGTTCGACGGCCGCCCAGGCGATCGACAGGCCGTCAAAGGTGGCGGTGCCGCGGCCGATCTCGTCGAGGATGACGAGCGAACGGTCGCTCGCCTGGTTGAGGATCGCAGCCGTTTCCACCATCTCGACCATGAAGGTGGAGCGCCCGCGCGCCAGATCGTCGGAGGCGCCGACACGGGAGAAAAGCCGGTCGACGATGCCGATATGGGCTGATGTCGCCGGCACGAAGGAGCCCATCTGCGCCAGGATAGCGATCAGCGCGTTCTGGCGCAGAAAGGTCGACTTGCCGCCCATATTCGGGCCGGTCAAGAGCCAGATCGCCCCGTCCCGGTCGCCGGTCTTCGGCGACAGATCGCAATGATTGGCGACGAAGGGGCCGCCCGCCTGCCGCCGCAGCGCCTGCTCGACGACCGGATGGCGCCCGCCCTCGATGGCAAACATCTTCGAGCCGTCGACCTGCGGGCGGCAATAGGCCTGCTCCTCGGCAAGAAGCGCCAGGCCGGCGGCGACATCGATGACGGCCAGCGCCCTTGCGCCCGATTTGATCGCCTCGGCTTCCGCAACCACGGCCGCCGTCATCCTGTCGAAGGCTGCAAGTTCGATCGAAAGCGCCCGGTCGGCGGCATTGGCGATGCGGCTTTCGAGATCGGCAAGCTCGGTGGTGGTGAAGCGCATCGCGCTCGCCATTGTCTGGCGGTGGATGAAGCGCGCCTTGGCCTCCGCCGTATCGGTCATCGGCGCAGCATTGCCGGCGGTGACCTCGATGAAATAGCCGAGGATATTGTTGTGCTTGATCTTCAGCGACCGGATGCCGGTTTCCTCGGCATATTGCAATTGCAGGCCGGCGATGACCCGGCGCGACTGGTCGCGCAGCGCCCGGACCTCGTCGAGTTCGGCGCTGGCGCCGTCGCGCAGAAAACCGCCGTCGCGTTTCAACAGCGGCAATTCATCGGCAAGCGTTTCGGCAAGCAGCTTTTCCAAGGCTGCGGGAAGCGCCTGCAGCCCGGACAATGCCTGGCCGAGCTCTTCGGGCAGCATCGCCTTGTCGAGCAGGCCTGCAAGTCCCGCCGCCGCTTCCAGGCCCTGGCGGATCGCCCAGAGATCGCGCGGGCCGCCGCGGTCGAGTGCGAGGCGCGACAGCGCACGCGGCATGTCGGGCACATGTTTCAGCGTGTCGCGCAGATTGCCGCAGAACAGGGGTTCGTCGATCAGGAAACCGATCGAATCGAGCCGCGCATTGATACGGGCAGGGTCGGTCAGCGGCGACATTAGCCGCTCGGCGAGAAGCCTGGCGCCGCCGCCGGTGACGGTGCGGTCGATCGCTTTCAAGAGCGAACCATTGCGATCACCCGAAAGCGTGCGGGCAAGTTCCAGATTGGCGCGCGTGGCGGGGTCGATGAACAGCGTCGAAGCCGCACTTTCCCGCTCCGGTTTTCCAAGCGGCGGGCGCTCGGCGATCTGCGTCTTCTCGACATAGGCGACGGCAGCTGCCGCTGCCGCGAGTTCGGCGCGCGAGAAGGTGCCGAAGCCGTCGAGCGTCGCGACGCCGAAATAACGGGCAATCCGGCCCTCGGCGCTGGCGCTGTCGAAGAGCACGGAGGGCTGCGGTACGGCTGTCCGGCCGAGCACGTCGAAGACCGGCTTGAGCTCTGGATCGTGGAAGATCGTGTCGGGCAGGATGAGTTCGCGCGGATCGATGCGCAGGATATCGGCCAGCAGCCGAGAGGCTTCGGTTTCGGCAAGCCGGAAGACGCCCGTGGAAATATCGATCCAGGCAAGCGCCAGCAAGGGCTCGGCCCCGCCGCGAATGCGGGTCAGCGCCATCAGATAGTTGGACTCCGAGGGCGAAAGCAGCTTTTCCTCGGTGATCGTGCCGGGGGTGACGAGGCGGATGACGTCGCGCTTGACGACGGATTTCGCGCCGCGTTTTTTCGCTTCGGCCGGATCCTCGATCTGCTCGCAGACGGCGACGCGGAAGCCGAGCGAGATCAGCTTCTGCAGATAATCGTCGGCCGCATGCACCGGAACGCCGCACATCGGGATATCCTGGCCCATGTGCTGGCCGCGCTTCGTCAGCGTGATGCCGAGCGCGCGCGACGCTTCCAGCGCGTCCTCGAAGAACAGCTCGTAGAAATCGCCCATCCGGTAGAAGAGCAGCGAACCCGGATTGTTCGCCTTGATCTCGATATATTGCTCCATCATCGGCGTCGCCGAGGCACGGCTTTCCGCCGTGGCGAGCTCGGCAGCCGAAAAGGCTTCATTCCCTGTGTCTATTCGTGCGTTCACGGAGGTGGAGTTTTTCCCAAAAAAACAGGTGCCAACCCTATCCGCCCGCCGCTATAGATGACAACAGCATTTGAGGAAGAGCAAAGCGTCGCCCACAGGACGTTGGAGGATTTATGCCCGATATCGATAAGAAGGACCGGCCGGTGACCTCTGTTACCGACCAGGAGGCGCTCGAATTTCACGCCATGGGCCGGCCCGGCAAGCTGGAGATCAACCCGACCAAGCCGATGGCGACGCAACGCGATCTCTCGCTGGCCTATTCGCCGGGTGTTGCCGTGCCGGTGAAGGCGATCGCCGCCGATCCGCAGACGGCCTATGATTACACGGCGCGCGGCAATATGGTCGCCGTCATATCCAACGGCACGGCAATCCTCGGTCTCGGCAATCTCGGCGCGCTGGCTTCCAAGCCCGTCATGGAAGGCAAGGCGGTGCTCTTCAAGCGCTTCGCCGACGTCGATTCCATCGACCTCGAGATCGATACGGAAAATGTCGACGAGTTCATCAACTGCGTGCGCTTCCTCGGTCCTTCCTTCGGCGGCATCAACCTCGAGGATATCAAGGCACCGGATTGTTTCGTCATCGAAAGCCGGCTGCGCGAGCTGATGGACATTCCCGTCTTCCATGACGACCAGCATGGAACGGCCATCATCGCCGCTGCCGGCCTGATCAACGCGCTGGAGCTGACCGGCCGCGACCTGAAGACGACAAAGCTCGTCTGCAATGGTGCCGGTGCTGCGGCGATCGCCTGCGTCGAACTCATCAAGGCGATGGGGTTTGCCCCTGACAATGTCATCCTCTGCGACACCAAGGGCGTCATCTACCAGGGTCGCACCGAGGGTATGAACCAGTGGAAATCGGCGCATGCGGCAAAGACCGACGCACGCACGCTGGAAGAGGCGATGCAGGGCGCGGACGTCGTTTTCGGCCTGTCGCAGAAAGGTGCGTTTTCGGCCGAGATGATCCGCTCGATGGCCGAGCGGCCGATCATCTTCGCCATGGCCAATCCCGATCCCGAGATCACGCCGGAAGAGGTCGCCCGCATCCGCGACGACGCCATCATGGCGACGGGCCGGTCGGACTATCCGAACCAGGTCAACAACGTCCTCGGCTTTCCCTATATCTTCCGCGGCGCTCTCGATGTCCGTGCCTCGACAATCAACGATGCGATGAAGATCGCCGCTGTCAATGCGCTGGCAAACCTGGCCCGCGAGGACGTGCCCGATGACGTTGTCGCCGCCTATCAGGGCAACCGGCCGCGTTTCGGGTCGCAATACATCATTCCCGTTCCCTTCGATCCCCGCCTGATCTCGGCGATCCCGGTGGCAGTCGCGCAGGCTGCGATCGAAAGCGGCGTCGCCCGCAAGGTCATCACCGACATGGCGGGTTATGCCCGCGAGCTGTCGGCACGCCGCGATCCGATCGCCTCGACGCTCGCCAGCCTCTACGAGCGTGTCCGCCGCCGCCCGAAGCGGATCGTCTTTGCCGAGGCCGAGGAAGAACAGGTCCTGCGCGCAGCTCTTTCCTATGCCAACCAGCAGCTCGGCACCGCCATCCTGCTCGGCCGTGAGGATCTGATCCGGGCGACGGCGGAACGCGCCGGCATCGATCTCAACCGGCCCGGCCTCGAGATCGTCAATGCCCGTATCTCCACCCGCATTGAGGCCTATGTCGATTATCTCTATGCGAGGCTGCAGCGGCACGGTTATCTCTATCGCGATGCCCAGCGGTTGATCCACAACGACCGCAACCACTTCGCCGCCACCATGGTGGCGCTCGGCGACGCCGACGGCATGGTGACGGGCATCACCCGCAATTATTCGACGGCGCTCGAGGATGTACGCCGCTGCATCGACGAGAAGCCCGGCCACCGCATCATCGGCGTGTCGCTGGCGCTCTGCCGCGGCCGCACGGTCTTCGTGGCCGATACGGCGGTGCACGACATGCCGACGGCCGAGCAGCTTGCCGATATTGCCGAGGAGGCCGCGGGTCTGGCGCGGCGCATGGGTTATTCGCCACGCGTCGCCCTGCTTGCCTATTCCACCTTCGGCCATCCCTCGGGCGAACGCTCCGAGCGGGTGCGCGAGGCTGTGAAGATCCTCGACAAGCGTCGCGTCGATTTCGAATATGACGGCGAGATGGCGGCCGACGTCGCTCTGAACCGCAAGGTGATGGAGCAATATCCTTTCTGCCGCCTGTCCGGCCCGGCCAACGTGCTCGTCATGCCGGCTTTCCACTCGGCCTCGATCTCGACCAAGATGCTGCAAGAACTTGGCGGCTCCACGGTGATCGGTCCGATCCTCGTCGGCGTCGACAAGCCGGTGCAGATCACCGCGATGGGCGCCAAGGATTCCGACATCGTCAACATGGCGGCGATCGCCGCCTATGGGGCGGGTTCGTAAACGCGCCTCTTGCGACATATGAGACGGCATTCCGTGCCCGGCCGACTGCCCGTCGGCCGGGCACAAGTTTTCGTGGCAGCTGATGAAGTCTGCTCTTCCGATAAGTCATACTTTTGATACAATAGGCCTGTAGGGGGCGGCATAATTTGCCCGCAGGGACATTGAAAGACCGCGGGCAATCGATGCGGTTTTGCAGCTCAGTTGTTTGATATCAGCCGGTTGGTGTCCCATGCCAGAAAACGCATCCGCCAATTTCATCGCCCGATTTCAGGGGGCAACCTTCGACGATATGGTCGAGGCTCTGACCAGGGGGTTCGGTTCGTTCGATGCATGGCGCAATGGTCGGGAGAAACCGCTCGACTGGAAGGTTGGCTTCTGGGGTGATGAAAGATTGTCGCTGGTCAGCAACCAGGATTCCGGCGGCTGGGGTGCAAGAACGGCCCATGGAACGCCGGAAACGCTGGCAATCATCATGCCGCGGAGGGGCGCTCTGGATGTAACGCTGGGTCGGAACGTGATCCAAGGGACACCTGGGCGGCTCTTGTTGATGAACAATCTCGAGCCGGAACGGGTTTCCGTACGGGCAGCGCCTCACCGGTCGGATACACTGAGCCTGAACTGGACGATCATCGCTCAAACCGTCGCCTCCATACTGGAGACACCCCTGACCGGGCCAATGGACCTGGCGCCGCTCGTCGATCTTTCCACCGCAGCCGGACAGTTGATCGGCAGCCTCGCCCAAACGATCATCATCGGCATGCGCAACAATGGGCCGCTCCTTCACTCGCCAATCGCCATGTTGAACCTGACCCAGGGGTTTGCCGATCTGTTGGTGCGCTCGGTTCCTCATCGGCTCTCGCACCTTCTCGACAGGAAAATCCACCTGATCGCACCCCGGCATGTCCGTCGGGCAGTTGAATTCATGCATGGGAACATCGCACAGCCGTTGACGATGCAGAGCGTCGCGGAGGCGGCCGGCATTTCTATTCGCGCGCTTGAAAGCGGTTTTCGTGCCTTCAAGGGAACCACACCGGCTGCCTACCTCAGGACGATCCGCTTGCAGGCGGTGCGAGAGGATCTGCGCGATCCTTCAAACCGGCAGCCATTGCGGGACATCTGCTTGAAGTGGGGATTCTTTCACTTTGGCCGCTTTGCGGCAACCTATCGGGCGGCCTATGGAGAGAACCCGTCGGACACCAGAAGGCGAGCCGATCTGTGACGGACGATCGTCACTCGAAGTAGACCAAGTTAGCTCGCGAAGCGGCCGGCGTCGGCGCCGTAATAATTCAGGTAGCGGTCGGAAATGCTGGCGATCGGCAGCACGATCAGCACGTCGGTCGTGTTGAAGGCATGGTCGATGACCGCGCTGGAGCCGACCATGGCGCCGAGGCGCAGATAGCCCTTGATCAGCGGCGGCAGGGCCATCAGCGCCCGCTTCGGGTTGATGGCTTCGACCGGCATCAGGTCCATGTTGCGGGCGAGGTCCGGTAGGGCGCCGACGGCCCATTCGTTCTTCGCCAGCACATTGTGGTAGAGGAAGGACAGTGCCAGCGCATGGCTTTCCAGATAGACGCCGGGGAAGGAAGCGCAGCCGAACATGGCGCTCACGCCGTGCTTCAGCGCATAGGCCCAGTTGCCCTGCCACAGAAGTTCGACGGTGCGCTTGGTGCGGTATTCCGGCAGCACGCAGGAACGGCCGAGTTCCATGAAGCGCTTATCCGGATGTTTGGCAATGAGGCCCTCGATCTCGAATTCGGAAGCCGAGTAAAAACCGCCATTGGCGATGGCGACATCCTGGCGCAACAGCCGGTAGGTGCCGACGATCTGGTCTTCCGGGTCGCCCTCGATTGCACGGTCGAGAACGAGAAGATGGTCGCAGAAAGCGTCATAGGCGTCGACGTCGCGCTGGCGGCGCATGGCCTCCAGCGGCAGCTGCGCCTTCATTTCGTCGACGAAGACGCGGTAGCGCACAGCCTGGGCGGCATCGATCTCGCGTGCCGTGCGGGCCAGGCGGGTTTCCAGATTGCCGATGCGGCCGAGAATGTCGCCGTCCTTCTGCACAGCAGCCGTCGAAGGCCGCGCAGCCTCCGCCGTGGTGTCACGATTCAGGATGTCGATGGCGGACATGGCGATTCTCCCGTTGCCGGCTTATCGACGCCATAAAACACTTCTATACGACAGGAAAGTGACATTTTGAATTTCCCAAACGCAAGGAGCGTACCGGTTTCGACGCGCCTTACCGCGCCTCAGCGCGGCGGGCGGAAAGTGCGGCGACCGCCTGAACTTCGGTCAGCAGCCGCACCGGGTCGACCGGCTTAACCATGACGCGGTTGGCGCCGTTGAGCAAGACCTGCCGGCGTGATTCGTCGCTCTTGTCGGCGGTGAGAACGATCACCGGCACCGGGGCAAGATCGAGCCGTCTTTCATGGCCGCGCAGGCGCCCCAGCATGTCGATGCCGTTCCCGCCCGGCATCGACAGGTCGCTGATGATGATGTCGGGCCGGGCATTCGCTTCGCAGAGCGCATAGTCGAGCAGCGACTCGAAATCCTCGACATGGCGCACCTTGTGCCCGCCCTTTTCCAGGACGACGCGCACCAGCATGGCATTGATCGGATCATCCTCGCCGAGCAGGATGCTGAGCCCGCTCGCCGCAACCAGCGTCTCCGTCACCGAAAGGCCGAAGCCCGGCTGGTTGTCGTTCAGCGCGTCGCGTTTCTCCATGCCGCGCATGCGCCCGCGCAGCACGTCGATCAGCGACTGCTCGCGCAGCGGCCGGATCAGCCAGGCGTCGAAGAGGTCGAGCGGATGGGCGCTGCGCTCTTCCGGATTGACGAGCAGGACCTTGCGCAGGCCAAGAGCGGCGATGTCGGCGCGGTCGGCAAGATGGGCGGAAAATTCCGCCGACATCCGGTGGTCGATGATGATATCCGTCGGCCGCTTTCCGCTCTTTGCCAAGCCGAGCAGCGTTGCCCGCGCCGTTTCGCCGTCGCCGACGAGATGGCAGAAGCCACCGAGTGTGCTGATCGTCTCGGCAATGGCGGTGCGGGCCGCACCTGCCGGCGCCAGCAGCACGACGCTGTTGCCGGCAAGCAGCGTGTTTCGCCGGTCGGGGCGCTCGCTGCCGATGTCGACGGGGAAGCGGATGGTGAATTCGCTGCCTCTGCCCTTTTCGCTGGCAACCGTCAGCGCGCCGTTGAATTCGCGCATGATGCGAGCGGAGATGGCAAGGCCGAGCCCGGTGCCGCTGCTCTTGTCGGCAAAGGTCCCGCCCTGCTCGAATTCGCCGAAGACGCGCGCCTGTTCCTCGGCCGTCATGCCGGGACCGCTGTCGGTCACGGTGATCAGCAGATCGCCGGCGTCGAGCGACACGCGGATGAAAACGCCGCCGAGCTGGGTGAATTTCACGGCATTGCCGATGACGTTGAAGAGAACCTGGCGCAGCCGCGCCGGATCGAAGCTCATATTCTCCGGCACGTCGGACGATACGGTGGCGCCGATCTCGATACCCTTTTCATGCGCCCGGTGGGCGAGCATCTCGACGACGCTTTCCAGAAGCTTGCGCAGCGATTCCGAGCGCGGGTGCAGCGCGAAGCGGCCGACTTCGATGGTGGAGAAATCGAGCAGGTCCTCGACCAGCTGGGTCAGCGCGTGGCCAGACTGGCGGATGTTCGCCAGATAGTCCTGCTGCTCCTGCGTCAGCCGCGTCTCGGCGATCAGATGCGTCATGCCGAGAATGCCGGAAAGCGGGGTGCGCACCTCATGGCTGACGGTGGCAAGCAGCCTGGATTTGGCGGCGCTGTTATATTCGGCCTTCTGCCGCGCCTCCTCGCGGCCCTGCGCGATCAGCCGCTCATCGGTGACGTCGCGGGCAACGCTCTGCAGCAGCAGGCGACCGTTTGCCGGGTCGCGGGTGACGACGTCGCGCCACAGGAAGATGCGCTGGCCCTCCGGCGTCGAGATCTCGACGTCGTAGCAGTGCGGTATCGGGCCGGGGCGGAAGGCAAGCCCGATCTCCTCGCAGGTTTTGCCCTCCGGACGCAGCCGCCCGGTCAGGCGCCGAAACGTGTCGTTGGCGGAGATGATGCGCCGGTCCATGGTGCGGCCGAGGGTGATGTCGCCGAGCACGTCGTGGACGTCGGCAAACAGCTTTGCGCCATCGTTCGAATCCGGCGTGGATTTGCCGTTGCGCTGCCCGGCCGTGCGCGACCGTACCATCAGCAGGGCGTAACTGGCGATGACGGCAAGGCCAAGAACGACGAGACCGCCCGAAAGCAGCAGCGGATCGCCGGCATGGGCAAGCAGCATCAGGATCGTTGCGGCAAGCAGGCCGGCGCCGCCCAGCCAGTAGAACAGCAGGCGCCGCGTCGCGGCAGGCCCGTTCTGGCGGTCTTCGGTTCCCCGGGGTGCCGATGCTTTCGGTCGTGAAAAGATGGCCCCGATCCGCTCTTCATGCGGCTTGGCGGCGGGTCCACCGAAGGCGGCGGACAATCTTTCGTGCAACTGTCCCAGGTTGTGCATGGTACCTGGATAACATGAGGCCTCTTCCGAATGCCTTCAGGAATTCGATAAGATTTTAGCGGCCGGTCTTTTTCGGCAGCAGCAACTCGTCGAGAATGACACAACCGGCGCCGATGGTGATGAAACTGTCGGCGAGATTGAACACCGCGAAGGACCAGCTTTCGGTGTAAAAAAGAATGTAATCGATCACATGCCCATAGGCGAAGCGGTCGACGAGATTGCCGATTGCCCCGGCGATGATCAGCGCATAACCGAGATGGGCGAGCCAGCGGTCCTTCGCCGTGCGGTACCACAGCCAGATGACGAAGGCGACGATGACGAGCCGCATGCCGACGATGAACCAGCCGTCCATGCCCGACAGCATCGAAAAGGCGACGCCGAGATTGTAGGTGCGGTAGAGCGCCAGCATCGGAACGACCGGCACGACCTCCTGCAGCGGCAGGTAGTGATCGACGGCGATCTTGACGATCTGGTCGATAAGAACGGCGACGACGATGAAGAAAAGAATCGGCGCCGGGCGTGAAAACAGCGCGGGGCGTGCAAGCGTCTGTTCGGTCATTTGCCCTCGGCAAGTGAGAGGAGATGGCGGCGCGCCTCGAAAAGCATGACGGCGGTGGCGACGGCGAGGTTCAGGGAATCGGCGCGGCCCTGCTGCGGAATGCGGGCAAGCGCATCGGCTTCGCTCGCCAGCTGGTCCGGCAGGCCGGATTGTTCATTGCCCATCAGGAGCACGACGGGCTTTTTCCGGTAGTCGATCGTGCGGTAATCGACCGCGCCGGCCAGATGCGTCGCGACGATGGAAACGCCGGCCGATTTCCGCCAGGCGATGAATTCCTCGGGGGTCGCCCGCGCAACCGGAACGGCAAAGACCGAGCCCATGGTGGCCCGCACCGTTTCGAGCGAGAAGGGATCGGTCGTTTCTCCCAGCAGAATGATGCCGGAAGCACCGGCCGCATCCGCTGTCCGGATGATCGTGCCGAGATTGCCGGGGTCGCGCACCCGGTCGAGCGCCACCCAGGTCTCGCCATCCCTTGGCCGAATATCCCGCAGCGGCTTCCAGCGCTGCTCGAAAATGCCGACGACCATTTGCGGATTGTCGCGGCGGGTGATCGAGGCGATCACCTTTTCGCTGACTTCGAGCACCAGCCCGCCCGAGGCGACGGTCCTGGCCGCCATCTGCTCGACCAGCGGCTTGCCCTTGGCGGCCTTGGCATAGACCAGCGTGCGGATCGTCCAGCCGAGTTCGATCGCATCGATGACGAGCTTCAGTCCTTCGGCGAGGAAAGTACCGCTTTCCTCGCGCGACTTCTTGTTCGTCAGCGCCTTGATGTCCTTGATGATCGGATTGGCGAGCGAGGTGACTTCCTTCACTTGTCCGACCCTGCGCGGTCCCTGATCGTGGAAGTCCTTGCTCATTTCGGCACCCAGCGGGAAAAGAGGGAAGTGGAAAGGGCGCGGCCCTCAGTCTTGCCGTCAGTGCCGGCTTCGCGAATCACCAGCTCGCCGGATTCGACCACGCCGCCGGCGCCGCGCATCGTCTCGCGCATCAGCTCGTGGATCGAATAGAAGCTGGCGCGGATCGAATAGGCCGTCAGCACCAGGCCCACCGCCTTCGGCGACAGGATTTCGCGGCAGATGTCGAGCATCAATGGCAGATGCTCGAACAGATGCCAGACCTCGCCATTCGGGCCGCGGCCGAATTTCGGCGGATCGGTGAGGATGATGTCGTATTGGCTGCCGCGGCGTTCCTCGCGCAGGATGAATTTCATCGCATCCTCGCAGATCCAGCGGATCGGCAGCTTCTCCATCCGCCCGAGCGCCTGGTTTTCGCGCGCCCAGCCGATCGCCTTCTTCGAGGCGTCGACATGGGTGACCTCGGCGCCGGCGGCGGCGGCAACCAGCGAGGCGACGCCGGTATAACCGAAGAGATTCAGCACCTTCAACGGCCGGCCCGCCTTTTCGACCTGCTCCTTCATCCAGCTCCAGTGCACGATCTGCTCGGGGAAGACGCCGACATGACGGAAGGAGGTGAAGCGGCCGAGAAAATCGACGCCGAGCAGATTGAGCGGCCAGGTCTCGCCGAGCGCTTCTTTCGGAAAGCGCCAGCGGCCGGTGCCTTCCTCGTCGGTATCGCCGGTGAAGACGGCATCGACCTTTTCCCAGACATGGGCCGGCAACGATGGCCGCCACAGCGCTTGGGCCTCGGGACGGATGATGCGGTAAGGGCCGTATTGCTCCAGCTTTTCGCCATTGCCGCTGTCGATCAGGTGAAAGTCGCCGGCGCCGAGCGATTCGAGGATGACAGGCACGCGCTCAGCCGGACGCTCGCCGCTGCGCGTCATCAGGGGGCGCATGACGGCAGCCTGCGCGGCAGCCTCGCGGGTCGCCGGTGGCCGCGCGACCGGCTTTGCCGGCCGGCCGGCCCGATCGTCCCTGCGGCTTTCACCGGAGGGACCGGATGTCTTCTTCTGGCCCGGCCGGCGTTCTCTTTGTTTCAACGTGCTCTTCCGCGTCTCTGTCGGGGTGTCTTATAGGCTATGCAGTAGCCCAGAAGACCGTGCCGGATCAACTGCGCGCTGGCCGGCCCCCGCGAGAGGGCGGGTTCTGCGGGCACAGCGCCTATTTCAAGCCCTCGGACGCCTCTCTTCGAAGCCAGCTTTCCGCCGCATAAAGTGCAGCGACATGCATCGACTGCATGATGACGGCGCCGGATTGCAGGTCGCTGAGGATGGCGGCAAGATCGGCAAACAGCAGCTCGACCTTCTCGCCAGGGTCGAAACGCGGTTCGCCGGCCCGGCTCAGACCGAGCGCCAGCCAGCTCGTCACCGCGTTGCTGTGGCTGGCCGCATTCGGATAGGAGGTGAGCAGCTTGACGAAGGTCGAGGCTTCATAGCCGGTCTCTTCCCGCAGTTCGCGCTGTGCCGCCGCCAACGCCGCGTCGCCGGTCTCGCCGTGGCCAGTCTTGCCATCGTCTGGTTCGACGCCGCCGGCGACGAGGCCGAGCACGATCTCGCCGCGGCCGTGCCGGTATTCCCGCGTCAGCAGCACCCGCCCGTCGGGCATGACAGGGATGACGTTGATCCAGTCGGGATAATCGAGCACATGGAATGGCGCGATGACGTTTCCGTCGGCGGTGACACAATCGTCGCTCCGCACCCGGATCCAGCGGTCCTCATAGGTGATGCGGCTTGCCGTCACGCTCCAGGGCTTCAGTTCGTTCATCGGCCAATTCCTCGCTCGGTATGGTCACGCAGATAACATTCCCCTCCGCCTTGGCAAAGCGCTTTCCCGCTGGATAAGTTGAGCGAATCGAAGATGGGGCTGCCGAATGGATTTCACCGGCGAAGAACGCATCGCCGCACCGCGGGACGTCGTCTGGGCAGCGCTCAACGATCCCGAGATCATGCGCGGCTGCATTCCAGGCTGCCAGGGCATCGAGCGGCTGTCGCCTGATGTCTTCGAGGCGACGATCAAGGTCAAGTTCAGCCTGCTGTCGGCCACCTTCCACGGCTTGCTGACGCTTTCCAATGTCGATGCGCCGAGGAGCTATACGCTGTCGGCCGAAGGCAAGGGCGGTCTTGCCGGTTTCGCCAGGGGCAGCGCCGATGTCGTACTCGAGCAAAGCGGCGTCGAGACCATCCTGCACTATCGGGCGAGGGCCGAGCTCGGCGGAAGGCTTGCCCAGTTCGGTGCCCGCCTGCTCGATTCGACCTCGCAGAAGCTCGCCGAAGGGTTCTTTTCGGATTTCAACGCCGCTGTCGTCGCGAAGATGACGGCGGGGTAGGCTTGGCGCGAGCACAGGGTTTGTTTAAATCGACGTCATGACGTGGACCATCAGGCCGCCGCGGGCGGAAGACCAGGAAATGCTCGCGGAGATCTATCTTTCCGTGCGCCGCGAAACATTTGTCTGGGTCGATCCCGGCAAGTTCCATCGCGAGGATTTCGCCGCCCATACCAACGGCGAGACGGTCTTGGTCTGCGAGCATGCGGATGGCAGTGTCGCCGGCTTCCTGTCGCTCTGGCCGGAGGACGATTTCATCCACATGCTCTACCTGAGACCGGAATTCCAAGGGAAGGGCGCCGGCACGGCGCTGCTGCAGGCGCTGCCGGAATGGCCGCAGCACCGGTACCGGCTGAAATGCCTGGTGAAGAACCGGCGGGCGAAGGCGTTCTACCTCTCCCACGGCTTCCAGGTGACCGGCAATGGCGCCTCGCCGGAAGGCGACTATGAGGAACTGAGTTTTTTTCCGGTTTGACGGCGCCCAAAGCCGTTGAAATCGAGCCGATCTTACCGCGACGGCAGCTGCCCGGCGATTTCTTCGGCGCGGTTCTTGTGACGATCGGCCTCACCCTGCCAGCGGATGGCTTCCTTGGCCTCGGTGCGGGCGCGCTTGCGGTGTTTGCCCTGGCTGAACCAGGTGGCGGCCGAGCCGATCAGCATGCCTGATATCAGCGCGATGAACAGGAAGACGAAGAAGGGCGCGGAAACCGCAAGCACCTGGTCCTCCGGCCGGAACGGATTGAAGGCGAGCGTGACGCTCTGCCGGTTGGCGACGCAGAAGACGATGAGGATGACGCCGAGCGGCAGCAGAATCAGCAGGTTGACGATCTTCTTGGCCATTTGAGGTCTCCACGCGGCATATTGCGCCGGTTTTTTTGAAGGGCGCGTTTGATGCTTGGCAGGATAGGAAAACGGCTCTCGAATTCAAGTGCGGTTTCGCCGCAGGCGGCAGCCGCTGCTCAATCCTCTTCGTCGGCCTGGCCGGGATTGAGCCGCTCACGCAGCTCCTTGCCGGTCTTGAAGAAGGGAACCCACTTCTCCTCGACGAACACCGTATCACCGGTCCGCGGATTGCGGCCGGAGCGGGAAGGGCGATTCTTGACCGAAAAGGCCCCAAAGCCGCGCAATTCGACTCGGTTACCCGCAGCCAGTGCATCCGTGATCTCGTCGAGAACCGCGTTGACGATATTTTCGACGTCGCGATGATAGAGATGCGGGTTGCGTGCCGCAACTATCTGCACCAATTCGGACTTGATCACAGTCGCCCCCTTAAATTATTGATTTCTTATCAATCGCGGCCAACCTGCCAAACTGAAAGCAGCCCGTCAAGAAGCAACTTTGGGGGCAGGATTCCATTAATATCCTGGGTTTTCATGAGATCATCATAACCGAAGATCGTAATCAACCGCGAAACAGCCCCAGCGAGCAGAAAGGGCGTATTGCTCTTCTTGTCCCAGTCGACCATCGGCAGGTCGGCATCGACGCCGCGCGATTTGAGATAGGCGCGGATTTCGGGCTCGCCGCCGATCGTATCGACGAGTTTCACCTTCAGCGCCTGGCGGCCGGTATAGATTGTGCCGTCGGCGAGTTTCAGCACCTCGTCGCGCGGCAGCTTGCGCCGGTCGGCGACCAGGTCGACGAACCAGTTATAGCTGTCGACCACCATGTTGCGGATCATCGCCTTGGCCTCTTCGCTCGCCTCATGGAAGGGCGAGGGCTCGGCCTTCAGCGGCGAGGACTTGATCTCCTGCAGCGAGACGCCGATCTTGTCGAGCAGCGGCTGGATCTGCGGATACTGGAAGATGACGCCGATCGAGCCGGTGATCGAGCTGTCGCCGGCAATGATCGTATCGCCGGCGGTGGCGATCATGTAGCCGGCGGAGGCGGCAAGCGTGCGCACGTCGGAGACCACAGGCTTCTTGGCTGATATTGCCCGGATGGCGTTGAAGATTTTTTCGCCGCCATAGGTCGTGCCGCCGGGCGAGGAGATCGAAATCACCGCCGCCTTCACCTGGTCGCTGGTCTCGACCTTCTTCAGCCGCTCCAGAAGCTCGTCGTCGTCGACGATCAGTCCCGATATCGTCACATGGGCAATATGTGGGCGCTGCGTCCCGGCATCGCCGACGGCGAAGTGGTAGAAGGCGAAACCAAGCGCCACGATGAGGGCAACGGCAATGAGGCGCCAGAAGCCGAGCTTGCGGCGCAACCGCCGGCGATCCGCGATGATCGAACTGTCCATAGAAACCTCCAGCGCTGGCCCGGCTTCGGCATGCCGCCGAGAGGTCCGGTAAAATAAGGCGGCCGCGGCGCGTACGAATGCCACTTTTTGATGTTTTTCCGTTTTGTTGCTTGTTGCAGAAAAAATTCCATATTGGCAAGCCAATGTAATAATGCGAAACGAACTGTGATTGGCGGCCGGCTTTGTTAGAGAGGCGCGGCGATCACCGCACATGGACGAGGCCTATGCTCGACACCCTGAAGAACAACGGAAATGCCGCCTTTACAGGGTCCGGCAGAAGCGCCTATGGCGACGCGTTGTTCCATTCTGCCCGCGTGCGCCGGCTGAAGATATTGCTGCCGGTGGCCGCCCTCATCGTCGCCGCAGGCCTCACCGCGGTGGCGTTGATCAGCATCTATCTGCCCGAGAACATCAAGATGGAAGGCGCCAAGATCGAAAACGGCAAGGTCGTGATGGAGAAGCCGGCGATATCAGGACGCAATTCAGACGGCATCAACTATTCGATGTTGGCCGAAAGGGCGCTGCAGGATATCCGCAATCCCGATCTAATCACGCTCGAGACCATCAAGGCCGCCGTGCCGATGAATGACGGGCTGATCGCGCGCGTCGTCGCCTCGACCGCCGATTACAATCGCGCCACCGACAATCTGCATATGACGGCCCCCTTCACCCTCGTGCTGAGCAGTGGCCTCAATGCGCAGTTCCAGTCCGCCCGGCTCGACATCAAGGGCGGAAACATGCGGAGCGACGATCCCGTCACCATCACCAAGGACAATGCCTCCATTGTTGCGCGGACGATGGAGATAACCGATAAGGGGCGGGTGATCACATTCGAGGGGAATGTTCGCATGAATGTCGATCCATCCACCATCCATAAACAGGGCACTTAACCAGCCGGGTCACCATGACAAAAGATTGTCGCATATCCACTTGCAAGACTGGCATGGCATTCATTGCCGGCGCATTTGCCCTTATCCTGACGGCTTCGGGCGCGCCCGCGCAGCAGGCGGCCACGATGTCGGGCATGAAGCTTTCCAACGACCAGCCGATCCAGATCGAAAGCGACAAGCTGGAGATCCACGACCAGGAGCACACCGCGCTCTTCACCGGCAAGGTCAAGGTCGTCCAGGGCACGACGACGATGCAGTCCGGCAAGATGACCGTCTATTACAAGGACAAGGCGGCAAAGCCGGCCGCTGACGGGGCGCAACCTGCGGCCCAGCCGCAGCAGTCGGGCTCGCTTGCATCGGGAAGTGCTGATATCGACAAGATCCTGGTGACCGACAAGGTCCTCCTGACCTCGGGCACGCAGACGGCGACTGCCGATGACGGCAATTTCGACATGGCCTCGCAGACCTTCATCCTCACCGCGGATGAGGGGAATAAGGTCATTCTGTCGGATGGACCGAACGTCTTTACCGGCTGCAAACTGACGGTTCACATGCAAACCGGCCAGGCGGAGCTTGAAAGCTGCGGCGGGCGTGTCCAGATTCAGCTCGATCCGAAGTCGCAGCCGAGTACGCAGCAGAAGCAGAACTGAGAAGCCGGCCTCCCACGTGAAATTATCATCGCTATCCACCATGTTCGGCAAGCCCGGGCCACAAGCTGCGGGTGCCGCCGACAAGAGCCGCTATCAGGGAACGCTGATCGCGCGCGGTCTGACGAAGACCTATGCGACGCGACGCGTCGTCAACGGCGTCTCGCTGGTGGTGCGCCGCGGCGAGGCCGTCGGCCTGCTCGGCCCGAACGGCGCCGGCAAGACCACCTGTTTTTACATGATCACCGGCCTAGTGCCGGTGGATGAAGGCACGATCGAGATCGACGGCAACGATGTCACGACCATGCCGATGTATCGCCGCTCGCGCCTCGGCGTCGGTTACTTGCCGCAGGAAGCCTCGATCTTCCGCGGCCTGACGGTGGAGGAGAATATCCGCGCCGTCCTCGAAGTGCATGTGAAGGACAAGGCCGAGCGCGAGCAGAAGCTGAACGAGCTTCTGGAGGAATTCCATATCCAGAAGCTGCGCAAGAGTGCCGCCGTCGCCCTGTCGGGCGGTGAGCGCCGCCGCCTTGAAATCGCGCGTGCGCTTGCGACCGATCCGACCTTCATGCTGCTCGACGAACCTTTCGCCGGCGTCGACCCGATCTCTGTCGCCGACATCCAGAACCTCGTTCACCACCTGACGGCGCGCGGCATCGGCGTTCTCATCACCGACCACAATGTGCGCGAGACGCTGGGCCTCATCGACCGGGCGTATATCATCCATGCCGGTGAGGTGCTGACCCATGGCCGGG
Source organism: Rhizobium anhuiense bv. trifolii (assembly GCF_024346605.1). NCBI lineage: Bacteria > Pseudomonadati > Pseudomonadota > Alphaproteobacteria > Hyphomicrobiales > Rhizobiaceae > Rhizobium > Rhizobium anhuiense. The sequence continues at coordinate 716,806 of NZ_CP098803.1, forward strand.
CCAACGACATCGTCAACAATCCGGAAGTGCGCCGGCTTTACCTCGGCGACAATTTCAGCCTCTGACGCCAGATCCGGATGATTTTGGCCCGGATCGGCCTGAAATCTGGATCTGGATCGAAATCCAGGAATGAGAGTATGATGTCGTTCGAAAACGGCTCACACGCCCCGGCCGCTCGCCCATGCGACTCGGTTTGAGCCAACAGATTGCTTCAATCTGACCAGGAAAGTCTCCAGCCGCAGAAATTCACCTTGTTGGCATAGTTCCGCTTGACCAAATAGAATAAAAAAGCAATTTTTGGGCCAACTTGGATTTCCGTGGCCTGAGGCCTTGATCAGACGCGGTTTCCCGGAGGAATTGAGGGGAGTTTCGCGTCCGTCATGGCGCTGTCCGCCAATCTTTTCCTGCGCCAGACCCAGTCCCTGGTGATGACACCGCAACTGATGCAATCCATCCAGTTGCTGCAGATGACGCATTTTGAACTCAACCAGTTCATTGCCCAGGAAGTGGAGAAGAATCCGCTGCTCGAATTCCCGTCGAATGACGGCGAGGCGGGCGGCGAACGCGGCGAAAGCGAAGATGAGCAGTATGCTCATCAGCCGGAGGATGCCGGTTCCGACGACGGCTACGACAACCGCACCGACGCGCTCTCCAGCGACTGGTACGACAATGGCGGCAGCGCCAGCACCAGCCGGCTGAACGACGAACTCGACGCCAACTACACCAATGTCTTTCCCGATGACGGTGCCCCGCAGCGCCTCGATGCGCCGGAGCTCGTCAGCCAGTGGAAATCGATGCCGGGCAGCGGCGAGGGCGCCGATTACGATCTCGACGATTTCGTCGCCGGCCAGGTGTCGCTGCGCGATCATCTCGGCCAGCAGATCCCCTTCGTCCTGCCTGACATGGCCGACCGGCTGATCGCGCAGAATTTCGTCGACCAGCTCGACGACGCCGGTTACCTGCACGCCGATATCGTCGAGGCGGGCGAGAGGCTGGGCACCAGCGTCACGCAGGCCGAGCGCGTGCTTGCCGCCCTGCAGACACTCGATCCGCCGGGTGTTTTCGCCCGCAGCCTTGCCGAATGCCTGGCGATCCAGCTCAGACAGAAGGACCGGTACGATCCCGCCATGCAGGCGCTGGTCGAAAACCTCGAACTTCTGGCGCGGCGCGATTTCGCCACGCTGAAGCGGATATGCGGCGTCGACGAGGAAGATCTTCTCGACATGCTCGGCGAGATCCGCCAGCTCAATCCCAAGCCCGGCAGCGGTTTCGAGGCGGGTGTTTCCGAAGCGATCATGCCGGATGTGGTCGTCAGGTCCTCCTCGGAGGGCGGCTGGCTGGTCGAGCTCAATCCGGATACGCTGCCGCGCGTTCTGGTCAACCAGTCCTATTTTTCCCGCGTGACAAAGAACGGCGAGGATCACGCCTTTCTCGCCGATTGCCTGCAGAGCGCCAATTGGCTGACGCGCAGCCTCGACCAGCGGGCAAAAACCATCATGAAGGTGGCAAGCGAAATCGTTCGCCAGCAGGACGCCTTCCTGCTGCACGGCGTCGACCACCTGCGGCCGCTGAACCTGAAGACGGTCGCCGAGGCGATCAAGATGCATGAATCCACCGTCAGCCGCGTCACATCGAACAAATATATGCTGACGCCGCGCGGCCTCTTCGAACTCAAATATTTCTTCACCGTCTCGATCAGCGCCGTCGAGGGCGGCGACAGCCATTCGGCCGAGGCCGTCCGCCACAAGATCCGCGCGCTGATCATGCAGGAGAGCCCGGACGCGGTGCTTTCCGACGACGATATCGTCGACATGCTGAAGAAGGGCGGCGTCGATCTCGCCCGCCGCACGGTTGCCAAATACCGGGAAGCGATGAACATCGCCTCCTCGGTCCAGCGTCGCCGCGAGAAGCGGGCGCTTGCCAAGGTCGCTGGCTTCTGAGGCGGCATACTTCGAGCTTGATCGAAGCATCCATCTCCAAATCCCCGCTATTACGCTGATGTCTTGAACCAACATCGAATGCCGACCATGCAGCCGCAAAATGCCAGCTTTGCCAGAGAGCTTGTCCTGCTGCTGGTGCTGGCGACCCTCTGGGGTTCCTCCTATACCTTCATCAAGATCGGCGTCGAGACGATCCCGCCCGTGACGTTGATCGCCGCACGCACGCTGATTGCCGGCGGTCTTCTGCTGGCCGTCCTCCGCTACCGGCGTGTCCGCCTGCCGCGCGATCACGCGACATGGCGCCGGTTCCTGCTTCAGGCCTGCCTGAACAGCGTCGTCCCCTTCACGCTGATCGCCTGGGCGGAACAATCCGTCGATGCCGGATTGGCGGTGATCCTGAATTCGGCAACGCCGATCTTCACCTTCCTGTTGACCGTGCTGATTACCCGCCATGAGCAGGTGACGTCGCGAAAACTTTGCGGGGTCATGGCCGGGCTCGCCGGCATCTGCCTGGTCATCGGCATCGAAGCGCTCGGCGGTCTCGGCGAAAACCTGATGGCGCAGCTTGCCATCATCCTGGCGACCATTTGTTATGCAGGTGCCGCGATATTCGGCAGAAACTTCAAGGGGCTCGATCCCGCCGTGCCGGCCGCCGGCTCGTTGATCTCAGGCGCGGTCATCCTCTTGGCCGTCAGCCTCGTCGTCGACCGGCCGTGGGAACTCGATCCGTCGGCGGCATCGATGCTGGCGCTGCTTGGCCTCTCCGCCTTTTCGACGGCGCTGGCTTTTGTGATCTATTTCCGCCTCGTCCAGACGCTGGGTTCGGTCGGCACCACCGCGCAAGCCTATCTCAGAGTGCCGATCGGCGTTGCGATCGGCCTGGTCTTCCTCGGCGAAAGCCTCAGCCCGACAGCCTGGATCGGCCTCGTCTGCGTCATGTCCGGTGTGGCCGCCATGACGGTCCCCGCAAAGGCGGGCACAACGAAAGCGCGAAGTGCTTAAAGCCGATCAGATGGCGATTCGCGATGGACCTGCCTCACCGCGCCTTCCATGCACGTTTATCGAGCATCACTTATCGGGAATTTCCACGCTATTGACTTTTTGGTAACCTCTGGCTAGAAGCGCGCCGCAATCGATGCCGTGAACGGCGTCTGGAGTTATCCCCATCATCCCCAAGGCACCAAGGACCCGCAGGCCTAAGCCGATCTTGCTTGAGATTGCGCGAAGTGCTTGGATGAACCTGAGGCTTGGCGTAAACTGATACCCGCAAACGACCATAAGAAGGGAAACTCCATGAGTGTGCGTGTATCCGGGAAACATATGGAAATTGGTGAATCCTTCCGTCAAAAGATCGAGGACCAAATTGGTATGGCCATCACGAAATACTTCGACGGGGGGTATTCCGGCCAAGTGACCGTGGAAAAAGCGAGTTCTCGTTTCTCCGCAGACTGCAAGCTTCATCTCGACAGCGGGGTGGTGCTGCATGCAGCCGGCGAGGCGACCGATCCGCAGCTTGCTTTCGACGCCGCTTCGGAGCGCATCGAAAAGCGCCTGCGCCGCTACAAGCGCAAACTGAAGGACCATCACGCCGGAAACCACCTGAATGGTTTTGCAGAAGTCGCCTACACGGTCATGGATTCTGTTCCTGATCACGAAGATGAAATTGCCGACGATTTCGCTCCGGCGATCGTCGCCGAAAGCACGAAGCAGCTGAAGACCATGTCGGTCGCCACCGCCGTAATGGCGCTCGACATGACCGATGAGCCGCTTCTCCTGTTCCGCAGCCCCGGCAAGGAACATCTGAACATCGTTTACCGTCGGCACGACGGAAATATTGGCTGGATCGATTCAGCCAATATCAAAGGCTGAGATCAGGGTGATGAGCGGCGGTGTTGCCGCCGCTCCTTGCATCATCTGATCCCGGCGACAGAAGGAAAAAGAAATGGCATTGGCAGATTTGCTCCATCAGGATGCGATCATTCCCGCCCTCAGAGTAAATTCCAAGAAACAGTTGCTTCAGGAATTGGCTGCAAGAGCCGCCAGGATCACCGGGCTTTCCGAGCGGGAGATCTTCGACGTCATCCTGCAGCGCGAACGCCTGGGCTCCACCGGCGTCGGCAACGGTATCGCCATTCCCCACGGCAAGCTGGTCAACATCCATTCGATCGTCGGCATCTTCGCCCGGCTGGAGCAGCCGGTCGATTTCGAGGCGCTGGATGACCAGCCTGTCGATCTCGTATTCCTGCTGCTGGCGCCGGAGGGCGCGGGCGCCGACCATCTCAAGGCTCTGTCGCGTATCGCCCGCGTCCTGCGCGATCACGATCTGGTCGCCAAGCTCCGCGCAACCGATTCCGCCTCGGCGATCTATGCCTTCCTCAACGAAGAGCAGACGTCGAACGCCGCTTAACGCCGTATCGATGAACGCTGACATGTGAAAAGGCGCCGGGTTCCCCAGGCGCCTTTTTCAGGATGAGCGGCTGAAACGATCAGAATTCTTCCCAGCTGTCCTGGGCAACGGCCGCCGAACCGCGCGACGGGGCGGCTGCGTGGCGAACCGCAGGCGCGGCCACCCGATGCGAAGAGACCGCGGCAACAGGGGCACGCATCCTTTGCGCGACGGAGGCGAGTGCGGCGGAGTTACCCCCCGAGACGCTGAAGCGGGTGGCGAGCGTCTTCAGCGTCTGCGCTTCGTCATTGAGGACCATGCTGGCGGCGGTCGCTTCCTCCACCATGGCCGCATTCTGCTGCGTCACCTGGTCCATCTGGTTCATGGCCTGGTTGATTTCCTTCAGGCCGACAGCCTGTTCGCTGGCCGATGCCGAGATTTGCCGGATGAGGTCGTTGATGCCCATCACCTGTTCGGCGATCTTGTGCAGCGTGCCGCCGGCGCGCCCGACGAGATCGACGCCTTCCTTGACCTGGACAGCCGAGGTGTTGATCAGCGTCTTGATTTCCTTGGCGGCATTGGCCGACCGTTGCGCGAGTTCGCGCACCTCCTGGGCGACGACGGCAAAACCCTTGCCGGCCTCTCCGGCACGCGCGGCCTCGACGCCGGCGTTGAGTGCCAGGAGGTTGGTCTGGAAGGCGATCTCGTCGATGACGCCGATGATCCGCGAAACCTCCGTCGAAGACTGTTCGATCCCTTGCATCGAGGCAATCGCCTTCTGCACCACTTCGCCGGATTTTTCCGCATCCTGGCAGGCGAGGTTGACGTTGTCGGCAGCCGTGCGCGCATTCTCGGCGCTGGAATCGACCTGCGCGGTGAGCTCGTTGAGCGCGGCCGCCGTCTCTTCCAGGCTTGCCGCCTGCTGTTCGGTGCGCTTGGCGAGGTCGGAAGCGCTGCTGCTGATCTCACCGGTGCCGGAGCCGATATTGGCGACGCTGAGGTTCATCGTGTTGATGGTCTCTTCCAGGCTCGCCAGGGCGGCGTTGAAATCCTGTTTCAGCTTGCCGTATTCGCCGGGGAAGTCGTCGGTGATGCGGTGAGCGAGATTGCCCTGCGACAGCTCGGAAAGGCCGGCGCCGACGATCGAAACGATATGGCGCTGCAGCGATAACGATTCCTGGCGTTCCGATTCCGAGCGGCCGCGCTCGGCTTCCGCAGCCTGACGCTCTCGGGCCGCCTCGTCCTCAAGGCGCCGGCTGTCGGCGAGCTTGAAGCGGAAACCTTCGAGCGCCTTGGCGACCGAGCCGATTTCGTCGCTGCGCTCCTGGGCGGCGACCGGTTCGGCATATTGGCCGTCGCTGAGCGCCTTGACGCTGGCGACGAGACCGCCGAGCGGCCGCTGCACGAAAGAGCGGACGGCGAAATAGAGCGCCAGCATGACCGCGCCGAGCACGATCAGGCCATTGACGATCATCATGTAGGTCTGGTCCTGCACCGGGGCGTTGATCGCCGTGTGCGGGACGTCGACGAGCACGACCCAGGTGGCGTTGACGCCGGGAACCGCGAAGGGATAGACGACGCGGTCGAAGGGAGCGAGGCCGTCATAGGTGAGGTTGCTGACGAGGCCGGGCTGCTTGCTCGACAGCGCCGTCTTGACGATGTCGGCGCCTTCGCCGCTATATTCCTTGGTCATCAGGTCGGGGATCGGCGCGACGATCCAGTTGCCGGCCTGCGACAGCAGCGTGACGCGGCCCGAGCCGAAAGGATGCAGCGCCTGCAGCTTGTCGGTGAGCGACTTCAGCGAAATGTCGACGCCGGCGACGCCGATCATCTTGCCACCCGACATGACCGGATAGGCGATCGAGGTCAGCAGCGTCGGAACATCCGTTCCTTCGGCCATATAGGGCGTCGTGATCGCGCCCTTGCCGCTGTCGGCGGCGAGCTTCCACCATTCGGCGGTATAGTCATTGTCGAAGGTCGAATACTGGATGCCGCCATCCTTGGTCTTCGACCAGTAGGGCGTGAAGGCGCCGTTCTTGCTCGTGCCTTCGTCATTATTGTTGGCGATCTCGGTGGTCTTGCCATCCAGCGCGCCGAGCTGCTCGCAGAACCAGCTGCCGAAGGCGAAGGCGTTCTGTTCGAGATTGGCCTTCAGCACGTTGATCATGCCCTTGCGATCGAGCGACTTGCCTTCATGGCCGCGGCCGACGACGCCCGACATGGTGCGCGCGGCGCTGGCGAGTTCGCCGACATTGGCGGCGATTTCATTGGCGATCGATTTTGCCTCGAGGTTGGCCTGATCCATCGTCAGGATCTGGACCCGATCCCGGGTCTGACCGATGAGGAAAAAATTCGAAACGATGAGAACAAGCGCGATGGCGATGCCGGTGATGACGATGAGTTTCGCCGCAAGCGATTTCATTCGAAAAATGAACATGAGGTCCTCGGACAAGGATGCGCCGAACGGGCATTCTCCGGCGCAGGAGCGAAGGCATCGCCCCGTCATGGAGCCGCCGCGTGGTTGCCGATTCCTGAAAGCGCGAGGAACCTGCGACCGCGGGCAACATCGCCAGAGATCTCTTAAATTTGAATGAAACTTGCTTGATCAAGGCAAGGAAAACCGCCGGAACACCCTGAATTACCGGGGGTTTTGCCGGCGGCTTCGCAAAGGGACGCTTCCTATATTCTGTCTGCGACTTCCTCGCTCCAGGGGATCGAAGGTTGCGCGCCGGCCTTCAGGCAGGCGAGCGAACCGGCGACGGCCGCACGGCGCAGCGCCGAGGCAAAATCGAGGCCGTCGTCGAGGCTGGCAGTGAAATAGCCGCAGAAGGTATCTCCCGCGCCGACCGTATCGACGGGTTCGATCTTGAGGCCCTGTGCCCGTGAAATTGCCCCGTCGCGAATGGCGATGACGCCATCGCCGCCGAGCGTCACGATCAGCGTCTGGCCCGTCTCCGCATGCAGGCGGGTAAGGGCGGCCTCGCGCGCTTCAGCGTCCATGCCCTCCTGGCCGGCCAGCCGCTCGAACTCGGTCTCGTTGGCAATGACGATATCGGCGAGCCGGCCGAGTTGGGCCGCATCGGGGATGAGCGGCGCAAGGTTGAGGATGCTGGTGACGCCCTTGGCGCGGGCTGCCGACAGCGCGCGTTCGACGGCGGCCGCCGGCACTTCGAGCTGCAGCATCAGGAGATCGCCTTCGTTCATGCGGCCGACCGCTTTCTCGGCATCGGCAGGCGTGACCAGGCCGTTGGCGCCGGGAACGACGGCAATCATGTTTTCGCCGTCGCCGCCGACAAGGATCAGCGCCGTGCCCGTGGGGCCGTCGACATGCTTGACGAGAGAAAGGTCGGTGCCGGCATCATCGAGCAGGGCCAGCGCATCCGCGGCGAAGCCATCCTTGCCGACGGCGCCGGCCATATGCACATAGCGGCCGGCGCGGCGCGCTGCCAGCGCCTGGTTGGCGCCCTTGCCGCCGGCGGCCGTGGCAAAGCCGTTGCCGGCCACCGTCTCGCCGGGCTTCGGCAGGCGCTCGGTCGTGGCGATGAGATCCATGTTGATGGACCCGAAAACTGTGATCATCAGGGTGTCCCGTCTTTTGGAGCCTGCAAGCGACGTCATGGCGAAAACTAGGCGCGGTTTTCGGACGGCGTCATGCTCCTGCTGTTTCATGCGGGCGAGACACTGCCCGAAGCGGTCACTCCTCGTCAACCACCCGGAGCTTCAGAAGACCGGTGCGGCTTTCCATCGATTTGGCCGCGGCTTCGCTGTCGCGGGCAGGCTTTGCCTCGCCGCCGCCCGCCTCGAATTCCAGCGCTTCGATCCTGGCGCCGCGCTTGGTGAGCTTGTCGGCTGACGTGACCACCATGTCGATATCCTTCTGCGCCATGGCGAAATGGCCCTGCAGCTTGCGCACCCGCTCGTCGAGCCGGCCGAGATCGTCCATCAGTATTGCCACCTCGCCCTGGATCAGATGCGCCTGCGCCCGCATGCGCTGGTCCTTGAGCACGGCCTGGATGACCTGGATCGACAGCATCAGCAGCGACGGCGAGACAATGACGATGCGCGCCCGGTGCGCCTTCTGCACCACGGCCTCGAAGTGCTCGTGGATCTCGGCGAAGATCGATTCCGAGGGCACGAAGAGAAAGGCCGTATCCTGGGTTTCGCCCTGGATCAGATATTTCTCGGAAATGTCCCGGATATGGATCTCCATGTCGCGGCGGAACTGCTGGCCGGCGATCTTGCCGGCCTCGGGGCTGCCGGCGTCGCGGATCGCGTTCCAGGCTTCGAGCGGAAATTTCGCGTCGATGACAAGCGGCGGCGCGTCGTTCGGCATGCGGATCGTGCAGTCCGGCCGTGAGCCGTTGGAGAGCGTCTGCTGGAAGGTGTAGGCGCCCATAGGCAGGCCGTCGGCGACGATCGTTTCCATCCTCGACTGCCCGAAGGCGCCGCGCGTCTGCTTGTTGGACAGAATGGCCTGCAGCCCGACGACATCCTTGGCGAGGCTCTGGATATTGTTCTGCGCCGCATCGATGACCGCCAGCCGCTCCTGCAGCCGCCGCAGGTTCTCATGCGTCGATTTCGTCTGTTCGGTGATCGTCGAGCTGACGCGCTGCGACATGCCGTCGAGGCGTTGGCTGATCGTCTGGTTGAGTTCGCTCTGCCGCGCGCCGAAGACCTCGGTCATCGCCGCGATGCGGCCCTGCATCTCCGCCTGGATCTTCAAAAGCTCGGCCATGCGCGCTTCGGTTTCCCCGGCGCGGAAGCTCGCCTCCTCGGCCTGTTCGCGGCGAAGGCTGGCGCCGCGCAGCAGAAGCACGATCACCAGCAGGACGAGGGCGGCGAGAACCCCGCCGCCAAGCGCCAGCATGGCCGGACTGATCGAGGCAAGGGAAAGGGCGAGCGATTCGGAATGGACGGTCATACCGCGAGCATAACAGAAGACACGGCAATATATAGATCAAAACGTGAACAGAATTGCCGGCCCTTACGATCTTCACAGGCTGCTGCTCTTCCCAGCTGATGAAGAAGAAATCGCCGGCCGATTTAACGATTGCTCAACCATATTCGCCAAAACCTGTGGCGCAGAAATTCCTTCCCGCGCCTTGCGCCAAGTACAGAGACCCTCCATGACATCCCAGCAGACCGACAGTGCCCTCAGGCAGCGCCTCGATTTCATCGAACTGGATGAGGCGGCGCGCAGGTCGATGCGGGATCTGCGCCCCGTCATATCGGAACTGATCGGCGGCGCCCTCGATAAATTCTACGCCAAGATCGCCAGGACCCCTGCGGTCGCAGGCTTTTTCGCCGATAAGAACCACGTCGGCCATGCCAAGAAGCGCCAGCAGGATCATTGGGCCAATCTTGCCGGCGGTGCATTCGACGAGAGCTATGTCGACGGGGTCACGGCGGTCGGCCGGACGCATGCCCGCATCGGGCTGGAGCCGCGCTGGTATATTGGCGGTTACGCCATCGTCATGTCCGAACTCGTCAAGGGCATCATGGAGAAACAGTGGCCGTCGGTCTTCGCGCGCCGGCAAGGCAAGCAGCTGGCCGAGAAGCTGTCGGCCGTCATCAAGGCCGGCATGCTCGACATGGATTATTCCATCTCGGTCTATCTCGAGACGCTCGAAGCCAAGCGCCGGGCCCTGGAAGAGGAGCGCACCCGGGCCGAATCCGACCAGGCAGTCGCGCTGGAACAGCTGCGCCGCGGCTTGGAAGCGCTGTCGCGCGGCGATCTCGAAGCCACCCTGCCGTCCGACCTGCCGGGCAATTTCAGGCAGATGGCCGAGGATTACAACCGCGCCGTCAGGGCGCTAAGCCAGTCCTTCGCCTCCGTGCGCGAGACCTCGGGTCATATCATGAGCGGCGCCGACGTCATTGCCAATGCGACCAACGATCTGGCGCTGCGCACCGCCCAGCAGGCGGCCGGTGTCGAGGAGAGCTCGGCGGCGCTGCAGCAGCTTTCCGTCAGCGTCGGCCAGACGGCCGCCAATGCCGAGAAGGCTTCGGCCGCCGTACGCGAGACGCAAGAGAAGGCGAAGAATTCCGGTGAGCTCGTCACCAGCGCCGTTTCGGCGATGGCCGGCATCGAGAAATCCTCGACCGGGATCTCCAAGATCATCGGCGTCATCGACGAGATCGCCTTCCAGACCAACCTCTTGGCGCTGAACGCCGGTGTCGAGGCAGCCCGTGCCGGTGATGCCGGCAAGGGTTTTGCCGTCGTCGCCCAGGAGGTCCGCCAGCTCGCCCAGCGCACGGCGGATGCGGCCAAGGAGGTCAAGAACCTGATCTCGCAGAGCTCGACCCAGGTCAATCAGGGCGTCGGCATCGTCTCCAGCACCGGCGAGGCGCTGAACGACATGATCAGTCGTATCGACATCATCAACCGTTTCGTCGCCGATATCGCCGCCGCCGCCCGCGATCAGGCGACCGGCGTCAACGAGGTCAGCGTGGCGGTCCGCAACATGGGGGCGATCACCCAGCAGAATTCGGACATGGTCGAGCACTCCTCAGCCGAAACCCGCCGCCTCAAGGACGAGGTGGAGAAGCTGATCGAGCTGCTGCGGCGCTTCCGCGCCCGGCCGGAGGGGCATTCCGCCCTCGCTGCCCGCCGGGCGGCCTGAGGAGAATATGGCAAAATTCCAGGCGGGGATGGAAAAAAGCGTATTCCCCGCCTGCCGGATAATTCCATAGTCGGAAAAGATGGGTTATGGGAACGCCATGACCATCAAGCCACTCATCATTCTTCCCGATCCTATTCTCCGCCAGCTGTCCAAGCCGATCGAGCGGGTGGATGCCGACCTGCAGCGTCTCGCCGACGACATGCTGGAAACCATGTATGACGCACCGGGCATCGGCCTTGCCGCAGTCCAGATCGGCGTGCCGCGCCGCATGCTCGTCATCGACGTCTCGCGCGAGGGCGAGGAAAAGCAGCCGCAGGTCTTCATCAATCCGGAGATCGTCACATCGTCCGACGAGCGCTCCGTCTATGAGGAAGGCTGCCTGTCGATTCCGGATTATTATGCCGAGGTCGAGCGCCCGGCCGTGGTCTCGGTCAAATATCTCGACCGCAACGGCAAGGAACAGACGGTCGAAGCCGATGGCCTGCTCGCCACCTGCCTGCAGCACGAGATCGACCACCTGAACGGCGTGCTCTTCATCGATCACATCTCACGTCTGAAGCGGGAGATGGTCATCAAGAAGTTCACCAAGGCGGCGAAGTCCAAGGCGCTCTGAGCAGCACGTTGAAAACTTATCGGCAAAGCGCTATGATATCAGTGATATCATGATGGAGGCGCCGCATGGGTGATTTTCTGATCAGGAATATTTCCGAGGCGATGAAGCGAGACATTGCGGAATCGGCGCAGCGGAGCGGAAACAGCCTTTCTGACGAGGCCAAGGAACTTTTGCGGGAAGCGCTGAAAAGGAAAAACGAAGCAAAGCCCGAGACTTTGTCGGCCTATGAAGCAATACGCGCCGCTTTTGTCAGCGAAAACGCAGTGGACGATGAATTTGCTGCAATCATGGACGAAATCGAGGCCGCGCGGAAAAAGGATTTCGGCCGGCCGTTCGAGGATTTCGAATGATCGTTCTCGATACCAATGTGGTTTCCGAGTTCGCCAGGCCATATCCAAGTGAAAAGGTGAAGGCTTGGATATTGCGGCAGGATACCTCGCGAATCTGGTTTTGCACGGTCGGCTTGATGGAGCAGATTTATGGAGCCGAAAGGGTTTTCTTGAAGACCGGATCGGACCGCTTCTTCCGGGCTATCCAGAATTTGGTAAAAGGCCAATTTCGTGACCGCATCGTTGGCTGGGATTTGGAAACGGCTATAGTGACTGGTCGCTTGCGGGCGAAACGCGAAAGCATCGGGCGGCCGATTTCGGTCCAGGACGCCATGATCGCCGCTATCTGCCTTGCCAACGGTGCGACGCTCGCCACCCGCAATGTCAAAGATTTCGAGGGGCTTGATCTCAAGCTCGTAAACCCGTTTGAAGACGGCTGATCCTCAATTGGCGAGATAGAATGTCTCTTCGCATCATCTTCATGGGAACCCCCGAGTTCTCGGTTCCGACCCTGCGCCTGCTCGTCGATGCCGGCCACCGGATCGTTGCGGTCTATACCCAGCCGCCGCGGCCGGGCGGGCGGCGCGGGCTCGATCTGCAGAAATCGCCGGTGCATCAGGCAGCCGAATTGCTCGGTCTGCCGGTTTTCACCCCGGTCAATTTCAAGGACCCAGAGGAGCGCGAGAGGTTTCGCGCCCTCAATGCCGATGTCGGCGTCGTCGTTGCCTACGGATTGTTGCTGCCGGAGGCGATTCTGAACGGCACGAGGGATGGCTGCTACAACGGCCATGCCTCGCTGCTGCCGCGCTGGCGGGGTGCCGCACCCATCCAGCGGGCGATCATGGCGGGCGATGCAAAGACCGGCATGATGGTGATGAAGATGGACAAGGGTCTCGATACCGGCGCCGTGGCGCTGACCCGCGAAGTCGAGATCGGCCCGAACATGACGGCTGGCGAGCTGCACGACCGGCTGATGCTCGTAGGCGCCAAGGCGATGGCGGAAGCCATGGTGAAGTTGGAGATGAACGATCTGCCGCTGACGCCGCAGCCGGAAGAGGGCGTGCTCTATGCCGCCAAGATCGACAAGGCCGAGACCCGCATCGATTTCGCCAAAAACGCCAGGGACGTGCACAATCACATCCGCGGCCTGGCGCCGTTTCCGGGCGCCTGGTTCGAGCTCGCGATCGGCGGCAAGCCGGAGCGGGTGAAGGTGCTGGCCTCCGAGCTGGCCGAAGGGCAAGGCGCATCGGGCGAATTGCTGACGGACGATCTCGTCGTCGCCTGCGGTTCGGGCGCGGTGCGGCTGACCAGGCTGCAGAAGGCCGGCGGCAAGCCGCTGGCCGCGGCCGATTTCTTGAGAGGCACGCCGCTTGCGGCCGGCACGAGGCTTAGCTGATGCCGCGTTTCCGCATGACCGTCGAATATGACGGCGGCCCCTATGTCGGCTGGCAGCGCCAGGAAAATGGTCCCTCGGTGCAGGGCGCGATCGAGGCGGCGGTGCTGTCGCTGACCGGCGAGACGGTGTCGGTGCGCGGCGCCGGCCGCACCGATTCCGGCGTCCATGCCATGGGCCAGGTCATCCATGCCGATCTTTCGAAGGACTGGTCGCCCTACAAGCTGCAGAATGCCTTGAACGCGCATCTGCGGCTGGCCGGCGAGCGCGTCTCCATTCTCGACGTCGAGGCGGTTCCCGAATTCTTCGATGCTCGGTTCTCGGCGCTGCGGCGCCATTATCTCTACCGCATCGTCAGCCGCCGGGCGCCGCTGGCGCTCGAAGCCGGCAAGGCCTGGTGGGTGCCGAAGGGGCTCGACCACGAGGTCATGCACGCCGCCGCTCAGAGGCTGGTCGGCCGGCACGATTTCTCCACCTTCCGCTCGGCCCATTGCCAGGCAAACAGCCCGGTGCGCACGCTCGACCGGCTGGATGTGACCCGCAATGGCGAATGGATCGAGATCCGCGCCACGGCGCAGAGTTTCCTCCACAACCAGATCCGTTCCTTCGCCGGCACGCTGAAGCTTGCCGGCGAAGGCAAATGGACGCCCGACGATGTCGAGGCGGCGCTTCAGGCGCGCGACCGCAAGGCCTGCGGTCCGGTGGCGCCGCCCGACGGGCTCTATTTCATGCAGGTGGATTATCCCGGCGTCATCATCGACCGCCGCCGGCCGCTCAGCGATACCGATGATGATGCCGATCTTTCGTAGGCCTGATCAGGCGGGATAGATGCCGAGGAAGTGCTGCAGATATTCCGAAAGGATCATCGATGGCACCAGCAGCACCAGCGTCATCGCCCCGACCATCAGCGCGTGACCGTGGCAGATCATCCGCAGAATGCGCGCCAGTGCGAAGACCTGCGCCAGCATGAAGGCCAGCAGCAGCAGCGAGACGAGGCCGACGGAGCCGGGCAGGAAGACCACCATCGCCAGCAGCAGCCCGTTGATGTAGGAGAGCGGCACGCCGAGCCAGTTGACGCTGACGACGACGGGGGCAAAACGCTCGCCCATGCGGAAAGCAAGCAAGAGCAGCCCGGCAAAGACCAGCGGCACGAACCAGTTGGCGATCTCGACGAGGCCGAGCCTGAGATAGAAGGCAACATCGACATCGGCTTCCGGCGGCATCGACCGCAGGAAGGCCTGCCGCCACCAGAGCCAGGAAATCCCCATCGGCGGCAGGCACCAGGCCATTGCCCAGAACGAGCGGTTGACGCCGCGCTCGGACATGTCGAGGTAGCGGAAGCCGCGCGGATCCAGCCGGATCAGCAGCCAGAGGCCGGCCAGATAATATTGAACTTCCCTAAAGCCCGGCATTGGCGAACCAGCGGGCGATGAAGGTCTCGTAGATCGCCGTCAGCATCTCCAGATCGGCGACCGCGACGCGCTCGTCGACCATGTGCATCGTCTGGCCGACAAGGCCGAATTCGACGACCGGGCAATAATCCTTGATGAAGCGCGCATCCGATGTGCCGCCGGTGGTCGAAAGCTTCGGCGACTGACCGGCAACACTTTCGACGGCCGAGGACAGCGAGGCGATCAGCGCATTGTTGCGCGTCAGGAAGACATGGCTCGGCCGGTCGGCCCAGACGATGTCGTATTTCACCGGTTGGCGGCCCGGTCGCAGCGCCCCGTCCCCGGCGGCGGCTTCCAGCCGGCGCAGGATTTCGGCCCGCAGCGTCTCGACCGTCCAGCCGTCGTTGAAGCGGATATTGAAGCTCGCCGACGCCTTGGCGGGAATGACGTTGGTCGCCGGATTGCCGACATCGACCGTGGTCACCTCGAGGTTCGACGGCTGGAAGTCGTCGGTGCCGCCATCGAAGGCCGGATCCATCAGCGCCTGCGTCAGCTGCAGCATGCCGCGCACCGGATTGTCGGCAAGATGCGGATAGGCGGCATGGCCCTGGACGCCATGCACGGTGATCTTGCCCGACAGCGAGCCGCGCCGGCCGATCTTGATCATGTCGCCGAGCCTGTCCGGATTGGTCGGCTCGCCGACCAGGCAGGCATCCCAGCGCTCGCCGCGTTCGGCCGCCCATTGCAGCAGCTTGATCGTGCCGTTGATCGCCGGACCTTCTTCGTCGCCGGTGATCAGGAAGGAGATCGAGCCGGCCGGCGGCCCGTTTTTCTCGATATGTCGGGCGACGGCGGCGACGAAACAGGCGATGCCGCCCTTCATGTCGACGGCGCCGCGGCCGAAAAGCTCGCCTTTCGAAATCTCGGCGGCAAAGGGCGGATGCGTCCAGGCGGCTTCGTCGCCGACCGGCACGACATCGGTATGGCCGGCAAACATCAGATGCGGGCCGTCCTTGCCGAGGCGGGCATAGAGGTTTTCGATATCGGCTGTTCCCTCTTCGCTCGCCTTCACCTTGTCGACGGCAAAGCCGAGCGGCGCAAGCATAGCCTCCAGCGCCGTGAGCGCGCCGCCTTCGGCGGGCGTCACGGAAGGGCAGCGAATCAGCGTCTGGAGATTGGCGACGGGATCGGTAGCGGTCATGGCGGTCGAACTATCCGGCGGGAATGGCAAAGACATGGCAAGGCAGGGCTGCCTCGCGTAAAAAGACGCCGACTGTTTACCGGATCAATGTCCCGGTGTCATCAATCTCTGAGCAGCTCGTTGATGCCGGTCTTCGAGCGGGTCTGTTCATCGACGCGCTTGACGATGACGGCGCAGTAGAGATGCGGCGCCGGCTTGCCGTTGCCCATCGTCGCATTGCCTGACGGCATCGAGCCGGCGACGACGACGGAATAGGGCGGCACTTCGCCGTAGGTCACCTCGCCGGTGGCGCGATCGACGATCTTGGTCGACTTGCCGATATAGACACCCATGCCGAGCACCGAGCCTTCGCGGATGATGCAGCCTTCGACCACTTCCGAACGGGCGCCGATGAAGCAATTGTCCTCGATGATCGTCGGGCCGGCCTGCATCGGTTCCAGGACGCCGCCGATGCCGACGCCGCCGGAGAGATGCACATGCTTGCCGATCTGCGCGCAGGAACCGACCGTCGCCCAGGTGTCGACCATCGTGCCTTCGCCGACATAGGCGCCGAGATTGACGAAGGAGGGCATCAGGATCGCATTCGGGGCGATATAGGCCGAGCGGCGCACGACGCAGTTCGGCACGGCGCGGAAGCCGGCGGCGCGGAAATGGTTCTCGCCCCAGCCTTCGAATTTCGAAGGAACCTTGTCCCACCAGGTGGAATTGCCCGAGCCGCCATTGACCACTTCCATGTCGTTGAGGCGGAAGGACAAGAGCACGGCCTTCTTCAGCCACTGATTGACCGTCCAGGCGCCGTCGGCACCGCGCGTCGCGACACGGACCGTGCCGGCATCGAGCAGATTGAGTGCTGTCTCGACCGCATCGCGAACCTCGCCCTTCGTCGACATGTTCACATTGTCGCGATTGTCGAAGGCGGCTTCGATGGTCTTTTCGAGGGATGCGAGGTCGGTGGCGCTCATGAGAATTCCTTAAACTTCGATCTTTATCGTGGAGACGGCGAAGTCTCCGGAATTGCGGTTGGCGGGGGTCAATCCTGCTCTACAGCATGAACCCGTAGAACGGAATGATTTTTCCGACAAGATCATATCTGGATTCAAGGCGTTATAGCGACATATCCGGCTTCTTGGCCGGCAATACTGAAAGGCATTACGATATGGCGAAGGGACGAAACGGCGGTTCGCGGCGCAAGGATGGCGTATGGGACCCGCTGAAGAGCAGCTCGACCGACAGGCAGCGTGCCGAAGCCGTGCCGAAGACGCCGCAGACGATGTCGCCGGCCTACCGCCTTGCCTATGTCGACGAGGATTTCCTTTGCCGCGAGGAATTGCGGCCGATCCGCCTGCAGCTGGAGCTGCTGAAGACGGAGATGATGCTGACCGAACGCGGCATCAAGTCGACGGTCGTCATGTTCGGCGGCGCCCGCATTCCCGCCCCCGGCCAGAGCGCCTGGGCAGCCCGCAACGATATCCAGCGCGTCAACCTGGAGGCGGCCTCCGTCTATTATGACGAGGCGCGCAAATTCGCCCGGCTCTGCTCGAAATATTCTGCCACCTTGAATTTCCACGAATATGTCATCGTCACCGGCGGCGGCCCCGGCGTGATGGAGGCCGGCAATCGCGGCGCCGCCGACGAAGGCGCCCCGTCGATCGGCCTCAACATCGTGCTGCCGCACGAGCAGGCGCCGAACGTCTATGTGACGCCGGAGCTCAGTTTCAACTTCCACTATTTCGCCATCCGCAAGATGCATTTCATGGTGCGCGCCAAGGCGATCGCGGTCTTTCCCGGCGGCTTCGGCACGCTCGACGAATTCTTCGAATGCCTGACACTGATCCAGACCGGCCGCATGGAGCGCCTGCCGCTGATCCTCTTCGGCGAGACCTTCTGGCGAAGCATCATCAATTTCGATGCTTTGGCCGAATTCGGCACGATCGCGCCCGACGACGTCAAGCTGATCAGCTTCGTCGATACGGCCGAAGCCGCATGGAAGATCATCCAGGATTTCTACGAACACCGCGAATAAGGACAAGAAACGCGGCGTTTCGCCGAACCTCCCACTCTTTCCCCGCCGGAGCGGGGAAAGATATCGGTTTGTCCGGCCTTACAGAAGCGGCCGGTCCGGCATGTCGTCGATCGAGATGACGCCGTCCTTGTTGCGGTCCATCCGGGTGAACAGCTTGTCGATGGCGGCTTCGGCTTCCTGTTTGGAGATCTGGCCGTTCTGATCGGTGTCGACCCGGTGCATCATGATCGAGGCACGCATGATGTTGCCGCCATGGCGCATCCAGCGATGTCCGTCGCGACCCTCGTGGCCTTCGCGAGGCGGCCGTCCCTGGTCGTCATTGTCCGCCGTCTCGGCTGCGGCGTTCGCATCCTTGTTTTCCCCAGCCTCCTGCTTGCGCTGATCTCTCATCGCCTGCATCTGCGCTTTCTGGTACGCTTGGATTTCGCCCGGGGTCAGCGAGCCGTCATTATTGGTGTCGATCGCAGCGAAGACCTTGTCGATGCCGGCGGTCGCCTCGTCCTTGGAGATCTGTCCGTCCTTGTTGGTGTCGAACTGCTTGAGCATGCGGACATAGGTGATTTCGCGGAAGGCGGCAGGTCCCCCACCGTGCATGGGACCGTGCCTGCCGGGATGCTGACGCGGCCCGTCACCGGGTGCGGCATAGCCTGCTCCGGCGGCTGCGCCGAAGATGAGGGTGGAGGAAAGCGCTGCCAGTATCAGCTTGTTGCGGTACATCGTGTTTGCCTTTCGTAAGGTGTCCCCTCACGAAAGAAGCTACGGCAGCAGCCCCGAAAGACCCAGTTAAACATCGGTAAGCTAAGTGAAAACTTCGTAATCAATGCATGTCGCCCAAAACTGTGCAGCGGTTTTGGGACAACGACATGCATCAAATAAAGACTGGCTGTCAGCCGGTAATCTTGCCGAGGAAGGCGGCGAGGTCGTCGGTGACGAAATCGATATGATCCTCTTCGCCGCTGGTCTTTTCCCACCATTCGACGACCGTCTCTTCGAGATTGCGCGGCACCAGCAGCACGGTCTGCATGCCGAGCGCTTTGGGCACCGTCAGGTTGCGCGGCAGATCCTCGAACATGGCCGCCTTGCCGGTTTCGACGCGCTTCAACGCCGTGAACTTGTCGTAGGTCGCCTGCGCCGGCTTCGGCACGTAGTCGGCGGCGACGATGTCGAAGATATCGTCGAAATGCTCGAGAATGCCGAGCGCCTCCGCCGTCATTTCGGCATGCCTGACGCTGCCATTGGTGAAGATGAACTTGCGCCCCGGCAGCGCCTTGATCGCCTCGCCGAGTTCCGGCTGCGGCGTCAGCGCCGAATAGTCGATCGCATGCGCCTTTTCGAGGAAGTCGTTCGGGTCGATGCCGTGATGGATCATCAGGCCCTGCAGCGTCGTGCCGTGGTCGAGATAATATTGCTTCTGCAGCTTGCGCGCCTCTTCCCGCTCCATCTGCAGGAGCGCCGCGACATAGGCCGTCATGTTCTTGTCGATCTGCGCGAACAGATTGACATGATGCGGATAGAGCGTGTTGTCGAGGTCGAAGACCCAATCTGTGACGTGCGCGAAATCGGCTTTATCAGGTTTGCGGTCGATCTTTGTCATGGCGGTCTTATGGCACGGCTGTTCGCCCAAGGAAATCGACAAGAAGAAATAGACGCCCGATTTTCGGCGGACGGCCGCGGCCGAGGATGCTAGAAAGCCGGCATGCTTTTCGAACGCCCCGATGACGATACGCTTTATGACGCCCTGATCGCGCGCAGCGCCGATTATGAGGGCCAGGCCTATGTCTGCGTGAAGACGACGGGCATCTTCTGCCGGCTGACCTGCCCGGCACGCAAGCCGAAGCGGGAAAATACCATCTTTTTCGACACGATCGCCGCCTGCATGCATTCCGGCTTCCGCCCCTGCCGTCGTTGCAGGCCGCTGGAGCAGCCGGGCAGGGAGCCGATCGTCGACGCACTGCTGGCAGAGCTCGATCGCGCGCCGCAACTGCGCTGGAGCGAGGATGAACTCGTGCGCCGGGGTCACGATCCCTCGACCGTGCGCCGCGCCTTCAAACGGGCGCTCGGCATGACCTTCCACGATATCGTCCGCTATATCAGGCTCGGCGAGGCGGCGCGGCAACTGGCCGACGGCGCGCGTGTCATCGATGCGCAGCTCGATGCGGGATATCAATCCCCAAGTGGTTTTCGAGCGGCTTTTCAGCGGCTCATCGGCAAGGCGCCGGCGCTGTCGCAGAACCGCGAACTGCTTTTTGCCGACTGGTTCGACACGCCGCTCGGCCCGATGATCGCGGTTGCCGACAAGACGCACCTGCATCTCCTCGAATTTCATGACCGTAACGCGCTGCCGACCGAGCTCGAGGCGTTGCAAAAGCGCGTCCGCTCCTCGGTCGCAATCGGCCGCACGCCGGCGATCGACCAGATCGAGGCTGAGATCAGGGACTATTTCGAGGGGCGGCTGACGGTCTTCAAGACGCCGTTGGCGCTTGGCGGCACGGCCTTCGAAAAACATGTCTGGGCAAAGCTCATCGATATCCCTGCCGGCCAGACGCGCGCCTATGGCGATCTCGCAAGAGAGATGGAACGGCCGGAAGTGGTGCGCGCCGTCGGCCGTGCCAATGGCGCCAACCAGCTCGCCATCATCGTGCCATGCCATCGCGTCCTCGGCGCGGACGGATCGCTGACGGGATATGGCGGCGGACTATGGCGCAAGCAATGGCTTCTGCGGCATGAAGAGAAGATCAGAGTATAAGGGTGAGATGGAGGAGACAGCATGAACCAGAACGAAAAGGCCAAGGCATTCGGCGCATTGCATCGGAAGGGCGATCCGGTCGTTCTCTACAATATCTGGGATGCCGGGACGGCCAAGGCCGTTGCCGATGCCGGCGCCAAGGCGCTGGCGACGGGAAGCTGGTCGGTCGCCGCTGCCCATGGTTATGCCGATGGCGAGAAGTTGCCGATGTCGGTGCTGGTCGAGACCGCGAAATCCATCACCTCGGTCATCGACCTGCCGCTTTCGGTCGATTTCGAGGGCGCCTATTCGGCCGAGCCTGAGGGGGCTGCGGCCAATGTGGCAAAACTGGTGGAGGTCGGTGCGGTCGGCATCAATTTCGAGGATCAGGTGGTCGCCGGCAGCGGGCTCTATCCCATCGACAGGCAGGCGGCCCGCATCCGCGCCATTCGCGCCATGGCCGAAGCCAAAGGCATCGCTTTCTTCATCAACGCCCGCACCGACCTCTTCCTCGCCGAGAGCGATCTTGCCAAACATGCCGGTCTGGTGGATGAGGCGATCGAGCGCGGCAGGGCCTATGCGGCGGCCGGCGGCAGCGGCTTCTTCGTGCCGGGCCTGATCGATCCCGCCTTGATCGACAAGATCTGCGCGGCATCGCCGCTGCCGGTCAACGTCATGATGAGGACGGGCGCCCCTGACGTGAAAACGTTGGCTGGGCTCGGCGTCGGCCGCATCAGCTATGGTCCGGGGCCTTACCGGTCGATGATGGACAAGCTGAAGCAAGAAGCGGCGGCGATTTATAGCCAGCTTTGACGCCGATATCCCTGGCGATAGTCGCGAGATCAGGACGATGCGCCCTTCGCAGCGAAGGGCGCAAGCCTCGATCAGGGAACGATCAGCGTTCCGATGCCGTGCTCCGTGAAGATTTCGAGCAGCACGGAATGCGCGGTCTTGCCGTTCAGGATGACGACGCCCTGGACGCCGGCCTTGATCGCATCGATGCAGGTCTCGACCTTCGGGATCATGCCGCCTGAAATCGTGCCGTCGGCGATCAGCGCATGCGCCTCGGCGACGGAAAGCTCCTTGATGAGCTGGCCGTTCTTGTCGAGCACGCCGGGCACATCGGTCAGGAAAAGCAGCCGGGTGGCGTTCAGCGCGCCAGCGATGGCGCCGGCAAAAGTATCGGCATTGATATTGTAGGTCGCGCCGTCACGGCCGGGCGCCACCGGCGCGATGACCGGGATCATCTCGGAGCGGGCGAGCAGATCGAGCAGTGTGCGGTCGACCTCGACCACTTCGCCGACGAAGCCGAGATCGAGCACGCGCTCGATGTTCGAATCCGGATCCTTCACGGTCTTGCGTGCCTTTTCGGCGAAGACCATGTTGCCGTCCTTGCCGCAAAGGCCGATCGCCCATTCGCCGGTCTGGTTGATCAGCGCGACGATTTCCTTGTTGATCGAGCCGGCGAGCACCATCTCGACGATCTCGACCGTCTTCTGGTCGGTGACGCGAAGCCCGCCTTCGAATTTCGATTCGATGCCCATCTTGTTCAGCATGGCGCCGATCTGCGGGCCGCCGCCGTGAACGACGATCGGGTTGACGCCCGATTGCTTCAAGAGCGCGATGTCGCTGGCAAAGGCCTTGCCGAGCTCGGGATTGCCCATGGCGTGGCCGCCATATTTCACGACAATCGTCTTGTTCTCGTAACGCTGCATGAAGGGCAGCGCCTTGGCCAGAAGCCGTGCCTGCAGTTCGCTTTCGGTTTCGTTCATGGGAACCCCGCGGAATTGATCGCGGCCTTTTATCGCAAGTTTCTGACAGAGGGAATAATCCAGAGGGTAATAGTTTTTCGTATCTGGCGCGGAGCCGGAGCACTTCGCCGCCCGGCGCACGCAAGCTTGAGATGAGGAACGCCATGCAAGGCGATGAGATCGCAGACCTGATCGGCCGCGTCGCACTCGGCGACCGCAGGGCTTTCGTGGCCCTCTACAACCAGACCGGACCGAAACTTTTTGCGGTCTGCCTGCGTATCTTGAAGGATCGCACGGAAGCCGAAGAAGCCCTGCAGGAAGTCTATATCAGCATCTGGCAACGCGCTCGGAGCTTCCAGCCAGCCACGGGTTCGTCGTCGGCGTGGCTGGCCGCAATCGCCCGCAACCGGTCGATCGATGCGATGCGGGCGCGCAAGCCTGTCGCCGACGAACTCGACAGTGCCTACGATCTTGCCGATGCCGGACCCGACCCGGAAATGCAGACGGTGACGAAGGATGAAGGAAGGCGGATTGACACCTGCATGGAAGAGTTGGAAGCTGATCGTGCGGTCGCGGTGAAACGGGCTTATGTCGAAGGGCTGAGCTATCAGGAACTGGCCGATCAGTTTGGTGTCCCGCTGAACACGATGCGGACCTGGCTCAGGCGCAGCCTCTTGAAACTGAGAGAGTGCATGGAACGATGACATCGCCCGACAAAAGCAAGGGAGACCGCTCCCGCGACGAGGTTCTCGCCGGCGAATATGTGCTTGGCGTCCTGTCGCTGCAGGACCGCCGGGTGGTGGAAGAGCGCATGCGCCACGATCGGCCTTTCGCGGCGATCGTCAGCCGCTGGGAAACCAATCTTTCCGCCTTCAATGACGAGTATGAAGGTGTTGCTCCGAACCGGGAAACCTTCAAGCAGATCGAGGCGCGGCTTTTCGGCGATAGCCAAAAGGCCGCATCCTTTTCGCATGGGCTCTGGAATTCCGCCGTTTTCTGGCGCTCGCTGAGCTTTGCTTGCGTCATCGTCGCCGTCAGTGCCGTCATCTTCGCCTCCGGCGTGGTGCCGCAGCCGCAGGGACCGGCGCCTTTGGTGGCGTCGCTTTCGGGCCAGAACAGCACCATCAATCTTCTTGCCTCCTATGAGCTGCAGAGCGGCCGGCTGAAGATCGTGCCGGTCGCCGCCGGCAAGCCGGAAGAGAAGTCGCTGGAACTCTGGCTGGTGCCGGGCAGCGGCCTGCCGAAATCGCTCGGCGTCTTCCAGCCGGGCGAAAGCGGCGAACTGGTCATTCCCGCCGATCTGCGCAGCCATATCGCCGATGGTGCAACGCTCGCCGTCAGCCTCGAACCCTTCGGCGGCTCGCCGACCGGCCAGGCGACCGGCCCGGTGATCGCAAGCGGACCCCTGCACCGGCCGTAAAATCACGCCGGCCGTAAAAATCATTTTCTCCTGTCTGAAACTCTTCGGCGCGGACCGTCGTAGTTCGAAATGTCCGGACGACGCTCAGGCATAAAGCCGGCGGATGGGGTCCGGTGAGGAGAAAATCATGATCAAGTCCGTATTGTGCGGCTTCGCGCTCGCCACCGCCATGTCGGCTGTCGCCTTTGCTGCCGCCAAGAACCCGATGGTCGGCGGTGCTGCAATGTTCGACAGCAAGAACATCATCGAGAACGCCGTAAATTCCAAGGATCACACGACGCTGGTCGCAGCCGTCAAGGCCGCCGGCCTCGTCGGCACGCTCGAGGGCAAGGGTCCCTTCACCGTCTTCGCGCCGACCAACGAAGCTTTCGCCGCCCTGCCGAAGGGTACCGTCGAAACGCTGCTGAAGCCGGAAAACAAGGCGACGCTCACCAAGGTTCTGACCTGCCACGTCGTTGCCGCCGATGCGATGGCCAAGACCGTTGCCAAGATGATCAAGGATGACGGCGGCGAGCACGACATCAAGACCGTCGGCGGCTGCGTGCTGAAAGCCCGCGAAAGCAAGGGCAAGATCACGCTGACCGATGAAAACGGCGGCGTTTCCCATGTGACCATCGCCGACGTCAAACAGTCGAACGGCGTTATCCACGTCGTCGACAAGGTGCTGCTGCCGAAGATGTAAGTCTCGTATCGGCGAAGGCATGGGGCGCTGTTGAGGCGCCCCTAACGCAAATTGACGAGGTGGCTATTGGGCCGCTTTCGCTCTCGGGAAGACGAGGGAGACACTCATGCCGGTGCCAGGGGACGAGCTTACTTCAACCTCGGCGCGGGCATTCTGTTTCAGCGACTGTACGATCATCGCGCTCAGTTTTCCCGCCTGCGGCCAGGTCACATCTTGGGGAAGGCCGACGCCGTTATCAGCAACGGTGATCCTGCACCCGGTATCGCTGACGACACAGCGGAGCGTGATTTCGCCGCCATCACGCCCCACGAAGGCATGCTTCAGCGTATTGGTGAGGAGTTCGTTGATGACGAGGCCGGCCGGCATGGCGACATCGACCGAAACCGGCCAGGTATCGACCTTCATGTCCAGCCGGATCCCTTCCACCGCGTGGGCCGCCATCACCGAGGCGGCAATCTGGCTGACATAGGTGCCAAGATCGACAGTGGCGCCTTTCTCTTCGTCTGACAGCGAGCGATAGAGCAGGGCCAAGGCTTCAATCCGCCCGGCAAGCCGCGCAAACCTCTCGCTTTCCTCATTCTGTTGAGCATTGCGCGCCTCCATTCGGATGAGTGCCGTGATCATCTGAAGATTGTTCTTCACGCGATGCTGAAGTTCCCGCAGAAGGACATCTTTCTCCGTCAGCAGTTCGCTGAAGCTCTCAGCGGCCGTCGCCTCATTGCGGGCAGCAAAGGCCACCAATCGGAAGAGTGGCGTGTCATCATCGTCGACGATCGTATTCGACCAGACATCGACAATGACGGTGCTCTCGGGTTCGGCCACCAGCGAGAAGGCGCCAATATAATCCTCCGCAGTTGTCACAGCGGCCGTGAGCGACGCCTCTCCGGAGACAGCGGTGGAGTTCAGTTTAATTTCCGGCCAAGGTTTTCCCTGGACCTCGATTGCCTCAAGCGCCGTCAGCCGTTCGAATTCGAGGTTGACGTAAATCAGCGGCTCGTCGCCACTGAGTTCTGAGACAGCCACGGCGAATGGCACATGATCGAGAAAGTGTCGAAACCGGTCGTCATCAAGGGCTTCGGCAAGATGGGGCAAGTTGCCGACACCTTCCGGCGAAATCGGCTGGTCTTTGCTATCGGTCATCAAATCTTACTCTTGGACGCGGCTGCTCCCGCACAACAGGAGAACTAGGGTTGCTTTAAAACCTGCGGGGACGCAAGCGTTGATCGGCGGCACGTCCGCCGATTGCCGGCCACAGGGTGATTTAAGCCCGGTCATAGGTAAATGACGTCAGCAGGGTCGTGACGAAATTGCTCGCCCTTTCCTTGACCAGCACTTCCGTCCATTCATCTGTCCCGCGCAGCCGCAAATCCGTGTAGATGCTGTCGACGGCCGCTTCTTCGATACGCTTGATATGGGTCCTGAACGACGCTTCGCCGCCGCCGTGATACATGTCTCTGATCACCATGCGCAGGATCTCCTGAATGGCGATCTGCCAGGCGGTATTGATCGATTGAAGTTCGTTCGCAGTCTCTGCCATTGACGCTTCCTTGGTGCGAGTGAATGCCAGCACGCCTTCGGCCATGCTGCAGCGCGCGATCTGCAAGCCCGTCATTTCAGACGCAATCGCGAGCCTTGTCGATCGGGTTGTGATCTCAGCGGGCCCTGGCGCGTTTGGCAATGAGGGCCGAGGTTGCTGACACCCGGTCACTCTGTTCCCTCGCAAGCCGGGCTTCCCGAAGCCGCAACGTCTTCGCCTGTTGCGATTGGGCGTCGGATTCAAGCTCTTCGGCCGCCTGGTTCTTCGCGAAGAATTGGGTCTGGACGTTGCCGAAGGCAATCTCCGCCCGCTGGCGAGATTTGCTGTATGTCTCAGTCATGTTGGCTCCGATATTGGAGGGCTCGACGCGCGAGCGAAAACAAAAAAGGCCAGGCAAATCGCCTGGCCTTGGATTGATAACGTGCTTCCGGCAGTGCCAGTACATCCGTGGTCACAGGGAAGCAGATACCGATTTAAGCGTTCTGGAGATTGCAGGCGGACATCTTGCCCGACTTGTTGTCTCGCTCGAGATCGAAGCCGATCTTCTGGCCTTCGACGAGTTCGCGCATTCCGGCGCGCTCGACGGCGGAGATGTGAACGAAGGCGTCATCGCCGCCATTGTCAGGCTGAATGAAGCCGAAGCCTTTGGTGGAGTTGAACCATTTAACTGTGCCAGTGGCCATGATGATGAACCCTTTCATAGCAATATTGAAGAACCGCAACGCCAAGGCGATGCGGATGATGATAGCGATTTTTGAAAGGAAGTTCGTTCAGAGCGCGGTGCCAATCGCGCGATAACCAAGCCAGCAAGCAAAATTCGATGCTCGCTATCTAGCTCATCACGCTTGCGTCGTCAACCGTTAGTTTTCCTACTGCGCCGCCTTCAACTTATGGGTGCCGCGGAGACCTTTACACCAAACAGGGCTCCGCGTCCGGGGCGCGTGCGCCTTCTACTTCCAGCGGGCGATGCCGACGGTTTCGCCAATCGCCTGGCGCAGATCGTCCAACCCATCGCCCTTTTCCGAGGAGGTGGAGAGCACGCCGGGATAGGCGGCCGGGCGCTTGCGGATCTTGTCGGCTGTTTCGGCCAGCAGCTTCGGCACGCCGGCCGCCTTGATCTTGTCGGTCTTGGTCAGCACGATCTGGTAGGAGACGGCAGCCTTGTCGAGCAGGTCGAGCACGTCGTCGTCGTTCTTCTTGATGCCGTGGCGGCTGTCGATCAGCACGTAGACGCGCTTCAGCGTCGCGCGGCCGCGCAGATAATCGAAAACCAGCTTGGTCCACTTGTCGACCTGCTCCTTCGGCGCCTGCGCATAACCATAGCCCGGCATGTCGACGATCGCCATCGGCGGCAGGTCGCCGCCTTCGCCGGAATAGCCGTCGGGAACGAAATAGTTGAGTTCCTGCGTGCGTCCCGGCGTGTTCGAGGTGCGCGCCAGGCCCTTCTGGCCGACCAGTGCGTTGATCAGCGAGGATTTGCCGACATTCGAGCGCCCGGCGAAGGCTACCTCCAGCGGCCCTTCCGGCGGCAGGAAGTTCAGGGACGGCACGCCGCGGATGAAGATCCATGGGTGGCCGAAGAGCGGCTTTTCGGTGTCGGGCATGCGGGCTCTGCAATCTCTGGGTTGGGTGTCTTACCGGGCTTCATGGTTTTGCGGGCAGATGTCAAGCTTTAGAGGCGGCTTGCAGGGTCTTACCTGCGCCCGTCCACCGACGCCCGGAAAAGAAAAGCCCCGCCGGAGCGGGGCTTGGCAGGCGTCATTTCGACGGCGCTTCTTTTCGTCGGAACAGACCCTTCAGATTGTCGAAGAGCTCGACCTTGACGCCGTGGCGCCTCATGATCACCGACTGCTGCAGCACCGAGAGCGTGTTGTTCCAGGCCCAGTAGATGACGAGGCCGGCCGGGAAGCTTGCCAGCATGAACATGAACACCAGCGGCATCCAGTTGAAGATCATCGCCTGGGTCGGATCGGGCGGGGTCGGATTCATGCGCATCTGCACGAACATGGTGATGCCCATGATCAGCGGCCAGACGCCGAGATGCAGCAAGGTCGGGGCCTCGAAGGGCAGCAGGCCGAACAGATTGACGATCGTCGTCGGATCGGGCGCCGAAAGATCCTTGATCCAGCCGAAGAAGGGCGCATGCCGCATCTCGATGGTGATGTAGATCACCTTGTAGAGCGAGAAGAAGATCGGGATCTGCAGCGCCACCGGCCAGCAGCCGGCGATCGGATTGATCTTCTCGTCCTTGTAGAGCTGCATCGTCGCCTGCTGCAGCCCCATGCGGTCGTCGGCGAATTTCGCCTTCAACTCCTCCATCTTCGGCTGCATGCGCTTCATGTTGGCCATCGAAGCATATTGCTTGCTGGCGAGCGGGAAGAACAGGAGCTTGACGACGATGGTGGTGCACAGGATCGCCACGCCGAAATTGCCGAAGTAGCGGAAGAAGAAGTCCATCAGCTTGAACATCGGCTTGGTGATGAAATAGAACCAGCCCCAGTCGATCAGACGGTCAAACTTCGGGATCGAGTAGCTCGCCTCATAGCCGTCGATGACGGGCACTTCCTTGGCACCGGCAAAGACGAGGTTCTTCAGCTCGATCGATTGGCCCGGCGCAACGGTGAAGGCATCTTCCTTGTAGTCGGCCTGATAGCGCGGCTGACCGTCGGGAAAATGCGAGAAGCTTGCCTCATAGGGGCTGGTCTGCGGCGGAACGATCGTCGCGGCCCAGTATTTGTCGGTGATGCCGAGCCAGCCGCCGGTGGATTTGGCCGGCTTCACGGCTTCCTTCTCGGCGGCGGTATATTTGGTTTCCACCAGGCCGTCGTCGCCGATGACGCCGATGAAGCCTTCATGCAGGACGTAGACCGACGGCGTCGTCGGCTTGTTGTAGCGCGTGACGCGGCCGTAGGAATTGAGCGAGGCGGGCGCCTGGCCGGCATTCTGGATCTTGTCGGCGACGGTGAACATGTAGCGTTCGTCGACGGAGATGGTGCGGGTGAAGGTCAGGCCCTTGTCGTTCGTATAGGTCAGCGTCACCGGCGTCTTTTCGGTGAGCTTGGCGCCCTCAGGTGCGGTCCAGAGCGTCGAGGGGCCGGGAACGCTGCCCGTCGCATCGCTGCCGATATAGCCGAGTTCGGTGAAATAGCCGTCCTTGGTTTCGGCCGGGCTGAACAGCGTGATGATCGGGCTCGAGTCGTCGACGGTCTCGTGATAGCCCTTGAGCTTCAGATCGTCGAGGCGGGCGCCGGCAAGGTTGATCGAACCGGAAAGTGCCGGGGTATCGATGACAATGCGCGGCGACTTCTGCAGCGCTTGCTCGAGCGTCGCCGTCGCGGCCGCCTGGCTGGAAGGGGCCGCACCGCTCGGCTGGGCCGGCGCCTGACCGCTTGCTGCGGGCTGCTGCGCCTGCTCGGTCTGCTGCTGCGCCTTCTGGGCTTCCTGCGCCTTGCGCTGGGTCTCGATGCGCGGATTCATATAGAGAAACTGCCAGCCGAGGACGATCAGCACCGAGAGAGCGATCGCAATGAAGTAATTGCGGTTGTTTTCCATCATACGTTCCTGGGGCGTCCGTCTCCGGAGCGCCGGTGTTTCGGCCTGGTTTCCACGCGGGATTTCAGTTCCGCGGCCAATTCTTTGAAGGACGCCTGAAGCACGTCCCTGCGCGCGACAACCACATAGTCGTGTCCGGGCTGCATTGCAAACCCCGCATGAAGCCGCACCGCCTCTTTCAGGCGGCGGCGCATACGGTTCCGTTCGACCGCGTTGCCATGTTTTTTGGTGACTGTAAAACCGACACGGGCTTGGCTGTCGGGTTCCTTCCGGTCGAGGACTTCGAGAAGGAAGAGGCCGCCCCGGCGTTTTTCGCCCTCGCGCGCGGCAAGAAACTGCGGGCGGCTCTTCAGCCGCCCGACAGTGTGTTTCTTCTCACTGGTCGTCAATTCGCCCGCCATCTCTTACCGGGCAATCCGGCCTTAAGCCGAAAGACGCTTGCGGCCCTGCGCGCGGCGGGCAGCGATGACCTTGCGGCCACCCTTCGTGGACATGCGCGCACGGAAGCCGTGGCGACGCTTGCGAACAAGCTTGGATGGTTGGTAGGTACGCTTCATTTATTTGAATACCGCGGAGTGCGGCCCTTCTTGAATTTGCATAATGCAAGGAGCGTTGTTTTTCGAACGGGCGAGCCAAAAAGGCTGAGTGACCGGACGTGCGGCGGCTTATACGGATGAAGCCTCAGAAAGTCAATTATACCCGATAATTTCACTTTGCGCCGTCGGCCCGAAGTAATTTTCGCACTCTGGTGTTAAGAATTTCCGCTTGCTCCGAGCGGTTGTAATTTGGTGCCGCAAGCGATCGATAAGCCTGGTTTGCAGGGGGTTACGTCCCGCGACCGCGTCCAACAGGGATAATTTTCCCTCGGCATAATCGTAAATATTGGAAATCTAACTTTAATAAATGTCGCCGATATTCAGCGCATGGGCTGGAATTTGCTTTCCAGGCAGTGGCGTAGCTAGGAGGGCATTGCATTGAAGATCCGTGGCAAAATTAATCTGCTGGTGTGCGTGATGGGCGCGGTCGCGCTTCTGATCGGCGCAACGGCATTGTCCGCGATGCACGAATACAGTCGCAACCTGACGGCTTACGAACAGGCCGCCACCCGCGCCTATGCCGGCGAACGTCTCAACCGTTTCGTGACGGCCGTGGTGATGGAATCGCGCGGCATTTATGCCGCCAAGACGATCAAGGATACGCCGAATTTTGCCAAGGGCCTGCTGGCCGGCCTCGACGAGATCGACAAGGTCATCGCGGGCTGGGCGCCGCTCGTTCCCGAGGATGAGAAGGACAGTTTTGCCAAGCTTGTCGCCCGCGCTGCGGAATTCCGCACCTTCCGCGCGGAAACGGCCCGCCTCGGTACCGAGGTCGGCCCCGAGGCCGCCAGCCAACAGGGCAACAATGAGGCCAACCGCGCCAACCGCAAGGCGTTCCAGGCGGAAATCGACGCGGTCGTCGCCATCGACAAGGCCGCGCTGCAGACCGTCAACGCCGAGATCGAAAGCTTCCGCTCCTGGGTGCTGATGCTCGTCCTCAGCATCACCGGCATCGGCATTTCGGCCGGCATCGGCATGGGCTTCTACATCGGCACCAGCCATCTGAGCCGCCCGATCAAGCGCGTCACCCATGCGATCAAGGAGGTTGCCGACGGCAATTTCGAGGCCGAGGTTCCTTTCGCCGGACGCCAGGATGAAATCGGCGAGATGGCCGCAGCGGTCGCCGTCTTCAAGGCGAACGGCCTTGCCATCAAGCGCCTGAACGCTCAGGAGGCGGCGATGCGCGCCAAGAGCGACGACCTGCAGTCGAGCATGTCCGTCGTCGTGGCTGCGGCCGCGGCCGGCGATTTCGGCCACCGCATCGATAAGGACTACGAGGACGAGAACCTCAACCAGTTCGCCGGCAACATCAACACGCTGCTGGCGAGCGTCGATGCCGGCATCGGCGAGACCCGCCGCGTCATCGCAAGCCTTGCCGAAGGCGACCTCACCCAGACGATGCGCGGCAGCTTCCAGGGCGCCTTCGCCGAATTGCAGCAGAACGTCAACAATACCTTCGTCACCCTGCAGGCGACGATGCGCGAAGTGCGCGAGACGACGGAAGCGATGAACAGCAACACCGCCGAACTGCGCAATGCCAGCGACGACCTGTCGAAGCGCACCGAGCAGCAGGCGGCTGCCCTCGAACAGACTTCGGCCGCCCTCGATGAGATCACCGCTGTCGTCCAGAATTCCACCGAGCGGGCGCATGAAGCAACCATCATGGTGTCCGAAGCCAAGGAGAATGCCGGCCGCTCCGGCGTCGTCGTGCGCAATGCCGTCGAGGCCATGGGCCGCATCGAGCAGGCGTCGCGCGAAATCAGCCAGATCATCAACGTCATCGACGAGATCGCCTTCCAGACCAACCTGCTGGCGCTGAATGCCGGCGTCGAGGCCGCCCGCGCCGGCGAGGCCGGAAAGGGCTTCGCGGTGGTCGCCCAGGA
The DNA here is from genome assembly GCF_024346605.1 of Rhizobium anhuiense bv. trifolii. Classification (NCBI taxonomy): domain Bacteria; kingdom Pseudomonadati; phylum Pseudomonadota; class Alphaproteobacteria; order Hyphomicrobiales; family Rhizobiaceae; genus Rhizobium; species Rhizobium anhuiense. The sequence continues at coordinate 748,851 of NZ_CP098803.1, forward strand.
AGTGCGCGAACTGGCCCAGCGTTCGGCAACCGCGGCCAAGGACATCAAGGCGCTGATCACCAAGTCGGGCGATGAGGTGCAGGTCGGCGTCAAGCTGGTGCAGGCGACCGGCGAGGCGCTCGCCGAAATTGGCACCCGCGTCATCGCCATCAACGACCATATCCATTCGATCGCGACAGCCGCGACCGAACAGTCGACCGGCCTCAAGGAAGTCAATACCGCCGTCAATCAGATGGACCAGGTAACCCAGCAGAATGCCGCGATGGTCGAAGAGACCTCCGCCGCCACGCACAGGCTGTCGGCCGAAGCCGATGGGCTGGTGAGCCTCATTGCCCGCTTCAAACTGTCGGACGGTGCGCCGGCGCCTGTGGCGCTCGTCCGCAACGAGCCGCACCGGCCCGTCGCCTCGCCTGCCCGCCGGGCGATCGCCAAGGTCGCCCGCGCTTTCGGCGGCAACGCGGCGCCCGCCGAACAGAGCTGGGAAGAGTTCTAAGCTTTACTGATCACGCGCCTTTCAACGCCGCCTCCGGGCGGCGTTGGTTTTTTCTGCCCGGCCCGCGCCGGGCAAAGACCCCGCCCCAAACCCCTCCCCACAAGGGGGAGGGGCTTAACCTGTCGCACCGCGCTTCCCACTTCGTCGTTTCACCCGCGGAAAGGCTGATATTTGCCGCGTGGGCGCCGCAAATTAGTCCCCCCCTTTTGTGGGGAGGGGTTGGGGGGCCTTCCTTCTCCAAGCTGGACGTGACGCTGCTCGCAAAGATTTGAAAGCGGAGCATCTTGGTCTAATATAAAGCTCCAGCGGTAAGGGCGGCGCAAATGCTGCCGATCGGGCGAGACACGAATGCCGATGAAAGACCAGGGTGACAATCCTTCGGCGGAGACCCCGGCGGCCGGCGAGGCTGCGAGGGCGCCGTGCCCGTCTGCCCGCATGTTCGGCGGGCTCTCCGGCAAGCTGCTCTGGCTCACCGTCTTCTTCATCATGCTCGCCGAAATCCTGATCTTCTTCCCCTCGGTTGCCAGCATGCGCATACGCTGGCTGGAAGACAGGCTGAACACGGCCGCCGCCGCCGCCATCGTCATCGACGGGCTGCAGCCGGTCGAGCTGCCGCGGGCACTGCAGAAGGAAACGCTGGAGGCAACCGGCACCAAGGCGATCGTGCTGCGCAAGGACGGCACCTCGCGGCTGCTGGCGACCACCGATATGCCGACCTCCGTCGATGAAGCCTATGATCTCACCGACGTGCCGCCAATGACGGCGATACGCGATGCGCTCGACACGCTGATCTTCGGCGGCAGCAGGATGATCCGCGTCTATGGCCCCGTCGGCGACACCAACACCGGCGTCGAGGTGGTGATGAGGGACAGGCAGTTGCGCACGGCGATGTTCGCCTATTCCCGCAACGTCCTCCTTCTGTCGGTGCTGATCTCCGTCTTCACTGCGACGCTGATCTTCTTTGCGATCAACCGCATCCTGATCGGCCCGATCCGCCGGCTGACCGGCAGCATGCAGCAATTCTCCTCCGATCCGGAAAACCCGGCCCATATCTATATCGGCGACGGCGGCCGCGACGAACTGGCGGTCGCCGGCCGCAACCTCACCTCGATGCAGATGGAGCTGCAGAAGACGCTGAAGCAGCAGAAGAACCTTGCCGCTCTCGGCCTTGCCGTCTCCAAGATCAATCACGACATGCGCAATATCCTGGCGTCGGCGCAGCTTATGTCGGACCGTCTCGTCGATGTCGACGATCCGATGGTCAAGAGCTTCGCTCCGAAGCTGCTGCGCACCATCGACCGCGCCGTCGGCTATACCACCGAGGTGCTGTCTTACGGCAAGGCGAGCGAATCGGCGCCGCGCCGCCGCCATATCCTGCTTTTGGAACTGACCCAGGAGGTCAAGGACATACTGGCGATCGATCCGCAGAGCGGCATCGAATTCGTCGAGCAGATCGGCGCCGAGCTCAAGGTCGATGCCGATGGTGAACAGCTCTTCCGCGTCATCCACAATCTCTGCCGCAACGCGCTGCAGGCGCTGACCGCGCCGGGCGAGGGCGCCCCGGGTACCTTGAGGCGCATCACCGTCGCCGCCCAGCGCGTCGGCAGCGTCGTCAGCATCACGGTCGACGATACCGGTCCGGGCATGCCGCTGAAGGCCCGCCAAAACCTCTTTGCCGCCTTCCGCGGTTCCGCCCGCTCCGGCGGCACGGGCCTCGGCCTCACCATCGCCCGCGAGCTGGTGCTGGCCCATGGCGGCACGATCGCGCTGGTGGAAAAGCCGACGGTCGGCACCCAGTTCCGCATCGAGATCCCCGATCGCCCGGTTTCGCTGGAGGATTACCGCAGCCGGACGCATTTGGAAAAGTGACCTCGCCCGGCAAGGCGCTGCTGCGAACAGGCAAAGACGCGATTTTTTCAGAAATGCTCTTGCATTGTCCCGAAGGACGTTTTAGAGGATCGCCACGCAAGCGGCACCGCCGCATTTTGCACGCACCCGTAGCTCAGCTGGATAGAGCACCAGACTACGAATCTGGGGGTCAGGAGTTCGAATCTCTTCGGGTGCGCCATTCTTCCCAATTACTTAGCCCAGAGCCGCAGGCTCCCAGTATGACTGGGTGCACACGGGCGGCATCATGTGCCAGAACCCTTGGCTTCATTCCTCCGGCTTCGATCGCAGCGTCGACGAACGCCTGCCGCGCCCCGGTCGGCCAGTCTTTGACCAACGCTCATGTTGCGGCCTGGGTCGCCTGAATAACCACCCACTGATCCGGGCCCTCAAGGGCGATTCATCCGGCGTGGCGTGCGGCATGGCCGAGATGCTCTTCTCGATCAGCGAACTGTTGGTATGTGCATTTCGAAAGGGGGTTGGTGCCGCTGTTTTACGCGCTTATGCGCTTCTTAAAATTCCTGAACGAATTCACACGCCAGCAAGGTTTTGCCTGGCAGGGCGTTGCCTTGGCGGGCAATGATGGAGACCTTTCCGGGTCCGGCCATTCCCGGTTCCGGCTGCAGATCTGCCGGCAGCTCGCGCGAATAGCCCTTGGTGGATGTCCCCAGCAGGTCCGAGGTCTCGCGCTTCAAGCCGTATTTTGCGGCCAGATCGTCGGCGCGTTCACCTTCGACCAATATTCCAACCGCGTTGCTTGCAAAGAAAACCTCGGTCGACTTAAAGCCGTCGCGGACTATCTGGTTCGGGAGTTTGTAGATCGCCGCACCCAGAGACGACGTGTCCGGCTTGGCCAAAGCTTCCACGACATCATAGATCTTCATTGCCGATGTCATCGTATAGGGTGGATTGCAAAGGGCTGCGTCAAAGAACTTGTCATTGGCCGACTCGGCCAGAGCCTCGCCGGCGTGGAATGCCGCAAAAGCGACGCATGCGGAGAAGCCAGCGTGGCGAATAAATTTGGCGTTGTGCATGGATCATTCCCGAGAAAGTGGCTGTAGCGGATTCGTGTGTTGCGAGTTCGAATGCCTAGGGGATTCGAAGCAACTATGCTACCCCAAGTTTAATCTCTGGGCTCCACTCTTCTCTTCCGTCTGGCCGTTCGCATGGGTAGGATGAGTGGCATCGGGCGTGGAGACGGAAATCGCAGCGCCGATCCAGAGGCAAGAGAGGCAATGATCGCAGCCTATATCGATGAAATCATCATGTTTTGCGCCGGCCTGTGGATGGCGTCCGTCGGCTTTGGTTATCTGCCCTTTCCCGGCAATCCGGCCAGCCGGCCGCCGGTGGTCCGCCACTTCAAGTGGATGGGTCCCCTGCTGCTTGCCATCGCCATCATTCTGGCCGCCGCCTCATAGGCTCATCCGCAATGAACGATATGTTGGCCTGCCCGTCCTGCGGATCGGATAAAACCGAATCGATCGTCCATGGCGGTTCGTACATTCTTCGATGCGCCGCCTGCGGCGAAGCAATCGTCGCCACATCATTCATGGCGATGCTCGACTCGGATCACCGGTGTTCAGCCTTTATCGATCCGGGTCCCGGAAAACGTCCTGCGCTAGATATGTTCATCGCCAGTGGACCGCTCCGGTTGATCGCAACGGCAATCAATGCCGCGGCGAGGGATGGGACTCTGATACGCCTGATCCCCGAAGCACAGGATTGAAGTCCCTCGCCGGTTCCCCCGTTTCTTTGCCGTTAGCGACCGACCCAGCGGCTGAGATGAAGGGCAGCTGATCAGGGCGCGGCCGATGATGCCGCTGGCAAGGCGGACGACACAGGCGGCACCCTCATGGGCGTACCCGGACAAGAATCTTGGCCCCGGGAACCTTCAACTGCTCCGCCAGCGCTTCCAAATCTTTCCTATCTGTTCCTGTCAGGACAATGCGGCCATCCATGATCGGCTCCCTCATCCAGGGTTCCATGACGACCTTGTCGTTGATCAGCATCTGCGTTTGTCGCCCCAATGCCGCCTGGGTGAAATCGCGGAATTCGGCAGCGCCTTCCGGGGTGAGCTCGATATTCAGTCCGTGGTCGTAGGACCCGGGGGACAGGGTTACCTCTGCGCTCTTCACCTCAAGCGAGACAGGCGCAATCGCCTTGGCCCCGTCATCATCTGCGGCAACGGTCGTATCTTGTGATGCCGTTGGCGGGGCAGGAGGTGTCGAAAGTTCATCCAGGATGCCCGGCCCGGTCTTGGCCGATGGCAGCGGCTCGATGCCCAAATCAGGCGTCTGCAAGTCTTTTGCCGTGAGCACGGCAGGCAGCGGCAGCTTGGCCGGCATGTCCTCGCGTTGGATATGGGTATATGTGCGAAACGTTGCCCCTCCTGTCGTAACGGTCACGATCTCCGATGCTTCGAGCGTCGAGCCATCGTTCAGGGACACCACGAACTCGACGCTTCGGTTCTTGCTGGCGCGTTTTACGGAAGCCAGTTGATCGGCGGTCAGGCTCTTTGCCCGCTCGGCAAAGCTGCTCATCAAATTTGCGATCACCGGCTGCTGCGATTGGCTGAGCGCTGCGGCGTCGGCTTCCTCCGAGAGGGAAAGGGTTGCCGTGCCTGCGGTTGCGTCTGTGGATTTCAGGGTCCAGGTCGAGGTCACCGGGACGTTGATGCCGCCATAGTCCTCGTCTCGGGATACCACTGAGGCCCGTCCCATTTCCATCGTCTCCGCCTGATAGGATTGCCCTGTGGCAAGCAGTTGCGCCTCCGGCACCAGGGCGGCAACAATCAGCAGAGGGTTCGCCTCTATCTTGTTGATGATGTCATAGCCCCCGCTTTCCCGTGCCGCGGAGCCGCCGGCTGCGGGAGCGCCGCCGGCGGCCATCTCCCGCATATGCGCCACGATCTGATCGGCATCGGAGAGAGTGCGCGGGTTGCCGTTCAGGTCGGTTTCGAATTCGAGCGTGGCGGTGCCATAGGCTGTGAGGGAAGTCCGATAGAGCAGGTTCATCTGATAACTATCGGCAAGGCCAGCGGTGCCTTCCGGCAAATCGGCGCTGAGGGACCAGCGGACCCGCATGCCGTCTTCATCCCGCGACAGCATCGTCATACGCTGGCGAAACGCGCCGCGCATCGTCATGGCCGAGGCGCCTGGCTTGTCGAACCAGAACGACATATCGGTCTCAGTTGCTTTTTGAACGCGGTAGCTGCGCTCGACGCCCGTCGCCGGCGCGTAGCCCGGGATCTCGATGCCGTCGGCGGACCATGCTGGATGGGAGAGTGTGAGGCACAGGAAAAACCAGACAAAACTCTTCCTGTACAATGACGTCATGCTGGCAAGGCCTCTGAACATTGAAGGTTGCGGCATCTTCCGGCTGCCGGTAGCGAGCATATTTGCCGATGAAGAGGATGGGTAGTACCCCTGTCGCAATAATCGTTTTGCGCGAAGCCGCTTCAGGTTTTCAACATCGAGATCGGGAGATTAAGGTTATTTCTCAGCGGCCGCTCCGGTCTCTGCCCCAAGACAGCGAAGCGAAAAGCCTCAAGACAGCGAAGCGAAAAACTATTGCTCGTCCGGATGGTCTTTCATATAGGCTTCCCTTTCTTCCTTCCCGAACAAGGATGAGTAATAGCCGCTGCAAACCAGGTATGAGCACTCATCCGGGTTGCCCGTTTGCCATCCCGGCTGGCAGAGGACGACGCGACGGAATTTGGCGTTGCAAAGCCCGTGGTTTGCCAGGGTGAGTCCATGCGGGAACGATTTTCCAATCAGCGGCGCCGCCCTCAGCGCTCACATTGCCGGTCGCACAGAACGACCAATTCGAGATCACGACCAGCTGATCGCAGGGAAAGGCCTGGACGGCGCTTGCCAGCAAGATCGAAAACAAGACCAGCAATCGCTTGCCGCAAACCACCACGCTCTTTTCCCCCATGCCGATCATTCGCATCGCGCTCCTACCCCTCGAGATTCAGTGCATTGATCCTAGCAGACACAACCGAACAATGTAAGATCCAAACTAAGAATATTTTCCTAGTTCATGGATTGTTCTTGCGCTAAGGTTGCCCGCAATTGCAACCATGGAATGCCGAATGTCGAGCAAATTTTTCCTTATCGGCGAGTTGGTCGCCGGGACGAGCCTGGGCCGCCGCCCGCTTTATGAACAGAATTCCCGGTCTCGCAGGGTGAGTAGATTGCCGAAGGATCGGCCGGCAACACGGGCGAGGGGCTGATGGCGGAATTCAACCCTCGCGACAAAAGCCGAACCAGTCAGGGAAAGACGCGGGCGATGTCGGTGATCATGAAGGCGCGCCGCCCACCGACGAGTGGAAGCGATGCACGGCCGAAAGATGCCGGAAATGGTCCGAGACCGACCGCAAGATTGCCGCTGACAAACGCGGTCGCGTCGGCAGGAAGAAAAAACGCCACTTCGGGATCCCGAAATTCCCCCGCTTCGGGAATCCGAAATTCGCCGCGCTTCGTGAGCTGTCGGCATCGGAAATATGGAATGATTTCAATAGCGCAGCCAATTTCGGGATTCCGAACTGCTATATAGATTTTGGTGGGGAGTTACTGTCGAAGGCACTTGGCGACGATCAGGAACTCCGTCTCCCGTCCCCCGATCCTTCCGGCCGACACTGTGCGCAGCAGAAGGCCGAAAGCCTCATAGAGCCAATAAAGCGGGGGAATTCTGTCTTTGAGCGCATGCACCTGGGTCGACACATATTCGCCGACGAAGACGATATCCATGCCGAGTTCCTTCAATGTCTGGGCAATCTCCGAATGGGATGCCTCGGCGGCGTGCTCGACGCGAAACGGCGCATAGCCCGGCTTCCCCGCGTTTTTCTGCCGCAGCACGTAGCGATAGAACAGGACATGGCTCCACCAGGGTGTGAGATCGGTGAAGATCCCCTTGGCGGAACTGAGGATCGGACCTTTGACGAACACCAGGCCGCCGGGAGACAGGGTATCATGGGCCCTCAACAAGGCGGAGCGCGGGCTCTCCAGATGTTCGAGAACGTCCCAGAAGACGCAGGCGTCGAAGTGGCGATCTCCATAGTCAATGGTTTGAGCATCGCCGAGGATTCTTTCCGCGGCGTCCTTGTTCTTCTCGAGCTGCTCCTTAGAAATGTCGAGGACCGTATATCGCGCGCCTTTTAGTGGGATATGCGTGCGAGAGCCGCCTCCAACCTCAAGGATATCCGTGTTGATCTTGCTGGAAAACGCTGATTGTGCATGCGACAGCGCGTCGTTTACCCACGGCGAAGCCATAATCTTCCTCCCCCGGAGAGATTAGTGTCTACTATTGTAAGTAAGCATCAATGTAATAATTTAGCAATATTTTAAACATATTCGGGGCGCCCGCCACTCTTGGCCCGCGTGCCCGAAATAGACAAGCGGCGGCTTTTGTCTGAAAGGGTGATTTGCCTAGTTTCGCGCAACCTTCCTGATGTATCCGCAGCTCAGAGGCGCTTCGGCCGGAGGAATGCATGATGGTGGGAATTTTTCGGGCTCTGGCTGCCCTGGCGATGATGACGGCGCTTGCCGGCTGTGTCGACCATGCCAATGATCCCGTGCTCCTGGCAGTCGGCGTGCCGGTCAATCCGCCTTCTGTTGCGCACGGCATTTGCATGACCGACGGCAACGCCATGTATGACGAGGCGCGGAAGCAGTATCAGCTGCGCGCCCAGCTGACCGGTTATGCCGGGGCCGATGAGCTGGAGGCGGAAACCACGGCGCGCGCCGCCGCCCATCGTCAATATGTCGCCTGCCTCTCCGGCCAGGGCTACCGGACATTATACGCGAATTGAGAACAGAGAATTCGCGTTTCAGCCCGGCTGCTCTTTGAGCCTTCTTCTGATCGCGACTTTTCACGTTTTTCGGCGATTTAGTCACGCCGGATCGCCTGCAATCACGAGTTTTGGAATTGCATGTGAGCCACGGAACTCCGCCGGTGGGGAAGGCATTCTCCCGAGATAAATCCAGTAAGGAGGGTTTATCATGAAGATGCTCAGACTTGCCCCTTCCACCGCCGCGCTCGCCGCCCTTCTCGCCTTCGCGTCGATTGCATCGGTGCAGGCGGCTCCCGCCCCGACGGCTTTCCCGCCCGGTATTTCGGAGGTAAAAACGGTGCAATATAAACCACATGCCGGATCCTGGCATGGTTATCAGGGCTTCCGCACCGAACGCCCCGGCACACGCCGCCATTCCGATGGCTATTGGTATCCGCTGGCCGCCTTCGGCGTCGAAGCCGGCACTACGGGCTCCATTATCCGCGAGCCGGTGAACAGGCCGGCAGCACCGGAAATGTGCAACCCTAAGTTTTCTGGATCGATCGGCCCCGGCAGCATGCCGTGTGATAACGGCTATTGAGCCGGCACAGGAAAGAGGCGGCGACGAGCCGCCTTTTTCTTGCTCGGCGTGCCGCTCACATATCCGTGACCTCTGTTTCGGCGCCGTAGTATGTGACAAATCGCCTTCCTAACTCCGGGGCGCAAATTCCCTGAATCCTCCCAAGGAGACGATGATGACCACCACGTTCAACAACGGCCTGATGGCCGCTGCCTTCGGCGCAATGCTCGGCCTTTCCGCTTTCTCGGTCACGGCAGCTCCCCTCCAGTCGAGCGCGACGGAGCAGGGTGCAGCCACGCGTCCGGTTGCCGGCCAGGAAACCAGGGTTGAGCGCGACCGGCGCGCGCGCCTCGGACACCACGGGCTCGACCCATTATATGATGAACCCGAAGAAGCCGTTGAACATGGATTGCAAGCTCGGCTTCAACCCGACGAGCAGTTCCAGTTGCAACTACTGAGGCCAGTGCGGTAGTCCTCCTGTTCGCGCTTGTGGCTGCCCCTCACCCCAACCCTCTCGCCGCTCGCGGGGCGAGGGGACGTGCCCCGCGAAAGGTTAGTGGGAACGGAGAGGTCGCGGCATGGTCCCTTCGCCCCGTTTGCTGGGGTCCGAAGGACGGGTCGAGACCCGTGGCTCGACCCCGGTCGGCGCCGGCAGGCGGATGAGGGGCGGGACCCCAGCCCACGACATGGCCTTCCGCAACGGTCACGCCCATATCTTGCATCAAATGCAAAAATGCAATAAGTACAGAATCAAACAATATTGGATGCCGGCGCTGCAATAAGCCGCATCGAAGAGCGATTGACCTGTCTGCCTTGGAATTGCCATGCTCGCCGCGATGGTCGCTTTTCATAATCAATCGAATTTCAGACAGGTGGGATAGTCATGACCGCAAAGGCCGCAGGCTCCGATTTCCTGCATTTTTTCCGCTCCTGGATCAGCAACCCGCTTCGCGTCGCGGCCATCGCGCCGTCGGGCGATTCGCTGGCCAGGATCATGACCAGTGAAATTGCCGCACTTGACGGGCCGATCATCGAGCTCGGCCCGGGCACCGGCGTCTTCACCCGCGCGCTTTTGGCGCGCGGCGTCAGTGAGGCGGATCTGACGCTGATCGAATACGGTCCGGAGTTCATAAACTCTCTGCAGGCGCGTTTCCCCACGGCGCGTGTGTTGCAGATGGACGCGGCCCAGCTCGCTCATGCCGATATTTTCGACGGCGAACCGGTTGGCGCTGTCGTCAGCGGCCTGCCGCTGCTTTCCATGTCGCCGCGCAAGATCGCCTCGATCATGGCCGGCGCCTTCGCCTATATGCGGCCGGGCGGGGCGGTCTATCAATTTACCTACGGTCCGCGCTGCCCGGTGCCGCGGCCGATCCTCGACCGTCTCGGCCTGAAGGCGGTGCGCATCGGCGGCACGGTGCGCAACCTGCCGCCGGCCTCCGTTTACAGGATTTCGCGCCGTAAGCCGCTGGAACTGTCGCGCGAGCGCTTCAGCTATCGCAACAGCGAGACCGAAATCGACGATGTCGCCGCTTTTTGCAACGAAACCGGCGGCTGAACTGTGATGCCGGGCAGGAATGGCTGAGAGCAAGCGTACGGAGACAGGGGAGGGCCGGCGGGAACGCAAGCGGCGGCAGACGCGCGAGCGCATCGAAAACGCGGCGATGGCCCTCTTTCTCCAGCGCGGCTTCGACGCCACGACGATCGAAGACATCACCGAGGCGGCTGATGTCTCCAAGCGCAGTTTCTTCGATTATTTCCCCTCCAAGGAAGAGGTGGTTTTCGCCTGGCAGGATAGCTTTGCCGATCGGCTGATGGCGGAAATCGCCGCAAGGCCTGCAGAGGAATCCTCCGTTGAGGCGGTCGAGGCCGCGATCACCACAACCGTCATCGCTTCCGTCGACGAGCGGGGCCTGGCGCTCGGCGAACTCATCCGTTGCACGCCGGCGCTGAAAGCCCGCGACCAGCTGAAATACGCCAAGCTCGAACAGAAGCTCGCCGAGGCGCTGCTGCTGCGCAGGGGAAATGACTCGGAGCAGCGGTCGCGGATGCGCGTCCTGGCGGCAATCGTCATCGGCGCGCTGCGCGTCGGCGGCGAACTCTGGCAGCAGCGCCCGGCAGGCGCCTCGCCGCAGGATTTCGCGCATGAGATCTTCGCCGAGCTTTGGAAAATGCTGGCGGAGTTCGGCGACCAGGCGAAGACCAGGCTTTGACGTAGGGCGCCTCGCAGTCGCCTGTACGCGCTGCGCGTCCGTCCGACGGCAATGTTTTCATCGCCGTCACTGTTATCCCTGCAGTGCCATCCTATATGTGCAAGCGTCGCAGCGACCACATTCTCATTCATCATCTCGATGGGCGGGTCATCACCATGCCGGCATTCCTTTCGATCAGGGCGCATTCGCGCTCGAAGGCATCCCAAAAGCCCAGGCATCTCCGACCGTTTCATCGACTTTCAGTGATCTATTGACTCAAGAGAGGAAAGACCATGTCCAGTTACAACGCAGCCAAGTCAGGCACCTTCAAGATCGGCGGCGAGATCGAGGTCAACCGTCTCGGATACGGCGCCATGCGCGTGACCGGTGACGGAATCTGGGGCGAGCCCGCCGATCATGCCGAATCCATCCGCACGCTGAAGCGGCTGCCGGAGCTTGGCGTCAACTTCATCGATACGGCCGATTCCTACGGCCCCGATATTTCCGAATGGCTGATCAAGGAGGCACTGCATCCCTATGCCGCCAAGTCCGTCGTCGCCACCAAGGGCGGGCTCACCCGCCACGGCCCGAACATCTGGCTGCCCGTCGGACGTCCGGAATATCTGATCCAGCAGGCGCATAAGAGCCTGCGTAATCTCGGTGTCGAGCAGATCGATCTCTGGCAGTTGCACCGCATCGATCCGAAAGTGCCGGCCAAGGAACAGTTCGACGCGATCAAATCGCTGCTCGATGCCGGCCTCATCCGCCATGCGGGGCTGAGCGAAGTGTCGGTTGCCGACATCGAAGCGGCGTCGAAGCACTTCAAGGTCGCGACCGTCCAGAACCGCTACAATCTCGTCGACCGCACCAGCGAGGACGTGCTCGATTATTGCGCCAAGCACAATATCGGTTTCATCCCGTGGTATCCGCTCGCCGCCGGCGATCTCGCCAAGCCGGGTTCGCTGCTCGATACGATCGCCAGAAAGCACAATGCCGCCCCCAGCCAGATCGCGCTCGCCTGGGTGCTGAAGCGCAGCCCGGTCATGCTGCCGATCCCCGGCACCTCAAAGGTCAAGCATCTCGAGGAAAACGTTGCGGCGGTTGATATCACGCTGTCGGACGAGGAATTCTCGGCTCTCGATGCCGAGGGTCGGAGGGTGTTCAAGGCGGCTTGATTTGCACCCGGTGGCTGCCACTCACCGTAACCCTCTCCCCGTAAAAACGGGGCGAGGGGACCTGCCATGCGAGAGCCGAGGTGGGAATGGAGAGGGCGCGGTATATCCCCTTCGCCCCGTTTGCGGGGGGTCCGAAGGACGGGTCGAGACCAGTGGCTCGACCCCGGTCGGTGCCGGCAGGCGGATGAGGGTCCAGCCTCGCCGATCTCCCAGGCCGCAATTTTCGGCAGAATTTTGACCACATGGTCAAACATGCCGTAAAATGAGGCGCTGGCCTGTTATTTTAGAGGCAAGCCATGCGCTGATTGCATTGCTGCATTGCGGTATTTTCGCTATTCCCGATCAAAAGAATTGGGTATTACTATCTTCGTAAGCAGCGCACTCCTCCTCCCAGCGCTCTTACATCGGACTGACAACACTCCTCCTCCCAGTTGTCAGTCAGGATCAAGAGCCCGGCGCACCTCCTCCCGCGTCGGGCTTTTTTCGTTTCCCCATCGAAATCGATCAATTGCCGATCCGTGCCCCGCCGGTCCTGCCGTTATCCCGGGTCCATTTGACCTTGTTGGCGCCAGTGCGTTCGAGTGCGAAGCACATCGGCCGGCCCTTGTTCCAGCTCTGGAATTTCTGGCAGAGGCGGTTGGCGTCGATCCACCATCTGCCGCTATCGCTGGGCTTGAAATAGCGGCCGAGACCGATCGCCTTGCCGTTGCCGTCGACCTTGCCGGAGGAGCGGAAGATCAGCGGCAGTTCGCCGCCGAGCGGGGTGGAGAGGTAGACCGTCCTGCCGATGATATCGCGGCGGATCTCGGCCTCGCCGAGCGTCTCGGTCGAGCCGAGCGAAGGCATCAGCACCAACGTCGATAAGCATGTGATCCCGAGCAATTTCATCACCGTGATCCATCGATTGAATGCGATCGGGAAAAACGCCGTGGACGGCAGAAAGTTCAAGAGCAAGCCCGCAAAACTGCGCCGCGGTCCGGGTCCGGGATTGCGCAAACAAAAGGCTTCCAGCCCGCGCGGTTTGACTCGGCAAGCCTCGTCGGACTATTTGAACGGGCGCCGCCTGTCCGGTGCGTGAACCGATTGGAGTTTGGTCATGATCGGCAAAAGGCGCGGCTCGCGTGCGGCTCTGACAGGTCTTCTGGTGGCAATCATGGCGCTTTCCGGCTGCGGCGGCAGGCCGGTCGGTGTCATGCAGGCGGCCGGCAGCGTGCCGCCGGGCACCTCGAAGGTCGATCTGCTCGTCGCGACGACGCGGGCTGCCGATGACAATCCCGCCGTGCTGTTCTCCGGCGAACGCGGCACCGGGCTCGCCGTCAATGCCGTCGACGTCTCCATTCCGCCGGACGCCAATCGCAAGGTCGGCCAGGTGCAATGGCCAAATCGGCTGCCGGCCGATCCGCTGCGCGATTTCGTCACCGTTTCCGTCGATCCGCTGGAAGGCGAGCGGGCAGGCGAGACCTGGCTGAAGAGCCACATGCCGAAGAGCCGGCGGGTGCTGGTCTTCGTCCACGGCTTCAACAATCGTTATGAGGACGCCGTCTACCGCTTCGCACAGATCGTCCATGATTCGCATGCCGACGTCGCGCCGGTCGTCTTCACCTGGCCGTCACGCGCCAGCATCTTCGATTATAATTACGACAAGGAAAGCACCAATTATTCCCGCGACGCGCTGGAGGAGCTGCTGACCCGCACCGCCGCCAATCCCGCCGTCAGCGACGTCACCATCATGGCCCATTCGATGGGCACGTGGCTCACCGTCGAGGCGCTCAGGCAGATGGCGATCCGCAACGGTCACGTCGCTTCGAAGATCAACAACGTCATCCTCGCTTCGCCCGATCTCGATGTCGACGTCTTCGGCCGCCAGTTCGCAAGTCTCGGCAAGGACAAGCCGCACTTCACCATCTTCGTCTCGCAGGACGACCGGGCTCTGGCGCTGTCGCGGCGCATCTCCGGCAATGTCGATCGCCTCGGCCAGATCGATCCCTCCGCCGAGCCCTATCGCAGCAAGCTCGAGGCGGCCGGCATCACCGTGCTCGACCTCACGAAGCTCAAGGGCGGCGACCGGCTGAACCACGGCAAGTTCGCCGAAAGCCCCGAAGTGGTAAAGCTGATCGGCGACCGGCTGATTGCCGGCCAGACGATCACCGATTCCAATGTCGGGCTCGGCGAAGCCGTCGGCGCGGTGGCGATGGGCGCTGCCCAGACCGCCGGAAGTGCCGTCAGCGTCGCCGTCAGCACGCCGATCGCGATCTTCGATCCGCGCACCCGGCGCAACTACGACGCCCAGCTGAAACGTCTCGGCCAGTCGATGAACAATACCGTCGGTTCGGTCGGCGACAGCGTCGGTGCCGGTCTCCCCGAAAGCCAGTAAAAATTCCATAGGCATCATCGAAGATCTGATATATCAGAGTCGCGACGGCAATCCTGTCTGCCGTGCGATGGGTTGATTCATGGCGGATGAGACGAAGAAGAGCGTGGTTGTCGTCGGCGCGGGCGTGATCGGCGCCTCGATCGCCTTCGAGCTGCAGCGGCGGGGCCTGGCGGTGACGCTGATCGACAAGGGCGAGCCGGGACGCGGCACCTCTTTCGGCAATATGGCGAGCATCGCGCTGGATTTTGCCGCCGGTTCCGGCCCCTCGACCTGGAAGAAGATCCCCGGCTGGCTGCTCGATCCGGAAGGCCCGGTCTGGCTGCGGCCCTCCTATGCGGCAAAAATGCTGCCCTGGTTCCTGCGCTTCCTCGCCGCCGGCCGGCCCTCGCGGCTGAGAGCGATCGAGGATGCCGGCATGAGCCTGTCGAACCGTGCGCTCGGCGATTTCAGGCAGATGTTGCAGGCGATCGGCGCGCCTGAATTGATGACCGAGGAAGGATGCCTGGCGATCTACGAGACCGAGGCGGAATTTGCAGCCGATCGCGGCCACCTCGCCATGATGCAGCGCTACGGCCTCGAATACGAGGTCTTGAGCAACGGCGCCATCCAATATTACGAACCCGCACTATCACCGGCGATCGCCAAAGCCGTGCTGCTCCCCGACAATAAGTCGATCCGCGATCCCTACAGGCTGGTGGTCAAATTGACCGAGGCCGCCCTGGCCGCCGGTGCTGCCTTCGTTTCCGGCGGGGTGAGGAATATCGAGCGCCGGGGCGATGGCACATCAGTCATTCTCCTCGAGGATGGCAGGCGCATCGAGGCCGGTTCGGTTGTGCTTGCCGCCGGCGTCCACACCCGTTTCCTCGCCGAAAACCTCGGCGAGCCGATCCCGCTCGAAACCGAACGCGGCTATCACACCCAGATCATGAAGCCCGGCATCTCCATGCGCTATTCGGTGATCTGGCCGCATCGCGCCTTCATGGTGACGCCGACGGCGGGCGGCATCCGGGTCGGCGGCAATGTCGAACTCGCCGGTCTCGACGCGGCTCCGGATTTCCGCCGCCCCCGGGTGCTGGTGCGCCATGCCCAGCGTGCGCTGCCCGGCCTGAAGGTCGAGGAGGCGACGGAATGGATGGGTCATCGCCCGGCGCTGCCCGATACGATCCCGATCATTTCGCCGTCCTCGAAGATGCCGGGTGTTTTCTATGCGACCGGCCACGGCCATCTCGGCCTGACCCTTTCGGCAACGACAGCGCTTGTGATCGCCGATATGGTGACCGGGGCGAAACCATCCGTCGATTTGACCCCGTTCCGCATAGACCGGTATTAACTTGGAACGATCCGCGTCGATGGCGGCGTCACCCGTCACGTCCGAACTGGAGTTTTCGATATGAGATGGAAGCGCACGATCCAGCTGCTGGATGTCCATGCCGAGGGCGAAATCGGCCGCGTGGCGATCGGCGGCGTGCCGAAGATCCCGGGCGACACCATCGCCGCCCAGCTGCATTGGCTGAACACCGATCCGAAGGGCGATGAGCTTCGCCGCTTCCTCTGCCTGGAGCCGCGCGGCGCGCCGATCGGCTCGGTCAATCTGCTGCTGCCGGCGCGGCATCCTGACGCGGATGCCGCCTTCGTCATCCTGCAGCCCGACCAGGCGCATGCGAGCTCCGGCTCGAATTCGATCTGCGTCACCACCGCCCTGCTCGAATCCGGCATCGTCGAGATGCAGGAGCCGGAAACGATCGTCGCGCTCGAAACCGCCGCCGGCCTCGTCAAGGCGACGGCAACCTGCCGCGACGGGCGCTGCGAGAAGGTCAAGCTCACCATGGTGCCCTCCTTCGTGCATGAGCTCGATGTCGGCGTCGACACGCCGCATTGGGGAAGGATCAAGGCCGATATCTGCTATGGCGGCATTTTCTATGCCCTTGTTGATGTCGGCCAGATCGGCCTGACGATCGAGAAGGCCAATGCCGCCGGCCTCGTCCAGGCCGGCATGATCCTCAAGGAGCTGATCAACCGCGACATCAAGGTCGTCCATCCCGAGATCCCGGCGATATCAGGCGTCGCCTATGTCATGTTCCGCGATACCGAAGCCGACGGCACGGTGCGCACCTGCACCACCATGTGGCCCGGCCGGGCCGACCGTTCGCCTTGCGGCACCGGCAATTCCGCCAATCTTGCCACCCTTTATGCCCGCGGCAAGGCCAAGGTCGGCGACACCTTCACCTCGAAATCGATCATCGGCTCGGAATTCGAGGTCGGGCTACAGGCGGTGACCGAGGTGGCCGGCCGCCCGGCGGTCATCCCCACCATCACCGGCCGCGGCTTCACCTTCGGCCTGACCCAGGTGGCCCTCGACCCCTTCGACCCGCATCCGAACGGCTTCGCCCTGACGGATGTCTGGGGACCCTCGGCGGGAGAGATTTGACGCTCAGGCTCGATCCGGCGAAGGCCGGGCCTGGCATCGGCATTAGTCAGATGGGTTGAAAGCGAGCATCGTGTCGGAGAGTTTGTGGCCGGCCGTGGGCGTAGCGTGCAATGCCCGCTGCGAGTACGCGTGCAGCAATGCGGGATCATCGATCACATGGGCCGGGACTGCGTAGTAGCGGCGAACCGTCACCTCCCGGCCGGCCGCTCGGTAGCTGAACGGTTCGGAACCATCGGCCTCGAACTCCGCGCGCATCGCATCGTCGACGCGGAGATACAACATGCCCTTCATGACGAATCCGAATTGCGCGCCGTTTCGGACCAGAGCGGATCCGCCGAAGAAGCGTCGGACATCGATGGAGCCGGCTGGAGCGATCTGGCCCGCAAAGTCGAGCGCCAGCCTGCGTGTCGCCTCGCTACTCATGCGGCTGTTGCGCCAGAGGATCGAAGAAGCCGGTGATCGCGCCGAGCCGGCCATCGGAAATCACTCCGAAGCTGGTGCCCGTCTGCAAGACCATGTCGTCTTCCCGGCGCAGTGCCCAGCGTGCCAGCGAACGTTCATTATGATGGAGAACGCTCAATATCTTGAACCGGCCTCCCGGTACGCTCTCCTGAAATCCGGCCATGTAAGCCGAGAGACCGGTTCGTCCCGCGATCGTTCCATTCGGATCGCAATAGGTCACATCGTCAGCGAGACAAGCCAACATTTCCGGCTCGCGAGCGGCAGCATCCAGCGACCAGATGGCTGCATATCGATTCCATAGCGCCTCAGGTGTCATGACAGCGTCTCCAGTTGATTGAATTCGTCTTCTATTGCCTGCCGCAGGCCGGTCTTGTCTTCGCCGCCGCGAATGAGCACGAGGAGGCCCTGATAGAGGGCAAGAAGGCGGATGGCTGTCCTCGTCGCCTTGGCGCCATCGGCATCCCGAGCGAAGGTCGACGCCTCGGTAAGCCTCGAGCCGAATGTGGTGCGGAGGAGACCGAGCGCGGCCTCGACACGGGGATGCGGTTGGACACCACCGCCGAATTCCACCGCCGTGTTTGTGATCAGGCAGCCGAGGGAGCCGTCGTCGGGCTCATGCAGGAGTGAAAGGAACAGTTGCCGCAAGCCTTGAAGTCCGCTCCCTGGCGGCGCATATCGCGCGATCCGCCCTTCCAGGACAATCCGGTGGTAGTGTCCGAACGCGGCGTCGAAGAGGCCGGCCTTGTCGCCGAAGGAGTGATAGATGCTGCCGCCTTTGAGGCCCGTCGCCTCCTCGAGGTCCCGGATTGATGCGCCTTGATAGCCCTGCTTGCGAAAGATGTGCATCGCCCCCGTCAGCACCGCCTCCTCATCGAATTCCCGCGTACGGCCCATAGTCGCTCCGATTCTTTATCATTCATTCTAGAATGACTGATAAAGAATGCAAAAGCAACCGCCTCCCGTGACTTTCCGGAAAATCCCGCCAGATCGACCTCGGTCGAGCCAGGCGATTCCGCGGGATTGGAATGTGCCGGGGAGCGGCTGAGGACTTCGTACGAAATTTGGCGTGAGAAGAGACTGCCTCGTCTCAGCCTAGAGCAATTCCGGGAAAAGTGCGAAGCGGTTTTCCGTCCGGAATTGTGTAGAAACAAAAAGTTAGAGCGGTTCTGCGTTTCCATGAGAAGGTGAACCGCTCTAGCGCCGATGAAGCGGTCGCCCGAGGCTTCCGAGACGATTGACCGAGGCGGCACATGAGCATCCACGCAGCGATGCCTGAAACGCGATCAGCCTTGCCCGCGTTCGACATCCGCGGTCCGAGTGTCCCAACCCAGCATGGCCAACTCGGCGACTGCCTCCAGTTCGCTACGGCTCGCTCCGTCACGGGCCAGGATCGACATGCCGTTCTGAACGGTCTGGATGAAGCGGGCGAGCGCATGGACGTCGGTCGAGACCGGAATTTCGCCTCCTGATATCGCCTGGTTCAGGCGCAGCTTCAGGCGGTCGAGCGTCACCGTGCGGGCGGCTCGCACGAGTTCGCCGAGTTCCACATAGCCCTCACTGCCGACCGAAGACAGCGTCACCATGCAGCCGCGGGGAATATCCACGACACAGCCGGTCAGCACAGCGGCCGAATCCATCAGAAGCGACTTGACCGCTTCGCGGGCCGTGCCCGCCGAAAAGAAGCCTGCCCAGACCAGCGCCTCGTTGTCCTCGCGATAATGGCGCAACGCTTCGGCATAGAGCGCCTCCTTCGAGCCGAATGCGGCGTAGAGACTCGGCGATCCGATCCCCATCGCCTCGGTGAGGTCGGCGATCGAGGTCGCCTCGAAGCCCTTGATCCAGAACAGCCGGGTTGCCTGGGCGAGGGCTGCTTCCCGATCGAACGCCCGCGGCCGTCCGCGGCTGCGGGCAGGGCTGTCATCGACTTTCCGGTTCTCATCCGATTTTTGCATCGATCATTATATAAACCCGTTGACACCCCGCGGCAATGCGCCTAGCTATTTATGTATCGATCATTACAGAAAGAGAAGATCATGACAGAACTGGCTGGTAAGCGTGCCCTCGTCACCGGTGGCTCGCGTGGGATCGGCGCCGCCATCGCATTGGCGCTTGCCGACAAAGGCGCTGATGTCGCCATCACCTATGAGCGTTCGGCCGATCGCGCCGCCGAAGTCGTCCGGGCGATCGAGCACAAGGGCCGCAAGGCGCTTGCCATCCAGGCCGACAGTGCCGATCCGGCGGCCGTGAAGCGTTCGGTCGACGAGGCCGCCCAGGCGCTTGGCGGTCTCGACATTCTCGTCAACAATGCCGCAATCGCGCTTTACGGTGCGATTGCCGACGTCAGCGTCGAGCACATCGATGCGCTGCTGGATGTCAATGTGCGATCGCCTTTGCTCGCTTCGCAGGCCGCCATTCCCTATCTGCAGGCGGGAGGCCGAGTCATCACGATCGGCTCGGCCGGTGCCGAACGCATCGTCGGTGACACCGGTACGGTCTATTTCATGACAAAATCCGCGCTTCATTCGTTTACCCGCGGCCTCGCTCGGGAACTCGGATCTCGCGATATCACCGTAAACCTGGTCCAGCCGGGCTCGACCGACACCGATATGAATCCCGCCGATGGCGACTTCGCCGACTTCCAGCGTGCGCTGATCCCACTTGGTCGTTACGGCAAGCCGCAAGATGTGGCGGCGGCTGTGGCTTTCCTCGCGAGCCCGGCTGCAAGGCACATCACGGGAACCATTCTCACGGTGGACGGCGGCTTGAACACCTGACCTTGTCGCGGCACTCCAATTGTCTTCATCCTGCGGCGCGCAGCCCGCAGGGCGAAGCCTCGAAGGACACGCCGCAACACCGCTCCTTGCATAGATTCAACGACGGAATGCCCGACCTCGCATCCGCCAAGAATAGGCACGCGCTTGAAAACTCCCAGGGCTTGTCATAACCTGTTTGAGCAAAGCTTGCTGTATTGATCGGCCACATCAGTGGCGACTGCAGCACTGCCAGGCGTATTGTCCTGGTGCCAAGCTTTGCCGATTATCCCAAAATATCCGGAGATTTCCGAATGACCCGTGCGCAATGTAGTTGCGGTGGACTCACCGTTACACTCTCGCAGCAGGCAAGATTGGTCGTTGCATGTCATTGTTTCGATTGCCAGCGCAGAACTGGCAGTCCATTCGGCGTCGGTGTGTTTTATCCCTCGGACTCCGTCGCCGTTTCGGGAAGCCAGCGTGAATTTAACCGGTCAGCCGCAAGCGGTGGAAAGATCCGCAACTATTTTTGCCCGAACTGCGGGTCTACGGTCTTTTGGAGGGCCGACAACCTGCCAGGTTTTACCGGTGTTGCCATCGGTGCGTTGGCAGACCCGCGATCTCCGGCTCCTGCCCTGTCCATCTTTGAACAATCAAAACATCACTGGCTTCATATCGACGGCGCCGTTGAGCATTTCCAACAAAGCAGCGCGACAAAGAATTCCAAGTAAGACCCGTCGAACCGTCAGCGCCGTTGCGAAAGTCTGGCGCTGACATGGTCTGCGGCGAGCATCTCGGCCGGGGCCGGCCTGCCGAGCAGATAACCCTGGCCGATGTCGCAGCCCAAATCCTGAAGCCGCTGAAGCTGGCTCTCCTCTTCGATGCCTTCGGCCGTGATCGTCACGCCAAGTCCGGCGCCGAGAGCGATGATGGCCTTGATCACCTTGTCCTGCTTGTCGTTGGTTTCGAATGAAGCGACGAAACTCCTGTCGATCTTGATCTTGTCGAACCGGTAGTTGGAGAGTTGCGAGAGGCTGGAATAGCCCGTTCCAAAGTCGTCGAGGGCAATCCTGACACCGGCGTTCACCAGATCGTCGAGCACGATACGTGCCGTGACGGCGTCCTGGATGATGGCGCTTTCGGTCACTTCGAGCTCGACCCTGTGCGCGGGCAGACCGACATCGCCCAATATCTTGAGAATTCTGAGGCCCAGCAACCGGTCGCTCAACTGGATCGGGGAAAGGTTGAATGACAGGACGAGCTCACTTGGCCAGGAAAGCGCATCGGTGCAGGCGTGGCGAAGCAGTTGGTCGGTCAATTCGACGATCAGTCCGGCTTCCTCCGCCACGGGAATGAATTCGTTCGGCGGGATGAATTCGCCGGAAGCGGTCTTCCAGCGTGCCAGTGCCTCGAAGCCGATAATCTTGTTCGTCTTCAGGTCCACGAGCGGTTGATAGTAGGGAACGATCTCAGCCTTCCTGATGGCGGCTCTCAGATCGGCTTCCACCCGAATCCGTTTCGCCAACTCTTCCTGCATCGAAGGCACGAAGGGCTTCACCAGATCGCGCCCCTGCTTCTTGGCGACATACATCGCGCAGTCCGAATGTCGGATGACCTGGCTGAGGTCACCACCGTTCTCCGGATAAAGCGCGAAGCCGACACTGGCGCCGAGGTCGACGGCGACGCCATTGAAGGTGAAGGGCTTGCCGATCACGCTCACGATGCGGTTCCCCAAGGCGGCCAGATCGGGATTTCCCGTGCGTCGCGCCAGAACGACAAACTCGTCTCCACCAAGGCGGAAGACATGCTCACGCGGAAAGAGGGAGGAGAGCCGTTGCGCAACGGCCTTCAGCACCGCATCACCGTGATCGTGCCCCAAGAGGTCATTGATCTTCTTGAAGCCGTCGAGATCGATGCTGAACACGGCATAGGCCTCTTGGCCCCTCTGATCGCTCATCGACTGCGCGCAGACGGATTCCAGAAATCTGCGGTTCGGCAGTTCGGTCAGCGTGTCGTGACAGGCAATCCAGTCCACGTTCTTTTCGGCCTGCAGCCTGCGATGAACCTCCCTCGAGAGATCACGGATCCGCAGTGCGGAATAGATCAGCCCGAGAAACCCCGAGATATTCAGGGCAAGGAGCGCGTGGTCCAGCGGATAGTCATGATGCTTCTCGATGAACGCATCCAGCCCCTCATGCCAGTGGAAGAACCACGACAGGCAGAAGAGAAGCAGGAAGACCGCGAGCCAGACAAGGATCTCCACCTGGGGTCTGGTCGGTTGGACGCGAGGCATATGAACAGGCTCCTGTTGTGCGAAGAGCCCTCATGGCCAGTTTGGAGAACCGCATCGTCCCCGACATGTTTCAATCAACAGCCGGCACGGCTGCTGCTCGTGTCACCGGATGCCGGCGACCAATGGGCAACTTCACGGCATCGGCGTCCTAGGCCGTGATCGAAGACCGCCACAACTCATTCGGGCGGAATTAAGAAAGTCGGGCATTACCGTCGTCGATAAAGCCGCGCAGGTCCGTAAGTCGTTTGTGACCCTTGAAGGTTAATGGCGGGTTGCATTGAAGAACGGGCGGGCGTTTCGATGCGTGAAACGGATATTTCTCCCGCAAATCGGATGAGGCTTTACCAGGCCGGGAAAATCCCGCTTGACGACTTTGATTAATCAGCCGCTTCCACGATGCATTACCTCGCTTCAACGGAAACCATGAATTAGACATCGGCGCCTTTTCATAGGCCGGATTGTCAAGGCAATTTCGATTGGTGGAGCGAGGTGAGTTGGGCTTTTGCTTCAGCGAGGACGTTGTTCGTCATTCGAAGGTAGAGTGATGTGCCCGTCTGTTCGAATAGCGGCTTGACGCCTTCAGCTAAATTGACCGCCTCGTCCAACATCGCGATCCTCTCGTTTTTCGGAATCGAAGGAAGCTCTGCCTTTGCATAGTGCTGCAGGGTCCGCGCAAGTTTCATATTCATATAGGCGGAAGCGTCTTGCGAATTCTGCTTTTCCGTTATCGCGTATGCGTCACGATGAAGCTTCAACGCTTTCTGAAATCCAGCTTCCTGCTGGCTCAGTTCGGCTAGGAGTAGCGTGTCATCGCCAAGGTTCGCCATGTTTTCCCAGCTGGGGCCGTCCTTGTCTAATTTTCTGGCTATTTCAAATGCCTGACTATTGAATTTTACAGCCTTTTCAGCGTCTGTGCGCTGCTGGGTATCCGATGCGATGCGTCCGTATGCTGTGCCAAGTTTGCTATAGATGTATCGCAATTCACGTTCATCGGTGCTGTTTTCAAATTTGCTCAGCCACTCCTCCAGCGGCTTCACACCCCGCCTAGCGTGAGCGCTTCCGTTTCCTGGATTGAGCTCATTGGCATAGCCCAGCGTTGCAGAAAAGTCCTCAGCAAAGTCGAGCTCCGCTTCTTTGTCTGGATCTTTGATGCCTTTGTGTTCACGTTCCAATAGTTCTGCAGAACGCAACAGCAGGGTCTCGTTGGATTTCCAGCGCCCAAGCTCTTCCAGAGCCTTGGGCATTCCGCTTGGTACGAACCTATCGCAGTCGGTCCGACCGGCAAGCGGGCACAGGGCCAACAGCGCTTCACCAGATTCAGCTTTCATGGCAGAGCCAAACAGGAAGGGTGGATAATAACCGGTAGAGGCACCGCTCGCATTATTTGCGATCCAAAGGCTATCGAGAGCAGAGAAGGCTTCTTTCGCAGCATCCGGCGCAGCCGCATCCAGTGCGGCTCTCAGCATCGAGATTGCCAGGACCGCGCGCCTGTTTCGATCGGTTTCGTTGTCGGAAAGAGAATAAGTATACTCCTCGTCCGCGTCGCCAAGGATCATGGCCAACCAGATACGTTTTTGGCTTATCTCAGCTGCGCTGCCCGTTGAAATGTTGCCGCAGGCGTCTAGAAGCTCTTCTGCGGCATCCGCATTGGATTTTGTCATTTCCCGTAGTTCGATGCAGAGGTCGGCATCTCCGGCATAGGAGAATTTGTCTAGCAAGGGCGTCGCAATATGCGCCTCGCGCCCTGAAGCATCCTTGTAGATCCTGGAAGGCGGCGTTTCGCTCGCCGGTGGGATGCCGTCTGGCTTGATAGGGGTAGACAATCGAGTTTCTGTCGGGAGCGCCATGTAGGCGGCGGCAACGAGCACGCAAGCAATCACCAGGCGCTCCTTCATTTGATTTTCCCAAACCAGTTCGACGCACACAGATGATCGATCAATCGACACTCCCGGATTCCACATGTCTTACGGCGTTGAGCGCTTGACACCCAACCGCTTCATCACCCGGTAGATCGTCGTCCGCGATAGGGCGCGAGGCGCTGCACGGAAAGAGATCAGACAACACTATTGCAGATCCAGGTTGTGAAAGTCTAACTTTTGTTTGAGGTTTTGCGACTGAGCGACGGCTAATGAAGCCGATCCCGACTGGAATTTCCCATCACCGAACGGCGGTTTTCACCCGACCGTAGAAATCCTCAGGCTTCTTCGGCGCCGATCCTGAGCGGCCTTTGCCAACCGGTCGTTCTAAAGTTCCGCCTCTCGCAGCAGCTCGTCCAGGCGGGTGGCCCATTCCTTGTTGCCATCTCTGAAAGGACCAAGCGCATCGCCGGCAGCTTCGGGAAAGTCGCTGGCCGCCGTAGCAAAGCGGCGAGCCTGCTCACGATGTCCCGCGGCCGCATGGCAACACGCCTGAATGCGCAGAAGCGCCGGCCAGTCAGGCCGCGCCTTTAACGCCGTACGCCCCGTTTCGAGCGCGCTCTCCACGTCGCCCGAAAACAACAATGCAAGCATCAAGAGGCCGAACCAAACCCCATTCTGCGGATCATGGGGGTTGAGTTCGAGGCCGCGAGCCAGGGGCTTGCGCGCACCGGCGGCATCACCCGAAAAAAGACGGGCCATGCCGAGGACGAGATAGCCCAACGCGAAACTCGAACCGAGTTCGATGGACCGTTCCGCTGCGAGGATCGCCTGGTCAGCCCTGCCTGTATAGGCCGACACAATCGCCAGCGCATAGTGCGAATACGGGTTTCGCGCGTCGAGATAGATCGCGCGCAGCGCCGCATCCAAACCCTCCTTCCCGTCCGCGGCGGGGTTATCGGTCCAGCCGTAGGCAATGAGGCCCGCATTGACCCGCGCCCGCCAGATCTGCGCCTCCGGCAGCAGGGGATCGAGCTCCGTGGCCTCGCGGAAAAATCGCCGGGCCATGAGGTGGGTGGACTGCGTGACCTTGTGGAAATGGAATGTGCCTTGCCGGACAAGATCCCAGGCAGTGATGTTGCCGGTGTGCGGAGCGACCTGAAGCCCATGGCGCAACAGCAGCTCGGGCTCGACCGCCGCTGCAATCCGTTCGGCGATGGCGTCTTGCACCGCAAATACCTCGGCCACCTGAAGATCGTAATGTTCGGACCAGACGGTGGCGCCTTTCGCGACGTCGGCGAGGTGCACCGATATTCGTATCCGATCGCCGGCATGCCGAACAGCTCCATCCACCAGAAAATCGACGCCAAGTTCGTGCGCGATAGATTGCTGATCGCTCGAGCCATTCCTCCTTGTGAAACTCGCCCCACGTGACGCGACGCGGAACCATCTGAACCGGACGAGCGCCATGATCAGGTCGTCGGTGATGCCGTCGGCCAGATACTGTCTTTCAGCATCGCCGCCGAGATTCTCGAACGGCAGTACCGCAATCGCCGGGATCGAACTGGTCTGCGCATGCCATCCGCTATCGGCTGCATCGGTCCGGCTCTCCACCGGACCGGAGAATCTGTAGCCGACCCGCGGAACCGTGACGATCCATCCGCTGCCGTCTGATGCGGGGCCGAGCAGCTTGCGAAGGGCGGCAATCTGAACGGAAAGATTGCTTTCCTCGACGGCCAATCCCGGCCACGCGGCATCCATCAAGGCCGACTTGGAGACGACACCCCCCTGTGCCGAAAGCAGAACGGCAAGCAGCGAAGCACCTCGGGCGCCGATAGCGACAGGCCTATTGTCGCGAAACAGGCATCCGTTCTCGGCAATGAACTCGAAGTGGCCGAAGGCAAGGTGCTGGGTGTTCATGGCCGGGAATGATACCGCGATTTCGCAGCTTTTCGGAAACTTTTCGGCCCCGCTTCAGGACTTGCGCCGGCTGAACGCGCAGTCTGCTCCAGTGCAGCGGTTGAAGTGGTGAAAGCGATGAAGAACGAAGCAACGCAACCGAAAAATCCGCATCTGTTAGCCGCGAAAGTCGTACGCGGGAGCGGCAGCCATGTCGCCGAGCAGGGGTCTGTCTATCGCTCGGGCGTCTCGGCGGAAAGCGTCGGATCAACCATGCTGTGGCTCGGGACGATTTCGCTACCCGCAGGCGGACGAACCAGGGCCCATCGCCATGAGGGACACGAGACGGCCCTTCTCATGACCGCGGGTCACGAGATCGAGATCTGGTCGGGGTCGAGGCTCGAACAGTGCGAATTGGTCCACGCCGGCGACTATCTTTTCATTCCGTCCGGCGTTCCCCATGTGGCCGTCAATCGCTGCACCGAAAACGCCGAGTTCCTCGGTGCCCGCAATGACCCCGCCGCCAACGAGAGCGTCGTTCTGATGCCGGAGCTCGATGACATCCTACCTTGATCATGCCGGGAGGTGCACCATGGCCATCATCGAACACCGTCTGGCCGACATGGGTCTGGAATTGCCCGAGCCTTTGAAAGTTCGCGAAGGGCTGCGAATGCCCTTCGTCTGGGTTCGGGTGCGCGGCAACCGCGCCTACATTTCCGGTCACGTCGCGTGCAACCGCGATGGGACATTGGCAGCCCCGCTTGGCAAGGTCGGAGCGGAGGTCTCGCCAGAGCAGGGTTACGCGTCGGCCCGGCTCGTTGCCCTGGCCCACCTCGCCAGCCTCAAACGTGCTATCGGAGACCTTGATCGGGTCACGGCTTGGCTGCGCGTCTTCGCCATGGTGAATGTTGCTCCGAGTTTTAATGAGACGCCGCTGGTCACAAACGGCTATTCCGATCTGATACTGGAGCTGTACGGGCCAAACATTGGCGCCCACGCCCGCTCGTCCATCGGCATGGCCATCCCTTTAAATGCGCCCGTAAACTGTGAAGCGGAAGTCGAAATTGACGGGTGACCGCTAGAAGACGAACGGATCCACCCCGGCCGCCGCCTTGGCACCCGCCTCCCTCGGATAAATCACCCCCTTGCGCAAGATGATATTGGCATAGAGCCTCGGCTCGCCGGTCTGGATCACCGCATGAGCGGTTTTCACCCGACCGTAGAAATCCTGGCCGATCAGCGGCACCACCTGCCGGTGCGGCTCGTGGTGGGCGCAGCAGTCGATCATCTCCTCATGCACGGGGTCGAGCTTGTCGCGCTCGGCCTTGACGGTCGAGCGGAAGATCGCCTCGGGAACGAAATCGTCGATCGGCAGCACGCTGAGCACGGCGTTGAGCACCGGGATGAGGTGGTGGCCGTCGAGCCGGATCAGCCGGCGTGCATGTTCGACGCCCGGATAATTGCCGTCGACGATGGCGATCTCGTCGCCGTGACCCATGGCACGAAGCGTAAAAAGCAGCTCCGGGCTCAACAGCGGATCAAGTCCTTTCAGCATGGTCTACCTCCTTGAAGAGTACGTTCTGGTCGGTGAGGTAACGCGCGAAGATCGGCAGGCTGGCGCCGCCGATGGCGCGCGCCTGGGCGCCGACCGCGCCCTCGATGATTTCGGGCATGACGACGCCCTGCAGGTCGAGCTTGGCGGCTTCGTCGATGGTGGCCTGCACCACGCGGCTGCGCACCCAGCCGGGAAAGCCGCCGTCGATGACGGCCGCGCTGAAATCGAGAATCGAGGCGGCCGCGACGATCGCCTGTGCCAGCGCCTTGGCGCTATCCTGGATCCAGCTTTCCATCGGCTCGCCGAAATCCACCCAGTCGTCGGCCGAATACCAGAGCGGCTCGGGATCGATGCCGCGCTCGCGCAGCATGTTTTCGAGCACGAAGATCGAGGCGATCTCGAGCAGCTGCTTGGTCTCGCCATTCTTGCCGCGCACGGGCAGCGGCCCGATCGCGCCCGCCGTGCCGGTGCGGCCGGAAAAGATCGCCGAGTTCAGGACGATGCCGCCGCCGATGAAGGAGCCGATGAAGAAATAGACGAAATCGGGATAGGACGGCCCGACGCCGAAGACGAGTTCGGCGCCGCAGGCGCTGGTCGCATCGTTCTGCATGAAGACAGGGTGGGCGACGCGTTCGGCGATGTCGGCCTGCAGGTCGATATCCCGCCAGACCTCCATGGCACCCGGCGGCGCCCCCACCTCTTCGGCCCAGTTCCAGAGCTCGAAAGGCGCGGCGATGCCGAGGCCGGCAATGCGGCCGCGCTGCTTGTCCTCGAGCCGGTCTTCGAGTTCGCGGATGCCCGATGTGACGAAGGCGAGGATTTCATGCGGCAGCGGATAGGCATAGGTCCTATGCAACTGCATGCGAATGCGGCCGACGAAATCCATCAGCACCAGATCGGCGCTGCGCCGGCCCATCTTCAGGCCGAAGGAATAGACGGCGTCGGGATTGAGATGCATCGGGATCGACGGCTGGCCGACACGGCCGCGCACCGGTTCCCCGCGCGACAGCAGCCCTTCCTTCTCCAGGACCCGCATGATGACGGAGACGGTCTGCGCCGACAGGCCGCTGCGGCGTGCGATATCGGCCTTCGACAGCGCGCCGTAGAGACGCACCAGCGACAGCACGAGCCGTTCGTTATAGGCCCGCACCCTGACCTGGTTCGCACCTCCGGCCGGATTCAGAATTGGTGGCGGGACCGGTATATTCGCCGGTCCATCCAAGGACGACATGGCCGCTCCTCCCGATTGTTGGCCTATGCCCTAATTCGATTGAGCATGCCACATCGAATTAATAATTCAATTGGATTTATTTATTGACAAGCCGATTTCTTTTCGCTCTTAATTGCCGTCGTCAAGGGCACGGGACCGCTGGGAGGCATTAGCGATCCACGGCGAAGTGTCATATCTTAAGATTCCGGCCCCGCAGGGGCGGCGCCGGCAAACTCTGGGAGGAGTTCCATGAAGAAATCTGTTCTCGCTTTCGGCGCGCTCGCGCTTGGTGTCACTTTTTCCGCTCCTGTCATGGCGGCTGACGTTGCTGCCTGCCTGATCACCAAGACCGACACCAACCCCTTCTTCGTCAAGATGAAGGAAGGTGCGACGGCCAAGGCCAAGGAACTCGGCGTGTCGCTGAAGTCCTATGCCGGCAAGATCGACGGTGACAGCGAAAGCCAGGTCGCCGCCATCGAAAGCTGCATCGCCGACGGCGCCAAGGGCATCCTGCTCACCGCTTCCGACACCAAGGGCATCGTCTCGTCGGTCAAGAAGGCGCGTGATGCCGGCCTGCTGGTCATCGCGCTCGACACGCCGCTCGAGCCGGCCGATGCCGCCGACGCCACCTTCGCCACCGACAATCTGCTCGCCGGCAAGCTGATCGGCCAGTGGGCCAAGGAAACGCTGGGCGACAAGGCCAAGGACGCCAAGGTCGGCTTCCTCGACCTGACCCCGTCGCAGCCGACGGTCGACGTTCTGCGCGACCAGGGCTTCATGATCGGCTTCGGCATCGACCCGAAGAACCCGGACAAGATCGGCGACGAAGATGACAAGCGCATCGTCGGCCATGACGTGACCAACGGCAATGAAGAAGGCGGCCGCAAGGCCATGGAAAACCTTCTCCAGAAGGATCCTGGCATCAACGTCATCCACACGATCAACGAACCGGCCGCTGTCGGCGCCTATCAGGCGCTGAAGGCTGTCGGCATGGAAAAGAACGTGCTGATCGTATCGGTCGACGGCGGTTGCCCGGGTGTGAAGTCGGTCAAGGAAGGCGTCATCGGCGCCACCTCGCAGCAATATCCGCTGCTGATGGCGTCGCTCGGTATCGAGGCGATCAAGAAGTTCGCCGATAGCGGTGAAAAGCCGAAGCCGACCGAAGGCAAGTCCTTCTTCGACACCGGCGTTTCGCTCGTCACCGACAAGCCGGTCTCCGGCGTCAAGTCGATCGACACCAAGGAAGGCACCGACAAGTGCTGGGGCTGAGCCCGCTTTATTGAAAGCAGACCGGCCGGGGCTTGATCCCCGGCCGTTTTCGACGGACGATGTGCCGTCGCCTCACGAACCGGCTAAGCAAAGACCGGAAGGATATCGGTGACGGCCCCCGCGCGAGTTCGGCGCGCGGATGCGGAGGAGGAACCATGACCGGAACACAGGAATTCGAACGCGTTCTCGACGGCAGCGACAAGAGCGTTGCCTCCTTCGAGCACCAGGACGTCTCGCTGATCAAGCGCGCCCAGCATTTTCTGCACTCGACGCCGGCCGCCGTGCCGCTGATCGTGCTGGTGCTGGCAATCATCATCTTCGGCATCGCCATCGGCGGACGGTTCTTCTCGTCCTACACGCTGACGCTGATCCTGCAGCAGATCGCCATCGTCGGTATTCTCGGCGCCGCCCAGACGCTGGTGATCCTGACTGCCGGTATCGATCTTTCGATCGGCGTCATCATGGTGATCTCGGCCGTCATCATGGGCAATGTCGCCATCACCTACGGCATACCGACACCGATCGCGGTCGCAGCCGGCATGCTTGTCGGCGGCCTGTGCGGATTGCTGAACGGCTTCCTCGTCGCCTACATGAAACTGCCGCCGTTCATCGTCACGCTCGGCACCTGGAATATCGTCATGGCGACGAATTTCATCTATTCCGCCAATGAGACGATCCGCGACACCGACGTCGACGAACAGGCGCCGCTGCTGCATCTTTTCGCCATGAGCTTCAAAGCCGGCACCGCCGTGCTGACGCTGGGCGTCATCGCCATGGTGCTGCTCGTCCTGCTGCTCTGGTATGTGCTCAATCACACCGCCTGGGGCCGGCATGTCTATGCGGTCGGCGACGATCCGGAAGCGGCCAAGCTCTCCGGCATCCAGACCAAGAAGGTGCTGCTTACCGTCTATACGATTTCGGGCGTCATCGCCGCCTTCGCCGCCTGGGTCTCGATCGGCCGCAACGGCTCGATCTCGCCGTCCTCGGCGGTCACCGACTATAACCTCCAGGCGATCACCGCGACCGTGATCGGCGGCATCTCGCTCTTCGGCGGCCGCGGCTCCATTCTCGGCACGCTGTTCGGCGCGATGATCGTCGGCGTCGTGTCGATGGGCCTCAATATGCTCGGCGCCGACCCGCAATGGAAAGTCCTCTTGACGGGCGTGCTGATCATCGCCGCCGTCGCCATCGATCAGTGGATCAGAAAGGTTTCGGTGTAATCATGGCTCGCGAACCCCTTCTCACCGCCCGCGGTCTCGTCAAGCGCTACGGCCGCGTGACCGCCCTCGACAATGCCGATTTCGACCTCTATCCGGGTGAAATCCTCGCCGTCATCGGCGATAACGGCGCCGGCAAGTCCTCGCTGATCAAGGCGATCTCGGGCGCCGTCACCCCGGACGAGGGGGTGATCACGCTCGAAGGCCGGCAGGTGCAGTTCCGCTCGCCGATGGAAGCGCGCGAGGCCGGCATCGAGACCGTCTATCAGAACCTCGCTCTGTCGCCGGCGCTGTCGATCGCCGACAACATGTTTCTCGGCCGCGAGATCCGCAAACCGGGCGTGCTCGGCTCGATGTTCCGCATGCTCGACCGGCCGGCCATGGAGAAGCTCGCGCGCAACAAGCTCTCCGAACTCGGCCTGATGACCATCCAGAACATCAACCAGGCGGTGGAAACGCTCTCCGGCGGCCAGCGCCAGGGTGTCGCGGTCGCCCGCGCTGCGGCCTTCGGCTCGAAGGTCATCATCATGGACGAACCGACGGCAGCCCTTGGCGTCAAGGAAAGCCGCCGCGTGCTGGAACTGATCCTCGACGTCAGAGCCCGCGGCCTGCCGATCGTGCTGATCTCCCACAACATGCCGCATGTGTTCGAGGTGGCCGACCGGATCCATATCCACCGCCTCGGCCGGCGTCTCACGGTGATCGATCCGAAGGAATACACCATGTCCGACGCCGTCGCCTTCATGACCGGCGCCAAGGCGGTGCCGACGGAGACCGTCGCGGCATGACGGCACGCATCGACGAAATCGCCGGCGCAGTTCTTGACCGCGCCGGCAACTCCAGGCGTTTCCTGGTCGCCATCGCCGGGCCGCCGGGTGCCGGCAAATCGACCATGGCCGACAATCTGGCCAACGCCCTGAAGGCGAAAGGCGAGCGTGTCGCGGTGCTGCCCATGGATGGTTTCCACATGGACAATGCCATTCTCATCGAACGCGGCCTGCTTGCCCGCAAGGGCATTCCGGAAACCTTCGATGTGCGCGGCTTCCTGGATATCGTCCGCGCGGTTCGCCCCGCAGATCAGGAAGTCCTCGTCCCGGTCTTCGATCGCTCGCGCGAGCTTGCGATTGCCTCTGCCCGCCCGATCTCTCCCGAGGATCGTTTCATCATCATCGAGGGCAATTATCTGCTCTTCACGCAGGGCA
The DNA here is from genome assembly GCF_024346605.1 of Rhizobium anhuiense bv. trifolii. Taxonomy (NCBI): domain Bacteria; kingdom Pseudomonadati; phylum Pseudomonadota; class Alphaproteobacteria; order Hyphomicrobiales; family Rhizobiaceae; genus Rhizobium; species Rhizobium anhuiense. Next base: position 781,463 of record NZ_CP098803.1, read on the forward strand.
AATGGGCTGAACTCGACGGCATCTTCGACTACACGATCATGCTCGCCCCGCCGATCGAGGTGCTGGAAGAGCGCCTTTGGGATCGCTGGCGCGGTTATAAGCTGACCGAGGAAGCCGCCAGCGCCAAGGTCTACGGCAACGACCTGCCGAACGGCCGGCTGATCCTCGAAAACCGCCGCCCGGCCGATGTGACGCTGGAGATCGCGCTGGCGTGATCCCGTGCGGCACGCATGGAAAAAGAGCGAAAGCGCGTCGCATGAATCAATTTCAATGCGAGGCGCTAATGCATGTCGCCCGGAAGTGTGCTGCGGTTCAGGGGTAACGACATGCATGAAAAAAAGAGCGAAAGCGCGTCGCATGATTCAATTTCAATGCGACGCGCTTTAGTGCTATCGAGGCCGCAGACGCATCGCTTCGGAGGCCTGCCATGCAATCGATCACCATCCGCCGTCCTGACGACTGGCACCTGCATCTGCGCGATGGCGCCATGCTGGAAGGCGTGATCGCCGATACGAGCCGCACCTTCGCCCGCGCCATCATCATGCCCAATCTCGTGCCGCCCGTTGTCACCACCACTGACGCCAGGGCCTATCGCGAGCGTATCCTCAAGGCGCTGCCGGACGGCCATCGCTTCCAGCCGCTGATGACACTTTACCTCACCGAGCATACCAGTCCCGATGACGTGGAGGAGGGGGCTGCGAGCGGCCTCATCACCGCCGTCAAGCTTTATCCCGCCGGCGCCACGACCAATTCGCATGGCGGCGTGCGCGATATGGAAAAGGCGATGCCGGTGCTGGAACGCATGGCGAAGATCGGCCTGCCGCTCTGCGTCCATGGCGAGGTGACGACGCCTGAGGTCGATATCTTCGATCGTGAGGCCGTCTTCATCGACACCGTGCTCGATCCGCTGCGGAAGCGTCTGCCGGAACTGAAGGTGACGATGGAGCATGTCACGACAGCAGATGGCGTCGATTACATCAAGGCCGCCAAATTAAATCTCGCCGGCTCGATCACCACCCATCACCTGATCATCAACCGCAACGCCATCCTGGTCGGCGGCATCCGCCCGCATTATTACTGCCTGCCGGTCGCCAAGCGCGAGAACCACCGGCTGGCCTTGCGTGCGGCCGCCGCAAGCGGTGACGGCCGCTTCTTCCTCGGCACCGATTCCGCCCCGCATGTCGATCCGCTGAAGGAATGCGCCTGCGGCTGCGCCGGCATTTACACCTCGGTCAATACGATGAGCTGCCTTGCCCATGTCTTCGAGCAGGAGGGCGCGCTGGAGCGGCTCGAAGCCTTCACCTCGCTGAACGGGCCGGCCTGGTACGGGCTTCCGCCGAACGAGGAGCGCATTACGCTCACACGGCAGGCCGAGCCGGTCGTCTTTCCCGCGAAGATTGAAACCGGCGCCGGTTCGGTGACGGTGTTCGATCCGATGTTTCCCCTGCATTGGCAGGTGGTGTAGTAGGTATAGGTTTTCAGAATTCAATTTTAAATGGAATATTCATCTTAAGTTTCGGCGTGACGTTAAACGCGTAACATTTGCATTGTGCAGTGCATCATTTGTTAACGGATGCATAAGACATTCCTCGCTGCGAACCCCAGAAGCTGCCACATCCGGCACTGGAATAGCTGCGGAGACTGAAGAGCATGATGCTTGACTACAACTCCCTTTTGCTAGCGCTCGGCGTCTCCGCGGCGTGCCTTGCCGTGACACTGATGGGCAGCTGGATTGTCCGCCGGGCGGAAACGGTGCTGCTCACCGCCACCGTCGGCCTGGTCCTCGTCGTTAGCGGCATTTTTGTCTACAGCGCCTATGTCAATACCCCGGAGACATGGTTGGGCGTCGCCAACTTCGTGCTGTTTCATGCCGGTTTTGCTACCATCTGGGGGGCCGGCCGGCAGTTCCTCACCGGCCGTCCGTCCGTTCCGGCCATCGCGATCCGCGCCCTTGCGGCGATGGTCTTCTCCGTCGTGCCGATGCTGTTGGGTTATGACGGCCTCGCCTTCATCGCCGACAATATCGCCATTGCTCTTTTGCTCTTTGCCACCGCCCGGCAATATTGGCTCGCGCGCGCCGAGGCGCCGGCCCCGCTCCTCGGCATCACCGCGCTTTACACGCTGACCGCAATCTCCTTCGTCCTCTGCGCCGCCGTGCTGATCTCCGACGGAAAGCTGGTGCTCGGCAAGGCCCCCAGCAACTGGGCCGAAGATCTGAGTCTCGCCGTCTGCATCGCCGGCATGACCGGGATCGGCGCGCTGTCGCTGGCGCTGCATCAGTGGCGGCTCGCCGCTCGCCATCGCCTCGAGGCGATCACCGATCCGCTGACCGGCCTGCTCAACCGCCGCGCCCTGTTCGACGAGTACGGCACGCGCCCGATGGGCAACACCACCGCCGTCATCGTCTTCGATATCGATCATTTCAAATCCGTCAACGATCGCTTCGGCCATGCCGTGGGCGACAGCGTGATCAGGGCCTTCGCCGCCGAACTCGCCGCCCATTGCCGCGCCGGAGATATTGCCGCCCGGCTCGGCGGCGAGGAATTCGCGCTGGTACTGAAGGAGATCATGCCCGGCCGGGCGGAATTGGCGGCCGAGCGCATCCGCCGCGCCTTCGAAGCGCGCGAGATCCAGATCGACAACGAAGTGCTGACATGCACGGTCAGCGTCGGCGTTGCGCCCGGCCGCTCGAACAGCCTGGATTTCGACGCCATGCTGAGTGCCGCCGACAAGGCGCTCTACGTCGCCAAGCGCGGCGGCCGCAACCGGGTCGAGCTTGCCGGCCACCTGCAGGCGATTCCATCGCGCACCGCGTCTTGATTCCTGACCGGTGCTTTCATAACATCGACCTCGGCCGGATGCGGCCAGCCGCCCCGCGACGCTCGACGTTTGACACTTTGGCGTTATGGTGAATGCATCCAGAAAACATCCTTCACATCCCTTGCCGTTTGGCGATCGATGGCGAACGGGTCAGCAGACGCGGGCACTGATCTTCCTGTTTGCCGCCAACGGAAGGATGACATCATGCGCGATTTTCGCGACGCCAAGCTCATGGCAAAAACCTTGCGGCAGGCTCTCGCCGACCGCGACATTTCGCTGACCCACAGCGAGACTCTCGAAATCGTCGCCCGCCAGTTCGGGCTCGACCAATGGAACATCCTCTCGGCCAAGATCGATGCGGCGGGCGCTTCCTCCGCCATCGGCATCGAGCCGCCGATGCCGATCTTCCGGATCTTCTCGGTCGAGAAAGCGATGGAATTCTATTGCGGATTCCTCGGCTTTCATCTCGATTGGGAGCACCGTTTCGGCGAGAACTTCCCGCTCTATTGCCAGGTCTCGCGCGACGGCATGGCGCTGCATTTGAGCGAACATTCCGGCGACGCCAGCCCCGGCGCCAAAGCCTTCGTCCGTGTCGCCAATATCCGGGCCTACCACGCCGAACTCGCCGGCAAGGACTACCGCTACATGAAGCCCGGCGTCGAGGAAGCGCCGTGGGGATTGGAGATGACGGTCATCGATCCTTTCAGCAACCGCATTGCCTTTTGCGAGCAGAAGTAGACGAGGGGCGGCTTGGCTCCCTCCTCTCCCCAGCGGTGAGAAGGTGGCCCGAAGGGTCGGATGAGGGGGCGCACGGCACACCCTATATGTTGCCCTTCGCTTACGCTCCGTGCATTCGCGGCCTTGCCGCTCACCCCCTCAACCGCCTGCCGGCACCGACCGGGGTCGAGCCGCGGGTCTCGACCCGTCCTTCGGACCCCCGCCGGGGAGAAGGGACGTGTGGCAGACGCGCCGCCTAGACAATCATCAGCGCCCGCACGAATGCCACCGAGGCGAGCAGCGAGGCGATCGTCCGCACATGGTTCCACCATGTCCAGTCCCTGAGATAGGTGGTCCAGAGCTGAACCGCCTCCGCCCCGCTGCCGCCGACCTTATCAAGCGCATCGTTCATCGGCACGTTGAAGATGATGGTCGAGAGGAATGAGGCGACGACATAGAGGGTCGCACCTGCGAGCATCAACACGGATGCCCCGCCGCGCCAGTCGATCACCGCCAGCACCGCGATGACGATGCAGAGGATTGCCGTCGGCACGAAAAGGCCCATGAAGGGCGAGCGGACGATCGTGGCGTTGATCGAGTTCATCGCCGCGATGCCCTGTTCCGCCGGGATGCGCGAGAAGGCGGTCATGATGAAGGTCGAGAAGGCGAAGAAGATGCCAGCGACGAGGCCGCTGCCGATTGCCGCGGCGGCGAGGGAGAGGGTGAGAACGATCTGCATGGTCAGGCGCTCCATATTCCGCTTGTCGCCGCTCGGCGGGCATATTGGCTGAAATCGGTGGCAGGGCGGCCGAGGATCTCGGCGACACCGCCCATCACCTTGGAATTGCGCCCGTCGAGCACCTGGCCGAACAGTTCCTCCAGAAGATCGATCAGGCCTTGGGGCAGGCCGGCTGCCGCAAGCCCGCCGGTGAAATCCGCCATCGACACCTGCTTATATTCGATCGGCTGCCCAGTGGCCGCGGCGATCTCGGCGACCGCCTGTCGGAAGGTCAGTGCCCGCGGGCCGGTCAGTTCGTAAACCTTGTTGCGATGGCGGGGATCGGTCAAGGCGGCGACGGCGGCATCGGCGATGTCGTCGGCATCGATGAACGGTTCGCTGATCTCGCCTGCCGGCAATTGCAGCCGGCTGCCGATGATCTGCTCGACAAAGGCGCCCTCACTGAAGTTCTGGCAGAACCAGGAGGCGCGCAGGATGGTGGTGTCAATGCCGGACGCCTTCAGCGCTGCCTCGCTGCGTTGCGCGCCCTCTTCGCCGCGGCCGGAAAGCAGCACGATATGCGCAAGGCCACAGTCGACCGCGACCTTGGCGAGTGCGCCGATCGCCTCTGCCGCCCAGGCGACGGAAAGATCCGGCTGGAAGGCGACATAGGCGCTCGATGCGCCATCAAGCGCCTCGCGCCAGGTCGACCTGTCCTCCCAATCGAAGGGACGGGCGCTGGAGCGTGACGCCGCGCGAACGTTGAGCCCGCGCGCTTCCAGGCGCTTGGTGATGCGGCCGCCGGTCTTTCCCGATCCACCGACGAGGACGATTTCGGAATTCTGCATGTCGAAGCTCCTTCCTTGATCAAAACAAGAGAAACTCTCTCATTTGCAAAATGAGATAAACTCTCTTATTTTCTTTGTCAACTTGGAAAGGGAGCAGACGATGTCGGAGCAGCCGGTCGCAACGCGCAGGCGCCAGCAGGAGCATAGCGGCCAGCTGCGCCGGATCCCCAGCCAGCAGCGCGGCCGTGAGCGCTTCGAAAAGATCCTCGCCGTCGCCTCCGAGCTGATCGAAAGCCATGGCAGCGACGGCTTGAAAATGAGCGAGATCGTCGAAAAGGCCGGCCTTTCCTTTGGCGCCCTCTACCAATATTTCCCCGACAAGAGCTCGATCATCCGGACATTGGCCGAGCGTTTCAACGAAGAGGGCAGGCGGTGCGTCGAGGCGGAATTGGCGAAGGTCACCGATGCTGCCGGGCTGCAAGGCGCGCTCGCCACGATCGTTGACGAATATTACGGCTTCTTTCGCCGCGAGCCCGTCATGCGCGACATCTGGCATGCGACCCATACCGACAAGCTGCTGCAGCAGGTCGATGCCGAGGACATGGAATTTCATGCCCAGGCATTTCTCGCCGTGCTCGTCCGCCTATGGCCGGATCGCGACCGCAAGGAACTGCTGGCGATCGCCCGGCTGACGATGCAGCTGCTTGCCGCCGGCGTGCGATATGCGGTTTCGCTCGATGCGGAGGAGGGCGCCCAGGCGATCGCCCTGTTCAAGAAGATGCAGATCGCCGATATCGGTCGTCTGCTGCGGTAATTGGCTCGCCTTTCGTCTGGAAACGTCGGGCTCTTGCTGCTATTCCCGCAAGGACCCAAGCCGAAGGAGAGCCGCATGATCCAGACCACATTTCCCGACCGCGCCGTGATGGCCGAACTGGTGGCCAAGATGCTCTGGGAAATCAAGGCGGTGCATTTCAATGCCGCCCAGCCTTACAAACTCGCCTCCGGCATGGCGAGCCCGGTTTATATCGATTGCCGCAAGCTGCTTTCCTTCCCGCGCATCCGCTCGACGGTGATGGATTTCGCCGCCAGCACCCTGCTGCGCGATGCCGGCTTCGAGCAGTTCGATTGTATCGCCGGCGGCGAGACCGCCGGCATCCCCTTTGCCGCGTTGCTGGCTGACCGCCTCGGCCTGCCGATGATCTATGTCCGCAAGCAGCCGAAGGGCCATGGCCGCAATGCCCAGATCGAAGGCAACATGCCGGAAGGCTCGCGCGTGCTCGTCATCGAAGATCTGACGACAGCCGGCGGCAGCATGTTCAAGTTCATCGACGCGGTTCGTGCCGCCGGCGGCATGGTCGATCACGGCATTGCGCTGTTCTTCTACGGCATCTTCGGCGAACAGCGCTTTACCGACGGCAAGGTCCGGCTGCATCACATCGCCAGCTGGCGCAATGTTCTGGCCGTCGCCAAGGCGCAGAAGCTCTTCGACGACAAGACGCTGACGGAGGTCGAGGCCTTCCTTGATGCGCCGCTGGCCTGGTCGGGCAGGAATGGTGGGGTTAGTGAGCTTTCGCTCTAGCCAGTTGACAAAAGCTCACTTAATCGATTGATGGACATATCAGTGCTGTTGGGAGGAATACGATGATTTTGTGCTGCGGCGAAGCCTTGATCGACATGCTGCCGAGGGACACGACGCTCGGCGAAAAGGGCTTTGCGCCCTATGCCGGCGGCGCGATTTTCAACACCGCGATCGCGCTCGGCCGCCTCGGCATCCCCACCGCCTTCTTCACCGGCATTGCCGATGACATGATGGGCGAAATCCTGCTCGAGACGCTGAAGGCGAGCAATGTCGATTACAGCCCGTGCGCCATCACGCCGCGTCCCTCGACCATCGCCTTCGTCAAGCTGGTCAATGGCCAGGCGACCTATGCCTTTTACGACGAGGGCACGGCCGGCCGGATGATCACCACGGCCGACCTGCCTGTTCTGGGCGATGATTGCGAAGCCTTGCATTTCGGCGCCATCAGCTTGATCCCCAGCCCCTGCGGCGAAACCTACGAGGCGCTTCTCGACCGCGAAGCCGCAAGCCGCGTCATCTCGCTCGATCCGAATATCCGTCCCGGTTTCATCAAGGACAAGCCGTCGCATATGGCCCGCATCAAGCGCATGGCCGCCAAATCAGACATCGTCAAATTCTCCGACGAGGACCTCGAATGGTTCGGCTTGGAAGGCGACCACGATACGCTCGCCGCCCACTGGCTTGCCCACGGCGCCAAGCTCGTCGTCATCACCAAGGGTGCGGAAGGTGCTTCCGGTTATACCAAGGAGCGTAAAGTCACGGTCCCGAGCCAACGCGTCACCGTCGTCGACACGGTCGGCGCCGGCGACACCTTCGATGCCGGCATCCTGGCTTCCTTGAAGATGGATGGTCTGCTGACCAAGCCTCAGGTCGCCTCGCTCGACGAAAAGGCACTCCACAACGCCCTGACCCTCGGCGCCAAAGCCGCCGCCGTCACCGTCTCCCGCGCCGGCGCCAATCCGCCCTGGGCGCATGAGATCGGGCTTTAACCCTCGCGCCGGGGACGGTGCGAGGCTTTTTGCGATGACGGCTGGACGCTGATCGATCAGGCGATTGTCCGGGGAAGTTCGGGAGCGGTCACCAGGTCCCGCAAGAAGTTTTCGCACCAAAGCGAGACGTCGTGAGAGAGCAGATGCTCCATCATCACGCTCCAGCGTTCGCGGCGCTCCCCAAGCGACATGGCAAGGCCCTTGGCAATCGCATTGGCAGTGCCTTCGACATCGTAGGGATTGACCAGCAGCGCACCCTTCAGCTCCCGAGCCGCGCCGGCGAAGCGCGATAACACCAGGACGCCCGGGCGATCCGGGTTCTGGGCGGCGACATATTCCTTGGCGACGAGATTCATGCCGTCGCGCAACGGCGTGACCAGCCCGATCGTCGCCAGGCGATAGAGGCCGGCGAGCACGGTGCGGTTGATCGAACGGTTGACATAGCGGATCGGCACCCAGTCGACCGTCCCGATGGCGCCGTTGACGCGGCCAGCCTGCTCGGCGACCATCTTCTGCATATGCTCGTATTCGGGAACTTCCGATCGCGACTTCGGCGTGATCTGCAGATAGGTGACCTTGTTCTGATAGGCGGGATTGCCGGTGAGGAAGCGTTCGAACGCTTCCAGCCGCTGAATGATGCCCTTGGAATAATCGAGCCGATCGACCCCGATGATCATGTCGCGGCCCTCGATGCTGCGCCGGGTCTTCTGCACCATGACATTGTCTGCGGCGCTCTCGGCGAAGTCGGCGAAGCCCGCGGTTTCGATCCCGATCGGATAGGCGCCCGCCTTGAATATCCGCCCATGTGAATCGAACGATCCATTTCCGAGGTCGTCGCCAATGCCTTCCCTTCGGAGATACCCGGCGAAGTTCTGGAGGTCGTAGTCCGTCTGGAAGCCGACGAGATCGTAATGCGAGAGCCCGCGCATGATTTCTTCATGGACCGGCATCGTGACGAGAATGTCGGCCGGCGGCCAGGGAATGTGCAGGAAGAAGCCGATCCGGTTCTTCAGCCCCATTTGGCGCAGTTCGGCGGCCAGCGGAATGAGGTGGTAGTCATGAACCCAGATGATGTCGTCCGGCTCGATCATCGGCGCCAGCCGGTGCGCGAAAAACCGGTTGACGCGGAAATAGCCGGCCATTTCCTTTCGGCCATATTCGGCGAGGTCGAGGCGGTAGTGACAGATGGGCCAGAGAACACGGTTTGCAAATCCGCGATAATATTCCTCGACGTCGGTGTCGGTGAGATCGGTCAGCGCATAGGTGATGTTACCCTTCTGCAGTTGCGACAGCGGGCCAGGCTCCCTGTCTCCGCTCGATTCTCCCGACCATCCCATCCAGATGCCGCCGCGCGCCTGCAGGGCTGCCTGCAGCGCGACGGCCAGGCCGCCGGCCGCGGCGCTCCCATCCTTGGCCGGCATGGGAACACGATTGGAAACGACGATAAGACGGCTCATGAATTTCCTTTGGTGAAGATGGATCGTGAAAACGCTCTATGGTGAGCGTCGAGGGCAATCTCCCGAGCTGGGCGCGAAAGAGCCGATCCGGACGCGAGTGGCCCGGCGCATACGCCAGCGGAAACAATAAAACGGGGCATCGCCCCCGGCTTGTAGGCCATGTCGTCGGAAGTACCCTGCGCACATATTTTGCTTGAATCTAGGGCGATGGCGGCAGATTGAAAGAATTCTTTCTAAAATTTTCTATTAGAAGAAAGTTCAATCCGGTTTTGCGCCACAGGCCCCATCGACAGGGATGCTTCAGGCAGGCCGTCATCAATTCACCATTTGCGGGCCGCAATGACCATGCTGGCGCCAATCCGCTCTGGGTGCATGAGATTGGTATGTAAGGCTAAAGCCCGCTTCGCCCCTCATCCGGCTGCGGCCACCTCCCCATCCCCATTGACGCTGCGTTTGGCAGGTCCCCTCGCCCCGTCAGAACGGGGAGAGGGTCAGGGTGAGGGGCAATCTCGCCCGCTTACTTCGCCAGCTTCGCCAGCGCCGCAACCAGGCCCTGCGTCGAGGAATCATGGCCTGCTGCACTTTCCTTGCCTTCGACGACCGGCAGCAGGCCGGTTGCCAGTTCCTTGCCGAGCTCGACGCCCCACTGGTCGAAGGAGTTGATGCGGAAAAGCACGCCCTCGACGAAGACGCGGTGTTCGTAAAGCGCGATCAGGCGGCCGAGGGCGTAGGGGGTCAGCTTGTCGTAGACAAAGGTGATCGATGGGCGGTTGCCGTTAAAGACGCGGTGCGGGGCGATGAAGTCGGCCTTCTTGTCGTCCATACCCTTGTCGGTCAGCTGCTTCTTGGCCTCCGCGAAGGTGCGGCCCTTCATCAGGGCTTCCGACTGGGCGAGAACGTTGGAGATGAGCAGCTGGTGCTGGTGACGCAGCTCCGGCTCGAAGGCATTGGCGGCGATCATGAATTCGGCCGGGATGATGCTCGTGCCCTGGTGGATGAGCTGGTAGAAGGCGTGCTGGCCGTTGGTGCCGGGTTCGCCCCAGACGACCGGGCCGGAATTGCCCTCGACCGGCGTGCCGTCGATGGTGACGCCCTTGCCGTTCGATTCCATGTCGAGCTGCTGCAGATAGGCCGGGAAGCGCGACAGGCGCTGGTCGTAGGGCAGGATGGCGCGGGTGGGGTAGCCCAGCACATTGCGGTGGTAGAAGCCGATCAGGCCGAGCAGCATCGGCAGGTTTTCGGTAATCGGCGCCTTACGGAAGTGATTGTCGACGGCATGGGCGCCATCGAGGAATTTGCCGAAATTCTCCGGCCCGACGGCGATCATCAGCGGCAGGCCGATCGCCGACCAGATGGAGTAGCGGCCGCCGACCCAGTCCCAGAAGCCGAAGACGCGGGCGCTGTCGATGCCGAAGGCAGCGACCTTGTCGAGCGCCGTCGAGACGGCGGCGAAATGGTGCTGCACGGCCGCTTCGCCGAGCGCCCTGGCGATGAAATTGCGCGCCGTCTGCGCATTGGTCATCGTCTCGACGGTAGTGAAGGTCTTCGAAGCGACGATGAACAGCGTCGTTTCCGGCTGCACCAGCTTCAGGATATCGGCGATATGGGCGCCGTCGATGTTGGAGACGAAATGCGCGCGCGGGCCGTCATGAAAGGGGGCAAGCGCCAGCGTCGCCATCACAGGGCCGAGGTCCGAGCCGCCGATACCGATATTGACGACGTCGGTGATCGCCTTGCCGGTGGCGCCCTTCAGCGCGCCGGAGCGGATCTCGTCGGCGAACTTGCCCATGGCGACAAGCACGGCATTGACGTCGGGCATGACGTCCTTGCCGTCGACCAGAACCGGCGTGTTGGAGCGGTTGCGCAGCGCGGTGTGCAGAACGGCGCGGTCCTCGGTGAAATTGATCGCCTTGCCCGAGAACATTTCCTCGCGCTTCTTTTCGACGCCGCCGTCTTCGGCAAGCTTCACCAGCAGCTTGAGGATATCGTCATTCACCGCCGTCTTGGAAAAATCCATCAGCAGGTCGTCAAGCGAAACGGAAAAACGCGAAAAGCGCTGCTGATCGGCGGCGAAGGCGGCACGAATATCGGTCGCCTTGGTGGCGTCAGCGGTGCTTTTCAGCTGTTCGACGATGGCGTTCATGGGAGGCTCCTTTGGAGGCGGAAAGGGTTGCGGAAACTATTCGCTTTATCACTCGCAAATCAAGTTCAGCCACCTGCCGAAATAGAAAAAAGCCACCCGCGGCGAGCGGATGGCCCTCAATTTCATTAGAGCGCCGCGCGTCCGAAAGACGTGCAAAGGACGCTGTAACACTTTGAATTCGTCAAATTCAGCCGCGCAGGTCCTTGCGCAGGATCTTGCCAACCGGCGACTTCGGCAGTTCGGTGCGGAACTCGATGAAGCGTGGCCGTTTGTAGTTGGTAAGATTGGCGATGCAATGGGCTTTCACCTCTGCCTCGGTCAGGTTCGGATCCTTCCTGACGACGAAGAGTTTGACCGCCTCGCCCGAATGTCCGTCCGGCACGCCGATGGCCGCGGCCTCGAGAATGCCGGCATGCATGGCGGCGACCTCCTCGATCTCGTTCGGATAGACATTGAAGCCGGAGACCAGGATCATGTCCTTCTTGCGGTCGACGATCTTGGTATAGCCGCGTTCGTCCATGAAACCCATGTCGCCCGAGCGGAAATAGCCGTCATCGGTCATCACCCGCGCCGTTTCCTCCGACTTCTGCCAGTAGCCGGCCATCACCTGCGGCCCGCGGATGCAGATCTCGCCGACCTGGCCGAGTGGTAACGAATTGCCTTCCTCGTCGCGGATGTCGAGGTCGGTGGAGGGCAGCGGCAGGCCGATCGTACCGGTGAACTCGGCCGAATCGAAACGGTTGGCGGTGGCGACAGGCGAGGTTTCGGAAAGGCCGTAGCCCTCCGTCACCGGCGTGCCCGTCATCTTGAGCCAGCGGTCGGCGACCGGCCGCTGGACGGCCATGCCGCCGCCGAGCGACATGATCAGCGGGGAGAAGTCGAGCTTGGCGAAATCGGCATTGTTCATCAGCGCATTGAACAGCGTGTTGAGGCCGGGGAAGATATGCACGTCGGATTTGCCGAATTCCTTGACGAGACCGGGAATGTCGCGCGGATTGGCGATCAGGATATTGTGGGCGCCGAGCGACATGCCCATCAGCGAATTCACCGTCAGCGCGAAGATGTGGTAGAGCGGCAGGGCGCAGAGGAAATTCAGCACCTCCGGCTGCTTCTTGCGCTCGAAGGCCGAGCGGAGCCAGAGTGACAGCTGCTGCTTGTTGGCGAGCAGGTTCGCATGCGTCAGCACCGCGCCCTTGGCAACGCCCGTCGTGCCGCCGGTATATTGCAGGAAGGCGATATCGCCGCCGGCAAGCGTCACCGGCGCAAGCGTCTTTCCCGCCCCTTCGCGCAGCACCTGGCCGAAGCTCTTGTGCTGCGGGATCGACCAGGAGGGAACGAGCTTCTTCACCTTGCGCACGACGAAATTGACGATCAGCCCCTTGGGTCCCAGCATTTCGCCGAGCGAGGTGACGACGACATGGCGCAGATCCGTCTTGTTGAGCACCTGCTCCACCGTGCGGGCGAAATTCTCCAGCACGAAGATCGCCTTGGCGCCGGAATCCCGCAGCTGATGTTCGAGTTCGCGCGGCGTGTAGAGCGGGTTGACGTTCACCACGACGAGGCCGGCGCGCAGGATGGCGTAGGTGGCGATCGGGTTCTGCAGCACGTTCGGCATCATCACGGCGACGCGATCGCCCTTCTCGAGGCCGATGCTCTGCAGCCAGGCGGCGAGTTTGCGCGTCTTGCTCTCCAGTTCACGATAGCGCATCGCCTTGCCCATGCTGGAAAACACCGTCCGGTCGGCGTAACGGGCGCAGGATTTTTCCAGCATTTCGGCAAGCGAGGCATATTCCAGAGGTGGGAGTTCGGCCGGAACGACATCGGGATAGCTGGCAAGCCAGGGCTTCTCGGGTTTGGCTCCGTTCGGATGGACGGAAATGCTGTTCATCGTATCCTCTCTCCCTTGCGGCCGCCGCAGAGCCAGCAATCGTCTGGCCCATATTGACCGGAAAGATCCTCCGTCTTCCAGTCCGGCAGCTTATGCCATTGCCTGAACGGTTCAAGCCGAATGAAGCTATACTAACCTTGACGTAAACGTCAACATTCGGCCATCGCCGGATCGTGGGAAGGCTGGGGAACTTTGAGTCGGCCATGACGTTGATCCTGCAGACTCACTATGAGGAAACACCAAAAGGAGGTGCACAATGTTGAACCAGGATACTGACGCCACCCGCCGCGACCCGAACGTCGAGGGCACGCATGCGATGATCGCCAGCGACCGTGTCGAAGGCACCCGTGTTTATGGTTCGGATGGCAGGCATATCGGCTCGATCGAACGCCTGATCATCGGGAAACTCGACGGCCGCGTCGCCTATGCCGTGCTGAGCTTCGGCGGCTTCCTGGGCATCGGCCACGATCACTATCCGCTTCCCTGGGAAAAGCTGAACTACGACACCCAACTGGACGGCTATCGCATCGACCTGACCAAGGAGCAGATCGAAGGCGCCCCGAGCTATTCGGACGATGACGACACCTGGTACAACGATAATGGCCGCCGGGTCTATGATTACTACGGCGTGCCGCCCTACTGGATGTAACGTCGTCCGATAGGCCGAGCTGGAAGGGCCCCGCGGCATGCGGGGCCTTTTTGGTGTTTGGTGACAAATGTCGTGGCTCGGCAGCCCCTCATCCGGCTGCCGCTACCTTCTCCCCGTAAACGGGGCGAAGGGGATGTACGCGACCGCTCTCGGCTCGTCCCTCTACCCGTTTACGGGCAGAGGGTTAGGGTGAGGGGCAGCTAGCGCGAACCGACAACAAGATCATTGGCCGATCGCAGCACGGTGCCGATGACAATATCCTCTGCCCTGATCGCCTTCGCCGTCTTGACCGCAAAGACATGGCTCTCGCCCGGCAACAGCGTCATCAGCATAGAATCCACGACGGCATCCGGATCCAGCCGATCCGCCATCAGGCAGAGATCCTTGAGGAAATTTTGCGCCGTCACCTTGACCTGATACCCGCCCTCAATGCTGGTGACATCGACCGCCAGCCGCGGTGCCGGCAAGGCAAGCTCGATATCCTCGACGAAATAATGGAAGGCGCGCCTGTCCAGCATCTGCACGACGATGAGCTCGTCCTTCGGTAAGCCGGGAGTGACGATATCCTCGGGCAGCGGAAATTCCCTGGCCTCGAAGCGGTCGCAGAGCAGCCGCCAGAATTCGAATTCGGCAAGCACGGTGCCATCGAGCTTCAGGCGTTTGCCGCTGATCTTCGCCCGCCAGAACAGGGTGCGTTCGTTGACCGCCACCGCCGCAAGCCCGTCGCCGCGCGGCTGGATCGTCAGCAGGCGCGGATCATAGGCTGCCTTCAGCGCATACCAGAGCGGCTTGCGGCGGCCGGCCGAATCGAGCGCCGCCCATGAGGTCACCGGCCAGCAATCGTTGAACTGCCAGACCACCGCGCCCTTGCAGACATTCCGGTGCGAGCGCATGTGCTCGACGCCGAAGCGGATGGCGCGCGCCTGGTTGAGCTGGGTGGCGAAATGCCAGTCGTCCATCGTCTGCGGTTCCGGCAGATGGCCGGCAAGGCCACGGATCAGCTTGTCATTACCCTCGGTCGCCTTCTGATGGTGGAAGACGCCGTTCGATTGCGGCGTCAGCGGCTGGTCGTGCACGCTCTCTTCGATCGTCGCCCAGGCGGCCGGCGCCTGCCAGCCGAATTCGGAGCAGAAACGCGGGATGTAATTGCGGTAGACCTCGTAGCCGACATCGTTCCACACGTCCCAGATGTGTTTGCAGCCATGGCCGTCGGCATTGGGTTCGATCTCCATCGAGCCGGAGTAAGGACTGCCGGGATAATAGGGCCGGTCCGGATCGAGTTCGCCGCAGAGCTTCGGCAGCAGGTCGAGATAATAGCCGAGCCCCCAGCTCTCGCCCGCCTTGATGATCGGCCGCCAGCCCCATTCGTCGAAGCCCCAGATGTTCTCGTTATTGCCGTTCCAGAGGACCAGCGAGGCATGCGGCATCAGCCGCACGACATTGTCGCGCACCTCCGCCTCGATCTCGCTTCTGAGCGGCTCCTCCTCCGGATAGGCTGCGCAGGCAAAGAGGAAATCCTGCCAGACCAGCATGCCTTCACGGTCGCAGGCCTGATAGAATTCGTCGGCCTCGAAAATGCCGCCGCCCCAGACGCGCAGAAGATGGATGTTGGCGGCCTTTGCCTCCTCGATCCGCGCGGCATAACGCTCGGCCGCCACCCGCGGGGGGAAACAATCGTCCGGAATCCAGTTCGCCCCGCAGATGAACAGCGGCACGTCGTTGATGACGAAGGTGAAGGCCGAGCCGTGTTCGTCGGCCGCGGTGTCGAGCCGCAGCGAGCGGAAGCCGAGTTCGCGTTCAAAGCTGTCGAGCAGATCGCCGCTGGCCTCGTCGACCAGCCTCAGCGTCATCGGATAGAGCGGCTGCGCGCCGAGATGGTGCGGCCACCACAGCTGCGGCGAGGGGAGGGCAAGCTCGAAGGCGCTCTCGTCTTCGTCAGCATTGATTGCCACCGTCTGGGTCACGCCGCCGATTGCGGCGACGAGCTTGCACGGCGCCTTGTCGCCATGCCGCGCCAGCCTGGCATGCACCTTGATCAACCCATCGCCGCCGGCAAGCGTTGCGGATACGCGCGTTTCGGCAAGCCGCACCCGATCCCAGCTTTCCAGCCGGACCGGCTTCCAGAGACCTGCCGTCACCAGCGTCGGTCCCCAGTCCCAGCCGAAATTGCAGGCCATCTTGCGCATCAGATTGCCCGGTCCCGGATAGTTGTTGGGGCGGTAGCCGTAATGCCTCTCCATCTGCGCGCCATAGGCGTAGGCCGAGCGGAAGGTGACCGTGAGTTCGTTGCTCCCGGCCTTCAGCAGCTCCGACACATCGAAGCGATAGGTGCGGTGCATGTTGAAGGTGCGGCCGATCTCTTGGCCGTTGAGGGATATCACCGCGATCGTATCGAGCCCGTCGAAGACGAGTTCCCATACCCTGCCATCATCAGGCATTGCCTCGAAGCTGCAGCGATAGGTCCAGTCGGTTTTGCCGATCCAGTCATTGGTGATCTCGTTGACGTCGATATAGGGATCGGGGATCAGCCGGTTGGCGAGCAGGTCGAGATGCACGCAGCCCGGCACCGTTGCGGGTATCGCGGCCGGCAGGCCGGATCTTCCTGTATCGTTACAGGTAAGCGTCCAGCCGGAATTGAGCGCGGTCTTCTCGATCATGGGCGGGCTCCTGATTCATGCCGCTCGAAGCTGTGGGATTAGGTGTGGAGTAGAACTATGTCGCCGCAAGAAGCGTCAGAGAAACCGGCCGTGGCGCTGCAGCACTTCGATCTTGTAGCCGTCGGGATCGCTGATGAAGAAGAACAGGCCGAAGAGCTTGCCGTCACGGTTGAGCTCCACCAGTTCGCCGGGATGAAGCCCGAGCTTCGACAGCCGCTTGCGTTCGACCGACACCTCTTCGACCGAGACGGCGAGATGACCATAGGCATTGCCGAGCTCGTAAGGCGCGGTCCGGCCCTTGTTGACGGTCAGCTCCAGCTCGAAGCCGGTCTCGGCATTGCTCAGATAGATCAGCGTGAAGGTTTCGAAATCGACGCGGTCGGCGACCGAAAGGCCGAAGGCCTTGCTGTAGAAGTCGACGGAGCGCGCCTCGTCGAGAACGCGGATCATCGAGTGGATCATCTTCGCCAATTCTGCCTCCCATTCCACGACAGCGCCGCGCGTCTTTTCAGACGCGCAAAGGACGCTGTGGCACTTGGTACCCGTCCTTTTACGCCGGGCGCAAGCCGATTCTTCGGGTGATCGCCGCTTCGACGAGGCCCATGGCGTCATAGATCAGCACCGCCATCAGGCCGACGATCAGGCCGCCCTGCAGAATGAAGGCGGTATTGTCGGAAATCAGCCCGGCGATGATCACCTCGCCGAGACCCTTTGCCGCAACCGTCGAGCCGATCGTCGCCGTGCCGATATTGATCACGGTCGCCACCTTCAGCCCTTCGAGGATCAGCGGCAGGGCAAGCGGCAGCTCGACGCGAAACAGCCGCTGCGTGCCGTTCATGCCCATGCCGTCGGCGGCATCGAGCACCTGCGGCGAAACCTGCTTCAAGCCGGCGACGGTGTTTTCGAAGATCGGCAGCAGGCCGTAGAGAAAGAGCGCAATCAGCGTCGGCATGGCGCCGAAGCCGGTGGCGGGAACGGCGAGCGCCAGCACCGCGACCGGCGGAAAGGTCTGCCCCGCATTGGCGATGGCGCGCGACAGCGGCAGGAAGTCAGCCCCGCTTTCCCGCGTCACGAAAATGCCGCCGACAACGGCAAGCACGGCGCTGCAGACAATCGAGCCGATCACCAGCTGCAGATGGCCGACGGCCAGCGAGGCAAGGCTGTTCTGCGTGTAGACGGCGGGCGCATTGTTGTTGGTCAACGGCGTGAGCAGGAAGGAAAGCCACTCCGTCCTGAACAGCAGGATCAAGAGCAGGGCGAGCGCCGCCAGGCGGAAGAGATTGGCGACGAGGAGTTTCATGCCTTGCGGCCCAGTTCGAGAAGCCGGCTCATCGAAATCGACCCGACAGGCGCCTTCTCGCCGTTCTCAACGGCCGCCTCGTCGACCCCCTGCCAGATCATTTCGGCCAGCGCATCGCGCAGGCTGAGCGACTGCGGCAGGGCATAGGCGAGACCGCTTTTCGCCGGCGCCATGCTTTCCTTGAGCGGCAGCAGCGACATCAGCTTCAGCGCCCGGTCGGAGGTGCCGGTCAATTGCTGCACGAAGGGATCGGCCGGCTCGGTGAGGATCTTTTCCGGGGTCGAGCATTGCAGCAGTCGGCCCTGGCTCATGACAGCGATCTGGTTGCCGAGATGGAAGGCCTCGTCCATGTCGTGGGTGACGAGAATGATCGTCGTGCCGAACTGCTTCTGGATCGCCAGCAGATCGTCCTGCGCCTTGCCGCGGATGACCGGGTCGAGCGCCCCGAAGGGTTCGTCCATCAACAGCAGTTCCGGCTCGGCCGCCAGCGCCCGGGCGACGCCGACACGCTGCTGCTGGCCGCCGGAAAGCTGGTGCGGGTATTTGTCGGCAAAGGTCGCCGGATCGAGGTTGAAAAGCCCGAGCAGTTCCTCGACCCGTTTGGCGATGCGGGCGGAATCCCAATCGAGAAGCTGCGGGACGGTGGCGATATTCTGCGCCACGGTGCGGTGCGGAAACAGGCCGTGGCCCTGGATGGCATAGCCGATCTTGCGGCGCAGCTCGGTCACCTCAACGTCCATGACATTCTGCCCGCCGACGAAGATCTGACCTTCGGTGATCGGCACCAACCGGTTGATCATCCGCATCAGCGTCGATTTGCCCGAGCCCGAGGTGCCGACGATGACGGTGATCTCACCCTTCTCGACCTTCATCGAGACGTCGTCGACGACGGTGGCCGTGCCGTAGCGCTTGGTGACGTTCCTGATCTCGATCATGCTCATGCGGCGGATCCCCGGATGCTGTCGATGACCGCATCGAGGATGACGGCCGATGAGAAAGCGAAGAAGACGGTCGGCACGGCGCCGAGCAGGACGAGGTCCATGGCCGTCTGGCCGAGCCCCTGGAAGATGAAGATGCCGAAGCCGCCGCCGCCGATCAGCGCGGCGATCGTCACCATGCCGATCGCCTGCACCAGCACGATGCGGATGCCGGTGAGGATGACGGGGAAGGCGAGCGGCATGTCGATGCGGGTCAGGATCTGCAAGCGCGTAAGTCCCATGCCGGCGGCCGCGTCGCGTACCGCGGGGTCGACGCCCTGCAGGCCGACGACGGTGTTGGCGACGATCGGCAGCAGCGAATAGAGCACCAGTGCGATCAATGCCGGCGCCGTGCCGATGCCGCGGATGCCGACGGCAGCGGCCAGCGGCACATGGGTGGCGAGATAACCGAGCGGCAGCATCAGCAGGCCGAAGAGCGCCAGACTCGGGATCGTCTGGATGAGGCTCAGCCCCTGCAGCACGATGGCCCGCAGCTTCGGCACCCAGAAGCAGAGGATGCCGAGCGGCAGGCCGAGAATGATGGCGATGGCGAGCGAGCCGAAGGCCAGCAGCAGATGCGAAATCGCCTCGGTCTCGAATTGCGCAGCCCGTGTGGAAAATTCCTTCATGATCGAAAGGCTGTCGAGCAGGCCTGACGTGAGCGAGAGGAACAGCAGCGCCGTATAGGCCGCAAGGGCTGCGACCCGCATCCACGGCGCCAGCCGGATTTTGACAAGCGCATCTGATATCACGAGCCCGATCACGGCAAACAGCACCCAGAAACCGCCGCCGGGCGTCATCCGCGCCACCGTGCTGCCGGGCGGCGTCGCCGCTGCCGAGACGAGGCCGATCGCAACGATCAGCGCCGCAAGGCAGAGCGTCGCGACCATAAGCCGGGCCAGCGCGTTGGTGAGCAGCAGCGCGGCGAAAGCGGTGAGAAGGAGAAGCGCGGTCAGGATGATGACGGAAGGCTGGGGAAGAAGCTGCGTGAGCAGCATCGGCTTGCCGGCGGCGATACGGTTGGCCTTCACATAGATGAAGGGCATCAGGGCCGTCGCCGCAATGCCGCCGGCCACCAGAACCACGCCGAGCCGGTCCAGCCTGCGGACCGCTGAGGTTTCTTCCATCAATTCAACCCTGTCTGCCAACCTGTCCGCTCAATCCTATCAGCAAAGGGAGGCTCCGCCCGAAAGTCGGGCGGAGCGAGCGATGACTATTTCAGGAAGCCTTTTTCCTTCAGATAGGCTTCGGCGACGGACTTTGCCGGCTCGCCGTCGACCTGGATCTTGGCGTTGAGCTTGCGCAATTCGTCGGCGGTCAGGCTCTTGAAGATCGGCGAAAGCACCTCTTCGATCTTCGGATTGGCCTTCAGCACCTCTTCGCGGATGATCGGCGTCGGCGCATAGACCTGCTGCACGTTCTTGTCGTCTTCGAGAACGGTGAGTTCGGCCGCTTCGATCGCGCCGTCGGTGCCGTAGACCATGGCGGTGTTGACGCCGTTCGTCTGGTCGGCGGCCGCCTTGATCGTCGCCGCCGTATCGCCGCCGGAGAGAACGACCGTTTGGTCGGGCTTCAGCTGGAAGCCGTAGGTCGTCTGGAAGGCGGGAAGCGCACCGGCCGAATTGACGAATTCGGCGGAGGCGGCAAGTTTGGCGGCACCGCCGCCGGCAACCCATTTGCCGAAGTCCGTCAGGCTCTTCAGCTTGTTCGGTTGGGCGACATCATTGCGCACGGCGAGCGCCCAGGTATTGTTGGCAGGCGACGGCGTCAGCCAGACGATCTTGTTGGCGTCGTAATCGAGCTTCTTCGCCAGCTCATAGCCCTGGTCGATGTTCTTCCAGGCGGCGTCATCCGCCTTATTGAAGAAGAAGCCGGCATTGCCGGTATATTCCGGATAGATGTCGATTTCGCCGGCGGTGATCGCCTTGCGCACGACCGGTGTCGCGCCGAGCGCGATGCGGTCCTGCGTCTTGATGCCGTTGGCTTCGAGCGCGAGCGCGATGACGTTGCCGAGCAGCGTGCCTTCGGTGTCGATCTTCGACGAGACGACGACGTCGGCGGCCTGGGCCGCACCCACCGCGAAGGCGGAGAGCGAGACGGCAAGTGCGAGTTTCTTCAGCATGGAATATCCCCTGTGTTAACACCGTTGAATGGGGCTCAAGCCCTTGGCGGAAGGCTTGTGCGCAGAAAATCCGCCGGCGAGGGCGACAAGGCCGCCATCATGCCGGAATTGCGTGCGTCATGGAAATAGCGTGCCCACCCGAAAAATCGATGCAAGCCCCCTCCAGTATTTGCGGTCGCGGCACGATTATGGCGGCGAATGCACCTCCACGCGCGGAAACGCATTCCCTTTTCCAAGGCCGGCGCGATTTGTTTTTGTCCCCTTGCGTGTTTCCACGATGCTCCGGTGCTCTTTCACGGTTTCCCGGCGCCCGGATTTATTATGACGGAAACGATAGCCCGCCTATTCTGAGGCAGGGATATCTTTTTTCATGAACACATCATATCGTCCGGTTTTTCCAGCGCTTTCCGGAGGTGGCCATTGCATCTTGGTGCCCTGTTCATTGCAAGCCATGTCCTGACATCCGGCTCGGTGCGCGAGACCGCGCGCCGCTTCCAGCTGTCACCCTCCACTGTCTCCACCGCAATCCATAATCTCGAGACCGAACTGGCGATAAAACTGACCGAGCGCGCCTCTGGCGAGCTGGTGACGCTGATTGCGAGCGGCAGGGTGCTGGAAGGGCTGGAGCCGATCATGGCTGCGATTGCCGAGCTCGGCCAACTGACCGGCCATGACGGCGCCGCCGAGGCCTGCGAGACCTGGGCATCCCGCATCCCCGTCAAGATCGTCACCATGGAGCGTTTTTTGGAAGTGGCCGACCAGGGCAGCATCAACCGGGCCGCCCGCCGGCTTCGCTTGGGTCAGCCGCAGCTTTCGCTGCAGCTTGCCAATCTTGAGAAATTTCTGGGTGCTCGGCTGTTCGAGCGGCAGGCGCAGGGCTCGGTGCTGACGGAAGAGGGCAGGCGCGCCTATCAGATTTTCATGGCGATCAGCCAGGCATGGAACGACCTGAAATCGTCCGCCGACGAGCGTTACCGACGCACAGCCCGATCGCTGCGCATCGGCTCGATCATCCCGACCGGCTCGGAAAGCTGGGTGGCGCGCTGCCTGGGCGTGCTGGTCTCCGAATGGAATGCCCGTCGCAACAACAATACGATCTCGCTGGTGTCGATGACCGCCGACGATCTGCGCGAGGCGCTGAAGAACGGTCGCATCGACGTGGCGATCCTGGACTCGGTCTTCGGCCTCGAAAGTTTCCGGCATCGCGAATTGCTGCAGACCGACATGGTGGTGATCGCGCCACCTGACAGCACCGAGATGAGCGTCGCCGATCTCGTCGCCGGCCATGCGATCTGCATGCCGAGCCCACGCACCGGTCTCGGCCATGCGGCCATGGCCTTCAGCTACGAGCGCGCGCCCAACCGGCGCCTGCGCGGCCAGGATATTACCGCGGCGGATTCGCTGCCTGTGATCGTCGACCTCGTCGCCAATCACGGCTATGTCTCCTTCCTCGGCCGGGTCAGCGCCCTGCCGATCGCCGACAAGGTGCGCATCGTCGATCTCGACGTGCACCTGCCGATGTCCTATCACGTCGCTTTCAACCATCGCAAAGCCGCCGCCGATGCCTGCACCGTCATCATCGAGGCGGCGGCGAGAATTACGTCGGAAACCGTCGCGCAAACCAAAAGGCAGGCGGACGCCGGAGCCAGGGAGACTGTAGCGTGACCATCTTGCTCGAAGTGTGCGTCGACAGCGCCGAAGGCCTTGCCAGCGCGATCGAAGGCGGCGCCGGCCGCATCGAACTCTGCTCGGCGCTGGAGCTCGGCGGGCTGACGCCGCTGCCGAGCCTGATGCGGATCGCCGCCCGCGCGCCCATTCCGGTCTATGCGATGATCCGCCCGCATGCCGGTCCCTTCATCTTCGACAAGGCGGACGAAGAAGCGATGATGATCGATATCGATGCGGTGCGCACAGCGGGCCTCGCCGGCGTCGTCATCGGCGCCAACCGGCCGGACGGGACGCTCGACATGCCGCTGATCCACCGCTTGAAGGCACATGCGGCCGGCCTCGGCTCGACGCTGCACCGCGCTTTCGATCTGGTGCCGGATGCCGATCAGGCGTTGGAGCAGGCGGTCGAACTCGGCTGCGAACGCATCCTGACCTCCGGCTGCGCGCTGAAGGCCACCGACGGCCTCGAGACGCTGAAGCGCATTTCGGCCAAGGCTGCCGGCCGCATCTCGATCATGCCCGGCAGCGGCATCCGCCCGGCAAATGTCGGGGAGATCCTGCAGGCGACCGGCGCCCGCGAGGTCCACGGCTCCTGCAGTTCACCGGTCGAAAGCGCCGATCCGCGCGCGGTGGCCTTCGGGTTTGAGGCGAAAAGCACGAACAAGACGGATGTCGCGGTTGTGAGGGAGATGCGCAGGGCGATCGAGGCGGTAGGTTAGAATTTGTAGCCCGCGCCAGCATCGAGACAGCCCTTCATCCCATCGGCGTGAGGGACAGCAAAGACGGCCCATCACTCGCGATCGTGCACGACGCCCATGATATCGCCCCTGCGGGAGACGCTCACCAGGAGATCGTCCCCGTCTCGCCATGCTCGGATCAGATATCGTTCACCCACGTCCTTCACATCTCTGACGCGGTAACCACGTCTCTCAAGGAGGCGAACCGCATCGTCCGGCCCGAAATTGTCCCGACCCGAGCGCCATCCGCTTCGCTGGTCGTGGTGGCGATTCCATCGCTGCAGAAAATCCGTTTCCGTCTGGTTATCGTCGGGATCGGAATAGAACTCCGATCCTTGGCCTTCCTGGATGACCACCTGCGCGCGGGCCGGCACCGTAAGTGGCATTGTCAGCGCCGCAGCCATTGCCAAGGAAGCAATTCGCATTTTCATCGCTCGACCCTTTCCATCACTCAATCGACGAAGATCTGCCGGCTATCCGGCGGCCCCACTTATGGACACTTCCGTATTCGTCTGTGTGCTTTTTGATTGAGAAATGTTGCGCGACATCTTGCGCGCCGGTTGGAGGCGAAGAGTACCAACAAAACGGATGTCGCCGTTGTGAGGGAGATGCGCAGGGCGATCGAGGCGGCCGCGGGATAACGGCGCATGGGGACAGGGGCCCCCATTTTGTCGATTGCACCCCGTTTCGTCATCCTCCGCTCAAGGCCGAGGATGACGAGTGTGGGGGGAACCTAAGCAGCAAGTACGGCGAACATGACAAAATAATCGCCTAATTCTGCAGGACTTTTCCGACGCTGCCTAACCCCCGATACTGATCACCGCCTTGATCAACCCATTCTTCTCATGCGCCCAGCGGGCGAGATCGCGCGGCGCGTCGGCAAGCGTCGTGCGGTGGGTGATGAGTTTCTCCACCGGCACCAGGCCTTTGGCGATCGAATCCGCGACATGCTCGAAATCGACGCGGGTGGCGTTGCGGCTGCCGATCACCATCATCTCGCGCTTGTGGAATTCGGGATCGGAGAAGCGGATATCGTCCTTGACGACGCTGACCAGCACCAGCGCGCCGCCATGAGCGACGAAGGAGAAGGCCTTTTCCATCGAAGGGCCGTAACCCGTCGCATCGAAGACCACGTCGAAACCGTCGCCGTTGGTTTTGGCGCGAACGCTCTCCGCTGCCGCCTCGTTGGCAACGATGCCGGAGGTGAAGCCGAAGCGCTCCGAGGCCATCTGCAGCCGCTCGGTGCTGGTATCGAGCAGCGTCACCTCATGCCCTGCGATGCGCGAGAAGATCGCCGCCCCGAGCCCGATCGGCCCGGCGCCGATGACGAGCGCCCGCGCACCGGGGCCGGTCATCGAACGGCGCACCGCATGGGCGCCGATTGCCAGGAACTCGGTCGTTGCCGCCGCCTCGAGGCTCAGGCCCTTGGCGGGATAGAGATTGCCCGATGGAACCGAAATCTCCTCGCAGAAGGCGCCGTCGGTATGGACTCCGAGCACTTTGATGTTGGTGCAGCAATTTGGCTTGCCCTGACGGCAGGCGATACATTGCCCGCAGGAGAGATAGGGATTGACGATGACGGGCGTGCCGACCGCGATCGCCACGCCGTCGCCGGCTTCCAGCACCGTCGCCGAGATCTCATGCCCCATCACCCGGGGATATTCGAGGAAGGGATGTTTGCCCTCGAAAATATGGTAGTCGGTGCCGCAGATGCCGACATGGCTGACGGCAAGCCGCACCCAGCCGGCGGCGGGAGCCGCTGGCGAAGGACGCTCGACGATATCGAGCACGCCGGGCTCCCGGCAAAGAACTGCTTTCATGACGGGTCTCGCATTCCTTGAATGGAAGAAGCCGGCTCGTTCAAGCCGGCTGTCTCATGTCGCTCAATTGCTCCGGCGGCGGCGCAGCTGGTCGAAGAACACGATCACGATGATCAGCAGACCGGTGATGATGCGCTGCCAGAAGGAATTGACGTTCAGAAGGTTCGCGCCGTTGTTGATGGTGGCGAGAATGAAAGCGCCGATCAGCGGGCCGTGCACCGAGCCGACCGCGCCGAACAGGCTGGTGCCGCCGATGACGGAGGAGGCAATCGCCTGCAGTTCCCAGCCGTCGGCCTGTGTCGCATTGCCGATGGCGATGCGCGAGGCGAGCAGCACGCCGACGAAGGCGGCGAAGGAGGCCGAGAGGATATAGGCAAGATAGATCATGCCCTTGACGTTGACGCCGGAAAGGCGCGCCGCCTCGGCGTTCGAACCGACCGCGAAGAGATAGCGGCCCCAACGGCTGAGATGCAGGAAGATGAAGGAGGGGACCGCCACCAGGATGACCATCCAGAACAGGCTCGGAATACTGAGCAGATCGGCGCGGGCGAAATTGCTGAAGCCCTCATTGGTGATGTTGATCGTCGAACCGTTGGTGATCAGCAGGCCGATGCCGCGCAGCGATGTCAGGGTTGCCAGCGTGATGATGAACGGCGGCAGGCCCATATGGACGATGCCGAAGCCATGGAAGGCGCCGATCGCCACGCCGATGGCGAGCGTCAGCGCGATCGCCCCCCAGAGCGGCACGCCGGCCTGCAGCAGCCAGGCGATGATGACGGTGCAGAAGCCGACGATGGCGCCGACGGAAAGGTCGATGCCGGCGGTGATGATGACGAAGGTCTGTCCGAGTGCGAGGATCGCCGTCATCGCGCCCTGACGCAGCAGGTTCGAAATGTTGAGCGGCGTCCAGAAGCTCGGGGTGACGACGCCGAGCACGATCCAGAGGAAGATCAGCAGGCCGATCAGCGTCAGGCCGAACAGGATGTTCATTTTCCGGCGCGGCGGCGGTGCGACGATCTCAGTGGGGGTGGCAGTCATGAATTTTCTCCCTCTTATTCTTTTGGCTCAGACGCCGATCGCTTCGCTGAGCACTTCTTCATGCGTCGCCGCGTGGAAATCATGGCTGGCGACGATCTTGCCGGCGCGGAAGACGTGCAGCCGGTCGGCCAGTTCGTAGACTTCGGGCAGGTAGGAGGAGATCAGGATGATGCCCGCGCCGTCCTTCAGAAGCTTGGCGAAGAGCCGGTAGATTTCCGCCTTGGTGCCGACGTCGACGCCGACAGTCGGTTCGTCGAAGATGAAGAGCCGGGCGCCATGGCTCAGCCATTTGCCGATGACGATCTTCTGCTGGTTGCCGCCCGACATGCTGGAGGCCGGAACGCGCCGGCTCGGCGTCTTGATGCTGAGATCGCGGATCTGCTTGTCGGCATTGGCCGACTCGCGCGCATGGTTGATCACAGGTCCGTGGCTCAGCCGTCCGAACACCGGCAGGTTGATGTTGAGGCCGATCGGCAGGTTGAGGCAGAGCCCTTGGTCGCGCCGGCTTTCCGGCGCCAGCGCAATGCCGAGCTCCATGGCGGTGCGTTCGTTCTTGATGTCGACGCGCTTGCCCATCCACTGGATTTCGCCTGAAGTCGTCGGCTGGCGTCCATAGAGTCCGAGCGCGAATTCGCTGCGCCCGGCGCCGATCAGGCCGTAGAGCCCGACGATCTGGCCCGCCTTGACGCTGAGCGACACGTCTTCGAAACCCGGACCGGAAAGGCCGTTGACGGCAAGGATCGTCTCGCCGATCGCAATCTCTTCCTTGTGGTAGATCTGTTCGATCGAGCGGTTGATCATCAGCGCGATCAGCTCGGCATCGTTGGTCTCGCCGATCAGGCGCGTGCCGACATGCGTGCCGTCGCGCAGCACCGAGACACGGTCGGCAAGTTCGAAGACTTCCTCCATGCGGTGGCTGATATAGACGATGGTGACGCCTTCGCCCTGCAGGCGGCGGATCAGCTTGAAGAGCTGCGCCGATTCCTGGCGGGTGAGATAGGCGGTGGGTTCGTCGAAGATCAGGAACTGCGTGCCGCGCATCGCCGCGCGCGCCGTTGCCACCAGCTGCTGCTGGCCGATCGTCAGCGAGCTCAGCAGCGCACCGGCCGGCAGGCCGAAGCCGAGATCGTCGAGCACGGCCTGCGCCATCTTCTCCATCTGCTTCTTGCGCATCAGGCCGTAGCGGTTGACCTCGTCGCCGAGGAAGAGATTGGCGGCGACCGTCAGGTGCCGGCAGAGCACGACTTCCTGATGGACGGCGTTGATGCCGCGGGCGATCGCCTCGTTCGGCGTCGACAGCCCCACCGGCTGGCCGCACCACAGCACTTCGCCGGCCGTGCGGGTGATGACGCCGGTCAGCAATTTGATCAGGGTGGATTTGCCGGCGCCGTTTTCGCCGACGATGGCGTGGATTTCACCGGCGAGGAAGGTCAGCGTCGCTGGCTTCAGCGCCTGCACATGACCGTAATTCTTCTGCAGGCCCTTGAGTTCGAGGATAGGCGATCCGGCGGGAATTCGATTGGCTTCTTTCAGCGTCGCGCTGTCATCATGGCGATGACTGACCTCTTCCAGTCCGATCATGGACCTCTCCTCCTTGTGTCACGTCTGCTCCACCCCCGGTAACCATACCATGGATGGAAAAGGCCGCGCCGGTTTTTGAAGCCGGCGCGGCCTGTCTGTCTTTGTTACTTGATCTTCGGGTTCAGCAGCGCGTCGATCTTCGGATCGGCCATATTCGCCTTGGTGACGAGGTTTGCGCCGGTGTCGACATTGGCTTCGACCTTCTCGCCCTTGGAGACGGCAAGAGCGGTCTTCACGCCGTCATAACCCATGCGGTAGGGGTCCTGAACGACGAGGCCGGCAATCGCACCATCCTTGAGGAAGCCGACCGTCTTGTCGTCGCTGTCGAAGCCGATGACCTTGATCTTGTCGCCGAGCTTGTTTTCAGCAATCGCCTGGCCGACGCCCTGCGCCATGATCAGGTTCGAGGCGAAGATGCCGACGAGGTTCGGGTTTGCCGTGATCAGGTCGGTCATCATGTTGAGGCCGGTCGTTGCCTGGCCGTCGCCGTACTTGTCGGCAATCACCTTCAGGCCGGGATACTTGGTCTTCACCTGATCCAGGAAGCCTTCGCGGCGCTGTTCCAGCGAGCCGACGCCCGGAAGATTGGTGAGGATGACGATTTCGCCCTCTTCCTTGCCGGTGGCGCCCTTGATGGCGGCGGCAAGACCGTCGGCGGCGATGCGGCCGCCCTGAACGTTGTCGGTCGTCAGGAACGACTTGAACGCCTTGGAGTCGGCAGCGGAGTCAATGCCGATGATCGGAACCGACTTGGCGGCTTCATCGATCGGCTTGCCGAGCGCCTTGAATTCGGTCGGCGAAATGACGACGGCGGCCGGCTTGCCGGCAACAGCATTCTCCAGAATGCTGATCTGGCCGTTGACGTCGGATTCGGCCTGTGCGCCGAGTTCCGGCACGTTGACGCCGAGATCCTTGCCAGCCTTGCGCGCGCCGGCCAGAACGATCTGCCAGTAGAAGGACGTCGTGTCCTTGACGATGATCGGGATCGTCACGTCGGCGGCAAACGACGTTGCCGGCATCGCCGTGGCGATGACCGCGGCACCCGCAAGCGCCGTAAAGGCGCGACGGGACAGAAGGGATTTCACGATACTCATAAGGGTTCTCCTCTCAGGGTGCGTTCTCCTCCGAATAAATCGGCCGCTGAACGCAGGCGGACGATTTTTATCGATAAAAAACATTTGCAGGGAGAAGCTAGCCGAGGCGCAATCAAATTGCAAGTGCGTCAATCTGGCTTTTTTGCTTTGCTAAACTCCGCCCAAGCAACTGATTTTATTCCAATAGTACGATACCCTAAAATAGGGTTCAGGCCAGATCAACCTCATGCGGATGGACGACACCCTTTTTCAAAATCAGGTTACCGTACAGCCGGAATTCCGTCGTCGCGACGATATAGGTGGCCTTGCGGGCCATCGCGTAGAAGGCAAAGCGCTCCACCGGCACGATGCGGAAATCGCCGGCACGCCTGGACACGATCTGCTGGAACTCGGCGCAGACTTCGGGCATCGCATCGGGATCGCCCACCACTTCCATCCGCCACGCCGTTTCCGGCACGAAAGTATCGAGCGGCATGTGGGTGAGGATCGCCTCGGCCATGTCAGTGGCGCTGACGCCGTCGGCGCGAATGACGGGCGGGCCCATCGAGCCCGAGGGAAAATTGGCGTCCGCTATGACGATGTCGTCACCATGTCCCATCGTCTTCAGCGCATGAAGCAGGTCGGGGCCGAGCAATGGATGAATACCCTTGAGCATAATGTCTCCTCAGACCCGCACCGCTTCGGCGCCGAGCGGCGGCGCGACCAGCGTATAGGGCTCGAATTCCCCGTAGATCTCGTCGGCAAGCCGCGGCTCGACGATCTCCATGTTGCGCGTCAGGCTCGAAGCCTTGGCCGTGCCGATCAGCACCGATGCGACGACCGGATCGCGCAGCGGAAACTGCAGGGCGGGAGCCGCGAGCGGCACCCCATGGCTTTTGGCGATCGCCTCCATGGCGCCGACCTTGGCAAGCACATCGTCGGTTGCCGGCATATAATCGAAATGCGAGCCCGGCACCGGGCCGGTGGCGAGAATGCCGGAATTGAAGACGCCGCCGACGACGAGCGACGTGCCCTTCTGCCGGCAGAGCGGCAGGAGTTCGGCAACGGCCGAACGGTCGAGCAGCGTATAGCGGCCGGCAAGCAGGATGCAGTCGAGATCGGCATGGCGCATGACGTCGAGGCAGACGGGCACTTCGTTGACGCCGAGGCCGAAGGCGGAGATCGCGCCCGAGGATTTGAGTTCCTCCAGCGCCTTCACGCCGGAATCGAGAAACTGCTTCTGGTGGACCGCATTCTTCGCCGCACCATGCGTATAGACGCCGATATCGTGCACATAGAGAATGTCGATGCGGTTGAGGCCGAGGCGCGCATAGCTGAATTCGACCGAGCGCATGATGCCGTCATAGGAATAGTCGTAATCGGCATCGAAGGAGAGCGGATCGACATAGCTGTAATCAGGCACGGTGCCGGTCGGCACCGGCCGCAGCAGCCGGCCGACCTTGGTGGAAAGCACGTAGCTGCCATCCGGCTGGTCGCGCAGGAAATCGCCGACACGCCGTTCGGCGAGACCCAGCCCATACCAGGGCGCGACGTCGAAATAGCGGATGCCGCTATCCCAGGCCGCCTGCAGCGTCTCCATCGCCTGCTCGCGCGGGCAGGCACGGTAGAGACCGCCGAGAGCTGCCGCGCCGAAACTGATTTCGGTCACCTCCAGCTTGGTCTTGCCGATCTTTCTCGTCTTCATCATTCCTCCTCGCGAAGAAGCTGAAACTGTCTATCCGGAGCAATCCCGGGAAAAGTGTGAAGCGGTTTTCCAAGGGTTTGCGTAAAACAAAAAGCTAGAGCGTTGCGCCCAGATGCCAGGGCACGAATTCGTTATCGCCGTAGCCGAAGAGCTCGCTCTTGGTCTTCTTGCCCGAAGCCGTATCGACGATAAGGTCGAAGATTTCGCGGCCCTTGCCGCTGATCGTCGCGTCGCCGGTGGCGATGGTGCCGCAATCGATGTCCATGTCCTCTTCCATCGACGCATAGAGCGCCGAATTGCTGGAAAGCTTCAGGGACGGTGCCGGCCGGCAGCCGAAGCAGCTGCCGCGGCCCGTGGTAAAGGCGATCATATTCGCCCCGCCGGCCACCTGGCCGGTCGCCGAGACCGGGTCGTAGCCGGGGGTGTCCATGAAGACGAGCCCGGGGGCCGTGACCCGCTCGGCATAACCATAGACCGCCGTCAGCGGCGAGCGCCCACCCTTGGCAACCGCGCCGAGTGACTTCTCCAGAATGGTGGTCAACCCGCCGCGCTTGTTGCCGGGCGACGGGTTGTTGTCGAGCGAGGCGCCGTGCAGAGCGACATAATCCTCCCACCAGGCGATTTTCTCGTCCAGCTTCTTTGCCACCTCGTCGCTGACGGCGCGGCTGCGCAAAAGGTGCTCCGCACCATAGATTTCCGAAGTCTCCGACAGGATCGCCGTGCCGCCGGCCGCCGCCAGCAGATCGGCTGCGACACCGAGCGCCGGATTGGCGGTGATGCCGGAAAAGCCGTCCGAGCCGCCGCATTGCAGGCCGATGATGATCTCGCTCACCGACATCGGCACGCGCTTTTCCTTGCCGACATCGGCAGCGATCTCGCGCAGCATGCCCATGGCCCGCTCGACCGCGCGGCGGGAACCGCCGGCATCCTGAATGTTGAAATGCCGCTTCGAAGCGCCCGCACCGCTCTGGCCGTACAGCGTCAGCTGGTTGACCTCGCAGCCGAGGCCGATCATCAGCACGCCGCCGAAATTCACATGCCTGGTATAGCCGGCGAGCGTCCGGTGCAGCACGTTCATGCCGTCGCCGGTCGAACTCATGCCGCAGCCCTGGTCATGCACGATCGGCACGAAACCGTCGATGCCCTCATAATGCGGCAAGATCGTCCGGTTCGCCTCGTCGGCGATCGCCCGGCAGACCGTGGTGGAACAGTTCACGCTGGCGATGATGCCGATATAGTTGCGGGTCGCCGCCCGCCCGTCGGCGCGGCGGTAACCCATGAAGGTGCGCGCCTTGTCGTCGGCCGTCGCCGTCTCCGGCGCCGAATTGGCGGTCGCCGCCAGCCGGTCGTTTTCGAAATGCAGGTTGTGGCTGTGCACATGGTCGCCGGCCCTGACCTCTTCAGTGGTGCGGCCGATCGCCTGTCCGTATTTCACCACGGGCGACCCGAGCGGAATATCCGCTATCGCCACCTTGTGGCCGGGGTCGATCTTCTGACGGGCTTCGATGCCGGCAACCGTCGAACCCGGCGCGATTGCCGCCGTTGCGACCGCGACATTGTCTCCGGCCGAAAGGATGATCCAAGGCAGTTTGTCCAATTTATTCTCCCCAGAGCATGATGCCGAAAACTGTGAGCGGTTTTCGGACGACATCATGCTCTAACTCTTTAATTTAGAATAGGATTCAGATTTTTGGCCGACCCGGCCTAAAATCATCCTGTTCTAAGGAAACACTCGCTGCATCGGCGAATGCGCATTGATTTTGTTTTTTATCTACAATAAACATTTTCAAGTCAACGGGAATATTGATCCTGTGGACGAGGGAGGCAATGAGCCGCAGGCGACCGGAAATAAGCTAAAGGTCGTTTGAACAAGCCCCGGTCCGCTCTGTCCTGCTGTGAAGCGGGAAGGCGCTCACGAGGGCGGAAAGCGGGGTCTGGTGGCACGGCAGAATACGGTCTTCAAGGAAGCCTACAACAGGTATGCTGCAGCCTTGCGCACGGATACCGCACTGCCCTCGGAGCCGGAGATCGCCGCCCAGCTCGGCGTCAGCCGCTCGACGGCGCGCGCCATCCTGACGCGGCTCAGCGAAGAAGGCATCATCCGCTGGAACAAGCGCCAGAAGATCGTGCTGCGCCAGCCGACGGACCGCGACCTCTTTCCCTCGGAAGAAACCGATTCCCTGCACGACATCATCGAGCGCAGCTTCATGCAGCGCATCCTTGCCGATGATGCAGCACCCGGCATGCAGATCAACGAATTGGAGCTAGCCCGGGAGATCGGCACCGGCACAACAAGCGTGCGCGAATTCCTGATCCGCTTCTCCCGCTTCGGCCTCATCGAGAAACGGCCGAACAGCCACTGGACGCTCAAGGGCTTCACCCGCGAATTCGCCCTCGAACTCGCAGATGTGCGCGAGATGTTCGAGCTGCACTCCGCCGCCGAATTCGGCCGGCTTCCGCGCGACCACCAGGCCTGGATCGATCTCGCCGCCATGCGCGACGAACATCACGCCATGCTGGCCGACATCAACCAGCGTTTCAAGGACTTCTCCGTCCTCGACGAGCGCTTCCACCTGTTGATCCATCGCGCCTCGAAAAACCGCTTCATCGCCGATTTCTACGACGCGATCGCCATCGTTTTCCACTATCACTACCAGTGGAACAAGACCGCCGCCCGCCAGCGCAACGAACGCGCCATCCACGAACATCTGGATTATATCGCAGCCCTGGAATCCGGCGACCAGGCGGCAATCGAAACCGCCTGCCGCGCGCATCTGCACTCCGCCCGCCAGACCCTGCTGCAATCCCTGCCGCAGATTGCCAGTGAAACTGCGTGAGGTGGGGAGAGTTATTCCGGGAAAAGTGCCGCATTGGGTGCCTGCAAAAACCGGCCGGCGCCTTCAGCTGCTCAATTCCCTTTCAAATATCTCCCGGCAATTGCGACAATATCTTCTCGCGCGCGGCGCGCGATGCGGAAAGGCGCTGCCTCGTATCTCCCAGCACTTTTGCTGAGGCTTCCTTCGGCGTGCCGGAAGAAAATGGTGGTGCGGGAGCATATTCCAGAGCGAGCTGGACCGTTTCGGCTTCTGTCTGCCCCAGAAGCTCGCCAATCACGGATAGTCCGAAATCGATGCCCGAGGTGACACCGCCTGCGGTGATCAGGTTGCCATCCTGTACCACTCGCTCCTCGACGGGCGTGGCGCCAAAGCGCGGCAGGAAATCGAGCGCATTCCAGTGGGTCGTCGCGCGTTTTCCCTTGAGCAACCCCGCCGCCCCCAGCACCAGCGCGCCCGTGCAGACAGACGTGACGTAGCGCGCCTTCGCCGCCCGCTCCCGAACAAAAGCGAGCACCATCTCGTCGAGCAACAATGCGTTGATACCGCTTCCGCCCGGAATGCAGAGAACGTCGAGTGGCGGGCATTCCGCAAAGGTCGTGGTCGGCGTCAAAGACAGCCGGGTAGAGGCCAGAACGGGCCGCAAATCCTTCCAGATCAGATGAACCTCTGTGCCTTCAGCCGAGGCGAAAACCTCGTAAGGGCCGGTGAGGTCGAGTTGCTGAACATCGGGGAAGACGAGGATTCCGAAAGAAAGAGGCATGGGGAAACTCCTGATTGACTTTCCCAATCCTAGTGGAGCAATGATTGGCGTGTTTGCCAATCATCCCTCCGTTCATGCCAAATAACCCTCGCCGTATCGAAATCCTGACCTTCCCCGACAGCCAGCTTCTTGATGTGGCAGGCCCTTTGCAGGTCTTTGCAACGGCAAACGATCTGGCTGCGCTTGCTGACAAAGCGAGGCCCTATGAGACTGTCGTGGTGGCGCAATGCGCTCAGGTGAGAACATCGTCGGGTCTCGCCTTGGCAGCCTCCCCGTTGCCGTCGCCGGATGCGCCGCTGGACACGCTCGTCGTGGCGGGAGGCTGGGGTGTCAATGCGGCTTGTGAAAACCGCGATCTGGTGGAATGGGTCAGAGGCCGCTCAAAGGCGGCGCGGCGCACCGCTTCCGTTTGCAGCGGTGCATTTTTGCTGGCGACAGCAGGATTGCTCGACGGACGGCGTGTCGTCACGCACTGGCAGCGTTGCGCTGAATTCACAAAACGCTTTCCGTTGGTGCGCCTCGATCCTGACCCCATTTTTGTTAGTGATGGCGACATGTGGACATCCGCCGGCGTGACAGCGGGCATCGACCTTGCCTTGGCGCTCATCGAGATCGACCTGGGTCGGAAGGCGGCGCTCGCTGTCGGGAGGCAGTTGGTGGTTTTTCTGAAGCGGCCGGGCGGACAGTCGCAATTCAGCACGGCCCTCTCACTGCAGGAAAATGACGGGCGTTTCGACCAACTGCACGCATGGATCATGGAAAACTTGAGCCGCCCATTGCCGCTGGCGGCTCTTGCCGCGCGGGTCAACATGAGCTCGCGCAGTTTTTCGCGGCATTATCGGCAGGTAACAGGGCTGACGCCGGCCCGGGCGATCGAAGACATCAGGATCGAAACCGCCCGACGCTTGCTGGATGAAGGCCAGTCTGTTGCCCGGGTCTCCAGGCGTTGTGGCTTCGGATCGGAGGAAACCATGAGAAGGGCCTTCCTGCGCCACTTTGGTACCAGTCCGAAAGCCTACCGCGAGCGTTTTGCCGGGTAGACGCCGGATGCCATCCTCGGTGCCGGCATCATGAAACCTTTTGATTTGTAAGCCGTTATCGCTGACATGACCGACGCTAAATTGAAACCGAAATCGGTCGACGGCACCGAGCCGGACGGTGCCGAGAAGTCGGGCCAGGAGAAGGCATCGACTGTCGAAGTTGCGCTGCCGCCAGATGCCATCCAACCCGATCCGGAGCTAACGCCTGAAGAGACCGAGCAGGCGCGCAAGCGCTATTTGCTGAAACGTTTCTGGATCAGCGCGCGCCGTTACTGGAGCCGCGATGGCGACAAGTTCGCTTGGCCCTTCTCGATCGGGCTATTGGCCCTGATCGGCATGAATGTCGGCTTCCAGTACGGAATCAATCTGTGGAACCGCGGGATATTCGACGCCATAGAGCGGCACGATGCCGGCACCGTCTATTTCCTGAGCGCTGTATTCGTGCCGCTCGTGCTTGGAACTGTGGCTATTGTCACTGTACAAGTCGCCGTTCGCATGATGATCCAGCGTCGGTGGCGTTCCTGGCTGACAAGCGCAGTCATCGCGCGCTGGCTCGCAAACGGCCGTTATTATCAGTTGAATCTCATCGGTGGCGACCACAAGAACCCCGAAGCGCGCATTTCCGAGGATTTGCGGATTGCCACCGAAGCACCCGTCGATTTCATCGCCGGTGTCATTTCCGCATTTCTGGCGGCCTCGACCTTCATCGTCGTGCTCTGGACGATCGGCGGGGCTCTCACTCTGCCGATCGCGGGTTGGACCGTCACCATTCCCGGCTTTCTCGTCATCACTGCGGTCCTTTACGCCGCGATCACCTCCAGCTCGATGGCGGTCATCGGCCGCTATTTCGTCCACGTCTCCGAGGCGAAAAATCAAGCAGAAGCCGAGTTTCGCTACACGCTGACCCATGTGCGGGAAAACGGCGAGAGCATCGCCTTGCTCGGCGGCGAAGAGGAGGAGCGTAATGACCTCGATAAGACCTTCGCCAATGTGCTCAGGCAATGGGCGCTCCTTGCCCGCCAGCACATGCGCACGACGCTTGTGTCGCATGGATCCATGCTGATTGCGCCAGTCGTCCCGGTCCTGCTGTGCGCGCCAAAATTTCTCGAAGGCAGCATGACGCTGGGACAGGTCATGCAGGCCGCCTCTGCCTTCGCCATCGTTCAGGGCGCGTTCGGTTGGCTTGTTGATAACTATCCGCGTCTTGCCGATTGGAACGCCTGTGCACGGCGCATCGCCTCGCTGATGATGTCGCTCGACGGGCTGGAGCGCGCCGAACAGAGCGACTCGCTCGGGCGCATCAAGCATGGTGAAACCGAAGGCGAGGTGATGCTCAGCCTCAACGATCTCTCCGTATCGCTTGACGATGGCACCGCCGTGGTCACGGAAACGCGCGTCGAGATCGAGCCCGGCGAACGGGTGCTTGTGGCCGGCGAATCCGGGTCCGGCAAGAGCACGCTGGTGCGGGCGATCTCAGGTCTCTGGCCGTGGGGAAGCGGCAGCGTCAATTTCCATGCCGACAGACGATTGTTCATGCTGCCGCAACGACCCTATATCCCGTCCGGCACGCTTCGCCGCGCCGTCGCCTATCCCGGCGCCGCCGACAGCTGGACGCTGGATCAGGTCAAGGCGGCCCTCGAAAAGGTCGGGCTCGATTATCTCAACGACAAGATCGAGGAAGAGGCGCCCTGGGACCAGACGCTGTCGGGCGGCGAAAAGCAGCGTCTCGCCTTTGCGCGCCTGCTGCTCCACCATCCCGATATCATCGTGCTGGATGAAGCAACCTCGGCACTCGATGAGAAGAGCCAGGATAAGATGATGCATATGGTGATCGATGAATTGCCCGACGTGACCATCATCAGCGTCGCGCATCGGGCTGAGCTGGAAGCCTTCCATAGCCGCAAGATCACGCTCGAGCGGCGCAAGGGCGGCGCAAAGCTTGTCAGCGATATCGATCTCATCCCGCGCAGGCGAAAACCGAATCTGCTTGTGCGGGTTTTGAAGAACCCCTCCGTGCTGAAAGACGGCACGAGTTCGAATAAGGACGGCACCGTCCCAGAATAGAAATTCTCCGCCTGGCCAAAACTCAGCAATCGCCTGACGCGGACTCTGCGTTGGCAATCTGATCCAGATTGTCGATCAGCCGCTTGAGCAGACTGACAAGTTGTCCTGCTTCCGCGTCGGTGAACCCGGCCAATGCCTCTTCATTCCCCTGGAACAAGGCCGCAATCGCCTCCGGCATGCCGTCCCGCGCAGCCTTGGCCAGCACGATGCGGCTGCTGCGGCCATCAGCCGGGTCGCGTGTCCGCTCGATCAAGCCATCCCGCTCCATGCGGGCGAGCATCTGCGCCATCGGCGGTTGCTCGACCCTGGCAAAGCGGGCGAGATCGCGCTGCGTGCTTGCTGTGCCATCTTGCAGCGCCACCAGCACAGGCAATTGGCCGACACCGAATCCGAGCGGTTTGAGGCGTGTTTCGCTCAAGCGCGCAAATCCGCGCGCCGCAAGACTGATGAGATGCCCCGGCGTCGAAAGCACGTCTTCATCCATTCCGCTTGACCTCTTGCCTGCGCTTGACCATAAGATATATACGTACATATGTATATTGATGCGCGGCATTCGGCAATATCGTTTGATGCCGCCGAGCTGATCTTTCAATCTCCATTGAGGAAATGACATGTCCAACAATGACGTCGAAATGCTCAAGCGCGTCTATGCCGGCTTCAACGCCAGGGACATCGACGCTGTCCTCGCCGTCCTTTCCGACGATGTCGCCTGGGCGAACGGCATGGATGGCGGCCATGTTCATGGCCGTGAGGCCGTGCGCGACTATTGGACACGTCAATGGGCTGTCATCAGTCCACATGTCGAGCCGGTCGCATTTGCGGAAACGGACGATGGCACTGTGGCTGTCGAGGTGATCCAGTCGGTCTTTGACCTCGATGGCCGGCCGCTGGAAGGGCAAAGCCATGGCCTGAAGGACAAGACCGTCACGCATATCTTCCGCATCGAAGGCGACAAGATCGTCCGCTTCGATATCCGGGATGCCCTGTAAGGAACTATGCCGGAGGTGGTGACCGCTCCGGGCGCGGTGCGGCCGACATGTCCGGAAGATCACCTCTGCATTTCGAGATAATCTCGTCGACAACGAGATTCAGGAGACGTGCGAAGCGGTTTTACCGGAGCCCTTCCGTGAAAGCCGAACCGCTCAATGCGAAGCCGCCTCGCTTGCGACGGCCGCCCCCTCGCGCTTCCGGCCGGGCCCGACCGGGATCAGCCAGGTGGTGAAGAAGGTCAGCACCGCGACGACGACCACGCCCCAGAAGCTCCAGTGTAGCGCCGCATTGAAGACGGCGCGGATGGCCGGATCGGCGGCGAGCGCCGAAAGCCCGGTCGGCTGGTTCAGCGCCTCGTGCAGGCCCGCCGCCGCCTCGCCGCTCGCATAATGGTTGATGCCGGCATTGAGGATGGCGCCGAGCACGGTGGCGCCGAGCGTATTGCCGAGACTGCGGGCAAAGATGATCGAGGCCGTGGCGCTGCCGCGCATCGACCATTCGACGCTGTCCTGCACCAGCACGATGCTGGTGAGGCTGATGAGACCCATGCCGAAGCCCATGAAGAAGGAACCGGCGCCGGCAATAACAGGCGAACTCTCCGGTGTCAGGAACAGAAGAAAACAGGCGCCGAACGGAAACAGCAGGCTGCCGACACGCAAGGTGCGGCGGATGCCGAAGGCCTTGTAGAAGCGGCTGGAGAGCATCACCGACAGGGGCCAGCCGACAACCAGCATGGTGAGTGTGAAGCCTGCAACGATCGGCGAGCGGCCGAGGACGCCCTGCACATAGATCGGCAGGATGGTCGAAAGCCCGATCAGCGCCATGCCGGCCAGCAGCGTCGCCGCATTGCTGGTTGCGATCAGCCTTCGGCTCCAGAGCGGGATCGAAATGATCGGCTCTGGCGCCCGCTTCTCCTGGGCGAGAAAGAGAAGGCCCGTGACCACGAAGACGGAAAAAAGCGAAATCAGAATCCAGGCGCTGGCATCGGTTTCCGTCAGCATGACGAGCAGTGCGACAATCGATATCGAAAACAGCACCGATCCGAGGTAATCGATTTTTGCCTGCTTGTGCGCCACATCCTCCTTCAGGAAGATCATGAAGGCGATGATCGAGATGACGCCGATCGGCAGGTTGATCCAGAAGATCCAGGCCCAGGAGATGTTGTCGACGATAATGCCGCCGGCCAGCGGCCCGACGACGGCCGAGGTCGCCCAGACGGTCGCCATCGCGCCCTGCACGCGGCCGCGTTCCTCGAGCTTGAAGAGATCGCCGATGATCGTCATCGTCACCGGCTGGATGGCGCCGGCGCCGAGCCCCTGCAGCAGCCGGAACAGCACCAGCGACATCATCGACCAGGCAAACCCGCAAAGCAGCGAGCCGACGAGGAAGATCAGGATGCCGCCGATCAGCACCGGCTTGCGCCCGAAAATGTCGGAAAGCTTGCCGTAGATAACAGTGGTCGTCGACTGCGCCAGCAGGAAGGCCGAAAACACCCAGCTGTAATAGGAAAAGCCGCCGAGCTGCCCGACGATGCGCGGCATCGCGGTCGCCACAATCGTCGCCTCGATCGCCACCATGAAGGTCGCGAGCATGATGGTGGCGACGATAAGCACGCGGTTCGAGCGTTGCGCTGCATTCGACATGACGATCCTCTTCGGGTGCTCCGCATGGCCGGAAATGTCGGCGGGCTGGCTGGGTGTGGGGCGATGTGCCAAGTGCGGAGTGACGGGTAGTTTTACGTCCGCAGTCGCGAGTCGTAAAGCCGTTCCCGCGGCAGCTGTTGTTTTCGTCCGAGGTGGGAGCGGCCGAAGCGAAGCCCCCGGTGCCACTTCGATCGGAGTGCCACCTCGCCCGGAGCCCTTCATTCCATCAGGCAGTCAGGCGGCAATCGGCCCGATCTTCATTGCGGGCAGGCCTCGCCGGTCGTCCCGCTCTCCGCGGAACCGGCGGTGCAACCCGGCGTCGGCTGTCCGGATTTTGGCGCCCGCCCGATAGCTGACCAGTCTGTTGGCGGTTGAAACAGCCATCCTCTCATTCGTCATCCATCAAATGAAACTCCCGCGCCGCCTGAGGGCAGAGAAGCCTGAACTGCTCGATCAGCGGCGGCATACCAGAAGCACACGATACGTCTGAATTCTCTCGCAATGGGAAAGTGACGCGCAGCGGTTCTCCCGCAGAAGGTTCGAACGATAGGGTGCCTTCGCTGCAATTGGCGGTGGAACGGAAAGTGTCTTTTCCATTCGTTTTTGTGTACTCCGCCACGCACTGCTTTACAGTCAGTTTGCCGCCATGAGCTGTTGTCTCATGCCCTGGGTCTCGCTTGCAATATTCCTGGAAGTCGGCCCGAGTGACCTTTCCTTCCATAACTGCAGTGCTTGAATCGGTACCGGTCTTACTGACCAGCGTTCCGTTCCATCCGGCACATGAGGCGAGAGGGAAGTCTGCTGCCTGCGCAGCGGACAAGCTAAATGTGAAAAGCGCGATACTTAAAAGCGAAGTTCTCATAGGTCCTCCTAATCGCTAACCTGCCCTCGTACGATCGATATCGGTCGCGCATATGTAGATGAAGGGCAGCCCAGCCGCCATGAGTGAAGAGGCTCTAATTGCTGAAATTTTGCCTGCAGAGCGGCCAAATGCAGCTCAAGGCAAACGCAGGATTTTAAGAGAGGCTTATAAAGAAATGGTGCCGCTTGCAGGACTCGAACCTGCGACCCCATCATTACGAATGATGTGCTCTACCACCTGAGCTAAAGCGGCATTTCACGGCCGAAGCATGCGGCCCGCGATTTGCATGGCGCTGATACAGCCATTGTTCGAAGATTTCAAGCGCCCTGTCATGGCTTTGGCAAAAAAGAGGGGAGGGCCGAGAAGGCGCGGCTCAGAGCGCCAGCCGGGCGCGCGCCGCCTTGTATTCGGCCTCCAGCCGGTCGACGAGGTTTGCCACCGGCTCGACGGCCTTGATGGCGCTGATGCCCTGGCCGCTGCCCCAGATGTCCTTCCAGGCCTTGGCGCCGCCGGTCGCCTGCTCGAAATCCATCTTCGAGGGATCGGCCAGCGGCAGGTTGTCGGGGTCCATGCCGGCCGCCACGATCGAGGGCTTGAGGTAGTTGCCGTGTATGCCGGTGAAATAGTTGGAATAGACGATGTCGCCAGCGGCGCCTTCGACGATCGCCTGTTTGTAGGCGTCGGCGGCGCGCGCCTCTTGCGTGGCGATGAAGGGCGAGCCGATATAGGCCATGTCGGCGCCCATCGCTTCTGCGGCGAGGATCGCGCCGCCGGTGGAAATCGCGCCGGCGAGCAGCAGCGGCCCGTCGAACCATTCGCGGATTTCCTGGATCAGCGCAAAGGGCGACAGCGTGCCGGCATGGCCGCCGGCGCCGGCCGCAACCGCGATCAAGCCGTCCGCCCCCTTGCGGATTGCCGAATGGGCGTGGCGGTTGTTGATGATGTCATGCAGCACGATGCCGCCATAGGAATGGACGGCGGCGTTGACCTCGGGCACGGCGCCGAGCGAGGAGATGACGATCGGCACCTTGTATTTGACGCAGAGCGAGAGGTCATGCTCCAGCCGCTTGTTCGACATGTGGACGATCTGGTTGACGGCAAAGGGGGCGGCCGGCCGCTCGGGATGGGCGGCGTCGTGGCGGGCAAGCTCCTCGGTGATCTCGGCCAGCCATTCGTCGAGCTGGCTTTCCGGCCGAGCGTTCAACGCCGGAAAGGCGCCGACGACGCCCGCCTTGCATTGCGCCAGCGTCAGCGCCGGATGCGAGATGATGAACAGCGGCGAGCCGATGACCGGCAGTCTCAGTTTATCCCTCAGGATCGCGGGCAGGGCCATGGTTCATCACTTCCATTGACGTTTACGAAAACGTCAATCTCATAACAGAGATGAAAAGGCGATAAAAGAGCGGCTGCCATGCCTTCGTCGATTTCACCCCGAATATATAGGTCTGAGAAGGCTGATAGAATAAGGTCCGCATGTGCTGAAAGCTGCCGATTATCCCCGCCGATCAACCGCGGCCAGGCCTGCAAGGCTTGCGGTTTGCCGCACTTGACGCTACCGAATTTTGAGAGAGAACGGCGGGGATTGCAGTCCGATGCCGAGTTCATGGTGAAGGACTGGATGTGAGCGGATTAGAAACGGCCATCAGAACAGCGCTCGAAAACTCCGATCGCGACAATCCGGAGGTTCGAGCGAGGATCTACCAGTCGGCCCGCCAGGCGCTCGAAGCCGGTCTGCGCAAGCAGGATATCACCGACACCGAGGTTGTTGCCCATCATCGCCATCGCCTGGAAAGCACCATTCACGCCATCGAAAGCGAGGAGCGTGACCGCCTGCATCCCCGCCAGAGGCCGCCTGAGGTGCCCGTGCCGCCGGTCGTGGAAATGCCGGCACCTCCGGTCCACCGCGACGAGGTGGATGATATCGACAGTCCCGCCGTGTCGGGCGAGACCCGCGCCCCCGAAGTGAGCTTCGGCCGTCGCGATGAAGCGAGCCTCGACGACGTGCATGCCGGCAGCGCCGATCATCTGGCCGCCGCGCCGGTCGGCGAGGAGCGCCTTGCCCGCGGCCAGCGCGCCACCAACATGGATTTCCGCCCGGAGCGGGCGGCCGGCCGCCGCAAGCCGCGCAAATTCTTTTCGCGGCTGCTCGTCTGGTGCGTGCTGCTGGCCTTTATCGGCATCGGCGCCTGGTGGGCGCATACGTCGGGCCTGCTGTTGACCGCAGCCGAGCGCGACACCAGCGTTGCCAATCCGCCGGCAAGCACCCAG
Organism: Rhizobium anhuiense bv. trifolii; assembly: GCF_024346605.1. NCBI lineage: Bacteria > Pseudomonadati > Pseudomonadota > Alphaproteobacteria > Hyphomicrobiales > Rhizobiaceae > Rhizobium > Rhizobium anhuiense. Next base: position 824,353 of record NZ_CP098803.1, read on the forward strand.
CCCGAGGATTTCACCGGCAATGACGACAGCGCCGGCAATACGGCCTCCCCCGCCGATCAGCCGGTGACCATCGATCCGCAGAACAGCTTTTCGGCCGATTGGATCCCGCTGTTCAAGCCTGAGGACGCCGACAAGATTAAGAGCGGTCCCAGGGCGCGCACCGAAAAGATCGCCGAGAATGACGGCCCCGCCATCCGCCTGATTTCCGAGAGCGGCACGGCCGACGGCAATATTTCGATCAGCGTGCCGCCATCGGTGCTGCAGCAGCTTGCCGGCAAATCCTCGACGATCGCGCTGACGCTGCAGTCGACCACCGACGAACCGACCCAGGTCACCGTCGAATGCGATTTCCAGTCGCTCGGCAATTGCGCCCGCCATCGCTTCAACGTCACCCGGGAAAAGTCGGATGCGCTGCTGCAGGTGAAGTTCGATCGCTCGCTGGCGCCGAATGCGCCGGGCACGCTGACGATCAACAGCGATCTCGACGGCAAGGCGCGCGGCATCAACCTCTTTGCCATCCGCATCCTGCCGGGGCAGTGAACTCCTATTTCCGAAAGCCTTATTTCAGAAACCCAGACCCCGAGCCGATGATCTCTTCGTCGACTGTGCCGAGCGCCTTTTTATCCTTGCCGTCATAATCCATCGCGTTCAGCATGTGGCGGATCAATTCGAGGCGGGCGCGCCGCTTGTCGTTGGCGCGGATCACCGTCCAGGGCGCAAAATCCGTATGGGTTTCCTTCAGCATCCGGTTGCGCTTATCGCTGTAATCGCCCCATTTGGTCAGCGCCGCGATGTCCATCGACGACAGTTTCCAGACTTTCAGCGGATCATGGCGGCGGTCGTGGAAGCGCTTGAGCTGCATCTCGCGGCCGATATCGAGATAGAATTTGAAGAAGAAGATGCCCTCATGGGCGATGATCTTTTCGAGCTGCGGCGTCTGCTTGAGAAAATCCTCATATTGCTGCGGCGTGCAGAAACCCATGACTGGCTCGACGCCGGCCCGGTTGTACCAGGAGCGGTCGAACAGCACGAATTCGCCAGCCGTCGGAAACTGCGCGACATAACGCTGGAAATACCATTGCCCCTGCTCGCGCTCGGTGGGCTTGGTCAGCGCCACGACGCGCGCAAGGCGCGGATTCATATGCGCCGAAGAGGCCGAGATCGCACCGCCCTTGCCGGCAGCATCGCGTCCCTCGAACAGCGCCATCACCCGCTTGCCGGTCGCCTGCAGCCAGAACTGCACCTTGACCAGTTCGATCTGCAGCTTTTCCAACTGCTCCAGATAGTCCTCTTCCTTGAGCTTCTTCTTGTAGGGAAAATCGCCGGATTCCAGTGCGTTTTCCTCCACCCAGTCCGGCAGGACGGGATCGTCGACATCGAAGATGCGTTTCTTTCCGCGGATCTCCAGCTCCACGGCCCTGTTTTCGACGTCCTCGTCCATATGTTCCTCCTCAGCCTGATTGTTCTCTTCCCGCAGGCGAACATAGTTGCCGTTGAAAATCAAATCTTTCGCGGATGGCCGGCACTTTTTCGTCGGTTTCGGTGGCGGCCTTTCGCTTCGGGGCGGCAGCCCGAAAACTTCTGTCATGAATTGCCGCTATCAGGCAGAGTTCCAATATAAAGAAAAACGAATCGACGCCGCGAGGGCACTTGCCAGACGAAACTCCATGGAGAAAAAGCCTGTTGGCGCGCATAAGGCGCGAACGGCCGGTGCTGCTTGCGGCCATCCTCAGCGCGCTGATCGCGCTTGCCGCCGGCATGAACAAGTGGGTTGTGCTTGTCCTTCTGCTGGTGATGATCCTCACCGCGCTTTTCAACGAGGCGCCCATCATCGGGGCCGAACCCGCCCCGCCGGTGGAGATGAAGCCGGAGCTGCCGCCAAGCCGCCTGCCGGAGGTTTCCGCCACGCTCTCCGGCCTCGATTTCCCCGTCATGCTGCTGTCGGACGATGCCTCGGTGCTCTTCCAGAACCGCGCCGCCGAAAAGGCCTTCGGCGAGGTGGCGCTCGGAGCCCATATATCGGCCCGCCTGCGCTCGCCCGGTGTGCTCGACATGGTGCGTGAGACGATCGCCACCAACGCGCCGAACCAGATCGAGCATTCCGAGCGGCTGCCCTCCGAGCGCGTCTATATCGTCCGCAGCGCGCCCATTGAATTCGCGGCCGGGGACGGGCCGCATGAGCGCTATTTCATCCTCTCCTTCCGCGATATTTCCGAGGTCCGCCGCATCGACCGCATGCGCTCGGATTTCGTCGCCAATGCCAGCCATGAGCTGCGCACGCCGCTTGCCTCGCTGCGCGGCTTCATCGAGACCATCCAGGGGCCGGCGAAGAACGATCTGAAGGCGCAGGCGCGCTTCCTCAACATCATGCTCGACCAGGCGACGCGGATGAGCAGGCTGGTCGACGACCTGCTGTCGCTCTCCCGCCTGGAGCTGAAATCGCACATCGCGCCGGACGAGAAGATCGACCTGGTGCCGCTGCTCGGCCATGTCAGGGATTCCCTGGCGCCACTGGCAAGGGATGTCGGCGTCGACATCAACCTGCATCTGCCCGAGGGCAAGGTCGAGGTGCTGGGAGACCGCGACGAGCTTGTCCAGGTCTTCGAGAACCTGATGGAAAACGCCTGCAAATACGGCCAGGAGGGCGAGATCGTCGACGTCTGGTTGAAGAACGGCACCGGCCAGCCGGTCGAGGTCAGTATCGTCGACAAGGGTCCGGGCATTCCGGCCGAGCATGTGCCGCGCCTGACCGAGCGCTTCTATCGCGTCAGCATCGAGGATAGCCGCTCGAAGAAGGGCACCGGCCTCGGCCTGGCCATCGTCAAACACATCCTCACCCGCCACCGCGCACGGCTGATCGTCAAATCCGAAGTCGGCAAGGGCACCGATTTCACCGTGCGGTTTTGATAAGGCATGTCCCCTCGCCACGTTTACGGGGAGAGGGTTAGGGTGAGGGGCAAATCACACGGAACAACCTTAGTGAAAGGATGTAGTGCGGAAAGCCGCCGTCTCCCCTTCAGGATATGAAGCCGATTTCTACAACGTAAGGTGGATTGGTCGCCGGACTTTGCCGTTCGCCGACACGGTTGATCGGTGTCTTCAAAATTTTCCCTTATAAAACAGCAGCTTAATCTGTCACAAATGTTTCATCGCTTTGACATAAAAGGACGGTGCTTAAACCGCTAAGAGAGTCTCGCCGATGAAAAAAGGCACTGCGAGGGCCTCTCTACAGGCCGCACTCACACAAGCCCAATGCCGGGAGATTTACATGAACACCTTCAAGCTCACCGTTGCCGCGCTCGCTGCAACTGCTGCTTTCGCTGGCGCTGCCGTCGCCCGCGACCAGATTCAGGTTGCTGGTTCGTCCACCGTCCTGCCTTACGCAAAGATCGTTGCCGAGTCCTTCGGCGAAACCTTCACCAACTTCAAGACGCCGGTCGTTGAATCCGGCGGCACGGGCGCTGGCCTGAAGGAATTCTGCAAGGGCGTTGGCGAAGACACCATCGACATTGCAAACGCCTCGCGTCCGATCAACAAGAACGAAGCCGAAGCCTGCAAGGCTGCCGGCGTGACGGATATCCAGGAAGTCAAGATCGGCTACGACGGCATCGTCTTCGCAACCGACGCTTCCAACCCTGACGTCGCCTACGTTCCTGCCGACATCTACAAGGCCCTCGCAGCCCAGGTCGTCGTCGACGGCAAGCTCGTCGCCAACCCCTATAAGAAGTGGTCGGAAGTCAACCCGAAGCTTCCCGCTGTTGATATCGCTGCCTATATCCCGGGCGAAAAGCACGGCACGCGCGAAGTCTTCGAACAGAACGTTCTCGCCGCCGGCTGCAAGGCCTCTGGCGCAATCGACGTCATCGCCAAGGAAATCTCCGATAAGGCTGCCCAGGGCAAGGCCTGCGTCGCAGTCCGCAAGGACGGCGTTGCTGTCGACATCGACGGTGACTATCCGGAAACCCTGGCACGCATCGCCGCCAACAAGACCGGCGTCGGCGTATTCGGCCTTTCCTTCTATGAAAACAACGCCGACAAGCTCAAGGTTGCCAGCGTAAACGGCATCGTTCCCTCGACGGAAACGATCGCTAACGGCACCTACCCGGTTTCCCGCCCGCTGTTCTTCTACGTCAAGAAGGCACATCTCGGCGCCGTTCCGGGCCTGAAGGAATACGTCAACTTCTTCGTATCCGACCAGATGATCGGCCCTGACGGCCCGCTCGTCGAATACGGCCTGGTTGCCGCTCCGGATGCCGAGCGCGAAGCGATCCGCAAGGACGTCGAAGCCGGCAAGTCCATGTAATCACTTTGCCGGCGCGGTGACTTCAAACCCGCGCCGGCATTGCCTTATCCCTCGCGCCGGTATTTCCGGGCCGCAGGGTTGAATTCATTCCGCATGATTGGAAGCTGAAGGCAGGCTGTGAAGCTGCCGGGCTTTGGGGCCACGGGCTTGGGGACGTAACGAATGAGCACATCCATCATACTTTTGTGCCTTGTGGTGATCGGTGCCGCCGCCTATCTGGTCGCGCGAAGCCGGGCCACGGCGCTTGCCGGAGGCAGATCCTCCGCATTGCATTCACGGCCGGCCTATTACGGCGCCTATGCCGCGATCTGGGCTGTTCTTCCCGCCCTCATCGTCCTCTGCGTCTGGCTCTCCGTCAGCCCCGGCATCATCCAGTCCTCGGTTCGCAGCGCCTTCCCTGCTGACGTCAAGGCTCAGGCCTCGGTCGAGCAGGATCTTGGTTATTCGATGGTGGCGACGGTCGCCCGCGGCCTGACGATGCTGACTTCGGATGAAGCCGCGGCAGTCGCCAACGATCCGGCCGCCCTGCAGGCCAAGCTCCTCGAAAAGGGCGTGCCGCTCGCCGGCCAGCCGCAGCCCTACATGGTCGATGCCGCCAAGACGCTGAACGCCAAGAGCATGACGAGCCGCCTCGCCATGACCGCGATCGTCTTCATTCTGGCTGTATCAGGCGCCTTCTATGCGCTGCGTTCCATCGCCCCGCGCTTCCGCGCCCGCAACCGGGTCGAGCGCGTCATGCTCTGGGGCCTGCTGCTGGCCTCCTCGATCGCCATCCTGACGACGATCGGCATCGTGCTTTCGATGCTGTCGGAAGCCGCCCGCTTCTTTGCCGTGGTTCCCGCCGCCGACTTCTTCTTCGGTACCGTCTGGGATCCGCGCTTTGCCGGCGCCGGCAGCTCGTCCTTCGGTCAGTTCGGCCTGATCCCGCTGCTGCTCGGCACGGTTTACATCGGCCTGGTCGCTATGCTGGTCGCCGTGCCGGTCGGCCTCTTTGCCGCCATCTACATGGCCGAATACGCCTCGCCGAAGGTGCGCGGGGTCGCCAAGCCGCTTCTCGAAGTGCTCGCCGGCATTCCGACGATCGTCTACGGCTTCTTCGCGCTCGTCACCGTCGGCCCATTCCTGCGCGATTTCTCCGCCCAGATCAGCGGTCTTCTGTCCGGCAGCTATTCGAATTTCATCCAGGCGCAGAGCGTTCTGACGGCCGGCATCGTCATGGGCATCATGCTGATCCCCTACGTCTCCTCGCTGTCGGACGACATCATCACCGCCGTGCCGCGAGCCCTGCGTGACGGTTCGCTCGGTCTCGGCGCCACCCGCTCCGAAACCATCAAGAAAGTCGTCTTGCCCGCAGCCCTTCCCGGCATCGTCGGCGCATTGCTGATGACCGCCTCACGCGCCATCGGCGAAACCATGATCGTCGTGCTGGCCGCCGGTGTTGCCGCCCGCATCCAGATCAACCCCTTCGAGCCGATGACGACGGTGACCGTCAAGATCGTCAACCAGCTGACCGGTGACCTCGAGTTCACCTCGCCGCAGACCCTGGTTGCCTTTGCCCTTGGCATCACGCTGTTCTGCATCACGCTTTGCCTCAACATCTATGCGCTCTACATCGTGCGCAAATACCGGGAGCAGTACGAATGACGGATATTGTTTCTCCCGCCGGCGTCACCGTTTCCAAGGCGCCACCGCGCCGCGATATCGGCATCAAGCGCCGCTATGCCGCCGAGCGCCGGTTCCAGGCCTATGGCATCGCCGCCATCACCTTCGGTCTCGTCTTCCTCTTCATCCTGCTGTGGACGGTGATCGGCAAGGGCTACACCGCCTTCCAGCAGACGGCGATCACCCTGCCGATCGAATTCTCGGAGAAGACGATCGACCCGAACAACAAGCGTGCGACCGACCCTTCGGTGCTGATCGCCGCCAACTATCCGGTTCTCCTGCGCGACGCGATCGTCAAGCAACTGAACATCAATGCCGCAAGCCGCCCTGATGTGCGCGATGCCTCGGCCATGCTGTCGAAGAGCGCCCCGATCCAGCTGCGCGACATGGTCATGTCAGACCCGTCGATCATCGGCAAGACGGTCAATGTCACGGTGCTTGCCGACGCCAATGTCGACAGCGCCAACAAGGGCCAGATCGATCTTTCGGTCGATGAGAAGAACCGCAAGGTCAACGACAAGCAGGTTGGCTGGATGAACGAGCTGAAGGCGAGCGGCGCTCTTCACAAGCAGTTCAACACCGGCCTCTTCGTCAACGGCAACTCCAGCCGTCCGGAGGCCGCAGGCCTTGGCGTCGCCCTCATCGGCTCGCTCTACCTGATGCTGATCGTGCTGGTGCTGTCGCTGCCGATCGGCGTCGCCGCCTCGATCTATCTCGAGGAGTTTGCGCCGAAGAACAAGCTGACGGACCTGATCGAGGTCAACATCAACAACCTCGCCGCGGTTCCCTCGATCGTCTACGGTCTGCTCGGTCTGTCCGTCTTCATCAACTTCATCGGCCTGCCGCGCTCGGCGTCGCTGGTCGGCGGCCTGGTGCTGACGCTGATGACCCTGCCGACGATCATCATCGCCACGCGTGCCGCTCTTCGCGCCGTGCCGCCGTCGATCCGCGCCGCAGCCCTCGGCCTCGGGGCTTCCAAGATGCAGATGGTGTTCCACCACGTTCTGCCGCTCGCCATGCCCGGCATCCTCACCGGCACGATCATCGGCCTGGCGCATGCGCTCGGCGAAACCGCGCCGCTGCTCCTGATCGGCATGGTCGCCTTCGTCGCCAACGCGCCGACGACGCCGCTCGATCCCTCGACGGCTCTGCCCGTACAGGTCTATATGTGGGCCAACGAGGCCGAACGTGCCTTCGTCGAGCGTACTTCGGGTGCCATCATCGTTCTGCTCCTGTTCCTGATCGTCATGAACATGGGCGCCATCCTCTTGCGTCGTCGCTTCGAGCGCCGCTGGTAAACGGAGTTAAACATCATGAACATGTTGACGGAAGCTGCAGTTGAAAAGGCGCTGGATCACAAGATGAGCAACGTCCCGTATAAGATGATCGGAAAGGATGTCTCGGTTTACTACGGCGAAAAGCGCGCGCTTTTCGATGTGAACCTGAACATCCGCGAAAACACCGTAACCGCCCTGATCGGCCCGTCCGGCTGCGGCAAGTCGACCTTCCTGCGGAGCCTCAACCGCATGAACGACACGATCGACGGATGCCGCGTCACCGGCAAGATCACGCTCGATACCGACGATATCTATGATCCGGATATCGACGTCGTCGAACTTCGCGCCCGCGTCGGCATGGTCTTCCAGAAGCCGAACCCGTTTCCGAAGACGATCTACGAAAACGTCTCCTACGGCCCGCGCATCCATGGCCTGGCCAAGTCGAAGGCCGATCTCGACCAGATCGTCGAGACCAGCCTGCAGCGCGCCGGCCTCTGGAACGAGGTCAAGGACCGCGTGCATGAATCCGGCACCGGCCTGTCCGGCGGTCAGCAGCAGCGCCTCTGCATTGCCCGTGCCGTCGCCGTCAGCCCTGAGGTCATCCTGATGGACGAGCCCTGCTCGGCGCTCGACCCGATCGCCACCGCCAAGGTCGAGGAACTGATCCACGAGCTGCGCGAGAACTACACGATCGTCATCGTTACCCACTCCATGCAGCAGGCCGCGCGCGTCTCGCAGCGCACCGCCATGTTCCACCTCGGCAATCTCGTCGAGGAGAACGACACCGACAAGATGTTCACCAATCCGGACGATCCGCGCACCCAGGATTACATCATGGGTCGCTTCGGCTGATCCTGGCGTCACCAAGCCTTTCCGTTATTCGAGGATAAAGCCCCATGGCATCGACACATATTTATTCTGCCTATGATGATGATCTGAAGTTCCTGTCCAGGCGGATTTCCGAAATGGGCGGCCTGGCCGAGCAGATGGTCGCCGAAGCCGTGCGGGCGCTGGTCAACGGCGATACCGCGCTGGCGCAGAAGGTCATCTCCGACGATGTGATCCTCGATCACGCCGAACGCGAAATCGGCGACAAGGCGATCGTCACCATCGCCCGCCGTCAGCCGATGGCCGCGGACCTGCGCGAAATCATGGGCTCGATCCGCATCGCCGCCGATCTCGAACGCGTCGGCGACCTCGGCAAGAACACCGCCAAACGCGTCATCGCCGTCCAAAGCACCGGCGTTCCCCGCAAGCTCGCCCGCGGCCTCGAGCATCTCTCCGAACTGGCGCTCGTCCAGCTCAAGGAAGTGCTCGATGTCTACACCAATCGCTCCGCCGACAAGGCGAACGCGATCCGCGAACGCGACAACGAGATCGACGCGATGTACACCTCGCTGTTTCGCGAGCTCCTGACCTACATGATGGAAGATCCGCGCAACATCACCAGCTGCACGCATCTTCTCTTCTGCGCCAAGAACATCGAGCGCATCGGCGACCACGCCACCAACATCGCCGAGACGATCTTTTACATGGCGACAGGTGCGCAGCCGGAAGGCGATCGTCCGAAAGACGACAGCGCCAACACCGTCGGCGCGGTAACCGAATAACCGCCCGGGCCGGACGGCCGGGCTAGAAGCTTGCGTGCGCGCCCATCCGGGGCGCGCAAAGAGGTCGCAGCCAATTCTGAATTTGCGCAGGGTGCATTGCTTGAACCATCCCCGGTTCAAGGATCATGCGCGAGGAGACCGACACGCATGATCCCGAGAGTTGCAGTTGTTGAAGACGAGGAAGCCCTGAGCGTGCTTCTTCGCTACAATCTCGAAGCGGAAGGCTTCGAGGTCGATACCATCCTTCGTGGCGACGAAGCCGAAATGCGGCTTCAGGAGCGCACGCCCGATCTGCTCATCCTCGATTGGATGCTGCCTGGCGTCTCCGGCATCGAACTCTGCCGGCGCCTGCGCATGCGGCCGGAAACCGAGCGCCTGCCGATCATCATGCTGACGGCGCGCGGCGAAGAGAGCGAGCGCGTCCGCGGGCTTTCGACGGGGGCCGACGATTATGTCGTCAAGCCCTTCTCGACCCCCGAGCTCGTTGCCCGCGTCAAGGCGATGCTGCGCCGCGCCCGTCCCGAGGTGCTGTCGACGGTGCTGAAATGCGGCGATATCGAACTCGACCGCGAAACCCACCGGGTCCATCGCAAGACCCGCGAAGTCCGCCTCGGCCCCACCGAATTCCGCCTGCTGGAATTCCTGATGTCGTCGCCGGGCCGGGTCTTCTCCCGCTCGCAGCTTCTCGACGGTGTCTGGGGCCACGATATCTATGTCGACGAACGCACCGTCGACGTCCATGTCGGCCGCCTGCGCAAGGCGCTGAATTTCTCCAACATGCAGGACGTCATCCGCACCGTCCGCGGCGCCGGTTATTCGATGGAAGCCTGAGGGCCTCCATTCTGATTGCTGACAACGTCGCTCGAGCTAGCGTCTGCCCCTCACCCTAACCCTCTCCCCGTAAAACGGGGCGAGGGGACGTGCCCTGCGACAGGTTAGCGGGGAACGGAGAGGTCGCGGCATATCCCCTTCGCCCCGCAAGCGGGGAGAAGGTGCCGGCAGGCGGATGAGGGGCAGCCATCCGCGCGAACCAATAACCACAAAAAAACGGGCCAGTCGGCCCGTTTCTCATGTGCGGCGATGTTACCCGCTCAGCTGGCCCGCGCTGCTGCCCGGCGGCGTTCGTTGACCGGCTGGTAGGCAAGCTTCTGGTGATAGCTGCAATAGGGCGAATTGTCGGGGGATTCGCAGCCGCAGAAGTGGAAGTCGTCCTTCAGCGGATCGCCGACCGGCCACTTGCAGGTGCGTTCGGTCAGTTCCGTCAGGCCGAGGCGTCGGGAAATCGGAACGACCACGTTGCCTCTCGGCACGTATTCCATTTCCTCGATCGTTTCGATCTCGATCTCTTCCTTCAGCATCGTCGCGCCCTGCTGGCGGGTAACGGTGCGAGTGGCGACCCGTGAGGCGTAGTTCGGCGCGCGCGGCGCAGAAGTATTGCGTTTCGGCGTTCGGGCGGCATTGGCGGTACCGCCGGCCTTGGCACGGCCGGGGAGGCTCAGCCGATGCACCTTGCCGATGACCGCGTTTCTGCTGACGCCACCAAGTTGTGCCGCGATCTGGCTGGCGCTCAGTCCTTCGGCCCAGAGCTTCTTGAGTTTCTCGACCCGCTCGTCTGTCCAGTTCATGCCCTGTCTCCACCTTTTGCGTTGGTGATGGCAGAATCCCTCACCGTTGTCCCGGAAGGCTCCGAAACAAGAAACGCTTGATCAATTTTGGTGACTAGTTCCGCCGCATGCAGTCTAGTAATTGAACTTTAACCTAGTGTGAGGCTGACTCCGTGACAAGAGTCGCATGAATCCGGATGAATCGAATTTCAAGTTTTCCCCAACTTGCTGCCCCGGCGTGGCATTTCTGCAATAATGCCTGTTGAGGACGGATAATGCTGCTGTACAAGCTTGCTGCATGCGCTAAGGGCGCAGTTTTGTTGACATTGCAGCGCGAAAAGGAAATAGTGCCAGTCGCCGCCGCAAGGCGGCATTTTTGATTTTTCGGGCCTGGTTTTCTTAGCCGGAGTCCGGAGCTTGATAACATCGATGGGAGATCGCGCTATGGCTGAAGCCGCGCCGCTTTATGACACCTATTCTCGTGCCCCGTTGCGGTTCGAGCGAGGCGAGGGCGTGTGGCTGATCACCGAAAGCGGCGAGCGATATCTCGATTTCGGCGCCGGCGTCGCCGTCACTTCGGTCGGCCACAGCAATCCGCATGTGGTCGGCGCGCTGAAGGAGCAGGCCGACAAGGTCTGGCATCTCTCCAACATCTATGAGATCCCCGGCCAGGAGCGTCTGGCCAAACGGCTGACCGACGCCACCTTCGCCGACAAGGTGTTCTTCACCAATTCGGGCGCCGAGGCGCTCGAATGCGCGATCAAGACGGCGCGCCGTTATCAGTATTCCAAGGGTCATCCCGAGCGCTTCCATATCATCACCTTCGAGGGCGCCTTTCACGGCCGGACGCTGGCGACGATCGCCGCCGGCGGCCAGGAGAAATATCTTGAGGGCTTCGGCCCCAAGGCGCCGGGTTTCGATCAGGTGGCTTTCGGCGACATCGAAGCGGTGCGCGCCGCGATCACCGATGCCACCGCCGGAATTCTCATCGAGCCGGTGCAGGGCGAGGGCGGCGTGCGTCCGGCCACCCCCGAATTCATGAAGGCGCTTCGCCAGATCTGCGACGAAAATGGCCTGCTGCTGATCCTCGACGAGGTCCAGACCGGGGTCGGGCGCACCGGCAGGCTCTTCGCCCATGAATGGTCGGGCGTCACCCCCGACATCATGGCGGTCGCCAAGGGAATCGGCGGCGGTTTCCCGCTCGGCGCCTGCCTTGCCACAGCAGAGGCTGCCTCCGGCATGAAGGCCGGCACGCACGGCTCGACCTATGGCGGCAATCCGCTCGCCATGGCCGTCGGCAGCGCCGTGCTCGACATCATTCTCGCCGATGGCTTCCTCCAGCAGGTGCGCGACGTCGCGCTTGTCTTCCGCCAGGGCCTCGCCTCGCTGAAGGACCGTTATCCCGATGTGATCGAGGATATCAGAGGTGAGGGGCTGTTGCTCGGCGTCAAGGCCGCCATTCCCTCAGCCGAACTGCTGCAGGCGATCCGCGCCGCCCATCTGCTCGGCGTGCCCGCCGGCGACAATGTCATCCGTCTTCTTCCGCCCCTCGTGGTCACCGCCGAGGAAGCCCGCGAGGGCCTTGCCCGCATCGAGCGCGCTGCCGAGAGCATTCGCGCCTCCAAGGTCAAGAAGACGGCTTGAAGGGATTGCCGCCTGCGGGCGCAGCACAGGTAAGAAGACTATGGCTCCTAAACATTTCCTCGATCTTTCGGCGGTCACGTCAGCCGATCTCAGAACCATCATGAACGATGCGCTCGCCCGCAAGCAGGCCTTCAAGGCCGGCACGGGCGACAAGCCGCTCGCCGGCAAGATGCTGGCGATGATCTTCGAGAAGCCGTCGACGCGCACCCGCGTCTCCTTCGATGTCGGCATGCGCCAGCTCGGCGGCGAAACGCTGTTCCTGTCCGGCACCGAGATGCAGCTCGGCCGCGCCGAGACGATCGGCGACACGGCCAAGGTGCTATCGCGTTATGTCGATGCGATCATGATCCGCACCACCGAGCATTCCAGGCTGCTGGAGCTTGCCGAGCACGCGACCGTGCCCGTGATCAATGCGCTGACGGATGACACCCATCCCTGCCAGATCATGGCCGATATCATGACCTTCGAAGAGCATCGCGGCCCGATCAAGGGCAAGACCATCGCCTGGACCGGCGACGGCAACAATGTGCTGCATTCGCTGGTCGAAGGGGCGGCGCGCTTCGGCTATCGCATGAACATGGCCGTGCCCCTTGGCTCGGAGCCCAAGGATCACTATCTGAACTGGGCCCGCAATGAGGGCGCCGAAATCATGCTCTGCCATGATGCCGACCGTGCGGTCGCCGGCGTCGATTGCGTGGTGACCGATACCTGGGTCTCCATGAATCAGGAACATCGGGCCCGGGGTCACAATGTCTTCCAGCCTTATCAGGTCAACGCGGCTTTGATGGCGAAGGCCGGCAATGATGCATTGTTCATGCATTGCCTGCCTGCTCATCGCGGTGAGGAAGTGACGGACGAAGTGATCGACGGTCCGCAATCCGTAGTCTTCGATGAGGCGGAAAACCGCCTTCATGCGCAGAAGTCGATTCTTGCTTGGTGCCTGGGCGCGATCTGAACCATAATCTGGTGTCGCGAGTCACACACTCGCGACCGCGCGAGCGAAGGCCACGCTGGGCTGTCGCTTGAAAACTAGGAGTGAAAGCCATGGCAGAAGCTGCAGCCGCCCTCGGCCAGTTTGATTTCGCCGGCGATGATCATGTCGTCCCTTTTCAGGTGGAGGGTCTGGATGTGCGCGGCCGTGCCGTCCAGCTCGGCCCGATGCTCGATGCGATCCTCGAGCGCCATCATTACCCCGCTCCCGTCGCCCGGCTGCTTGCCGAAGTCGTCGTGCTGACGGTGCTGCTCGGCACCTCGCTGAAATTCGACGGCAAGTTCACGGTGCAGACCAAGGGCGATGGCCCGGTCGATCTTCTCGTCGCCGATTTCTCGACGCCGGAAAATGTCCGCGCCTATGCCCGTTTCGATCAGGCGCTGCTCAACAAGGCGATTGAAGCAGGTGAAACCGAGCCGGAGCAATTGCTCGGCAAGGGCGTGCTCGCCTTCACCATCGACCAGGGCAAGTTCGGCCAGCCCTATCAGGGCATCGTCGCGCTCGACGGCACCTCGCTGGAGGAGATCGCCGGCGTCTATTTCCGCCAGTCGGAGCAGATCCCGACGCGCGTGCGCCTGGCCGCGGCCGAACTCTTCGATCGTGACGAGGCGGGCAAGCCGCGCCACCGCTGGCGGGCAGGCGGCCTTGTCGCCCAGTTCCTGCCGGAGGCGCCGGAGCGCATGCGCCAGCCGGATCTCCACGGCGGCGACGGCGACACCGGCAACCGCCCGCACGGCGAGGACGATGCCTGGGTCGAAGCCCGTTCGCTGGTCGAGACCATCGATGCGGATGAACTGACGGATCCGCTGGTCGGGACCGAACGGCTGCTGTTCCGCCTGTTCCATGAGCGCGGCGTGCGCGTCTACGAACCGCGCGCCGTCTTCGACCGCTGCAGCTGCTCGCGGGAGAAGATCAAGGGCGTGCTGAAGGGCTTTTCGGCCGAGGAGATCGAAGCCAGCCAGGAAAACGGCGAGATCGCCGTGACCTGCGAATTCTGCTCGACCACCTACCGCTTCGAGCCGGCCGAGCTTCAGCCAGCTGAATAGTAGAGTGTTTGCCAAGGCTGTCCCGCTTGCGCGGATAGCTGCCCCTCACCCTAACCTTACCGGGGTCGAACCACTCGTCTCGACCCCGGTTGGTGCCGGCAGGCGGATGAGGGGCAGGCCTCGGCAATCTCCCAAGGGCGGGACATCGTTACACGTCAGTTAAGCACCCGCAGCAGTCCCGGTGAATCCAGCGAGAAGGCGGGGATCTCGACATCGAACATCTCGCCTTCGTCCGTTTCCATCTGGTAATGGCCGAACATCAGCCCTGAGGGGGTGTCGAGCGGGCAGCCGGAGGAATATTCGTAGGTGTCGCCGGGGCTGAGCCGTGGCTGTTCGCCGACGACGCCCGGGCCCGTCACCTCGTCCACCAGTCCGTTCTGGTCGGTGATATTCCAGTAACGGTTGACCAGGCGAACGGCTATGCCGGAATTGTTGCTGATGACAATCCGGTAACCCCAGACATAGCGGTCGTCTTCCGGATCGGATTGCTCCTCCAGATAGAATGGTTCGACCACAACTTCGATCTCTCTTGTGAGGGCGCGATACATGCCTTGCACCTTAGTCAAGATATGTTACCCGTATCTTATAAGAGGCCCTGTCCGTCAAGAAACGGAACGTTGATCGTCACTGATACAGTCATGATCGAAGGGTTTTCGATCGTTAAGCCTAATTGTCAGTGTTAATTCCAGATCGGAACGCCGGCACGACCGTAGTTGTTCCCCCGGCCGAACCCCAGTGAGATCAGGCGAGCCGAACCCCGAGTGAGATCCGGCTGCCATTGTCGTCGATCAGGCCGAAACCTTGGCAAGCGCCCGCGCGAAATCCTCGATCAGATCGTCGGTATCCTCGATGCCGGCCGAAAGGCGCACCGTGCCCGGAGAAATGCCGAGTTCGGCGCGCGCCTCCTCCGTCAGGTTCTTGTGCGTCGTCGTTGCCGGATGGGTGATCAGGCTCTTGCTGTCGCCGAGATTGTTGGAGATCTTGACGATATCCAACGCGTTCTGCAGGGCAAAGGCCGCTTCCTTGCCGCCCTTGAGCTCGAAGGCGACCAGCGTCGAGCCGCCGGTCATCTGCTTGGCGATGATATCGGCCTGCGGATGGTCCTTGCGGCCGGGATAGATCACCTTGGCGACCTTGCCCTGCTCGGCGAGGAAATCGGCGATCTTTGCGGCATTCTGCGTCTGCTGGCGCACGCGCAGCGGCAGCGTTTCGATGCCCTTCAGCAAAGTCCAGGCGTTGAACGGCGACATGGCCGGGCCGGTATGGCGGAAATAATCGTGCAGGTTCTCGTCGATCCATTCCTTGTCGGCAAGTACGACGCCGCCGAGGCAGCGGCCCTGGCCGTCAATATGCTTGGTGGCGGAATAGACGACGATATGGGCGCCGAGCTCCAGCGGCTTCTGGAAGAGCGGCGTGGCGAAGACATTGTCGACGACGACCTTGGCGCCGATCTGGTTGGCGAGCTTGGCCACGCCTGCGATATCGATCACTTCGAGCGTCGGGTTGGTCGGGCTTTCCAGGAAGAACACCTTGGTCTTCGCAGTGATCGCCTTTTCCCAGTTGGCCAGATCCCGGCCGTCGATCAGCGTGCAGTCGATGCCGTATTTCGGCGCCAGCGTCTCGACCACCCACCGGCAGGAGCCGAACAGGGCGCGCGCGGCGACGATATGATCGCCGGCCTTCAGCTGGCAGAGGATCGCCGCGGTGACGGCCGCCATGCCGGAAGCGGTGGCGCGGGCATCCTCCGCGCCTTC
Organism: Rhizobium anhuiense bv. trifolii; assembly: GCF_024346605.1. Taxonomy (NCBI): domain Bacteria; kingdom Pseudomonadati; phylum Pseudomonadota; class Alphaproteobacteria; order Hyphomicrobiales; family Rhizobiaceae; genus Rhizobium; species Rhizobium anhuiense. Next base: position 840,244 of record NZ_CP098803.1, read on the forward strand.
GAGCATGCACATGCGCTTTTCGAACATGTCGTTGGTGGGGCTGCCGTAGCGGGCGTAGATGAAGCCCTCCGTCTCGCCCTTGAAGCGGGCTTCGGCCGCTTCCGAGGTCTCATAGACGAAACCCTGCGTGAGATAGATTGCCTCGGACGTTTCGCCATATTGCGAACGCAGCGTGCCGCCGTGAACGAGTTGGGTTGCGGGGCGCCAGGACTTGCTCATGCCATCACCTTCACATAACAAAAAAACCGGTCGCAAAAGCAGACCGGTTTCAACCCGGTCTTTTTAGCCACTTGTTTAACGTGGCTGCAAGCCGACCGGCCAAATCACCACGGGATAATTCTGCAATACTGCTGTTAGCTGCTTGCGTCAATTCCCCGAGTTTGGTTTTGTCGGCGGCAAATGATGGATGAGGCATGATGGCTCGTGAAACGGGAATTCTGGCGGATCGCGCGATCTCCGCGCTGTTCGAAACGGAGCGTCTGATCTCCGAACGGGAGCTGGACCGTGACCAGATCCAGCCGGCAAGTCTCGACCTGCGCTTGGGCGCCAAGGCCTTTCGCGTGCGCGCCAGCTTCATGCCCGGCCCCTCGCATCTGGTGTCGGACAAGCTCGACCGGCTGAGCCTGCATGTGATCGACCTCTCCGAGGGCGCGGTGCTCGAGACCGGCTGCGTCTACATCGTGCCGCTGATGGAGAGCCTGGCGCTGCCGGCCGGCATGTCGGCCTCGGCCAACCCGAAGAGCTCGACCGGCAGGCTCGATATCTTCACCCGCGTCATCACCGATTATGCCCAGGAGTTCGACAAGATCCCGGCCGGTTATTCCGGCCCGCTCTATCTCGAAATCAGCCCGCGCACCTTCCCGATCGTGGTGCGCCGCGGCTCGCGCCTGTCGCAGATCCGCTTCCGCGTTGGCCATTCCCTGCTCGGCGAGCCGGAACTCTTGAAGCTGCATGAAAGCGAGACGCTGGTCGCCAGCAAGCAGCCGAACGTATCAGGCGGCGGCATCGCGCTGTCGATCGATCTGGCCGGCGACAAGGACGGCCTGATCGGCTATCGCGGCAAACATCACACCGCCGTCGTCGATGTCGACAAGAAAGCCCAGCACGACATCTATGATTTCTGGGAACCGCTCTATAGCCGCGGCCGCAACGAACTGATCCTCGATCCGGACGAGTTCTATATCCTCGTCTCGCGCGAGGCGGTGCATGTGCCGCCGGATTATGCCGCCGAGATGACCCCCTTCGATCCGCTGGTCGGCGAATTCCGCGTCCATTATGCCGGTTTCTTCGATCCGGGCTTCGGCCATGCCCCTGCCGGCGGGCGCGGCAGCCGCGCCGTGCTCGAAGTGCGCAGCCACGAGGTGCCCTTCATCCTCGAAGACGGCCAGATCGTCGGCCGCCTCGTCTACGAGCACATGCAGGAAAAGCCGGCCAGCCTCTACGGCTCCGGCCTCGGCTCCAACTACCAGGCCCAGGGCCTCAAACTCTCGAAACACTTCCGCATCTGAGGCGTTACACCAGGCGCGACTTGACAGCCGCCCCCATCTGTTGGAAATCTCAGCTCATCGCGGGTGTAGCTCAATGGTAGAGCAGCAGCTTCCCAAGCTGAATACGAGGGTTCGATTCCCTTCACCCGCTCCAGCTACATCCATCTCACCGTCATCGATAGAAATGCGAAGACCCAGAAGTCGGCTTAGAGCCTGCCTCGCCTTATATCGGCTGCTGCGGAGCGAGATGAGACGACCTCAGATTTCCGCCTGAGGGTTTCCCGAGGACTTTCCCCGTAAACGGACCCGTACAGCGCAGAAAAACGGCCGGCGTGCAAGAATCCCCACTTCAGGCAGATATCCCGGATGCTCTGTTGGTTCGACCGATCCAGAAGGTCCAATCGAGCGGCGCGTAGTCGTAGAGTTCTCAAGTAACTTGCTGGTGTAGCTTCCTTGAAGGTCCGGAAGCCGTTTTCCAAGGTGCGAACTGAGACGTTGGCAGATTGAGCGATCATCGAGATGGTGATCGGCTTAGCGATATTCGCCTGCATGAAATCTATAGCCCGACGAACGTGCCGTGGAGCGGGCATAAACGGACTCCGTTCCAGTCGCTGAGAGTAACGATGGGGTATCAATCGAATGAGCAAATGAGTGAGTGCTTGATTGAGATTGACCATTGCTATCGGCGAATGAAGCAAGATGGCGTCTCCAAGCATACCATCCATTATAGTCTCGACGAGATTCTTGATGAGATGTGCGGAGGCGCTTGATCCATCAACGAGGGGGGACAGGTCTAACGATCCGACAAGAGGGGCTTCAAACAGCTCCCCGAACGCTTGGCAGATCTGGCCCCAATGTAAAAAGAGTTTCTGCGATCGATGGAGCGTTCCCCGCACGAGGAAGCGATCCGCCTCGCGGCTTTGCCCAAGTAGCATCTGGCCCGGTGACGCTGTTGTCGTGGTTTGCCGTCGCGTCATGCCGGAAATGCCGTCTCGCGGCACATGGATGGTAAGCCATTCCGGTGTGTCCGAGGTAGCCCAAAGGTTCCACTCTCCATTGCATGCGAGATCGACAACCGTCATCGCACCGTGAGAACGTGCATCAGCGGACCAATTAAAGCCTAGAAGCGTATGAACCGGCGATGCGTCAAAGGGAGCAGATCCGAGGAATGTTTCTAACATTCCGTCGAAGTCTGCGCCGGTCCATCGTGAGGTCAATGCGGAATTATGAATCATGCGAGCCTGCTGAATTCGCGGGTGGCAGTGTGATGACGATGCGACGCACGCGTTCTCCGGCGGTGAATCGTTCCATACGCCCGAGCGAGGGTGAGGCTAATGGTCAACTCGAGGATGCGGCGATCTGCGAGGTGGAAGAGACATCCCACCGACGGAGCCGAGATCTCATTCTTCGTCTGTGCCGCTCGCAATGTGCTTGACCGCATCGGACGCGGCTTCGAGGAGGCGCTCCGACATGCCCCGGTCAGTCATGATGCGGGAGATCGTCACCGCGCCTACCATGAGGGAGAGGATGACCATGGCCCTGTCACAAGGTTCCGTGCCGTCCGATGCCGGGATCAATTCGTCGAGAATCTGGAGGTGAGCCTCTATGCCGTGCTGGAATGGAGCCCGCACCTCCTCGCTCTGACGCGCCGCGTCGGCCCCAAGTGCGGCGAGGGGGCAACCATCGCCTTTCTCTTCCCGGTGCCCGGCCGAGAGATACATGCCGACAACCGCGTCGAAGGGATCGGCGCTTCCGGCGGCAACCCTAGACCATCTGCGGATGGCGTTCTCCATCGCTCGCCCGGATGCCAGTGCCACAAGATCATCCTTCGATTCGAACTGCTTGTAGAACCCGCCTTGGGTGAGACCGGCGCCTTTCATCAAATCCTTCAGCCCGATGCCGTCGAAGCCATGCTCCCGGAAGAGCCGGCTTGCGACATTGATCACCGTTTCACGATTGGCCTCGGCCTGAGCGCGACTGACTCTCATAGCGATCTCCAGTTAGATTTCATTTGACATCTATATCAGAATTAGAGTTAGATCGCAATCTAATTTAAATGCTGCGCCCGTCAAGAAGGCTTACTGACATGAACCGCAAAATCCTCCTCGCCTCATTCGGCCTCCTGGCAGCCGCCGGCGCCACGGCATTCTTCTTTGTCGGGGTGTCCTCGGAAGGAAGCGCACAAGCCGCCGATCCCCGCACTACACCGCCATTCGTCAAACTGGTTGAGGCAAAGAGGCCGGAGACCGCCGAGCGCAGCTTCACCGGCACCATCGCCGCCCGGGTGCAAAGCAATCTCGGTTTTCGTGTGCCCGGCAAGATCGTGCAGCGTTATGTCGACGTCGGCGTGCAGGTCAAGGCCGGTCAGCCGCTGATGCGCATCGACGAAACCGATCTGCGTCTCGCCCTGACGGCGAAACGAAACGCCGTCGCCGCAGCCGAGGCTGTGCTGACCCAGGCGCAAGCAGACGAGACACGCTACGCCGCTCTGGTGAAAAACGGATTGGCCGCGACGCCGCAGCGCTATGAGCAGGCAAAGGCAGCGCTTGACACCGCTACCGCGCAGCTTGCCGCGGCGCAAGCGGACGCCAAGGTCGCGGAAAACGAAGCCGCCTATTCCGTCCTGGTTGCCGACACCGATGGAACGGTTGTCGAAACGCTGGGCGAGCCGGGGCAGGTCGTGACCGCGGGACAAACCGTGGTCCGGCTCGCACAGGCCGGCCCGCGTGAAGCGCTGGTCTGGCTTCCGGAATTTCTCAGGCCGCAGCTCGGCGAGATCGCCGATGCCAGCATCTACGGCAACGAAAGCCGGCAGGACAAGGCCCGGCTTCGCCAGATCTCCGACGCTGCCGATCCGCAAACCCGCACCTATGAGGCACGCTGGGTTCTGGATGGCGCCGCAGCGTCGGCGCCGCTGGGCGCGACGGTGACGATCAGAATCGCCAACGGCGGTAGTCAATCGCATGCCGCGGTGCCGGTCGGCGCCGTATTGGACGATGGCAGCCGCACCGGCGTCTGGGTCTTCGACCAGGCATCGTCGATCGTCCACTTCCGGCAAGTGAAAATCGAACAGATGGGTGAGGAGGTTGCGGTGGTTTCCAGCGTCAATGCAGGCGAGCCGGTCGTCGCTCTCGGCGCCCATCTGCTGCAGGACGGCGCCAGCGTGCGCGCCACGGTAGAACAGGCAGAGGCGGCAAACTGATGAACTTCAATCTATCCGCGCTCGCCGTTCGCGAGCGGGCCGTCACCCTGTTCTTCATCGTTCTGCTGGCCGCCGCCGGCGCCTATGCCTTCGTCAAGCTCGGGCGCGCCGAGGACCCGTCCTTCACCATCAAGACCCTGACCGTGACAACGGTGTGGCCGGGCGCGACAGCGCGCGAAATGCAGGATCTGGTCGCCGAGCCGCTCGAAAAGCGCCTCCAGGAACTCACCTGGTACGATCGTGTCGAGACGACGACGCGGCCCGGTTATGCCTTTTTGACCGTCACCTTGAAGGACAGCACGCCGGCCACGGCCGTCGAGGAGGAATTCTATCAGGCTCGAAAGAAGCTTGGAGACGAGGCCCGCAACCTGCCCGGGGGCGTGCTCGGTCCCTTTGTCAACGACGAGTACTCCGATGTCAGCTTCGGGCTTTATGCGCTGAAGGCCAAGGGCATGCCGATGCGCGAGCTTGTGCGCCAGGCCGAGGTGATCCGCCAGGATCTTCTGCATGTGCCCGGCGTCAAGAAGATCAACATCCTCGGAGAGCGGCCCGAACAGATCTTCGTCGAATTCTCCTATGCCAAGCTCGCCACCCTCGGCATTTCGTCACAGGACATCGCGGCCGCCTTGCAGCGGCAAAACACCGTGACGCCGGCCGGATCGATCGATACGCGTGGGCCCCAGGTGTTCATTCGCTTCGATGGCGCCTACGACAGCATCCAGGCGATCGCCGACACGCCGATCGTCGCCGCCGGACGCACCTTGAAGCTCTCGGATTTTGCCGAAGTGCGGCGCGGTTATCAAGATCCGGCCACCTATCTCATTCGCCATGACGGCGAGCCCGCCATCATGCTTGCCGCGGTGATGCAACAGGGCTGGAACGGTCTGGAACTCGGCAAGGCGCTGGAAGAAAGATCCGCCGCGATCGCAAAGACCTTGCCGCTCGGCATGACCCTCGCCAAGGTCAGCGACCAGGCCGTCAACATCGACGAAGCCGTCGGCGAGTTCATGCTGAAATTCGCCATGGCGCTCGGCGTCGTGTTGTTCGTCAGTCTCGTCAGCCTCGGTTGGCGTGTCGGCATCGTCGTGGCTCTGGCCGTTCCGCTTACCCTTGCCGTCGTCTTCCTCATCATGCTGGAAACCGGCCGGTTCTTCGATCGCATCACCCTTGGTGCGCTCATCCTGGCGCTCGGCCTTCTGGTCGACGACGCCATCATCGCCATCGAGGTGATGGTGGTGAAGATGGAAGAGGGGATGGATCGCATCAAGGCGGCCGCCTATGCCTGGAGCCACACGGCAGCACCGATGCTGTCGGGCACCCTCGTGACGATCATCGGGCTGATGCCGGTCGGCTTTGCCCGGTCGACCGCCGGCGAATATGCCGGCAACATCTTCTGGGTCGTCGGCTTTGCCCTGATCGTCTCGTGGATTGTCGCGGTGATCTTCACGCCCTATCTCGGCGTCAAGATGCTGCCGGCGATCAAGCCGGTCGAAGGTGGCCATCACGCCATTTACAACACCCCGAACTACCGGCGCCTGCGGCGGGTTATCGAATTCACAGTGCGCCACAAGTTCGTCACCTGTGCGGTGGTCGCCATCGTCATGGGGATCTCCGTCGTTGGAATGGGCGGGGTGAAAAAGCAGTTCTTCCCGACGTCGGACCGTCCCGAAGTCCTCGTCGAAGTCCGCCTGCCCGAAGGCACCAGCATCGAGACGACGACGGCAACGGTCGAGAAGCTCGAAGGTTGGCTGCAGAAACAGCCGGAGGCAAAGACCGTCACCAGCTATGTCGGGCAGGGCGCTCCCCGCTTCTTCTTTGCCATGGCGCCGGAATTGCCGGACCCGTCTTTGGCCAAGATCGTCGTGCTGACCCCTGACGCTCACACACGCGAGGTACTGAAGCTTCGGCTGCGCGCGGCCATTTCGGATGGGCTCGCCCCTGAAGCCTATGTCCGCGTCACCCAGCTCGTCTTCGGTCCTTACACGCCGTTTCCGGTCGAGTTCCGGATCACGGGCCCGGATCAGGAGCAACTGTACCAGATTTCCGACAAAGCTCTCGCTATCATGAAGAGCGTGCCGGATGTTCGCCAGGCTAACCGCGATTGGGGCAACCGCACGCCCGTGCTGCGTTTCGTTCCCGACCAGGATCGGCTGAACCTGATCGGTCTGTCGCCGGCCGAGGCAGCCCAGCAGATGCAATTGCTGCTGAGCGGAATTCCGATCACCGAGGTTCGCGAAAATATCCGCAACGTGCCTGTCGTTGCACGCAGTGCCGGCGGCAACCGGCTTGATCCCTCACGATTGGCAGATTTCTCGCTGATGAGCCGGGATGGGCGACAGGTTCCGCTCGATCAGATCGGCCACTCGGAAATCCGGTTTGAAGAGCCGATCCTGAAACGCCGCGATCGAATGCCTGTCATTACGATCCGGTCCGATATCAACGAAGCGACACAGCCGCCGGAGGTCTCAGCGCAGGTTATGAAGGCGCTTCAGCCGCTGATTGCCTCGCTTCCCCTGGGATATCGCATCGAGATGGGCGGAAACATCGAGGAATCACTGAAGGCCAACAACGCCCTCGTCAAGATCTTCCCGGCGATGATTGCCGCCATGCTGATCGTAATCGTTTTGCAGGTCCGTAGCCTGTCGACGATGACCATGGTCATGCTGACAGGGCCGCTCGGTCTTGCCGGGGCGGTTCCGGTCTTGCTGCTCTTCGATAAGCCTTTCGGCTTCAATGCCATTCTCGGATTGATCGGGCTGGCGGGAATTCTGATGCGCAACACTTTGATTCTGACGGAACAGATCAAGGAGAATAAGGCAGCCGGACTCGACGATTATCATGCCGTCATCGAGGCGACGGTGCAGCGGACGCGTCCGGTTATTCTGACAGCCCTTGCCGCTGTGCTTGCCTTCATTCCTCTCACGCACTCGGTGTTCTGGGGGTCGATGGCTTACACGCTGATCGGCGGAACGGCGGTCGGCACGGTGATGATCCTGCTCTTCCTTCCGGCCCTCTACGCTACCTGGTTCCGCATCAAGCCGACGAAAAACGAAAGCCATGAAAATTCTCCGAAGGAGGTAGAGTTACCCAAGGAGGTGGAGTTGCCGACGTCAATGGCTGCCGAGTGATGTTCTCCGGCGGCGGCGACGACTTTTGCGGGTCCGGAAGTGACCTTGAGCAGGCGCGGACGCGGATACTCGAGGTGGCGGAAAGGTATTTTCGGCGGATCGGCTATCATAAGACGTCGGTCGCCGACATCGCCTCCGAACTCGGCATGAGCCGCGCCAATATCTATCGCTTCTTTCCCTCGAGGACGGCGATCAACAGTTCGGTCTGCGGACTGGTTGTCAAAGACGTTGCTGAAATCGCTCTGGCGATCGCGCGAACGGATGCGCCGGCGAGCAAAAAGCTGGCGGATCTTTTGACCGCCATCCACCGGCACAGCACGAGAATGCTGGTGGAGGACAGACCGATGCACCAGTTGCTCGTCGCCGCCACGGACGGAAGTTGGGCGACCATCAACGCGCATAATGAGCAGATCCTGGCAATCCTCAAAGCGCTTGTCCGCGAGGGTCTGCAGACAGGCGAGTTCAAGGTCGAAGACGCCGATGAAGCCGCGCGCGGTATCATCACTGCGTTCCTGCCGTTCTTCCATCCGGTTCTGGTCGAGCAGCGGGTTCAGGAGGGAGGGGCCACCGCAGTCGGCCTCCATGCCCAAATCCGCTTCATCATGAAAGCGCTCGGCACGTCGGACAGCGAGACCTCCCTGAACGCGATAAGCGCCTAATTTAGCGCTGCCGACCTTGTTCTCTTCGACAAAGGCATTATCTAGTGAACTAGATAAAAGCACACTAGATGAAACCATGTCGAACAACGAAATCGCATCCCGCCGCGCGGTCGGCACCCAACTTTCGTTTGCGCTCTATGGCGCGGCCAACCGGATGGCGCGCCTTCACAAGCCATTTTTGCAGCCGCTCGGTCTAACATTCCCGCAATACCTGGTGATGCTTGAACTTTACGGCGGTACGCCCCGCGCCGTTGGAGAGTTGGGTTTGAAGCTCGATATGGACACCGGCACGATCACGCCGCTGCTGAAGCGCCTGGAATCGGCCGGCATGGTGACCCGGACGCGCGATCGTAACGACGAGCGGCGGGTGCTCATCCATCTTACCAAAGCCGGTGAATCCCTGCGTGAGGCGCTTTGGGCCGTCACCGACAAAATCAAAACCGCCTGTCAGCTCACGGACGAGGGGCTGGTCGATCTGCGCGACACGCTGCACGCATTCGCGCGTCCCGCCCGCGATTGAGGCGGGCTTAGTTCCACATCAGAGAAAGGACATCCCATGAAGATCGGAATCATCGGCGCCGGAAATATCGGCGCGACGCTGGCGAGAAAACTTGCCGCCGGCGGCCATGAGGTCAAGCTTGCCAATTCGAAGGGGCCGGACACCATCCACGATCTTGCCGGCGATATCGGAGCGACCGCCGTTTCGAAAGAGGAAGCCGTCCGGGTCGTCGAGGCGATCGTTCTTTCGATCCCGTTCGCAAACTGTCGCGATCTCGGTCGGCTCTTCAATGGCGTGCCTGAAGACGTCGTGGTGATCGATACGTCGAATTATTATCCGTTTCGCGACGGCGCGATCGCCGACGTCGATGGCGGCATGCCCGAAAGCGTTTGGGTGAGCGGGCAGATCGGCCGACCCGTCGTCAAGGCGTGGAATGCCGTGCTGGCGGCAACGCTGGCGGAGAAGGGGCGGCCTGACGACACGGATGGACGCATCGCCGTCCCGGTTGCAGGCGATGCTCCGCAAGCAAAGGCGATTGCCATAGATCTGGTCGAGGCCACCGGTTTTGATGCTCTGGATGCAGGAGGGCTGGCGGCGTCCTGGCGTCAGCAGCCCGGCACCCCGGCCTATTGCACCGAGCTTGCAGCAGATGAGCTGGAAGAAGCGCTGCGATCGGCGGATCGATCCCGCGCAGCCGATAATCGCGACGCGCTGATCAAGGAATTCTTCGCGGCAGGCACCAGCCTGACCCACGACGAAATCGTCGCTCGAAACCGAGCGGGGACTGTCGCTCCGAAATCCTGAACCCGTTGAGGCTCATGCCGCTCCCTGCCGACATGCCCCGGCACGTTTGCAGGCGCGATCATCGAAAAAATCGCCGTAAAGCAAAAAGTGCTTGATTTTATATTTCGATTGACATCTAAAGCAAGGATAGATGTTGATCGAAATCTTACGTGCTTGGATGCCAGGTTCTGAGACACTGTCCTTTGGCGACAGGGTGAAAAGTCTGACCCTATAATTGAAGCACGTATTCAACCACTCGCGCCCAGCCAGGAGCCTCCATGTCTCAAAATAAAGTCGTCGTCATCACCGGAGCATCCTCCGGAATCGGCGAAGCGTCGGCCCGCCTTCTTGCACAAAACGGTTTTCAGGTCTTTGGCGGCGTGCGTAGCCCGCAGCGTGTCAATGCCATTCCCGGCGTGCGCTATGGGACTGCCGACGTCACCGATGACGCCTCGGTCTCCGATTTTGTTCAATGGGTTTTGTCCGAGGCAGGCAGAATCGACATCCTGATCAACAATGCCGGCGTTTCGCTGGTCGGCCCGGTCGAGAACACGTCGCCTGCCGAAGCCCAGGCGGTCTTCGATACCAATGTTTTCGGCCCTCTGCGCATGATCCGCGCTGCCTTGCCCTCCATGCGCGCCGCTCGCAGCGGTCTGATCATCAATATCAGCTCGGTCCTCGGCTTCCTGCCGGCGCCGTTCATGGGAATATATGCCAGCAGCAAGCATGCACTCGAAGGACTGTCGGAGTCGCTGGACCATGAGATTCGTGAGTTCAACGTGCGCGTCGTGCTGGTTGAGCCGACCTTCACCAATACCAAGCTCGATGTGAACGCGGCCCAAACCGACGCGCCCCTCGGCGCTTACGCAGCACAGGCAGATGCGACCATCAAGACGGTACAGGCCCAGATCAAAACCGCGCCGTCGCCGCTGGTTGTCGCGGAGAAAATCCTGGCTGCAATCAACGGTCCATACAAAATGCGTCAACCGACCGGTGGCCAGGCGACGCTTCTAAGCCGGTTACGCAGGTTTATGCCGGCAAGCGCGGTCGACAGCAGTCTGCGCAAGACATTCGGCTTCGGAAAGCGTAGCGCAACCTGAGTTTGCCTAAATTTCCAAACGTCGTCGGTTTCACAGCTTCGTTTCCGCGAATCTCGCTGTCGCATTCGTGCCGGCGCATTGCAGAGCATCAGTCGGGATCCTGGCTCGGCGACGTGCTGCTGCCGGCGCCGAAGGCGCTTCGCGATCTTTTATGAAAAGGGTTGCGCGCAGGCACCGGCTCCTACAAGGAAACAGATGGCGCCTCGGCCGCGCGCAACCCCTAGCTTCGCCTTTATTTGGTCTTACTGACGCTCGTCTCAATTCTCCCCAATTGAGACCTCACGTAGTCGCCGTGGCGAAGCTTTGCGAATTCGTCGGTGGCTTGTGTCCGTCTGCTCTTGAACACGTACCATTGACCGTCCGGTTCGCGTTTCTGATAGATCAGGCCGCCCTTCTTGCGGTGGCTGAAGCAAGTGATTGCCGTCGCCGTTCCGGTCTTGGCGTGCCAGTCGGCGTTGAAGCAGAGTTTGCCCGACTCCGTGACGAACCAGCGGCCCATGCCGAAGGATGGCGAGCCATTTTCCCGCGACCAGGCGGTAAAGCGACGCGCCTTCGCGGAGAAGTAGCCGGCGCCGGCTTTCCACATCCAGGAATTCTGGTTGTAGAGCTGAAAGATTTCCGCGCTGCTCATCGGCTTTGCCGTCTCGATCCCCGCAGGCTCATCGGTTGCGGCAGCGGACGCAGCCGTAGCGATACCGCTGGTCAGGGCGACGGCCAGGAACATTTTTTGAAGCATGGACATGTTCAGGTTCCCTCTGTTCAATTGATGCTTTCGTGGACGAGCCGCCAGTCGGGGCGGCCATAACCGTCCGGCCACGGATAGACTTCACGGTCGTTGAAGTAGATGACGGCGCTGAGGGCCGGGAACTGCGGATAGCGTTTCGTTACGCTCTCGGCCCAGTTTCGCACGAAGGAATCGTGGCCTTCGTAGCCGAGTTCGGCAACCATGATGGGCTTGCCGTAACCCGCGACACGGGCGTATCCGGGCGCAAGGTGCTCGGCAAACGTCTGGTCACGGCCAGTCTTGTCCCTGTCGTATTGCTCGAGGCCAAAGACCGAGAGGCCGATGATATCGACGACATCACTGCCGGGATAAAAGGCCTGAAGCCCCTCATTGCCCTTCGGTGACCACATGTATTTGGCCGTCTTCAGGTGGACCTTGCAGACCTCCACCATCCGGCGATAGGCCTTGGCGTAATCGGCGCCCTGCCAATGCGACCAGGAGAACTGGCTGTCGGTTTCGTCCATTTCCTGTCCCCAGCGAATGATGACCGGACTTTTCAGCGTGGCAGCGGTCGAGCAGACGGCGGCCATGTTCGCATCGCGCGAACCGTCCAGGATGCTGTGCAGCAGTTCCTGCGAGGTTTGGCGCCAATCGCGTGACCAGGTCCAGGGCTCGACCGAGATCAGCAGGGTGCGACCACGCGCTTGCGCATAATTGTCGGCGAGGACGAGCGTGCCCAGATCGACATCTTCCCAGGGCAGGAAGAGGTGTTCGATCTTCGAATCGGGCGAGGCGCCCAAATCTCCGTGCGGATCATAGGCGCCGAACGTGATCGACTCCTTCGTGACAACCGGCATTTTGGTCGGCGGCGCGATGGACGATGTCGTCATGGCAAGCGGCTGCCCTTCGGCAGAACCGCCCAGAGCGGTCGGCAGCACCGCGACTCCCGATAGCAACAGGCCGGTTAACGACAACAGGGCTATTTTGGATGGGCTATGCATTGTGTAGTTCCTCCACGCTCGGCCGCACGTCCGGGTGAGCGGCATCGGTTCTCAGTTGGATCTCCTCCGGATCGGAAATCCATCGTGGTTTGAAAAAGATCGTGCGCAGCGCGGTCCCGCCCCGGCCTGCACCGGAGACGGCATAGCGCTCTTCGAACAGCTGAAGGCGGCCGCTGCCCCAGGCGAGTGCCTCGGTCGCATCCTTTCCGCGCATGATGGTGGCAGCTCCCGGCAGCGCGACGAGCGCAACAAGCGCGGTCGCCATCGCCGGACGGTAGAAACGCGGGGCCGCCGCAACCGTATTTTCCTTCGAATGGCGCCCGACGATGACCAACAGCAGCGCGCAGTAGATTGCCGCGTTCAGGACGGTGAAGAAGTACCCCCCCTTGGAGGCGCCGGCATCGTCGATTGCCAGGGCGGGCAATACCGCCATGAGCGCCAGCAAAGCGTAGGGCGCCAGGACACGCACCGGCAGCAGATCGACTTCGGACCGCCCTTTCGGCGTGACGCGGAAATCGACGAAGGAGCCTGTCACAAAATCGTGCACCGCAGCCAGCGTGCCGGCGAGCGCCCAGGGCCAGCGCGCGAAGAGAAAGAGCATGCATTCCCAGCTCAGGATCTTGGCGTCGTAGGGGCGGAACGAGTTGCTGGCGCGCCAGCGGTAAGCCATCACCACCAGAACGATGGAAAGCGGTGCGAAATGCGCCAGGAAATCGGGGTAGGTCACCGTCACGAAGTTCTGGCCGCGCACGAGCGCGATGATCGGCAGCGCAAACATGAGCAACATGAAGAACGCAAAAAGCGGATACCAGAGTTGCGAAAAGAGGAACTGGAACTGGAGCCGCCGCGGCAGCCGGCCGACCAGGCTCGGCGAGTACCGCAACAGCACCATGACCAGGCTGCGCGACCACTGGAATTCCTGCGTCACGAGATCGCTGAAGGTTCTGGGGCCGTCACCATGGGCGATGGCATCCAGCGCATGCACACCCCGCCAGCCGCCGGCATTCATCATCAATGTGGTCGAATGGTCTTCAGCCAACTCCGGACCGAGGCCGCCGATCTGTTTGAGGGCGACGGTACGCACCGCGTAGTGCGAGCCTATGCACAGGGGCGCCAGGCCGCCATTGTAACCGGCTTGGAGCGAGCCATGCATGCTGGCCTCGGCATAGAGCCTTCCACGTGCCGACCAGCTTTCGGAAGCGTTCTTGTCGCAAATGCTGGGGGCCGAGACATAGCCGACTTTTGGATCGGCGAACGGACGCAGCATGTGGAAGAGATAGTCGGGCGCGGGAACATGATCCGCATCGAGTTGCGCCACGAAATCGTAGCGGTTGTAGCCGTAGTGGTCGTAGAAGAAGGCGAGGTTGCCCTCCTTGCACCGCGTGCGTCGGGGCCACGACGTCCGATGATAATCGGATCGCCCCTTGCGGGTCGAGACGAAGACCCCGTGCCTGGAGCACCAGTCGAGAGTCTCGGGGGAAGGGTCTTCGTCGGCAAGCCAGGTGTCGTGTTCCACCTCCTGGGCAAGCATTGCCAGCAGGGTTTCACTGACGACCGAGAAGGGTTCCGCCGGCGCCTTGGTCACGACCATGGCCACTCGGCTGCCCGCCGGCAGGCGCAAGGGGCCGTTCGGTCTTGCCGCCCGATAGAACACGACGATGAAATAGGCCGGCAGAGCGGTCACCCAGGCAAGAACGAGGCTCACCGTAATTGTCCCGAAAGCATCGACGTGATGGCGCGGCTCCAGCCACCAGATCCAGAAATAGGCGAAGGCGCAGAGCCATACGGCCGCCGAGAACAGATATTCGGCCCGCCGATGTCCGGTCAGAACCGGGACAAGAAGCGGCTCGTGGGAGAGTTCCGGAGCATGCGTCGCTTGGGTAATCGCAAGTTCGGTCACGCGCGCGCCTCCAGTCCGAAGAACGGAGCCGCTGTCCGCACGATGGTTTGGAGGTCGGAATAACGAGGCTGGAAGCGGAGCGTCTCGCGGGCCAGGCTGGCGTCGGCGTAGAGGCTGGGTGGATCGCCCGGCCGGCGCGGATGGATGACGACCGGGACTGCGCATCCGGTCGTTTCCTGGATCACGCGCAGGACTTCCCTGATGGAAAAACCCCGCCCGGTGCCGAGGTTGACAGCGAGGTTTGCTCCGCCTTTGGCGAGATGGGTGAAGGCCTGAACATGGGCGCGCGCGAGATCTGCGACGTGAATATAGTCCCTTATGCAGGTCCCATCGGGAGTATCGTAATCATCGCCGAATATCTCCAGATGCGGAATCCGGCCGGCCGCGGCCAGCAGCGCCCGCGGAATGAGATGAGTTTCCGGAACGTGCCATTCGCCAAGATCGCCGTCCGGATCGGCGCCACAGGCATTGAAGTAACGCAGGGCAACATACCGCAGGCCGTAGGCCGCCGCATAATCGGCGAGCATATGCTCGCCGATAAGCTTGGTCTTGCCGTAGGGATTGATCGGAGCCTTCGGCAACGTCTCATCGATCGGCAGCACCGAGGGGACGCCGTAGACCGCGCAACTCGATGAGAAGATGACGTTCCGAAGCCCGGTCTGCCGGCAGGCATCGATAAGCGACAACGCACCGCCGACATTGTTGTTGTAATATTTCGCTGGGTTTTGCACGGACTCGCCCACGTAGGCCGAGGCGGCAAAGTGGATGACGGCATCGGGAGCATATTTCTCGATGACCTCGATCAGGCATGACGAGTCGAGGACGTCACCTTCGACGAAAGGGCCCCAGCGCACGGAGGAACGGTTTCCGGTCGTGAGATTGTCGTAGACGACAGGCTCAATCCCCTCCGAGCGGAGGAGCTTGGCGGTGTGGCTGCCGATATAGCCGGCACCGCCCGTGACAAGGACCCGGGGCGCATCCATCAGACCGCCTCCAGTTCGCGTGCCGGACGGGTGAGAAGGCCATCGAAATAGTCGATCGTCTGACGCAGGCCGCTCGACAGCTCGATCTTCGGCCGCCAGTCGAGTTCCTGCATGGCAAGCGAAATATCGGGGCGACGTTGACGCGGATCGTCAACCGGCAGAGCGCGATGGATGATTTGCGACCGCGAGCCGGTCAATCCGATCACCTGCTCGGCCAGCTCCCGGATCGTGAATTCGCCCGGATTGCCGAGATTGACAGGCCCCGTCAGCGACGACGGTGAGGCCATCATGCGGACCATGCCGCCGATGAGATCATCGACGAAACAGAACGAGCGGGTCTGCGAACCGTCGCCATAGATCGTGATGTCTTGCCCCGTCAGGGCCTGAACGATGAAATTCGAGACGACGCGGCCGTCGTCCGGACGCATCCGCGGGCCGTAGGTGTTGAAGATGCGGATGATCTTGATCTCGACGCCGTGCGTGTTGTGGAAGTCGAAGAACAGCGTCTCGGCGCACCGCTTGCCCTCGTCATAGCAGGAGCGCGGCCCGAACGAATTGACGTTGCCCCAGTAGCTTTCGACTTGCGGGTGGACGTTCGGGTCGCCGTAGACTTCGGAGGTCGATGCCTGAAGGATGCGTGCGCCGGTGCGCGCGGCCAGCTCCAGAAGGTTGAGGGAGCCCAGCACGCAGGTCTTTGTCGTATGGATCGGATCGGCCTGATAATGCGGCGGCGAAGCCGGGCAGGCAAGGTTATAGATCTCGTCGACTTCCAGATCGAGCGGGTGGACGATATCGTGGGCAATGACGTTGAAGCGATCGACCCCCTTCAGATGGGCGATATTGCGCCGCATGCCGGTGGAAAAGTTGTCGAGGCAGATCACCTGGTGTCCGGCGGCCAAAAGCGTCTCGCACAGATGGGATCCGAGGAAACCTGCACCACCGGTGACAAGAATTCTCTTGAGAGTACCAGATGTTCCGGATGGATACTTTGCATCACGAGCCGCAGTTAGAACAGAGCGCGCACGAATCTTACCAAGATAGTTCACGACCACCTCCCGTGTTTTCAGATTTTGCTATGAAATCTTCGATCTTTACTTCGACATACCGCGACACTAAGTCGTTCGATCATGCGAATATTTTATTCATCCGGCTTTTCTTTTGGAAAGAACCGATGTCTATTTAGATACAGCTAAGGGAGGCAATTGTCGTTATCCTCACGTCCTGGAAATTATCGCTCCGTACATTTCAGAGCGAAAAGGAATATGGTAAACAACTTATGGAGGATACTTTTCGAGCACTTCCGCGTTTTCAGACGTAGTTCTGCGGAGATTTCAGCCGCAAAAACAATTGCTTTTCTCAATTTTCATGGCTCGGGTCGGGTTATGCGCTGGAGGAATTGGATGGCTACAGGGTCTGAATCCGACGATGATGCTGCCGCCGAACAGGAACGGCCGGCGCATATGGAGCGGCGGCGATGGCCGCGTGAACCGGCCATGCGCAAGGAACGCCCACTCCATGCCTCCCCAGCGCTCGTGCCGCTGCGATTCTCGACGCAGGACCTGCCACCGGCAGAACAATTCGAGGCCTGGCGGGCACATATGGCGCCGCTCGTGGATGTTCATCTGCCGGAGGGAAAGTCACCGGAAGACGGGTTCCTCGCGGAGCAGATCGGCTGGCATCTCGGCGATATCCTCGTCGTCCAGCAGCGTGCGCATGCCCACAGATATATCCGCGATCAGGCCATGCTTCGATCGAGCCCCATCGACCATTGGAACGTCGGCCTGCAGCGCAGCGGCCAAGCCTGGACCGAGGTCAACCGTCGTGTCACCGAGACCGGTGCCGGCGAGATTTTTTTCATGTCTCTCGGCAGCCCCTATCGCGGACGGATGACCGATACCGAAGCTTTGCTCGTGTTCCTGCCGTATGAGCTGCTGGCTCGCGATGCGGGCCTTCTCCAAAGCGCCGGCAACACGGTTCTTTCGGGCAGCCACGCCGAGTTGCTCACGGGCTATCTCACGGGCCTCGAAACGAACCTCGGCAATCTGACGATAGAGGAAGTGCCCCGGATCATCCAAACCATCGGCGATATGGTCGTTGCGGGCGCCGCATCGTCCACAAGGACTGATACCGGTCAAAACCAGACCAACATGGGACTGATGGAGCGGGCGCACCGCTACATCCACGTCAATCTCCATTCGGAAAACTTGACACCGGACATGATGTGCCGCGCGTTGGGGATTTCGCGTACGCGGCTTTACCAGCTGTTTGAGGCGAACGGAGGCGTGCTCAATTATATTCGCAAGCGGCGATTGCTGCAGGCCTATGCGGATCTCAGCAATCCGGCCGACCACAGGCCGATTTCAGAAATCGCGGAAGCCGCCGGTTTCGAGGTCGCGGCCAATTTTACGCGCGCCTTCATCCACGAATTCAAGCTGAGCCCGCGTGAAATCCGAAGGACGGTGGCAACCCAACAGCGGCCGGCTCCGGCCATCCGCTCCACGCGGCGTTACGGAAAAACGATCGGTGATTGGCTGGCCCTGACGGGTTGATCCGGCTCGGACTGAAATCCGGACTCGAAGTCCGTCAAGCGGCGGTCGGTGCGCTTGCCGAAGACACCCCGGACTTGATCCAGAGCCATGGCCTCTAAACCGTCTGGGCGATGTATCTAGACCACGCCGACCAAGGCCTAATCCCCGAAAAAGCGGATCGGCTTATATTGCCGGTGCGCGATGATCAGGCTCCGGTCGGGCTGGATGATGTAGGTTTCCTCCACCTGCTGGCCGTACTGATCGATGAAATCATGCGGAAAGGCGGAACCAACCGGCGATTTGGTGAGTTTGGTCCGCGGCTGGCCGCTATAGGTAATGCTGCCGGGGATGGGTTCGAGGCCCGGTCCGCTGTAGCTGACGGTGTTGCATCCTGCCAGAACGAGCGTGCCGACAAGGCCGATGATTGCAGGTTTCATGTCCATCCCTCCCAATGCCGTGAATAGTGTCACTCTACCCCTTGCCGGAGAGAGTTCCCGACACGAATGCCCATGCCGCTCTTCAATCCTTTGGGAAGCACCCCGGGGGACGTCGTGATCGAGCGGCCGGACGCGACATCCACCTATGGATAATAGGGTGAGAATCCCGTTCCTCCAGACGCGCCGACCCATCCATTGCCGAAACCGGTGCTGTCTGCTAGATCGGTATCGTCGAAAAAGGCAGGATCGGTTGAGGTAAGCCCGGTCCCTTCCGTTGGCGCGTTAATCGCTCTGGGGAAGCTCTGCTCCGTGCCATGGCACGAGAACCCGCGACGTGATCCGCATCAAGATGCGGGATCCCGGCGGCGTGCGGAGACGGCAAAAAGGCAGTCCCGGGATTTTTTCGAACGGAGACTGTCATGCGCTTGAACCATCTCGATTTCCACGTTCCCGATGTCGCTGCCACGGCGGATTTCTTCATCCGCCATTTCGGTCTGAAGCTTGAGGATATGCGCGGTCAGAACGGCCTCGCGATCCTGGAAGACGATACCGGCCTCGAAATCGTCCTCAGCCACGCAATCGCAAAATTCGGCACCGCCGATCAGGTGGAAATGGGGCGCCACACCTATCACATCGGCTTCATTCTGCCCGCGAGGGCGGATGTCGATGCGGTCCATGCCGGGCTTGCGGCTGCCGGTGCTGATCTGTCCGGCCCGCCGGCCGCCATGCGCGGCGGCTGGCTGTTTTACTGCACGGCGCCCGGAAACATCCTCGTCGAGATCGGCTGGCGGCCGGCTTAGACGATACCTAAAAGGAAAGGGCGGCCGCAGCCGCCCTTTCCAATGCCTGTTTTGACCGGCTCAGAATTCCGTCCAGTCGGCATCTGGGCTTGACGATGGTGTGCTGCTGCCGGCGCCGAAGGCGTTGGCGATTTTCTGGCCGAGCGCGCGGGCCGGCGAGGCGGCCGGACGGGCGGTGCCTTCTTTGGCGACGCGGATCGGGGCTGCCCTGACTGCCGGGCGCGGGGCCACGCGCGGTGCTGCGGCCGGGATCGGCGCGCTGGCGGTGAAGCCGCCTGTGCCGGTCAGCCTGAACTGGCCGAGCAGGTTGTTCAGCGCCGCCGCTTCCGTGGCGAGGCTGTGGCTGGCGGCGGTGGATTCCTCGACCATCGCCGCATTCTGCTGGGTGCCCTGATCCATGGTGTTGACGGCGGTGTTGATCTCCTGCAGCCCGATCGATTGTTCGCGGGAGGCTTCGGCGATCGCGTGGACATGCTGGTTGATTTCCTGCACTTCGGCAACGATCGCATCGAGCGCCTTGCCTGTCTCGCCGACCAGCGAGACGCCGGTCTGCACATGCGTGCCGGAATTGGTGATCAGCCCCTTGATCTCCTTGGCGGCATTGGCCGAGCGCTGGGCGAGTTCACGCACTTCCTGGGCGACGACCGCAAAGCCCTTGCCGGCTTCGCCGGCGCGCGCCGCTTCGACGCCGGCGTTCAGGGCCAGCAGGTTGGTCTGGAAGGCGATGTCGTCGATGACGCCGATGATGTTGGAGATTTCGCCCGAGGACTTCTCGATCTGCTGCATGGCGGAGACCGCCTTGCGGACGACCTCGCCGGATTTCTCGGCGCCGAGGCGGGTGCGGGCGACGAGCTGGCTCGCCTCCTCGGCACGCTTGGCGGCGTCGCGCACCGTCGTGGTGATCTCTTCGAGGGCCGCTGCCGTCTCTTCGACCGAGGCCGACTGCTGTTCCGTCCGGTGGGAAAGTTCGTCGGCGGACGAGCGGATCTCGTTGGCGCCGGCGCCGATCGCCCGGGCATTGGCGCCGACCGTGTGCATGGTTTCGTTGAGCTTCTCGACCGAATTGTTGAAATCCTCACGCAGCGCATCGAGATGCGCGACGAAGGGCTCGTCGATATGCGAGGCGAGATCGCCGGCGGCAAGGCGGCGTAGGCCGTCGCCGAGTGCGGCAACGGCGCGTTCGAGTTCGGATGCTTCGCGGGCCTTCTGCGCCTCGCGTTCGCGCCGCTCGCTATCGCTGACATTACGGTCGGTTTCGGCGCGCGCCTCGATCTCCGCCCGTTCGATCGCGTTGTCGCGGAAGATCGAGACGGCCTTTGCCATCTGGCCGACTTCGTCGCGGCGGTCGAGGCCGCTGACTTCGCTTGTCGTATCGCCTTCGGCAAGCCGCGTCATGCGCTGGCGCAGCTGCGTCATCGGGCCGGCGATGCCCATCTGGGCGACGACCACGCTGACGCCGACGGCAATGAGAACGGCGATGCCGATCAGCACGAGGCAGAGGACGATCCGCCCGTTGACGGAAGCCGAGAGCGCATCGCCGCCATCATTGAGCATCGCCATCATCGCATCATTGTTGGCGATCATTTTCGGCGTCAGGGCATCGAGCTTGGCATTGATCAGCGCAACATTCGAAAGCGCGCCGGCGCTGTCCTTGGCCTTGCTCTGTTCGATGATCTTGTTTGCCAGGATTTCGATTTCGTCGATGCCGGCCTGGATCTCATCGATCGCCGCCTTGCGGCTGGGCACCAGCGCCAGCGCCTGCTTCATCCGGTCACGCGCCTGCGGCAGCTTGCTCGGCGTAGCGAGCGCCGTCTGGAATGCCGGCGTATCGGGCTTCATGTCGGCAATCAGGGTTACCTGCAGCACCGAGGCCACCGCCGATGCGCTGGCGCGCGCGCTCAGCATCGAGGCCTGCGCTTCATGATCGATGAAGGCGCTGTAGGCGGCGTCCGCACGGCGGAACTCGGAGATGACGTAGATCAGCCCGGCCATCGTGATCAGCCCGAGCAGCGCCACGACCGAGATGATTTTTGTGCGGATTTTCAGATGCTTCAGCATGGAAATGTCACCCGATTGACGGGGCGTGTCGCGCGCCCGGTGCTTTTGAAATCAATTGTTGCAGAAAGGACTGCTTCAATATTGCGGTTCAAGGATAGGTTTGGACTGACGCGTGCATCATGCGATCGGCTGGCGGGGTCCGATGTCGTCGCAACAAATAAAAGGCGATATTCTTTAATTCCGCGCTAACACGGCGGCGCGGATGCCCGCAATTTTTAGGGGCAAAAGCTGCGCGCCATGGCATCCAGGATCAAGCCTCGGAACCGGCATGCAACAGAGCCTCATTCTGAGGTGCTCCGCCGGCCTCGAAGGGCGAGGCGGGTGTGCCGACGCGACTGTCATTCTGCTCCCCCACTCCCACACATATTCCCCGCCACGCATGACTCTGATACATCTCGCCGCAACGCTTCCCACTGAGCCCCGAGATCAAGATCACGATGACGCAATCCAAGCTGGCATCCCTGACTCTGAAGGTTTTCTTCGCGTTCGGCCTGTTTTTGTCAGCGCTCTTTTCGAGCCTTGCCGCATCCGCCCAGCAGGCGTCGCCCTCGCTGCCGCTGCTTTTCGATGCGCGCGAACGTCTTGCGAGACCCGATCTCTCCTCGCTGGTGCGCCTGCGCTTCCTGACGTCGGTCGATTTCCCGCCCTTCAATTTCACCGATCAGAACGGCAAGCTCTCCGGCTTCAATGTCGACCTCGCCCGCGAAATCTGCAGCGAGCTGGAGATCTCGGACAAGTGTCAGATCCAGGCGATCCCCTTCGCCGACCTCAAGGATGCGCTCGCCGCCTCGCAGGGCGATGCCGTCATTGCCGGCCTTGCGGTGACGCCGGAGCTGCGCCGGCAATTCGTCTTCTCCCGACCCTATCTGATGCTGCCGGCGCGCTTCGTGCGCAATCTCGCCGTGCCGCTCGACGGCAAGACGGCTGCCGCCCTTTCCAGCCATCCGGTCGGTGTCGTCCGGGGGACGGTGCATGAGGCGATGCTGGCCGCCTTTTTCCCGGCGATCAAGGCGCAAGCCTTCGACACCAAGGACGCCCTGCTGGCGGCGCTCAAGGACAGCAAGGTCGATGCCGCTTTCGCCGATGCGCTGCAGCTTTCCTTCTGGGTTTCTTCGCCGGCTTCGGCCAAATGCTGCGCGCTTTTCGACGGTCCCTATCTCTCCGAACATTTCCTCGGCGAGGGCATGACGATCATGCTGCGGCAGAAGGATGGCGTGCTGACGGCGGCCATCGACCACGCGCTCGCCACGCTGTCGCGCAACGGCCGTCTTCAGGAAATCTATCTGCGGTATTTCCCCTACGGGCTCTATTGACGCCGCGGTCCGAACTGCGCGCGCTCAGCCCTTGCGGAAGCGCGCAATCGCGCTGCGCTCGATCGCCGCGCAGGTGAGCTTGTCGAGACCGAGCCGGTCGCGCAGCAGGCTGAGCAGCCGCAATTCTTCCGCCTTGACCGAAAGATCGGCGGAGGCCACTTCGACGGCCAGCGCATAGGCCGTGTCGTAAAGCTTTACCGGCAGGGTGTCGCGCACGGTTTCGAGCACGACGTCGAGGCCTTCCGGCCCGGCCAGCAGCGCGGCGCAGTCGCGCGCCACCGAAATCAGCTTGTCGTCGTCGAAATCCCGGAAAACCGGCAGGAACCCGATCAACTGGCCGATCCTTGTCATCTCCCTGTCGTTCATCGTGCTGTCGACGGCGGATGCCATGACCATCACGTAGATCAGCGCATCATGGGCGGAAAGCGGCTTGTTCATCTCTGATTCCTTTTTCGATCTGCCCAGATTAGGAATTGGCTGCAGTCATTACAAGAGATCGGCCATATCCGCGGCTGTTCGCGCTTGTCATGGCGGCCGGTCATTTGCGGCGCGGATCGGCGCCATAGACGCCTTTTCCCGCCTGCTTGGCCGTCTCGGCGATCCCCGCAAGCGGCGACCCCGCCGCAGCTTCCGCCCAGCCATTTTCGGCAAGCCATGAGCCGAGATCCTGGGTGCCGAGCCGGCAGGCGGCCGTCACCGTTTCCTTCCATTCCGCTGTCTCGACATCGCAGCTGAGGCTGCGGTTGCGCAGCAGCTGACGCAGCGCCGTCTTCGCCATCATGCCGCAGGGCCATTGCCGGCCCGCCGGCCCGCATATTCTGTCGGCCGGCGTCGGCACGATGCCGGCAAGTTGGAGCCTGCGTTCGCCAAAGGAAAGCATGCCGGCATTTTCGACCATCGGCCGCGCCAGTTCCATCGGTTTTTTCGCGGCCGGGCCGGCCGCCTGCCCGGCCGCCGTCTCCGCTCTTTGCGCTATATTGGCGGGTTTGGGTGCGACATCGCCGCCTGGATCCGGAGCGGGCGGAACCGCCGGTTCCGCTGACCGGGCGATCATTTCGGCTTGATCATCCGAAATCGCAGCGGCTTTGCCGGCTGCGGGGGCAGCCTCCGCCGCGGTCGCCGTTTCCTCTGCGGACGTCGTCTCTTCCCCGACTGCGCCGTCGCGAAGTCTTGCTTCGCCCGCCATCAGCAGGCCGGCCACCACCACCATCCCTGTGAGACCTGTGAAGATGGCGGCTGGGCGCATGGAATATCTTCCTATTGGCTGGCCCAGATGATGCGGGCGATCCAATCGACGTCGGAAAGCTCGAGGGTGCGGTTGGGATGTTCGGGATTGAGTGACATCAGTTCGATCGACCGCGGGCTCTGCCGCAGCAGCACCTTGGCCATCACCTCGCCCTCGTTTGTGCGCACGACGATGCGGTCGTTGCGGCGCACCTGGGCGCCCGGCTCGACGATCAGCACGTCGCCGTCGCGGTAAAGCGGCATCATGCTCTCGCCCTGCACCTCCAGCGCATAGACGCCCGCCTTCTGTGCCGGGGCTGCCGGAAATTCCACCACGTCCCAGCCCTGGCCGGCCGGAAAACCGCCATCGTCGAAGAAGCCGCCGGCGCCGGCCTGCGCGAAGCCGAGCAGTGGAATGGAGCTGCCTTGCGGCGGAAACGCGCCGTCAGACTGTCCGGCCGGCTGTCCCGGCCCGGCGTCCGGCCGCATGAAGGCAAGAAACTCCTCCATGCTCGCCCCTGTCGCGTCGAGCACCTTGGCGATCGATTCCGTCGAAGGCCAGCGCAAGCGCCCGTCGGCGGAAAGCCGTTTCGACTTGTTGAACGAGGTCGGGTCGAGCCCGGCGCGGCGCGCAAGACCGGATGGCGTCAGCTCGCGCCGTTCGGCAAGCCTGTCGATCGCTTCCCAAATCTGGTCGTGTGACAGCATATGCGCCCGATCCCTGCGCGGCTGATTCAGCGGCGCGCTTCAACCGGGCGGAATGTTAACCGACCGGCCGGCCCGAGTAAAGATCAGGAGGAATAAAATCCTGTCACATCAGGCGTGCCACGTTCAGGCAACCATCGCCATATTGATCTTGCCGAGCTGAATCACGGCCTGCGTCCGGCTGTCGACATCGAGTTTCAGCAGGATCGCCGAGACATGCGCCTTGATCGTCGCCTCGGAGACGCCGAGTTCATAGGCGATCTGCTTGTTCAGCAGCCCTTCGCCGAGCATGGTCAGCACCCGGCTCTGCTGCGGCGTCAGCGTATGCAGACGGTGGATCAGGTCGGCGACATCGGGATCCTGCTCCTGCCCGTCGCGGTAGCTTTCCGGCGTGGCGATGTCGCCGGCAAGCACCGTCTGGATGCTGCGGCGGATATCGTCGATGCCGGAGGATTTCGAAATGAAGCCGGAAGCCCCGAGCTCCAGCGCCCGGCGGATCGTCGTCGCATCGTCGGTGGCCGAGACGATGACGATCGGCAGGCTGGCGAATTCCGAGCGCAATGCCATCAGCCCGGAAAAGCCGCTGACGCCGGGCATGGCGAGGTCGAGCAGCATCAGGTCGGCATCCGCGTGGGCGCCGGCGGCCCGGCGTGCGGCCGCGAAATCGCCGGCTTCGACGATCGACTGCCGGCCTTCCATGCCGATCACCGCCTGGCGTAGCGCGTCGCGGAAAAGCGGATGATCGTCGGCAATGATGATGGTCTGTTCCTGCATCGAAAACTCCCTCCCAAGAGCCCGATCATGCCTGCATGCGACGCCGTCCCTCCGCGTTGCATGCTGGCTTGCTGGCATAGGACTATATCAATCAGGTCTTCTGCGGAAGGGGATTGGTGTTTTCCTCAGCCTGGAACTCCTTCACCATCCCCATGAAACTCTTCATCATCCGCTCCATGATGCTGATCGAGCGCTCGACCTCGGCGTCGCTCGGCAGCGCGCGCTGGGCGACATTGCCCTGTTCAAGCGCCGTCACCCGCTTTGCCAGCCGGTCGAGTTCGTCCTCATAGGCCGCCCGCTCGTCGGCCGCCATCCGGCAGACCAGGGCGCCGTCCTTGTCCTGGCAGATCGACATGGCCCCGGTCTGCCGGTCGAGCCGGACAAAATGATCGCCGCTCTTCTCCAGCTGGAAGCGGCCGGCATCGGTTTCAGCCGCCGAGGCCGCCAACGGCAGGAGAAAAACGCCAAGTGTCAGAACCAAAACCTTCATCGTCTCATCCTCCGGATTTTGCTACTGGAGCATGATGCCGAAAAGTGTGCGCGGTTTTCGGACGACATCATGCTCTAATTCTGTTCCAGCGGTCCCGTTTTTCGCGCCGGGGCGTGGACATCGCCGCCTCTTTCCGGCAAAGCCTCGTGACCAAGGACCAGCAGTCGCGAGGCCATGATGACCCTGACACCGACCCTTTACAAGATCGTGACGGAAACGCTCTGGCAGCAAGCCAGACAAACCGGCACTTTTCATGGCGCCGGCATCGATCTCACGGATGGCTTCATCCATTTCTCGACGGCAGCCCAGGTGAAGCAGACCGCCGCCCTGCATTTTGCCGGCCAGTCCGGCCTGCTGCTGATTGCGGTCGATGGCAGCGGCTTCGGTGACAAGCTGGTCTTCGAGCCTTCGCGCGGCGGCGATCTCTTCCCGCACCTCTTCGCCGATCTGCCGCTGGCGGCCGTGCTCTGGGAGGCGCCGCTGCCGCTCGACGAAGCCGGCGCCCATATTTTCCCGGAGCTTAGGCCATGATCGATCCTTTCAAGCGTCTCGCCCGCAAGGGTCTCTTCCTGTTCGATCCGGAAACGGCACACGGCATGTCGATCGCCGCGCTGAAATCCGGCCTCGTGCCCGCCTGCCAGCTCAAGCCCGATCCGCGCCTGCGCCAGACCGTCGCCGGCCTTACCTTCGACAACCCGCTCGGCATGGCCGCGGGTTACGACAAGAATGCCGAGGTGCCGGAGGCGCTGCTGAAGCTCGGCTTCGGCTTTACCGAGATCGGCACGGTGACGCCGAAGCCGCAATCCGGCAATCCGCGGCCGCGCATCTTCCGCCTGGTGGAGGATGAAGGCGTCATCAACCGTCTCGGTTTCAACAATGAAGGCCATGATGCCGCCTTCGGGCGCCTCGCCGCGCTAACGGGCGGTGGCATGATCGGCGTCAATATCGGCGCCAACAAGGACAGCGAGGATCGCGTCGCCGATTATGTCGCCGGCATCCGCCGTTTCTATTCCGTCGCCCGCTATTTCACCGCCAACATCTCCTCGCCGAACACGCCCGGCCTGCGCGACCTGCAGGGGCGCGAAAGCCTGGCGGTGCTGCTGTCATCCGTGCTTGCGGCACGCGACGAGATGGCGGCGACAACAGGCCGGAAGATCCCGGTCTTTCTGAAGATCGCCCCCGATCTGACCGAGGAAGGCATGGACGATATCGCCGCCGAAGCACTCTCGCATGCGCTGGATGGCCTGATCGTCTCCAACACCACGCTGTCGCGCGACGGGCTGAAGGATCAGCGCCAGGCGAAGGAGGCGGGCGGCCTTTCCGGCGTGCCGCTGTTCGAAAAGTCGACGGCGGTGCTCGCCAGGATGCGCAAGCGCGTCGGCCCTGATCTGCCGATCATCGGCGTCGGCGGCGTCTCCTCGGCCGAAACCGCGCTGGAAAAGATCAGGGCCGGCGCCGATCTCGTCCAGCTCTATTCCTGCATGGTCTATGAAGGCCCGGGCCTCGCCGGCGATATCGTCCGCGGCCTGTCGAAACTCCTGGACCGCGAAAAGGCCGGCTCGATCCGCGACCTGCGCGATACCAGGCGGGATTATTGGGCGGCGCGGAAGGTCTGATCGGCGCGCCGCTTGACCAGCATCGCCAGGAAGACGCCGCGGAAGAGCAGGAAGGCGTTCATCGCCAGCCACAGGCCATGATTGCCGAAGAGCGGCACGAAGACCGCGAGCATCAGCAGATAGCCGGCAAAGGACATCAGCATCCGGTTGCGCATCTCGGCCGACCATGTCGCGCCGATGAAGACCCCGTCCATCAGGAAGGCGAGCGCGCCGGTCAGCCCCGTCACCGCCGCCCAGGGCAGATAGGTTTCGGCGGCCTGCCGGACCTCGGGTGAAGTCGTCAGCACCGAGATCAGCCAGGGTCCGGCGAGGAAGAAGAAGGCGGAGCCGATCGCCGCCAGCCCGAAGGACCACAAGATCGTCAGCCTCAGCCCGCGGTCGAAGGCCGGCCGGTAACGCGCGCCGATCGCCCGGCCGATAATCTGTTCGGCGGCATTGGCAAGCCCGTCGAGATAGTAGCCTGATAGCAGGAAGAAATTCATCACCACGGCGTTGGCGGCAAGCGTCACCGCGCCGAAGCTGGTGCCGATCCGCGTCATGATGGTGAAGGCGCCGATCAGCACGAAGGTGCGGATCAGGATGTCGCGGTTGAGCGCGAAAAGCTCGGCCAGCCGATGCCGCGAAACGATCTCCGCCCATGCCGGCCGCTCTGCCTTGTTAAAGCCGCGCAGCACGATGACAAGCCCGGCAAGCGCGCCGACGGTTTCGCCCGCCATCGTTCCCCAGGCGGCCCCCGCCACGCCCCAATCGAGGGTCAGGCCGAGATAGATGGAAAGCAGGATGTTGATGCCGTTGATGATCGCCTGCAGCAGCAGTCCGATATTGCCCTGTCCGCGTCCGAGCACGAAGCCGAGGATGGCGTAATTCGCCAGCGCCGCCGGTGCCGCCAGCATGCGGATGGAGAAATAGGTGCTGGTCGCCTCTGCGATCGCACCCTCCGCGCCCATCAGCGTCAAGCCCGCCGCCATCAGCAGCGGCGAAAGACAGAGCAGCGCCAGCCCGCAGCCGAGCGCCGAGATCATCGCCCTGGAGAAAACCGCCTGCTGTTCGTGCTGATCCCGGCGGCCATAGGCCTGCGCCGTCAGCCCTGTTGTCGAAGCGCGCAGGAAGTTGAAGCTGCCGAGAATGAGATCGAAGAGCATCGCGCCGATCGCCAGCCCCGCCAGCGCCTCCGCATTGCCCATGCGGCCGACCACGGCGGTGTTGGTCAGCCCGAGCAGCGGCGTCGTCATGAAGCCGAGCGTCATCGGAAGGGCGATCGACAGCACCAGCCGGTGGGTCACGTCGAAAGCGAGCCTGTTGTCGTCGATCCTGCTATCCATGCCTGCCTCGCCGCGACAGCGCCGCGCGTCCTGGTGAGAGGCGCTAGGGACGCTGTAACATTCTGAATTGCTGCAGGCGGAATCGCCTCAGCTGGAAAGCACCATGGCCCAATAGGGCAGGTTCCGGGAAGAGGGATTATGGGCGACGGCGACCCCGAGGCCGTCATAACGTCCGAGCATGTTTTCCAGATGATGCGGCGAGTTGATCCAGGCCGTCACCACGGCATCGACGCTCTGCTGGCCGGAGGCGATATTCTCTGCCGCCGGCAGCCGGACACCACTTGCTTTTACACGTGCGCCAAAACTGTCGGTCATGCCCATGAGGTGCGACATCTTGCCGGCGCTCGCCATGCGCTTCGCCTGGAAGAGAGCAGCCGTACTCGCTGCCGGGTCGACGGCCAGCGGCGGCAGGCCGTTTTTGGCTCTGAGCTGGTTGACGAGCGGCAGCACCCGCGCCGTCTCGTCCTCGCCGTCGGACGGCGTCCCGGCGATCCGCGGGGTCGTGGTGCAGCCGGCGATGCCGGCGGCGAGCGCAAGTCCGGAAAGGCGCAGCAGGCCGCGCCGGGAAAGATCGATGGATGTCATGTTACCGGCGGTAGCTGAAAAGACGAAGGATGACGAAGAGCGGGATGACGATCGTCGCGCCGAGGATCAGATAGTCGCCGACGCGCCCGAGTGCCGAAAAGCCCCGGTGCCAGACTTCCAGGATGAAGTCGCGCACGCCGTCGATGATGCTCCACGGCGTCAGGCCGAAGACGGTCATGACGAAACCGACGATCAGCGACACGACGATAAGCTTTATCACTGTGCGGCCGATTGAATCGCCGAGGAACCTGTTCGCCTGATCGGACATAAGCCATCTCCTGTTTGCCCTTGGAATAAGGTCGCGGCCTTCAGCCCGCAAGCCCTTTCCGGAATTGGCCGCTTCGCCTCTGAAATAGGACTTGAGTTTTTTTGTGGCCGCCGCCAAATGCGGGCCAACCAATAGGTCCGTTGATGCACCACCAGCTTTCCTCCGGCGATGTCATCGCCGACCGCCGCGCCGACTATGCCAGGATGCTCGAAGAAGGCGGTGAGCCGGACGCGGCGGCCGAACTGATGGAACAGGCGCTCGAACTCGTGCCGGCCTGGGCCGCCGGCTGGTATCGCCTCGCCACCTATCTGGAAAAGGCGGGCAGGGCGGATGCCGCGATCGAGGCCTACCGCAGGACGCTTGCCTTCGATCCCGACGATATTTTCGGCGCAACCCTCAAGCTCGCTCTTCTCGGCGACGTAGCCACGCCCGACCGGCCGCCAAGCCGCTATGTCGAGCGCCTTTTCGACGACTATGCCGATCGTTTCGAATCAGCCCTTGTTGAAAAACTCGACTACAGCGTCCCGCAGAAGCTCGCAGCGCTGATCGCCTCCACCGGCAGGCGTTACGAACGCGCCGTCGATCTCGGCTGCGGCACCGGCCTGCTCGGCCCGGAGATCCGCGGCCGTGTCGACCGCCTGGAAGGCTTCGACCTCTCGCAGAACATGCTGGTGAAGGCGGCCGAGAAACAGGTGTATGACAGTCTCGCCCAGGCCGACCTCTCGCTCGCACCCGATCTCTCCGGTCTCTTTGGCGATGCCGCCCGCCATCGCGCCGATCTGGTGACGGCGGCCGATGTGCTGATGTATCTCGGCAATCTCGAAAGCGTCTTTGCCATCATCGGAGAACTCGCGGCATCAGGCGCCGATATCGCCTTTTCCGTCGAGGATGCGGGAGACGGCGAGGGCTTCCATCTCGCCCCGTCGCTGCGTTACGCCCATTCGGAAAGCTATGTCAGGGCGCTTCTTGCCGGTCACGGCTTGCAAATCCTTGCGACCGTCAAGTCGGTCATTCGCAAAGATGGCGGAAAACCGGTATCCGGCATTCTGTTCCTTACGCGCAAACCAGCGTGAGCGAACATTTCTTGCGATTTTTTAATAGGTCAGCATTGCTTACCTATTTTGCTTGATCAAAAGACCGAAAAACCCGATACTGCGCTGCATCATCAGAGATGCCCGGCAATTATCGCCGAGGCGCTCCGGCTTCTTTCATTATGCAAAATTCCGTCGCGCCCGGGTCTCCCCCAGCGCGTTTTTTAACATCGTCTGCCGTGGAGATTGGCGACATGACACAGCTCATCAATGCTCTTGGCGTCTGGAACACCAGCGCGACGCGCCACACCCCGATCGAGGATGTGCAGGGCATATTCTCCGGCAGCCTGGTTGCCGCGCTCGGCCTCTACGTGCTTGCCAGCGCCGGCCTTCTCACCGGCAGCACCGCCGGTGTGGCCTTCCTTCTGCACTATGCCTTCGACGTCAATTTCGGCCTCGCCTTCTTCCTGCTCAACCTGCCGTTCTTCTATCTCTCGTGGAAGCGCCTCGGCATGGCCTTCACCATCAAGACCTTCGTCGCCATCGGCCTGACCTCGGTGATTGCCGATGTGCAGTCGCGCTTCTTTTCGATTTCGAGCATTCATCCGGCCTGGGCCGCCCTGCTCGGCGGCCTGCTGCTTGGCTTCGGCCTGCTGGCGCTTTATCGCCACCGCGCCAGTCTCGGCGGCGTCGGCATTCTCGGCATCTATCTGCAAGAGCGTTTCGGCATCCGCGCCGGCCTCGTCCAGCTCGCCATCGACATGTGCGTGCTCGCCGCCGCCTTCTTCGTCACCACCCCGCCGGTCGTCTTCTATTCGGTGCTCGGCGCCGTCGTCCTCAACCTCTTCGTCGCCATCAATCACCGCGCCGATCGCTACATCGCGCTGTAACCTTACAAAACGGTAAGCCATTCTAAACAAATCGTAACTTGCCTCAGATCGGCCCCGGCGCGACACTCCTCCCGCGCCGGATTTGATGAGGTGAACTATGTCAGATTTGGAAAAGCTTGTGAGACGCCGTATGCAGGAAGAATACGCCAAGGGCACTTCCGCAGAGGAAATTGCGAAAGTCGTCCGAGACCTGTTCAACAGCATCGACCTCTCGGACAATCGGTTTGACGCCGTTGCCGTACGGGCCACCCGGGATCACGAGTGACCCGATATTCGACCGACCCGAGTTTTCGGGTCGGTTGCCAGAGGATGTTTCCCCTCCAGCAAATATCTCAGGCAGCCTTCGTTGCCGCATCAATCGGATGCTGCGAGCGGAAGCCGACGGCAAGCCGGTTCCAGATGTTGATCGCGCCGATCGCCACCGTAATCTCAGTCATCTCCTTCTCGGAGAAATGCGCCTTCAGCGTCTCGTAGTCGGCATCCGGGGCGCCTGTTTTGGCGATGTTGGTCACGGAATCCACCCAGCCGAGCAGCGCCCGTTCACGGGCGTCATAGACCGGCGATTCCCGCCAGACGCACATCAGATTGATCCATTGTTCGGAGAGCCCGTCATGGCGGGCTTCCTTCACATGCATGTCGACGCAATAGGCGCAACCGTTGATCTGCGAGGCGCGCAGCTTGATCAGGTGGATGAAGCGGCGCTGCAGCCCGGAGGACTGGACATATTGCTCGAGTGCGGCGACCGCCTTGTAGGCATCGGGAGCGGCTTTGGCGAAGTTGAAACGTGGTTGCATGGTCTTTCTCCTGTGTGAGTGGCTCAGCGAGCCGTCTTGCGTTCATGGATTTCGAGGAAAGCGCAGCCTCTGGCTGCGATCGATCCGTCGTCGAGGGCATTCAGTTCGATGCCGAGATCGGCAATGCTGGTCTTGGCAAGTTCGGCCCGATAGACCCGTTCGGCTCTGAGCATCGCCGCACTGATGGTGCAGGGTTGGGCAAAGAACCGATCGGAGACCGGGTTCGGTCCGCGCTGGCGGATTTCGGCGCAGCGGAAGGCCGGCGCCGGTCCTTCGACGGCAAGCAGGATGTCGAGCAGCGAAATCTCGCTTGCCGCCTTTGCCAGCCTGTATCCGCCTTTCGGCCCCGGCACGGTATCGAGGATGCCAGCGCCCGACAGCGCCTGCAGATGCTTCAACAGATAACTCGTCGAGACGCCGTGGAATTCCGCCAACGCGGCCGCCGAAAGCACGCCGCCTTCGGAGAGGCCGGAAAGCATCGCCACGCTGTGAATGGCCTGCTCGACCCCGTCGCTCATCTTCATGCAGGATGTCTCCTCAATTCGTGGATAAAAAATATCCACGATTATATGGGATGTCAAGAGGCGCGCTTGCTGCTTGCCACTTGCCTTTATCCTGACCCCGGATAGAAGACGGAAAAGCCGACAGGGGAACAACATGGCATCCAACGCTTTCGCAGGCCTTCTGAATTCCAGCGCCGATCGTCATTCGCTCTTCGACGACGCCCAGGGCATCGTCGCCGGCAGCATGCTCGCCGTGCTCGGCGTAACGCTTCTCTCCGGCGCCGGGCTGCTTGCCGGCGGCACGGCGGGCATGGCCTTCCTCGCCCATTATGCGACCGGCTTCAGCTTCGGCCTCTGCTTCTTTGTCGTGAACCTGCCCTTCTATTATCTTGCTTTCCGCCGTTTGGGTCTCGCTTTCACCATCAAGACCTTTGCCGCCATCGCGCTGACCTCGGTCCTGTCTGAATTCGTCTCGGGCTTCATCACCATTGCCCATGTCGATCCGATAGCCGGCGCGCTCTTCGGCGGCCTCGTCATCGGCGCCGGCATGCTGGCGCTCTTCCGCCACCGCGCCAGCCTCGGCGGCATCGGCATTCTCGCCCTCTACCTCCAGGATCGCTTCGGCTGGCGCGCCGGCTTCGTTCAGCTCGGCTTCGACGGCATCATCCTGGCGCTTTCCTTCTTCGTCGCCACCCCCTTCATCATCGCCTGCTCCGTGCTTGGTGCGATCGTTCTCAACCTCACGATTGCCATCAACCACCGCAAGGACCGCTATATCGCCATGTGAAGGCCTGCGGCTCTTCTTTTTCCCTGGCATTTCACTAGTTTCCAGGCGTGGACCAGATCGATTCCGAAGCCCGTGCCCTGCTGCCTGCCGCCTTTACCCGCTGGTTTGCGGAAAAGGGCTGGCGACCGCGCGCCCATCAGCTGGAATTGCTCGCGCGCGCCGAGGCCGGTGAAAGCACGCTGCTGATTGCGCCGACCGGCGCCGGCAAGACGCTCGCCGGTTTTCTGCCCTCGCTCACCGATCTCACCCGCCGCGGCAAGATCCCGCCCGGCTTCGCCTTCACCGGCATCCACACGCTCTATGTCTCGCCGCTGAAGGCGCTCGCCATCGATATCGAGCGCAACCTGATGAAGCCGGTCGCGGAGATGGGCCTGCCGGTCACGATAGAAAACCGCACCGGCGACACGCCGAACGCCAAGCGCCAGCGCCAGAAACTCAACCCGCCGGATATTCTGCTGACCACGCCGGAACAGGTCGCCCTGCTGCTGGCCAACCGCGAGGCCGAACGCTTCTTCAAGGACCTGAAATATATCATCCTCGACGAGTTGCATTCGCTCGTTACCTCCAAGCGCGGCCATATGCTCTCGCTCGGCCTGGCTCGTCTCCGCCGCCTTGCCCCCGACCTCAAGACCATCGGCCTCTCGGCCACCGTCGCCGAGCCCATGGACCTGCAGAAATGGCTGGTCGGCCAGGAGGAGGGCAGGGAGCATCATGCCGGCCTCGTCGTCGTCGAAGGCGGCGCCAAGCCCGATATCTCGATCCTGTCGACCGAGGAGCGCATTCCCTGGGCCGGCCATTCCGCCCGGTATGCCATTCCCGACGTCTACAACAAGCTCCTCGAACACAAGACGACGCTGCTTTTCGTCAACACCCGCAGCCAGGCCGAAATGCTGTTTCAGGCGCTCTGGACGATCAATGACGACAACCTGCCGATCGCGCTCCATCACGGCTCGCTCGATGTCGGCCAGCGCCGCAAGGTCGAGGCGGCGATGGCCGAAAACCGGCTGCGCGCCGTCGTTGCCACCTCCACCCTCGATCTCGGCATTGACTGGGGCGATGTCGATCTGGTCATCCATGTCGGCGCGCCGAAGGGCGCCTCGCGTCTTGCCCAGCGCATCGGCCGCGCCAATCACCGCATGGACGAACCCTCGAAGGCGATCCTGGTGCCGGCCAACCGGTTCGAGGTCATGGAGTGCCAGGCCGCCCTCGACGCCAATTATATCGGCGCCCAGGACACCCCGCCCGTCGGCCGCGGCGCGCTCGACGTGCTCGCCCAGCACGTGCTCGGCATGGCCTGCGCCGAACCCTTCGACATGCTGGAACTCTACGACGAGGTCACCAGCGCCTCGCCCTATGCCGATCTCAGCTGGGAGACCTTCGAGCGCATCGTCGATTTCGTCGCGACCGGCGGTTATGCGCTCCGGACCTACGAGCGTTATGCCCGCATCCGCAAGACCAAGGAGGGCCGCTGGCGCGTCTCCAATCCTGCGGTCGCCCAGCAATACCGCCTCAACCTCGGCACCATCGTCGAAAGCCCGATGCTGAATATCCGCATGGTCAAGCGCGGCGAGGGCGGCAGGATCGGCCGTAGCGGCGCCACGCTCGGCAAGGTCGAGGAATATTTCCTCGAGCAGATGTCGCCGGGCGATACGTTTGTCTTCTCCGGCAAGGTGCTGCGATTCGAGGGCATCCGTGAAAACGAGTGCCTGGCGTCGCAGGCCTTTTCGCTCGATCCGAAGATCCCCTCCTACAATGGCGGCAAGTTTCCGCTGTCGACCTATCTCGCCGAGCAGGTGCGGGCGATGATCGCCGATCCCGACCGATGGCAGCGCCTGCCTGATCAGGTGCGCGACTGGCTGTCCTTACAGAACGACAAGTCGATGCTGCCGAAGCGCGACGAGTTCCTGATCGAAACCTTCCCGCGCGGCAGCCGCGGCTACATGGTCGCCTATCCCTTCGAAGGCCGTCTCGCCCACCAGACGCTCGGCATGCTGCTCACCCGCCGGCTGGAGCGGGCCGGCGCCAAGCCGCTCGGCTTCGTCGCCACCGATTATTCGCTGGCGATCTGGGGGCTCGAGGATATGGGACTGATGATCGGCAATGGCCGGCTCAGCCTCTCCGACCTCTTCGACGAGGATATGCTCGGCGACGATCTCGAAGCCTGGCTCGACGAATCCTTCCTGTTGAAACGCACTTTCCGCAATTGCGCCGTGATTGCGGGCTTGATCGAACGCCGCCATCCGGGCAAGGAAAAGAGCGGCCGCCAGATCACCGTCTCCGCCGATCTGATCTATGACGTGCTGCGCAGCCACGAGCCGGATCACATCCTCTTGCAGGCGACGCGGCAGGATGCGGCGACGGGACTTTTGGATATTGGCCGTCTTGGCGATATGCTGAGGCGAATCAGGGGCCACATCACCCACCGCGCCCTCGACCATATTTCCCCGCTCGCCGTGCCGGTGATGCTGGAAATCGGACGCGAGGCGGTGCCGGGCGAGGCCCATGATGTGCTGCTCGCCGAAGCGGCGGACGATCTGATCGCCGAAGCGCTTGCTTGACGAGGCTTGGGCCTGACGACGGTATTTGGGAATAACAGAAGTGATGAACCGCCTGGCGCTGGCGCGCGACATATCGGGATTGGCCACGGTGCCGGGCGTCGAGACGTCGGTCCATGGCATTGCCGCCGTCTGCGATCCGCTCGGCGCTCTCTATCTGCCGGATGCCGGCCTGCTCGTCGTCTCCGACCTGCATCTGGAAAAGGGTGCGGCCTTTGCCCGCCGCGGCATGATGCTGCCGCCTTATGATACGCTGGCGACGCTGACCGTCCTTGCCGCCGTCATCTCGCGTTACGATCCGAAGCTCGTGGTCTCGCTCGGCGATAATTTCCACGACCGTATCGGCTCAAAGCATCTGCCGGCGAATTTCCGGGCGCTGATCGTCGAAATGGCGCGCGGCCGCGAATGGATCTGGATCAACGGCAACCATGATCCGGATGGCATCGTCGATCTGCCGGGCGCTTCCACCGACGAGATGCATTATGCCGGCCTGACCTTCCGCCACGAGCCGAGGAACGGCTTGCAGAAGGGCGAAATATCGGGCCACCTGCACCCGTCGGCCACGGTCCGCCGCCGCGACAAATCCGTCCGCCGCCCCTGCTTTGCCACCGACGGCGCCCGCCTCCTCATGCCGGCCTTCGGCGTCATGAGCGGCGGCCTCGACCTCGGCCATCAGGCGATGCACGGTCTTTTCGACAGGGGATCGCTGATCGCCCATCTGCTCGGCAGGGACCGGATCTACTCGGTGCGGTATGGGAATTTGCGGGGATAGCGCTACGACCCGATGTGCCGCGTACCCCTCTGCACACCCTTAAATCAATCACACTCCCGCAGCTGCTGCTGATACGTCCCCGCCATCCGCGCGAACCTCTGCGCCGTCTGCTGTAGTTGCCCGTTCGAGCGCCAGTCGCCGCGCTTAAATCCGGTCGGACCGGAATAATAGGCGAGATAGAGATTATAGGCATCGTTCAGCGGAATGCCGGTCTCCACGCTGTTCTGGTAGTGATACCAGCCGATGAAATCGATCGCGTCGGAAAAGTTTGTCCGGCGCGCGGCCCAGTTCCCCGTCTGCGACTGATAGTGATCCCAGGTCCCGTCGAGCGCCTGCGAATAACCGTAGGCCGTCGACGGCCGGGTCCAGGGAATGAAGCCGAACAGCTTGGTGCGCGGCGGCCGCGCATAGGGTTGGAAGCCGGATTCGGTATACATCGTCGCCATCAGGATCGGCACCGGCACGCCGTATTTCTTCTCCGTCCGCTCGGCGGCACGCTGCCAGCTGGTGAAGAGCCCGTCGCGCTCGTCGAAGACGGCGCAGATGTTCCGCGTCTGTTTGGGCGCCGTCGCGCAGCCGGCAAGCAGCGCCAGCCCGACGGCTGTCAGAACGATACGAGTACGCATAACAAAACCTCTCGTTTCCGAGAGATTACTAACTCGTAAATGTTAAAGACCGGTTTTTAGTCGAATACGAAGTTTCCCGGATGCTTTCCCGGGCGGCCAGGGGGATGCTGGCCTGATCGCCGGGAGGCCTAAGGAGAGACGCCCGCTACGCTTTGACGGGCTCGTAGCGCAGGATCATCGCGCCGCCTTCCGTCGTCGAGGATTCGATCAGCTTCAGCGGCACCTGGCTTTCCGCAGATTTGAAAAGCGGGTTGCCGCTGCCGAGGATAACCGGCACGACGCAGAGCCTGATTTCATCGATGAGGCCGGCTTTCAGCAGGCTGTCGGCAAGCTCGGCGCTGCCGAAGATGAAGATCGTCTTGCCGTCCTCCTGCTTCAGCTTCGTCAATTCCGGGATTGGGTCGCTGACGATGCGGGCATTGGTCCAGCCGGGTTCGGTCATCGTCCGCGATACGGCGATTTTGGCGATGCCGTTCATATAGGCTTTGATCTCACCTTCGCCCTCGGCGGTCGGCCAGTAGGAAGCCATGCCCTCATAGGTCTTGCGGCCAAAGATCAGCAGATCGCCCTCCCTGCCGAACTGTTCGGCATAGCGCTGCAGCTCAGGTCCCCAGGCGAGATTGTGGAAGTCGATATCCCAAGGCTTCGTGCCTTCGAAATAACCGTCGAGCGTCATCAGGTTCCAGACAACAAGCTTTCTCATTTCCATCCTCCTCCTGGATTGCTCAAAACCAGTTGCGTTTAACAACTGGTTGAAAACTAAGCTGACTGATAGCGAAATGCAAGCGGTTTTTGGAGTGGACTATCCGGGCAGGCTGCTGCTGCCCGCAGGCCGTCGTGCTCGGCGCCTTGCCGAGCCTGTTTTCGGGGAGAAATCTTGAACGCCCTGCGGCGGATCAGTCCTTACGGAAGATCAGGCTGGCGCCCCAGCCGGTGATGACGGCGAGAGCCACGGCCGCGCAGCCGTAAAGGATCGGCTGATTGTGCGCCGCATCTGTGATCGTCTGTTCGATACCGGTCTTGATCACCCTGAGCGGCAGCGATTTGTCGGTGACGAAAAGGCCGCTCTTGAACAGATAGGCGCGCACCGTGTGCACCCCGTTCGGAATGTTGGCCGGCAGGCGCAGGCTCGCCTTGAAGAGGTTGGAGGAAACGAACCGCACGCCGCTGGTGTTCCGGTCATAGAGGCCGCCGCCCTGTTGCAGCCGCCGGAAGGCATCGCGGAATTCGCCGAGATTGCTGCCGTCGCCGACGAAGCCGACCGGCGTCAGCGGAATATGATCGATGCCGATCCCCTGATCGGTCAGCTCGAGCGGCGTCGTCAGATCGTCGGTCATGCGCGAGCTCGACATCGAATAGGAATGCGGCACCGCCTCGAAGGTCATCGAGCGTGTATTCACCCAGATGCCGAAGACCCGTTCCTTCCTGCGCACCGTCGCATCCTCGCGCGGGCCTTCCAGCACCACGACCACGTCATATTGGCCGATGGCGAGCAGCAGCTGGTCGGTGTTCGAGAGCGCCCCGAAGATTGTCAGATCGGCGCCGTGGAAATCCGAAGTGATGGCGATTTCGCTGGTCGAGGTGCCGATTTCCAACCCTTCACGCACCGCTTCCGTCGCCTGGCCCGGCAGCCATTGCGCTCCGGCAGTCGCCGGCAGCAGGCAAAACAGTGCGATGATGAAGGCCAGCAGGCGCATCAGTTGCCCGCTCCCATGACCACCGAATAGACGTCGGCCGGTGTCACCACCAGCGCGACCGCAAGACGCAGGCCGACGGCGAGCACCAGCAGTCCGAGCAGGGCGCGCAGCTGTTCGCCGCGCAGCTTCTGGCCGACCCGCACGCCGTATTGCGCGCCGATGACACCCGCCACCATCAGGATGAAGGCGAGCACGATGTCGACGGAGAAGTTCGTCGCCGCCTGCACGATCGTCGTATAGGCAGTGACGAAGATGATCTGGAACAGCGAGGTGCCGACGACGACATTGGTCGGGATGCGCAGCAGGTAGATCATCGCCGGCACCATGATGAAGCCGCCGCCGACACCCATGATCGAGGTGAGGATGCCGATGGCAAAGCCGAGGGCGACGACCGGGATGACGCTGAGATAGATCTTCGATTTCTTGAAACGCACTTTGAGCGGCAGTTTGTGCACCCAGTGCTGGTGGCCGGGTTTGCGCGGCGCCGGCGGCTCGTTGCGCGCTGCCCGCCGCATCGCATTGATGCTTTCGAGCAGCATCAGTCCGCCGACGGTGCCGAGGA
Source organism: Rhizobium anhuiense bv. trifolii (assembly GCF_024346605.1). NCBI lineage: Bacteria > Pseudomonadati > Pseudomonadota > Alphaproteobacteria > Hyphomicrobiales > Rhizobiaceae > Rhizobium > Rhizobium anhuiense. Next base: position 880,047 of record NZ_CP098803.1, read on the forward strand.
AGATGACGTACATCAGCGAGATGATGAGATCGAGCTGGCCGACCCGGCGCAAAAGCGAAAAGATCCAGATGCCGACCGTGGCGCCCGATAGGCCGCCCAGCAGCAGCACCGTGCCGAGCTTGACGTCGAGCGTGCCGCGCCGGAAATGGGTGATCGCGCCCGAGATCGACGACGCCACCACTTGGTTGGCGCCGGTCGCGACCGCGACGACAGGGGGAATGTTGTAGAAGATCAGCAGCGGCGTGATGAGAAAGCCGCCGCCGACGCCGAACATTCCAGACAGGAATCCGACGGCCGCCCCCATGCCGAGAATGATGAAGATGTTCACCGACAATTCTGCGATGGGCAGATAGATTGTCACAGCTGACCCCGAATGATGACCGCTCCTGCCGGGCGGTTTCTGTCACGTCCCCGTTCGAATGCGCACCATACTGTGAAATCGTTGCCAGAGGCTTTCGATCGGGCCTGATTGGCGAAGAGATCGGCGGCAGAGGATTCGCCGGATGCGCGGATCGATATGTCCGGGCATAATCCGGCTTTTTTCAGGTTTTGTGACAGGCGGCGGAAAAATTGGAAGAAGCCTTGCGGCATAGTCCGCCAGGCCCTTCAGATTGCCCAAAGCTGAGATATGAGACGATCCCGCGTCGATGCGACGCGCTTAGATTGCCTTGCTGCCCTGCTTGTTGCGTTCGAGCAGCGCCTTCACGGTTGCGTCGGTCACCTTGCCGTCCGGCTCCTGGCCGACCGACTTCTGGAAGTTCTTGATCGCGGTCACGGTCTTCGCGCCCATTTCGCCGTCCGGCGCGCCGGCGTCGAAGCCGTTATTGTTGAGGATCGCCTGGATGTTGCGGATTGCCTTCTTCATGTCGACGGTCGCCGTCTTGGCGCCGGTGCCGGCCCATTCGTCGGGGATGTCGATGGCGTTGGTGCGGTGGTCGAGCGGCTCCGGCTTCCACAGATCGGCCTTGGCGCGCGCCCGTTCGAGCTGATCGGGCTTCATGGCGTTGGCCACTTCGTCGCGCTTCTGCGCCGCATCCTTGTCGCCGGCCTTGGCGGCAATCGCAAACCACTTGTAGGATTCTTCGAGATCCGCCGGCACCCCGTTGCCCCTGGCGCAGAGGATCGCCAGGTTGAACTGGCTGTCGGTGATGCCGAGATTCGCAGCCTTGGTGAACCACGAGGCGGCCGTCGCATAATCCTGCTGGCCGAGTGCGCCGGAGGCGTAGAGGACGGCGAGATTGTGCATGGCGCTGGCATTGCCCTGGTTTGCCGCCTGCTCGTAGAAGCCCTTCGCCTTGGCGATGTCGCGCTCGACGCCGTTGCCCTTCTCGTACATGCTGCCGAGCCGGTACTCAGCAGGCGCAAAGCCCTTGTCGGCCGAAAGCTGATACCAGCTTGCCGCCTGCTTCTGATCGACCGTCATGCCGTTGCGGCCGTCCGAATAACGCGCGCCGATCTCGAACAGCGCCAGCGCATCGCCGCCGCTTGCCGCATCGGCCAGCGATTTCGGCTGGACGGTGTCGGGAATGGTGATGGCGGCCTGCGGTGCAGGTGCGGGAACGAAGCCCGATGTCTCCTGTGCCGCGCCGGATGGAGCAGGGGGGGCAAACGTCGCAGCCCCTTCGCCGTCGAGCGGTGCTGCGTCGGTCAGATGCTCGCCGGCAACCGGCGGGGCTGCTTCCGGCTGCGCCTGTTCGCCAGCCGGAGGCGTAGCCTCCGCTGCCGGCGCGGTCGTTCCGATGGCTGCGGCGTCCGGCTGGGCGGGGATCGCTTCCGGCACAGCAGGCGACGGGTTTTCCGTCGCCCCGCTCAGCGCCGAGACTTCGGCTGGCGCCTGCGGTGCGCTCTCGCCGCTCGTCAGCGTCCGGGCAAGCGGAAAGGCCATGATGGCGAGCAGCACCGCGCCGACCGCCAGCAGGATCGGCCGCCGGTAGCGCGAAAAGGCGCTGGTCTTGCCCGTCTTGTCAGACGTCTTGCCAGCCTTGCCGGCGGTCGCGCCTTTCTTCTCGGGCTTGACGGCGGCCTGCTTCGGATTGGCGTCCACCTCCATCGCGGCCGCCTGCGCCGCACGGCGGGCGGCGGCGATGTAATCGGCCCGGTCGGTTTCGCCGGCAGGTTTGCCGCGCGCCGCACTCTGGCTGGCGCGAACCCGTTCCAGGATCTTCTTCACGTCAGGTGTGCCCGAGCCCGGCTCGAGCAGTTCGTTTGCGGCATCCGTCGGCACCACGTCGGCGGGGTCGATCGACGGCGCGGGGTCGATCATCGGGCGTTCGCTCGCCCGGCTCTCGGTTTTCTTGGCCGGCAGCAGCCGCTTGCCGAGGCTGGCGAGCAGGCTGACCTTTGACGGCGCCGGAGCCGCTGCCGCAGCCTCCGTCGTCCGGGTCGCGGCTTCGATGGCGATCACGCTCGTTCCGCTCATGGCGCTGGTTTGAGCCGGGGCGGCAGGTTCGGCTGCGACCTCGGCCGTACGGATCACCGGAGAGGCCTTCAGCGTTGCGGCTGTCTCCGCCGCCCTGTTCATCTCCGCTTCGGCCACCATCAGCGCGTAGGGATCGACATCGAAATCGACCTCGGCCACCGGCATCTGGGCGAGCGGCCGCCCGCGCTCTTCCATGCCGTCGAGGCGGTCGGCGATATGGACCAGCGTCTCGTGCAAAGCCTTGAAAGTCTTGTGCGTGCGCTCCTCGCTGTCGCGGCTGAGATCTTCGAGGTGGCGCAGATCTTCGGCAAGTGCCGTCAGCGCCGACATGTCGGCGGGTGCCACGGCGCCCTGCGGGCCGCCATGGCGCGAATAGGCTTCGACGACGGCTTCGGCCGCCTGGCGTGCGGCTTCGATGATATATTCGTCGCTCGTCGCCATATAGTCTTCGATCGCGCCCATGCGACGGTCGAATTCGGCAGGCATCGCAGCGCTTTCGCGCGGCTCGCTCATCAGCGCCGAAAGATGGGCGATCTGGTCTTCGAGGTTCTTCAGCGCCCGCGGATCGGTCGGCGCTGCGGATGTGCTCTCTTCCAGCCGGGCGGCGATGTCGCTCAGTCGTCCTTCGAGGCGCCGGAAGGCGCCGTCGTCGACCGCAGCGGCCGGCACCGGCACTTGCTGCTGATGCGCCATCTCGTCGATACGCCGGGCGAGATAGTCGAGCCGCTGCGCCAGCACATCGTTGACGGCGCCGTTCTCAAGCGCGTCGATCTTGCGGGAAATGTCCGACAGCGTACCGGTGAGGTCGGGCTGGGGCGCAGCCTTCTGCGTGCGCTCCAGCAGATAGGAAAGATGTTCCAGCCGTTCGTCGAGCCGCGACGTCGCTTCCGCATTCGCCAACTCCTCGACGCGTCCGGTCAGCGCCTCCAGCCGCATCGCCAGCTCGTCGGCCGGCGTTGCACGGCTGGCCGCATCATGGCTCATCAGGTCGATCTGATCGGCGAGCGCCGAAAGCCGGCTTTCCAGCCGCTGCATCAGCGCCGGATCATTCGCGGCAGCCGCGCGTCCGCTGGCTGCGATCGCCCGGCTGATCTCGTCGAGCCGCATGTCCATGGCGGCGAACTGTTCGGACATGACCCGGTCGTGCGGCTGGATCATGTTGCCGAAATGCTCCATCGCCGTGGCGATGGAGATGAGCTTGTCTTCCAGCGCCCGCACGGCCGGGCTTTCGCCCATGCCGCCGATGTGGCGCTTGATGTCGTCGAGGCGATAGGCCAGCGAAACCAGCTCTTCCTGCAGCCCCTCGGTATCGAGTGCCGCAAGCCGGCTCTCGACGCCGTCCCAGCGGTTTTCCATATGGCGCAGCGAATCCTCGCGCGCCAGCCCGTCCATCAGCGAGCGCAGCTCCTCGAAATCCTCGCGCAGGCCGGCGGCCTCCGGGCCGCTCGAGCGGCCGGTCAGCTGGGTGATGCTCTGGGCAAGGCGGCCCATATCGGCGCGCATGTCGTCGGCGAAACGGCTGTCCCCGGCATTTTCCTTGATCTCGCGCAGCTCGGCGCGCAGCGTATTCATCTCGCGGGTGACACCCTCGGAAATGTCGCGCTTCAGGTCCTGCCGCAGATTGACGAGCGCCTGGGCGATCTCCGTCATCGTGTCGTCACCGGCGCGGAAGGCGGGCGCCGGCACTGGGGCGGCGCGTGGGGCGGGTTCACGTGAGAGCGGGGCCTGCTCACGTGTGTAGGGCCGCTCGCGGCCGGCTTCGAGGGCGCGCTGGCGCTGGCGGATTTCGGCGAGCGGATCTGGCCGCGGCTCGGGCGGGGCCTTTGCGGGCCGCGGAGCATAGGAGCCGGCATAGGGATCGCGCTCGGGCGTTGCCGTGCGCGGCCGCTGTTCGCGCCCGGTGCTGCCCATCAGCCCCTCGATGCGCGCCTCCAGCCCTTCGATCGTGCGGTTCAGCGCATCGAGCGAGGTCCTGTCGGACTGTCGGGAAGGATTTGATCGCGATCCGTTCATCTTCTTGCTCGCTTCGACTGCTCGACCCCTCGTCAGAGCTCGATCTTTGGCTTTTCCGTCTGCTGCCCGCGCCTTTGCGCGAACCGGAGCGCACCATTCATAAGAAGTTAGTCAATTAGACTTTCCTCAAGCTGAACGATGTAGCGGCATCCTTAAGGAACGCGAGACTGGGGCAAGGAATGCGGATCGCTACTGCTCAATCCGCACCTTTCACGAAACGTGGTAAACAAGCCGTTAATGTCGCTGAGAATTTTTTAACGTTTGCGGCCCAAACGCCGTTTTTGACGGCAATTGCCGTTCAATTCGTCAGATCGGATGGCGCCGCCACGATCAGGCCGGACGCGGATATTGCAGCTCGATCTTCACGCCCTCGGGGCCGTAGACGAAGACCTGACCGAGATCGGTGTCGGGAATATCGTAATATTCGTAGCGATAGCCGCTCGCCTTGATGCGTTCCAGCGCCGGCCCGAATTCGTAAAGGCTGAAGGCGACATGGTTGAAGATGCCGGGCGGAAAATCGGTGCTGCGCGATGTCAGGCTGAGATGGATGACCGGGCGTTCGTCCAGATAGAGCCAATGGCCGGGCGAGGCGAAGGGCGGCCGATAGCCTTCCCTGACACCGAGCAAGGTTTCGAGAAAACTGATCATGACAGGCGCATCGCGGGTTTCGATGGTGACGTGGTCCAGGCGCGGCATCGGTTTCCTCCCAGCCAGCTCAGAGGACGAAACATAGTGCGTTTGATGCCGCCGCGAAAGTTGCCTTCTCCGGCGGCGGCGCGCTGATCTAGCTCAGAAGCTCTCCGTCCACGGCCGGACTTCCACCTCCAGCGACCACGCGCTGCGGTGCTGGCGAAGCACGTCGACATAGGTCTGGGCGATCGCCTCCGGCAGCAGCGTGCCGTCGGGCTTCTCCGCCCGATCCGGCCGGATCTGCGAGCGCACTGCGCCGTCGATGACGAAATGCGCGACATGGATGCCCATCGGCCCCAGTTCGCGGGCAGCACTCTGGGCAAGGCCGCGCAGCGCGAACTTGCCCATCGCGAAGGGCGCCGATTGCGCAAAGCCCTTCACGCTTGCCGAGGCGCCGGTGATGAGGATGGCGCCGCGGCCGCGCGGGATCATCCGCTGTGCTGCCTGCTGCACCACCAGGAAACCGCCGAAAGCGGTGGTCGCGATCGCCTTCTCGACTTCGGCGGGATCGAGTTCGGCGAGCGGCCCGCGCAGGCGGGCGCTGGCATTGAAAATCACCACGTCAGGCCCGCCGATGGCGGCGGCAGCCTCTTCGAACAGGGCTGCGACGCTCGCCGGCTGCGAGACGTCGGCGCTAAAGGCGCTGGCGCGGGTCTCCTCGATGAGCCCTTGCAGCTTTTCGATATTGCGGGCCGCGAGCCCGACCTTGACGCCCTGCGCCGACAATTGCCGGGCGAGCGAGGCGCTGATGCCGGAGCCCGCGCCGACGATGAGGGCACTCTCATAGGGAAAATCGGTCATGATGTCGTCCTCGATGGATCGTCGCAATCACGTAGGAAGTTCGAACGGCCGGCGCCACCGCTCGACCGGAATTTCAGTGCGCCGAATCGATCGAATAGGCGCTGATGCGTGAGAGATGGATGAGGGAAAGACCGGTTTCCCCGGCCCAGTCGTTGAAGGTCTGCTGGATCAGTTGCTGGTCCTTCTTCGTCGTGCCGGAGGAGGAGAGCGGCACCCCGGCCGATCGGAGGCAGGTGAGCACATCCATCGTTCCGATGAAGCTGTCGCGGCCGATGCCACGCAGGAAATATTGTCCGGTCATGCCGCCGAGCCGGCTGCCGCGTTTGCTCAAGAGGTCGAGAAGGCCGATCTGGTCATCCCGTGGCCAGTCGGCGAAGAAGACGCCGGCGCTGCCATATTCCTTCGCCAACGCCCTGACGAAGGCGGCATTGGCGCGAACCGACATGATCTTGGCGCCGTTGCGGATGATCCGCTCATCCGAGGTCAGGGCATGCCAATAATCGTCGGGTGCGATATTCAGCGTCGCCGGATCGAAACCGGAAAATGCCGCCTCGAAACCCGGCCACTTCGCATCGATCACCTTCTGGACGAAACCGCTGTAGAAGACCCGCCGGGTCATATCCGCCAGGATGCGATCGTCGGGCATGGCGCGCAGCCGCTCGTGATCCGGCCGGTGATTCTGCAGCAGGGCCTGCAACGCGGCCGCTCCGCCCTTTCGTTCCTCGGCACGCTGCCTTATCGCCTCGAAACTGATCATGCAGCCCTCCTGAAGCATTGCCCGATTGCGGCTTGAACGACGCCTCCGCTTATACGCCTTTCCCAGATGGACAACGAAGATGAGATGGCGTCTCCTCCGCGCACGTCATGGCCCACGGATTCGTGCTCGTGAATTTTTTCACGAAAAGACGGCCAAGGTGCAAAATTTGACGTTTACGCAAACGTCAATATTTTGTAAGACAGTGCCCGAGGCCGGGGCGATCCGGTCAGCCGAATGGGAGGAATTCGAGAGATGCCAGTCTACAAGGCCCCGGTGAACGATACGCTCTTCGTCCTGAACGACGTGCTGGGCCTCGAACGCTACAACAATCTGCCGGGTTTTGCCGACGCGACCCCCGATATGATCGAGGCGATCCTCGGCGAGGCCGGAAGGGTTGCCGAGGAAGCGCTCTTCCCGCTGAATTATTCCGGCGATCAGGAAGGCTGCACGCGCCACGACGATGCCAGCGTCTCGACACCGAAGGGTTTCAAGGAAGCCTATAAAGCCTATCGCGAGGGCGGCTGGATCGGCCTTGCGGTGCCGGAGGAATTCGGCGGGCAGGGACTTCCCTACACGCTGCATACCGCCGTTGGCGAATATACCTCCGCCGCCAACATGTCGTTGATGATGTATCCCGGCCTGACGCAGGGCGCGATCGCCGCGATCCTCGTCCACGGCAGCGACGAGCAGAAGGCCACCTATCTGCCGAAGATGGTGGACGGCTCCTGGTCCGGCACCATGAACCTCACCGAGCCGCATTGCGGCACCGATCTCGGCATGCTGCGCACCAAGGCGGTGCCGCAGGCTGACGGCAGCTACAAAATATCCGGCCAGAAAATCTTCATCTCTGCCGGCGAGCACGACCTGACCGACAATATCGTCCATCTGGTGCTGGCCCGCATCGAGGGTGCGCCGGAGGGTACCAAGGGCATCTCGCTCTTCATCGTTCCGAAATTCCTCGTCGGCAAGGACGGCGCGCCGGGCGCCCGCAACGCCGTCTCCTGCGGCGCGATCGAGCACAAGATGGGCATTCACGCCAACGCCACCTGCGTGATGAATTACGACGAGGCGACCGGCTTCCTGATCGGCGCCGAAAACCGCGGCCTCAACGCCATGTTCGTGATGATGAACGAGGCCCGCCTGATGGTCGGCCTGCAGGGCATAGCCATTTCCGAGATCGCCTATCAGAATGCCGCCAGCTACGCCCGCGACCGCATCCAGGGCCGCTCGCTGTCCGGCCCCAAGGCGCCGGATAAGAAGGCCGACCCGATCATCGTCCATCCGGATATTCGCCGGACGCTGATGACCATCCGCGCCTTCAACGAGGCCGGCCGCGCCTTCCTGCTCTGGACGGCGCTGAAGTCCGATATCGCCCACCGCGCCACCGATGAGAAGGAGCGCCAGACGGCCGACGATATTCTCGGCCTCGTCACCCCGATCCTCAAGGGCGTGATGACCGACAAGGGCTTCGATCATGCCGTCATGGCCCAGCAGGTCTTCGGCGGCCACGGCTATATCGAAGAACACGGCATGAGCCAGTATGTGCGCGATGCCCGTATCGCCATGATCTATGAAGGCGCCAACGGCATCCAGGCGCTCGATCTCGTCGGCCGCAAGCTCGCCTTGAACGGCGGCCGCGCCGCCATGGCCCTCTTCAAGGAGATCGGCGATTTCTGCGAGGAAAACCGCAGCAACGAAAAGCTCTCCTTCTTCACCAAGCATCTGAAGAAGGGCTTGAACGACGTCCAGGGCGCGACCATGTGGTTCATGCAGAACGCCATGGCCAAGCCCGACAATGCCGGCGCCGGCTCGACCGACTACATGCACCTCTTCGGCCTGGTCGTTCTCGGCTATATGTGGGCGAAGATGGCGAAAGCCGCCGAGGATGGCCTTGCATCGGGCGATGCGGCCCGCGAGGATTTCCTGAAGAACAAGCTGGTCACCGCCCGTTTCTTCATGGAACGCCTGATGCCGGAAACCGCCCTTCGCAAGGCCCGCATCGAAGCCGGCGCCGACACGATGATGGAACTGGCCGCCGAAGCGTTTTAAGACGAATTCCCTCTTCTCCCCAGCGGGGAGAAGATGCCCGGTAGGGCAGATGAGGGGGTGAGCGACAAAGGAGCGAGCAGCCGCGCGCAAGCAAGCTCGAGTTTGTCGCTCCGGCCCTCACATCCGACCTCTTCGAGGCTACCTTCTTCCGCCGGGGAGAAGAGAAAAGACACGAATTCACCGGCGCCGCCGCGCCGTCAGGGAGATGAGATATGACCGAGGTTTTCATTTACGACCACGTGCGTACGCCGCGCGGCCGCGGCAAGAAGGACGGCGCCCTGCATGAGGTGCCATCCGTCCGCCTCGCGGCAAAGACGCTGGAAGCAATCCGCGACCGCAACGGGCTTGATACATCGACGGTCGACGACATCATCATGGGCTGCGTCGATCCGGTCATGGATGCCGGCGCCGTCATCCCCAAGGCCGCCGCCTTCGAAGCCGGTTATTCCACCAAGGCGCCCGGCATGCAGATCTCCCGCTTCTGCGCTTCCGGCCTCGATGCCGTCAATTTCGGTGCCGGCAAGATCGCCCAAGGGGCCGACGACATCGTCATCGCCGGCGGCGTCGAAAGCATGTCGCGCGTCGGCCTCGGCATGTCCGGCGGCGCCTGGTTCATGGACCCTTCGGTGAATTTCCCGGCCTATTTCATGCCGCAGGGCGTCTCGGCCGATCTCATCGCCACCAAATACGGTTTCAACAGGACCGATGTCGACGCCTATGCGGTCGAGAGCCAGAAGCGCGCCGCCCATGCCTGGGAAAAGGGCTGGTTCGACAAGTCGGTCGTTCCGGTCAAGGACCAGAACGGACTGACGATCCTTGATAAGGACGAGCATATGCGCCCCGGCACCGACATGCAGGCGCTCGCCTCGCTCAATCCATCCTTCCAGATGCCCGGCGAGATGGGCGGCTTCGAGGCCGTCGGCATCCAGGCCCATCCGGAGATCGAGCGCATCAATTATGTCCATCATGCCGGCAATTCCTCCGGCATCGTCGATGGCGCCGGCGTCGTGCTGCTCGGCTCCAAGGCCGGCGGCCAGAGCATGGGGATCAAGCCGCGCGCCCGCATCAAGGCTTTCGCCAATATCGGCTCCGATCCGGCCCTGATGCTGACCGGACCCGTCGACGTCACCGAGAAGCTGCTGAAGCGGACAGGCATGAGCCTTGCCGACATCGACCTCTTCGAACTGAACGAGGCCTTCGCCGCCGTGGTGCTGCGCTACATGCAGGCCTTCGAGATCGATCACGACAAGATCAACGTCAATGGCGGAGCCATCGCCATGGGCCATCCGCTCGGCGCCACCGGCGCAATGATCCTCGGCACCGTGCTGGACGAACTCGAGCGCCGCGACCTCAACACCGCGCTGGTGACGCTCTGCATCGGCGCCGGCATGGGCACGGCAACTGTCATCGAACGCGTTTGATGGGATAGCCCTCTCCACAAGGGGAGAGGGCTCCACGGCAAAAGAATTCAGGGAGAGGAATTCCCAAGATGAGCACCTACACCAATTTCACGCTCGAAACCGACGCCGACGGCATCGCTCTCGTCACCTGGGACATGCCCGGCAAATCGATGAACGTCTTCACCGCCGAGGCGATGGCCGAACTCGACGCCATCATCGACGCCACGACCGCCGATGCCGCCGTCAAGGGTGTCGTCTTTACCTCGGGCAAGTCCTCCTTCTCCGGCGGTGCTGACCTCTCGATGATCAAGTCGATGTTCAGTTCCTATCAGGAGGAGAAGGCAAAGAGCCCGGAGACGGCGGTGCAGAACCTCTTCGGCCTGGTCGGCCGCATGAGCGGCCTGTTCCGCAAGCTCGAAACATCGGGCAAGCCCTGGGTGTCCGCCATCAACGGCACCTGCATGGGCGGCGCCTTTGAATTGTCGCTCGCTTGCCACGGCCGCGTTGCCTCCAATGCCAAGAGCGTCAAGATCGCGCTGCCCGAAGTGAAGGTCGGCATCTTCCCCGGCGCCGGCGGCACCCAGCGTGTGCCGCGGCTGGCGAACGCCCAGGATGCGCTGCAGATGATGACGACGGGCCAGTCGCTGACCGGCTCCCGCGCCAAGGCGATGAACCTCGTGCATCAGGTGGTCGAGCCGGATCAGCTTATCCCCGCCGCCAAGCAGATGATCAAGGATGGCCTGAAGCCGGTCGCCCCCTGGGACGAGAAGGGCTTCAAGGCGCCCGGCGGCGGCATCTGGACGCCAGCCTCCGCCCAGCTCTGGCCGGCGGCGCCGGCGATCCTGCGCCGGGAAACATCGGGCAATTATCCGGCAGCGCTTGCCATCCTGAAATGCGTCTATGAAGGCCTGCAGGTGCCGTTCGACACCGGCCTGAAGATCGAGCAGCGTTATTTCACCGAGGTGCTGCAGACCCGCGAAGCCTTCTCGATGATCCGTTCGCTGTTTATCTCCATGCAGGAGCTCGGCAAGGGCGCCCGCCGCCCGGCAGGCATCCCGAAGACCGAGCTGAAACATGTCGGCGTCGTCGGCGCCGGCTTCATGGGCGCCTCGATCGCTTACGTCACTGCCGCCGCCGGCATTCCCGTGACGCTGATCGACCGCGACATCGAAGCGGCGACCAAGGGCAAGACCGTCTCCGAAGGATTGGTCAAGGATTCTGTCGGTAAGGGACGTCTTACGCAAGACGAGGCAGCCGCACTGCTCTCCCGCATCACGCCGTCGGCCGATTATGCCGACCTCGCCAATGCAGATCTCGTCATCGAGGCGGTGTTCGAGGATCGCGAAGTGAAAAAAGCCGTCATCGAGGCCGTGGAAGCCGTGCTGCCGGAGGGCGCGATTTTCGCCTCCAATACCTCGACCCTGCCGATCTCGGGTCTTGCGAAGAATTCGAAACGGCCTACCGATTTCATCGGCATCCACTTCTTCTCGCCTGTCGAAAAGATGATGCTGACGGAGGTCATCCTCGGAAGCGAAACCGGCGACAAGGCGCTGACCGTTGCTTTGGATTATGTCGCCGCCATCAAGAAGACGCCGATCGTCGTCAACGACACCCGCGGCTTCTTCGTCAATCGCTGCGTGCTGCGCTACATGTCGGAAAGCTACGACATGCTGATCGAGGGCGTGCCGCCTGTGATGATCGAAAACGCCGCCAAGATGGCCGGCATGCCGGTCGGTCCCTTGGCGCTGAACGACGAGGTCGCCATCGACCTTTCGCTGAAGATCCTCAAGGCGACGGTCGCCGATCTCGGTGAAAGGGCCATCGACCCCAGGCATATGGACCTCATCTCCCGCATGGTGGAGAAGGAGGGCCGTTTCGGCCGCAAGAATTCCAAGGGCTTTTACGACTATCCGCCGAAGCCGGCGAAGAAGTCGCTCTGGCCTGATCTCAAGACGCTCTACCCGCAGAAGCCGGCGGATGAAGTTGATGTCAACGTCCTGAAGCAGCGCTTCCTCGTCACCATCGCGCTGGAAGCCGCCCGCACCGTCGAGGAAGGCATCGTCACCGATCCGCGCGAGGCGGATGTCGGTTCGATCCTCGGCTTCGGCTTCGCGCCCTATACCGGCGGGGCGCTGAGCTATATCGACGGCATGGGTGCCAAGACCTTCGTGGAGCTGGCCGAAAAGTTAGCTGGTGCTTACGGAAATCACTTCCAACCGACGCCGCTGTTGAAGGACATGGCCGCCAAGGGCGAGACCTTCTACGGGCGGTTCGATCCCTATGCGAAGGTCGGGCAAGCGGCGTAAGCCGTCCTTTCCCCTTGTGCCGCGGCGCCCGCTCTGGCCTGCCGCGGCACAACGTTAGAGAACGCTTGACCCGCTGAACTCGACTTTTCCTTGTTGCGGCCTTGCCACGGACACAATTCCCGATTAAACGTTCACGCATCGATCTTGCTAGATGAACTTTGAAACGGCGCTAGCGTCGTTCCTGGCGAACTTCCTCCAAAATCGGTTTTCATCGCCGCTTGGGCATCTGTCCGGGCTGCATTCTTCTATGAACGATTCGAAAAGGATATCGTCATGAGCACTGGTACCGTAAAGTGGTTCAACGCAACCAAGGGCTTCGGCTTCATTCAGCCGGATGACGGCGCAGCCGACGTTTTCGTCCACATCTCCGCCGTTGAACGCGCTGGCATGCGTGATCTCAAGGATGGCCAGAAGCTGTCTTACGAGCTCGTCCGCGACAACAAGTCCGGCAAGATGTCGGCAGACCGCCTCCAGGCGGCCTGAGCCTTTAAGGCTTTGAATATCATCTCCGGATCGTGACCACGGATGTACTGGCACGGTTCGTTGAGATAGCAGGGAAGGTCGGGTTAGCCCGGCCTTTTTTTGTTTGTGGCTGGGGGATGCTGTACCCTTTCCCAAGAAATACATCCGCGACACCCCCTCTGCGGCCACAGCACGACCTCAAAGAATTTTTCGCACCACCAACTGAATTCGCCGCCAGCGACAACAAGCCTCGCAAGGCAGCTAAACCACTCAACCTCCACCCGTCTCACCACCTTCCAGCAGCTCCATCACCCGCGCCATCACCGCCCGCGCCGCATCGAGCTCGGCTGCCGTAAACGCGGCACCCAGCCCGTCCGCCCATCCGGCCTGCGCGATCTCGATGACGCCGAGCCGTGCGGCCCCTTCCGCCGTCAGTCGCACCAGTTTGGCGCGCTGGTGCTGCGGGTTGTCGGCATAGGCGATCAGCCCTTCGCCCTCCAGCACATCGGCAAGCCGTTGCACGCCCTGGCGGGCGAGGCCGAGGGCGCGGGCGATCTGCGCCACCGACATGTCGCCGCGCCGCGCTGCGGCCAGCACCTGCCAACGTGCGCTGGTTTGTCCCGCCGGCTTTGCCAGCTGGTCGCCGGCCGCCGTCAGATGGCCGGCGAGGCGAAGGGCGGTGATCGCGAAAGCGGAAAAGGCATCCCCTTCCATCGTTCGCTCCGGTCGATTTTGTTTGACAACATGTTGTCTATTTTGTATCTCATCCATAATGACAACATATTGTCATATTGGAATGGCAAAGGCAACGCCGAGGGAGGAGAGCGCCATGAAGAAAACCTACAGAGGAAGCTGCCATTGCGGCAAAGTGCACTACGAGGTGGACATCGACCTTGAGGAAGGCACCGGCCGCTGCAATTGCTCGATCTGCACCAAGCGCCGCTATTGGGGCGCCAACGTCAAGCCGGAGGATTTCCGGCTGATGTGCGATCCGGTGGAAACGACCGATTACCAGTTCAACACCATGAGCGGTCATCACCGCTTCTGCCGCACCTGCGGTGTGTCAGCTTTTGGCGACGGTTATGTCGAAGCGATCGGCGGCGCCTATGTCTCGATCAACATCGCCTGCCTCGACGATGTCACCCCTGAGGAACTGGCAGCACTGCCGGTCCGTTATTACGACGGCAGGCACGATGCCTGGTGGAACGAACCTGAAGTGACGCGTTATCTCTGAAGCAATTCCAGCAAGACTGCGCAGCAGTTTTGCCGGAGTTGCGCAAACCGAGAACCATCTCTGTCGGATCGTCGTCCTCCCCTTCGTCCTCTGTCCATAACGGAGAAGGAGAACTGATGTGAAAGACGAAGCGAGTGCCAGGATCGAGGAAGAGGCGATCATCGCCATGCTGATGATGCGCGCCAAGGCGCTGGGCGAAAAGAATGCCAAGGACGCGCTTTCTTACGAGGTGGAGGATTCCGTCGAGTTTTCGCTGGCGCCGCCGCTTGCCTATTACGGCCAGGACGAGGCGGGTCTGCAGGCCTGGTTCGATACCTGGGAAGGCCCGATCGGCGGCGAGGTGCGCGATGCCAAGCTGACGGCCGGCGAAGATGTCGCTTTCTGGAGCGGCCTCATGCGCATGACGGGAACCAAGACCGATGGCGCTGAAGTCGATCTCTGGTTTCGCCAGACGCTGGGCCTCGTCAAGCGGGATGGCCGCTGGCTGGTCGCCCACCAGCACGCCTCGGTGCCCTTCGCCATGGATGGCAGCGGCCGGGCGCTGCTCGATCTCAAGCCCTGAACTGCGTCCTCAGGCGGCGCTCTCCGCCACCCTGCGCCGGTCGGCGCGAATGCTCAACAGTCCGGCGCCCATCAGCAGCAGGATTGCCGTCGCATAAATGTCGGTTGTCAGCGCGTAACCGGCTGATTTCGCCAGGAACCCGGCAAGGATCGCCGGCAGGCTGAAGGCGAGGTAGCTCTGCACGTAGAAGGCCGACAGCAGCCCGGCCCGCTCGTCCGGTTTGGCGAGGGGCATGATCGTGCCGATCGAGCCGAGGAAATTGGTGCCGAAACCGGCGCCGGTAAAAATCGTGCCGATGAGCAGCAGCGGCACATTGGCGAGATGCACGCCGGCAACGACGGTCAGGATGCCAAGCGTCTTGGCCGACACGCCGAAGCCGAGATTGGCCGAGGCCGTCTTGCTGCGCCTGAGATAGACGGCGATCGCCCCGCTCACCATCAATGCGGTGACGACGGCCCCGCCCGTCAGCGGCGCCCGGCTGCCGGTGGTGGTGGCGACCAACGACGGCACCAGGGAGAGATAGAAGCCGGCAAGCGTCCAGTTGGCGATGTTGATCGGCGTCACCAGGGAGAGCGGCCGTTTCACCTGCAGCGGAACGGTGACCCGTGGGATCAGCGAGCCGAGCGCGCCGGGTCGCGTTGCCCCGCTCTCGCGCGTCAGCCAGATGGCGGCCGCCTGCAGCGTGAAGGCGACAAGCAGCAGCGCATAGACCAGATGCATCGGGAAGGGGCCGTATTGGATCAGGGCGCTGGTGCCGACCGCGCCCACCGCCATGCCGGAAAGCGGCGCAATCGAGTTGACGATCTGGCCCTTGGCCCGGTCGACATCGACGAGCGCCGCTCCGAGCGAAGCGCCGGCGATCCCGGTCGCCAGCCCCTGGACGATCCGCGCCGCAATCAGCCAGCCGGGGCCGCTGGCGACGACGAAGAGGCCCATGGCGATGATTTCGAGCACCAGGGCGAAAAAGATCACCGGCTTGCGGCCGAGATGATCCGAGATCGAACCGGCAGTCAGCAATGCCGCCAGCAGCGCGAAGGCGTAGACCGCGAAGATCACCGTGATCAGCACCGGCGAGACGGAGAAGTTTTCCTGGTAGATCCGGTAGAGCGGCGTCGGCGCCGCGGAGGCGCCGAAGAAGGTGGCGAGCGTCAGCGCATGAAAACCGATCGAGGGGCGCGGCGAATTCTCTGTGGATTTGGCGACGGCGACCATATATAAGCCCCTTAAAGCTAAACCATTGCTTTAGCCTATGTAGAGCCGGCATTTTGTAAAAGCAAATTATTTGCATTAATAGGTCTGTCAAAGATTTTGAACCATCGGCGTAAAAGGGGGAAAGTTGCGCGCATGACAGTGAAAGAGAATCTCCGTCCGGGCGGCCGAAGCGCGAGGGTCCAGGCATCGGTGCACAAGGCGGTGCGTGAGCTGATGGCCGAGATGAGCCGTGCCGATGTGACGATCCCGCTGATCGCCGGCAAGGCGGGGGTGACGCCGTCGACCATCTATCGCCGCTGGGGCGACCTGCAGGAACTTCTCGCCGATGTCGCCGTCGATCGGCTGCGGCCGGATATGCAGCCGGTCGATGCCGGCAGCGGCAGAGCCGATCTTCAGGCCTGGGCCGAGCAATATGCCGAGGAAATGTCCTCCGGGCCGGGCCGCGAGATGATCCGCGACGTGCTGGCGGCGCAGGCCGGCGCAAATGCCTGTAAATGCGCCGAGTTTACCCGCCAGCAGATCGGTCTCATCGCCGAGAGGGCGAAGGCTCGCGGCGACGCCTTTCCGGATGTCGACCGGGTCATGGACCAGGTGGTGGCGCCGATCATGTACCGCATCCTGTTCGGCGATGTGCCGGATGCAGCACGCGTGCGCGATCTCGTCGCCCGTGTCATGGGCGCGGCGCTGTAAGCGGTCTCTTACTCAGCGGCGGCGCGCTTGAGGCCTGATATCTGGGTGATATAGGCGCGCAGCGCCGCCGGCCGCACGGGTTTGTGCTGAACGGCGATGCCGTATCGCTCGGCCTCGCTGCGCACCTCCGGCGTCCGGTCGGCGGTGATCATCAGGGCAGGGATATCGGCGCCGAACTGCCGGCGCAGATGCAGGATGGCGGCTATGCCGGTGCCGTCGCCGAGATGATAATCGGCGATGACGATGTCAGGCGGTCCTCCCTGGCCGTCGCTTGATATCACGTCGGCGAGGCAATCCAGCGCCTCCACCTCGCAGCCCCAGCCGCTGATCAACAGCCGCATGCCTTCGAGGATTTTCGGCTCGTTGTCGATGCAGAGGATCTTCAGTCCGCTCAGCGGCTGCCCCGGACGGTCGGCGGGCGTGACGGCCGCTGCGGCCGCGGCCGGGCGCGAGACGTCGAGCGGCATGGCGATGCGGAATTCCGTGCCCTTGCCATGGGTCGACTGCAGTTCGACCGGATGGTTGAGCACCCGGGCGATGCGGTCGACGATCGATAGGCCGAGCCCCAGGCCCGAGGCGGTTTTGGCGCCTTCGTCCAGCCGCGCGAATTCCTTGAACACCGTGCGGAATTTCGACGGCGGAATGCCGATGCCGGAATCGATCACCTGGATGATCACCTGGTTGCCGCGCCGCCGCGCGCCGACCAGCACCTTGCCGGTGATCGTGTATTTGATGGCGTTGGAGACGAGGTTCTGCACCAGCCGGCGCAAGAGGTTGGGGTCGGAGCGGACGCGCAGCGACGTCGGCATGACCACCAGTTTCAGCTGTTTTTCCCGCGCGATCGGCGCAAAATCGGTCTCGATCCGCTTGAGCAGGTCGGAGAGCGCGACGGCGGCGAGCCGCGGCCGCATGGCGCCGGTGTCGAGCCTTGAAATATCGAGCACCGCGCCGAGAATGGTCTCGACCGATTCCAGCGCCGAATCGATGTTGCGCACGATCGGGCTGTTGTCGGATTGCGCCATGCGCTCGACCAGCGCCGAGGAATAAAGCCGGGCGGCATTCAGTGGCTGCAGGATGTCGTGGCCGGCGGCCGCAAAGAAGCGTGTCTTGCCGATATTCGCCTCGTCGGCGGCGGCGCGTGCCTCGCCGAGTTCGCGGTTGACGCGGGTCAGCTCGGCCGTGCGTTCGGCGACGCGCTGCTCCAGCGTCTCGTTCGCCTGTTTCAGCGCCTGGTCGGCAGTGACGCGCTGAGTAATGTCGGTAAAGGTGGCGACGATGCCCTTGTCCGGCATGGCGTTGGAGCGCACCTCGATGATCCGCTCGCCGCCGTCAAGCACCAGCGAAAAGGGTTTGTCGAGCGTCAGGAAATGCCGCACCGTCTGGCTGAGATCGCCGGGCGCGATATCGCCGCGCTGGCTGAGCGTGGTGACGATCTCGGACAGGGGAAAGCCGACCTGCCCGGCGCTTTCCGGCAGATCCAGCAATTGCCGGAAGCGCCGGTTCCAGATCGTCAGCCGGTTGGAACTGTCGAAGACCGCAATGCCCTGGTCCATCTGCGACAGCGCCGTCTGCAGCATGTCCTGGTTATATTGCAGCGCCTCGCTCGCCTGGTCGAGCAACCAGGCGGTATCGGAAGAAGCATCTTCGATCTTCTGCAGGATCAAGGACAGCACCAGCCGGGCCGAGGACGAGCCGATGGCGCTGCCGAGCAGCTGTTCGCTGAAATGGATGAGCGCCATATCGGCCGGCTGCTCGTCCTCCAGCTTGCGGCCGGAGCTTTGTTCATAGGTGGTGAACGAGCGCTGCATGCGCTCTTCGCCGAGATAGCGCGAAATCGCCGCTTTGAGGTCGCCGACGCTGATACGGGTCTTCCAGCCGCGCGTGGCAAATTGCGAGCGCGAATGCCGCTTGACGAAGATGCCGGCCTGAATGCGCTCCAGCGGCCTGGCATTGCGGGTGAGCGAACCGACGATGAAGAAGGCGGTGTTGACGAGCAGGCTCATGACAGTCGCATTGACGAGCGGATCGGCATCGGCTGCGGTGAACAAGGTGGTCCCGGGAAAGATGAAGCCGAGCACGGCGCTCGCCACATAGGAATAATCGGGCCCGCCGAGCGAGGGCAGGAACAACAGGTACACCCAGATGATGAAGCCGGAGGAAAGCCCCAGGATCGCGCCGCGCGCATTCGCCCGCCGCCAGATCAGCCCGCCGAACAGCGCTGGGGCGATTTGCGCGATCGCGGCAAAGGAAAGCAGGCCGATCGAGGCAAGGCCGGCGGTGCTGTCGGTCGAACGGTAATAGGCATAGCCGAATAACAGCACCGCGAAGATGGCGCTGCGTCGGATATTGAGCAGCGTCTTGGCGAAATTGTCGCGCAGACTGGCGCGGCCGGCGAGTTTGCGCCGGAGGAAAATCGGCATGATGATGTCGTTCGACACCATGATCGACAGCGCCACGGAATCGACGATGACCATCGCGGTTGCGGCCGAAAAGCCGCCGATGAAGATGATCAGCGAAATGACGGGCATCTGACCGGCAAGCGGTAGCGACAGCATGTAGAAATCGGCATTGCCGGCGCCGCCGAAGGTCAAGAGCCCACCGATCGCCACCGGCAGGACGAAGAGATTGATGGCGATAAGATAGGTGGGAAACAGGAATCCGGCGAGTTTCAGCTGTTTCGGCGTCCGGTTTTCGACAACGGTCACATGGAATTGCCGCGGCAGCAGGATGATCGCGAAGGCCGACAACAGGATCAGGGTGATCCAGCGGCTGATCGGCGTATGGTAGCTGAGCGCCGACATGACCAGTTCGTTGTCGACGGTCTTCTGCCAGAGATCGGTCGGGCCGTCGAAGAGAAACCAGATGACGCAGACGCCGGCCGTCAGGAAGGCGACGAGCTTGACGACGGATTCCATCGAGACGGCGAGGATCAAGCCGTCCTGGTGTTCGGTCGCATCCGTATGCCGCGTGCCGAACATGATGGCGAAGCAGGCAAGCACCAGCGTCGCGAGGAGCGGCAGGTCGAGGAAGTAGAGATTGCCGCTGCCGATGCCGTAATCGGACGGATTGACCATGGCGCTGACGGTGCTCGAAATCGCTTTCAGCTGCAGCGCGATATAGGGAATGGCGCCGATCAGCGAGATCAGCGCGACGATCGTGGCGACCGTCGGGTTCTTGCCGTAGCGCGCGGCGACGAAGTCGGCCACGGAGGTGAGCTTTTCCGCCTTGGCGAGCTCGATGATGCGGCGAAGCAGCGGCATGCCGAGCGTGAAGACCAGGATCGGGCCGATATAGATACCGGCAAATTCCAGCCCCCGCTGCGCCGCAAGCCCGACACTGCCGAAATAGGTCCAGGAGGTGCAGTAGATCGCAAGGCTCAGCGCATAGACCACCGGCCATCCGCCTTCCAGCGTGCCCGGGCCGAGCATGCCTGGGCTGCGGTTCTTGCGGTCGCCATAGCTTGCCACGGCAAAAAGCAGGAGCAGATAGCCGAAGGCAGACGCGAATATGACCCAGCCTGGAAGCATTGACCCTCCGCCGGCGGAAACCCGCCGGGACCTCCCGCAACATTGGTCAGCTTAAGTTATTTCAGACGCTTTGAAAATTCCCGGCCATCTAGGCCTTAAGTCATAGGCCGCGAAGGGTATCGGCGAATAATTGCGATTGCCGATTGATGAATTGCAATGAAGGTGCAGCTACTGCATAATTCCTCAAATCGAAATTGATTAAGAATAAATTGTGCGTCAATTCAAAGCGTTGCAGCCTCCTTCACGAGGCTGAAGAGAGGCGTGACGCTGTAATAGACAGTTGCATATCTTTGAGTTGCATCGAAGGGAGACGGATCCGATGCTCAATGAGTTCAAGGCCTTTATCGCCCGCGGCAATGTCATGGATCTTGCCGTCGGCGTCATCATCGGCGGCGCCTTCGGCGGCATCGTCAAATCGCTGGTCGACGACCTTATCATGCCGATCGTCGGCGCCATTTTCGGCGGCTTCGATTTTTCGAATTATTTCCTGCCGCTGTCGTCGGCCGTCAACGCGCCGTCGCTTGCGGCCGCCCGTGCGCAGGGAGCGGTGTTTGCCTATGGCAGTTTCCTCACCGTCCTCATCAATTTCCTGATCCTCGCCTGGATCATCTTCCTGATGGTCAAGGGCGTGAACATCCTGCGTGCCCAGGTCGAGCGCCAGGAAAAGGCCGCACCGGAAGAGTTGCCCCCGCCGCCCGCAGACGTGCAGCTGCTGACCGAAATCCGCGATCTGTTGGCCAAGCGCCCGACGGCTTGATCGGCTGGAGCCCGTCCGTTCCGGCCGGGCTCATTCATCACCAAAATCGATATGCCATCACTGGATATCATGGGATTTGCCGACGCAAATCCTCTATGAAGGCGAAAACCGGAGATATGCATGTCGATCTTGAGCAGCCTTAGCCCGCGCGCCGTGGCGGCGCCCGAAAGCGGGATCGTCGAAGTCGTCAATTATGCCCGTGGCCGTGAGGGCCTGTTGCCGCTCTGGGTGGGGGAAGGTGACCTGCCGACGCCGGATTTCATCAGCAAGGCGGCGATGGATGCGCTGGCGGCCGGCGAGACCTTCTACACCTGGCAGCGCGGCATTCCGGAGCTTCGCCAGGCGCTTTCGGATTATTACAGCAGACATTTCGGAATCCGGCTTCCGGTCGAGCATTTCTATGTCGCCGGCTCCGGCATGCAGGCGATCCAGATCAGCGTGCAGGCTCTGACCTCGCCGGGCGACGAAATGATTTACCTCACCCCCGCCTGGCCGAATATCGCCGCCGCCCTCGAGATCGCGGGCGCACGCTCGGTCGGCGTTCAGCTGCAGTTCGAAGGCGGCAAATGGGCGGTCGATCTTGACCGCATCGAAGCCGCGATCACGCCGAAGACCAGGGGGCTGTTCATCAACACGCCGTCGAACCCGACAGGCTGGACGGCAACCAGGAAGGATCTTGGTGATCTCCTGGCGCTGGCCCGCAAGCACGACCTCTGGATCATGGCGGATGAGATCTATGCCCTCTATTATTTTCCAGGCGGCCGTGCGCCCTCTTTCCTCGACGTGATGGAGCCTGATGACAAGGTCATCTTCGTCAATTCCTTCTCGAAGAACTGGTCGATGACCGGCTGGCGCGTCGGCTGGATCGTCGCACCCCCAGAGATGGGCCAGGTGCTCGAAAACCTGATCCAGTATTCGACATCGGGCGTGGCGCAGTTCATGCAGAAGGGCGCGGTCGCAGCCCTCAATGAAGGCGACGATTTCGTGCTCGCCAATATCGCCAAGGCGGCCCGTTCCCGCGATATTCTCTGCGATGCGCTCGTTGCCACCAACCGCGTCGAGACGCTGAAGCCGGATGGTGCGCTTTACGCCTTCCTGAAGATCGACGGCGTCACTGACAGCCGCAGGGCTGCGCTCGATATCGTCGACAAGACAGGCGTCGGCCTTGCCCCCGGCACCGCTTTCGGCCCCGGCGGCGAACTCTTTCTGCGCGCCTGTTTCCTGCGTGACCCAGCCCAGGTGGCGGTCGCCGCCGAGCGTCTCTGCGACTATATCCTCAAGCTCTGACCAACATTGGCCACGAGACCCCATCTGGTGACCGGCCAAGTCGATTTTGTGCCGGAATCGCCGGATCGATAAAACTCTAGCAATGCCCGAAATCGACCTCTAACCACGACTCCAAACATACCGGTTCAAAGGCCCTCGAACGGCCATTCGATAAGAAAATTGGAAAGAAAAACCGGCGCCTGATGCCCCTGCTTATAAAAACGAAAGCAGGGATGCGGGACATGGCGGTTTTGGTGACGGGCGGGGCCGGATATATCGGCAGTCACATGGTTTGGGCGCTGCTCGATGCGGACGAGGATGTGGTCGTGCTCGACCGCCTCTCGACGGGCTTTCGCTGGGCCGTGGCGCCGGCGGCGCGTTTCTATCTCGGCGACATTGCCGATCCCGACATATTGAAGAAGATCTTCATCGAAAACGACATCGAGGCGATCATCCATTTCGCCGGCTCCGCCGTCGTCCCGGTCTCCGTCGCCGATCCGCTTTCCTATTACGACAACAATTCCGGCAAGACCCGGGCGCTGCTGAGCGCTTCGGTCAAGGCCGGTATCCGCAATTTCGTCTTCTCCTCGACGGCGGCCGTCTACGGTCAGCAAAAGTCGAACCTGCCGGTGAAGGAGACTGCCTCCCTCAATCCGGAAAATCCTTACGGCCAGTCGAAGCTGATGACCGAATTCATGCTGCGCGATGCCGCCGCCGCCTATGATTTCAACTATGTCGCGCTTCGCTATTTCAACGTCGCCGGCGCCGATCCGCACCACCGTGCCGGCCAGTCGACCTCAGGCGCCACGCATCTCATCAAGGTCGCCTGCGAGGCAGCGCTCGGCAAGCGCGACAGCGTCCATGTCTACGGCATCGACTATCCCACGCATGACGGCACCGGCGTGCGCGACTACATCCATGTCAGCGATCTCACGGATGCTCATCTGAAAGCGCTGCAGCATCTGCGCAAGGACAGGGGCTCGCTCGTCGCCAATTGCGGTTATGGCAGCGGCTATTCCGTGCTCGACGTGCTGAACATGGTCACCCGCCTGCACGGGCATTCCTTCAAGATCCACATGGCGCCGCGGCGCGCCGGCGATTCCGCCAGCGTCGTCGCAGACGCGTCGCTCGCAAGGCAGGTGCTCGATTGGAAGCCCAGATACGATTCGCTGGAAACCATCGTCCAGAGCTCGCTTGATTGGGAACTGTTCCTGTCGAACAAGGGTGTCGACGATCTGCAGAGTATCCACCGGGCACTCGCGGCCGCGTCGTTCTGAGCGGCGCACGACAGCGCCGCGCGTCTTTTCAGACGCGCAGGACGCTGTAGCACTTTGAACTGCTGCATCACTCCTTCAATCGATCTCGATTAAAGGAGTGATGCAATAGCCTGTTTATATCCCCCCGCCTGCGGGGGCGCATGCCGTTACGTGAATAAGGAAAAATCAGGCTTTCTCTGGCTGGCTCGGGCCAACGGAAAAGAGAAGATGAAGAAATTTCTGGCCGCATTGCAACTGCAAAAGGACAATCCGACGCTTCTGACGGCGCAGTTTCGGGCCCTGTCGTCACAGATCCCCATTCTCTACGTCCTCCTGATCATCAACGCCCTTGCGGTGGCGATCACTCACCTCAAATCCGCACCCCTCTGGCTTTCGCTCTACATTCCGGTCGGCTTGAGTGTCCTCTGCGTCTTCCGTCTCTGCTGGTGGGAGATCCGGGGCAAGGAAAACGTCACCGCCGAACGGGCCTATAAGCTGATGAAGGTGACAATGGTCGGGGCCGGCGTCCTGACTTTCGCCTTCGGCGGTTGGGCGATCGCGCTTTATCAATATGGCGACGCCTCCCAGCAGGGCCAGATCGCCTATTTCCTCGTCGTCACCGGCATCTCCTGCATCTTTTGCCTGATGCACCTGCCGATGGCGGCGGCACTGACCACGGTGATCACCTTCTCGGCCATGATTGCGACCTTCATGTTCTCGGGCAATCCCGTTTTCGTCGCCACCGCCGTCAGCGGCCTGTTCCTGATCTTGCCCTTCCTCAGGGTGATCAACAGCTATTTCCAGAATTTCGTCGGCCTCGTGCAATTGACCGAGGAGCTGAAGCAGAAGCAGGCGGAGGCCGAGGAACTGAACCTCGTCAACAGCCGCAACGCGCTGCATGACCAGCTGACCGGCCTTGCCAACCGCCGCAGCTTCTTTCTCTCGCTGGAGAAACGGCTGCAGAAGGACCCGTCCGCGCCGCCCGTCCTCGGCATTCTCGATCTCGACGGCTTCAAGCCCGTCAATGACGTCTTCGGCCATGCTGCGGGCGATCTCGTGCTCAAGGAGACGGCCCGCCGCTTCGTCGCGCTGGTCGGCGAAGAGGGCATCGTCTCCCGTCTCGGCGGCGATGAGTTCGGCATCATCTTCCCCTGTTCAATGACGCGCCAGGCGATCGCCGATCTCGGCCAGGCGCTCTGCGCCGCCGTCCGCGAACCTTACGAAATCCCCGACGGCTCGGTCCGCGTCTTCGGTTCCTGCGGCATCGTCTATCCCGATATCGGCGAGTACACGGCCGAGGATCTCTACGAGAAAGCGGACTTCGCTCTTTACCAGGTCAAGAGCAAGCGCAGCAGCGGCGTCGAATTCTTCTCGCCCGACCACGAGAAGATCCTGACGCAGCGCCACCTGATCGAACTCGAACTGCAGGCGAACGACTTCGCCAAGGAATTGAAACTGGACTATCAGCCGATCGTCGAATTGAGGAGCGGCCGCGTCGTCGGCTACGAGGCGCTCGCCCGCTGGGACAGTGCCCGCTTCGGCCGCATCAGTCCGGAAGCCTTCATTCCCGCTGCCGAGCGCACAGCGGTCATCGGCCGCATGACCCGCATCCTCTTCGCCAAGGCGCTCGAAGCGCTGGCGATCATTCCCAGGCATCTCAGGCTGTCCTTCAATCTCTCGGCGCGCGATATCTGCGACCACGAGACCTCGATGGCGCTGCTTGCCATGATCACTCGCTCCGGCATCGATCCGAAGCGCATCGAATTCGAGATCACCGAGACCGCACTGCTCTCCGATTTCGACACCGCCGATCAGGTGATCACGATGCTGCGCGCCGCCGGCATCTCGATCGCGCTCGACGATTTCGGCACCGGCTATTCGAGCCTCAGCCATATCCACCGTCTCGGCTTCGACAAGCTGAAGATCGACAAGGCCTTCGTGATGAATTTCGATCGCGACGCTCGTTGCATGAACATCACCCGCTCGGTCGCCAATCTCTGCCAGAACCTCGGCATTGCCTCCGTCGCCGAAGGCGTCGAAAGCGAAGAGATCGCCGAAGGGTTGAAGGCGATGGGCGTTCGCCTGGCGCAGGGCTATCATTTCTCGCGGCCGCTGCCGCTGGAACTTGCCATCGACTACGCCGCAAGGTGCGATGCCGCGGCCTCCGCCCGCAATTCACTGTCTGCCTGAACAATCAAATCCGCGACCGGTCGCAAAGCGACTGGAGCGAAGCTGGATCGTCGTTTATTCATGGTCGTAACCGAGGAGGTGAACCATGCAGGACGGCGAAGTCATCATTGAACGGCGGGGCACCGCAGGCGTGATCCGGCTCAACCGGCCGCGGGCACTGAACAGCCTGACGCTGCCGATGATCCGCGCGATCACCGAGGCGTTGCACGCTTTTGCCGGGGATTCCGAGGTGGCAAGCGTCGTGGCCATGGGCGAGGGCGAACGCGGCTTCTGCGCCGGCGGCGATATCCGCGCCCTGCATGAGAGCGCCCGCGCCGGCGATGGCCTGGCGGCAAGCTTCTGGCGCGAGGAATTCCGCCTCAACCATCTGATCGCCTCCTACCCCAAACCCTATGTCGCGCTGATGGACGGCATCACCATGGGCGGCGGCGTCGGCCTGTCGTCGCACGGCCGCCACCGCATCGTTACCGAGCGCACGCGGCTTGCCATGCCCGAAACCGGCATCGGCTATGTCCCCGATGTCGGCGCCACCTGGCTGCTGCCGCGTAGCCCCGGCGAAGCCGGAACATGGCTCGGCCTGACCGGCCTCGATATCGGTGCCGCCGATGCCATCCATGCCCGCCTCGCCGACCTGCAGATCGCCTCGTCGCGGCTCGGCGCGGTGATCGATGCTCTGTCGACCCTGCCGCGCGGCAGTTCGTCCGGCGATGTCGATGCCGTCTTGCAGGCGCTTTCCGAGTCTCCGGGAGAAAGCCGGCTCAGGCAGAACGCGGAGACGATCGATCGCGCCTTCCGTTTCAACAGCGTCGAGGAGATCCTGGCCGCACTTGCCGGAGAGGAGGGCGACTTCGCCGCCGAGACGCGTCGGGTGCTGCTGACGCGGTCACCGACCAGCCTGAAGCTCGCTTTGCGGCTGCTCAGGGCCGGTCGTGGCAGCGCCTCGCTCGCCGAATGCCTCGGCCGCGAACTCGGCGCCTGCCTGCAGATGCTGGATAATCCGGACTTCTTCGAGGGCATCCGCGCCGCCGTCATCGACAAGGACCGCAATCCGAAATGGTCGCCCGCGTCAGTCGAGGCCGTGCAGGTCGCAACAATCGAGCATTTCCTGAAACCGGCCGAGCCGCCGCTTTCGCTCTGAACTGTCCTGGGCCTATCGCCACATGCCGCGCATGCGGGCGCCGACATCGATGCGCACCTGCCGCGCCTGCGCTTGAGCGGCGGTCTGCGATTTCACCTGCGGCCAGCTGCAGGCCTCGAAGAACTGCAGCAGTGTCGCGGGAATGAAGCGGCTGCGTGAGGCATAGACATGCCGGTCGCCCTGCGAATTCTGCCCATAGGTGAAGAAGCGTTGCGGCACGACGAGGTCGAGGCCATCCCGGGCGCGCGTCATCGCCACATAGAGCAGCCGGCGCTCCTCCTCGATTTCGGCGCTGGCGCCGACGGCGAGATCGCTCGGAATGCAGCCGTCGACGACGTTCAGCATGAAGACCCGCGTCCATTCCTGGCCCTTGGCGGAATGGATTGTGGACAGGATGAGGTAGTCGTCGTCGAGGAGCGGCACGCCCGCCTGGTCGCTGGTCGCATCCGGCGGGTCGAGGGTGAGTTCGGTGAGGAAACGCTCGCGCGAGGCATAACCGCCGGCGATCTGCTCGAGCTGCAGCAGATCGGCCTGCCGCGTCGCGGCGTCCTCGTGCAGCCGTTCCAGATGCGGCACGTACCATTGCCGCGCCAAGCCGATTTCCGCCGGCCAGCCGGCCTTGCCGGTCTTCAGCTCCTGCAGCATCGAAACGAAATCAGTCCAGTCCTCGCCGGAGCGCGGCGGGGCCGGCATGGCGGCAAGCGCGGATAACGGGCTGGCATCCTCGGCCATCAGGTCGAGCGCCTTCTGCGCCGTCGATGGCCCGACGCCCGGCAGGATCTGCATCAGCCGGAAGCCCGCCACCCGGTCGCGCGGGTTCTGGGCGAAGCGCAGCGCAGCCAGCATGTCCTTGACATGCGCGCTGTCGAGAAATTTCAGCCCTCCGAACTTGACGAAGGGAATGTTGCGCCGGGTCAACTCGACCTCAAGCGGCCCGCTGTGATGCGAGGCGCGGAACAGCACGGCCTGCTGCTTGAGCTTGAGACCTTCTTCGCGGTTGTCGAGCACCATATCGGCAACGTAGCGCGCCTGCTCGGCCTCGTCGCGCACCGTCACCAGGCGCGGCCGCTCGGACGATTGCCGCTCGGTCCAGAGATTCTTGGTAAAGCGCTCCGAGGCAAGATCGATGACGGCGTTGGCGGCCGCAAGGATCGGCTGCGTCGAGCGGTAGTTGCGGTCGAGCGTGACGATATCGGCGGCCGGGCTGAAGGCGGCGGGAAAATCGAGGATATTGCGCACCGTCGCGGCACGGAAGGAATAGATCGACTGCGCATCGTCGCCGACGACGGTCAACCCCTGGCCGCCGGGCTTCAGCGCCATGAGGATCGAGGCCTGCAGCCGGTTGGTGTCCTGATATTCGTCGACGAGCACATGGTCGAAACGATCGCCGATATCCTCGGCAATGACAGTCTCGCCGACCATCTGCGCCCAGTAGAGCAGCAGGTCGTCGTAGTCGAGCACGTTCTGGCTCTGCTTGGACTCGACGTAACAGGCGAAAAGTTCGCGCAGCTGTTTGTCCCACGCCGCGCACCAGGGAAAGGCGTCGCGCAGCACGAGATCGAGCGCGGTTTCCGAATTCACCGCTCGGGAATAGATGGCAAGACAGGTGCCCTTCGTGGGAAAGCGGCTTTCCGTCTTGGAGAAGCCGAGGTCGTGCCGGATGAGGTTCATCAGGTCGGCACTATCTTCGCGGTCGTGGATGGTGAAATCCGGATCGAGGCCGATCTGCTGGGCGTAATCGCGCAACAGCCGCGCGCCGATGCCGTGGAAGGTGCCCGACCAGGAAAGCGCGTCGGCCATGACGCCGGCATTGGCACCAAGCACATCGCGGCAGATGCGCTCGACGCGCCGCGCCATCTCGGCGGCTGCCCGGCGCGAGAAGGTCATCAGCAGGATGCGGCGGGGATCGGCGCCCTTGACGATCAGATGGGCGACCCGATGCGCCAGCGTATTCGTCTTGCCGGAGCCGGCGCCGGCAATGACCAGCAGCGGCCCGGCAATATGGCTGCCGTCGGTGAGCGTGCCGTGCTCGACGGCCATGCGCTGCTGCGGATTGAGCTTTTCGAGGTACATCCAGCCGTCCGGTCGGGCTCCCGCAGAATCACTGGGGAAAGATTAGATGTTCCTTGAATGTTCGCGATTGCCCTCGCTGTCAAGCGTTGTGGCGTGACGGCAGCCTCAGTCGGGGAAATCCGGACCGACGACACGCCGCACCAGTTTCAGGCTGCGGTCCGGCTGAAGAATATAGGTTTCCTCCACGCGCTGGCCCGTCTCGTTGTAGAACTGGTTGTAGACGGCGCTGCCGACCGGCGACTTGGTGAGCTTCGTTCGCGGCTGGCCGCCATAGGTAATGCTGCCCGGAATGGGCTCCAGCGCCGGGCTATCGACCGAGGAGCAGCCGGCAAGCAAGGCCGCGGTTAACAAGGCTGATAGAAGCGCTTTCATCGTCTTCATCCCTCTTTCGACTGCAGCCAGATATGGAAATCGCCGCGTCTTTCGCCAAGGGCTGTCCACCCGGCCGCAACGAAATGCCTCGCCGCGGCGTTAACCGATATCTACCAACATCAGGAGACGGCCACGGTGCTCGGATTTCCAGCATTCACTGACCATGAGCAGTCCGGCCGGCAGGGCCACAGCGATGCGGCGACGCGCGCTTCGGTGGAAAGCGCCCTTCATGCGGCCGGCGATATCGAAGCGGCGGACATCATCGTCAGCATATCGGGCGCCTATGTCGTCCTGGAAGGTTTCGTGCGCCGGCGCGGTGATGTCGAGCGGGCCGTCGAGATTGCCGAGAGCATCGTCGGGCGAGGTTATGTGCGCGGTCGCCTGCTGCGACGCTAGCCGGCCCGCGCGCCCTCATGTCTTGCGACGCATGAAGGGAACCAAAATGCCCTCCCGCGGGTTGAAAGGCCGGACCCAAACGCTGGAGACCCTCATGCAGTCGCTTCTTCGCATCTCTGCAATGACCTTGATAACAGGCGGTGTCCTTGCCGGCTCCGCCCATGCCTCGCTGGAAACCGGCACGAATTATTCCGCTCTGCCGAAGGACCAGATCGCCCTCAACGAATATACCGGGGCCGTCGCCTGCCAGCCGGTAGAGCCCCACTATCTCCCCTCCTTCATCCGCGCGGCGGACGGTACGATCATCGGCGTCGGTTATGTCGAGGTCGAGGACGAGGGCGGCGCGGACTGCTGAAAACATGAGGACTTGCTCGGACGAGGCTCGCCTGCGTCTCCGCAGAGGGTACGAGCCTCTAACCATCATCATGATGGCTGGGTATCTTCTATGAAGACACCTGTACCAGGCGCAACGCCTGTTGCACCAAAACCCGGCGCGAGTTCGATGCAGGGTTAAGCAAAATTAAAACATTGTTCCGTTCCGGCACGTTCCGTTTACGAACGACCTGAAGTGACCTGGAAATCCCGACCGAAGTCCAGCGCATAACCCCGAAAATCTGAATCGATTTTCGGAAAGGATTATGCGCCAGTTCAATGCAGCTTCAGCTTCGCCTCTTCGGCCGCCGCCAGGAACTCGGCTCTTGCTTCTTCCACGCTCTTGCGCCCGTCGAGCGCTGCCCGGCAGGCGCTGCGGGCCTTGATGTAACGAAGCCCGCGCATACTCGGCCAGAGATCCGCCAGGCACTTCAGCGCATCGAACGGACCATTGACCGTTCGCGCATCGGCACCTTCGAAACCGACCTTGACCGGGCTGTTCCATCTTTCAGTTGCCATCGATACTCCTCCACGATTGTCGACAGAAACGACGTGCAGTATCTCCCAGTTCCTCCGGGAGACTCCGCCATGATAGGCATTCTAGCGCGATTTTTGCGGTCAACAATGGTGAATCGATTATTGCTGATGAGACGAAATGTCAGCCTGCATGGCCTTCCCGGCTCTCGTCAGATGGCTGCCCTGCGAGAGGTTGGTGAAACGGAGAGCGTGCGGCCGGGTCCCTTCGCCCCGTTTACGGGGAGAAGGTGGCGGCAGTCGGATGAGGGGCCGGCCTCACCGAGTGAGCAAAATGATTCCTAATACTGAAAGAAAACTGGTGCTGCCGAGTGGGATTGAACCACCGACCTCACCCTTACCAAGGGTGTGCTCTACCACTGAGCTACGGCAGCAGGACCAGTACCCGTGCGAGCCGGGTGGCTCAATCGCGGGAACGGGGCGGCTATTGCCACAGCTTGACGGCAAGCGCAAGCAGCAAATTCCAACTTCGCGTGGATTGCCATGCAAGGGCCTTTTGGATCGGCGCGAATTCGGCTAATCCTTTTGGCATGAACGACAAGACCGAAACCGGCCAGCAGAGCCGCAAAGAGGCAATCGAGGCACAGGCGAAACTGCGTCGCGAGCGCGCCGCTGAAAAGCTCAGGGAAAATCTGGGGCGACGCAAACAGCAGGTGCGCGCCCGCCGTTCGGGCCAGGCCGACGAAACAAATGGACTGCCCGCCGCAAAAATGGACGAATCGTAATGTTCCGTCCCGGACAAATTGAAGCGTCGTCAGAAATCCCCTAAACACTCCACTCCTTATTCCAAGGCAGAACTTTCAGGAAAGGCG
This sequence comes from Rhizobium anhuiense bv. trifolii, assembly GCF_024346605.1. Classification (NCBI taxonomy): domain Bacteria; kingdom Pseudomonadati; phylum Pseudomonadota; class Alphaproteobacteria; order Hyphomicrobiales; family Rhizobiaceae; genus Rhizobium; species Rhizobium anhuiense. Next base: position 911,335 of record NZ_CP098803.1, read on the forward strand.
GGCGCTGCCCGTAAGCGCACATGGATCGTATCAGAATCGTCGGCGGTAATGAGCTGAATGGCATCATTCCGATTTCCGGCGCCAAGAATGCCGCACTGCCGCTGATGATCGCCTCGCTTCTGACCAGCGATACGCTGACGCTCGAAAACGTGCCGCATCTGGCCGATGTCGAACTCTTGATGCGCATCCTCGGCAATCATGGCGTCGATGTCGCCGTCAACGGCCGCCGCGAGCGCCAGGAAGATTCCTACGCCCGTACGATCCATTTCACCTGCCGCACCATCGTCGATACGACAGCCTCTTATGAGCTGGTCTCGAAGATGCGCGCCTCCTTCTGGGTCATCGGCCCGCTGCTCGCGCGCGAAGGCCATTGCCGCGTCTCGCTGCCGGGCGGCTGCGCCATCGGCACCCGCCCCGTCGATCTCTTCATCGAGGGTCTGACGGCGCTCGGCGCGACGATGGACATCGATGCCGGTTATATCAACGCCAAGGCACCGGCCGGCGGCCTGATCGGCGCGCGCTACACCTTCCCGAAGGTCTCCGTCGGCGCCACCCATGTGATGATGATGGCGGCAACGCTTGCCCGCGGCACGACGGTTATCGGCAATGCCGCCCGCGAGCCCGAAGTGGCCGATCTCGCCAACTGCCTGAACGCCATGGGCGCCAAGATCACGGGCGCGGGGACTGCGACGATCACCATCGAAGGCGTCACCTCGCTCTCCGGCGCCCGTCACCGCGTGTTGCCGGACCGCATCGAGACCGGCACCTATGCCATGGCCGTCGCCATGACCGGCGGCGACGTCGTGCTCGAAAATACCGATGTGGCGCTGCTCGAGACCGCGGTGGAAACGCTGCGCCGGGCCGGCGCGGAGATCTCGTCGACCAACAACGGCATGCGCATCAAGCGCAACGGCGCCGGCATCAAGCCGGTCGATATCGTCACCGATCCCTTCCCCGGCTTCCCCACCGATCTGCAGGCGCAGTTCATGGCGCTGATGACGCGTTCTTCCGGCGTCTCGCACGTCACCGAGACCATCTTCGAAAACCGCTTCATGCATGTGCAGGAGCTTGCCCGCCTCGGCGCCAGGATTTCGCTCTCCGGCCAGACGGCGAAGATCGAAGGTGTCCAGCGCCTGCGCGGCGCGCCCGTCATGGCGACCGACCTGCGTGCCTCGGTTTCGCTCGTCATCGCCGGCCTTGCCGCCGAGGGCGAAACCACGGTGTCGCGCGTCTACCACCTCGATCGCGGTTTCGAGCGGCTCGAGGAGAAACTGACCCGCTGCGGCGCCATCGTCGAGCGCATCAGCGAGTAAACGCGCCCTTATCCCGGTTGCGTAATCCGCTGCGGCATCTTATTTCCCTTCTGACGCATCGCCATTCCGGCGGTGCCCGCGGGGGATGAGGCTGAATGACCGACCTGAAGCTTATTGCGCTCGATGACGAGGACCTTGCGGTCGTTTCCGCGCATATGCAGGACAGTGTCTTCAAGGTCGGAGACATCGACTGGTCGCCGCGCGACGCGCAGTTCGCCCTTGCCGTCAATCGTTTCGTCTGGGAAGGTGCCGAGCGCAAGCGCCGGGGTTTCGAGCGCCGCCGTGCCGCCCTGGTCTTCAAGCGTGTGCTGGCCGTCCGGTCGCTCGGCATCGATCGTGGCAAACGCGACGAGGTGCTGTCACTGCTGGCGCTGCGCTTCGAACCGAAAGGCGAGGGGCCGGATGGCACCGTCGAGCTGTCGCTGTCCGGCACGGCCTCGATCGCGCTCGATGTCGAATGCATCGAGGTCCAGATGGCCGATATCGGCGGCGCCTGGGAGGCCTCTTCCAAGCCGCGTCACCGCTAGTGCATGTCGCCCGGAAGTGTGCAGCGGTTCCGGGATAGCGGCATGCAGAAAAAGAGCTTCAGTGCTTGACGCCTGAAGTTTGAATATCGCAGTTTCGAGTTGAGAGGGAATATCGGCCTTGGCAATCTGGCTGGATCAGGCATCGGAAGGTTTCGAGCAACATTTTGCCGCCTTTCTGACGACGAAGCGTGAAATCTCCGAGGATGTGAACACCGTCGTTCGCGCCATCATCGATGATGTCAGAGCCCGCGGCGACGTGGCGCTCGCCGAATATTCGCTGAAATTCGACGGCATCGATTTCGCCACCGTGCCGATGCGCGTCACACCAGAGGAGATCGACGCCGCCGTCGAGGCGGTGCCTTCGGAAGTGCTGGGCGCGCTGAAGCTTGCGGCACTGCGCATCGAATCCCATCATCGCCGGCAGCTGCCGAAGGACGATATCTACGAGGACGACATGGGCGTCGGCCTCGGCTCGCGCTGGACGGCGATCGAAGCGGTCGGGCTCTATGTCCCGGGCGGCACGGCGAGTTATCCGAGTTCGGTGCTGATGAACGCCGTGCCGGCCAAGGTCGCCGGCGTCGATCGCATCGTCATCGCCGTTCCCGCCACCGGCGGCGCCGTCAATCCGGCGGTGCTTGCCGCCGCCAAGCTCGTCGGCGTCACCGAGATTTATCGTGTCGGCGGCGCCCAGGCGATCGCGGCTCTTGCCTATGGCACCGAGACGATCGCCCCGGTCGCCAAGATCACCGGCCCCGGCAATGCCTATGTCGCCGCCGCCAAGCGCCATGTCTTCGGCACCGTCGGCATCGATATGATCGCCGGCCCCTCCGAGGTGCTGGTCATTGCCGATAAGGACAACAATCCGGATTGGATTGCCGCCGACCTCCTGGCACAGGCCGAACACGACGTCAGCGCCCAGGCGATCCTGATCACCGACGATGCCGCGTTCGGCAAGGCGGTGGAACAGGCGGTCGAACGCCAGCTGAAGACGCTGAACCGCGCCGAGACGGCTGCGGCGAGCTGGCGCGATTTCGGCGCGGTCATCCTGGTTGCCGATCTGAAGGATTCCATTCCGCTGGCCAACCGTATCGCCGCCGAGCATCTGGAGCTCGCCGTCGCCGATCCGGACCGGCTGCTCGATGGCATCCGCAATGCCGGCGCGATCTTCATCGGCGCCCATACGCCGGAAGTGATCGGCGATTATGTCGGCGGTTCGAACCATGTGCTGCCGACGGCGCGTTCGGCGCGCTTCTCGTCCGGTCTTTCGGTGCTCGATTTCGTCAAGCGCACCTCGATCCTGCGCCTCGGCCCGCAGCAGCTGCGCAGCCTCGGCCCGGCGGCGATCGCGCTTGCGGTTTCCGAAGGCCTCGATGCCCATGCGCGGTCGGTCGCGATCCGCCTCAACCTCGAAAGGTGAGGGCATGGCGAAGGGCGAATTCCGGCTTTGCGACGTCGTCCTTGACGATACGATCGGCCGTTCGACGCCTGATGTCGAGCATGAACGCGCTGTCGCCATCTTCGACCTGATCGAGGAAAACAGCTTCGAGCCGCTCGGCCATGCCGGCGGGCCTTACCGGCTGAACATCTCGCTGGTCGATTCGAAGCTGGTCTTCGCCATCACCACCGAAGAGGGCGGCGGCGTCGCCACCCATATCCTGTCGCTCACCCCTTTCCGGCGGATCGTCAAGGATTACTTCATGATCTGCGAGAGCTATTACGAAGCGATCCGTTCGGCGACGCCGAGCCGCATCGAGGCGATCGACATGGGCCGGCGCGGCATCCACAATGAAGGTTCGCAGACGCTGAAGGACAGGCTGGCCGGCAAGATAGAGATCGATTTCGACACCGCCCGGCGCCTTTTCACGCTGGTCTGCGTGCTCTACTGGCGCGGATGACGGCAATGGATCGTGCCGCCGACATCGACGAGGGAAAGCGGCCGGGTGCCATCCTCTTCATGTGCGGGATGAATGCCATCCGCTCGCCGATGGCCGAAGCGATCGCCCGTAGCATTCTGCCGGCCAATACCTATATACGATCGGCCGGCGTTCGCGCCGGCGAGCGCGATCCCTTCGTGGATGCGGTGCTGGAGGAGATCGGGCTTTCCCTCGGCCGCCGCCAGCCGCAGACGCTGGAAGAGCTCGAGGACGATTATTTCGATCTGATCATCACCCTGTCGCCGCAGGCCCATCACGCGGCGCTCGAGTTGACCCGGTCGAATGCGATCGATGTCGTCTACTGGCCGACGATGGATCCCACGGTTGCAAGCGGAACGCGCGAGCAGATTCTGACAAGCTACCGCGAGGTTCGCGATCACCTGGCCGGCCTCATAGAAAGCCGGCTACTCAAGCGAAATGGCATCGCCGCGCAATCGGCATGAAAACAAATAAAGGAAAGCCTGATCAACAAGGTTCACAAACCATCGTTGATTGTGTAGTTTCCGCCCAAATTTTCAAGGCGCGCCCTGCGCTGCCTATTCAACCCACAGGAAGAAAACACTTATATGCCTAAAGAAGAAGTCCTCGAATTCCCGGGAATCGTCACCGAACTTCTGCCGAATGCGACGTTCCGCGTGAAGCTCGAAAACGAACACGAGATCATCGCCCATACCGCAGGCCGCATGCGCAAGAACCGCATCCGCGTTCTCGCCGGCGACAAGGTGCTGGTGGAAATGACGCCCTACGATCTGACCAAGGGCCGCATCACCTACCGTTTCAAGTAAGCTTGCCCAAGGCCCTGCAAGGGTTTTTCTCCCGTCTGCCGATGGTCGAGGTTCCATGACGCTGAAATACAAGCTCATTCTGGCCTCGGGTTCGCCCCGTCGCGTTGACCTGCTCAACCAGGCCGGCATTGAGCCTTCGCGCCTGATGCCGATGGATATCGACGAGGCGCCGAAGAAGTCGGAGCATCCGCGTTCGCTGGCCCGCCGGCTTTCGGCTGAGAAAGCCGAAGCCGCCCTTGCCGCCATCAAGGGCGATATCACCTGGAAGGGCAGCTATATCCTGTCTGCTGATACGGTGGTCGCCGTCGGCCGGCGCATTCTCGGCAAAGCCGAGTTCGCCGACGAGGCGTTGAGCTCGCTGCATCTGCTGTCGGGGCGCAACCATATGGTCTACACCGGCGTTTGCCTGGTGACCCCGGATCGCAAGATCCGCCAGAAGATCGTCGAGACCAAGGTCCGCTTCAAGCGGCTCTCCGGCTTTGAGATCGAGAACTATCTGGCCTCCGGCCAGTGGCGCGGCAAGGCAGGCGCCTACGGCATTCAGGGCCTCGCCGGCACCTTCGTACAGAAGATGGTGGGCTCCTACACCAATGTCGTCGGCCTGCCGCTTTATGAAACCATTCTGCTTTTGACCGGCGAAGGCTTCGATGTGCATAGCCGGTGGCCCGAGGGCTGAGCCCGACGGCCGATCCTATAGGACAGACCGATATGCCTGAAGACAAGAAAGCGGCCGCCAAGGTCGAACCGCTGCGCAAAGCGCGCCCTTGCCCCGAATGCGGCAAACCTTCCCACCGCGAACACTACCCCTTCTGCTCCAACCGCTGCCGCGAGGCCGATCTCTCCCGCTGGCTGACCGGCGCCTATGCCATCCCGGTTGCCGACGATGAGGCCAAGGCCGATTATCCCGATGAGGAAAACTAATGCATGTCGCCCAAAAGTGCGCAGCGGTTTTGGGAGAACGACATGCATAGAAATAAAGGTCAAAGCGCGAGGAGCAGTCTGAAGGATTGCGACGCGCTTTAGAGCACTGCACCCGCGAAGCTCTTATATTTCCTCATGAATCCGCAAAGCCGGCAAGACCGTCAAAAAAGAGTCATTTGACGCTTGCCATGGCCGAACAAGATGCTATAACCCCGCTCGCTTCCGGGGCGAACCAAGGCCCCGCGGTTCTTTTCCTGAAAGGGGCCATCGGAAGCAGGTTAGCCCAGGTAGCTCAGTTGGTAGAGCAGCGGATTGAAAATCCGCGTGTCACTGGTTCGATTCCGGTCCTGGGCACCATTCAGTCTCTTAAAGCCAGTCTCATATGTTTGGTCTCGGAATAGCGGCGAGATTTTAATGGCTTAGCCCATATGTGCGTCCGTCTTTTCCACCTTTCTCAGCCTTCTGCATGTCATTCTCCACCTTTTGCCGGCCCGTCTCAGGTGGCTGTCGCCAGTAGCCAATAGCTCGCATCAGTTGACTTGCGCTTTCTTGAGACAGGTTCGCCTGTCTCGATCGACTCTGCTGCACCTGCGGAGAGCGCAAAAGGGCGTCTGCCGTGATGCCCTCCTCGATCAGCCAGCACGGCGCGGTTGAACGCCACCGGCGCCACCCGATTTCGCCGACGTAGCGCGTCCGCTGTTGCGCCGGTGATGGAGTTCTCTCATCGCCGCGGCGATTCTTTCAGGAATGAGAGGGTTTGCAAGCAACGATGAATGGACCGCAAAACGAAATCAATAGAAGCTTGCCGAACTTCGTGACGTCGCCTCGTGATCGCGCGAAAACTGGGAGGAGATCAGGTGAAAGTAGCTCGGCATTGACGCCGTCTATGAAGTTCGCGGACTTAAGTCATCAAATAAGGCACTGAAAAAGCATGCATTTCGTGCGAGGCAGTGCAGCGGGGAACGACAGGCAAATTGCCAGCGTCGAGATCGCCGCGACAGCTTTACGATGATTTTCGACCTTTTTTGCTGGCACCCTGACGCCTCTTTTTGGCCAGGGCGCTGGAGCTCCGGCGTGAGGAGGGTGCAGCCGGGCACCGCTTTGTGGAGGAAGTGAAATGAAAAAGTTTATCCTGGGCACTGCGATGGCGCTCGTCATGTCGACGGCGGCTCACGCAGAAACCGTCGGCGTCTCGATGGCGAAGTTCGACGATAATTTCCTGACAGTTCTGCGCAACGGCATGACCGATTATGCAAAGACACTCAGCGGTGTGACGCTGCAGGTCGAAGACGCACAGAACGACGTGTCCAAGCAGCAGAGCCAGATCCAGAATTTCATCGCCTCCAAGGTCGATGCGATCATCGTCAACCCTGTCGATACCGATGCGACGACGGCGATGTCGAAGCTTGCGGCCGATGCCGGCATTCCGCTGGTTTACGTCAACCGTCAGCCGGTCAATGTCGACACGCTGCCGGAGAAGCAGGCTTTCGTCGCCTCCAACGAGCAGGAATCCGGCACGCTGGAAACCAAGGAAATCTGCCGCATTCTCGGCGGCAAGGGCAAGGCCGTGGTGATCATGGGCGAGCTCTCCAATCAGGCTGCGCGCATGCGCACCCAGGACATTCATGACGTCATCAAGACGGATGAATGCAAGGGGCTGGAGATCGTCGAAGAGCAGACGGCCAACTGGGACCGCACCCAGGGCGCCGACCTGATGACCAACTGGCTCTCCAGCGGCATCGAATTCGACGCCGTCATCTCCAACAATGACGAAATGGCGATCGGCGCCATCCAGGCGCTGAAGGCAGCCGGCAAGGATATGACCAAGGTCGTCGTCGGCGGCGTCGACGCCACCCAGGACGCGCTTGCCGCCATGCAGGCGGGTGATCTTGACGTCACCGTGTTCCAGGATGCCGCCGGCCAGGGCAAGGGCTCGCTCGACGCGGCGCTCAAGCTTGCCAAGGGCGAAAAGGTCGACAAGAAGGTCTATATTCCCTTCCAGCTCGTCACGCCTGAGAACGTCAAGGACTTCGTCACCAAGAACTGAGGCGAATGCCAAGCAGGATGCGGGCCTTGCCCGCATCTTTTTTTGAGTGCGCAAAGTCCCGTGGCTGATTGAGGATGAGACTGTCCGGCATCCCGACCTCGTGCCCGTAAAGAAGAGGCAGGGGCGAAACGTCAAGGAGTGAACCTTTGTCGAAGACGCTTTGCGCGCCGCGACAGAGGCCACCATTGTCGGCAAATATAGCTAAGCTAGGTTGCTCGACGGAACCTTGTTTTCGACATATGTGGGTCCGCGCGTTACTAGCGCATCGCCCCGAAAATCGCGGCCCCGAGGTTCCTGCTTGACGATTTATACAGTCGGCATCAGAATCGCAGCGTCGAAGGTGAGTCGACCGTGCCCGCTTTCACATCGTTGCTCGCCTCGGAAGAGACTAGCCGCAGCGGCCGTTTGGCCACGCGCCGACCGACGCCGCTGGTCGTAAGCTTGCGGGGGATCGCCGTGGATAAAGTGTCGTCGGCAGTTGGTCCTCCTCGCGACAGCCAGCCGCGGCACTGGAGGTTCCTCTTACGGAGCAACCGCCGCTGGCTGCTTTGGTCGGCGCTTTTGATGCCCGTTTTGTTTCTTGTCGGCATCGCTGTTTTTTACCATGAAATCCGTCACGTCGAAGATCCGGCTGGTCGCTTTGAGTATCAAGCGCTCGATAAGGCCGCCCGATCATCACGCATATCAGTCCGCCCTGATACGGCGGCTCCTTCTCCTCTTCCGCCGACGTCTATATCGCTGAAGCTGATCGAGGTTCCGAAACCGGAGCTGGCAAGTCAGTTTCTGCGGACGTGGCGCTTCGCGGGGCCAAATATCTGCGGCGCTCTTCGAGAGGCCGGCATCGAAATGAGCGAATGGAAAGCCGCATCGATGCGCAATCGCAGCTATGAATGTTATTTTCAGCGCATCCACGAACGGGACGAGGTGCGACCGCTCAGTTCGACCTTCGTTAGGGTTCGGGGAAATGAAAGGGGCGATATTGTTGAGATCCGCGCCAAGATCGTCGGGCCGCAGACAGATGCCCAGGGGCGTCTCGCTCCGGCTGTCCTGCGCATTTTCGAGATCATTGTGAAGCAGGCCTGCTGGCGTGATTTCGAAGATGCGCTTGCGTCGATCCAAAGCCTTCGCAATGTCGAATACGAACAATTCGGCGCCTATCTCAGCTTTACGCGCGAAGCCGGCAGCGAAAATAGCTTCAATTTCATTCTTGGCCTTAAGGCGACGTCAAGTTCGCAGGTGAGGACCAAGGCGTATTTTTCGGCAGACAGCTGGCTGGCCACGACAAAACCCCGCATTCCGCAAACTTTATCCTCATCGACGGCATCGTCACATCCACAGCCGCCACTTGCGCTCAATGACGGAGTGAGTAGCGGCCACAATTCAAGATCAATCTGGAACTGTGGCTGAACATCCACAAGTCCATCGTGACCTTAGTTTCGCCCCTTCGAGGTCTTCGCCAGCATCTCGCTCAGCGTTGCCGCCGAGAGCATGGATTCGGCCAAAAGCTTCTTGAGCTTCTGGTTTTCCTCCTCCAGTGCTCTCAGCCTTTTGGCATAGAGACCGACATTTCCGTACTGCAAGGATTGCCACCGATAGAAGGTCGGCTCGCTGATACCGTGCTTGTGGCAAACATCCGCCACCGTCACCCCGGCTTGGTGCTCCTTCAGAATACCCGTAATCTGGTCGTCGTCGAATTTTCTCTTGCCCATCACGGTCTCAGTCCTCGCGAAATGCTCTGTTGAAACTGTCGAGGAGTGGTCTGACGGCATAGAGCGCCACGCTGCTTTCGCCTGTTTCGATCAGTGTCTGTGCGGGCATGCCCGCGACCAGTTCGACATTACTCATTTTTGCCAACCGCTCGTCCGTTACACGGATAGTCGCGGCAAAGTAGGGCTGGCCGCTCTGCGGGTCGGTGAGACGATCCGCTGATACGTACTCGACCCGACCTTTCAGCAGTGGAACGCGCCGCTGATTGTAGGGAAGGAGGTGGACCTGTGCCTCGAGCCCCGGACGGACGAGATTGATGTCTTCCGGTCTGACGTGGGCAGACACGACAAGGCGATCGGTGCGTGGCAGAAGATCGACGAGCGGTTCACCCGCGCCGATCACGCCACCTGATGTGTGGATGCGCAGGTTCATGATTGTCCCATCGTCGGGAGCACGAATATCGGTCCTTGACAGTTGGTCGTCGATCGCCCGCAAGCGCTCGCGCAGCTGCATGATCTGGCTTTCCGTGTTGCGCATGCCCTGGGCGACTTCGCTCAACCGGTCGCTCTCAAGTTTTGCGAGATCGGCCTGCGAGCCGCTGATCGCCTGATAGGCGCGAGAGATCTGCGCCTCTACTGCACCGTGCTGGCCATCAAGGTCTGCTTTTTCCCGCTGGAGGTTGAGAAGCCTGCTCCGTCTTTCCAGTCCTTTGGCGGTGAGGACCGTAACCTGATCCAGTTCTTGGCTCGAGATTGCGGCTCTGTCGGCCAGTGCTGCCTTCTGCGCGCCAAGCCCGACGATTTCCTGCCGCACCTGCGCGATTTTTTCATTTGTGATCTGAATTTCCGCCTGCATGACCCGGCGACGGGCGTCGAAGATTTTCTGTTGCCCGATCAGAATGGCGCTGACCGAAGGATATTTGTCCATTGCTGCCCTGAGATCCTCAGGATAGGCGACATGGTCGCCGCCTGTCTGCTCCGCAAGCAGGCGGGCACGGCTTCCTTCGGCGTCCCAAAGTTGCCCTTGAACGCTGTCGCGCTCCGAGCGAGACTTCGTATCGTCGAGTTCTATGACGATCTGCCCGGCCGTGACCGCATCGCCGTTTTTAACGAGGATCCGTCGGACAATTCCACCTTCTAGATGCTGAATGGTCTTGCGGCTGGATTCCGGTTCGACAACGCCCGAAGCAATTGCAGCGCTTTTCAGCGGCGCCAGAACCGACCAGATTCCCAATCCGACGATGAAGGTCAGGATCAACAGGTTCCCCGTCCAGACAACGCCTCTGAGCCGCGGCATGGGAGAAGGGGCGGCGGGTCCGCGCTGTTTCGACTCGATCACCGGCCAATAGGCCGACTGTTGCTTGGCTGTCGCTGTCGGTCGTTCGACCAGCTCCCGACCCGTCCTCGACGAATTTGAAAATCTCGCCGGCGTTGTCTCCAGTTGAACAAGGGCCATGGCAGCGTTTCCCTATGTTCCTGTTCGAGACGGTGGTTGAAGATAGGTTTCGTAAATCCGCTCACTGTCGCCGAAGGCAGTCACCGTCCCGTTGCGCATGATGGCAATCTTGTTGGTGACCGGCAGGATCCCCATCCGGTGCGTTATGATAACGACGATCATCCCCCTGGATCTCATGCGCTCGATTGCCGCAAAGAGCATGCGTTCGCCGTCATAATCCAGGCTCGAATTCGGATCGTCGAGAACGATAAGAGACGGATTTCCATAGGCAGCCCGTGCCAGTCCCAGCTGTTGGCGCTGAGCCCGAAGGAGCAGGTTTCCACCTTCACCGATATCGGTCTCGTAGCCCTGCGGCAGTCGCATGATCGCTTCGTGCAACCCAACGAGCTTTGCGGCGTCGATCGCTTTGCCGGGGTCTCCTCCGTCCAGCCGGCCGATCACATCCTTGATTGCTCCGCCGAAGAGTTCGATGTCCTGCGGCAGGTATCCGACATGGCAGGTCCCGCCGCAAAGGCGCAGAGCCGAGATATCGACCCCGCCGAGAAGGGCACATCCGCTCGTTGCTTGCACAACGCCTGCCATGATGCGGCCAAGTGTCGATTTTCCCGATCCCGACGGACCGATGAGCGCTATGCAATCGCCTGGCGCCAGCCGCAATGTGATATCCGTCAGTATCGGCCGATTGGCGAATGGCTTGAAATAGCTGACATTATCGAGAACGAGGCCATTGGGTTCCGGTCGCGACACCATTCGGGCATCGCCGTCCGATGCAACTGCTATCAGCATTCTGTTCAAGCGATTGAAGGCATTGCGCGCAAACGTAAAGGAGCGCCAAGCACCTATTGCGCCCTCGATTGGTGCGAGCCCGCGCCCGAGCAGCAGGCTCGCAACGAAGATGATCCCGGGACTGCCGTCGTTTGCGAGCACCAGCCATGTCGCGGATCCCATCATCAGGATCTGCGCGAGTGTGCGGATCGATTTGGAGAAACCAAGAATGATCTCGGTGCGATGCATCGCGATGTCCTGCGCCCGTCTTGCCATTTCTGCATCGCGATAGACGATCAGCGCCGCGCCATCCTGCATGCCCATTGCCCGGATCACCTCGATGTTTTTGAGGGCGGTCGCAAATCGCAGATAACTCCTCGAAAGGGCAAGATTGGCGTGGGCAAGCGGCTCCCGCGTCGCCAGTTCCGTCATGAACGCAAACAGCAGAAGTGCAACTGCGCTCAGAAGACCGATGGTCCCAAGCAGCGGATGAACAAGAAAGAGCAGGAGCAGGAATAACGGCGCCCAGGGAACGTCAAAAAGCAGCGAGCTGGCCGGTGAATCGAGGAACTGGCGTAGGGCGGCCAGGTCCCTGTAGCATTCCGTAGCAGCTCCCGTATCGGCGCGAGCGGCATATTCGAACGATGCGGTCAACACCATGGGCCGTAGCCTGTGATCCAGCCAGCTGCCGAGGCGCGAAAGCGCAGCCCTGCGCACGATATCGAGCGTCGACCCGACCAGCACAGCGACGGCGATGATCATCGTCAGCATCAGGAGCGTGTCAGCGCTTCGGCTCGACAGGACCCTGTCATAGATCTGCAGGAGATAGATGGACGGCGCCAGAAGAAAGAGATTGTAGCCGCAGCTATAGAGGAAGACCAACCCGAAGGCTCCGGCACAGGCCCTGAGCGCGACAACAAGCTGTGTCGGCGGGCGCGGTGGCTTGATGGAAATCGTTGTCATTACCAGATCTCGCTGCATTTGATACTGACGAGAAAAGACTGCGTGCTGGTTCAGCAATTCAGGAGGGTCGCCAGCCGAAACCGGCGACCCTCAGAGTCTGAGTTCATGAGCCGAGATGGTCGACGTCGATATGGCCGAAGGCGTTTATGAAGTGATCGAGAGAATTGTTCACCGTCGTCGTCTCGGGATCCGTGTGCACCAGAGCTGACGAGATATCGCCGCCCAGAGCGTTGTTTCCGTTGCCGCCGTTGCCGCCGACGCCTGCGAGGATGGTGGCATGCTGATCGGCCACAAGCTGCGTATATTGTGTCGCGGTCGTAGCTGCAGCCACCGCAGCCGTGTCGCCGCCGCTCGAGTTCCCTTGGCTGCCGTTGGAGTTGGAATCTCCCCCCGCGCCGCCGTCGCCGCTGTTCGTGACCGCCGCCAGGAAGCCGTTCTTGGCCTGAGCAAAGCCACCGTCTCCACCATGGCCGGCGTCCCAACTTGCCTTCTGCCAAACGTGATCGCCGTTGTGCAGATCGGTCGTTGCCCCGTAGACCTTTTGCACGGGGTCTACATATGCAACTGGGTTGTAGTTGATGTTCCCATCGTTGTGGCCATCACCGCCGTTGCCGGCTTTCGCGTCACCAGCATCCGGGTTATTGAGTTGAATCGTGTCGGATATTTGTGGAATAGGCATTGATGTCACTCCTTCTACTTCGTTTCGTCCATGTTACTTTTACGGCGTGGGTATCCAGCATGTCACCGCTAGCCAATACAACCGCGGACGAATATTGCCTGCGATTTAATCTACGAACTACCTAGATATTCGGCGGCATTCCTTCGGATGTATACTTGAAGGTGATGGAGCGTTATTTGGATTAGTACCTAGTGATTTGACCCCGGCTGGTATGGGCAGGATCATTTCTGCGGCCTCGTCGAAGCGATGCCGTTTTTCGAAGCAACGGCCGCCCAAGCGAACCGGCTGCATCCCCGGGGCTGATCAGGCCGCGCCTGGCGGAGGCCCCGCTTGGAGCTGAAAAACTGTCATGACCCGCCGCGAGAACGGGGCGGAAGATGGGGGCCTCTAACCCAAACGGGCGTTGAGTGCTCGCAGACTCGCACAAGGAGCACTGCGGCCCTGACAGCCAAATGGCTATAGAACTAGCCGACGGGATGTAGACGAATTGCAGGCTCTGCTTTTGTTGCGTTCAGATGCACAATGCCTGAACAATTCAGGCTGCATAGCGTCGCACGCTCGGTGGCCGTGCGGTTGACCGGAAATGGAGACGGTAATGGCGGAAACTCGTTCCTTATCGGAAGACTTGCCCAAGGCGGGCACCGATCAAAACCTCGCCCCTAATGTGGCCGCGGGGCATCTGGCACTGGTGCCGACCTGGCTTCCATTGGAGGTCGCTTCCAATCCGAGCTATAATTCTGCCGGCAGCGGTGGTGACGGGATAAGCGAAGGCGTGATCAGCAGCAACGCCTTGGCCGTCTTCATGCCGTCGAATGCCGCGATGGCCGGGCCTCATTCGGGCGCCGACGCTTTCCAGGGCAATGATGCGCTTATCAATCAGCATCCTACCGAAATGGCCGGGATCGGCGGGAATGGCGGAAGCGGCAATGTTGCCATCGGCAGCGGCGACGGCGGCAATCATGCCGGCACCGGCGGCAATGGCCTCTTCTACGGTGGACTGGTCAGCACCGAAGTCGCAGTGTTTGCGCCGGTGAATACGGCCGTGGCTGCTGGCCCCGGCGCGGAGGCTCACGCTGAGCAATCGAACAATGCATTGTTTCTGCAGGGCGCAACCCAGATGGGCGGCATCGGCGGCTCGGGCGGAGACCACAACGCCGCGGGCCACGGTGCGTCGCTGAGCCCGGGAACGTCGCTCACATTGACCGGCGACAATTATGCGGGCCACGGCGGCGATGGATATTTTATCGGCAGCATGGTCGACGTAAGCGTGGCCATATTCTCACCGATCAACATCGCCGTCGGCGCCGCGGGCGGCTCGGCGGTCGCTCATCAGACAAACAATGCAATTTTCGATCAGGGCACTGTGCAGATCGCCGGCATCGGCGGCAATGGCGGTGGCTTCAACATGTCGTCGGATACGATTTTCACCGGCAACCATGCGGGGGGCGGTGGCGGGACCGGATCGTCAACCGGCAGCATGGTAGACGTCAATTTCGCCTATTTCCATCCCATCAACATTGCCGTTCCCGCTGGCGGGACGGCGGACGCCCAACAGATCGATCATGTTCTCTATGATCAGCAAGCGCTTCAGTTGGCGGGCATCGCGGGCCACGGCGGAGAGGGTAATCTCACGGACGCCCATTCGGCTCTCGTCGACGACATTCTGAGCTTCATGCATAGCTAGCGGATAGACTCCGCGCTTGCATTGCGGAGGCTCGACTGCACGAAACCGCTTTCGTGCCGACGGGCTCGCGCAATGCCGAACATTTCACCACGACCTCATCCGTATTGTCGCCGATTTCGGCCGCCAGAGGCCGTGACCGCCGCCCGGCATCTGGGAGCGTCGGCGCAGTGCTGCCTGCGTGAGACAACGGGTATTCACGCCTCATCAGGGTGTAGTTTCACTAATCATAATGGGTAATCAGCGATCTTGTGGTTTTGTCGCTTTTTTCGGTTGTCGTTTTGCTGTCTGGGTCTGCGGC
The DNA here is from genome assembly GCF_024346605.1 of Rhizobium anhuiense bv. trifolii. Classification (NCBI taxonomy): domain Bacteria; kingdom Pseudomonadati; phylum Pseudomonadota; class Alphaproteobacteria; order Hyphomicrobiales; family Rhizobiaceae; genus Rhizobium; species Rhizobium anhuiense. The sequence goes on from NZ_CP098803.1 coordinate 926,413, forward strand.
TGTTTTGAACCGACATATGGAAACAAAGCCGAGCCGATCGGCAGCTGGTTATCTCCACTGGTTCCTTCCGAAATGGGTCTGTAGCAGATCGGTTGCTTTTTCAGTGCCTTTGAAAGCTTTGTTGACCCGCTTGCCGTACGTGAATTCGGCGAAGGGATGGAAAGTCTGTAGCGACAAGTCGAACCAGCAGACCCTCATGAACAATCTCTTAAATACGCCCTGCGGGCCTAGTCATCTCTCACTCAAATCTTATAGACTATAAGAATTATCGTGAGAGATCAGACTATTGATATCTGAAATACACTCACTTTTTATCATGACATGTAATGAGAACAGGAATAATATGAACAGCTGTTGCGTTGCAAATATCTGGGGAGCGCGCAAGTGTCCGACATTGCTAAAATCAAGCGCCGTATGGGGCGCAATGCACCAACTGTGATCATCATTGAGCATTCTACTTTGGCGCGCACCACCGTGGTGAAGCTTCTTGAGCGTGAACTCGCCGGGTGGAACTTTATAGATTTGATCTCGACCGAGAGTCTCGATCGGGCTCTTGGAGCCGAGGTGCGTTTGATTGCATTGGATCTGGCTGGCAGAGATGTCGAGAGCGCCAGCCTGCGGGAAGATCTCGCGGCAATTGCTGCACGTTTTCCTGAGGCTCCTATCACGTTGCTCTCAAGTACGGATGACGTCATCATAGTCCGTCAGGCGCTCGAGATAGGCATCCGCGGCTTTTTCTCGACGTCACTTCCCGTTGATATTGCCCTTGCCGGTCTTCGCCTCGTTCTGGCAGGAGGAACATTTTTCCCGCAGCTATTGGGAGCTGTTGCAAACAGCTCAAGCGAGCATAGCCCGGCCAGAAATGAGGCCGAAAAATGCTTGGATGATAGGACGCAGTACTTGGCGATTGCTGATTTCACTCCCCGGGAGGCGGATGTCCTCGCAGAGCTGCAATCCGGCTGTTCAAATAAGGTAATTGCAGGAAAACTCAATTTGTCGGGGCATACGGTCAAGATGCATTTGCAACACATTATGCGCAAGTTGCAGGCGCAGAACCGCACTGAAGTGGTTGCCCGCTTAATTCAAAGAGCCGCCGGTGGGCCTGACGCCTCGCCGAGTTAGGCGGTGTCGGCCAGTACCGGGGCGCTGTCTCAACGTTTGAGTGGGTGTCGGAGCGCGGTTTGATCCCATCATAGGCGCCGAAGATTGCTCCCTGACTCGAGCCGTTGCCACCCCCGGCGAAGCTAGACTGTGCTACCGTCGGTGCGTTGTTGCTTCTTCGCCACAACCGGCTCGAAATCAGGCTAGCTCCAATATCCCCCCGTGGCGCAGTATTTCCGAGTGAGTTACATCATCAGCAAGCAGCCGCAGCAGGCGGTTGGGCCGGTGGAGCGCGGTAATCTGTAGCTTCAGGGGAATAGTTCCGCGCATGGATGGCAGCCTTTCGCAGCATCTGGACTCCGGTCTTCGTGCGCTCTGCGGCATCGCTGCATTCTATCGCATTGCTGCCGACCCGGTTCAGCTGCAGCACGATCTGGCGTTGAAGGGGCGCACGTCCCAGGCCATCGACATTCAGCGAGCAGCCAAGATCATCGGGCTTAAGGCGCGTGTCGTGGAGAAGGTCACGGAGCAACGTCTTCGAGCCATGCCTGTCCCCGCCATTGTCCAGGTGCGCAGCGGCTCCTTTCAGGTGCTCGGCGGCTTGAACCCATCGGGAAAGTACAGACTCGTCGATCCGATAACGCGCGTCGATCGTGAAATCGCTTCTGCGGATATACTAGCCGAAATCGACGCGCGCGTTATTCTTGTGGGGCGGCGCATAAGAGGCGAAGGGTCCGACCCGCGAGAATTCGGCTTCAAGTGGTTTCTGCCATCGATCTGGCGTTATCGAAAGCCGCTTGCCCATGTATTGCTTGCCTCGCTGTTTGTGCAGATCTTCGCGCTCATCACACCTTTGTTCTTCCAGGTCGTGGTCGACAAGGTCCTGACGCACAAAGCCTATTCGACGTTGTTCGTGCTTGTTGCAGGCATCGCGATCATTGGTCTCTTCGATGTCATGCTTCAATATCTGAGGGCCTATGCGCTGGCTCACACGACGAACCGGATCGATGTCGAGCTCGGCCAACGATTGTTCCATCATCTCCTGCGGCTACCGCTGGAGTACTTCGAGACGCGATCAGCCGGCCAGACCGTCGCCCGCGTTCGAGAACTTGAAACGATCCGCGCATTTCTGACCGGGCAGGGGTTGTTTTCGGCGCTCGACGTCATTTTCACTTTTGTCTTCATCGCGGTTCTTTTCGCCTATTCCTGGAGCTTGACCCTGATTGTCGTTGCGGCGATCCCGATCTACCTCCTGATCGGAATCGTGGTTCGACCGCCGCTGCGCGAATTCGTCAAAGAGAAGTTCAATCGGGGAGCGGCAAGCCAGCAGTTCCTGGTCGAAGCGATCGTCGGTGTCCACACGGTTAAATCCGCCGCGGTGGAGCCGGTGATGCAGGCGCAGTGGGAGGAAAAGCTCGCAGCTTACGTGCGAACAGCCTTCGATACGACACTGCTGAGCGCTGGCGGACAAAATGCCATTCAATATGTGAGCAAGCTCTCGACGGCGGTCCTTCTTCTTTTCGGTGCAAGGGCCGTGATGAACGGCGAGCTTTCCGTTGGTTCGCTTGTTGCCTTCAACATGATCGCAGGGCAGGTCACCCAGCCGGTTTTGAGGTTGTCCCAACTCTGGCAAGATTTCCAGCAGGTGCAGATCTCGGTCGATCGGCTCGGCGACATTCTGAACACGCCGATGGAGCGTCAGCCAAGCTCCCGTTTGTCGTTGCCTGCCCCACGGGGGAACATTGAACTTCGAAATGTCACCTTCCGTTATCGGCCCGGCTCTCCGGAAGTCTTGAAAAACGTATCGCTGGACATCAAACCCGGAGAAATCATCGGTATCGTCGGCGCATCGGGTTCCGGAAAGTCCACGCTTGCCAAACTGGTGCAGCGTCTCTACGTCCCCGAAGAGGGTCAGGTCCTGCTGGATGGCATGGATCTATCACAACTCGACCCCGCTTGGCTTCGAAGCCACATAGGAGTCGTTCTCCAAGAGAATCTGCTGTTCAACCGCACGATCCACGACAATATCGCTTTCTCAAACCCGGCGATGCACCGCGCTCAGGTTATTGCGGTTGCCAAGCTCGCCGGGGCGGATGAATTCATTTTGCGGTTGCCGCAAGGCTACGACACGATGATCGAAGAACGTGGCGCGAACCTGTCCGGCGGCCAGCGTCAGAGGATCGCCATTGCCCGTGCGCTTGCCACAGCCCCGCCGATCTTGATTTTCGATGAGGCGACCAGCGCCCTCGACTATGAAAGCGAACGGGTCGTACAGACCAATATGCGCCAGATCGCCGCCGGCCGAACGGTTATCATCATCGCGCACCGGCTCGCAGCTGTGCGGCCCTGCAATCGGATCATCGGTATGGCAGACGGGCGCATAGCGGAAATTGGCAGCCATGACGAGCTGCTTAAGCGCCCGGACGGGCTCTATGCGCGGCTTTGGGCCTTGCAGAATGACAGAGGCGCCGCATGAAAAGTGGACCTGTCCAAGCTGTTCGATATGCCGGTCCTGCGCCGCGCCCGGCCAAGCGATCCGATCATGAGTTTCTGGCACCGGCGATCGAAATCCTCGAGACCCCACCCTCGCCGGTGCGCCTGGCGCTGATCTTGATCATTTGCGCCTTCGTCACAACGGCATTGATCTGGTCCTATATCGGCCACATCGACATCATCGCAGCCGCACAGGGCAAGATTCAGCCGGCCGGCCGCGTCAAGGTTGTTCAGCCGCTGTTGACGGGTAAGGTGAAGGCGCTTCCGCCATCAAATGGCACACAGGTCAAGACCGGTGATATCCTCCTCGAGCTTGATCCGACGGATGCTATTGCCGATGAGACGGATGCGGCAAAAGGCCTGGCGTCTGTGAGCGCCGAGGTCCGGCGCCGAACAGCTGCGGTAAACTATGTTCGTTCTCAGGAGAGCGGCCAGCTGCCGCCAACGATCTCATGGGATGCGGACGCGTCCGATGAATTGCGTCGACGTGAAGAAGGCATCCTGCGGGGCGACCTCGAACAATACCAGGCCGCAGTTGCGTCGCTTGATGCTCAGAAGCACCAGAAGGAAGTCGAGCGCGATCGTCTGACGGTGACGGTTGCGGCTCAGAACTCGCTGGTTGAAACGCTGAAAGAGCGTGTGGCGATGCGCAATATGCTGGCTTCGAAGGAAGCCGGCACCATGGCAAGCGTGATCGATGCGACGCAAACATTGAAGGAGCAGGCGACGCAACTGGCTATGCAGGAAGGTCAGCTCGCTGACGCCGCCGCTGGTATCGAGGTCCTTGCGCGGGAAAAGGACAAGCTAAAACGAGCATTCCTAGGCGATCAGCTCGAGCGGCTGGGTAATGCGGAACGTCGGGTCGAAGAGCTGGAGCAGCGACTGGCGAAAGCCATAAATGTTCGTGAGCAGATGACTTTGCGCAGTCCAATAGACGGCACGGTGCAAGCATCCTCGATTACCAGTGTGGGCCAAGTGGTGACCGTCGGCGAGGATGTGATGCGTGTCGTGCCTGAGGGAAGCACACTGGAACTCGAAGTTTACGCTTTGAACAAGGACATCGGTTTCATCAAAGTCGGCCAGGATGCGGTCGTCAAGCTCGAAGCCTTTCCCTTTACGCGCTACGGAACGATCCCGGCCCGCGTCATCAAGATTGCGGCCGATGCGATTCCGGAGCCCGATGCCGCGCGTCGTGAAGGCGACCCTGCGGCAAGACAGGCGGAGACAACGTTCGGCGGCGCCGAAAGGATGCAGAACCTCGTTTTTCCCGTGACATTGAGTTTGGAGGCCGATCAAATTCTAGCAGACGGCCGTAGCGTTCAGCTCAGTGCGGGCATGGCAGCAGTTGCGGAGGTTCGAACGGGCGAGCGCAGGATCCTGGAATATGTCTTCTCGCCTTTGATCGAGGTCGCGGAGGAAGCGCTTCATGAGCGTTAGTGATTTAGGTCAAAACCTTACTGAAGCGAGATAAGACTTGTAGTTGAAGTTTACCCTCATGCGGAGCAGAGGGAACCGGCATTTGGCACGGCAGAGTTGATTAGGCAAACGGGGATTTTATGACGAACCTTATTACTTCGACGAAGAACGTCAGCTTGACTGGGGATCAGAAGGTTGACGGGCTTTTCGCCGGCGCTGCCTGGGACGGAACGATAACCTATGCGTTTCCCACGACCTCGGCGTCATATGCCTATAGCGGCGAGAAAGACAATGCTTTCTCTTCGATTTCCTCACAACAGCAGTCTTTTGCCTTGTTCTTTATGGAGCAATCCTACGGAAATGCGGCAAATGACGGCTTCTCCGTAGAGGGGTTTACAAACGCCAGCTTTGTGGCCGGGAACGAGAGCAATGCAACGGTGCGGTTCGCTCAATCGTCCCTACCTTCGACGGCATGGGCCTATACTCCAGTTGTTGGCGGCGTCGGCGGCGATGTCTGGTTCGGAACGGCATACGCCGGCACTCAATATGATCTTCGCTTTCCGGGGTTCGGCAACTATGCGGGCCATACCGTGGCGCATGAGCTGGGTCACGCTCTCGGGCTGAAACATGCTCAGGAAGCGTATGGTTCCAATATGACAGTTGTTCCGGCTGCATACGACTCGCTCGAATACACGATCATGACCTACCGCACATATGTCGGAGATGATCTGTACGGGTACAAATATGAAAATGACAGCGCGCCTCAAACCTTCATGATGCTCGACATCGCCGCCCTGCAGGAAATGTATGGGGCGGACTACACGACCAACAGTGGCAATACCGTCTATACGTGGAACCCGAACCAAGGCATCACATATGTCAACGGCGTTGCGGCCATCACGCCCGATGCCAACAGGATCTTCGCAACCGTCTGGGACGGCGGCGGTATCGACACCTATGATCTCAGCGCCTATTCCACCGCCCTTAACATCGACCTGCAACCCGGGAGTTACTCGGTCTTTTCCCAAGGTCAGTTGGCCGATTTGAACGGTGGCCCGAATGGTGGTTATGCCCGCGGCAACATTTTCAATGCCCTTCTTTATCATGGCAATCTTGCCTCGTTGATCGAGAATGTTCAGGCCGGTTCCGGCAACGATACGATTGTCGGCAACGAAGCGAACAATACGTTTTGGGGCAATGCCGGAAATGATTGGCTTATCGGTGGTGCTGGCAACGACACGCTGGACGGCGGTACTGGCACCGACACATTGATCGGCGGTACTGGCACCGACACCTACATCGTCGACAATGCCGCCGACGTCGTCACCGAAAATGCCAGCGAGGGGACCGACACGGTTCTCGCCACGATAAGCTACACGCTTGGCGCCAATGTCGAAAACCTGACCTACACCGGCACCGGGGCCTTCAGCGGTATCGGAAATGGGCTCGACAACACGATCATCGGTGGCGCTGCCAGCGATACGCTTTCTGGCGGTACCGGCAATGACCTGCTGAATGGCAGCGCCGGCGCCGACACGATGATCGGCGGGGCGGGGGACGACATCTATGCCGCCGACAATGCCGGCGACGTTGTCACCGAGAACGCCGGCCAGGGGACCGACACGGTCCGCACGAACCTGGCGAGCTATACGCTTGGCGCCAATCTCGAGAACCTCACCTATAATGGAACGGCAACCTTTGCCGGCATTGGAAACTCGCTGGACAACGTGATCATCGGTGGCGCTGGCAGCGATACGCTTTCCGGCGGCGTCGGCAATGACCTGCTGAATGGCAGCGCTGGCGCCGACACGATGATCGGCGGTGCGGGAGATGACATCTATGCCGCCGACAATGCCGGCGACGTTGTCACCGAGAACGCCGGCCAGGGGACCGACACGGTCCGCACGAACCTGGCGAGCTATACGCTTGGCGCCAATCTCGAGAACCTTACCTATAATGGAACGGCAACCTTTGCCGGAACCGGAAACTCGCTGGACAACGTGATCATCGGTGGCGCTGGCAGCGATACGCTTTCCGGCGGCGTCGGCAATGACCTGCTGAATGGCAGCGCCGGCGGCGACACGATGATCGGCGGGGCGGGAGATGACATCTATGCCGCCGACAATGCCGGCGACGTTGTCACCGAGAACGCCGGCCAGGGGACCGACACGGTCCGCACGAACCTGGCGAGCTATACGCTTGGCGCCAATCTCGAGAACCTCACCTATAATGGAACGGCAACCTTTGCCGGCATTGGAAACTCGCTGGACAACGTGATCATCGGTGGCGCTGGCAGCGATACGCTTTCCGGCGGCGTCGGCAATGACCTGCTGAATGGCAGCGCTGGCGCCGACACGATGATCGGCGGTGCGGGAGATGACATCTATGCCGCCGACAATGCCGGCGACGTTGTCACCGAGAACGCCGGCCAGGGGACCGACACGGTCCGCACGAACCTGGCGAGCTATACGCTTGGCGCCAATCTCGAGAACCTTACCTATAATGGAACGGCAACCTTTGCCGGAACCGGAAACTCGCTGGACAACGTGATCATCGGTGGCGCTGGCAGCGATACGCTTTCCGGCGGCGTCGGCAATGACCTGCTGAATGGCAGCGCCGGCGGCGACACGATGATCGGTGGGGCGGGAGATGACATCTATGCCGCCGACAATGCCGGCGACATTGTCACCGAGAACGCCGGCCAGGGGACCGACACGGTCCGCACGAACCTGGCGACCTATACGCTTGGCGCCAATCTCGAGAATCTCACCTACAACGGAACGGCATTCTTTGCCGGAACGGGCAATGCCCTTGCCAACACGATCAGGGGTGCGGCAGGTGCCGACACTCTGGACGGGAAGGCGGGAGCCGACACACTGATCGGCGGAGCAGGCAACGACACCTATATTGTCGATGACATCGCCGACGTGGTCACCGAAGGGTCGAATGAAGGAACCGATCTGATCAGGACGGTACTTTCTTCCTATGCCTTGACCAATATTGCCAATGTCGAAAACCTGACCTTCATCGGCACCGGCGATTTTATCGGGACTGGCAACAGCCTGGTCAACGCGATCGCCGGCGGCGTCGGCAACGACACGCTTGACGGTGGCGCCGGCAATGACACGCTGATCGGCGGTGCCGGCAACGACATCTATATGGTCGACAGTGCGAGCGATGTGATCGACGAGGCGGCCGGTGCCGGCACCGATGAAATCCGGACGTCGCTTGCGACCTACTCGATCGCAGCACTGACCAATGTCGAGACCCTGACCTACACCGGATCCGCCAGCTTCACCGGCATCGGCAATGCACTTGATAACACGATCACCGGCGGCGACGGCAATGACACGCTGAATGGTAGCGCCGGTGCCGACACGCTGATCGGCGGGGCGGGGGACGACATCTATGCCGTCGACAATGTCGGCGACAGCGTCACAGAGAGCGCCGCTGCGGGGACCGACATGGTCCGCACGAACCTGGCAAGCTATACGCTCGGCGCCAATGTCGAGAACCTCACCTATAACGGAACGGCAACCTTTACCGGAACAGGCAATGACCTTGCCAACACGATCCGGGGTGCGGCAGGTGCCGACGTCCTGGACGGAAAGGTGGGAGCGGACATACTGATCGGCGCTGCTGGCAATGACATCTATGTGGTCGATGACCTGGGTGACCTGGTCACCGAAGGGCTGAATGAAGGAACCGATCTGATCAGGACGGTACTTTCCTCCTATGCCTTGACCAATATTGCCAATGTCGAAAACCTGACCTTCATCGGCACCGGCGATTTTATCGGGACTGGCAACAGCCTGGTCAACGCGATCGCCGGCGGCGTCGGCAACGACACGCTTGACGGTGGCGCCGGCAATGACACGCTGATCGGCGGTGCCGGCAACGACATCTATATGGTCGACAGTGCGAGCGATGTGATCGACGAGGCGGCCGGTGCCGGCACCGATGAAATCCGGACGTCGCTTGCGACCTACTCGATCGCAGCACTGACCAATGTCGAGACCCTGACCTACACCGGATCCGCCAGCTTCACCGGCATCGGCAATGCACTTGATAACACGATCACCGGCGGCGACGGCAATGACACGCTGAATGGTAGCGCCGGTGCCGACACGCTGATCGGCGGGGCGGGGGACGACATCTATGCCGTCGACAATGTCGGCGACAGCGTCACCGAGAACGCCAGCGAGGGGACCGACATGGTCCGCACGAACCTGGCGAGCTATACGCTCGGCGCCAATGTCGAGAACCTCACCTATAACGGAACGGCAACCTTTGCCGGAACGGGAAACTCGCTGGACAACCTTATCATCGGGGGTGCTGCCAGTGATACGCTTTCCGGCGGCGACGGCAATGACACGCTGAATGGTAGCGCCGGTGCCGACACGCTGATCGGCGGGGCGGGGGACGACATCTATGCTGTCGAAAATGCCGGCGACAGCGTCACAGAGAGCGCCGCTGCGGGGACCGACATGGTCCGCACGAACCTGGCAAGCTATACGCTCGGCGCCAATGTCGAGAACCTCACCTATAACGGAACGGCAACCTTTACCGGAACAGGCAATGACCTTGCCAACACGATCCGGGGTGCGGCAGGTGCCGACGTCCTGGACGGAAAGGTGGGAGCGGACATACTGATCGGCGCTGCTGGCAATGACATCTATGTGGTCGATGACCTGGGTGACCTGGTCACCGAAGGGCTGAATGAAGGAACCGATCTGATCAGGACGGTACTTTCTTCCTATGCCTTGACCAATATTGCCAATGTCGAAAACCTGACCTTCATCGGCACCGGCGATTTTATCGGGACTGGCAACAGCCTGGTCAACGCGATCGCCGGCGGCGTCGGCAACGACACGCTTGACGGTGGCGCCGGCAATGACACGCTGATCGGCGGTGCCGGCAACGACATCTATATGGTCGACAGTGCGAGCGATGTGATCGACGAGGCGGCCGGTGCCGGCACCGATGAAATCCGGACGTCGCTTGCGACCTACTCGATCGCAGCACTGACCAATGTCGAGACCCTGACCTACACCGGATCCGCCAGCTTCACCGGCATCGGCAATGCACTTGATAACACGATCACCGGCGGCGACGGCAATGACACGCTGAATGGTAGCGCCGGTGCCGACACGCTGATCGGCGGGGCGGGGGACGACATCTATGCCGTCGACAATGTCGGCGACAGCGTCACCGAGAACGCCAGCGAGGGGACCGACATGGTCCGCACGAACCTGGCGAGCTATACGCTCGGCGCCAATGTCGAGAACCTCACCTATAACGGAACGGCAACCTTTGCCGGAACGGGAAACTCGCTGGACAACCTTATCATCGGGGGTGCTGCCAGTGATACGCTTTCCGGCGGCGACGGCAATGACACGCTGAATGGTAGCGCCGGTGCCGACACGCTGATCGGCGGGGCGGGGGACGACATCTATGCTGTCGAAAATGCCGGCGACAGCGTCACAGAGAGCGCCGCTGCGGGGACCGACATGGTCCGCACGAACCTGGCAAGCTATACGCTCGGCGCCAATGTCGAGAACCTCACCTATAACGGAACGGCAACCTTTACCGGAACAGGCAATGACCTTGCCAACACGATCACCGGCGGTAACGGGGGCAACACGCTTACCGGTGGTGCCGGCGACGATATTCTCATCGGTGGGGCGGCAGCGGACTTTTTCATCTATTCGCCGAACTGGGGCCACGATACGATCACGAATTTCGTGGCGACCGGCACAGCGCATGACACGATCAGGATCGATCACAGCGTTTTTGCCGATTGGGCGTCGCTTCTTGCCGCATCCAGTCAGTCTGGCAGCGATACAATCGTTACCGCGGATATCAACAACACCATAACGTTGAAGAATGTCGCCGTATCGAGCCTGGAGTCGACGGATTTCCAGTTTGCGTGACCTTCGCTCGGACTTCCCCGGAGAAACCTTCTGCCGAGGAGGAGCGGGCCGAGATTATTGCGGCTGCGTGCCGCAACCTGGGTCCTTGGTTGGAGGCCGTCGGTCATCAGGATTGAGGTGCTCAAGATGCCTCGCAGAGTTAGGCGGCATCGCCAGTACCGGGGAGCTGTTTCAACGTTGGTGGGAGCGCCAAACGTGGTAGCGAGAGCCAAAAACAGGGCGGCCCGCGCATGGCGGGCCGTGTATCGGCGAGGCTTTCGTTTCAACGGGTCTCATATCGTGATGCCCTGATCGGAACCGCGACTCCGGCCGTCCGTTACCCTTTGAGGAACGGAGGACATCCACATGCCCAAGAAAAAAGCCATCGTCGAGGCGGCGCTCGAGTCCGGGTACGAGCGCCAGGCACTGGGGATCATGAATACGGAGCAAGCTCTGAAGCTTGAGGATTCCGACGGTCTTGTTTTCAGTCATCCAGATAAAGAGGCCGGCGTAACGGATCATTTTGTTGATCAGGATGAACTGCGCCGCTTGGTGCGGCGGTCAACGTCGCCGCTTCCCCCATTGCAATCGCAGGCTCGTACGACGCGTTCGTCCTGAACTTCAGGCAATCATGTAGCCGCCGTCCACCGGCATCGATATCCCGTTCACCATGGCAGCCTGATCGGAGAGCAGGAAAAGAACGACCTCGGCGATGTCTGCCGGTTCGGCGAAGCGACCGACGGGGATTCGCTTCATCATTCCCGCGGCTTTCTCGGGATCGCTCCATGCCTTCACCGCCATCGGGGTCAGCGTCACCGTTGGGTGGACGCCGTTGGCGCGGATGCCGTGCGGTGCAAGCTCCTTTGCCATGACCCGCGTCAAGCCATCCAACCCGCCCTTCGACGCACAATAGGCAGCGTGATCGGGGATGCCGACGAAGGACGCGACCGACGAGACGTTGACGATGGCGCCCTTGCGGCCCGCCTTGATCAGCGAACGGGCATATTCCTGGGCCACGATCATCGGAGCACGGGTGTTGACCGCAACAAGTCGGTCGAATGCTTCGACTGTCGTATCCAGGAACGGCTGGAGTTCGGTCGTGCCGGCGCAGTTGACGAGGAAATCGGCGGGAAGGGCAGCGATGACAGCCTCTCTGGTCGCATCGGCATCGGCGAGATCGACCTGTATGGCCCGGCAGCCGGATTTCTGTTGCAGCGCTTCGACATCGGCAGCACTCCGGGTCAGCGCGACGACCTGCGCACCCCGTTCGATGAGCATCCTCACAATTTCGCGTCCGATGCCTTTTCCGGCACCGGTCACGATGACCGTCTTTCCTTTGAACTCCATGGATCGCCTCCCTTACAGTCTCTGGCCTGTTTCCCGATCGAAGATATGCGCACGCCGGGGATCGATATGGAAGTACATCGTCCGTCCGGGATCGACTTCGATGCGCTCGCGGATCAGGGCGTCGATCGGCACGCCTCCCGTGCGGCCGAAGATCAATGTCTCCGAACCCGTGGGCTCGAACACCGAGACCTCGACCGGAACGCCTTCATCGCCGATGGTGATATGCTCCGGCCGGATGCCGTAGGTAACGGCTCTTCCTTCATCCGCATTTGTACTTCCCATGGGAAGGGCGATACCTTGGTCGGTGACGACGACCTTCCTGCCGTCGCGGGTCGCGATGCGGCCCTGCAGGAAGTTCATCGATGGGCTGCCGATGAAGCCTGCGACGAAGAGGTTGACCGGGAAGTCGTAGAGATCGAGAGGCTTGCCGATCTGCTCGACCCTGCCGTCACGCATCACCACGATCTTATTGGCCATTGTCATGGCCTCGATCTGATCATGCGTGACGTAGACGGTGGTGGTCTTCAGCCGCTGGTGAAGCTCCTTTATCTCGACGCGCATGGTGACGCGAAGCTTGGCGTCTAGGTTCGACAACGGCTCGTCGAACAGGAAGACCTTCGGATCGCGCACGATCGCGCGGCCCATCGCCACACGCTGACGCTGTCCGCCTGACAATTGCTTCGGATAGCGGTCGAGATAACGCGTCAGGTCGAGGATCTCGGCCGCTCTGCCGACCTTCTCGTCGATCTCCGCCTTGGGGCGCTTGGCCATCTTCAGCGGAAAGCCCATGTTCTCGGCGACCGTCTTGTGCGGATAGAGCGCATAGCTCTGGAAGACCATCGCGATGTCGCGCTCCTTCGGCGGCGCGTTGGTGACGACACGGCCGCCGATCCGGATGTCGCCGCCGCTGACGGTCTCAAGACCGGCGATCATCCGCAGCAGGGTGGACTTGCCGCATCCGGATGGGCCGACCAGCACGACGAATTCGCCGTCCTCTATGTCGACACTGACGCCGTGCATGACCTGGAGTGCGCCATACCTTTTGGTGACGTCGCTCACCTGTACATTTGCCAAAGTCGTTCCTCCCTAAAGCAGCAATTTAAAGTGCTGCAGCATCCTTTGCGCGTCTGATGAGACGCGCGGCGCTGTCGTGTCTTGATGGTGTGGACGGAAATTCATCGGCTCATCCCTTCCAGACGAGATAGGCGCCGAGGACTGCCGAGATTGCTGCCGCAAACCATACCGAAAGCCCGAACGGCTCGATGAACCGCATCCAGAACAGCGAGAGCGCGACCCAGATCACAATCGAGATGAACAGCCGGTCGAACCAGTTCGTTTCGATCGGCAGAAAGCCCGGCTTGCGTTCACCATTTCCTGACGGAGATGTCATGGCTTCATCCTTTCACGGCGCCGAAGGTCAGGCCCGCAACGATGTGACGCTGGACCACCGAAAACACGATGAGCGCCGGAACCAATGTCAGCATTGAGATCGCGGCCATGATGCCCCAGGCCGTTCCCGTGGTCGTCACATATTCCGACAGGCCGGTGGTCAGCGTCCGCGCATTGAAATTGGTGAGCGTCGCCGCCAACAGATATTCGTTCCACGCAAACACCCACGTCAGGATCAGCGTCACCGCAAGTCCGGGCCGTGCCAGGGGGAAGACGATGTCGTAGAGGACGACCCATGGGCTGGCGCCATCCATATAGGCCGCCTCGTCCAACTCCTTCGGAATGGCTTCCACGGTCGGTCGCAGCGTCCAGATTGCGAAGGGAAGGTTGAAGGAGCAGTAGACCAGGATCATGCCGAGCCGGGAATCGGCGAGCGAGAAGTCGCCGATCCTGTAGACCTGCGTCAGCAGCAGGAAGAGCGGCAGCAGGAAGACTGCCGGCGGCGCCATGCGGTTGGTGATCGTCCAGAAGAAGATACTTTCCTTGCCGGCAAGCTCGAAACGCGTCAGGGCGTAGCAGGCAAAAAAGCCGAGCGTCGTCACGAGCAGCGCGTTGCCTGACGAGATGATCAGCGAATTGAGCATGTAGCCGCGCAAGGTCGGATTGGTCAGCACGTCCTGATAGTTCTTCCAGAAGAAGCTCCGGAGAATGACGTCGGGCGTCGAGAACAGGTCGAAGGGCTGTTTCACCGATATGACGAACAGCCAGTAAATCGGGAAAAGCGTCGCGAGGCTTATCAGCGTCCACAGGACGACCGGAAGCCAGGGGGTCTGGTTCTTCATCGCGTCAACCTCTCTTCACGCGGGGCGCAATCAAGCCGACATAGAGCAGCCAGCAGACGACGATGGTGAGGTAAAGGACGATGACGGAGATCGCCGAACCGTAGCCGTAATTCGTCTTGGGAAAGACTTCCCTGAAGATATGGACGCCGATGTAGCGCGTCGATGAACCCGGACCGCCGCCGGTCAGCATCAGCACTTCATCGACGGTGCGCAGCGCATCCATCAGCCGGATGAACACCGTGGCGAGCAGGGCCGGGCGGATCAAAGGGAGTGTTATGTGCCAGAAGATCTGGCTCTTGCCGGCGCCGTCGATCTGCGCCTGCTCGAAGGGGTCTGACGGAAGCGAGACGAGGGCGGCGATCAGCGAGAGGGTGACGAGCGGCGTCCAGTGCCAGATATCCATGATGACCGTCACGGTGAAGGCCGCGACGGCACTCTGGCCGATATTCAGATCGTAGCCGAACCAGCTTCGGAGGAGATAGGGAATGATGCCGATCGACGGCGTGGTCATCAGCTTCCAGACAGAGCCGACGATGATCGGCGCCATGATCAGCGGCAGGGTATGGATCGTGCGAAACACCGCTTTTCCGGGAAAGTCCTTGAGCAGCGCCTGGGCGAGGATGTAGCCGAGGACCAGCTCCGACACGACCGCGAAGAAGACGAATGCCAGGGTTATGCCGAGCGATGCCAGGAACTGCTGGTCGAAGACCAGTCGCCGATAGTTCTCAGCCCAGTTGAAGATCATGCCCGGATTGGCCGCGAACGGGTTCCATGAATGGAAAGAGACCCAGAGGACGTAGACGAAAGGAAAGATCCCGAACAGTCCGAGGATCACTATGGTCGGTGACAGCAACAGCCACCCGAGCTTCTGCGAATGCATCGCCTATCCCCCATTGAACGTTATGTGGACGTCCGCTCCACCTGGAGCGCAAAGATGACGGGTCGCAGGAAACGACCCGTCAGTTGGGGAGGATGTTTTATTTGCGATAGCCGAGCGAGGTGAGCTCCTCTTCGGCCTTGGCTGCCATCTGGTCGAGGCCTTCATCGGGGCCGATCTTGCCGGTCAGGATGTCGTAGAAGATCGGAGCGGTCGCTTCACGTACCTGCGCATGGAAGGGGTAGGGAGGAGCGCCGGCGAAGAGCTTGCCCTCGTCCTTCAGCATTGTGTAGAAGCCACCGAGCTTGGCGTCCATCTCCTTCACCTTCGGATCGTCGAACGTCGCCGTGTTGGTGATGCGCGGTGCGGCGATGGCCCAATCGGGCTGAACTTCGTTCTGACCGATGAATTCGAGGAAGAGCAGCGACGCTTCCTTGTTCTTGGACGTGACCGGCACGCCGAAGGCGCCGCCATCATAGTAGCCGATATAGCCCTTTCCGGCTTTCGCATCATCCAATACGCCCGGCTCGAGCGGCGGCAGAGCGAAGCCGACCTGGCCGACCACCTTCGACTGCGCCGGATCGCTGGCGATCCACGCGGCATTCTCACCATAGATCAGCCCCTGGGCGACACGGCCCGCGGCAAACGTCGTTGCGGTTTCCGTCCAGGTTGACTGAGTCGATTCCGGAGGAGCGATGTCGCGCAGGTGCAGCCAATATTTCAGCGCGGCCTTCGCCTTGTCACCGTTCATCGAGCCGCCGTGTTCGACCGTCGCCGCATAATTGTTCTTGGCGTCGATGCCCCAATTGTAGACGCCGAAGGTCGGCACGATGGACTCGAAGAATTCATACCACGAGGCCGGATGGCCGGTATGGGCCTGAGCGGTCGTGCCCCAGAGCTCCAGACCGTTGTCCTTGCCGTATTTCGTGAAGAATTCGGCAATCTGGGTGTACTCCTCGTGGGTCGTCGCCGGCTTCAGGTCCTTGCCGGTTTCCTTCTTGAAGGCTTCCTTGATCTTCGCATCGTCGAAGAGGTCCTTGCGATAGAGATAGGTCTTCAGGAAGGCTTCCATCGGAACGCCGAAGAGATCGCCGCTCGTGTCCTTGAAGTAGTCGGCAAAGCTGGTGAAGTTCGCATCGTCGTAGGTCGGCGCTTTCAGATCCGGCTGGTCTTTCAGCGTCTTCGTGATGTCGACGAGGAAATTCCTGGCGAGATAGGAGTAGATGATGTCCTGCTCGATGTAGACCATGTCATAGATGCCGGTCTTGGCTTCCATGTCCTTGATGGCCTTGTCGTACATCTGATCCCAGGACGTCGTCTCGATGTCGACCTTGATGCCGGTCTTCTTTTCGAATTCCGGAGCAAGCACGTTCTTGATGTAGTTCGACGGCGGGGTGCTTTCGGTGACGCCGTGCAGGGTCACGCCCTTGAATTTAGCCCCGGCGTCGGACCAGAAGTCGGCCCAGGCCGGTGAAGCGGTGGCGGCGAGGCCGAGCGTCAGCGCAAGCGCGCTAGCCTTCAAAGCATAGTTCATTTCCAATCCTCCCAGAGTGCAGCGAGATCATTTCGCCGGTGCTTTGTGTAGGCCAAAAAAACCGGCGGCGCAACATTTGTTGTCTAAACATGCAAATCATGAGCCTATCCCATTGATTTCTGCAGAAACTAATTTCTGCTGGGAAGTAGGGTAAGCGCGAAAACGGCATAATATATTGCATTGCAAAGAAATTTTGCGAAGCAGCAAAAAGCTAGCCGCTGAAATTATTTGTTGCCTCACCAAACTAAATGGCATAGCACTGTCCGCGATCAAGAGCATCTCGCGGAGGAAAAGGCTATGCGTCGATTGGGTATCCATTCATTTGTATGGACAGGTGGCCAAACGCAGGAGGGGCTGGAGATGGCCCTCAACAAGACGGCCGAACACGGATATCGCACCATCGAATTTGCCTATCTGCGCCCCGAGAAATTCAACCTCGATCGACTGGCGAAGCTTGCCCAATCCCTTGACGTCGAGATTGGCGTGACGATGGGTCTGCCGCTCGACAAGGACGTATCGAGCGAGGACATGTCTGCTGTCTCCGCCGGCAAGCAGACGCTGGCCGACGCCGTTCGGGCGGTCCGCGATATCGGCGGCAACAAGCTCGGCGGGATTCTCTATTCCGCCCACACCAAATACAATCGCCAGCCGACGAGGAAGGGCTGGGACAACAGCGTCGCCGCGATCGCCGCGACCGGCGAGGTCGCCAGGCAGGCAAACGTCGACCTCGTCCTGGAGGTCGTCAACCGGTTCGAGACGAACCTGCTGAATACCACGGCGCAGGGGTTGAAGTTCATCGCCGAGACGGGATCGGAGCATGTCCGTCTCCATCTCGACACGTTCCATATGAACATCGAGGAAGCCAATCCGGCCGCGGCGATCCGTCTCGCCGGCGACAAGATCGGTTATTTCCACATCGGCGAGAGCAATCGCGGCTACCTCGGCGACGGCGTCATCAACTTCGATCTGATCTTCGACGCGCTGCTCGACATCGACTACAACAGTGACATCGTATTCGAAAGTTTCTCGACGACGGTCGTCGACGAGGGCCTGTCGCTCGCCTGCGCGATCTGGCGCGACACCTGGGAGGATAATGATCCGCTTGCAGCACACGCGAAGCGCTACATCGAGCTGAAATATGACGAGGCCAAGCGCCGCCGCGCCACAAACGCGCGGCCCTAATTATCCTTCTGACAGCCTGTTCCAGTCGTGTAAGGGTTGGGCGACTTGAAGGGAATTGAAATATGAACGACACCGTCTCCATCGGAAGTTCGCCGCGCAGGATCCGACAGAACAATATCGTCGCCGCCTTGCAGACGATCTACGCTCACCGAAGCCTCAGCAGGGCGGATCTCGCCCGCAAGCTCGGGATGAACCGTTCATCCTCGGGAGAGATCGTCGCCGAACTGACGGAAGGCGGGTTCGTTCAGGAATCGGACGAGAGCGGCAAGCAGCGCTCGGAGCCCTCCCGTGCCGGGCGGCCGGGCATCATGCTCGAACTGGTTCCCGATGCCGCGTTCTTCGTCGGAATCGAGATCGGCGTCGAGCATATATCGGCAGCCGTCATCGATCTCTCCGCAGAAGTCCGGGCATGTCGAAAAATGGCGTTCGATACACCGTCTTCGACGGTGGAAGAGGCGGTGGCGCAGGGTGTCGAGCTCATTGTCGGCGTGATGGCGAAGAGGATGATCGGCAAGTGCAAGGGTCTCGGCATATCGACGCCGGCCCATATCCGGCCGGATGGATTTGTCACCCTGGCACCGATCATCGGCTGGCGGGACGTGCCGTTGAAGGAGATTGGCCGATCCGCTTTCCTGGCCGTTGTCCCGGCCGCCGTCCCGATCACGGTCGAAAACGACGCCAACGCCTTCGCGATCGGTGACAGCTATCGCCACGGCGCCGCGGGAGTGACCCTGTTCCTGCTCATGGAAACCGGCGTCGGCGGCGGCATCATGATCGATGGCAAACTGTTTCGTGGCGGCCACGGTCTGGCGGGAGAAATCGGCCACACCCTCGTGCCGGGAAGCGGTGGTCAGAAGTTTGAACAGCTGATCGGTCGCGAGGTGCTCATCAGGCAGTATCGCGAGGCTGTCGGCCGCGAGAACGCCGATCTGCAGGATTTCCTCGGCGACGTTCGTGACCGTGTCCCGGCTGCCGTCAACATCGCCGAAACCTGGTCGCGCCATCTCGCCTACGCATTGCTGCAAGCCTGTCGCCTGCTCGACCCGGACAGGATCGTGCTGGGCGGCTCCGTGGCATCCCTCTATCCGATGGTCGCTGCCCGCGTGGCGGTCCACATGTCGGAGAGCCAGAACATCCCTTTCCCCACGCCTGAGATCGTCGTCGACAGTGATGCGGAGTTCGGTTCCGCCTTCGGGGCGGCATGCATGTTGCACCAGCGCTTTCTGTCACTGGAGAGCGAGGAGTTCGGCAGCGAGGATGGTGGGCCGGTCCAATCGGCGACGAGTTGACGACAAGAACTATCGAAAGCAGGGTTGCAAATG
The DNA here is from genome assembly GCF_024346605.1 of Rhizobium anhuiense bv. trifolii. Lineage (NCBI taxonomy): Bacteria > Pseudomonadati > Pseudomonadota > Alphaproteobacteria > Hyphomicrobiales > Rhizobiaceae > Rhizobium > Rhizobium anhuiense. Next base: position 945,828 of record NZ_CP098803.1, read on the forward strand.
GCTTCAATACTGTCTCCGGACGCGCTTGGTCCCACGGTTTGCGTAGGCGAGATCCTCGTGGAGATCGTCGCCACGACGGTTGGAGACGGATTTCTCGAAGCCCAGCCGCTGGTCGGTCCGTTTGCGAGCGGCGCGCCGGCGATCTTCATCTCGCAATGCGGCCGGCTCGGCGGCAAGTCGGCCATGGTCGGCGCTGTCGGCGATGACGATTTCGGCCGGGTCAATACCGATCGCCTCAAACGCGACGGCGTCGACGTTTCGGCGATCTCGATCGATCCGGACTATCCGACGGGAAGCGCGTTTGTCCGCTACCGCAAGGATGGCTCCAGAGATTTCGTCTACAACATCGCCACATCGGCAGCCGCGCGCTTCGGCTGGTCTCAAACGGTCGGCGATCTCATCGATCGGAGCGGGCATCTTCACGTGATGGGCTCGGCTCTGTCGGTCCCCAGCGCGCGCGAGGTGATCGACAAGGCGGTCGATATCGTCAAGGCGCGCGGGGGAACGCTCTCGGTGGATCCGAACATTCGCAAGGAGTTGAAGCTGGACGAGGACACCGAGCGCCGGTTTTCCAAGCTTGTTGCCATGGCTGATCTGCTTCTGCCGTCCGGAGAGGAGCTTGAACGTGCCGCAGGTGTCGAAGGCGAGGCGGAAGCAATCCGCCGCTTATTCGAGATGGGCGTCAAGGAAATCGTGCTGAAGCGCGGCGCCGACGGCGCGACCTATTTCGGCAGGCAAGGAGACCGCATCGAGGCTCCGGCATTCGTCGTTCGTGAGGTCGATCCGACCGGCGCCGGCGACTGCTTCGGCGGAGCCTATCTCACCTCCCGGCGGCTCGGAATGTCTCAGAAGCAAGCGCTGACCTATGCCTCCGCCGCCGGCGCCCGCAATGTGACGGTGCTGGGTCCGATGGAAGGCGCCGGCACTCGGCAGGAACTCGATGCATTTATTGCTTCAACGGAAAGGCGGCCGTGATGCAGGTGCACCTCGACGAACTGGCCAGACTGAGGATCGAAGGCCGCCCGAAAGGCGTGACCTCCGTATGCTCCGCCCATCCGATCGTGCTTCGGGCAGCACTCCGGCACGGGCGGCAACAGGAAAGCACCATCCTGATCGAAGCGACCTGTAACCAGGTCAATCACCTCGGCGGATACACCGGAATGACGCCAAGCGACTTCGCGTCTCTCGTCATGAAGACCGCGGCCGAAGAGGCGTGCCCCGAAGAACTGATCGTTCTCGGCGGCGATCACCTCGGCCCCAATCCCTGGCGCGACCTCCCGGCGGAAGAGGCCATGGCCGAAGCGGAGAAGATGGTTGCCGCCTATGTCGAGGCCGGTTTCCGCAAGATCCACCTCGACGCCTCGATGGGCTGCAAGGGCGAGCCGGTGGCGCTCGACGACAAAACCACCGCCCGTCGCGCCGCCCGGCTGGCTGTTGTCGCCGAGGTCTCGGCGAAGAAGGCCGGCGGCGCGATGCCGGTTTACGTCATCGGCACCGAAGTGCCGCCGCCGGGTGGAGCCGACCATGCCCTCACGACGATCGAGCCGACGGCCGCAGCGGCGGCGCTGAAGACGATCGATGTCCACCGCCGGGTCTTTGCCGAGGAGGGCCTAACGGAGGCGTTCGGACGCGCTATCGGGCTGGTCGTTCAGCCGGGTGTCGAGTTCGGCAATCACAATGTCATCCTTTATAACCGCAGCAAGATCGAGGCGCTGCAATCGGTGCTCACCGAGGAGCCGCAATTCGTGTTCGAGGCTCACTCGACGGATTATCAGGGCACCCGGCCGTTGGCCGCGCTGGTGGAGGACGGGTTTCCCATTCTGAAAGTCGGTCCGGAGCTGACCTTCGTCCTGCGCGAGGCGCTCTATGCGCTGGATGCGATCGCGTCCGATCTGTTGCCCGACTACGGCGAGCGCCCGCTTCATGCGGCGATGGAAACGCTGATGCTCGATCAGCCCGGCAATTGGAGCCGCCACTACCACGGAACCGATGGCGAGAAGCGGTGGCTGCGGCACTATTCGCTCTCCGACCGTATCCGCTACTACTGGGCGTCGGCTGAAGCGCAAGATGCCGTCCGGCGCCTGTGCGGGGCCCTTCGAGGTCAATCCGTACCGCTGCCATTGCTTTGGCAGCATATGCCGGCCGCGCAGCACTTCGCGGATGCGCCGCTCGATCCGGAACAGGTTTTGGTCTGGAGAGTGACAAGGAGTCTTTCGGACTATCACGCCGCCTGCGGCGTCGGAAAGAATGAGCAATCAGCATCAAGATAGGAGGAGAAATCGATGACGGAACTGAATGGGAAGATCGCAGCGGTCACGGGTGCAGCATCCGGTATTGGCCTTGCTTCGACGGAGGCGATGCTCGCCGCAGGCGCGACGGTCGTGCTGGTGGACCGCGATCAGAGGGCGCTTGAGACGGTTTGCGAACGGCTTGGCGAGCGCGCCATTCCGCTGGTGATCAACTTGCTGGATCCGGACCAGTGCGCGGGACTGCTCGAGGGCGTCCTGTCGAAGACGGGCAAACTCGACATTCTGCATGCCAATGCGGGCACTTATATCGGCGGCGACCTGATGGAAACCGACCTCGATACCATCGATCGGATGCTCAATCTCAACGTGAACGTCGTCATCAAGAACGTTCGAAATGTCATTCCTCACATGATCGAACGCGGCACTGGCGACATTGTCGTCACCAGCTCGGTCGCCGGACATTCGGCGATTCCGTGGGAACCGGTCTATTCGTCATCGAAGTGGGCGATGACGTGCTTCGTCCAGACGATGCGACGCCAGCTTCTGAAAAATGGCATTCGCGTGGGGTCGGTTTCACCAGGGCCGGTGATCAGCGCTCTGCTGGCGGATTGGCCGGAAGAAAACCTTCGTAAGGCCAAGGAGGCCGGCGCTTTGATCGAGCCCAAGGAAGTCGCCGACGCGATCATCTTCATGCTGACCCGGCCGCGCAACGTCACCATCCGCGATATCGTGGTGCTTCCAAGCGCATTCGACATCTGAAGGAGCCGAACATGAGCTACCAGGAGAAATTTCGCCTTGTCGGCGAACGCGCGGTGGTCACCGGCGGAGGGCGCGCGATCGGCCTTTGCTGCACCGAGGCGCTGGCGGAGGCGGGTGCTGCCGTCGTCGTCATCGAACGCAGCGAGGCCGACGCTGCGCAAGCGCTTGCGTTGCGCGACAAAGGCTACGACATCGAAGTCCGGGTCGGCGACGTCACCGACGCGGCCCGCATGGAAGCGATCGCGACCGAGCTTGCCGATGCAGGCCGGCCGGCGACGATCCTCGTCAACAATGCCGGCATCGGCCAGAGCGGCATCCCGGCGGAGGATCTCACCGACGCCGACTGGTTGCGCATGATGGACGTCAATCTCAACGGCGTCTTCTGGTGCTCGCGCGCCTTCGGTCGTCCCATGATTTCGCTGAAACGCGGCGCCATCGTGAACCTCGGCTCGATGTCGGGGACGATCTGCAACCGGCCTCAGCCTCAGACGGCCTATAACGTCTCCAAGGCGGCGGTCCATCACCTCACGCGCTCGTTGGCGGCCGAGTGGGCGCATCACGGCATCAGGGTCAATGCCGTCGCGCCCACCTATATCGAGACACCGATGGTGGTCGCCGTCGAAGCCAATCGCGAGCGGATTCCGCTCTGGCTCGCCGACACGCCGATGGGGAGGATGGGAACGCCGGAGGAGGTTGCAAGTGCTGTCCTCTTCCTCGCATCGGGCGCCGCCAGCCTGATGACCGGGGCGATCGTCAATGTCGATGCAGGTTTCACCTGCTGGTAATACTTGCGGGACAGGCGCGAGGGGCGCCTCGTCCGCACTGGAAGGTCGGCAGCCGACAAATCAACCAATGTGGAAACGTTACCACGTTTTCTTGACTCGCAATTCCGCTCCATTTATTCGAATGTGGAAACGTTGCCATATCTGGGAGGAGCTTCATGAAGTTCGCACGGTTGAACCGACTTTTCGGCGTGTCTGGAAATTGTTTTGACGTTGCCATCGATCACGGCATGTTCAATGAACGGACGTTCCTCGCCGGCATCGAGAACATGAAGACGGCCATCGAGGTGATCGCGCAAGCCGCACCCGACGCCATCCAGCTTCCGCCGGGAACAGCACCCATTCTGCAGGCGATCCCCGGCAAACATCGTCCGGCACTGGTGCTGCGCACCGATATCGCCAACATCTATGGCAATCCGCTGCCGTCGCAGCTGTTTTCCGAAATGATCGACAGGGCGGTGGAGCAGGGCGTTGCCTTGGACGCGGCCTGTGTCGTCGTCAATCTTTTGATGCTGCCGGACCAGCCGGAGGTCTACCGCGCCTGCGTGCGCAATGTGAACAGCCTGAAGCGCGAATGCGAGATCTACGGCATGCCGCTGATGGTCGAGCCGCTGGTCATGCAGGACAATTCCAAGGGCGCCTATATGGTCGATGGTGCGATCGACAAGATCCTGCCGCTCGTGCGCCAGGCGGCCGAACTCGGCGCCGATATCATCAAGGCCGACCCCTGCGACAATGTCGAGGAATATCACCGGGTGGTCGAGATCGCCCAGGGCCTGCCGGTGCTGGTGCGCGGCGGCGGCCGGGTTTCGGATCGGGAAATCCTGGTCCGTACCAAGCAGTTGATGGAGCAGGGCGCCCGTGGCATCGTCTATGGCCGCAACGTCATTCAACACAACAATCCCGGCGGCATGACGCGGGCCTTGATGGCGATCGTCCATGACAAGGCTTCGGTCGAGCAAGCCTCGCTGCATATCGGCTGACGCGCGTCTGGGAGGAGATGTCATGACGAAAACATTCCGCTTCGGCGTCATCGGCTGCGGTCTGATGGGACGCGAATTCGCCAGTGCCGCGGCGCGCTGGCTACACCTGGCCGATGTGAAGGCGCGACCGGAAATCGTCGCCGTCTGCGACACCAACACGACGCTGCTCGACTGGTTCAGGGATCATGTGCCGAGCGTTCGGCAAGTAACCGCCGACTATAAAGAGCTCCTGGCCAATCCCGAGGTTGATGCGGTCTATTGCGCCGTCCCGCATGTGCTGCACCAGCAATTCTATATCGACGTTCTGAAGGCCGGAAAACATCTTCTCGGTGAAAAGCCCTTCGGCATGGACGCCGCTCAGAACCGGGAGATCATGGCGGTTCTAGCCGAGCATCCCGACCTCCTGGTCCGCTGCTCGTCGGAAATGCCGTTCTTCCCCGGTGCACAGAAGGTCATCGCGCTCGCAAAAAGCGGCGAGATGGGAGATATCCTCGAAGTCGAGGCGGGGTTCCTGCATTCTTCGGATATCGACCGGCAGAAGCCGATCAACTGGAAGCGGATGGCCGAGATCAACGGCGATTATGGCTGCATGGGTGATCTCGGCATGCATGTGCTGCACGTGCCGCTGCGTCTCGGCTGGCGCCCGACCACACTGCATGCGCAATTGGTGAAAAAGGTCACCGAACGTCCCGACGGCAAGGGCGGTATGCTGCCCTGCACCACCTGGGACAATGCCACGATCAGCAGCCGCGTGCGCACTGCAGATCAGGATTTTCCGATGGTGCTGAAAACCTGGCGCATCGCGCCCGGCGAATCCAACAGCTGGTACATCCGCGTTCTCGGCATGAAGAAGAGCGCATTCTTCAGCACGAAGTCGCCGCGCCAGTGGCAATGGATGGATTATAATGGCGGTGCGCAGGCCTGGAGCACCGAGGATCTCGGCTATGGCTCGCTGTTTCCAGCCATTACAGGCAAGATCTTCGAATTCGGTTTTGCCGACGCCATACAGCAGATGTGGGCGGCCTTTGTCGACGAGCTCGCCGGCGGCGATGCCAACGGTTTCAGTTGCGCGACGCCGGCGGAGGCGCAGGCGCATCATGCGGTCCTGACGGCTGCCCTCAAAGCCGGCCGCGAAGACGTCGTGGTGCCGGTCGAATATGACGGGGCGTCAGCCTGATGCAGCGCTCCGAGATCAACGCCGCGTTGCGGCGGGCAACCGAAACCCTCGAGCGCTGGCACTGGTCCCTGCCGGCATGGGGCTATTGGACGGCGGCGGATTTTGCCGCTCACCCGGAGGCATCGGCCTATTTGCGCGCCCATCAGCTGGGTTGGGACGTCACCGATTTCGGCTCGAACCGGTTTGCCGAATGCGGCCTCGTGCTGTTCTGCCTGCGCAATGGCATTGTTGATGTCGAGGGGGAGCGGACCTATGCCGAAAAGCTGCTCTTCGTTGGGGAAGACCAGGTCACGCCGACGCACCGGCATGCGGCGAAGATGGAAGACATCATCAATCGCGCCGGCGGCGATCTCGTCATCGAATTCGCCGCAACCGATACCGATGGCAATGTGCTGAAGGAGGATGTGACGGTTCCGGTCGACGGGCTGCCGCACCGGCTCGCCGCATGGGAGCCGCTGGTTCTCCAGCCCGGCCAGAGCGTGACGATCCGCACCGGGCTTTACCACCGCTTCTACGGCAGGAAAGGCGGCGGACCCATCCTTGCCGGCGAGGTCAGCCAGGTCAACGACGACAACAGCGATAATGTCTTCCTGGAGCCGATCGGGCGCTTTGCCGCGATTGAGGAGGACGAACCGCCGCTCAGACCCTTGTGGAACGAGGGAGCCAGCTGATGCGAAGCCGGGAGGAGGTTCAACATCGCGACAGTCGGAAGCAGGGCGGCATCGTCTGCGCGGGAAACTTCATCGTCGATCGCGTCCACACCCTGTCCTATTGGCCCGAACAGGGCAATCTTGCGCATATCCTGCACCAGGATCTGGGTGTGGGGGGCGGGGCGGCTAATGTCGTCACCGATCTGGCCTCGCTCGGATTTCCCGGACAGCTGGCAGCGGCCGGATGCATCGGCGCTGATCAGGACGGGGAGATCGTCAAGGCCCGCCTTACGGCCGCCGGCGTCGATGTCGGTGGGTTGACGGCGCTGGCCGACCGCGTCACGGCGCATACGCATGTCATGAATGTGCCCGGTCAAAACCGCACCTTCTTCTATCATGGCGGCGCCAACGATGCGGTCACCGACAAACATGTCTCACCCGCGACCTTCGCTGAGGCCGGCTATCGGCTGTTCTATCTCGGTTATCTCCTGCTGTTGCCGGGTCTCGACCGCATCGGCCCCGATGGCCGTTCGGGAGCATCGCGCCTGCTGGAGGCCGCGCGCCGCGCCGGGCTGACGACCTGCGTGGACTTCGTATCGAGCGAGGACCCGGAATTTGCAGCCAAGGTCGGCGTCGCTCTGCCCTTCTGCGATTACCTGATCATCAACGAGATGGAGGCGGGCCGGGCAACCGGCGTTGTCGTTCGCGATGCAAAGGGAGACTTGGTCGAGGCGGGGCTTTTGACAGCGGGCGAGCGCCTGCTTGCCGCCGGCGTCGCGAAGGGTGCGATCATCCATGCGCCGGAAATCTGCTTCTGGTTTGCGCCGGGCGCTTCCCCGGTCATGACGCGGTCACGACCCGTTGATCCCCATGATATCGTCAGCACGGTCGGCGCGGGAGACGCCTTCTGTGCCGCCGTGCTCTACGGCCTGCATGAGAACTGGCCTGTCGAGCATATCTGCGCCGTCGCCCATGCTGCGGCTGCGCGTTGCCTCGCGGGTGCGACGGCCACCGATGGCATCCCCGACATGTCTGTCCTCCTTCGCGAGGCGAAGGAGACGCACCCGCAATCCGCTTAGCCCATCGGCGTCGGCTCACGAGAGCGCGGCGCCGATCACCATCCAGTCAGAATGGAGGAGCAGAGATGAAGCTATTCGATATGGCAGCCGTGCACGGCACCTTTGCCGATTTGGCCGCGACCAGGGAGGCAGGGCGATGAGCTATACGGAAACGGGACGGCTCTCCGGCAAGGTGGCATTGGTCACGGGAGGCGCGAGCGGCATCGGCAAAGCGGTCTGCGAACGTTTCGCCGCCGAAGGCGCCAGGGTTGTCGTGGCGGATCTCGACGGCGAACGCTGCGCACGGGTGGCGCAGGCGATCGGTCCTCATGCCTGGGGTATGGCGCTTGACGTGACCAGCCAGGACAGCATCGAAGAAGCCGTTCGCTTCACTATATCAACCGCCGGTCAGATCGACATCCTGGTCAATGCCGCCGGTATTTATGACGTCGAGTCGATTCTGGACATATCCCGGGAGCGGACCGCGAGGGTATTTCAAGTCAATATCGAAGGCCTGATCTTCATGACGCAGGCCGTCGCCCGGCACATGGTGGAGAGAGGGGGAGGTGGACGCATCATCAACTTCTCGTCCCAGGCTGGACGTCGTGGCGAAGGAGCTGCCGTGGCTTACTGCGCTTCCAAGGCGGCGGTCATCAGCATCACGCAAAGCTGCGCTCTGGAACTGATCCGCTACGGGATCAATGTCAATGCCATCGCTCCCGGCGTCGTCGATACGCCGATGTGGGATGTCGTCGATGCAAAACTCGGCAGCCGCGAAGGTTTGAAACCCGGCGACGTCAAGCGCCGCGTGGCTGCCGCCGTTCCCGCCGGACGATTTGGCGCCCCCCAGGAACAAGCGGCCATGGCAGCCTTCCTGGCCGGCCCCGATGCAGCATACATCGTGGCGCAGTGCTACAATATCGATGGCGGCAATGTCATGAGCTGACGCTTCGCTTCATCTGCAGCAATAGGCAATCGAACTTGGGGTTCTGGAGGAGTGGAATGAAGGCTGTACGCTTGGAGTCGATCGGGTCTTTGACCATGCGCAGTGTCGAAAAACCGGTCGCCGGGCCGGGCGAGCTGCTTGTCCGGGTCGCAGCCGCGGGCATCTGCGGTTCCGATCGCCACATGTACAAGGGCGAATATCCGACGGCGATCCCCGTCACGCTGGGCCACGAATTCTGCGGCATCGTCGAAGAGATCGGCGATGGTGTGACACGGTTTACCGGCGGCGAGTTGGTGACGGTCGACCCGAATATCGCCTGCGGCACCTGTCCGGCTTGCACGCGGGCGCGGCCGAACCTGTGCGAGCGCCTGACCGCCATCGGTGTGACACGGGATGGCGGCTTCGCCGAATATGTGGCAGTGCCGCACGCGCAGGCCTTCGTGCTGCCGACCGACCTCGATCCCGTTCACGGCGCCTTCAGCGAACCGCTGGCCTGTTGTCTCCACGCCATCGACAAGGCAGGGATCCGTCCTGGCGACAGCGTCGCCATCCTTGGCGGCGGCGTGATTGGCCTGCTCATGGTGCAGCTGGCCCGCCTGGCGGGGGCGAGCGAGATCATTTTGATCACGCGGCAGCAATCAAGACGCCAAACGGCTCTGCGCCTGGGGGCGACGCACGCCTTCGACCCGGCCTCTTCTGACACGATCGCGTCCGTTCGAGAGGTCACCAAAGGCGGCGCCGACGTGGTCATCGAATGCGCCGGCGTCAGCGACACGCTTCAAAGCGGTCTGAAAATGGCGCGGCGCGGTGGCGCCTTCGTGCTTTTCGGGGTGACGCCGGCGGGTGTCGAGGTGCCGGTTCTGCCCTTCGATCTGCTGATAAACGAAGTCGATATCAGGCCGGCCTACCTCAATCCCTTCACCCATTCGCGCGCTGCGGCAATGGTGGCCAGCGGAGTGTTGGAGCTGGATGCATTGGTCACCAGAACCATCGGCCTAGAGCAGGTCGCCGAGGTGGTGGGCAACGCGCCATTGCCGGGCGAGATCAAGGTCATCGTCCGGCCTTAGAGTTGCCTCGAGACCCCCCTGCTCAGCTGCGGACGGGGCCGGTGGAATCACGCTCGATCAGCGTGACCGGCACCTTTACGATCGTACCCTGTCGGGATTCGTCCCCGGTCTGGTGCTCGTCGATCAGCGCTTCCAGCAGCCGTGCTGCCTGCTGCCCGACATCGCGGATCGGTTGGGAGACCGTTGTCAGCCGCGGAAAGACATAGGCCGCCTCCGGCAGGTCGTCGAAGCCGACAACCGAATAGTCGTTCGGAACAGAAAATCCGCGATCCTGGATGGCATGGATGGCGGCAATCGCCGAAACGTCGGTCGTGCCGATGATCGCGGTGATATCAGGACGAGACGCCAGCAATTCTCGCGCCAGCCGGTAGGTCTCGGCAAAGCTGTGCTCTTCCGCCATCGCCACGACGGCAGGCGTAATGCCGTCTTTCGCCATTTCCGCCGTGATGCCCTGAAGGCGAAGCTGGATGGGCTGGCTGTGCGCCGGCGCGCCGACGATGGCGATCGCCCGGTGGCCGATGCCGATCAGATGGCGCGCCATCAGCCGCCCGCCTTCCTCGTGATCGGCCATGACAGCATCGTCAGCGATGCCGTTCAGCTCGCGGTCAATGGCGATGATCGGAATGCGAGCGTCCCGCAGCACCCCGAAGTGCTCGATGCTGCCGAAGGCGCTGGCGACGATGACGCCGTCGACGCGCTGAGCGAGCAGCATGGAGATATAACGCGCCTCGTGCTCCATATTTTCCGCCGTGCTGCAGATCAGCGTCTGATAGCCGTGCTGAAACAATTCCTGTTCGATGGCATGGGCCAGGATGCCGAAGAAGGGCACCTCGATCGACGGCAGCATCAGTCCGATCATCCGGCTTGGCGCACCGCGCAACATGCGTGCGCCCTTGCTGGGCGTGTAGTTCAGTGCACGGATCGCCGCCTCGACGCGGTCTCGGAGCTCAGGCGAGGCATAACCGCTGTTGTTGAGCACGCGCGAAACTGAAGAGACCGACGTTCCTGCAAGTTTGGCGATATGTCTGATGCTGGTCGTCACGTGCTCGTTTTTCTTTTTCTAGCGGTCGAATGAACCGAACTGCTGAAGTTCACCTCCATTTGTCATCCACTAGATCACTAGCGGCACGCCGCATCAAGCGCGCTCCGCTCGCCATCCCATTGTCCTTCTCCGTTTCAAACGACACAAAGCAGGCATTGCGGGACGATGCCTCAGCGAAGATATGTCCACGCGCTGAATATTTTGGCGATCACTTTCCCATTCTCGCGTCGTAGCTGCCCATGGACAGTTTTTTGCTCGTCGGAAAAATCGATAAGGTCGAAGAAAACACTTTCATTTCGTTCGATATTTCCAAGGAAGAAAACGTCCCTGCGGACGACCGGTCCCTTGCAGGGAAACCAGTTTTCCAGGGCGCGGTCGGCGAGTGCCTGATACTCGGCAAAATAAAACAATCCTGCGCCGTTGAACTCCTGCGAAGCGCTGGGATCAAACTTAAAGGTTCGGAGCGCCCTGTGAGCGAGGACGGAAAACCCGAAATGCGTGCCTAACCGTCCATTCCGGATGTCCACAGCGTTCTGGGCCAGAGGACTGGGCTGGAAGCGCCGTCCCTGCCACTCAGGCAACGTCACACGCGCGATCGAGTGATTGTTGTCTTTGATCGTTCTGTGAACGAAGGTAGAGATGAGCTCCACCGCGCCGACGCTTCGTCCGTGCAGAGACAACTCGTGTCGGGTCGACGTTCGGGTTCGCGAGACTGTGGACAGCTTCGAGTGGATCGTCAAAATGTCGTTTGCCTGCACGATGGCGAAATGGGCATCCGTCAGGGACGTTGCACAGATCGCAGCATAGGCCTCTTCTCCGTCGGCCGTTCTGAAATCCGCATTGTCGAGCCCGAGGTGACAGGCGAGCATCAGCCAGTGACGATGGCCGAGTTCCTTCATCAGCCAGGTCTCCGACAGCCCGTTTCCATTCAAATGCGGCATGCCGAGAAGCACATGCGGGTCAAGGGCACGTTCCATCAAGTCGCGTGCCGAAGGTCCTGCGGGCGGAAAATCGAGAAGGGCTGCGCGCATCATCAGGCGCTGACCGCTTGCTTGAGAGAGGATGCCTGTGCCGAAAGCCGAGCTGCGAGATGCCCGACCACATGTTCGGCATCCCTTCCGACGCCGAGGAACCGCCCTGAACCCCAGGTCCAGAGCCAGGGAAGTCCGAGCACGTAGACGCCATCGACGACGGTAACGCCGCGGCGATGAACGGGGTAGGCGTTGCCGTCGAAAATCGGCAGGCCGACGAAGGACCAATCCGGACTGAACCCCGTGGCCCAGATGACCGAGGTGATTCCCTCCGCCTTCAGATCGAGTTCGACAATCTCCGCCTCAGGCTCCCAGACAGGGACATAGGGGGATCCAGCCGGAGCCTCGATGCCTTTTTCGGCGATATGCCGGTCAATCAGGGCATTGATGCCGTTATAGACACGGTCGGCGCCGTCGAGATTGGCCTTCAGGTTCGGCTCGAACAGCATCCGGCCGGCGGCGACGCCGGACATGCGGCCATAAAGCGCCATGCCCTCCAGCGCGAACTTGCGCAGATCGATATCGCGTCCGCCGTCGCGTCCTGTCAGGTAATGGTTGGTATCGTGCTTCTTCTTCGTCATGCCATCATGTTCGACGGTGATGTCGTACTGGCCGATATCGGAAAGCCAGTCGACCACATCGCGACCGCGATAGAAACGGGCGCAACGCGGCGCGTTGCCGGTGACGAGATGCACCTTGCGGCCGGCAAGATACAGATCCTCGGCAATCTGGCAGCCGGACTGGCCGGAGCCGACCACGATGACGCCGCCCTCCGGCAGTTGGTCGGCATTGCGGTAGGCGGCGGTGTGGATCTGCATGATGTCCTCCGGCAGGCGCTCGGCCGCACGCGGAATGGCCGGATCTGCATAGAGGCTGGTGGCGATCACCACGGCATCGGCTGTCACCGCGCCAGCTGAGGTCTCGAGCCGGAAGAGGCCGCCATGATTTTCGAGCGACGTCACGCTGGTTTGCTCGAAGACCGGCGCCTCGACCTTCTTCACGAAGCGATCGACATAGGCGAGTATCTCGTCCTTGACCATAAAACCGTGCGGATCCGTGCCGTCATAGGGATGGTCCGGAAGCTGGCATTGCCAGTTCGGCGTCACCAGGCAGAAGGCGTCCCAGCGTTCGTTCTTCCATTTATGCGCAACGGTCTTCTTCTCGAAAACCACGTGATCAATGCCGTGCCTCTTCAGATAGTGAGAGGCCGAGAGCCCGGCCTGGCCGCCGCCGATGACAACCGCGCTGTAATGGCTCTTGAGGGATGGTGTGGTCATGGTGGGTCCTTTCAAAGGATGAAGCTTTCGCAGCGGACTTCGGCCTCTGCGTCGGTGAGATAGGGAGTGGCGGCCTGTTCGATGCGCGACAGCTGGCCGAGCGCCAACGCGCAGGGATAGCCGTATTTCGCCTTGACCCTGTCGCTGGCGATGGTCAGTGCCGTGCGGCTGCGATCGAGAAAGTCGGCCAGCGGATAGTTTTGGCCTTCGGCGAAATAGTCCTTGATCACCAGGGAGGGCGAGTAACAGGTCTCCTTGCGGCCATCCGGCCAGGCAATGACGAACCGCATTTCAGGCATGGTCGGCCTCCAGCAGCGTGTGATAGCGGGCAAGATGGGCTGTTGCTGTTTGGTGCCAGCCATGGCGGGCGGCAACCTCGAGACCACGGGGGATGATCTGCTCGCGGATCGGTGCGACCAGCGCCAGCGCCATGCCTTCGGCAATGGAGACCGGATGATGCGGATCGCACCAGATCGCATCGCCGGGACCCAGATATTCGGTGAAGGGCGCAATCGAGGATGTCACGACCGGAATACCGCTGGCCATGGCTTCCAGAACGACGAGGCCGAAGCCCTCTTTGAGCGAGGGGAACACCAGCGCATCCGCCAACCGGTAGAGGCTCGGCATGTCGGCATCCGCGATCGCACCGGTGATATGCACAGCTGCTGCGTCCCGACCGAGGCAGGCGAGGTGAGAACGGAACTCCTCCTGATAGTCGCCATGGTCCAGGAGAGAGGCGCCGCCGGCAATGACAAGCTGGGCATCCGGCCGGATGGCGCGGACCTGACGAAAGGCTTCGAGAATGCCGAGGGTGTTCTTTCGCGCCTCGATGCCGCCGACACTGAGGAAGATCGGCCCGCTTCCGAGCTGCAGCCTGTCGCGCAGAGCGACCTGCTCGCCGTTCCAGGCAGGCGAGAAGCGGTTGGTATCGACGCCATTGCCGACTATTGTCGCCTCGATGCCGCGATCCTCTCTGAGCTTGTCTCGCCAGAGGCGGCTGACGGCGAAGAAGATATCGGCCACATCGATCGCGCGATCCTGCAGAGCCATCAGGCGCGGATCGGCGAACTGGTCGATGTGGTGGACGGTGCGGGCAAAACTCGGGATCAGGCCCTCCAGCTTGAGGGTCGCCAGCGCATTGCCGGAAATGCCGTCATGGGCGTGGAACAGGTCGAAGCCATTGGCTCCGGTTTTCCGGAAATAGCCGACATAATCGGCGATCCGCTGCTCGACCATTTCCGTCATGTTCGGGGATGCCGGCGCCGCGGCAATGCAGGCGGTGCCGCAGGAGGGCTGACGAAAAAAGCCCGCCCCCTTGGCATCGGGCGCATGCAGGACCACCTCATGACCAAGCGAGGTCAGCGCTTCCGAAAGCTGCATGGCATGAACCACGCCGCCACGCGGGTTGGTGGAATGGGTCAGCATCGCAATGCGCAAGGTTCGGTGCGACGGAAGGTTCATGCGGCGGCATCCTGTCGACCGAGCTGCAGCAGCGGTGTCTCGGCATGATTGCGCACCACTGCGCGGCTCTCGCCATCGACCAGTGCGACCTCGGCACCGGCCACGACCGCGCCGATGACCGCGGCGCTGATGCCACGTGCGGTGAAGCGGGTGACGACATCGGCCGCATGTTCCGGCGCGACGGCGAGCAGGTAGCCGAAGCTCGGAAAGGTGACGAGCCAGCGATCGAGGGCGACACCGGCCGGCAAAGGAATGGCGGCGACGTCGATATCGATGCCGACATGCGAACATTCGGCCAGCATGATGGCGGTGCCGATGATGCCGCCCTGGCTGATATCCTTCGCAGACAGCGCGAGCCCCGCCTCGGCGATCTCGGGCAGCAGCTCGAGGTCGCCGCGCAGGCGCGCCGGCGCGGCATCGGTGGCGGCCTCCCAGTTGTTGAAGGGTTCGCGGTAACGGCCGCGATGGTCGATCGCCGCAACCAGCACATCGCCCGGCCTTGCATCGAAGCTCGTCAGCAGTGTCTTGGCGCGACCGAGAATGGCGACCGACAATTGGCCGCGTTCGGTGCGGATATTGGTGTGGCCGCCGACGATCGGCACGCCAAAGGCGCTGGATGCCGCCCGCATGCCATCCAGAACGAGTGTCGCGCCAGCTTCGCCATCGGCCCAGACGGCATCAACCACGGCGATCGGCCGGCCGCCCATGGCAACGACGTCGGAGATATTGACCATGACGCCGCACCAGCCGGCAAACCAGGGGTCGGCGGCGACGAACTCGTTCATGAACCCTTCGATGGCAAAAAGCAGATGACCGTCGCCCTCGGGCAGCGCGGCGCAATCGTCGCCGACGGCAATCTGCTGCCCCTGCAGGCCGAGCCTTGCGGCGATCGTGCCGATATCCTGCTTGGCGGCGATGCCGCCGCTCGTCGAGAGTTTGGCCGCCAGGGCCTTGATGTCGATCGCGACCATCTTCACGCCGCCTTTCTGGAAAGGGCGGTGAAGCCTGCCTCGGGTGTGACGCAAGGCGGATAATAGGCAAGGTCGGCCTTCATCCTGAGATGCGGCTTGCCATAGACCTCGAACTCCTCCATGACATCCCAGTGCAGCCTCCGAAACAGCAGGCCGTTCTGAACCTGCACATTGGCGAGGAACGTGTGGCATCCGATCGCATTGGCGGAGGACACGGCGAGCTTGATCAGCGTCGCCCCCAAGGCGCCGATCTTGCGAAAATCCGGATGGACCGCCAGTCTTGATCCCCACCAGATGCCGGGTTCGGCCTGATGGATGCGCACCGTTCCGACCAGCTGGTCGGCGGCAATGCCCAGCATGGAGAGAGCCACGATCGGGATGGCGTAATCGTCGATCGCGTCGCGGTCATCGCTTTCGAAGATCCGCTGTTCCTCGCAGAAGACGGCACGGCGCAGCGCATGCGCCTGGCTGCGCTCCCAGGCGGAGGTCGCGAATTTCACCTGGAATTCGCTCGAGCGATAGGGAGCAAAGGCTTCGAGCATCATTTGGTGAGCATCCTTTCATAGGTGGAAAGGGCAGAGCAGGCGCCGCATTTGCCGCAGCCGGCCTTGATGTCGACGGCCTTCAAGCCGCTGTCGACCAGCATCCTGGACAAGGGGCCGAGGATCGAGTGCATGAAGTCAGGCCTGGGCGCCGGGTGGCTTTCGAGCGGCGTGCCGGAAATCGGCACGAAGGGCACGACGAAGGGATAGACGCCAAGCGCAACCAGCTTTTCGCAGATATCCAGAATGGCCTCACGGCTGTCGCCGAGCCCCGCCAGGATATAGGTCGAGACCTGGCCGCGCCCGAAGACCTCCACCGCGGCCCTGAACGAGGCCATGTATTTGGCGATCGAGACCTGCGCCTTGCCCGGCATGATGCGGGCACGGACCTCCGGCGTCACGGCCTCCAGATGCATCCCGAGGGCATCGACGCCGGCCTCCTTCATGCGGGTGAACCAGATATCGTCCTCCGGCGGCTCGCATTGCGCCTGGATGGGAATATCGACGGCCGCCTTGATGGCGCGGGCGCTGTCGGCGAGGATCGCAGCGCCGCGGTCGTCGCCCTTCGGCGTGCCGGTGGTCATCACCATATGTTTGACGCCGTCCAGTTCGACGGCGGCCTTGGCGACTTCCGCGAGCTGCTCCGGCGTCTTGTGGGCGATGGTGCGGCCGGCTGCCAGCGATTGGCCGATGGCGCAGAACTGACAGGTCTTGCTGCGGCTCTGATAGCGGATGCAGGTCTGTAGCACGGTCGTGGCGAGCACGTCCTTGCCGTGCAGAACCGCGATCTGCGAATAGGGAATGCCGTCGGCGGTCGAGCGCTCGTAGAAGCGTGGGCGCAAGGGAAAGGAAACCTCACCCAGCACCCTGCCATCCCGGCTGATACGGCTGCGGCCCATATCATCCGGCTTTTCCACCAGATAGGGACTCTCGAATGCAGGTGCGGTGTGAACCGGCACCATCACCGTCATGCCGTCAATGGTCAGCGCCTTGTGGTCGGAAGGTCCGGCACCACCGCGGCGGCTTTCATGTCCGGCCTTGGGGTCAACGAGCCGGGCTCCGTAGGACTGCAATTCGTTGATCAGAATCTCGGTCGGCAGATGTGTCGTATTCTCCATCGGAAAGGGTCCTTGCTTCGGCTGTTGGGAGGGATGGCTGGGTGGTGGTGACCATCGGCGCGGTGGCGCGGCCGTCCATGACAAGATGCAGCAGCTCGGGCCGGGCATAATGGCCGACCGAATCCATCATCCGCTTGCGCTTCACGATCAGGCTCATGTCGAGATCGGCGATCAGGATGCCTTCGCCTTCCGTCAGCGGCGGCACGACGTGTTTGCCTTCGGGCGAGATGATTGCAGTCATGCAGCCGCCGCGCAGGGCCTTCTGCAGGCCCGCGTCGGGAGCAATGGAAGCGATCTGCTCGTCGGTCAGCCAGCCCGTGGCATTGACCACGAAGCAGCCGCTTTCCAGCGCGTGGTGGCGGATGGTGACTTCCATCTGGTCGGCAAAAATCGGCCCGACCATCGAGCCCGGAAACTGGGCGATATGGATGTCCTCGTGCTGCGCCATCAGGGCGTAGCGGGCCAGAGGGTTGTAGTGCTCCCAGCAGGCCAGCGCGCCAAGGCGTCCGACGGCGCTGTCGACCACCTTCAGGCCGGAGGCGTCGCCCTGGCCCCAGATCATCCGCTCGTGAAAAGTCGGGGTGATCTTGCGACGCTTGAGGAGGAGTGTGCCATCGGCATCAAACAGCAGCTGGGCATTATAGAGCGATCCGTGGTCGCGCTCGTTGACTCCAAGCGCTACGACGATGCCATGCTCGCGGGCGGCTGCCGAGACGGCATCGGTGGCGGCACTCGGCACCGTGACGGCTTCCTCGTAAAGTCGCACATGCTCCTTGCCGGAGAGAACGGGAGGCAGCACGAAAGAAAAATAGGGGTACCAGGGGACGAAGGTTTCGGGAAAGACGATCAGCTCGGCGGCTTTGGTCGCGGCTTCACGAATTGCATCCAGCACGCGGGCCAAGGTTTTCTCGCGCGAGGTCAGATCCGGCGCGATCTGCGCGGCGGCAACCCGGACGCTCATTTTTTTCTCCATGACGAAATCCTCGATTGACGGGCGGGGAGGCGGAGCGCCAGGACTCCGCCCCTATTCTTTGGGGCGGTTGCTGCTCAGAGCGTCCAGGTGTCGAGGATGAAGGCGCCGTCGCGGCGATGGATCAGGATCAAGTCGAGAACGTCGAGCGGACTGATCGGCGTGATGCCGGGGATCAATGCGCCTTCGCCATGGCCGTAAAGCGCCTGAAGGGCAAAACGGCACGCATAGACCTTGCCACCTTCTTCCATGAACTTGACGATCTGGTTGTTGAAATTCAGATGGCCGGGAAAGGCCTCCGCGCCGAGCGTCGGAAAACCGCGCTGGACGCCGAGCGTGACGCCCGGGCCGTAGAGAAGGACCGAGGTCTCGAACCCCTTCCGCTTCAGGCGCGTCGCCTGCAGCAGGTTGACGAATCCGATCGATCCTTCGAACGCCACGGTATGGAAGGTGACGAGGGCTTTTTCCCCTTCGCCGGCCTGTACGTCCTCAAAAACCTTTTCCTCGTAATTGACAAGAAAGTCGCCTTTTTGATTGGCGGGCTTGGTCACTGCGGGCATGGATGGCTCCTTGGTTTGAAATCCGATCCCCATCCGGGGAGCATCCATCCAATTGCAAGCCACATGCCAGATTGATTATGCATAAATAGCAATCAAATTGACAAATAATACATTCAATTATGCTATCAATTTTGAAGGAGAGAGTTTTAAAGCCGATTTTATAGGCGATCGAGTGCAAAAATCGAATGCACGAAAGCTCAAAACAGATGCATTCAATTGCGCGTCAATCAGCATGAGGGAGCATAATACTTGTGGCGTCAGCCCCGGCAACCCGTTTACGCCGGGCTTTTGGGATGGGTGCTCAGACTCGCACCCGCCTTCTGGTGCTGGCAGCGCCTGGCAACGGAAGCGGCTCGCTTCCGAGGGAGGTCTGCGTCAAGATGCCTTATCGCATCAATCGGAACGGCTTAGCTATATTGAATGCAATCAATTAGAGCACTTGGATGTATATATAGGGCCGCTCGTTGGTCAGCGGAATAAGTCGCCAACTCCGTCGACGGTGGAGGAAGGAGGCGAAAAAGATGCTCGGATTCCGTTGTCGCCGATCAGGCCGCGTCGCTCTTTCCACGAAATAGGAGAAAACTATGAGTAATAAACCTACGATCATTCTGGTGCATGGCTTTTGGGGTGGAGCCGCACATTGGGGCAAGGTCATACTCGAACTGGCGCGGAGGGGTTATCAATCCGTTCGCGCCGTCGAACTGCCGTTGACGTCGCTTGCTGAGGACGCTGAACGGACACGCAAGATGGTGGCCCAGCAGAAAGGACCGGTTCTGCTCGTCGGTCATTCCTACGGTGGCGCGGTCATCACCGAAGCGGGAGATCAACCGAATGTCGCGGGGCTTGTCTATATCGCCGCATTCGCTCCCGACGAAGGTGAAAGTCCAGGCGCTATCACGCAACGGCATCCGCCTGCGGCAATGGCCAATATCGAGCCGGACAGCGACAGCTACCTATGGCTCAAGGCCGACAAATTTCACGAAAGCTTCTGCCAGGATATATCCCTCGAAGATGCTTTCGTTTTGGCGGCCACCCAAAAAGCGCCGCTTGCAGGCACCTTTGGCGACGTCATCACCGCTCCAGCCTGGAGGAAGAAGCCGTCCTGGTATCAAATAGCAAGCGAAGACAGAATGATTGCTCCTGGAAACCAGGCAGCAATGTCGACTCGTCTCAATGCTCGGAAAGTCGTGACCTTGGAGGCAAGTCATGCCTTGCCGCATTCAAAGCCTCTGGAGGTCGCAGCCTTGATCGATGAGGCAGTGGTAGCCATCTCGAAGTAAGAACAAAGATGCTTGTGGGGGCGTGAGAATAAGCGCCCCCGCTCGATCATCTGCTTGATCGCTTCCGCCCTCCATGCTCCGGCGTTGGAGAAGGCGCACGGCACGACGAAACCCTCCGGCATCAATCGACAAGCTTCACGCTTGCACGCTACAGGATAGGGGCTTGATCGATAGCGGCGCGTTGAGCGGACAGATGATGAACGACACAGTCATTCTTTTTCACGGCATTGCTCGGACGAAGAAGAGCATGGAGAAGCTCGCCGGCTTCCTGTCCGGCCACGGTTATCGGGTTGTGAATGTCGGTTACCCCTCCACCAGGTTTTCGATCAGTGACCTCATCGACATCGTTCGACCGGAGATCGACGGCGCTGCGACGGCGGCAGGAGACGGCCGTCTCCATTTCGTCGGTTATTCGATGGGCGGGCTGATCATCCGGGCGTTTCTCACGCGTTATCGCCCAGCCAACCTCGGTAGAGTGGTCATGGTCGGAACGCCGAACAACGGCAGCCAGATCGCCGATTTCCTCAAGGGCTGGTCCTTATACAGGAAGGTCTATGGACCGGCAGGCCAGCAGCTGATTACCGATCAGACCGCAATGGCGAAGCTGTTCGGCACGGTCGATTACGAACTTGGCATCATCGCCGGCAATCGGACCATTGACCCGGTCTCTTCCCTTGTCATCGGCCTCGGGGTTCCGAATGATGGAAAGGTTTCGGTGGAGAGCACACGTCTCGACGGCGCGGCGGCGCATATCGTCATTCCCGCCAACCACACTTTCCTACCCGTCAACAGGACGATGTGGCGCCAAACCCTGTCGTTTCTGAAAGATGGGCGTTTTACAATCTGAATGTCCGAATATTCAAACATCCGCACATGCCCTCGCCTTAATCCCTGCTGCACCGCTATCGAAGGATAAGTTCAACAAAAAGCGCGATGATGGGCATGCGCTTATCGCTGAACGACGAGGGCCTGCTTAACTCTTGAAATCAGAATGCGGGAGCCGTCGGCGGTGAAGTGCCCATAGTCGAATTGGACTGGGTCTCCGCTTTTTGTCCACACCACACAATCTGGGTTGCACATCGTCTTATAGGTAGAGATGTATGTTGCCCCGCTTCCGGCCAACGCGTCTTGAATGTCCAGACCGATGTGTTGTCGAGGCACCAGATGATCGGCGGCTTTAAATGGTTGCTTGTCGTAGAGACTGTGTGCGAGCAACCGCGGCAGGGATGATTTATACTCTGCCACTGGTCCGAAGACGACGATCTTTTTGGCAAACGGTGATAGGTAATCCACCGTCTTCCTGATGAGTTTCGCGTCATCTTTTGTCCAGCGTCCAGCCAATACGAGAACATCGACTTTATGGCTCGGCAAGAAATCCTTGAACATGTAGTTCATGAGTTCGATGCAGCGTTCTTCGCCTTCGGCGTCGAGAGTGGGACGACATCCTGATGCGTTCGCTTGAATGACATTGGCCCCCGAAAGCGCCCTTAGTCCGGGATATAGATGAGCGGCGTGACTATCACCGACAAGCGCTATGTTTTGCTGATTGTCTGATAGCGCCAGGCAGGCATCACGATCATATTTTTCGATGCCGTCGTTTGACGTGAGGAAGCATTGTCCACTGCGAAAGGCCTTCGAAGGGTCGTAGTCAGCAAATTCCGCCACCCGTTCAACGGCCGTGTTGTCCTCTTTCATTTGATCGGCCGCGAGTTGCCCGACAAATGCCAGCATTGCTACCGATGCGATTGAAGCAGCCCCGGCGGCTACCGACACGGCAGGTCGGTATCTCATTGTTCGGAACGGCGTTTCGACAAATCGCCACGAAACATATGCGACGACGAGACTCAAAGCGATCGGCACCAATTGCCAGCCATGCTCCCATGCCCCGTACTGGTTCGAAAACACCCAAATCGGCCAATGCCACAGATAGAGGGAGTATGAGATCAAGCCTATGGCAGTGGCGACCCTCAATGAGAGTAGCTTGCTGACAAGTGTGCCTGGGCCGGTCCAGATGATCAGCGCCGTGCCTGCGGTCGCGGGCAACGCCGTCAATCCGGGAAACTCGGACGTCTTCGACAGCAGCAATGCGCTGAGACAGATGAGCAAAGCACCGATTGCCGAAAGCACATCGTTGATCCGCGCATCAGCGAATTTCGGCAGTGCCGGTCCTGCGATGAGAGCGCCGACGAGCAGTTCCCAGGCGCGATACTGTACAAGATAAAAGGCTGCGGAGCGGTTGATTGGAACAGTGATAATGGAAGCAATGATACTGACCGCAAAAAGCCCGGCTATGGCCATCCCGGTTGCCCTGCGCCCATATCGGCTTGCCAGCATGACGATCAGGGGAAAAAAGACGTAGAACTGCTCTTCGACCGACAACGACCATGTGTGCAGGACTGGATTGAATTCCGAGGAATCATCGAAATATCCAGTTGTAAAATAGAAATAAGCATTTGAGGCAAAAAGCGCTGAGGAAGTGACAGACTTAAAGACCCGCAAGCTTTCGTCGGGCAGCATCGTAAAATAAGAAGCCGCCATCACAACGGCATACATGACCACGACAGCGGGAAGAATTCGTTTTGCGCGGCGACTATAAAAGTTGCCAATCGAGAATCGGCCATCCCCAACGTCAGCAAGAATGATTTTGGTAATCAGGTAGCCCGAGATCACGAAAAAAATGTCCACCCCGATAAATCCACCGGGGAGAATGCGGTCAAATCCACAGTGATAAAGAATCACAAAAATTACGGCTACGGCACGCAGGCCGTCGATATCTTGACGATGCGTAATCATTTGGGCCTCGATATTTGGCCTCCCAGGATTTCGTACCGTGAGACCGGTCAATATGCAACCAGCATCAGGGTGAAATGAAAACTACTCGCCTTAGACGGGCTTCTGTCCACAGCGAGAGACGACCTGAAGAGCAGCGGAGGGGCCGCAAGGTTCATCGGGTGTTTTAGGGTTATTGCTTATTTTACCATTCGTCCGATGAAGCCGGCGAGAACGAGAGCGATGTCCATCCGCTTCTCATTTCGACGGTGATTCAACTAAAGGGCACATTTTACAGCTGCCTTTCAACGGTTCCACAACTCAGGCCATAAGACTGACGGGCGATTTAACATTGACTGCTGGAACGCAGCGCGGCATTGCCAGGATGGCTTGCAGGCCAAATTGGGCGAACGTGTGACCAACAGAGTGCCGGACGGCGATCCCAGCGCAGAGCACGCAACTGGCCAGACACAGTTTCAGCCCATGTGGCCGGGACGTCAGGGGTCAATTTACATGGATTTCTCAGCGGTCGTTCAGGTCAAGATAATTTCCAGATATTCAAACATCCGCCACACGACCCCTCATTATTACGAGCTGTAACCGTATCGAATGGAGATCCGATGCCCGCCATCTTGCGAAAGAAAATTCACGGTGCATCCACACGGGGACAGGTCATCGACGGCGCTCCGGACATCGGCGTCGCCTATCAGGTGTTTTCCGATACGGTGGTCGAAGACGTTGTCGTCAAGAATTCTCCCCGCGGCTTCAAATTTCACAATGGCAAGAATCTCGTCATACGGCGCTGTGAGACCGAGAATGTGAAGGGCGACGGCATTTACCTTACAATGACGTCGGACGTGTTGCTGGAGAACAACCGCGTCGGCCCGGCGCCCGGCGAGGGAGCGGATTGCTGCCAATTCGCCTACGAAAACGACGACCGCAATGTGAGCTCCAATGTGGTGGTTCGGGGCAACCTTTTTCTTCAGTCGCCGACCAGCACATCCAACAAGGGGGCGCTGGTTTGCGGCAGAACGCGACAATACCATGTTGAATACAATTTCATCGGGGGGAAGAATTTCTCCTTTTCATCGATCGGCGACGATGCCGTCGTGCGCAGTAACGTCATGCGTGACGGCAAGATGAATGATTATTCCTTCGGGTATGGGGTTGGCGATCAAGTCGACCATGCTGGCCACCATGTTTATGACAACCGGATCGAGAACAGCAATCGTGGCGTGAGTTTGAGCGGTTACTCGGACCAGAGCCTGGCATTTCGCAAGGACATGAATATCCACGATAACGTGATCAGCGACTGTGAGATCGGGTTTTTCGCCAATCGGCCGTGGTCTGGAAGTTTTCGACGCAACATATTCTTGCGGTGCAAGCAGGACATCTTTCTGAAAGGAAACGGCAAAGCGACCGCAGGGGAAGTCGAAGGCAACTATCTCAACGACGGCAGCTTTCTGAACGTCACGCCGCCGCCGCTTCGCATCAAGCCGGACGGAAAGGCTTCCGTTTCCTCCGGCGAATGGACATCCGAGCCCGACGAAATCCGCATCCAGTGGCGGAACAAGGGGATCGATATATCAGGCGCCAACCGGCCCTCCATTGCGATCGAGCCTGGCATGGAATTGTCATGCGTCTTGCTGGCCCGCAAGAGGCAGAATTGGATGTTGGCGATTGCCGAGACGGCCTATGACGATTTCACGCCGCGCGCATGGCAAGAAAACATGCTGCCTTGGCAGAAGCGCTATCTCTCGACTTAATCGCCACACTGAGACCAGGCGGAGCGGAGCCCCCGTGAAGCCTCCGTGTCTCAAGCCTCACGCGGTCTCCGGTTTGCCAACAGCCTCGGACGCAGCTCGGAGAGTGCAATCACAGTGTGTGGCCAGAGAATAAAAGGTGCGAGCATCATCCCTGCCTCTGTCATGGAGCCAAGCATGATCAGGATGATAATCACGATCTCCTTCCGTCTGGCGCCCGATCGCTCTTGATCGGCTTCGACGATTGTCATCTTTCGGAACAGACGAGTCACCAAAAACAAGACCCATGCGCCTATACCGGGAATGCCGATATTGAGGGCAAGTTCGAGATAGGTGTTGTGCGTCGACCGCGCGTCGAACGTCACCTTGACGTATTCCTCCATGACATCAGGCTGACGGAACATCGCAAAGCCATAGCCGGTTAAAGGCCTATCCCATATCAGCGGAAACAGCTGTTCCCAGATGTTGGTGCGCCCCGAGAAAGTAAGGTCTTTGCCGAAAGCTTCAGCAACGGCAGAGGCCACACCCAAATAAATGAAACTGGCGGCAAAACCCACCAGAAGAAACAGCAGAGCGACGACAAATGAGCGAAAAAGGCGATTTGGATAGACGTGGATAATCCGGATCGCATACAGCATGACACTGCCGAACATCGTCAATACAACCGCGGTCGACGACTTTGTCGCTACAATCAAAGCGAGGAGGCAAAGCATCGCAGCCCACCGTACAAGCGTGCTGTAACGAAGTCGGCCTAGCTTCTGCGTCGACAACAGACACACAAAGCTGACCGAGCAAAATTGTCCCAACGTATTCTTGTGGTAAAACGCCCCCTTTACCATGCCGGCATAGCTGCCACGCATGATGGCAAATTGCGGGAAAGCGGCAGTATAGAGAACATTGATAAATGCGGCCGCGATCGCAAAACGCCCCAGGATGCGAAACGCTTCCACGTTGCCATACCGCGCGCGATAAAGCAGCGGCGGGAGCGCAAGAACAATGACGGCGGCCAATCCCTTTAAAGACGCCCCTCTGTCAATCGAGAACACGATTGATGTCAGACAGGAAATGGCAACGACCCCGATGAGGGGCGAAATTCTTGAAAAGGTCCGTATGAATTGCCGTTGTTCCAACAGAAAATACAAACCGGACAACGGGATAAGGCTGTAAAGCATCAGCTTCATCGGAAGCGGGTCTACCGACGCGCCGTCATCGAAATTTGCCGGCAGTCCGTACCACATGCCGGTCGCCCGCCAAAGTGCGGCGTAAAATGCGACAGTAAGCACCAGCTTCGCCAGCACGTCCCGTCTGACGCGCCATCTGGAAGCAGTCCGCCGACGGTGGCTGCCTTGATAATAGTCTCGTGCTATAGACGCGTCTTGTATCGCCATTAAGAGCTCTTCTATCTCATGTTCGGGGATGTTCCTATTCGAAATAGGACTGAGCCAAAATTACAATTTACCTCTGCTGGACTCTGTATGCGACATTGAAATCATCGACACTGGTTTCTGTCTACGACCCATCACAAATCGATAGATTTCGATCGGTTGACCACTCCCACAATCCAAAACAGCCGACACGTCGCTCTTCCTGCAGTATATGGTTGGCGCGAAATTCATGAGCCAGACCAACGAGTTATTGCTGCAGTTCCTGCTTTAACCCGCCATGTGGCGCCACTTTAAGCCATATCATTCCTCGAATCCAGTTTGCTAAACCTTCCAATATGTCGCGCCCAACTGGTTCGAGCCACCCGCTGCCGCGCGCCGGGACGCTGGCTGTCGTCGTCAATCGAAACCTCATCAGCTCCCGGAACCAAAGACCGAACAGGCCGTTAATAACGATGCCCAACCATGTCCGGGAGGCAGGACAGACATGGCACGTCAGACATTCTGGAAAGGCTATCTCAAGCTCTCGCTCGTCACCGCCGCCGTCTCGCTGACGCCGGCCACGACCGAAAGCAACAAGGTTCGTTTCCATGTCCTCAATCGCCAGACGAAGAACCGCGTCGAAAGCCGTTATGTCGACAGCGTCACTCACAAACCTGTGGCCGAGCGGGACCAGGTGAAGGGTTATCCGCGCGGCGAGGACGATTATGTTCTGCTCGAAGACGAGGAAATCGAGGAGGTCGGGCTCGAAAGCACCCGCACCATCGACATCGACAGTTTCGTGCCGCGCGGCTCGATCGACTGGATCTGGTACGACAAGCCGCATTTTCTGGCGCCCGAGGACAAGGTCGGGGTGGAAGCCTTCTGCGTCATCCGCGAGGCGATGAAGGCGAATGATGTCGTCGGCATCGCCCGTCTGGTTCTCTATCGTCGGGAGCGTGCCGTGCTCTTGGAGCCGCAAGGCAAAGGCATCGTTCTCTGGACCCTGCGTTATGGCGACGAGGTGCGTGATCCCATAGCCGAACTCGATAGCAACACCGAGATCGACAGCAAGCTGCTGACGCTGATGAAGCAACTGGTGAAGGAAGAGACCAAGGATTGGAGCCCCACCATGGTGCAGGATCCGATTCAGAAACGCCTGAAGGCGATGATCCGCGGCAAGCAGAAGAGCCTGAAGAAGACCGCGCCCGCGAAAAAGCCCGCTCCGGTGAAGTCGACCGGTAACGTCATCAACATCATGGATGCATTGAAAAAGAGCCTGGCTGCTGAGAGCGGGCGCAAACCGCATTAGGCGAAAGGGTATTGCCGATCCGCTATCGCTTTTTCTTTTCCAGCGGTTTCGCTGCTGCGAAAAACCCGTCCCAAGGATCTCTCGGCAAGGCGTCCAGCCGCGTCGGCGTGTTGTCCACCGTGAAATAGGCCGGCCCGATGTCGGCGGTGAGCTCATCCCATTCCAGTGGCATCGACACCGCAGCCCCCGGCCTTGCCCGCGTCGAATAGGGTGCGACCGCCGTATTGCCGCGGCCGTTGCGGAGATAGTCGATGAAGATCCTTCCCTGGCGCTTGGCTTTGGTCGCCGTCGCGAGATAGCGCTGGGGATCATCGGCCGACATGCTGTCGGCAAGCCATTTGGCAAAGCCCTTCACCTCCAGCCAGCCGGCTTTCGGTGCAAGCGGCGTCACCACATGCAGCCCCTTGCCGCCTGTGGTCTTGACGAAAGCGGCGAGACCCTCGGCCTCCAGCCGTTCCTTCAATTCGTAAGCCGCGGCGATCACATTCTCCCACGCCACCTCCTCGCCGGGGTCGAGGTCCATGGTTATCATGTCGGGCTTTTCCCAATTGTCGGTCGTCGCACCCCAGGGGTGGATTTCCAGCACGGCCGATTGCACCAGCGCCACGACGCCATCGAAATCGGTAATGCGCAGCAGCTTCTCGCCCTGCTTGTCCTTCGGATCGGTTATCTCGCCGATATGCGGGTTCATGCCCTTCCAGGCATGTTTCTGGAAGAACCGCTGCCGGCCCTCGATCCCGTCGGGCAGACGCAGCAGCGCCAGGGGCCGGTTGACGACATAGGGCGCCATGAAGCGCCACACCTGGGCGTAGTAATTCGCCAGGCCCTCCTTGGTAACGCCCTCGTCCGGCCAGTAGATGCGGTCGGGATGGGTGAGCGCCACCGCCGATTTCGGCAAAGCGCGGGCTGTGGTCTTTTCCGTTTCGCGCGTCACGTCCTTTGCCGGCTTGTCCTCGCGCAGGCCGCGGAAGGCGGCATGGCGCAGATTGCCGTCGGCCGACCAGGCGCGGAATTCCACTTCGCCGACCAGTTGCGGTTTCACATAGATCAGCCCGCGCCGTTCCTCCGATGTCAGTTTGTCGTCGAAGGAATTCTCGCTCTGCGTCAGCCGCGACAGCTTCTCATGGAGCATCTGCGCCGTTACCACCGTATAGCCGGTGCCGACACGGCCGACATGTCTGAGTTCGCCGTTTTGGTAATACCCCATCGCCAGCGAGCCGATCGCATTCTTCATCGATGTCGACGGAACGTAGCCGCCGATGACGAATTCCTGGCGATGCGAGCATTTCGACTTGATCCACTCGCCCTTCCGCCCCGACGTATATTTGCTGTCGCGCAGCTTGGAGATCACGCCTTCGAGGCTGAGCCGGCAGGCATGGTCGAGTACCAGTCCGCCGCTTTCGTTGAAATGCGCGCTGTAGCGCAGCTTGTCGTCGTCGCCGGGTATCAGGGTTTCGAGCAGATGTTTGCGATCGAGGAGCGTCGCGTTGAGCAGGCTGTGGCCGTCGAGATACAGAAGATCGAAGGCATAGAAGACGAAGCGGTCATCGCGGCCTTGGCTCAGATCCTGCTGCAGCGCCGAGAAATCCGAGGCGCCGGTATCGCGCTCGACGACGATCTCGCCGTCGATCACCGCCGATCGCACCGGCAGGGCGGCGAAGGCATCGAGCACGTCCTTGCCGAATTTTGGTGTCCAGTCGAGCCCGCTGCGGGTCAGCATCCTGACCTCGCCGTCCCGGATCCTGACCTGCAGGCGATAGCCGTCGAACTTGATCTCATGGATCCAGCGATCGTCCGCCGGCGGCTTCGGCTTCAGCTTGGCAAGGGCCGGTTCGATGAAATCCGGCATCGCGGTCTTGCGCGCGCCCTTCGGCCAGTCGCGTTCCCGGGGTGCGGCGGCTTTTGCCTTCGGAGCCGGTCTTTTGACGGCAATCCCTTTGCCGTTCTTCGCTTTGGAATTCCAGGTCGCTTCGGGATTATCCGCCACCTCTTCGAGCTGCCGGCCCGTTTTGGCTGATTCCGGCCGTTCGTCGAGGATGTCGCCGTCATGGCGCGCCTCGGCGTCGTCGCCCTTGATCAAGAGCCAGTTCTCACGCTTTTCACCGGGCCGGCCGTGCATGCGCACGAGATGCCAGCGGCCTTTCAGCTTCTCGCCGTCGAGTTCGAATTCCATATGGCCTTTGCGGTAGGCCTTGTGCGCATCGCCATGCGGCGTCCAGGTGCCGCGATCCCAGACGATGACGGTGCCGCCGCCATATTGCCCCTTCGGGATAATGCCCTCGAAATCGCCATAGGAGAGCGGGTGATCTTCGACATGCACGGCGAGCCGCTTATCCTCCGGGTTGAGGCTTGGTCCTTTCGTCACCGCCCAGCTCTTCAGCACCCCATCCATCTCCAGCCGGAAATCATAGTGCAGCCGGGTCGCATCGTGCTTCTGAATGACGAAGCTGTTGCCGCTGCTGCGGCCCTTTTGTCCGCGTGGCTCGGGGGTGAGCTTGAAATTGCGTTTCGCCTGATAGGTTTCGAGAGCCATCTCAGCTTGCCTTCTTGCTGTGGCTGTCGCTGCGGGCCGGCGCCTTCTTCTTTGCCGGATCCTTCGTTGCTGGGGCCTTGCCGCTCATCTTCGCGCTCTGGCGCAGCGCCTCCATCAGGTCGACGACCTTGCGCTCCGGCTGCTTCTTTTTCTTCGGCGGTGCCCGGCCCTCGATCTTCGCCTTCACCAGTTCGACGAGGGCAGCCTCGTAACGATCCTCATATTCGCTTGGTTCGAAGCTGCCCTGCTTGGTGCCGATGATATGGCCGGCAAGCTCGATCATCTCCTTGTCGAATTTGATGTCGGGAATGTCTTTGAAGACCGTATCGGCCGAGCGCACCTCGTAATCGAAGTTCAGCATCGTCGCGACGATGTAGTCGTCATGAGGGCGGATCAGCAGCGTCCGGTTGCGCCGGAAAAGCACGGCTTCGGCGAGTGCTGCGACCTTGCCGTCGCGCATGCCCCTGGCGATCAGCGACAACGCCTCCTCGTCATGCTCGTCCACGGGGGCGAGATAGTAAGGGCGGTCGAAATAAAGCTTGTCGATCCCGTCGAGGGCGATGAAAGCCTTGATATTCAACACCTTGTCGCTCTCCGGCATGATCTCGGCAATCTCGTCGCCCTCGATGACGATGTAGTCGCCGCTCTCAATCTGGTAGCCCTTGACCTGGTCGTCCCGCTCGACCGGTTTGCCGGTCTCGCTGTCGACGAATTGCCGTTCCACCCGATGGCCGGTCCTGCGGTTGATGATGTTGAAGGAGACGCGGTCGGAGGAGGAAACGGCGGTGTAGAGCCCGACGGCGCAGGCAAGGTCGCCCACCTTCAGATGACCCTTCCAGCTTGCCCGAGCGGCCATTCCATCCTCCGTCGCAAATCAGAGCCGGCTGCCGCTCTTGTCGGTTTCGAGTTCCTGAAATGCCCAGCCGCGGCCGTCAGGCGCGGGATAGGCGAGCAGCGCATCGCCATCGCCGATCTTCTGGCGCGACGCGGCGTCCTTGGCATGGAAGATCGCTTCATCAGCCGTCGCATAGGTTTCCGAAAGCGTGTCGCCGAGCTTATAGGCCCAGCCATTGTCATGCGGGACGACCTGATAGGTGATATCGGCCATTTCGGATCTCCTCTTCTCAATCAAATAGGGAGCATGATGGCGTTGGCATCCTGCTCTAGTTCCGATTTGTTTTGCGCCGTTCATCGAGGGCGATGATTTTCTCCAGCGATGCGATATCCTCGCTGGTGACGACGGGAACCGGATCGGCCGCGATCGCCTCCAGCACCTCCTTCGAAACGGCGCCGTTGCGGATCGCCCATTCCAGCGTTTCGCGCGTCTCCCGCTCGGCCTTCAGCTGCGCATAGAGCGCAACGATCAGCCGATCACGAGCATCCATCCGCCGGCCTTGGTTATCCACGCTGCGGACGTGCACCATCGCAATCCACCTTTGTCACTGATTTCGCTCAGGTGTATTCAACTGATGAGGGATGGAAAGGTTCCGAAACCGGTGGGCGGGCTTTGCCATCGCCGCATCAGGCGGAATCGCCATCCGCAGGATATTCGCGAGAGGATTTCAATATGGCCGATCTCAAGATTCGCTCCCGCCCGACCGGCGCCACCGCCGTGGTCGGCCGCACCGGTTTCCCACATGTCACCTCCGCCACCAAGGGCGAGATCGATATCGTCACCGCGCCGTCGCAGCCGGGCTTCAATCCGCTCGACCTGCTCTATTCCTCGCTCTCGGCCTGCCTGGTGCTCAGCGCCCGCATCGTCGCCAGCCAGATGGGCGTTCTCGACAAGATCAGCGAGATCACTGCCGACGTCACCGGCGAGAAGGCGACGGAAGGCCTTTCGCGCGTTGCCAAGTTCAACATCGCCTTCTCGATCAAGGGTGATATCGACGAGGAGACCCGGCAGAAGATCGCCCACGCCGCCGAGAACGAGATCTGCACGGTGAGCAACACCATCCGCGGCAATCCCGAATTCTCGACGACAATATCGGGATAAGCCTATAAAAATTATAGACAATAGCGGCGGAAGGATTGCGCGACCGCTGCCCCGCTTCTATGCTCGGATATCGAAGCAACGATCCCGGCCACCATGCAGCCCAAGCCTCTCCCGACGTCCGCACAACCCGTCGTTGCCATCATTGGCGGCGGTATCTCCGGCGCCGGCGTCGCCTATCATCTCGCTAAGGCCGACTGCGGCGAGCGTCCTGCCATCGTGGTCTTCGAGCCGCGCGCCGAACTCGGCCGCGGCCTTGCCTATGACACGGATGATCCGGCTCATCGCATCAATGTGCCGGCCGCCAAGATGAGCCTGCAGCCGGGCGACTTGAGTGAATTCCAGGCCTGGATCGAAGCCCGCGATGCCGTCGCCGACGATCCCGAGGCCAGGCAGCCCGATGGCTCATTCTTCCCCCGGCGTCGGCTCTTCGGCGAGTATGTCGCCTCCCTGCTGAAACCGCTGCTGGAAGACGGGAGCGTGCGTCATTGCCGCGCCGCGGTGACGGGTGTCGAACGCCGTGCCGGCCGCTGGTCGATCCTCGACGACAAGGGCGGCGTGACGGAGGCCGATATCGTCGCGATCGCCACCAGCCATCCGCCGCCGGCGGCTCCCGGCCGGCTTGCAATCCGGCTTGCTGCCCATCCCCGTTTCGTCGCCGATACCACCAAGCCCGGAGCGCTCGACGCTATCCGCCCGCATGACCGGGTGCTGGTCATCGGCAACGGTCTGACGGCCGCCGATGTGATTGCCTCGCTGGCGCAGCGCGGACATGACGGTCCGGTGACCGCGATCTCGCGGCGCGGTCTGCGGTCTCGCGGCCATGCGCCGGTGCCGCAGCCGCTCTTCGGCGATTTCGTCTCCGATGCGACCCATTCCGCCGTGTCGCTGCTGGCGGAGATCCGCACCGCCATCGATGCGGCGAAGGCTGACGGCATCAGCTGGCATGGCGTGATCGATCAGGTGCGGGCGCAGGGATACGAACTCTGGCAGGCGCTGCCGGTTGCCGAACGGCGCCGTCTCGTCCGTCATCTGCGTCCCTATTGGGACGTGCACCGTTTCCGGATCGCCCCGCAGGTCGAGGCCGTGCTCGACGCGGCGGTTGCTGCGGGCCGCCTCGATATCCTCGCCGGCTCGGTCGCCGATGCGCGCATCGAGGGCGAGTTGATCCTTTGCACCCTGCAGCCGCGTCATCAGCGCCAGCCGCTGGAGAGACCTTATGACGCTGTCGTCGTCACCACCGGCCCGGCGCATGGCGGTATTCTCGAAACCCAGCCCTGGCTTGCAGCACTTGCGGCAGACGGTCACCTGGCGCTCGACCCGACCGGCCTCGGCCTTGCCTGTACCGAGCGTTCGGAGGCGATCGGCCCATCCGGACGGGCCGACCCCTCGCTGCTGATCTCCGGCCCGCTGGCGCGCGGCACGTTCGGCGAGCTGATGGGACTGCCGCAGGTGACCGAGCATGCCTTCTTCGTCGCCGGCGAGATCGCCGAAAAGCTGAGGACGCGCGCGACGAATAGGCATCCTGCCTGATTTTCGATCAATATGTCGCTCTTCGGCTGTCGCCGGTGATCGACTTCTGATACGCACCCGGCATCCGGGTGACCAAGAATATCGAGATCATGTCGCAGCCTGCCTCCACCCTATCCGAAGCTCCGCCTTCCAATCGTTTTGCCCTTGCGGCCCTCCTTCTCGGCGGAGCGGCGATCGGCGGCTCGCCGATCTTCGTCAGGCTGTCCGAGGTCGGGCCGATGGCGACCGCCTTCTGGCGCGTGGCGCTGGCACTGATCCCGATCTTCATCGTCTCGTTGATGAAGAAGGAGAGGGGTCCGAAGCCGCAAAATCTTTCCGACTACGGCATGCTGGTTCTCCCGGGCGTCATGCTGGCGCTCGATCTCGGCGCCTGGCACCTGTCGCTCACCATGACGTCGGTCGCCAATGCGACGCTGCTTGCCAATCTTGCGCCGGTTTTCGTCACGCTGATCGCCTTCCTCTTTTTCAGCGCGCAGATCAGCCGCATCTTCATCCTCGGACTTGCCGTGGCGCTCTGCGGCGTCGTCATTCTGAAGGGCGGGCCGGCAGCCGTCGGCAATGGCGATCTCAGCGGCGACGGCATGGCGATGATCGCCGCCTTCTTCTATGCCTGCTACATCCTGGCGATCGGCAGGCTGCGCAGCCGGTTCGATACGATCCGCATCATGTTGTGGAGCACGGCCTGCGCCGCCGTCTGCATCTTTCCGATCGGCCTCATCTATGAGGGCCATATGCTGCCCGCGACCGTCTATGGCTGGTCGATCGTTTTCGGCCTGGCTTTTATCAGCCATGCCGGCGGGCAGGTGGCGATCACCTATGCGCTCGCCTATCTGCCGCCGGCGTTTTCCTCGCTGACGCTGCTGCTGCAGCCGGTCGTCGCGGCCATCCTCGCCTGGGCGTTGCTGAGCGAGGCGATCGGGGCGATGCAGGCGCTCGGCGGCGCCATCGTGCTTGCCGGCATCATGGTTGCCCGCCGCGGCTGATCGTCAGCGATTTTCCTGCAGCAGCCATTTCTGGATGATCGGAATGTCGGCATCGCCGAGATCGTGGCCGCCGGGGATGACGTCGGAATCGACGGTGGCGCCCGAACTCTTCAGCCTCTCTTCCAGCTCGCTCGCATATTTGCCGTAGGCATCGGTCTTGCCGCTGATGACGAGCAGGTCCGTGCCTTTGAGATCGGCATGCGGATAGTCGCTGAGCACCGGCATGGAGCGCAGCAGCACCGCCTTGTGAACCAGGTTCGGGTGCAGGTAGAGCAGCGAGTTCAACAGGTTGGCGCCATTGGAATATCCGACATAGACGACCTTCTGAGGATCGAGCCCGTAGGATTTGACGGCGCCCTCAATGAAGGCCGCGAAGGCTTCGGCCTCGGTCTTGATGTCGTTCTGGTCGAAGGAGAAGGGGGTGATGCGCTTGTACCAGCGCGGAAAACCTTCTTCCGTTGCCCGGCCGCGCACGCCGAGCAGCGTCGCCCGCGGCGCCGCCTTGTTCAGGAGCGGCATCAGCGTCGTCTCATTGCCGCCGGAACCGTGCAGCAGCACGAAGACGCTGCCATCGGGATCGGGGGGCGTATAGAAGCGATGGACGAATGGCAGCTCGCGATAGTTGACGCGCGGCTGGCCGGGCATCGAAAACTGCGGCAGCACCACCTTCAGGTCATGGAGATTGGTGATGGCTTCGGGCGGGGAGAACAGCTTCGTCCCCAGAGCGGCCTGTTCTTCGTCCACGGTCATGCCGGGCTTGTCGGTGGCAAGCTCCACCAGCGTGCCGCCGGGTTCGCGGGCATAAAGCGATCGGAAATATTTGCGGTCGTGCATGTTGGTCGGCGACGCATGGGTCGCTTCCAATGCCTTGCGCACCGAAAGCAGCGTGTCCTCGTTCGCGGCGCGGAAGGCGACGTGATCGACCGTGCCGGTGCCCGGCGCGCCGGACCAGAAGCCGCGCGCATCGCGCACGTCGATGACGTCGCCGGATTGCGACACCAGCCTGTCGATCGTGCCACGATTGGCCTGGAAGCGATAACCGAAATGGGTCTCGAGGAAGCTGCGGCTTTCGGCAGGCTTCTCCGTCAGCATGGTGGCGCCGCGCACGCGCTGGACGGCATGCTCGACCGGGATCGAGGCGCCGTCCCAGGCGGCCGGCGATGCCAGGGTCTTCGTGCCTGCGAGCTTGAGGATGATGTTGTCGGGGTCCTTCAGCCGCAGCACAGGCTCGCCGAATTCGTCAGCCGGCCCCTCCGAGCGCAGGCCGAAGCTCATGGCGCGCGTCAGCCAGTAGCCGATGCTGGCGGGATCGATCGACAGCGATATTTCGCTGATCTGGCCGAAGCCCACCCGGCCGGGGGCGCCATCTTCCCAGGCGAGAAAGGTGAGGAGGGAACCCGGCGTCCCCGCCGCATCGCCATAGAAGAGATGAAGCTGCGTCGCGTCCTCGTAACCGGCTGTCTGCTTGACGAGCCGCATGCCGAGAAACCCGGCGTAAAAGTCCACGTTCGCCTGCACCTTTCGGGTTACGGCCGTGACGTGATGAATGCCTGATACCATCGAGAGCAGTCCTGATTGAAGCGGCGTCGTCAGGAGCGCGAGTATGAGAGCTGCGAAGGTCATACCGTTGCCAATGACCGTCGCTTAGTTTTGTTCCGCACAAAGTGCAAGCGAATCGCCGCGCTGCAGCAATTCCAAATGTTCGACATCTTCGAGTGCCTCTTCCAGTTGCTGCAGGGTCGGCGGCTTGACCATATAGGCGCGCGCGCCGAGATTTCTGGCCCGCCGCATGTCGGTCTCATCACTTGAGGTGCTGAGGATGCAGACGGGAATTCGCTTGAGGCGGACATCGGCGGAAAGCGCATGCAGCACCTCGAAGCCGTCCATGATCGGCATGTTGATGTCGAGCAGCATCAGGTCGATCTGCGGCACATCGGCGATGCCGGCACGCTCTTCGAGCAGCCGCATCGCCTCGCGTCCATTGGTGGCGACATGCAGGTTGAAATTCACCTTCTCCCGGCGCATCAGCTTGATCTTCAGAATCTGGATGTCGGCCGGGCTGTCTTCCACCAGCAGCACTTCGGCGAGCCTGCCCGAACCTTCGCCTGGCTGCTCCGCCGGCCTGGCGCTGTGCGGGATGGCCGATGCGGCCGGCGGCGCGGGCCTTGCCTCGGCGAGCGGCACTTCGACAACGAAGGTGGCGCCCGGCCCATTTTCCGGCTCGCACCAGATCGAGCCGCCATGCAACTGCGCGATGCGGCGGCAGATGGCAAGGCCGAGCCCGGTGCCTTCGATGCCACGGCCGACGAGGCGCTTGAACGGCTGGAAGATCAGTTCGCGGTGCTCGGGATCAATGCCGGGTCCGTTGTCGCGCACTGTGAGACGGCAGATATCGCGCTGCGCTTGCCCGGTGATGCTGACCTCCGGAACCTTCTGGTCGCAATAGCGGATGGCATTCGACACGAGGTTCTGCAAAAGCTGGGTCAGCAGCGTCGCATCGCCCATCACCTCAGGCAGTGCGCCGCGGATGATGACGGCTCCTCGGCTCTCGGTCTGCTGGCGCAGATTGTCCTCCACCTGGTCGAGCACAGCGGAGAGCGAGACCGGCCTGAGCTCCGGTCCGCCGGAGGCCTCGAGCCTGGTGAAGCCCGAGACCTTGACGATCAGATCTTCCATATGGTCGGCGGCGCTGAGCACGTAATCGAGCAGTTCGCGGTCTTCGGCCGGAAGCGCCGACGACCCGTGCAGGATGCGGCTGAAGGATTTGATCGTCCGCAGCGGCTCCTTCAGATCATGGGCCATGGCGCGCGTGAAGATCTCGAGCGATTGCCGCTTCTGCTCCAGCTTTGCTTCCAGCATGCCGTGCATGATGGCGTTCTGGATGCAGCGATGCAGTGTTTCCGGCGACAGGGAATCCTTTGTCAGATAGTCGCGCGCCCCGCTCTTCATCACCTCGACGGCCACGGTTTCGCTGCCCTGGCCGGTCAGCATGATGACGTTGGCGGCGGGATCGGCCTCCAGGATATCGGCAAGAACGCCGAGACCGTCGCGCCCCGGAAGCGAATAGTCGAGCAGGATGCAGTTCGGCCGTTTCCGGCCGTTCAGCGCCAGGCCCTCTTCACCTGTCTCCGCCTCCACGACCGTATAGGCGGTGCTGGAGACGCGGCCCAATATGCGGCGATAGACCTCGCGATCGTCGATATTGTCGTCGATGATGAGAATGCTGCAGACTTCCGCCAATCTGTCAGTCCTCGAGCGGCAGGATCGCGATTTCGAACCAGTATTCCTTCAGCCGCTGGATCGCAGCGAAGAGCCCGTCCAGATCGACCGGCTTCTGCACATAGGTATTGGCGCCGAGCGCATAGCAGCCTTCGATATCGCGCTCGTCGTCGGAGGTCGTGAGGATCACCACCGGGATCTTGCGCCAGCCGGCGTTCGATTTGATCGCCTCCAGCGTCTTGCGGCCGTCAAGGCCCGGCATGTTGAGATCGAGCAGGATCAGCCCCGGTTTCGGTGCCATCACGCCGAGCATGTCGAGCGCTTCCTGCCCCGAGGCCGCCCAGCGGATCGAGTTGCGCAGGTTGGTGCGTTTGAAGGCGCGCATCGTTGCTTCGAAATCGTCTTCGCTGTCCTCGACGATCAGGATTGGTTGCGTGTCACGCTGCTGCATTCTGCCCCTCGCGCTTTCTTCCCAGGGTGAAATAGAACGTCGTGCCGGCGCCGACCTCGGATTCCAGCCAGATATCGCCATTGTGTCGCGCGATGATCTTGCGAACGAAGGTGAGGCCTGCTCCGGTACCATCTTCGGAATCCTGCGACTTTTCCAGCCTTTTGAAAATGCGGAAAATGTCCTCATGGAATTCCTGGGGTATGCCCTTGCCGTTATCTCTAACGAAAAACACGTTGCGGGCAACCGTGCCGTCCTGGCCGACGAACCGGTCGAGGTAACCGATCGAGACGAGCGGCGCCGGCTTGTCGTTGTATTTGATCGCATTGGTGATGAGATTGCGGAACACTTCGGTCAATCGCGGCGCGTCGCAGACCACGTCCGGCAGCCGGCCGTCGATGATGACCTTGGCATGCCGTTCCTCGAGCAGCAGCTCCATCGTCGCGACGACATCCTTGACGATCAGGCTGATGTCGGTGCGTTTGACTGCCAGTTGCTGCCGCCCGAGCCGGGAGAAATACAGAAGGTCGTTGACGAGTTTCTCCATGCGCTGGCTGAGACGTACGAGCCGGTTCAGCCGGCGTACGCCGTCGACGTCGAGCTTGTCTTCGTAGTCCTCCAGGAGGAAGCGGGAGTGGTTGTGCAGGCCGCGCAGCGGTTCCTTCAGATCATGCGAGGCGATATAGGCGAATTCATCGAGGTCGTGGTTGCTGCGCTCGAGTTCGGCTGTATAGGCCTCGAGCTGGGCAAGCGTCGCCTTCATCCGTTCTTCCTGCCGGACGCGCTCGCTGATATCACGCACGATGCCGACGAAGATCTTCGTATCGCCGGTGACGACGGTGCTGATGGAAACATCGATCGGAAAGACGATGCCGTTCTTGCGGCGTCCGGAGACCATGCGCGTCGTGCCGATGATCCGTTCCTCGCCGGTCTGCCGGTAATGGGCGAGATAGCCGTCGTGCTCGGAATGGTAGGGTTCGGGCATCAGCATCTTGATGTTCCGGCCGATCGTGTCCTGCGGGGAGTAGCCGAACATGCTTTCCGCCGCCGGATTGAAGCTCCTGATCGTTCCACGATCGTCGATGACGACGACGGCATCAGGCGTGCCGCGCAACAACGCGCCGAAGCGGACGCGCTCGGTTTCGAGGTTATAGTTGTTGCGCATGAAATAGAAGACGAGGATCGCGATCAGCCAGAGCGTGGCGGCCGTAATCGTACGGTTGGCGATCTCCTGCCAGAATGTCGCCTCATCGTGCCTGACGGCGAAGAAGCCGAGCATCAGCAGCACGGTGCAGGCAAAGGCGAAGAAAAGCGGCGCGTTCCTGTTGCCGAACCAGAGCGCCGTCAGCACCAGCGGCACGTAGAGAATGCCGTTGGCGACACCCAGCGGCGTATAGAGATCGACGAGAAGGCCGGTGAAGCACACGGCAGCCGGGATCCAGAGCGGGATCTGCGCCCGGTTTGCCGGCTGCATCCACCAGGAGCGGGCGAGAAGCCCCGCGCCGAAGATCACCATGCCGACCGCCGTATGCAGCGCCATCGCTGCATAGGGCCCCCAACGGTAGCCCTGTTCGGCATCGGTGACGTAGCTCGCCAGCGCGATCATGCCGAGCGTCATGACGACGTAGCTCGTCAGCTCCTGCACCACCTGGCTTTTCCTCTCCACCGGAAGCGAAAGCAGCAGCGAAAGATTGGCGATCAGGAAGATCAACGCCGTATTCGGCCCCATGCCGCCGCCGATCTGCACAATGAAAGCGGGGGGAACCAGGAAGCGCGAGATCAACACGTCGACATTGTGGAAAGTCCGGCCGATCGTGACGATTTCCACGAGCCGGGCTGCGGCAAACGCCGCTGCAAGTCCCGCCGTCATCGTAGCCGTTATTCGAAAACGGCGGCCGGTCAGTGTCGAGGCGGCAAGCCCCGTCCCGGAAAGCACGAAGCAGAGCGCAGTGTTGAAGGCCATCGACGGAAAGCCGGGAACCAGCGAAATGATGATCTCGACCTGCAGCAGCCAGCCGGCAAGGGCGGTCACGCCGAGAAGGACCATCAGGCAGCCGACGGCAATCGCAAAGGCACGGTAGTGCCGCCTTCGCTGGTCCTGCAGGTCCACGTCGCTGCTATCCTGCACCCGCCTATTCTCCTTGGTTTGCGCGGTCATTTTTTCCGAAATCAACGAATACTCAATAGGCAAAGGGAAGGCGATGCCGCGCTTTTTGCGAAATGCCTTGCGGTAATATATATCGAATTTTCGTGAAACCGCGGTATCGTGATTTCTAAGGACAGCGACGTTCGTTCGAACAATATCCAATCACGGTGATGGATGCCGACCCTATTTTACGTCGATGACAGCAGGGATGACCTCTTTTATCTCGACTATATCAGCCGGAAGCAGCAGATAGACGTCGATCTATTCTGCTTTTCGACAGCCGATATGGCGCTGGAGGCGTTGGAGGCGCGCGCGGCGGAAGGCAAGGCCGTGCCCGATCTGTTGATCACCGATCTCTACATGCCGCTCGATAGCGGCACTGGCCTGGTGCTGAGCCTGCGCCGGGATGTTCGGTTCAAGTCGATGCGGCTTGCGATCTGCAGCGGATCGGATGCCGATGAGGATCGCGCGCGTGCGCTTGAGGCCGGCGCCGATTTCTATCTCGAAAAACCCCTTGACCTTGCCGCACTCATTCTCAATCTTGAAGTGTAGGAAACGACGTCAGTCCGGCGGCCTGTTTTCTGCCGCTTGCCTGGAGCATCCGACAAACCGCAATTGACAAGGTCGGGGGCGCAACACAAGATGCAACCGAAGCGAAGGAAATGGAACGCAAAATAAGCGCTGAGAGAACCGATGAACCCGCGTTCGCCGCCACGAACATCAGCCAACCCCTTAGCTGAATGGGTCTATCGGTTCTCTCGCGCTTACGTCTGGCACTGCCTTCTCGCATTCATGGATGTTGAACACGAGAAGATTTACGATACCCAGGTAAGAACTACTGCCCCTCAGTAAAATCTGCCCGTGCATCACCTGTAGTTGAGATAATTGATGATTTCCGCCTTAAATATCGAAAGTCCCCGTTTTCGATATCTCTCATCAAGTTGTCTCGCAATTTTTGTAGCTCTTCGCGTCTAAGACGTATATCCCAAGATTTCGGGATCGGAGGCATCGGCGGGAGGAGAGGAAGAGTGGGAATGAACAATGCCCCGGCAATTCCCTTTCACGCCGGACCGGAACTGAGCCGGGCGATCAACCGCACCGATTTTTTCCGTCTGCTGAAGTCGGCGGCGCAGCATTACAACTTCGACAATTTCGCGCTTGCCCGCATTTCCGAGGCTTCAGCTCCTTTCGGTGAACGCGATATTGTCATCACCAATGTTGCCGAGCGGCGTGTCGGCCTTTTCATCACCACATTGAAGGAAGCGCTCGGGACCGTCCGGGCAAAGTCCGCCCAGTTCCTGGCAACGCCGGTCCATGGCCGGAGCGCGCAGCCGGAAGATCATCCCTCCGAGCTGGTTTTCAACGAGTTCCTGAGCGGCGTCTTTCTGTTCATCCCGCTGTTCACGCCGGAAGGGCGGCGCTATTGCCTCGTGCTCAGCGGCGAGCGTCAGGAGCCCGATCAGAGTGAGATCGCCGACATGCTTCTCGATGCCATGCGCATTTTCGACAAGCTCTACGAGGAAATCCTGACGCCGGAAATGTCCGGACGGCTGACGCAGCGCGAATCGGAAATCGTCAAATGGACGAGCGAAGGCAAGACGTCGGCGGAGATCGCCATCATTCTCGGTCTCTCCGAACATACGGTCAATTCGCACATCACCGCGGCCGCGCGCAAACTCGACGCCGTCAACCGCGTTCATATGGTGGCGATCGCCTTGAGGAATGGTTTGGTGTCGTGAAGTTGGTTTCGGGATTGGGGAAATGAGACGATGATCACCGAAACGGGCCGAAGGAACGCCGTCAAGGTTCTGTTTGTCGACGACGAATTCATCGAATTCCGCGCGCTCAAGAAGAAGATCGCCGATCTCTCCGAGCCGGCCGTCGAGGTCGAATATTCGCCTTCGATCGGTGACGCGCTGGAAAAGATCCGCTTGGAGCGATTCGATCTCATCCTGCTCGACAACCGCCTTCTGCCGAACGCCGATTTCCGCGAAACGGTGCCGGAACTGCGCGGCATCGGCTACACCGGACCGATCGGCGTCGTCTCGACCGATATATCGGGTGGCTATTTCCAGGAATTCCCGGATTACGGCGTCGATTTCCGTATCGGCAAGGACGAAATCGATGCGCAGACGCTGCAGCACATCATCCGCGAATATGTGACCTATGACGTCCCGGATTTCTGGAAGGACGACTACAGCATCTAGAGCAATTCCAGGAAAAGTGCGAAGCGGTTTTGCCGGGAATTGCGTAAAAACAAAAGGATAGAGCGGTTCGGCGCTCCCTTAAAAGCTGAACTGCTTTAGAGCAATTTCCAGCAAAACCACTGCACGCTTCTGCTGGAAGTTGCTGATTTCAAGCAATAGGAAGGCGGACGATGAAGCGGCTGCCGCTTTCATCCGAATGCTCGAGGCTGATATCGCCGCCCAGCGCCGTCAGAAACTCCCGCGCCGTCGTCAATCCGAGACCGGCGCCCTGAACCGCTCCCGCTTTCGGCAATTTCCAGAAGGGCTCGAATATCCGCTCCCGATAGGCCGAATCGATGCCCGTGCCATTGTCGGAGATGCGGATAAACCAATCGGTGCCCTCTCGCACTGCCGCAATCGTCACATGCGGTGGCGCTTCGCTGCGATAGGTGAGGGCGTTGGTCAGCAGATGCCGCAGCACCAGCCCGAGCAGGGCAGGATCGGTCCGGATGGAGGGCAGGCCTACGCTTTCAAGCGTCGCGCCGCGAACCTCTGTCTCGTCGGTCAACTCGCCCCAGATATTGTCGGCCAGCGCCTGCAGATCCACCTCTTCAGGCGTCACCTGGGGCGTTCCGCCGGCAAGGCTCATCAATGCCTTGGTGAGGCGCTGCGCGGCTTGCGCTTTCTCCAGGATCATCCTGAGGCTCTGCAACTGTTCGCCGTCGAGCGTCTCCTCGAGATCGTCGAGCAACAGCTCGGCATACATGGCGATGTGGCGCAGCGGCGA
This sequence comes from Rhizobium anhuiense bv. trifolii, assembly GCF_024346605.1. Taxonomy (NCBI): domain Bacteria; kingdom Pseudomonadati; phylum Pseudomonadota; class Alphaproteobacteria; order Hyphomicrobiales; family Rhizobiaceae; genus Rhizobium; species Rhizobium anhuiense. Next base: position 988,784 of record NZ_CP098803.1, read on the forward strand.
TTGCAGGTCATGCGAGGCGGTCGCGAGAAAACGCTTGATGCGCTCCTCGCTGTCGCCGGCGACAGCGGTTTCCGGCGGTCTTGTCGGGTTGGATGACATCTGGCGGCTTCCCCGATCTCAATGACAGCGCCGCGTCTCTTCAGGTGCGCAAAGGACGCGGTAACACTTTGAATTGGCACATAATGCAGTCGCCGACAATAGAAAGAGGGCGCCGGCTCTGCAACCGGCGCCCTCTTCAAGGATACGTTAACAACGAGATTCTCAGGTCGCCGATTTGCGCGGGCGGCCCTGTTCTGGCGGGATGATTTCGACTGCCGCATCGGTTGCCGGTGCCGCCTTGGCATGGCGGCGGCGCCAGTCGCCGAGGAAGAGCAGGATCGGCGCCGCGATGAAGATCGAAGAGGCGCCGGCCACGAGAATGCCGAAGACCATCGGGATCGCGAAGCTCGAGACCGCGCTGCCGCCCCAGATCGCCATCGGCACCAGGGCGAGGAAGGCCGTCGCATTGGTATAGAGGCTTCGTGCCAGGGTCTCGTTGATCGACTTGTCGATGATCTCGCGCAGCGGCATCGACTTATAGAGCCGCATGTTTTCGCGCATGCGGTCATAGACGACGACCTTGTCGTTCACCGAGTAGCCGACGAGCGTCAGGATGGCGGCGATGGCCGTCAAATTGAAGTCGAGGCCGGTGATTGCGAAGAAGCCGATCGCCTTGGTGACATCGAGCACCAGCGTGACGATGGCGCCGACGGCAAACGGCCATTCGAACCGCACCCAGATGTAGATCAGCATCGCAAAGCTTGCGATGACGACCGACAGGATGCCGGCCCAGGCAAGCTCGCCGCTGACCTTCGGACCGATGACATCGGTGCCTTCGACGGTGGCCTTCGGGTCGAGCTTGATGACTTCGGCCTTCAGCTTGGTCACGGCAGCCGTCTGTGCCTCTTCGCCGCCTTCCTGCCGTTGGGCGCGCACGAGAATGCTGTTGTTGTCGCCGAAGGACTGCAGCGAGATTTCGCCGAGGCCGAGGCTGTTCAGCCCCTCGCGGAAGGTTCCGAGATCGGCCGGGGCACTGGTCCTGACCGACATCTGGATGCCGCCGCGGAAATCGACGCCGTAGTTGAGGCCGGGGTGAATGAACAGCACGACCGAGGCAATCGACAGGAGCGCCGAAACGGTGACGCCGAAGAAGCGCGCCTTCATGAACTGGATATGCTTGTCATAGGGGCTGAACGGGATCAGCGGCCTGATGTTCAGCACCTTCAGCCTCTGGCGGCGGGTGATCTCGATCATCGCGACGCGCACGAAGGCGACCGAGGTGAACATCGAGATGATCAGGCCGAGCGCCATGGTCACGGCAAAGCCGCGAACCGGTCCGGAGCCGAAGTAGAACAGGATGGCCGCAGCGATCAGGGCCGTCATGTTGCCGTCGATGATGGTCGAATAGGCACGGCGGAAGCCGGTGTCGATGGCGGCGAAGGCGCTCTTGCCCTTGCGCGTTTCTTCGCGGATGCGCTCGTTGATCAGAACGTTGGCGTCAACAGCAAGGCCGATGCCGAGAACGACACCGGCGATGCCCGGCAGCGTCAGCGTCGCACCGACCAGCGTCAGGGCGGAGAAGGTCAGGATCGTGTGAATCAACAGGGCGACATTCGCCAGCACGCCCCAGGTGCCATAGAGAATGAAGATGAAGAGTGCGACGAGAGCAAAACCGACGATGCCGGAATAAATACCCATCTTGATCGCATCGGCGCCGAGGTCGGCGCCGACGGTGCGTTCCTCGATGACGGTCAGTTTGGCGGGCAGGGCGCCGGCGCGCAGCATGGCGGCAAGCGTCGTGGCGCTGTCGGCCGAGAAGTTGCCGGAGATCTGGCCGGAACCGCCGGTGATCGGCTCGCGGATGACGGGGGCGCTCAGCACCTTGTCGTCGAGGACGATGGCGAAGGGATTGCCGACGTTCTGGCGGGTGATGTCGGCAAAGCGGGTGGCGCCGGCGCTGTCGAAGCGGAAGCTGACGATCGGCTCATGCGTGTTGGGGTCGAAGCTGACGCGAGCATCCGAAAGGCGGTCGCCGGAGATTTCGACGCGATCGAGGACCGGATAGGACCGGCCTTCATCGTCCTTCAGCATGGTCACGCCAGGTCCCGGCTGGTTGTTCGGCGCCAGCATGTGGAACGACATCTTGGCCGTGGAGCCGAGAAGTTCGCGCAGGCGCGACGGATCCTGTGCACCCGGAAGCTGGACGAGCACGCGGTTGGCGCCGATGCGCTGGATCGTCGGCTCGGAGACGCCGACCTGGTCGACGCGCTGTCGGATGACTTCGAGGCTCTGCTGAACGGCGTTGTCGACATTGGCGGAAATGCCGGCCGGCGAGAAGCCGACGGTGATCGTGGCGCCGCTTGCGGCGACATCAAGATCGGCCTGGCCGGCGCTGAGACCGGTGCTGATCGGGTTGGCGAGCGTCTTGAGTTCGGTGACGGCGGCATCGCTCTGCGCGGCGTCGGCGAGTGTTACGACGATCTGGTTCTGGCTGCGGACCACGGCTTTCGGCTGGATGCCCTTTTCGCGCAGCACGCGGCGCGCGTCCTGAAGCAGCGATTGCAGCCGCTCCTTCGTCAGGTCGGCTTCGTCGACTTCGAGAACGAGGTGCGAGCCGCCGCGAAGGTCGAGGCCAAGCGACACCTGCTCATGCGGCAGCCATGCCGGAATACGCTGGAGGGTGGATTGCGGCAGGACGTTCGGCAGGGCGATCAATAGGCCGAGAAGGATGATCACCGTATAGGTGAACACCAGCCATGGTGAAGTACGCATGTTGTATTCCTTGATATCGAGGGCCGGCGCTCGGGCGCTGGCGGCATGTCGTCAATGGTCGGTCGGAGCGCCGATCGGCGCAAACCTCAGGCAGCGGCGGGCGGTGCGCGCGGCTGATGGGTCCTGGAGACTGCGGCGCGAAGCGAGGCTTCGAATGCCGGAAAAGCGGCTGGCATGGTCCAGCCGGCGAAATCGAGAGCCGGGGCGACGGCAAGGGCAGGCGATCCGGCGTCATGCGCCGCCTGCTTCGGCGCAAGCCTGCGCTCGGTGGCAAGCAATCCGCGCACGGCATCGCGCGCGGTCAGCTGCGGCGGCTGCGGATCCCGCTCGGAAGAGGAGAGTGTGTTGACGGTGACAACAGGCGAGATGATCAGGTTGCCGCCGAGAAGCAGGCCGAGATAGGCAAGAATGGCGACGAGGAGGGAGGCGGCGATACGGCCCGTCAGACGGCGCTGCTCCAGCTCCATCTTCTCCGTCCCGGCGATGTCACTCCCGTATCGGCTCAAAAGCGCGCCAATCTCTCATTCTTTTTCCGGCGGAGGCTCATCCGCAGGCATAATTGTATCAGGCCCAAGTCCGTCTTCATAGGGCACACTCTCATGATGCACTTGGGCGAGCCGGTCAACCATGCCAAGCGCGATTTCGCGCTCGCCCATGATGACGGTGTCGGCGCCATATTGCTTCAATTCATCGACCTCTGCATCGGAATGGGCGCGGGCGACGATGAGGATCGATGGATTGACGCTGCGCGCCTGCTCGGCGATGCGGCAGGCCTCGAAAGCATTCGGGATGGCGATGGCAATGCTGCGGGCGCCGGAGAGATTGGCAAGGTCGAGCGTCTCCCGCATCACCGCATTGCCCGCCAGGGTTTCGATACCCTGCACCTTCAGCTCGCAGATGCGCTTATCGGAGTCCTCAATGACGAGAAAAGGTGTGGCTGACGACTTGAGATTCTGTCCGACGATGCTGCCAACCCGTCCGTAGCCAACGAGAATGGCGTGGCCGCTGAGAGCAGTCGGGTGCACCTCGTCGTCTTCAGACGGCATCTCCTCCTGGGCTGCTATCGCATCTGCAGCGGGAGCAGGGTCGGCCACGACGTCTTCGCGCTTTGCACCATCCAGCAGCGGCCGCATGCGGTCGCAGAGGAAGAACAGCAGCGGATTGAGGATGATCGAAATGATGGCGCCGGCCAGGATCAGGTCGCGGCCTTCCTCCGGCAGCAGCCCGAGTTCGACGCCGAGAGCGGCGAGGATGAAGGAGAACTCGCCGATCTGGCCGAGGCTGGCCGAGATCGTCAACGCCGTGCCGAGCGGCTTCTTGAAGGCGAGCACGATCAGCAGGGCGGCGACGGACTTGCCGATGACGATGATGAAGATGGTGGCCAGAATCGGCAGCGGCTTGTCGATCAGGATATTCGGATCGAACAGCATGCCGACCGAGACGAAGAACAACACGGCGAAGGCATCGCGCAGCGGCAGGCTTTCCTGCGCGGCGCGATGGCTGAGTTCGCTTTCGGCCAGCACCATGCCGGCAAAGAAGGCGCCGAGCGCCAGCGACACGCCGAAGAGCTTCGCCGCGCCGAAGGCGACGCCGAGCGCGATCGCCAGCACGCCGAGCCGGAAGAGCTCGCGCGAACCGGTATGGGCGATGCGGTGCATCGTCCAGGGAATGAGCTTGCGGCCGAAGACCAGCATCAGCGCCACGAACAACGCCACCTTCACCAGCGTCATGGCGATCATGCCGCCGATGCCGAGATCGAGGTCGAACAGGCGGCTGAGTGCGGCCGAGAGCGGCTCGACAGGAGCGTGGCCCTCGCCGCCGATGCTGGCGGCGGCCGGGATCAGCACCAGCGCCAGCACCATGGCGAGATCCTCGACGATCAGCCAGCCGACGGCGATCCTGCCGCGCTCCGTCTCGACCAGCCGCCGCTCCTGCAGCGCCTTCAACAGCACGACGGTGGAGGCGACCGAAAGCGCCAGGCCGAAGACCAGGCTGCCGCCGGTCGGCCAGCCCATGAAGGCGCCGAGTCCCCAACCGAGCAGTGTCGCAAAGGCGATCTGCACGATCGCGCCGGGCACGGCGATGCCGCGCACCGACAGCAGGTCTTTCAGGGAGAAATGCAGCCCGACGCCGAACATCAGCAGGATGACGCCGATTTCGGCCAACTCCGGCGCAAGGTTCTGATCCGCCACATAACCCGGCGTATGTGGCCCCACAAGCACGCCGGCGATGAGATAACCGACGAGCGGCGGCATCCGCAGCCGATGGGCGAAGGCGCCGAAGATGAAAGCCAGCACGAGGCCGCCGACGATTGTCGAAATCAAGGGCGTATCGTGTGGCATCGTCGTCTCCCGATCTGGAAATCCCGTTCGTAATATGACATATATGGTCTATATCGACCAATATGGGCAACTTAAAATCATGGGTCAAGGCGCACGGGAAACAATTCTTACTCCCGCTCTCTGCCGCGCGGCACGCGGCCTGCTCGACTGGACCCAGACCGATCTTGCCGAAAGGGCCGCGGTCTCGCGCAGCACCATTCGCGACTACGAGGGAAGGCACCACGACATCCACCGCGCGACGGAGGCGCAGCTGCGCCTCGCCTTCGAGGAGGGCGGCGTCAAATTCGTCGAGATCGAGGGAGCGGGCACCGGTCTCTGCCTGCCCAATCCAGCCGGCTGAATCGGTTCAGGGCGCCAGGCAGGCGGCAGAGACCTTGTAGGCGGAGAGCGTCTTGCCCTTGTAGTTGCCTTGCGTCGGCTGCCAGCTCTTCAGCACCTCGGGCGCCTCGGTGGCGCAGTTGAGGCCCCCGTCCGTCAGGAAAAGCACTTTGCCGGTAATCTCGGCCGGGAGCGCGAATTCCTGCTCGTAATAGCTCTCCGGAAGGCCCGCCGGCGCTCGCGCATAGATCCTGTAGGATGCGTCGCGGAGCGTATAGAAAAGATCGGCGACCATGTCGCGATTGTCGGTGACGATGATGTCGGTGCCGGCCTGACCGGCGAGTGCGGCAGCCTCGCGGCTGACCTCGGCGCGGCCGAGATAGCGCTTCATCAATTCGTCGCCGTTCGGCAGCAGCAACTGCTGCGGAAAGATCGTCGCCAGCGGAAAGAGCAGGCTGGCGATGCCGTTGATGGTGAGCGACAGTTTCAGCCCCTTCGGCCACATCCGGTAAAGCAGCCAGACGGCAAGGATGGTCCCGGCGACATAGGCGGTCACCGCCCAGTTGGCATAGGCCTTGGCGACCGTCGCCTGCAGCGTGATCAGCACCACCACCGGCATCGACAGCCAGACCAGCATCTTTTCCCGGTCGTCGCTCCTGCCCTTGATCATGCGATAGACCGCCCAGAGCATCGCAAAGAAGATGATCGGCCCGACGACGCCGAACTGGGCGGAGAAGAATTCAAGCCCGCGACGGAGATTGATGCCGAGTTCGCTCCAGTGGGCGATGTCCTGCGTATGCCGCACCGTCGTGTTGTCGTGCTGCAGGTTCCACCAGAGATTCGGCAAGGCGACGACCGCCGCGACGGCGACCGCGATGATGAAATCCCGAATGGCGATGCGCGCCGCCGGAATGAGCAGGAGGGCAATCGCGCCGCCCGGAACGACGAACAGCACGGCATATTTCGACAGGAAGGCGAGGCCGACCCCAAGGCCCATGAGGAGCGCCAGCCCGACCGAGCGTCGCTGCGTCAGGCCGAAATAGGCAAGCAGGGCGATCGCGATGAAGAACAGCAGGATAACGTCGGTCGAGAAGAACACCGAAGAAAGCGCCACACCGGGAAGGGTGATGTAGGTGGCGCCCGTCCAGCCTTCGATCTCCGGCCCGACGAAACGCTTTGCTATCTTCATCAGCACCAATGCTGCCGCCATGTGGATCAGCGGTCCGAGCAGCCTGATCCAATAGATGGCGTTGGAGCCGGAAAACTCGGTCATCGCCCGGATCACCCAGGCGATCATCGGCGGCTTGGAATAATAGCCGAGATCGAGATTCTGCGACCAGAACCAGTACTGCGCCTCATCGACGAAAAGGTCCGTCGCATCAAAATTGAGCAGGACGACGCGCCAGAGCGTGAAGCTGAGAACGATGAGGAGACCAGATCTGGGGGACATGAACGAATAGTTCCGCTGACATGAAAGGCGCGAGTGCGATACACCAAAGGTGCCGGACTGCCAACGGGGAAGGGGCGGTCTACAGCCTGTCGCACAAAACTGTGTAGCGGTTTTGCGATAACGACATGCGTTGGAAATAAGGAGCCGGAGCGCGAGGAGCGTATCTGAAAGCGCGACGCGCTTAGAACACCCGAAGCGTGCGGGTATCGCGGTGTGCAGCGAGAAAATCGAGGAGGGCGACGGCTGCAAGCAGCGTCATTGCTATCAAGCAGGAACCCAATCCGAGAACAATCATTGCCCTGTCCTTGTCGACGTCATGTCTTGGTTATCGACCGGCATATACCACGGAGCTTGCGTGTGCCTTGTAGCAGCCATGCAACTCCGCAACAGTATTTGCAGCCAACTGCCTTGAATTGCTTCAAAAGCCTGTCCTGCGAAAGGCTTATTAACCTTCAGGCAAGGAATTAACCATAAACATTGGTTTACACGTCGGAATGGGAAGATGCACTCGTTCCCACCAGGCATGACGCCGTCCCGCCGTACCGGGTTGATCCGGTATCCATCTCTTCAGACAGCTCCGAAACATAGCTGATCAGGGGGCTTCGATCCGCCGGTTGTAACCGGTGGTGAGAACCGTCTCCACGCTTCGCGTTCAACGGATGCTGCGCAGGTTTTTCGCCGGGCCGTCGCCCGGAATGTGGTTGGGGACAGGCATTGAGGCAGGACATGCCATCAGATCAGGCTCGTGGAGCGCAGGCAGGCAGCTTGCGCGACCGCCTGCGCTTTGCTGGTCTCGATGCCGACCAGTGCGAGCTGGTGCGCCGCAACCGGCCGGCCCTCGAAGCCCATTTGAAGGCGGGGCTCAGGGATCTCTTCCATCGATTCCAGTCGTTCCCCGACGCCTCGCGCAATTTCGAGAGCGAGCGTCAGGTCGAGCGCCTGCATGATCTGCAGTCCTCGCATTGGGACGTGCTGACGGATGCGCGGTTCGACAGTCTCTATGCCGAGCGCGTCAAGGTGCTCTCCGATACCGAAAACAAGATGGGCCTCGACCCGCGCTGGCACGTCGCCGGCCATGGCGTCATGCTGGAGCATGTCGTTTCCGGTCTTGCCCAGGAGATTGCCGGCCGTCCGCTGTTGCCGTCGGCCAAGCGCCGCGGCCGTGAAATCTCCGATCTGATGACGGCGATCATCCGAATCGTCATGGTCGATGTGGAAATTGCCGTCTCGCTGCGCTTCAACGCGCTGCGCGCCGCCCAGAGCCGCGCGCTCGCCGATCAGCGCGCCGACAACGAGGCTGAGATCGCCCGGATCTTCGGCGATGTCATCGAAGGTCTTTCTGCCCGCGACCTGACACGCCGCGCGCCCGTCGACGGCGACCATGCCGGGATCGCCGCCGCGCTGAATGGCGCGTTGGACGGACTTCAGGCGGAATTTGCCGCGATCACAGAGCGCACGCTCAAAGCCGAAGCGGCGACAGGCTCGCTTGCCGGCCTGTCCAGGCAATTCGCCGGCACGGCTTCCGGCCAGGCCGACCGGCTGCAGCTTTCCGCCGCCGCCCTTGCCGGCATTGCCGGCAGTGTTCGCGACGGTGCGGCCGACAGCCGCGCCGCCGAACAGGCAGCCGCCTCGACGCGCGCCGCGGTCGAGGAAAGCGGTGAGGTCGTCGGTCGCGCGATCAGCGCCATGGCCGATATCGAACAGTCGGCGGAAAAGATCGGCCAGATCATCGGCGCGATCGACGAGATCGCCTTCCAGACCAATCTTCTGGCGCTGAACGCCGGCATCGAAGCCGCGCGCGCTGGCGATTCCGGCCGGGGCTTTGCCGTCGTCGCCCAGGAAGTCCGCGCCCTTGCCCAGCGTTCGGCCGAAGCCGCCCGCGAGATCAAGACGCTGGTGACGACGACCAAGGCGCAGGTCGACGCCGGCGTGCAGATGGTCGGCCGCACACAGGATTCGATCGGCAGCATCGTGCGTCAGGTCACCGACATCAACGCCGCCATCGCCGGCATCGCAACGAGAACCGGCGAACATGCCGCAAGCCTCGACAGCGTCACATCAGACGTCAAGGGTCTGGGCGGCGAGGTGGCGGAGAGTGCCGGCCTGGCGGAGCGCTCGGCTGAGGGCGCCGACCACCTCCACACCGTCATTCTCGAGCTCGGCCAGACGGTTCGCGAGTTCCGCATCGCTCGGGAAAACGCCAATGCCGGGCGCCCGGCGCCGGTTCGCGCCGCACCGCCGCGCGCCATCGAAGCCTCTGCCCGTCCGGCACCGGTCGAAGACGCCTATGAAAATGATGATTTTGGCGTTCCGAAGCCCTTCGCAAGCGTCGGAGGTGGGCGGAATGTTTACTAACCTATCGGATGATTGCCTCAGCTCGTCTTCTCGAGCCGGGGACAAGGGGACAAGGAAAAGCTGATGGCAGCAAAGAAGAGTGGCAAGACGCTGGATTTGACAGCGGTGCTCGACCTCAACGAGGCTTCCGCCTTGCGCGACAAACTCCTCTCCCTCAGGGGCAGCGGCCTTTCGATCGACGCATCGGGCGTCGAACGGATCGGTGCTCTTTGCGCCCAGGTTCTGATGTCCGCCGAGAAGACCTGGGAACAGGACAAGCAGCCGTTCACCTTCTCCAAGGTGTCCGACGCATTTCAGAAAACCATGCAGCTGGTTGGCGTCAATATTGACCACCTGCTTGCCAAGGAGATTCGGCAATGAAGAAAAAAGTTCTTACCGTGGATGATTCCCGCACCATCCGAAACATGCTGCTCGTGACGCTGAACAATGCCGGCTTCGAGACGATCCAGGCGGAAGACGGCGTCGAAGGCCTCGAGGTTCTCGAAGAGTCCAATCCTGACGTCATCGTGACCGACATCAACATGCCGCGTCTCGACGGTTTCGGCTTCATCGAAGGTGTTCGCCGCAACGAGAAATATCGGGCCATCCCGATCCTGGTCCTGACCACCGAAAGCGACGCGGAAAAGAAGAACCGCGCCCGCCAGGCCGGTGCCACGGGCTGGATCGTCAAGCCTTTTGACCCGGCCAAGCTGATCGATGCCATTGAGCGTGTAACCGCTTAAACCCAGGATTTGCTCCTATGGATATGAACGAAATCAAAGAGATCTTTTTCCAGGAGTGCGAGGAACAGCTCGCCGAGCTGGAATCCGGTCTTCTGAAAATGAATGATGGCGATCGCGATCCGGAAACCGTCAATGCGGTGTTCCGTGCCGTGCATTCGATCAAGGGTGGCGCCGGCGCCTTCGGCCTTGATGATCTGGTAGCCTTCGCCCATGTTTTCGAGACCACTCTCGATTGCGTTCGATCCAACAAGCTTGAGCCGACCCAGGACGTCCTGAAGGTGATGCTGAAGTCGGCCGACGTGCTGGCCGACCTGACGAATGCTGCGCGCGACGGCGGCAGTGTCGATGAAAGCCGCAGCCGCGGCCTCGTCAAGGAGCTCGAGGCGCTGGCCAACGGCGAGTTGCCGTCTCCTTCGGCATCGGCCGAGGCGCCCGCGCCGAAGGCTGCCGCAAAGCCCGCGGCCAAGGCCGCTCCAGCGCCGGCCGTCAAGCCGACGGATGACAGCGGCTTCCAGCCGATCCCCTTTTCCTTCGACGATTTTGGCGGCGAAGGCGATGCGGGCTCCGACCTGCCGACCTATGAAGTCATCTTCAAGCCGCGCTACGAACTCTATTCCAAGGGCAACGACGCGACCCTGCTGCTGCGCGATCTCTCGCGCCTCGGCGAAATGACCATCTATTGCAACACGGATGAGCTGCCGGGCCTCGAGGAACTCGATCCGGAAGGCGCTTATTTCTTCTGGAACGTCACGATCAAGACGGACAAGGGCGAGGACGCCATTCGCACCGTCTTCGAATTCGCCGAATGGGATTGCGAACTGACGGTGAAGCCGCTCGAGGAAGCAAGGGCTGACGCGACCAGCAACGACGAACTGCCGATGGTGCCGGTTCCCTTCGATCTGTCGATCCTGGATGAAACGGGCGCAACCGAAGAGGTTGCCGCCGACGCGCGCGCCGAAGAGACGGCCGCCGCCGTTGCCGCCGCCGAGACCGCCTCCAACGTTACGCAGATGGCCGCAGCCGCAGCCCGTGTCGAGAAGAAGGAATCGGCCGCCGCCGCAGCCGCCGCCGCAAGCGCTGCCGCCCAGAACAATGCCGCCGGCGCCGGCCAGACGATCCGCGTCGATCTCGACCGTGTCGACCGCCTCATCAACCTCGTCGGCGAATTGGTCATCAACCAGGCGATGCTGTCGCAGAGCGTCATCGAGAATGACACGACCGGCACCTCCTCGATCAATATGGGCCTCGAGGAGCTGCAGCAGCTCACCCGCGAGATCCAGGACTCGGTCATGGCGATCCGCGCGCAGCCGGTGAAGCCGGTGTTCCAGCGCATGTCGCGTATCGTCCGCGAAATCGCCGACATGACCGGCAAGTCGATCCGCCTGATCACCGAAGGTGAAAACACCGAAGTCGACAAGACGGTCATCGACAAGCTGGCCGAGCCGCTGACCCACATGATCCGCAATGCCGTCGACCACGGCATCGAAACGCCCGAAAAGCGCGCAGCCGCCGGCAAGAACACCGAAGGCACGGTTCGCCTGACCGCCAAGCATCGTTCGGGACGCATCCTGATCGAGCTTGCCGACGACGGCGCCGGCATCAACCGCGAGAAGGTCCGCCAGAAGGCGATCGACAACGATCTCATTCCGGCCGATGCCAACCTTTCGGACGAGGAAATCGACAACCTGATCTTCCTGCCGGGCTTCTCGACGGCCGACAAGATCTCCGACATCTCCGGCCGCGGCGTCGGCATGGACGTCGTCAAACGTTCGATCCAGGCGCTCGGCGGCCGCATCAACATCACCTCGAAGCCGGGTCACGGCTCGGTCTTCACCATGAGCCTGCCGCTGACGCTCGCCGTTCTCGACGGCATGGTGGTCACCGTTGCCGGCCAGACGCTGGTCGTGCCGCTGACGGCGATCGTCGAAACCCTGCAGCCGGAAGCGGCCGCGATCCACTCCTTCGGTGCCAACCACCGGCTGATCTCGATCCGCAACTCGTTCTGCCCGCTGGTCGATGTCGGCCGCATCCTGAACTTCCGTGCGACCCAGGCCAATCCTGTCGAGGGCGTGGCGCTTCTGGTGGAATCCGAAGGCGGCGGCCAGCGCGCCCTGATGGTCGATGCCATCCAGGGTCAGCGCCAAGTGGTCATCAAGAGCCTGGAGGCCAACTACACCCACGTGCCGGGCATTGCCGCCGCCACCATTCTCGGTGACGGGCGCGTGGCTCTCATCCTCGATGTCGACGCGGTTGTCGGCGCCTCGCGCGGCCAGTCGCTCAAAGCGGAAATGTCGTTAGCAGCGGTAGGGTAAGGGAATGTCGTACACTGTAAAAAATCTGAACGAGGGGGATCGCGAACTGATCGCGTTCCGCATCGGGGATCAGGAATTTTGCGTGAACATCATGTCGGTTCGCGAAATCCGGGGCTGGACCCCGGCGACCGCGATGCCGCACTCGCCTGCCTATATGCTTGGTGTCATCAACCTGCGCGGCGCGGTGCTGCCGATCATCGACCTGGCCGCCCGGCTGGGGATGAAGCCGGCCGATCCGACTGCCCGTCATGTCATCATCGTCGCCCAGGTCCGGCGCAAGGTCGTCGGCCTCCTGGTCGACGCCGTCTCCGATATCCTGACGGTGACCGACGAAACCATCCAGCCGACGCCCGAGATCTCCTCCGAACTCGAGCGTCAATTTGCCCGCGGTATTCTCGCCATCGAGAAGCGCATGATCTGCCTGATCGAACTCGAATCCCTCTTTTCAGAGACCGAAAGCGAAGCCGCATGAGTGTAATGGGCGCAAAAGATCAAAGGCAGGGATCCGACGAGGTCCTGGCGAGCGGAGAATATCCGCTGACGCGCCGCGACCTCACGGAGATCGCCGCGATGATCTATTCGGATGCCGGCATCTTCCTCAATGAGACGAAGGCGTCGCTCGTCTATTCGCGCCTGTCGAAACATATCCGCAATCTCGGCCTGTCCGGCTTCCGGGAATATTGCGACCTCGTCGCTTCGCCGGCCGGCGCCCCGGCGCGCCGCGAGATGCTGTCGCATCTGACCACCAATTTCACCCGCTTCTTCCGCGAAAACCACCATTTCGACCATCTGCGCGACCATGTCCTGCCGGAGCTGCTGCAGCGGGCGAGATCGGGTGGCAGGGTGCGCATCTGGTCGGCCGCCTCCTCCGACGGCCAGGAACCCTATTCGATCGCGCTGACCGTGCTGTCGCTGATGCCGAATGTCGCCGATTACGATTTCAAGATTCTGGCAACCGACATCGACCCGAAGATCCTGGCGATCGCCCGGGCCGGCGCCTATGACGAGAACGCGCTCGAAACCGTTTCGCCGGCCATGCGCAAGCAATGGTTCAGCGAAGTCGAGGTGCAGGGCCGCAGGAAGTTCCAGGTCGACGACCGCGTCAAGCGGCTGATCACCTACAACGAGCTGAACCTGATGGCGCAATGGCCGTTCAAGGGCAAGTTCGACGTCATCTTCTGCCGCAACGTCGTCATCTATTTCGATGAGCCGACGCAGATGAAGATCTGGCAGCGTTTCGCCGGCCTGCTGCCGGAAGGCGGTCATCTCTATATCGGCCATTCCGAGCGTGTTTCAGGCGAGGCAAAACACGTCTTCGACAATATCGGCATCACGACCTATCGCTATACGACCAAAGGTCTCGGGAGGAAGGCATGAGCGCTCCGGCAAGGGTTCTCGTTGTTGACGACTCGCCGACGATGCGCGGGTTGATCACTGCCGTCCTGAGTTCCGATCCCGAGGTCAACGTCATCGGCCAGGCCGGCGACGCGCTGGAAGCGCGCGAGGCGATCAAGCGGCTGAACCCGGACGTCGTGACGCTCGACATCGAGATGCCGAACATGAACGGTCTCGATTTCCTCGAGAAGATCATGACGCTGCGCCCGATGCCGGTGATCATGGTCTCCACCATGACCCATCGCGGCGCCGAGGCGACGCTTGCGGCGCTGGAGATCGGTGCGTTCGACTGTGTCGGCAAGCCGGGTCCGGGCGAACTCAGGCCCTTCGGCGACCTCGCCGAGAAGGTCAAGGCCGCCGCGCGCACACAGCGCCAGTTCTCGCAGCCCACCGCCGCGCCAACGCCACCGCCCTCCGTCGCCGATTTCCGCGTCGGCCGCAAGATCGTGGCCATCGGCTCGTCGACCGGTGGCGTCGAAGCGCTGATCGCCGTGTTGCAGAAATTTCCGGCAAATTGCCCGCCGACCGTCATCACCCAGCATATGCCGCCGACCTTCACCAAGAGCTTCGCCGAACGGCTGAACCGCCTCTGTGCCCCGGTGGTGCAGGAAGCGACCGATGGTGCCCGCCTCGAAATCGGCAAGATCTATCTGGCGCCCGGCGGCGAGCGTCACCTTCAGGTCAGCGGCGCCTCGGCGCCGTCCTGCCGCCTCGTCGACCGTGCTCCGGTCAATGGCCACCGCCCATCCGTGGACGTACTGTTCGATTCGGTCGCGGAACTGGCGGGCCGCAACGCCGTCGGCGTGATTTTGACCGGAATGGGCCGCGATGGCGCCGCCGGATTGTTGAAAATGCGCCACGCCGGCGCCAGAACGCTCGGCCAGAACGAAAAAACCTGTGTCGTTTACGGAATGCCAAGGGTTGCCCACGAACTTGGCGCCGTTGAGCAGCAGCTGCCGCTGTCTGCCATCGGTGAAGAAATATTGAAAATGACAGCCGCCCGAAAGGAAGGGACCGAATAAATGTCGATCGCGGAGAAAATCAAAGTTCTGATCGTCGATGATCAGGTAACGAGCCGATTGCTGCTCAGCGACGCGCTGACCCAGCTCGGTTTCAAACAGATCACGTCGGCCGGCGACGGCGAGCAGGGCATGAAGATCATGGCCGAGCAGCCGCACCACCTGGTGATCTCGGACTTCAACATGCCGAAGATGGATGGCATCGGCTTCCTGCAGGCCGTGCGCACCAACCCGAACACCAAGAAGGCGGCCTTCATCATCCTCACCGCTCAGGGTGACCGCGCACTGGTACAGAAGGCGGCCCAGCTCGGCGCCAACAACGTGCTCGCCAAGCCGTTCACGATCGAGAAGATGAAAGCGGCCATCGAAGCCGTGTTTGGAGCCCTGAAATGATCACTGAGGGGGCAGCCCGCCGCGTGCACATCATTCAGGGCGAGTACAAGGTTCTGAGCGATCCGAATGCGGTCCTCTCGACCATTCTCGGTTCGTGCGTGGCTGCGTGTCTCAGAGACCCCATCGCCGGCGTCGGCGGCATGAACCACTTCCTGCTGCCCGGTTCGGCGACCTCGCCGACATCAGGCGGCGATGCCACGCGCTACGGCGTGCATCTGATGGAACTGCTGATCAACGGTCTCCTGAAGCAGGGCGCCCGGCGCGACCGGCTGGAGGCAAAGATCTTCGGCGGCGCGAAGACGATCTCGACATTCTCCAATGTCGGTGAGCAGAACGCGGCCTTCGCCGTGCAGTTCCTGAGGGATGAAGGCATTCCGGTGGTCGGTTCCTCCACCGGCGGAGAACATGGACGCAAGCTTGAATATTGGCCGGTCTCCGGTCGTGCGCGGCAATACCCCCTGACCGGCGCCGAAACGCAGAGAACCGTCGCTCTCGAGCAGCGTCCCGCCGCTCCGCAGAAGCCCGTCGAAACCAGTATCGAATTTTTTTGATGGCGAGGATTTTCATATGACATTTAACCCGGTGATGGAGCCGCCTGCGCCCGTCGAAGCGCTGAGCGACATCCTGATGCGCATCGTTTCGGAACTGCACGACGTCGCCTATCTGATCGAGCGCATCGAGCCACAGCTTCTCGAACTCGGCGGCGCGGAAATCCTGAATTCGCCGGATGCCATGAAGGTCATGCAGGGCATTGATCTCGCCGTGCAGAAATCGCGCGGCCTTGCCGAATTCATCGACACCATCACCGGCGAAATCCCGCACGGCTGGTCGGTCGACGTCGCAACCGCGCTCAGCCTCGTCAAGCTGGCCGAGATGCAGAAGGCATTGGGCGGCGCCACCCGCCACGGCCATTCCCAGCCATTGAGCAAGGCAGCCGGCGACTTCGATTTCTTCTAAAGCACCTCGCGCCAAACCGGATTCATGCGACATGCTTGTGGATGTCGTTATCCCAAAATCACTATTTTCTTCCGGGCGGCGGCATTAGGCCTTTTCGCTCCCGCAGCGCTTCACGAAACGCTCGCACAAGTTTCGCCGACTATTCGTCTGATGAGGCAATAAGCCTGCTTTGTCTTTGACGGATCGTGCGAGAACAGAATGAATCTGTTAAATCAATTAGTTCAGATCTTTAAGAACTTCGGCTCCCTGGGCCGAACGCGCCTGATGATTCTTGGAGGCGTCGGTGCCGTTTCCATCGCAATCGTCCTTGCGGCCGCGCTTTTCGTCAACAAGCCGGCACAGGAAACGCTCTATGTCGGTCTGGATTCGCCGGATCTCAATCAGATCAGCATGGCGCTTGCCGAAGCCAACATCGATTTCCAGGTCGGCACGGACGGTTCCAGCATCAGCGTCCCCGCGGGGTTGACGGGCAAGGCCCGCCTGATGCTTGCCGAGCGCGGCCTGCCGAACAGCGCCAATGCCGGTTACGAACTTTTCGACAACGTCGGCTCCCTCGGCCTGACCTCCTTCATGCAGGAGGTGACGCGGGTTCGAGCGCTGGAAGGCGAAATCGCCCGTACCATCCAATCGATCTCGGGTATAACAGCCGCGCGAGTCCATATCGTCATGCCGGAGGTCGGAAACTTCCGGAAGGCCGAGCAGAAGCCGACCGCCTCCGTCATGATTCGCGCCAGCGCCACCGCCGGGCGCAGCGCGGCGACCTCGATCCGCCACCTCGTCGCCTCGGCCGTGCCGGGGCTTGACATCGATGACGTGACGATCCTCGATTCCGCCGGCCAGCTGCTTGCATCCGGCGACGAGGCGAGCAACAGCTCGCTGAACCGCTCGCTCAACATCGTCCAGAACGTCCAGCAGGAAGTCGAATCCAACATCGACAAGGCGCTGGCGCCCTTCCTCGGAATGGACAACTTCCGCTCCAGCGTTACCGCCGACCTCAACACCGACGCCCAGCAGATCCAGGAAACGACCTACGATCCCGAATCCAAGGTCGAACGCTCGGTGCGCTCGACGAAGGAAGCCCAGCAGTCGCAGCAGAAGACATCCGATAGCGCGACGACGGTCGAGCAGAACATCCCGCAGGCGGCTCCCGAGGCCGGCGGTTCCGCCGGGCCGGAATCGCAGGACAAGTCCGACAAGCGCGAAGAGCAGACGAACTACGAAATCAACAGCAGGACGACGGCGACGACCCGCAACAGCTACAAGGTCGAGAAGCTGTCGATCGCCGTGGTGGTCAACAAGGGCCGCATCGCCAAGATGGTTGGCGAACCTGCCGATCAGGCCAAGATCGACGCCTATCTTGCCGAGATGCAGAAGATTGTCACTTCGGCGGCCGGCATCGACGCCAAGCGCGGCGACGTCGTCACCGTCACGGCCATGGACTTCCTCGAGAATCAGCTGCTCGAAGACGCCACCGGTGGTGTCCGTGTCATGGACATGCTGAGCCGCAACCTTGCCGGCATCATCAACTCGCTCGCCTTCGTCGCGGTCGCCTTCGTGGTGGTCTGGATGGGCCTGCGGCCTCTGGTGCGCAGCGTCAGCGGCAACGGCGGCGGCTCGGTTCTCGGCGACGCCACGCCGGAAGCGGCCGGCCTCGAGCTTCCCGACTTCGCGCCCGCGGCAGGAGCCTCCGGAGGTGCTCTCATGGACGGCTTCGGGTCCGACTTCGGCTTCGACAGCACCGAGGACCTGCTCAGCCTCGGCGACGACGACGGAAACTTCAACCGTCGCGTCAAGGAAGGCCCGGAACGCAAACTCTCTCGCATGGTCGAAATCAACGAGGAGCGCGCCGCGAAAATCCTCCGGAAATGGGCGATCGACGACGCAGCGTAAGGGAAAGGCCGGGCAACCGGCCTTTTTTTATGTCGGTAGCAGGCACTATGTCCTGCAGCGGGATGTATCGGTTCCCGCAAAGCAAATGACGGCCGGCGCCAGCAATTCGAATAGGATATAGGCTTGACTGCAGTGAATGCCGCTTTAGAGAAATTTGTTGAGGCATACTCGCGTAAAACGCGAATCAAGTTGCGGTACAGCCAGAATCACCTTAGCCTCCCCTATATCTTGAAGGGCGCGAATGGTGCTCGAATCAGTGCATGGACGGCAGCTGATGTAAATCCCTAGAAGTCGGAGATGGTGATTTACATCGGCTGGCTTACCCTTAGGTGATTCGAAATGGGATTCGAGCGGGACTTGAATTGAATCCTTTACAGAAAAATTGCTGTTGCACCGAGTTTGATCGTTTCTCAGCCGCAGGACGTTGCCAATGGATATGAACATACTTCAGGCGAGCAAGGGCGAGAGGCAGATGGCGAATTTCGCGAGCGCGGTGGCGCCGGGTCTATTACCCCGCGATGAAGTGATCCAGCGCCTGCACGGTGTCGCCGACACTGGAAGGTTGCAGTCCGGTCTGCGCGCGCTGACGGAGTATGTAGGTGCTTCGCACTATCTTCTGGCGCGCTGCGATCTCATTCAGGAAAGCGGCCTCGATTTCATCGTTTCGTCCGATTGGCCTTTCGATCTCGTCAAGGACATCGCCAATGATCTGGTCAGCGGCTATGCCCGTTCGACCGAGCTGGAAAAATGCATGCAGGTCTTCCAGCCGAATTTTGCTCTTCTGCCGGATAGTGCCGATGTGCCGGACGGCGCCAGCCGCCAATATTGTTCATTGACCTTCAATGTCGGCCGGTCGCGGCTGGCCTTGATGTTCCTGTTCGGCGAAGGGTTCATCCTTTCGCCGGAGCGCCTGCGCGATGTGGGCCTGCTTGCAGGTTATGTCGCGAGCTTCCTCCGCTGCGGTGGCACGAAGGTCGATCGCGATTTTGAATTGACGGACCGCGAGCTCGAATGCCTGTTCTGGATCGCCGAGGGCAAGACCAGCGACGAGATCGCGATGATCCTTGGAATCTCCCGCAATACCATCAACAACTACATCACCAGCGTGATGCGCAAGACGGCGACCAAGACCCGCTCCGAGGCCATTGCCTTCGCCGTCCGCAATAATCTCGTATAGGGGGGATCCATGGCACATTCACCAGGCAGGACGATGAGCAGCGCCGAGCAGCTGCGCATGGTGCGTGTGAACAGGATTTCCAGCCGGTCCGATCTTTTTCCGCGGCTGATCGCCATGCAGAAGCTCGCCGATGCGCAAGGCTTTGCGATCTTCCGCGTCAGCGGCTCGGGCCTTCCGGCAAAGCAGCGCCTGGTCTGCGAGCTGGAGAACTGGGGCTCTTCCAATGCCGGTTTCGGCAAGGCTTTCATTGATGCCTACGGCGATATCCTTCTCGACCATATCGACAAGTCGCTGCTGCCGCTCTCATGGGCCGGCGGTCACGACCGCGCGGCGCCTGGCCCGGCCGACTTCTCGCCGTTCATGACGCGGCTGCAGAACGGTATTCTGCCTTTCTCCGGCCTTGCCTTTCCGGTGCGGCTCGGCGCCGTCGGCAATGGTTTCATCCTCTTCACCGGCGATGAGATCGATCCGTCGAGCGATACCATCGTCGAGCTGCACGGTCGCTGCTGCCATATCATGATGGATCTGCTCTCGCTCGATGAACGCCGCACGGCTGCCGCCGAGGCCTTGAGCGAACGCGAGATCGCCTGTCTGCAGCTTGCCGGCGACGGCCGCATCAGCGAAGAGATCGCCGACAAGCTCGGCCTGTCGGTGCACACAGTCAACGCCTATCTCGGCTCGGCGACCATCAAGCTCGATTCCGTCAATCGCATACAGGCGATCGCCAAGGCGATCCGGCTCGGCTACATCAGCTGAACCAGCGCCGTTCTTCTATCCAATATGGATGAATGCTCGATTGTCTTGAGAGGACGTCAGCCGGCCAGCGCCCGAGGCGGTTGGTTGACGTTGTAACGGGCTTCCCGGAGGCTCTTTTCGAGAAAGACGGTATTCTCGTCAGGATCGGCCGATGGATCCTGGAAAGCGATATGATTGATCTCGATGCCGGCGTGATCTTCGGCAAGGGTGAGCTGGGCATAGACGGTGACGCCGCGTGGCTTGATTTCCAGATCGAGAACGACC
This sequence comes from Rhizobium anhuiense bv. trifolii, assembly GCF_024346605.1. Classification (NCBI taxonomy): domain Bacteria; kingdom Pseudomonadati; phylum Pseudomonadota; class Alphaproteobacteria; order Hyphomicrobiales; family Rhizobiaceae; genus Rhizobium; species Rhizobium anhuiense. The sequence continues at coordinate 1,008,945 of NZ_CP098803.1, forward strand.
TCGGGCTTACCGCCCCACTCCAGCGTATAGTTGCCGCCCAGGCCGAAATTCACCGTGCCCGGATGAAAGAAAAGCTCCGCCGCCGACGCGACGAGATCGGAAAGGTTGCCGTAATACTCGAAGCGCAGCAGTGAAATAAGGTCAGAGGCATCCAGAAGGCGCAGTTCCGTGGCGACCGGGCTGATCGCAACGGCGAGGATCTTTTCACGCTGGGTAGAGTGGGGGCATTTTTTCATTCGGCTTATCTTACCCGTTTGTTCTTGGCGTCTGCGGCGTAGACCCGGTGGATCAGCTCCGCAACGGCCTTGTAGAAGACTGACGGTATGACACTATCGATCGAGACTTGCGCAAACATGGAGCGCGCAAGCGGAGGATCCTCGAACACCGGTATGCCGTTCTGCTCGGCGATCTCCCTGATTTTGAGCGCGACGAGGTCCTGGCCCTTGGCCAGCACCACCGGTGCGTCGTTTTCTTCACGCGCGTAACGCAGCGCCACGGCATAGTGCGTCGGGTTGGCGATGACGAGCGTCGCCCGGTGCACGTTGTTGATCATGCGCCGGCGCGCGCGGTCGCGCATCAGCGAGCGCTGCCGGCCCTTGACGAAGGGGTCGCCCTGCGCCTGCTTGTTTTCTTCCTTCACCTCGTGGCGTGTCATCTTCAGTTCGGTGAACCAGTGATGGCGCGTCCAGAAAAGATCGGCGATCGCCACGATCGCGGTGGCGATCAGCATGACGATGATGATCTTGCGCATCGCCGTCGTCGTCCGCACGAGGATGGTCTGCGGATCGGAGAACATCGCGTCGATCGAGCTGAAATATTCGCTTCTCATCACGAAGAACAGGATGATCCCGACGATGACGACCTTGAACAGCGACTTTCCGAATTCGATGAGGCCAGGCAGGCTGAACAGCCGCGTCCAGCCTTTGACCGGGGAGATGCGCGAGAACTGCGGCCGGATACGTTCGAGCACCGGTGTCGGCAGGTTCTGGAAGACGGCGGAGGCGATGCCGAACACCATGAACAGGATGAAGGCAGGCGCCACCAGCGCCGCACTTGCCCAGCCGATCCGCACGAACAGCGATAGGATATCCGGCCCCGTCTCGATTTTCCATTGGTCGGGCTGCTCGAAGATGTCGCGCAGCGTTTCCGTCATGCGCCCGACGCTGTCGGGGAGGAAGAACACCAAATAGATGTAGGTGGCGAGAATGGTCGCGAAGATCGACAGCTCGCGCGAAAACGGCACGTTGCCTTTTTCCGCGGCATCGGTTTGCTTTTTCGCGGTCGGGGCTTCTGTTTTGCTGTCCTTGTCATCGTCTGCCAAGTCGCGGCCCTCCGTCAAAGAAATAGGCTGCAGCTAATGCATGTCGCCCAAAAATGTGCAGCGGTTTTGGGATGACGACATGCATCAAAACAAAGACCCAAAGCGCGTCGCAGGAACCGGGTTCTCTGCGACGCGCTTTGGAGCGCAGCCTATCACTGGAAGGGTAGTCGCCTGTGGCACGGCGATCAACAGCTGCCGTACGGCATGCCGGATTTGTCAACAGTCTCGAAGTGCCGATGCAGGTCGCGGGAAAACGACGCGCATAATAGACGGAGTGAAAACGAGTTGCATGAAGCAGCGCACTGCGACGCGTTTTAGGCGGCTGCCGAAGCGTCGCCTTCCTTCTCCTTGAGTTCGATCTGGCCGGAATTGGCCAGGCGAATCGCTTCCTGCGCCACGGCGCGGCGGGCAATCGCGATCTCGCGCGGATTGACGCCGCCCATGCCGCTCTGCAGATCCGATTCGATCATGCGGCGCTGGCGTGGGCTGATGGCCGAGAGAACCGATTCGCGGATCTCGGGGGGCGACCCGCGCAGCGCGACGGTGAGCACATCCGTCGAAATGTCGTTGAGCAGCAAGACGCGGCTGCGCTGCGGCATGTACATGAGGTCTTCGAAGAGGAAGATCTTCGGGCGGACCTTGTTGACCGATTCGCGGCTGATCGATTCGAGCGAGGTGAGCAGCGTGTCGACCTGCGGCTTGTCGAGTTCGTTCATGAGATCGGCGACCTTCGTCGAGCCGGCCGCATTGCGCTCTGCCTCAACCTCGGCAAGCAGCGTCATGACCTGGTTCTCGATGATCTGCGCGGCCTTCGGGCTGACCGCCTTCATGTTGACCGTTCTGTTCATGATGTCGGCGCGACGATTGTCGGGAAGCTGCAGCAGCACCTTGGCGCCGAAGTTGGAAGGCATCATCGAAAGAATATAGGCGACGGTCTGCGGATGTTCGCGCAGCAGGAACTGTGCGACGAATGTCGGCTCCGCTTCGCTGAGGCGATCCCAGATCGAGGTTTCATAGGCTTGGAATGCGGTGCGACGGCCAAGCAGGCTGTCGACCTCGTCGGGCGTCAGGCCTTCTTCGAGAATGGCCTCGATCGCCTTGGCGTTGTCCATCAGTCCGGCGCCCTCGGTGAAGAGGTCCTCGAACTCGGCGACGAGCAGCAGCAGCTCATCCGGCGGAATGGCACGGAGCGACTGGGCGGATGAGATAATGGTCTGAAGTTCGGCCTGGGTGAAATACTTCAGCAGCCGTCCGGCGACGCCCTTTCCCATAGCGAGAAGAACAGCCGCCGCCTTTTCAGCCTGGGTCAACGGTTTCCCGGCTAGCGCGCCGCCGAAATCGTCAAAGTCCATCATGGTCTAACCTCTCCGTCCCACACAGGGATCAGGCTTTTTTCGTACTCAAAACTTCTATCAGTTTCACACCGAATCGCGTGTCGTCGTGATCAAGCACCGTAATTTCGCCGCGTGCAATCCTGCGGCCGTTCACCATGATCTCGACGGGTTCGCCGATCTTCTTGTCGAGGGCGATGGTCGCCCCTTCATTGAGGTTCATCAGGCCGGAGACCTGCATGCGGCTGGTGCCGAGCATGATCTGGACATCGATCGGAATGTCCATGATCAGATCGAAATTGGAATTCAAAGCGCTGCCGAGCGGAGCCGGCGAACCCTCGAAAGAGGCGCTGCTGCCGAAATCCATGCCGGCAGCCTGGCTGGCATTGCCAGCGCCGAAATCGCCGCCGAAGTCGTCGCTGCCGAAGGGGCTTTCCGAAGCCTCGCCGCCGAAGGCCGCCAGGTCCGTTCCTGTCGCGAAAGGGTCGCTCTGCAGGTCGTCGCCAAACTGCGGCAGGTCGCCATCGGCATCCTGCTTCAGCACGCCGCGCAGATCGTCGATCGCCTGGTCGAGATCCGCTTCGCTGCCCGGAATATCCAGGGAGAGGTCGCTGTTCTGCTGTGTTTTCTTCGTAGCCATGAAATCACTATTCCAGTTGAAACTTGCCTCAAACTGCCTTTGCAGCCCAAAAGCCAGAGAACCGATTAATTCATTAAATGACGGATGAGCTCGTCATCCGAGTTCATCGTATCCTTGACGCGGACCATGTAGTTTTCGCCTGAACGCCCGAACTCGCACACATACAATTCCTTGCTGTTGGCGCTGACCTCGACGCGCACGTCGCCGCTGTCGTGGAACGGAATGACGTCGCCGACCATCAGCTTCGATATCGTGCGCAGCGTCAGGTCCTGCAGCCTGATCTTGGCCTCGAGCGTGACATGCGAGCGGCGGACCTGGTCGCCGAGCTGTTCGGTCCATTCCGCCGAGCTGCTGCCAGCCTGGCGCTTCGGCTTCGGCGGCGTCACCTTGGTCTTGAGCAGCGCCGTCTGCGGAACGATCAATGCGAATTCCGAAACGATGCCGGCAAGGGTGATTGACATGTTGATGGCGGCGGCGAACTCGTCCGGGCGATCCTCGGCCGGGCGGGCGCGTGTGTCATGGGAGTGCGGAGCCGAAAGGCTCGGTTCGAAGCCGCCCGGCGCGTTGACGGCCGAGCGCAGCACCTTGGCGATCTTGTCGAAGACCATGACCGCCAGATCGAGTTCGATGATCGAAAGCACCCGATCGGCCGGTTCTTCGATCGTATCGGCGGTGGCGCCGAGCAGGTGCTCCATCAGCGTGATGACGAACCCGTTGCCGCAGGCCAGCGTAATGTTCTGCGACCAGTTGCGCAGCGTCGCGTCGACGAGCGTGACGTTCGCACTCAGGTCGTCGACCAGATGGTTCTTGTAGCCGATCTCGCAGCCGAGATAGTTGACCGTCACGTCGAGCCCGGTCTCGCTTTTGATGACGTCGGGAAAGAATTCGCTGTAGATTTCCCCAAAGGAGCTGCAGATCTTGGCGACCCTGCCTTTGTCGCCAAGCCCGCCTGTCAGTTTGGCGAGAAGGGCAGGATCCATAGCCGGTTTGTCATGCGAAGCATTGCTCATGGTCATTTAAGCCGCCTTGTTTTCGCCGCCTGGATTCATCATTTCCTGTTCGACCGCATCGATGGACGGACGCTCGTAGGCCGAAATCGTCTTGCGGCCGTATTCGAGAGCGACCTGCGGCACCGACCCGTTCATATAGGCAAGCAGTGTCTGCTTGACGATGACGTAGAGGCGGTGCTGCTTGTTGCGTACCACCTTGATCTGCGAGACCAGCGGCGAGCAGACGCAGTAAGACAAGAGAATGCCGAGGAAGGTGCCGACAAGCGCCGAGCCGATCAAATGGCCGAGCACTTCAGGCGAATCATTGATGTGGGCCATCGCCTTGATGACGCCGAGAACGGCCGCGACGATGCCGATCGCCGGGAAGGAATCGCCCATGATCTGGATCGAGTGGTAGGGCTTCATCTTGTCGTGCATGATGGTGTTGAGCTCTTCATCCATCAGCGCTTCGATCTCGTGGCTGCGCGCGTTGCCGATGATGATCAGGCGCACGTAGTCGCAGATGAACGCTGTCAGTTCCTTGTTCTTTAGAACAGTCGGAGCCTGCTGGAAGATCGTCGATTCGGCCGGATTGTCGATATGGGCTTCGATTTCGTTGCGCGACTTGGTGCGCAGGTCGCGCATCAGCGAATAGAGCACGCCGAGCGTGTCGAGATAATTGCGTTCCTTCGGCACGGCGTGCTTGAAGGCTTCGCCGAGCGCCTTGCCGGAATCCTTCACCACCTTCATCGGGTTCGCCATGATGAAGCTGCCGAGACCGGCGCCACCGATGATGACGAATTCGAAGGGCTGGAACAGGGCGTCCACGTGGCCGCCCATCGCCATGAAGCTGCCGATGACACAGCCGCAAGTCACTATAAATCCGATAATGATATTCATCGTCAGCCCAATCTGAACGTTACTTTTCTCTAAGACGGATAGGATTTCTGCCTTGCGTGAGGCTGATGAAAAGGCCGCTCGCAAGGCATTTCCACGTGCCAGCTTCGCGCAAGCATCTGCCGTCAGTCTAAAGGAGACGAATGGGTGTCCGCACCCGTTTTCTGAGATGCCGCCTCAGCGAAATCCCGGCCGAACCACTCAAGACGACGCCCGGCTTTTCGTTCCGTTCATCGCCAATGCTTGGAGCTTACCGACATGCAATCCGGTCTTTATGTTTCTCTGTCGTCGCAGATGGCCCTCGAAAAGCGCCTGAACACCATCGCGGACAACATGGCGAACGTGAACACGACCGGTTTTCGCGCCACCGAGGTGAAGTTCGACGAGATGGTGGCGAACACCAAGAACAAGCTGAATACCAAGGTCGCCTTCGTTTCCCAGGGCAACGACTACCTGAACGAAGGAAATGGCGAACTGCAGCATACCGGCAACATGCTCGATTTCGCCATCAAGGGCGATGCCTGGTTTGCGCTCGATACGCCGGCCGGCCGCGTGCTGACGAGGGACGGGCGCTTCACGATCAAGGATACCGGCGAACTCGTGTCGATCAGGGGATATCCCGTTCTCGACGCCGGCGGCGCGCCGATCCAGCTCAACACCAAGGGCGGCGAGCCGGCCGTCGGCACCGACGGCATCATCTATCAGGCCGACCGCCAGGTCGCTTCGCTCGGTCTGTTCGAAGCCGATATCAGCAAGGGTTACCTGCGCTACGAAAACAGCGGCATCATGACGACCGACCAGCCGCGCGCCGTTGTCGACCGCTTCAATATCGGTGTCGAGCAGGGATATCTCGAAAACTCCAATGTCAACGCCATGCGCGAGATCACCCAGCTGATCGAAGTCAACCGCGCCTTCGAAAGCGTTTCGTCGCTGATGCGTGACAGCGAGGATTCCTTCAAGGAAGCCGTCCAGACGCTTGGGGGCAGCCGCTGATGCACGTCGCCAGAAATGTCCGGCGGTTTTGGGAGGACGGCATGCATACGAGCAAAGGCCGAAAATGCGGCGCATGCTGCATGCTGCACGCGACGTGTTTTAGGGCGGGACTTGAAGCATGAGCACCAGGCTACTGTCCGAGGACGGCCTTTCCCCGAAGCTGGCGCATCTGGCAGGCCTCGTCGAGCGCTATGCATCGCCGGAGTTCGCCGTTGCCCATGGCGGTCGCGTGCAGACCATCGCCGCCGGCCATTACACGGTGCGCGGTCTCTCCCGCCATGTTCGTCTCGGGGAGTTCGTCGCCCATAAATCGGCCACCGGTATCCATCTCGGCGAAGTCGTGCGCGTCGAGCCGGACCTGATCTATGTCTGCCCGATCGAACCCGGCGAACCGATCGGCATCCACGATACGGTCATTCGCAAGGGCGCCTTCCGCATTTCGCCGTCGGACAGCTGGTGCGGGCGCACCGTCAACTCGCTTTGCGAGCCGATCGACGGGCTGGGTCCGATCACCGAGGGCCTCGATCGCCGCTCGATCTCCAACACCGCGCCGCCTTCGATGACCCGCAAGCGTGTCCAGACCGGCTTCAAGACCGGGGTGCGCGCCATCGACATCTTCTCGCCGCTCTGCCTCGGACAGCGCCTCGGCATCTTCGCCGGTTCCGGCGTCGGCAAGTCGACGCTTCTGTCCATGCTCGCCCGCGCCGATGCCTTCGACAAGGTTGTCATTGCTCTCGTCGGCGAACGCGGCCGCGAGGTGCGCGAATTCATCGAGGATACGCTCGGCAGCAATATGAAGAAGGCGATCGCCGTCGTCGCCACCAGCGACGAGAGCCCGATGCTGCGCAAGATGGCACCGCTGACGGCGGTCACCATCGCCGAGCATTTCCGCGACAAGGGGGAGAACGTCCTCTTCATCGTCGACAGCGTCACGCGTTTCGCCCATGCGATCCGCGAAGTGGCGACCGCCTCCGGCGAGCCGCCGATCGCGCGCGGTTATCCCGCGTCCGTCTTCACCGAGCTGCCGCGCCTGCTGGAACGCGCCGGTCCCGGCCCCGAGGGCGCCGGCACCATCACGGCGATCATCTCGATCCTCGTCGACGGCGACAACCACAACGACCCGATCGCCGACTCGACGCGCGGCATTCTCGACGGTCACATCGTCCTGCAGCGCAGTCTCGCCGAAGAAGGGCGTTATCCGCCGATCGATCCGCTGGCCTCGATCTCGCGTCTCGCCCGCAAGGCCTGGACGCCGGACCAGGAAAAGCTGGTGTCGCGGCTGAAAGTGCTGATCCACCGTTTCGAGGAGACGCGCGACCTGCGCCTGATCGGCGGTTATCGCCAGGGCGCCGATCCCGATCTCGACATGGCGGTCAAGCAGGTGCCCATCATTTACGACGTCCTGAAGCAGTCGCCGGGCGACCGTGACTCGCCCGATGCCTTTGCCGATCTCGCCGGCGCGCTCAAGGCCGCAGCCGGTATGGGCAATCAGGGCGGACAGATTCAGAGGAGATAGACGTGGCTGAATTCGACGACGAACGCATCGCTTCCTTGAAGCAGCGCAGGAAGACCGCCATGCTGGATCGGCTTCTGACCTTCACCGGCCTGGCGCTGGCCGGCGCCGCCGCTTTCTTCCCCTGGTATGTGTTCTTCAACGAGGACAAGTTCGGCATCAACGTCGCCGCCAGCGGCAATTCCCGCGACCTGCCGGATTGGCCGGCCCGCAACGTCTTCAGCGTCTCGCCGCTTGCCATGGTCAACAAGAACGAGGGAGAGAAGAAAGCTCCGCCGATCGATCCGCTGACGACGGCGACGGTCTCCGATCTCGGCAAGGAGCGCGATGGTGGCCCGATACTGGAAGATCAACCCTTTCCCGGCAAATCTTCCTTCCGCCTGCTGCACGTCTCCAACGGCCGGGCGCTGATCGAGGATACCTCGGGCATGTATGTGGTGCGCATCGGCTCGATCCTGCCCGACGAAAGCCGCCTTGCGGCCCTCGAGCAGCGCGACGGAAAATGGGTGATCGTCACCTCCAAGGGCGAGACCTACCAGAACAATTGAACCTGCCCGCAGGTGCCGAACACGAAAGGGCTCCGCCGCGAACCGGCCGGAGCCCGGTTTCCTTTTGGAGCTCCGCTTTCCTTTAGCCGTGGCCTTCTCCGAAAAGCGGCTCGAAGCCTGAATTCCCGTAAGTCCCACGCAAGATTACCGCACTAGGTTCGGGGCAGTAAAAACGGAGAGTTCTCATGCAACCGATCCAACTTTTCGACTTGGCTTCGCGACAGGCGGAATGGCTGACGGTCCGTCAGCAGGTTGTTGCCAGCAACATCGCGAATGCCAATACCCCGAAGTTCCATGCCAAGGATGTCACGCCTTTTGACGCCGTGCTCGACAAGTCCGATATCACCATGGCGCGCACCAATCCGGCGCATCTGAGCGGCAATGATTTCAGCGACAGCGGCGATATCGACGTCAAGGAAGCGGCACTCGACCAGGAAATCGGCATCCAGGAATCCGGCAATACGGTCGGTTTGGCCGAAGAGCTCTCCAAGTCGGGCGATATCAAGCGCCAGTACGATCTGAACACCTCGTTGGTCAGTTCCTTCAACCGTATGATGTTGATGACCGTCAGGAAGTAAAATCATGGATCCGCTTTCAGCAGCAATGAAAATCGCCGGTTCGGGACTCGAGGCGCAGTCGACGCGCCTGCGCATCGTCTCGGAGAACATCGCCAACGCCCGCTCGACCGGTGATACGCCCGGTGCTGACCCCTATCGCCGCAAGACAATCACCTTCGGCCAGCAGATGGATCGCACCAGCGGCGTCGAGACGGTCAACGTCAAGAAGGTCGGTGTCGACGAAGGCGATTTCAGCACGGAATTCGACCCCAGCAATCCGGCTGCGGACCAGAAGGGCGTCGTCAAGCTGCCGAACGTCAACATCCTCGTCGAGATGGCCGACATGCGCGAAGCCAACCGCTCCTATGACGCCAATCTGCAGACGATCAAGCAGACCCGCGATCTCATCTCCTCCACGATCGATCTCCTGAAGAGCCAATAATAATGATCAGCAGCGTCCAGAATGTCAGCAATCTTTCGATGACCCGCGCGCTTGGCGCCGTCGACACCGAAAATTCCGCCTCATCGTCTGCCGCCGCCACCATGCCGGGCACCGCCGGTGCGGCCAACGGCATGAGCTTCGCATCTGTCATGGGCAACATGGCGAGCGATGCGGTCAGCAGCCTGAAGGGTGCGGAAAGCATGTCTTTTGCCGGGATCAAGGGTACGGCGACGACGCGTGAAGTCGTTGATTCCATGCTCCAGGCCGAGCAGACGCTGCAGACCGCAATTGCCATCCGCGACAAGGTCGTCTCGGCCTTTCTCGAAGTCACCAAGATGCAGATGTAACTGATTTGAGGACGAACACATGAGAGCGCTCGCCATTGCAGCAACGGGCATGGATGCCCAGCAGACCAATCTGGAAGTCATCGCGAACAACATCGCGAACATCAACACGACGGGTTTCAAGCGCGCCCGCGCTGAATTCTCCGATCTTCTCTACCAGACAGAACGCGCCAAGGGTGTCGCCAACCGCGCCAACCAGGCCGTAGTGCCGGAAGGCGCCAATATCGGCCTCGGCGTCCAGACCTCGGCGGTCCGCAACCTGCATCTCCAGGGCGAACTGACGCAGACCGGCAACGACCTCGACGTGGCGCTGATCGGCAAGGGCTTCTTCCAGATCCAGTCGACCGACGGCACGACGCTTTATACCCGCGCCGGCGCCTTCAACAAGAACGACCAGGGCCAGCTCGTCACCATCGACGGCTACGAGGTTCTTCCCGGCATCACCATTCCGACGGGCTCGACCGAGCTGACCATCAGCCGCTCCGGCGAAGTCTCGGCGAAGCTGCCGGGTGCGACGGATGCGACCGTGCTCGGTCAGCTGACGCTTGCCGACTTCGTCAACGAGGCGGGCCTCCAGCCGCTCGGCGACAATCTCTTCCAGGAAACGGCCGCCTCCGGCGAAGCCGTCATCGGCAATCCCGATGAGGAAGGTTTCGCTTACATGAAGCAGGGTTATCTGGAATCGTCGAACGTCGATCCGGTGAAGGAAATCACCGAGCTGATCTCGGCCCAGCGCGCTTACGAAATGAATTCCAAGGTGATCACCACCGCTGATGAAATGGCCTCCATCGTCAGCAAGAACCTGAAGTAAAGGGAAGGGCCGAAACATGATGTTTTGCCGGGTAGGACACATCTCAGGATGGGTGGCGGCCGCCACGATCGCAGTCGCGGGCATTTTCTTGCCCGCGGAGGCGGATGCCGGCATGGGTTATGCCGTTGTCCCGACAACGATCATCTACCCCGGCGATACATTGTCGGCCAGCCAGCTTCAGGAGGTCGAGGTCACCAACCCCAACCTCGCCGGCGACTATGCCAAATCCCTTTCACAGGTCGAAGGCCTGGTTTCCAAACGCACGCTCTTGCCGGGTCGTACGATTTCTGTCTCGGCGCTGCGCGACCCCTATACAGTGACGCGCGGCTCTACGATCCGCCTGGTCTTTTCGCTTGGCCCAATGACCATCTCCGCCGCCGGCACGCCGCTTGAAGACGGCGCGACGGGGCAGCTCATCCGCGCGCGCAATATGGATTCCGGCGTCATCGTCAGCGGCACGGTGCTTGCGGACGGCACGGTCCATGTGAGGGCAAAATGAAATTGTTCTTCCGTTTCTTAACCCTTGTCGCGGTTCTCGCCATGAGTTTGGCCGATGTCGCGCCCGCTTGGGCGCTGACCTCCCGCATCAAGGACATCGCCTCGCTTCAGGCCGGCCGCGACAACCAGTTGATCGGTTACGGCCTGATCGTCGGCCTGCAGGGAACCGGCGACGGCTTCCGTTCCTCACCCTTCACCGAGCAGTCGATGCGGGCGATGTTGCAGAACCTCGGCATCTCGACCCAGGGCAGCCAGTCCAGCGCCAAGAACACCGCGGCGGTGATGGTCACCGCCAACCTGCCGCCCTTTGCAAGTCCGGGCAGCCGTATCGACGTCACGGTCAGCTCGCTCGGAGACGCCACGTCGCTGCGCGGCGGCACGCTCGTCATGACCTCGCTGTCCGGCGCCGACGGCCAGATCTACGCGGTCGCGCAGGGCGCCGCCATCGTTTCCGGCTTTCAGGCGCAGGGCCAGGCGGCGACCGTGACCGAAGGCGTCACCACTGCCGGCCGCGTGCCCGGCGGCGCCATCATCGAACGCGAACTGCCGTCCCGCTTCAAGGATTCGGTCAATCTCGTCCTGCAGCTGCGCAACCCCGACTTCTCGACGGCGATCCGTATTGCCGACATCGTCAACGGTTATGCCTCGGCGCGGTTCGGCGGCCCGGTCGCCGAAGCCAAGGATTCGCAGGAAGTGGTGATCCAGAAGCCGCGCACGGCCGATCTCACCCGGCTGATGGCCGACATCGAAAATCTCATCGTCGAAACCGACACGCCGGCCAAGGTTGTTATCAACGAGCGCACGGGCACGATCGTCATCGGCTCGGACGTCCGTGTCTCGCCGGTCGCCGTCAGCTACGGCACGCTGACGGTTCAGGTCACAGAGACGCCTCAGATCATCCAGCCCGAACCCTTCTCGCGCGGCCAGACCGCCGTCCAGCCGCAGACCGATATCACGGCCGAGCAGACCGGCGGACGCGTCGCCATCATCGATGGCCCCGACCTCAGGACCCTCGTCGCCGGTCTTAACAATATCGGCGTGAAACCGGATGGCATCATCGCCATTCTCCAGGGCATCAAGTCGGCAGGCGCCCTGCAGGCGGAGCTTGTGCTGCAATGATAAAGATCATCAACCCTGACATGACGGTCCTGCAACTGCTGCGCCGGCTGGCGCTGCCGGCCGCGGGCCTCGTCCTTCTGTCGATCCCCGGCGCATTCGCACAGGAACATGCGCCCGCTGGCGACATCACCTCCCAGGACGAGATCAAGCAGTTCTGCACCAACATCGCCGATCCCGCCCGCGACCAGCGTTACCTCTTGCAGAAGCAGGAACTGGAAAAGCTTCGCGCCGACATCGATGCCCGCATGGCGGAGATGGACAAGCGCAAGGCCGAATACCAGGACTGGCTGAAGCGGCGCGACGATTTTCTGAAGCAGGCGGAAGCCGGACTCACCGAAATCTACAAGAAGATGAAGCCTGATGCGGCCGCACTCCAGTTGCAGGACATGAAGATTGAGGTCGCCTCCGCCGTGATCATGCGGCTCGGTCCGCGTCAGTCGAGCCTCATCCTCAACGAGATGGACCCGCAAAAGGCCGCGGTTATCGCCAGCGTCATCGCCAGTGCGTCCGATCCCAATACCTCGAAGGATCCTTCATGAATATGCGTTTCCCGGCCGCGATCGCCGCCCTCGCGCTCCTTGCAGGCTGCCAGTCTCCGACGGCGGTTAGCGAGATCGGCCGTGCGCCCGCCATGAGCCCGATCGGCAGCGGCCTTGCCTACGGCCAGACGCCGCAGATGGCGCTTTATCCGAAGCAGCCGCGCGCCGTGGCGCAGGGCTATTCGCTGTGGAGCGATTCGCAGGCCGCCCTGTTCAAGGATGCGCGCGCGCTCAACGTCGGCGACATCCTGACCGTCGACATCCAGATCAACGACAAGGCCTCCTTCGACAACGAGACCAACCGCAGTCGCACGAATTCGAGCGGGATGAACTGGGACGTCAACGCCCAGATCTTCGGTTGGACCCCCGAGTCCAAGACGGACCTTACCTATGGCTCCGACACCAGCACTGACGGTAAGGGCAAGATCGAGCGCACCGACAAGATCACCCTGCTTGTCGCTGCCGTCGTCACCGGCATTCTCGAAAACGGCAACCTCGTCATATCGGGCTCGCAGGAAGTCCGTCTGAACCAGGAACTGCGCATCCTGAACGTCGCCGGTATCGTTCGTCCGCAGGACGTCAATTCCGACAACCAGATCTCCTACGACAAGATCGCCGAAGCCCGCATCTCCTACGGTGGCCGCGGCCGCCTGATGGAAGTGCAGCAGCCTCCGCGCGGCCAGCAGGCCGTCGATCTTTTCTCGCCGCTTTGAGGCTGAACGACGATGGCAGAGCCAGACGCAAGCGCAGGTCAAGCGAAGAAGAAATCCGGCGCGCTGATGACGATCATCGGCATCGCCGTCCTGACCCTGCTCGGCGCCGGCGGCGGCTGGGCGGTCGGCACGATTGTCGCGCCCAACGTCAAGGGCGCCAAGGAGGCCGAGCAGGCCAAGGAAGCCGAGGCCAAGAAGAAGGCCGAGGAAGGTCTGGCGCGGATTTCGACCGAGGCCAACAACATCGTTCAGCTCGAGCCGATCACGTCGAACCTTGCCTACCCCTCGGAAAACTGGGTGCGACTCGAAGTCGCGCTGCTGTTCAACGGGCCGCCGGATGTCAAGGTTTCCGAGGATATTCATCAGGATATCCTCGCCTATATCAGAACCGTTTCCCTCCAGCAGATCGAGGGGCCGCGGGGCTTTCAATATCTCAAGGATGACATACAGGAACGTGTTGACCTTCGCTCGCAAGGGCGGGTATCGAAGGTCATGTTCAGGACATTTGTCATCGAATGATTCGTCTCATAGTTTTCCTTGCCGCCATGATGGCGGTACCGGAACTGGCGGTGGCACAGCAGCTGCCGACTGACTTATTGAACGTGCCGGTCGATGGCTCGGTTGCCGCCTGGATCATCCGCACTTTCGGCCTGCTGACCATTCTTTCGGTCGCGCCGGGCATCCTGATCATGGTGACGAGCTTTCCGCGCTTCATCATCGCCTTCTCGATCCTGCGTTCAGGCATGGGTCTCTCCTCGACGCCCTCCAATATGATCCTCCTGTCGCTGTCGCTGTTCATGACCTTCTACGTCATGTCGCCGACCTTCGATCAGGCCTGGCAGAACGGCGTGCAGCCGCTGCTTGCCAATCAGATCAACGAGACCGAGGCGGTCCAGCGTATCGCCGAACCCTTCCGCACCTTCATGGCGGCCAATACCCGCGACAAGGATCTGGCGCTCTTCGTCGATCTGGCGCGCGAACGCGGGCAGAATATCCAGACGACCGATCCGATCGACTACCGAGTGCTGATCCCGGCCTTCATGATTTCCGAGATTCGCCGTGGCTTCGAGATCGGCTTCCTCGTCGTGCTGCCGTTCCTCGTCATCGACCTGATCGTCGCCACCATCACCATGGCGATGGGCATGATGATGCTGCCGCCGACCTCGATCTCGCTGCCGTTCAAGATTCTCTTCTTCGTACTGATCGACGGCTGGAACCTGCTCGTCGGCAGCCTGGTGCGCTCGTTCAGCTGAGCGGCTGCCGCTAAAACGTGCTGCGCAAAGCGCGCAGCGGTGCTGCGATCACAACATGCGTAAAAGCCAGGACCGGAGTGCGGGAGCGAATCTGAAAGATTGCGACGCGGCTTTAGCCTTCACCAATGAAAAACCCGCCGGAGCGATCGCCTCGGCGGGTTTTTCGTAGCGGTTGAAAAGCCTCACTCGGCCGCGAATGGCGCCGTACGCGGCGGCAGCGCCGGAATGTCCATGTGATCGGGTGCAAGACCCTGCTTGGCACGCTCGGCCATGATTTCATAGGCCTGCTCCAGATGGTTGCAGAACCGTTCGGCATCGAAGAGCGGCGCAATGTAACGCTTCTCCTTGAGATGCGCCTTGTATGCGGCGATCCGTCCGGGATTCTGCGCCAGCTCGACGGCCATATCCTCATAGGCCTGCAGGTTGTCTGCGACGAGGTCGGGCAGGTCGATGGCCCTGAGCAGGCTCTCGCTGACGCGTGAGGCGAAGTTGGTGCCCTTGACGGTCAGGACCGGCAGGCCGCCCCAGAGCTGCTCCGAGGTGGTCGTGTGGCCGTTGACGGGGAAGGTATCGATGCCAATGTCGGCCGCCTGCTGACGGTCGATGTGTTCTTCGTAGGGTGCGCGCGGGCAGAAGATGATCCGCTTGGCGGAGATCCCCGCCGCCTGGAATTGCTTCAAGAGATTCGCCTGGTTGCGCGGCGTGTTCGCCATCAGCCAGAGCACGCTGTTAGGCGCACGCTTCAGAATGCGGCACCAGCTGTTGATCGTCTCCGGCGTAATCTTGCGGTTACCGTTGAAGGACGCAAAGATGAAGGCGTCTTCCGGCAGGCCAAGCTGCTCGCGGGTGACAGGGCGCGGCTTCGGGCGATGCATCGGGTCGTTCGGCTGATAGCTTTCCGGCAGCCGGCAGAATTTCTCATGGTAGAAGGGCTTGGCCACCTCGGGCAGCACCGAATGGTCGCCGATGACGTAGTCGAGGTCGATATTGACCGTGCTGCCGGGGAAGCCGAGCCAGCCGACATGAACCGGTGCGAGCGGCAGGTTGAAGGCCGGCGCGCGGCTGCCCGAAGTGTGGCCCTTCAGGTCGACCATGATGTCGATATTGTGCTCGCGCACCACTTCCAGCACCGCCTGATCGGAGAAGCCGTGAATGGTGACGACCCGGCCCCAGCGGCTGCGGTCGGTCGTGTTGTGCTTGAGGTACTCCGGGCCTGTGTGGCAGAAGAGCGTCACCTCGAACCGGTCCTTGTCATGCAGTTCGAGGATGCGCTGCAAGAGCTTCATCGTCGCATGGCGATCCCAGAAGTCCGATGACATGTAGCCGATCCGGATCTTGTCCGACCAGCTGTGCGGCCGGCTGCGACGGAAGGCCACCCGTTCCGGATTGAGGGGGGTGGTGCCGATCGTCGCATACCGGTTGAAGTCCTCATTGCCGCACCAGTGCAGATGATAGAACGGGTTGTCCTTGCGCAGGATCTCGATATCGCCCTTTGCAAGGGCCGCGTCGATTACTGCCTGATGCTTGCTCGCCTCTTCGAACTCGTTGAATTCGCGGGCGAAAACAAGGTGAAGGAAGCGGAATGCCAGATTCCCGGGAAAACGCTTGAAGATGTTGCGCGCCAGGTTCTGGTTGGTTGCGTCGTTCAGATCGTCGCTCAGCAGCAGCGCCGCCAGGCGCATATGCTCTGGATTGGAGCTTTGCGACA
Source organism: Rhizobium anhuiense bv. trifolii (assembly GCF_024346605.1). Classification (NCBI taxonomy): domain Bacteria; kingdom Pseudomonadati; phylum Pseudomonadota; class Alphaproteobacteria; order Hyphomicrobiales; family Rhizobiaceae; genus Rhizobium; species Rhizobium anhuiense. The sequence goes on from NZ_CP098803.1 coordinate 1,025,161, forward strand.
GCACCGTCTTGAACGGGCGGATGATATCCCGCTGCTGGCGCTTCAGATAGATAGCGGTGATGATGAACGCGAGCTCCGGGTCTTCCTGCGCCTTGGCGAGGTTTCGCATGGCGATCAGCAGGGCATCGTCCTCGTTGCCGGTCTCGTAGTGCAGCTTGGCAGCCTGTTTCTGGTATTCGTAGGAATTCGGTCCTTCGCAGTTGCCGGCCAGGCCATAGGCTTTCGCGGCATCGGCCTTGAAGCCGAGCTGCACGAGGTTCTTGGCCAGCAGCGCATAGGTCTTGGCGTCCTGCTGGATATCCATCAGCTGGTTGAGCGTTGCCAAGGACTGTGTGTAGCGGCCCATCTGGTAATCCTTGGATGCCGCAGAGAACGAAACTTTGCTGTTCAAAACCCAACTCCGTGAAGGAAATGTTCTGGCGTCGATCGCCGCGGCACGGACAGGCCGTCCTCCGCAAAACGAGCGGATCGGTCCGATGGTGCTATCCCGGCGCCTGCCACATTGGCATTCGAAGCTTGCTTGAAACCGGTGCGCTTGGTGAACCTCTGTTTTCGCGGGGAAATGCCGACTTTTGCCCAGGGAAAACGCTTGGTTTTCAAGAGAACTAGAATGCAAAGGAATATATTCAGCAAGCATTAACTATGGCCCGCGAGGAGCCGGCCTGGAGCCTGTATTTTTAAGGAGTTGGCAAGCATTGGCTGCGAGATTGCCCTGGACATGACGGGTTTGGGCCAAACAAAAAAGGCGCCGAGTAGCATGAAGCTGGTCCGTCATCGCCGGTACTATAGTCCGGTATGTCCTCCTTTTTGTATCTAGTTTTCCAGGGGACAGACTTATGACAAGCATTAACACGAATACTTCCGCGCAGGCCGCTCTCCAGACGCTGCGTAACGTTAACCAGAACCTCAACAGCACGCAGAACCACGTTTCCTCTGGTTACCGCGTTGAAAAGGCTTCGGATAACGCTGCTTACTGGTCGATCGCAACGACCATGCGTTCTGACAACAAGGCCCTCTCGGCTGTCTCCGACGCTCTCGGCGTAGGCGCTGCAAAGGTCGACACCGCTTACACCGCCATGGACAGCGCCATTGACGTCGTCGGCGAGATCAAGGCGAAGCTCGTTGCCGCGACTGAAAATGGCGTCGACAAGGCCAAGGTCCAGGAAGAAATCAGCCAGCTGCAGCAGCAGCTCCTGAGCGTCGCGCAGTCGGCTTCCTTCAACGGCGAAAACTGGGTTGCCGGCGCCTCCGGCACCAAGAGCGTTGTTTCTTCGTTCGTCCGCGACGGCTCCAACGCCGTTTCGATCACGACGACCGACTACGTACTCGACAGCGGCTCTGCGGGCAACGTTCTGTTCGGCATGAGCGGCGGCTCGGTCGAAACCTCCACGGGTATCCTCGGTAGCTCGGTTGGTGGGGTTGGCTCTATCTACGCGATGGACATCACCAGCTACACTTCCGGCCAGATTTCGACGGCTCTGACCAACGTTGAATCGGCTCTGAAGGCCATGACCAGCGCCGGCGCTGCTCTCGGCTCGCTCTCCAGCCGTATCGATGCCCAGGACAACTTCGTGTCCGCTCTGAGCGACTCGATCGACTCCGGTATCGGCCGTCTCGTCGACGCCAACATGGAAGAAGAATCCTCCAGGCTCAGCGCACTGCAGACCCAGCAGCAGCTGGCAATCCAGTCGCTGTCGATTGCGAACTCCTCTTCGCAGAACATCCTGTCGCTCTTCCGCTAAGACCGGTCGGCACAAGGTTTCCAAGTTTCGCGGCCGGGTCATCCCCGGCCGCGAAATGTTTTAATATAAGGTTAATAAGAATCCTTCTAAGCCTCAGATATTTTTAAGTAATTTCCAATTCGAATTCAGCTTTCCTTAACCATCTTGCTGTTTTCTAGGCCCATCGAAACGGCGAGTTAACCTTAACAAGAATGGTTAACAGGCATGATGCTGATCGCTGTGGGCCGGCCCAAAATCCGGAATGTCCCTTCTTAAAATCTGCCAACAAGGGGCAAGCAAACTATGACGAGCATCAACACCAATAACGCTGCAATGGCAGCCCTCCAGACTCTCCGTGGCATCAACCAGGGTCTCCAGGAAACCCAGGCTCACGTTTCGTCTGGCTATCGCGTCGGCAAGGCTTCCGACAACGCTGCTTACTGGTCGATCGCAACGACCATGCGTTCTGACAACAAGGCTCTCTCGGCTGTTTCCGACGCTCTCGGCCTCGGCGCTGCAAAGGTCGACACCGCTTACTCCGCCATGGACAGCGCCATTGACGTCGTCGGCGACATCAAGGCGAAGCTCGTTGCCGCCACTGAAAACGGCGTCGACAAGGCCAAGGTCCAGGAAGAAATCAGCCAGCTGCAGCAGCAGCTCCTGAGCGTCGCGCAGTCGGCTTCCTTCTCCGGCGAAAACTGGGTTGCCGGCGCTGACGGCACCAAGAACGTCGTTGCCTCCTTCGTCCGTGACGGCTCCAACGCCGTTTCGGTCGTGATGACCGACTATGTTCTCGACAGCGGCTCCATGGGCAACGTTCTGTTCGGCATGAGCGGCGGCTCGGTCGAAACCTCCACGGGTATCCTCGGTAGTGCGAATGGTTCGACCGGTTCTGTCTACGCAATGGACATCACCAACTTCACCCTCGGCGAAATCCAGTCGGCTCTGACCAACGTTGAATCGGCTCTGAAGGCCATGACCAGCGCCGGCGCTCAGCTCGGCTCGATCTCCAAGCGCATCGAACTGCAGGAAAACTTCGTGTCCGCTCTCAGCGACTCGATCGACTCCGGTGTCGGCCGTCTCGTCGACGCCAACATGGAAGAAGAATCCTCCAAGCTCAGCGCACTGCAGACCCAGCAGCAGCTGGCCGTCCAGTCGCTGTCGATTGCGAACTCCTCTTCGCAGACCATCCTCACGCTGTTCCGCGGCTAATAACCCTCGGAAACATCAGCCCGCCGGTCTCCGGCGGGCACTGGTATCGAGCCGCGCTTCGATGGAGCGCGGCTTTTTTAATGTCTGTTAACGATCCATTAACCATAATGCTGTTTTCTGCCACCAACGAGACGGTGAGTTAACCAAATTTAAGAACCGGTTAACAGGCATGAAGCTGATCCCCGTTCCCGGTGGCCTTCCGGAATGTCCCTTTTTTCCTTTTGCCGACGAGGGGCAATCATTTCATGACCAGCATTTTGACGAACGTCGCGGCGATGGCCGCTCTCCAGACACTCCGCGGCATCAACGACAACCTTGAGGACACGCAGAACCGCGTATCATCGGGTTACCGCGTCGAAAAGGCTGCTGACAACGCCGCCTACTGGTCGATCGCAACGACCATGCGTTCGGATAACAAGGCACTTTCCGCCGTTTCCGACGCTCTCGGCCTCGGCGCCGCCAAGGTCGACACCGCTTACTCCGCCATGGACAGTGCCATCGACGTCATCACCGAAATCAAGGCGAAGATCGTCGCTGCAACCGAAAAGGGTGTCGACAAGGCTAAAGTTCAGGAAGAAATCAGCCAGCTGCAGCAACAGCTCCTGAGCATCGCGCAGTCGGCTTCCTTCTCCGGTGAAAACTGGGTTGCCGGCGCTGACGGCACCAAGAGCGTCGTTTCCACTTTCGTCCGCGATGGCAACGGCAATGTCTCGGTCAAGACGACGGATTACATTCTGGACACGAGCTCGGCGGGCAACGTTCTCTTCGGCATGGACTCGACCGGCGCGATCGAGACCAGCTCCGGCATTATCGGCACATCATCCGGGACGATCGGCTCGATCTACTCGATGGACATCACCAACTTCGATTCGCCTGAGATTTCCATGGCCCTGACGTCGATCGAGGCAGGCCTTGAGGCGATGACCAAGGCTGCATCGCAGCTCGGCTCGATTTCCACTCGCATCGAGCTGCAGGAAGGCTTCGTCAGCGCGCTCAGCGATTCGATCGACTCCGGTGTCGGCCGCCTCGTCGACGCCAATATGGAAGAAGAATCCTCCAAGCTCAGCGCCCTGCAAACCCAGCAGCAGCTGGCTATCCAGTCGCTGTCGATCGCCAACTCCAGCGCTCAGAACATCCTTACGCTGTTCCGCAGCTAAGTCAGGCGCTGAAGCTGGACCGAATCTTGCGCCATCGTCTGGCCGCACACATAAAGCCTCCCGGACCGCGCCCGAAATGGCGCGGTTTTGTCTTTTATATCAATGGCTTGATCAAGGCTTCGATCGACGCGCCAGGCTCGGCGCCGCGCTCTTGCCCAACGGGTTGATATCGAGTTAACTACGCCTTGAGTTGATTTGCTTTTGCGACACGCCGGTAGAAACCCTGCCGGAGGCATGATGCCACTTCAGTCGCCGCCGGCAATCCGGCCTGCCCTTTCACCTTAATCCGAGACCTGTCGATGACCGTTAAGATTACCAGCGCGGCCGCGGTGAATGCGCTTTCGGTGCTGCGCAGCATCAACAAAGAAGCCAGCCAGACCCAGCAGCAAGTGTCCTCGGGATATCGTATCGAGACGGCCGCCGACGATGCGTCCTATTGGTCGGTCGCAACCGTCATGCGTTCGGACAGCACCAATCTCGGAACGGTCGGAGATGCGCTCGGTCTTGGCGCTGCCAAGGTGGATGCGACCTATACGGCGATGAACTCGGCGATCGATCTCATGAGCCAGATCCGCGCCAAGCTGGTTTCGGCAAGAGAACCTGGTGTCGATAAGGACAAGATCAACGCCGAGATCAGCGAATACAAAGAGCAGTTGCAGACGGTCGTCGAATCGACGTCGTTTGCGGGGGAAAACTGGCTGCTGAACGGCGACACTGCTGCACCGCCGACATGGTCGGTCATCTCGGGTTTCGTGCGCGCTTCGACCGGCGAATATCAGGCCCAGACCATCGATTTCCCATCGTCGCAGACCATCCTCATCGACAAGAACAGTGCGAGCGGCGGCCTGCTGACCAAGGCGGTCGATGCCAACGCGATCAATAACTCCGGCACGACGTCGCGGAATTATTATCTGCTGGATGCCGGCTCGACGACGCCGGCGACGGGTACGGAAATTGCGATCGACGGCAACACGACCGATGCGCAGCTCACCGACATGCTCGACGTGACCGAGTCGCTGCTCTCCTCGCTGACGACCACGGCGGCATCCATCGGCGTGATGAAGACACGCATCGACGATCAGATAGACTATACCGCCGATCTGTCCGATTCGATCGACAAGAGCGTCGGTGCGCTCGTCGATACCGACATGGACGAGGCTTCGATCCGGCAGAAGGCAATCGAAACCCAGAAGCAGATGGCCGTCGAAGCGATCTCGATCCTCAATACGGCCGCAAGCAAGATTCTGATTCTGCTGGAATAAGGAATGGGCGCGATCACGGGTGGCGACCGCGCCATTCATCCTCGCGCAAGTTTGACTTCCTAGTTTCCGGCATGAAGGCATCGTCCGAATCCGTGCCGGCGCAAGGTCAGGCCCTTGCCCGTTTCGAAGGGAGATGTCGGCGCGCAAGGACATTTTGAGCGGGAGCGGGCATGTTGCATGCCTCCCGAATGCTGGATGGTTTTTATGAGCATTTCGCTTTCCCGGTATTTGAAGGATTTCGGCGAACCGGAACCGTCACCGCCGGTCCTCGATATGGATGATTTCGGTGGCGACATGTTCCCCGAAACACCGAGCGAACCGGCGATCGACGTCGAGGCGGAGCGCCGCGAAGCCTATGCGGAAGGTCATGCCGCGGCCACCGCGGAACTGACCGAGAAACACGCGCTGGAGGCGCGGACGCTGGCTGAAGTCCATGCGCGTCAACTCGAGGAGCTGAAGCTTCGCTACGAAGTCGAGGCGGCAGCAGTCATTGCATCCCGCATCCGCGATATTGCCGAAGAACTCGCTCAGCTGGTCAGCGCCGGCGCCGCCGCCGCCATCGCGCCAGTGATGACGGAAGCGCTTGCCGCCGAAGCTGCCGAAAACCTCGCCACACTGCTGCGCGACGCGATCCTTGAAGGCGCCGCTGGAACGATCGTCGTCAAGGGACCGACCCGGCTTTTCGACATATTGAAGGCCGAGCTCGGCGAACATGCCGAGGCGGTTCGCCATTTTGAGACCGACGATATCGATCTTGCCGTCGAAATCGGTGATTCCGTCATCGTCACCCGTATGTCCGCCTGGGCGGCCAGCTTGAAGAAAGTTCTCGAATGAGCGAAGGCGAAAACCACCACCACGGCAAAAACGAGATCATCATCGTCAAGAGACATGGCGGCGGCGATCACGATGGCGCCCATGGCGGTGCGTGGAAAATTGCCTATGCCGACTTCATGACGGCGATGATGGCGTTCTTCCTGGTCATGTGGCTGGTCAATGCCGCCAACGAGGAGACCAAGGCCTCGGTCGCGACCTATTTCAATCCGATCAAGCTCTCCGACGAAAAGCCGACCGAGAAGGGTCTGAAGAAGCCTGTCGATAACGCCGAAGGCGAGGAGAAGCAGGAGAAGTCGAAGCAGAAGGAAGAAGATCCGAACGACGGCAAGGCCGCGGCGGATGGTGACGACCAGACATCGACATCAGGCGACCAAACCAATTATTCCGAGGCCGATTTCTTCGAAAATCCCTATTCGGTTCTCGCCGAGATCGCCCAGGAAGTCGGCCAGCAGGCCAATGTCAGCGCCAAGGGCGACGGCGGCGCCGCCGATTCCGGTCCGGCCACCGGCGCCGATGGCGGCGAGGCCTATCGTGATCCTTTCGATCCGGATTTCTGGACGAAGCAGGTCGAGGTCACCACGGCCGGCAAGTCGGCGCCTCCCGGCAAGAGCGACCAGCAGGCGGTCGAGAGCGGGACGACCGAGATCGCCAAGCTCGAAGACACCAAGCCGATACCGCTGACCACCGATCAGAAGGCTGCCCCGGAAACCAAGGAAACGAAGGAAGCCAAGGAAACGAAGGGCGCGGTCGAAGCCAAGGACGGCAAGGCGCCGGCCGGCAAGTCTGCCAACGACAAGAAGGCGGAAGCTCAGAAAGACGCCGAACATCAGAAGGATGCGGATAAGAGCGCTGATGAGGCCGAGCAGCAGCAGCAGAAGGAAGCAGAGCAGCTGCAGGAGCAGATCGCCCAGCAGATCGGCGGCGTTGCCGGCAAGCTCGCCGAAGGCCTGACCGTGACGGCGTCCGAAGGCGGATTGCTGGTCAGCATCTCCGACCAGAGCGACGATTCGATGTTCAATATCGGTTCTGCTGTTCCGCGCCAGGAGATGGTGCTCGCCATGGAAAAGATCGGTGCGATCCTGAAGGAGAGGGGTGGCGCGGTCGCCATCCGCGGCCACACGGACGGGCGCCAGTATAAGGGCACCCAGAACGAGAACTGGCGGCTTTCGATGGACCGCGCCCAGAGCGCCTACTACATGCTCGTGCGCGGTGGGCTCGACGAGAAACGTATCTCCCAGGTCTCCGGCTTCGCCGACCGTCGGCTGAAGTTGCCGACCGACCCGTTCAACGCGACCAACCGCCGGATCGAGATCCTGGTGCAGGCGGATAAGGGATAGTCGGATGGCGCGTCGGCAGCATCGCTATATCGGATGTGTGGCCCTCGGCCTGGCGATGCTTTCGCCGGCCGCAGGCAAGGCGCAGGATCCGGACGATCTTGCGCCGTACAAGATGCTGCGGTCGTTGCAGTTCGTGCAGGACTCCGTCGTCACCGGCGATCATTCGGCCGGCGAGATGCAGCGCTTCATGCTGGGGACGATCGACGAGCGGCTGCGCACCGTCGATACTTCGGTCTTCGATGACGACCGCAATGTCGATGCAGCGCTGATCTATGCGATGAGCGGCGGCAATCCCCAGACGCTCGAATATCTGATCGCCCACGACGTCAACGGCTATTTCGACAATCGCGTCACCGATGTGCTGCGCAAATATCTAAGCGGCAAAGGGTTGCTCGTCGCCAAGACGCTGGAGGAGACGGCCCGGGAATATCGCGACAAGAAGATCGGCCCCTATCTTGCGCTGATCGGCGGCAACGTGCTGATCGCGACGAAACCGGCAGACGCGCTGGATCTCTACGACCAGGCGCGTCTTGCAGCACCCGGGACGATCGTCGAGGAGGCGGCGTTGCGCCGCTCGGTCGCCATCTGCGTCGACAAGGGGATGCTCGATAAGGGAATAGCCTATTCGCAGCGTTATGTCAGACGCTTTCTGCATTCGCCCTATGCCAGCCAGTTCGCCGATCTTTTCGTCACGCTCGTCGTCAGTCACGATCACGACGTGAAGCCGCAGGATGTCGTCGATATCCTGTCTTTCATGGATGCGCCGCGCCAGCGCGAGGTCTATCTGCGCATCGCCCGTGCTGCGGCGATATCAGGTAAGCCGGAGCTGACGCATATGGCGGTCGAACGGGTGCAGTCGCTTGGCGCCGACACCGACAATGCCTTCGGGCCGCTTGCGAATTTCTATGGCGGCATGGCCGGCCTTCCCACGGAGGATGTCGACCGGGCGGCAAAGAATGTCCGCGGCATTGACGGCAATACGCTCTCGCCGCGGGATCAGGCGCTGCAGGAGGCGGCGCGATCGGTCGCCGACCAGATCCTGCGCGCTCCCGATCCGGCAAGCTTGAGGCAAGCATCCACTCCTAACACTGATCATCAAGAAATCACTTCTGAAAAGGCTGCGGCGATAGCGACGCAACCGGAAGCGCCAGGCGCGCTTCCCGAGCCTGTTCCGGGAGGTGTGGCATCGACTGGCCAGAGCCAGGATACCGACCCCTCATTCAACGCATTTGTGACGACCAATCGATCCAAGCTCGACGAGATCGACGGTCTTCTGGCGCAGGAAGGCAATTAATTATGATGGATATCAGCGTCTCGGGCGGAGCCTCCGGTGCGGAGTCGGCTGCGGTTGCGAAATCCGCGCGGCCGGCCGGAAAAGATGATGCCGCCGGCCAGAAGAACGGCTTCTTCGACGTGCTTGCCAAGGCAGGCAGCAATGCCGTCAATGACGACACCGACGATGCGCAACCGGATCAAGGGACGGCTGCCGATGGCGCCGCGGAGAAAGTGGCGCGGACGATCCGCGGCCGCAGCAGCGCAAAGCCTTTGGTCGATCTCAGTGACGCCGCGCTGAAGGCGCAGGCGGAGGTGCCGCCGGAAACGATCGCCAATGTCGAAAAGGTTGCGGCAAAGCCCGCAAAGGCCGGGGTCAAAATGCCGGCCGATCTCGCCTTCGGCACGCTCGATCCGAAAGACAGTCCCGCAGATGAGGTGGTGCAGACGGCCAAGAGTGGCAAGCACGCCAAGGCCGACGCATTGGAAACCGATACGGACCAGGACAGCGACGAGGATGACGGCGGCATTTCCGACGTCCTCGGCCTGCTGAAGCAGGAACCTGCCGACGGCGCCGTCGCCTTGCCGGCGGCAACAGCCGCCCACCATCTGTCCGCCAAGGCCGGTGAGGCCGGACCGGCCGACAAGAAACTCGATGGGGTCGACGCCAAGGCGGGCGGCCATGCATCCGATGCTCTGGCGGCCGTCAGCAGCAACGTCGAGAGCGGCAAGGCGGATGACGTTAAGCTTCCCGGAGCGGAGAGTGCCGAAGCAACAGATGGCAGGACATTCAGGATCAGTCGTGCCGATGGCCGCGGCGTATCGATGGATGTCCACATCGGCACTGATCAGGCCGGGGCGAAGGATGGCGCGAAGAAGGCCGATGTCGAAAATGTTTCGGTGCTCGAATCGCGCCGCTATATCGGCCTGATGCAGAATTCGAATTCCGCCGCCGTGACCGCTGCTCTCTCCGGCGATTCCGAATGGGCGCGCGCCATGGAACCGAGCTCGGCGCTCTCCAACGCGGCGGAATGGACGAGCACCGGCAAGGTGGTCAATACGCTGAAGATCCAGATGAACCCGCTCGATCTCGGCCTGGTGACGGCGACCATGCGCCTGTCCGGCGACGCCCTGAATGTCGACCTCAAGGTCGAAACGGGGGCGGCCTATCGTCAGATGAAGGAAGACCACGGCAAGATTCTCGAAGCTCTGCGCAGCCAGGGCTACGCCGTCGACAACGTCACCATCAGCATGGCGCCGGTCGAGCGTGCCGATACCGGCAACCAGGCGGGCAGCCAGGCCTCCCAGCAGCAGTCGCTCCCCCAGCAGGGGCAGGGCGGCGAGGCGCGCGAGCGTCACAATCAGACGGCACGGACGGATGGAGGCTTCAATGGCGCAGGCGAGACTGGTATTGAAGACGCTCGTACTGGCGGCAGCAGCGGCACTGGCGGCGTTTACCTCTGAGGCATCAGCCTCCACCGGCGCCTGCGAACGCGAGATCCAGTCGGCCGCTGCCAAATATGGTATCCCGGAAGGCATCCTCTATTCAGTCGGTCTGACGGAGACCGGCCGCAAGGGCTCGCTCTATCCCTATGCCATGAACGTCGAAGGCAAGGCGATCTTTCCGCCCTCGGAGCAGGATGCGATGCGGCAATTCGACGTCGCCCGCAGCAGCGGCGCGAAGCTCATCGACATCGGCTGCATGCAGATCAACCACTATTATCACGGTGAAAATTTCGGCTCCGCCGAGGATATGTTCGACCCACACCGCAACGTAGAGTACGCGGCAAAATTCCTCCGCAACCTTCATGACCGGCACGAGACATGGACGATGGCGGTAGCCAGATACCATGCCGGACCCAACAACGATCCGGCGCAGAAGCAATATGTCTGTCGCGTCATCGCCAATCTGGTTGCCACGGGCTACGGCAAGTGGACTCCCAATGCGAGTAACTTTTGCCGAAATTAGTGCAACCAAAAATGGAAGAGGCATATTGTGACGAAACTGTGTCACAATATGGCGGGAATCCGGCACGAAACCCGTGTGCAAGCCATAATTAACCGGGCGTTAACTTTTCCACGAAATTTTGGTGTGCATATTCAATCATACCCACTAGATATAGATCAAATCGGACCCGAGATCTTAATCAATTATTAATTTCTGCCATTAACTTTAACGAGTTGTCGCCGATTCGTGCGATTCGTACCCATAGATCATCGAAGTGCCACACTGATTCGGAGGCGGACGAATGATCGTAGTGGTTGATGAGCGTGAGCTCGTGAAAGATGGATACACATCTCTGTTCGGCCGTGAGGGCATTCCCTCCACCGGCTTTGATCCAACGGAGTTCGGCGAGTGGGTACAGACCGCTGCCGATTCCGATATAGCGGCAGTCGAGGCTTTCCTGATCGGGCAGGGCCAGCGCAACCATGAACTGCCCCGGGCGATCCGGGATCGGTCGATGGCGCCGGTGATTGCGGTCAGCGACCAGCCCTCGCTCGAAAACACCCTTGCGCTTTTCGATTGCGGCGTCGACGACGTGGTGCGCAAACCGGTGCATCCCCGCGAAATCCTCGCAAGAGCGGCTGCGATCCGGCGCCGGCTGAAGGCGATCGCCAACTACACCGAGATCGGCGGGATCCGCGTCTTCTCGGATGGCCGCGACCCCGAGATCAACGGCGAGGTCTTTGCGCTTCCCCGGCGCGAGCGCCGTATCCTCGAATATTTGATCGCCAATCGCGGTCGCCGGGTCACCAAGACCCAGATCTTCAACGCCATCTACGGCATCTTCGATGAAGAGGTCGAGGAGAACGTCGTCGAAAGCCACATCTCGAAGCTGCGCAAGAAGCTGCGCAAGAAGCTCGGCGTCGATCCGGTCGATTCCAAGCGTTTCCTTGGCTACTGCATCGATTGGGCCTGATTTTGCCGGCCGGGTGGCGGCGCCCGGCTGAACCTCGATATTCGGCCTCGCTGCGAGCATGACAGACAGCTTCACGCAAGGCCCGACAAATACTCTCGAGTTTAACAGGTAAAACGAGGTTTTCAGATGAGCATTTTTGGCAGCATGAAGACGGCAGTATCGGGGATGAACGCGCAGGCGAACCGCCTCAGCACCGTCGCCGACAACATCGCCAACGTTAACACCAGCGGTTACAAGGCAGTGTCGACGAGCTTCTCGTCGCTCGTTCTGCCTTCCTCGGGCGGCAATTACAATTCCGGCGGCGTTCAGACCTCCGTGCGCCAGGCCGTTTCCGACCAGGGCGATATTTCCTACACCACCTCGGGCACCGACCTCGCGATTTCGGGCGACGGCTTCTTCATCGTCCAGGGTGCGGACGGCACGCCGGTTCTGACCCGTGCCGGCGATTTCACCAAGGACGACGAAGGCAACCTCGTCAATTCCGCCGGCTTCCAGCTGATGGGCTATTCCTACGACTCCGGCTCTCCCGCCGTCGTCGTCAACGGTTTCGACGGCCTCGTTCCGGTCAACGTCAACCAGGAAGGGCTGACCGCCATCGCCTCGACCTCAGGCGTCTTCACGGGCAACCTCAATTCCAACGCCACTGTCGAGTCGACCGCGGCGAATCTCCCGAGCGCCAACGGTACCACCACGACGACTGACACCAAGAAGTTCTCGATGGTTGCCTATGACACTCTCGGCAACAAGGTGATGTACGACTTCTACTTCACCAAGACCTCGGCCACGACGCCGCCGCCGTCTACAGGTACCGCCAGCACCTGGGAGGTTGCGGTCTTCCGCAACGCCGATGCGACGACGGGCAGCACGACCTCCTTCCCCTACAGCACCACCGGCGGCACTGTGGGTTCGACCACGCTCGACTTCGACTCCACTGGCGCGATCACCAACTCGACCGGCACCTTCACAATCACTGATCCGGTGACTGGTCTGGACATCGACATGGATCTCACGGGCTTCACCCAGCTCGCCTCCGAGTTTGCCGGCACCGGCACACCGAACGGCCAGGCCGCCAGCCCGGTCAAGGACGTCACGATCGACGGCGACGGCATCGTCTACGCCAAATACGAGGATGGCAGCACCAAGCCGCTCTACCGCATTCCGCTGGCGAATGTGGCGAGCCCCGACAAGCTGACGCTGATGAGCGGCAACGTCTACAGCGCCAACGGCCAGTCGGGCGTCACCGTCACCGGCTTCCCGCAGACCAACGGCCTCGGCACGATCAAATCGGGCGCTCTCGAAGGTTCGAACGTCGACCTCGCCGGCGAGCTGACCGAAATGATCGAGTCGCAACGCAGCTATACCGCCAATTCCAAGGTGTTCCAGACGGGGTCCGACATCATGGACGTCCTCGTCAACCTCAAGAGATAATCAGGCTCAAGAGATAATCAGGGTAACGGGTAAGCCATGTCGCTCACGTCAGCACTTAATACCGCGCAGAGCATATTCAACAATACCGGCACGCAGAGCAGTGTCGTATCGAACAATATCTCGAATGCCGGCAACAAAGATTACGTGCGCCGGCAGGCGATGCTTACCACGTCCCTGAACGGCGCCCAGGTCGTCAAGATAGACCGGGCGCAGGAAGATGCCCTGCTGCGCCAGTACCTGAAGTCATCCTCTCAGGACAGCGCCCAGCAGGCATTGCTCGGCGGTCTCGAGGACCTCAAGTCGATCATGGGTGGCAACGACTACGAAACGTCGCCATCCACCTATCTCGGTGTTTTCCAGCAGAAGCTTCAGGCTTTCCGCACGACGCCGGGCAGCACCGTCGCCGCCCAGGGCGCCATCACCGCCGCCCAGGATGTCGCCAACTCGCTGAACAACGCCTCGCAATCCGTTCAGGACGTCCGCGCCACCGCCGACAAGCAGATTGCCACCGACGTCGAAACGCTAAATACGCTGCTGAGCCAGTTCGAGGAGGCCAACAATGCGGTGAAGACCGCCACGGCCTCGGGTGCCGATGCTTCCGGCGCTCTCGATGAACGCGAGAAGGCTCTCAAGCAGATTTCGAAGATCGTCGGCGTCAGCGCGACGACGCGCGACAACAACGACATGGTGCTGAGCACGCCCGACGGGACGATCCTCTTCGAGACGGTTCCGCGCACCGTGACCGTCAAGTCTCAGGACATCTATACCGCCACCACCGTCGGCAATTCCGTCTATATCGACGGTGTCGCGCTGCCGCTCGGCAGCGGATCGACCACGACGGGGATGGGAAGCCTTCAGTCGCTCCTGCAGGTCCGCGACGAGATCGCCCCCAACTTCCAGAAGCAGCTCGACGAAATCGCCCGCGGCCTGGTCTCGATCTTCAAGGAGGACAACTCGTCAGGCACCCCGGCCTACGTGCCCGGCCTCTTCACCTGGAGCGGCGGCACGGTCGAGGACGGCTCCACCGCCGTTGACGGCATGGCCTCGACCATCGCCGTCAGCACCCGTGTGATCACCTCACAGGGCGGCGACCCGATGCGCCTGCGCGATGGCGGCATCAATGCCACCGGCGTCGTTGTGAACACGTCGGGCGAAAGCGGCTATACGGATGAACTCGATCGCCTCTATACGGCGTTGGGCTCCGATATGGATTTCGACCCGGCAACGGGAACGACCGTCGGCTTCGACGCCACGACGGGCATCGATTCGAACGTCAGCATCATGGAATACGCCACGAATTCCCTCGGCTGGCTCGAGCAGTATCGCAGCAACGCCACGACGGCGGCGGAAAATACCTCGGCGGCGCTTTCACGCTCCGACGAAGCCTATTCCAACGAGACGGGCGTCAACCTCGACGAGGAGCTGACGCTGCTCCTCGACATAGAGCAGTCCTACAAGGCGGCGACGAAGATCCTGAACGCCGTTGACGAAATGTTGAAGTCATTGCTGGATATTGCGAGTTAAGCCATGAAGAGCTCATTTATTTCAAGTTCAGCCATTCAGAACGCGATGCGCCTGACGATCCGTCAGGGGCAGAACCAGATGACCAAGGCAACGATGGAAGCGACGACGGGTGTCTATGCGGATATCGGTGTCTCTCTCGGCGGCAACGCCGCCAGGAGCGTGGACTTCACCCGCGAGACCGACAGGATAGCCTCGATCAAATCAAGCAATTCGCTTGTCGCCGCGCGCATGGAATCCTCGCAGCTCGGCCTTTCCAAGATGAAGGACGTCGGCGACGGCCTGGTTTCGAAGCTGACAGCACTCCAGGGCAGCCACGATCCCGGCAGCATCACCGTCGCCATCCAGTCGGCGACCAGTGCGCTCTCCACGATGATGGACACCGCCAACACCATGGTGAACGGCGAATATCTGTTCTCCGGCATCAATACCGATGTGCAGCCGCTGACCGATATGACCGCAACGACGAGCGCCACCATCGTCACGGAGCTGAACACTTATGCGACCGGCCTCGGCAAGGCGGTCAGCGATTTGACCGGCGCTGAAATGGAGACCTTCATAACGTCGACGGTCGAGCCGATGTTCAGCGAAGCGAACTGGACCGATGCGACGACCGGCTGGTCGCAAGCGTCGAGCCAGAACATGACGAGCCGTATCAGCAACTCGGAAGTGATCGAATCCTCGACCAACGCCAATTCCGAAGGCATGCGCTACTTCGCGCTCGCCTCGGTGATGACCTCGGCGCTCCTCGACCAGGGCCTCAGCAGCGATGCAATGAGCACGGTGTCCAAGCAGGCGATCAGCTATACGACGAAGGCGACCAGCGGCCTCGTGACCCAGGCAAGCCAGCTCGGTCTTTCCCAGGAGCGCGTCAAGAAATCCAACGACGCCCTCGACGCCCAGTCGAACATCATCAAGAACAAGCTCGTCGATCTGCAGGGCGTCGATCCCTACGAGGCCTCGACGCTCGTCAAGACTTTGGAAACGCAGCTTGAAACCGCTTACACGATCGTCTCGAAGATCCAGCAGTTGAGTCTCGTAAACTACCTTTGATGATCAAAGGCGCGCAAAGAAGGATGCATGAATGTATCAGTTCTCATATGCCGAAGTCATGCAGGACTCGGTGGCCGACGCGAAAGAGCGGGAATGGCAGGTTCTTGACCGGTCCATAGATCTGCTTTCGCAGGCGCGCGAAAAGGAAAAATACGGCCGGGAAGCCATTGAAGCCCTGTTTTATACGCGCCGGGTGTGGATCAGCTTCATCGAAGATCTGAAACATCCCGACAACCAGCTGGAGATCGAGCTCAGGGCCAACCTCATCTCGATTGCGATCTGGATATTGAAGGAATGCGACAGGATCAGAAAACGTCAGTCTAATAACTACCAGGGCATCATCGACGTTACCACCATCATCAGGGATGGACTTAAATGAAAAGTACACTTCGCATTTCTCTGAAAGCCGGAGAAAGAATCTTCATCAACGGCGCTGTCCTGCGCGTCGACCGCAAGGTCGCGCTGGAATTCCTGAATGATGTGACGTTCCTTCTCGAAAACCACGTCCTGCAGCCGGAAGGCGCCACCACGCCCCTGCGTCAGCTCTATTTCATCGCGCAGATGATCCTCATCAATCCCGAGGGCAAGGACCACTCGACGGCGATGTTCCGCAAGTCGATCACCATGCTGCTCACCTGCTTCAAGAACGAGGAAATCCTCGCCGAACTGAAGCGCATCGACGCGCTGGTGTCGACCGGCCGTGCCTTCGATGCATTGAAGGCGATCCGCGGCCTCTACGCGATCGAAGACAGCATCCTCAACAACCACGAAATGCCGCCAACGATGGTCGAGCAGATTCGCAGGGAGATTGCACCATGGCGGTAGATGCAACAACAAGCGCGACCTCAACGACCTCGACGACCTCCTCGACGAGTTCGAGCTCGAAGTCGGCGACACTGAACTACGACAACTTCCTGCAGCTGCTCATCGCGCAGATGAAGAACCAGGATCCGACCGATCCGATGGATGCCAGCGAGCAGGTGGCGCAGCTGGCAACCTTCTCGCAGGTCGAGCAGACGATCCAGACCAACACCAAGCTGGACACGCTTCTGGCAAGCTCGAGCCTCACCCAGGCCAGCAGCTACGTCGGCAAATACATGGAAAGCGCCGACGGCACCGTCAAAGGCATCATCGATTCCGTCAAGGTTTATTCCGATGGTATCATTGCGACGACCGAAGATGGCGATAAGATACTCGTGCAGACGGGAATCACTGTTGCCGACGAGGCGCCGAGCAGCAGCTCCTGATGCGAACGGCGCCAACGCGCCTGTTTGACGCCAACCAAGCGCGGTCCGGCCAAGGCGGGGCCGCTTCAAGGCGATATGAGGTTGCCTTCGGATGAATGAAGCTGATGCATTGGATCTGTTCCAGGCCGCGATCTGGACCGTGCTGATTGCCGCCGGTCCCGCGGTCATCGCCGCGATGGTGGTGGGTCTCGTGATCGCCCTGATCCAGGCGCTGACCCAGGTGCAGGAAGCGACGCTGACCTTCGTTCCGAAGATCGTCGCGGTGCTGATCACGGTCGGCGTCACCGCGCCTTTCGTCGGCTCGCAGATCTCGATTTTCACTAATCTGGTCTTCTCGCGCATCCAGTCTGGTTTCTGAGCCACCTTCGCGCAAGCTTCGCCATTTAAGTCTCGATTCGAATTGGGCGGACTCATATCCGCCTCCTCTCATGAAGAGACGGAATCGTCATGGCGCAACCACCTGCACTCCCCATTCCAAAAGTCGCCCCGAGCCTGCGCGACGTCGGTTTTGCCCTCGGCATCGTCGGCATCATCTGCATTCTCTTCCTGCCGATCCCGCCATTTCTGATCGATATGGGCCTGGCCTTCTCGATCGCCTTCTCGGTTCTGATCCTGATGGTCGCGCTGTGGATTCAGAAGCCGCTCGATTTCTCGTCCTTCCCGACCATTCTGCTGATCGCGACGATGACCCGGCTGGCGCTGAACATCGCGACGACGCGCGTCATCCTGTCCCACGGCAATGAAGGCCACGACGCGGCCGGCGGCGTCATCGCCGGTTTCGCAAGCCTGGTCATGTCGGGCGACTTCGTCATCGGTCTGATTGTCTTCCTCATCCTCATCACCATCAACTTCATCGTCATCACCAAAGGTGCCACGCGTATCGCCGAAGTCGGCGCGCGTTTCACCCTGGACGCCATCCCCGGCAAGCAGATGTCGATCGACGCCGATCTTTCGGCCGGCATCATCGACGAAAAGGAAGCCCAGCGTCGGCGCCGGGAACTCGAGGAGGAAAGTTCCTTCTTCGGTGCGATGGACGGTGCCTCGAAGTTCGTGCGCGGCGATGCCGTCGCCGGCCTCATCATCACCGCCATCAACGTCTTCGGCGGCATCATCATCGGCTACTTCCGCCACGGCATGCCGATCGGCGAAGCGGCCGACGTCTTCGTCAAGCTCTCCGTCGGCGACGGCCTCGTCTCGCAGATGCCGGCGCTCATCGTCTCGCTCGCCGCCGGCCTTCTCGTCTCGCGCGGCGGCACCACCGGCTCCACCGACCAGGCTGTTGTCAACCAGTTGAGCGGCTATCCCCGCGCGCTCTCGGTCTCGGCCGTGCTGATGTTCGTCCTGGCCTTGATGCCCGGTCTGCCGTTTGTCCCCTTCGTGATCCTCGGCAGTCTTCTTGCCTTCGGCGCCTGGTTCATCCCGCGGCAGGTCGAGGCGGAAAACAAGCTTCGCCGCGAGCAGGAGGAAAAGAAGGTCGTCCAGAGCAAGGAGCTGGAAAAGGATTCGGTCAAGTCGGTGCTGCGCACCTCCGAGATCGAGCTCGCACTCGGCAAGATGGTCTCGACGCGCCTGCTCGGCGCCCACCAGGAGCTCGCCTTCCGCGTCGGCAAGATGCGCAAGAAGTTCGCCACGCAATACGGCTTCGTCGTGCCCGAGATCAAGGTCACGGACGATATCGCTATCGCCGAGAAGTCTTACCAGATCCGCATCCACGGCACGACGGTCGCCTCCAATCTCTTGCGCGTCGGCGAAGTCCTCGTCGTCACCGGCGCCGGCCGCCGGCCGAGCATTCCGGGCGACGAAATCCGCGAACCCGCTTTCGGCATGCCGGCGGTCTCGATCCTCGAAAACTTCGCCGACGATCTGAAACGCGAGGGCTTCCAGCCGATCGACAACGTCTCGGTCGTGCTCACCCATATGAGCGAGGTCATTCGCAACAACCTGCCGCAGCTTCTGTCCTACAAGGACGTCAAGGTGCTGATCGATCGGCTCGACCCCGAATACAAGAAGCTCGCCGACGAGATCTGCTCGTCGCACATGTCCTATTCGGGCCTGCAGGCGGTGCTCAAGCTCCTGCTTGCCGAACGCGTCTCGATCCGCAACCTGCACCTCATTCTCGAAGCGGTGGCCGAGCTTGCCCCGCATGTCAGGAAGACCGAGCAGATCGTCGAGCACGTCCGCATCCGCATGGCCCAGCAGCTTTGCGGCGATCTTGCCGACAATGGCGTGCTGCGCGTGCTCAGGCTGGGCAGCAAATGGGATCTGGCCTTCCACCAGGCGCTGAAGCGCGACGCCAAGGGCGAGGTGATCGAATTCGACATCGATCCGCGCAGCCTGGAAGAGTTCAGCGAGCAGGCCACCAAAGTTATCCGTGAGTTCATGGATCGCGGCCTGCCATTCGCCCTTGTCACATCGCCGGAAACACGCTCCTATGTGCGCATGATCATCGAACGGCTGTTCGCCACGCTCCCGGTCCTGTCGCATGTCGAACTGGCCAAGGGCATCGAGATAAAGATTTTGGGCTCTATTTCATGATAACAGACCCGCAAGGGACCGTTCTGGCGCTGTTTCTGGTTTTCTGCCGGATCGGTGGCTGTGTGCTGGCTCTTCCGGGTTTCTCCTCGGCGCGCGTGCCCGAACAACTGCGCGTCTTCATTGCCGGCGCGCTGTCTATCGCCGTCATGCCGCTGCTTTGGGATACTGTCTATCCGGCCGTTCACACCGGTTCTGCAACCTATATCGGCCTGATATTCAGCGAATCGCTGATCGGTGTGATGTATGGCATGCTGGCGAGGATCTATACGCTCGGCATGCAGTTCGCCGCCTCGATCATGGCCATGATGGTCGGTTATACCCAGCCGGGGTCCACCGACATCATCGAGGACACGTCGGAAAACAGCCTGTCGGCCTTTGTCACCTTTGCCGGCATCATGATTCTCTTCATCATGGATTTCCATCACATCGTCTTCCGCGCGCTGATCGATTCCTACACGACCATGCCATTCGGCGGCCTGATGCAGATGCGCGCGACGCTGATCTCCTTCACCGACACGCTGGAGCAGACCACCTACATCATGCTGCGGCTGTCGAGCCCGTTTTTGATCTATGGCATGATCTTCAACGTCTCGATCGGCTTCATCAACAAGCTGGCGCCGCAGATCCCGGTTTACTTCATCTCCACACCTTATCTGCTGATGGGCGGCCTCTTCCTGATCTATTTCTCGATTGCGGCGATGGTCAGCCAGTTCGGCCAGTCCTTCGGCTCGATCTATATCGGGCGATGAGGCGATGACCGAAAAGACGCGCTCCCAGAAACTCAAGCGACTGCTCTCGGTGCAGCGGCATATCGAACGGGTAGCCGAGAACGACCTGGCCGAAACCAGCCGCCAGCGCGTCGAGGTCAATGCGGCGATGGACGACGTCATCCTCGCGCTCGGCTCGATGGACCCGGTCCACCACGCCTTCTCGCAGAGCTACGCCGATCGATTCGGCAGGCTCACCATCAAGGACAAGCAACTGACCGGCATGCAGGAGGTCCACGAGATGCGGCTGGCGCGCGAGCGCGCCAAGGGCGATCGTTTCGAAGAGGGCATGAAGGAAGCCCTCGAGGCCGAGCGCCGCGAGGCCGACGACAATGCCGTCTACGATGTCATCGATCAGCAATTCGCAACGCCAGCCTCCAGCAAGCTTCAAAAACCATAGTCGTTACGATCTTAATTCAGAGGATTCTAACGTGGCTATTTCGCCCCCCAGTGATCTGGTCCTGGACGTTGTCAAAGCTGCCGACCCCATGGAGGTTCAGGCGGCCCAGGAAAAATTGAAGGCAAATCGTGCGGCCTTTGCCGCAACGAGCCTCGCCGAAAACGGCAAGGGCTTCTCCAATACGGTCGATGTTCTCGATCATATCGGCCAGAAGAGCGGCCTCGCCGACATCCAGAACCGCACCAAGGCCGAGGAAGTTCCGGAAAGCTACCGGAAGTTCGAGGCCATGGTTCTGCAGAATTTCGTCAAGTCCATGCTGCCGAGCGAAAGCGAAGACGTCTACGGCAAGGGCGCGACCGGCGATATCTGGAAAGGCATGATGGCCGAACAGCTCGGCAACACCATGGCCAAGGGTGACGGCATCGGCATCGCCAAGCAGATGTACAGCGAACAACTGCGCCGGCAGGAAGGCAAGATCGTCAATGCCTCGACCGACAACGATGACCGCAACACAGCGATCAGCATGATCGACGACTTCCAGCGTAAGACCTTTGGCACACCGACCGCCGAAGCCAAGACCGATCGAACAGGATGATTTTAGGCCCGTTGGCCTGAAATCTGAATCCTGTTCTCAATTAAAGTCAGAGCATGGTGTCGTCCGAAAACCGCGCACACTTTTCGGCGCCATGCTCTAAGCGACGCATAACCGAGGGTACAATGGAAATAGTTTCGAACGAATACAGGATCAAATCCGTTCTCGGACGCCTCGAAATGATAATCGACAATGAGAACACCCGGATCGGCAGCGATCCGCAATTCGATCTCAAGGTCTCCAATGCGCATAAGAGCCGCTGCCTCTACGAGCTGTCGATGCTTTTCCGCGATACCGATCCGGCCGAGCTTGCCGCTGCCCATCTCGATCAGCTGCATGGCTTGAAGAAGAAGCTGGTTCTCAATGCCCGCCGCGTCGAGGCGCATCTCGAAGCGGTGCGTGCCGTCGCCGACCTCCTGAAGAACGCCGTTCAGGATGCCGATGCCGACGGCACCTATTCCCAGGAACAATTCGCCATGCGTGGAAACTGATGATCAAGCTCGTCCTCACCGGTGTCTGGGTTTGCGCCATCACCTTGGCATCGGTCTATTTCTCGGTGTACCTGGCGACCGCGCCGGCGCCTGCGGCAACCGATTCCAAGCAGAGCGCACTCGAACTGGTGAAGGGCGAAACGATCACGGTACCGATCATCGGCAACGGCGCAGTCACCGGCTACTTCCTCGGCCGCGTTTCGTTCATGATGAACAAGGAGATGCTGAAGGGCGTGACGCTGCCGTTGTCCGAGATGACGACGGATGAGCTTTTCAGCCTGCTCGTCGGCAACAAGATGGTCGATATCGCCCACATCAAATCTTTCGATCCGAAGGCCTTCCGCGAAGAGATCAAGAAGGGCATGAACGAGCGCCTGGGTGGCGAATACGTCGCCGAAGTGATGCTGGAGCAGCTCGACTATCTCTCCAAGGAAGATGTCAAGGAAAGCTCCGCCGGCCAGCCGAAGAAGGTGGGCACACCCGTCAAGATCGTCGAGACCGCACCGGCCGGCGAAACGCCGGCGCCTCCTGCGCATTAGGCGACATCCGATCATCGACGACAAACGGCGCCGCAGGGCGCCTTTTTTCATTGGTGCACATGGTTAATAAACCACTTATGCGAGCATTGAAATTCAAGGAATTTTCCTAAGGGTTGTTTGAAACCATCCTGTTATATCAGGTCTCACAGCTTGGCTTGCGCCGCCTTCCGGGATCGGGGTGACGCCGTCCCGGCGTCACGCGACCGGTTCTTTCGAGACCTCCGGTGCGGAAATATGGGCTTGTTTTCCGGGATGTCGGGCGCATGCAGCACCCTCGGCAGGAGGTAGGAATGAATCTGATTGCAAACTTCGCGGTGCTCGCATCGCGGCGGACGATTTTCGATCTGCCGGTCTGCGATCTCGGCTGGGACGACGCCCTCGTTTTCATCAACGAGCTGGCCTCCATTCCCGTCGGCCAGACCGTGGTTTGCTTCGTCAACGCCCACAACATGCTGACGGCGCTGCGCGACGACGAATATTACCGGATCATGTCGCATAATCTGGTGCTGCCGGACGGCATCGGTCTCAACATCGCATCGCAGATCGCCCATGGCGCGCCATTTCCCGCCAATCTGAACGGCACCGATTTCGTGCCGGCCTTCCTCACCTTCATGGAGGCCCCGCGCCGCATCGGTCTGATCGGCGGCACGCGCTCGGTCGTCGAGGCGGCGGCGGAAAATTTCCGCAGGCATACGCCCTGGCATGAATTCGTCGTCATTTCCGACGGTTATTTCGATAAGGTCGATTCCTCCGTCGTCACCGAGGAGCTGGAGCGCCAGAAAGTCGATATCCTGATCGTCGGCATGGGAACGCCGCTGCAGGAGAAATGGGTCCACGACAATATCCGCGCCGATCATGCGCGCCTGGTGCTGACGGTGGGCGCTCTCTTCGACTTCGTTTCCGGCGCCGTCCCGCGTGCGCCGAGGACGGTGAGGATGATGCGCCTGGAATGGGCCTATCGCCTGCTGCAGGAGCCGACGCGCCTCTGGCGCCGTTACGTCATCGGCATCCCGGTCTTCCTCTTCCATGTCCTGCGCTACCGCTTCCGCCGGCGCGAAAGGATCCTCAGCTACCCGGAAGAGCACGGCACCGCTCTGCAGCCGCGGTCGGAGCATAAGAAAGCGAGCTAGAGCGCGTCGCGCAAAGGGCCGCGGTTTTGCCTAAAAACCAAGAGCTTGCGAAGCGCTTTAGCTCACCCCAGTTTTTTACACGCTGCGGTTAACCATTTCTTTGCCATGAATATTTAGATTGGTTTAATCATCGGCCTCCGTGCGGATGAACGAAGCCGGCCATCAAGTGCATGAGATGTGGCGCAAATGTACGATATCAGGGCCAGAAGCAGTTTTCACGATCGCGCAGCCGCTGAGCCGCGTGCCCATGACGATTCGTATCGATCGCCCCGATCGAAGCGGGCCGGTATCGCGCCGCCCGAGGCCGAACTGCTGCGCGCCATCGGCCGCGCGCTGGAAGAGCAGCGCGCCATGGCGGCGCACGCAGCACCGCTGGTCGACCGCATCGAAACCATCCTCGGCAACCGCCTCCGGGCCGCCAATGATGTCGGCCATCTGCTTTCTGAGGAGCCGGCGCGCCACGAGGAACTGGCTGCTCCGGCCGGCGAGCCGGTGCGCTCACCCGAACTGCTGGCCGTTATCCGTGAAGAACCCGCGGCGCCTCGGCCGGCCAGGCCGCGCCGTCGTCTGAGCGGCATTGGTCTTGCAATGACGATCGCCGTCCCGACGGTCGTCGGAGCGGGCCTGCCGGCGCTGATGCCGGCGTCGCCAACCCTCTACCGTGCCGAAGCGACGCTTGCGGTGAAGACAGATGCTGCAAGCCGCGCTGCCTTTACCCAGGCCGCGGCAAAGGGGCTGCTGACGGCGCGCATGGTTGCTTCGACGGTCGCCGCCCTGAAACTCGATCGCGATCCCGAATTTGCCGGCCCCGGCGCCAATGCGCTTGGCGTTGCGCTCGATCTCCTCTCGGCGACCGGTGCGGCTGCCGATCCGGCCTCGCGCGCCGAGGCGACACTGAAGCATGCGGTCGAGATCCTGCCCGATGCCGCCGCCGGCACGATCCTCCTGAGGGTGACAACAGGCGATGGCGGCAAATCCATGCGCATCGCTGCAAGGCTTGCCGAAACGGTTTCCGCAGCAGACCGACCCGGCGGCAACGGCGAAACCGACACCGCTTTGCGCAAGGCCTATGACGAGGCGAAGGCGGAGCTTGCCGCCTTCACGGCCAAGAGCGGCGAGGGCAACGTCAAGGTGGCGATCGACCTTCGCCGCCAGATCGACCGGCTCGATGCCGATCTGAAACAGGCCGACCAAAACATCCTTTCCGCCAAGGCGCAGGCCGACCGGCTCAAGGCGGCGAAACTTCCCGAGGTGCTCGACGGTTCATTGCCCTCCGATATGCTCTCGCCGGCGCTGCAGGACTGGCGCGACAAATATGCCGTCGCCAGAACCGCGCTTGCCCAGCTTTCTGCCGAGCTTGGCCCGCGCCATCCGCGCCTCCTGCAGCAGCAGGCTGAAACCGATGGTCTGAAGGAGAATATGGGCAAGGAACTGACCCGTCTTGCCCAGACCGCCAATGTCGCCGCCAAGGCCGCCGTCGATGCGCGCAAGGGCCTGAATGACCGCCGCAACACGCTGATCGCCCAGAGCCGGGATACCGGCGTCGATCTTTCCCGGCTGACCGAACTCGGCGAGAAGGCCAATGCCGCGCGTTCGCGCCTGGAAGATGCGGATTCCGCATCGGCGGCAACGGCTGCCGACGGTCATATCACGCTGATGAAGCCGGCGCTGGCAACAGCGGTGTCGGCGAGGGATGGCTGGATTGGCCGCTTGCTGGCCGGCGCTGCCATGGGTCTGGCGGTCGGTCTTGCCGCGGCTTTCCTGCTGCGCCTGCGCCGGCCCATCGCTGCTGCCGCGCATGCGGAAATGCCGCTATCCCGGCCGCAGGCCTCGCCGCCGCCGGTACTTCCGCCCGTTCCCGCACCGGTCGACGAGATGGAGGTGTTGCGCTCCGAGATCTCCGGGCTGCGCGACCGGCTTCGTGTTCATGCGCTCGAAGCGCGGCAGCCGCTGCGCTGACGAACATTTCCTTGCATTTTTGATATTGCCTTGCTGCTTTCCGACAGGATAGGGCGTTAGCGGGCATTTGACGCTCGCCGACTATCCATAGATTGACGCGAAACAGGGCGGAGAGACGTGTGACGACAGTAATCGACGGCAAGAACGTAGCTGCATCGGTAATTCAGACGGTCAAGAGTGCGACGGCAGCGCTGGAAAAGAGCAGCGGCGTCACCACCGGCCTTGCGGTCGTCATCGTCGGCGACGATCCGGCAAGCCACGCCTATGTCAGCTCCAAGAGCCGCATGGCCAAGGAATGCGGCTTCAAGTCCGTCCAGCACACGCTGCCGGCCGAAACCAGGCAGGAGGAGCTGGCAGCCCTCGTCGCCACCCTCAATGCCGATCCCTCGATCCACGGCATCCTGGTGCAGCTGCCGCTGCCGAAGCCGCTCGACAGCGAGCCGATCATCCAGTCGATCCTGCCCGAAAAGGATGTCGACGGCTTGAGCGTCGTCAATGCCGGCAAGCTCGCCACCGGCGACCTGAAGACCGGCCTGGTCTCCTGCACGCCGGCCGGTGCCATGGTCTTCGTCCGCCGCACCCATGGCGAGGATCTCTCCGGCCTCAACGCCGTCGTCATCGGCCGCTCCAACCTGTTCGGCAAGCCGATGGCGCAATTGCTGCTCAACGCCAATGCGACGGTGACGATCGCGCATTCCAGAACGAAGAACCTTTCCGAGGTCTGCCGCAATGCCGATATCCTGGTCGCCGCCGTCGGCCGGCCGGAAATGGTCAGGGCCGATTGGGTAAAGCCAGGTGCGACGGTCATAGACGTCGGGATCAACCGTATTCCGGCACCCGAAAGAGGTGAGGGCAAGACCCGGCTGGTCGGCGACGTCGCCTTCCAGGAAGTCTCGGCGGTCGCCAGCACCATCACCCCGGTTCCCGGCGGTGTCGGGCCGATGACCATCGCCATGCTGATGGCCAACACCGTCATCGCCGCTCATCGTACCGCGGGACAGACGCCGCCGCAGTTTTGAAGTTCGGGATGCTCTAAACCTGGGGAACAGGGCCGGTCGAGGCCCTGACGATCAGTTCGGTCTTCCAGAGCTCCTGGTCGGGGAAGGGGCCGGCTTGCTTTACCGTGCCGATCAGCCGCTGGGCGATACGGACGCCCGCCGCCCGCAACGAAGAGCGTGTCGTCGTCAGCGGCACCGAGAAGTTTTCCGGTTTCAGCAGCGGCAGCACGTCGTCATGGGCGATCAGCGAGATATCCTCCCCGAGCCGCAATCCCGCCTGGTTGACCGCGCGGATCGCGCCGAGCGCCAGCACCGTGCTGGAGCAGAGGATTGCCGTCGGGCGCTCCGGCAATTGCAGGAAATGTTCCATCGCCAGCAGGCCTTGTTCGTCCGTCATCAGCGTATGGCTCATGCTGCCCTCGTCGAGCACGAGTCCGCGTTCGGCAAGGGCTGATATGACGCCGTTCTTCCTGCGGATGGCGAAATCGAGATGCATCGGTCCGTTCATCAGCGCAAAGCGCGTATGGCCGAGCTGCAGCAACAGCCGCGTCGCATCGTAGAAGGCCGCTTCATTGTCGATATCGAGATAGGGATAGTCGGGCTCGGAACCGAAGGAGCGGCCGTGCACGACATAGGGCATGGAGAGCGATTTCAGCATGGCAAGCCGCGGGTCGTGCCCGCGCATATAGGCGACGAACATTGCATCGACATTGCCGCTGATCGCCAGGCGCCGGAGCGCGCCCACCTCGTCATCCGGATCGGCCGGCATGATGACGAAGTGGAAATCGTGGCGCACGGCCTCTTCGCCGAGCCCGGCCAGGAATTCGCCGAAATGCACGTCGGACTGGTGGCCGGGCGCCGTCGGCATGACGAGGCCGATCGAGCCTGCCTTGCCGGTCGCAAGCCGCTGCGCCGCCTTGTTCGGCCGGTATCCGGTTTCCTTGACAGCCTGGAGCACGCGCTCCCGGGTCGCCTCGTTGACCTCGGGATAACCATTGAGCGCTCGGCTCACCGTCGTCTGCGACAGCCCCAGCAATTCCGATAGCTGTTTGAGATTCACCTGTTATGCTTCCTCCGGGCCCGCCCTGCGGCCGTCTTGAAAAGGCCTGCCGCCTCCCAGCGACATTCAAAGCGCTTTCAAATATGTAGCATTTGGCGCGCTTGACTCAAGAAAAATCGCTCCATATTTCCCGAGAGGCGTCGCTGCGCTGCGATATCCCGCGTGTTCACGGCGGGTTTTCGCGAAATGACTTGACTCCATTCCACCGAAAGTGAAATGAGTTGGGTGTCAAAGCGCTTTGAAATTTCCATTTAAGGGAGTTCGGCGCAGTTGGGATTGTGATGGGAGGTTGATCACATGAAAAAGTCATTTTTGATGGGCGTTGCCGTGGCAGCGCTTTTTGCCGGTACTGCGTCTGCAGCCGATCTGAAATTTGCGCCGGGGCAGGATTCCAAGTTCAACTGGAAGAGCTATGACGAATTCAAGGCCGCTCACGCCGATCTGAAGGGCCAGCCGCTGACGATCTTCGGGCCGTGGCGCGGCGAGGACGAGGCGTTCTTCCAGAGCGTTCTTGCCTATTTCGTCGAAGCCACCGGCATCGATGTCAAATACTCCTCTTCCGAAAATTACGAACAGCAGATCGTCATCGATACGCAGGCAGGCTCGCCGCCGAACATTGCGGTTCTGCCGCAGCCTGGCCTCCTGGCCGATCTCGCCAGCAAGGGCTTCCTGACACCGCTCGGCGATGACAACTCCAAGTGGATCAAGGACAATTACGGCGCCGGCGACAGCTGGGTCGGTTACGGCACCTACAAGGGCAAGGACGGCAAGGAAGCCTTCTACGCCTTCCCTTATAAGGCCGACGTGAAATCGCTCGTCTGGTATGTTCCGGAGAATTTCGAGGAAGCCGGCTACAAGATCCCGACGACTATGGAAGAGCTGCATGCCCTGACCGACCAGATCGTCAAGGATGGCGGCGTTCCCTGGTGCATCGGTCTCGGTTCCGGCGGCGCCACCGGCTGGCCGGCGACCGACTGGGTCGAAGACCTGATGCTGCGCATGCAGCCGCCCGAAGCCTACGACAAGTGGACGACCAACGAGCTGAAGTTCACCGATCCGGCCGTCGTTGCTGCGATCGACGAATTCGGCAAGTTCGCCAAGAACGAGAAATACGTCGATGGCGGCGTCGCCGCGGTGGCCTCGACCGATTTCCGCGACAGCCCGAAGGGCCTCTTCGCCGTTCCGCCGAAGTGCTACATGCACCATCAGGCCTCGTTCATCCCGTCCTTCTTCCCTGAGGGCACGAAGCTCGGCCAGGATGCCGACTTCTTCTACATGCCGACCTATGCGTCGCATCCCGAGCTCGGCAAGCCGGTTCTCGGCGCCGGCACGCTCGTCTCGATCGCCAAGGACTCGAAGACGGCCCGCGCCTTCATCGACTTCCTGAAGACCCCGATCGCGCATGAGGTCTGGATGGCGCAGTCGAGCTTCCTGACGCCGTACAAGGGTGTCAGCACCGAGGCCTATGCCAATCCGCAGATGAAGAAGGAAGGCGAGATCCTGACCTCGGCCACTACCTTCCGCTTCGACGGTTCCGACCTGATGCCGGGCAAGATCGGCGCCGGCGCCTTCTGGACGGGCATGGTCGATTTCGTCGGCGGCAAGTCCGCCGAAGAGGCCGCTGGCGAAATCCAGAGCGCCTGGGACGGCATCAAGTAATCTTCAAATTATGCCGCCGGCTTGCCGGCGGCATGGCTTGCATGACTGGCCGGGCTCGAAAAGAGCCCGGCCATCGCAGGATATATTGTGATTGGGCAATACAAAGAGATTGACCATGACCGGCGTTGACCCGTCAGCATAAAAACCGGTTGGGATAAGATCAGGGGAAGCAGGGGAGGGACGAAATGCTGTCGCAGATAGTGTCCGCTTTGGGCGTCGTGGTCGTCGCCGTTTTCGCGTGCTCGGCCTATTTCTATTTTTCGAACAAGATTCTGGATCTCGCTCTGCCGGTGAAGGATGGCGACATCCGCGCCGCATCGCGCAATCTCAACCGCCGCGCGCTGATCCGGCCGTGGTTGTTCATCGGCCCGGCGCTCTTCCTGCTCATCGTCTATCTCGTCTATCCCGTCGTTGCGACCTTCATCCTCTCCTTTTACGACCGTGCCGGTCTGCACTTCGTCGGCCTCGCCAATTACAAATGGGCGATCGGCGACCGCGAATTCCGCCAGTCGATCTTCAACAACATCCTCTGGCTCGCCGTCGTGCCGGCCGCCTGCACCTTCTTCGGCCTCGTCATCGCGGTGATGACCGATCGCATCTGGTGGGGCAATATCGCGAAAAGCATCGTCTTCATGCCGATGGCGATCTCCTTCGTCGGCGCCTCGGTCATCTGGAAATTCATCTATGAATATCGCGGCGGCAACGACGTTCAGATCGGCCTGCTGAACGCCATCGTCCAGACTTTCGGCGGCACGCCCGAGGTGTGGATCTCCATTCCCTTCTGGAACAACTTCTTCCTGATGGTCATCCTGATCTGGATCCAGACCGGTTTCGCCATGGTCATCCTGTCGGCCGCTCTGCGCGGCATCCCCGAGGAGACGATCGAGGCCGCCGTCATCGACGGCGCCAATGGCTGGCAGATCTTCTGGCGCATCAT
Source organism: Rhizobium anhuiense bv. trifolii (assembly GCF_024346605.1). Lineage (NCBI taxonomy): Bacteria > Pseudomonadati > Pseudomonadota > Alphaproteobacteria > Hyphomicrobiales > Rhizobiaceae > Rhizobium > Rhizobium anhuiense. The sequence goes on from NZ_CP098803.1 coordinate 1,055,193, forward strand.
GGTGCCGCAGGTCTGGGGCTCGATCGCCGTCGTCTGGACGACGATCACCATCCTCGTCCTCAAGGTCTTCGACATCGTGCTGACCATGACCAACGGCCAGTGGCAGACGATGGTGCTGGCGAACCTGATGTTCGACTGGATGTTCCGCGGCGGCGGCGATTCCGGCCGAAGTGCGGTTATCGCCATCATCATCATGCTCGCCGTCACGCCGATCATGGTGTGGAACGTGCGCCGCGCCAATCGCGAACTGAAGGGGCACTGAGATGACCGCTGCCGGAAGCTACTTCAAGATCGGCCCCGCCCGTCTCTTCGTTCACGCCGCCGTTCTGCTGATCGTCATCATCTGGCTGATCCCGACGCTCGGCATCTTCGTCAGCGCGCTGCGCGACAAGGACCAGATCGTCGTCTCCGGCTGGTGGACGGCCTTCGTCGGCTCGACGCAGACCGTCGCCGTCCGCTTGGGCACGCCGGACCAGCAGCAGCAGGAAGGTGCGGCCTACGTCATCTCCGGCAATGTGCTGGAAGGCCAGACCGGCCGCTCGGTGAAGGCCTTCGGCAACCGTGTGCAGCAGCCCGCCGCCTACAAGGCCGGCGAGACCGCCGATCTCGGCGACGGCGAAACCCTGCAGATCAACAGCGACGGCAGCTATCGCTATATGAAGAACGCCGCCTTTTCGCCCGACCAACGTCCGCGGCGCATCTATGCGTCCGTCTCGGCGCCGCCGGAATTCACCATGCAGAACTACAACACGGTTCTGACAGGCGAGGGCATCGGCCAGTCCTTCATCAACTCGCTGACGGTGACGATCCCGGCGACGATCATCCCGATCCTGATTGCCGCTTTCGCCGCCTACGCCCTGAGCTGGATGGAGTTTCCCGGCCGCGGCCTGCTGATTGCGCTCGTCGTCGGCCTCATCGTCGTGCCGCTGCAGATGTCGCTGATCCCGCTCTTGCGTCTTTACAACGAGATCGGCGGCATGCTCGGCCAGCCGTCGAAGACCTATCCCGGCATCTGGCTGGCCCACACCGCCTTCGGCATGCCGCTCGCCATCTATCTCCTGCGGGCCTATATCGCCGGCCTGCCGAAGGAGATCATCGAATCCGCCCGCGTCGACGGCGCCAGCGACTTCGAGATCTTCGTCCGCATCGTATTGCCTCTGTCCTTCCCGGCACTCGCCTCCTTCGCCATCTTCCAGTTCCTGTGGGTGTGGAACGACCTGCTCGTCGCCATGGTCTTCCTCGGCACCGACAAGGACCACCTCGTGCTCACCGGCAGCCTGAACGCGCTGCTCGGCTCGCGCGGCGGCAACTGGGAGATTTTGACGGCGTCGGCTTTCGTCACCATCATCGTGCCGCTGCTCGTCTTCTTCGGGCTGCAGCGCTACCTGGTGCGCGGTCTGCTGGCTGGCTCGGTCAAGGGAGGCTGACCATTCCCGAACGTGACTTCAAACAGGATATTCCATGAACGTGGCTTCCCAATCGATCTCGACCCCCGACAAGGACTGGTGGCGTGGGGCGGTGATCTACCAGATCTACCCGCGCTCCTACCAGGATTCGAACGGTGACGGCATCGGCGACCTGAAGGGCATCACCGCCCGCTTGCCGCATGTGGCAAGCCTCGGCGTCGATGCGATCTGGATCTCGCCCTTCTTCACCTCGCCGATGCGCGATTTCGGTTATGACGTTTCCGACTACGAGAATGTCGATTCGATCTTCGGGACGCTGGTGGATTTCGACACGATGATCGCTGAGGCCCATCGCCTCGGCATCCGCGTGATGATCGACCTCGTCATCTCCCACAGCTCGGATCAGCATCCCTGGTTCGTCCAGAGCCGCTCCAGCAAGACCAATGCCAAGGCCGACTGGTATGTCTGGGCCGACGCCAAGCCGGACGGTACGCCGCCGAACAACTGGCTGTCGATCTTCGGCGGCTCCGCATGGGCGTGGGATCCGACGCGCATGCAGTATTACCTGCACAATTTCCTGACCTCGCAGCCGGATATGAACTTGCATAATCCCGAAGTTCAGGATCGTCTGCTCGATGTCGTGCGCTTCTGGCTCAATCGCGGCGTCGACGGCTTCCGCCTCGACACCATCAATTTCTATTTCCACGACACGCAACTGCGCGACAATCCCGCGCTCGCTCCCGAGCGCCGCAACGCTTCGACGGCGCCGGCGGTCAATCCCTATAATTTCCAGGAGCATCTCTACGACAAGAATCGCCCGGAGAACCTTGCCTTCCTGAAGCGCTTCCGCGCCGTTCTCGAGGAGTTCCCGGCAATTGCCGCCGTCGGCGAAGTCGGCGACAGCCAGCGCGGCCTCGAGATCGTCGGCGAATACACTTCCGGCAACGACAAGATGCATATGTGCTACGCCTTCGAGTTCCTGGCGCCCGATCCGCTGACCCCGGAGCGCGTCGAGGAGGTGATGGAGGATTTCGAAGCTGCCGCGCCTGATGGCTGGGCCTGCTGGGCCTTCTCCAATCACGACGTCATGCGCCATGTCAGCCGTTGGGGCGGGCTGGTCGCCGATCACGACGCCTTCGCCAAGCTTTATGCCTCGTTGCTGATGACGTTGCGCGGTTCCGTCTGCCTCTATCAGGGCGAGGAACTGGCCCTGACCGAGGCCGATCTTGCCTACCAGGATCTGCAGGACCCCTATGGCATCCAGTTCTGGCCGGAATTCAAGGGCCGTGACGGCTGCCGCACGCCGATGGTCTGGGACAGCCAGGTCGCCCAGGGCGGCTTCTCCAGCGTCAAGCCTTGGCTGCCGGTGCCGGTCGAGCATATCCTGCGCGCCGTCAGCGTCCAGCAGGGCGACGAGGCTTCGGTGCTGGAGCACTATCGCCGCTTCATCGCCTTCCGCAAGCTGCACCCGGCTTTTGCCAAGGGCGAGATCGAATTCGAGGAGCAGCAGGGCGATGCCCTGGTCTTTACGCGCGAATACGGCAATGAGAAGCTGCTCTGCATCTTCAACATGAGCCCGGCTGAGGCCGCCGTCACTCTGCCGGCGGGAGAATGGCAGGCATTGACGGGCCATGGCTTTACCAGCAACAACTATGGCGACAAGATCGATATTCCGGCCTGGGGGGCGTATTTCGCCCGTCTGGCCTAAGGAACCGAACATAGGGGAGAGAAAAATGACTGGACTGACGCTGAAGGATATTCGCAAATCCTACGGTTCCGTGGACGTTCTCCACGGGATCGACCTCGATATCAAACAGGGCGAATTCATCGTCTTCGTCGGTCCGTCCGGCTGCGGAAAATCCACGCTTCTGCGCATGATCGCCGGTCTCGAGGCGATCACGGGCGGCGAGATGTATATCGACGGCCATCTCGTCAATGACGTGCCGCCCTCCAAGCGCGGCATCGCCATGGTCTTCCAGTCCTACGCGCTCTACCCGCACATGACCGTCTTCGACAACATGGCTTTCGGCATGAAGATCGCCGGCGAAAGCAAGCAGGAAATCGACCGCCGTGTCCGGGCGGCGGCCGAGAGCCTGCAGCTCACCAAATATCTCGATCGCCTGCCGAAGGCGCTTTCCGGCGGCCAGCGCCAGCGCGTGGCGATCGGCCGCGCCATCTGCCGCGATCCGAAGGTCTTCCTGTTCGACGAGCCGCTGTCCAACCTCGATGCCGCGCTGCGTGTCGCCACCCGCATCGAGATCGCCCGCCTGAACGAACAGATGGCCGATACGACGATGATCTACGTGACCCACGACCAGGTCGAGGCGATGACGCTCGCCGATCGCATCGTCGTTCTCTCCGCCGGCAATATCGAGCAGGTCGGTGCGCCGCTGGAGCTCTATGAGCGCCCGGCCAACCTCTTCGTCGCGAAATTCATCGGCTCGCCGGCGATGAACATCATCCCGGCGACGGTGGCCGGAACCGGAAGCCAGACGACGGTGACGCTGACCGGCGGCATGTCCGTGACGCTCGATGTGGCGACCGACGCGTCGGAAGCAGGCAAGCAGGCAAGCTTCGGCGTTCGTCCGGAGGATCTGAGGATCGCCGACGGCGCCGACTACCTTTTCGAAGGCGAGGTGTCGATCGTCGAAGCGCTCGGCGAAGTGACGTTGCTCTATATCGAAGGCCTGGTCCCGGGCGAACCGATCGTTGTCAAGTTGCCCGGCATTTACGATGTGAAGAAGGGCCAGCGGATGCGGTTTGCCGCCGACAGGCAGAAGTTGCATCTCTTTGACGCAACCGGTCATACCTACCGGAAATGAGGCGGCCATTTTTGGGGTAGTCATCCCAAGAATTGTACGGGACGGGCCAAATTCTCACTTTCTGTTAAAGATCGGCTGCTACCTTTTCCTCGTTAATTTATGAGGGGGATAAGCACGTGGCCGCTTCCAATCCGTCACAGCCAAAATCTCATTTCCTGAGCAAGGAAGAATCCTTCATGTACGACCGCGAGGCGCGGTTCAAGATGGAGGACACCATGAATGCCGCGCGCATCGAATATACGGAAAAGGGCGTCATGCACGCGGCGTCTCGCCGCTGCGACATTGTCCGGATCTCGATGAGCAGCGCGACACTCGCGATTCTGACCCAGTTCAACCTGCCGAAGCAGTTCTATCTGGATATTCCGGATGCCCGCATCACCAAGGTCGGTTGCCTGCTGATGAAGGTCAATGCCAACAATACGATCGAGGTCCGCTTCCTGCGCCTGCTGACGCAGAAGGAGCTGAACAAGATCTTCGTCTACAGCACCCATCCGGCGCACCGCGACTATGTTCTCGATATTCGCGCCTGACGGGTAGCGCTGGGACTGATACAGAAAACCCGCGGGGTGCTTCGTGCGCTCCGCGGGTTTTGTCGTCTGTGATCGGCCACGCTCAGTGGTGGAAGAGCACGCTCGCGCCCTGGTCCGAAGCGCCGACGGCGCGGCGGAACGGTGCGAAGAGCTCGCGGCCCATGCCGAATTCATTGTCGGAGAGATCGACGGTCACCGGCTCGCGCTCGGCCAAATCGGCGGCATCGACGAGCAGTTCCAGCGTGCCCTTGATCGCGTCCAGGCGAATGATGTCGCCTTCGCGGATGCGGGCAATCGGGCCGCCGTCGACCGCTTCCGGGGTGACGTGGATGGCTGCCGGCACCTTGCCGGATGCGCCGGACATGCGCCCGTCGGTCAGGAGCGCCACGCGGAAGCCGCGGTCCTGCAGCACGCCGAGCGGCGGCGTCAGCTTGTGCAGCTCCGGCATGCCGTTCGCCTTCGGGCCCTGGAAGCGCACGACGGCGATGAAATCGCGGTTGAGCTTGCCTTCCTTGAAGGCGTCCTGCAGTTCCTGCTGGCTGTGGAAGATGATCGCCGGCGCTTCGATGATGTGACGCTCCGGCTTGACGGCCGATATCTTGATGACCGCCTTGCCGAGATTGCCGCGCAGCATCTTCAGCCCGCCATTCGCCTGGAACGGCGTTTCGATGCTGGAGAGAACCTTGGGATCGACGCTCTTGTCAGGCGAGGGTTCGCGCAGAACGCCGCCGTTTTCGCCGAGGCGGGCATCGACCGTATAGGCTGCGAGACCCTGGCCGAAGACGGTGCGCACGTCGTCATGCACCAGCCCGTGCTTCAGGAGTTCCTTGATGAGGAAGCCCATGCCGCCGGCCGCCTGGAAATGGTTCACGTCGGCAAGCCCGTTCGGGTAGACGCGGGCAAGCAGCGGCACGATTTCCGAAAGCTCGGCGATGTCCTGCCAGGTGAGATGGATGCCGCCCGCCCGCGCCATGGCGACGAGGTGCAGCGTGTGGTTGGTCGAGCCGCCCGTCGCATGCAGGCCGACGACGCCGTTGACGATCGAGCGCTCGTCGATCATCTCGCCCGCCGGCGTGAATTCGTTGCCGAGCGCGGTAATCGCCAGCGCCCGCTTGGCGGCTTCGCGCGTCAGCGCTTCGCGCAGCGGCGTGCCGGGATTGATGAAGGAGGAGCCGGGCATGTGGAAGCCCATGATCTCCATCAGCATCTGGTTGGAATTGGCGGTCCCGTAGAAGGTGCAGGTGCCCGGGCCATGATAGGATTTCGATTCCGCCTCGAGCAGCTCGGCGCGTCCGACTTTGCCCTCGGCGAAGAGCTGGCGCACGCGCGACTTCTCGTCGTTCGGCAGGCCTGTCGTCATCGGACCGGCCGGAACGAAGATCGACGGCAGGTGCCCGAAGGACAGGGCTGCGATGACGAGGCCTGGCACGATCTTGTCGCAGACGCCGAGGAAGAGGGCGGCATCGAACATGTTGTGCGACAGGCCGACGCCCGCCGACATGGCGATCAGGTCGCGCGAGAAAAGCGAGAGCTCCATGCCCGGCTGTCCCTGGGTGACGCCGTCGCACATCGCCGGCACGCCGCCGGCCACCTGCGCCACGCCGCCCGCCTCGGCGGCCGCCTCGCGGATGATCGCCGGATAGGTCTCGAACGGCTGGTGGGCCGAGAGCATGTCGTTATAGGCGGTGATGATGCCGAGATTGGCGATGCGGTCGCCGGCGAGCGCATCTTTCTCGGCGGGGGAACAGACCGCAAAGCCGTGGGCAAGGTTGGCGCAGCCGAGCACGGAGCGGGCGACACCCTTGGAAGCGGCGGCGCGCAGGCGTTCCAGGTAGCGCTCGCGGCTTGGCTTCGAGCGTTCGACAATGCGATCGGTGATCGCGGAAATGCGTGCGTGAGCGGACATGGAATATCCCTGCCTTGTTCGTTGTCTCTATCTGTTTCGGCGGCTCTGGCCTGAATCTCGGTCCGGATTGACGGCCGATCAGGGAGCCCAGTAGATCTCGACCGGGGAAGTGGCCCGGCGCAGAACGGCGCGGATCGGCATTTCTGCTTCGTCACCGCTGCCTTCCGCCTTGGCGAGAACGTCTTTTTTGCCTTCGCCCTCAATATGGAGAACCAGGAGTGCGGCATCCTCAAGACTGGAGAAGGTGAAGGTCAGGCGCGGCTCGCCGGCTCCTTCCGCTTCCATGGTGATGATGCCGCGCGGCGTCGATGGATCGAGCGCCGTGGCAAGATTGCTGCCGCCGGGAAAGAACGAGGCCGTGTGGCCGTCGCCGCCCATGCCGAGGATGACGATGTCGAAGGGTGAGCTGATCGCCCTGGTCTTCTCGGTTGCGAGCGAGGCTGCCTCCTCCACGGAGGCTGTATCCTGATAGAGCGGCAGGAAGCGTGCCGCCTTTGCCTTGTTCTGCAGCAGATTGGCATCGACCAGCAGATGGTTCGAGCGCGGATTGTCGGCCGGCACGAAACGTTCGTCGACGAGGGTGATCGTCACCTTGTTCCAGGCGATGTCGCGCGTCGACAGCGCCTGAAAGAAGGCCTTCGGGGTGGAACCGCCGGAAACGGCGATGGACGCCGTTCCACGGGCGGCAATCGCCGCCGAAAGCGTGCTCGCGACCTTGTCGGCGAGGCTGCCGGCAAGGTCTGCGGCGCTGGCGAAGGAATGCAGGGTCGATGCCATCGATGTCGTCCTAGATCTCGTCGTGCCAGGTGCGGCCGTCGCGCTCGATCAGCGCGATGGCCTGGCTCGGACCCCAAGTGCCGGCCGTATAGCCCTGCACCTGCTGGCCGGTCGTTTCCCAACCCTTGAGGATCGGATCGACCCATCTCCATGCGGCTTCGACTTCGTCGCGGCGCATGAACAATGTCTGGTTGGAGCGGACCACATCCATCAGCAGACGCTCGTAGGCGTCGGGATTGCGGACGTTGAAGGCCTGGGCGAAGCTCATGTCGAGCGACACGTTACGCAGGCGCATGCCGCCCGGACCCGGATCCTTGATCATCAGCGACTGCTTGACGCCCTCGTCCGGCTGCAGGCGGATGATCAGCTGGTTGGCGACGATGCGCCCGGCCGCCTGGTCGAAGATCGCATGCGGGATCGGCTTGAAAGTGATGACGATCTCGGACATGCGTCCGGTCAGGCGCTTGCCGGTTCTGATGTAAAAGGGAACGCCGGCCCAGCGCCAGTTGTTGATCTCGGCCTTGATGGCGACGAAGGTTTCGGTGTTCGAAACGCCGCCTTCGAGTTCTTCAAGGTAGCCCTTGACCGGGCCGCTGCCCGATGCGCCGGCGCGGTACTGGCCGCGCACCGTCGCCTGCTCGACATTCGAGGCATTGAGCGGCTTCAGCGCTCGCAGCACCTTCAGCTTCTCGTCGCGAACGGCTTCCGAATCCATCGACGAGGGCACTTCCATCGCCGTCAGGCAGAGCAGCTGCAGAATGTGGTTCTGCACCATGTCGCGCAGCGCGCCGGCCGTATCGTAATAGCCGGCGCGGCCTTCGAGGCCGACCGATTCAGCCACGGTGATCTGCACGTGGTCGATGTAGTTGGCGTTCCACAGCGGCTCATAAAGCGCGTTGGCGAAGCGCAGCGCCATCAGGTTCTGCACCGTCTCCTTGCCGAGATAGTGGTCGATACGGAAGATCTGCTCTTCCTTGAAGGCGCGGCCGATCGTGTCGTTGAGCTGCAGTGCCGAGGCGAGGTCGCGGCCGATCGGCTTCTCGACGACGATGCGGGTCGACTTGGTGATCAGCTTGTGGTCGTGGATCTTCTGCGAAATGTCGCCGAAGATGCCGGGCGCGACCGCCAGATAGAAGGCGCGCACGCGTTCCTTGCCTTCGTCGAGCAGCTTCTTCAGCTGATCCCAGCCGGCATCGGTGCGGGCGTCGACCGAGACGTAGTAGAGGCGGGCGCAGAATTTCTCGACCTCCGCCTCGTCATATTCTCCCTTCTTCAGGTGCTCCTTCAGCGCGTCCCTGGCGAATTTGCGGTATTCCTCGTGCGTCAATGGGCTGCGCGAGGCGCCGATCACGCGGGTCGGTTCGGTAAATTGGCCTTCGATTTGGCGATGATAGAGGGCGGGCAACAATTTGCGTTCGGCAAGGTCGCCGCTGCCGCCGAAGACGACGTAATCAAAGGGCTCAACGGGAATGATCTGGCTGCTCATGAGCTTGTCTCTCAATCAGGCTGGTTGGCGGCCCTTTTAATCTAATCGATTTAAAAAAGCCAGTGTGCAGTGCAATGAATCTGTCAGGCACCGGTTTTAGAGCGAATTTCCGGAAGAGGAAATCCGCAATCGGACTAAAACTTGTCGCGAAGCGCAAACCACGACAAGGCGAGGAAAAGCAACGGCGCGCGCATGCGGGCTCCGCCGGGAAAGGCGGGAATATCGAGCGATGTGAACAGGTCGAGATCGCCGGATTTCCCAAGCACCGTTTCCGCATAGAGCTTGCCACAGTAGTTTGACAGCATGACGCCATGGCCGGAATAACCGCCGATCGAGATGACCCCGGGCATGACCTCGGCCACGAAGGGCTGGCGCGGCATGGTGATGCCGACGCTGCCGCCCCAGGCATGGGTGATGTCGATGTTTTTCAGGTCAGGATAGATCTCGGCGATCTGCCGGCGAATATGCTGCGAAATGTCCCGCGGATTGTCCGCCGTATAGGCTTCGCGCCCGCCGAAGAGCAGACGGCCGTCGCCGAATTTGCGGAAGTAGCGCACGACGAAGCGCGAATCGGCCACCGCCTCGCCGCCCGGCAGCACGCTGGGATGCCCGTCGAGCGGGGCCGTGGCGCCGATGAAGGAGCGGATCGGCATGATATGGCTTGCGGTCACCGGTTCGAGGCCGTCGATATAGGCGTCGCAGGCGATCAGCGCGCGCTCGGCGGTGATCGTCCCCCTTTCGGTTTCGATCGTCACCTTGCCGCCGCCCTGGCGGATCGCCTTTGCCCTGGTCATCTCGAAAACCGCGGCACCGGCATTGGCGGCGACCCGCGCCAACCCCACCAGCAGCTTCAGCGGATGGATATGGCCGGTGCCGACATCGCGCACGCCGCAATGGAACCGCTTCGAGCCAAGCCGCTCCTGGGTTTCCTTCTCGTCCATGAAGCTGATATGCGGATAGTCGTAACGCAGTGCGGCAATCTCGGCATTTTCGTAATAGGCGCGTTTGTAGCTCGCCTTATGTGCGACGTTGAGCTGGCCGGGCACATAGTCGATCTCGATCTGATGCTCGCGGGCGAAATCGAGGAGATGGCGCTTGGCCGCCTCGGCAAGATTAAACAGCGCCTTCGAGCGTTCGTAGCCGATCGTCTCTTCGAGTTCTTCCGGCCACCAGCGCTGGCCGGTGCCGAGCTGACCGCCATTACGCCCGGATGCCCCGTCACCGAAGCGGCAGGCCTCGATCAGGACCACCGAAACGCCCGATTTGGCAAGATGGTAGGCGGCCTGCAGGCCGGTATAGCCGCCGCCGATGATGGCGACGTCCGATGTTATCGAACCGTCGAGCGCGGCATAGGTCGGCCGTTCCCCGACAGTTGCCTGATACCACGATAGCCCGGGCGCGATCGGGCTCTGCCACATCTCCTGCGATGCCATGGATGCTTTCCCTCACACGTTGAGCAGAAGGAATTCCCGCTCCCAGGGGCTAATCACCTGCATGAAGGTCTCGAACTCGCCGCGCTTGACGCCGGCATAAAGGCCGATGAACTGCTTGCCGAATATCTCCTCGAAAGCGGGCTCGTCCTCGAGCAGCGCCACGGCTTCGAGCAGGCCGCGCGGCAGGTCGATCGAACCCTCATTGGCCGAATCCTCGGTCGGCGCCGTCGGCTCGATTTCTTTCATGATGCCGAGCAGGCCGGCGGCCAGCGAGGCGGCGAGTGCCAGATAGGGATTGGCGTCCGAACTCGGCAACCGGTTTTCCACGCGCCGCGCCTGCGGATCTGAAACCGGAACGCGGAAGGCGGTCGTCCGGTTGTCGTATCCCCAGGCATTGTTGACAGGGCAGGACATATCGGGCTGCAGGCGCCGGTAGGAATTCACGTAGGGCGCCAGCATCGCCATCGCGCTCGGCACGAATTTCTGCATGCCGCCGATGAAATGGAAGAACTCCTTCGAGGCCGATCCGTCCGCATTGGAGAAGATGTTCTGGCCGGTCTCGATATTGACCACCGATTGGTGGATATGCATCGCCGAACCCGGCTGGCCCTGCATCGGCTTGGCCATGAAGGTCGCATAGATGTCGTGTTTCAGCGCCGCCTCGCGGATCGTGCGCTTGAACAGGAACACCTGGTCGGCAAGCTCGATCGGATTGCCGTGGCGCAGATTGATCTCGAGCTGCGCCGGTCCCTCCTCGTGGATCAGCGTATCGATCTCCAGCCCCTGCTTCTCCGAGAAATGGTAGACATCGTCGATCAGTTCGTCGAATTCGTTGATGCCGGCGATCGAATAACCCTGGCCGCCGAGGATCGAACGGCCGGACCGGCCTTTGGGCGGGTGCAGCGGATAATCGGGATCGTCATTCTTGGCGACGAGATAGAATTCGATCTCGGGCGCCACGATCGGCTTCCAGCCGCGGTCATGATAGAGGCTCATGATGCGCTTCAGCACGTTGCGCGGCGTATAGGGCACTTCGCCGCCGTCCGAATCGACGATGTCGCAGATCACCTGCGCCGTCGGGTCGGTTTCCCAGGGCACGACGGACAGCGTCGAAAGGTCGGGCATCAGCTTCAGGTCGCTGTCGCGCGGCTCGTAGCGGAAGCTCTCCGTCTCGTCGGGATATTCGCCCGAAATCGTGTGCCGGTAGATCGCCGATGGCAGGGCCAACGAGGTGTTCGAGGTGAATTTCGAGCTTGGCATCATCTTGCCGCGCGCAACGCCGGCAAGGTCCGGCGTGATGCATTCGATGTCTTCGATGCCCCTGTCCCGCAGCCACCGCGCTGCTTCCTTCCAGTTCGCAACGCCGCGCAGGGATCCGGGGTCCGGGGGAGCTTTCGTCGAGGCGGGTACGTTTCTGGCAGGCTTCAGCGTCGTCTTTTTTGGGGACATGACACACCGGTTTGCGTTGATCGTGGCGCCATCATAACCAGACTTTGCCAATTGGCGAGGGGTGCCAAACGTTGACTTTCGCCCTTTGATGGAAAAGAAGACGCTGTCTTGATCGGGGAAACGGGTTTGCAGCGCAAAAGCGACGTCATCGTCATCGGCGCCGGGGCGGCGGGCATGATGGCGGCCATCCGCGCGGGAAAACGCGGCCGGTCGGCCGTGGTTCTCGATCACGCAAGGGCGCCTGGTGAGAAGATCCGCATATCGGGCGGCGGCCGCTGCAATTTCACCAATATCCATGCCGGGCCGAAGAATTTCCTCTCCGCCAATCCGCATTTCTGCAAGTCGGCGCTCGCCCGTTTCACCCCCGTCGATTTCATCGCCATGGTCGACCGCCACGGCATTGCCTGGCATGAAAAGACGCTGGGCCAGCTTTTCTGCGACGACAGCGCCAAGGACATCATCCGCATGCTGCTGGATGAGATGCGCATGGCAGGCGCAGCGCTGCATCTCGGCGCCGAGATAGCAGGCGTCGAAAGGACGGACGCGGGCTTTCGCGTCTCGACCGGCGAGGGCGCCTATGAAGCATCGTCGCTGATCGTCGCGACCGGCGGCAAGTCGATCCCGAAGATGGGCGCCACCGGCTTTGCCTATCGCCTCGCCGAACAGTTCGGCTTGGCCGTGCTCGAAACCCGACCCGGCCTGGTGCCGCTGACGCTCGATCCCGGCCTGCTCGAGAGCATTGCGCCGCTCGCCGGCATTGCCGCCCCGGCCGAAATCCGCCACGGCAGGACCGCCTTCCGCGAAGCACTGCTGTTCACCCATCGAGGCTTAAGCGGCCCCGCCATCCTGCAGATCTCTTCCTATTGGCGCGAAGGCGACGAAATCGTCGTTGCGATCGAACCGGATATCGACATTGCGGCGCATCTGAAGCGGGCAAAGCAGCTCAATGGCCGCCAGTCGCCGCAGACGGCACTCGGCGACATCCTGCCGAAGCGGCTGGCGCAATTTCTCGTCGAGCGCGAAAAGATCTCCGGCAACATGGCCGACCTGCCTGACAAGGCGCTGCTGCGCCTGGCCGCCGGCGCCCAGAGCTTGGCCGTCAAACCGTCCGGCTCGGAAGGTTACCGCACCGCCGAAGTGACGCTCGGCGGCATCGACACGGCAGCGTTGGATTCCCGCAGCATGGAGGCAAAGGCCGTGCCCGGGCTTTATTTCATCGGCGAATGTGTCGACGTCACCGGCTGGCTCGGCGGCTATAATTTCCAATGGGCCTGGGCCTCCGGATTTGCCGCCGGTGAATGCGCTTAATACATGTCGCCCAAAAGTGCCCAGCGGCTTTGGGAGAACGACTTGCATAAGACAAAGACCAAAGCCGATTCAAGACTTCTTAAGAGAGGTGCGCCATCCTGTCTCAATTGGCGGTTTGCAAAATCGTTCCTAGATAATGCTTTACCGGCAAGCCGTTTTGTTGGATTGTTGTGTCAGAGAGAAGTGAGGTTTCGCGCATGACCAGAAACACACGACGCGCCCGCGCCATCGCAATTGCCGAGGCAAAGCCGAACGCCCGGATGGTGACCCTGCGTTATCTGATGCTTGCCGCCGGCGCCACTGCCGCCAGCCTCGCGCTGCTGCTCTCGCACTTCATCTGATCCTGTCGGTAGACCTGGAAAGAACATAGCGGCATGCTGATCGCCGCGCTGCGGCGTTGCGGCTTACAATCTGCAACTATTTCACCGCCTTGGCTTAACCCGCCATAACCGCTTATCCGAAAATTAATATCTAATCTGACACAATTGCCCGCGATTATTTGGGCATCTCCAAGTTGTTTGGACATGAACTGGCAATGACTGCCGCCTGGCCTCCGGGTTCCCCAATGTAAATTTAAGAACGGCTTGATGTGTACCCGGCTGGCGCCATGTGGCTGCCTGCGGGAGGAGTGGTGTATGAAAGGCCCGGAACGCCATGTTGATTGACAAGATTCTTTCCCGCTTCAGGATCAAGACGAAGGTTCTGATCTTCGTTCTGCCCTTCGTCGTCACCATTTCGGCGGTAGGCCTGACGGGCCTCTACGCTTCCGGACTTCTGCAGGGCCGCATGGAAATATCCAACAGCGTGCTGCAGTCGCTGAGCGGCTTCAAGGATCTCTACGGTTCGATGGACGATTTCCTGCGCGTCACCAGCCCGGAGGCACGCGACAAGCTGACCGCGGAACTGAAGACCCAGCAGGGCGTGCTCGACCGGACGCTGAACCAGGTCGGTGAAGAGGCCGCCGGCCGCGACAGCCTTGCCGAGGCATCGCGCCGCACCAAGGACATATCGGGCGTCGTCGACAAGCTCTGGGCCCTGCATGAGCAGGAACAGGCTTTGCATGAGCAGATCGATGCCGCACAGAAGAGCCTGATCAGCACCCGTTTCACGGTCTCCTACCAGGCCGAGGAATTGCAGACCGCGCTCCAGAACGACGAGGGCGCCGCCACCATCACGCTGCGCACCGCCGACCGCCTGCTGAAGGGCGGCGACTTCCTCGGCACCGTCGCCAGCGGCTACAGCAAGCCGCAAACGCCGCAGGACAAGATCGCCTTCATCAACGGACAGATGCCTGCGATCATCAAAGCCCAGCGGCAGATCGCCATTTCGGTTCCGACCAACCAGAAGAACGTCATCGACGCGCTGACCGCAACCATCGACAGCATCAAGGCGATCGCTCAGCTGCCCGCTCCGACCGACGAGGACATCGCCGAACTCGGCCGCCTCGTGTCGCGCTTCCGCCAGACCTCGACCTATACGCAGCTGACGGCAACGCAGAAGATGCGCGAGGCGACCCAGCGTTTCGCCGAGCTCGAGGGCCGCATCGCCCAGACCAACTCCGTCCTTCAGGATACGCGGCGGCTGGAAAACTCCGTCTATGCGCTGCAGATCGTCCTTTCCGATTTCCTCTCCAACTCCAGCAAGGATAATCTCGTACGCCTGCAGCAGCAGGCCGGCACGCTTGGCAAGGATATGCAGGTGCTGACCACCAGCGCCAAGGGCATGGGCTTTGCCGAAGGCATATCGGGCGCGATCCAGCCGGCGCTCGACGCCATTTCCGGCGGCGGCTCGAAGATCGTCGATACGATCAGCGAGCGCGTCACCGCCTATGCCGCCGCCCGCCAGGAGCTCGACCAGATCTGGACGAAGCTGACCGATTTCGCCGAGCTGCAGAAGCAGACGGCCGGCACCGAGCGCACCCAGGCAAACAGCATCTCGGTCATGACCACCGGTCTCGGCATCCTCCTGTCGATCCTCGGCGGCATCGCCCTGGTGCTGACGCTGCAGCGCCCGATCAGCCAGATCACCGCCGCCATGCGCCGCATTGCCGAAGGGGCGCTGGAAACCAGCATCTCGGGCGAGCAGCGTCACGATGAAATCGGCGACATGGCTCGCGCGCTCGGCATCTTCAAGGAAAACGCCATCTCGAAGATCCGCATCGAGGAGCAGAGCGACGAGGAGCGTGCCGCCGCCGAACATGAGCGCCAGCGCAACGACGCCGAAAAGCACGAGATGGATCGTCAGATCGAATTTGCGGTCAATGCACTTGCCGCCGGCCTCGAACGCATGTCGCAGGGCGATATCTCGACGACGATCGAAACGCCGTTCATCGGCCGTCTCGAACAGCTGCGCCAGGATTTCAACGGTTCGATGATGCGCCTGCAGGCGACGATGAGCCAGATCCGCGACAATGTCGAACTGATCCAGGGCAACGGCAACCAGATGGCCCAGTCGGCCGAGGATCTGTCCAAGCGCACCGAGCAGCAGGCTGCCTCGCTCGAAGAGACCGCGGCCGCCGTCGACGAGATCACCGTCACGGTCCGTTCGTCGGCCGAACGCGCCAAGGATGCCGACCAGATCGTCCGCCAGGCCAAGCGCAGCGCCGACGATTCCGCCGTCGTCGTCAGCAATGCGATCGACGCGATGGGCCGCATCGAGGATGCCTCGCGCCAGATCGAGCAGATCATCGGCGTCATCGACGAGATCGCCTTCCAGACCAATCTCCTGGCGCTCAACGCCGGCATCGAGGCGGCGCGCGCCGGTGAAGCCGGCAAGGGCTTCGCGGTGGTGGCGATGGAAGTCCGCGAACTGGCCCAGCGCTCCGCAGCCGCGGCGCAGGAGATCAAGGGGCTGATCAACAAGTCGACCAACGAGGTCAATTCCGGCTCGCAGTTCGTGCAGGAGACCGGCACGGTGCTTGCCAAGATCAGCGCCCAGATCGTCACGATCAGCCAGCATGTCGAGATGATCGCCCGCGCCAGCCACGACCAGTCCAACGCGTTGCAGAGCGTCAACGCGACCGTCAACCAGATGGATCAGATGACGCAGCAGAACGCCGCCATGGTGGAAGAGACGACCGCCGCCAGCCGCGAACTGGCCGACGAGGCCGATTCGCTGCGCCGGCTCATCCAGCAGTTCAAGATCGACGGCGAGGCAGCCGCCACGCCGGTCTACCGCGCCGCCTGATCGCCGGCCGACCCCGTCTTCATGCGAACGGCCCCGGACTTTCCGGGGCCGTTGCTGTTTATGCCGAGAAATCGCGCTTCGATTGAAGAGATTTGAACGGTAGGAGAATAGCCTTGAATGTCCGCCAGTCTGTCGAGCCGCCATGGTCAGAAGACGTCTAAAAACGAGACAGGTGAATATCTCCCGCAGCCCTGATTTACGGAAAATTTTCCTTAACGCTTTTGGCTTAATCTAGCCTTGGTTTATCCCGGGGGTTTTGATGCTGCGCCTTTTCTCGACGTCGATCGTACGCCAGATCGTTGCGATCACATTGTTTCTGCTGGCGATCAGCACGGCCGCTATCGTCGGCGTGACCTATTATAATTTGAGCAATCATGTCATGGGCGGGGCGATCTCCGACGCGAAAGAGGCCGCCCGCGCGATGGCCGTCCTCTACGGCGCGGCCGATCAGGGCGCAAAGATCGAGCTCAAGGACAATCAGCTCTCTGCCGTGACGGAAGACGCCATTCCGGCACTTGCCGATCATTCGCTGGTCGACCGCACGGCGCAGTCGATTGCCGGTGTCGCGACCATCTTCCAAAAGCAGGGCAGCGACTACGTCCGCATATCCACGAACGTCAAGAAGGAAAACGGCGATCGTGCCGTCGGCACCAAGCTCGCAGCCGAGCACCCTGCCCAGCCGGTTCTCGCCAAGGGCGAGGCCTATTACGGCCCGGCGGTGCTTTTCGGCCGCCAGTTCATCACCGGTTACTTTCCCATCAAGAATGCATCGAACGCCAATGTCGGCATTCTCTTCATCGGCATTCCGATGGAGGTTTATTACCAGCGCCTGAATGAGCTGCAGATCCTGGTTCTCGGCATCGGCGCCATCGTCATGCTGATCGTCGGCGTTGTCGCCTTCTACGCGATCCGCCTGTCGGTGAAGCCTTTGCAGGCGTTGACCGCGAGCGTCCATTCGATCTCCGCGGGCGATCTTGAGGGCACCATCCCTTGCGTCGCCAAGAAGAACGAGTTCGGCGACATCGGCCGGGCCCTGGCGCTTTTCCGCGACAGTGCCCGGGCGCGGCGCGATCTGGAAACCCAGGCTGCCGAACAGCGCGCTCTGAGCGATGCCGAACGCGCCAGGAACGATGCCGACAAGCGCTCCCTTGACGGCCAGATCGACTTTGCCGTCAACCAGCTTGCCGCCGGCCTGGGGCGCCTGTCGCAGGGCGATGTCTCGCAGACGATCGGCACGCCCTTCGTCGGCCGGCTGGAGCAGCTGCGCGTCGATTTCAACGCCTCACTCCTGCGGCTTCAGGATACGCTCTCCGGTATCCGCGACAGCGCCTCGACGATCCAGCGCAACAGCAGCGCCGTCTCCGTCTCTGCCAGCGAGCTCTCGAAGCGCACCGAGGCGCAGGCGGCAAACCTCGAAGAGACCGCGGCCGCGGTGGAAGAAATCACCGTCACGGTTCGGTCTTCCGCCGAGCGTGCCCGTGAAGCCAACAATGTCGTGGCTGCGACCAAGAGGACGGCCGACAATTCCGGCGCCGTGGTCGGCGATGCCGTCGCCGCGATGGAGCGCATCGAAGAGGCCTCGCAGCGCATCGAGCAGATCATCGAGGTGATCGACGACATCGCCTTCCAGACCAATCTTCTGGCGTTGAATGCCGGCATCGAGGCGGCGCGCGCCGGCGAGGCGGGCAAGGGTTTTGCCGTCGTCGCCCAGGAGGTCCGCGAACTCGCCCAACGTTCGGCCGATGCGGCGCGCGAGATCAAGTCGCTGATCGAGACATCGAGCCGGGAAGTCACGGCAGGTTCCGAACTGGTCCAGAAGACCGGCAGCGTCCTTGCCTCGATCAGCCAGGAAATTATCGCCATCAGCGGCCATGTCGAGACCATCGCCACTGCGAGCCGGGATCAGTCGGCGGCGCTGCAGGAGGTCAACGGTTCCGTCAACGCCATGGACCAGATGACCCAGAAGAACGCGTCGATGGTGGCCGAGACGACGCAGGCAAGCCGCCTGCTCGCCGGCGAGGCCGATACGCTGATGGCGCTGATCGAGCGGTTCCGCATCGTCGCAGAAACCGCACCTGCTCATCTCGGGGCAAGAAGGGTCGCCTGAACCGTACGGTCGCAGCTGCCGCAGGATTGCACTGCGGCCTTGCGGGGCTTTCTCAGATAGAGATCAAGCGACGTCAGCCAACCGCCGAAACGAATGAGGCTGTTGTCTCCGAACTCGGCATAGAATCTGTCCTCGTCTGCCCTGGAGTCGCATCGTCTGCCGGAATGTCGGTATCCGATAGTGCCTGCGATGGTCATCATGTCGATCATGGCAATGTCCTTTCCTATGTCAGACATCACCTGATCTAGGCATCGAATTTCTCTTTATAAACGGGGAAAATTCCGCTATGTTTTTCACCAATGAAAAACGCAAGTTGGGATTCCTATCAGCTTTTCCTGCAGGTCGCCCGGCTCGGCGGCTTGACCGGGGCAAGCACCGCAAGTGGACTGAGCCCGGCAACCGTCGGCCGTCGCATGCTCGATCTCGAACAGGAGATCGGCCGCGCATTGTTTTCGCGCAGCCAGACCGGATATCGTCTGACACACGATGGCCAGGCGCTGCTCGATCACCTTCAGGAGATGGAGGCCGCCGCCCGCAAGGTGGCGGCGTGGCGGCAATCCGGCGACGGCGGCACGACCGTCAGGGTCGCCGCCGGCACCTGGCTCGCTTGGCTGCTGACCGAGAATTTTACCGCAATCCGCATGCCGGGCGACGCCTTCGCCATTTCGCTGACCATCGGCGAGGCGCGGGCAAGCCTTGCCTATCGCGAGAGCGATATCGGTATTCGCGCCTTTGAGCCCGAGGAGGCCAATCTCGCCGCACGTCAGCTCGGGGAGGTGGCCTATGCCGTCTATATCAGACGCAACACTGCCGAGACCGACGAGCGCTGGATTGCGGTTGCCGAGGAGGAGGCGATATCGGCCTATCTGCGCTGGCCGCACGCCCATGCCGCGACAGGGATCGTCGCCACCGTCAATCGGCCGCGTTCGCTGCCGGATCTGGTGCGCGCCGGCGCCGGCAAGACCGTACTTCCCTGTTTCGTCGGCGATCTCCATCCTGAATTGCAGCGGCAGGGCGGCGAATTGCCGGAATTGCGCCATCGGCAATGGATCGTCATGAATGCCGAGGACCGCCATCGCCCGGAGATCCGCACGGTCGCCGACCGCATGACCAAGCTCATCAGAAGTTATGCCGATCTCTTCGCCGGAAAACGGCCGAGCCGAGGTTAGAACATGTCGCGCCAAAGTGTGCAGCGGTTTTACGATAACGACATGTGTAAAAACAAAGACTTAAAGCGCGGCAAGCGCATCTGAACGATCGCGACGCGCTCGAGCAAAAAGCTACGGCATCAACCGGCGCACCAGCGCCACCTGGCTGTTCACCCCGAGTTTGGAATAGATGCTCTTGAGATGCGAGCGGGCCGTCTCATAGCTGACATCATGCGTCGTGGCGGCTTCACGCAGTGAAAGCCCGCCGGCAATCGCCGAGGCGATCCGCATCTCGGCCGCCGTCAACTGGTTGCTGCGCGCCAGCGCCTCGTTGATATCGCTCCTCAGCGCCATGCCTGTGCGCTCGATGATCAGTGCGATCGTCGGACCTTCCAGGAAGGCGGTGATGAAATCCGATTGCAGCCTGACGAGCGTACATCTGACGCTGCCGGCTTTCGTCTTGACGAGCGTCGTCGATGGTGGCGGGCTTACGGCTGAATGATGATGACGGCTCAGCATATCGAGCCGGGCGCCCAGCGCCGGATCATGGATGACGAGGTGTCCGGATGGGCCGGTGCCGATGCAGTTGCCCTCGGCGAGCATCCGCTCCGCCACCCTGTTGAGCGAACGGATCTGCTGGTTCTCGCCGAGATAGACGACGCCGGCGCCGATCGCATCGAAGAGCGCCAGCCCGTTTTCATCATTCTCGGGATCGCGGCGATCGCGTCGTATGAAATCGAAGGCGCGTCTGAGATGCGGGGCGAGATCGCTCAGCAGGTCGGCATTCACCCGGTTGTTGTCGGGATCGGCCGAAGAGGTCAGCGTCGACAAATTGAAGGAGCGACCATTCTCCCGCATGATGGTGACGCCGACACTGCTTTCGCAGCCGATGCTGCGGACGAAGTCATTGTAGAATTCGGTCTTGATGAGATCGCTTCTCGGCAGCATCTGCTCGGCGATGACGCCGAGGCCGACCGGCCGGACAGCGGCCTTGGGCATCCACGGATTGATCCTCGCATAATAGTGGTTATAGGCTTCGGCTTCCGTATCCTGAATGCCTGAAGCAAGCGACAGGCCGCCGGTGCGGGCGATGGCATCGTGGAAGAACAGCGTGGATTTCGCATCCGGCATCGTCCCGTTCAAAGCGTCGAGAAACGTCTGCCACGTCGTCTCGCCGAACAGGGCGGCGTAGATCAGATCGGTCAAGGCTTCGAGTTTGGGGTGCGGCGCGCCGGGCATGGGCAATTCCGTTCGAAGATGCGCCATTATGGCCCGACCAGGCGGCGGTGACAATTGCATCAAATTGTAAAGGGCGTGCAGGCGCATCGCGCCACCCGGCGCCCAAGCCCCAAATCGGGACGGGTTTTCGAAAGGAATGAGCGCCCGCGCGTCTCTCCGATGCGCAGGCGCTCCGATTGGGAAATGCGGGCCGACACGGCAGCCCGCCGCTGGTCGTCTTCGTCAATGCCGGTTGGTGACGACGACCGGAATCAGCAGGTCGCCCCAGTTGCCGTCGCCGCCGTGATGACGGGCCGAGCGCACCAGTTCGACCGAGACGCCGGCCTCGACGGCTTTCATGACCGATTGGTTCAGCCGATGCAGGTCGTTGGCGAGCATGCGGATCGTCGTCTGCTGATCCTCGCTCATGCTGGTCGTCTGCTCTTCGGCCCGTTCCCGGACGCGTGTGATGGATGCCATGATATTCTCCTCCTCTTCGGGTTATTCCGCAGCCGGCTTGAACTGCGCATGTTCAGTTGAATCGTGCATCGCGGTTGTCGAAGACCGACCGCCGGTGATGGCGAGCGACACGGCGTCGAAATAGCCGGTGCCGACCTCGCGCTGATGTTTGGTGGCGGTATAGCCGTTGACCTCGGCGGCGAATTCCGCCTGTTGCAGTTCGGAATAGGCCGACATCTGCCGCTGCCGGTAGCCGCGCGCCAGTTCGTACATGCCGAAGTTCAGCTGGTGGAAGCCGGCGAGCGTGATGAACTGGAACTTGTAGCCCATTGCGCCGAGTTCGCGCTGGAACCGTGCGATCGTCGCCTCGTCGAGGTTCTTCTTCCAGTTGAAGGAGGGCGAGCAATTATAGGCGAGCAGCTTGCCGGGGTAGACCTTGTGCACGCCTTCGGCAAAGCGCCGCGCCTGCTCGAGGTCCGGCTTCGAGGTTTCGCACCAGATGAGATCGCAATGCGGCGCATAGGCGACGGCGCGCGCGATGCAGGGCTCGATGCCGTTTCTGACCTGATAGAAACCTTCCACCGTGCGGCCGGCATCATAGTCGACGAAGGGCTGGTCGCGCTCGTCGATGTCTGAGGTCAGCAGCTTTGCCGCCTCCGCGTCGGTGCGAGCGATGACCAGCGTCGCAACGCCCATGACGTCGGCGGCAAGCCGAGCGGCATCGAGATTGCGGATATGAGCGGCCGTCGGGATCAGCACCTTGCCGCCGAGATGGCCGCATTTCTTCTCCGAAGCGAGCTGGTCCTCGAAGTGAACGCCGGCGGCACCCGCCTCGATATAGGCCTTCATGATTTCGAAGGCGTTGAGCGGTCCGCCGAAGCCTGCTTCCGCATCGGCAACGATCGGCGCGAACCAGGTCTCGACGGAAAGCCCCTGGCCTTCCGCGGTCTCGATCTGATCGGCGCGCTGCAGCGTGCGGTTGATGCGCTTGGCCAGTTCCGGACCGGCATTGGCCGGATAGAGGGACTGGTCGGGATACATCGCCGATGCCGTATTGGCGTCGGCCGCCACCTGCCAGCCGGAGAGATAGATCGCCTTCAGCCCGGCGCGCACCATCTGCATGGCCTGATTGCCGGAAAGTGCGCCGAGCGCATTGACGAAATCCTCCTGGTGAATGAGCCGCCACAACCGGTCCGCCCCCATTTCGGCCAGCGTATGGCGCAGCGCCACCGAGCCCCTGAGCCGCTGCACGTCGTCGGCCGAGTAGGGTCTCTCAATGCCGTCGAAACGATTAGCTGATGCGTTTGGGACAAGTTTGTAAAAATCGGTCATGCTGCTCTCCTCACTAAAAGCCGATAAAGGGTGGTCATGACAAGATTGACAATATCAGCCGTCATGACCAGAAAAACCTTTGATTTCCTGCTCGGAAAGAGGTTAAGATGACGAGGATTGACAGATTGGCGCTGTGAATTTGTAAAATTTTGTAAATACAGCGCTTGGAGCTTGTCAAAGGGTGTGACATGGCGGAACGGAAGATATTCGCAGGCCCGAAAGTCAGGCGCATCCGCAATGCGCTGGCGCTGACGCAGACCGCCATGGCCGAGGCGCTGGAAATATCGCCGTCCTACCTGAACCTGATCGAGCGCAACCAGCGGCCGTTGACGGTGCAACTCCTTCTCAAGCTTGCAAGCGTCTACAGGGTCGATCTGGAGGAATTGCGGGGGCAGACCGGCGGCAGTCTCGACCAGCTCAAGGAGATTTTTGCCGATCCGCTGCTGTCGGGCGAGCTGCCGGGTGATCAGGAATTGGTGGAGGTGGCCGAGGCAGCACCCAATGCCGCGAGCGGCATGATCAAGCTCTACCGCGCCTATCGCGAGCAGGCGGCAAGGCTATCCGATCTGACGGCGCTGATGGCCGCCGAGGGGCATGCGCCGGTCGCCACCGGCCGGTTGCCGCTAGACGAGGTGCGCGAGACGCTGGAGCGCAGGTCCGGCTATTTCGGACGGATCGAGACGGCGGCAGAAGCCTTTGCCGCAACGCTCCCCGGTGGCCTCGATCTTGCCGCCGGGCTGAAGGATTGGTTGCGTTCCGAGCGCGGCATCGCGGTGCGCGTCCTGCCCGTCCACGTCATGCCCGATCTGCGCCGCCGTTTCGATCGCCATTCGATGCGGCTTTTCATCTCCGAGCGGCTGTCGCCGGCTGACCGGGCGCATGAGATATCAATCGAGGCGGCAACTCTGGCACTGCTGCCGGCAATCGATGCCGAGCTCGGCGATATCCCGCTCTCCTCCGCCGAGGCGCGCCGCATCGCCCGCTTCGAGCTTGCCCGCATCGCAGCCTTAGCGCTGGCAATGCCCTACGAGGCTTTCCTTTCGGCGGCGAAGGCGACGCGTTACGATATCGATATTCTGCGCGCGCGCTTCGGCGTCTCCTTCGGTCATGCCGCCGCGCGCCTTGCCATGCTGCAGCGCCCCGGGGCGGCGGCCATTCCCTTCTTCCTGATCGAGATCGATGCCGCAGGCCACCGGCTGCGCCGGGCGGGCGCCCAGGGCTTTCCGCAGGCCCGGTTCGGCGGCGGCTGTCCGAAGCTCAATATCCACGCCGCCTTCCTGCAGCCGGGCCAGATCCTCGCCGAAACCGTGGTCATGCCGGATGGCGCATCCTTCTTGACGGTCGCCCGCACCCTGGAGGGACCGAGTGTCGAATTCGGCGAAAGGCTAAGGCGCACCGCGATCCTGATCGGCTGCGACGCTGCCCTTGGCGGAGGTGTGGTCTACGGGCAGGCGATGGCGCTCGATCCGGTCGAAATCGGTCCGGCCTGTCGCCTTTGCGAGCGACGCGGCTGCCTTTCCCGGGCTGAGCCGCCGGTGACCAGACCGCTCGGGCTCGACGAGATGGTGGCAGGGCTCAGCGCCTTCGACTTCCAGTGACGTGAAATCGTTGAGGGCGCTGGATTTTGCGCTTGTGGGCTGTGAAATTCCTTCTTAGTCTGCGTGGAAAACCAGAGGGAAAAGATGTCCGGGGGTGCGGAATCTTTGAACAAACAGGAGAAGTTATGAGGTCAACCATCCTATGCGTGACGGCCGCCGCCGTTACCGCACTCCTTGCTGCCGCTCCGGCCTTTTCGCAGGAGCGCGTGGTCAACGTCTACAACTGGTCGGATTATATCGACAGTTCCATCCTCGAGGATTTCACCAAGGAAACCGGCATCAAGGTCGTCTACGACACTTTCGATTCTAACGAGACGCTGGAAACCAAGCTCTTGGCTGGTGGTTCGGGTTATGACGTCGTCGTCCCCACCGTATCCTTCATGCAGCGCCAGATCGCCGCCGGCGTTTACCAGAAGCTCGACAAGTCGAAGCTGCCGAACCTGGTCAACATGTGGGACGTCATCATGAAGGGCGTGGCGTCCTTCGACCCCGGCAATGAATACAGCGTCGACTACATGTGGGGTACGACGGGCATCGGCTATAATGTCGACAAGGTCAAAGCCGCCCTCGGCACCGACGAAAAGCCCAATTGGGACGCGTTGTTCGATCCGGCGAAAGCAGCTAAACTCAAGGATTGCGGCATCTATATGCTGGATTCCCCAACCGACGTCGTGCCCTCGGCGCTCGCCTATCTCGGGCTCAATCCGAACAGCACCGATCCCGCCGATCTCAAGAAGGCGCAGGAGGTTCTCACGGCCGTCCGCCCGTTCGTCCGCAAGTTCCATTCTTCCGAATATATCAGCGCGCTGGCGAACGGCGATATCTGCATTGCGCTCGGTTATTCCGGCGATATGTTCCAGGCCCGCGACCGTGCTAAGGAAGCCAATGCCGGCGTGAAGGTCGACTACTCGGTCCCGTCGCAAGGCGCCCAGATCTTCTTCGACGTCTTCGGCATTCCGAAGGATGCGCCGCATGTCGCCGAAGCCCATGAATTCATCAACTACATGATGAAGCCGGAGGTGATCGCCAAGGCCTCGAACTTCGTCTTCTACGCCAACGGCAACAAGGCGTCGCAGCAGTTCCTCGACAAGGAGGTCCTCGACGATACGGCGATCTACCCGACGCCGGAGGTAATGGCGAAACTCTTCACCGTTCCGCCGCTCGATCCGAAGACGCAGCGGATCGTGACGCGGCTATGGACCACCGTGGTCACCGGCCAATGATAGAATAACGGCCCGGACGGAAACGTCCGGGCCTTTTTTTGACGATCCCGGCCGGGTGAAACCGGGAGCAAAAGCCAAGAATAAAAGCAAAGAATGCATTTTCGGGGAACAATATGAAGTCTCTAGGCAATATTCGCCGCTCGTTCGCACCTTGGACCGATCCGTCCGCCAAGCCCTTCATATCCATCAAGAACGTCACCAAGCGTTTCGGTGATTTCACCGCCGTCGATAACCTGTCGCTCGATATTTATCACCGCGAGTTCTTCGCGCTGCTCGGCGCTTCCGGCTGCGGCAAGTCGACGCTTCTGCGCATGCTCGCCGGCTTCGAGCAGCCGACCTCGGGCGAAATCGTCCTCGATGGCACCGATATGGCCGGTACGCCGCCCTATCGGCGCCCCGTCAATATGATGTTCCAGTCCTATGCGCTTTTCCCGCACATGACGGTCGAGAAGAACATCGCCTTCGGCCTGAAACAGGATGGCATGGCGAAGGACGAGATGACTGACCGCGTCTTGCAGATGTTGAAGCTCGTCAAGCTGGAGCAGTTTGCCTCCCGCAAACCGAACCAGCTTTCCGGTGGCCAGCGCCAGCGCGTGGCGCTGGCCCGCTCGCTCGCCAAGCGTCCCAAGGTGCTGCTGCTCGACGAACCGCTCGGCGCGCTCGACAAGAAGCTGCGCGAGGAAACCCAGTTCGAGCTGATGGACCTGCAGCAGAATCTTGGACTTACCTTCGTCGTCGTCACCCACGACCAGGAAGAGGCGATGACCATGGCAGACCGTATCGCCGTCATGAGCCACGGCAAGGTGGTGCAGGTGGCGACGCCGGCCGAGATCTACGAAGCGCCGAATTGCCGTTTCGTCGCGGATTTCATCGGCGACGTGAACATTTTCGACGGCAAGGTCGCCTCATCGGGCAACGGCACCGTCGAGATATCAGTCGACAGCGGCTTCAGCGTGCGTGTCGCCGCTTCCGAAACACCTTCTGCAGGCAGCGCCGTCGGCTTCGCCATCCGGCCGGAGAAGATGCGGGTCGGGCGCACGGCTCCCGCCAACGCGTCCGTCAACGCCGCCAAAGGCGAACTCTGGGATATCGCCTATCTCGGCGACATGACCGTCTTCCATGTGAAATTGCAGAGCGGCAATATCGTCAAGGCCTCGTCCCTCAATGCGCAGCGCTCCGTCGACGACCCCTTCACCTACGATCAGGAAGTCTGGGTCTCCTTCGACGAGAATGCCGGCGTCCTGCTGAAGGATTGACGTCATGGGCAAGCTCACCTCCGGCCTCTACAATCGCCTCGTCATCGTCATCCCTTACGCCTGGCTGCTGCTCTTCTTCCTGGCGCCCTTCTTCATCGTCTTCCGCATTTCGATGTCGACGACGGCGATCGCCATGCCGCCCTATGAGCCTGTCTTCTCCTTCGCCGACGGCTGGGCCGGCCTCTTAAGTAAGATCGGCGAATTCTCCTTCGACAATTACACCTACCTGACCGACGACCCGCTCTATTTCAACGCCTATGTGTCGAGTGTGGTGATCGCCGCGATCTCCACCCTCCTGACGCTGCTGATCGCCTATCCGATCGCCTACGGCATGGCGCAGGCGCCACGTGGCCTGCGGCCGACGCTGGTCATGCTTGTCATCCTGCCCTTCTGGACGAGCTTCCTGATCCGCGTCTACGCCTGGATCGCCATCCTCAAGCCGGAGGGCCTGTTCAACCAGCTGCTGCTGTCGCTGCACCTGATCGATGCGCCGCTGATCATCCTCAACACCAATACCGCCGTCTATATCGGCATCGTCTATTCGTATCTCCCCTTCATGGTACTGCCGCTTTATTCGGCGCTCGAGAAGATGGACGGCACGCTGATCGAGGCAGCGCAGGATCTCGGCTGCCCGCCGATCACCGCCTTCTGGCGCGTCACCTTCCCGCTGTCGATCCCCGGCGTGGTGGCCGGCTGCATGCTGGTCTTCATCCCCGCCGTCGGCGAATTCGTCATCCCCGATCTGCTCGGCGGGTCGCAGACGCTGATGATCGGCAAGACGCTGTGGAACGAGTTCAATTCCAATCGCGACTGGCCGGTCTCCTCGGCGGTGGCGACCATCCTGTTGCTGATCCTGGTCATCCCGATCGTCTTCTTCCAGAATGTCCAGGCCAAAGCCGAAGAGCGGGGGAAATAAACCATGCTGAAATGGACCCGTTTCAATATCGTCTCCGTCACGCTCGGCTTCGCCTTCCTCTATCTGCCGATCGTGCTTCTCGTCATTTTCTCCTTCAACGAATCCAAACTCGTAACCGTCTGGGGCGGCTTCTCGACGAAATGGTATGTCTCGTTGATGAGCAATCAGGCCTTGCTCGACGCTGCCTGGGTGACGCTGCGCGTCGGACTGCTGTCGGCAACATTTGCAACCATCCTCGGCACGATGGCGGCGCTGACATTGGTGCGTTACACCCGCTTTCGCGGCCGCATGCTGTTTTCGGGCATGGTCTATGCACCGCTCGTCATGCCGGAGGTCATCACCGGCCTGTCATTGCTGCTGCTCTTTGTGGCGATCGGTCTCGACCGTGGCTTCTGGACGATCACGCTCGCGCATACGACGCTGACCATGTGCTTTGTCGCCGTCGTCGTCCAGTCGCGCCTGCTGAGTTTCGATCATTCGATCGAGGAAGCGGCGCAGGATCTCGGCGCGCCGCCGGTGCGCACTTTCTTCGAGATCACCCTGCCGATCATCGCGCCAGCCGTGCTCTCCGGCTGGATCCTTGCCTTCACCCTCTCACTCGACGATCTGGTGATTGCGAGCTTCACCTCGGGGCCGGGCGCCACCACGCTGCCGATGAGGATTTACAGCCAGGTCCGCCTCGGTGTGACGCCCGAGATCAATGCGGTGTGCACGATCCTGATCGGCGTCGTCGCCTTCGGCGTCATCTGCGCCTCGATCATCACCAAGCGCCGCGAAACACAGCGCCAGAGGGATGAGCGTGCCGCTGCGGCCGGCGCGTGAGCTGAAATTGCATGAAACAAAAGATGAAGCGCTTCCGTTTTTCGACGAAAACGGAAATGCTCTATTGCGCGTGCGGCGTATTGCCGAAAAGCGGCACTGGCGAGATCACCGGGTTGGGCCATGAACCGCCGACGAAGAACGGCAGAAGCGGCAGCTCTGCCGCCTTGGCCGGATCGGTTGCCTCCAGCGATCCGGAAAGCGCCAGCCCGTTCGACTGGTAGGTAATGACGCCGGAAAGCGTCAGCGTCTCCGTGGCGCCGGCAATATGGGCGTCGTGCATCTCGGCGGTGCCGTTGGCGAAATCGGCCTGCAGGTTCAGCTGGTTGAAGGTGAAGGCGCCGCCTGCCGCCGCGCTCAGCGGAAAGAACGGCTTTTCGGCTGCCTGCGTGCGGAGCGCTGCGGCATCGATGCCGGGGATCGTGCCTTGCTTCGTCCAGAAGCGCAGCTTGCCGGTGACGTCGGCAAGGCCGGTCGTCCATATCGCCTTCGGCGACCGGAGGTCGAGATCGAGCGATCCTGTCGCCAGCGGCAGCGGACCTTTCAGCTGCAGGCGCTCGGCAAGAGCTGCGAAGTCGGCATCGCGGATCGATAGCTGCAACTTGCCGCCACCGTCGAAGTCACGCTGCGTCGCTTCCAGATGCGCGGTCATCTCGCCGCCTTCGAACTGGCTGTCGCCAATATCGAATTTCGCCTCGCCGCCGGCCACGATCATGCTGGCGCCGACATCGGAAAGCTCGAAGAGACCCATTTGCGCGCGCCGTGCCGAAAGCCTGACGTCGACATCGAGCATCTGCAGCGGCCCAGTGATGCCGGCGGAGATTTCTTCTGCCTCTCCGGCTGCGAGCCTGAGCGCGAAGGCATCGAGGAAGGGCTTGAGGTTCATCTGGTCGAAAGCGAGCGTGCCGCCGATCTTCGGCCGTTTGCCGGGCTGGGTAAAGAGATCCATCACCCCGGTGGCGCTCGCTTCGTTCAGGGAGAGGCTGAGATTGTTGAAGCGCAGCCCGCTGCCCGACGACATGATGTCGGATTCCAGCGAGGCGCTCTTCAGCGTCCCGATGCCCGGGACAGATTCGCCCGACCATGCCAGAAGGGCCGGCACATCGGGGATGCTGGCGGTGACATTGCCGGAAAGGGCCGAAAGGTTGGCGATGCTGGCAACGCCCTGGAAATGCGCCGTCAGCAGGTTTGACGTGAGCGACGTCCGTGCCTCGGCATTCCGGCCGGCAAAGGCGAGCAGCGGCTGGCGCGAGGCGAAATCGATCTTCAGGTCCTGGCCGTTGATGCGGGCGATGATGACCGCCGAGATCGCGCCGGACAGTCTCGGCCAAGCGATATCTGCGGTGACGCTGTCGAAATGAAAGGCCTTGGCGCTCTTGATGTCGGTGACCACAAGCGTGCCATCCTCGACGGTCAACGCGCCGATCTCGGCATCGAGATCGGGATCGAGCACCTCCGCTCCGTTTTCGTAGCGCACGCCGCTGATCGCGCGTGCGAGCAGGCCGGCATAACTCCAGTCGATCAGCCCCTTCTCGTCGCGCGTCAGCGCCAGGCTGGGGCGCAGCAGGTGGAATTCGTGGAAACTCGTCCGCCCGCGGAGCGCGTCGATGAGGCTGAAATCGGCCGACAGGCTTTCAATGCTGCCGAGCAGCTTGTCGCCGCTTTCGCGCGGCTGGCGGATGGTGACCTGGTTCAGCGTGATGCGCGGCGTCGGCCAGAATTCGAGAACCGGACTGCCCTTGATCTCGGCATGGTAGCCCGTCCATTTCGACAGCGCGTCCTCGATGCCGGAGCGCACGAAGCCGGTGGAAATGAGATAGGGGGCGGCGACCCGCAGCGCCACGAAAAGCGCCAGCGCAATCAGCAGGAATACCGTCGATACACGGGCGAAGGCCGGAAGCCAGCGCGAAACGGGTCCGATCTTCCTGCGCCACCTGCGATGTCTTGACGTGCTCATGATCTCCGCCGGCAATGCAGCCGGTCATCCCGTTATGCGCTGGTTTCGGCCGATATAGGAAATATCGGGCATATGCAAATCCCATGCAATGCCGCGCGTCTTTTCAAGAGGCGCAAAAGACGATGCGATAGGCGACGGATCGCGTCGGTTCCGCACTTTATAATGCAATGCAGCATGATATAAAGACGGCATTGGGGAGGAGGATTGAATGCAGGATAACAGACCACTTTGGGTACCTTCGGACGCCGCCGTTGCCAGAAGCCCGATCCATGCCTTCATGGAGCGCTGCAATACCGATTTCGGGCTTTCTCTTTCGGGCTTTGAGGATCTGCATGCATGGTCGGTGGCCGAGCGGGAGAATTTCTGGTCGACCGTCTGGGATTTCTGCGGCGTGAAGGGAGAACGCGGCGCAGAGGTGCTTGCCAATGGCGATCGCATGCTGGAGGCCCGCTTCTTTCCCGATGCGACGCTGAACTTCGCCGAAAATCTGTTGTCGTGCCGCGGTGAAGGCGAGGCCATCATCTTCCGCGGCGAGGACAAGGCTGAGGATCGCTGGTCGTGGGACCGGCTGCGCGCGCTGGTCTCGAAGCTGCAGCAGGCCTTCGCGGCCCGCGGCATCGGCAAGGGCGACCGCATCGCCGCGATGATGCCGAACATGCCCGAGACCGTCGCCGCCATGCTCGCTGCCGCCTCGATCGGCGCCATATGGTCGTCCTGCTCTCCCGATTTCGGCGAGCAGGGCGTGCTCGACCGCTTCGGCCAGATCGGCCCCAAGCTCTTCATCGCCTGCGATGCCTATTGGTATTCCGGCAAGCTGCAGGATGTCGGCGCCAAGGTCGCCACGGTTGCCAAAAGCCTGGATGTCCCGACGGTCATCGTCCACTACGCCGGCGATGCGGAGGCGGTGGCGGGCAAGACGCCGGGGGCTTCGACGCTCGAGGCCTTTGTCGCGCCCTATGAGGCAAGGGAGGTCGAGTTTACGCCGCTTGCCTTCGCGCATCCGCTCTACATCCTGTTTTCTTCAGGCACGACAGGCGTGCCGAAATGCATCGTGCATTCGGCCGGCGGCACGCTGCTGCAGCACCTCAAGGAGCAGCGGCTGCATTGCGGCCTGGAGGCGGGGGAGAAGCTGTTCTACTTCACCACCTGCGGCTGGATGATGTGGAACTGGCTGGTCAGCGGCCTTGCCAGCGGCGCAACGCTCTGCCTGTTCGACGGCTCGCCCTTCGCGCCCGATGGCAACGTGCTGTTCGACTATGCCGAGGCCGAAAAATTCGCGATCTTCGGCACCTCGGCGAAATATATCGATGCGGTGCGCAAGGGCGGGCTGACGCCGCGCGCAAACCACGATCTCTCCAGCCTGCGGCTGATGACCTCCACCGGCTCGCCGCTCTCGCCTGAGGGGTTCACCTTCGTCTATGAGGGCATCAAGGCGGATGTCCAGCTCGCCTCGATTTCTGGCGGCACCGACATCGTCTCCTGCTTCGTGCTCGGCAATCCGCTGCAGCCGGTCTGGCGCGGCGAGATCCAGGGGGCCGGCCTCGGTCTTGCAGTCGATGTCTGGAACGATGACGGCAAGCCGGTGCGCGGGGAGAAGGGTGAACTCGTCTGCACCAAGGCCTTCCCTTCGATGCCGGTGATGTTCTGGAACGATCCCGATGGCGCCAAGTATCGCGCCGCCTATTTTGACCGGTTCGACAATGTCTGGTGCCACGGCGATTTCGCCGAATGGACGGAGCATGGCGGCCTGATCATCCACGGCCGTTCGGATGCGACGCTCAATCCCGGCGGCGTGCGCATCGGCACGGCCGAGATCTACAATCAGGTGGAGCAGATGGAGGAGGTGGCCGAGGCGCTGTGCATCGGCCAGGAGTGGGATGACGACGTGCGCGTCATCCTCTTCGTGCGCCTTGCTTCCGGTGTGACGTTGACCGAGGATCTCGTCAAGGCGATCAAGACGCGGGTCCGCACCGGCGCCTCGCCGCGGCATGTGCCGGCAAAGATCATCGCGGTTGCCGATATTCCCCGCACCAAATCCGGCAAGATCGTCGAACTTGCGGTGCGCGAGGTCGTGCACAACAGGCCGGTCAAAAACCAGGAAGCGCTCGCCAATCCCGAGGCGCTGCGGCTCTTCGCCGGTTTGAGCGAACTGAAGGATTGATGGCGATCGCAAGCTACAAGCTTTCACCCTCCATCAATCGCCTGTCATGGAAACCTTTCGTTAAGAAAGGTTTGTCAAATGTAAAGCTAACTTAGGGGTCGCACATGAACGAGGCGGCCTGAAGCCCCAGGGCTTACAACAACATGACGTTGATCGACTGAGCTCTTGTTGAACAGCACCAATTTTCGAGGCAGCCTCCGGGCTGCCTTTTCTTTATGGTGATCGCTTTCCTTTTGCGCTGATCAGCCGGCCAGCACCCGCTGCGACGGGAAGGTGATCTCGACGAGGGTGCCCTCGTTCGGCGCCGAATTGATCGAGAACACCGCCCGGTTGGCATCGACCATCGCCTTGGTCAGCGGCAGACCGAGCCCGGTGCCGTCGCCGCGGTGACGCGACTGGGTCGAGGAGACCTGCCGGAACGGCTTCATCGCCTGGTCGAGTTCACTGCGCGTCATGCCGATGCCGGTATCGCGGACCCTCAAGACAACGCTGCCATTGGCCTCGTAGGAGGTGGAAACGACGATCTGCCCGCCCGACGGGGTGAAGCGGATGGCGTTCGACAGGATGTTGAGTGCGATCTGCTTGATCGAGCGCAGATCCGCCACGACTTCGGGCACCGCATGCGACAGCGCCGTGCGGATGATGACGCGCTGGCCGTTCGCCTGCGGCTGCACCAGTGCCACAGCTTCGGAAACCGCCTCGTTGAGGCCGACAGCGGCAAAATCGAGGTCCATCTCGCCCGCCTCGATCTTCGAAATGTCGAGCAGATCGTTGACGATATCGAGGACGTGCCGGCCGGAGCGGCCGATGTCGTTGGCATATTCGATATAACGGGGATGGCCGATCGGCCCGAAGCGCTCGCCCGCCATCATGTCGGAAAAGCCGATAATCGCATTGAGCGGCGTGCGGATCTCGTGGCTGACGCGGGCGAGGAAATCGGTCTTGTGGGCGTTGGCGGTTTCGGCCGCACCCTTGGCGTTGCGCAACTCGTCTTCGGTGCGCTTCCACTGGGTGATATCGCGGATGACGGCGCAGTAGCCATTGGAGGAGGTGAGCTGGCCCATGGTCATGAACAGCGGCACGAAGCCGCCGGCCGCCTCGCGGCCGATCACTTCGCGTCCGTCGTTCAGCACGCTGGCCACACCATGGCCGGAGAGGCCGTTCAGATAGTCGAGGACCGCCTTCTGGCTCTCATGGGCAAACAGCATGACGAAGGGTTTGCCGCGCGTCTCCTGCTCGTCGTAATTGAAAAGCGCGCTCGCCGACCGGTTCATCGAGCGGATGTCGCCCTCCGTGCCGATGACGACGACGCCGTCGGTCGCCGTTTCCAGGATCGAGCGCAATTCCTCCACTTCGACCTGAAGCTTGGCGACCTTCTCGACCATCCGCTCGGGACGGGCTTCGAAACGGCCCTCGGAGCGGCCCTCGGAACGGCTTGCTTCACTGCGGCTGTCATCCTTGCCTTCGACCGGCATCAGCGCCAGCATCAACGCGTTGGCGTCTTCCCAGCGCACCGATTGCAGCCGGGCGGTCACCGGCGCCAGCGTGTCATCGGCCTTGACGAGCATCATGGTGCTGGAGCCGGCCGCCTTCTCCTCGAGTTCGCGGCGCTGCAGCAGGGCCTCGATGCCGCCCACCTCGCGCAATGCGTCGAGCGAAGCATAGCCCGTCAGTCGCATGAATTCCGGATTGGCATGGATCAGCGCATCGCCGATATGGATGAGCACGGCGACAGGCAGTTGGTCGACCGTTCCCACCGAAAGCCCGTCGGTCATCTTGACGCGCGGCGGGATGAAGCTTGTGAGAACCTCGATCTGGCTGACCGTCTCCTCAAGTCCTTCCGTCGCCTCGTCTTCGGCGATAACAGCCGGCTCCTCGGCGACGACCTCGTCTTCGCGCTCGGCCTCGACGGCATTCTCGAAGATCGCCTCTTGCGGCGCGATGTCCTCGGGCGAGGCGATGTCAGCCTTGTCGCCGGGAGTTTCGGCCTCGGACTCGTCATGTCCAGAGGCCCCTTCGAAGCTCGCCATTTCCGCGACGGCGGATTCCACCGCCGCCGTCACGGTAGGTGCCGCCGACGCCGGGGCTGCGGGTTCCATCGGCGCTGGAGCGGCGGGCTCTTCCTTGCGCGTGCCGAAGGCTTCCAGGCGCTTGGCAATCTCACGGAAATTCGCCTGTTCGGCGGCCGTCAGCCCGGCGCTGGTATTGTGGAGCTGAACGATCTTATCGGAGAAACGGCGATTGGGCGTCTCGGCAATGCGAAGCGCCGGCGGCTCGTCCGAAAGATCCGCTGCCGGCCCGGCGGCAGGTCCTTCGTCGGCGCCCGTCGCCTGTTCTTCTGCTGTATTCTCCGGCGCTGACGTCACGGCGATCGCCTCTTCGGCCGTGATCTTTTCCGATCCCGTCTCTTCGGTCTCCGGGGTCTCTGGCTCGGCTGCCGCAAACGCCTGGACGTCGATCTCTTCCGACACGATGGTTTCGGCCGGGACCTCCTCGGACGCGGCTTCCGCTTCATCGGCCACGTCGGCAACCGGCTCGAGGCTTGCTGCATCATGGCCGATACCATCGGGGCCAAGCGTCAGGCCGAGCGCCAGCGGATCTTCCTGCGCATCCGAAAGCCGGACGACGCCGAAGCCGCGAAAGCCGTCGAAGTCGCGGTTGCGGGTATAGGTCGGCAGTGCTGCCAGATCGACCGGAACGACGAGGCTGGTGCCTTCGACCGGCCAGAGGATCGTCTTGCCCGACCATGTGTCGCGGCGGGCGAGCGCCTCGGAAAGCTTGCCGTCCGGATCGAGATTGAAAAGGGCGGCGACATCGCCGAAGGCCGAACCGATGATGTGGGATGCATGTGGACCGACGGCCTCGGCAAATTCGTGGCTGACCTCGGTGAAGCAGCCATCGGCGTCGATCTTCCAGACGAAGCGCGTGGCGCGGCTGTTCGGCCTGAAGACGAAGCCGGGCTCAGCCGCAAGCTCAGGGGCAGGGGCAGCGTCGGGGACCACAGGCATTGCGATGGCGAACTCTTCATGAACCGCTTCCGGCGCATCTTCGATAGGCGTTTCGCGGGTTTCGGCAGACGGCTCCGCCACGGCCGTTTCCACCGTCTCGGTGAGGGAGGCAAGGTCGTCCTCGATGGTCGCGGCAGGCTTATCGGCCCCATCCGCGCTGCTGTCGATCACACTGCCGTCACTCTCCACCTCGTCATGTCCGGCGAGACCTGCCTCCTCGACTGCCTCGTCTTCGGATGCGGCTGCCGTCTCGGCCGGCTGTTCGTTTTCGCCGGTGATGTCCTCGAGCGTCTCCTCGACCTCTTCGATCCCCGAGACCGCATCAATAATCTCGGTGAAGCCGGTGGCGACGGCAGGCTCGTCCTGAAGCAGTTCGGCGGGCGGCGCGCTTTCCTCCTGCGCGGGCGCATCGACCGGGTCGAGCACGGGGGCATCGATCGGGTCGAGATCGCCGATCGCGGCTTCCACGGCAAAAAGCAGATGGAGCGCCGGCTCGTCGCTGAGCTTGCCGAAGGCGGCCGGAAGATTGCCTCTGGTGGTGGCGACGGGACGCTTCACCAGCCGGTCGGGATGCGCGCCGGCAAGATTGATCAAGGTCTTTGCGGTCTGCTCTGATATGCCGAGCGACGCAAAGCCCGGCGAAGCGGCGATGACTTCGCCATTGGCGCCGATCACCGCCATATGCGTATCGGGATCATCAAGCCCTTGCAGCATCTGCGCCGCCGAGGCGACGGCCGCCATTGGCTTGGCCGAGACCGGCACCGAAAACAGGATGGCCTTTTCGCCTGAGGAGAGCCGGATCAGTTCGGCCGCCGCCTGCACCTGGGCGCGCTGGAAGCCCTTGGCGACGCGGATCATCAGGCTTCTGTTGTCACCGATATCGGAAAGCTGGCGCGCGGCCGTTTCCAGCTGGCGGAAGGTAATGTCGCCCCGGTCGACGCCCTGGTCGAGCAGGTCATAGACCGCCGAATGGCCGAAAAGCTCCGCACCTGCGCCGTTTGCCCAGAGCAGGCGGGCAAGATCGGCCGAAAACAGCACCATCGCCTCGCCGCGTGAAAAGCGTTCCCGCACCCGTGCATGCACGGCGATATCGATGAACGGATATTGGACTGCGGGCATGTTCGAACCTTGTCGCTGTCGGCCTTCTTAAATTAACGGCTTATTAATAACTGCGGGTGGCATGCCGGTCCAGAAGAGCAGGGTGTTTTCGGCCGGAAAGGTTAACGTCTTGTGCATCGCACAATAAT
The DNA here is from genome assembly GCF_024346605.1 of Rhizobium anhuiense bv. trifolii. Classification (NCBI taxonomy): domain Bacteria; kingdom Pseudomonadati; phylum Pseudomonadota; class Alphaproteobacteria; order Hyphomicrobiales; family Rhizobiaceae; genus Rhizobium; species Rhizobium anhuiense. The sequence continues at coordinate 1,091,945 of NZ_CP098803.1, forward strand.
TGTTGCAATGCACAATCATATGTCTTATATAAGCATCATCCCAACTATCGAAGGCAGCGACTGCCTCAGCCCAAAGGATGCGACCCATGGCTACCATAAAGACCGATGACGTTTTTTCAATTGCTTCTTTCGACCCGTCCAAGTTCGCCGAATCCTTCCGTGATTTCGCCGAGAAGGGCGCCCAGCAGTCGAAGGATGCCTATGCCAAGCTGAAGACCGCTGGCGAGGAAGCCGGCAAGACGCTCGAAGCCACCGTCCAGACGGCTCAGGCCGGCAGCGTTGAGATCGGCCTGAAGGCGATCGACATCCTGCGCGTCAATTCCGAGAACTCGCTGTCGCACTTCGAAGCGCTCCTCGGCGTCAAGTCCGCCGCCGAATTCTTCGAACTGCAGACCTCCTTCATCCGCAAGCAGGCCGAGCTCACCGTCGAGCAGGCGAAGTCGATCCAGGAAACCACCAAGCAGGTGGCTGAAAAGCTCGCAAAGCCGTCCAAGGACGCCGCCGAAAAGGCCATGGCTTCCTTCAAGGTTGCCTGATCGGTCTTGACCGATCGCAGACAAAAGGCTGGACCTCGCGTCCAGCCTTTTTGTATATTGACGAGGAATGGGGCTTGAATTCATCGCCAAGTCCTCGTATGTGACCCCCGTCGCGCCAAGCGTGATTTATGCGGTTGTAGCTCAGTTGGTTAGAGCGCAGGTTTGTGGCACCTGAGGTCGGAGGTTCGAGACCCCCCAACCGTACCATCTTCCCTTTTATCCATACTGGAGACATGGGAATAGATCGTCCCAAGATTTGCCTGACAACGTCGTGCCGAACGGGCCGTTGATTGTTCCGAAAGTCCTTTGATTGAGGGCACGCTCGCATTGCCGGCAAGCGCTTTACCAGCGGTTCACTGATCTTCCTGGCACTCAATGCGGCGTTCTTTGCAAGATGGTCATCGCCTCGACCACCTCCGGTGGTTGGCGCAACGAATCGACCGTCGCGACCAACCCGTCAGGACCTCGAGGCCGTCACCTCCGTAACAATTGACGATTTTTTGCCGGTCGTGCCCGAGATGCCGACATCCACAGCCGTTCAATCGCATGACAGCGAATCTCGCTTGATTATGTCGCTGCCAGTCATTCCTTTAAGGATGTCCAGGTGCCCGTTGCAAACCGTCTCGACCTGTTCGAGAAGTAACGCAGTTTTTCCTACGAGCCAGCCAAGCGCCTCCTCGCTGATTTCGAAATGTTTCGAATAGCGCGCCTTAACATAGGCCTCATTCAACGTATTGAACCAAGCGCGTTCCTTGTGCTGATCACGCGGAAAGGCATCAGCCAAACGGCGGTCCTGCTCCTCGGCGAGCGAGCGCAGAAACTTGATGTTGTGGGAAGGTGGACCGTAGTTGGTAAGGGTTAGCAGGACACAGGAATAGGTCTGCTCCAATGTTTGATGGATGAGAAAGGCGGCTCGTTTTCTATAGTGTCTACTACGAGCATGTTCGGCCAATTCGAAAAACTCTTTAGCGGCCTCTTGTCGCTCCTTAAAATGCTCCTTTGCGACGCGGAGCTGATCCTCGATCGAAAGTGGTTTGGGCTCAGCCAGCGGCTCATCGTCCAGTTCGTAGAGAACGATGCCTTCCTTGCGAATGTCGGAGAAGAAGTATTGCCCCTCCTTCAGGTAGGTGTTCACCTCGCGCCTGGAATGGACAATGAAGCTCACCGGCGTTTCGATCGAGGCTTCGTGGATCAGCCGGTCGGCGGCCTTGTACCAGTACTCAGCGAACTCGCAGAGCTTGCGGTTATTGACGATGATCAAGAGATCGAAATCGGAGCGATACCCTTTCATGGTGAAGGGTTCATCGACCCACCCGCCTTTGGCATAGGAGCCGAAGAGGATAATCTTAAGAATCCGGCCGCGCTTCTTGAAATCGGCCGTGCCTTCTTTCAGCGCATCCTCGAATTCCTCGTGGAGGATTTCAAGGACCCGGCCGAGTTCTCGTTGCTTGCGAAGCGGCATATGATCGAGCGACGATTTCATAAGCCATCGATAGGCGAAAGATCCAATATCGTCTACTGGCAAATTTAGCACCGCTCAACTGCCGTTTTGCCCTTATCTTCCATCAAGTTGCCAAGCCGCGTTGGCGATTGATAAAAAAACTCAATCATTTAGGAACAAGCATCGTCTGAATGTGGCGTAGTTGGAACACCGTGCGCCAGGGCGAACAAAGCGGGAAACAATTTCTGATTTTACTATCTTGTATAAGTCAGTTAAATCGCTTATTTGTCGCGGTGATATGGACCCGCGCGAAAGAGACCGGAGACACGCGCGGAGGGCGTTTGTCGTTCGGTATAACTGTCTGTGACAGAGCGATGTCGCTCGTTGGTGCAACTGCTCCGAATATGCGAGGACAATCATGGCGATCATGTTCGTCAGAGCGCAGGTCATCAGCAGGGGAGCGGGACGCAACATCGTCTCGGCCGCCGCCTATCGTCATCGCACTAGGATGATGGACGAACAGGCCGGCACGTCGTTCAGCTATCGGGGCGGCGCGTCGGAGCTGGTGCACGAGGAACTGGCGCTGCCGGATCAAACGCCGGATTGGCTGCAGTCCGCGGTCGAGGGGTATTCCGTTGCCGGCGCCAGCGAAGTGCTGTGGAATGCGGTTGAAGCTTTCGAGAAACTGGCAAACGCGCGGCTGGCGCGCGAGCTGATCATCGCGCTGCCGGAGGAACTGACGCGGGCCGAGAACATCGCGCTGGTGCGCGAATTCGTGCGGGATAATTTCACAAGAGCGGGAATGGTCGCCGACTGGGTCTACCACGATAAAGACGGCAATCCGCATATCCATCTGCTGACGCCCGTGAGACCGCTGACGGAGGAGGGCTTCGGGGCAAAACATGCTCCGATTTTGGGAGAAAATGGAGAGCCATTGCGATTTGTCACGCCTGGACGGCTAACGGGTCGGATTGTGTATAAGTCCTGGGGCGGCGATAAGGAAACCTTGCAGGCGTGGAAGATCGCCTGGGCGGAGACGGCCAGCCGGCATCTGGCGCTCGCCGGCCATGACATCCGTCTTGACGGCCGCTCTTATGCCGAGCAGGGCCTCGATGGCATCGCACAAAGACATCTGGGCCCCGAGAAGGCAGCACTCTCCCGCGGGGGTGCCGAGATGTATTTTGCACCGGCCGGTCTTGCCCGTCGCCAGGAGATGGCCGACCGGCTGCTCGCCGAGCCGGAGCTCCTGCTGAAGCAGTTGAGCAATGAACGCTCCACCTTCGACGAGCGCGATATCGCCAAGGGGCTGCATCGCTATGTCGACGATCCCGCAGACTTCGCCAATATCCGGGCGCGGCTGATGGCGTCGGACGATCTCATCATGCTGAAGCCACAGCAGGTCGATGCCGAAACGGGCAAGGCGAGCGAACCCGCCGTTTTCACCACGCGCGAGATCCTTCGCATCGAATATGACATGGCGCAGTCGGCGCAGGTTCTGGTGGAACGTCGCGGTTTTGCCGTTTCCGACCGGGCGGTCGCCGCTGCGATCAGAAACGTCGAAACTCAAGATCCGGAAAAGTCCTTCCGGCTCGACCCGGAGCAGGTGGACGCCGTCCATCATGTCACGCGGGACAATGGCATTGCCGCCGTGGTCGGTCTTGCCGGCGCCGGTAAGTCGACCTTGCTTGCCGCGGCCCGTCTCGCCTGGGAAAGCCAAGACCGCCAGGTGATTGGTGCGGCCCTTGCGGGCAAAGCCGCCGAGGGTCTGGAAGACAGCTCCGGCATCAGATCACGAACACTCGCCGCCTGGGAACTGGCCTGGGCCAATGGACAGGAGACGCTTCACCGCGGCCATGTGGTGGTTGTCGACGAGGCCGGCATGGTGTCGTCGCAGCAGATGGCCCGCGTGCTGAAGCTCGTCGAGGAAGCGGGAGCGAAACTCGTGCTGGTCGGCGATGCGATGCAATTGCAGCCGATCCAGGCGGGGGCGGCGTTCCGGGCGATTACCGAGCGGATCGGTTTTGCCGAACTTGGCGGCGTGCGCCGCCAGCGCGAGGCGTGGGCGCGCGAGGCGTCGCGGCATTTTGCGCGTGGCGAGATTGGGAAAGGTCTTGATGCCTATGCGCAGCAGGGTCATTTGGTGGAGGCAGAGACGCGGGACGACGTCATCGGCCGCATTGTCCGCGACTGGACGGCGGCGCGCAAACAGGCGGTCCAGGACTCAACAGCTGCCGGCAATGATGGCCGTCTTCGCGGTGATGAGCTTCTCGTGCTCGCCCACACCAATCAGGACGTCAAACGTCTGAACGAGGAACTGCGATCTGTGATGGCGGGCGAGGGGGCGCTGGGTGAGAGCCGCGCATTCCAGACCGAACGCGGCGCGCGGGAATTCGCCACCGGCGACCGCATCATCTTTCTGGCAAATGCCCGCTTCGTCGAAGCGCGCGCAATGCGTCTCGGTCCGCAATACGTCAAGAACGGCATGCTCGGGACGGTCGTATCCACCGGCGACAAACGTGGTGATACGTTGCTTTCGGTGCGTCTCGACAATGGCCGGGATGTCGTCATCAGCGAGAACAGTTATCGCAATGTCGATCACGGCTACGCCGCGACCATCCACAAATCCCAAGGCTCGACCGTCGACCGGACCTTCGTTCTTGCCACCGGCATGATGGACCAGCATCTGACCTATGTGTCGATGACCCGGCATCGCCATCGTGCCGATCTCTATGCCGCGAAGGAAGATTTTGAAGCGAAGCCCGAATGGAGCCGCAAGCTGCGTCCCGATCATGCTGCCGGCGTCACCGGCGAACTCGTGGAAACCGGACAAGCCAAATTCCGGCCGAATGACGAGGATGCCGACGATAGCCCCTATGCCGATGTGAAGACGGATGACGGAGCCGTCCATCGTCTTTGGGGCGTGAGCCTGCCGAAGGCGTTGGAGGATGCCGGTATCTTAGTGGGCGACACGGTGACCCTGCGCAAGGACGGGGTGGAGCGGGTCAAAGTTCAGGTTCCCATCATCGATGAGCAGACCGGGCAGAAGCACTTCGAGGAAAGAGAAGTCGATCGCAATATCTGGACAGCCAAACGGGTCGAAACCGCCGAAGCGCGCCGGGAGCGTATCGAGCAGGAAAGCCATCGGCCGGAACTGTTCAAACAACTCGTTGAACGCCTGTCGCGCTCCGGCGCCAAGACGACGACGCTCGATTTCGAGAGCGAGGCTGGGTATCGGGCGCATGCCGACGATTTTGCCCGCCGCCGCGGGCTCGACCATCTCTCTCTCGTCGCGGCGGGGATGGAGGAGGACGCCTCGCGGCGGCTCGCGTGGATTGCCGATAAGCGCCGGCAGGTGGCGAAGCTTTGGGAAAGGGCAAGCGTTGCGCTGGGATTTGCGATCGAGCGGGAACGACGTGTCTCGTACAACGAGGAGCGCACTGAGACACACACCGTCTCGGAGACAGATGTTGGCCGCGGCCGATATCTGATGCCGCCCGACACTGCTTTTGCCAGAAGCGTGGAGGAGGATGCGCGGTGGGCGCAGCTTTCCTCGCCGGCCTGGAAGGAACGGGACGCAATCCTGCGGCCGCTGCTGGAGAAGATCTATCGTGAGCCGGAGGCGGCACTGGTCGCCCTGAACGCCCTGGCATCGGATACGAGCAACGAACCCCGCAGGCTCGCCGACGATCTTGCTATTGCACCGGATCGGATCGGCCGCCTGCGTGGTTCCGACCTTATGATAGACGGCCGTGCCGCACGCGACGAGCGCAGCATCGCGACCGCGGCATTGACGGAACTACTGCCGCTGGCCCGCGCCCACGCGACGGAGTTCCGCAGAAACGCCGAGCGGTTCGAAAGCCGCGAGCACCAGCGCCGCGCGCATATGTCAGTGTCGATCCCAGCGCTCTCCAGAAAGGCGGTGGCACGTCTCGTCGAGATCGAGGCGGTGCGCAAGCAGGGAGGGGACGATGCCTACAAGACGGCCTTTGCATTCGCCGCCGAAGACCCCTCGATCGTGCAGGAGATCAAGGCCGTCAGCGAGGCGCTCAGCGCCCGCTTCGGTTGGAGCGCCTTCACATCCAAGGCCGATACGGTTGCCGAACGCAACATCGTCGAGCGTATGCCGGAAGACTTCACAGGCACCAGGGGCGAGAAGCTGACCCGGCTGTTCGAGGCCGTGAAGCGTTTTGCCGAGGAGCAGCATCTCGCCGAACGGCGGGATCGTTCGAAGATCGTCGCCAGCGCCAGTGCTGATCCGCAGAAGGAGAATATCCCCATGCTTGCCGCCGTCACCGAGTTCAAGACTCCGATCGAGGAAGAGGCGAGATCGCGTGCTCTGGCCGGCCCTCTCTATCGCCAGCAGCGAGCAGCGCTGGCCGACGTGGCGTCAACGATCTGGCGCGATCCGGCTGGCGCTGTCGAGAAGATCGAAGAGCTGCTTGTCAAAGGTTTTGCCGCCGACCGCATCTCTGCTGCAGTGACCAATGACCCGGCCGCCTATGGTGCGCTGCGTGGCTCCGATCGCCTCATGGATCGGATGCTGGCCGCCGGCCGGGAGCGCAGAGACGCTGCGCAGGCCGTGCCCGAAGCCGCCGCTTGGCTACGATCGCTCGGTGCGGCCTATGCCGGCGCCCTTGATGCCGAGCGCCAGGCGATCGCCGAAGAGCGGCGGCGCATGGCGGTTGCCATTCCCGGCCTGTCGAAGGCGGCGGAAGAAGCGCTCATGCGGCTGACTGCCGAGGCGAAGAACGACGGCCGCAAGCGGAATGCATCGGCTGCTGTTCTTGATCCCAGCATTCGCCGGGAGTTCGCCGCAGTCAGCGTGGCGCTCGACGAGCGCTTCGGCCGCAATGCCATCGTCCGAGGAGAGAGGGATCTCATCAACCGTGTGCCGCCGACGCAGCGCCGCGCCTTCGAGGCGATGCAGGACAGGCTGAAGGTCCTGCAGCAGACCGTTCGCAGGGAGAGCAGCGAGAAGATCATGTCGGAACGGCGCCAGCGCACTGTCAACCGCGGCCGCGGCGTTGATATGAATGGCTAAACAAAACAACAGAGGCCATTATTCGTTGATCTGATTCCACAGAAGAGATCGGTCTTGGCCGGGATTGTTCCGTTGTATTGCCCTGAGAGGGAAACGGACGACAAAGAAGGCATCGCAAGCCAGGCGAGCAAAATGCACTAATCAGACGCCTAGCAGATGGGGGCGTGCCGGCGAAAGTTTCAAACGACTAGTCCCGATTGGAGCCGGCATGTCGCTGCTGGAAATGAAGAAGACCGTCGCCGACCTGAACAAGCCAAACCCCTCTGGTGAGTTCCGGCCTTGCATTCGTTGAAGGAGATTCCTACGCTCGAAAGTCCCCTTAGTGCCAAACGTAGTTGACCATCAGGCTCCGCGGCGAGCTCGGTGAGACTGGCAATCGCAGGATCTCACCGATGAATTCGGGAGGCGAAACCTAAGCAAGATTCCGTTTTGATGGAACCCACGTCGTCCTGAGCGGTTCTCTAAGTTGACGGGAGAATATGCATGTCGAAAACCCTTCTCTACGGTGCGACCAAGATCGACGAGACCAACAGCGCTTATGCGCCGGCCGAAAGCCTCGCGGCGTTCCAGTGGAAGAACCGCGTTTTCGTTGTTTTCGCCGACAGGGACAATTCCCGCGCCGCCCGCCAGGAGAACCAGTTGTTGGCCGATCGCTCGGCCCTCGATGAGCGTGACCTGGTGGTGCTGAAGATTTCCGGCGCCGGCGTTCGGCCACTCTTCGGTGCCGCCGACGGCCTCGACGGTGAAGCGATCCGCCGCGATCTCCAGGCGCCCGATCTGGGCGAGTTCGCGGCCTTTCTTGTTGGCAAGGACGGCACCGTCAAGCTGAAGGCCAGCGAGCCGATCACCGATGGCGAGCTCTTCGCCATCATCGACAGCATGCCGATGCGCGCTGCCGAATCGCTGAAGCTGGACAAATAGTCCCGAACATCGCGTCAAACCAAGATCATGAAAGGAGGCGGTCATGTCCGTGCCCAACGAACCCATTCCCGACCAGCCGCCGATGCCGGCACCCGGCTGGAAGCCGGTGCCTCCGATCACGGAACCGGAGCCGGACAGGCGGCCCGACGAGGCGCCGGTTCCGAACCCGGACGAGAACGACGAGCCAGCAAAACACGTGCGGGACGTTTAAAGAAAAATATGGCGCTCGGCGCTGACGAGTTCCTGCAGGAAATCGGCAACGCTCCTGACGCGCACGAGATCGCGCGCCGTTTCGTGATAGGTCGTCCAATAGGCCCGCCGGATCGAAATTTCAGGCAGGATGCGCTGGAGTTCCGGATACTGCCGGGCGATATAATCGTGCAGAATGCCGATGCCGGCGCCTGATCGCACCGCCTCCGTCTGCCCGATCGCCGTCGATATCTCGAAGCTCGCATCCCAGCTGCGCATCACCTCGCCGGAGAAATTCAGCGAGGCGGTGAAGATCAGGTCTTCGACATAGCCGATGCGCGGATGCGCCTTCAGCGCCTCGATATCGCCGGGCGTGCCCTGGGCGGCGAGGTAGTCGCGTGAGGCATAGAGGCCGAGCGTGTAGTCGGTGAGTTTGGAAGAGACGAGCCGGCCTTGTACCGGCCGCTCCAGCGTGATGGCGATATCGGCCTCGCGTTGCGACAGCGAGAAAGAGCGCGGCACGGGTACGAGCTGGATCTTCAGTTCCGGATGGCGCTCGATCAGTCTGCCTATGCGCGGCGCCAGGAAGGATACACCGAACCCATCGGGCGCGCCGACGCGCACGGTCCCGGCAATAGCCGTATCGGTGTGGCCGAGGCTGGCCTGTACTGCGAGCATTTCGGTTTCCATCCGCTCTGCGGATGCCAGGAACACTTCGCCTTCGGCCGTCAGCTCGCAGCCATTCGTGCGGCGGATGAAAAGCCGTGTCTTCAGCGCCTCTTCCAGCGACGTCAGCCGGCGCGAGAGCGTGGCGTGATTGAGCCCCAGCCGCTTCGAGGCGGCAAGGATCTGCCCGGTGCGGGCGACGGCCAGGAAAATACGCACATCGTCCCAGTTCATGGCTTGGCACGCATGGCGATCGGATCGACCTCGATCAGCGCCAGCGATGTCACCATGCCCGCCGTCTGGTTCTTGTATTTCAGGAAATGCGGTGCCTGCAGATGGGCCTTATATGCCGCCTGGTCGGTGTAGACCTCCAGAATACGGATGCGGTTTGGGTGGTCCCTGATGGAAACGGCGCAGAGGGAAAGGACGCCGTCTTCCAGCGCCACCGATGCCTCGATTTCCTCTGCGAGCAATGCGCTATAGGTTTCCAGCGTCTCCGGAGCGATCTCCAGCTCCGCCATTCTGACGACGGGTTTCCGGCTCAACGGTTTGACCTCCCCTTGGGATTTGACTTGTCGACGTGCCGTGCCAAGTTTGTAAGCAGCAGGCCCGATGCAACGACAGGACTACAATCTACGCACAACAGTTCCTTATATCAGCGCATTGATTTGTGCAAATTGAAGTGCGATTGTCGGTCATCCAAAAACAGGAGGAACACCCATGCATGAGATCGGTCATTTCATCGGCGGCAAGCATGTTGCCGGCACCAGCGGCCGCGTGAGCAACGTCTACAATCCGGCAACTGGCGAAGTGCAGGCGACGGTCGCGCTTGCAAGCGTCGAGGAACTGCGCGCCGCAGTCGAAAACGCCAAGGCCGCGCAGCCGAAATGGGCTGCCACCAATCCGCAGCGCCGCGCCCGCGTCTTCTTCAAGTTTGTCGAACTCCTGAACAAGCACATGGATGAACTTGCCGAATTGATTTCCAAGGAACACGGCAAGACGATCGAGGATGCCAAGGGCGACGTCATCCGCGGCCTCGAAGTCTGCGAATTCGTCTGCGGCATTCCGCATCTCGCCAAGGGTGAATTCACCGAGGGCGCGGGCCCGGCGATCGACATGTATTCGATCCGTCAGCCAGTCGGCATCGGCGCCGGCATCACTCCTTTCAACTTTCCCGGCATGATCCCGATGTGGATGTTTGCGCCGGCGATCGCCTGCGGCAACGCCTTCATCCTGAAGCCCTCCGAGCGTGATCCCTCCCTGCCGATCCGTCTCGCCGAACTGATGATCGAGGCCGGTCTGCCTGCCGGCATTCTCAACGTCGTCAACGGCGACAAGGGTGCCGTCGATGCGATCCTCACCGATCCCGATATCGGCGCCGTCTCCTTCGTCGGCTCGACGCCGATCGCTCGCTACGTCTATGGCACGGCGGCGATGAACGGTAAGCGCGCCCAGTGCTTCGGCGGTGCCAAGAACCACATGATCATCATGCCGGATGCCGATATGGACCAGGCCGTCAACGCGCTGATGGGCGCAGGCTATGGTTCGGCCGGCGAGCGCTGCATGGCGATCTCGGTTGCCGTTCCGGTCGGGGAAGAAACCGCCAATCGCCTCGTCGAGAAACTGACGCCGAAGATCGAATCGCTGCGCATCGGCCCCTACACCGATGACAAGGCCGACATGGGCCCGCTCGTCACCAAGGATGCCTATAACCGCGTCCGCGGCCTGATCGACCGCGGCATCGAGGAAGGCGCCAAGCTCGTCGTCGACGGCCGCGATTTCAAGCTCCAGGGCTATGAAGACGGCTATTTCGTCGGCGGCTGCCTGTTCGACCACGTCACGCCTGAGATGGACATCTACAAGACCGAGATCTTCGGACCCGTCCTCTCCGTCGTCCGCGCCGCGAACTATGAGGAAGCGCTGTCGCTGCCGATGAAGCACGAATACGGCAACGGTGTCGCCATCTACACCCGCGACGGCGATGCCGCCCGCGATTTCGCCTCGCGCATCAATATCGGCATGATCGGCATCAACGTTCCGATCCCGGTTCCGCTCGCCTACCACTCCTTTGGCGGCTGGAAGGCCTCGAGCTTCGGCGACCTCAACCAGCACGGCACGGATTCGATCAAGTTCTGGACGAAGACCAAGACCGTCACCGCCCGCTGGCCCTCGGGCATCAAGAGCGGCGCCGAGTTCGTCATGCCGACGATGAAGTGATCTTCACGACATTCCAATCTGCAGTCTGCAATTCGGGGGCCTTTCGGCCCCCGAACTTTTAGATTCTAAGTTGTCGATTTTTGGTGGCGTTGTTTTCAGATGATTTGCCGGTCGCGTGATTCCCGTCATGTGGCCGGATTGACGTCGCGGCAAATGGCCTCATAAGCTGAATGCGAATTTCATATTTTGGAATTGTTCAAAACTAGCAAACCGCCTATATAGGTCTGAACAGGCACGAGTCAGGAGAATGGCATGCGGTTGACGAAGCAGACCAACTATGCGGTTCGCATGTTGATGTATTGTGCTGCCAACGACGGGCACTTGAGCCGGATTCCGGAAATCGCCAAGGCCTATGGTGTTTCGGAGCTCTTTCTTTTCAAGATTCTCCAGCCGCTCAACAAGGCGGGTCTGGTCGAGACCGTGCGCGGTCGCAACGGCGGCGTGCGCTTGGGCAAGCCGGCGGCCGACATCACCCTCTTCGACGTCGTTCGGGTCACGGAAGACAGTTTCGCCATGGCCGAATGCTTCGAGGATGACGGTGAGGTCGAATGCCCGCTGGTCGACAGCTGCGGCCTGAATTCGGCGCTGCGCAAGGCGCTCAACGCCTTCTTCGCCGTGCTTTCGGAATATTCCATCGACGACCTCGTCAAGGCCCGTCCGCAGATCAATTTCCTTCTCGGAATCACCGGTGAGCAGCAATATCGCAAACCCGCGATCGTTGTCCCCGCCGCCTGAACTATCCTTTGTGCGTCCGAAAGGACGCACGGGGCCCTAAGCGCAGATTATGCTTCTGAACCGCGGTTGCTCCGGCAGCCGCGGTTTTTGTTTTTGCGGCGTCTACCGCTCTCGGAAATGTCGGGGGATGGCAGCCGCGTGTCTGATGGCGGCGTTTTTATACCAAACGCGACAAAATTTCGGTCACTTTTATCCGAATATTTCCAAATGCGGCTGATTTTTGACTGAAAATTTCTAAAATTGTCCAGCTGGAAAATTTTTCTGCGTAGCCCGTTGCTTTCAGTAGATAAATATCGTTCCATCAACCGTCGATCGTGATGCCATTCTACGATCTCCAAACATCAAAAAAGAACAACCGGGAAACAATATTATGAAAAAGATCTCTGTCCTCCTGGCAGCGACGGCCCTGATTTCCGTCATGGCGACGTCGGCCTGGTCCAAGACCCTTGTCTATTGCTCCGAGGGCTCGCCGGAAGGCTTCGACCCGAGCCTCTACACGGCAGGCACGACCTTCGACGCGTCGTCGCGCACGGTCTATAGCCGTCTCGTCGAATTCAAGCATGGCGGCACCGAGATCGAGCCGGGCCTGGCCGACAGCTGGAGCGTTTCGGCCGACGGCAAGGAATACACCTTCAAGCTGCATCCGGGCGTCAAGTACCAGACCACCGACTTCTTCACGCCGACGCGTGACTTCAATGCTGACGATGTCATCTTCTCGTTCGAGCGCCAGCTCAAGGCTGACAATCCCTGGAACAAGTATGTCGAGGGCGGCTCTTACGAATATGCTGCCGGCATGGGCTTCCCGGAGCTGATCAAGTCGGTCGAGAAGGTCGATGACCTCACCGTCAAGTTCACGCTCAACCATCCCGAAGCGCCGTTCCTCGCCGACCTCGCCATGGACTTCGCCTCGATCGTCTCCAAGGAATACGCCGACAAACTCGCCGCCGACGGCAAGATGGCGCAGCTCAACCAGCAGCCGCTCGGTACCGGTCCGTTCACCTTCGTCGCCTACCAGCCGGATGCCGTCATCCGCTACAAGGCGAACGAGACCTATTTCAAGGGCAAGGAAAAGATCGACGATCTGGTTTTCGCCATCACCTCTGACGCCGCCGTCCGCGCGCAGAAGCTGAAAGCCGGTGAATGCCACCTCATTCCTTATCCGAATGCGGCTGACGTCGCCGAACTCAAGAAGGACGAGAACCTGACCGTGCTCGAGCAGGCCGGCCTGAACGTTTCGTATCTCGCCTACAACACCTTGATTGCTCCATTCGACAAGGCCGAAGTCCGCAAGGCGCTGAACATGGCGATCAACAAGCAGGCGATCGTCGATGCCGTCTTCCAGGGTGCCGCGGCCGTTGCCAAGAACCCGATCCCGCCGACGATGTGGTCCTATAACGATGCCGTCGTAGACGACAAGTACGATCCCGATGCGTCGAAGAAGATGCTGGCAGATGCCGGCGTCAAGGATCTGAAGATGAAGATCTGGGCAATGCCGGTTTCGCGTCCGTACATGTTGAACGCGCGTCGCGCCGCCGAATTGATGCAGGCCGACCTGGCCAAGGTGGGAGTCGATGCGGAAATCGTCACCCATGAATGGGCCGAATATCTGAAGCTCTCGTCCGACAAGAATCGCGACGGTGCCGTCATCCTCGGCTGGACCGGCGACAACGGTGATCCCGACAACTTCATGGATACGTTGCTTGGCTGCGACGCTGTCGGCGGCAACAACCGCGCGCAGTGGTGCAACAAGGAGTTCGACGATCTGATGACGAAGGCCAAGCAGACGGCCGACGTCGCCGAGCGCACCAAGGCTTATGAGCAGGCTCAGCTGATCTTCAAGAAGGAAGCTCCCTGGAATACGCTCGACCACTCGTTGGTCTTCGTTCCGATGAGCAAGAAGGTCTCGGGCTTCTTCATGGATCCGCTCGGCATCCACCGTTTCGACGGCGTGGACATTTCCGAATAATAAAAAATCTGTAAACTACCCGGTCAACGCCGGGTGCGGCCGGCGGTCAGGTTGCCCTGACCGCCGGAAACTATTGGAAAACCTGCTATGTTGCGTTTTTTCATCGGCCGCCTCGCGGTGCTGATCCCGACGTTTCTCGGTGTTTCGCTCATTGCCTTCTCGTTCATCCGCCTGATTCCCGGTGATCCGGTCATGCTTCTGTCGGGTGAACGTGTCATGGCGCCGGAACGTCACGCCCAGATCATGCACGATCTCGGCTTCGACCGGCCCATATATGTGCAGTATTTCGATTATATCGTAAAAGTGCTGCACGGCGATCTCGGCACCTCGATCGTCACCAAGCGGCCCGTTCTCGGCGAGTTCTTCACGTTGTTCCCGGCAACTCTGGAACTTTCGCTCTGTGCCATCATCATCGCGGTCTGTCTTGGCGTGCCCGCCGGCGTCTTTGCGGCCGTCAAGCGTGGCACCTGGTTCGATCAGAGCGTGATGGGTGTTGCCCTCATCGGTTATTCCATGCCGATCTTCTGGTGGGGTTTGCTGCTGATCATCTTCTTCTCCGGCTATCTCGGCTGGACGCCGGTTTCCGGTCGCATCTCACTGATGTATTTCTTCAAGCCGGTCACCGGCTTCATGCTGATCGACAGCCTGCTGTCAGGCCAGAAGGGCGCTTTCGCCTCGGCGGTCAGCTATCTCATTCTGCCGACCATCGTGCTGGCGACCATCCCGCTCGCCGTTATCGCCCGCCAGACGCGTTCGGCGATGCTCGAGGTTCTGGGCGAGGATTATGTCCGCACGGCGCGCTCGAAGGGCCTGAAGCCGCTGCGCGTCGTCGGCGTGCATGCGCTGCGCAATGCGATGATCCCCGTCATTACCACGATCGGCTTGCAGATCGGCGTCCTTCTTGCCGGCGCCATCCTCACCGAGACGATCTTCTCCTGGCCGGGCATCGGCAAATGGATGGTCGATTCGGTATTCAAGCGCGACTACGCGGTGGTCCAGGGCGGCCTGCTCCTGATCGCCGGCGTCATCATGCTGGTCAATCTGATTGTTGATGTTCTCTACGGCTTCATCAATCCGCGCATTCGTCATTAGGAGCGGTTCATGAGCACCGTCACCGTCAAAACCGGTCAGCCATCCGCTGTTGCGGAGTTCTGGCATTATTTCTCCCGCAACAAGGGCGCCGTCATCGGCCTCGTGGTGTTCACCATCATCCTGGTCGTCGCAGTCTTCGCGCCGCTCTTTGCGCCGCATGCGCCGAACGAGCAGAACCGCCAGGTGCTGCTCGCCGTGCCGGCCTGGATGGAGGGCGGTAGCGCCTCCTTCCCGCTCGGAACGGATGCCGTCGGCCGCGATATTCTCTCGCGCCTGATCTATGGCGCGCGCTTTTCGCTCTTCATCGGCGTCGTCGTCGTCACACTTTCGGTCATCTGCGGGGTGCTGATCGGCCTCATCGCCGGATATTTCCGCGGCAAGGTCGACACCGCGATCATGCGCCTGATGGACATCATCCTGGCCTTCCCGTCGCTGCTGCTCGCGCTCGTGCTGGTGGCCGTCCTGGGGCCTGGCCTCACCAACGCGATGATCGCGATTTCGCTGGTCAATCAGCCGCATTTCGTGCGCCTGACGCGCGCCTCGGTCATTTCAGAGCGTGAGAAGGAATATGTGATTGCCTCGCGTGTGGCCGGTGCCGGCACCTTCCGGCTGATGTTCAAGACAATCCTGCCGAACTGTCTTGGGCCGCTGATCGTTCAGGCGACGCTCGCCTTCTCGGCGGCGATTCTCGATGCCGCCGCCCTCGGCTTTCTCGGCATGGGCGCCCAGCCACCGACACCGGAATGGGGTACGATGCTGGCCGAATCCCGTGAGTTCATCTCGCGCGCCTGGTGGGTGGTGACATTTCCGGGTCTTGCCATTCTCATCACCGTTCTCGCCATCAACCTGATGGGCGACGGCCTGCGCGATGCGCTCGATCCCAAACTGAAGAGGTCGTGATGTCGCTCCTCGAGATTGAAAATCTAACTGTCGAATTCCAGACCTCTTCCGGTCTGTTCCGCGCCGTCGACGGCGTGTCGCTTGCCTGCGACAAGGGCGAAATCCTGTCGGTCGTCGGTGAATCCGGCTCGGGCAAATCCGTTGCCATGCTGGCGCTGATGGGGCTTCTGCCCTGGACAGCGAAGATCACCGCCGACCGTCTGCAGTTCGACGGCAAGGATCTGCGCGGCATCTCCGCCCGGCAGCGCCGCAGGATCGTCGGCAAGGATATGGCGATGATCTTCCAGGAGCCGATGTCGAGCCTCAATCCGTGCTTCACGGTCGGCTTCCAGCTCGGTGAGACCCTGCGCTTTCATATGGGCCTCAACCGCAAGGAGCGCCGCCAACGCTCGATCGAGCTCTTGAATCTCGTCGGCATTCCGGCGCCGGAAGACCGCCTGTCGAACTTCCCGCATCAGATGTCCGGCGGCATGAGCCAGCGCGTCATGATCGCCATGGCGCTCGCCTGCAATCCGAAGCTGCTCATCGCCGATGAGCCGACGACCGCGCTCGACGTGACGATCCAGGCCCAGATCCTCGATCTGCTCGTTCGCCTGCAGAAGGAGCAGGGCATGGCGCTGGTGCTGATCACCCACGACATGGGTGTCGTCGCCGAAACCGCCGAGCGCGTGCAGGTGCAATATGCCGGCCAGAAGGTCGAGGAGCAGCCGGTGAGGGCGTTGTTCCGCGATCCGCATCATCCCTATACCGCAGCCCTGCTTGCGGCCCTGCCGGAACGCGCCAAAGTCGGCCAGCGCCTTCCCTCGATCGCCGGTGTCGTGCCCGGTCAGCACGGTCGCCCGACAGGCTGTCTTTTCGCGCCGCGCTGCGGCTTCGCCACGGTCGAATGCGATCGCGGCGTCGTTCGTCAGGGGCCGGAGTTGGGCCTGGCGCTCTGCAACTATCCTTTGAAGGACGGCAAGCCGCTCGGCCATCCGGGCGTGATGGCCGTTGAAACTGCGGGAGACCTCGTATGACGGATGCTGTTCTCGAGGGCAGGGATCTCGCCCGCTTCTACACCGTCAACCGTGGTTTCTTCAAAGCCGACGCCACCGTCAAGGCGCTGAACGGCGTCAGCTTCAGCCTCCATTCCGGCAAGACGCTCGCCGTCGTCGGCGAATCCGGCTGCGGCAAGTCGACGCTCGCCCGCCTGGTCACCATGATCGAGGATCCGACGTCAGGGCAGTTGCTGATCGACGGCAAGCCCGCCAATGTCGGCGACCGCAGCCTGCGCAGCCAGGTGCAGATCGTCTTCCAGAATCCGTACGGCTCGCTCAACCCGCGCCAGAAGGTCGGCTCGATCCTCGAAGAGCCACTGAAGATCAACACCGATCTCAACGCCGCCGCCCGCCGCCGCAAGGTGGAGGAGATGATGGCGCGCGTCGGCCTGCGTTCGGAGCATTATGGCCGTTATCCCCACATGTTCTCAGGCGGCCAGCGTCAGCGCATCGCCATTGCCCGCGCCCTGATGCTGCGGCCGAAGGTGCTGGTGCTCGACGAACCGGTCTCGGCGCTCGATCTGTCGATCCAGGCGCAGGTGCTGAACCTCTTGATGGACCTGCAGAAGGAGATGGGTCTTGCCTATCTCTTCATCTCGCATGGCCTGTCCGTCGTCCATCATATCGCCGACGAGGTGATGGTGATGTATCTCGGCCGCCCGGTCGAAACCGGTCCCGCCGCCGAGGTCTTCGCCAGGCCACGCCATCCCTATACGGCCGCCTTGCTGTCGGCCACGCCGATTGCCGATCCCGACCGCGAGAAGAGCCGCATCCGCCTGCAGGGTGAGCTGCCGTCGCCGTTGAAGCCGCCGTCGGGCTGCCACTTCAATCCGCGCTGCTGGAAGGCGCAGGACCATTGCCGCCAGGTTTCTCCCGAATTAAGGGGAGAGGGCGCACAACAATATGCCTGTCACTTCCCGCTCGATTGAGCGGGAAACATCGATTAGGAGGAATCATGTCGGAGCAGATGAACAAACCCCATGCGATCATCGTCATGGGGGTCAGCGGCTGCGGCAAATCCTCCGTCGGCGAAAAGCTCGCCGAGGCCCTGCACCTGGCCTTCGTCGAAGGCGATGCGCTTCATCCGGCCGCCAATGTCGAAAAGATGTCGAAGGGCATTCCGCTGACGGATGAGGACCGGATGCCCTGGCTCGACCTAATCGGCGAGGACATGCAGGCCCCGCTTGACAAGAGCGAGGGCATCATCGTCTCCTGCTCGGCGCTGAAGCGCGTCTATCGCGACCGGCTGCGGGCGGCTGTCGGCGGCAATCTGTTCTTCGTCTATCTCGAAGGCTCCAAGGCGCTGCTGACGAAGCGGATGGGCGAGCGCAAGGGCCATTTCATGCCGGTCTCGCTGCTCGAAAGCCAGCTGGCGACGCTTGAGGTGCCCACGGGCGAGCCGGGCGTCGTCACCGTCGATATCGACGACACGGTGGACGGCATCGCGGCGACCGCTCTCAAAGGTCTCGCTGCTCTCGGCATCACGGCTTGAAACGCTGCGGCGAATAGGCCGCAATATCGATGAACGGCGTCTCGCCGGTGATGAGTTCGGCAAGCACGCGGCCCGTCACCGGCCCGAGCGTCAGCCCGTGATGGGCATGGCCGAAGGCAAACCACAGGCCCTGATGGCGGGGCGCCTTGCCGATAACCGGCATCATATCGGGCGTGCAGGGGCGAGCACCCATCCAAGGCTCGGGATCGAGCCGCCTGCCGAGCGGGAAGATGGTGCGCGCGACGGCTTCGGCGCGGTCGAGCTGGACCGGCGTCTTCGGCGCGTCGAGCGTTGCAAACTCCGCCCCGGTCGTCAGGCGGATGCCGCGGTTCATCGGCGCCAGCAAGTAGCCGCGTTCGGCATCGAGCATCCAGTTGTTGAGCACGGCATCGCCCTCGGCGGCATAATGCATGTGATAGCCGCGTTTGACCCCGAGTGGGAGGGAATAGCCGAGCCGGCGCGTCGCAACGGCCGCCCAGGGGCCGAGCGCTATGACGGTATCCTCGGCTTCGAGCGGACCCTCTGTCGTCATGATCTTCCAGCCGGAGCCGAACGGACCGAGCGAGGCGGCATCCCCGGTGACGAAACGGCCGCCGAGGCTTTCGAAATAGCGGCGATAGGCCGATGTCAGCGCATGCGGGTCGAGCACCGACCAGGGGTCGCGCCAGCGGATAGCACCGGCGAAATCGCCGGAAAGATCAGGCTCCATGCGGGCGATATCGGCCGGAGCCAGGCCGTCGTACTCCACCCCGAATTCATTCTGCCAAAGTGCTGCCTCCGCAAGAGCCGCGTCGCGCTTGGCCTGCGTGCGGAAAAGCTTGATCCAGCCATCCTTGCGGATCAGCGCTTCAGCCTGCGACGCTTCGATCAGGTCCTTGTGTTCGGCAATCGAATTTTCGATCAGCGGCGCATAGGCCCGGGTGATGAGCGCGTGGCGGCGCGCATTGGAGTTCCACCAGTAGCGGGCGAGAAAGGCGATCTGGCTCGGCAGCGTGCGCAGGTGATAATGCGCATCGATGCGGTTATTCAGCGCATAACGCAGCAAAAGCCCGAGCTGTTGGGGAAAGCCGTAAGGCGCGACACCTTCGCGCTGGATCAGGCCGGCATTGCCGAAGGAGGTTTCGTTGCCCGGATCCTTGCGGTCGATCAGCGTCACCTGCCGACCGCGCCGCTGAAGATGGATGGCCGTGGAAACCCCGACGATGCCGGCGCCGAGCACGATTGCGTTCTTCGTCATTTCCCCTGCATTCCGCTTTGTTTATCGGGCTGAAAATGCCCGTGCCGATGATGCGGCGCAAACGAAAAATCGCATTCATTTCAAAATCATTGCGCTTTTCAGTGCGGCATTTTCAGCCTTCACGCGGACATGGAGGATAAGCGCGTTGAGCAGGGAAAAGACAGCCGCGTAAAACGGCAGGTCGAAGGCGAGGGGAAGGACGGCGATCTCGCCGACGACGATCGCATAGTTCGGATGGCTGAGGAAGCGATAGGGCCCGGATCGGACGAGCGGTGCGCCGGGCAGGATAATGATGCGTGTCGTCCAGCGGCCCTTGAGCGTCGCCAGCACCCAGAGCCGCAGCACCTGCAGCCCCATGAACACGACAAACCAGAAGAACTCGACGGGCCTGCCCGGTGCGAGCAGCCACAGGCCGATGATCCAGCCAGCATGCAGCGCCACCATGGCGGGATAATGCTCTGCTGCCACCTCTCTGGCGCCTCTGGCGAGAAGGGCTGCGGTGTTGCGCTGGGCGAGCACGAGCTCGCCTAGCCGCTGTAGCGTCACGAAGGCCAGAAGCGTGATCGACGGCCAAATCATGCCACTCTCCGCAGCGTTACGCAGCTCGCCGAAAATCCCGGCCCCATGGCGATCATCGCGGCGCGCTCCGGCAATCCGGCGCGGATCGCCCGCTCCAGCACGAACAGGATGGTCGGCGACGACATGTTGCCATATTCGGCAAGCACGGCGCGCTCGTGATCGAGTGTGCCCGGCACCAGCGACAGTGCGCTCTCCATCGCGGACAGCACTTTCATGCCCCCGGGATGGCAGATGAAGCGGCCGATATCCTCCGGCCTCAGCCCATTGCGCGCCAGAATGGCCGTCACCGTCGGGCCGAGCTCTCTCTCCGCAAAGGGCGGCAGCGATTGCGCCAGCACGATGCCGAAGCCGCCATCGTCGATCTTCCAGCCCATGATATCGAGCGTGTCGGGAAAGAGATGTTCGCCGGTCGATTCCACTTCCGCTAGCCCGCCTCCTCCCGCACGCAGCACGCAGGCGGCCGCGCCGTCGCCGAAAAGCGCTGTCGCGATGATGTTCGGCCGCGTCAGCTCGTCCAGCCGGAAGGCCAGCGTGCAAAGCTCGATCGAGATGAATAGCACGACGGCGCCCGGCCGGTTGCGCGCCAGCCGCGCGGCGATCGCAAAACCCGACACGCCGGCCGCACAACCGAGCCCGAAGACCGGCACGCGCTCGATATCGGCACGGAAACCCATCCTGCGGGCAAGCTGCGCATCGAGGCTCGGCGTCGTAAAACCGGTGGAGGACACGGTCACGACACAGTCGACATCCCCGGCCTCAAGCCCTGCCTGGCGAAGAGCCGAGCTGGCAGCCTCGACGAAAAGCCCGCCCGCCACCTCTGCATAGGCCTGCATCCGGTCCTGCCAGCCATGCGGCTCGTCGAACCAGGCAAGCGGCCGCGCCGCATGGCGCTTTATGATGCCGGCGCTGTCGAAGACGCGAGCAAGATGGCGGAAATCCTCGAAACGGTCGGCAAACAGCCGGGCAGAGGATTCGAGCGCCTGTTTTTGGAGAATGACATGTTCGGGTGCGGCGACGGCGAGGCTGACGAGTTTCACGGTATCGGTCACGGAATTCTCCTTGTCGTTCCCGGCGGAACGGAAAACACGCGGCCCGACGATTTATTCGGCCTCGTCGGCTTCACGAAGCAGTGATGGAGAAAATGGAGACGTTGGCGAATAAAGCCAGATGCAGCGGTGTTCTCTCCTCGCAACGTCACTTCTAGAGGAATTTCCCCCATGACGATCATGACAGCCCGTATCGCTTCCATCCTTGTCGGCGGCTGCCTTGCCGCTTCTGTTCTCTCCGGTCCGGTCTTTGCCGTCGGCGATGACAATAGCACCACGCCCACCTGCAAGAAGGGCGAGATCTACGACCAGAAGGCCAAGAAATGCGTCAAGCAGCAGAGCGCCAACGTCTCAGACGAGAACCGTGCCGACTATGCCTATTCGCTGGCCAAGGCCGGCCGCTATGAGGAGGCGCTTGCCGTGCTCGACACGGTCAAGGATCAGAAGACGGCCGAAGTGCTGAATTATCGCGGTTATGCCACCCGCAAGCTCGGCCGTACCGACGAAGGCATCTCCTACTACCTGCAGTCGGTGAAGATGGACCCGCAATATGCCAAGGTCCGCGAATATCTTGGCGAAGCCTATGTGATCAAGGGCCAGCTCGATCTCGCCAAGGAGCAGTTGAAGTCAATCAAGGCGATCTGCGGCACCACTTGCGAGGAATATCAGGATCTGAACGCCGCGATCCTCAACCCCTCGAAGATCTGATTGGGAAGCCAGGGGCAGGAAGATGGAAGCACGGAAGGGATGGAAGAATGTCGGTCGCGCGCACACACTTTCCTGCCTATAGTCGCGCGAGAATGGAATCGCCGGTTCATCCGGCGGTTCCGAAAGATGTTGGATCGGCGGAGGCGGCCATCGCGAGTGAAGCGGATATCAGGAGCGGCCTGACGGAAAATCTGGCAAGGCTCTGGCGTTATGGTCTCGTTCTCTCGCATCAGCGCGATGTCGCCGACGATCTGGTGCAGGCGACCTGCCTTCGCGCACTGGAGCGCGCCGACCAGTTCATCCCCGGCACCCGGCTTGACCGCTGGCTGTTTTCGATCCTGCATTCGATCTGGCTGAACGAGATCCGCTCTCGCCGGGTGCGCCAAGGCCAGGGTTTCGTCGATGCCGGGGAGACGCTGACCTTCGACGGCGCCCACGACACCGAAACGCATGTGATGGCGGGTCAGGTGTTGAGACAGGTGAACGCACTGCCCGAGGCGCAGCGGACGGTGGTTTTCCTCGCTTATGTGGAAGGACTTTCCTATCGCGAGGTTGCAGGCATATTGGATATCCCGATCGGAACCGTGATGAGCCGGCTGGCGGCTGCCCGCGCCAAGCTCTCCGGCGCCGGATCGGAAGGGGGACGGCAATGAACACCAAACACACCATTCCCTCCGACGAGGACCTGACCGCCTTCATCGACGGCGAACTGACGGCCGAAGAGGCTGCGCGCATCGAAGCCCTCGTCAGCGAAGATGAACACGTCGCCGAACGGCTGGAATTCCTGGCGCGCGCCAGCCTGCCGTTCAAGCAGGCCTTCGCCCCGCAGCTCGCCGAAGCCCCGCGTCAGAAGCTGGAGACGATGCTCGCCGCCATCCCGGCGCAGCAGCGCGCAAAATCCGCTTCTGCACTGACATTCGCCAGCCGTCGCCGGTTCCTCGGCGCGCTCGCCGCCTCGATCATTGCCGGCATCGCGATCGACCGCGCCGTCATCGGCATCGGCGCACGCCTTTCGGTAAAGGATGAAAACAGCGAATGGCGCAGCGTGGTCGCCGACTATATCTCGCTCTATACCCCGGAAACCCTGGCCGGCCCGGTGCCTGCCAAGGAGGCCCAAGCCGCCCAGCTCGGCCCGCTTGACGAGAAACTTGGCCTCTCGCTCTCCCCCGAAGCCGTCGCGCTTCCGGGCATCGATTTCAAACGCGCTCTGCTCCTGCAATATGACGGCAAACCGCTCGCCCAGATCGCCTATCTCGACCCTGAAACCGGCCCGATGGCGCTGTGCATCGTCACGTCGGATGCCGGGCCGAAGGCGCCGGATCTCGAAAGCCGCAAGGGGATGAATGTGATCTATTGGTCGAATGCGACGCACGCCTTCATGCTGATCGGCCGCATTCCGGCCGACCGCATGAAGGAGTTAGGAGAGGACGTCAGGCGGAGACTTTCAGCCTGACCTCTATGTGGAAGCCCGTCCTGTGGATTGTGCGGGCCGGTTCGCCGTGCGCGGTCATGTCTTTCGGGCGCCCATTCTACGAGAACTCCGACCAGCGGCTGCGGCTGCGATTTCACGTTCTTCCGAACTCATCGACGATACGGATGATGTCGTCTTCGCCGAGATAGGAGCCGGTCTGCACCTCGATGAGTTCGAGGACGATCTTGCCGGGATTGGCGAGACGATGAACTTCGCCGAGCGGAATATAGACGCTCTCGTTCTCGCGCAGCATCCGCACGGTCTCGCCGACTGTCACCTCGGCCGTTCCCTTGACGACGACCCAGTGTTCGGAGCGATGGTGGTGTTTTTGCAGCGAGAGCTTCTTGCCCGGCGTGACGAAGATGCGCTTCACCTGGAAACGATCGCCGTTGAAGATGGAGGTATAGCCGCCCCAGGGACGGTAGGATGTCGGATGGGTTTCGGCGAATTTCGCCGTGGCGGACTTAGAGGCCAGCATCTTGACCAATTGCCCGACATTCTGGCTGTCTTTGAGCGGCCCGACATAGACGGCGTCTTCGCTGGCGATGACGGCGACATCATCCATGCCCTGGACGGCAAGATGCACGCCATGGGTCATGACGAGCGAGTTGCGGGTATTGACGACGGTGGTGTTGGCGGCGGCGACGTTGCCGTTGTCGTCGCGTGCGCCTGATTTCCAGACGGCATCCCAGCTACCCATGTCCGACCATTTGAACGGTGAGGGGACGACAGCCGCCTTGGACGTTTTTTCCATGATCGCATAGTCTATGGAGATATCGGGGCTCTTGGCGAAATGGTCGGCGTCGAGGCGGGTGAAATCGAGGTCGCGGCTTGCTTTCGAAACGGCCTTGCTGGCCGCCTTCAGCACATCGGGCGCATATTCCTGCAGTTCGGCGATGAGCTCCGCCACCGGGAACATGAAGATGCCTGAATTCCAGTAGAAGCCGCCGTCGGCGAGCATCCGTTCGGCCGTTTCCAATGCCGGCTTCTCCACGAAGCGGACGACCTTGTGCGCGCCGTTTTCGAGGGCATCGCCGATCTCGATATAGCCGTAACCCGTCGCTGGCTCCGTCGGCGTGATGCCGAAGGTTACGAGCTTGCCGTCGGCAGCGGCGTCGCGGGCGATGCGGATGCAATCGAAATAGCTCTTGTCGGCGAGGATCTCGTGATCCGAGGCGAGCATCTGGATGATGGTGTGCTTGCCAAAGAGGTCAGCTGCAAGCGTTGCGGCCGCGGCCACCGCTGCGGCTGTGTTGCGGGCGACCGGTTCGAGCAGGATCGCTGCGAGCGGGATGGCGCGCTCGCGAGCCTGTTCGGCGACCAGGAAGCGGAATTCCTCATTGGTGACGACGATCGGGGCTTCATAGAGTTCGGGATCGGAAACGCGTTCGAGAGTTTCCTGAAACAACGTCTTGTCGCCGACGAACTGGATGAATTGTTTCGGTGCGGTGGCACGGGAAAGCGGCCAGAGCCGCGTGCCTTTGCCGCCGGCCATGATCACGGGAACGATTTTCTGCGTCATAGGCGGGTTCCTTGAGATAAACGGCTTGTTCGTCACATGTTACCGGGCGCCTGCCCAGTCTCTTATTCGATTGAGCCCTGTCTTCAGCAAGTCCAGGGCTGCAGCTTCGCTGCCGGCCTCCACGTAGCAGCGCATCTCAGGCGCATTGCCGGATGGGCGGAAGTGAATGATCCCGCCGTCTCCTAGCGTCACCCGAAGTCCGTCGATATCGGATTTCGCGGCCACCTCGCCGATCGGCTGCAGGAAAGCCCGGAGATTTTCTTCCGAGGCGCGCAGATGCTCCATCAGTGCCGCGCTCGTCTCCACCGGAAAATTCTCCAGCCGATCGGCTGCGGCAAAGGGCAGGTGATAGGAGGCGGCAATGGCTGAGAGCGGCTGCCGGCGGATAGCGGCGAGCGACAGGATTGCGAGCATCGGGACAAAACAATCACGCGTCGGCAAGGCGCGCACGGCTCTGCCGTTGATATCGAAAGGGGTTGCTGTCAGCAGCCCGCCATTGGCTTCAAAGCCCATGACATGATCTTCGCCGGCCGCTACGGCCTCTTCCATACCGGATATGACGAAGGGCGAGCCGACGCGGGTGCGCCTGACGGCGAAAGAGCCTGCGGCCTCGATGCCGGAATTTGACGTAACCGGTGTCACCACCGTCCCGGCGCGCAAGAAATTGGCTGCCACAAGGCCGAGAAGGTCGCCGCGCAAGGGGGCGCCGGTTTCGTCAGCGACCAGCGGACGATCGCCGTCGCCATCGGTCGAGACGATTGCATCGAACTTGTGCTCGGACACCCAGCGCTTCATCAGCGTGATCGTCTCGTCGGAAACAGCCTCGGTATCGACGGGGATGAAACTCTCCGAACGTCCGAGAGCGGTAATCTCAGCGCCGTAATGAGCGAGAACGTCAACCAGCAGATCGCGGGCGACGGTGCTGTGCTGGTAGACGCCGATCTTCAGGCCGGACAGCGCGCCTTGCGGAAGCAGGGCGGCATTGCGTTCAAAAAAGAGCTGCCGACATATCGCTTCATGATCCTCCGTCTCGGCCGGCGCCTGCGTCACCGCTTCACCGCTTCGCTCGATCTCGGCCGCCGATGCGGTAATTGCCGTCTCGTCCGATTTGTCGATCTCGCCATCGGGACGATAGAACTTGATGCCGTTGCGGTCCGCCGGAATATGCGAGCCCGTAACCATCAGGCATGCGGCGTTGCTCTCGAGGCCATAGAGGGCAAGAGCGGGTGTGGGGACATTGCCGCAGTCGAATATCCGGAAGCCGAGCGCGGCGAGCGCACCTGCACAATTTCCCGAAATTTCGGGGCTTGAATCGCGAAAATCACGGCCGATCAGAATGACGTCGCCGGCCTGCGCCTTGCCGGTCTGCAACAGATATTTGGCGAACGCGGTGGCGTAGAGAGCAGAGGCGCGTCCCTTGAGATCGACTGAAAGTCCGCGAAGGCCGCTCGTGCCGAATTTCATAGGAAGACATGGCTCCGATTGCACGATCAAGTTTCTACTCAGGCCGCCTGCCGACGTGTGGCTAAGGCAATTGTCCACGCCACATACAGCGCGTTGCAATCTTCCAGATTCGCTCTTCGCGCCCTCATTGTTTTCCGCATGGCGTTATCGCAAAACCGCCGCGCACTTTTGTGCGGCATGCTTTATTTCGCCGGATCGCAGCTATTTAATCGACCAAGCCACGCAAATATTGGCCATAATCGCCTTTGCCCGCTTTGGCGGCAATCTGGGCAAAGTGCTCCTTGGTGATGAAGCCTTTGGCCAGCGCAATTTCCTCCGGGCAAGCGATCTTGAAGCCCTGGCGTTTTTCAAGCGTGCGGACGAACTCGCCGGCCTCGAGCAGGCTTTCGGGCGTGCCGGTGTCAAGCCAGGCATAACCACGGCCCATCATCGAGACGCGCAGCTTCCCCCGCTCCAGATATGTCCTGTTGACGTCGGTAATCTCGTATTCGCCGCGCGCCGAAGGCTTCAAATTGGCTGCGATATCAACGACGTCGGCATCGTAAAAATAAAGGCCGGTGACAGCCCAGTGCGATTTCGGCTTCGCTGGCTTTTCTTCAATCGAAATTGCAGTCATATCACTGCCGAATTCGACGACACCATAACGCTCGGGATCGTGCACGTGATAGGCAAATACCGTCGCGCCATCACCCTTGGATACACCCTCTTCAAGCAGCTCTGGCAGCCCGTGGCCGAAGTAGATATTGTCTCCGAGGATGAGACAGGATGGTCCGCCCGCGACGAAATCCGCACCGATAATATAGGCTTGCGCCAGTCCATCGGGGCTCGGCTGCACGGCATAGCTCAGCGACATGCCCCAGTCGCTCCCATCACCCAGTAACCGCTGAAAAAGCGGCATATCGTGCGGGGTGGAGATGATCAGAACCTCCCTTATACCAGCCAGCATCAAGGTGGTCAGCGGGTAGTAGATCATCGGCTTGTCATAGATCGGAAGCAACTGCTTCGAGACCGAATGGGTCATCGGGTGCAGGCGAGTACCGCTGCCCCCCGCAAGCACAATACCTTTCATACGGCCTCCTTCGGCTCTTCCAAGAGCTTTATCACAACAGCTCGCGTTGATACCTGCCACGCCGGCATGCTGACACCATAAAGGCGCTTCAACTTATCGCAGCACAATCGGGAATTGGCGGGCCGTTTCGCGGCTGTGGGGTAGTCGGCGGTCGCAATGTCCCTCACGGTGACACGCCTGCCGGTCTTTTCCTCGAGAATGGATAGTATATATCGTGCAAACTCGGCCCAGTTCGTTTCGCCGCTGCCTGCCAAATGAAAAACGCCCCTCAAGTCCGGGCTGGAGTCGCTTGATAATCTGGCCGCTATCTTGACGATAGCCTGAGCGATGTCGTTGGCGGAGGTCGGGCAACCCAGTTGGTCGCTCACGACGCTCAGCTCGTCTCGCGTCTCCGCAAGCCTGAGCATGGTTTTCACGAAGTTATGGCCAAATGTCGAATAGACCCAGGCCGTCCGCAGGATCACATGGTTCTCATTGGCTGCGGCAACCGCATATTCGCCTTCGAGCTTCGATCTTCCGTAGACGGATACCGGTCCGACCGGGTCGCTCTCGACATAGCGTTCGGGCTTGTCTCCATCGAACACATAATCGGTCGAGAGATGGATGACGGGAACGGACAGCTCGGCAGCTGCGGCAGCGATGGCTCCTGCGCCGTCTCGATTGATGGCGAACGCCGCCGCCTCGTCGCTTTCGGCTTTGTCGACGGCAGTGTAGGCGGCCGACGAGACGACGACGTCGGGTTTGAGCTTCGCAATGGTTTCACGCACCATAGAAGGCGCGAGCAAATCCAACTCGGGCCTGCCGATGGCGATGACCTCGATGTCAGGCGCATTCAGCGCTTGCAACGCAGACGTGACCTGGCCGCTCTTGCCTGTTACCGCGATGCGCATCTCACACCTTTTTCAACACGCCAAGGCGTTCACCCGAATACACACCCTCGCGCAGCGGCTGCCACCACCATGCATTTTCCAGATACCAGTCGACGGTCTTGCGGATGCCGCTGTCGAAATTCTCCAGTGCTTTCCAGCCGAGTTCAGTCTCGAGTTTGGTCGCGTCGATAGCGTAGCGGGCATCGTGGCCCGGCCGATCGGTAACGTAGCTTATAAGATCGCTATGCGGCGCGCGTCCTGGCCGGACTTCATCCATGATCGCGCAGACACGCTGGACAACGTCGATGTTCCGCCGCTCGTTGCGCCCGCCGACATTGTATTTTTCGCCAAGACGGCCCCGTTGCACGATCAGCCAGAGCGCTCGTGCGTGATCGTCGACATAAAGCCAGTCGCGGATGTTGGAGCCGCTTCCGTAGACGGGCAACGGCTTCCGCTCCAGCGCATTCAAGATGATGAGGGGGATGAGCTTTTCCGGGAAATGAAAAGGACCGTAATTGTTCGAACAGTTGGAAATGATCACGGGCAGGCCGTAAGTCCGCTCCCACGCCGTTGCGAGGTGATCGCTGGCTGCCTTGGACGCGGAGTAGGGAGAGGAGGGATCGTAAGGTGTCGTCTCGGCAAAAAGCCCGTCTTCACCCAGCGAACCATAGACTTCGTCGGTGGACACATGGAGCATCCTGAATGCCGCCTTTTCATCCGCCGGAAGGCCTTGCCAATATTGCCGCGCCGCCTCCAACATGCTGAAGGTGCCGTTTATATTCGTTTCGATAAAATCCGCCGCCCCGGTGATCGAGCGGTCAACGTGGCTTTCGGCCGCCAGATGCATGACGTAATCTGGACGAAACTCCTCGAAAGCGCTGCTGACCTTGCTTCTGTCGCAAATGTCGGCTTTGAGAAACCTGTAGTTCGGAGCATTCTCGATCGCTTTCAGCGAGGCGAGATTGCCGGCATAGGTCAGCTTGTCGATATTGAGGACGTCGGCGCCGATCTCGCTGACGAGATAGCGCACCAATGCCGAACCGATGAAGCCAGCGCCACCTGTTATAAGAACACGCATGAGACCCTCCGTTTTACGAAAATTGAAAATATGCGGGGAGTTCGGAAAGCAACGGCTGTTTGTTGTCCTTATCCGAGAGAACGTAGGCCTCCATCTGCGGCCATTCGATCCCGATCTCGGCATCGTTCCACAGCACGCCGCGATCATGCTCGGCGCTGTAGGGAGCGGTTACCTTATAACTGATGATCGTATCAGGTTGCAAAGTTACGAACCCATGCGCAAATCCCGCCGGCACCCAAAGCTGTGAGCCATTCTCCGGCGACAGCTCTGCGGAAACCCATTTTCCGTATGTCGGAGAGCCATGCCTGATATCGACCGTCACATCCAGGAGCGCGCCGCGTAGGCACCGCACGAGTTTGCCTTGTGCGAAGGGAGACAGCTGAAAATGTAATCCCCGGACCGTGCCCGGTTGCGCTGAAAGGGATTCGTTATCTTGCACGAAAGAAACATCGGCCACGTTCGCGCGGAACCAGGAATCTTTGAAGACTTCGCTGAAATAGCCCCTCGAGTCACCGAATCTGGCAGGAGTGATCCGTTTAACGTCCCCGATCCCCAGTTGTTCTACATTCAATGCATACATCCTTGCATTAGGCTCGATCGCTGAATTGTGACAGCAACCAACGCCGGCAATATAGCCAATCGTGCTGCTGAGCACATACCGCGCCGGGGCCTGGACAGCAAGATGAGAATCCGGTTCTGCCAAAGGATGCGTGAAAGGTGCCGGCTCGCCTCTATCCGAGACGGCAAGGTGCCTTTGGAGTGGCATAACCGCTGCTGCCAGCGAGAATTCACTCCCGACATGCTTTGAATTTCAATTGGCGCTTGGCAGAGGTGACGATCATGCTTTATGGCGCACGCTGGCACAGGCATCGGCCGCATGGGATTGCGATATGTGTGGTGAAACAGCGGATCGACAAATCGCCGGGCGCCCCGTTATAAGAGCTGGATCGGAGTTATTCAGTTGATAGAAATTCTTTGCGCGACCTATAATGGAATGCGCTATCTTCGGGAGCAGATTGCATCCATTGAGGCGCAGACGCTCACCGACTGGCATGTGACGTTCTTCGACGACGGCTCAACGGATGGTACCGTCGAAATGCTCGAAGCTCTGGTTGCAAAGGATGCGCGCTTCCGCTTGATACGAAATCCCGTCAATCTCGGCTTTTGCGGTAACTTCCTCAACAACCTTTCGAATCTCAAAAGTGCTGACGCTTATGCGTTCTGCGACCAGGATGACATTTGGTATCCGGACAAACTCGAACGTGCGTTCGACTGGCTGTCGCGGATCGACCCTGGCACACCGGCAGTTTATTTCGCTCGGACCGAAATTGTCGATGAACAACTCAATCATGCAGGCATGTCGCCCGAGTTCAAACTCGAACCAAGTTTTCGCAACGCCCTAGTCCAGAGCATCGGTGGAGGCAACACCATGATGTTCAATCAGGCGGCAAGGGATCTTGTGGTCAACACATTGCCGAAAACACGTCTCATTTCCCACGACTGGTGGTTCTATATTGTTGTGGCAGGCTGCGGCGGCGTGGTCAGATACGATTCGGAACCGGGGTTGAAATACCGTCAGCACGCCACCAACCTGGTTGGTGCCAACAACGGTATCTCAATGCAAGTCGCTAGATTGTGGATGGCTTTCCGGGGGCAATGGCGTGCGTGGAACACGGCTCACGAAGAGGCGATCAAGACCTTCGAGGATCGTCTTACCCCCGAAAATCGCACCGCTTTCCAGGCTTTTCAGCGGGCTCGCAACGGTGGTTGGCCCTTTGAGAGATTGTCGGTGCTCAAGCGAACCGGGATAAAGCGCCAAAGCACGCTCCAGACCAAATTTCTTCCCATCCTCGCTCTCCTGAACAGATTGTAGGCGTAGCCTCCTTATCTTCGGCTTCCAAGGAAACAGGCCTCTTGAGGCAGGTAAACGCAACATCGCGTTCAAGTTACAAGGCACAGCGATATCGGCCTTGTTGTCTCTGAGCGAGAGACGTCGATAGCAGTCACTGGATCGAGATTTAGCCCCGAACGACGGGCGCAAAGCCTGTGCTGCCGCGATCCGCACAAATGAGGGCGACGAGGTAGGCGAAGATCGGATCCAGAGCCTTCTGATTGAACATGATGCCAAAGCTGCCCGTGATGACGTAGCTGCTGACGAGCAGAAGAGCGAGCGCGATGGAGATGTCCCGGCCCGGCCCCGCGTCTTTTCTCCAGGCGCCTATCACGGGCGTCATGAGCATGAGGCAAAGCGCTGCAATGCCGAAAACGCCGGCGTCGATCCCCGCGGTCAGAAAGCCGTTGTGGACATGCGAGAAGGGCAGCTGCGGCCTTATGCTATCGGGAAGTTCCGCCAGGACCGAAGCCATCCGGTTTTGCGGGCCATAACCCGTCAACGGGTCCTTACGGATTGCTGATAGCGCGCCTTTGTACAAAGCCATCCGCGCGCTGAGCGATGTGATCTCGCCGTCGCTGTTTTCGAGTGTTGTCAGATCTCCCTGGAGCGCCTGGATGCGATCGAGGATTTGGCCGCTGCCCAAGGCGACAAGTCCCGCCAAAAGAAGGGAGCCGGTAATGGCTAGGCTGCGCAAACTCAGATGGAAGCTGTGTTTGCGAAAATACCAGAGAAAGATGACGAGATGAACGGGAATCACCAGCCAGGCTGAGCGCGTTCCCGAAAGCAGCACGCAGCCTAGACCCGCAGCGTATCCCAATATCGCAATTCTTTGCTCTACGCTTCTGGGAGATTGAACGTTGAGAAGCGCAATGCCGCCGAAAAGAACGCCTATGATACCCAGGAGAGCAGCGTTCGAAGTTCCCGCCTCTGCCCTCGGCATCAGAAACATGATCTGCAGCAGACTGAAAAGAAAGGTAACGATCATGCCGATACCGGCGCCGAGAATAAAGAGCGGCACGAGACGGCCATCGAGTGAGTGGCGCATCCGTGGCAAGATGAGCCAGACCGAAAAGAACGGCAGGAGCCGGAATATCCAGTCCAGTTCCTCGGAGTAAGGCGGATTGATGAATATGCTTGCGATCATTGCCAATGGGTAGATCGACATGCCGATGGTAACCAGCCGGTCGGATCTCGACAGGTTCAATCGAAGGCGGCCTGTCGCTAGACAGTAGAGTCCCCACACCATGGACGCGAGGAGGATGAAGGAGTTAAAGTTCGGCGAAAGTCCCGGAAGGAGTGCAAAGAGAAAGACCACAATGCGGTTGTTTCGGTCGAGGGCACCTGACGGCCCATTCCCGGGATCAAAAACCGCTATCTTGAGTTGTCTGAAGTAATTCAGTTTGCCGGGCCTGGTCATGTCCATGCTACCTCGCTAAGGATCAGGCGCATGGCTGTCAAGCCGTGGATGTGGGTGCAATCTATGGCTTTATTCAACGTTGTATTCCGGCAACAGGACGCCTGGAAGGACGTAGTTCTGTTCAACGATGGGCGGCAAGCGTGTGCGACGATTAGTCCAGCCTTGCCAGAGGACAGGCCTGAGGTGCGCTTGATTTGAATATTTGATTATGGCCGATGCCCTACCAGCGGTAGGCCGCTGTCCTCCGAAAACCTTCAGATTGAAGGAGCCCGGTCACCGACCGAGAGCGTCGACGGCTCCGGCTTTTCGCTGATGCGTCTTGAGCTTTGCGCCGGGCCCAATGAGCATCCATAACATCGAGCGCATATCGCATTGCGCCAACATCCACATCAATGCTGGATTGACATGATACGGACAGAGCTATTCGACTCTAGCGCAGGTCCGCTTGGCCGTTTACACTTCACGTTATCTTCTTCCCATTCGATTGACCATGCCATGAAGCAACCCGAGTGCCATCATTTTTGCGTGCTCCAGCCTTGGTGAGGTCATCAAGGAGAAGAATGCAAACTGACGCGCGACTCTCCACATCAGTACGAACTTCCATTGAGATGGGATCCATTTTTGGCGACAAAGCCAGATCGCATTGCGGATATGATAATAGTGGCGCAATGGACTGTGAACAGGGACATGGCGCGTTCCAAACGCAATCGATTCATCGCCCAATGCGTGTACCATCGTGGCAGCGCAAACGCCATAGGATCGATATCCCATTTGCTGAGCTCGCAATCCCCACTCGATATCGACGTAGTCGATGAACATATCCTCGACCATCATGCCGACTGCATCGATGGTGGGCATGGGGATGAGGCATCCGGAAGCTATCAGAAAATCGACATCGATGAGCGTATTTGATGCGGGACACATTTGGCGCTTGAGCTTGAGCCCCTCAAGCCTGATAAAGGGAGCGGTATCTCGCTGGCGGCTGTCGGTATAATGAGGTCCGACGCAAGCTACTTGGTACCCTTGTTCCTGCTTGGCGAAAACAGCTGCAAGAAGCTTTGCGACCATATCAGAGGCGGGAATGCTATCCTGATCCAACAGCAAAACGAAATTTGAGCCACTCGAGCGGGCGCGCTCGATGCCGATATTCTGCGCCCGTGCGATTCCATAGTTGTCGCCAAGCTCAATGATCGCGGTACACATCGAATGGTCAATGCTTCTGCCGACATTGAAATTGGAGCCATTGTCGATAATAAACAGCTGGTCCAATTGCGGAGCAACTGCCGCCACTAGATGCCTTAATGCGTCTATATCGGGATTGTAACTCACGATCACGCCGCTGATTTTGGCTGAGGTCAACGAAGTTTGCATCTGGCCACGGGGTTAAAAACACGTCGGCCGTCGGTAGCATATTGATCCGGGTCCTGAAACCAATTATGTGCTCTGGCGTGCGTGCGCGGGTATCTTTTCCTTGTTGCATTGAGGGCAAGCGTGGCTGAATGCATTGCTTGCCTAATCTCGCCTGAAGATGAGGCCTAGCGTCGAGCGGCTCTCGCATATTTGCGTGCTTTGCCATGCGCACAGAAAAGGTGATCTAAAACGAGAATGAATGCGATATTCGCGCTTATTAATCGGCATCCACTGCTGTCTTCCGCAGCGCGCAAGCTGGCGCGGCGACTACCGGCTGTAAAAAATATTGCTTTGCAATTGTCCTATACCGCAGAGCTATGGCGCTTGAAGCCCCTGACGGCAGGCGGGAAGACTTATGACCCAACGCGCAAGACGATTATTCTGTGTGTTCATGAAGGGAGTTTCACCGGCGCCCCCATTTTGGGTTGGAATCTAGCACGTCAACTCAGCCAAAGCCATAATGTGGTTTGTGTCTTGCTCTGCGGGGGCAAACTGGCGGCTGAGTTTGTTCGCTATAGTGTGGGACTTGTAGTCCCCGTTGCCGGCTCCATCGGCAACGCCAACCCCGAAGCCTTCG
Organism: Rhizobium anhuiense bv. trifolii; assembly: GCF_024346605.1. Lineage (NCBI taxonomy): Bacteria > Pseudomonadati > Pseudomonadota > Alphaproteobacteria > Hyphomicrobiales > Rhizobiaceae > Rhizobium > Rhizobium anhuiense. Next base: position 1,126,519 of record NZ_CP098803.1, read on the forward strand.
CACGCCGTGTGATAGGACCCCTTCGGGAGAAGTTTGAAGCGGATTTTATCCTTGCCAATAGCGTAGAGTCAGAGATCGCCATCAGCGCAGCGGCCATTCTGGGGATTCCATCGATGGCGCTCATTCACGAATTCGCTGAATACACCTCCCCCCCCCGTCTGCTTAAGGTACTTAATTCCGCAGGCACCATCGTATTTTCCTCAGAACTGCTCGCAAAGTCTGCACGCGATGCATCGGGGATGACTCTTCCGAATGCGATCATAGTTCCTCAGGGGAAGTGCGAGGTACCGGTAAGCGGCGGTGAGCCACATTCCCCGGTGCTGGACAGTCTCCTTAATGAGTTGGCAGACGGAAGTTCATTTTTATGTATAGGATGTGGCCACGTCCAGATGCGTAAAGGCGTAGATCTGTTTATCGCAGCTGCAACCCAAGTTCTGGCTCGCGGCGTTCGGGCGAAATTCGTCTGGGTGGGCGACGGATATGATCCGGAACGCGATTATTTTCTGAGCGTCTGGCTCAAGGACCAGATTGAACGTGGTGGACATGGTGTGGATATTAGCATCGTCCCCGCACTCTCCGCGGAAGACCTCGCGAAGCTGTATAGGCGGGCGGACGCAATGTTCCTGAGTTCACGCCTCGATCCGCTACCCAATGTTGCTATTGATGCCTTGAGCGCGGGTGTTCCAGTCATCTGCTTTGCGGCGGCCAGCGGATTCCCTGGTTATTTTGAAGAGGATGAAATCCTCAAGCGACTCGTTGTACCCTATTTTGATTTTGGCACAGCGGCGGAGCGAATTTTCGAGATTGCCAACGATCATGAGTTGCGGAACCAACTGTCGTTGCGCGCAGTAAGCCTAGCTCGCAGGCGTTTTGATATGGAGACGTATGTCGAGCTCCTCGTCGAAGAACTGGCCAAGACCTCTGCAAATTTCGCGGGGAAACAATAATGGCGAGGTATCTCATTACCGGAGGCACGGGCTTCGTGGGGAGGAGCCTCGCGCGCATCCTGCAAGCCGCTGGAGACGAAGTTATCCTAGCAACCCGCGGGCGTCATCAAGACGGTGATTTGCATCATTGGATTGAATATGATTTGAGAGACCGGTCGACGATTGCCAATATCATTGAGGCGCGGCCAGATGGCGTGTTTCACTTGGCATGGTCGACGACGCCCGGCTCTGCCGAAAGTGATCCGGCTTCTGATGTACAGATTAACCTCGCAGGTACTCTGGCTCTGTTCCAGGAGCTATCGAAGAGTATGCCTGTCCCCGTCGTCTTTGTTTCTTCCGGTGGTACGGTGTACGGTGTTGCTGACACGCTGCCTATTCCCGAAGAACACCCCCTGCGGCCGATTGGCATTTACGGAATTACCAAAGCGACGGCGGAGCAATATGCACAGAATTTCCGCGCGCGCACGAATCTTGACATAAGGATCGCGCGCCTCAGCAATCCCTTCGGGGCCTATCAATCCGCGGCGAAGCTACAAGGAGCCGCGTCGATATTTACCCGAAAGATAATCCATCGAGAACCCATTACGATATGGGGCGACGGAAGCATCGTCAGAGACTATATCGACGTCGACGACGCCTCTTCCGCGCTGGTGGCGATCATGCGAATGGCCCCCGCACCGCAGGGTATCAAACCGATTTACAATGTTGGTTCGGGAGAGGGTCTTTCACTTCGAAAGCTCCTAGAAACCATTAGTCAGGTTTCGTCTATTTTGCCGACTGTTAATTACACGTCGCAAAGATCGTTTGATATACCCGAAAACGTACTCTCTATTGACCGGATTTGCCGAGACAGTGACTGGAGGCCTCGATCCGTTAGGCAGGCCTTGGAAGACATGACAATTACCATGCTGAGATCGGGGAATGTCGAGTGAGAAGGTACATCGTTCGCCTCCAAAGAGATGAGAAAAAAAGGCAGGCGGTAAAAGCGCTACTTTCACGCTCAAACCTTCTGATGAAGATATCGCGACGGTTTCTCGAAAGCTACCGACAGGGACGATGGTCAGCAATTGCAGGATTGGCGCCAGCGTTTGATGTCGCTATACTTAATGACATCGCCGCAAGCGGTTACTTCGATGTGCGTTACTATCAAAACTCCGCAGGTAAGGTGTTTGACTCTGCGCATGCCGCCTTCTCCGATTATCTTCAGCACGGTGAAAAAAACAATCTGCGTCCGAGCTCGTTGTTTGATCCGCTCGTCTATCGACACGGCTACCAAGACCTTGCCGATCTAAAATCTTCGCTTTTGATGCACTATTTTCGGCATGGAAGAGGCGAGAAGCGCTTGGCAACTCTGGATTTTGACGATCTCTCATTGGCGGGAAAGCGTGCATTCGTTTCAGGCCGTCCGACTGTCGTATTGGTATCACACGAAGCTTCCATGACAGGTGCGCCCATTCTTGGCTGTAATATATCGGCGCAGCTGGCCGAAACCTGCAATGTCGTGAGCGTTATTTTAAAAGGTGGAGTTCTTGTTGAAAGCTTCCGTGAGCATGCGTCGCTCTTGCTCGTCACTCCGGAGGGGGCATCAGGTCTCGATAGTCGCGTGTTACTGGAGCGCGTCCTAAGACCGGTCAAAGAAAGGTTTGGCTTGGATTACGTGCTGGCAAACAGCATCGAGGCCGCCAATGTTGCCAGCGCTGCGCAGGAACTTGGTGTTCCAGCGGTGACCCTTATGCACGAGTTTGCGGAATATGTCGTCCCGCAGATGCGTGTTCGTGATATGGTGACCGGCTCACAGACCGTTGTTTTCTCTTCGATTTTGACGGCGAATTCTGCTCGGAAGTCCGCAGCGTTCAATGATTTTAGGAACTATATGGTTCTGCCGCAGGGCAAATCGAAGATTCCGGAAAACGGAGAAGTCCTGGTTTCTGCGCAACTTGAGCAGCTACTCGAGAAGCAGAGGTCGGAAAAGCGTTTTCTGGTGATCGGCTGCGGTTTTGTACAAATTAGGAAAGGGATCGACCTCTTCATATCAGTCGCTCATCGACTAGCACAGAAACTCGGCCCAGAGAATACACGATTCGTTTGGGTGGGCGACGGCTACAATCCTGATAAGGATCTTTCATACAGCGTTTGGTTGCGAGACCAGATTGCGCGTAGTGGCCTGGAAGATGTCGTAACGATCATACCGGGAGTGGACGCGAAAAGCCTGGACAACCTCTATGCGAACGCCGACGCGATGATGATGAGTTCGAGGCTGGATCCCTTTCCCAATGTCACCATAGATGCCATGCAGCACGGAATGCCCGTTGTCTGCTTCGAAGGCGCTTCGGGCACCGCCGAGTTTCTTCAGAATATCCCTCAATTCAAGCCTCTTGTCGCACCTTATCTGGATATCGATGCCGCAGCAGGGATTCTCGCCAGACTTGCTACTGAACCTGATTTTTCACGGGATATCGGTGATTCCTTGAGAGCAGTATCTATCGAGGCCTTCGACATGCGCAGTTATGTCAGCAGACTGATTGAGATCCTGAAAGACGCCCGCTCAATGACTGATCAGGAAAAACAGGACTTCGAAACACTGAAAAAGGCGGATGTTCTTTCGGAGTTTTCCCTGGGGAACGCCTTGGGAAAGATCTCGTCGAAGGACGAGCGGGTGCGCAAATATCTGCGATTTGCTGCCAGTGGGGTTCAGGGTGTGGATCGCATCTACCGCCGGCCGCTGCTGGGTTTCTCGCCGCATATTTACCTTGAGCATCATCCGGAATTGAACCGGCCTCCATTTCAGAATCCATTGGCGCACTGGATTGATACAGGCCGCCCAGAGGGACCGTGGTTCAGGCAGGTGCTCCGGTTTGGGCAGTCCGGTAGCTCAAGGCTACCGCCGAACGATCTGAAAATTGGCCTACATATCCACCTTCACTATCCCGACGTTCTTGATAATATTCTGGAACGCATTGAGCACAATTCGGCCAGACCGGACTTGCTCATCAGCGTTACTTCGCGGGAAGGCCTAAATTATGTATCCGCGAGGCTCGCACACTATAAGCGCGGTAAGACGATCATCAAGCAGGTTCCCAATAGGGGCCGCGATTTCGGACCGATGATCACTGAGTTCGGTCATATGTTGGCAGACTACGATATTGTCGGGCATATACACGGAAAGAAAAGTCTTGAGATTTCTGCGGGGCGCGCGGTATCGCCATTTGGCGATGTCTGGCGAGAGTTCTTGTTTGAGAACCTAGTCGGGGGCGCGACCGCAGCAATCGACGAGACACTGTTCGCCTTTGAGAAGGACAAGAACATCGGCTTGATTTTTCCGGAAGACCCGAATGTCGTCGGTTGGACTGAAAACTACCTGCCCGCGCAGGAACTCTGTGTAAAGCTCGGCGTATCCGAAGCGCTGCCGGCCTCGGTAGAATTTCCTGTCGGCAATATGTTCTACGCACGGCCTCAGGCACTTGCGCCAATCTTCAATTCCGGTTTGACCTGGGACGACTACCCGGCCGAGCCCGTCGGGTATGATGGAACAATCCTCCACGCCATGGAGCGCATAACACCTTTTATTTGCGAACACCAGGGCTTCAAATGGCTGACTACTGAGGTCGACGGTTTCTACAGGTAGGCGCGCGCCGAACCATGCCGATTGGCGGACGCCACGCCACCGTGACGAGCGCAGTATCGAATTTAGGGCAACAAGACAGGCAGAAATCCCAATGCCTCACGGAATCATCGGCTAATGAACCCTAACCCAGATTCACCGCAGTGGTGTCAGTTGGAGGAGGCTTGCCTTCTAATAGGCATTTACGATAACCGTCGCCCGGTAAATTTGAGGACGTACAGAAATGAAAAAAGTCGCGATTCTGCAGTCTAACTATATCCCGTGGAAGGGCTATTTTGATTTGATCGCTGCTGTGGACGAATTCATCCTCTATGACGATATGCAATATACACGACGTGACTGGCGCAATCGCAATCAGATCAAGACACCGCAAGGCGTCGTCTGGCTAACGGTACCTGTAAAAGTAAAAGGGAAGTACCACCAGACGATCCGGGAAACGGAGATAGACGGTTGGGATTGGGCCGCCGCACATTGGAAGTCCATTGTTCTGAACTACAAGAAGGCGCCCTTCTTCGACGATATTGCCAACTTTCTAGAACCCATTTACCAACGTGAAAATCACCGAAATCTATCGGCACTCAATCGCGAACTCCTCGAAATCGTCTGCCGCTATCTTGGTATCACGACACCAATAACTAATTCCTGGGATTACCTTCTCGTTGATGGCAAATCCGAACGGTTGGCCGATCTTTGCCTCCAGGCGGGGGGTACTGAATACATCTCCGGCCCAGCCGCCAAGGATTACATTGAGGAGAGAGCCTTTAGCGACCGTGGTCTAAAGCTCAGTTGGTTTGACTACCAGGGATATCCAGAATACTCCCAGCTTTGGGGCGAATTCGTGCATGGGGTCACCGTTCTGGACTTGTTGTTCAATTGCGGTAAGGACAGCCCGGCATTCATGCGGTATGTAGCAACGAGACCAAAGGGCAACTGACAATGCAGCAAAAATCGTATGGTGTAGTCGCGAGATCCGCAGCTGCCAGCGACCACGAGGCTCATGTCGAGGAGATCAGGAACCGCGGCTACACTGTCTTGCCTGACGTGCTCTCGTACGACGAGCTGTCCGGTTGGCGAAAGAGGATCGATCTCACTTATGCCAAGCAGGAGCAGGAGTTCGGCAGAGATCGTCTTGTTGCGATCAAGGAACTAGACCTTTGCCGCGCGCCGCTCTTGTATGATCGTGATTTTCTCGGTCTTGCGGAACACCCGAAGATTATGGAAATCGTCAGGGCTCTTCTTGGCGAGTGGTTCATTCTTAATCTTCAGAATGCAATCATTAATCGCCCGAACATCGAGCACCACCAAAGTTCCTGGCACCGGGATCTGCCTTATCAGAACTTCGTCATCTCGCGACCGCTTTCGGTGAACGCACTATTCGCAATCGACGACTTTTCCGCGCAAACCGGCGGAACCCAGTTCCTGCCGTTCTCCCACAAAATCGAGTATCTGCCATCTGAGCAATATGTAGCGGCCAATCGGGTGCATGGCGAGGCACGAGCAGGTTCTGTGATTCTATTCGACTCAATGGTCTTTCATCGCGCGGGTGCAAATTCCTCGCCCAATATTCGCCGCGCTATCAATCAGATGTACACGGTTCCGATACTGAAGCAGCAGTATGATTTTGCGAAGGCGTTGGCAAGTGAACGGTCCGCGCTTTCCGAAGGCACCTTGAGGCTATTGGGCTTCACCTCGGAAGTCCCGTTGAACGACCGTGAATGGCGCGCTGCGCGCGCGGCGAAACTCGGTATCGCAGGATGAAGTCCGGGAGAGATCCAGACGGCAGCGTTGTTATCAGCGTTGTCGTTCCAGTGTATGGGTGCGACGGTTGTATTGAAGAGCTTTGTGCCCGGGTGCGGCTTGCTCTGATGGACATTCACGTCCCCTTTGAAATCCTATTGGTGGATGACCGCAGCCCTGACCAGTCCTGGGCAAAAATTGTCGCAGCACACGAGCATTTCCCGGAGGTAACGGGCATTCGCCTCAGCCGGAATTTCGGACAGCATATTGCGATATCTGCGGGCCTTGCGGCAGCGAAGGGAGAATATGCGGTTGTCATGGACTGCGACCTGCAAGATCCGCCTGAGCGGATCCCCGATCTATACGCCAAGATAAAGGAAGGTTACGATTTCGTGCTCGCCAAACGAGTGAGCCGCAGCCATTCTGCCGGCCGTCTCATTGGCGCCAAAGCCTATTTTTTTCTAATGGGGCGTTTGCAGAAAGCATCCTTCGATAGCTCTTTCGGCACGTTTTCGATCCTGTCACGCAAGGTGATTAATGCGTTTCTGCGCTTCAGCGAGAGGGAGCGGCACTATCTATTCATCCTTGGTTGGCTCGGTTTCAATGCTGGAACTGTTGAATACGATCATAACCAACGTTTCGCCGGAAAGAGTTCCTATTCTTTGTCAAAACTCATACGGCATGCCATGGATGGAATTTTCTTCCAGTCTACCGACCTACTCAAGTGGATCGTAACAACCGGGTTGACATTTTCTCTTGTTGGGCTCATTTCGAGCGTATACTTTGTATGTAGCTATTTTTTCTACGGATCATCCCCGGGGTGGACGAGTCTCTTTGTGGCAATGCTGACGTGCACCGGAGCAATTCTGATTTCTCTTGGCGTTCTGGGACTCTATGTTGGTAAGATCTTCGATCAGGTGAAAGAGCGTCCCCTTTATGAGGTGGACCTTGTTCTGGAGCATGTCGAGAAATGAAGGCGCTTCCGCCCGGTACGATCCTCCAGCTAATGTATCTTTCGGAGCGTCTGGGAAGGTTGCAGCCGGGGCGCTTTATTGAGATCGGCGCGGGGAACGGTGAAATTACGAGCCTCTTGCTTTCCCGGGGATGGATCGGATCGGTCTACGAGTTCGACGCGGATACTACGGCAAGGCTGAAAGAGCGTTTCGCGGACCCAATTGTTGAGGGTCGCCTAGCGCTGATGAATTCCGATTACGTCCGATCGGAGACAGCAGACGTCGATATCGTCATATCATCGATGGTCATGGAGCATTTGAGCGACGAGGACGAAGCGCTCTTCATGCAGAAGTCACGCGCCAATCTAGAGCACAAGGCCGGAACTCTTATCGGCATCGTTCCGGCCGGCCCTCGTTATTGGGGGATTGAGGACGATATTGCAGGCCATTTCCGCCGATATACGCCAGATCGGATCGAAGCTATCACACGAACATGCGGCTGGTCGCTACAGGACCTCAAAGGCCTAACATTCCCCGTTTCAAACCTGTTGCTGCCGGTCTCCAACTACCTCGTGACGAAGCAGGAAGGGGCAAAAGTCAGCCTATCGAAACTGGAGCAGACCAAAGAATCTGGTCGGCGAAATGTCAAATTTAAGACTACTTTTCCGTCGATTTTCTCGTTGATTCTCAATCAGTACACCATGTATCCATTGCACCTCCTTCAGAAGGTGCTGGGCCCCACCGACAGGTCGCTTGTTCTCTATTTTGAGGCGAGGCCAATCTCGCGTTGAGTACGGTGTCAGGAAAGGACGGAATTTTGGCAGATGCGAGCAAGCAGGACGTGCTGAAGGCCGTCGCGCAATACTACTCCAGTAAGCTCGCTGAACACGGGCAATCACCGCGCGGCGTTGATTGGAACGGTGAAGAAAGCCAGTTTCTGAGATTTGCCCAGCTAAGCAAGGTCATCGTTAACTCCGACGACTTCTCTGTCAACGATCTGGGATGCGGCTACGGCAGCTATTTTGATTACATCCGCAATAATTGCGAACATGTCCGCTATACTGGTATCGATCTTTCGGCCGACATGATCGCCGCCGCTACGCAACGGTTCGCCGGTTTCGATAACGGGCGGTTCGTCGTCGCAAGCGAGCCTGACACTATTGCAGACTATGGCATAGCAAGCGGGATCTTCAACGTGCGACTCGACGGGGGGGAAGAAGTCTGGCACACCCATATTCTCAAGACTCTGGATGTGCTCGACAGGACCAGCCGCCGTGGCTTCGCCTTTAATTGCCTAACTTCCTATTCCGATGCGGATAGGATGCGCGACTACCTGTACTATGCGAATCCGGGCGCAATGTTCGATCACTGCAAGCGAAACTATTCCCGCGAGGTGGCGCTGCTGCACGACTACGGGCTTTACGAATTCACGATACTGGTGAGGAAATCATGAGGAAAAGGCTAATCATATTTGGAACCGGAGAAATCGCCCAAATCGCCCATGCCTACTTTTCCAACGATTCCGATTACCAAATCGTCGCGTTCACCGTCGACAGCGCTTACCTGGGCGAGACGGAGTTCTGCTCTCTACCTGTCGAACCGTTCGAAACGGTAGCCGAAACCTATCCGCCTTCCGAGTATTCGATGTTTGTCGCCCTGAGCTACACGAAACTAAATGCTTTGCGACGCAGCAAATACGAGGCCGCAAAGGCGCTGGGATACCCAATTGCAAGCTATATCAGTTCACGCGCGAGCGTCCTCAACAATGGTCGCATCGGCCAAAACTGCTTCATTTTTGAGGACAACACGATCCAGCCATTTTCCGTCATTGGCGACAATGTCACCTTATGGAGCGGCAACCACATCGGCCATCATTCGACGATCGGCGACCATACGTTCATCGCCTCGCACGTGGTCGTCTCCGGTGGCGTCGAGGTCGGTGAACAATGTTTCATCGGCGTAAACGTCACTTTGCGGGATCATATCAAGATCGGAGACCGGTGTGTGATCGGAGCGGGCGCGCTACTACTGGCCGATGCCGAGCCTGACGGCGTGTATGTCGCGCAGGCGACGGAGCGGTCGAAAGTGCCCAGCACCAAATTGCGGCGGATATGACCGCCATGAAACGTTGGCATAAGCTTGGCCAACTTTATATTCCCTCTGGAACGCACCCGAAACTTCGGACCCACGCGGCGAATCCTTTACCGGTTCACCTCGAAAACGACGTCTATCGGGTGTTTTTCAGCGGGCGTGACGCCGATAATCGTTCTTCCGTCGGCGCCGTCGATATTGACATCGTGAAAAAGGTCGTTGTCAAGGAGCATGTGGCGCCGTTCATCGAGCATGGCCCTGCGGGCAGCTTCTATGAAGCCGGGATCAGTATCGGTAACTGCTACACCGCCGACGGTTGCCTCTACATGCTTTTTATGGGATGGCAAAATCCTCCTAATGGACATTGGCGCGGCGATATCGGACGCTTGCGGGTAACGCCGTCGCTGGAACTTGAACTCGATCGGCATGGGCCGTTCATCGGAACCAACGCCGAGGATCCAATCAGCCTCTCCTATCCGTGGGTCGAACAGCGCGAAGACGGCGCCTTTCTGATGTGGTATGGCTCAACCCTTAACTGGGATGCCGGCAACGGCGAAATGCTGCACGTGATTAAGTCGGCGATATCGAAAGATGGACACGCCTGGCAGCGGCGAGGCGACGCAGTGCCACATCAGATCGGGGTGGCGCAGGCTTTCTCACGACCTACGGTCATACGCCACTTCGGATCCTATCACATGTGGTTTTCATATCGCAGCGGGCTGGGCGAAAACTACCGCATCGGCTACGCAGCCAGCGATGACGGCGAGGCATGGGAGTTGAAGTTGTCGGAGGCCGGCATTGATGTATCACCTTCCGGCTGGGACAGCGAAATGATCGAGTATCCGTTCGTATTCGCTCACGGAGATCGTTGGTACCTGATGTACAATGGGAATCGCTTTGGAAAGACCGGGTTTGGCCTTGCAGTTTACGACTAGAGTTGACCATTTGAAATCGATCGCCAATTGGCAATCGCTGACGCAGTTTGTGCGCTACGGTACATTGGGCGCTCTCACAAATATTTCGGGGTATGTGCTTTACCTCGGTATCACCTATCTCGGCGTCGGCGCGAAGCTGGCGATGACCGTGCTCTACTGCGTTGGCGTCTGCATAAGCTTCGTGGGTAACCGACGGTGGGTCTTTGGTAGCAATGATGGAATGTTTGCCACAACTTTGCGGTTCTTGCTGGCCTATGCGATAGGCTATCTCGTGAATTATTCAATCCTGGCCGTATTCGTTGATCGTATGGGCTACAATCACGCCTATGTTCAGGCAGTATCCATTATTGTTGTTGCTCTTTTTCTATTTGCCACATTCAAGTTTTTCGTGTTTCCCCGTGCCGGCAAAATGAATGGATGCGTAGGATGATCCGCTGTCTTCACTGCGATACCGTCTTTTCTTCCTCCGAAAACAGTGAGATATGTCCGGCTTGCGGCTGGACTCCCGCAAGGATCGATGGATTGCCGGCATATGCGCCCGAGTTGGCCCAGGCCGGAGGTGGATTCGAACCCGGGTATTTCGATGACCTTGCTGGGCTGGAAGCGAACAATTTTTGGTTTCAGTCTCGCAACAAGTTGTTGCAGTGGGTGCTGAGGCGGTTCCGCCCGAATTTCAGTTCCTTTTTGGAGGTTGGCTGCGGCACCGGCTTTGTTATCACAGGCATAGCCCGTCTCAATCCGCATGCTCGCATTGCAGGGAGCGAAATCTTTACCGCTGGCCTGAGCTTCGCCCGCGAACGCGTGCCGACGGCATCCCTGATGCAAATGGATGCACGAAACATTCCATTCATTGAGGAATTCGAAGTAGTTGGCGCCTTCGATGTGCTCGAGCATATCGAGGAAGATGAGTTAGTCCTATTACAACTGCATGCCGCGCTGAAAGAAGGCGGTCTGCTCATGATCACGGTGCCTCAACATCCTTGGCTCTGGAGCACCCTCGACGAATACTCGCGCCACTTCAGGCGCTACACGGAAGCGGAACTTCGTCGAAAGGTGGAAGCAGCTGGATTTGAGATCCTTAGAAACACGTCCTTCGTGACGCTGCTCCTGCCGGCAATGGCGTTGTCGCGATTAGTGAGGCGCGACAAGCCGTTAGGGGAAATCGATGTGCGCGCCGAACTGCAATTGCCGCCCGTCGTAAATATGATCTTTAAGTTTTTGTTGTCTTGCGAGATTTTCCTCATCAAGGCCGGTATCAGCGCGCCTGTGGGCGGCTCTCGACTGGTCGTGGCTCGCAAGCCCGAGGGCTCCTAAAGGTTGCCCATCTGCTTTTCGCCGGCAGCATATTGCCCTCTCGCGATAGTCAAACCTTGAGCGCGGCCCGAAATACTGCCGGTATATGAATACGTCGCCGCCGCTCAATGATGGCGGATACCGGACATTGCCTCAACATGTAAGGCCGTATATCGATGGCATCCTCCGGAGCGCCCACGCAATCGAGATGAAATGATATGAGTGATCAGAAAATTCCCTTCAACTGGCCTCACATGACCGGTAAGGAGCTGTACTACATAGCCGAATCTCATTTCAACGGCGCCCTTGCGGGTGACGGCCCGTTTACGAAGCGATGCCACGAATGGCTTGAGACTCAAACAGGTACTGTCAAGGCACTGTTGACACACTCGTGCACCGCAGCTTTGGAGATGGCGGCCTTGTTGCTGAACATCTCCCCCGGCGACGAGATCATCATGCCTTCCTATACGTTCGTGTCGACGGCCAATGCATTCGTTCTGCGTGGTGGTGTCCCTGTGTTCATCGACATCCGCGAAGACACGTTGAACATCGACGAGACTCTGATCGAAGCCGCGATCACACCGCGAACAAAGGCAATCGCTGTCGTGCACTACGCCGGTGTCGGGTGTGAGATGGATGCCATCATGGAAATCGCACGACGTCACGGCTTGAAAGTTATCGAAGATGCGGCCCAAGGCGTGCTAGCTACGTACAAAGGCCGCCCGTTGGGAAGTATTGGTGATATTGGCGCCTACAGCTTTCATGAGACGAAGAACGTTATTTCGGGAGAGGGCGGCGCGCTTCTGGTCAATGACCCCATTTTTGTTCAGCGTGCAGAGATAATCAGAGAAAAGGGTACTGATCGCAGTCGGTTTTTTAGAGGCCAGGTCGACAAGTACACATGGCAAGAAGCGGGTTCATCATTCCTTCCCGGAGAGATCGTCGCCGCATTCCTTTGGGCGCAACTAGAGGACGCAACGAGGATCACGAATCGGCGTTTGGCCAGTTGGAATTGGTACCATGAAGCGCTAGCGCCCCAGGAATTCAGAGGTACTCTGCGACGTCCTTTTGTGCCGCACAACTGCAGTCACAACGCCCATATGTACTATGTTCTTCTGGATCCGGCAGTTGAGCGCGACGTAGTCCTGCAACAACTAAGGCAACGCAACATCGGCGCAGTATTCCACTATGTTCCGTTGCATTCGGCGCCAGCGGGCCGGCGCTACGGACGAGTTTGCGGTAGCATGGAAGTGACGGATGCAGCATCCAGCCGCTTAGTTCGGTTGCCTCTCTGGGCTGGCCTAACCGAGCAGCAGCAGCAGTTGATCGTGACCTCGTTGGAAAGCGCGATAGGACGTTAGAAGATTCCTGAGGTAGTAAGAAGGATTTCTAGTTAGCTCAGCACCCTATCGGTCTGTGTATATGGCATATTGACCGCTCTTCCATGTTGCGCCAGTGCGCTCACTATCAAACGCCATCTGCGTAGTGTTTGTGACTAGGTAGTGAGTAATATGTTCAGACGCCATTAGTTGCTTGAGCGCCGAAACCGTTGGAGCAGCGTCAAGCCGTTTAACGACTTCGATCCTCCGTCTTGCTTCGTTCCCGACATTATCGCTGCGCAGTTCGAAAAGGCGTGGCCGGGAAATATAAGCGGGGATACCGCTTAGAGCCACCAATGCAGATGCATCGTCAATGTCTCGGGACGCCTCAGGCTGACCGGCAACAACGAATCGGGGAGTATCTTCGACATTTTTCTCGAGCTCCGAGGCGACCGCAAAAAGCGCGGGAGGGAATTGGACATCATAAAAATTCTTTGCCCAATCCATTTGTGGACGTCGCAATTCAGAAATATTGGTCGCCATCAATGCAAGCGAGATCGTTGCGGCGAACACTAGCAGTTTCCATGAGGCCGTTGCGGTCGCGCCGGGAAGAAGCGCCGGAGCCGCCATGGCGATAAATCTGACCGACCAGACGCATGTGACAACCACAAGAAGTGGGCCTGCGCGATGCCGAAATTCTGTAATGTCCCCATTAGGCGGCATGGGTGCCAAAATCACCATAATCGAAGCCACCGCCAACAGCAAAAATGGTATCGCGTCGAACTCAACCAGCTTTTTTTGAGTGCCGCATACCGCTGCGGCTCCGAAAAAGATTGCAATCCAGGGGCCTAATATTCCCGTAAATACAAGTCCTATGCCGATCACGGCCGCGCCCTCACGTCCTAACGTTTGGGTGAGGCGGGGGTAGAGCGCCTGATAGCCGGTCGGTGGCTGGCCTAGATGTACCGTTTCCACGTACGAGAAGAGGAAATCTGCCGCATTTGTGCGGATTTCCGACCAGGAGATCGCGATCAACAAAAGGCAAAGCAGGGCCAATCCGCAGATAACACTCAGTATTTTTTGGCTCCTTGAAAGCTTTGTCGTTCCCACAACTAAACTGAGGACTAGGCAGGGCGCCAACCACGCAAATGTATTTGCTCGGACTAAGAGGCAAGCGGCGCATAGGAACGAGCCAACGACGAGTGCAGCGCGACTTTTCGTTTTCATCCAGTAAATAAGCATGGCGATCGAACCGCAGGCCACGCCCAGGCTATATGCTGTTCCCGGAGCTGCATCCAGGAGCCAAGGGAAGCTCAGAAGACCGTTGCCAAGTATAATTCGATCTGGGCTTGGGACGAGCGCTATCGCTGTCAGCGCAACCAGGGCAATTCCTCTCCCTCCAAGTGCTATGCCTAGCGCAACGATACCAGTCGCCATAGTAAGAGTGCCTAAAGGTATCCACACCAAGACTGCGGCATTTAAAGCCGATATCTCAGATAATCGAGCAACGAGTGCTGTCGGCATATAACTGGCAACGTGGTAGAGCGGAAGTTGGACATCTGCCATGGATGTCATTCCACGATGTAGGGAGCTAGAAGCGCTGAATTGCGCGATCGTCCCAGCATGCAGGAGAATGTCTGACCAGAACTGGAGCTTGCCAGTTTCTTTGAATTCCTGCAGTCGGGTGACTAAGTCGTAAGACCAAATGAAGGTAAATAAGGCGACGACTATTCCTAAAACTAGATCATTTCTCGATCTGCTTGTGGTGCTGCACCGAAAATATGCGCAAATCAAAATAAAAAAAATAAATGAAATTATAGAGCATTGTAAAAATAAGCTAAAATATTGAGATATCAATAATAAATACGATATGATTGAAAATCCAGCAATAAATTCTAAAAACGGTTCGTTAATTCCGGAAATTATACCCGTAACCCGACCCGAAAGAAAAATTGCGACAACTATAAGAGCCAAGGTTAGCTGCGCTTCTAGTCCCAAGATGCGGGCTGAAGCCCACAAGGAAATCGTAAATAGGAAGGCGATACCGAAGTTCATTCTACGATCAGCCGTGCTAGCCATCGAGCATAGTCATCCATATTGTGTTTTCTTCTTTAAAGGAGGCAGCATCCATTTAGGTCATAACAATCCATCCTCGTATGGCAAGCACTAAAATGAAGTCCTCAACGTTTTCAAATGCACCCCCGCGGCGCATGCTTCGACTTGGTTGGCCAGCCTCGATAGCCTGAGGTCAATACCCTCGCGAGCATAGCGTTCGCTCTCGCGGTTGAGTGGCTGGTGCGGGGCGAACTTCTCAAACAGAACCATCGCCAAGAGGTTCGGTCCTGCAAACCCGCGCGGTCTTACATGGAAGGATGCCGGTGGTCGGCTGATCTTCTCGCATTCGCGGCAGATAAACTTCTCCCGCACCGTCTGGATGACCTTCCATCGAGGGGATGATCTCCAAGGTGTCGGTAATGTCTTCGCCGAGCTTTGACAGCTTGCCGAAGCCGCAGCAGGGCAACTCGTCGGGGCGGCGGTTGAGGTCTTGGCTGCGAAGTCCGCCGCCAGTTCGTCTTCGCGGGAGTCAACTTCAAGTTCCCCAAGCTGTAGTTCCATCAGCTCGAGAAGCGCGCCTTACGCTCAGACCCGCTCCCGCAGGATGAAGCGAAGGGATCGATGACCGTCGCCCGAGGCTTTCTTGGACCATAGGCCGGAGCCTCGAGGCCGCGCTCGGTGTATTTACGCACCGTCTTGCGATCGGTGCCAGTTTCTCTGGAAATAGCCGACACCGTCAGCCCCAGCTGATGCAGATCCAGGATCTCGTCTCCCTCAGTTTGATCACCAACATCCCCCTTCCGACCATCGGAAGGAGTATCGGCGATGACACGCCGCCGGTCTTCCGGGGCGCGCCCCGGAAGACCGGCGGCCGCAACACCTAGGGAAGATTCAAACGGCACTATTGGGGAGTATTGCTCCGATACTGACACCTTCAGCGTTTCCGGCGCAATCGAGGCATCGACCTTCAAGACGCGGCCACCTTTGCAGCCGATCTCAATGCGCGATGATTTTGCCGGCCGTTTGCCGTGACGTTCTCTGCTGCCGCGGCGCGAATCTGGTTCGCTTTCCGCATCCACCCCCATCAGCGCCACCGACAACAGCCTCATGCCTGCTCCACCCGGCTACCTGATGACGCGACCAAGTTTTTTCCGCCAGGTGTAAATCTGCTGCGGGAGAATATCGTGCCGGCGGGCAATTTCGGCTACGCTAGAACACTCGTCTCAACCTCCTCCAGGATCCGAAGCTTGTCCTCCTCGGTCCAGACACGGTCGCACTGGAAGCCTGTCAGAATCTCAACCCTCCCCATAAGTTCACCCTTAACTACGTCGCTAACTACGGAATTAGTGACGTAACTTCAGTGCATCGGGCTAATATGTGCGGACTGGGAGACGGGGCTCCGCTTTGGTTGGCCGTGGGGGAGGCTTCAGGCGGCCTCACTTGAGGGCGAAATTGATATCGCAAACCACGCTGATAGGCTGTGCTTCGTATATTCCGCTAATTAGCTTTGAAGAGTCAGGCAGAGTCTGGTGGTACTGCCTGTAGATATAGTTACCGTGATGTCCCCCGGCACTTTCGGCCAAGTAGTTGATAATTTCAGCATGGCTGTCGTACTGGCAGCCCTTTGTGTCTATCACGGACCTCCTGAAAGTTAGGGTACCGCCGAAATAGTTCCGATCAGAACGATGCGCGGCGAGCCTCTTTCCGTGCTCGTCGAGGACTGGGAGGAGAGAGGCCTTGCCATCCGAATCAATCTTACTCAGCGTGAACCAATTCTCCGCGAGCCCTAGGTCATAGTGGTTGAACACGTTGATAGGTGTGATCCCATAGACGTGGGCGGCATCGCCGAACGGGCCCAAAAGGGAAAGGGAAGATTGTATAGGCGACTTCGGAGCTGACAGAAAGATCCATGGAGTTGGGATTGTCGTCACATAGCAAATTGTTAGAAACGCCACGTGAAGAAAAAATGGGGTTATAGGATCTCTGAAAGACATCTTAGCTTCTACCGTCTGGCCTTCAGGAAGCAGGACATACTCCTTCTTCGGAGTAGGAAGGTGGCAAACCCCAAATAGCTTCGTGCGGCGGTCTGCGATGAAACGATAGATGGCCCGCCCACCCACGAAACTTGCCGCAAGTAAAATAGGGTAGAAGGGGGTGAGCAACGCAACCTTCTTGGTCAGCAACAGATAAAAGTCATACCCCTTCGCAGCTACCGTCTGGCTACTGGCATCGATACCGTATAGGTCCTTTTGAGCTTCACTCGGGTCGATACCATGCGCTGTGAGCCATTTAGTATTCTTCGAAAGCGGCCTTAGCTGCACCCGGTTGAATATATCCGTCGCTTTAATGAAATTCACCGTCCGGTCGCAGAGGTTGCATCGGTCGTCGTAGGCGACATTCAAGGTTTTGGCTCCGGAGATGAAAGCCCGCTGCCAAAAAAGACCTGCAAAGAACAGAAACTCGAATTCAGCCAGCATGCCTAGGCTCAAGACGAACTTGCTGAGACAGAAGAATAAGAATGCCCAGATGAGCGCGTAGGTCCTTGGCCATCCGCCCCACACTACGCATGCTACGACGAGAAGGTACCAAGGCAACATCCCCCACAATGCGATGCGGGCGAGCATTACGAATACACTGGAGTAAGTGAATAACTGGGCGAACTCATCGCCGAAAATCGACATGAAGTTGTTTGTCAGAAGTTGTGGCCCAGCATAACCCTGCATCCAAGCAGGCTCCCCAAGATGCATTGCAAGTGAATAGAGACAGACAGCACCATATCCCAGAAGCGCAAGGAACTTTGCCGCCTGCAAGGTGGCTGTGGGCGCGAGGCCGTTGCGGTAATAGCCAGCGGCAACGAGGCGTCCGAAGAGGTGCGGCTGGCGTCGCAACCTTGCATCAACCGAAAAATGAGCGCCGGCATTGGCAAATATCAGCAATAACCCGAAGAGCGCAGCGATATCATTTCCGAGCGTCGAAGTTCTAAGCGAGGTGTCGCCAACCTGCCATTGGAAGACAATCAGGACTACCAAGGCGAGCTGTGTGAACATGCCAGAAGCCACCATCAAACCGCCAACGATGCTTACCAACGCCGGAACGAAAACGCGATAGTCGCTCCAATCTGAAGAGGTGAGGTAGTGCAGCAGCCAGTAGGCGCGATAAATCATGATGAGCCCGAAGCCCATCCGGAGAAGCGCGAATTTGGGCGCCTCGTTCACTGGATTTGATTCAAACGCACCACGTCGTTCGAGAAAAGCAGAAAACGAATTTAGGCGTTCGTAAACCCGCGCAGCCGGTCCATATCTTACGGCAATAATTATGACCGCCAATGACCCAAAAAAGGCACTGAACCTCGTGATGTATCCTTCGGTTTCGAAGGCCCAGCACATCAACAGCGTGAACGCATAGAAAACACTAAGCAACACCAGCCTTCGGCCTGTGCTGGACAGGTGAAACGCTGATTTATCATTCGTAGAAACGTCGAATGTGCTCATAAATGGGGCTCCGGCTGCGCGGCGACGGTCTTTAGCTCGTGCAACTAGCAAAAATCAGGGAAGCGGGACAGGCCCAATTGGCTAGACGCACTCCTTTTTTGGTGAACGCTAGACGTTCTACCATGTTCTGGGACGCAAAATATGCTGTTCCCGCTCCATGACGATAAGGGCCGGCGAGCTTCCAGATGATCTGAACGTGCTGAAAGCGATAAAGAGTTCAACTGCTGCTCGACGTGTGCTCAAGACAATGTTTGCACAAAAGATGAGGAAATACGGTGAATTTTGGAGAAATCATCTCCGGGGTAGAGCATGCTATGCAAAGCGCGACGTCAGGTCCGTGGTATGGACGCGGTCCCAAAGGCTCCGAAAGTTTTGGTGGCGGGTGCGTTGCGACCACGGGAATTATCGCGGTATGCAATCTGGAAGACATTGCTGCTCTCAGCCGATGCCCAGCTCACGGGCTGGATGGATAAGCGGCTACGCCTGTAGCTAGGAGCGCTCGGAACGCCGCGTATTGAGAAGTCGGCGAGCTGCTCAGTCAGGCGCCTTCGGTAACCGCCCCTCTTTTTTTCCGGCAACTATAAAGTGCATAAGAAGCCCCATTCCGCTTTCCACCACGTCCGGGTAGCTTGCGGCATAGAAAGATGGGTCAAATAATGGGGATGGCGCCAATCCTGCCTGCTCACCGCGAACGACATAATCCTTTAAGAGTTGCGATTTCCACAATCCCATTTTGCCGGATTGAGATCCGTAGAACTTCGCGTCGAACAGCCCGCTCTTCGCGATGACATTCAAGTGCTTGAGTTGGTTAGCCAAGCCGTGCTCTGTCCGCAACTTCACCACTTCGCTCTTGAGGGGCGCAAATTCGGCAAGAACCGCTTCCAGGTGCCCTTGAATCCGTTCCATCTCCTTCCTAGTCCCGGTCAGTTCGTCTTTCAGCTGCTCCATCGTCTTTCCAGTGGCGGTCAGCTCATCTTTCATCTGCCAATAGACGTCATAGCGTTCGCTTAGAAGAAAAGATGCCTGTTTCAGTGTTAAGGTGCCTTCACTATGGGCAGCGATAGCAATGAAATACATACTCTGTGGTGCTTCACGAGTAACCCTCCTTATTTCTCCGTCATCCACCAGCACCTCCGCTTCTGATGTAGATGCATCTGCCGGCAAAATGGTCGAAGATACTAGCAAGCGCTGACCGAATATTCGAACCGCACCGAAGTGATCTTTTAGGAGATCGATAAAATCCTTACGGTTTAGCTCTTTCGTATGAAACGGATTGTCGTATGCCTGCCTGGTGGAGTAAATATCTACGTTCGGCGAGGAGATGACCAGAAGCCCGTTCGGACGCAAGAGGCGGGAGAATTCAGCGATCGCACTCTGCTGATTTGAGACGTGCTCGATTGTTTCAAACGATACAACCAAATCGGCGCTTTCGTCCGGCAATGGGATCGCTGCAGCGTCGCCTTGCTTAAACGTTAGGTTCTCGCGCGTGTAACGACACGATGCATGCGCGACGGCCTCGCCGGAAACATCAACACCAATGACCGACACCGCGTGCTCAGCCAACATGGCCGAGCCAAACCCCTCTCCTGACGCAACGTCAATAACGTCTTTGCCTTCTGCTAGCTCCCGGCACCACGCATAACGATGCATATGCTCCTGCCGGATTTCGCCGTTGAGTTCGGGGTGAAAGCGCTCACCGGTGAACTCTAGCGAGCTCATTGCCTCTTCTTGCATTTTGTGCGATCCCCTATTCCGAACTGTCTAACTTGCTGCATGCAGTACCGTCATCAACGAATCGCTACAAACGACATCGCTGCGGGATACTCAACCGCAAAAATACGGAGCTGTGAAAATCCGGCCTGCATAATGTAGGCCCAAGCATCTGCCCCGAATTCGGTGTGGACGAGATAGTCGCTTGCGCTGAGAGTTGGATCGCCATGATAGGACGGTTTAAGACCGTCGCGCGAACGCGACATTCGACCGACAATGATAGGGACGGTGAAGCAAAGGGCTCCGCCAGCTTTTAACACTCTGCGACATTCCTGCAAGGCATGTACAGGATTTTCAATATGCTCCAGCGTATCAGAATGGACAACGACATCGAAACTCTCCGCATCGAAGGGGATTGCGTGCATATCTACACGGGGGTATTCGGCAAACACATGCCCCGGCAATTTCATAAGCAGGGAATGCAATGTTCCTGCTTCGTTAATTTCGAGAATGGAAGCCTTCGAACTGGCGGACGCAACAAAATCCGAGAGAGTTTTATCTGTCGAAAATACATTTCGCAGCCCATCGGCGAGTGCTATCGACCGGAGGTTTGATCCGCAACTGGTGCATTGCTCACCTTGCTGCCTGTCGATATAGCGACGTTCTTCCGCAGACATCTGCCACTCGTCCGCCAGCCCATCCCACAGTACCTCACTAAATTTAAATTCCGTTGATCCGCAAACCGAGCAGCAGAGCCCTGTGGCCATTTCCTAATTCCCGTAAATTAAGTTAATCTCGGACATCGGCAGCCCTATCAAGCCATGCGTTACGTGACTACTCTCGCAATGAAAAATCAGAGCCTCGTCTACCCAGTGATGTTGGCGATGATCCGCCTGTGTCCCTTCTGCCAAGGCCGTTGCTATCGCGTAATCGCCACTTGGCAAATAAGGCATCTGGAACGCAAACCGAGCTCGAAATTCGCCGCCAGCTGGAATATGAAGTGGTGAAGCCGCCTGCGTCAAAAACGTGTTGTCACCGAATATGCTCTGACCCAGCCGGTCTCGAACCAGGAATCCAACTATCGGCCCATGGAGCGCATTATCGGCTCTACAGCTGACTTCGATAACTAGGTCCTCTCCACCTTCAATAACGGAAAGCAATTTTCCTTCGTTATCCAGGATGCGTACACTCGTGATTTTTCCGCCGCCTGCGCCAAAAGACGGCGCTGCCGGATCGAACTCAAAAACATGTATCTCGTTGCGTTTGTCGGAGTTGCGGATCAAATCGCGGCGCGTATCCCTTTTAATGTTGGCCACGTCTCTCCGGCGGCCTTCTATTGACAGCGTTTGCCCGTCCGCTTCCTCCTGAAGCGAAGCTTGGTACCGAAGACTGACATCTTTAGCCGAGCCCTCGGCACGTATTCGACCCTTGTCCATCCATATCGCGCGATCACAAAGCGCAGTCACAGCGGAGGTGTCGTGCGAGACAAAGAGGATCGTACCATGTTCACGGAATTTCCTGATGTAGCGCATACACTTTTGCGCAAAGGCCGCATCCCCGACAGCAAGGATTTCGTCGACAATGAGAATGTCGGCATCCACATGGGCTGCAACAGCAAACGCAAGTCTTGCATACATACCGGACGAATAGGTCTTGACCGGCTGATCGACAAAATCGCTGATCCCCGAGAATTCGATAATGGACTCTTCCCGTTCTCTGATCTCTCGATCAGTAAGGCCGAGAATGAAGGCTGAAAGACGAATGTTCTCTCTTCCCGTGAATTCAGGGTTGAACCCTGCGCCAAGTTCAAGAAGCGGAGCCACACGACCGTGAACACGCAGCGACCCTCCATTTGGTTGCAAGGTTCCCGCGATCATCTGCAGCAGCGTGGATTTACCCGAGCCGTTTCTACCCACAATCGCGACCGTCTCCCCTCTTCTAATTGAGAGATCTACATTTTGAACGGCCCAGTACTCCTGGTAGTACTTGCGCCACCGGAGAAACATTTGCTTCAAACGATCTTGCGGCTTACTATAGATCAAGTATGCTTTGCTCAACGATGTGGCTTCAATCACAATTTCAGATAACATCAGCAAAGGCCTTATGGGTTCGTTGGAACCATGCGGAGCCAAGCGCATAAATCAGCAAGGCCACCACCATATATGCACCCCATTCCAACGGGCTCGGTGCTCTACCCCAGAAAATAACGTCCCGTGCCTGTATCACTACCGGCGTCACTGGGTTCAGATAAAGCAATTGCCTGTAATTCTCTGGTAGATTGTCGGGGGCGTAAAAAACTGGCGAAAGAAACATAAGCGCGGTCGTAACAGGGCCTGTAACGTGTTTCATGTCTCTCAGAAAGACTCCCAGAGAAGCTAGGAAGTAGGAAGCTCCTAGACAGAGCAGAACAAAAGGAAAAATGACAGCAGGTAAATATAGAACGCTTTCATTCGGTAGGCCGTACATGAATAGATAAAATATAAAAAATATTGCCAATGATACTGCTGCGTTAATCAGAGTTGAAAGCAATGCTACAACCGGCAATATCTGAAGAGGAAACGTCACTTTCTTAACATAAGACGGATTCTCCAAGATAAGTGATGGAGATCGGTTTATGGTTTCTGCGAGCACCCCGAAAAGGGTTAGGCCAATGAAAATTAGCATGGAAAAGCTGAATTCTTGGGCCTGCCCAGCCGTGGGAGAGTGCCAACCCGCATTCAGAATAGATCCAAAAACCAAGCTGTACACAGCAAGCATTATGAGTGGCACGAGTGCCACCCAAATTATTCCCAACAATGACCCACGGAAGCGGGCTTCAGTTTCACGCTGTGCCAGCCTCCAAATGAGAGTTCTGTGGCGCCATATGACGCGCAACGTTTCGATCATGGGATCGGCCTTATACTTTCAATGGGGTGCATCAATTGCACAACAATCTGCGCCCGTAAAAACGGGCAATGGCGTTGAATTCGGGAGGTTAAGCTCATCACACGCTTCATCCCAACCACGCATGTTAAGGCAAATGCACGCGCATGCCGATCTACCCCTTCACCTGTCGAAAAGCAGCCTGCTCGCAACTGAACCCTTCGCCCTGGCAGGGTCGGGTCCGCTGGCGTTAGCGCCAAGTAAAGACTCGCGTGACGGCGTAGTTGAACACTGAACTCATCAATGCCCCAGCAAGTCCGGCGATGGATGCCTGTTGGCGGAATTCATATATCGCGGTTGCTACAGAAATATTCGCTATCCCTCCGAGAGAGCAGATTGCGCAGAAGCCGGCAAGGCCGATCCACAACTTACGACCTTTCAGTTTTTTGTCTGAATAGGTCAGCGTGTTGTTAAGTAAAAAGTTCCAGGTCATAGCTACGAGGGTCGCTGCAACCTGGCTTATAACGAATCCCTCGGCCAAGAGCGCTGTGAATATTGCAAGTACAGTCATATGGACGACGACGCCGCTTGCACCAACCATCGCAAACAACAGGAAACTCGTAGGCAGCAAGCCACCGGTCAACTGAGAAAACCAAAGGCCCAAGAACTGCACGACAACGAGAGAACTCATTTTGCTCTCACCCGAGTGACGCGAACGAAATGTGTATGGCACTTCTGCGATTTCAAGCTCCCTTCCTTGGCGCCTCGAAACAACAACCATGTCAAGCAGGATCTTGAAACCTTCTTTGCTCAGCTTGGGCGCGACAGCGTCGAAGAGGTCTCTTCGCACCATAAAAAAGCCACTCATCGGGTCGGAGATCGCTTGTCCAGTTACCATCGAAGACAGATGTGTCGCAAGCTGGCTACCCTTTAGTCGAGCCCCAGAGAACCCGTCCCCGGCTGACCCCGCGGCTACATAGCGCGAACCTATCGCTAGGTCTGCTCCCCCAATGATTTCCTGGAGCATTTGGGGAATAATGCGTTCGTCATGTTGATGATCCGCATCCATCACTGCAACGTAGGGCGTAGATGCCGATGCTATTCCCTCTACACACGCGGACGAAAGCCCTCTGCGGCCAAAACGGCGCAAGCATCGTATATTGCTATGCTTTCCTGCCAATTCCTTCGTAAACTCAGCAGTCCCATCGGGGCTATTATCATCTACCACAATCATTTCGAAGGGTGTGCCGCGCAGAGCTAATGAGAGTTTATTGTACAAAAGCTCGATATTATCTCGCTCGTTGAAGCTCGGCACCACTATCGACAAGACCGGAGCCAGCCACTCCTGATAAGGCGCATCGTTCGCAGCGAACTTAGGATCGTTGGAAAGCATTGAATACTCCATTTTGGACGCTCCCATATCTCAAAGAGTGCCCACCATTCAAGCGGAAGTAGGCACGCACGAGATAGAGGGCATTAATTTGGTTTGGCTCGCACGCCATTTATCAAAGGCGTGTTGCTGCTACGTCGCAAATAGCCCCTGTGTGCGTTTTGTATGACGGACGAGCAGCAATGCTACCAGCTCGTCATACGCGCTCACAAATGCAAGATCTGCTCAATCCGCGCGAAAACGAAGGCTGCTACCACCGGCGTGTTTCAACAAGGTCGCTTCCAAATTGTCACAGCCCTCCCGTTTGGCATACTTAAAGTTTGAGCCGCCACAAACCCGGTTTGTTTTGCTGCAAACTCAACTAGCGCTGTATTAACGTAGGGGGGGAACTCGCCTTTTTCACCAGGCGACGATAGAAGCACACATGCACGTCCTGCGGGTCCAGACACAAACCAGGCGAGGTATCCTTCAGCGCTTTCGCCCGTTATCAATGGCTCTATTTGAGATAAGTTGAGGGGCGCTTGGCCGCGAAGGCTATTGGTCAAGCCGAGCGTGTTAACATTATACACCGCGTTTCTGAAGCCGAATGCGACAGTTCTCGTTGCCCCCATAAGGGGCGTAATCGCATCAAGCGTGTCCTGATTTATTTGATTCCACGCTTCCGCCATCTCCGGGGGCAATGCTTTGCCCGGTTCCGTCGTGTTTATTCCGAAGGCTGCCTCGTACCCCTGCATGGTTCCACTGCCGTCCGAATAAACGACCTTTCCATAGAAGGGGAGCCAATGCGTCGTACGGTTAGATGTCTCGGAGTTCAGGTCTACCATCGGTATAAATGCATACATGGATATGAAAGTCAGCGCGCTAGCTACTGCGATTCCATATAGGCGATTGGGACTAAGTCTGAAAATCGCCCACGTCGAAAGAAAAATCGTTGGCGGGAGGAGCGGTGCAATAAATGCCGTGCCTTTATTTTGCGAGGACGACAAAATTAGAAAAGAAAATATTACAAAGATTGATATGGGAGTTATTGGAGAGCTGGCGTATTTTAAAAGCCATTCGTTCCTGTCGGAGCACAGGAGATTTTTGAAAAACAGAAGAATGGATATTGTGATGCCAATTGAAATTACGATGAAGTGTGGAGCGTAAACTTGATCAAGAAATATTTGGATCATGTAAATGACGCTGTGGATAAATGACAACTTGGGGCCGAACTCCGCTGCCCTTGCTCCGTATCCGAAGTTGAATAAGTATTCGGCTACGTACTTTCCGTTTAAAAACAACCAGGTAAGGGCGGTCGCGAAAGCGACTGCGCCAGCCATAACTAGCCGTCCAATTCGTGCAAGTCGTTCACCTGGAGGAGCAGCCACGTATACAAACGCAGCCAAGCCCAAGCACGGGATGAATGCGATCGTCATTGTTCGAGCAAGCGGCATTAGGCCAACAAAAAAACCAAAAGCGATGATCCAGGGCCAACGTTTAGCCTGCTGAGATCTTATTAAGCAAAGCAACGCCAGAGTTGTGCAGGCTGTTGCCGGGATTGCGAAGTGAAAGCTGCGTGAATAATTCACCAGAAGCGGTGTCGTGGCTACGACTAACGCGCTTATCTCTGGAACCCGTTGGATGCTACTTTGTTTGGCAATATAATATATTGCGACTACCGTTGCTAAGCACGCGAGCAGCGGTACGTATATACCGAATGCAAGACGCGGGCCTGTGAATATGAACAAAAGCGATGCAAGGGCCGATGTCAAAGGCGAAGCCGCATTGGGTGCTTCTACTGAAGAAAGCCACAACCGCAATCCGCCTTGGACGTAAGAATAATAGTTCTTGACCGCCATCATAAGGTATGCGGACTCGTCTATGTCGAACAGGCCCTCATTTCTATAAACAAATATCCATCTCAAATTTATCGAAATGTAAATTATCAAAAAAAGCAAAAGCACTGTCTTCAATAAGTTCTTTGGCATCGTCGCAGCAATCAACGTTAGTCCCTCTAGTTTGCGCTTTGAGTTCAGGGTTTTTGCTAGTGCGTCGTTCTTAAATTTCCTGGGTTCAGATGGCAATCCCGGACACAGGGCCTAATAGATTGAAAGCTTTGATTTTTCGTCTCCATGTTTGCGGCCTTGTCGCGCAGCCCTCCACCGGCACAGCAAAAAAGCGCGCGCTCTGCCGCCGCCATCTCTTCGCCGTCGCCGGCCGCCGGAGACCGGTGGCCGTAAGTGTCGAACGTCACCTGGATGGAGCTGTGGCCCATTCGTGTCTGCACTGCCTTCGCTGTCAGCTCGAGGCCGCCGTCAACTTTCCTGCTGAGCAGCCAGTAGGCGTACCAATCCCGCAACGCATGGAAGCCGGGGTATTTCGGCGCCAGTATCGGATTGCCTTCCTCATCGACCTTCTCGGTTCTGATCGTGACGCCGGCGGCCTGTAGCGCCGGCCAGCCCTAGCTGGACCAGGTTCGCACGATAGTCGATCTTTCCGGCCTCATTAGGGAAGGCGAGGCTGGCCTCGCTATCTGGGCAAATCCTTTTCCAGGTCTTCAAGGCGATCACTGCCAGCGGTGGAAGGGGCACGCTGCGCTGCCCCGCTTCGCTCTTTGGCATCCTGACATCACCATAGCGGTCGGCGCGCTGGCGCACGTAAAAGACACCCTTCTTGAGGTCGATATCTTCCCACCAGGCCTGCTATCTTGGCCGCCTCCATCGGGCGCAAGGTGTCAAACCAAGGTATCGGCGGGGGCATCAACTCAGATCGCCACACGGGCGAACGCTGAAAAAAGCTACAGCCGCATCCGCATCATCTGGGCAGGCACCAACGGTCCAACTGGCGGCTCTACGGCCCTCGTGATGGGAGTCCATTGAACTACCAACCGACCACCAAGTTCATCAACCTACCGTCGATCAGCCCCTCTACGCACCCTTCTGGCAGCGCCGTCTGCATCAAGGAGACGCCGAACAACGCGGCGCTGTGCCAACCCTTGCCAAAGGCGACGTCGTCATCCTCGACAATCTCGGCAGCCACAAGGGACAGGCTATCCGCCGGGCAATCAGGGCTGCCGGCGCGCATCTCATCTTCCTGTCGCCTTACAGTCCCGACTCAATCCATTGAGCAGATTTTGCCAAGCTCAACATCTCATCAGAAAGGCCGAGCCAGGAAGTGTCGAAACAAATTGGCGCACCGCGGGTCACATGCTCAAAGCATTCTCGCCAGACGAATGCGCAAACTATCTCAGAAACTCGGGATATGCTGCCGTCTAAAAACAGTGCGCCCTAAGTAATTAAAATAGCGTAAGAAAATTTTGGCTGGGGAACCTGGATTCGAACCAAGATCGACGGAGTCAGAGTCCGCTGTTCTACCATTGAACTATTCCCCAGCATAAGCGAACCGGCAGGCGGTTCGGCTGGTGTGCGGCGCTTATAAACAAAAGCCGGGGGATTGCAAATACCTGTTTTGAAAAAAATCGGTGCGGTTGGAGAGCGGTGAAACCGCTGCAAATCCCCTGTCCAAAAAAGAATTTGGCGATTTCGGCGGGCGCTGATATTCTTGCGGCAACGCAAAAATCGAATGAGCGCCTGCTGCATACCTCAGGGACTTGCGCGGCGCGATGGAAAAAGAACGTGGAAGACCCCGAAGGCGGCGCCAAGCCGCAATTAGACGGGGCGTCGGCGGCAGGGCGCAAGGACGGCAAGAAGTCCAGGCGCCGCAAGGGCAAACGTGGCGGGCAATCCCGCAACGCTGCTCATCCCGCTTCGCATGAGCATTCCGGCGGTGCCGGACAGCCTGCGCGCCCGATGGAAGATGCAGCCGGCAATCCGGCCCGCAAGCGCAAGCGCCGCCGTCGTGGCGGCCATGGTGTTGCGCAGAACGGTTCACCTCAACCTCCTGTGATGGAACAGGCCGCAGCGGCAGAGCATGCCGCCCGGTCCGACGGTGATTCGGCGCCGAGCCGGCGCAATCGCCGCAAGCATCGCGGCAAGCGCGGTCTGCAGGGCCGGCCGCTGACATCGGCAAAGCCTTCCAGTGCTCCGCAACAGGAAAGCCGCGTGGAAGAGACGGCGCGCATATCGGTTCCGCGCGAAACGCAGAACGGCGCGGCCGCCAACCGCAAGGGCCGCCAGGATGGCCCTATCAATCCCGGTTTTCAGGGGGATCGCCAGGCCGGCGACCATGCCTGGCCGGAGGAACTCTATGCCGCTCTCGATCTCGGCACCAACAATTGCCGTCTCCTCATTGCCCAGCCGACCCGCCCGGGTCAGTTCCGCGTCGTCGATGCCTTTTCCCGCATCGTGCGCCTCGGCGAAGGCCTTGCGGCAAGCGGCCGTCTCTCCGATGAGGCGATGGAGCGGGCGATCGAGGCGCTGCGGATCTGCGCCTCCAAGCTCAGGAACCGGGAGATCCGCCGCATGCGGCTGATCGCCACCGAAGCCTGCCGCCAGGCGGTCAACGGTGAGGAATTCCTCAGCCGGGTCGTTGCCGAAACCGGCCTGACCCTCGAGATCATCGATCGCGAAACCGAAGCGCGGCTTGCCGTCTCCGGCTGCTCCTCGCTGGTCGGTCGCGAAACGCGCTCCGTCGTGCTGTTCGATATCGGCGGCGGCTCGTCGGAGATTGCCGTCATTCGCATCGGCGACAATCGCTTCAGCCGCCTCGCCAATCACATCACCCACTGGACCTCGCTGCCGGTCGGCGTCGTGACACTGTCGGAGCGCCATGGCGGGCACGACGTCACGCCGGAGGCTTTCGAGGGCATGGTGCGCGAAGTCGAAGGCATGCTCGGAAGTTTCGATTGCCCGGAGATCGAGGTCGCCCAGACCGGCGACTTCCATCTGATCGGCACATCGGGCACGGTGACGACGCTTGCCGGCGTCCATCTCGACCTGCCGCGTTATGACCGGCGCAAGGTCGATGGCATCTGGCTGTCCGATGACGAGGTTTCCGCCATGCAGGCAAAGCTTCTCTCCTGGGATTTCGAAAGCCGCGCCGCCAATCCCTGCATCGGGCCGGATCGGGCCGATCTGGTGCTGGCCGGCTGCGCCATCCTCGAGGCGATCCGCCGCCGCTGGCCGAGCCCGCGCATGCGCGTTGCCGATCGCGGCTTGAGGGAAGGCCTGCTGACAGACATGATGGCCGATGATGGCGTGTGGCGGCGCCACCGCAACCGACGCGGCCAGAGAGCGAGATAGAGGAAGGCATGACCAAGGCACCGATCGCGGGAAACCGCACCGGCCGCAAGCTCGGCCAGCGCGTCAAGAACAAGAAGATGAAGGCCTCCTCGCGCCAATGGCTGGAGCGCCATATCAACGATCCCTATGTGCAGCGCGCCCAGCTCGAAGGTTATCGCGCCCGTGCCGCCTTCAAGCTGCTGGAGATCGACGAGAAACACCATATCCTGCGCGGCGCCAGGCGCATCATCGATCTCGGCGCTGCACCGGGCAGTTGGTCGCAGATCGCCGCCAAGGTCACCGGCTCGACGGATGAGGATATCCGCGTGGCCGCGATCGATTTCCTCGAAATGACCCAGCTGCCCGGCGTGAAGATCCTGCAGCTCGACTTTCTCGATCCCACTGCACCGGAAAAGCTGCTGGAGGCGGTCGGCGGCACGCCCGATCTCGTCATATCGGACATGGCCGCACCCACCACCGGCCATCACCGCACCGATCATCTGCGCACCATGCATCTCTGCGAAGTGGCGGCCCATTTCGCCGTCGAGGTGCTTCAGGAAGGCGGGCACTTCCTGACCAAGACCTTCCAGGGCGGCACCGAGCGTGATCTGCTCGCCATGCTGAAGCAGAACTTCCGCCAGGTCGTGCATGTCAAGCCGAACTCGTCGCGCGCCGAATCGGTCGAGATGTTCCTGCTCGCCAAGGGCTTCAAGGGGCGCAAGGCGGAAGGTGAAGCAGAGCAAGCTTGATCTTGGGGCCGGTCCTGTCCGATGATGCGGCCCTAAGATTGGAACCGCTGATCCCCATGCTTCTTTACGTCACGCTCGGAACCAACGACCTTTATCGCGCAGGGCATTTTTATGATGCCGTGCTGCCCGTGCTCGGCTATCGCCGCCAGCGCGATTCGGAGGAGGAAATCGGCTATGCCGCCGATGGCGATACGCGCTGCCGCTTCTGGGTGGTGACGCCCTTCAATCGCCGTCGGGCGACGTCGGGCAATGGCGTCATGGTGGCCTTTGCGGCCGAGCGCCGGGCGGATGTCGATGCCTTCCATGCGGCGGCGATCGCGGCGGGCGCCGTCGATGAGGGCGGGCCGGGCCTGCGCTCCTACCATGCCCATTTCTATGCCGCCTATGTGCGCGATCTCGACGGCAACAAGCTCTGTGCCGTCTGCGAAAGTCCCGAATAGAGCATGTCGCGCAAAAGTGTGCAGCGGTTTTGCGCTATAGACATGCGAAAAACTAAAGATCTAAAGCGTGGCAAGCGAATCTGAATGATCGCGACACGCTTTAGGCTGCCTTATTTCACCGCGTGCTGCTCGGCTTCAACAGTTGCTGCCGCCATCGCCTTCGAGCGGTGGCCGGAAACGAGCGCGCCGGCATTGCGGTCCATCCGGATGAAGGGAATGGTCGCAATAACAGTCAGCCCGGCGATGATGTAGAAGGCGAGGTGGAAGTCGGCGACCTGCAATTCCTCGCCGCTGAGATAGATCGAGCTCTCCAGGATCGCGGCGGCGACCGCGACGCCGAGCGCCAGGCTGATCTGCTGCATCACCGAGCTCATCGAGGTCGCCTGGCTGGCTTCGGCATCATTGATGTCGGCAAAGGCGAGCGCATTGACGCCGGTGAACATGAAGGAGCGGGAGAAGCCGCCGAGTAGCAGCACGCCGATGATGACGAGGTGCGGTGTCGACGGCGTGAACAGGCCGGTGACGACAGTCACCAGCGTTGTCACCATGGCGGCGGCAAGCAGCGTCGTGCGGAAGCCGGCGGCGGCGAAGACGCGCTTGGCCATGAATTTGGTGGTGATCGCCCCGATGGCCCCCGCAAAGGTGATGAGGCCGGATTGGAACGGCGTCAGCCCGAATCCGAGCTGCAGCATCAGCGGCGTCAGGAAGGGCATGGCGCCGACGCAGATGCGAAACAGCGTGCCGCCCAAGGTGGAGGCCCGGAAGGTCGGGTTCTTGAACAGGTTGAGGTTGAGGATCGGCGCCGGATGGCGCTTGGCGTGGCGCACATAGAGAAAGCCGCAGGCAAGGCCGATCAGAGTGGCGGTGACGCCGATGACGGGGGGCAGGGCCGGCAGGCTGACCACCGACAGGCCGAAGACGACGCCCGCGGCCGAAAGCGAGGTGAGCACGAAACCGGTGAAATCGAGCTTCGGCGGCGCTGTCGCCTCCACTTCCGGCAGGAAGATCGTCGCCAGCCAGATGCCGATGATGCCGACCGGCACGTTGATCAGGAAGATCCAGTGCCAGCTGAAATAGGTGGTGATGAAGCCGCCGAGCGGCGGTCCGGTGAGCGGGCCGACGAGCGCCGGGATGGTCAGCAGCGCCATGGCCGAGACCAGATCGCTGCGCTTCGTCGTGCGCACCAGCACCAGGCGACCGACCGGGGTCATCATCGCGCCGCCCATGCCCTGCAGGAAGCGGGCGAAAACGAATTCGACGAGGTTGGAGGAGATGGCGCAGAAGATCGAGCCGATGACGAAGACTGATATGGCAAGCCGGAAGATCTTCTTGGCGCCGAACCGGTCGGCCATCCAACCGCTCACCGGGATGAACACCGCAAGCGCTACCATGTAGGAGGTCAGCGCTAGCTTCAGCGTGATCGGCCCGACATGCAAATCACTAGCGATCGCCGGCAGCGCCGTCGCAATGACAGTCGAATCCATCTGTTCCATGAAGAGGGCGACGGCGAGGATCAGCGGGACGATGCGGTTCATAGGCGGGAGCCTTGATGGGGCAGCGGACTGGAGCTGGGAAGGCCAGTGCTGTTTAGTCCCAGTTCCCAGCCGTGCCAATCCCCAAATCCGGGTCCACGAGACGTTTGCTTCACGTCTGCGTGAGACGACTTGCGCATCAACGTCGGCAGTCAAGATTGACATATGTTTACTTGGCCGGAGCAATAAATCCGGCCGGGATCGACACTGCGGGCCGTGCGGCGACGCATCGCACGTCATAAGAGGATGGACATATGGCAATTTCATCGGGAATAAAGCGGCGCACCCTTTTTGCCGCAGGCCTTGGCATGCTCGCGGCGCCGGCAATTTTTAAAGAGAGGGCCGAAGCGGCCGCAACTGGAGAAAGCAATCATATGGATGGAACGCTTTTGCCCGAGATCAATCAATTCAAGCTCGGTTCCTATAAGTTCACCGTCGTCCGTGACGGCACCAGCATCGTCGAAAAGCCCTATGAAACCTTCGGCACCAATCAGAACCCCGAAACGGTCCAGGCGTTGCTGACCGCAAACTTCCTGCCGGCCGACAGGTTCATGAGCTTCTACACGCCGGCTCTCATCGATACCGGTTCGGATGTCATCCTCGTCGATACCGGCTTCGGCGCTGCCGGCCGCGCTCGCGGCGCCGGCCAACTGACCGAAGGCCTGAAAGCGGCAGGCTATTCGGCCGACGACGTCACGCTGGTGGCGCTGACCCATCTGCACGGCGATCATATCGGCGGCCTGATGGAAAACGGCACGGCTGCCTTCAAGAATGCCCGCTATGTCGTCGGCCAGGCGGAATATGATTTCTGGTCGGACAAGGCACGCGAGGGCACGCCTGCCGAAGGTAGCCACAAGGCGGTGCTCGCCAATGTCGCACCGCTCGCCGAAAAGACCACCTTCATCAAGGACGGCGATAGTGTCGCGCCCGGCATGACGGCGATGCTGGCGGCCGGCCACTCGCCAGGGCATATGGTGTTCCACGTCGAATCCGAGGGCAAGCGCCTGGTGCTGACCGGCGATACGGCGAACCACTATATCCTGTCGCTGCTGCGGCCGGATTGGGAGGTGCGCTTCGACATGGACAAGGCGCAGGCGGCGGCCACGCGCCGCAAGGTTTTCGAGATGATCGCGACCGACAAGATCGCCTTCCTCGGCTACCACATGCCGTTCCCGGCGGGCGGCTTCGTCGAGAGGCAGGATGGCGGTTATCGCTTCGTGCCGAAGACCTACCAGTTCGACATCTGATCTGGAGCAATTCCAGCAAAAACGCGCAGCGACTTTCCCGGGAATGCGTAAAAAGAAGGATCTGAAGCGCGAGCGGCGAATCTGAAAGATCGCGATGCGCTTTGGACGCATGGCACCCATGACGAGCCCGGCGGACGCGCCGGGCTTTTTGCTATTTCCTTCCTGTCATAGACGTGTTACCAGCCCTCGCCAACTTCCAAGCAACTCATGCACACCGCCGGGGCGGACGATTCGTTTCCGGGCCGGGTTGCATTTTTCTTAAATGAAGGAATTTGGCCATGGCACGCATCATAGAAACGGCAACCGGCGCAGACGCGCTTACCTTTGACGACGTGCTGCTGCAGCCGGGACATTCCGAGGTCATGCCCGGCCAGACGAATATCTCCACGCGCATCGCTCGGGATTTCGAACTCAACATCCCTATCATCTCATCCGCCATGGATACGGTCACCGAGAGCCGCCTGGCGATCGCCATGGCCCAGGCCGGCGGCCTCGGCGTCATTCACCGCAACCTGACGCCGATCGAGCAGGCAGAGCAGGTCCGGCAAGTGAAGAAGTTTGAAAGCGGCATGGTCGTCAATCCGGTGACGATCGGCCCCGATGCGACGCTTGCCGATGCACTCGGGCTGATGAAATCCTACAGCATTTCCGGCATCCCTGTCGTGGAGAAGTCCGGCCGCCTCGTCGGCATCCTGACCAACCGCGACGTCCGCTTCGCTACCGATCAGGAACAGAAGATCCATGAACTGATGACCAAGGACAAACTGGTCACCGTGAAGGAAAACGTCGATCAGCAGGAGGCCAAGCGCCTGCTGCATTCGCATCGCATCGAGAAGCTGCTGGTGGTCGATGCCGAAGGCCGCTGCGTTGGCCTCATCACCGTCAAGGATATCGAGAAGTCGCAGTTGAACCCGAACGCTTCCAAGGATGCGCAGGGCAGACTTCGGGCTGCGGCCGCCATCAGCGTCGGCGATGACGGCTTCGAGCGCGCCGAACGGCTGATCGAGGCCGGCGTCGATCTTCTGGTCGTCGACACCGCCCATGGTCATTCGCAACGCGTCCTCGATGCCGTCACCCGGGTCAAGAAGCTTTCCAACTCGGTGCGCATCATGGCCGGCAACGTCGCCACCTATGACGGCACCAGGGCGCTGATCGATGCCGGAGCGGATGCGGTCAAGGTCGGTATCGGTCCCGGTTCGATCTGCACGACGCGCATCGTCGCCGGCGTCGGCGTGCCGCAGCTCGCCGCCATCATGTCGGCGGTGCAGGCCGCGAATGATCAGGACGTGCCCGTCATCGCCGATGGCGGCATCAAGTTCTCCGGCGATCTGGCCAAGGCGATCGCCGCCGGCGCTTCCGCCGTCATGATCGGCTCGCTGCTGGCCGGCACCGATGAGAGCCCGGGCGAGGTCTATCTCTACCAGGGACGCTCCTTCAAGGCCTATCGCGGCATGGGCTCCGTCGGCGCCATGGCCCGCGGCTCGGCCGACCGCTACTTCCAGGCCGAGGTGCGCGACACGCTGAAGCTCGTGCCGGAGGGCATTGAGGGCCAGGTGCCTTACAAGGGGCCGGTCTCGGGCGTCATCCACCAGCTCGCCGGTGGCCTCAAGGCGGCCATGGGTTATGTCGGCGGCAAGGACCTCAAGGATTTCCAGGAGCGGGCCACCTTCGTGCGCATCTCCGGTGCCGGTCTTCGCGAAAGCCATGCCCATGACGTGACGATCACCCGCGAGAGCCCGAATTATCCGGGCGCCGGCCTCTGATCATGAAGGCGGGCAGCGGGATTCCTCTCTGGATCGTCGCGCTGCTCGCAGCCCTCTGCCTTGCCGTGCTCGCCTGGACGACCTTCGGTTTCGTCGTTCCGTTCAAGCACGAAACCGGGCAGGCGGTGCTCGATACCTATTTCGCCGGTTACGATGAGTCGGCGGTCTTCCACATGCAAAAGCTGCTCGATGAGAACGAGACGGCGACCAGGTTGCTGCGCGCCATGTATTTCGGGCCGGAGCTGATCTTTCCGGCACTGCTGACGGCGCTGCTGTTCCTCGCCTTCCTCAAGCTCGGTCCTGCCGGTGCGTGGTTTGGCCGATCGGTGCATCTGCTTGTCGGCAGGGCGATTTATCTGCTGCCGTTCATCTACGGCATCGCCGATTATGGCGAGAACATCTCGAGCCTCATCGCCTTCGGTAATGGTGCGCCCTCAACGCTTGCAACGCAGCTGCTGCCGTGGATGACGCGGCTGAAATTCGCAAGCCTCGCCATCTGCTTCATCCTCATTGTCCGGCTTGCCATCGGCCGCTGGCTTGCGCCGCGTGAAGATTGAGGGTGCCATCAGCCTGTCCACCGCCACGTCGGATTTGAAAGCCGCGCCACCATGAAATCCGAGAGCACCTCCACCTTCGCAGGTCGAGCCCGGGCAGAGGGCGTGACGAAATAGAGCGCTCCGCTCGGCAGCGTCCAGTCGGGTAGGATCGCTTTCAACCTGCCATCGGCGAGATATTCGTGCGCCATGAATTCCGGCAGCTCTACAACCCCAAGGCCGTGCAACGCCATTGGAATCAAGGCTTGCGAATTGGTGGAGCGCAACGGACCGGCCGGCACGACAACTTCCTCTTCGCCTGCCTTATTGCGAAAGCGCCAGACGTCCTGGCGCGGGCGATAGGCGTATCCTAGACAATGATCGGCCTTAAGCTCGCGCGGATGTCGCGGCGTGCCGTATCGATCGAGGTACGCAGGTGCAGCGAGAATGAAGGGAGCGACCGCTGCCAGCCTCCGGGCGACCAATGAGGAATCCGGCAGAACGGCAATTCTCAGGGCAGCATCGAATCCGTCTCCCACAAGGTCGACGACGGCGTCGCTCATATGCAGGTCGATAGAAATATCGGGATAGAGGTCGAAAAAATCGGGCAGGATCGGCGCCAGCCAGCGTGTGCCGAAGGCCATCGGCGCGGCAAGCCGGATAAGCCCTCGCGGTCGGCTGGACAGCTCGCGCGCTGCATTTTCCGCAGCCTCTGCCTCCGCATAGAGCCGCGAGGCACTGTCGACCAATCGCAAGCCGAAATCGGTCAGCGCCAGTTGCCGCGAGGTGCGGTTGAAAAGCCGTGCGCCAAGTCTCTCCTCCAGCCGGCTCACGGCCCGCGAAACGGTAGGCACCGATACACCGAGCGTCCTAGCGGCGCGAGCGAAAGAACGCTCTTCGGCCACCTTGGCGAACATGGCTAGGCCCTCGAAATCCGGAAAGTTCGTCATTTCAATCCTGTAACGATAGCTTTCATTTC
The DNA here is from genome assembly GCF_024346605.1 of Rhizobium anhuiense bv. trifolii. NCBI lineage: Bacteria > Pseudomonadati > Pseudomonadota > Alphaproteobacteria > Hyphomicrobiales > Rhizobiaceae > Rhizobium > Rhizobium anhuiense. The sequence goes on from NZ_CP098803.1 coordinate 1,163,326, forward strand.
TTTCTATTTCGAAACGTTTCCCGCGTCCATATCTCAGTCTCGGTCGAACAACAGGAGACGACAATGACACAGAGATTGAGTGGAAAGATCGCAGTGATTACCGGCGCGACATCGGGCATTGGCCTTGCCACTGCCAAGCGTTTCGCCGCCGAAGGCGCCCAGCTTTTCGTGACCGGCCGGCGCAAGGACGTGCTCGACGCGGCCGTTGCGGAAATAGGGGGTAAGGTTGTCGGCATCCAGGCGGACTCGGCAGAGCTTGCAGACCTTGATCGGCTCTATGAACGCGTGAAAGCCGAACCCGGCCGGATAGATGTGCTGTTCGTCAATGCCGGCGGTGGTTCGATGCTGCCGCTCGGCGAAATTACCGAAGAGCAGTATGACGACACGTTCGACAGAAATGTGAAAGGCGTTCTTTTCACCGTGCAAAAGGCGCTGCCGCTGCTCGGTCCGGGCTCATCGGTTATCCTGACGGGATCGACGGCAGGCTCGACCGGCACTCCGGCCTTCAGCGTTTACGCCGCCTCGAAGGCCGCGTTACGAAGCTTCGCTCGCAACTGGATCCTTGATCTCAAGGATCGCGGCATTCGTATCAATACGCTGAGCCCCGGTCCTACAAAGACAACTGGTCTCGTCGAACTCGCCGGCAAAGATGAGGCGCAACAGCAGGGCTTGCTCGATTATCTCGCAACCCAGGTGCCAATGGGGCGCGTCGGCCGCGCCGAAGAGATCGCCGCCGCCGCACTCTTCCTCGCTTCCGACGATTCGAGCTTCGTCACCGGTATCGAACTCTTCGCCGACGGCGGCGCCGCGCAGGTGTGATGAAATCCGGCGGCCTGCCAATGTTGGATGGCGGGCCGCCGACGCTGGTATCCCGATCGTCTTTCGACTAATGCTCGCGTTGAAAGCGGAAGCAGAAGCGGAAAGGAAACGGCCACATATGACCGGCTATCAAATCTTCTGGCCACTCCTCGCCCATGTGGCCCTGGTCTACGGTCTTTATGCGCTGCTCGGCATGCGGCGCGCGAAAATGGTCCGCGCCGGCAGCATCGCCAAATCGGATTATCGCGAAAACCGGGGCGAGCCGGCCGAAAGCCTCATCGTCAAGAACTGCCTCGCCAATCAGTTCGAACTGCCCGTGCTGTTCTACGCCTGCTCAATTCTTCTCTATATCACCGAGGCCGACAATCTCATCTCTGTCGTCCTCGCCTGGGCCTTCGTCGCCCTGCGCTACGCCCATGCCGCCATTCACGTCACCAGCAACGATATGCGCTATCGCAGCCCGATCTTCGCCGCAGGTTACATCATACTCGCCGCCATGTGGGTGTGGCTCGCCGCATGGATGGCGATGAGTTGAGGCGGCCTGCGAGTTCGCCCCAGCGGCGTGGATCTCAGGATCAAATGATGCAGCAATTCAAAGTGATACAGTGTCCTTTGCGCGTCTGAAAAGACGCGCGGCCGGTGACGCAGGACGCCGGTATTGGCGGCGATATAGTTGCCAGACGATGCAGTCATTCCCGACGATATTGTTTTCACCAAAGTGAAGCGATCGAGGAGCCAGTCAAAGCGCATGGTGCTATGGCCGTTGCTCCCGTCGCCGATAAATAATTTCAGTAACATGATTACTAAAATTTAAATTGATTGGTCTATTTCTACGCGAGCGAATAGTGGCGGGGACGATTTGCGAGCGAATATGGGCGAAAGGATATGCGAAGCGGCAATCCATGGGACGGCCATGCTGCGACTGGCGGGATCGGCGAGTACGGCGGTGCTGGCGCTGTTTCTGGCCGCGGGGCCGGGATGGGCGCAGGTCATCAGCGGCAATGATACCGAGATTGTCGATGGTAACGACCCTAGCGGAACCGGCCCCGGCACGCAGCCGAGCCCGTGGACAATCAACAACGACCTCATCGTCGGCGACCAGAATGGCGACGATGCGGCCCTTATCATCCGCAATGGTGGCGACGTCAGCAATGACATCGGCGTGCTCGGCGTCGACCCGGGTGCGAGCGGCACGGTAACGGTCACGGGAGCAGGCTCGACCTGGAGCAATTCAGACGACCTCTATATCGGCCATCAAGGCACCGGCACGCTCACCATCGAAGACGGAGCTGCGGTCGACAATGTATACGGTTATATCGGCTATTTCGGCGGCGCGAGCGGCACGGTGACGGTCACCGGGAGTGGCTCGACCTGGACCAATGCCCAGGATCTCTACGTCGGCGACAGCGGCGCCGGCACGCTCATCATTTCGAATGGCGCGACGGTCAGCAGCGCTGCCGGCCTTATCAGCAACGACACAGCCGCTATTGGCGAGGTCGTCGTCACAGGCGCGAATTCGATCTGGAGCAATTCCAGCTATATCTCGGTCGGCGAGGCGGGTGCGGGAACGCTGACCATTTCGAATGGCGGCTCGGTCACCGCGAGTGAAGGCTATATCGGCTTTAGTACGGACGGCAACGGCGTGGTGAGCGTGACCGGTTCGGGGTCGAGCTGGATCAATTCCGGCGCGCTGTTCGTGGGCGAATTCGGTTCGGGCACTGTGACGATCGACGATGGCGGCGTGGTTTCCGCTTCCGAGGTCGTCATCGCCGATGATGCGGGCGCCACGGGAACGGTGGAAATTGCAGGCAGCGCCGCAAACGGGCGCGGCGTCCTGGAGACCGGCTATGTCGAGAGAGGCGCCGGCAATGCGGACCTCGTTTTCGACGGCGGCATTCTGCGGGCAACCGGCAATGAAGCGAATTTCCTGCGCGGCTTCAGTGCTGGCGAGATCACGATCGACACCGGCGGCGCCCTTATCGACACGAACGGCTTTGCCGTCGGCATTGCTACGGATCTGCAAGGCGCAGGCGGCTTAACGAAGCAGGGCGCCGGCACGCTGACCCTGTCGGGCACCAACAGCTACGCCGGTGTGACGACGGTCGAGGCCGGCTCGTTGCAGGCGGGCAGCGCCGGCGCTTTCGTGCAGAACGGCGCCTATGCGGTCAATGGCGGCACACTCGATCTCGGCGGCTTCGACCTGACCATGGGAGAGCTTTCGGGAAGCGGCGGTGAGATCGCGATCGGCAGCGCCGACCTGACGCTCGATCAGGCAAACAGCACGACCTATGACGGCATATTCTCCGGCAGCGGCGACTTCACGATGCTGGGCAGCGGCACCCTGCGCCTGACCGGCAACAGTTCGGGCTTTGCCGGGACAACCACGGTTTCAGGTGGCCGGCTGATCGTCAATGGCAGCCTTGGCGGCGTCCTGGAGATGACGGGCGGCAGGCTGGCCGGATCGGGTCATGTCGGTGTGCTGAACGCTGGTGCCGGCGTCACCATCGCACCGGGCAACTCCATTGGAACATTGACTGTCGGCGGCGATCTCACTCTCGATCCTGATAGCACCTATGAGGTTGAGGTCGATGCGGCTGGCACCGCCAGCGATTTGATCTCGGTCTCGGGGACCGCGTTCCTCAACGGCGCTAGCGTTGCCCATGTGGGGATGGATGGCCACTACAAGCCTTTCGCCACCTATACGATCCTCACCGCCACCGGCGGGATCAACGGGACATTCGGCGCCGTCACCTCCAATTATGCCTTCCTGGCGGCTGATCTCTCCTATGATCTGAACAACGTCTATCTGGAGGTCGAGCGCAACGACGTGAGTTTCAGCGAAATGGCCCTGACGCGCAACCAGATTGCCTCGGCCGACGCTGCCGAGAATCTTGGCGCTGGCAATGACGTCTATGATGCCATCGTCACATTGCCCGACGACGAGTCACTGATCCAGGCAAGTTTCGACACGCTGTCCGGTGAAATCCATGCCTCGATCAAAACGGCGCTGATCACCCAGAGCCTCTTTGTCCGCGAGGCCGCCAACGCGCGCCTGCGTTCCGCATTCGGCGACGCCGATGCCGGCGTGATCCCGATACAGGCGTTCTGGCCGGGCGGCCCGGAACTCATCGCCGCCGATCCTTCAGACGCGCCGGTCTTCTGGAGCACGACTTTTGGAGGCGCAAGCGAGACGCGCACGGACGGCAATGCCGCCACACTCAACCATCAGGTGGGCGGGTTTCTTGCCGGCGTCGACGCCACGTTCGATGATGTCAGGTTCGGCCTGATGGCCGGTTACAGCAATTCCGGCTTCGATCCGCGGCACCGGAGCTCATCGGGATCGAGCGACGATTATCACCTCGGCCTTTACGCCGGCACGCAGTGGGACGGTCTCGCCTTCCGTTCCGGCATCGCTCACACGTGGCACGAGATCGAGACCAGCCGCAGGGTCACCGTCGGAAGCTTCGAGGATAGATTGGAAGCAAGCTATGGGGCCGGCACGCTGCAGGCCTTTGCGGAATTGGGCTATCGGTTCGAGATGGAGGCCGCCTCTTTCGAGCCCTTCGTCAATCTCGCCCATGTCGGCATTCGAACGGCAGGCTTCACAGAAGAGGGCGGGGCGGCGGCACTCGACAGCGCCCGCCGCATGACCAACACCACCATCACCACGCTTGGCCTGCATGCTGAGATGCAGATCCGCCTGGGCGAGACGAAGGCCACCCTGCGCGGCATGTCGGGCTGGCGGCACGCCGCCGGCGACATCGCGCCCTTGTCGACGCATGCTTTTGCCGGAGGCGACGCCTTTATCGTTGCCGGCGTGCCGGTGGCGGAGAATGCTTTCGTTCTCGACGCCGGGCTCGATTTCGACCTCACCCCAAGCTCCATCGTCGGCATCGCTTATTCCGGCCAGATTGCAGACAATGCGCAGCAGCATGGGGCCAAAGCGACGCTGTCGGTGAAATTCTAAAAACAGCCCGATTTAAAAACGATATGCGTTGCAGCGCTCCCGCGTCTTTCAGACGCGCAAGGGGCATTGTAACACTTTTGGTTGCAGCATAATGCCGTAGAGCCCGGTTTTTCATACGCTTTTCCCAACCGTTAAAATGCGAGCATTTCCATTTACCGCCGATGAACACCCTGCATGTCATGCCTTCCGCCGCGAACAATAAAAATGGGAACGACATGGGCGCGGAAAGCATGGATCGGATCGGCTTGCGCAGGAAGCCGAAGCAGGAACGCAGCATCCAGAGGCTGGATCTCATTCTTGCCGCGGCCGCCAGGATCATTGCCGAAAAGGGCGTCAGCGCCATGCGGATGACGGAACTCGCCGTCGCCGCCAAAGTGCCGATCGGTTCGGTTTACCAGTATTTTCCCGAGAAGGCGGCGATCGTCAAAGCCCTGTTCGACCAGCACGCTTCGGCGATCCAGGCGAAGACGGCGGCGATGTTTGCCGATGTCAGGTCGCTCGACCAGGCGCTCGACCGCGTCTGCGCCATCATCGACTGGTATTACGATTCCTACCATGACGATCCCGTCTATCTCGGCGTCTGGATGGGCACGGAGACCGATCAGGATCTGCTGCAGCTGAACATCGAGCATAGCGGCCGTGTCGCCGGTATCTTCCATGACGCCGTGCGCGATCTCACTCCCGACCTTTGCGACGAGGATATGTACGCGCGCACTTACCTGTTCAGCCACCTGATCGGCGCCGTCATCCGGCTTGCCGCCGTCAGCGACAAGGAGTTGGCGCGGCGCATGCTCGACCAATGGAAGCGCGTCATCCGCGCCTCCCTTTTCACCACGACCGTGCCTGCCGCTGCTTGAGTCGGCTTACCAGCTCGGCACCATATTGGCGGCCTTCAGCCGCGGATAAAGGCGTGCCTGGGCGGATTTGACATCGGCCTCGAGGGTATCGTCGACGACGGCAGGGGTGATGTTGTCGAGGCAGGCGGTGATATGCGCCGTGATCGCGTTCATCAGCGAGAGCGAAACGCCCGGCCGCTTCATGATGCCGATCTGCACCGGCGGCAGCGCCGGAAAACCGTCGGCCTGGCTCAGTACTTTCATGCCTGTTCGCAATGCCGATTCCGGCATGACCGAAACCGCCATGCCGGCAAGCACGGCAGCGGCAACGACGGTGCAGGACCAGCTGGTGAACAGGATCTGGTGCTCGCGTCCCACAGCATCGAGCGCCGAGCAGGCGAGCTGGCGCCACTGGCAGTCGCGCCGGCCGACGGCAAGCGGCACCGGCGCGTCGTCGCGGATCGGATGGTTGGCCGAGCCCACCCAGCAGAGCGGCTCGGTTCTCACCACATCGGACATGCGCTCGCGCGGATTGTGGGTGACGAGGGCGATGTCGAGCTCGCCTTTGTGCATGCGCTCGGCGAGATCCACCGAAGGCTCGCAGACGATGTAGAGTTCGACATTCGGATGCGTCTTGGCGAAGCGGCCGATGATTTCGGGCATGTAGCGGTCGGCATAATCGTCCGGCGTGCCGATCCGCAGCGTCCCCTCCAGCCTGTTGTCGTCGAAGGCGGCGATCGCCTCATTGTTGAGGCGGATGATGCGCCGGGCATAGTTGAGCAGCTTTTCACCCTCGACCGTCAGCCGGTTGCCGCGCCCATCCTTGATGAACAGCTGCTTGCCGATGCGCTCTTCGAGGCGGCGCATCTGCATGGAGACGGCCGATTGGGTCTTGTAGACCCTGTCGGCCGCCTTGGTGAAGCTGCCGGAATCGACGATGGCGATGAAAGTCTGCAGTTGGTCGAGATCAAGAGGTGCGGACATGGTTTCACCCATAAAGATAGCTGATGATAATCATTAGAAACATTCGTTGGACTGATCAATAGGTCTTTGGCATCTTCGGGATGCAAATCAAAGCAAAGTGAAGGACAGACACCCTGCCTGTCCAAGCGGAATTCAGCTTGCTCCTTCCCGCACGACCTCGCGGGAGGGGTGGGTTGCGTTGCGCGCCGATCTAAAACGTTACAGCGCCCTTTATGCGTCTAAAAGACGTGCGGCACTGTACAGAAAGGAGAGTTCAATGCGCATGACAGACCGGACACTCGAACTCGACTGCGGCAATCCGACCCCGACGTTTTTCCAGCGTCTGGCGGCAGGCCTCGCACCGTTGGCCTCTCTCTTTCGCGTGTTCCGCAATCGCATGGAGATCAACGCGCTGCATGATCTGAACGACACGCAGCTGAGGGATATCGGCCTTACCCGGGCCGATCTGACCTCCGCGTTCCTGGCGTCGACCTTTTTCGAGGACCCGTCGGAACATCTGACGCGTTCGGCGCGCAATCGCTGGCGCCTCTCGTCTCTTTTGCGCTCCTACGAATAGTAGGAGCGTCGAGTTTCCCCGCAGGGTGATAGCCAATAGCCCTGCCGCTTGACCCGGTGATAGGCTTTCCCAAGCCATCTCCGGGTTTTTTTATTCGGAGGAGGGTTTCGGCCGGTAGGTTTCGAAGATCGCTTCCAGATTCTTCTGGTAGCTCTTCTGCACTTCCAGTCCACTGTCGAACATGGCGTTCAGCATCTGGGTATAGCTGTCGGCATTGACCTTCGCCTCTTCCTTGGGCGCCTCCGGTGTCTTGGCCTTGGCCGGGGCCGCCGGCTGCTGGCCGAGCCCGCCCATCATCTCCTGGAAGGCCTTGGCGAAGGGATTGTCGAGGAAGGGGTTGGGCGTCTGCGTCGGCGCAGGCTTCGGCACCGAAAACATCTGCTGCATCGCCTGGGTGAACGGATTGTCGAAGATGCTGGGCTCCGGAGCCGGTTTCGGCGCGAAGCCGGTACTCTCAAGCCATTTCTGGATGGTCTCGCCCATCGCCGTGTTGAAGAAGGGGTTGACCGGCGAGGCCATCTGTCCGGTCGTCTGCTTGAAGAGCCCGCCCATCAGCGTATCGGCCAGCACGGGCAGCATCCGCTTGTAGATATCCTGGCCGATCCCGGTCATCTGTGCGGCCTGGGCGGCGACTGCGCGCGAAACCTCCTTCGAGCCGAAAAGCTGGGCAAGGATGTTGTTGCCGTCTGAAATGCCCTCCGGTGTGAAGGCCCGGCTCATATCCTCGAAATAGCGCCCATAGTTGCCGGAGGAGACCGCCTGCATCAGCCCGACGAAATCGTAAGGATTGCTGGTGCTGCGCTTCAGTCCGGCGGAAAAGGCCGGCATCAGCGCCGCCATCGCCTTCGTCGCCTGTTCCTGCGCGAGGTTGAACTGCCGGGCGACCGCTTCCATCGCCGCGCCATTCTGCGCCTGCATCATCATGTCGAAGAGTGGCAGCATGGAGGTCCCTTTCCCCGAGTCGTGACGCGTTGTAACGCCACTATAACCTGAAATGCTCATGCGCAAACGGCTTTTTGCCATAAGAACTTAGGGAAGAATTTGGCCGGTGTTACCCGGCCGAGGCCCCAGCGAACCGAGCTCACGAGCGAAAGCGGCCACAACGACGGCAGGCTGTCACGCCTTAACCAGCATCTATGCTATCCTCACCGGAAACCGATCCCTGCGCGCCGGCGTTTTCCTTCCATGGCCGAGACGAAATCCCCCGCTGGTCACGACGAGGCGCCGCCCGGTGAAGACGGTGAAAAGCCCGGCGCGGATATTTCCTTTCCCTATGACAGGATGACCGTCGAGCAATTCCGAAGACGCTTTCCCCGTGCCCGCTGGAGCGATGCCCGCAAGGCTTGGTTTGTTCCCGGCCGGACGGCGTCCCGCCGCATCGGACGATGGCTTGCCGAGATGGAGGCCGAAGCCGACGCCCACGCCGATGCGAAGGGACGCGACGCCTTCGTCTTCGATCCGATCGACAGTCCCTACCTCGAATTCGGCAAGGCAGGTTTCCGAATTCGCACACCCTATTCGAAAACTGTCGTCGACAAACTGCGCGAGGTGCCGTTTTCACGGTGGGACGGTGATCTCAGAATATGGCACGTTCCCTTCCGGTCCTATGAGGAACTCCGACGACGGTGGCCTGATATCGAGACTGCGGCGCGCAGAAACGAACCGGAGGAGAGACGGCGTCGCGCCGAGGAGCGCAAGGGAACCGAACAGGATATACGCAGCAAGCGCCGTTCCGCGGAACGCAAGCGTCATCGGTACCCGCTTCAGAGCGATGACTTGCCGCCGATCGAGCGTCCGGTGGCCACTGCCTATGGAATCGTCGTCTTTATCGACATCTCAGGCGAACTGGTCGAGCCGGACGTCATTGCGGACTTCTATCCCGGCGTAACCGAAGATCACGTCTGGGGACATTGGCGGGTTCCCACACTCGAAGAACTCGTCCGCACCTGGCCGGCGAAAGTTCCTCCGGTTGAGGACGCCGAGTGGTGGCTGCCGACGATTGAGGAACTGAGACCGGCTCGCCGTACGGCACGATCGCGTGAAGCCAGGAAGCGCGAGAAGGCGCCGTGAACCAACTTGAATTCCTTGAAACAGTCTCGCCTCAGTACTGATAGTCCTCGAAGACGGGTTCCACGGAACCGTTCCAGCGGCCGTGATAGAGCGACAGCAGATCCTCGGCGAGCGTTGCTTTCTTGGCCAGCACTTCGTCGAGCGGCGCAAGGAAGATGGTCTCGTCCTGGCCTTCGCCGTTGAGCTTGCCGCGCGCCTTGAGGCCGGCCTTTGAAATGCCGATCACCTCGCGCGCCATGTCGAAGAGCGGATGGCCGCGGAATTGCGCCTTCAAGCCTTCGGCGGGAACGGCATTGCGCAGGGCGCTGATCTCGGCAAAGCTCCAATCCTTCGTCAGCTCGTCGGCGGCCTCGAGGGCCGTATCGTCGTAGAGCAGGCCGACCCAGAAGGCCGGCAGCGCACAGATGCGCCGCCAGGGGCCGCCGTCGGCGCCGCGCATTTCCAGGAAACGCTTCAGCCGCACGTCGGGGAAGAGTGTCGAAAGATGGTTCGTCCAGTCCCCCATCGTCGGCGCCGGATCGGCGACCTCGCCCTTCAACGCGCCGTTCATGAACTGGCGGAAGGTGACATGGGTACAGTCGTGATAGTGGCCGTCGCGGACGATGAAATACATCGGCGCGTCGAGCGCCCATTCGGCATAATCGCGGAAGCCGAAATCGTCGCGGAAGGTGAAGTCGAGCAGGCCGGCGCGTTGGTTATCGACATCGCGCCAGATATCGCCGCGCCAGGAAAGCAGCCCGTTCGGCTTGCCTTCAGTGAAGGGCGAAGATGCGAAGAGGGCGGTCGCCAGTGACTGCAGCTTCATCGAGACGCGCATCTTCTTGCGCATGTCGGCTTCCGAGGAGAAATCGAGATTCACCTGGATCGTGCAGGTGCGGTACATCATGTCGAGACCCTGGGTGCCGACCTTCGGCATATAGCGGGTCATGATCTCGTAGCGTGATTTCGGCATTTGCGGGGTTTCCGCATAGGTCCATTTCGGACTGCCGCCGATACCGAGGAAGCGGATGCCCATCGGCTCGGCGATTTCGCGCAGCGTCGCCAGATGCTGGTTCGATTCCTTGCAGGTCTCGTGGATCGTCTCCAGCGGTGCGCCGGAGAGTTCGAACTGGCCGCCGGGCTCGATCGAGATCGCGCCCATGCCGTTCTGCTCGGCAAGGCCGATGATGTTGCCGCCGTCGGTGATCGGCTCCCAGCCGCTTTTCTTCTGCAAGCCGGTCAAAAGGGCCGAAATGCTGGCGTCGCCGAAATAGGGAACCGGACTGTTGTCGGCGCGGAAGAAGGCGAACTTCTCGTGTTCGGTGCCGATCCGGAAGCGCTCCCGCGGCTTGTTGCCGGCGGCAATGTAATCGGTCAGATCCTGGACCGAAGAGAGCGGTGTCTGGTCGGTAGTGTCGCGGGCCATGCGGGATACCTGTATTCAAAAAGGCGCCCAGGGGGCCGGGCAGTTGGAAGGGTGATTAGGACCCAAGCCACCCATGTTGCAAGTGAAATTGTTTCAAAGACGCATCAAAAAAATAGCAGCGATTTCCATGTCAACCCGTTTTCGACCTAATTCCAGTCGCCGATCGCCGCCTGGACCACCGCCAGCGCCGCAACGGCCGCCGTATCGGCCCTGAGGATGCGCGGTCCGAGCGGAATGGCGGTGACGAAATCGAGGCTTCGAAGCCGCGCCCGTTCCTCTTCCGAAAAGCCGCCTTCCGGCCCGACGAGCAGAGCAAGATGCTTTTCGCGGATCGCCGACAGCACCGGCAGCGGGTTCTGCCCGGCGTCGCCCTCGTCGCAATAGATGATGCGGCGCTCGCTCGGCCAGCGGTCGAGCAGGTCGAGAAGCCTCACCGGCTCGGTCACATCGGGGATGCCGAGAATGCCGCATTGTTCCGCCGCCTCGACGACATTGGCGCGCAGCTTGTCGAGATTGGTGATCTTGCCCTGGACGTGCTGGGTCATGACCGGCTGCAGCAGGCCGGCTCCCATTTCCACAGCCTTCTGCACGAGATAATCCATGCGGCCGACCTTGAGCGGCGCAAACAGATAATGCAGGTCGCAAGGCTGCGGCTGCGGCCGGGTCTCTTCGGTTGCCGTCAAGACGATGCGTTTGCGCGTAGGAAAAGTGAGGCTCGCCTTCCACTCGCCGTCGCGGCCGTTGAAGAGCAGGATCTCCGCCCCTTCCTCCATCCTCAGCACATTGGCGAGATAGTTGAACTGGTCGGTATTTGCCTCGAGGACGGCGCCGCGGGAAAGCGGCGCGTCGACGAAAAGCCGTTGCATACGGAAATTGGCGCGCATTCGAAAACTCGGGGTTTCACACGAAGAGCGCGAACATAGCCCAATAAATCATTGCCGCAAGCGCCCCCGAAACCGGCACGGTGACGATCCAGGCAGCGACGATCGTCATGAAATGCGACCGTCGCACGAGATAGCGCCGCCGCGTCTCGTGAATGTTCGGCTCCTCCGGCTCGTCGATATCAAAGCTCTCGGCCTTGCGCCTGATATAGGCGATGCGGCGCTTCGAATGACGCGTGTACCATTCGCGGAAGAATCCGACGCCGAAGACCGAGCCGACGGCGATATGCGTGGTGCTGACCGGCAGACCGAGCCAGGAGGCGACGATGACGGTAAAGGCGGTCGACAGCGCGACGCAATAGGCCCGCATCGGATTGAGCTTGGTGATCTCCTCGCCGACGAGGCGGATGAGGCGCGGCCCGAAGAGCAGCAGGCCGACCGAGATGCCGAAGGCGCCGATCAGCATCACCCAGAGCGGCGGATGGCCGATGGCGTCGCCGCCGACGCCGACCGAATGGACGATCGCCGACAGCGGCCCGACCGCGTTCGAAACGTCGTTGGCGCCATGCGCGAAGGACAGCAACGCCGCAGAGCCGATCAGCGGCAGGCGGAACAGCACCCGCAGCGAACTGTTGCGGTTTTCGAGATCCCGCGCCTGGGCGAGAACGAGCGGCCGGGCGGCAAGCCAGCTTAGCAGCCCGGTGACAATTCCGATGAGGATGATGGTGAAGGACTGAAATTTGCCGGCTGGCGACAGTTGCAGCACCATATAGGCCATGAAGCCGCCGGCCATTGCCGCCACCAGCACCGGCACCCAGCGCTTGGCCGCCGCGATCTTATCGTCGCGATAGATGATCAGCGTCTTGACGAGATAAAGCAGCCCGGCTGCGATCAGCCCCCCGATCAGCGGCGAGGTGATCCAGCTCGAAGTGATTTCCAGCAGCACCCGCCAGTTCACCGGCTCCGGCCCGACGGCTGAGATGCCGGCTCCGATCACTGCTCCGACGATCGTATGGGTGGTGGAAACCGGCGCATTCATCCAGGTCGCGAGATTGATCCAGAGGGCCGCCGCCATCAGTGCCGCTATCATGATCCAGCCGAGTATTGCCGGCGGCACCTGGACGGCGTCGACTAAGTTCGAGGAAATTGTCTTGACGACCTCGCCGCCGGCGATGGTGGCGCCAAGGATTTCAAAAATCGCCGCGATGACCAGGGCCTGGCCCATCGTCATGGCGCGCGCGCCGACCGCGGCACCGACATTGTTGGTCACATCATTGGCGCCGATGTTCATCGCCATGTAGCCGGCAAGCGCCGCCGCCGCCACCAGCATCGCTCCCGGCCGGTCGAACACGTAGACGCCGGCAAAAAGCATGGCCAGACCGAGAAAGATCAGTCCGAGACCGGGCGCCACCAGCCGCCGCAAAACATGCTTCGCCACGTCCTCGGCATGGGTGATCTTGTCGAGGTCCTTGTCGAGCGTGCGTTTCGTGAGAACTGCGGGACGTGGCGGCATTCTTGTTCCTGAGAATGAATCTGCTTCTACGCTGCTTTTCTAGCAGTGCAAGATGGCAGGAATCATTCCGCCGGAATTTGCTTGGCCGCCGGAATTTCGTTGTCCGTTGAAATTTGCGTCGCCGCGTTGGCCGAAAGCCTGTCGGTCATCTTTTTCTTGAAAGCAAGGAAGAGGTGACGGAGCTCCGGTTCGCGCACCCGCCCGGCCGCCTCGTCGAACGACACCCATTCGATGCGGCGCTCGCCTTTTTCCTTGAAGTTCTTCATCATATTGGTGACTTCGAGCGCATAGACCTGCACCTTGCAGACCACCTGCACGCCATCGCGCAGCACTTTGGGATAGGTATAGGCGCCAAGCGTCTCCGGCTCGACCACGCCGCGCACGCCGGCTTCCTCGAAGGCCTCCTGCATCGCGACCTCATGGGCGCATTTGCGCGTCATCGGCCAACCCTTGGGAATGACCCAGCGGCCGGTGTCGCGACTCGTCATCAACAGCACCTCGACCTCGCCGCTCTTCTTCTTAACCCGGTAGCAGAGCGCACCATATTGCTGTCGCGGCGGGCGCCGGAACATCAGTTGCACATCGGAAGCCAGTCGGGCGAAAAGAGTCAATTGTCGGGTCACCTTCACAGTCGTCGTTAGGAATCACTCATATACGTATATCACGGAAAGCTTACGCAATCCAAAATGGCATGACGATTCGAAACGCCATTTGATCGTCGTTCATAGGGAAAATCGAGGTAGGACAGGTTCGGAGAATCCGTCACGCCCTGTCTCGAATGCGTCACATTGCACAGCTGTACAATATGGCGTGATCTTGCCTTTCGTTCAATGGCAAGATCAAGTGATGCACTATGATTTTCGAATGTGGTAATCATGAGTCTACCCCCTCTCAACGCCGTCCGCGCCTTCGAGGCCGTCTGCCGTCACGGCAGCATTCTGAAAGCTGCCGAAGAGCTGAATGTGGTGCGTGGCGCCGTGCGTCAGCAGATCGCCACGTTGGAGAATCACCTCGGCCGCAAGCTCTTCACGCGTGACGGCCGCCGGCTGGTTCCGACGGTGCAGGCGAGCGCTTTCGCCGCCGCAGCGGGCGTGGCTTTCGACATCCTGCAACGCGCCGTTTTGGAGCTCGAAGACGCCGAGCAGAATCGCATTCGGCTCGGCGTGCCCTCCGCCTTCGCGGTCTGGTGGCTGATGCCGCGCGTCGCGGATATGCAGGCAAGTCTCGGCGATACGGCGGTCGAGATCGTGCCGATGACCGTGGTCGAACCGCTGCAGATGCACCCGGAGTTGGACGCTGTGATCATGGGCGGTGAATACCGGCCGGCCCCGGGGATCACCGCTCTGCGATTCATGGAGGACGAGTTCGGCCCGGTCTCCACACCTTCGCTCGCCGCGACACTATCCAAGGACCCTGCAGCGATGGGTGCACTGACGATGCTCGCCAGCCGCAGCGTTCCGAAGCTCTGGGACGAATGGTTCGCCGAAAGCGGCACGCCGCCGGTCGTCTTTTCCCGCGTCCAGGAATTCGAGGATCTGCTGCTGGCGCTGGGGGCTGCCCGCTCCGGGCTTGGCATCGCGCTTGCGCCGCGTGCTTCGATCGAAGACGATCTCGAACGCCGGCATCTGGTCGCGCCCTACGGCTTCATATCCCGCCCGTCGGGCTACAGCCTCTGCTGCCGCACGCCGGATGCGAAACGGCCGGCCTTTGTGGCTTTGTCCGGCTGGCTGCTTCGTTGCGGGACGTCGGCCTGAAAGGGCAGATTTTCTGCCCCTTCGCCAGAATTACTTCCATATTCGCAGCCCTGTTGCTCCGCTAAAACAGCACCAAGGCGCAAATAGGAAAGAGATGATGGAAAAGACCGCAACCCGTATCGATTGGATCGGCGGCAGCTGCCGGCTGCTCACGGCGACGGCGGCCGAATTCGAGCGGACGCGTCCTTTCGAGGGTCTATCGATCGGTACCGGCATCCATCTCGAGCCGAAGACGGTGGCGCTGTTGATGACGCTGCGCGCCGGTGGCGCGCGTCTCGTCTGCACCGGCAATCTCAACAGTACCCAGCCGTCGACGGTCGAGTTCCTGCGTTCACAAGGAATCACCGTCTTTGCCACGCAGACGACCGATCCCGCTGCCCATCATCAGAGCCTCGAAGCGGTCATCGCCGAGAAGCCGGATCTGCTGCTCGACAATGGCGGCGATCTCTTCGCCATCGCGGCGGAAAAGCCCTATGCCAATCTCCTGGGCGGCACCGAGGAGACCACTTCGGGGCGCACCCGTCTGCTGCCGCTGCGCGAGCGGCTGGAGATGCCGATCCTCGTCATCAACGACAGCCCGATCAAGCAGTTCGCCGAAAACAGGCATGCCGTCGGCCAGAGCCTGTTCGAAAGCTACCTGCGCTTCACCAACCGCTCCACCAACGGCAAACGCGTGACCGTCTTCGGCTACGGCGCCTGCGGCAAGGGCACGGCCGCCTGTTTCCGCAATGCCTTTTCAACCGTCAGCGTCGTCGACATCGATCCGGTGACGACGCTCGAAGCCCATCTCGACGGTTTCGTCACGCCGCTACGCGACCAGGCGATCCGCTCGGCCGATATCATCGTCACCGTCACCGGTTTTGCCGGCATCGTCACGGCAGCCGACCTGCCGCTTGTCAAGGACGGCGCGATCCTGATGAATGGCGGCCATTTCCCGCATGAGATCGATGTCGAGGCCCTTCGCCGCCATCCCGATGTCACCGGCATCGATCGCTACGAGGCCGACCATATCGAGACCTTCCATCTCGCCGACGGCCGTTCCTTCCATGTACTCGGCGGCGGTCACATGGCCAATCTCGCCGGTCCGCGGCCGCTCGGCAATACGGTCGAGTCGATGGATCTCGGCTTCACCCTCCAGGCCCGCTGCCTGGAACGCATCGCCCGGGGCGAGGCCGGTCCCCAATCCTGCGTCGTCCCCGTACCCCGCGATATCGACGCGATGGTGGCGAACGCCTATCTCGATCTGGCGCGCTAATTCTCTCGTCGAGGTTAGTCGATCTCGACGACGAGCTTTCCATCCGCCTGCCGGCTTTTGATCAGCCGATGCGCCTCATCGGCATCGGCAAGGGCGAACCGGCGCCTGTCGAGCTTGGGCATCACCTTGCCGGCTTCGACGAGCTTCGTCATCTCCCGCATGATCTGACCGTGATGGGCGCGTCCCTCGCCGGTCAGAAGCGGCAGCAGCGTGAAGACGCCGGAATAGGTGGCGGCCTTGAAGGAGAGTGGCGCCAGCGCGTGGCTTCCCCAGCCAAGACAGCTCACGACATGGCCGAACCGACTGACGGCACGGAATGCCGTATCGAGCCCCTGGCCGCCGACCGTATCGTAGACCAGATCGAAACCCTTGCCGCCGGTGTGTCTTGCGACATAGGTTTCCACCGTTTCCACGTCACGATCGATCGGTGTTGCGCCAAGGCCGGCGAGATAATCCGCTTTCGAAGCGCCGTCGACCACATAGACCTCGGTTCCGGCAGCCTTGGCGATCTGCGCCACGATATGGCCGACACCGCCGCCGCCGAGTACGAGAACCTTCTGGCCGGCCTTGACCCCGGCGCGGTCGACAAGCCCTTCCCAGGCGGTGATCGAGATCAACGGCAGGGCGGCTGCCTCGCGCATCGACAGATTCTGTGGCTTTGGCGCCAGCAGCGCGGCGTCGATGGCTGCAAATTCGGCAAGCGATCCCTGAATGCCGCCGACCCCGCCGGTCATGCCGTAGACCGCGTCGCCGCGGCGGAAACCACTGACGCCAGTTCCGATCTCTTCGACGATGCCGGCCATATCGATGCCGAGTATGGCGGGAAGCGGATGGCGGGCATGGACCGCATTACCGGCCCGGATCTTGAGGTCGAGCGGGTTGACGCCACTTGCCTTGATGCGCACCAGAACCTGGCCCTCGCCGGGGGGCGATTTTGCGATATCGGCGATCCGCTGCGGCGAATTCGGCGTCTCCGCCAGCAGTGCTTTCATCGTTGATTGGACAGGCATGGAACTCTCCTTCGTTCGCAGCGCGGCGTCTGCTGGGGCGTCGGCAATGGCTTGTGCTGGAAGAAGATGGTGCATTGAAGCGCGAATGAAAATGAAAGATAATGACTGAAATCCATGCATTTTTGTTTGACGGATGCGGGCGATGGAATGGAGCGACCTCAAGCTGTTTCTGGCGATCGCGCGGTTCGGCACGCTGGGGGCAGCAGCCCGCAGCCTCGGGCTGACGCAGCCGACGATGGGCAGGCGGCTGCGTGCTCTTGAAGCCTCGCTCGGCCAGACGCTTTTTCAGCGCACGACGGATGGCTTCGTGCTGACCGACGAGGGCACCGCCGTGTTCGCCGGCGCTGAACGCATCGAAGAGGAAGCGCTCGCCATGGAGCGCGTCCTTGCCGGTGGCAGTCGTCAGCTCGATGGTTTTCTCAGGCTGTCCTCATCCGATTGGTTCGGCGTACATGTGCTTTCGCCGGTACTGGCGGAATTCTCGCAAGTCCATCCAAAGGTAGAGATCGAATTGCTGACCGACAGCCGGCTTCTCAACCTGTCGCGACGCGAAGCCGACCTCGTCTTCCGCATCCGGCCTTTCACGGAGGCGGAGGTCATATCGCGCAAGCTCATCCATATCGAATACGGCCTTTACATCAGACGCGGCGCACCGCACCCCGAAGCTGGCGATGGCACGGGCG
Organism: Rhizobium anhuiense bv. trifolii; assembly: GCF_024346605.1. Classification (NCBI taxonomy): domain Bacteria; kingdom Pseudomonadati; phylum Pseudomonadota; class Alphaproteobacteria; order Hyphomicrobiales; family Rhizobiaceae; genus Rhizobium; species Rhizobium anhuiense. The sequence goes on from NZ_CP098803.1 coordinate 1,181,059, forward strand.
CCCGCCTCATCAGCATGGACGAGGCTTTCAGCGACATGCCGGATGTCGGCTGGCTGCAGCGCCTGTTGCCGCGGGCCAATACCGTCATGCGGAGCAACAGCCGCGACGTGCAGGCAGCGCTCTGTGCCAACGGTGCCGGGCTCGCCGTTCTGCCGCGGCCGCTCGGCGATTCCCTTGCGGTCGTCGAACTGGTCGATCTCGGTGAACCGCCACCCGGCCGCGACACCTGGGTCGGCTATCACCGCGACATGAAGCGGCTGGCGCGGCTGCGCGCCCTGCTGGACCTCGTCATCGAGAGGCTGGCGCGCTGAACCGGCACTGCCATCAGCGCTCCCAATAGGGGACGGGGCCATAAAGCTCTGCCAGATAATCGATGAACAGCCGCACCTTGGCCGGCAGGAACTGCCGGCTGGGATAGACGACCGACAGCGCGACATTGTGCGAGCCTTCATAGGCCGGCAGCACCTGCACCAGCCGGCCGGCCTTGAGCTCTTCGCCGATATCCCAGGTGGAGCGCAGCGCGATTCCGAGACCGGCGATGACAGCCTCGCGGATCACCTCGCTGGAATTGGTGATCAGCATGCCTTCCGGCCTGAGACTCAGCGCTCCGTCCGGTCCGTTCAGCCGCCAGGTGTCGTTATTGTGCGCCGGCAGGCAGCGGTGGTGTTTCAGCTCGTCGATATGCTGAGGCGCGCCATGCGCCGCCAGGTAATCCGGCGAGGCGCAGAGCAGCCGGCGCACCGGCGCCAGCCTTCGGGCGACGAGGCTCGAATCGGTGAGTTCGGCGATGCGGATCGCCAGATCGAAGCCGCCGCCGACGATGTCGCTGAATTCGTCCGTCAGCACCAGGTTGATCGCAAGCTCCGGATGCGCCTCCATGAAACCCTTCAGATGCGGCGCAATATGCATGCGCCCGAAGGAGGTCGGCGCCGAGATCTTCAGCGTGCCGTGCATCTGTGCCGAGCGGCCGGAGATATAGAATTCCGCTTCCTCAAGCCCGGCGAGAATGCCGAGGACGCGGTCGTAGAAACCCTGTCCGGCTTCCGTCAGCGAGATCTGCCGCGTCGTGCGTTGCAAAAGCCGGGTGCCGAGCCGGTCCTCCAGCCGCTTGATCCGCTTGGAGACGACGGCCGGGGAAAAGCCGAGCGCGCGCCCGGCGAGAGACATGCTGCCTGTCGAAACGACCTTGGCAAAGATTTCGAGATCACCCAGATTGGTCATAAGGTTTTGCGACTTTTTCCCCTTTTGGCATAAGTGCTTAGCATTTGCGCCGCTTTCGGGAAAGTGCTAAGCCGGTCTATCGGCGGCAGGGAGGTTCGCGGCCGGTTCCGCTACCCTCTTCCCGCTGTTATTTCCCCGTCGTCAGGGCCAGGGAGAACGCCATGTCCGACGCCATTTCGTTTCTCAGCCCCCGCGCCGATGTCCTGGCGCGCAGACCCCAGATCGTCGCCGATCTGACCGATCTTCTGCCGCCGGAATGCCTGGTGCATGAGGCGCGCGAGCTGGTGCCGTTCGAGACCGACGCCTTCGTCTCCTACCGCCGTCTGCCGCTCGCCGTGGCCCTGCCGCGCACGACAGCCGAGGTTTCGGCCGTCATGCGCTATTGCCACCGCTACGGCATTCCCGTGGTGCCGCGCGGCGCCGGCACCTCGCTTTCCGGCGGCGCCATTCCGCAGGAGGATGCGGTTGTGCTCGGCCTGTCGAAGATGAACAGCATCCTCGAAATCGATCTGCCGAACCGCGTCGCCGTGGTTCAGGCCGGCGTCACCAATCTCAACATCTCCGAATCCGTCTCTGCGGACGGCTTTTTCTATGCGCCCGATCCAAGTTCGCAGCTTGCCTGCACCATCGGCGGCAATATCGGCATGAATTCCGGCGGCGCCCACTGCCTGAAATATGGCGTCACCACCAACAACCTGCTCGGCGTCAGAATGGTGCTGGTCGACGGCACGGTGATCGAACTCGGCGGCAAGGCGCTGGATGCGGCGGGGTATGATCTGCTCGGCCTCGTCTGCGGCCATGAAGGCCAGCTCGGCATCGTCACCGAGGCGACGGTGCGGCTGATCGCCAAGCCGGAAGGCGCCCGCCCGGTGCTCTTCGGTTTCGAGAGCTCGGAGGAGGCCGGCGCCTGCGTTGCCGATGTCATCGCCGCCGGCATCGTCCCGGTTGCGATCGAATTCATGGACAAGCCGGCAATCGAGATCTGCGAAGCCTTCGCCCATGCCGGTTATCCCCTCGATGTCGGCGCGCTTTTGATCGTCGAAGTCGAGGGGTCGGAAGCGGAGATGGACGCCACGCTGAAGGACATCGTCGCGATCGCCCGCCGGCACGCGGTGAAGACCGTGCGCGAATGCCAGTCGGCGACCGAGGCGGCATTGATCTGGAAGGGCCGCAAATCCGCCTTCGGCGCCACCGGCCGCATCGCCGACTACATCTGCATGGACGGCACGGTGCCGCTCAGCCAGCTTTCCCATGTGCTGAAGCGGACCGCCGAAATCGTCGATCATTACGGCCTGCGCGTCGCCAATGTCTTCCACGCCGGCGACGGCAACATGCACCCGCTGATCCTCTTCAACGCCAACGATCCCGAGGATGCCGCTCGCGCGGAAGCCGCCGGCAACGACATCCTGAAGCTCTGCGTCGATGCCGGCGGCTGCCTGACCGGCGAACATGGCGTCGGCATCGAGAAACGCGACCTGATGCGCCACCAATATTCCGAGGCTGACCTTGCCCAGCAGATGGCGGCGCGCGCCGCCTTCGATCCCGGCTGGCTCCTCAACCCGTCGAAGGTCTTCCCGCTCGAAGGGCGCCCCGCCGCATGATCGATCTGATGCCGACGAGTGAGGAAGAGGCGGCGGCAATCGTCCGCGCCCACGCGGAAAGCGGCCAGCCGCTCGCGATTTGCGGCGGCGATAGCCGCTCGGGCTTCGGCAATGCCGTTGTCGCCGAAGGCCGGCTGCGCTCGACCGGGCTTTCCGGCATCGTCGCCTATAATCCCGGCGAAATGGTCATGACCGTTCGAGCGGGCACGCCGCTCGCCGAGGTCGAGGCGGCGCTGTCTGAGAGCGGCCAGATGCTCGCCTTCGAGCCGATGGATCATCGCCCTGTGATGGGGACATCCGGCGAGCCGACCATCGGCGGCGTGTTTGCCGCCAATGTCTCAGGCCCGCGCCGGCTGATCGCGGGTGCCGCCCGCGACAGCCTGCTCGGTGTGCGCTTCGTCAATGGCAAGGGCGAGATCATCAAGGCCGGCGGCCGGGTGATGAAGAATGTCACCGGCCTCGATCTCGTCAAGCTGGTGGCCGGCTCGCATGGCACGCTGGCTTTCCTCACCGAAGTTACTTTCCGCGTGCCGCCGCGCCCGAAGACGGAACAGACGGTGGTTCTATCGGGCCTCAACGATGCCGAGGCGGCCAACGCCATGGCGGCGGCGATGGCGCTGCCGGTCGAAGTCTCGGGTGCCGCCCATCTGCCGTTGACGGTGACCTGGAAATTCCTCGCCGGCACATTGCCCGAGGGCGAGGCGACGGTTCTGCGCATTGAGGGCCTGGCCGGTTCGGTCGACGTGCGCATTGAAAAGCTTGTCGCGGCAATGTCGGCCTTCGCCACGGTCACCAGGCTGGAGCAGCCCGACAGCCGCAGGCTCTGGCAAGAAATCCGCGACGTGCTGCCCTATGCCGACGGCACCGCGCGGCCGGTCTGGCGCGTCTCGGTCGCCCCCGGCACCGGCCATCAGCTGGTCGCCGCGCTGCGCCTCGAGGCCGGCGTCGACGCTTTCTATGACTGGCAGGGCGGTCTTGTCTGGATGCGCATGGAGGCCGGTCCTGAAGCCGAGCTGGTCCGCCGCTTCATCAAGGCGCTCGGTGGTGGCCATGCGACGCTGATCCGCGCATCGGCCGAGGCGAGGGCAGTCACCGCGGCCTTCCACCCCGAGCCTGAGGCGGTGGCGATGCTGTCACGGCGGGTGAAGGAGAAATTCGATCCGGCCGGCATATTCAATCCGGGGAAGATGGGGTGAGGGAGAAGATGAGCACAACCCCCGATATCCTCCAAAAGCGGAGGTCCCTCTAAATGCAAACCAACTTCACCCCGAGCCAGCTGCTCGATCCCGCTGTCGCCGAATCCGAGCAGATTCTGCGCAAATGTGTCCATTGCGGTTTCTGCACCGCCACCTGTCCCACCTATGTGACGCTCGGCAACGAGCTCGACAGCCCGCGCGGTCGCATCTACCTGATCAAGGACATGCTGGAAAACGGCCGGCCCGCCGATGCCGAGGTCGTCACCCATATCGACCGCTGTCTTTCCTGCCTTGCCTGCGTCACCACCTGCCCCTCCGGCGTCGACTACATGCACCTGGTCGATCACGCCCGCGCCCATATCGAAAAGACCTATAAGCGCCCGTTGATGAACCGGCTGACGCGTGCCATCCTTGCCGCCGTGCTGCCCTATCCCGGCCGTTTCCGCCTGGCGCTCAATCTCGCCCGTCTCGGCCGGCCCTTCGCCGGCCTGATGCGGGGTGGCGCACTGAAACCTTTCGCCGCCATGCTGGCGCTTGCGCCGCGCCGCATCCCGGCCGCTTCAGCCTTCGCAAAACCCGGCAGCTACTTGCCCGAGGCGGAACGGCGCGGCCGGGTGGCGATCCTTTCCGGCTGCGCCCAGCCGGTGCTCGATCCCGGCATCAACGCGGCGGCGATCCGGCTGCTGACGCGGCTCGGCGTCGAGGTCGTACTGCCGGAGGGCGAGGTCTGCTGCGGCTCGCTGGTCCATCACATGGGCCGCGCCGAACAGGCGCTTGCGAGCGCGCGCGCCAATGTCGATGTCTGGACACGCGAGATCGACGGGCAGGGCCTCGACGCGATCATCATCACCGCCTCGGGCTGCGGCACGACGATCAAGGATTACGGCCACATGCTGCGCCTCGATCCCGCCTATGCCGCAAAGGCGGCCAGGGTCTCGGCGCTCGCCAAGGATATCACCGAATATCTCGCCACCCTCGAGCTGCCGGCCCACATGCCGAAGGGCATCACGGTCGCCTATCATTCCGCCTGTTCCATGCAGCACGGCCAGCGCATCACGCTCGCGCCGAAGCAATTGCTGAAAGCGGCGGGCTTTACGGTGCGCGATCCGGCGGAAGGTCATCTCTGCTGCGGCTCTGCCGGCACCTATAACATCATGCAACCGGAGATCTCGGCTGCGCTGAAGGCACGCAAGGTCAAAAACATCGAGGCCACCAAGGCCGATATCATTGCCACCGGCAATATCGGCTGCATCACCCAGATCGCCACCGGCACCGGCATGCCGATCCTGCATACGGTCGAACTGCTCGATTGGGCTTATGGCGGCGCTGTGCCGGAAAAATTAACAGGTTTGCCGCTAGGCTGAAGCTACTACAGCGCCGCGCGTCTTTTCAGATGCGCAAAGGACGCTGTAGCACTTTAAATTGCTGCATATGCAGCGGGCCCGTCGGGCCGGTCTCGGGAGGTTGGGCGATGTGGCGGGGAATGATCGTGCTTGCGGGACTGCTCGGAGCGGCAGGCGCCGCCCATGCCGACAGTCGTTTGTTCTGTTCCGCCGACGACAAGGAAGCGCGTTTCACGCTCGAAAGCGGTTTCGAAAGCGATGCCGGCCACAAGCTCAACCATTTCCGCGGTGCACTTGTTGTCAAGGACCAGGCGCAATCGACGGTATTCGGAAAACGTGTTTTCGAATCGCAGCATCTGACCAATCACTGGTCGCGTGACGGCGAACTGCTCCTGGAGGTTCTCGACGGTGGTGATGACGACACCGGCGGAGCAACGCTGGATCTCGTCGTGGTTGCCGGCGAACGCGGCAAGCCGTCGGCAAATTTCAGCGGCACCTATTCCCTGACGATCGCAGGCGGTGAAAAGCCCTATGCCGTCCAGGGCAAGGTCAGCTGCGGCACGAAATAGAGCAATTTCAGGAAGTACGAAGCGGTTTTCCCAGGCAAAGCGCAAGGCGGTTTTGCCTGGGAATTGCATAACGATAAAAGGTTAGAGCGGTTTTGCGCTTTTATGCGCTGAACCGCTCTCACGTCGCAGCCGAAATTTGTTCTTACCAGTGGAATGAAACGCCGACGTTGACGGCATTCGTGAAGATGTTGGTCTTCAGGTCCACGCCGTTGTCGATCGGCACGTCGATGCGCGAATAGGTGCCCTTGTATTCGACGAAGGTCGACCAGCGCTCGGTCACCTTGAAGTCGACGCCGGCCTGGGCCTGCAGCGTCACGCCGCCGAATTCATATGCCCAGGTCTTGCCCTCGGGGCGAATCACTTCGACATGCGGAATGTTCACGCCGATACCGGCGCCGAGATAGGGCGTCCAGCGGCGGGTCGGATCCTGGAAGCGGTAGAGACCGTTCACCGTAAGCAAGTTCAGGCCGTCGGTGAATTCGAAGTGCGACCAGCCGGTCTTGGCCAGCGTATCGTCGTCGGCATAGACCTTGTCATGGGTATAATCGAGCGAAATACCCCAGTTCGGCTTGTTGAAGTTCTCGAGCCACCAGGTGACGCGGCCGCCGTAATAAGGCGGGCTGCCGAAGGACTTGCCTTCCCAGCCGGCGGTGAAATGCGTGCCGTCGGAGAGATCGACGCCGCTGTGCGGTGCGGTCTGATAACCGCCATAGACAGAGAATTGCAGATCTTCCGCCGAGGCGGAAACTGCTGAACAGATTGTCAAAAACGCGATGCCCGCAAGTAGCGAAGCGGAGGAACGCAGCGCATATGTCATTGAATAGCCCCGATATTGCAAATATGTCGACTCTTAGGCAGGTGTGCCAGCTTTCGGCCGCAAAGTCTAAGCAAAACAAAAGGCGCGTCGAAATGCGCCTTTCGTTTTTTTCGTCAGTGTTGCTCAGCCGCCAAACATCGTGCGCAGCACGTCGATGCCTCGGTCCTCGAAAGCCACCTTGCCCTGCCGGTTGCCGGGGCCGATGACGATCACCTTGGTGCCGACAGGCGCGCGGTCGTAGAGGTGCGTCACATCCTCGTTCATCATCCGGATGCAGCCGGAAGACATGTTGAGGCCGATCGTCCAGGGCTGGTTGGTGCCGTGGATGCGGAAGATCGTGTCGCGGCCGCCCTGGTAGAGATACATGGCGCGGGCGCCGAGCGGATTGTCCTCGCCGCCTTCCTGGAAAGCAGGGATGATGTGGCCCTTGGCGGCTTCGCGGCGGCGCATCTCGGCCGGCGGCGTCCAACTCGGCCATTCGGCCTTGCGGCCGATCTTGACGATCCCCGACCAGCCGAAGCCGTCGCGGCCGACGCCGATGCCGTAGCGGGTGGCGCGGTTGTTGCCTTCGACGAGATAGAGATATTTGTTGTTGGTATCGATGATGACGGTGCCGGCCGCTTCCGTCGTCACCAGGCGCACTTTCTTGCGCTTGAACTGCGGCTTCACGTATTTCGGCATCTGCGCCACGCGCACGATCTGCGCCGGGGCTCGTGTATTGTCCAGCGCGGAGCCGGCGGGTGCAGCAAAGGCGGATGTGGACATCAAGGACAGGACAAGTCCGGCGGCAGCCAGACCCGGCATCAATTTGATCATGATCGATTCCCCTCAAGCAAATTCGCTCGAAGCTACATGAACTTCTCCCCGATTCAAGATCGGCGTGGCCGGATAAAGCTCTTTTGGAGAAGGGAGCCGGCTATTCTCTACGGCTCCCCAGGTATTTGCCCGGTCGTTACATGACGATGACGCGGGTTCCGACGTTGACGCGGTCATAGAGATCGACGACGTCTTCGTTGCGCAGGCGGATGCAGCCCGAGGAGACGGCACTGCCGATCGACCAGGGCGCGTTGGTGCCGTGGATGCGGTAAAGCGTCGAGCCGAGATACATGGCGCGGGCGCCGAGCGGGTTTTCCGGTCCGCCGTCCATGCGCGCCGGCAGGTAATGGCCCTTGGCGGCTTCGCGGCTGATCATTTCGGAAGGCGGCGTCCAGTCCGGCCATTCCGTTTTGCGGGTGATCTTGTGGGCGCCGGCCCATTCGAAGCCGGGCTTGCCGACGCCGACGCCGTAGCGCCTTGCCTTGCCGCCTTCCATCACCAGATAGAGGAAGCGGTTGTTGGTATCGATGACGATCGTGCCGGGCTTTTCCGTGGTATCGTAATCGACCATCTGCGGCAGGAATTGCGGCTCGATCGGACGGCGGATCGACGGGATGCCGGGATTGATCGCCGAAACGGTCTGCGGTGCGGCCTGCGGCGCCTGGCGCAGCGCGCGGCGCTGGAAGATTCCGCGCTGCGGCTGCCGGATGACCGGCCGCTGATAGACGACGGGTCGAACCGCGCCGCCGCCGAGCTGGTTGATCCAGGGCGCCGTCAGATCCGGGCTGAGCACGACCGGCGGACGGGTGGCGTAGCGGTCGTCTGCAAGGGCGGCCGTGGAGACAATGCCGAAGAGGGCTGCGGCAAGAATAAGCTGTTTCATCATCGGACGAACTCTCTACAAATGACCGAAAATGGCTGGCGGGACTACTTCTCCGCCCGGGCGGACATGTTCCGCCCGCAAAGACGCTGCCACCCTATCCGCCAGCGAATGGTAAAGATCGATTCATGAAAAGCCGACCGACCGGATAAACTTTTCGTCAGGGTTACCGTTCGGTTTGGAAAGACGGTTTGCAAATGGTAAAGCCGGAATCATCAGCGGAGAACGAAGCGGACCCCCGCAGAATGAAGGATCATGAGCGCGACAGGCATCATCATCGGCGAGGACGGCAGGAGCCGCTGCCACTGGCACGCAAATCTGCCCGACTACCTCCGCTATCATGACGAGGAGTGGGGCCGCCCCGTCACCGACGACATCCGCCTCTTCGAGAAGATCTGCCTCGAAGGCTTCCAGTCCGGCCTTTCCTGGCTGACGATCCTGCGCAAGCGCGAGAATTTCCGCGCCGCCTTTTCAGGCTTCGATTTCGACAAGGTCGCTCTCTTCGGCGACGAGGATGTCGCTCGCTGCCTTGGCGATGCCGGCATCATCCGCCATCGCGGCAAGATCGTCTCGACCATCAACAATGCCAAGCGCGCGATCGCCCTCAGGGACGAGTTCGGCTCGCTCGCCCGTTATTTCTGGCGCTACGAGCCGGGCCATAACGAGCGGCCTGTTGTGGTCGACCGCGAGCATATCGTCGCCAATCCGACGACGCCGACATCGGTCATCATTTCGAAGGATCTGAAGAAACGCGGCTGGACCTTTGTCGGCCCGACCACAGTTTATGCTTTCATGCAGGCGATGGGTCTCGTCAACGATCATCTGGAAGGCTGCTTCTGCCGGCCCGAGGTCGAGGCGATGCGCAGCGCCCTGGTCCGTCCATGAAAGATCTGTCCGTGAGAATATTGATAACAGCCGCTGCCCTGTTTTTCCTGCCGGTCTCCGCCATGGCGCAGACACCGCAGCTCGATCCCGGCGAGAAGCTGGAGAAGCTGCAATTCCCGGCCGTCACCATGCAGCTGAAGGGCTGGACGAAGTTCGGCAATAGCCATGTCTATACGCTGCCGGTGCGCACCGGCCAGCACGTGAAGGTCAGTTTTTCCACCAAGAGCAAATTTGCCTTCCTGGCGATCTTCGACCTGTCGAAGCCGGATGACGAGGCGTTCTTCGGCACCGACGAGGATGGCATGAGCTTCGAGACGACGGTCAAGGAAGACGCCACCTGGCTGCTGCGTCCCTATTATTCCAAGGTCTCGCCGCGCCGCGGCCTCGGCGCTCCGTTCAGCATCCTGATCGAGCCCTTGGCGGCGGCCCCACAACCGCCGCAACCGCCGGCCGAGCCCGAACGCCCGTCGCTGTTTCCGAAGGCGCCTGCCAAGCAATGAGGCTCTAGCCGAGCCGGTCGATCAGTTCGCGCAATTCCCCGAGATGGCCGATCTTGCGGAAACGCGGCGCTTCTTTCGGTTCATCGACATGTTCCAGCACCCAGGTGAGCTCGTGCGGCACGAAGACGCCATAGCTGCCGGCGGCGATTGCCGGCACGATGTCCGATTTCAGCGAATTGCCGACCATCATCGCCCGCTCCGGCCCGTCGCCGACCTTGGCGAAGATGCGCCGATAGGTGACGGCGGTCTTGTCGGAGACGATCTCGACGGCATCGAAGAAATCGCCGAGCCCGGATTGGGCAAGCTTGCGTTCCTGATCGAAGAGATCGCCCTTCGTGATCATGACAAGCAGGTACTTGCCGGCAAGCCCCTCCAGCGTATCGCGCACATGCGGCATGGTCTCGACCGGATGGGAGAGGAGCTCGCGGCCGATATCGAGGATCTTGGCGATCACGCCCGAGGGAACCTTGCCCTCGGTGATCTCGATCGCCGTCTCGATCATCGACAGCGTGAAACCCTTGATGCCGAAGCCATAATGGCGAAGATTGCGTTTCTCGGCCTCCAGCAGCCGCTCGGAAATCTTCGGTCCTTCGGCGAAATCGGCAAGAAGCCTGGTGAAATGCGCTTCCGTCAGTCGGTAATATTGTTCGTTTTGCCAGAGTGTATCGTCGGCATCGAAGCCGATCGTCGTCAGTGGTCGCGTCGTCATATGCGCACCTCTTAAAATATGGCCGGCAATCTATCGGCTGCCTGTGTCGAGACAAGGGCGTCATCTTGGGCACGGTTGGGCGCAGCGTTGAAAAGCGCCGCTGCCGCACTAAATGCACTTTGCCTCACCCTGCAGCCAGCCACGGCTGTGCCTGTCGCGCGCAGGCCAATAATCAAAAAATGAAGTTCAGCGGTTCGCAAGCCCTCTTGCGGCAGACACAAAGGAATTTTTCCACCATGCGTTACAACCAGCTCGGAAATACGGGACTTTTCGTCTCGGAAATCTGCTTGGGCACCATGACCTTCGGTGAAGCCAAGCAAGGCAGCATGTGGGGCGCCATCGCCGATGTCGACCAGAATGCCGCCGACCGGATCGTCGAACGCTCGCTTGCTTCGGGCGTCAATTTCATCGACACGGCCGATGTCTATTCGGCCGGCGAGTCCGAAAGGCTGCTCGGCCAGGCGCTGAAGAACCTCGACATCCCACGCAAGGACGTCGTCATCGCCACCAAGGTCTATGGTGTGATGGGCGACAAGCCGAACGACCGCGGCGCCTCGCGCGGCCACATCATGGATTCCGTCGAGGCGAGCCTCGAGCGCCTGCAGACCGATCACATCGACCTCTATCAGATCCACGCGACCGATACGGTGACGCCGATCGATGAGACGCTACGCGCCTTCGACGATCTCGTCTCTCGTGGCCTGGTGCGCTACATCGGCGTCTCCAACTGGCAGGCCTGGCGCATCTCCAAGGCGCTCGGCCTGTCCGAACGCCGCGGTTTTGCCCGTTTCGAAACCGTGCAGGCCTATTATTCCATCGCCGGCCGTGATCTCGAACGCGACATCGTGCCGATGATGCAGGAGGAGAAGCTCGGCCTGATGGTCTGGTCGCCGCTCGCCGGCGGACTGCTCTCCGGCAAGTATGGTCCCGGCGCGCCCGGCAACGGCGAGGGCCGCCGCGCCAGTTTCGATTTCCCGCCGGTCGACAAGGACAAGGCCTGGGCCTGCGTCGCCGTCATGCGCGAAGTCGCCGAAAAGCACGGCGTCGGCGTCGCAACCGTGGCGCTCGCCTATATCCTCGCCAAGCCCTTCGTCACCACAGTCATCATCGGCGCCAAGCGTGTCGACCAGCTCGACCAGAACCTTGCCGCCGTCAAGCTGAAGCTCGATGAAGACGATATGAAGAAGCTCGACGAGGTGAGCGCGCTTGCGCCCGAATATCCCGGCTGGATGCTGGCCCGACAGGGCGCCGGCCGCCGCCCGGCCGATTTCGAGCCGAAGGACTGACCTCGCCAACATAAGTCTTGGGGAACGCCTGACATCCCGGCGTTCCCCTTTTCATCCACGATCGATTATTTGCCGTGGGCCTTGAGCCAGGCGGTCATCTCAGCGATCTCGGCTTCCTGTGCCTTGATGACGGCTTCGGCGAGCTTTCGGATATCGGGATCTTTTCCATATTGAAGCTCGATCCTGGCCATATCGATCGCGCCCTGATGGTGCGGGATCATGCCGCGGACGAAATCCGCATCGGCATCGCCGCTATACTCGATCATCATATCCTTGTGCATCTTGGCATTGGCCTCGCTGAAGGCGTGGCTTGCCGCATCGTGATTGCCCATCGGCTTGCTCATATCCATCGGTTTGTCTTCGGCAAGGACGGGAGCGGCAATGATGGCGAGCATGGCGGTGAGGGCTATGATTTTCAAAGACATGAGAGTTCCTTCCTCTGTCTGACAATAGGTTTGCCGGGCGGCTGAGCCACCCGATTGGCATGGATTGCTATGGTGTCAGGACAGTCGCGGAGGCGGCGACTGTGGTGTCGGTTTGTCGTCGTCGAGGGCGCGGGCAAGCGCGGGGTAGGGATAACCGAAAATGGACTTACCGCTAGCCATGACCGTCACCGCCGGTGGCAACAGCAGCCAGGCGGCGCAAAGCGGCATATGCGCGGAATTGCCGCCGGCGCAGGGGCCTTTCGAGGGTTCAGTCTTGCCCGCCGCCTCGGACATAGCCACACCGTGCATTTCGTGATGCATACCGGTTTCGACGGCAACCGGCGCATTCATCGATGCGCAGGTCGGACAGCCTGCCCATGCGGACATGGCGCTGTAGACCAGCCAGCCGAGAAACATCGCGATGAGGGCGAGCATGCGCATGCTGTTTTATAGGCGAATGACTGATGCAAGCCAAGCCGACCGGCGATCACATCCTGATCACCAGCTGGCAATGACCTTGTGCTCGATCCGGTAATCCTTGCTCTCTTCGCCGAGCGGCGCCACCGGCCATGTCCAGGTAGCCTTTGCCGGCGGCGGTAAAACGCCGTGCAGCAGGTCGGCATCCTCATGCGTCCTGCCGTTGCGGTCGATGACGGCATAGGCAATGTCGGTCACCAGGCAGCCGCGGCAGGAAAGCCCGGAAAGCCCGGTCAGATGCGCCGCGATCAGCCTTCCCACCGTGTCTTCAGGCATTCGCCCGGCCTCGGCCTCCGAGCGCCGTTTCACACCGCGACCGATCTGCGACAAGAGGTTGGCCGAAACCACCAGATCGAGATAGGGCACGCTCCTGAGGAAGCCGAGCGGTTCGGGCTGCCGGCCGGCGGCAAGGTCGTCATAGCCGGAGAGGTCGCGCTCGATCAGCCGGACATTGCGCTAGCCCTTGGCCGACAGCCACAGGCGCACCGATGCGAGGTGAACGAGATCGACCAGCACGACGGTATCGAAATCGCGCGCCAGTTCCTCGATCGGCACGTCCCGCAACAGACCGGAACCGAGCACGACGGCGGTCCGCTTCTGCCTGAGACCGGCCGCAGCCGCGCGGATCGCAGTCCGGCTCTTCTCCTCATGTTCGGCCCAATCCGCCGCACAGCGCCCGGCCCGCGACCACAGATTGACGGAATAGCGGATGAACTTTCGATGCGGCTTGCCGGTCAGCGGCAAGGTCGCGGCATAGAGAAGCGCTTCAGCGATCATGAGCATATCCGCATTTCTGATGGATGCCTCTGGTTCAATCGATTCTCCCTGCGGCATCAAGACCCTTCGCCCTTGCCGCTCCCCGCCCGATCGGTTAGGAAACCGCCACTGTCACAGTCAGCGGAATTCCCGGAAATGAACGACAAGCAGAAGAAACCGCAAAAGCTCAAGGCCCGCCTGCCGCGCGGCTTCGTCGACCGCACGGCCGCCGACATCCGCGCCGTCAACGAGATGACGGCAAAGATCCGGGAAGTCTATGAGCATTATGGTTTCGATCCGCTCGAAACGCCGCTGTTCGAATATACCGATGCGCTCGGCAAGTTTCTGCCCGACAGCGACCGGCCGAACGAGGGTGTCTTCTCCCTGCAGGATGACGACGAGCAATGGATGTCGCTGCGTTACGACCTGACGGCGCCGCTCGCCCGTCATGTCGCCGAGAACTTCAACGAGATCCAGCTTCCCTACCGCACCTATCGCGCCGGTTACGTCTTCCGCAACGAGAAGCCGGGCCCCGGCCGCTTCCGCCAGTTCATGCAGTTCGATGCCGATACGGTCGGCGCGCCGGGTGTTCAGGCCGATGCCGAAATGTGCATGATGATGGCCGACACGCTTGAGGCCCTCGGCATCAAGCGCGGCGACTATGTCATCCGCGTCAACAACCGCAAGGTCCTGGATGGCGTGCTCGAGGCGATCGGCCTCGGCGGCGACGACAAGGCCGGCCAGCGGCTCAACGTGCTGCGCGCCATCGACAAGCTCGACAAGTTCGGCCCGGAAGGCGTGGCATTGCTGCTCGGCCCCGGCCGCAAGGATGAATCCGGCGATTTCACCAAGGGCGCCGGGCTTGACCAGGAGCAGATCGACAAGGTGCTGTTTTTCGTCGGCATCAAGGATTATGCCGAAAGCGCTCAACGCCTCGCCGAGCTCGTTGCGGGAACCTCGAGGGGTGGCGAAGGCGTCGAGGAGCTGAATTTCATCGCAGCGCTCGTCACCAGCGCCGGCTATCAAGCCGACCGGATCAAGATCGATCCCTCGGTCGTGCGCGGTCTCGAATATTATACCGGCCCGGTCTATGAGGCCGAACTCAGCTTCGACGTCACCAATGAAAAGGGCGAGAAGGTCGTCTTCGGTTCGGTCGGCGGCGGCGGCCGTTATGACGGTCTCGTCTCTCGTTTCATGGGCCAGCCGGTTCCGGCGACGGGCTTTTCGATCGGCGTCTCTCGCCTGATGACGGCGCTGAAGAACCTCGGCAAGCTCGGCGCCAGCGAGGTGATCGAGCCGGTGCTGGTCACCGTCATGGACGGCGATGTCGAGGCGATGGGCCGTTATCAGAAAATGACGCAGCAACTGCGCGCCGCCGGCATCCGCGCCGAGATGTTCCAGGGCAACTGGAAGAAATTCGGCAACCAGCTGAAATACGCCGATCGCCGCGGCTGCCCTGTCGCCATCATCCAGGGCGGCGACGAGCGCGCCGAAGGCGTCGTGCAGATCAAGGATCTGATCGAAGGCAAGCGGCTTTCCGGCGAGATCGAAGACAATGCCAGCTGGCGCGAAGCACGCGTGGCGCAGGAGACGGTGCCGGAAGCCGACCTTGTGGCCAAGGTGAAGGAAATCCTTGCTGCGCAGGCTGAGGATCGGAAGAGGGCAGCATCGAATGTCTGAGGCGTACCTTCAGGCACGCCCTTCGCCTACTATTTGGAGCTCGGCATGCCCCTGATCAACCTCCCCGAATTCTCCAACGACCTGCTGGCCGAATTTACCGCGCGCAACGCCGAGCGCATCGATACGCCTGTCATTCAGCCGGCCGAACCTTTCCTGGACATCGCCGGTGAGGACCTGCGCCGCCGCATCTTCATGACGGAGAGTGAAACCGGCGCCAGCCTTTGCCTGCGTCCCGAATTCACCATTCCCGTCTGTCTGCGCCACATCGAGACGGCGACCGGTACGCCGAAGCGTTATGCCTATCTCGGGGAGGTTTTCCGCCAGCGCCGTGACGGCGCCAATGAATTCTACCAGGCCGGCATCGAGGATCTCGGCGATATCGACCTGTCAAACGCCGACGCCCGCGCCATCGGCGATGCCACCGGCATCCTCGCTCGCCTGCTGCCGGGCCGGCGACTGTCGGTGACATTGGGCGACCAGGCAGTGTTCGAGGCCGTCGTCCAGGCGCTCGGCCTGCCGCTCGGCTGGCAGAAGCGCCTGATCCATGCCTTCGGCAACATGACGCAGCTGGAAGCGCTGCTGGCCAGCCTCGTCAGCCCGCAATTCGTCACCGGCCTGGACGACGATATTGCCAGGCTGGTCGCATCCGGCGACGAGCAGGCGCTGGTCGTCCATCTCGAGCGGGAGATGCAGAAGACCGGCTATTCGACGAATGCCAGCCGCTCGCCCCTGGAGATCGCCCGGCGCCTCAAGGAAAAGCTGATCCTCTCCGAAACCCGCCTCGACGATGCGGCCTTCCAGGTGCTGGAAGAGTTCCTGTCGCTCGACGTGCCGCTCATCAACGCGTCCGCGGCCCTTGCCGGTTTCGCCGATGCTGCCGGCCTGAAACTCGGCAACGCGCTCGCCCGCTTCAATGGCCGGGTCGCAGCCCTTGCCAATGCCGGCGTCGATCTTTCCTGCCTCGACTACCGCGCCGCCTTCGGACGGCCGCTCGACTATTACACCGGCCTCGTCTTCGAGGTGACGGTGGAAGGCTCGAGCGCGGTGCTCGCCGGCGGCGGTCGCTTCGATCGGCTGCTGACCTTCCTCGGCGCCACGGACCGCATTCCTGCCGTCGGCTTCTCCTTCTGGCTCGACCGTATCGAAACCGAAAGGGCAGCCGCATGACCATCACCATTGCGCTTCCTTCCAAGGGCCGGATGAAGGACGACGCTTCGGCGATCTTCGAACGTGCCGGCATGCCGATCTCGGCTGTTGGTAACGACCGCTCCTATCGCGGCCGCGTCGAAGGCTGGGACGATGTGGAAGTCGCCTTCCTGTCGGCTTCCGAAATCTCTCGCGAAATCGGCAACGGCAGCGTCGATTTCGGCGTCACCGGCGAGGATCTGATGCGGGAGGGTTTTGCCGAGATCGACAAGCGCGTCGAATTCTGCGCCCGGCTCGGTTTCGGCCATGCCGATGTCGTCGTCGCCGTGCCGGAGATCTGGTTGGATGTCGACACCATGGCCGATCTCGTCGATGTCGCCGCCGATTTCCGCGCCCGCCACTCCAGGCGGCTTGCTATCGCCACCAAATACTGGCGGCTGACCCAGCAGTTCTTTTCGAGCCAGCACGGCATCCAGCTTTATCGCATCGTCGAAAGCCTGGGGGCCACCGAGGGCGCTCCCGCCGCAGGCTCGGCTGACATCATCGTCGATATCACCTCCACCGGCTCGACATTGCGCGCCAACCACCTGAAGGTGCTCCAGGACGGCGTCATCCTGCATTCGCAGGCCTGCCTCGTGCGCGCCCGCAAGGAGAGCCATGCCGACGAACCGGCGGTGCAGGCGATCATCGATGCGGTGCGCGCCGCCCTCTGATCTCGGCTACATAACGGCACAAGAAAAACCCGCCGTCGGATGACGGCGGGTTTTCTGTTTCTGGGAGGATGTCTGCTGGTGTCAGGCCGTTGCGTAGGCGCCGCGGCGGGCGTCGAGCGAGTAGGCGCCTGCGCCATTGGTGGCGAGCATGATATAGGCGCCGGCGAGCGTGATGTTCTTCATGAAGTTGACGAAGTTCAGGCCGCTCAGCCAGGCGTTAGCGGCGGCCGGGAAATCAGGAACGTTGATCGGCGAGAAGTGGAAGACGAAGCCGGTAAAGACGCAGAAGACGGCAAGCAGCCAGCCGACGATGCGGACCTGGAAGCCGACGAGCACGGCAAGGCCGGTTGCAAGCTCGAACAGGCCGGCGAGATAGGTGAGCGCGGTGGAAGCCGGCAGGCCGGCGCCGGCGATCATGCCGGCGGTCGATGCCGGATCGGTCAGCTTGCCGAAGCCGGCGAAGATGAACATGAAGGAAAGAAGGATACGGGCGATCAGGATGATGACGTTGTTTGACATGGACGTTGTCTCCGGGTGATTGGCTCTGGAGATCTTGGTGCCCCGGCACCGGTTGGACCTCGGATGCTTCTATGTCGCTCTTTTCCTTCGTTGTGGAAAGATAAACGGAAGCGGACAGATCGTTCAACAATATGGAACGATCTCCTGGTCGCCGCTGCTTGCCTTTACCGAGCCCGGTCTTTTATGGTCGGCGCCCAACATGGAGATTCCGATGGCAGATCTTTCCGCATTTCCGATCACGACGCGCTGGCCGGCGAAAAATCCCGACATCATCCAGCTCTATTCGCTGCAGACGCCGAACGGGGTGAAGGTTTCCGTCGCCCTCGAAGAACTCGGTCTCGCCTACGAGCCGCATTATGTTTCCTTCGCCGCCAACGAGCAGAAGTCGCCGGAATTCGAATCTCTCAACCCGAACGGCCGCATCCCGGCGATCATCGATCCGAATGGCCCGGACGGGAAGCCGATCGGCCTTTTCGAATCCGGCGCCATCCTGCTTTATCTCGCGGAAAAGACCGGCAAGCTCATCCCTGCCGACGCCGCGGGCCGCTACGAAACCATCCAATGGGTGTTTTTCCAGATGGCGGGCATCGGTCCGATGTTCGGCCAGTTCGGGCATTTCTACAAATTCGCCGCCGACAAGATCGCCAACAATTCCTACCCGGTGGAGCGTTATCGCGACGAGTCCAAACGTCTGCTCGGCGTGCTCGAAGACCGGCTGAAGGGCCGCCAGTGGATCATGGGCGATCTCTATACGATCGCCGACA
Organism: Rhizobium anhuiense bv. trifolii; assembly: GCF_024346605.1. Classification (NCBI taxonomy): domain Bacteria; kingdom Pseudomonadati; phylum Pseudomonadota; class Alphaproteobacteria; order Hyphomicrobiales; family Rhizobiaceae; genus Rhizobium; species Rhizobium anhuiense. Next base: position 1,199,362 of record NZ_CP098803.1, read on the forward strand.
TCACCACCTTCACCTGGGTTCGCGGCGCCGATATCTTCTATGGCGGCCGCGAGGTTCTGGAATATGCGAAATTCCCCGCAGTCTCGGATTGGCTGGAGCGCTGCATCGCCCGTCCGGCAAGTGCGAAGGGCCTCAACATACCCGTCAAGCCGGAATAACGGAGAGGCCGACCGGAAATGCCGAAGGCCGCCCTTGAGAGCGGCCTTTTCTTTGCGCTGGCGGCTTTTATCGGCGGCTTGTGATCTGCCTTGCGCCTTCAAGCTTGAAGCGCGGGAAGATGAAGACGCCGGACATGCCGCCGCTGTATTTCTCTTCGAGCCCGTTCGACTCGCCCATGCAGAACAGCGGCTGGCGGAAGCCATTCGGCATGATGATCGTCGTCGAAAAACAGAAGGAGGAGTTGAGCGTCGCCGCCTGTTCGAACAGCTCCAATATGTGGCTGCGGTCTTTGGTATCGTAGCAGCGGATCAGGCTTAACAGCCCGCATTCCTGTGCGGAGAGGCCGTGTAGCATGCCGCTCCATTCGCCGAGGCGGAGCATGCCGCTCGACAAATCTCCGATCCAGCTTTCGGAGATGGAAAACTGCGCCAGCATCTCGTGATTGCGATTGGCGTCCTCAAGCGAGCCGGGCATCAGGGGCAGGGCTGCATTGGCTTTGGCGATCTTAAACAAGGCGTTCTCCCGTTCGCATGCGGCTTCTCCGCCGCACGCTCGGCAAACACAAAGAAACAGGATCATGTCGCTGCGGACATGATGTCCGCCCATCCGGCAATCGCCATGGCGTTCAGGGGCTCCGGAAGCGGAGCCGTTGAAGCCGAACATTCGCGTATCGCCGTTTCGCGCTCCGACCTCGTCTATTAGCGAAAAATTATCGCCGGGCGCACTTTAATTGCAGCGCGGATTTATAGGAGCTTTTGGACAAACGGCAACGGCTTTTTAAGGGGTATTCGGATCGGGATCATTTCTCGTGAGGCCGCGCTTCCGGGACATTTCAGGAGAATCGGCGGTGGAGGATCATCTTTGAGGGCATTGGAAGCGTTTTCACCTGATGCGGAGGCCGGAAACGGCACGGCAACCCTGCGACCCCGCGCCGATGTTGGCATACTGCAGAGGCGCAGCAGCGCAAGCTTCACACAAGCTTCGGCCCGGGGGCGGGCAATAGACGGCTGGTTAGATGGGTTGATCAGCTGAATCGGGCGTGCCACGTGGTCGAATCGCCGCTGCATCATTCCTGAAATCGGAAGCGGTTGAAAAGACATCGGCGGTGCTATCGAGACAAAAGAAAAGGGCGACCCGAGGGCCGCCCTTCCTGTTCCGGATGCCGGAATGGTGTCAGTGCAGGCTTTCGCCTATCACATCATGTCCATACCGCCCATGCCGCCCATGCCGCCCGGCATAGCCGGAGCGTCCTTCTTCGGCAGCTCGGCGATCATGGCTTCGGTGGTGATCAGCAGCGATGCAACGGAAGCTGCATCCTGCAGGGCCGTGCGAACGACCTTGACCGGGTCGATGATGCCCATGCCGATCATGTCGCCATATTCGCCGGTCTGGGCGTTGTAACCCCAGTTGTCCTGATCCTTGTCGAGGATCTTGCCGATGACGATCGAAGCTTCGTCGCCAGCGTTTTCAGCGATCTGGCGAGCCGGAGCCTGCAGAGCGCGACGAACGATGTTGATGCCGGCTTCCTGGTCGTCGTTGATACCCTTGGAGGTGATCTTGACGGAAGAACGCAGCAGGGCAACGCCGCCGCCCGGTACGATGCCTTCCTGAACGGCAGCGCGCGTCGCGTTCAGAGCGTCGTCGATGCGGTCCTTCTTTTCCTTCACTTCGACTTCCGTCGAGCCGCCGACGCGGATAACGGCAACACCGCCGGCCAGCTTGGCAAGACGTTCCTGCAGCTTCTCGCGGTCGTAGTCGGAGGTGGTTTCTTCGATCTGGGCCTTGATCTGGGCAACACGGCCTTCGATGTCGGACTTGGCGCCCGAACCGTCGACGATCGTGGTGTTTTCCTTGGAGATCGAAACCTTCTTGGCACGGCCGAGCATGTCGAGCGTGACGGATTCGAGCTTGATGCCGAGGTCTTCGGAGATGACGGTGCCGCCGGTCAGGATAGCGATGTCTTCGAGCATGGCCTTGCGGCGGTCGCCGAAGCCGGGCGCCTTGACGGCAGCGATCTTGAGGCCGCCGCGCAGCTTGTTGACGACGAGCGTTGCAAGAGCTTCGCCTTCGACGTCTTCAGCGATGATCAGGAGCGGCTTGCCGGTCTGGACGACGGCTTCGAGAACCGGCAGCATCGACTGCAGGTTCGACAGCTTCTTCTCGTGGAGGAGAATGAAGACGTCTTCGAGGTCGGCGATCATCTTTTCCGGGTTGGTCACGAAGTAGGGGCTGAGGTAGCCGCGGTCGAACTGCATGCCTTCGACGACTTCGAGTTCGGTTTCGGCGGTCTTGGCTTCTTCAACCGTGATGACGCCTTCGTTACCGACCTTCTGCATGGCCTCGGCAATGTCGAGACCGACCTGACGTTCGCCGTTGGCGGAGATCGTGCCGACCTGGGCGACTTCTTCCGAGGTGTTGATCTTCTTGGCCTTGGCCTGGAGATCCTTGACGACTTCGGCGACGGCGAGATCGATGCCGCGCTTCAGGTCCATCGGGTTCATGCCGGCAGCAACGGCCTTGGCGCCTTCGCGAACGATCGCCTGGGCAAGAACGGTTGCAGTCGTGGTGCCGTCGCCGGCGATGTCGTTGGTCTTCGAAGCAACTTCGCGGACCATCTGGGCGCCCATGTTTTCGAACTTGTCTTCGAGTTCGATTTCCTTGGCGACGGAAACGCCGTCCTTGGTGATGCGCGGTGCGCCGAAGGACTTGTCGATGATGACGTTACGACCCTTCGGGCCGAGCGTGACCTTGACTGCATCGGCGAGAATGTCGACGCCGCGCAGCATCTTTTCGCGCGCGGTGCGGCCAAACTTGATTTCTTTAGCTGCCATGTTAGTGACTCCTGAATTCGAGTTGTTCGGGCAAAAGGCCCGTCAGCCATTTCGGGAAAGCAGGTCGGCCGATCAGCCGATGATGCCCATGATGTCGGCTTCCTTCATGATCAGAAGGTCTTCGCCGTTGATCTTGACTTCGGTGCCGGACCACTTGCCGAACAGAACGCGGTCGCCAGCCTTGACGTCGAGTGCAACGACCTTGCCGGACTCGTCACGAGCGCCGGAACCGACGGCGACGATTTCGCCTTCCTGCGGCTTTTCCTTGGCGGTATCGGGAATGATGATGCCGCCCTTGGTCTTTTCTTCGGACTCGACGCGACGAACGACGACGCGGTCGTGAAGCGGACGGAAATTGGTGCTTGCCATTGTCTAATCCCTCGATCGAATGACATTCGCGGACCGGAGCGGCCCACATGGATAGGTGTTAGCACTCCCTTGCGGTGAGTGCTAGCGACGAGCATTTAGGGATGGCTCCGAAAGGAGTCAATGAGAGCAATCACGAATTTTTGTGCCGGAATTGTGAAGAGACCGGAGAATAGTCGGAGATTGCAGGCGAAACCATGGCGCGACCGGGCTTTGGCGAAGTCCGTCTGCCCTTGACGATCTGCCGCTTCGGGATGGGGTCGGCAAAACCTTTTGCCCATCCGCGCCATCGGATTGCCGGTCAGGATCTTCGCATTGGCCCGGCAGCGAAGAAAATGCCTTGCCATCGACTTGCGCCTTTGCAATGTCACCGTGACTAAAGCAAATCGGGAAATCGGAATGGCCAAGCGGATAGAAAACTTCTCTAACATAACAGGTCACTATGATGTGGTGCTCTGCGATGTCTGGGGCGTCGTTCATAATGGCGTCGATCCGTTTCCGAAGGCGGCTGCCGCCCTTGAAGCGGCCCGCGCAAGCGGCGCCGCCGTCGTCCTCATCACCAATTCGCCGCGCCTTTCCTGGCAGGTGGTCGAGCAGCTGCGCCAGATCGGCGTTCCCGACAGCGCCTATGACCGGATCGTTACCTCGGGCGACGTCACGCGCCGGCTGATCTCCGAAGGGCCGAAGACGGTCTTCCTGCTCGGCCCCGAGCGCGACAAGGCGCTTCTCGAAGGCATTGGCGTCGAGCGCCGGCCGGCTGGCGAAGCGCAATCGCTGGTCTGCACCGGCTTTTTCGACGACGAGACGGAAAAGCCGGAGGATTACACCGACATGCTTCTCGACTTCAAAGCCCGCGACGTGCCGATGATCTGCGCCAATCCCGACCTCATCGTCGAGCGCGGCCATCGCATGATCCCCTGCGCCGGCGCCATGGCCGCCTACTACGAGCAGCTGGGCGGCAGCACCCGCATCGCCGGCAAGCCGCACCAGCCGATCTACGAGGCGACGATGGCCGCTGCTCGCGAGCTTCGCGGCGATTTCCCGGTCGAGCGCGTGCTGGCAATCGGCGACGGCATGCCGACCGATGTGCGCGGCGCCTTGAATTACGGCCTCGACCTTCTCTACATCAGCGGCGGTATCCACGCCAAGGAATACACCCTGAACGGCGAGACCGACGAAGCGATCCTCCACGCCTATCTCGAACGGGAAAATGCCGCGCCGAAGTGGTGGATGCCCCGCCTTGCATGAAGAGAAGCCAGCCGATGACCGTCTTCCACCGCAATGAAACCCGCGAACCCTTGCCTGCCCATCTGAAGGGCGGCGTCATTGCCATCGGCAATTTCGACGGCGTGCATCGCGGCCACCAATCGGTGCTGAACCGCGCGCTCGAAATCTCCAAGGCCCGCGGTATCCCCGCTTTGGTGCTGACCTTCGAGCCGCATCCGCGCACGGTCTTCCGGCCGCAGACGCCGGTCTTCCGCCTGACGCCGGCGCCGCTGAAGGCCCGCATCCTGGAAACGCTGGGGTTCAGCGCCGTCATCGAATATCCCTTCGACTACGAATTCTCGCAGCGCTCGGCCGATGATTTCATCCATTCGATCCTGAAAGATTGGCTCGGCGCCTCCGAAGTCGTCACCGGCTTCGATTTCCATTTCGGCCGCGGCCGCGAGGGCGGTCCCGCCTTCCTGATGAATGCCGGCCATACCTACGGCTTCGGCGTCACCCTGATCGATGCTTTTCGCGATGAAAACGCCGATGTCGTCTCGTCGAGCCATATCCGCGCGCTGCTTAAGGAGGGCAATGTCAGCGAAGTCGCCGGCATGCTCGGTTACCGTTATACGGTCGAAGCCGAAGTGATCGACGGCGAAAAGCTCGGCCGGCAGCTCGGTTTTCCCACAGCCAATATGCGCCTGCCGCCGGAGGTCGATCTTGCCGCCGGCATCTATGCCGTGCGCTTCCGCCTCGAAGACGGCACGCTCCACGATGCCGTCGCCAGCTACGGTCGCCGCCCGACGGTGACGGAAAACGGCGCACCGCTGCTCGAAACCTATCTTTTCGATTTCAGCGGCGATCTCTACGGTCAGCTCTGCTCCGTCTCCTTCTTCGGCTATCTGAGACCCGAACTGAAATTCGACGGCCTCGATCCGCTCGTCGCCCAGATCAAACGCGACGAGGAGGAGGCGAGGGCGCTGCTATCGGGCGTCAGGCCGCTCGGTGCGCTTGATGGGAAATTGTGCTTTTCCTCAGCGCAATAGCCGGCTGTCGAAAGGATAGCGGATCGTTTTTTCGATTGTCAGCCGCGACGCGTCCGGATGACGCGGATTGATGAGAATATTCGCGGCCTCCGGCATGATTGCCGATGGGACGCGCAGCAGACAGAAATCATTGTCTTCCAGCAATTTGCTGCCACGGTCGCGCGTCAGGCTGGTCTGATTGACCGCAGCAGGGTCGATCCCGATATCGAAGGCTTCAATGTCGTCCGGGCAACGGATTTTCAGGAGCTGAAAATCTCTCGGAATTTGATGCAGATCGACCTGTACCAGAATTTCGAGGAGCGCAGTCGACGGGTGATCGCAGCAATAGACGACGGGAATTCCCTGATGATGCCATCGTCCCGGTGCAAGCAGCCCGCCGCGTCCGGAAAGATCGGCATAATTCGAGATACGCCATAAGATCATCGCCTAGACGTAAATCCCGTGGTCGATCTGCTGCAGGGCCTGCTCGACGAGGCGCGCGCCGGTTTCCGATTCCAGGAGATCGATTGGCGTGATGCCGTCCATGCCGCGATTGGGCTTGCGCAGCCAATCGAACGCGATGGCTCTGTCGCCGAAAATGCGCTTAGCCATGTCCGCGATCCGCACGATACGTAAGGCGCCGTCGTTTTCCTCGACCGTCAGCGGCTCGCCGTTCGCATTACGTCTCGCCAGAGTTCGGCGCGGTGCGACGAAACGATATATTTCCTCCACGGAAAAGCCGAACTCTGTCAATTTCAATGCCATCGCTCCGTCATAAACCTGGACGGAGCCGTGCGAAGCGATCTCGAGGCGCTCGCGTATGGTCATCGGATCGGACGTCTGAAGAGAACTGAGCATTACCGTGAACACCTTCTTGCCAATTGCCCCTATATATATGCGCATTTGGCTCAGTCTTCAATTGCTTCCGTTGTGGCAGCCGGCCTCTTCCTTTTCCCGGCAAAAACGCCTATGAACCGGCGCGATGATGAAATTTCGGCTGGCGATGACGATGCGAATTATCGGCCCGGCCTTCCGCGCGCGCTAAGCGGCCGGAAGGTCCGGGTTTTTGGCGCTTGGATACGAGCGCTGCCGTCACCAGCTATTTCACGCCCGTTGCGCCCTTCCTGGGCTGCCAGAAAACGATTGTCAGACATGACCGACACAGCCGAAAAGATCGACTATTCGAAGACCCTCTATTTGCCCGAGACCGATTTCCCCATGCGCGCCGGCCTGCCGCAGAAGGAGCCCGAACTCGTCAAGCGCTGGCAGGAGATGGGTCTCTACAAGAAGCTGCGCGCTTCTGCCGCCGGCCGCGAGAAGTTCGTCCTTCACGACGGCCCGCCCTATGCCAATGGCAACATCCATATCGGCCACGCGCTGAACAAGATCCTCAAGGACGTCATCAACCGCTCATTCCAGATGCGCGGCTACGACGCCAATTACGTGCCTGGCTGGGATTGCCACGGCCTGCCGATCGAATGGAAGATCGAGGAGAAGTACCGCGAGAAGGGCAAGAACAAGGACGAGGTCCCGGTCAACGAATTCCGCCGGGAATGCCGTGAGTTCGCCACCGGCTGGATCAAGGTCCAGGCGGAAGAGTTCAAGCGTCTCGGCATCGAGGGCGACTTCGACAATCCCTATACGACGATGAACTTCCACGCGGAATCGCGCATCGCCGGCGAGCTTCTGAAGATCGCCGCGAGCGGCCAGCTCTATCGCGGTTCCAAGCCGATCATGTGGTCGGTCGTCGAGCGCACGGCGCTGGCCGAGGCCGAGGTCGAATACCAGGATTATGAGAGCGACACGATCTGGGTGAAATTCCCGGTCGTCGAAGGCCCGGCCGCGCTCAAGGACGCGTTCGTGGTCATCTGGACGACCACGCCCTGGACGATCCCCGGCAACCGCGCGGTCTCCTTTTCCGCGCGCGTCTCTTATGGCCTTTACGAAGTGACGGCGGCCGAGAACGACTTTGGTCCGCGTCCCGGCGAAAGGCTGATCTTTGCCGATAAGCTGGCCGAGGAATCCTTCGCCAAGGCCAAGTTGCAGTACAAGCGCTTGAGCGATGTCTCTGCGGCCGACTTCGCAGCGATGACCTGCGCCCATCCCTTCAAGGGTCTCGACGGCGGCTATGAATTCCATGTGCCGCTACTCGATGGCGATCACGTCACCGACGATGCCGGCACCGGCTTCGTGCACACCGCACCCAGCCACGGCCGCGAGGACTTCGATGCCTGGATGTCGGCTGTCCGCACGCTCGAGGCGCGCGGCATCGAGACCAAGATCCCGTTCCCGGTCGACGATGGCGGCTTCTACACATCGGATGCCCCCGGCTTCGAAGGCGCCCGCGTCATCGACGACAACGGCAAGAAGGGCGATGCCAATGACCGCGTCATCAAGGAGCTGATCGCCCGCGGCGCGCTCTTTGCCCGCGGCCGGCTGAAGCACCAGTATCCGCATTCCTGGCGTTCGAAGAAGCCGGTGATCTTCCGCAACACGCCGCAATGGTTCGTCTATATGGACAAGACCCTTGCCGACGGCACGACGCTGCGGTCGCGCGCGCTGAGCGCGATCGACGACACCCGTTTCGTGCCCGCCGCCGGCCAGAACCGCCTGCGCGCCATGATCGAAGGTCGCCCGGACTGGGTGCTCTCGCGTCAGCGCGCCTGGGGCGTGCCGATCGCCGTCTTTGCCGACGAGCATGGCGAGGTCCTGGTCGATGACGCCGTCAACGCCCGCATCCTCGAAGCCTTCGAACATGAAGGCGCCGACGCCTGGTTTGCCGAAGGCGCCAAGGAACGCTTCCTCGGCAATGACCACGACCATTCCCGCTGGAAGCAGGTCATGGATATCCTCGACGTCTGGTTCGATTCCGGCTCGACGCACACCTTCACGCTCGAGGACCGCCCGGACCTGAAGTGGCCGGCCGACCTTTATCTCGAAGGTTCCGACCAGCATCGTGGCTGGTTCCATTCGTCGCTCTTGGAATCGGCCGCCACCCGCGGCCGTGCGCCTTACAACGCCGTCCTCACCCATGGTTTCACCATGGACGAGAAGGGCGAGAAGATGTCGAAGTCGAAGGGCAACGTCACCGCACCCCAGGAAGTGATGAAGGATGCCGGCGCCGATATCCTGCGCCTCTGGGTGATGACCTCGGATTATGCCGACGACCTGCGCGTCGGCAAGACGATCATCCAGACCAATGTCGACGCCTATCGCAAGCTGCGCAACACCATCCGCTGGATGCTCGGCACGCTCGCCCACGACAAGGGCGAGGAGATCGCGCTCGCCGATCTGCCGGAGCTGGAGCAGCTGATGCTGCATCGGCTTGCCGAACTCGACGAGCTGGTGCGCGAGAACTATGACAGCTTCGACTTCAAGAAGATCGCCCGGGCGCTGATCGATTTCGCCAATGTCGAGCTTTCGGCCTTCTATTTCGATGTCCGCAAGGATGCGCTTTATTGCGACGCGCCGTCGAGCCTGCGCCGGCGCGCCAGCCTGCATGTCATCCGGCAGATCTTCGATTGCATGGTGACCTGGCTCGCTCCGATGCTGCCCTTCACCACCGAGGAGGCCTGGCTGTCGCGCAACCCGTCCGCCGTGTCAGTGCATCTGGAGCAGTTTGCCCCGGTCGCCAAGGAATGGCGCAACGATGCCCTGGCCGAGAAGTGGAAGAAGATCCGCGCGGTGCGTTCGGTTGTGACCGGCGCGCTGGAAATCGAGCGCAAGGACAAGCGCATCGGCTCCTCGCTGGAAGCGGCTCCCGTCGTCCACATCGCCGATCCGGACCTGCTGAAGGCGCTCGAAGGTCAGGACTTCACCGAAGTCTGCATCACCTCGGCGATCGAGATCAAGACCGGCGAAGGCCCGGCGGATGCCTTCCGCCTTGCCGAGGTGCCTGAGGTCAGCGTCGTGCCGAAGCTGGCCGAGGGTGAAAAATGCGCCCGCTCCTGGCGCATCACCCGGGATGTCGGTTCCGATCCTGAATATCCCGATGTCTCGGCCCGCGACGCCGCCGCCCTTCGCGAACTCGCCGCGCTCGCGTGAAGAATATTACCGGGTGAATTGCGCTTTCGCGGTTCATCCGGTAAAAGCTGCCTGAAAATGGCCGGATTTTTGCGTCAGGGGGACGGTTGTCCGGTTGGGCGACGATTGCACCGGGGTGGAAGGGTTTTCATGTTAACATCGCATTGGTTCCGTATGGGCGCCTGCCTGTCTGTCGTCATGGCGGGATGCTCGATGGTGTCCGGTTGCGCCAGCAGCCCGACCTACGGCACCGACAAGACCGCCATGGAACAGCTGACCGACGATCTCGGCCAGTCCGTGTCGTTGACCGGACCGGACCCGAAGAACAAGGGCGTCAAGTACACGCCGCGTCCGACGCTGGTGCTGCCGGCCGAGGCGCAGAAGGAAAACCTGGTTGCGCCGCAGCCGACGGTCGCCAACAAGGACAATCCGCAATGGCTTGAATCGCCGGAGGAGACCCGCGCCCGCCTCGTTTCCGAGGCCGACGCGAACTCGGACAATCCGAATTACCGCTCGCCTCTCGCCAGCTCGGCGATCGAAGGCGGCCGGCGCACGACGGAAGCCCAGACCAAGGCCTATCGTGAAGCCCGCGCCCTGCAGAAGGGCTCCTATGTCGATCAGCGCCGCTATATATCCGATCCGCCGCCCGGTTACCGCACTGTCGACGATCCGGCAAAGCTCGATGATCTCGGCGAGCCAGAGCTCAAGAAGCAGAAGAAGCGCAAGAAGGATGCAGCGGTCGCCAACACCGGCAAGCAGTGGTGGAACCTCCTGCAATAGCTTTTTCGGCGCCGACAGGAATGACGGCGCCGCGCACAGACGCCGCTGATTACGGCGCCTCTCTCCGTTGCGAAAAGAATCTCCGCAAGATCTCGGCCGATTGCACCTCGTTGAAGCCGGAATAGACCTCCGGGGCGTGGTGGCAGGTCGGCTGCGCATAGAATCGCACGCCATTGTCGACGGCGCCGCCCTTCGGATCCTCGGCGCCGTAATAGAGCCTGCGGATACGCGCAAACGAGATGGCTGCCGCGCACATGGTGCAAGGCTCGAGCGTCACATAGAGATCGGCGCCGACAAGACGTTCCTGCCCAAGCGCGTCGCAGGCGAGCCGGATTGCGGCGATTTCGGCATGCGCGGTCACGTCATTGAGCTCGCGCGTGCGGTTTCCCGAGCGTGACACGGCAATGTCGTCGATAACGACGACGGCGCCGATCGGTACCTCGCCGCGTTCTCCGGCGGCGCGCGCTTCTTCAAGCGCCATCTCCATGAAACGATTTGTCTTCACGATCGCACGAATTTCCACTTAACCGCAGATGCGTGACCTGATAGACAGGCCCAAAAGGCAGGCAAACAACAAATGACACCCAAAGACAAGCCAAAACGCCCGGGCGCAAAGCCGTTTTCACGGGACACCGAGCCGAAGACCGGCGCCAAGCCGGGCGGTGGCAAGCCGGCAAAGGCTGCGATCGCCGCCGAGGCCGATGGCGAGGCCAAGGCCGAACGCATTTCCAAGGTGATGGCGCGCGCCGGCGTCGCCTCCCGCCGCGACATCGAACGCATGATCATGGACGGCCGGGTAACGCTGAACGGCAGGGTTCTCGAAACCCCCGTCGTCAACGTCACGCTCGCCGACCGCATCGAGGTCGACGGCGTGCCGATCCGCGGCATCGAGCGCACCAGGCTCTGGCTCTATCATAAGCCGGCTGGCCTCGTGACCACCAATGCCGATCCGGAAGGCCGGCCGACCGTCTTCGACAACCTGCCGGAAGAATTGCCGCGCGTCATGTCGATCGGCCGTCTCGACATCAATACCGAAGGCCTGCTCTTGCTGACCAATGACGGCGGTCTTGCCCGCGCGCTGGAACTGCCGGCGACCGGCTGGTTGCGGCGCTACCGCGTCCGCGCCCATGGCGAGATCGATCAGGACGCGCTCGACAAGCTGAAGGACGGCATCGCCGTCGACGGTGTGCTCTATGGCTCGATCGAGGCGACGCTCGACCGCACCCAGGGCTCGAACGTCTGGATCACCATGGGCCTTCGTGAAGGCAAAAACCGCGAAATCAAGAACGTGCTCGGCGCGCTCGGCCTCGACGTCAACCGCCTGATCCGTATTTCCTATGGCCCGTTCCAGCTCGGCGACTTGCCGGAAGGCCATGTCGTCGAAGTGCGCGGCCGCACGCTGCGCGACCAGCTCGGCCCGCGCCTCATCGAAGAAGCCAAGGCGAATTTCGACGCGCCGATCTACAATGCGCCAGCTGTCGCTGCCGAGGAAGAGGCAGAGCCTGCAGTGCCGGAAAAGCGCGAGCGACCGCGCCGCGACGAGGACAAGCGCGAACGGGCGCTGAGCCGCCTCGACACCAAGCGCGACGACCGCCACGGCGGTGGGCGCAGAGATGACGATCGCCGCGACAGCGGCCGCAGGGACGACGACAAGCCGAAGCGTCCCCAGCCGCTCGGCCAGCGCCGCAGCGCCAATGTCTGGATGGCGCCAGGCGCCCGGCCGCTCGGCGAAAAGGCCGCGGCGAAAGCCGCCAAGAATGCACAGACAGCGCGCAAGCGCGGCGAGCAGGCGCCGGCAAAGAACGCGTTCGACCGTACCGAGGATCGCCCGCGCACGCAGGTGAACCGTGTGCGCGAAGAGGATGGCGAATGGATTCGCTCGAGCGAGCAGCCCCGCCGCAAGGATGAGGCGGAAGGTTCCGGCCGCAAGCGTTCCTTCGGGGACCGCCCCGCCCGTGAAGATCGCGGTTTTGGCGACCGCCCGGCGCGCGGCGACCGTCGCCCGCGCGAAGCGGGTGACGAACGTCCGCGCACCAGAAGCTCCGCCGGCGAAGGCCGCTCGGAGCGTCCGCGCGGCGACCGGCCTTTCGGTGACCGTCCCTCGCGTGGCGATCGACCCTTCGGCGACAAACCGCGTGGGGATCGCAGGCCGCGTGCCGATGGTGACGAGCGTCCTCGGGCTGCCAGAGCCTCCACCGAGGAGGCCCGTTCGGAGCGTCCGCGCGGCGAGCGGCCCTTCGGTGACCGTCCCTCGCGTGGCGATCGTCCCTTCGGCGACAAGCCGCGTGGGGATCGCAAGCCGCGTGCGGATGGTGACGAACGTCCGCGGGCAGCCAGAAGCTTTACCGGCGAGGGCCGCTCGGAGCGTCCGCGCGGTGAAAGATCGTTTGGCGACAAGCCGTCGAGTGCCAGGCCTTCAAGCGACAGGCCTTCGGGTGACAAGCCGCGCGGCAAGGGTTTTGCCGGCAAGCCCGGCGGGGCCAAGAATTTTTCCGGCAAGCCGAAAGGCGCCAAGTCGAGCAGTGACAGGCCGGGCGGCGACAGGCCTGCGGGCGGGCCGTCCAAAGGTGGTGCGAGAGGAAAGGGAATGACGCGCGGTGCGGATCGTCGGCGGTGAGTTTCGCGGACGGCCTCTCGCCGTGCCAAAATCCAACGATATCCGGCCGACTGCCGACCGGACGCGCGAGAGCCTGTTCAATATATTGAGCCATGCCTATCCGGAATGTGTCGACGGCACCCGGATCCTCGACCTTTTTGCCGGAACCGGCGCTGTCGGCCTCGAAGCCGTTTCGCGCGGCTGTCGCCACGCGCTCTTCGTCGAAAACAGCGTCGAGGGCCGGGCGTTGCTCTGGGAGAACATCGATGCGCTCGGCCTGCACGGCCGCACCCGCATCCTGCGCCGGGATGCGACCGATCTCGGCAGCGTCGGCAATCTCGAGCCCTTCGACATGCTCTTTGCCGACCCGCCCTACGGCAAGGGGCTCGGCGAAAAGGCGATGGCGGCGGCGGCCGAGGGCGGTTGGCTGCGGCCGGGCGCGATTGCGGTGCTCGAAGAACGCGCCGATATTGTCGTTTCCGTCCACCCTTCCTATGTTTTCCTCGAAAACCGCATCTTTGGCGATACGAGGGTGCATTTCTTCCGATATCAGCCGCAATAAGCGGGGGCGGGGCGTGCAGCAGGCAGAGATCATCAGTCCGAAACTGCCTGCGATCAGCGATTTGCCGACGGTTGCGGTTGCCTTCGGCGGCGGCGGCGCGCGCGGGCTTTCCCATATCCACATCATCGAGACGCTGGATGAACTCGGTATCCGCCCGGTGGCGATATCGGGTTCCTCGATGGGCGCGATCATGGGCGCCGGCATGGCGGCCGGCATGTCCGGCGCTGAAATCCGCGAACATGCGCTGGCGACCGTCGGCAACAAGACGGCCGTCATCGCCCGCATCTGGGGCCTGCGGCCGGCGACGGTGCGCGATGCGGTGGCCAAGGGCGTCCGCATCGGCCAGTTCAATCTGGAGCGGATCCTCAAGGCCTTCCTGCCATCCGAGCTGCCGGCCCGTTTCGAGAACCTGCTGGTGCCGATGAAGGTGATCACCACCGATTATTACGGGCAGTGCGAGGTGATCATCGAACAGGGCGAGCTGTTCCCGGCGCTCGCCGCCTCTTCCGCCATTCCCGCCGTCTTCATGCCGGTGCGCCTGCGCGACCGCGTGATGATCGACGGCGGCATCAGCAATCCCGTGCCCTATGAATGCCTGATGGATCTTGCCGACATCGTCATCGGCATCGATGTCGTCGGCGCGCCGGAAGGCGATGGCACCCATATTCCGAACCGCATGGAAAGCATCTTCGGTTCCGGCCAGCTGATGATGCAGACGGCGATCACGCTGAAACTGAAGCTCCGCGCGCCGCATATCTTCCTGCGCCCGACGGTCGGCCGCACCGGCGTCATGGATTTCCTCAAGGCCCGCGAAGTCCTCGCCATGTCCGTCGGCGTCAAGGACGACCTCAAGTTCGCCCTCGACCGCGAGATCGAAGCGCGGCTAAAGCGCTAAAGTGCACTGCACGGGAACCGTTGCTTGTTTCCGGGCGACATCCATGCGCGGTTCAGTGAGCATCGCTTCGGCTATGAGTTCGGCATCGTCATTGTCGATTTCGAAGAGACCAAAGCGCAATCGATAGCCCCAGCCTCCCCGGTCGCTTGTGAAAGACAGCCGGCCGAGCAACGGCCGGATCGGCGTTTCCACGGCCCGCCACCAGGCGACATCGCGCCTCCAGGGGCGGAAACCGGGGTCAACGTCCACCTGATATGCCGCCGTCTCCTCGACCACGCCAATTGCCGTGAACGCCTGCAGGCGATCCTTGCAGCCAAATGTTTCGGTCGGCGAATAATAGATCACCCGGTCGCCAGGCGCGCTTCGCTTAAGCGGTGCGGCCTTGCCATGACAGACCTGCATGAACCCGGCTTCGCGCCCGACGCGGACATGATTTGCTGATGCGACAGCGATCCAGCTGCGGGACATGTTTCAGTCCTCCGCAACGTTGTAGACGCGCAGGCGATGCCCGTCGGGGTCGGCTGCAACAAAGGTGCGGCCGAAATCCAGGTTGGTCGGCGGCAACAGGATGGTCGCGCCCTTGACTTGCCATTCGGCGTGAAGCGTATCGACCTTATCAGCTGTCGCGACCTTGAAACCGACGTCGCAGCCGCCGCCCGCGGCAGCCGGCGCCGGCTTCACGCCCGCTCTGCCCCAGAGTCCCAGGGCCAGACCCGAAGGCAGGATGAACATGGCGAAGGTCGGGCTGAACTCAACTGGATCCTGCCCGAGCAGTTGGCCATAAAAGCCGGCGCTTTTTGGCACGTCGGCTACGAAAAGTAGAATGCTGTTGCTGTCGATCATTGGTGGCCTCCTGGTTGGGTCAGGAGGATCGTCTACAGAGACATGCTGACAGATTCTGGCAGTAGCATTCGCCTCTGCCGCCGTTCAATCCGCTCAAGCTTCGCACGTCCCGGAGTGGATTTATGCGTCCGCCGTCGCATCCGCGGTGCCCGCCAGCAGATCGTCCTCGAAGGGATCGACGGCGCGCTTCGGCTTGACCAGCGGTTCGGGACGGACCGGGTGGGAAAACAGCATGTCGCGCCCGGCCTGCAGCCCTTCGGAAACCTGCAGCGCCAGGCGGGCCTCGTCGCGCTTGCGGATATCCTCGCCGATTTCGTAGGCGTCGACCTCGGAAACGCCGAGCGCCTCCAGCGTCCGCCGCCCGAAGAGCAGGCCGGATTCCAGCGTTTCACGCAACTCGTAGTCGACGCCCTTGTTGCGCAGTTCGATGGAATGGATGCGGTCGTAGGAGCGCACATAGAGCCTTGTGTGCGGATAATCCGCCTGCACCAGCTCGACCACCTTGTCGGTGACTTCCTTCTTCTGGGTGCAGACGAGCACGATCTTTGCCCGGTCGATGCCGGCCGAGCGCAGCACGTCCTTGCGGGTGCCGTCGCCGAAATAGATGCGGAAGCCGAAGGAGGAGGCCTGGCGGATGCGGTCGGCCGAAAATTCGATGACGGTGACGCTGCGCCCGCCGGCAAGCAGGATCTGGGCGGCGATCTGGCCGAAACGCGAGAAGCCGACCATCAGCACGTCGGCGCCCGCGCCCTCGAAATCCTCGTCCAGCTCCTCCCGTTCGTCGCCGTTGAGCAGCCGTTTCGAAAGCGCCGCCCCGATCGGCGTCAGCGCCATCGACAGCGTCACGATCGCGACCAGCAGCGATGCCGTGCTGGTCGACATCAGTCCGGTCGTACCCGCGGCGGTGAACAGCACGAAACCGAATTCGCCGCCCTGCGGCAGCAGGAAGGCGATGCGGATCGCATCGTCGTGCGGCGA
Source organism: Rhizobium anhuiense bv. trifolii (assembly GCF_024346605.1). Taxonomy (NCBI): domain Bacteria; kingdom Pseudomonadati; phylum Pseudomonadota; class Alphaproteobacteria; order Hyphomicrobiales; family Rhizobiaceae; genus Rhizobium; species Rhizobium anhuiense. Next base: position 1,215,629 of record NZ_CP098803.1, read on the forward strand.
GCCCGAGACCCGGCAGAGCCCGTAGATGATGATCGCCTTGACCGCCATGACGATCGGCACGACGACGATGACGAAGAGCCCGTTGTCGAAGAGAACGTCGAGCTGCAGCGACAGGCCGACGGCGATGAAGAAGATGGCGAGCAGCACGCCGCGGAACGGCTCGATATCCGCCTCCAGCTCGTGCCGGTAGGAGGATTCGGCCAGCATCACGCCGGAGAGGAAGGCGCCCATCGCCATCGAAAGTCCGGCAAGCTGCATCAGGCTCGCCGATCCCATGACGACGAAGAGGGCCGCGGCGATCATCGCCTCGCGCGCGCCGGTCCGGGCGATGATCTGAAAGAGCGGCGTCAGCAGGTAGCGCCCCGCAACGACCATCGCCGCGACCGCGCCGACGGCCACGGTGAAATCCAGGAGCGGCGCATTGCTGCCTTTGCCACCGCCGTCGAGAATGGTGATCAGCGCCAAGAGCGGCACGATCGCCAGGTCCTGGAACAGAAGCATCGAGAAGGAGCGCTGCCCGTATCGCGTATTGACGTCGCCGTCACCTTCGAGGATCTGCATGGCAAAGGCCGTCGAAGACAGCGCCAGGCCAAATCCGGCAACGATGCTGCCGCGCCAGTCGAGAACGCCTGAAAGCCACGCCAGCGCGGTCAGCGCCAGCCCGCTCACCACCACCTGCGCCGTGCCGAGGCCGAAGATGTCGCGCCGCATCTGCCAGAGGCGGGAGGGTTTCAGCTCCAGTCCGATGATGAAAAGCAGGAAGACGACGCCGAGCTCGGCGACGGCGAGGATCTGTTCGCCATCGGTGATCCCGTGGAAGACAGGGCCGATGACGATGCCGGCGGCGAGATAGCCGAGCACCGTGCCGAGCCCCAGCTTCTTGAAGATCGGCGCGGCGACCACGGCTCCGCCGAGCAGCAGGATCGTTTCGGAAAAAAGGGCATTGGGCGCTGACATGCTGGCAATTTCTTTCAACGGCGGGAAGCGAGCAAGCAGCCCCGATAAAGAATCGGTGGCGGCGGCCTTGATGCTTGGGAGAGTGCACAATAAATGGAAGCCGAAGGAAAGGCCAAATCATGTCCTCTGAAATTGATTCCTCGACACTTCTTTCCCGCGCAAGTCAACTGATCGATCTGGCAAGGAAGGCAGGGGCCGATGCCGCCGACGCCGTCGTCGTCCGGTCGCGCTCGCAATCGGTGAGCGTCCGCCTCGGCAAGGTCGAGGGCACGGAATCTTCCGAAAGCGACGACTTTTCCCTGCGCGTCTTCATCGGCAAGCGCGTCGCCAGCGTTTCGGCCAATCCGGGCTTCGATCTCCAGGCGCTGGCCGAGCGCGCCGTCGCCATGGCCAAGGTTTCGCCGGAAGATCCCTTCGCCTGCCTGGCCGATGAGGCGAGCCTGTCGAAATCCTATCCCGACCTGCAATTGCTCGACACCACCGAGATCTCCTCCGAGATGCTGCGCGAGGCGGCTCTTGCCGCCGAAGCCGCAGCCCTTGCGGTCAAGGGCGTCACCAATTCCTCCGGCGCCGGTGCGTCGGCCGGCATGGGCGGCCTCGTTCTTGCCACTTCGCACGGTTTCGAGGGCAGTTACATGGCCTCGCGTTTCGGCCGTTCCGTCAGCGTCATCGCCGGCGAAGGCACTGGCATGGAGCGCGACTATGATTACGACAGCCGCCTTTATTACGCCGAGCTCGACGATCCCGCCGAAATCGGCCGTCGGGCCGGCGAGCGGGTGATCAAGCGGATCAATCCGCGTCAGGTGCCGACCGGCAAGGACGTCACCGTCATCTTCGACCCGCGTGTCGCCCGCGGCTTCGTCGGCCATATCGCCGGTGCGATCAACGGTGCTGCCGTCGCCCGCAAATCGAGCTTCCTGCGCGACAGGATGGGTCAGCAGGTGTTGAAGTCAGGCCTGTCGATCACCGACGATCCCTTGATCGTGCGGGGGCCTTCCTCGCGGCCCTTCGACGGCGAGGGCGTGTCCGGCGAGCGGCTTGTCATGATCGAGGACGGCGTGTTGAAACACTGGTTCCTCTCGACCTCCACGGCGCGTGAATTGGGTCTTACGACCAACGGCCGCGGCGTGCGCGGCGGCACATCAGTCTCGCCTTCCTCCAGCAACCTTGCCTTGGAACCCGGCGACATCTCGCCGGAGGAGCTGATCCGCAGCGTCGGCAACGGTTTTTATGTCACCGAATTGATCGGCCACGGTGTCAACATGATCACCGGCGAATACAGCCGCGGCGCCACCGGCTTCTGGATCGAGAACGGCGAACTGACTTTCCCGGTTTCCGAGGTGACGATCGCCTCGAACCTCAAGGACATGTTCATGCGCCTGACGCCGGCAAACGACATCGATCGCAAGTTCGGCGTCGCGGCCCCCACCTTTGCCATCGAAGGCATGACGCTTGCAGGGCGCTAGAGCATGATGCCGAAAAGTGTGCGCGGTTTTCGGACGACATCATGCTCTCATGATAGTTCAGAAACGGATTGATCTGATGAGCGACATGGAGAAAGCCCGCTGGCAGAGCGATCTCACGCTGATCGTCGATGCTGCGAAGGAGGCGGGTGCCGTCGCTTTCGGCTTCTTCAACCAGTCTCCGGAAGTCTGGTGGAAGAATGATGACCGCTCGCCCGTCAGCGCCGCCGATTTCGCCGCCAACAAGACGCTCGAGACCATTCTGCGCAAGGCCCGGCCGGATTATGGCTGGCTGTCTGAGGAAACCGACGACGATGCCGACCGTCTCTCACGCGAGACCTTGTTCATCATCGATCCGATCGACGGCACGCGCGCCTTCCTCGGCGGCCAGAAGGTCTGGTGCGTCAGCGTCGCGGTGGTTCATCGCGGCCGGCCGGTCGCCGGCGTGCTCTATGCCCCGGCGCTCGAAGAGCTCTATGAGGCGGTCGAGGGCGGCGTGGCGCTGAAGAACGGCGTGCCCTTCACCGTCTCTGTCGCCGACCCGGAGGAAATGAGCCGTCTTGCGATCGGCGAAGACTTGCTGAAGACCTTGCCGTCGGAATTCCAGGAGCGGGTGACGCGCGAGAAATACATCCCTTCGCTGGCCTATCGCATTGCCATGGTGGCGGACGGTCGTCTCGAAGGCACCTTCGTCAAGGCCAATTCACATGATTGGGACCTTGCCGCCGCCGATCTGATCCTCGCCTGCGCCGGCGGCGGTCTCGTCGATCTCGAAGGCCGGACGGTCGTCTACAACAGCGTCGAAGTCACCCACAAGGTCCTCTGTGCGGGTCCGACGCCCCGCCTCGGCGAATTCCTCGCGGCCTTTGCAGGACGACGAGACAGTTGACGTTTCCGTCAAAATCCCGCAGATGGGATGGCGGAGGAGAATAGGCAGAAAGAGAAGAAAAAATGACTGAATCCGGTGACAAGAAGCAGCTTTTGCATCTCGTTTTTGGCGGCGAACTGGAAAGCCTCGATGACGTCCAGTTCCGTGATCTGAAGGGTCTCGATATCGTCGGCATTTTCCCGGATTATGCCACGGCGCTGACGGCCTGGAAGTCGAAGGCGCAGCAGACGGTCGACAATGCGCATATGCGCTACTTCATCGTCCACATGCATCGTTTGCTCGATCCGCAGGAAAAGGCCAAGGGTAACTGACCTCGGCCACGAAGCTGAGTCAGAGACCTCGGCCAGGAGCTTCGGCCGGGCACCTCGGGATGTGCCGCCGGCGCGACCGCTCGTCGAGCGGGCTTTCGTGCATCGGGCGCCGTCGATCCGGATTGTTTGACGCATTCTGAACAAATTGATCGGCCATTGCGGCCGCAACGATAATTAGGGAATGGGTGTGATGTCGATCGGTTTTGATCGGAGGCTGGCGCAATGAGCTCCCGGATGGCGCGGTTCGGTCTGAGCGCATACCGTCTGGCGGGAACCGTGGCCTCTCCGGTCGTCGGCCTCTATATCACCTACCGCACCGCCAAGGGTAAGGAAGACCGGGCGCGCCGCCTGGAGCGCTTCGGTTATCCGAGCGCCAACCGGCCGCAGGGTCCGCTCGTCTGGTTCCATGCCGCAAGCGTCGGGGAAACCAATGCCGTCATCCCGCTGATCCGTGAAATCCGCCGCCGCGATATCCATGTCATCCTGACGACCGGCACCATCACCTCCGCCAAGCTCGCCGCCGAGCGCCTCGGCCAGGAGGCGATCCATCAATATGTGCCGCTCGACCTGAAACCCTCCGTCAGCCGCTTCCTCGATTATTGGCAGCCCGACTGCGCCATCATCGCCGAATCCGAGATCTGGCCGGCAACAGTGCTGGAGCTTGGCCGCCGCCGCATTCCGCAGATCCTGATCAATGCCCGCATGTCGGATCGCTCCTTTGCCCGCTGGCGCCGCCGCCCGGCGATCGCCGAAGCCTTGTTCGAGAATCTTGCCCTCGTCATTGCCCAGTCGGATGTCGATGCCGAACGTTTTCGCGATCTCGGCGCTGTCCCGGTCATCACCTCGGGCAATCTGAAGGTCGATACCGACGCACCGCCTTATGACAGCGCCGTCCTGGCCCGCTATAAGAAGCAGATTGGCGACCGCAAGACCTGGGCGGCGATCTCGACCTTCGACGGCGAGGAGAATGCCGCCGCCATCGTTCATCGGGCGCTCAAGGAGCGTGATCATCAATTGACGATCATCGTGCCGCGTCATCCCGAGCGCAGCGACGAGATCGAGGCGGCTCTGGTCAAGCAGGGGCTGAAGGTCGCCCGCCGCACCCGCGACGATGTCTTGTCCGCCGATGTCGATATCTTCCTCGGCGATACGATCGGCGAAATGGGCCTCTATTTGCGACTGACGGAAATCGCTTTCGTCGGCCGCTCGCTCTTTGCCGAAGGCGGCCAGAATCCGCTAGAGCCTGCCATGCTCGGCTGCGCCATTCTTTCCGGCGGCCATGTGCAGAACTTCCGCGATGCCTATCAGAAGCTTGCCCGCAGCGGCAGCGCCCGCATGGTGCGCGATACCGAAATGCTGGCCAAGGGCGTGCACTACCTGCTGATCAACGACGAAGCCCGCCGCAATATGATCGAGGCCGGCATCACCGCCGTGCACGAGATGCGCGGTGCGCTGACGGCGACAGTGAAGGGGCTGGAGCCCTATATCAACCCGTTGACGGTGAAGGCGCGGCTGCTGCCCAAGGCCGTGGCCCAGCTCTGAGGAACGAAGATGTCGGCAGCCGCCCCCATCAAAGGCATTCTTTTCGACAAGGACGGCACGCTGCTCGACTATGACGAGAGCTGGCTGCCGGTAAACCGCGAGCTGGCTCGCATCGCCGCGGAAGGGGATCCGCTTCTCGCCGACCGGCTGCTTGCCGCCTGCGGCATGGATCCGGTGACCGGTCATATCGTTCCCGACAGCCTGCTTGCCGCCGGCAATACTCGCCAGATCGCCGAGGGCCTCGTGGCCGCCGGCTCGATGGTCGATGTCGGCGAACTGACGGTGCGCCTCGACGCGCTCTTTTCCAGCGCCGCCGAATTTTCCGTGCCGGTAACCGACCTTGCCGGCTTCTTTTCCCGGCTGCATCGGCGCGGCTTCAAGCTCGGCGTCGCCTCCAGCGACAATGAGCGGTCGATCCGCCAGACGGCGGAGCGCTTCGGTTTTGCCGGCTATATCGACTACATCGCCGGCTATGACAGCGGTTTCGGCGTCAAGCCGGAACCGGGCATGGTGCTCGGCTTCTGCGCCGCGACCGGTCTTTCGCCTGAAGAGGTCGCCATGGTCGGCGACAACAATCACGATCTGCACATGGGCCTGAATGCCGGGACGGGGCTGAGGATCGCGGTGCTGACCGGCACCGGTTCGCGGGATTCGCTTGCCGCCGCCGCCCATCACGTGCTCGACGATATCACCGCCATCGAGACGCTTTTGCCGGACCTGCAGCCGGCCTGACCGGTAAGGGCTTGCATTTTTTCAGGTTTTGGCTTCTCAATCCAGCCGATCGAAAAGCAGGGGACCGGCTGCGGCTGGAGCAATTCCAGCAAAAGTGCACAGCGGTTTTGCCGGGAAGAGCGCGTAGCGACTTCCCAGGAATGGCGTGAGAACAAGGCCGGCAGGGGAGCGGGACGGCAAGATGATATCCGAAGCGCCGCCGTTCTGGTGGAGGAAAGCCGATTGGCGAGCCTGGCTGCTGCTGCCGCTTTCTTTTGTCTATGGCCGCATCGCCGGCCACCGCATGGCCCATGCGCGCCGCGCCTCCGTTCCAGTTCCGGTCATCTGCGTCGGCAATTTCACCGTCGGCGGCGCCGGCAAGACGCCGACGGCGCTGACGATCGCCCGTGCCGCCAAGGCGAAGGGGCTGAAGCCCGGTTTTCTCAGCAGGGGTTACGGCGGTTCGCTCGATGTGACCACCGTCGTCGATCCCGATCATCACCGGGCGGTTGCCGTCGGCGACGAGCCTTTGCTGCTTGCCCAGGAGGCGCTGACGGTGATTTCCCGAAGGCGTGTCGAGGGTGCTGCGCGCCTGGTGGCGGAGGGCGCCGATCTCATCATCATGGATGACGGGTTCCAGAGTGCCCGGCTGGCGATCGACTATGCCCTGCTCGTCATCGATGCGACCCGCGGCCTCGGCAACGGCCATATCGTGCCGGGCGGCCCTGTGCGAGCGCCGATCCGCCAGCAGCTGCGTCATGCGACGGCGCTGCTGAAGGTCGGCGGAGGCAATGCGGCCGACAGGATCGTCCGCATGGCGGCGCGGGCGGCAAAGCCCTATTTCACCGCATCGCTGAAAGTGCGGGGCGACAATACGCTCGCCGGCACGAAGGTGCTCGCCTTCGCCGGCATCGCCGATCCTTCGAAATTCTTCCGCACAGTGGAATCACGCGGCGCCGAAATCACGGTCGCCAAATCCTTCGGCGACCACGAGCACCTGACCGAGGAAGAGATCGACGACATCCTGACGACCGCCGAGCACCAGGGCCTTCTGATCGTCACCACCTCCAAGGATTTCGTCCGCCTCTCCGGCCATCCTGGCAAGGCAGCCCGGCTCGCCGAAAAGAGCCGGGTGATAGAGGTCGACATGGTGTTCGACGATCACCTCGCGCCCAGTCTCATCATCGACCGGGCGATCATTGCCTGTCGCGAGCGGCGCCTGCGGGAAATGAAGCCTGCCAGCCAGGGCAATCCAGGAAAAGCTGAGCCGCAGTTTTAAAGTGATAGAGGGCTTAACGCCGTTGGTTCGGCAGCACGCCGGCGCGTTTGTCGGCATCGATGGCCGAGATCACGTCGGCATAGGGCTCCTGCCGGGCGACGCTCCAGTAGCGCAACTCGTCGAGCGGGATCTGTTTCCCCGTCATCGCGCAGACGACATAGGAGCCGGGCGAGAGAATCTGGAAATCGCCATCGAGATACCGGATCTTCGCCTCGCGGTTTCCGTGCCCTTCGAACAAATTCATGCGCTCCGTTCCCTGCAGTCTGTCATTAGAGCATGTCGCACAAAAGTGTGCCGCGGTTTTGCGATCACGACATGCGGAACACCAAAGATCCGAAGCGTGGCAAGCGAATCTGAAAGATTCGCGACACGCTTTAGTCTGCCATACTCTCGAAAGGGCTGCTTTTCCAGCTTTTTTAGCTTCTGCCGAAAAGCCGCTCGATATCGCTGAGCTTCAATTCGATATAGGTCGGCCGGCCGTGATTGCACTGGCCGGAGCCGGGCGTCACTTCCATTTCCCGCAGCAGCGCGTTCATTTCCTCCGGCCGCAGCCGCCGTCCGGAGCGCACCGATCCGTGGCAGGCCATGGTCGCCGCCACATATTCGAGCTTGGCCGACAGGCCCGATGCCGTATCCCATTCGGCAATCTCATCGGCAAGCTGGCGGATCAGGCCATGCGCATCGACCTCGCCGAGCATCGCCGGCGTCTCGCGCACGGCGATCGCCCCGGGGCCGAAACGCTCGATCGCCAGGCCGAGTTCGGAAAGCTCCGCCGCATGCTGCATCAGCCGGTCGCAATCCTCTTCGGGAATGTCGATGATCTCGGGGATGAGCAGCACCTGCGAAGCGAGCCGCTTCGAATGCAGCGCCTTGCGCATCGCCTCGAAGACCAGCCGCTCGTGCGCGGCATGCTGGTCAACGATCACCAGCCCGTCCTCGGTCTGGGCGACGATGTAATTTGCGTGGATCTGCGCCCGCGCCGCGCCGAGCGGATAGCGCGCGGTTGCTTCGGGGGCGGCCGGCTGCGGCGAAAACTGCGACTCGGCCCGCGCCGTCGGCATCGACAGCCCGTCGAAGGACGCCTGCGGCCGTTCGCTGAGACCCGTTGCCGGCTGATAAGGCCGGAAGGGCGAGGTCTCAGCCGACCATGGCGCCTGCGGCCGCTGCGCCTGCGGCTGGAAGCCGGGGCGGAAGGAGCGCAGCATGTCGCTCGCCCCGGTCGTTGCCGCCCGACTGCCGTCGCGGGCCAAGGCCTCACGGATGGCGCCGACGATCAGGCCGCGCACCAGGCCCGGGTCGCGGAACCGCACGTCGGATTTTGCCGGATGCACGTTGACGTCGACGAGAGCGGGATCGAGCGTGATCGACAGCACCGCCACCGGATGGCGTCCGGAAGGGATCGTCTCTGCATAGGCGCCGCGGATCGCCGAGAGGATCAGCTTATCCTGCACCGGCCGACCATTGACGAAGGCGTACTGATGGGCGGAATTGCCGCGATTGAAGGTCGGCACGCCGGCAAAACCGGTGAGCGAGATCTCCTCGCGCACGGCGTCGAGCGCAATGGCGTTGTCGCGGAATTCCTTGCCGAGCACCTGCGCCATGCGCGCCAGGTGATCGTCGCCGGTCGCCGGAAATTCCAGCGTCGTGCGGTCCGAGCCCGACAGCACGAAGCGTACGGCGGGAAAGGCGATCGCCATGCGCTTGACGATCTCGGTGATGGCGCCGGCCTCGGCCTTCTCCGTCTTCAGGAATTTGAGCCGGGCCGGTGTGGCGAAGAACAGGTCGCGCACTTCGACGATCGTGCCGGGATTGGCGGCGGCCGGCCTGATATGCGCGATTTTGCCGCCGGCGACAGCGATCTCGTGGCCGCCGGCGCTGTCGCGCCTGCGGCTGGCGATGCTGAGCCTGGCGACAGAGCCGATCGAGGGCAGCGCCTCGCCGCGGAAGCCGAGTGTGCGGATGTCCTCGAGCGTCTCCGATATCTTCGAGGTGCAGTGGCGCCTGACCGCCAGTTCCAGATCGGCCGCGTCCATGCCCGAGCCGTTGTCGCTGACGCGCAGCAGCGCCTTGCCGCCGCCTGATGTGGCGATCTCGATGCGGGTCGCGCCCGCGTCGAGCGCGTTTTCGATCAGTTCCTTGGCAGCGCTCGCCGGCCGTTCGATGACTTCGCCGGCGGCAATCTGGTTGATGAGCGTTTCGGAGAGCTGTCTGATGGCCATGGGCTATTTTCGGGGATTCGCGGGCTGGAGGGAAGGGGTTGGCGCAAGCTTTCCCTAGGCGTGATCGGGGCCTCCCTCAAGATCGGGGTCGCCGCTGCATGATTTCATCCTTAAATCGGAACCGATCTAAGGATGAAATTATGCAGCAGTTCAAAGTGTTACAGCGTCCTCTGCGCGGCTGGAAAAGACGCGCGGCGCTGTAATGTTAAGCCGGTTTTAACATAAAAATGGCATTTCTATTCATATACCTCCGGAAGCTGCGAAATCGAACAGATGTGGGACGCAAGAGCATGAGTGCCGGCTTCGAAAAGGCGGACACATCATCAGAAATCGATGGGACCTCCGTCGAGGCCGATCTGCAGACGGCGCTTTTCGATGTGGTGTGCGACAGCCTTTCCGCAGCTTTCATCATCTACGACAAAAACGATCATCTGATCTTTGCAAGCCGCCAGACGCTGGAGTTCTTCCCGCTGCCGCCGGAGATGCTGAAACCGGGCACCCGGCTTCGCGATTTTCTGGGGGCGATGTATGACACCGGCATTCGTCAGCAATATGCTGCGAAGCAGGGCGGCTCGCTCAGCCGCGAGGACTGGCTGTCGCAGAAAATCGCCTCGCATTGGCGCGAGCGATTCGAATCCGTCGAGCGCCATGGCGCCGACAGCTGGGTCCGCTTCGTCAAGCGCAGGCTGCCGGGCGGTTACGGTGTCACCATCATCTCCGACATTTCCGAGGACAAGAAGCGCGAGGAGCAATGGCGTTCGGATCTGGAGCGCGTACAGCTGACCGAGGACATTCTCGACAATCTGCCGTTCCCGCTCTTCGTCAAGGACCGCAATCTCACCTATGTCGCCGTCAATCTCGCCTTCTGCGAAAAATATCAGACGACCGCCGACGAGGTGCTCGGGCGCAAGAGTGGCGATCTCTTCTCACCGGAGATCGCCAAGCGCTTTGAGGAAAGCGATCGTCATGTGCTGGAGACCGGCGAAATGTCGGTCTCGCGCCAACGACAGATCTCCCGCGACGGCATCGAGCGCGACATCGTCAGCCGCAAGCACCGTATCGGCAAGCCCGGCCGCTATTTCCTGGTGTCGACCACGCAGGACCTGCCGCGCGACGGCGCCGATCTCGACGAGTTCGGCCGGGCCTCGGCGATCACCACGTCAAGCAATCAAAGCTATCGCCGGGCCTATGTGCCGGTGCCGAGCGCCGTCGAGCGCCGCGAACCGGCGGCAATGGAAGCGATCGTTCCGGAGAATTTCTCGGGCCGCAAGGTCCTCGTCGTCACGGCCGACCTCGCCGCCGAGACCGCTGCGCTGCGGACCCTTTCGAAATACGGCTTCGAATCCTGCTCGGTCCGCGGCGAGGACGAAGAGGAGCGCTTCCTGGAAATCGCCACCTCCTCCGGCATCTCGCTCGATCTCCTGATCATCGACAATCAGATGGGCATGCGCTGCCTCGAACTCGCCGAGCAATACGGCATCCCGTCGCTGGTCATGGACGGTTTCCAGATCGCCAACGAACTCACCTTCCAGATCGCCCGCCATTTCAATCGCAACAGCCGCAGTGCTGCCGGTTCGGATACGGATTGGGAAATCAGCATCTCCGACGACGTGGTCGGCCTGCAGGTTCTCGTCGCCGAGGATAATGATATCAACCAGATCGTTTTTTCGCAGATCCTCGAAGGCCTGGGCTACAGCCATATGATCGCGGCGACCGGCGACGAGGTCGTGCGCATGTGGGCCGAACACCGGCCGCAGATCGTGCTGATGGATATTTCCCTGCCGGGCTTCAACGGCTTCGAGGCAGCGCGTCTCATCCGGCAGATGGAGGAAACCGGCGGCGGAGCCCGCACCCCGATCATCGGCGTGCTCACCCAGGCGTTCGAGCGCGACCGCGCCGAATGCGTCAAATCAGGCATGGACGATGTCATCATGAAACCCGTCAGCCCCGACATGCTGGAGACCGTATTTCAGAAGTACCTGATGGATGAGGCCGTGCGGGCGCGAGGCTAGGCGGAGAGACCCGTCAATTCCCTAAATTTGGGGGCGGTTCAGGCGGCAGAAGCCGTTGATTTACTATCGAATTGTTAAGACATGCCGGTCATTCTTTGCATGGCTCCGGAGGAAAGCTCGGGTTTGGATGATAAAATCGGCGGACATAGCCTTCTTGACCGTCGGTCAGAACGAGCTTCAGGCGATGGCCTATACCGATCCGCTGACCGGATTGGGAAACCGCAATCGCATGCGCGACAAGGTCTTGCAGATCTCTTCCGAGCGTGCCAGCGACCCGGCCCCCTTCACCATCGGCATCGCCAATCTCGACAGTTTCAAACCGATCAACGATCTCTTCGGCTCGGCAGCCGGCGATGAAATCCTTTGCCAGGTCGCCCACCGCCTCAAGGCCTGTATTCCCGATGGTGCATTGGTCACCCGTCATGATGGTGACGAATTCGCTTTCGTGCTGCCGCTGATTTTCGAGCGGGCGAGTGCCGAGAAATTCGGTCAGATGATCCGCGAGGTTCTGTCGGCTCCCTATGACCTCGGTGACCGCAACGTCCGTCTCTCCGCTTCCCTCGGCTTCTCCATCTATCCCTTCGCCGGAGAGGATTGCGATGAACTGCTGAAGAGCGCCGAAACCGCCCTCTACCGTTCCAAGCGCCGCGGTCGCGGCCAGATCACCGTCTACTCGCGCGAGATCGCCCAGGAGATGAAGCGCGCGACGCAGCTGGAGCAGGCGCTCAGAAACGCCATCATCTCCGATGCGATCGATGTGCATTTCCAGCCGATCGTCTCGCTGTCCAACAATCAGGTCGTCGGTTTCGAGGCGCTCGCCCGCTGGAACGATCCCGATCTCGGCTTCGTCGCGCCCGGCGTCTTCGTGCCGCTCGCCGAAGAGCGCGGCTTCATCGACGCGCTGTCGGAAGCACTGCTGCGCAAAGCCGCCGAAGCCGCCCTTTCCTGGCCACGCGACCTCTTCCTGTCGTTCAATCTCTCCTCGGCCCAGCTGATGGATCCGGGCACCAGCGGCAGCATCCTGTCGATCCTCGGCCGCGTCGGCTTCGATCCCCATCGCCTGGAGCTGGAGATCACTGAGACCGCGGTGATGAGCTCGGCCGATACCGCCCACCGCATCATCGCCGATCTGCGCGCCGCCGGCGTGCGCATCTCTCTCGACGATTTCGGCACCGGCCAGTCGAGCCTCGGGCGCCTGCGCGACTTCATCTTCGACAAGATCAAGATCGACCGGGCCTTCGTCTCACGCATCAATTCCGATCGCGCCTCCGAACATATCATCAAGGCGATCTTGACTATGTGCGAGGGTCTGGAGCTGGAGGTCGTGGCGGAAGGCATCGAGGATTATGCCGAGGCGGTAAAGTTGCGCACGCTCGGCTGCGGCATGGGCCAGGGCTATCACTTCGGCCGTCCGGCCGACGGGATCGCCACGCTGCGCTTCCTGCACGAGAACTATTACGATCCGACCATGGTGGAGCGGGTCAGCGCATAAAGCGATGGCGCCCCTAGGAGCGCCATCGCCTACGCTATACTACCGCGCGTGGTTTACTTGACCCCGGTCTACTTGGCCGTGGTCGAGCCTGTCGACGTGGCGTCGGTCGGCAGGGCGGTACCGGTGGCCGGTGCCTTTTCAGCCGACTGCATGGCCAGCGTCTTGAACTCAGGTGCGGCCTTCAGCGATTCAGCCGTTTCGCTTGTCGTCAGCTTGACGCTGCCGTCCTGGGTATTCTGGGCTACGGTGATCTTGTCCATCGGCACGGCGACGTTCTTTTCGCCGATACCGAGGAAGCCGCCGACGCCGACGATCGCGGCAACCAAGCCGCCATCCTTCTTCATGATCAGGTCGTTGACGCTGCCGATACTTTCATTGTTGCCGTTATAGACCGACTGGCCGATATAAGTATTGGCGCTGATCTGATCCGGAGCCTGTTCGGTGATATAACCGGCCTCAGCCGTGTCTGTCGTCGCGGCCGGGGCGGGAGCCTGTGCGGCATCGCCTGCGGGCTTGGTGACGTCAGGAGTGATCGGCGGCTTCGGGGCTGCCGGATCGGCAGGCGCCGCTTGGGTCGGAGCGGCGGGATCCGCCGGCTGCGGGGCCGTCTGTGAGAATGCCGCCGGTGCGAAAGCCGTGGCAAACAGCGCGCCAGCGGCAACGGTCGTCAAGAGTTTGCGTGTCATTTCGAACCTACCTTCAGTTCCCTAGAGTGATCGCTGACCCGGCAATATCTGTGTGATTGCCGCGCCGGTTCGAAGGGAGAATGACTGGTGGGTCGATTGGTTCCGGTTGAAAACACGGAAAATTTCTCGATTCTCACGGAACATTTATCGAAAAACCGCTGCAGAAACGAGAAAGAGCGCCCCGGTCCGAGGGCGCCCTTGAGGGTCGTTGGCAAAGCCGGATTTAGATCACATAGACGGGATCGAACGCGCCTTTGACCTCGATGCCGAGTTCCAGAAGCGCGCCGGCGCTCGGCTGGGCCGAACGGGCATTTTCATCCAGCCCTTCCCAGGCGGTGGTGACCGCCAGCCGGTCGGCATTGACGCCGATGAAGGCGGGGCAGGAGGGCTGGACGGCAGGAACCTTGTAGCGGGAGATGCGCAGGCCATCGGGATTGTAGCGGTCGACGACCCCCGCACCCCAGCGTGCATTCCAGATATAACCATCGGCATCGACCACCGAGCCGTCGATGTCGCCGGGCTCGTTCATGCTGTCGACGAGCACGATCGGTTCGCCCGAGGGCAGGCCGGTCTGCGGATCGACCATGACCCGCATCAGCCGGTTGATGCGGGAATCCGTATAATAGCCGACCGTGCCGTCCGGCGAGAAGCAGATCGAATTCGGGATGCTGATGCCGTTGAAGATCTTCGTCACCTTGCCGCTGGCGACATGATAGATGGCGCCGGCCTGGTTTTCCGCCCGCTTGCTCATCGTGCCGATCCAGAGTGCACCGGAAGGATGGGTGCGGCCGTCGTTCGAACGGTTTTCCGGCCTGTCGTTTTCGAGCGCGGCGTAGAAGGTGAGGTTGCCGCTGGCCACGTCGCGCACGAAAAGCCCTTCCTCCGTCGCGATCAGCTGCCGTCCGGCGTCGATGCGGGCAAGTACGCTCGCCATCACAGGCAGCGGATGCACCTTTTTCGCGCCTGTCGAAAGATTGAGCTCATGCAGTTCCTTGCCCAGGATGTTGAACCACCAGACGGTATTGCTGTCCGGATCATAGGTCGGGCCTTCGCCGAGGACGGAATTGGTGTTGCAAAGGGTTTTGCCCTCGAACTCATAAATATCGGTCATACGCTCACGCTCCCAATGGCTGCATCATAGGCGTAAATGGTCGCCTTGGCGCGCTCGGCAACCTCTGACGCGGTCATTCCGGGTTTGTAGATGCTGGTGCCGAGGCCGAAGGCGAAGATGCCGGCCTTGGTATAATCGCCGAAGTTCTTGTCCGATACGCCGCCGACGGCGGCAATCGTGAGTTCCGGCGGCAGGATGGCCCGGATCGCCGTGATGCCGGAAGGACCAAGCACGCTTGCCGGAAAGAATTTGAGACCGGTGGCGCCGGCGCGTGCCGCCGCCAGCGCCTCGGTCGGGGTAAAGACACCCGGCATCGTCACCATGCCGTATCCGCGCGCCCGGATGATTACCTCAGGCTCGACATTCGGCGTGACGAGCAGTTTGCCGCCGGCAGCATGCAGGCTGTCGACCGCCTCGACCGTCAGCACAGTGCCGGCGCCGATCAGCACGTCTGCCGGCGCCATCTTCGCGGCGATCTCGATGGATTTGAACGGTTCGGGCGAGTTGAGTGGGATCTCGATCGCCGTCAGGCCGTTTTCGATCAAGGCGCCGACGACGCTTTCGGTCTCTTCAGGCCTGATGCCGCGAAGGATGGCGATCAGCGGACGCTTCATGTCGGGGAAGGGGATACGGGTCATTGTGTCAGCTTTCTCAATTCGGCCAGATGGCTTCGGCGGCAGCCGAAAGCCCGCGGCGCACGGCGGCGTCGGCGTCGATGGCGGTGAAGGCAAGGGAGAGGGTTTTGAAAGCCTGTTCATAGAGCGCCTGCAGGCGCCCGGAGGCAACGAGGGTGATGTCTGAGTTGGCCGCATCCTGCAGTGCCCCGGCGATTTCGAGGCCGATCAGCGTGCCGGAAAGCCGGGCTTGCGCGGCAGCGGCTGAAATGCCGTGCAGGAGCTGGCCCGAGCGGGCCGTGAACAGCAGATTGGAGGCAAGGGCCGGGCGCGCGAAAGCCGCCGAGACCGCCGCCTCGAAGGCCGCCGCATCCGCCGGCTGCTCTTCCGCCCCCGCAACCGCATGCGACAGGATCGTGTGTTTGCTGATGACGTCGAAAAGCTCGCCGGTCATGAAGGTCGAAAAGCCGGTAACTTTGCCGTCCGTCACATGCACCCATTTCGAATGCGTGCCGGGCATGCAGACCGCCTGCGCTCCGGAGCTTGCGCGGCCGAGCGCGCCGAGCAGCTGGGTTTCCTCGCCGCGCATGACGTCGGGTGTGGCGATATCCCGCTGGGCAAGGCCCGGCAGGATGCGGATGTCGCGGCTTTCGCCGGGCACGGAGACCGCCCCGGTGAGGATCGCGGCGAGCGGCGTCGGCACGTCGATATAACCGGCCTCGACCCAACCTTGCCTGGCGCCGGCCATGCCGCAGACGATCACCGGCAGGTTTTCCGGCGCTTCGATGGCAGCGAGATGGCTGGCAAGCACGGTGGAAAAGCCGGTCTTTGCGGCGCTCGTCATCCCTTCGCCGCTGCGGCGTTCGGCAAGGACGGTGCCGTCCCGGTCGATCAGCCAGAGCCGGAAGCTGCTGGTGCCCCAGTCCACCGCGACATAAGCGGGATTTGCCATTACAGAACGCCTCCATCGACAATCAGGGACTGGGCGGTCATCGCCGCCGCGCAGTCGGATGCAAGAAACAGGCAGGGGCCGACGATCGCATCGGGCTTGAGTGCGACTTTCAGGCACTGGTCCTCGACCGAACTCGCAATGCTCTCCTCGGTGAGCCAGAGCTGCATCTGCCGCTCGGTGACGACCATGCCGGGCAGGATGCAGTTGACGCGGATATTCTCCGGCCCGAGCCTGCCCGCCATGCTCTTCGTCAGCCCGACGACCGCAGCCTTCGCCGCCGCATAGGCGGGAAAGCCGCCCATGTTCAGCTTGAAGGCGATCGACGACATATTGATGATCGCCCCGCCGCCGGCCGTCCGCATCGACGGCACGACTGCCTGCGAGGTAAAGAACACATGCCTGAGGTTCACTGCCTGGTTGTTGTCCCAATAGACCTCGGTCACCGCGTCGAATTCATGGCGGTCGTCCCAGGCGGCATTGTTGACCAGCACGCGGATCGGTCCGGACCGCGCAATGACGGTATCGACCGTGCTCCGGATCGCCTCGATATCGCGCAGGTCGGCATGGTGAAAGGAAACCGGATGCGCCGTCTCGCGCGACAGCCTTTCGGCGAGCTCGCGGCCTGCGGTCTCGGCGATATCGATGAACGACACCTTGGCGCCCTGGCGCGCGAAACCTTCGACGATCGCAGCGCCGATGCCCGATCCGCCGCCGGTCACGAGCACGGCTCGGTCCTTGAACTCGGGAAATTGTGCTGTTGGCATCATGGTCACTGTCATCGTCAGCGGCGCCTCCCAATTTTATCATTGTTCCATTATCTGGAACTTAATTTGACTATATGGAATTATCGAATTACACTGGCCTTTCTGTCAAGGGTGAGTGAGGCGATGAATTCAAACGGCGACGGGCCAGCACAGTCACGCGAAACCGGCACGCTCGGCAAACTGATGGTTCTGCTCGATCTCGTCACCCATGCCGATGCGCCGCTGCGTTTCACCGATATCCTGGCTCTTGCCGGCCAGCCGCGCGGCACGCTGCATCGCCAACTGAGTCACCTGGTGGAGGAAGGCCTGCTCGAACTCGATGGCGACGGCCGTTATGCGCCGGGCCTGCGCCTGCTCGATTTCGCCGCGCGCAGCTGGGCGCGCAACGAATTTCGCCTGATTGCCGAGCCGCACCTCGCCGATCTGCAGCAGGCGACCGGCGAGACGGTGCATCTCGGCGTTCTGAGAGGCCAGTCGATCATCTATCTCGACAAGGTCGAAGGCCGGCAGCCGGTGCGCATGTATTCGCAGATCGGCAATGCCTCGCCCTGTTATTGCACCGGCGTCGGCAAGGCGGCCCTGTCGCTGCTCCCGGCCGAGAGCCTCGGCGATCTCGTCGCCGGCCTGAGCTTCACCAGCTTTACCGCCTCGACCCATGTCTCGGCCGAAACGCTGCTGGAAGAAATCCGCGAAATTGCCGATCAGGGCTTTGCCTTCGACCGTGAGGAGCACGAGGCCGGCATCCGTTGCGTTGCCGCACCCGTCTGGTCGGAGGATCGGACTTTTATTGGGGGCGTTTCGATCACCGGCCCGGCCTATCGCCTGTCGATGGAACTTCTGCGCCAATGGGCCGTTCCAGTTCAGCTGGCAGCTGGGAGGATCATGGAAGGCATGCGCGTCCGTCTGGGGCCGCGCCGCTGACGGAAAAAATCGCAGTCCGCCCGCCGCTGGACGCGATTGCAGAGCATGCTTATGGTGAGTGCGATATTGAGATTTGCTGGCGAATCACCACAACTAGAACGGTCAGCGAAATCTACAACCATTCAACGGCCGAACGCTAAACGCCAAAGCCGATCCCATGTGATCCCAAGCGATCATCATTCCCTATGCAATCGAAACACCCATGGCGGGCAGGTTTCGCAAACGGTTTGCCGGCCGCTGTGCCGAAGATGAAGAAATGTGATGGCACCCTTGTCGCAAGCATCCCCGGAAGAAGACGATCATGTTCAGGAAATAGCCGGACTGAAGACCCAGTTCGATATTTTCCGTTTCATGAAGCGTGTGACCGAAGCCTATCGCAGCCGGGCCTTCATGGTTCTCAACCTGCCGCCCGTCACTTCCTTCGATCTTCAGGGCAGCACGGTCATCACCAGTTGGCCGGCCGAGCTTCTGGCGCTTTACGACCAGGAAGGCCTGATGGTGAACAGCCCGGTTCTGAGGCGCTTGAGAACATCGGCGCGACCCTTCTTCTACGACATGTCGCGCCAGAACTGGTCGCGGGACGACGGCAAGTCCATCCTCGTCGTCTCCCTGTTCGAGCGTTTCAAGATGATGCGCGGCGCCTATTTTCCGACGCATGAGCCCTCCGGCCTGCGCGGCGCCGTCTCTTTCGCCGGCGACCGCGAACCCTTCAGCCCGGCCGAGATGCGCGAACTCTGCTATATCGCCATCCATGTCTTCGACAGGCTCGCCGAGATCCGCAACCTCGATACGCGCATCACCGACACGCTGACCGACCGCGAGATCGATTGCCTCAACTGGACGGCGGCCGGCAAGACCAGCGCCGAAATCGCCGAAATCCTCACGCTGTCCGAGCACACGGTCAATCACTACCTCAACCGCGCCACCAAGAAGCTCGACACTGTTAATCGCACCCAGGCGGTCGCCAAGGCGCTGCGCATCGGCCTGATCAAATAAGTTGCAAAAAACAACCACGTGCTTTCGCAGCCGCCCAGCGCTTAGGCATATCTATCCCGTTGAGCGCCTGCCGCAGGCGCTTTGGCGCTGCTTTTCGCCGATTTTGGATCTGGCACGCTTTCTGCTTCTCTTTTGTCAAAGGTCCAGAGGGGACTGAGCCAGCGCCAGGAAATGGCGCGGCCGACACACCGCTGCCCGACGCCGATGCCGCTTTCTCCCGGCCCTTCGGTGTCGGCGGCGGTTGTTGCGTTTTGGCACCGCTTCTTTCGCAGCTGCTGGTGACCTGGCCTGTCTTCGGCATTTTTTGCTGGCCTTTTTTCCGGCTTGCTCTAGTTCGCCCCGCATTGCGCCGGTTCTCGGGGAGACCGTTGCGGCCATCAGGGCGAAAGCCCGGCGGACTTGATGGCCGCAACGGATTGACAATTCTCCGGCCCCTTTGGGCGCGCCGGCCATCGATTGTCCTCCCGATGATTTTGTTTGGCGAAGGCCTCCGTCTCCACTATCTCTACTGCATGATGTCAGCCTTAAATCGGCATGGATTTAGGCTGACATCATGCAATTCAAAGTGCGACAGCGTTCCTTGCGCGTCTTGAAAGACGTGCGGCGCTGCCGTCTGCAAGAAGCAGCAATGAGGGTGGAATGACCGACGTCACCAAGGAACAGGTTCTCGAAACGCTGAAGACCGTGCGCGGACCGGATCTCGAGCACGATATTGTCGAGCTCGGCATGGTCTCCGACGTCTTCATCTCCGACGGCAAGGTTTATTTCTCCATCACCGTTCCGGCCGATCGCGCCCAGGAGCTGGAGCCGATGCGGCTCGCCGCCGAGCGCGTCATCAAGGAAATGCCCGGCGTCAAGGGCGCCCTCGTCGCCCTGACCGCGGACAAGAAGGCGGCCACCGCTGCTCCCGCTGCCCGCCCTGCGCCCAACCCGCCGCACGGTCATGCTGGCCACGATCACCATGCGCATGCGCCGCAACAGCCGCCGCGCGCCGGCAAGATCGGTGTGCCGGGCATCGGCGCCATCATCGCCGTCGCCTCGGGCAAGGGTGGGGTCGGCAAGTCGACCACCGCCGTCAACCTGGCGCTCGGGCTGCTGGCCAACGGTCTTCGCGTCGGCATTCTCGATGCCGACATCTATGGTCCCTCGATGCCGCGGCTCTTGAAGATATCCGGCCGCCCGACACAGATCGACGGCCGCATCATCAATCCGATGGAGAATTATGGCCTCAAGGTCATGTCGATGGGCTTCCTCGTCGACGAGGAGACGGCGATGATCTGGCGCGGGCCGATGGTCCAGTCGGCGCTGCTGCAGATGCTGCGTGAAGTCGCCTGGGGTGAGCTCGACGTGCTCGTCGTCGACATGCCGCCCGGCACCGGCGACGCGCAGCTGACCATGGCCCAGCAGGTGCCGCTTGCCGGCGCCGTCATCGTCTCGACGCCGCAGGATCTCGCGCTGATCGATGCCCGCAAGGGCCTCAACATGTTCCGCAAGGTCGAAGTGCCGGTGCTCGGCATCGTCGAGAATATGAGCTATTTTATCGCCCCGGACACCGGCACCCGCTACGACATCTTCGGCCATGGCGGCGCCCGCAAGGAGGCCGAACGCATCGGCGTGCCCTTCCTCGGTGAAGTGCCGTTGACGATGAACATCCGCGAGACCTCCGACGCCGGCACGCCGCTCGTCGCCTCCGAGCCGAACGGCGTCGTCGCCGGCATCTATCGCGGCATCGCCGCCAAGGTCTGGGAGCAGCTCGGCGGCCAGCCGCAGCGCCCGGCGCCGGCGATCGTCTTCGAATAAAGCATTGCATGATTTAAATTCGATGCGATGCGCTTTCGGGTGCCGAATCACCGTCGCGAATACCCCAAATTGTGGGTGAAACGTGGTGAAAAGCCGCGCTTCACGGAAGATGTCTTGATTATTTCATGGCTTTGCTTCATATGCCGCGGCGCCATGATGGCGTTTGCTGCAGATGCTCAATGACGGCCGTCTTCATTCCGAAGGATGTGGCCCGCCTGCGAGTTCGGAGTTGTCTTGTCGATCGAAGGATTGGTAACTGCGATGCGGTGGAGCACAATGCGCATGCCGGCCTTTGAGGTCGGATGCAGCCGGAGTCGTATGAACTTTCTTGATCCGCTTCCGCTTCGACCGAGGACAAGCGACCGTCGCGTTGCCGCGCTGGCGATCGCATGGAAAGGCTTTCGATGAAAAGTGCATTGGCCGCGAAGCGCCGTGAGCATCGGAGAGGCTGCCGGTGATCACCGCTTACTGTTCCAATTGCAGGTCGGTCGAGATCCGCGATCTGTCGCATGCCGCATCCTTTCCCGAGGATGTCGTGTGGATCGACATGATCGAGCCGACCCGCGACGAGGAGCTCTATGTCGAGAAGATTCTCGGCATCGAGGTCCCGACCCGCGACGATCTCAAGGATATCGAGCCTTCCGCCCGGCTCTATGTCGAAAACGACGCCGTCTTCATGACCGCTTCGCTGCTCTGGAAGGCTGATACCGACGCGCCGACGCTGACCGATGTCGCCTTCATCCTGGCCGGAAACCGCCTGGTCACCATCCGTTACGCCCATCCCAAATCCTTTGCGCTGTTCATTGCCGCCCTTCACCGGCTGCCGGAAAACTGGCGCAGTGGCGCTGCCCTTCTCGCCAAGCTCCTGGAGACGATCGTCGACCGCACCGCCGAGATCCTCGAGATCTCCGTCTCGCGCATCGACATCCTGTCGATGCATGTCTTCGGTGATCGGGCAAGGAAGGTGCGCAAACCTTCGAACTATCTCGAGGAGAAGCTCAGGGATATCGCCGGCCATCACCGGATGATCAGCAAGGTGCGCGACAGCCTCGGTTCGCTGTCCCGCCTGCTGACCTTCTTTCACACGATCCCGGCAATCCAGCAGGATCGCGAGACAAAGGAGCTCTGCCGCACCGTTTCGCGCGATATCCAGTCGCTATCGGAGCATGCTTCCTTCGTCGCCGCCAACATCACTTTCCTGCTCGACGCCTCGCTCGGGCTGATCAACATCGAGCAGAACTCGATCATCAAGATTTTCTCGATTGCCTCGGTGGTGTTCTTGCCGCCGACATTGGTCGCCTCCATCTATGGCATGAATTTTCAGGTCATGCCGGAGCTGACCTGGGTCGCGGGTTATCCCTATTCGCTGGCCCTGATGGTGATCTCAGCCGTCATCCCCTTTTTCTTTTTCCGCTGGAAAGGCTGGCTCTGAGGAGCCTGTTGCAACTTCATGTCCGAAGAGAGCCATCCGAACGAATCCCATATGACGCCGCGAAAGCTGTTCTATCTGGCGCTGGGTTCCGTCGGCGTCGTCTACGGCGATATCGGCACCAGTCCGCTCTATGCCTTTCGTGAGGCGCTGAAGCCGGTGGCCCATGACGGCGTCACCCGTTTCGAGGTCATCAGCCTGATTTCGCTAATGATCTGGGCGCTGACGATCATCGTCACCATCAAATATGTGCTCTTCCTGCTGCGCGCCGACAATGACGGCGAGGGCGGCACGCTGTCGCTGCTCGCCCTTCTGATGAAGACCGCCAACGGCCATACCGCCATCCTGATGCTGCTCGGCCTGATGGGGGCTGCCCTCTTCCTCGGCGATGCGATGATCACGCCGGCTCTGTCCGTGCTGTCGGCCGTCGAGGGCCTGAAGCTCGTCACCCCCAGCCTTGCGGAATATATCGTGCCGATCTCGGTGGTGATCCTGGCGCTGCTCTTCGTCGTGCAATCGCGCGGCACCGGCGCGGTCGCCAGGTTCTTCGGGCC
This sequence comes from Rhizobium anhuiense bv. trifolii, assembly GCF_024346605.1. Taxonomy (NCBI): domain Bacteria; kingdom Pseudomonadati; phylum Pseudomonadota; class Alphaproteobacteria; order Hyphomicrobiales; family Rhizobiaceae; genus Rhizobium; species Rhizobium anhuiense. The sequence continues at coordinate 1,238,331 of NZ_CP098803.1, forward strand.
GATTACCGCCGTCTGGTTCCTCGTCATGGCTGCCGCCGGCATTTCCCATATCTCGGATGATTACGGCATCCTTGCCGCCTTCAATCCCTATTATGCCGTCAGCTTCCTGCTGCATGAAGGCTTCTACGGCGTCGTCGTGCTCGGCGCCGTCTTCCTGACGGTGACAGGCGCCGAGGCGCTCTATGCCGATCTCGGCCATTTCGGCCGCCGCCCGATCCAGTGGGCCTGGTTCCTGCTGGTCTTCCCGGCGCTGACGCTGAATTATCTCGGGCAGGGGGCGCTCGTTCTCGGCAATCCGGCGACGATGTCCGATCCCTTCTACCTGATGTACCCGAAATGGGCGCTGTTGCCGGTCGTCATCCTGGCGACCGCCGCGACGATCATCGCCAGCCAGGCGGTCATCACAGGCGCTTTCTCGATGGTGCGCCAGGGCATCAACCTCGGCTTTCTGCCGCGCATGGAAATTCTCTTCACCTCGGAAACCAATACCGGGCAGATCTTCGTGCCTTCGGTCAATGCCGTGCTGTTCATCGGCGTCATCTTCCTGGTCCTGAGTTTCAAGACGTCGGACGCGCTGGCGACCGCCTACGGCATCTCCGTTACCGGCGCCATGGTCGTGACCTCGATCATGGCCTTCGAATTCGTCCGCGCCCGCTGGAACTGGTCGCTGCCGGTTGCGGTGATCGCGCTCGCGCCGCTGGTCGTGCTCGAATTGATCTTCCTCGGCGCCAACCTCTTGAAGATCCATGACGGCGGCTACATCCCGATCATGATCGCCACCGCCTTTACCGTCGTCATGTGGACCTGGCGCCGCGGCACCGCGATCCTGATGGAAAAGACCCGCCACACCGATATCCCGCTTGCCTCCTTCGTCAGCTCGATCGAGCGCAAGAGCGAACATTCGCCGGCCCAGGTGCCGGGCACCGCGATCTTCCTGACCAGCGATCCGGAATCAGCCCCCGCCGCCCTGCTGCACAATCTCAAGCACAATCATGTGCTTCACGACCGCAACGTCATCCTGACGATCCGCACCGTCAACAAGCCGCGTGTGCCGAGCCAGGACCGCTATAAGGTCGAGCAGATTTCTCCGCGCTTCTCCCGCGTCGAACTGCTCTTCGGCTTCATGGAATCGCAGAACGTCTCGCAGGCCTTGGCGACGCTGCGCAAGACCGGGCTGAAGTTCGACATCATGTCGACCTCCTTCTATCTCGGCCGCCGCAAGCTGGTGCCGGACGCCAAGTCGGGCATGCCCTACTGGCAGGACCGGCTCTACATCGCGCTCGCCAATGCCGCCGCCAACCCCTCGGACTACTTCCGCCTGCCGGCCAACCGCGTGGTGGAACTGGGCTCGCACGTCATTATTTGACACGGGGGGCAAAGACCCCGCCTCACGAGGGGGAGGGGCTTAACCTGTTGCTCCGCATCTCCCAAAACTCCAGCTCGGCAAACGACGAGATGATGGCGGGCAAAGCGGTGATGCTGGCTAGTCCCCCGCCCTTGTGGGGAGGGGACCTTTCCAACACATTAGAACATCCAAACGTGCTCACAGTCACATTCCGGCACGGTCCGTTAACCGGACGTCAAGGTTAATGCGGGATTTTTAATGGAATGTTCCCGCGTTCCATGCCCGGAGTTCGTGTTGCGTCGAAAGAGCCCTTCCCGTAGCAAGCTGCGTCTTTTTCCCGAGAACTGGGTGTCTCCGGTCATCTTCGGTCTTGCCGGCTGGCTGATTTTCCCGAGCGTCGCATCCCATGCCGATCTCGCCGCCATGCTGGCCGGCCTCGATCATCAAGGCGAGAACTGGCGCATGGTGCTGACCAATTCGCCGGCCGGCTCCATCCACCAGGCCGAACTCGCTTTCGCCGAGCCGATGGTGACCGGTTCGATTTCCGCCGGCGCCGGCATGGTGCTGCCCGATGGTCGCAAGGTCGCCTTTACCGCCAAAGACAAGGGTCACGAGGACACGCCGGACGAAGATCGCGTCAACCGCTCCACCAAGAAGGGCCGTGTCGTTGCCGTCGAGAAGATGCAGCCGCCGAAGGACTTTTCCGCCGGCTCCATTCTCGAGCGCACCAGGATGCTCTTCACCCCGAGCTTCGACCTCAAGGACAGGTCTGCCTTCGTCAAGCCGAAGATCCAGGGCAAGGAAATCGAGATCGCCACTTCTTTCTATAAGAAGCAGCCTGTCGTGACCGACAATGGCGTGCCGGCAATGCTCGCAAGCCTCGTCACCAGCAACAAGGCCGATGTGCTCGCCACCGCCTATGCACCGCCTGCACCCGACTATTCCCGCCAGTCGCCGTTCGATTCCATCCTGACCGAGAAGGATAGCGGCCGCTTCGTTCCGGAGATTGGCCCGCGCGATCATGCCTGGGCCGCAAGCGTGCTGGCGCCGAGCGTCTTTTCCGCCCGCGAACAGCAATGCCTTGCCTCCGGCATCTATTTCGAGGCGCGGGGGGAATCGGTGAAGGGCCAGGCGGCCGTCGCCCAGGTCATCCTCAACCGCGTCCGCAATCCTTCCTATCCCAAGACCATCTGCGGCGTCGTCTATCAGAACGAGGATTGGCGCAACCGCTGCCAGTTTTCCTTCGCCTGCGACGCCATCAAGGACAGGGTGAACTCGGAATATCATTGGCGAGTCGCCCGCGATGTGGCGATGGCGGTGACGGCAGGCAAGATCTGGCTGCCGCAAGTGGGCTCGGCGACGCACTACCATGCCGTCTATGTCAGGCCGAAATGGGCAAGGACCATGGAAAAGGTCGGTCGCATCGGTCTTCATGTCTTCTATCGCACCTATGGCGGCGGCTGGAGCTGAGATAAATCGCCTGGGCAAGGCGATTTGCGGGGCTTTAAAGCGGATTCTTTCCATCGAATTTAAGCGATCGGCCTTAAATTGGCCTATCTCTTTGATTTGACGAATTTATTTTCTCGCTGGACAGAAGCTGTCTACGCCTTGACTATACCAATCCCTAAAACTATGTTGCGCGCGACTTCAGAACGGGCCGGAAGGGTCTCAACCTTCGTGTCCGGGGTCCGAATGACCGGGGTAGCGGGAGTGCGGGCGACGGGCAGACGAGGAGAGATCCATGGCGGACGACCGCGAGGAAAGTCTTGAAAAGCGCCGTGCGCAATTGGGAGCGAAACTCGCGACCAAGGGCGTCGAGACGGGAGAAGACGAGGCTAGGGAAGCCCGCGCCGAGGTAAGCCGCAAAGGTTATGCCCAGGCGATGAAGCTTTCCAGCGAGTTCATTTCCGCAATCGTCGTCGGTGCTCTGCTTGGCTATCTCCTCGACCGTTTTGTTGGCACGGCGCCTTGGGGTTTGATTGTTCTTCTGCTTCTCGGATTTTGTGCCGGCGTTCTGAACGTGCTGCGTTCTGCGGGGGTGGTGGCCCATCCCCTGGACGACAAGGGCGACAAGAAATAAGGACCGGTTCCGGTCCAGTGCAATGACCCCGCGTTCTGCGGGCCAAAGAGAGAGAACAAGCGGTGTCTAACGATCCGACTCATCAGTTCCTGATCCAGAAGATTGTGCCGATCGAAATCGGCGGAATTGATTTTTCGTTCACCAATGCATCGCTCTTCATGGCCGCTTCTGCTGCCGTTGCCGTAGGCTTCCTCTACTTCGCGACCTCGAACCGCGCCATCGTGCCGGGCCGCTCGCAGTCGGTCGCGGAAATGTCCTATGAGTTCATCGCCAACATGCTGAAGGAAGGCGCGGGCAAGCAGGGAATGAAGTTCTTCCCGCTGGTCTTTTCGCTCTTCACCTTCGTCCTGACGGCGAACCTGCTCGGCATGTTCCCGTATTTCTTCACGGTCACTAGCCAGATCATCGTCACCTTCGCGCTCGCGCTCCTGGTTATCGGCACGGTGCTCGTCTACGGCTTCTATAAGCACGGCTTCCACTTCCTGAATGTCTTCGTGCCGTCGGGCGTGCCGGGCGTTCTGCTGCCGCTTGTTGTCACGATCGAAATCATTTCGTTCCTGTCCCGTCCGATTTCACTCTCTGTTCGTCTTTTTGCGAACATGCTCGCCGGTCACATCACGCTGAAGGTGTTCGCAGGCTTCGTCGCCTCGCTTGGAGCCCTCGGTGCTGTCGGTGTCGGCGGAGCCGTTCTTCCCCTCATCATGACCGTCGCCCTGACCGGTCTCGAGTTCCTCGTCGCCTTCCTCCAGGCTTACGTCTTTGCGGTACTGACTTGCATGTACCTCAACGACGCAATCCATCCGGGCGGGCACTAAGGATAACGACATCGACGTCAAAGGGCGTCAGTCATTCGCCGCAACAACCATTTCAAAGGAGTTCAACATGGAAGCGGAAGCAGCAAAGTACATCGGTGCAGGCCTGGCTTGCTTTGGTATGGCCGGTACGGCTCTCGGCCTCGGCAATATCTTCGGCAGCTACCTCTCCGGCGCACTGCGCAATCCGTCTGCCGCTGACAGCCAGTTCGGCCGTCTGGTATTCGGCTTCGCCGTTACGGAAGCTCTGGGCATCTTCTCGTTGCTCGTCGCTCTCCTCCTCCTCTTCGCCGTCTGATATCGGCGAATAGATGGATCACGGCCTGCGACCGCAAGCCGTGATCCTTTGCATTTGCAGTCCACCTGGAGGTGAGCATGTTTTTTGTGACCCCGGCTTACGCTGAGGAAGCACCGGCGGCAGCGACGGGTACGGATGCGCATGCCGCTCCGGCCGCAGGCGAGGTCCATACCGAGACTGGTGTTGCCGAAGGCGAACACGCCCGCGGCCCTTTCCCGCCTTTCGATTCGACGACCTTCGCATCCCAGCTGCTCTGGCTGGTGATCACGTTCGGCGTCTTCTATTTGCTCATGCAAAAGGTCATCGCGCCGCGCATCGGGGCCATCCTCGATCAGCGTCACACGCGCATTTCCCAGGATCTGGAAGAAGCTGGCCGCCTGAAGGCGGAAGCCGACGCCGCCGTCCGGACCTATGAAGGTGAACTGGCCGCTGCGCGCGCCAAGTCCAACGCGATCGGCTCTGCCGCACGCGACGCCGCCAAGGCCAAAGCCGAAGAGGATCGCCGCGCTGTCGAGGCGAGCCTGTCGGAAAAGATCAAGGCTGCCGAAGTTCGTATTGGCGAGATCAAGGCCAAGGCCTTCGCCGACGTCGGCACCATTGCCGAGGAAACCGCGGCTGCCGTGGTCGATCAGTTGATCGGCGGCACCGTCGCCAAGGCCGATGTCGCTGCTGCCGTCGCAGCTGCCAAGAAGGAGGCTTGATCGATGGAATTTGCTTTTGACGCGACTTTCTTCGCCTTTGTCGGCCTCGTCCTCTTCCTGGCGCTGGTCGTTTACCTGAAGGTTCCGGGCATGATGGCACGGTCGCTCGACGACCGCGCCGACCAGATCCGCAACGAATTGGCCGAAGCCAAGCGTCTGCGCGAAGAGGCCCAGCACCTGCTCGCCGAATACCAGCGCAAGCGCAAGGAAGCGGAAGCCGAAGCGGCCCACATCGTTGCCGCCGCTGAGCGCGAAGCCGAAATGCTGACCACTGAGGCGAAGAAGAAGACGGAAGAATTCGTCGCCAACCGCACGGCGCTTTCCGAGCAGAAGATCAAGCAGGCCGAGGCCGAGGCGATGAAGGCGGTGCGTTCCGCTGCCGTCGATCTCGCAATCGCGGCCGCCGAAACCGTGCTTGCCAAGCAGGCCGATGCCAAGGTTCAGTCCGAGCTCTTCGGCAATGCCGTCAGCCAGGTTAAGACGCGGCTCAACTGAGCTGTATCGGAAAGATTGAGAGCGAAGGCCGGGCATGTCCCGGCCTTTTCTTTTGTTGACGACTCGGCCTCGTGCTGGGGGCGAGCCGCTGGTCTCGACCCCTCCTTCGGACCGCCGTAAACGGGGCGAAGGGACCATGCCGCGACCTCTCCGTTCCTACTCGGAAATAAGCTGATCCATCTCGGGACCATCCTCGACCTTGCGCAACGGCCGGAAGCTCATCCGGTGCAGGGAGCAGGGGCCGTGTTTTTCGATGCCGGCGCGGTGCTGTGCGGTGCCGTAGCCCACATGCGCGGCAAAGCCGTAATCCGGAAACACATGATGCGCGCGTGCCATCATCCGGTCGCGCGTCACCTTGGCGACGATCGAGGCCGCGGCGATCGAGACCGAGCGAGCATCGCCCTTGACCACCGCCTGTCCGGGGCAATCGAGGCCGGGCGGCACGTCGAGCCCATCGGTCAGCACGTAGCTTGCCGGAATGGCGAGACTGCAGATGGCGCGGCGCATGGCGTCGAGGCTAGCCTTGCGGATATCGGTCTCGTCGATGCGCGTCGAGCTGGAGGAGGCGATGGAGACGGTCGCGGTCGCCAGAATCTGCGCGAACAGTTCCTCGCGCCGTTGCGCCGAAAGCTGCTTGGAATCGTTCAGACCCTCGGGGATGCGTTTGGGATCGAGGATGACGGCAGCGGCGACCACAGGCCCGGCCAGTGGCCCGCGGCCTGCCTCGTCGGCGCCGGCAACCGGCCAGTGGCCGGCCCTGCGGGCTTTGAGCTCGAGTTTGAAATCCGGCACGAGCGGAACCGTGTCGAAAAGCAGGGGAGAATCGGGTGGCGTGCGAGGTTTCATGCGGCTGAACCTCGCACGCCAACCCGATTTCCCGCAAGTCCCCGGATCAGGGCGGCGGCCGGGGACCGGTCCGGCGGATGGTGGCGGTCAAGGCCATCCGCGGGAATTGCGCTCGGGGCTCGAAGACAGGGCGGTTCTATCGAGAAGCCGATGCGCAAGCTACAAGCAATTCCAGGAAAAGTGCGAAGCGGTTTTCCGTTCGGAATTGCGTAAAGGCCAGAGAGCAGTTCCCGGCAAAGCGCGAAGCGGTTTGCCTGAACTGCGTAAAACAAAAGGTCAAAGAAGCGACAGCTGGACGCCGCTGCCGTCGGGCGGCACGAACAGGTCGTCGCGCAGCGGCACGCTGCGTCGCGTCAGGCCGAAACGCCGGGCTGCCATCTCAAATCGCCTGGCGATCTGCCAGGCATAGGGACCGGCGCCCTTCATGCGCTTGCCGAATTCGGCATCGTAATCCTTGCCGCCGCGCATCGAGCGCACCAGCGACATCACATGCCGGTAACGATCGGGGTAATGTTGCAGCAGCCAATCACGAAACAGCGGGCTGACCTCGAGCGGCAGCCTGAGGATGACATAGCTCGCCTCGGCGGCGCCGGCAGCCTTGGCCGATTCGAGAATGCGCTCCAACTCGTGATCGTTCAGCGCCGGGATCAGCGGGGCGGCCATCACAGCCGTCTGGATGCCAGCTTCGGCAAGGGTGTGGATCGTCTCCAGCCGCCGCGGCGGTGTTGCGGCCCGCGGCTCCATCGTCCGGGCGAGCTTGCGATCCAGCGTGGTCACGGAGATGCCAACGCGCACCAGGTTCTTGCTTGCCATCTCCCGCAGAATGTCGAGATCACGCAGGATCATCGCCGATTTGGTGACGATCGAGACCGGATGGTTTGCCTTGTTCAAGACCTCGAGGATGCCGCGCATGATGCGCCATTCCTTTTCGATCGGCTGATAGGGGTCGGTATTGGTACCGATGGCGATCACCCGCACCTTGTAGCCGGGTTTGGCGAGCTCCCGCTCCAGCAACTTTGCCGCATCGGGCTTGGCAAACAGCTTCGTCTCGAAATCGAGCCCTGCGGAAAGCCCCATATAGGCATGCGTCGGCCGGGCGAAACAATAGATGCAGCCATGTTCGCAGCCGCGATAGGGATTGATCGAACGGTCGAAGGAAATATCCGGCGATTCGTTGCGGGTGATGGCCGTGCGCGGCTTCTCGACCTGCACTTCCGTCTTGAACGGCGGCAGTTCTTCCCATGTCTGCCAGCCATCGTCGAAGGTCTCCCGCTGCAGCGCTTCGAACCGCCCCGTCGGGTTCAATCCCGCCCCACGCCCGCGCCGCCGATCGACCTCGACCCTTAGACCCGAGGAAACGATCATCGCATCGGCAATATCTGCCGTATTGGCAGGCGCGAATGCGGCCTGCCCTGCCAGGGACTGCTCTCTCATCGGATTCTCCCGTGGCGGAAAGCCATCGCCTCCGCCCGTTTTGCTGATTAAATTCCTATCGGCAAAATGAGAACAATGCAAGAACAAAATGAGGAAAACGGCGCTGGCAAAAATTTGTGCGGCGCATTATAAACAGTCAATGTTGACGGTTGTTCTCGAATGTCAGGATCAGGAATCTGAACTGGCGCAGACTTTATCGGTCTTGGTGGCAGGCGCAGTGGAGGGGCTGGTGAGCGATGTGATCGTGCTCGATCGCGGCTCTCGCGACGGCACCTCACGGGTGGCCGACGCTGCCGGCTGCCGCTTCCATTCGCAATGGGATATCAAGGACATCGTCCGCTCGGCGCGCGGCGAATGGCTGCTCTTCGTCGAGCCGGGCGCCAGACCGCAGGCGGGCTGGATCGATGAGATCGCCGAATATGTGGCGCTGAACAAGCTGCCGGCGCGCTTCACTGCGTCGAGGGGCTATCGCCGCCCGTTCTTCCAGCGTGTCGGCCGGGCCGTACCGCCGCTGGAACTCGGTTTCCTGGTGCCGAAAAAGCTGGCACTCGCCACCGCCAAAAGCGGCATGCGGCTTGCCGAATTCGTCAAGGGCCAGAAACCGCGGCGGCTGGCGAGCGAGCTCATTCCGTCCTGGGTCGCCCGCGCCGCACGGTAGCTGCCGCGATCCCCTCCCACCGCTCGCGCAAAAGATGGCGCCCAATAGGATTTCGCGCTATAATTCAAACATGGCGCCGTCGAAGCGCCGCGCTTCGCAACGGAATGGCCATGGAATGCCGGTGAACGGCAGAACAGGTCAGCGACAATCTCCTCTTCTGCCGGGTACCCGGCGAAAGGAGGTGCGTCATGACACGCGGTATGATCTACGGCCTGCTGGCCGTCATATTGCCGATATTGGTGATCGCGCATCCGCATTCGGCAGCATCGCAGATGATGCGCAGTTGCGCAGGCCGACCCGAAATCGTCAATTTCCTGGACAAGAACTTCGCCGAAAAGCTCACGGCAGTCGGACTGATCAACCAGAACGCCATTCTTGAGGTCTATGCCGCCGAAAGCGGCACCTGGACCCTCATCGTCACGGATGTTCACGGCGTAAGCTGCATTCTGCTGTCGGGTGATAGCTGGGATACCATGCCCGTCCTGCCGGGCCTGGCCACATAGGAATGCCGCTCTTGCAGGCAGTCTACTTCGTCGCGCCGCGTTTCAGGTGCTCGTCCAGCCGCGGCATGATCTCGACGAAATTGCACGGCACGCTGCGGTAGTCGAGTTGGCCTTTCAGAATGCCGTCCCAGGCATCCCGGCAGGCGCCGGGCGAACCCGGCAGCGCGAAGATGAAGGTGGCATTGGCAACGCCTGCCGTGGCGCGCGATTGGATCGTCGCCGTGCCGATCTTCTCGTAGGAGATCCGGTGGAAGATGGCGGAAAAGCCGTCCATCCGCTTTTCGAACAAAGGCTCCAGCGCCTCGGGCGTCACGTCGCGGCCGGTAAAGCCGGTACCACCCGTGGTGATGACGACGTCTATGTCTTTGCTGTCAATCCAGGCCTTTACCCGGGAGGCAATCTCCGTGCGATCATCGGGTACGATGCCACGGTCGACCAGCCGGTGGCCCGCTTCGGTGATCCGCGCCGCCAGCGTGTCGCCTGACTTGTCCGTCTCCGGCGTGCGCGTGTCCGAGATCGTGAGAACCGCAATACCGACCGCGATGAAGGGTCGCTTTTCGTCCAGAGCTGCCATCACGTGCCTCCCGAAACCGTTTCCGTCGCCTGGAAATACCAGTCGGGCCGCGCGTCGTGAAGAGCCGCCGCCGCATCTTCGGCGGCGGTCATGGTGGCAAAGATGCCGAAGCAGGTGGCGCCGGAACCGGACATGCGGGTCAACAGCGCGCCGCTGGCCTGCAGCATCGCCGAGATCGCCGATATCTCCGCCACAAGCTCGCGCGCCGGCGGTTCCAGATCGTTGCGGGCGGCACCGATCGCCGCGAGCCAGTCGGCAGTGTTGGGCACACGCGGAGCCAGGCTCAAGGCCGGATTGTCCTTTGTCGCCAGCCGGCGGAAAACCTCGGGCGTCGACACGCCCTTCAGCGGATTGGCGAGCACCATGGCAAAGGCCGGCAGATCAGGCACCGCTTCGATCTTTTCGCCGATGCCGCGGGCAATCAGCGGCCGGCTTTCCATGCACATCGGCACGTCGGCGCCGAGCTTCAGCGCCAGCATAGCAAGCGCGTCCTCGGGCAACCTAGTGCCCCAGAGGCGCATCAGCCCCCGCAAGGTCGCAGCTGCGTCGGCCGAGCCGCCGCCGATACCGGAGGCGATCGGCAAATTCTTCTGGAGGTGGATATGCACAGGGAAGGCGAGAGCTCCGACCGCCTCGCGCAGGAGATCACGCGCCCTCAGCACGAGGTTGGTGCCGCCATCTTCGGCAAGCGCGCCGCCGAAACGGCCTGACAGGGTGAAGGCGTCGGCCTGTGCGGGCAGGAAACCCAGCCGGTCGCCATGCTCTGCGAAGGTCACCAGCATATCGAGCAGATGATAACCGTCCGGCCGCTGGCCCGTCACATGCAGGGCCAGGTTGATCTTCGCGCGCGCCTCTTCGGTGACGCCGAAAGCGTCGGCCAGGCCCTCTTCAGGCATGCGTCCCGCCCGTCAGGATTTCTTGTCGACCGGCGGCGGCGTGACGGGGGCCGGATCCGGCTGCTTCTTGTCGGCCGCCTTGGCATCGTCGCTGACGGGAGGCAGGCCGTTGGCGACCTTGTCCTTGATCTTCGGGATCTCGGCAGCCTCAGGCTCGGAGCTGAGCGCCCGGTTCCACTGGTAGACGGCTTCGAGCTTGCGCCCGACGCGCCAATAGGCATCGCCGAGATGGTCGTTGATCGTCGCGTCGCCGGCCTTGATCTGGGCAGCCCGCTCCAGCTCGTCGACGGCATCGTCGAAACGGTTGAGGCGGAAATAAGCCCAGCCGAGCGAATCGATGATGTAACCGTCGTCAGGGCGAAGATCGACGGCCTTCTTGATCATCCCGAGACCTTCGTCGAGGTTACGGTTCATGTCGATCCAGGAATAGCCGAGATAGTTCAGCACCTGCGGCTGGTCGGGGTTGAGCTCCAACGCCTTGCGGAAATTCGGCTCCGCCTGGTCCCACTTCTTCAACCGTTCATAGGCGATGCCGCGCTGGAAGAAGACGCTCCAGTTGGCGCGGCCGGGAATGGGGCCGATCGCTTCGACGGCCTTGTCGTAATTGGCGGCCATCGCCTCGTAGTCCTTGGCATCGGAGAGCACGCTGCCATAGGCGAGGTAGCTGCGGATGTCCTTCGGGTCGGAGGTGATCAGCGCCTGCAGATGCTTGCGCGCCTCGTCCACCTTGCCGCCCTGGGCAAGGGCAAGGCCGAGCTGCAGCTCGGAGATGCGCCGCATCGGCGAATTCTCCGGCACTTTCTTGTAGAGCGCGATGGCGCGGTCCATCTGGTTCTGCTTCTCGGCGATGCCGCCGAGCAGCACCAGCGTATCGGCGCTGTTCGGATCGAGCGCATTGGCCGTCTGCAGGTAAAGCGAAACGATGTCCTCGGCGCCGTCGCGGTTCAGTGCGCCGCCGACCGAAAACAGCACGCCGGCAGCCCCTTCTTCGGCTGTCTTGACCTGCTGTTCCTGCTTCTCGTCCTTTTCGATGCTGTCGCGCAGCGCGTTCAGCGGCGCATAATTCGGCAGCAGGTTGTCACCGACGGAAACGGCGTCGAGCGCCTTCTGCTTATTGCCCTGCGTTGCTTCGAGGCGGGCAAGCGCCATCACCGCGCGCATGAAGGTGTCGGGCGCCGTCGCACCGCCTTCCTTGTCGAGCACGGCATCGTTCAGATGCTTGCGGGCGGACTTCACATCGCCGGTGGCGATGGCGATCGCCCCGGCATTGTAATTCTGGAAGATTCGGAACCAGTCCGGTCCCTTCATCTTCTCGACCATGGTGAGCGCTTCCTTGCCGCGGCCGGCTCCGACGCGGGCCCAGGCAAGCAGCAGGTCGTTCATCATCCGGTCGAGATCGTTCGGCCCTTTATATTTCAGGATGGCCTCGGCGGTCTTGTAGTCGTCGCGGCGCACGGCATCCATGCCGCGCACGATCGTGGTGATGCGCTCGACGGAAGGATCGCCCTTCAGGTCGTTGGCATATTTGACGCCCTCCTTGATGTCGCCATTGAGCAGCAGCGAGATCATCAGCCGCTGGCGAATCTCGGGATTGCCGGGTTCGATCTGCAGCGCCTTCTTGTAGAGTTCGATCGCGGTTTCGTAGTCATGATCCACATCGGCCGTGCGGGCGGCGAGGAAGGCGCCGGAGAAACTGGTGACGCTATCGGCATCGAAGAAACTGTCGGTCTTTGCGGCATCGCCCGTCTTGGCCGCATCCTCGGCGTTGACGCCGCCGACGCCGCCCAGCGAAAGGACAGCGGCCAGCGCTGCGCTCGTAAGAAGACGGATGGCAAATCTCTGCCGCATTAGGAAACCTTTCTTCGACAGCGTCCCGGCAATGGGGCCGGCCGCAAAACAAGTTGCGATCACTGATTCATAACAGGATGGCTTTTTTGAAGCGGCGCTGCAAGAAAATCAGCCTGCGATCAAGGACGATTGATCAATTGACGCGCTCGATGCAGAAGTCGATCACTTCCATCAGGGAGGATTTCCAGACGGTATCGGGAAGCGGCGCAAGCGCATCCCGTGCGATCGTGCCGTAATGGATCGCGCGGCCGATCGTGTCGCTGAGCGTGCCATATTTGGTGATCAGCCCCAGCGCTTTTTCGAGGTTGGCGTCGGTGCTGTTGCCGGCTTCGATCGCATCGCGCCAGAACGCGCGCTCGTCCTCGGTGCCGCGGCGATAGGCGAGAATGACCGGCAGAGTGATCTTGCCCTCGCGGAAATCGTCGCCGACATTCTTGCCGAGATCGGCAGCCTTGCCGCCATAGTCGAGCGCGTCGTCGACGAGCTGGAAGGCGAGCCCGAGATTCATGCCATAGGATTTCAGGGCGTTGCGGCCGGACCGGCCGGCCTCGGCGACGATCGGCCCGACTTCGGCGGCGGCGGCAAAGAGAGCGGCCGTCTTGGCGCGGATGACGGAGAGATAATCGTCTTCCGTCGTCTCCATGTTCTTGGCGACGGAAAGCTGCAGCACTTCACCTTCGGCGATCACGCAGGCGGCCGAGGACAGGACGTCGAGCGCATCGAGCGAGCCGACATCGACCATCATGCGGAAGGCTTGGCCGAGCAGGAAGTCGCCGACCAGCACGCTTGCCTGGTTGCCCCAGATCATCCGTGCCGTCGATTTGCCGCGGCGCAGATCGCTCTCGTCGACGACGTCGTCATGCAGCAGCGTCGCCGTGTGCATGAACTCGACCGATGTGGCGAGCTTGACGTGGTTTTCGCCCCTGTAGTCGAACAGCGAGGCGGAAGCCAGCGTCAGCATCGGCCGCAGCCGCTTGCCGCCGGATGAGATCAGATGGTTCGCCACTTCGGGGATCATCTGCACGTCGGAGCCGGCCTTGGACAGAATGAGCTGGTTTACTCGCTCCATATCCGCCCTGGTGAGATCGACCAGCGGCTTTATGGATGCCAGTTTGTTTTTGCTTTCTTCAAGCGGTATGACCACGCCCAACGACCCGGACTCCTATTCATTCATTGCACCTGACAATAGAAAGGGGCGATGGACGCGGCAAGGGGTGAATTGTCGCGCTGAGCGAAATTGGAAGGAAAACGACGGCAAATGCATGAGCTTATCCGCGCCAACGACCCCGTTCTTCTCTCCTATGCCGAGAGTTTGATGAAGGATGCCGGAATTCACTGCTTCATCGCCGATCAGGGCATGAGCGTGCTGGAGGGCTCGCTCGGCATGCTGTCGCGCCGCCTGCTGGTGGACGAGGAGATGGCCGATCAGGCGCGCCGCATCCTCATCGATGCCGGTCTCGGCGGCGAGCTGCGCGAGCGGAAGTGAGCTCCGATGGCAGGCGAAACCACTGACACCATCGATGCCTTCCACCGCGGCGCCTTCCATGTGGTGCAGCCAAAGGGCAGGGGCCATCGCGCCGGCATGGATGCGATGCTGCTTGCGGCTCTCGTCGCCGACGATCGCCCGGTCAGGGTTGCCGATCTCGGCGCCGGCGCCGGTGCCGCCGGCCTTGCCGTCGCCTCGCGGCTTGCCGATGCAGAGGTGGTGCTCTTCGAGCGCTCGGCCGAGATGGCCGATTATGCCCGCCGCAGCATCCTCTTGCCCGGCAATGCCCATGTCGCGGACCGCGTCAGCGTCGTCGAGGCCGATGTGACCCTGACCGCCAAGGCGCGCAACGATGCCGGCCTTACCGATGAGAGCTTCCACCATGTCATCATGAACCCGCCCTTCAATGATGCCGGCGACCGGCGCACGCCGGATGCGCTGAAGGCCGAAGCCCATGCGATGACCGACGGCCTGTTCGAAAGCTGGATCCGCACGGCCGGCGCCATCATGATCCCCGGCGGCCAATTGTCGCTGATCGCCAGGCCTCAGTCGATCGCCGAAATCATCCTCGCCTGCGGCCGTCGCTTCGGCGGCCTCGAAATGACAGCCATCCACCCGCGTCCGGGTGAAAATGCCGTCCGTATCCTGGTGACCGCAATCAAGGGATCGCGGGCGCGGCTGTCGCTGCGCGCGCCTCTGATCATGCACGAAGAGGGGAGCCACAAGTTCTCCCCTCTCGTCGATGATTTCAACAATGGCCGGGCGGCTTACACCAGAATCTAGCCGGTGACGAAGTCGAAGAGCAGCTTGACGTTCAATCCGGCGATGACGACCGCGATCACATAGGCGATGCCGCTCAGCCAGCGCGGCGCCACCAGCTCGCCCATCTTGGCCTTGCTGGCGGTGAACATGACAAGCGGGAAGACGGCGAAGGAAAGCTGCAGGCTGAGCACCACCTGCGTCAGGATCAAAAGCTCGGCCGTGCCTTGATCGCCATACCAGATGGTGACGATTGCCGCCGGCACGATGGCGATGGCGCGGGTGATCAGGCGGCGCATCCATGGCTTCAGCCGGATCTTCAGGAAGCCTTCCATGACGATCTGACCGGCAAGCGTTGCCGTCACCGTCGAATTGAGGCCGCAGCAGAGAAGCGCGATGCCGAACAGCGTCGGCGCGATGGCGAGGCCGAGCAGCGGCGACAACAGCGAATGCGCCTCGCCGAGTTCGACGACGTCCGTCTTCCCATGCGCGTTGAAGGCGGCAGCCGCCAGGATCAGGATCGAGGCGTTGATCAGCAACGCGAAGCACAATGCGACCGTCGAGTCGATCGTCGCAAAGGTCAGCGCCTCCTTCTTCTCAGGGATAGTATGGCCATAGGCCCGCGTCTGCACGATGCCGGAGTGGAGGTAGAGATTGTGCGGCATGACGGTGGCGCCGAGAATGCCGAGCGCCAGGTAGAGCATCTCGGGATTGGTGACGATCTCGGTGGTCGGGAAGAAGCCGGTGAGGACGGCGCCCCATTGCGGGTCGGCAAGCAATATCTGCACGCCGAAGCAGATCGCGATGACGCCGAGCAGCGCGATGATGAAGGCTTCCACCCAGCGGAAGCCGAGCTTCTGCAGGAAGAGGATCACGAAGACGTCGAGCGCGGTGATCAGCACGCCGAGTTCGAGCGGGATGCCCATCAAGAGGTTGAGGCCGATCGCCGTGCCGATCACCTCGGCGATATCGGTGGCGATGATGGCGATTTCGGCAAACGCCCAGAGCGGCACCGAGACATATTTCGGAAAAGCGTCGCGGCAAGCCTGCGCAAGATCGCGGCCGGAGGCGATCGCCAGGCGGGCGCAGAGCGATTGCAGCACGATCGCCATCAGGTTGGAAAGCAGTGCGACGGTGAGCAGCGCATAGCCGAATTTCGAGCCGCCGGCGAGCGAGGTCGCCCAGTTGCCGGGGTCCATGTAGCCGACGGCGACCATATAGCCCGGCCCGGCGAAAGCCGCCGCCCTACGCCACATCGAGCTGTGACGCCCGGTTCCGACGGTGCGGTAGACATCGGACAGCGACGCCTCGCCGCGTTCGTGCCGCCAGCCGCTCTTTGCATTCGGATTGAGGACGTCCATGCGATTTCCACCTGTTTTAGCGTCGGTGCACTATGACGGATTAGAATGATAATGCAATTCATTCGCAACAAGAAAATCAATCCCGATGCTTCGGGCCGATGTTTTCAGGAACGCGGCCATTGCGTTTGGCGTTCCAGCGCATACATGGATGCCGATCGCAAATTGCGAGCGTGCGACCCGAAGCAAAGGATGGGAAATGGCCGGATTCTTGAGAAAGCTGCTGCCGAAACGGTTCCGCAAGGACGGCATCACCATCCCGGTCGTCCGGTTGCAGGGGGCGATCATCAGCGGCGGCGGCCAGTTCCGGCCAACCCTCAATCTCGCCAATGTCTCCCCGGTCCTGGAAAAGGCCTTCGCCATGAAGGACGCGCCGGCGGTTGCCATCTCCATCAATTCGCCGGGCGGCTCGCCCGTGCAGTCGCGGCTGATCTTCACCCGCATTCGCGAGCTCGCCCGCGAGAAGCAGAAGAAGGTTCTGGTCTTCGTCGAGGATGTCGCCGCCTCCGGTGGTTACATGATCGCGCTCGCCGGCGACGAGATCATTGCCGATGCCACCTCCATCGTCGGCTCGATCGGCGTCGTCTCCGGCGGGTTCGGCTTTCCCGAACTGTTGAAGAAGATCGGCGTCGAGCGCCGCGTCTATACGGCGGGCGAAAACAAGGTGATCCTCGATCCGTTCCAGCCGGAAAAGGAAAAGGATATCGAGTATCTGAAGAGCTTGCAGCTCGAAATCCACCAGGTCTTCATCTCGATGGTGCGCGAGCGTCGCGCCGGCAAGCTGCAGGACGATGCGGCGGTCTTCTCGGGCCTGTTCTGGAGCGGTACGCGCGGCCTTGAACTCGGCCTCATCGATGGCCTCGGCGACATGCGCCAGGAATTGAGGCGGCGCTACGGCCAGAAGACCAAGCTGGAGCTCGTCACCGCCGGCCGCGGCCTGTTCGGCCGCCGGATTCCCGGCGTATCGCCGGTCTCGCTCGAAGGGGCTGCATCCGGTCTCGCAACAGGGCTTGTCGAAGCGGCGGAAGAGAGAGCATTGTGGAGCCGTTTCGGGCTTTGAAGGGAGCAAGAGAGGGGCATGCCGCAGTTAATTACCATCCTCATCCTGGTTTTCTCAGCCTGGTGGCTCTACCGCCGCTTCGTCTCCGATGCCCGCAAGCTCGCCGAAAAATCGCGCCAAGCTGAAAAGGAGCGTCAGACCGGCGCGATCGGCACGCTGGTCAAGGACCCGGCGACGGGCGAATACCGGCTGAAGCGCGAGGGAGAATAAGGGGCCCGACTGTACCGGCCTCTCACCCGGCGCTTGCCCCTCATCCGCCTGCCGGCACCTTCGCCCCGCTCGCAAGGAGAAGGGAAATATGCCGCACCGGCAGCCTCAATCTCGCCGCAGCGTTTGGCACGTCCCCTCGATCCGCGAGCGGGGAGAGGGTTAGGGTGAGCGGTAACCGAATTCCTCTTCCATATCGCCGCAGCCGTCTCTCCACCGCTGTAAAAGTCTTGACCCCCGTCGCCCTCCATGGCACCTGTCGCGCCGATAATTCCCAAGCAATCGGTGCCGTTCGATGTCAGCTATCCCAGACCATATGAACCCGAAGCGCTCCTTCCAGGCGCTGATCCTGACCCTGCATAGCTACTGGGCGGACAAGGGTTGCGCGGTGCTGCAGCCCTACGACATGGAAGTCGGCGCCGGCACCTTCCACCCTGCCACAACGTTGCGCGCCCTCGGCCCCAAGCCGTGGAAGGCGGCTTACGTGCAGCCGTCACGGCGCCCGTCCGACGGCCGCTATGGCGAGAACCCGAACCGGCTGCAGCATTATTACCAGTACCAGGTCATCCTGAAGCCGAACCCGCCCAATCTGCAGGAGCTCTATCTCGGTTCGCTGGCGGCGATCGGCCTCGATCCGCTGCTGCACGACATCCGTTTCGTCGAGGACGACTGGGAAAGCCCGACGCTCGGCGCCTGGGGCCTCGGCTGGGAATGCTGGTGCGATGGCATGGAAGTCTCGCAGTTTACCTATTTCCAGCAGGTCTGCGGCATCGAATGCTCGCCGGTCGCAGGCGAACTGACCTATGGTCTCGAACGTCTCGCCATGTATGTCCAGGGCGTCGACAATGTCTACGACCTGAACTTCAACGGCCGCGAAGGCAACGAGAAGATCAGCTATGGCGACGTCTTCCTGCAGGCCGAGCAGGAATATTCGCGCCATAATTTCGAATTCGCCAATACCGAGATGCTGCATCGCCACTTCGTCGACGCCGAGAAGGAATGCCGCGCACTGCTTGATGCCGGCGCGCCGGGGGATAACGCCAACCAGCGCCTGCACAAATGCGTCTTCCCGGCCTATGACCAGTGCATCAAGGCCAGCCACGTCTTCAACCTGCTCGATGCCCGCGGCGTCATCTCGGTCACCGAGCGTCAGAGCTACATCCTGCGCGTACGCACCCTTGCCAAGGCCTGCGGCGAAGCCTTCCTGCTGACCGACGCCGGCGGCGTCAATCTGGCCAAAGAGGCGGCGTGACGCAAAACCCTGTCGGCCGTATCATCCATATCAACGGCTGGCCGGGCACTGGAAAGCTGACTGTCGGTCGCTTGCTGGCAAAAAGGCTCGGCGCGCGGCTCATCGACAACCATACACTGCTCAATCCTGCCGAGGCTCTGTTCTCCCGCAGCGATCCGCTGCACGCCTCGCTGAGAGGGCAGATTCGTCACGCGGTTTTCGACCATGCCGCGCGGGCGGACCCTGCCGAAAGCTTCGTCTTTACCGATGCCCTGTCGGACGACGCAGATGACGCTGCGACCTTCTCCTGGTACAGCGATCTGGCCGCCGCGAGAGGCGCCGACCTCGTGGCGATCCTGTTCGATTGCGCCCCGGAGGAGAATGCCAGGCGTCTTGTTGCTCCCGGCCGGGCTGAGGCGCTCAAGCTGACGGATACGGCGACGTTACAACGGCTGCGGGCAAACCATAAACTGCTGCGTGGGCTGGCTGAACGCACCGTCGAAATCGACACGACAGGCTTTTCACCGGAGCAGACGACGGCCCGGATCCTCGCCGATATCGGCGTTTGACGGCAGCCGGCAAACCCGCGTAGTCTCCGCCCCGACATTACTTCGCTGCGGGGGGATTCGCGATGTATATTGCGCTTGGCGTCATCGTTCTGGTCGCGCTCTATCTCGTCTTCATCTACAACGGCCTGGTTCGTGCGCGGCAGATGGCGGAAGAGGCCTGGTCGGGCATCGACGTCCAGCTCAAGCGTCGCGCCGACCTGATCCCGAACCTGATCGAGACGGTCAAGGGTTATGCCGCCCATGAAAAGTCGACACTCGAAGAGGTGGTTGAGCTCCGCAACAAGGCGCAGGCCGTGCCATCGGGCGATGTCGCGGGCAGGGCGCAGGCGGAAGGGCTGCTCGGCCAGGCGCTCGGTCGGCTCATCGCGCTCGCCGAAGCCTATCCCGATCTCAAGGCCAACCAGAACTTTGCCGAGCTGCAGGCTTCGCTGGAAACCATGGAAGGCGAACTGCAGATGGCGCGCCGTTATTACAATGGCGCGGCCCGCGACCTGAACGTCAAGGTCGAAAGCTTCCCGTCCAATCTGGTCGCCGGCCAGTTCGGTTTTGCCAAGCGGGACTATTTCGAAATCACCAATGAGGCCGATCGCGCCGTCCCCAGCGTGAAATTCTGACGATCCGGCATTTTGCCTTTGCAAGAAAGCGATTAAGAGCAAGGGCAGATTTGCGGCCGGCTAGAGCATGTCGCGCAAAACCAAAGACCTGAAGCGTGGCCCAAGCGAATCTGAAAGATCGCGACGCGCTTCAAGGTTGCCCCATGGACGGAAGAAACAGCATGACACGCACAGCCAAACTCACGATCATCCCGCCGGGCGAGCCGCTTTCGGGCCGCGCCATGCCGCCGGGCTCCAAGTCGATCACCAACCGCGCGCTTCTGCTCGCCGGCCTTGCCAAGGGCACCAGCCGG
Source organism: Rhizobium anhuiense bv. trifolii (assembly GCF_024346605.1). Lineage (NCBI taxonomy): Bacteria > Pseudomonadati > Pseudomonadota > Alphaproteobacteria > Hyphomicrobiales > Rhizobiaceae > Rhizobium > Rhizobium anhuiense. Next base: position 1,258,398 of record NZ_CP098803.1, read on the forward strand.
CTGACGGGCGCGCTGAAGAGCGACGATACGCGATATATGGCCGAAGCGCTGCGGGCCATGGGGGTTTCGATCGACGAGCCCGATGACACCACCTTCGTCGTCACCGGCAGCGGCAGGCTGCAGCCGCCGAAGGCGCCGCTCTTCCTCGGCAATGCCGGCACGGCGACACGCTTCCTGACGGCCGCCGCCGCCCTGGTCGACGGCACCGTCATCGTCGACGGCGACGAACATATGCGCAAGCGCCCGATCGGCCCGCTGGTCGAGGCGATGCGCACGCTCGGCATCGACGTGAGCGCCGAAACCGGCTGCCCGCCGGTCACGGTCAAGGGCACCGGCCGCTTCCAGGCCGACCGCATCCGCATCGATGGCGGCCTGTCCAGCCAGTATGTCTCGGCGCTGCTGATGATGGCGGCCGGTGGTGACCGGCCCGTCGACATCGAACTCGTCGGTGAGGATATCGGCGCGCTCGGCTATATCGATCTGACCACCGCGGCGATGAAGGCCTTCGGCGCCAAGGTCGACAAGACCAGTCCGGTGACCTGGCGCGTCGAGCCGACCGGCTACCGCGCCGCCGACTTCATCGTCGAGCCCGATGCTTCGGCTGCAACCTACCTCTGGGCCGCCGAGGTTCTCACCGGCGGCGCGATCGATCTCGGTGTTCCCTCCGATACCTTCTCGCAGCCGGATGCCCGCGCCTATGACATCATCGCCAAATTCCCACACCTGCCGGCGGAGATCGACGGCTCGCAGATGCAGGATGCCGTTCCGACGCTTGCCGTGCTTGCCGCCTTCAACGAGACGCCGGTTCGCTTCGTCGGCATCGCCAATCTGCGCGTCAAGGAATGCGACCGCATTCGGGCCCTGTCCACGGGGCTCAACAATATCCGCGAAGGTCTGGCTGTCGAGGAGGGCGACGATCTGATCGTTCATTCCGATCCTGCTCTCGCCGGTCAAACGCTGCCGGCCGAGATCGATACCTTTGCCGATCACCGTATCGCCATGAGTTTCGCGCTCGCCGGGCTGAAGATCGACGGCATCACCATTCTCGATCCCGATTGCGTCGGCAAGACTTTCCCTGCCTATTGGCGGACACTGGCGGCACTCGGCGTGACATATCGGGACAAGGATTGACGAAAACGCAGCCGAGGCTGCCGACGGAGAGACAGGGATGGGGCGTCGGTTTTTCGGATTTTGTTTTGCACTGCTGTTGATGCTCGCCGCCCCGGTCGCCTTTGCCGCCGAGGTGATCGACAATTTTGCCTCCGACATCGTGCTGGAAAAGAGCGGCGCGATGACGGTGACGGAAACGGTCACCGTCAATGCCGAGGGCGACCGGATCAATCACGGCATCTTCCGCGATTTTCCGCTCTATTTCACCGATGCCTCGGGCCGTCGCCGCAGCGTCGATTTCGATATGGTGTCGGTCCAGCGCGATGGCGCGGATGAGCCCTGGCACACTGAATCGATATCGGGCGGCATCCGCATCTATGCCGGTTCTGCCGATGTGACTGTGACACCGGGCCGTCATCGATATGCCTTTACCTACAGGACCAACCGGCAGATCCGCTATTTCGACGATCATGACGAACTTTATTGGAACGTCACCGGCAATGGCTGGATCTTCCCGATCCGCTCGGCGACGGCGACGGTGACGCTGCCGCCGGGTGTCACTGCCACCGAGACGACCTTCTTCACCGGCCGGCAGGGCGCAACTGGAAAGAACGCCCGCGCCAGCGAAACCGGCGCCGGCATCGTTTTTTCCACCACCGCGCCTCTCGGTCCCAGCGAAGGTCTGACTTTCGCCATCCGCATGCCGAAGGGCTCGATCGATCCGCCGAGCACGGATATGGAAAGCACATGGTGGCTAAAGGACAACCGTGATTATTTCATCGGCTTCGGCGGCCTGATCCTGGTGTTCGCCTATTATCTCAGATCATGGCTGAAGGTCGGTCGTGATCCTGCCCGCGGCGTCGTCGTGCCTCGCTGGGACGCGCCTGATGGTATCTCGCCGGCACTGGTGAACTACATCGACAATAAGGGCTTTTCCGGCGAGGGCTGGACCGCCCTTTCCGCCACCGCCCTCAATCTTGCGGTTCGCGGTTACGTCAAGCTCGAAGATCTGAAGAATTCGATTGTCATCCGCGGCACCGGCAAGGCGCTCGGCAAAGAGAAATTCCAGGCCGGCGAGATCGAACTGCTGAAGGCCGCTGGCGGCGCCGGCAAGACGCTGACGATCGACAAGGCCAATGGCGAGCGGGTGAAGTCCGTCGGCCAGGCTTTCCGCTCGGCGATCGAGAAAGAGCACCGCGGCAAATATTACAATTCCAACCTCGGTTATACCACGGGCGGCATTGCGCTCAGCGCCGCCGCCCTGGTGGCGCTGTTCGTCTTTGGGTCGCTGCAGCCCGACACCATCGCGCTGATGCTGATCCCGATCGCCATCTCGGTCTTTGTCGCGGTGTTCGTCGCCGGCTTCATGCGGTCGCTGCATCGCGGCAGGTCGCTGTTCGGCAAGATCATCGCCATCATTGCCACGGCGATCGGCGTTTTCGTCGGCATCAGCATCCTGGCGACCGTGGTCCTGGCGCTTGCCTCGTCGCTGGTGGAACTGCATGAAACGCCGATGCTGTTTGCCGTCGGCGGCATAGTACTGCTCAACATCCTCTATTTCTTCATCATGGGCGCGCCGACCCCGCTCGGCGCCAAGATGATGGATGGCATAGACGGCTTGCGCCAATATCTGACGCTGGCCGAGAAAGACCGGATGAACACGGCAGGCGCGCCGGAAATGTCGCCGCAGCATTTCGAGACGCTGCTGCCCTATGCGGTGGCGCTCGGCGTCGAAAAGCCCTGGTCGCGCACCTTCGAAACCTGGCTTGCGGCAGCCGCTGCCGGTGCGGCTGCCACCTATGCGCCCGCCTGGTATTCCGGCAATTTCAACAGCGGCAGCTTTTCCGATCGTATCGGCGGCTTTTCCTCGTCGATGGCCTCGACCATCGCTTCGACGATTCCGGCACCGCCGCCATCGAGCTCATCCTCCGGTTTTTCCGGCGGCGGTTCGTCGGGCGGCGGCGGCGGAGGCGGTGGAGGCGGGGGCTGGTAGCTTTCCCGCTTGACCTTTGGGCCCTTGGCCCTTAACCGCCAGGGGCAAAAGGAAAGGGTCGCGCATGAAGGTTCTGTTGATCGGATCGGGCGGACGCGAGCATGCGCTCGCCTGGAAGCTGGCGCAATCGCCGTTGATGACCGATTTCTACGCCGCACCCGGCAATCCCGGCATCGGCGAACACGCCGTCCTCGTGCCCATCGACATCGCGGATCATGAAGCGGTCGCGGCCTTCTGCAAGGACAAGGCGATCGATTTCGTCGTCGTCGGCCCGGAGGCGCCGCTGGTTGCCGGCCTCGCCGACCGCTTGCGTGCCGATGGCCTTGTGGTTTTCGGTCCGTCCGCCGCTGCGGCCCAGCTCGAGGGCTCCAAGGGCTTCACCAAGGATATCTGTGCCCGCTACGGCATTCCCACAGGCGCCTATCAGCGTTTCAACAATGCGCCGAAGGCCAAAGCCTATATCCGCGCCCAAGGCGCGCCGATCGTCGTCAAGGCCGATGGCCTTGCCGCCGGCAAGGGCGTGACGGTCGCGATGACGCTGGATGAAGCCCTGGCCGCGGTCGACGACTGTTTCGAAGGCGCCTTCGGCGCTGCCGGCGCCGAAGTGGTCGTCGAAGCCTATCTCGACGGCGAGGAGGCGAGCTTCTTCTGCCTCTGCGATGGCAAACATGCGCTGCCACTTGCAACCGCCCAAGATCACAAACGGGTGGGCGAGGGCGATACCGGCGTCAATACCGGCGGCATGGGCGCCTATTCGCCGGCGCCTGTGATGACCGCGGAGATGGTCGAGCGCACCATGAAGGAGATCATCGAGCCGACGATGCGCGGCATGGCCGAGAGCGGTCATCCCTTCTCGGGCGTGTTTTTCGCCGGGCTAATGATCACCCGGAAGGGACCGGAGCTGATCGAATACAATGTCCGCTTCGGCGATCCCGAATGCCAGGTGATGATGATGCGGCTGAAGAGCGATCTGCTGCCGCTGCTGCTTGCCACCGCCAACGGCACGCTCGACCAGGTCAAGGCCGAATGGAGCGACGATCCGGCGCTGACGGTGGTCATGGCCTCCAAGGGTTATCCGGCCGCTTACGAGAAGAACACGCCGATCCTCTCCCTGCCGGATGCAGGTAAGGGCGAGAAGGTGTTTCATGCCGGCACGGCTCTGAAGGACGGCGCGCTGGTTGCGACCGGCGGCCGCGTGCTGAACGTCACCGCCACCGGCGGCACGGTTGCCGAGGCCAAGGACCGCGCCTATGCGCTGCTCGACAGGGTGACCTGGGAAAACGGCTTCTGCCGGCGCGACATCGGCTGGCGGGCGATCGAGCGCGAAAAAGCCTGAGATACGGTGTAAACGACCGCATTCTTTAAATTTTTACCCTTTCCCCTGACGGGATGGAAACAAAGCTGCGCTATACCGCTCCCATAGTGAGACGGAGGTGCGTTGATGCGTCAGATTTTCCTCGGTGCGGCAATCCTGCTGATGGCAGGTTCTGCGATGGCGTCCTCGATAGAGGTGGTAGGCAAGACCGCGCCGCGCGCTGACGGCAGCATCGTCACCGAAAGCTGTGCCAATTGTCCGCCGCTCCAGGCCGAAGTGAGCAAGAAGGACTACACGGTGCCGGCGCTGAAGCCCGGCGTCCTCCAGGCGAGTGAAATCCGCGACGTCGGCGGCGAAAAAAAGATCTATCGCACCGAAGGCTGGATGGGCGGCTCGCCCGTCGTCTTCGTCAGTAAGGCGACCCCGGAAGCGATGCTTGCCGCAGCACCGTCCGCCCAACCGGCCGACGGCATCGACATGAGCGCAACGACCGCCGCCGTCATCGGCGGCGACGCCAAGCCTGTTGCCGCCGGCATGGCGGAACAACCGGCAGCCCTCAACGTTTCCGAATTCGAACTGCGCTTTTAGAGCAACTTCCAGGAAAAGTGCGAAGCGGTTTTCCGTCCGGAATTGCGTAAAGGCAAAAACTTCCCTGCCCCACCTGATCAAGGTTTCGATCGTTTGGGGGTCCACCACTGGTGGACCGAATGCACCCTCGATGAGCAGCGGGGGTGCATTCCTGTTTTGATGCGCCGGGCAAGCTGAGAGTTCGACATGATATTAGGCCGGCGGATGAAAATCCGGCGTCTACCTTGTAACTCGACCCCCTGATTTTGAGGGAAGTTCGCGCCGCGTCCAATAAAATTAAAGCTTTTTTATAGGGTAAGCATCAATTGTTACTTACCCGGTCGCAGCATGTTTGTTTTAGCAGCGGTAGACGCGCTCTCTTTTTCGGCGCGCTCGCACAGGCGGTAGAAAACCGCACCGGAATGCAGCCATTCATTCCCGTTGCGAGGCGTCATGAAAAATTTGAAGATATCGAAGCAGCTCATATTGCTGGTCGTCGGCCTGATGATCGCCTTTGCGATCGCCACCTCCCTGCAGATCCGCTCTTCGGTCGATGCGATCTACAAGGAGCGCTATGACATGCTCCGCGCCGAGGTTCAGTCGGCGGTCTCCGTTCTCAAGCTTTACCAGGCCAAGGTAACCGCGGGCGAAATGACGCTGGAGGAGGCCCAGAAGCAGGCCTATGCCACCGTCAACGGGATGAAATACGATCCGGACGGCTATTTCTTCGGTTATAGCTACGACGTCCAGATGGTGTTCCACTACGATGCGTCGAAAGTTGGGCAGATCAACAAGGGCCAGCCGGACAGCAAGGGCAAGCTCTATCGCGATGAGCTGGTCAAGCTCGGGCAGCAGGGCGGCGGTCTCGTCGAATATTATTCCACGGTCAAACCGGGCCAACCCGTCGGCGATTATCGCAAGACCGCCTATGGACAGGCCTTCGAACCCTGGAAGATTGTCGTCGTCACCGGCGTCTACATGGACGATCTCGATGCGCAGATAAACAGCACGATCCTGACCGCGCTCTCCGGCAGCATCGTTCTGTTCTTCCTCGCCATGGCGGCCGCCTACCTCGTCATCCGCGGCATATCGGGACCTCTCAACAACGTCCATGCCGCCCTGAAGGCCGTCGCCGAAGAGGACGTTTCCATCGCCATCCCGCATATCGGCATGAACAATGAAGTCGGCATGATGGCCAAGGCGACGCAGTCGCTGCAGGAAAAGATCAGGGAGCGCCATGCGATGTCGGATCGCGAGGCGGCCCAGCAGCTGGCGCTGGAAAGCGAGCGCGAGAACAATCAGCGCCAGCAGCAGGATGAGGCAGCGCTCCAGGCGCGTGTGGTGGCGACCATCGGCCAGGCGCTGGAGATGATCGCCCGTGGCGACCTCACCGTGCGCTGCGCCGATCTCGGCCAGAAATACGCCGCCCTGCGCGACAACTTCAATGATGCGCTGTCGCATCTCGAAGCTGCCATGGCCAAAGTCAGCGCCAAGGGCACCGATATCGGCACCAGCAAGGAAGAGATCCGCCGCGCCTCCAACGAGCTGTCGCAGCGCACCGAGCGCCAGGCGGCCAGCCTGGAAGAAACCTCCGCGGCCCTCGACGAACTCACCGTTGCCGTCCGTCAGACGGCTGATGGCGCCCATGAGGCGAGCAAGCGGGTCCACTCGGTCAGCACCGAAGCCAACCATAGCGATGCGATCGTCACCCAGGCGATCGAGGCGATGAGCGGCATCGAGAAGTCGTCGTCGGAGATTACCAAGATCATCGGCGTCATCGACGAGATCGCCTTCCAGACCAACCTCTTGGCGCTGAATGCCGGCGTCGAGGCCGCGCGTGCCGGTGAATCCGGCAAGGGTTTTGCGGTCGTCGCCCAGGAAGTGCGCGAACTTGCCCAGCGTTCCGCCGCGGCCGCCAAAGAGATCAAGGACCAGATCGCCCGCTCCTCCAGCCAGGTCGACCATGGCGTCCGTCTGGTCGGCGAGGCCGGCGAGGCGCTGAAACGCATCTCCGACCAGATCAAGGCCGCCAACGAGATCGTCGCCAAGATCGCCCACAGCGCTTCCGAACAGGACACGACGCTGCGCTCGATCTCGTCGTCGATGAACCAGCTCGATGCCGCCACCCAGCAGAATGCCGCCATGGCCGAAGAGACCACGGCATCGGCCGAGACGCTCGCCAGCGACACCGACGAGCTGATCGACCTCATCCGCGGCTTCCGCGTCAGTGTCGAAAGCGCTGCCCCGGCCATGCATCAAGGTCGCCGCGCCGCTTAAACGGCGCGGAGGCAACAAGCCTTTTCATCACCAAATTCTTAGCGGCCGTCGGTTCTCCGGCGGCCGTGCCGTTTGAAGCTCATTGCGTGATACGTTCGATCAGCCGTTCGATCTCCCGATCGGAAAACACCTCGATCCCTTCAGCTTTCAGCGCTGCCGCCGTCACGCCGTTGCCGGCCTGCTTGCGGCCGGAAAAGGTGCCGTCATAGATGAAACCGGATCCGCAGGACGGACTGCCGTCGATGAGCAGCGCATAACGGCAGCCGGCCTGCCTGGCGAGCGCCACGGCATTTTCTGCCGCCAGCCGGAACTCTTCCGTCACATCGGCGCCCGTCAGTTCGACAACCCGCGCCTTACCGGCCAGCACCTCTTCGCCGGTTGCTGCCTCTGCGATCTCCGCCGGCGACCGCGGCACCGTCATGCCCGCCGACATCTCCGGACAGATCGTCACCAGCCGGCCCTCGGCCCGCCATGTCTCGATCACCGGATGAAGCAACGGCTTCGCCCGCCCGTCATGGCGGACGGCGTGCCCCATGAGACAGGCGCTGACGAGAATCTTGCTTTGCATGTCTGCTTGAATAGCGCCGTAATGGCGGCAACGCCATCCGGCCGAAGCAGAACATCACCCCGAAATCTTCGAGAAATCCGCAACCGTTCCGGTCGCCTCGCGGATTAGCCGCAGCAGGGCGAGACGGTTGGCGCGGATGGCGGCGTCCTCGTCGTTGACGAGCACGTCTTCGAAGAAGCGGTCGACCGGGCCACGCAGCTTGGAAAGCGCTTCCATCGCCGAGCGGAAATCTTCCCGGGCGACCGCGTCCGAGGCATCCTTCGAGGCGCCTGATATTGCGGCGAACAGCTCTTTCTCGGCATCGAGCGTCAGAAGCGCCGGCGACACGCCATCGGCAATCACAGTGCCCTTCTTTTCCTCGGCGGCGAGCAACTGCGTCGCGCGCTTGGTGCCGGCAAGCAGGTTCTTGCCGTCTTCCGAGGTGATGAAGGCCGTCAGCGCTTCGACGCGGCGCGCCACCATCAACAGGTCGTCGGCATCTGAAGTCAGCACGGCATCGATGAGATCGTGACGGGCGCCCTGATCGCGCAGATAGACCTTGAGACGGTCGTGGAAGAAGGAGAGGAGATCGATATCCTTCGTCGTCGCCAGCAGCGGCAGGCGGATCCTTCGCTCCAAGAGGATCCTGACGACGCCGAGGGCCGCCCGCCGCAGCGCGAACGGGTCCTTCGAACCGGTCGGCTTTTCATCGATCGCCCAGAAGCCGATCAGCGTATCGAGCTTGTCGGCAAGCGCGACCGTGATCGCCACTCTGTCCTCCGGCAAGCGGTCCGACGGACCCTGCGGCTTGTAATGGTCCTCGATCGCTGCGGCAACGGAGGCATCCTCGCCCTGCAGCGCCGCATATTTGCGGCCCATCAAGCCCTGCAGTTCCGGGAATTCGCCGACGGCTTCGGTGCGCAGATCGGCCTTGGCCAGCACGGCGGCGCGATCGACGAGGCCCGGGTCGGCGCCGGTGATATCGGCCAATTGCTTGGCGAGCGCGCGGATGCGGGCGACACGCGCGCCCTGTGTGCCGAGCTTGGTATGGAAGGTCACGTCAAGCGCATCGAGCTTGGCCATGCGCTGGTCGAGCGGCTTCTTGATGTCGAGGCCGAACTTTGCCGCCGAAGCTGTCAGCGTTTCGAGATCCGGCAGGTTGCCCTGATCGCGTTTCCAGAAATGCAGCGCATCCGAAAGCCGGGCCCGCACGACCTTGCCGTTGCCGTGGACGATTTCCTTGCCGCCGTCGCTTGCCTGGATATTGGAGACGAGGATGAACTTGTTCGAAAGCGTCTCTTCACCCTGTTTGCGGGTGACAAAACACTTCTGGTTGGTCTTGATCGTCAGCCGGATGATTTCCGAGGGGATCGAGAGATAATCCTCCTCGAAGCTGCCCATCAGCACCTGCGGCCATTCGACGAGGCCGGAGACTTCCTCCAGCAGGCCTTCGTCTTCCACTAGCTCCAGCCCGTTGGCAAAGGCGATGTCGCGGGCGTCGTGCAGGATGATGTCCTTGCGGCGTTCGGCATCGAGGATGACCTTGGCCTTTTCCAGGTGCGCCGCATAATCCTCGAAGCGCCGGACGGTGATCGCCTCGGGCGCATGGAAACGATGGCCATAGGTGATGTTGGAAGCGGTGATGCCGTCGATCTCGAAGGGGATGACGGTGGTTTCTTCATGCTCCGGGCCGAAGGTGCAGACGATCGATTGCAGCGGCCGCACCCAGCGCAGCGCGCCGGGCTTGGAGGAAGCCTTGCCCCAGCGCATCGATTTCGGCCAGGGAAAATCGCGGATGATGCCGGGCATGATATCGGTGACGATCTCTTCGGTCGCGCGGCCGGGCCTGGAGATGACCGCGACGTAGAAATCGCCCTTCTTCGGATCGCTCACCACCTGCGCCTCGGAGACCGAGGAAAGGCCGGCGCCGCGCAGAAAACCTTCGATCGCCTTCTCGTTGGCGTCGGTGCGCGGTCCCTTGCGCTCCTCGCGCACATCGGCCGAGCGCGCCGTCAGGCCGTGAATGTCGAGCGCCAGTCGCCGCGGCGTCCAGTATTCGCGCGCGCCCTCATAGGACAGGCCCGCTTCGACAAGCGCATCGGTGACGAGCTTCTTCAGGTCGCCGGCAGCCTTGCGCTGCATGCGGGCCGGAATCTCTTCGGAGCGGAGTTCGAGAAGAAGGTTTGGCATGTCGAATTTCCTTGCCTCCCGCGACCGGGGAGGGATGGCGTGGGCGCCGGGTCAAAACGTTGCTTCTGCTAGCAAAGAATGGCGCATCTGCACAACCGCAAAATCGCCGTCTTTCCGGCATGCTTATCCTGTGGATCGGCGTCTGCCTGATAACTCCAACATTGCCTTGCCGCTTTTCGCCGCTATGGTCCCGCCACCTCAGTCGAAACAGGAAATCCCAGGAACCCCATGGCCGCAGACCTCCGTTTCCTCGCAGCCCGCATCTCCGCCGAAATCAACGCCCGGCCCGACCAGGCCAAAGCCGCCATCGAGCTGCTCGACGAAGGCGCCACCGTGCCCTTCATCGCCCGCTACCGCAAGGAAGTGACGGGCGGGCTCGACGATACGCAGTTGCGCAATCTCGCCGAGCGGCTGGTCTATCTGCGCGAACTCGAAGCCCGGCGCGACGCGATCGTCGAATCGATCACCGGCCAGGGCAAGATGACCGACGAGCTGATGGCCAAGGTCTCAGGCGCCGTAACCAAGGCCGAGCTCGAGGATCTCTATCTCCCCTATAAGCCGAAGCGCCGTACCCGCGCCGAAATCGCCCGCGAACGCGGCCTCGGCCCGCTTGCCGAGGCAATCCTCACTGAGCGCACCAGCGAGCCGGCGGTCCTGGCCGAAGGCTTCCTCACAGCAGACGTGGCGGATGTGAAGACGGCGCTCGAAGGCGCGCGCGACATCATCGCCGAAGGCATTGCCGAAAATGCCGACCTGCTCGGCAGATTGCGCGCCCACATGCGCCAGGCCTCGCTGCTGAAGGCGAGGGTCGTCGACGGCAAGCAGGCGACCGGCGAGAAGTTTTCCGATTATTTCGATCATTCCGAACGCTGGGCGACCGCGCCGGGACACCGCGCGCTCGCCATGCTGCGCGGCTGGAACGAGGAGGTGCTGACGCTGACGATCGAGGCCGACGCCGAGACCGCCTCGCCGAACAAGCCGGTCGAACGCATGATCGCGGCCGCCTATGAGATCGGTGCGAGCCGCCCCGGCGATCGCTGGCTGATGGAGGTCGCAAGCTGGACCTGGCGCGTCAAGCTCTCCATGTCGCTGTCGCTCGACCTGATGCGGGAATTGCGCGAAAGAGCCGAAGAGGAGGCGATCCATGTCTTCGCCCGCAATCTCAAGGATCTGCTTTTGGCAGCACCCGCCGGCTCGCGCGCGACGATGGGCCTCGATCCTGGCATCCGCACCGGCGTCAAGGTCGCCGTCGTCGACGGCACCGGCAAGGTGGTGGCGACATCGACCGTCTATCCCTTCCAGCCGAGGAACGACGTGCGCGGCGCTCAGGTCGAGCTCGCATCGCTGATCCGCAAGCACAATGTCGAACTGATCTCGATCGGCAACGGCACCGGCAGCCGCGAAACGGAAAAACTGGTGGCCGATATGCTGGCCGAGTTGCCGGCGCCGAAGCCGACCAAGGTCATCGTCTCGGAAGCCGGCGCCTCGGTCTACTCCGCCTCGGCGACCGCGGCGGCCGAGTTTCCCGATCTCGACGTGTCGCTGCGCGGCGCCGTCTCCATCGCGCGGCGCCTGCAGGATCCGCTGGCCGAACTCGTCAAGATCGAGCCGAAGTCGATCGGCGTCGGCCAGTATCAGCACGACGTCGACCAGCAGAAGCTGTCACGTTCGCTCGATGCCGTGGTGGAAGACGCGGTGAACGCCGTCGGTGTCGATCTCAACACCGCGTCTGCACCGCTGCTGTCGCGCGTTTCCGGCCTCGGCCCGTCGATCGCCGATGCCATCGTTCGCCACCGCGACAGCGAAGGCCGTTTCGAGACGCGAAAGGATCTCCTGAAGGTCGCCCGCCTCGGCGGCCGCACCTTCGAGCAATGCGCCGGCTTCCTGCGCATTCCCAACGGCAAGGAGCCGCTCGATTCCTCCTCGGTGCACCCGGAGGCCTATGGCGTCGCCAAGAAGATCGTCGCCGCCTGTGGCCGCGACCTGCGTGCGCTGATGGGCGACAGCGCCGTGTTGAAATCGGTCGATCCGCGCCAGTTCATCGATGAGAAATTCGGTCTGCCGACGGTCAAAGACATCATCGCCGAGCTGGAAAAACCCGGCCGCGACCCTCGTCCGAGCTTCAAGACCGCGACCTTTGCCGAGGGCGTCAACGAAATCTCCGACCTGAAGCCCGGCATGGTGCTGGAAGGCACGGTGACCAATGTCGCCGCCTTCGGCGCCTTCGTCGATATCGGCGTGCACCAGGATGGTCTGGTGCATGTGTCCCAGCTTGCCGATCGCTTCGTCAAGAATCCCCACGAGGTCGTCAAGGCGGGCGATGTCGTCAAGGTGCGGGTCGTCGAAGTCGACGCGAAGCGCAAGCGCATCGCTCTGTCGATGAAACGCGATGACGGTTCTGCCGCACCGCCGCCGCGTGGTGATTCTCGCGGCAACCAGGGCTCCCGGCCGCAGAACGAGCGCCGGCCGGCGCCTGCCAAGCCGGAGAGCCAGGGCGCCTTCGGCGCGGCACTTGCCGAAGCCATGAAGAGAAAATAAGGGTTTAGCCGGTGTTTCGGCAAAAATGCAACAGTTTGGCAGCGTTCTGAACGGAGTGCTAAATCCGGCGCTTGTAAGGCGAAAGAGAGCTACTAAGTTGATGTGACCATCCTGTCACATTTGCGAGGCGTCCATGGCGTCGGCTTTCCTTTCGATCGTCCAGCAAATCATCCGCAAGGGTTCATTGAAGCTTACCCTTGCCAATGGCGAGACCCACACTATCGGCGACGGCACGGGTGAAACCGTTGTCGCCCGCCTTGCCGATCAGGAGGCCGAGGACGCCATCCGGCGCGACCCGACCATGAAGCTCGGCGAAATGTACATGCAAGGCCGGTTCATTCTCGAACAGGGCAACATCTACGATTTCCTGTCGCTGGTGAAACAGAACACCACCAACGAAATCTTCGATTTCAAGATGGCGGCACTGCTCCTCGGCCGCATCGCCTGGCAGCAGCTGAAGAGCCGCGTGCCGGTCAATCGCAACAAGCACAACGTCGCCCATCACTACGACCTGTCGGCCAAGCTCTTCGATCTTTTCCTCGACGAGGACTGGCAATATTCCTGCGCCTATTTCGAACCGCCGGGCATCGGTCTCGACGAGGCGCAACTCGCCAAGAAACGCCATATCGCCGCCAAGCTTCTGCTTGAACCGAACCAGCGCATCCTGGAGATCGGCTCCGGCTGGGGCGGCATGGGCATGTATCTGACGGAGGCGACCGAAGGCGCCGATTTCACCGGCATTACGCTGAGCGAAGAACAGCTCAAGGTCTCGCGCGCCCGCGCCGAAAAGCGCGGTCTTTCCGATCGCGTGCGTTTCGAGCTGCAGGACTACCGCACCATGACGGGCAGGAAGTTCGACCGCATCGTCTCGGTCGGCATGTTCGAACATGTCGGCATCGGCAATTACGGCAATTTCTTCCGCAAGGTATCAGATCTCCTCGACGATAACGGCGTCATGGTGCTGCATTCGATCGCCCGCCCGAAGCCGAGCTTCGGCACCAATGCCTTCATCGAGAAATATATCTTCCCGGGCGGCTACATCCCTTCGGTCGGCGAGGTGGTGCCGCCGCTCGAAAAGGCCGGGCTGCTGGTCAAGGATATCGAAATCCTGCCGATGCATTATGCCTATACGCTGCGCCATTGGCGCGAGCGTTTCGTGGCGCGCAAGGCCGAAGCGGTGGCGCTTTACGACGAGCAGTTCTTCCGCATGTGGGAATTCTACCTGGCGGGTTCCGAAATGGGTTTCCGCTGGGACGAGCTCTTCATTCTGCAGATCCAGCTCGCCAAGAACCAGTTCGCCGTTCCCGACAACCGCAGTTACATCGCGCGCAACGAGGCCAAGCTGAAGGAATTCGAGGCGAGGCGTGCGCCGCTTGAGAAGGTGGCGTTCTGATCCCGAAGTGCCGTGGCCCGCAGGACCTTCGTCGAGGGACCGGCTATCATGAAAGGACGTGCGGATGAGCAGTGCGTTTCCCGAGATCTACCTGGTCCGCCACGGTGAAACCGAATGGAGCCTGTCCGGGCGCCATACCGGACGCAGCGATATTCCCCTGACGGCGAATGGCGAGGAGGCTGCCCGCAAACTCGCCGGCCGGCTGGCGGGCCTCTCCTTCTCCGCCGTCTGGTCGAGCCCGTCCGCGCGGGCCCGCAAGACCTGCATGCTCGCCGGATTCGGCTCGGGCGCGGTGATCAAGGAGGAACTCGCCGAATGGGACTACGGCGCCTATGAAGGCATCACGACCAAGGCGATCCTTGCCGACCGCCCCGGCTGGCAACTGTTTCGCGACGGTTGCCCGAATGGCGAATTCGCCGCCGATGTCGGCGCCCGCGCAGACGCCGTCATCCATGCGCTTCGCGAAGCGGCAAGCACCATCCTGATCTTCTCGAGCTCGCATTTCCTGCGCGTGCTCGCCGCCCGCTGGCTCGGCCTGCCGCCGGAAGGCGGGGCGTATTTCTCTCTCGATACGACCAGCATCAGCGTGCTCGGCTATGAGCACGACCTGACGGAACCGGTCATCCGCCGCTGGAACCAGCGCTAGTGTACGATCGCCTCCCTCGTTGCCGTGGTTAACATTGGGGTAACGAGATCCGGATAAATGGAGTGAGCGCCGCCTCCGCGGCTTTTGTTTTGCGTTTTCTGGAGTGCGGACGTGTTTCATCGATCAGTCGTATCGATCTCTTTGGCCATTGCCCTTTTTTCTTATGGTTCGGCAGCCGCGCAGGAAAGCGGCCAGCACTTCTGGTCCGGCGACTGGTATCTGAGCGTCGGCGTTGCCGGCTTCTCCGCGCCGAAATTCGAAGGCTCGTCGCATAATGAATTCAAATTCAGCCCGCTGATCTCGGTCGGCCGCCAGGGCGCCGGGCCGCGCTTTTCCTCGCGCAACGACAATCCTTCCTTCGCCCTCATCGACAAAGGCGCCTTCCGCGCCGGTATCGTCGGCAGGTTCGTCCCGTCGCGCGATGACGGCGACGGCAACGAGCTGAAGGGCATGAAGAAGGTCAAATGGGGCGCCGAAGCCGGTGGTTTTGTCGAAGTCTACCCGACCGATTTCCTGCGCGCCCGTGCCGAAGTCCGTCAGGGCATCCGCGCGCATGACGGCGTCGTCGCCGATCTCGCCGTCGATGCCTTCACCGATATCGCGCCCGCCCTGCAGCTATCAGGCGGCCCGCGCGCGACCTTCGCCACCAGCGGCTATTACGACGCCTATTACGGCGTCAACGCCAGGCAGGCGGCGGCAAGCGGGCTTGATCCCTATAAGCCCTCGTCGGGCATCCAGTCCTATGGCGCCGGCACGGCGCTCACCTGGAAGGCGACGGAAAACCTCCAGGCAAGTTCCTTCCTCGAATATAAGCGGCTGGCCGGTCCCGCCGCCGACAGCAGCCTCGTGCGCGAACGCGGCTCGAAGAACCAGCTGCTGATCGGCGTTTCAGCGACCTACAAGTTCAATTTCTCTCTGCAGTGAAGGACGGCACTGCGCGTCGTTCAGGCGCGCAACGACGCCGTAACGCTTTGAATCGCCGGATAATTTCACCCCCGGATCGATTCCGGTCGAGGGAATGGCGAGCAGCAGCGCAATGATCGCTTCTTGACCGGATCGGCGGCCCGCCGCTAGATGAGCGGCATGCACGATACTGGCGACTTCCACGACCGCGTTTCCGACGCACCTTCCGATAACTGGGTCTACCGGATCCTGCCGGCATGGCTCTGGCCCTATGCGCAGCTTGCGCGCTGGGATCGCCCGATCGGCTGGCAGCTCTTGATGTGGCCGTGCTTCTGGTCGGCGACCCTTGCCGCCAATGCGGCGATCGGCGAGGGGATCTACTCCGGCAGCGTGCTGGTGTCTCACCTGTTTCTCTATTTCATCGGCGCGGTCGCCATGCGCGGCGCCGGCTGCACCTATAATGATCTCGTCGACCACGAGATCGACATGGAAGTGGCGCGCACGCGGTCGCGTCCGCTCCCCTCCGGCCGCGTCACCCGCCGCCGGGCGAAGATCTTCATCGGCCTGCAGGCGCTGGTCGGCCTCTTCGTGCTCTTGCAGTTCAACTGGTTTACCGTTTTTCTCGGCGTGCTCTCGCTCGGCATCGTGGCGCTTTATCCCTTCGCCAAACGTTTCACCGACTGGCCGCAATTCTACCTGGGACTTGCCTTTTCCTGGGGCGCATTGATGGGCTGGGCCGGCATTTTCGGCGGTCTCTCCTTCGCTGCCGTCCTGCTTTATGCCGCCTCCGTCGCCTGGACGATCGGTTACGACACGATCTATGCGCATCAGGATAAGGAGGATGACGAGCTGATCGGCGTCCGCTCCACCGCGCGGCTGTTCGGCGACAGGACGCGGCAATGGCTGATCGGCCTTTATGGGCTGACGCTGGTGCTGATGTTCATCGCTTTTCTGCTCGCCGACGCCAATCTCATCGCGTTTCTGGCTTTGCTCGGCGCCGCCGGCATGTTCGCCTGGCAGATCGTCCGGCTCGATATCGACGATGCCGCCCAATGCCTGGCGCTCTTCAAATCGAACAACCGCGTCGGCCTGATCATCTTCTTCGGCCTCTTCGTCTCGCTGCTCTTCGCCATTCCCTGAATGGGACGATGCATGAAACGATAAACCCGGCGCGGGCGCCGGGTTTCAAAATGGTTCCGAAGCGACGTTCCCGAATGGAATTGTCGCGTTTTTGTTCAGTTGCGGGCGATGATTTCCTTACCTTCGATCTTCATCGCGACACCCAGCCGGCCGGTGGTGCGGCGCACGAGGAAGCGCGGGCGGCGATTGGCGAAGTAGGAATGACGGCGGCGGGGCTTGATGTCGCTGGTGCGCAAGGCGCCGATATGCTCTTCGAGCGGACGCGCGACGCCGTCGGCTTCGACCATCAGCATCGGGATGCGGAAGGCTTCGGACCAGTTGCGCCAGTCGGCGGCGATGTCGCTGAGATCATGGGCGACGAGCAGCGGAATGCAGAGCTCCGGATCGGCGTGGTGAAGCTCGAGCGTCACGGTGACTTCGCCGTCGCCATGGTCGATGGCGCGGGCGGCGACACCTTGGAAGACGCGCTTTGGCAGCGCAATCGAGAGCGGCAGGCCGCTGGAGGGCAGGACCTTGCGCAGGACCGCGCCGCGTTCGTCTATCGTGATACTGACGTCATCCGAACAATCATGGATGGCATAGCTGACCTGCTGGGGAAAGCGGGACGGATCGAGGCGTAACGTCGTGCCAGCCCAAGCGGGCTTCATAACGGGATTGTTCATTTCATTCTACCCTTGTCTTACCTGAGAGCCGATTTCCGGTCTTCTCCTTGGGACTTTTCGTCCTCTATGGCCGACAATAGGCACCCGCCCTTCCGTACAGCTTAAAAATTGCGGTTAAGAAAACTTTGCCTCCTCTGATGGTTATCAAAACCGAATCCGGCAAGGTTTCCGGAAGGTGAACGGTGCGATGTCCTGAAACGATGCATCCAGAGGTAAGCCTCAGGTAAGCTTTCCATGGCAAAATGTGCTCACCAGCAGTTCGTCGTTCTTTTAGAAATTTTGGGTGAAAAGGGCGCTTTTCATGATCTCGGCTTCCCTCGCATATACGATCCTGTCGCGGGATATGACGTCCAGCCTCAACAAGGTTGCGTCGCAGGCGACGGTCAAGAAGGATGCTCAGTACTACGCCGACCATATCAACAAGGTCGAAAACGTCGACGACTTCCTCGGCGACTACAAGCTCTACAGCTATGCGATGAAGGCCTATGGTCTCGAGGACATGACCTATGCCAAGGCCTTCATGAAGAAGGTGCTCGAAAGCGATCTCACCGACCCCGACAGCTACGCCAACAAGCTTTCCGATACGCGTTACCGCGAGTTCGCCGCCGCCTTCAATTTCAACGCGCCGGCCAAGGATGTGCAGACGGACGCACAGGAAGACGACCTGATCGGCCTCTACAAGCAGTCCTTCATCGATGCCGACAAGGCCGCGGCCGCCGAGAGCACCTATTACAGCAACAATATCGATAGCGTGCAGAGCGTCGACGACCTTGTTAACAACACCCGGCTGCGCACCTATGTGCTGAAGACGTTCAACATCGATCCGACCTACGCGTCGACGACTTTTCTGCGGCAGGTGCTGACGAGCGATCTCAGCGACCCCACGAGCGTCGTCAACACCCAAGGCGGCGACAAGTACAAGGCGCTTGCCGCCCAGTTCAGCTTCAATGCCGACGGCACCGTCAACGGCACGGCGCAGACCGCCGCGCAAAAGGCCTCGGTCATCGAGTCCTACACCCTGAATTCCCAATCCGTCATCATCGACAATTCGGTCGGCTCGGACGTCTATTACGTCGGTCAGACGGCGGCGGACTACAACAAGGCCTATTACACGGCGAAGATCGGCACGATCACCAATGTCGACGATCTGGTCGCCGACAAGCGCCTGACTTCCTACATCACGACGGCCTACAGCATGGGCGCCGACTTCACCGCGGCCGCGCTGCGCACGGTGCTGACCGATCCCAGTTATGCACAGCTGATGGGCTTTACCAATGTCTACAATGCTTTCAACTTCAAGGCTGACGGGTCGGCCTCGAGCACGGCGCGCGTCCAGTCGGTCGATCAGTCAAACAATCTGAAGGCGGCCGCATCGAGCACGACCAACTATTATTCCGTCACATCGCAGTCGAGCAGCATCACCAATGTCGACGCCCTGCTGGCCGATAGTGTGCTGGCGCGCTACATCAAGGATGCCTACGGTCTCGGCACGAGTTTCAGCAATGCCGACCTGAAGAACATCCTGACCGATTCCACCTATGCCGCGGCCCAGGGCCATGCCGATCTCAATGCCGACTTCAACTTCCAGGCGGACGGCTCAATCAACGGTTCCGTGATCCAGACTGCGGCGCAGCGGAAATCGACCACCGACAAGTCGGCGGCGAATGCAGCGCACTTCAACAGCATGATCGGCAGCGTCACCAATGTCGACGACATCATGTCGGATGCGGTTTCGGTCAGCTATCTCAGAAACAGCATGCAGATCGCAGACAGCGTCTCCGACGCGACGTTGAGGACTTTCCTCGTCGACCGCACGGCTGCCAGCGCCCAGGGCTACAGCGACGTTCACGACCTCTTCAATTTCAAATCGGACGGTTCGATCGCGACCCTTTACGCCTCGCAGACGGCGACGCAAAGCGCCAGCACCACCAGCAAGGCCGACAATGCGGCAGTCTACTACCAGTCGACCATCGCCGGCATCTCGAACGTCGACCAGTTGCTGACCGACCAGAAGCTGAACAATTTCGTGCGCAACGCCTACGGCATCCCGTCGACGGTCAACGATGTCGCTCTTCGCGCTATCCTGACCGATCAGAGCGGCACCGGCACCTATGCCGACGTTGCCGCCGCCTTCAATTTCAAGGCGGACGGCACGCTCGAGGACGGCATGGCTGCGCAGACGGCGTCCCAGATCAGCAGCACGAAA
Organism: Rhizobium anhuiense bv. trifolii; assembly: GCF_024346605.1. Taxonomy (NCBI): domain Bacteria; kingdom Pseudomonadati; phylum Pseudomonadota; class Alphaproteobacteria; order Hyphomicrobiales; family Rhizobiaceae; genus Rhizobium; species Rhizobium anhuiense. The sequence goes on from NZ_CP098803.1 coordinate 1,277,885, forward strand.
TTTGCCGCCTCGGCGCGCACGGATGATTATTCCGCCAGGATGTCGACGATCAGCAATGTCGATGAGCTGCTTGCCGACAGCGCCATTACCAATTTCCTGAAGAGCACCTACAATCTGCCGTTCAATATTTCGGACGCCGATCTGAAGAGCATCCTGACCGATGCGACGGCCGCTGCCGCAGCCGGCCATGCCGATCTCAATGCCGACTTCAATTTCGCCGCCGACGGCTCGCTTCCCGTCGCCACCTCGGCCCAGACGGCCGATCAGGCGCAGACCACCAACGACAATTATGCGGCGCGCTACGATGACGAACGTGACGAGGCGATCGACGAGGTCCTATCCAACTACCAGAAGCTTATGGCCGACAGCAGCAGCCTGCTGAATTTCTCCGACGTCACCAGCGTCAATGATTTCCTGCGCAGCAATTCGTCGGCCGATTTCAGCAAGGGCAACGACAACCTGCCGGATCTCTTCCATGTGGCGCTGCAGGCCTTCGGTCTGACCGACCAGGAGGTCTCGCGCTCGATGATGCGCAAGATCCTGACGAGCGATGCCTACGACCCGAATGGCTATGTCGCCTCGCTCAAGGATGAACGCATCACCAACCTTGCCCGCGCCTTCAATTTTGGCCCCGACGGCAAGGCGGCATCACCCTTCCAGGCACTGCCCGACGCGACCATGGCCAAATACGCCACCGACTACAGATCGCATATCACCATGCTGATGAAGGACGGTCCGGTGAAGGACAAGGCGGCGAAGGACGCGACGGCTGAGGTCGACTATTTCGCCAAGGGCATGGCGAAGGTGAAGTCGCTCGACGATTTCCTCGACGACAGCCGCCTGACCGACCTGGTGCTGAAAGCGAACAATCTTGACCCGAAGGATTACGACAAGGCGACGCTGAAGAAGATTTTCACCTCCGATCCCGACGACAAGAAGAGCTATCTCAACGCCACCGCCGATGCTCGTTTCAAGGACATCGTCGCCGCCTTCAACTTCGACAAGGACGGCAATCTGACCCGTGCCAAGATGGGCACCATCCAGAACAAGGCGGCCGAGGAGCACACCCAGGAGCTCTATGTCCAGCAGACGATGGAAACCCAGGAGGGCGAATCCAACGACGGCGTTCGCCTGGCGCTCTATTTCAGCCGCAAGGCCCCGAGCATCACCTCGATCTATTCGATCCTCGGCGACAAGGCGCTCTATCAGGTCATCACCACGGCCTACAGCCTGCCGTCGCAGATTTCGGGCATGGACGTCACCAAGCAGGCCGATCTCATCAACCGCTTCGTCAAGCTCGAGGATCTCCAGGATCCGAAGAAGGTCGACAAGCTGCTGCGGCGGTTCACCGCGATGTACGACGTCCAGAACGCCACCCAGCAGTCGCCGGCACTGCAGATCCTGACCGGCGGCGGCACGCAGTAAATCTAAGGTAATTTCAGGAAAGCGGGCAGTGGCGCAAATGGCTGCCCCTCACCCTAACCTTACCGGGGTCGACCCCGGTCGATGGCGGCAGCCGGATGAGGGCCGGTCTCGTCGACCTCACGGCTCGAGGCTGACGACCTTGTCCGGGTTCATGATATTGGCGGGGTCGAAGGCGCGCTTGATGCGGCGCATCAGCTCGATTTCGATCACTGGGCGGATTGCCGCCAGTTCGTCGCGCTTCAGCTGACCGATGCCGTGCTCGGCCGAGATCGAGCCGCCATGGGCGAGCACCAGCCCATGCACGATATGGTTCATTTCGCGCCAGCGGGCGATGAAGGCGGCCTTGTCGGCGCCGACCGGCTGGGAAATATTGTAATGGATATTGCCGTCGCCCATATGGCCGAAGGCGCAGATGCGGGCGCCCGGCATCGCCGCCATCACCGCTTCTGCGGCCTCGGCCATGAAATGCGGGATCCTCGACACCGGCACGGAGACATCGTGCTTGATCGACCCGCCTTCCGGCTTCTGGGCATCCGACATGCTCTCGCGCATGTGCCAGATCGCCTTCTGCTGCGCCAGGGAGGCGGCGATTGCGGCATCCAGCACCAGCCCGGCCCCAAACCCCTGTTCCAGCACGCCGTTCATCATCCGCTCCGCCGTCTCGGCCGAGTCCGAGGTCGAAATGTCGATGAGCACGTACCAGGGATAGGCGGCATCCAGCGGATCGCGCACGCCCTCGATATGGCGCGTGGTGATCTCGACGCCGAAACGCGGCATCAGCTCGAAACCGGTGAGCGAGGTGCCGCAGAGGCTGGAGGCCAGGTTGAAGAGGGCAAGCGCATCCTCGACCGAATTCAGGCCGGCAAACGCCACCTGATGGCCGAGCGGCTGCGGGAAGAGCTTCAGCACGGCGCCGGTGATGATGCCGAGCGTGCCTTCGGCGCCGATGAAGAGATCGCGCAGATCGTAGCCGGTATTATCCTTCTTCAGGCGGCGCAAGCCGTCCCAGATTTCGCCGGTCGGCAGCACCACTTCGAGGCCGAGGCAGAGCTGCCGCATATTGCCATAGGCAAGCACGGCCGTGCCGCCGGCATTGGTGGATAGATTGCCGCCGATGCGGCAGGAGCCCTCGGAGCCGAGCGACAGCGGAAACAGCCGCCCATGCGCCTCGGCTGCCTTCTGCACCTCGGCCAGGATGGCGCCGCCATCGGCGACCAGCACGTTCGCCACCGGATCGACATCGCGGATCCTGTTCATGCGCTCGAGCGACAGAATGATATCGCACTTGCCGGCACGCGGCGTCTGGCCGCCGACGAGGCCGGTATTGCCGGTCTGCGGCACGATCGCCGTTCCGGTCGCGGTCGCAAGCTTCATGATATCAGAGACTTCCTCGACCGAGCCGGGCTTCAGGAGGAGAGGGGAGGAGCCGCGATAGAGCCCGCGGTTTTCGATCAGATGCGGCGCCAGGTCGGCCTCGCCGCGAAGCGCGTATTTTTCGCCGACGATGGCGACGAAGCGGTCGAGCAGTTCGGTGGAAATGCTGGGGCTGCTCATCGGGCTCGATCCTCCATTCTCAAGGCGACCGCAAAGCGATCGTCCGGGCCAATCCAGGTCTTTCAGTCGCGGGGTGCGGCTGCCCGCTGCAGGCGGTCGTTGATCGCTTCGCCGAGCCCCTCTTCGGGAATCGGCGAAAAGGCGATGCTCGATGCTCCGGTGGCATCGGCCCGCTTCATGTAGTCGAAAAGATTGGCCGCCGCCTCGGCGAGATCGCCGCGCGGGCTGAGGTCAAGGACGATCCGCGCGCCGTTGGCGCCGGAGACCGCCGCGCTGCCGAAGGCGATCAGCGCTTCGCCGGGTTCCACCGCCGTCGCATTGAGGCGCACCGAAGCGCCCGGCGCGTAATGCGAGGCGAGCATGCCCGGCGCCTCGATCGCCGCCGAGGCCGCTTTCGCACGCAGCAGCGGCTGGCCCGCGACGCGCTCGATCTCGCGCGCCGCCAGTCCACCCGGGCGAAGCAGCCGCAGCCGGCCGCCCTCTGCCTTGACGATCGTCGATTCGACGCCGACGGCACTTGGGCCCGCATCGAGGATCAACGGGATCCGCGCGCCGAGATCGGCGTCGACATGGGCCGCACTCGTGGCGCTGATCCCGCCCGACGTATTGGCGCTGGGGGCTGCGAGCGGCCGTCCGAAGGCGGCGATCAACGCGCCGGCAAACCCTTCCGGCACACGGACGCCGACGCTGTCGAGCCCGGCGGTCGCCAGCGAATGGATCGGACTATCAGGCTTCAGCGGCAGCACCAGCGTCAGCGGCCCGGGCCAGAAGGCCGCAGCGAGCGCCCGCGAGAGCGGGTCGAATTCGGCATGTTTTTCGGCCATCGCCAGATCGGCCATATGGCAGATCAGCGGGTTGAAACGCGGCCGTCCCTTTGTCTCGTAGATGCGGGTGATGGCGACAGGATTGGTGGCATCGGCTGCAAGGCCGTAGACGGTCTCGGTCGGGATGGCGATGGCAAAGCCGTCGGCAAGAGCGGCTGAGGCCGCTTCGATCGCTGCCTGCCTGTCTGCCTTTATGTCGATTATGCGCGCCATGTCCTGCCCGATAAATTAGCCCCGGCAGTCATTAGGCTTTCCGTCGGCGGCGATCAATCGCCTTATAGCTGCCGGATGATTTCGCGCAGCTGTTCGTTGCGGGCGCCGAGCAGGAGGATGTTGCGGATCGCTGCCTGCGGATCATGGGTGCGGAAGAGCAAGCCGTTGCCGCGCACCGACCGGTCGATGGTCATCTTTTCCGTGGAGTTCTCGCCCGGTTTGATGGCGACGGCGAAATACATGCGGGAATAGCCGACATCGATGCGCTCGAAGAAATTGTCGTTCTCGCCGATGTCGGAATAGAAATTGGCGATGTAGAAAGCCCAGCTCACGTCCTCGTAATGGGCGAATTTCGTCCGCGAGGCGGTGACGTGGCAATAGCCGAGATGCGGGCTGTCCTCCAGCGTCCGGTGGAAGATCATCTTCGGAAACTGGATCGAGTGGTGAAAGCCGTTGATGTGCTGATGCGTCTTCTCGCCGGCCACCTGCAGCTTGCGCGCGGTCTTTGCGGCGACCTCATCATGGGTGAGATAGCGCTTTTCCTCTGCCAGCCAGTGGCGCCGGTCGCGGGGGATGCGGCCGGTGCGCAAGAATTCGGAATGCGCGGCAATCAGCTGCGGCTCCTGCGATCTGCTCGCATCTTTCGCGTCGAAATAACGGAGTTTGGCCATGGTTCGCGTTCTTCGGTCGGTCGGTAATCGTTAGAAGGATAGGACGGTATGCTTAAGGCGATGTTAAAAATGACCCGGTGGCCGGCTGACCGGCAGGCGCCGGCAGATGTCGCAAATGCGACGGCGATCGATGTCAGGCAGCCGACCTCTTGCGTGACGGCTCTTTACGCCATGTCGCAATTGAGGATAATTGCCCGGAGAGTCGGACGATGAGAGTCGGGCGATGAGAGTCGGGCGATGTGATCGACCGGGATGAGCCGCTTCAAGCCTTGCCGCATCCTGTCGTCAATTTCGAAGCCGATGTCGCATTACAACCAAGCGGCAACCATGCTCGGTGATTAAATGGCGCCATGAACAATTCTCCCGAAGGAGAAGGAAGCGGGCGCGCTTCCGCCAGCCCTCTGTTCGAGGGTGGCAACCGGGTGCACGAGGACATGAAGATGGATATTCGCAGCAACGTTTTGCGTCAGCTCAAGAGCCGCCGTGAGGGCTTCAGCCTCGAACAGCCGTTCTACATAGACGAGGATTATTTCCAGCTCGACATGGAGATGATCTATTATCGCGACTGGCTGTTCATCGGCCATGATTGCGAACTGCCGAAGCCGGGCGCCTATTTCACCGTCCAGATCGGCAGCTATCCCGTCGTCATCGTCCGCGGCAAAGACAATGTCATCCGCGCCTTCCACAACAGCTGTCGCCATCGCGGCTCGCGCGTCTGCACCAAGGAGCACGGCTCCTCCGTGCGGCTCGTCTGCCCCTACCATCAGTGGACCTATGATCTCGAAGGCAAGCTCGCCTTCGCCCGCCACATGGGCGATGATTTCGACAAGACCGGCTTCAATCTGAAACCCGTCCATTGCGAAGTCGTCGCAGGCTATGTCTTCATCTGCCTTGCCAACACCGCCCCGGATTTCCAGCCGGTGCGCGACAAGATCGAACCCTATGTCGCGCCGCACCGGATCAGCGAGAGCAAGGTCGCCTTCCAGAGCACGATCATCGAGAAGGGCAACTGGAAGCTCGTCTGGGAAAACAACCGCGAGTGCTATCACTGCGCCGCCAATCATCCCGAACTCTGCCGCACCTATCCCGAAGCCCCGAGTGTCACCGGCACGGATGGCGGCGCCGACGATCCGGAGATCGCCGGCCATTGGGCGCGCTGCGAGGCTGCCGGCCTGCCGAGCAAGTTCCAGATTTCGCCGGACGGCCAGTTCCGCACCGCCCGCATGCCGCTGATCGAAGATGCCGAAAGCTACACCATGTCGGGCAAGCGCGCCGTCAAGCGCCCGCTCGCCGACGATATCTCGATCAGCCATATCGGCACCATGCTGCTCTTCCACTACCCGACGACCTGGAACCACCTGCTCGGTGACCACGCCATCTCCTTCCGCGTGCTGCCGCTCAGCGCCAACGAGACGGCGGTGACGACCAAGTGGCTCGTCCACAAGGACGCCGTCGAAGGCGTGGATTACAATCTCGAGGAACTGACCCACGTCTGGACCGAGACCAACGACCAGGATCGCCGGATCGTCGAGGAAAACGCCTTCGGCATTCACTCGCCCGCCTATGAGCCCGGCCCCTATTCGTCGCTGCATGAAGGCGGCGTCATGCAGTTCCTCGAATGGTATTCGAACTTCATGGTGAACCGCCTGCAGGGCGACCAGGCGAAAATCTCGGCCGTTGCCTGAACGCACACTGGCTGAGCCGGGCGGTTAATGTCCGGTTCAGTTCGGATTCTCTAAAAGGAAGCTGCCGGTCCCGGCGGCTTTTGGAACCATTCAGGGGCAAAAGCGTTGCTAGGCAGGCGGTGCTCGCTGTTGAATGGGAGAAAACAATGATCGGGCTGAGAAACAAGATTGCAACCGCAGTTCTGGCCGCCGCCGTCGTTCTGACGGGCTTTGCGCCGTCGCAGGCCATCCAGATGCCGACCGCTCCGCAGGTGGAAAAATCCTCGGCGGTCGAGGACGTCCAGTACCGCCGTTATTATCGCCGCGATTATTACCGGCCCGGCTATCGCCCCGGCGCCTATTACCGGCCCGGCTACTACGGCGGCTATCGCGGATATTCCTATTATCGCCCGGGCTATCGCCATTATAACGGCTACTGGTATCCGCTCGCCGCCTTCGGCGCCGGCGCAGTCATCGGCGGCGCCATCGTCGCCCAGCCGCGTTACGTCGAGCCCGCGCCCCGCATGGGTTCAAGCCACGTCGCCTGGTGCGCCAACCGCTATAGGTCCTATCGCGCCTACGACAATACGTTCCAGCCCTATAACGGCCCGCGCCAGCAGTGCTATTCGCCGTATTGAGGCAGGAAGCGCGCCGCGCTTTCGATCGCTCCGTGTCAATGCGGTGTGATGTGGTAGTCGTAACACCGCGCCATTCGCTGCATCGGCGGCGAGTTTGGCTGGAGCGTTCCCCCACCCTCCGTCATCCTCGGCCTTGAGCCGAGGATCCGTGCCCGCTGCTGATGGAGGCCCACATGGATCCTCGGGTGAGGCCCGAGGATGACGGAGGGTGGGGCGAGCTCTGTGGCAAGTTCCGCGACGTGTGATGGATAGCGAACCCAAGCTTCCCCCGCCAGTCACGCCAAACGCTTCCGCCTCAAAGAATATCCACCCGCCGCAGCAGCCACCAGGCAAACGCAATGGACGCGACGATCAGGGCGACGGCGTATTCGGTGCCGTAGTCGCCGACGGCGAAGGGCAGGTTGGCGGTGTTCATGCCGAAGAAACCGGTCACCAGGGTCGGCGGCAGCAGGAAGGCCGTCATGATCGACAGCAGATAGAGGTGGCGATTGGTTTCGGAGGATTGTTTCGAATCGATTTCTTCGTGCAGCAGGCGCGCCCGGTCCTGCAGCGCATAGATATCGTGGTCGACCGTTTCCAGCCGGCTGGTCAGGCGCCGCGCCACATCGTCGAAGCCGAAGGGCATCTCGTCGTCGTCGGCCGCCGCCGCACGGCGCATCAGCGCCAGCACCGTGCGCAGATGCCGATGCAGCCTGACCACGGTTCGCCGCACAGGCGCTAAGCGCCGGCGTTCGTCGCGCGGCGCGTTGTCGTAGACGATATCCTCGATCTGGTTCAGCTCTTCGGTGAGTTCGATGACGATCGTAATCAGCGTGCGCTGGAATTCGATCACCAGCAGTTCGAACAGATCGACCGGCCGCGAAAATTTGCCCGGGTTCTTCTCGATCAGCGCCCGCGCCCGTTCGACGCTGCGCAGCGGCTGCAGCCGCGTGGTGACGATGAAGCGATCGGACATGGCGAAATGCAGCCAGCCGAGATTGTTGGTGTCCTGGGCGAAATCGCGCTGGCAATCGACGAGCGTGCCATAGAGCATCTGCTCGTCGACGGTGATGGCCGCATGCGTATCCCGCGTCGTCAGCGCCGATTTCGCATCCTCCGTCAACCCGTCCAGGGTTTCGAGCAAGGCCGGCACCCGGGCGTCGACGAGGTTGAGGTGCAGCCAGTAGAAGCAGTTGTCGGCGGTCAGTTCCGCCACCGTCGCACTGTTGTTCAGTCGCACCGCGGTCTTTTCGTCGGGCGAGAAACGATAGGCCCAGACGAAACCGGGTATGGTGACGGGCAATGTATCCATTGGTCGCCGATCCTTTGCGAAGGCGATATCGTTCTTTAAAGTGTCTTCATGACGTTCATTTGCGCAAGGGTGCAAGAGCCAAGCGCCATGTTCGGGCAAACTATCACATGGCAGCCAAAGAAATCGAAATTGACGTTTACGTAAAAATCAATTAGCCCTTGCCTCGGAGGGGCTTTGCTGGGGTGCGAGGCCGTCTGCGGAGGAAAAGAGCATGTACAAGGCGCCCGTCGAGGAAATCGCGTTCACGTTGAAGCACGTAGCGAGCATGGGCGAGGCGATGTCGCAAGGGCTGCTCGGTGATCTCGGCGAGGATCTCGTCGACGCCATCCTGGCCGAGGCGGGACGTTTTGCCACAGAGGAAGTGGCGCCCCTTGCCGACATCGGAGACCGCCAGGGCGCCCGTCTGGAGGGCGGCGAAGTCCGGCTGCCGGATGGCTGGCGCGATCTCTATCGCAATTGGATCGCCGGCGGCTGGAACGGACTGACCGCCCCCGAGGCGTTTGGCGGCCAGGCGCTGCCGCATATGCTGAATGTCGCGGCGCTGGAAATGTGGAACTCCGGCTCCATGGCCTTTGCGCTCGCCCCGACGCTGACGATGGGCGCCATCGAGGCGGTCAGCACCCATGGCAGCGCTGCGCTGAAAGACAAATATCTGGAGAAGATGGTGTCAGGTGAATGGACCGGCACCATGAACCTGACCGAGCCGCATGCCGGCTCCGATCTCGGCGTGCTGAAGGCCCGCGCCGAGCGCCGCGATGACGGCAGCTACCGTCTATTCGGCCAGAAGATCTTCATCACCTGGGGCGAACATGACGCGGCCGACAACATCATCCATCTGGTGCTGGCCCGGTTGCCGGACGCGCCGGCCGGCACGCGCGGCATCTCGCTCTTCCTGGTGCCGAAATTCCTGGTCAACGACGACGGATCGCTTGGGCCCCGCAACGATCTCTTCTGCCATTCGCTGGAGCACAAGCTCGGCATCCATGGTTCGCCGACCTGCACGATGATCTACGGCGACGGAAAATTCGGCAGTGAAAAAGGCGCTGTCGGATGGCTGGTCGGCGAGGAGAACAAGGGACTGGCCTGCATGTTCACGATGATGAACAACGCCCGCCTTGCCGTCGGCATGCAGGGCGTGGCGATCTCGGAGGCCGCCACCCAGAAAGCAGTCGCCTATGCCAGGGAACGCACCCAGGGCAGGGCGCCGGGTTCAACCAGCGCCGGCATGAGCCCGATCGTCGAACATCCCGATGTCGCCCGCATGCTTCTGACCATGAAGGCGCTGACCCAAGGGGCACGCGCCATCTCCTATGCCTGCGCTCACGCGATCGACATGTCCCATCGCGCCGGTGACGATCGTCGCCACTGGCAGGAGCGCGCCGCTTTGCTGACGCCGATCGCCAAATCCTTTTCGACCGATGCCGGCGTCGACGTCGCCTCGCTCGGCATTCAGGTGCATGGCGGCATGGGCTTCATCGAGGAGACAGGCGCGGCGCGGTATCTCCGCGATGCCCGCATCGCCCCGATCTATGAGGGCACCAACGGCATCCAGGCGATCGACCTCGTCACCCGCAAGCTGCCGCTCTCCGGCGGCGAGCAGGTGAAGGGCTTCGTCGCCGAACTTCAGCAGATCGCCGATACCGTCCGCGGCTCCAATCTCGATGGTTTCGGCGAGACTGCCGTAAGGCTCGATGCCGCGATCGTCGATCTCGAACAGACGACCGCCTGGCTGATGAAGGCGCTTGCCGAGGAGAGGGCCGCCGAGGCGCTCTCGGGCGCGACGCCCTATCAGCGCCTCTTCGGCCTCGTGCTGACCGGCTGTTACCTCGCCAAGGGCGCTCTCGCCGAGGCCGCCGATGGTGCAGGTGAGGGCCGCATCGCGCTCTGCCGCTTCGCCGCCGAAAACCTGCTCGCCGAGACCGCAGCCCTTCGCGACCGGGTCGTCAATGGCGCGGCAAGCCTTGCCGCTGCCCGCATCCTGCTTGCCTGAGGAGACCCCATGACCGACCACATCATCGTCGAGCAGCCTTCCGCCTATCCCGGCGTTCAGTCCATCCGCTTCAACCGGCCGGAAAAGAAGAACGCCATCACCCGCCCCATGTACCGCATCATGGCCGATGCTTTGAATGCGGCCAATGCCGATCCCGGCATCCGCGCCACCGCCTTGCTCGGCACCGAAGGCTGCTTCTCGGCCGGCAACGACCTGAACGATTTTCTCGCTGCCGCAATGGGCGGCCGCGGCCTGGAGCAGGAGATCCTCGATTTCCTCTATGCGCTGGTGAATGCCGAAAAACCCGTCGTTTCCGGCGTCGATGGTCTGGCGGTCGGCATCGGCATGACGATCCATCTCCATTGCGACCTGACCGTCGCCTCCAGCCGCAGCCAGTTCCGCACGCCCTTCGTCGATCTGGCGCTGGTGCCGGAGGCCGGTTCCAGCCTCGTCGCGCCGCGGCTGATGGGACATCAGCGCGCCTTCGCCATGCTGGCCGCCGGGGAAGCATTTTCGGCCGAGGAGGCAAGGCAAGCCGGTCTGGTCTGGAAGGTTGTCGAGCCAGGCGAGGTCGATTCACTGACGCTTGGCCTGGCTGCCAAACTCGCGGCCAAGCCGCCGGAGGCGTTGCGCATCGCCCGCGATCTTATTCGCGGCGATCGTGGCGAGATCATCGCCCGGATTGACGAAGAGGCCCGCTATTTCTCCGCGCGGCTGAAAAGCGCCGAGGCCCGGGCGGCCTTCGAAGCCTTCATGCGCCGCTAAGCGTCGCCTGACATCGTTTCTCAGGCAGCCGGCACGTTGAATACTTCGCCGGCCCTGAGCGGCCGAAACCGTTCCGGGGGAATATCATGCTCGCTCATTGCGTCTTGCAACGCTCTTGCCGGCGCGTCGACCGATTCATTTGTCAGTTGGAACGTGGCGAAGTGATGCCCGGCCACATAGGCCGCATTTGCCAACTTCATCCCGATCACCGCCTCCTGCGGATTCTGGTGCTGCCCTTTCATGAACCAGCGCGGCTCATATGCGCCGAAGGGTAAAATGGCCAAGCGAAAGCCGCCATGTTTCCGCTGTGCCGCTTTGTAATTGATGCCGTGGTGAAAGCCCGTATCTCCGACGTGATAAATTTTTCCGGCTGGAGTCGACAAAACGAACGACGCCCAGAGTGCCATCCGGCGATCGGCGGTTCCGCGCGCGGACCAATGGTGTGCCGGCTCTGCATCAATGCTTATTCCGGCGTGGGAAATGCGCTCGCCCCAGTCCATCGATGTCGTCTGTATATCGGGCACGGCACGGCGAATGATCGTGTCATTGCCGAGTGGCGTCACGACACGCGGCCGATGCTTCGCAGCCAACCGCCTGAGCGTTGCGATATCGAGATGATCATAGTGATTGTGCGATACCAGCACGAGATCGATTGGCGGCAAATCATCGAACGCGATGCCTGGTGGGACGACGCGCTTGGGCCCAGCAAAAGCGAAGGGACTTGCGCGTTCCGACCACACCGGGTCGGTGAGGATATTGAGCCCGGCGACCTGCACGAGCAGTGTTGCATGACCAACCATGGTCACCCTTAGATCCTCGCCGTCCACGCATGGATCCGGCTTGGCCGCCGGGTACGGACTTGGGACCGATTGCGGCCAACGCTGACGGCCACCGCCGAATTGCCAGCGCAGCAGATCGCGGAAACCAAGGGGCTCGATGCCGTCGGGATTGAAGAAATGCGCGCCGTCGAAATGATCGGACACCGGGCCGTTATAGTAGGGGTTGCGCCTTTTGGTCTTTCCGACAGGCACGCCTATTTCTCCAGTGTCGCCACCACCTCGACATGCGAGGTCCAGAGGAACTGGTCGATCGGCGTTACGCCAGTGATCCGGTAGCCGCCCTCGACGAGGATCGCGAGGTCGCGCGCCAGCGTCAGCGGATTGCAGCTGACGGCCGCGATCTTCTTCACGCCTGAGCGGGCAAGCTCCTTGCACTGGAACTCGGCGCCGGCGCGCGGCGGATCGAAGACGACGGCGTCAAAGGGCTTGAACTCCTGCGTCATCAGGGGACGGCGGAAGAGATCGCGCTTTTCGACGCTGACCGGCTTCAGCCCCTGCGTATTGCGGGCGGCGTGATCAAGGGCTGCGAGCGCCTTTGCCTCGGCTTCGACGGCATGCACGCGGCCGATCCACGCCAGCTGCAGCGAAAACGTGCCGGCGCCGGCAAACAGATCGGCGATCCGTTTCGCCTTGCCGACATGGGCGAGCACCAGCTCCGCCATCGCCTGTTCCGCCGGCTTCGTCGCCTGGGTGAAGCCGCCCGGCGGCGGCGAAACCTGGATGCCGCCGAAATCGACCAGCGGCTTCGACGGCTCGATGAGGATTTCGCCGTTCAGCGAAACGCGGGCGATGCCGCGCAGGCTGAGCACCGTCTCGACCGCCTTGCGCCGCTGCGGGTCGGAAAGTTTCTTCACCTCGTCGACCGAGATATCGAGGCCGGAAAGCGTTTCGAGCACGGAGATCCGGAAGGGCTCGGCATTGGTCGCCAGCGATGCGGCAATCGCCCTGATCGCCGGCAGCCGGGCGATGATCCCTGCCGACGAGATCGGACACTCCTCGATCGCGACGATATGATGGCTTTCGGCCTGGTTGAAGCCGATCAGCATGTCCTTCTCGGTCTTGCGTGCCGCAAACACCACGCGCCGCCGTTCGCCAGGGCGGGCCGGAACGATCTCGCCGACCGCGGGTGTCAGCCCTTTCGATTTCAGCGCGTCGATGACCAGCTGGCGCTTGAAGGCGCGGTAAGGGGCATCTGCCAGGTGCTGTAGCGTGCAGCCGCCGCAGGTGCCGCTCAGGCCATCCGGGCCGAAATGCCGGCAGGGCGGCTCCTGCCGGTCGGGCGAGGGCGTGGTGATCGACATGATCGTGCCCTGGCTCTTGACGCGGGCGATCGCCACCGTTTCCCCGGGCAGGGAGAAGGGCACATAGACAGGTCCGCCGGCATTGCTGGCGATGCCGTCGCCCTGGGCGCCGAGTTTTTCGATCGTGACGGTTTCGGTGCTCACGGTTTCAATCCTGCCAGAAGGAATTCCTGATTGCCGTCGCCGCCGGAAATCGGGGAGGGGATGAGGCCGAGGCTGTTCCAGCCCATGTCCTCGATGAACCAGCGCTGCAGTTCGGCCGCGACGGCGGGCGCCGAGGCGGGATCCTTCAGCAGTCCGCCCTTGCCGATCGCCTCGCGCCCGGCCTCGAACTGCGGCTTGACGAGCAGCACGGCGATAGCACCCGGCTCGGCGATCTCCAGCGCCGGCGCCAGCGCCAGCTTCAGCGAGATGAAGGAGACGTCGGAAACGATGAAGGTGGCGGGATGGCCGATATCATCTGCCGTCAGGTTGCGGGCGTTGAGGCCTTCCTTGCTGGTCACGCGCGGGTCGCCTGATATGCGCGGATGCATCTGCCCATGGCCGACATCGATCGCGGTGACATGGACGGCGCCCCGTTGCAGCAGCACCTCGGTGAAGCCGCCGGTGGAAGCGCCGATATCGAGACAGTGATGACCGGCGGGATCGAGCCGGAAATGCTCGAGCGCGGCGGCAAGCTTCAGCGCGGCGCGCGAGACATAGTCCTGCGCCGGATCGTCGATCTCGATGACGGCATGCTCGCCGAACAGCGCGCCGGCTTTGGTTACCACCTGGCCGCCGATCCTGACGGTGCCGCGCTGGACGGCGTCGCGGGCGCGCGAGCGGCTGGCGAAAAGGCCGCGGGAGACGAGAAGCTGGTCGAGACGTTGACTGTTTTGATCGGACATCGGCTGTGAATGACCGGCAAAGCCGCCGGTTGCAAGCATTTTGTTCCCAAGAGCGTCATTGACCCTCAAAAGCTTTCGGCGATAATCCTGCCGCGGCGATCGCGGGGCGGGCCGCAGACACGGGGGTGTTTTATGCTGAAGCTCTTCACTCTGCCTGTCGTGGGGCCTGTCGCGGTGGGGCCTATCGCTGCGGGGCTTGTCGCGGCGGGGATAGCATCGCCCGCATTTGCGAACGATACGATGGCCGAGGTCAAGACCGGCGGGCTGATCTTCGCCCAATCCGACGATGTCAGCATGGCGCAAGAGGATCTTTTCATCTCCGCTTCGGAAGTGCGGGTCGACTATGTCTTCGAGAACAGCTCCGACAAGGATGTCGAAAGCCTGGTCGCCTTCCCGATGCCTGACATCACGGGCCAGATCGACAACATCTCCGCCATCTCGGATTATGACAGCGATAATTTCCTGCATTTCTCCACCGTGCAGGATGGCAAGCCGATCAGTGCCAAGCTGCAGCAGCGCGTCGTCTCGCTCGGCATCGACGTCACCGACGAGTTCGCCAAACACGGCATTCCCGTCCTGCCCTACAGCCAGAAGACCGCCGAGGCGCTCGCCAAGCTTCCCGAAACCGTCCGCAAGGACTGGATCGCCCGCGGCCTGATCTATTCCATGGGTTCGGGCGATGCCGGGGGCGATCTCGTGCCGCTCTGGACGCTGCGCTCGACCTATTGGTGGCGCACCACCTTTCCGGCGAAGAAGAAGGTCAGCGTCGAGCATCGTTACAAGCCGGCCGTCGGCGGCACCGTCGCCATCAGCTTTCTCGAAAATGGCGAGCCGAAGGGTGAACGCTTCGAGGAATATTCCCGCAAATACTGTCTGGACGGAGATTTCGTCAGGGTTGCCCAGCAGCGGGCCAGGGAAGCCGAGGCCGGAGGGGCGAACTATACCGAAAGCTGGATCTCCTATGTGCTGTCGACCGGCGCCAACTGGGCGGGGCCGATCCGGCGCTTCCAGCTGACGATCGACAAGGGCAAGCCCGCCAGCCTCATCAGCTTCTGCGGCAGCAACGTGCAGAAGATCGGTCCGACGACCTTCCGGATGACGGCTGAGGATTTCGATCCCGCGAAGGATTTCGACATCCTGATCCTCAATCCGCCGGAGGCGGCACAATAATCAGCGGCCCTGACCGCCGCAGCGCACAAATTTAAACAAATTTAAAGCCCGTCCGCATAGGTTTGGCTTGATTGCAGCGGTTCGTCCGAACTGTTTCGTGCCATGACGGCGCCGGCGTCCTATCGCCAATCATGTTCTCAGGTTCAGAAGTCCCTGCGGTTGCGCCTTTCGCGCCACCCGCCTTTCGCTGCGTCGACTGTCGTCAGGAGAAATCACCGATGTCCGCCAAAAACATATCCTTGAACGGTAAGCTTGCGGCCACGTTCGCAGCCCTCATCCTCATTTTTGTCGCCGTTTCCGCTTTCGTTTATTCCAAGGCGACGGCGTCGGCGGCCGCTTCCGCCGAGCAGGAAAAGTCCGAGCTGCTCGTCAACCAGATCGACGATGCGCTGCAGGCGATGCTCGAACAGGCCGTCAATCTGCGCGGCTTCATCCTTTTCCGCAGTGACAGCACCTATGGCGATGTCTTCGCCAATCGCGAGCGCATGCTGAAGGCGATTGCCGCCGCCAAGCAGACGGCCGCCGGCGAGCCGCAGCTGGTCGAGATGATCGACGGCATGCAGAAGGCCGCCGACCTCTATTTCCATGAACTGGCCGAGCCGCAGACCAAGGCGCGCAAGGAAACCGACATGCCGATCGAAGAGGTCGTCAAGATCGGCGTCAACGCCGCCAAGGGCCAGCTCGACGGCTTCCGCCAGGCCTCCGCCAAGATCAAGGCCAGCGCCCGTGAAAAGTCGAATGCGCTCGCCGCGGTCCGCGCCGATGCCAACCGCGATCTGAAGACGACGCTGCTTGCCGGCGGCATCCTCGCCTCGCTGGCCGCTGCCGTGCTCGCCTGGCTGATGTCGCGCACCATCGTCCGCCCGGTCGTCGGCATGACCGCGGCCATGGATCGCCTTGCCGGCGGTCAGAACGACATCGAGGTTCCGGCGGTCGAGCGCGGCGACGAAATCGGCCGCATGGCCCAGTCGGTGCTGGTCTTCAAGCAGGCTGCCATCGAGAAGCTGCGCCTTGCCGGCGAGACCGACCGCATGCGCGATGACGCCGAGCGCCAGCGCCGGGCAAACGACGAGCAGAAGGCGCGCGAGGAAGGCGAGCTTCGCCATGCCATCGACGCTCTGGCGGGCGGCCTTGCCGAGCTTGCCAATGGCGATATGGCCGGTCGTATCCAGACGCCGTTCGCCGCGCAATATGACAGCCTGCGCAATGACTTCAACCAGGCCGTCGAAAAGCTGCAGGCCGCTCTGCAGTCGGTCGGCCGCAACGCCTCGGCGATCAATGCCGGCGCCGGCGAAATCCGCTCGGCTGCCGACGATCTCGCCCACCGCACCGAGCAGCAGGCTGCCGCCGTCGAAGAGACCGCTGCAGCGCTTGAGGAAGTGACGACGACCGTACGCGACAGCGCCAAGCGCGCCGAGGATGTCGGCAATCTCGTCGAGCGCACCCGCCTCGGCGCCGAAAAATCAGGTGAAGTCGTCCGCAAGGCGGTCTCCGCCATGCAGCAGATCGAGAAGTCCTCGGGCGAAATCTCCAACATCATCGGCGTCATCGACGACATCGCCTTCCAGACCAACCTCTTGGCTCTGAACGCAGGCGTCGAGGCAGCGCGCGCCGGCGATGCCGGCAAGGGCTTTGCCGTCGTCGCCCAGGAAGTGCGCGAACTCGCCCAGCGTTCGGCCAAGGCCGCCAAGGAGATCAAGGCTTTGATCACCACCTCGGGCGAACAGGTCGTCGCCGGCGTCTCGCTCGTCGGCGAGACCGGCAAGGCGCTGCAAGCGATCGTTTCCGAGGTGCAGGAGATCAACCACCACGTCAACGCCATCGTCACCGCCACCCGCGAACAGTCGATCGGCCTGCAGGAGATCAACACCGCCGTCAACAACATGGACCAGGGCACGCAGCAGAATGCCGCCATGGTCGAGGAGCAGACCGCGGCAAGCCATGCGCTCGCCCAGGAGGCAAACGCCCTCGACGAACTGCTGCGCCAGTTCAAGCTCGGCGAGGCAGCCCCGGCGCCGCGGGCAACCGTTGCCGGCGCAAACGCCCGCCCGGTCGCCTCTCCGGCCCGCGCTCTCACCCGCACCGTCGCCAAGGCCTTCGGCGGCAGGCAGGCGAGTGCCGCGGCTGCCGTTCAGGAAGAGTGGACGGAGTTCTGAGAAGCGCTTTCTTCGGAAAGGCACGTTGAACAAAGGGGCGGTGCAGTGATGCGCCGCCTTTTTCTATTGAGATGACCTGCTTGGTGGCCCCCTCATCCGCCTGCCGGCACCTTCTCCCCGAGGGGAGAAGAGTTTTGCGGCGACGTTTCGATTCCCTCTTCTCCCCTCGGGGAGAAGGTGCCCGTAGGGCGGATGAGGGGGCCACACGGCACGCCCTCACATAGCCTCGGCTACCCAGCAACCCCAACCGCGACACCGCGCCCCAGCGCCTTGAACACCGTCGAGACGATGCCGGCGCGGTCGAGGCCCGCATGCGCGTTCATCGCTTCGGGCTTGGCCTGCTCCATCCAGATGTCGGGCATGACGAGCGAGCGCAGTTTCAGGCCGTTGTCGAGCAGGCCTTCGTTGGCGAGGAAGTGCATCACATGGCTGCCGAAGCCGCCGATCGAGCCTTCTTCGACGGTGATGACGATCTCGTGGTGGCGGGCAAGCTGGCGGATCAGCTCGTGATCGAGCGGCTTGGCGAAGCGCGCATCGGCGACCGTCGTCGACAGCCCCGCGGCGTCGAGATCCTCGGCGGCGAGCAGACAATCGGCCAGCCTTGTGCCGAAGGAGAGCAGCGCTACCTTGGTGCCTTCCTTGACGATGCGGCCCTTGCCGATCTGCAGGATTTCGCCGCGCGCCGGCATGTCGACGCCGACGCCTTCGCCGCGCGGGTAGCGGAACGAGATCGGCCCGCCATCATAGGCGACAGCCGTGCGCACCATGTGCTTGAGTTCGGCCTCATCGGCGGCCGCCATCACCACGAAGCCGGGCAGGGTGGTGAGGAAGGCGGTGTCGAAGGAGCCGGCATGGGTCGGCCCGTCGGCGCCGACGAAGCCGGCGCGGTCGATCGGAAAACGCACCGGCAGTCCCTGGATCGCCACGTCGTGCACGACCTGGTCGTAGGCGCGCTGCAGGAAGGTGGAGTAGAGGGCGGCGAAGGGCTTGTAGCCTTCCGCCGCAAGGCCGGCGGCGAAGGTCACGGCATGCTGTTCGGCGATGCCGACATCGAAGCAGCGAGACGGAAAGAGCTCGGCGAGCTTGTCGAGGCCGGTACCATTCGGCATGGCGGCGGTGATGCCGACGATCTTGTCGTCGAGCGCAGCCTCCTGCACCAGCGCTTCGGCAAAGACGCTGGTATAGCTCGGCGCATTCGGCTTGACCCTGGCCTGGGCGCCGGTGATGACGTCGAACTTGTTGACGCCGTGATATTTGTCGGCAGCTGCTTCCGCCGGCGGATAGCCCTTGCCCTTCTGGGTGACGACGTGGATCAGCACCGGTCCGCGGCCATTGTCGCGCACATTGCGCAACACGGGCAGCAGGTGGTCGAAGGAATGCCCGTCGATCGGGCCGATATGGTAGAAGCCCATCTCTTCGAACATCGTGCCGCCGGTGACATAGCCGCGCGCATGCTCGACGGCGCGGGTGATCGCCCGGTCGATGTTCTTGCCGAGATAGGCCGTCAGCTTCTTGCCGAGATCGCGGAAGCCCATATAGGTGCGGCCCGAGGCGAGGCGGGCGAGATAGGCGCTCATCGCGCCGGTCGGCGGCGCGATCGACATGTCATTGTCGTTGAGGATGACGATCAGCCGGGCATCGAGCGCGCCGGCATTGTTCAGCGCCTCATAGGCCATGCCGGCCGACATCGCCCCGTCGCCGATGACGGCGATGACCCGGCGATCGGTCTTGTCGAGATCGGCGGCAATCGCCATGCCGAGGCCGGCCGAGATCGAGGTCGAGGAATGCGCCGCGCCGAAGGGATCATATTCGCTCTCGGCCCGGCGGGTGAAGCCGGACAGCCCGTCTTCCTGGCGCAACGTGCGGATGCGGTCGCGCCGGCCGGTGAGGATCTTGTGCGGATAACATTGATGGCCGACATCGAAGATCAGCCGATCATCAGGCGTGTCGAAGACGCTGTGGATGGCGATCGTCAATTCGACGACGCCAAGACCGGCGCCGAGATGGCCGCCGGTACGCGACACCGCATCGATCATCTCGTCCCGGACTTCGCGGGCGAGCTGCGGCAGGTCGCGATCCTCGAGCTTGCGCAGGTCGGCGGGATAGATGACCTGGTCGAGCAGGGGGGTCTTCGGCAGTTGTGTCACGGGCGGGCGCTCTTTCTTGCTTTTCCTTGTTCCGCTTTATTCGATTAGATTGCGGCAAAACAAGTGCATTTCAGGAACCGAAGGTTTTCACCCTAGAGCATGACGCTGAAAAGTGTGAGCGGTTTTGCACGATATCACGCTCTATTTCTGTGGTTAATCGAAGCCGGGTCGGCGAAATCGCCATGAGGTGGGGAGGCCCGATCTTCGCCGGGGCGTGTGCCGCTTCTCCCTGCTGTCGCGGTGGCAACCGAAGGAGAGGCGCTTGAATATGACACGGAATGGTAGCAAAGTCGCCGCACTGGCTGGGGGGACGGGGCATGGGAACGATTGTTGCAGCGCACGCCTATGTGAATAACGAGGTCGCCTATGTGGCCTGGGACATAGACGCCAAGATCGATGGATGTCTCGGGTTTGAAGTCGTCCGCGTCTATCTCGACGAGCAGGGTAACGTCGCGAAAAGACCCGATGGTGCGGATGACCGCGTAACCTGTGCCGCGTGGGTCGCCTTCAAGGGTCAGCGCAATCGACACTGGCTGCCGCAAACGACGTCGCTCTGGCCGGTGCAGAAGCTGTCCTGGCGCGATCTCACGCTGCGCAAGCGGCGCAACGAAATGAGACGGCGGCCGGACGAGGTCCACCTGCGCTACGAAATCCGTCCGCTCGGCGACCTGAAGCCGGGCATGCAGGCGGCATCGGATCCGACGCCGCAGCTCGTCGAAATCAACAAGCGGGACGGGAACGGCAGGCCGATCAAGAAGGCCGACGGCAGCTATGAGAAGATCGCGGTCAAGGCCTATGAGGGGCCGCCGCGGCCGCTCGGTTATCTCGGGCCGGCTGTCGCCAGCAATCCCGTCCATGTGACGCGCAAGCGTGGCGCCTTCGAGTCCACCTTCACCAACGGCATTCTCGCCGCGCAGTGGCTGAGAAACGTCCTGCTGGAGGACGGCGTGAAGCAGCCGAACGAGCTGATCGAGATGATTTCCAACCCGTCGAACGGCATCCGCAAATATCTTGCCGGCGATGTCATTCCGATGCTCAAGGGCTTCATCAATGCGCCCGGCCGCTTCCTTGTCGCCCTCTACGAACTGGAGGACGAGGAACTGCTGGAGCTGCTGCTTGCCAACAAGGACAAGTTGCGCATCATCCTCGCCAACACCGGAAAGGTCGGCGACCCCTGGGATGTGCGCAATGCGCATGCACGCCAGGCGCTGGTCGATGCCGGCGTCGAAATTCACCACCGGATGTTCAACAATTCGAGCCAGATCGGCCACAACAAATTCGTCGTGCATATTCCGTCCCATGGCGCTGCGCGCAGCGTCTTCACCGGCAGCACCAACTGGACGGCGACGGGGCTTGCCGGCCAGTCCAACAACGCGTTGATCGTTCGCAACGATGCGGTTGCCGCCGCCTATGTCACCTATTGGGAGCGGATGCTGGAAGACAATGCGACGCTGGAAGCGCCCATCGAATTTGATGACGGCATGCCCGACAACCAGCAGAGCAAGGAGTTCCGACGCTTCAACGAGACGCCTTCTCTTGTCCCGATCGGCGATGAGGCCTTGGGGGCTTCGGTCGAGGCGTGGTTCTCACCGAACATGCAGAGCCGCAGAAAGGGCAAGGCAACGCCGCCCGATCTTCGTGAAGTCTACCGGCTGATGCGCCGTGCCGAACATGCGGTGCTGTTTCTGGCCTTCTATCCCGGTCAGTCGGGCAGGGATTGCATTGTCGGCGAGGCGATCGATATCGGCCTCAAGGACCAGAAGCTGATCGTCACCGGCGCCGTTTCCAGCGCCCAGGCCATGCCCAACTACGTCGCCGGCAAGAAGAACGATCCCGACGATGAGGACGACGATGTCGACGCCGTCTCGCCCCACACATTCGAGGAGGCCAATGTCTCGATCGTCCGGGCCTCGCGCATCGACGACCGCCAGCTGTTGGCGGATTTCGGCGCGGAGGAACTGACGGCCAAGAAGGTGGGCGCCATCATCCACGACAAGGTGCTGGTGATCGATCCCCTGTCGGAGGATTGCGTCGTCGTGCTCGGCAGCCACAATCTCGGCTTCAAGGCCTCTTACGGCAATGACGAAAACATGCTGATCGTCAAAGGCGACCGTGCGCTTGCCGAGGCCTATGCGGTGCATATTCTCGATGTCTATGACCACTATCGGTTCCGCGCCGTCGAGGCCGAGTTGAAGCGCCAGGGCAAGAAAGGCTGGTCGGGCTTTCTCAATGTCGACGACAGCTGGCAGGACGGCTACGTCAACCGCACGAAGGGTGCGCTGACGCGATATTTCGCCAAGGGTTGAAGGTCCGGAGAGGTCGACAGCCGCGCTCCGCTGCTGCCGTCAGCCCTCCGGCAAAGGCACGAATTCCTCTTCGTCGCCGGGCACGATGTCGAAGCGGCCGGAGCGCCATTCCTCCTTGGCCTTTTCGATCCGCTCCTTCGAGGACGACACGAAATTCCACCAGATATAACGTTTCGAATTCAGGCTGGCACCGCCGAAGAGCATCAGATGACAGCCATCGCGGCCGGCTTCCAGCGTGATTGCATCGCCCGGCCGGAAGACCAGCAGCTGGTCGGCGGCAAAACGGTCGCCCGATATGACGACCTCGCCCGAGAGCACGTAGACGGCGCGCTCTTCATGGGCCGCGCCGAAGGGAAATTTGGCGCCGGGCTGCAGGTCGAGATCGACATAGAGCGTGTCGGAGAAAACGCCGACCGGCGATGTCATGCCTTCGAACGAGCCGATGACCACACGCCCGCGCACGCCTGTTGTCTCGATCAGCGGCATCTCGGTCTTTTCCGTATGGGCGAAGGAGGGATCGATCTCCTCCTTGTCGTCGGGCAGCGCCAGCCAGGTCTGCAACCCCGACATCAGCAGCGGATGGCCGCGCAGATTGTCGGGCGTACGCTCGGAATGCACGATGCCGCGGCCTGCCGTCATCAGGTTGATATCGCCGGGGCGGATGACCTTTTCGGTGCCGAGGCTGTCGCGATGGCGGATCTCGCCGTCGAAGAGATAGGTGACAGTGGACAGGCCGATATGCGGGTGCGGCTTGACGTCGAGCGCCTCATCCGGCTTCAGGATCGCCGGACCCATGCGGTCGAAGAAGATGAACGGGCCGACCAGCCGCCGCTGTCTCGTTGGCAGCGCGCGGCGCACCTGAAACCCGCCGATATCGCTGGTGCGCGGGATGATCAGGTTCTCGATTGCGTCGCAGGCGAAGGCATCGCCGGGCAGGGGATCTTTACCGGGAAAGAAGGACATCAGGGATCTCCGATCGCAAAGGCTTCAGGCACAGATAGTGCCTGGAGCGCCGCACGTCCAATCGGACGCGCTAAGGACGCTCCAGCACCTGAAAGCGCGCCGCGCGTCCAATCCGACGCGCTAAGGACGCTCCAGACGTGAAAGTGCGCCGCGCGTCCAATCGGACGCTGCATGGCTCAGATCGCCGTGAAGCCGTTATCGACGAAGAGATGCGCGCCGTTGACGAAGCTCGACTCGTCGCTGGCGAGATAAAGGGCGGCGCGCGCCACATCCTCCGGCTCGCCGATCCGTCCCTGCTGGGCGGCAATGGCGGCGTCGGAAACATCGACGCCGAGCGCCTGCAGGTCGGCCACCTCGCGCAGGCCGTGCGGCGTGCGGATGAAGCCGGGGCAGACGGCGTTGCAGCGGATGTTGCGATCGCGGAATTCCACGGCGATGGCGCGGGCAAACATATGCACCGCCCCTTTGGTCGTGTCGTAGAGCACTTCCATCGGCGTGGCGGCGACCGCCGAGATCGACGAGGTGCAGACGATCGATCCGCCGCCGCTTTCAATCATCTTCGGCAGCACCGCCTTGGTCATCAGGAACATCGAGCGCACATTGACGGCGTGCAGCCAGTCCCATTCCTCGACGGTCGTTTCCAGGAAAGGTTTGATGACGATCGTGCCGGCATGGTTGAAGAGCACGGTGACGGCGCCATAACGCGCCTCGACACCGGCGACGGCGGCATTGACGGCGGCTTCGTCGGAAACGTCAGCCGTCCAGCATTCGGCCTCGCCGCCGGCATCACGGATCGCTTTGACGGTCTCGGCGGCTGCATCGCCATTGCGGTCGATGATCGCAACGCGCGCGCCTTCGGCTGCAAAAAGCTTCGAGGCGGCACCGCCCATGCCGGTCGCGCCGCCCGAGATAATGGCGACCTTGCCCTTCAATCTGTCCGACATTTTTCCGTCCCCTCATCGTTTGCAAGGGGATCATAGATCGGTCTGAAGCCGATCGCCAAGCGCCTTCAAGAGAGTTCCGGTACGCCTCAGGCGCCGTCGAGCGGCTCGACGGCCTGCGGCTTGCCGGCGCGGTCGAGCCGGATCTTCTCGATGCGGTTTTCCGCTGCCGAAAGCAGGGTCTCGCAATGTTTCTTCAGCGCTTCGCCGCGCTCATAGATCTCGATGGATTCGTCCAGCGCCACATCGCCGCGTTCCAGCCGGGCGACGATGCTTTCGAGTTCGGCAACCGCCTTTTCGAAGGAAAGGCCTGATACCTCGGGCTTGGCGCTGTCAGTCATTCTCAACCCTTCATCATTCTCAGAATATGCATGCCCGCCGATTCGGCGAGTCCCTCCAGATCATAACCGCCTTCGAGCAGGCTGACGACCCGGTTCTTGGCGTGCCGGTCGGCCAGTTCGAGCACGCGCCCGGTCGCCCAGTCGAAATCCTCGCCGGTCAGGTTGATCTGCGCTAAGGGATCGCGGTGATGGGCGTCGAAGCCGGCGGAGATGATGATCAGATCCGGCCGGAAATCGTCAAGAGCCGGCAGCACGCGCGATTTGAACGCCTCGCGGAAATGATCGCTGCCGACATTCGGCGAAAGCGGCGCATTGACGATGGTATTGTGCTTGCCCTTCTCGTCCTTGGCGCCGGTGCCGGGATAGAGCGGCATCTGATGCGTCGAGCAGAACAGCACCGAGGCATCGTCCCAGAAGATATCCTGCGTGCCGTTGCCGTGGTGCACGTCCCAGTCGACGATCGCGACGCGCTCGGCGCCATGCATCTTCTGCGCATGCCGGGCGGCGATCGCCGCATTGTTGAAGAAGCAGAAGCCCATCGCCGTCATCTTCTCGGCATGGTGCCCCGGCGGGCGGGCGGCGACGAAGACATTGTCAGCCCGGCCGGTAAAGACGTCGTCGACTGCGGCCATCGCCCCGCCGATGCCGGTCAGCGCCGCCTGCAGGCTCTTTGGGCTAGCATAAGTATCGGCTTCGATCTGGTTGATCTCATCCTCTTCCTCGGGGATCTCCCGCATCACGGCGATCAGATGTTCTTCGGGATGGGCCAGCAGCACCGCATCCTCGCTCGCCTGCGGCGCCTGCCGGCGCTCCAGCCGCTCGAAATTCGGATGTTCCAGCGCGACATTGATGGCGCGGATCCTGTCCGATCGCTCCGGATGGCCGGCGGGGGTCACGTGTTCCAGGAAGATCGGGTGTTCATAAAGACGGGTGCTCATGGAGACACTCTATCGGTCGCTTATGTCATGTGCCACAGCAGATGGGGCATCGCCCGACGATTTCAACAAGCACCGTTGCCGCGCCGTCCGACCGTCCGCTGTATCATTGCGGCATTGCGGCGGTTACCTCGGAGGCGCTGTAACACTTTGAACTGTTGTATAATTTCATCCCTAAACCGGTTTCAGTTTAAGAAATTATGCAGTACTGTCGTCAACGGGGAATTTTGTAAGGCAGTTGCGTTGATGAGTCAGTCGAAACGTCCTGATGTGACGGACATACGCGTGCCGTTTCGCGATGTCGATATGAACGGCCGAATGTTTCTGGCCTCCTATATTTCCTATGCCGAATCCGTACTTGCAAGCTTCTGGTCGTCGCGGCCCGATGTCGATGACGAACCGGTCTATAGCCCCAGCAAAGTTTCCTGCATGCTCCACCGCCCACTGCACTACGACGAGCCGGTCACCTTCACCACCACCGTCGACAAGATCGGCATGCATTCCATCGGCTTCCTCGTTTCGATCGACACCGGGGAGGAGCGTGCCGCCGAGGTCGAGATCATCTGGCAGGCCCGCACCCGCGAGGACCAGTCGCCGGCCTCGCTGCCGGAGGAAACGCGCGACTGGCTTTATCGGTTTTTGGATTAGGGTGCCGTGGGGACGGCGGGATACGCTTCCGTTTTCAAGCTGGAGTCCAATCACCTGGCCGCCATGCTTGCGACCAGATCGCTGAACCTCTCTCCCTGAATGCCGACATGCGTCCGCAGCAGGCGGCGGGCTTCGTCGCCGTCTCCGGCAAAGATCGCCTCGACGATGGCGCAATGTTCGGAGAAGGAGGTCGACAGGCGGTTGCGCACGCGCAGCTGGAGGCGGCGGTAGGGCCGCAGGCGGCGGTGCAATTGCAGGCATTGCTCCTCGAGGAACTCGCTGCGGCCGGCTGCGTAGATGGCCTTATGGAATTCCTCATTGTCGTAATAATAGGCGTCGCTGTCACCGGCCGCGGCCGATTGTTCGCAGCGGCTGTGGGTGGCGGTGATCGCTTCCCGGGAGGCCTTGTCCAGCCGTCGGGCGGCGAGCGACCCGGCCAGGCCCTCCAGCTCGGCCATCACCTCGAACATTTCATAGACGCGGTGCGGCCCCGGATCGATGACAATGGCGCCTCTGCGCGGCCGGATTTCGATGAGGCCGATCGCATCGAGCTGCATCAGCGCCTCGCGCACCGGTGTGCGGGAAACCCCGAAACGCGTCGCAAGCACCATTTCGTCGAGCCGCTCACCGGGGGAGAACTCGTTGGAAAGAATTGAATTTTCAATCTCATCCCGAAGCCATCGGCCGACATTTTCGGACATACGTTTCACTTCCATCATACATAAACACGATTCTTGTATACACGATTGTTGACCTCGTGTACGAAGAGTGGCATTCTACATACTACCGGTGAAACCCGACGATGGGAAGCAGCCGTCAAAACGATCCGTGCACCCGCGGCCGGCAGAAGAAACCAGCGGAAGAGAGGAGAATGGCATGTCTGAGGCTTCCTTCTTCACCGACATGCTGCAGAGCATCACCGATCGCGGACGCCAGCTTCTGTTTTCCGGCGCGCGCGCCACGCAGGCCGCAGCCAAGGCCGATCTCCAGACGCTCTGTGAAATGCTGCTGTCGAGCCGGGGCGAAGCCTCGGGCATGGCGCTAGCCGCCGAGATTCTCGATCGCTGGGAGGCGCTCGACAGTGAGGGCGCGCAGGCATTTCTCGATATGCTGCATGAAAAGTTCGGGCCCGACACGGTGAGGCTCGACCAGGCGATTGAAAACTACCGCACCGACAAAAGCTCTGCCGCAATCATTGCCCTCCACCAGGCAGCCGAGCCGCGTCGACAGGAGCTTCTGCGCCGATTGAACCATGCCCCGAACGGCACGGCCAAGCTCGTCCGGATGCGCCAGCAGCTGCTTGCGTCCAAAGACCAATCCGAAGGTTATCACGCGCTTGACGCCGACTTCACCCATCTGTTCGGCTCCTGGTTCAATCGCGGTTTCCTGACGCTGCGTCCGATCGACTGGACGACGCCGGCTTACATTCTTGAAAAGATCATCAAATACGAGGCCGTGCATGAGATCGCCGGCTGGGAGGAACTGCGCCGCCGTCTGGCGCCGGCCGACCGTCGATGCTTTGCCTTCTTCCACCCCCGGCTGGCCGACGAGCCGCTGGTGTTCGTCGAGGTGGCGCTGACACGATCGGTGCCGAGCGCGATCGGCGATGTGCTCGTCGAGGGCAGGGAACAGATCAATGCCGACGAGGCGACGACGGCCGTCTTCTATTCGATCTCCAACTGCCAGGACGGCTTGCGCGGCATCTCGTTCGGCAACTTCCTGATCAAGCAGGTCGTGGAAGACCTGCGCAGAGATCTGCCCGGCCTGAAGAATTTCGTCACGCTGTCGCCGGTGCCGGGCTTTGCCCGTTGGCTCGCCAAGGCGCGCCCGGAAACGCTAACGGCGCTCGACGACCCGAAATGGCCGGACAACGAGAAGACGGCGGCCGAAGTGGAGCGCGTGCTGCTGCCGCTTGCGGCGCGCTATTTCCTGACCGAACGGACGCCGGAGGGCCGCCCCGTCGATCCCGTCGCCCGCTTCCATCTCGGCAACGGCGCTCGACTGGAAAGACTGAATTTTCTCGGAGACCGCTCGGCCAAGGCGATGCAGCAGGCCCACGGCCTGATGGTCAACTATCTCTACAAGCTCGACGACATCGTGGCCAACCACGAGGCCTTAGCGCAGCGCGGCGAGGTGATTGCCTCGCTTGCCGTCAAAAGCCTGCTCAGCCAGACCGACGAAAGCCGCCGCAGCGGCAATGGCCAGCAAGGCTCCCGGCCATTCGCACAGATAATGAACACCACGCTTGGAGGAGGGCGAAAGTGAGCAACCATCTTTTCGACGCCATGCGGGCGGCTGCGCCCGGTGACGCACCGTTCATCCGGATCGATGACACCCGTACATGGACCTATGATGACGCCTTCGCTCTTTCCGGCCGGCTTGCCGGCGCGATGGATACGCTCGGCATTCGCCCGGGCGACCGGGTGGCGGTGCAAGTCGAAAAAAGCGCCGAGGCATTGATCCTCTATCTCGCCTGCCTTCGAACCGGCGCGGTCTACCTGCCGCTCAACACCGCCTATACGCTGGCCGAGCTCGATTACTTTATTGGCGATGCGGAGCCGCGTCTGGTGGTCGTGGCGCCGCCTGCCCGGGAAGGCGTGGCGGCGATCGCCAAGTCCCACGGCGCGATCGTCGAAACGCTCGATGCCGATGGCCGCGGCTCGTTGCTGGATCTCGCCCGCGATGAGCCGGCCGACTTTGTCGATGCCTCACGCACTGCTGACGATCTGGCGGCGATCCTCTACACTTCGGGAACGACGGGCCGTTCCAAGGGGGCGATGCTCACCCATGGGAACCTGCTCTCGAACGCCCTGACCTTGCGGGACTATTGGCGCGTCACATCAGACGACCGGCTGATCCACGCCTTGCCGATCTTCCACACCCATGGGCTGTTCGTCGCCACGAATGTCACGCTGCTCGCCGGCGCCTCGATGTTCCTGCTGTCGAAATTCGACGCCGACGAGGTCGTTTCGCTGATGCCTGAGGCAACGATGCTGATGGGCGTGCCGACCTTTTACGTGCGCCTCCTGCAGAGCCCGCGCCTCGACAAGCAGGCGGTCGCCAACATCCGCCTGTTCATCTCCGGTTCGGCGCCACTGCTTGCCGAAACCCATACCGAGTTCCAGGCCCGCACCGGTCACGCCATTCTCGAGCGCTACGGCATGACCGAAACCAACATGAACACGTCGAACCCCTATGAGGGGAAACGCATTGCCGGAACGGTCGGCTTCCCGCTGCCTGACGTGACGGTGCGCGTCACCGATCCCGCCACCGGGCTCGAGCTGCCGCCTGATGAAACCGGCATGATCGAGATCAAGGGGCCGAACGTCTTCAAGGGCTATTGGCGTATGCCGGAAAAGACCGCGGCCGAATTCACATCAGACGGTTTCTTCATCAGCGGCGATCTCGGCAAGATCGACCGGGACGGCTATATCAGCATCGTCGGCCGCGGCAAGGACCTGGTGATTTCGGGCGGATACAACATCTATCCGAAAGAGGTCGAAGGCGAGATCGACCAGATCGAGGGTGTGGTCGAGAGCGCTGTCATCGGCGTGCCGCATCCCGATTTCGGAGAAGGTGTCACCGCCGTCGTCGTGCGCAAGCCCGGCGCCGTCCTCGATGAGAAGACCATCGTCAGCGCCCTCCAGCAACGTCTTGCCCGCTACAAACAACCCAAGCGCATCATCTTCGCCGACGACCTGCCGCGCAACACGATGGGCAAGGTTCAGAAGAACATCCTGCGGCAGCAATACGCCGATCTTTATACAAGGACCTAGAGCAATTCCAGGAAAAGTGTGAAGCGGTTTTCCGCCGGGAATTGCGTAAAAACAAAAACTTAGAGCGGTTCTGCGTTTCCATGAAAAGCTGAACCGCTCTAAGGCGGCCGCGCCCTCTGGGAGGAGGGTGCGCCGGCATCCCGCATCGATCTTGAACACAACAGCTACGGCGCTGGAGGCGTCGGAGGGAGGGGAATCATGGGTATTGAATTACTGGCCATAGGCCTGCTGGTCGCCATGTTCATCATTGCGACGATCCAGCCGATCAACATGGGTGCGCTCGCCTTTGCCGGCGCCTTCGTGCTCGGCTCGATGATCCTCGGCATGAAAACCAACGATATATTTGCCGGTTTTCCGAGCGATCTGTTCCTGACGCTCGTCGCCGTCACCTACCTCTTCGCCATAGCGCAGATCAACGGCACGATCGACTGGCTCGTCGAATGCGCCGTGCGCCTGGTGCGCGGGCGGATCGGCTTGATTCCCTGGGTGATGTTCCTGGTTGCCGCCGTCATTACCGGTTTCGGGGCTCTTGGGCCGGCTGCGGTCGCCATTCTCGCACCCGTCGCCTTGAGCTTTGCCGTGCAGTACCGCATTCACCCGGTCATGATGGGCCTGATGGTGATCCATGGCGCGCAGGCGGGCGGCTTTTCGCCGATCAGCATCTATGGCGGCATCACCAATCAGATTGTCGCCAAGGCCGGCCTGCCTTTCGCGCCGACCTCGTTGTTTCTCTCCAGCTTCTTCTTCAACCTGGCGATCGCGGTGCTGGTCTTCTTCATTTTCGGCGGCGCAAAGGTGATGAAGCAGGACGCCGCATCGCTTGGCCCCTTGCCCGAACTCCATCCCGAGGGCGTGTCGGCGTCGATCAGAGGTCACGGCGGCACGCCGGCAAAACCGATCAGGGAACATGCCTATGGGACGGCGGCCGATACCGCGACGACGCTGCGCCTCAACAATGAGAGAATTACCACCTTGATCGGCCTGACGGCGCTCGGCATCGGCGCCCTGGTCTTCAAGTTCAACGTCGGCCTCGTCGCCATGACCGTGGCGGTCGCCCTGGCGCTCTTGTCGCCGAAGACCCAGAAGGCGGCGATCGACAAGGTCAGCTGGTCGACCGTGCTGCTGATTGCCGGCATCATCACCTATGTCGGCGTCATGGAGAAGGCCGGGACGGTCGATTACGTGGCGAACGGCATATCCAGTCTCGGCATGCCGCTGCTGGTGGCGCTGCTGCTTTGCTTTACCGGTGCTATCGTCTCGGCCTTCGCCTCCTCGACCGCGCTGCTCGGCGCGATCATCCCGCTCGCCGTTCCCTTCCTCCTGCAAGGGCATGTCAGCGCCATCGGCGTGGTCGCGGCGATCGCCATCTCGACGACGATCGTCGATACCAGCCCATTCTCGACCAACGGCGCCCTTGTCGTCGCCAATGCGCCGGACGACCAGCGGGAACAGGTGCTGCGGCAGTTGCTGATCTACAGCGCGCTGATCGCCATCATCGGCCCGATCGTCGCCTGGCTCGTGTTCGTCGTGCCCGGGCTGGTGTGACGGCGCATGTCGGGAGACGCGCTTGCCGGCCTGACGGTCGCCCACTCCTCAGGCTTGATCACCGTGTCAGACGATGAGTATGGCGCGGATATCGTTGACATTGGTCAGGGTCGGCCCGGTTTTGACGAGATCGCCGATCTCGTCAAAGAAGGAATAGCTGTCGTGCGAAGCGAGATGAGCCCGGGCATCGAGTCCCTTCTTGAGGCCGCGCTCCAACGTGTCGGGAGTGACCACTGCACCCGCCGCATCTTCGGTGCCGTCGATGCCGTCGGTATCGCCGGCAATCGCCCATATTCCGGCATGTCCCTTGAGGGTCACCGCAAGTCCGAGGAGGAATTCGGTGTTGCGGCCACCGCGGCCCGCGGCTTCGCGGCCCGCGGCTTCGCGGCCGATCGACACCGTCCCTTCGCCGCCCGACAAAAGAACGGCAGGTCCGCGAACGGGAAGCCCCTTGATCTTTGCCGATAGGGCGATGCCCGCCATGACAGTGCCGAGCTCGCGCGCCTCTCCCTCGATGGCATCGCCGAGGACAAGTGGTTGCAGGCCTGCGCTGGCGGCCGCTTTCGCTGCGCTCTCCAGGGCGAGCGAAGGGGCGGCGATGATGCGGACATCGCTCTCGAGATCGGCGGGCTTCGGTGTCTCGTCACCGCTGTCGAGGACGGCGCGTGCCGTATCGGGCAGGACGATCCTGTAGCGGGATAGGATGCCGCGAACCTCGTCGATCGTGCTTTGATCGGCGATCGTCGGGCCGGATGCGATGGATGCGGGATCATCGCCCGGCACATCGGAGATAACAAGGGTAACGACTTTCGCGGGCCGGGCGGCCAGGCCGAGACGGCCTCCCTTGATCCGCGAGAGGTGTTTGCGAACGGCGTTCATCTCGGTGATCGTCGCGCCGCTCGCCAGAAGCGCACGATTGACGCTCTGCTTGTCCGCCAAAGTCATGCCGCCCGCCGGAGCGACCAGAAGCGCCGACCCGCCGCCCGAGATGAGAGCAATCACCAGATCGTCCGGTGTCAATCCGTGAACGGCCTGCAATAGATCAGCAGCCGCCGTTTGGCTCATCGCATCCGGAACGGGGTGCGATGCCTCGATGATACGGATACGACCGGCAGGCACCGCGTGACCATAGCGTGTGACAACGACGCCGGAGACATCGACATCCGGCCAGGCGCTGTCGAGAGCGGCGGCCATGGCCGCCGACGCTTTTCCGGCGCCAACGACGATGCATCGGCCTCTCGGCTTGTCCGGGAGGTTCTTAAGAATCGCCCGCTGCGGATTGGCGCTTTCGACTGCCGCGCCAAAGATCTGATGCAGCACTGCCCGTGCTTTCTGATCGGTCCAGACCATCGGCGGATCGTTCAGACGTTCGATGCGTGGATCGCATCGACGACCGCGTCGGTGACTTCCTTGGTGTTGGCCGTCCCCCCGACATCAGGCGTCAATATGCCTGCCCCCGTCACCCGTTCGACGGCCCGCATCAGGCGTGCGGATGCATCTGTTTCACCCAGATGGTCGAGCATCTGCGCCGCTGTCCAGAAGGTCGCCACCGGGTTTGCGATGCCCTTGCCGGTGATGTCGAAAGCAGAACCATGGATCGGCTCGAACATCGACGGGAAGCGGCGTTCCGGATCGATGTTGGCGGTCGGCGCGACGCCGAGGCTGCCCGCGAGCGCGCCGGCGAGGTCCGAGAGGATATCGGCATGGAGATTGGTGGCGACGATGGTGTCGAGGCTCCTGGGGTTGAGGGTCATCCGCACGGTCATGGCGTCGACGAGCATCTTGTCCCAGGTGACATCGGGGAATTCCGTGGCCACTTCGGCCGCGATTTCATCCCACATCACCATGCCGTGCCGCTGGGCATTGGACTTGGTGACCACGGTCAGGAACTTGCGCGGCCGGGACTGGGCGAGCTTGAAGGCATAGCGCATGATGCGGGTGACGCCGACACGGGTGAAGATGGCGACCTCAGTGCCGACCTCTTCCGGCAGCCCCCTATGGGCACGGCCGCCATGGCCGGAATATTCGCCTTCGGAGTTTTCGCGGACGATAACCCAGTCCAGATCGCCCGGGCCGCAATTGCGCAGCGGCGGCGTGATCCCGGGCAAAATCTTCGTCGGGCGAACATTCGCATACTGGTCGAAGCCCTGGCAGATCGGCAGCCGCAAACCCCAGAGCGTGATGTGGTCGGGAACATCCGGCGCGCCGACGGCGCCGAAATAGATGGCGTCGAACTTCTTCAGCTGCTTCAGGCCATCGGCCGGCATCATGACGCCGTGTTTTTTGTAGTAGTCGGATCCCCAGTCGAAATTCTCGACGTTGAACTTGATCCCGCCTTCGCGCTTCTCGATGGCAGCCAGGACACGTGTGCCGGCCGCGATGACTTCAGGACCGATACCGTCGGCGGGGATGGTGGCGATTGCATATTCACGCATGGGTATTCTCCGATCGTGTCAGGGGTGATCAGTGTTGACTGGCGGCGCGGGTATCAGCCGCCTTGGGGCCGGACCGCGCCAGGACGAGTGTGAGGATTGCCGAGATCACCAGGAGCCCGGCGACGAAATAGAGGCCACCGGCGAAACTCCCGGTCGTGTCCTTGATCCATCCGATCATCGACGGACCGACGAAGCCGCCGAGATTGCCGATGGAGTTGATGGTGGCGATGCCGGCCGCCGCAGCCGGGCCGGACAGGAACAGGGTCGGCATGCTCCAGAGCGGCGGCTTCGAGCAGCTGATGCCGATGTTGACGAGGGTGAGAGCGATCAGGACCGTGTATACGCTGGTCGCACCGGTTGCGAAGGCCAGTCCTGCGGCCGCCAGCAGGCAGGCGCCGACGACGTGCCATGTCCGTTCGCCCGTCCTGTCGGAATGACGCGCCCAAAGAACCATGGCAACCACGGCGAAAATGCCGGGAACGGCATTGATGAAGCCGACCTGGAACGCTGACAGGCCGAACTGTTTGATGATCTGCGGAGCCCAGATGCCCAAGGTGTAAAGCCCGGCAGAGGTGCCGAAATAAACCAGGGCGAGGGCAATGACGCGGATGTCGGCCAGTCCTGCCAGAATGCTGTGGCTGGCCTGGCTTTTACCCGCCTGTTCGGCATTCATTGTTTTGACGAGCCAGCTGCGCTCTTCGTCGGTCAGCCATTTCGCCTTTTCCGGGCGATCGGTGAGATAGAAGAGGACGATGACACCCAGGATGATGGCTGGGGCTGCTTCGATCAGGAACATCCACTGCCAGCCGGCAAGGCCGAGAAGACCGTGCATTTCCATCAGCGCACCGGAGACCGGCGACCCCAGGACCGTTGAGAGCGGTGCTGCGGCCATGAAGATCGCGGTCACCGCGGCGCGGCGGCGGGCCGGGAACCAGAAGCTGAGATAGAGGATGATGCCGGGGAAAAAGCCTGCTTCGGCGACGCCGAGAAGAAAGCGCAGGATGTAGAAGCTGGTGGTCCCCTGCACGAACGCCATGAGGCCGGAGACGATCCCCCAGCTGATCATCACCCGGGCGATCCAGATGCGGGCGCCGACCTTGTTGAGAATGAGGTTCGAGGGAACCTCGAAGAGGAAATAACCGACGAAGAAGATGCCCGCACCGATGCCGAAGACGGTGGACGAGAAGCCGAGGTCCTGATTCATCGTCAGGGCGGCAAAGCCGATATTCACGCGGTCGAGGAACGCGATGAAATACAGCAGCATGATGAACGGTACGATGCGGAATGTGATTTTGCGCAAGACACGCGTTTCCAAGTCGTGAGTCACGACGGTCTCCTCCCGGAATGGATGATAACAGAGCGCACCTCCTGCGCTTGTGAACATCTATGACCACCGGCGGCTTGATCCTCAAGCGACACAAGAATATATAAAAATTTGATATAATCGAATTCCGGAGCAGACGTTCGTGGACCTGAACCAGCTTCGATGTTTCGTGTCGGTGGCCGATGAGCTTCATTTCGGGCGGGCCGCCCAAAAGCTCGGCCTCCTGCCGGCCTCGCTGTCGCGGCACATACGCCTGCTTGAAGAATCCCTCGGGACGCGGCTGATGGCGCGAACGACACGCAGCGTGTCGCTGACGGAAGACGGCCTCGTCCTCCTGGAAGGCGCGCGGGAGATCCTGGCCAAGACCGAAGCTCTTCAGCAACGGTTCCACACGTCCCGCCAGGCAAGAGCGGATGTTCTGCGGATCGGGGCGATCGACAGCGCGGCAGCAGGGCTCATACCGATGTTGCTGCACGATTTCCGGCAGCAGTGCCCCGACGTCTCGACGCAGTTGTTGGAAGACAAGACGATCAGGCTGATCCCCAAGCTCCTGTCGGGCTCATTGGATTTGGCATTCATCCGCGCCCCCGATATCGTCGACCCCAAGCTGAAGACGATGTTTCTTTTCCATGAGACCGCGGTCGTCGCCATGTCCGAGAGCCATCGGCTGGCGTCGAGAGCCAGCGTGAGAATCGAAGACCTCGCCGACGAACCGTTGATCGTCCCGGAGCGTCGGTCGCGCCCGCATAGCCATGACCTGACGATGAAGCTGTTCATCGAGGCGGGACTGCAGGCACGGGTGGCCCAGCTTGCGGAAGAAAAGCAGACGATCGTCAACCTCGTGGCCGCGCAGATCGGGCTGGCGATCGTACCCCAATGGACATCCCGGCTCGCCGTCAGCGGCGTCCGTTACATCGCTCTGGACATGGAGGGGAGGGCCGCCATGAACAAGCTGCCACTCTCGGTCGCGTGGTTGAAGGGCGTCCGCGATCCTGGACGAGACCGCATTCTGACCATGCTTCAAGACAAGCTGGCCCAATATGCCGAGCTTGCCTGACACTCGAATTCGATTGCCCCGCGTCACAATGACGGCAGGCGCCACCGCGCACGCTTGTTCGAAACGGCTCTCGATGATAAGAAAATCGCATGGACAACATCGTGATCAGCACCTTCGTGATGATGATGCCGCGCTCATAGCGTGGCGGGTTTCGTGCGTCCATAATGCACCAGTGACCGCCCTCGAGGCGGTCTTTTCATGGGTCGATCCGTCTCGCGGGGCAAACAGCCTTTCGAAAGGAAACGCCGATGAACAAGATCTACATCACCACCTCGATCCCCTATGTGAACGCCGCGCCACATGTCGGCTTCGCCCTCGAACTCGTCCAGGCCGATGCCTATGCCCGCCATTTCCGCCTTCTCGGCCACGACATCAGGTTCCAGTGCGGGACCGACGACAACAGCCTGAAGAACGTCCGGTCGGCGGAAGCCGCGGGGCTGCCGGTGAAGGACTTCGTCAATGCCAATGCCGACAGGTTCGAGCGCCTTGGTGGACTGCTCGATATCTCCAACGAGGAATTCGTCCGCACCTCCCGCGATCTGAGGCATATCGCCTGCGTCCACGCCCTGTGGAGGGCATGCGCTTGTAATGGCGACCTCTATCGCAAGGCATATGAGGGCCTCTATTGCGTCGGTTGCGAGCAATTTTACGAGCCGTCCGAACTCGATGACGGGCGCTGCCCGGAACATGGCATTGCCCTTGAGGCCATCCGTGAGGAGAACTGGTTCTTCCGTCTCTCCCGATATGGCGACCGGCTGCTTGAACTCGTCGAGACCGGCACGCTTCGGATCGTTCCAGCCCATCGGCGCAACGAGGTCCTTGCCCTGCTGCGGCGGGGTCTGAGCGATATCAGCGTGTCGCGCAGCGCCGAGCGGGCGCGCGGTTGGGGCGTTCCCGTCCCCGATGGGGATGAGGTCGTCTACGTCTGGTTCGATGCCTTTGGCGAACTACCTCACAGGGCTCAGCCACGGGTCCGATCCAACCCTGCTGCAGCACTATTGGAACGGCGGCCAGCGCATCCACGTCGTCGGCAAGGGTATCTCCAAATTCCACGCCATCTACTGGCCGGCTATCCTGCTTTCCGCTGGTCTGCCGCCGCCATCGTCGATCCTGGTGCACGGCTACGTCACGGTGGACGGCCGGAAGATCGGCAAGTCGGCCGGCAACGGGATCGATCCGGAAGGCATCATCCAATCCTACGAAACGCCGGATGCGCTGCGATATTTCCTGCTCCGGCACATTCGATCGGCAGACGACGGCGACTTCTCGGGCGAGCGTCTTGAAGCCGCCTGGTCGGGAGAGTTGGCAGGGCAACTCGGCAATCTTGCCAACCGGGTGCTTGCGCTGCTGTCCACTTCGTTCAACGGCATCGTGCCGCCCGTGCCGGACAATGACTTCGTCGAGGCGGCGGCCCGCCTTCCGGCGAAGGTGGCCCGGGCCTTCGATGCCTACGAACTCCATGTCGGCCTCGCGGATATTTTCGAATTTGTCGGCGAGGCGAACAGGCGGTTCACACAACGCGCACCATGGGCGGATGCCAAAACGCTACTTGACGATCTCGCGCCGGAGGACCGGAAGGCGACCGCCGCGCGTCTCGGCGCTTGCCTGGCCGAACAGGTCCACGGCCTTGCGATCGTGGCCCGCTGCCTCCTGCCGTTCTTGCCAAGCTCGGCCGCAAAGCTGCATTCCAGGCTGAGGATACCGGCTCCGCGCCTCTACCGGGACCCTTTGATCGTGGCTGGGATCAAAGCCGCTCCGCAGGCCGTGCTCTTTCAGAGCGACGGCTTGAAGGGGAACCAGTCTAGGGATTCTCTGCGCTGCAATTTAGGCAGCGCGGAGTTCGAGCCTGCTAGGAGGAGGCAACGCGGAAAACGCATGACCGGAGATTCCGGTGGTTTTCGCTCGGGTCTTCCCGGCTCGGACACTTGTTCTTGATGACCGATGATACGCTTGCTATGATTCACTTCTGGGGGCCCCTCCAAACCTGCTGCCGGGTTGAAGGGCAGATTTTCCATTGAAGGCGACCGTGTCCATAAAGGTCGAAGTGTAATCGGCAGACTTCGACCAAGACAACGGATCGTCTGATGTTACACGCCACAATTAAGTTTGCTCCCTCCAATATAGCTGCACTGAAAAAGGCACTGAGAAAACAGTACGCGAATGTCAGATCATCGCATGCCGATGAAGCACTGGCTGCCTCGTTTGGGTTCAGATCATACGCAGCAATGCTCAGCGTTTTACATCAAGTCAGTGGCTCGGCTCGGTTGATGATTCAATTGGACGCTGCTCTGCTCCTGGTTCGCCTTGAGCAACTGGGATATAACGGGATCCCTCTACAAGCCTTGCGGCGGCTGACTTGGGAAGTGCCATACCCTGACCGCTGGCAAGACGACGAATTGCAACAGTCTCTCAAGGGCCGCTTCGCACCAATTGCAGCGAATTCGGAATGAAGAGCAGATTCCTTCCGCGTCGCGTCCCCATGCCTGGCGTGGAGACCCATTGCTGAGGTCTGCCATGCGCCGCCGTAAGAGGCGTAGCACGACTATGACGCGGGCGGCCGAACGAGAGCCCATCACGCCCGCCCTTGATGCAGCCGGCGACTTCCTCTGCTCACGGAGCAAATAGCTCTCTTTTTTGACGTGATCCTGAATGTCATGAAAGTTTCATATTCAGGCTATTTCCAGGAGTGGGAAAGTAATCTACTATTTTAGTCAGGAAACGAGATTTCCTGAAACAACGAAAGGATACTGATTGGAGACATTTCTTGTGGCTACCGGAATCGTTGGAGGCTTCGACTGATCTTTGCGCTGATCGCAAGGGCAGAAAGAACCACCCAGACCACCGCAAACACCAAGCGCAGGTGGGGCAATTCGGAAGGCTCCGGCGATGGAGGGGGAGGCTGGTTCGACGCCTCAGGCGACGGCGGCTGTGATGGCGGGGGAGATGGTGGAGGAGGAGACTAAATCAAACTGAAATCGATAGAATGCCCGACCGCCTCAAGGCGGTTTTTTGTTGCCCGGATTCCGGGCTGGGCCGAGATGGCGACCGGCTTCTGTGCCAGGCGCGCACCGACAGCAACGAATAGCCGCACACGCCTGCCGGTTATGTGGCCCTATCAATCCAACGGCATCACAAAGGTGAAGCGTGTCTCCTCGTCATCGGAACTTACCATGATCGTCCCGCCATGGGCGCGGGCGATTTCCGAGGCGATGTGCAGACCGAGCCCCAATCCTCTTTGACTTGTCCCGGCTTCGCCTTTGAAGAAAGGTTGAAAGAGCCCTGTCATCGCATCGCTGGAAATCGGGGCGCCGCCATTGGCGATCCAAAGCTCCAGCCTTTGCTCGTCAGTTGCCGCAGAAAACCGCACCGGTTCATCCGGCGTTCCATGGGTCAGGGCATTTCCCAGAAGATTGGAGACCAGCTGACCGATCCGGCCGCTGTCGCAATTTATCGGTCCGTCGAATTCGATGCTTACCTCGATTGCGCGGTCGGGATGGCTGGAGCGGAGTTCATCGATGACCTGCCGCAAGATCGGCTCGAGATCCTCCACTTGCCTCTTGAGCGTGATGCCGCCGCCCAATTGTCCGCGCGCGAAGTCGAGCACGTTGTCGATCAGGCCGGACATGCGGATGACGCTGCCCTGCATCAAATCGAGAATTTTCGTGGCGCGATCGGTCTGCTCTTCCTTTCGCAGCATGCGCGCCGCGGCCGCGATCGAGGCAAGCGGGTTGCGCAGGTCATGGCCGAGGATGGCGATGAACTGTTCCCGCAGCTCGGCGGTTTCCTGTTCGAGCTCGAGCTGGGATTTGACCATGGCACTGGCCGCGTCCGCGGCGGCGCGCGCGTCGACCAGTTCCCGTTCATACCGGCGACGCTCGGCGGCCTGAAACATCGTCACACGGGTGAAAAGCAAGGCGCCGTCTTCGGCACGCCGTTCCATTGCATTGGCGAGCACGGGCAGCTTTCTGCCATCTGATGTCACAAGATCGAGGGCAACCTCGTTGAAAAACCCCTGCATGCGCAGCAAGGGCGCAAAATGGGTTTCGTAGAATATCCGGCCCGGCATGTTGAGCAGATCATGGAGCCGTTTGCCGAGAAGCTGATCGGCAGGGATGCCGATCCAGGCCGAAAGCGTCCGGTTCACCTTGACGATGCGCCCGTCCGGCTGCAGCGAAAGATAGCCGCAGGGTGCGTTTTCGTAGAGGTCCTCGAGGTCCTCGGTCGGCGGGGAGCCTTGCGTGCCGGCGCCGGTCATCAGACGAACCGCCGGATTGCCGATATGACCTCGCCGGGAGCGCTGAGGTTGGGGCAGTGGCCACTGGCGTTCAGCACGACCAATTGACTATCGGGGATCTGTTGATGGACGAATTCGCCGATCTCTTCGGAGGCGATGATATCGTCGCGGCATTGAAGGATCAGCGTTCTGGCGGTGACGCGCTGGAGGTCGCTGCGATTGTCCGACGTGAAGGTCACCCGTGCGAAGGCCTTGGCGATCTCGGGATCGGTGCGGCAGAAACTGTTTGTCAGCTCTTCGGCGAGTTCCGGTCGATCCGGATTGCCCATGATGACAGGCGCCATGGCGGCAGACCAGCCCATGTGATTGTCGTCCAACGACTGCAGGAGGTCGTCTATATCAGCCGCGCTGAAACCGCCGATATAGTCACCGTCGTTGATATAGCGCGGCGACGGCCCGACAAGGACCAGGCTTTCAAACAGGTCCGGCGCCTCAAGCGACGCGATGACGCCGATCATCGCGCTGACGGAGTGCCCGACGAAGACGGTTTGCGTCAGGCCGAGCGCACGGCAAATTTCCACGAGGTCATCGGCATAACCGGACAGGGAAGAATATTTTCCGGCATCATAAGCCGCAAGATCGGATCGTCCCGCGCCGACGTGATCGAACAGCACCGTCTTGAAGTCACCTTCGAAAGCCGGCGCCACGAAGCGCCACATGTTCTGGTCGCATCCGAATCCATGCGAAAAGATCATCGCACGCTGGTCTTCGCCGCGGACTTGAACATGATTTCGATCGATGACGGTCATTTCGTCCTCTTCCCTGCTTTCGTAGCATGTTCGGGCTGTTTTGGATTGAGGAAAGATTATCCAGCCGCCAGCCGTTTGCTGCACAGCTCAGTCCATCACTTTCCGGAGCTTGAAGAAGAACCGCCGGGAGTCGTCGCGCACGCACATCATTCCGGCAATCTCGTCATCGTCAATCCTCCGGAAGTAGTCCACGATCGGCTGTTTGTCGTAGATCATCGCAGCCGTTTCGATGCCGTCGAGGGCCTGAAGCCGCAACGAAGCGGTCGTGCCTCTCGCTCGAAGCATCTTCTGCAGGTATGAGAACCAGCTGCGGGCGACGAACGTCCGGCCAAAGGGCGCCAACTTGATCGCCAGCCTAACCGGTAAGAAACTTGGCTCGAGCGGCACGAGCCGGCCCGGTCTCCACGTGAAGAGCAGGGCGTCCGCCCGCATGTCGGAATGGAAGCGCTTGCCAAACCAGTTGAGATTCTCGAGCACGCCGTCCAGTGGATGATCCGACGGAATACCGAGGCCGCTCCAAAGGCCGACCATCTCCTTCGGCTGGACAGGATCCAGCGAGCGGAACCAGGCAGCCATCTCCTCCTGCTGGTCGCCTCGCATGGGTTCTCCTTCAGGAACGTTCATTGCGGAAAAATGAAAGGAAGGTTTGGAAGTTCCCGTTCCTGCGGACCGGGCGGAGCGCCCGGTGAAGGCTTTCGCTTTTGGCCATCTGCGTCTTTAAGCCCAACGGCCCCCGAAGGGGCCGTCGGGTATTCGTAGACAATAACGGCTTGTGCGTCAGGCGCGCGACGGCAGCAGGGGATAACCGACCATGACGGCACGGCCAAGCAGGGCTGCGACGAAAGCCTTGATTACATCGCCGGGAATGAAGGCCATCGAGCCGACGAAGGCTTTCGTGAAGCCGAGGCCGGCGACGGTGGCAAGATAGGTGATGCCGAAGGCGTAGAGCACGACGATGCCGCCGGCCATGGCGGTGAGGAAGAAGCTCACCGTCTGCACCAGAGCGGATTGCTGATGGTTGACCAGCCGTTCGCTGAGATAGCCGGTGACGAAGGCGGCAAAGATCCAGCCGATCAGGAAGCCGGCCGTTGGTGACGCGAAGATCGCAAGCCCGCCGCGGCCGCCGGAAAGCACCGGCAGGCCGATGGCGACCAGCACCAGCACGATCAGCACGGCAATCGCCCCGCGCCGGGCTCCGAGCACGACGCCGGCCATCATGACGCCGAGGGATTGGGCGGTGATCGGCACCGGAATGAAGCCGAGCGAGATCGGCGGCAGCAGGCCGAGCGCCACGATGATCGCGGCAAAGAGGGCGGTAAGAACGAGGTCGCGAGTGCTCATCATGAATTCCGTGTTTATTAATCTTTAACTCACATGCCGCCGAATACCGCGCGCGTCAATCGCCGCGGCGATATTATCCGCATCCCTGAGCGTCAGGATGATCAGCGGCGCAAGCAGCGTTATCGGCCGGATTTTCAGCCCGCGCGCCCTGTGCGCCTCGCAAATCGCCTGATAACGGCCGACGATCTCAGGCACGAAACGCAGCACCAGCCCCAGCGCCAAGCCGATATCGTCGGCCTGGACCCAGCCGGTGCGTTCGAGCGGGCGGGCAAGGGCGGTCACCTCGTCGATGAAGGAGGTGATCGACGTCGTCGCCGTCACCGTGGCGGCGAGCAGCATCAGTGCGGTCAGCCGCAGCAGGGGTACCAGCGCCTGCTGCCAGGGATTGAAGATCAGGTTGAAGAGCGCCACGACCGCAATCGTCAGGAAGATCGGCCGCAGCCGCCTGAGGGCATCGGCAAACGGCAGGCCGACCATGCCATAGAGAACCGCCGTCAGCAGCACGGCGATCGAAAGCAGGACGAGGTTCTGGCTGATAAACAGCAGGACGCCGAAGGCCGTCAGCGACAACAGCTTCAGCCGCGGCGAAAGCCGGTGCATCACGCTGTTGCCCTCGACATAAAGCGACTGCATCAGGCGGCGATCTCCCTGTAGCGGGCGATCGCCTCGGCAGCCGGCGCATCGGCGGCAAGCCGGCCCTCATGAAACAGCAGCACCCGCTCGAAATCGGCGATCAGGTCGAGATCATGGGTGATGACGATGGCGCTTTCCGAGAGCCCGGCGATGATCCTTTCGACCAGCGCCCGGTTCTTGAGATCGAGCTGGTTGGTGGGTTCATCGAGGATCAGAATGCCCGGCCCCGTCGCCAGCACCGAGCAGAGAGCGGCCACCTGCAGCTCGCCGCCGGAAAGCTCGTGCGCGCGGCGATCGGCCAGCGCCTCAGCGCCGAAGCGGGCCAGCACCGCCTGGACCTTCGCCTCGATCTCCGCCTTGGTGAAGCCGCGCCGCTTCAGCCCGAAGGCGATGTCGTCTTTGACGATCGGCAGGATGATCTGGTTCTGCGGCGATTGGAAGATGAAGCCGACATCGGCCACCGCAGATTTCTCATCGCCGGTGTCGCGGCCATTGACGGTGACGCGGCCGATCGACGGCTTGGTCAATCCGTTGATCAGCCGCGCGAACGTGGTCTTGCCCGAACCGTTCAGCCCGATGACGCCGATGCGTTTCCCACTGATGCCAAGCGTCAGCGGCTGCAGCGCCACCCGCGCCCCGAAACTGACCCCCGCACCTTCGAAACGAATATCCAAACCCATCCCTCGCACTTTTCATCGGCTGAGATTGCCGATGCCGG
This sequence comes from Rhizobium anhuiense bv. trifolii, assembly GCF_024346605.1. Classification (NCBI taxonomy): domain Bacteria; kingdom Pseudomonadati; phylum Pseudomonadota; class Alphaproteobacteria; order Hyphomicrobiales; family Rhizobiaceae; genus Rhizobium; species Rhizobium anhuiense. Next base: position 1,321,426 of record NZ_CP098803.1, read on the forward strand.
CCCCTCATCTGCCTGCCGGCACCTCTGCCTGGGTCGGGCCACGTGTCTCGACCCGTCCTTCCGACCCCCGCTCGCGGGGAGAAGGGATATGCCGCGCCGGCTTCCTTTACCCTCGACGTTGCGTTTGGCACGTCGCCTCGCCCCGTTTGCGGGGACAGGGTTAGGGTGAGGGGCAGCTACAACCATTGCGCCAACCTGACAGCAGTGCTTCTACACGGGGAATCGAGGATGATGAAAGCGCAAATCGCGATGTTGATATTGGCTCGATATCGGGTGGCCGGAGCAACTCCAGCAAAAGTGCGCAGCGGTTTTGCGTCCGGGATTGCGGAAAAACAAAGCTAGCGCATTTCCGTGACTCGAAGAAAAACGGAATGCGCTAGGAAGATTTTCCGGATTATGATGCGGTCATGACGAATCTGCTTTCCAATTCCGACGCCCGCCGTGTCTTTCTTGCCAAGCAGGGCCTCAGCGCTCCGCCGAACCGCGCCTTGACCAAGGACGGCCTGCTGCAGCTCATCCATGAGCTGGGTTTCGTCCAGGTGGACAGCATCCAGACGGTGGAGCGGGCGCATCACCAGATCCTGTTTTCCCGCAACCAGACCTACAGGCGCGAGCATCTCACGGCACTGCTCGAAAAGGATGGCGCGCTGTTCGAGCACTGGACGCATGACGCTTCCATCCTGCCGAGCGCCTTCTTCGTCTATTGGAAACACAAGTTCCGCCATCAGGAGCAGGTCATCATCGAGCGCTGGCGCAAATGGCGCGGCGAGGGTTTCGAGGCGGCTTTCGCCGAGACCTATGAGCGCGTTGAGCGCGATGGCGCGATCCTCGCCCGCGAGATCAAGGCCGACGGTCACGTTTCCGGCGGCTGGTGGAACTGGCATCCGAACAAGACGGCGCTCGAATATTTCTGGCACACCGGCAAGTTCGCCATCGCCGGCCGCTCGAACTTCCAGAAGATCTACGATCTCACCGAGCGCGTCGTCCCGGCCGAGTTCCGCGAACCGGAGGTGAGCCGCGAGGAATTCGTCGACTGGGCCTGCCGCAGCGCGCTTGCCCGGCTCGGCTTTGCCACCCATGGCGAGATATCGGCCTTCTGGAACCTGGTCTCGCCCGATGAGGCCAAGGCCTGGGTCTCAGCCCATCGCGACGAACTGATCGAAGTGCTGATCGAGCCGGCGCTCGGCGGCAAGGCGCGCCCGTCCTGGGCCTTTGCCGATTTCCTCTCGACCCTCGACGATTACCCCGGCGCGCCGCCACGCATCCGCGTGCTCAGCCCCTTCGACCCGATGATCCGCGACCGCAACCGCACCGAACGCCTGTTCGGCTTCTTCTACCGCATCGAGATTTTCGTGCCCGAGCCGAAGCGCGAATATGGCTACTACGTCTTCCCGCTGCTCGAAGGCGACAGGCTGATCGGACGCATCGACATGAAGGCGGATCGGAAAAAATCGACGCTCGACGTCAAACGGCTCTGGCTGGAACCGGGCGTGAAACCTTCGGCCGGGCGATTGGAGCGGCTGGAGGCGGAGTTGGATCGGGTTGCGCGGTTTGCGGGTGTGGAGAAGGTGGTGCTTTTGGATGGGTGGAGAGGGTAGTCGAATTACCCTCTGTGCCTCATCACGCACTCCCTCATCCCTGTGCTTGTCACAGGGATCCAGCGCACCCAAGTCCTTGGGTGCGGGAAACTCTCTTCGTAGAAGCAAATGAGTCATTCACGGCGCGGACGCGCCGTGGCTGGATTCCTGTGACAGGCACAGGAATGAGGGATGGCGAGGGTCGAAGCCCAAGCCTCCTCAGCAGATCTCTGTCTTGCTGATCTTGATCCCGAAACCTTCCAGGCCGACATAGTGGCGCTCGCGGCTGGTGAGCAGCTTGATCGAGCTGACGCCGAGATCCTTGAGGATCTGGGCGCCGAGGCCGATTTCCAGCCATTCGCTGTCGCGTGTCTGGGCTTCGGCATGGGCTTCGCGGCCCTGGTTTCGGGCCTTGCGGCCGTTGTCGTGGTGGCCGACGCCGACCGAGCCTTCGCGCAGATAGACGATGACGCCGCGGCCTTCCTCGGAAATCTTCCGCATGTAGAAATCGACCGGGCTGTTCTTGCCGAAGAGATCTTCGGCGACATTTTCCGGATGCAGGCGCACCGGGATGTCGACGCCGTCGCGGATGTCGCCGAAGACGACGGCGAGATGCTGCATCGGGTCCCAGGGCAGGGAATAGGTATGAGCTTTGGCCTTGCCGAACGGCGTGTCGACGTCGAAGCTGGTGCCGAGCTCGATCAGCGTTTCCTTGCGCTGGCGATAGGCGATGAGATCGGCGACGGAGACGAGTTTCAGCCCGTGCTGTTCGGCGAAGTCGACCACCTGCGGACCGCGCGTCACGGTGCCGTCATCGTTGACGAGTTCGGAGATGACGCCGATCGGCGGCAGACCGGCAAGCTTGCAGAGGTCGACAGCGGCTTCGGTATGGCCGGAGCGCATCAGTACGCCGCCTTCGCGCGACACCAGCGGGAAGATGTGGCCGGGGCGGACGAAATCGGCGGCGCCGACATTCGGATTGGCGAGGTTGCGCACCGTCAGCGTCCGGTCGTCGGCGGAGATGCCCGTCGTCGTGCCATGCTTGAAATCGACCGACACGGTGAAGGCCGTCGTATGGGCCGAATCGTTTTCCGCCACCATGGCGTTGAGGTTGAGGCGCTTGGCCTCTTCCTTCGGCATCGGGGCGCAGACGATGCCGGAGGTGTGGCGCACGATGAAGGCCATCTTCTCCGGCGTGGTATGGACGGCGGCGACGATCAGGTCGCCTTCGTTTTCGCGGTCATTGTCGTCCATGACGACGACGATCTCGCCGGCTTCGAAGGCCCTTATGGCGTCGACGACGCGCTTTTGGTCATAAGACATGGGCGAGCGCTCCTATTTCAGACGGCCGGTCTGGCCGCGGTCGCGAAGATAATGGTCGGCGATCGCGCAGGCGACCATCGCCTCGCCGATCGGCACGGCGCGGATGCCGACGCAGGGGTCGTGCCGGCCCTTCGTTCGGATGTCGACATTCTTGCCATCGGCATCGATCGACTGGCGTTCGGTCAGGATCGACGAGGTCGGCTTGACGGCGAAACGCGCCACCACCGGCTGCCCGGTGGAGATACCGCCGAGAATACCGCCGGCATTGTTGGAAAGGAAGATCGGCGTGCCGTCATTGCCCATGCGCATCTCGTCGGCATTGTCTTCGCCCGAGGTTTCGGCAGCGGCAAAACCATTGCCGATTTCCACGCCCTTGACGGCGTTGATCGACATCAGCAGCGAGGCGATATCCTGGTCGAGCTTGGCATAGATCGGCGCACCGAGACCGGCAGGCACGCCTTCGGCGATCACTTCGATGACCGCGCCGATCGACGAGCCGGTCTTGCGGATGCCGTCGAGATATTCCTCCCAGACCGGCACGATCGCCGCATCCGGCGAGAAGAACGGGTTCTGCCCGACCTGGTCCCAATCCCAGTTGCGGCGGTCGATCTTGTGCTTGCCGATCTGCACCAGCGCGCCGCGCACGGTAACACCTGGTACGATCAGGCGGGCGATGCCGCCGGCGGCAACCCGCGCGGCGGTTTCGCGCGCTGAGGAGCGGCCGCCGCCGCGGTAATCGCGAATGCCGTATTTGAGGTCGTAGGTATAGTCGGCATGGCCGGGGCGGTACTGCCGGGCGATCTCGCCGTAATCCTTGGAGCGCTGGTCGGTATTTTCGATCAGCATGGAGATCGGCGTGCCGGTGGTCGTCATCGTCTCGCCATCGGCGTCGAGCATGACGCCGGACAGCACCTTCACCAGATCGTCCTCGCGCCGCTGCGTCACGAAACGGGATTGCCCTGGCTTGCGCTTGTCGAGCCAGACCTGCAGCTCCTCGAGCTTGAAGCGCAGCCCCGGAGGGCAGCCGTCGACGACGCAGCCGAGCGCCGGACCATGGCTTTCGCCCCAGGTGGTTACGCGGAAGAGGTGACCGAATGTATTGTGCGACATGTGTTCCCACGGTGGCGCGCCAAAGCCGGTTGCGCCATTGCTTGAAAAGGCGCGACACTCATAGGCCAAAAAACCGTCCAGGCAAAAGCCTTTCTTTGCGTCAAACCGGCAGGTGCGGAAATGCTGTTTCGGTCTTCTGGCGCGACCCTCTTTTCGCGGGCTGGGAAGGGGTCAGGCTGAGGTCGATCGGCAGGGCGGCGGTCATGAGGCCAGCCGCCACCCCGTTCCTGTGGCTTCCGCAGAGAAATCGTCGAAGGAGAGGGGCCGCGAGAAGGCAAAGCCCTGCAGGATATCGCAGCCGAGATCGCGCAGCAGTTCGGCATGCGCTGCCGTCTCCACCCCTTCGGCCACCGTCTCGACGCCGAGCGAGCGGGCGATCTCGATGATCGAGCTGACCAGCGCCCGCTCCTGCGAGGCGTTGACGATTGGCTTCACCAGCTGGCGGTCGATCTTCAGCCGCTTGGGCTTCAGCTTCAACAGGCTGACGATCGAGGTATGGCCAGTGCCGAAATCGTCGATCTCGATATCGATGCCGAGCGCCTTGATGCGTTCGAGATTCTGCGAGGCAACATCTTCGCTCTCGTCAAGGAAGATCGATTCCACCAGTTCGAAGGAGAGTTCGCCGGGGCGGATATGCAGATCGGCGAGCGATTCCAGAAGGCTGCCGTCATGCAGCCGCCGCGCCGAGACATTGACCGAGACCTTGGGCACGGTGATGCCGTGCGCCGCCCAGCGCATCTTGTCGCGCAGCGCCGTTTCCAACACGATCCGGTCGAGCATCTGCACGACATTGATCTCGTCGGCGATGCGCAGGAACTTGTCCGGCGTCAGCAACCCCTTGGAAGGATGCTTCCAGCGCACCAGCGCCTCGACGCCGGTCAGTTCCATCGTCCGGGCCGAGAATTGCGGCTGGTACCAGGCGGTGAATTCGCAATTGTCGATGCCGGCGAGGATCTCGTCGGCCGTGCGCTTGGTGTTGATGATATCGGCCTGGAGATTGTGATTGAAGAATTCGAAGCGGTTGCGGCCCATGCTCTTGGCGCGGTAGAGCGCGATATCGGCATTGATCAGCACCTTGCGTGCATCGACATGGATGCCGTTGGCAAGCGCCACCCCGATCGACACGCCGCAGCGGCAGGAGAAACCCTGGAAATCGATCGGCTGGCGCATCTCCTCGATGATCCGCGCCGATAGCTGCGCCATCTCCTTATCCCCGACGTCGAGCGCGAGGATGACGAATTCGTCGCCGCCGATGCGCGCGACGACGTCGCTGCCGCGGACATTCTTGGCGAGCACCTTCGAGGCATGCACCAGCATCGCATCGCCGGCGGCATGGCCGAGCGTGTCGTTGATGTCCTTGAAGCGGTCGAGATCGATGTGCAGGATCGAGAATTTCTGCCGCCGTTGGCGGCCGTCATTCGTCAGGCTTTCCAGGGCGATGTCGAGCTTGCGGCGGTTGGCGAGCGCGGTCAGCGGGTCGTGCAGCGAATTGTGCTCGATCCTGTTCTTGGCAGCCTCGAGCTCGATATTCTTGGCGACCGCCTCGTCCTTGGCGGCCTTCAGCCGGATCGTCATCAGCACGTCTTCGGTGGCGTCGAAGGCGATGCCCATGATCTTCATCTCGCCGGTCCCCGTCTGGTGGACCTTGCCGACCGAGCGCACATAACGCACCGAGCCGTCGTCGACGATCACCCGGCAGACGAGTGTGTGCGTATCTCCGTTCTGCCTGAGGTGGCGGGCGCTTTCGAGTGCGAGAGACCGGTCCTCGGGGTGGATGCAGCCAAGCCAGGTCTCCTCGGTCATGAAGCCGTTGCGCGGCGCAAGCCCATAGAGCTCGTGCATGCGCTCGTTCCAGATCGAGCCGCCCCGGCCCGGCCGCGCCTCCCATATGCCGCACTGATAGGAATTGAGCGCCAGGTCGAGCCGGCTCGAAAGCTCGGCGAGCTGCCCCTCGCGGCTCGACAGCTCTTCAAGCGCCAGCTCCAGCTCGGCATTCTTGACCTCGCTCATATCCTTGGCCTTGCGCAGCGTGTCGGTGGTCACCGCATCGGCGGTCACGTCCCAGACGATGCCGATCGTCTTGCCGACGCCGCCGGCATCCGTATAGAAGGCGCCGACCGAGCGCAGATGCCGGATGCCGCCGTCGCCAAGCAGGATGCGGTATTGCGCCGTGCAGGCAACGCCGGCGACGCTGCAGCTGAAGAAATGCACCTCGGCGGTTTCACGGTCCTCGGGCAGGACCGCCGCCAGCCATTCGTCGAGCGCCCGGCTGCCTTCCTGCGCTGGCTTGCCGTGCAGGGCGGCGGCGCGCGCGTCCCAGAGCAGGCTGCTCGAATCATCCTGCAGCTCCCAGATGCCGATATTCGAAGATTCCAGCGCCAGATTGAGCCGCTGCGACAGTTCCAGCAATTTCGCTTCGCGCGTCTCCAGCTCGGTAATGTTGCGATTGCGCTCGCCGAGCAGGAGGGTCGCGAAGAAGATCGGGATGATGATGATGCAGCCGGCGGCAACGACGATCAGCCGCAGCTCGGTCTGGTTTTCCGGGATCGCGTCCCAGCCGCTGTTCGGCACGACGGAAAGCTCCCACTTGCCGCCGGCAAAGCCGATCTTCTGGCGCATCGGATCCTTGGCGTCGATATCGGACGACCCGAAGAAGGGGGCTGCCGTTGCGCTCGCCGCCGGCAAGCCGATATCGCGGATGGCGATGGAGAGATGGTCGAGATGCGGATAGCGTTCCTGGTTCTCGCGGTCGCGCGCCGGCATCAGCCCGGTCGCCTCGTAGAACATCTTCTGGTCGATGACGAGTTCGACCGCTCCCCAGATCCGCCGCTGGCCGTTCTCCTTGACGAAGACAGGGAAGAATATGGCAAAGGCGCCCCGGCCATCGGTGCTGACCGGACCGTAGAAGCGCGCCGACTGGTCGCCGGTGGCGGGCGTCATCGCCTGGCGGAAGAAGAGGGATTCGCGCACGTCGCGGCCGATCCGCTCAGTGCCCGATTGCGGCGGGTAGACGTTGCTGACGATGAAATCAGGTGCGACGGCGATATGAATGAAAGGCGGATTCTGGATCAGCAGCCAGTTGATCTGGCGCTCCATCTCGTCCCGGTTCGCCGCGCTGACGGAGATCAGGTTGGCAAGGTCGCGGACGATGCTGAGGTCCATGCTGATCTCAGCCATGACCCGGGCGCGGATGAGATTCGCCTCGCTTTCGGTGCGGATATGAAGTTCGCGTTCATAAGCTGCAGTATTGGCCCGGTCGAGGCCGAAGCCGACCATGATGACGACAAGGGCGACGAGCGACGAAACCAGAAACGAGACGCGGGTATTCTTCAACACGCGCCGCAACTGCTTGCTGTCGCTGAGCCTGGATAACAAAATGAAACTCCCCTGTTGGCGAGCAACTGTAGGACGCGCGGGTTAATTTACGATTGCCCGCAGGCAGTGCCGAAAAATCCTGGGAAGGGAAAAACCGCAGTGAATGCGGCATCTTGATTATATTTAAAATCCTATTCATCAATTGGGCGGGAAAAGCCATTCTTACGGGCAATTTTCGCCATATTCAGGAGCTTATCTGTGGCCAGTCATTTTTTCGTGCAGCCTCTCGTGCAGCGTTTCAAAAGGATTGTCGCCATGCGTTTCGTCGTCGCCACGCTTTTGGCAACAGCAAGTTTCCTGTCGCCGATGAGCGGTTTTGCCGAGAGCGCCGATGTCGAGGCGACGATCAAGAAGGTCGACACCGCCAACCTCGTGCTGACGCTCGATGACGGCAAGACCTATCAGGCGCCCGAGGAATTCAATTTCGACGGCCTCGAAGCCGGCGTGAAAGTGATCGTCTTCTATACCGAGGTCGACGGCAAGCGCGTCATCAACGATCTCGATATCGTCAAATAGGCAATTCTCTGGAGAATGACCGGATGAGGTCGCGCTCATGGTTGCCCCTCACCCTAATCCTCTCCCCGCTCGCGGGGCGAGGGGACGTGCCCTACGAGATGTAGATGGGGACGGAGAGGCGCGGCATGTCTCTTCGCCCGGTTTACGGGGGTCCGAAGGACGGGTCGAGACGAGGGGCTCGACCCCGGCTGGTGGCGGCAGCCGGATGAGGGGGCTCATATCGGCAATCTCCCGGGCCAACAAGTCGCTCCTCTCCCCCATCCGACCTAACTGAGCGCCACGCGATGCCCTACAGCCAGACGATCGTCCGCTCGGCGGTGTCGATCCTGGCGATCCGGTCCTGCGGGATTGCGCCTTCCGCAGCACTGCTCTTCGGCAGGTCTGAAATCGTCTGGAAAAGCGTGCGGATGACGCCGCCATGCGTCACGCAGACCGTCGGGCGATCGACGGATTGCAGCCATGAGCCGGTGCGCCAGGAGAGGATTTCATAGCTTTCCGCGTCATCGCCGGGCGGGATGAAATCCCATTTGGAAGCGTTGCGTTCCGCCACCCGCTCGCGCTGCGTCGCCTTCAGCTCCTTGAGCGTCGAGCCCTCCCAGTCGCCGAAGGAAATCTCCACCAGCCGCGGATCGGTGCGATAGGCGAGCGGCGGCAGGCCCATGGCGGCGCGCATGATTTCCATCGTCGCGCGTGTGCGTCCGAGCGGGCTTGCGACGAAATCGAATTCGTCGACTCTGTTGCCGAGAATCTCGGCAAGTGCCACGCCGTTCTGCCGGGCCTGTTCCAGGCCCGTGGCATTCATCGGGATATCTTTTTGACCTTGCAGGCGGCGCTCGGCATTCCAGGCGGTCTGGCCGTGTCTGATCACGTAGATAAGCACGGTCTCAGCCCCACTCGAAATGCTCTAGTCCTTGACGACGGAAATGTCGGGCGCGTCGACCGCCTTCATGCCGATGACATGATAGCCGCTATCGGCATGGTGCACTTCGCCGGTGACGGAGCGCGACAGATCCGACAGGAGATAGAGGCCGACATCGCCGACTTCCTCGATGGTGACGGTGCGGCGCAGCGGCGCGTTATATTCGTTCCACTTTAGAATGTAGCGGAAATCGCCGATGCCCGAGGCGGCAAGTGTCTTGATCGGTCCGGCCGAGACGGCGTTGACGCGGATGTTCTGCGGTCCGAGGTCGACAGCGAGGTACTTGACACTCGCTTCGAGCGCAGCCTTGGCGACGCCCATGACGTTATAGTTCGGCATCACCTTTTCGGCGCCGTAATAGGTCAGCGTCAGCATGGCGCCGCCATCCGTCATCAGCTTCTCGGCGCGGCGTGCGACCGAGGTGAAGGAATAGACGGAGATCTGCATCGTCTTGGCGAAATTGTCGGCCGAGGTGTCGACGTAGCGGCCGGTCAGCTCGTCCTTGTCGGAAAAGCCGATCGCATGCACGAGGAAATCTATCTTGCCCCAGAGCTTTTCGACGTTGCCGAAAACCTCATCGATGGTGGCTTCGTCGGCGACGTCGCAGTGGCCGACGAGCGTCGCGCCGATTTCGGCGGCCAGCGGCTCGACGCGCTTCTTCAGAGCATCGCCCTGATAGGTGAGCGCGACTTCTCCGCCCTGCGCATGAATGGCTTTGGCAATACCCCACGCAATCGAACGATTGTTGGCGACACCCATGATGACGCCGCGTTTGCCTGCCATGAGGCCGGATGCTTGAGCCATATTTCGCTCCCTAGGAATTCTGATCGATCCTGCCTATGGCATAGGCCGTTAATCGGTTCAAGCTTGGCCTGGATCATCAACTGTTAGGTATCGTAACAAAGGGTGCGATTGTCATAAAAATTTCACAGGAACAGGCCTTCGCGCATGCTCCGCATGAGATCGGTGACTTTGTCGTCGGGCTTTTCCCACAGGATAATGCGCAATTCGACGACGAGATCGCCTCTCCCACCCTCTTCGCGGGGCAATCCCTGGTCGGGGATTCTGATCGTCTTGTCCGAGCCCGACCAAGCGGGAATGGTAATGCTGAGCGGCCCGCTCGGCCCCTCGATGCGCGCCTCGGTGCCGAGCACGGCATTTTCGATGCTGAGCGGCAGCACGGCGTGCAGATCGAAACCGTCGACGGTGAAGCGCGGATCGGCTGCGATACGGATGTTGATGACGGCGTCGCCCCGCTGCATGCCCGGCAGCTTGAAGCCTTGACCCTTGAGCCTGATCTCGTGACCGTCCGTCGTGCCTGCCGGCAATGCGAAGCCGATTTCGCGGCCCTCCGGTAGCGACGCGGTGATCCAGCCGCTCTTCAAGACGTCGTCGATCGTCACCGTCGCCGTCGTCACCTCATCCGGTGCCTTTTCCAGGCCGGTATCCTTGGCGCCGGTGAAACGGCGCACCAGGTTTGTCAGGATGCTGAGCGGCAGCGGCAGGTTGGCGCCGGCATTGGCCGCAGCCTCGCCGATCTCCTCGTCGCCCTTGGGCTCGGCCTCGGCGGCGTCGCCGTCTGCGCGCCTGCCGGTCTCGCCCGTCTGCTGATTCTGTGTCTGCTGGTATTGTGCCTGCTGGGCGCGGCCCTGCGCCTGGCCGCCTGCCGCAGCGCGCGCCTGTGCGCCGAAAATGCGCTCCACCATCTCGTCGGCAGGCTCAGCCGCTCCCGCCTGTTGCCTGGCGCCTTCAGCGGCCGACTTCTGGGCGGCGCGTGCAAGCTCTTCCATCACCCGCTCGGCATTGGCCTGCGCCGCCTTGGCGCGGATCGCAGCCTCGCGCGCGGCCTGGCGCTGCTGCATGATCGTCTGTTCTTGTTTCTTGGCTTCCGCCATCCGCACGGCATTGTCGAACAGGCTGCGTTTACGCGGGTCCTTCAGCGTTTCATAGGCGCGGCCGATCTCGGCGAACCGGGCCGTCGCCGTCGGGTCGCCCTGATTGTGGTCGGGATGGGCTGATTTGGCCATGTTGCGCCAAGCCGCCTTGATCTCGTCTGCTGCCGCGTCGCGCTTGACGCCCAGAATTTTGTAAGGATCGCGCATGTCAAAACCGCCGGTGTTGCGATGCGGGAAGCCACGTCCTTGCCCGGCACCCCGAAACTCCAATATCAAGTGCGCGGCGCCACCCGCCGCAAAGGCAGGGAGAGCCACTCTCAACGCCGATCGTGCGTTGGAGTTGCTAATCACTTCTTATTTCTATGGAGAGATGTGGGGTGTTTCGCCCCGAATGGTTAGCTCTTTGCTAAGCATTCGGCGGAAAGGCGTCGGGCGTTAACCTGTCGGCGAGCCGGATCAGCTTTCCCGCGGGATTAACTTTCCGGCTGAAAGCTCAAAAGCTGCCAGTTGCCGCCGCCGACGAGGCAGGTCTTGCCGTAGAATTTGGCGATGCCGACATAGGAATGCCGGGTCGTGCGGAACTGGCGGCAGACCTGGCCTTGCTCGTTGTTCTCGACGATGGTTTCGATGACGCCGGCGCTGCCCGTCGATGCATTCGCCCAGGGAAGCGGTTGGCCCTCGAGCCGCTGCACGTCGGCCGAGGTCACGGCATTGCGCACGGTCATCTCGTCGGAAAGCGTGTCGGTGCTCGGCGGCGTCTGCGGCACGGTGCCGGTGGCAACCGACCGGTCGACCTTGGCCTCGCTCAAGAAATCCATGCCGCTGCCAACGCAGCCGGAAAGCGAAAGCATGGCGACGCCGATGACGAAGAACGCGCTGCTGCGTCGCCGCAGGCTCTTTGTATGGCGATATGACTTTGCTATGACTTCCACCCTGCGTCCTGTCCAGTTACCAAAAGCTGGGCGAGTTTTGAATAATCCGGGGCATTTGAACCAATATGTCGGCAAACGAGTTAACAAGCGGTGACTTTACCGAAAGTGGCGAACCCTTCAAGCTCTTTGCCGAATGGCTGAAAGAAGCGGAGGCTTCCGAACCCAATGACCCGAACGCGGTGGCGCTGGCAACGGTCGATGAGGATGGACTTCCCAATGTCCGCATGGTTCTCCTGAAGGGATTCGATGAAGACGGTTTCGTCTTCTACACCAATTTCGAGAGTCAGAAAGGCCGTGAAATTCTGGGCCAGAAAAAGGCCGCCATGTGCTTTCACTGGAAAAGCCTGCGCCGCCAGGTGAGGCTGCGCGGCCCCGTCGAGATCGTCACCGATGCCGAAGCCGACGCCTATTTCAAGACGCGTGCGCGCGGCAGCCGCATCGGCGCCTGGGCGTCCAAGCAGTCCCGCCCGCTCGAGAGCCGATTCGCGCTGGAGAAAGCCGTGGCCGAATATACCGCCCGTTATGCCATCGGCGAGATTCCGCGCCCGGCCCACTGGTCGGGCTTTCGCATCCGCCCGACCTCGATCGAATTCTGGAAGGACCAGAAATTCCGCCTGCATGACCGTGTCGAATTCCGCCGGCCTTCACCGGAAGGCGAATGGGACAAGGTGCGGATGTATCCCTGACAGGCTTACCTGCCCATCAGCTTCAGCGGGATCCCGGAGGCGAGCGCCGAGACGTAGCGCCGCTTCTGGTAGAAGCCGTTGAGCGAAAGGCGCGGGAGATAGCCGGTCAGCTGTGCTGCCGGCAGCCCGGGTTGCGTGGTGACCGCGAGGGTAAAGCCGAGATTGCGCGCAATGCGCGCCTCGCGGGCGGTCGCAGCCGCCGGCGTGCCGTAGGGATAGGCGATCGTATCGGGACGGATGCCGGCCACCGCCTCGACATAATCCGCCGAAACCTGCATTTCGATTCGCGCTTCGGCTTCCGGCAGGCGGGCGAGCGCGCGATGGCTGATCGTATGGGCGCCGAGGGATGCGAGCGGATGTGTCGCCAGCCATTGCAATTCGTCGGGATCCATCACCAGATCGCGGACGATATCCGTCGGCTCGATGCCGTTTTCCCGTGCCAGCATATCGATGGCGGCGACGGCATGCGCCTCGTTGGAGCCGTGGATGTAAGCGGCGAAACGATCGAAGGCAGTCCATTGCTGCTGCGGGGTGTCGAGCCCCAGCCGCTCGCTGCCGCGGCCGAAATCGAAGCGGATTTCCGGTGCCCGGCGCAGGAGGATGGCGAGCGTCTCCCACCAGATACTATGCGAGCCCTCGGCAAAACCCTTCGCGACGAATACCGTAAACGGCGCCTGATGCCGCTCGAACACCGGCAGCGCATATTCCACATTGTTGCGGTATCCGTCGTCGAGCGTGAAGGCTGCGAACGGCGGCCCGCCCTCGGGTTCTGCCAGCAGCACCGGCACCTGATCGAGCGGCACGAAGCGATAGCCCTTCCGCCGCAACCGGCTGAGCGCCGCGTCGAGAAAACGCGGGGTGATTTCGAGATGCGCATTCGGCGCGAAGGCTTGCGGTACATGCGGGCGGACATGGTGCAGCGTGAAGACGACACCACGTCCGCGCGCTTCGCGCATCAGTCCGGCAGCGGCGAGCAGCCAGGAAAGCTCGAGCCCGGCGCCGATCGCCGCGCGTTTTGCCAACCGCTTGAATTGTCCCGTCATGCGCCGTCCGTCCCTTGCCTATGCGGGAACCTAGCAGCGGCGACTTAAGCCTTGCTGAATCCCGATTCGGCACGGGTCTTTGATTTCTTGTTAACCAAGGCGATGAAAAGACTAGAAAAATGATAGGCGTTGCCTCAAAGTCGCGCCAAACTTACGGCTTCTGTCACATTACGGCACAAATGCCGGTCCTGTCGCGGATCAACGTTTGAAGGGCCAGCGCATCAGGGGCCAGCGTCAGGGGCAAGCAGATGAGGGGAAGTGTATGAGAAAGCTTTTGGCGGCTGTTTTGACCGTAACGCTTGCCGTTTCGGCGCCGCTTGCAGCCCTTGCCGGCAACGCTTCGCTGATCCTCGATGCCCGTACAGGCAAGGTTCTCGCCGCTGAAAACGCCGATACGCTGAACCATCCGGCCTCGCTGACGAAGATGATGACGCTCTATCTCACCTTCGAGGCGCTGAAACGCGGCAAGATCGCCTGGGATACTCCGATCACAATGTCGAAATACGCCGCCGCCCGGCCGCCGACCAAGCTTGGCGTCAAGGCCGGCGGCACGATCACCGTGCGCGAGGCGGTCTATGGCATGATCGTCAAATCCGCCAATGATGCCGCCTCCGCCATGGGCGAGAAGCTCGCCGGCTCTGAAAGCGCTTTTGCCCGGATGATGACGGCCAAGGCCCGCCAGCTCGGCATGAGCCGCACCGTCTTCGTCAACGCCTCCGGCCTGCCGGACGGCCGCCAGGTGACCACGGCGCGCGACATGTCGACGCTCGCCGTCGCGCTGATGAAGAACTATCCGAACGAATACCGCCTGTTTTCGGCGGCAAGCTTCAATTTCCGCGGCCGCACCGTGCGCGGCCACAACAATCTCATGTACCGCTACCAGGGCATGGACGGCATCAAGACGGGCTACACCAACGCTTCCGGCTTCAACCTCGTCAGCGCCGTCAAGGACGGCAACCGCCGCGTGGTCGGCGTCGTGCTCGGCGGCCGCACCGCCCGCAGCCGCGACGCCAAGATGGCTGGTTTGCTCGACCGTTACCTCGGCCGTGCCTCCTCTTCCGGCGGCGCCAAGCTGGTGGCGAGCGTCGGCGCCAAGGAGGCTGTCGAAGTCGCGTCCGCCGCCGACGATTCCGATGTTCCGGTGCCGCTCAACGCACCGCGGCCGGCCGATGATCTCGGGGCCAAGAGCCTGGCTTATGCCGATGACGCCGTCGTGCCGCTGGAGCGTCCGGTCGCGATGGAGGAGATCCTGAACGCCGGCAAGACGCCGAAGACATCGGCAGAGAGGGCCGATGGCGACTGGCAGATCCAGATCTCGGCTGCTCCCAGCGCCGATGCGGCGCGTGCGCTTCTCGCCCAGGCGCAGTCGGAAGGCGGCGCGCCACTCGTTTCCGCCTCGCCCTATACCGAGGCTGTCGGGCAGGGGGCCAACAGGATCTATCGCGCCCGCTTCGTCGGCTTCGCCAGCAAGGATGCCGCCGTCTCGGCCTGCGATGCGCTGAGGCAACGCTCCTATGACTGCATGCTGCTGCCGGACCACAGCTGATCGCCGCGACACCACTGCGACAATTCACCCTGGACAAGCAACGGGAATCAGCGTCTCCTCCGTAAACAAAAGGAGAACATCCATGTTGCGTCGTCTCGCCGACCAGTTCGAAATCTCATCCTCTGTTCACGTCGCTGCCAACAACATCGAGCGCGATGCCGACTGGTTCCTGCTGAAACTGCAGGAGGAAATGGGTGAACTGACCCAGGCATGGAACCGGCTGACTGGCCGCGGCCGTGCGAAAGGCCGCTCTCCTGAAGACATGCAGCGCGACCTGGCCGACGAGACCGCCGACGTTCTCGGCCATCTTCTGCTGTTTTCCCGCCACAACGATCTCGATCTTGCCGCCGCGATCGAACGCAAGTGGCTGTTTCGGCCGGGCAACACGTTTTAAGAGGGATCGTCTATCTTCGGAAAATCCGGCTGCGCCTCCGGCCTTGCCGACCGGAAGGCTTCAAGCGTCACGCAGCGCTGTTCGACCGCAAGCAGCAGCGGATAGGGCGAAAGATCATGGCCGAGACGGCGGGCATTGCTCATCTGCGGAATGAGATGCAGGTCGGCCCAGCCCGGACGATCGCCGAAACAGAAGGGCGACGAGACCTTGCGCTGTCTGAGCGTCTCTTCGAGCGCGGTAAAGCCGAGGCCCAGCCAGCGCGCGAGCCACCGTTTCACCTCGGCTTCGCCAGCGCTGAGTTCATCGCGCAGGAAATGCCGGACGCGCTGAACTGTCAGAGCGTGCATTTCCGCAGCGATATGGGCGGCAAAACCTCTCGCCTCGGCGCGCAGTGCGGGATCCTCGGGCAGGAGGCTCGGGTCGGGATAGGCCTCCTCGATATAGGAGAGGATCGCTGACGACTGCGGCACGACACGGCCGTCGCCGATATCGAGTGCCGGCAGCAGCCCCTGCGGATTGAGTCTGTGATACTCTCCGGGCTCAAGCGAACTCACCGGAACGTAACGATAGGAAATGCCCTTGAGGTTGAGGGCGATCCGCACCCGTTCACCCGCCGAATTCTGCCATCGCGAGATCAGCAGCATCATTACCGTCCCAAAGCTGGAGTCAGCCGACCTTATATCGGTAGAATTTGCTGTCCACCGCCATCAGCGGAAAGGAGCGGGGCAGAGCGCTCTTGGCAATCTCGCTAAAGCCGTTCTTCTCGTAAAAACGATGCGCGGCGACGAACTTGTCCGTCGTGCCGAGGAAGATATCGGTGATGCCGGCATCCCTGGCGTGAGCGATCAGGCGATCGAGGAGCAGCGCCGCCACGCCGTGTTCGCGGCCGCGAACCTCGGCTGAGACGAACATCTTGCGCAGCGCCGCCTGGTTGTTGCCGATATCCTTCAGCCCGACCGTGCCGACGATGGCGCCGTCCTTGACGGCGACCCAGAACTGCCCTTTGCCGGACTGGTAGAAATCCGGGATGACCCTGAGATCCGGCTGCGCATCCGCGGTGATGTCGATGCCGAATTCCTCGCGCTGGATCGGCAGGATCACCGAAAGCACGGCATCGGCGTCATCTGATGTGAAGGTTCTGATTTCGATGTCCGCCATCTGAGAATCCTTTCGCCTCAGGTCTGCGTGCCGCCGACCGTCACCTGATCCATGCGCAGATGCGGCTGGCCGACGCCGACGGGAACCCATTGGCCGGCCTTGCCGCAATTGCCGATACCGGTATCGAGCTTCATGTCGTTGCCGATCATCGACACCCGTTTCATTGCATCCGGTCCGTTGCCGATCAGCATGGCGCCCTTGATCGGCGCGCCGACCTTGCCGTTCTCGATCAGATAGGCCTCGGTGCAGCCGAAGACGAACTTGCCGGAGGTGATATCCACCTGGCCGCCGCCGAAGGAGACGGCATAGATGCCCTTCTTCACCGAGGCGATGATCTCCTCGGGCGTCTTGTCGCCACTGAGCATATAGGTGTTGGTCATGCGCGGCATCGGCACATGCGCATAGCCCTGGCGGCGGCCGTTGCCGGTGGGCGCCATACCCATCAGCCGGGCATTCTGCCGATCCTGCATGTAGCCGACGAGCTTGCCGTTTTCGATCAGCACGTTGTAGGCCGACGGCGTGCCCTCGTCGTCGATGGTGATCGAGCCGCGGCGGTTGTCGATCGTGCCGTCGTCGACGACGGTGACGCCGGGCGCGGCGACCATCTGGCCGAGAAGGCCTGAAAAGGCCGACGTCTTCTTGCGGTTGAAATCGCCTTCCAGCCCGTGACCGACCGCCTCGTGCAGCATGACGCCCGGCCAGCCGGAGCCGAGCACAACGTCCATCGTGCCCGCCGGCGCATCGATCGCCTCGAGATTGACGAGCGCCTGGCGCAGCGCCTCGTCGGCGCCATATTGCCAGCTGCCCTCGGCGATGAAGTCACCGAAGCCGATGCGCCCGCCATGGCCGTAGGAGCCGCTCTCCTGCCGCTCGCCTTCGCCGACCATCACCGAAATGTTGATGCGCGTCATCGGCCTGATGTCGCGCACGCGGTGCCCGTCAGCGCGCAGGATATCGACGACCTGCCAGCTGGCGGCGACCGAGGCCGTCACCTGCCGCACCTTATCGTCCTTGCCCCTGAGATAGGCGTCGATGTCCTGCAGGACCTTGACCTTTTCCTCGAAGCTCGGCTGGCCGATCGGGTTCTCGTCGCTGTAGAATTTCTTGTTGGTGCCCTGGGGTGCGGCGGCATAGGAGCCGGAATAGCCGCGCGTCACCGCGCCGACCGCATCGGCCGCCCGCTTCAGCGCTGCCACCGACAGATCGCCGGCATGCGCGTAACCCACAGCTTCGCCGGCAACGGCGCGCAGGCCGAAACCCTGTTCGGTGTTGAAGCTGCCGCCCTTCAGCCGGCCATTGTCGAAGGTCAGCGCTTCCGCCTGCGCATGCTCAATGAACAGTTCGCCGTCATCGGCGCCGGACAGCGCCTCGGCCACATGCTTGCGCATCGTCGCTTCATCGGCATCGAAAAGCGTCAGGAGATCGGTGGTCATGTCTTGTGCTCCGCTGAAGAGCAGGAGTGCTCATAGCCGATGTAGGTCTGTTGGATAGTCCGAGCAAGCCCCGGCCTCAGGGCAGGGCGTCGAAGCCTTCGGCGAAGCCCTTGAGGTCGACCGGGATGCCGATGCCTTCTTCCGGGGTCTGGAAGACGATGAAGGTTGCCTGGGCGCCGCTGCGGAAGGTCTTGAGCAGTTCGTCCTCGAGCACGACCTCGGCATAACAGCCATCGGCGAAGCAGCGGACGAAATAGGCGCGGCCGATATCCTTGCCGTCGACATTGAGCCCGAGGCCGTTCGGCAGCAGCACGCCGAGCGGCGCGAGCACGCGGAGAATCTTCGACTTGCGGTCGGCCGTCTTCAAGACGACGACGGAAAGCCCGACTTCTGGACGATCCTCGGCGATAACATTCTGCATCAGCGCGCATTGTTCGGTCGCAGCCCCGGCCGGCTTGTCGCAGACGACAGACCATGCGCCGTGATTGGACTTCACCGTGCCCGGCGCCTGCGGCTGCGTCTGGCCGGGCGTCACCTGTTCGATATTCGGCTTGGCGGCATTCGGCTGTTGCGGCGCGGGGGCAGGGGCCGGCGCGGCAGCGGGCGGCTTGGCCTGTGACGGCGTGGGTTGCTGTGCGAAAACGGGCGTCGTCGCTGCGGCCGCGATGCTGGCAGTCACGAGAAGCGACTGCACGAGGGAACGGAAACCCATGGAAACCTCTGGATATCGAATCATTGCGGCTATTGTTGAAGCTGCCCACCAAAAATGAAAAGCCCCACCCCGTGAAAACCGGGGGACTGCGGCGGAAATTGGACCTTTCCGAAATAATGTGCGGCGCGCGGATTGGCCGGAAAGCCGATTTTTCATATGCTGATGAAAAACTTGGGATGTTTTGCCGTTCAGGGCTGCCTACACTTTGAGCAAAAATGCCGCATAGACAATTG
Source organism: Rhizobium anhuiense bv. trifolii (assembly GCF_024346605.1). Taxonomy (NCBI): domain Bacteria; kingdom Pseudomonadati; phylum Pseudomonadota; class Alphaproteobacteria; order Hyphomicrobiales; family Rhizobiaceae; genus Rhizobium; species Rhizobium anhuiense. Next base: position 1,340,278 of record NZ_CP098803.1, read on the forward strand.
CTCTGACCTGTTGCGGCAAATGCCAAACTGTGGTTTGAAGCGCTGAAGATGGCAAGGATTCTGCGTTCTATTTTGCAGGTCAAGCGCTCGAGGGAGATAATAAGGTGATGAAGAAGGCTTATGCAGCCCTGACCACGCTGGTCTGTCTGCTTTTTGCTTCCGGCACATATGCCGACCAGCCAACGCCGTGGCAGGCAACGCTGCAGCCGGCGGCAACGCCGATCATGCGGGAAATCCACTGGTTCGAACAATATACCCTGTGGTTTATCGTTCCGATCACGCTCTTCGTTCTGGTCCTGCTCATCGTCGTCTGCGTCAAGTTCCGCGCCAGCGCGAACCCGGTTCCCTCGAAGACGAGCCACAATACGCTGATCGAGGTTGCCTGGACCGTGGGGCCGGTCCTGGTGCTGCTCCTTCTCGCCATTCCTTCGTTCAACCTGCTGACGGCGCAGCTGACGCTGCCTGAAAATCCCGACGTCACCATCAAGGCGACCGCCACCCAGTGGCAGTGGAACTATGAATATGAAGGCTCGGGCGAAAGCCCGCTCGCTTTCGATTCCTACCTCCTGAAGGATCAGGACCGCGCGAGCGCCGGCAAGGAAGACAAGTCGATCTATCCCAGGCTTCTCGCCGTCGATAACGAGCTGGTCCTGCCGGTCAACAAGACGGTCCGCGTTCTCGTGACCTCGGCGCCGACCGACGTCATCCACGCTTTCGCCATGCCGTCCTTCGGCGTCAAGATCGATGCCGTGCCGGGCCGTCTGAACGAGACCTGGTTCAGGGCCGAGCGCGAAGGCCTGTTCTATGGCCAGTGTTCCGAGCTCTGCGGCAAGGACCATGCGTTCATGCCGATCGCCATCCGCGTCGTCTCCGAGGACAAGTATAAGCAGTGGCTGACCACGGCCGCCAGCGACCTGCCCGGCGCCTACAAGACACTCATGGCCGCAACCGATGGTCCCGCAAAGACCCTCGACGTTGCCGAAGCACAGTAATTAAAGGGGATCGGGACAATGGCTGGACCTTCCGCTCACGACGATCATTCTCATGATCACGCCCATCACGACCACGCGCATGACGATCACGATCACCACGATCACGGGCACAAGCCGAGCTTTGCCAATCGCTGGCTGTTCTCGACCAACCACAAGGACATCGGCACGCTCTACCTGATCTTCGCGATCATTGCCGGCATCATCGGCGGCGCGCTGTCGGTTGCCATGCGCATGGAGCTGCAGGAGCCGGGCATCCAGATCTTCCACGGCCTGGCCTCGATGGTCTACGGCTATGAAGGCGATGCCGCGATCGATGGCGCCAAGCAGATGTTCAACATGTTCACCACAGCGCACGCGCTGATCATGATCTTCTTCATGGTCATGCCGGCGATGATCGGCGGCTTCGCCAACTGGATGGTGCCGATCATGATCGGCGCGCCCGACATGGCCTTCCCGCGCCTGAACAACATCTCCTTCTGGCTGATCGTTCCCGCCTTCGCGCTGCTGCTGCTGTCGATGTTCGTCGAAGGCCCGGCAGGCGCCTATGGCACGGGTGGTGGCTGGACGATGTATCCGCCGCTGGCGACAAGCGGCACGCCGGGACCGGCGGTCGACCTTGCGATCTTTGCGCTCCACATTGCCGGCGCCTCGTCGATCCTCGGTGCGATCAACTTCATCACCACGATCCTCAACATGCGCGCTCCGGGCATGACGCTGCACAAGATGCCGCTGTTTGCCTGGTCCGTGCTGATCACCGCCTTCCTGCTCTTGCTGTCGCTGCCGGTTCTGGCAGGCGGCATCACCATGCTGCTCACCGACCGCAACTTCGGCACCTCCTTCTTCTCTCCGGAAGGCGGCGGCGACCCGATCCTTTACCAGCACCTGTTCTGGTTCTTCGGTCACCCCGAGGTCTACATCCTCATCCTGCCGGGCTTCGGCATGATCAGCCACATCATCTCGACCTTCTCGAAGAAGCCGATCTTCGGCTATCTCGGCATGGCCTACGCCATGGTCGCGATCGGCGCCGTCGGCTTCGTCGTCTGGGCCCACCACATGTACACGGTCGGCCTGTCGCTCGACGCGCAGCGCTACTTCGTCTTCGCCACGATGGTCATCGCCGTTCCGACGGGCGTGAAGATCTTCTCCTGGATCGCGACGATGTGGGGCGGCTCGATCTCGTTCCGCACGCCGATGCTCTGGGCGATCGGCTTCATCTTCCTGTTCACGGTCGGCGGCGTCACCGGCGTCCAGCTCGCCAATGCCGGTCTCGACCGCTCGCTGCATGACACCTATTACGTCGTGGCTCACTTCCACTACGTTCTGTCGCTCGGCGCCGTCTTCGCGATCTTCGCCGGCTGGTACTACTGGTTCCCGAAGATGACCGGCTACATGTACAACGAGTTCGTCGGCAAGCTGCATTTCTGGATCATGTTCATCGGCGTCAACCTGGTGTTCTTCCCGCAGCACTTCCTCGGCCTCGCCGGCATGCCGCGCCGCTACATCGACTATCCGGATGCCTTTGCCGGCTGGAACTATGTGTCCTCCATCGGCTCCTACATCTCGGCCTTCGGTGTGCTGATCTTCCTCTACGGCGTCTTCGAAGCCTTCGCCAAGAAGCGCGTCGCCGGCGACAATCCGTGGGGTGAGGGTGCGACGACGCTCGAATGGCAGCTGCCTTCGCCGCCGCCCTATCACCAGTGGGAACAGCTTCCGCGCATCAAGTAATTTGCGCGGACATCAGGACGCCGCATTCGATACGGCGTCCTGATCTTGAGACATGCAGGACGGAATGATGACGGTCATCGACAATCACGGGGCGCTTGCAAAGGACGGCGAATTGTCGGAAGCGAGTGCGCGCGATTATTTCGAATTGTTGAAGCCACGGGTGATGTCGCTCGTGGTCTTCACTGCCTTTGCCGGTCTCGTGCTGGCGCCGGGCCATATCCATCCCGTCCTCGGCCTGATCGCCATTCTCTGTATCGCCGTCGGCGCCGGCGCCTCCGGGGCGCTGAACATGTGGTATGACGCCGATATCGACGCCGTCATGAGCCGCACCGCCAACCGTCCGATCCCGGCCGGCCGCATCGCGCCGTCGGAGGCGCTCGCCTTCGGCCTGGTGCTCTCGGGCTTTTCGGTGGTGATCCTCGGCCTGGCCGTCAACTGGCTCTCGGCCGGCATCCTCGCCTTCACCATCTTCTTCTACGCCGTCATCTACACCATGTGGCTGAAGCGCTCGACGCCGCAGAACATCGTCATCGGCGGCGCCGCCGGCGCCTTCCCGCCGATGATCGGCTGGGCCTGCGTGACCAACAGCGTGACGATCGAGAGCACCGTGCTGTTCATGATCATCTTCCTGTGGACGCCGGCGCATTTCTGGGCGCTTGCCCTCTTCAAGATGCGCGATTACGAGGCCGTCGGCGTGCCGATGCTGCCGAATGTCGCCGGCGAGCGGGTGACCAAGCATCAGATCGTCGCCTATGCGGTGCTGACCGCCATCTGCGCAGTCTTGCCGACCGTCCTCGGTTTCGCGAGCCTCGGCTACGGCTTCGTCGCTGCGGTGCTCGGCGCGATCTTCATATACTGTTCCATCGCCGTCTGGCGCATGCCCGACGGCGATCTGAAGATGATCCCGGCGAAGAAGCTCTTCGGCTTCTCGATCTTCTATCTCTTCGCCGTGTTCTCCGCCTTGATGATCGACCGGCTGGCTTCGGTGCTGGTCTCGCATGCGGGAGGTTGGTTCTGATGGAAATGGTCAAGCTGACGGAAGCGCAGCGCAAGTCGCGCCGCAACCGCAACGTCGCCCTCGGGCTGGTGCTTGCCGGCCTCGTCATTCTCTTCTACGCGATCACCATCGTGAAGATCGGCGGGGGAATGGCGGGATGAGCGAAAACGCCGGTACACCGAAGAAGCAGGGCCGCAACAACGGCGCCGTCGTGATGATGTGCCTGAGCTTCGTCTTCGGCATGGGGGCGATGAGCTATGCCGCCGTACCGCTCTACCGCATCTTCTGCCAGGTGACCGGTTATAACGGCACGACCCAGCGCGTCGACCAGGTGTCGAGCGTCGTGCTCGACCGCACCATGCGCGTCACCTTCGACGCCAATGTCGCGCCCGGCCTGCAGTGGGACTTCAAACCGGTCGAGCGTGAGGTCAATCCGAAGATCGGCGAGACCATTCAGGTGAATTTCACCGCCGAGAATCGCTCGAACGAAACACAGCGCGGCCAGGCGGTGTTCAACGTCACCCCGGGCGAGGCGGGCGTCTATTTCAACAAGGTGCAATGTTTCTGCTTTACGGAAACGGACCTGAAGCCGGGCGAGAAGCTCGACATGCCGGTGGTGTTCTACATCGATCCTGACATCGTCAAGGCGGTGGAATCCAAGAACATCCATACGGTGACGCTGTCATATACGTTCTACCCGAAAGAGGGTCCGAAGCCGCTGGCTTCGAATGAGGGTGGAGCGGAGAAGATTGAAAAGAAACTTTGATCAAGGCTCGTTTCCGGCTATGCCGGGAGCGGAGTGAAGGAAGACATCCGGGGATAGCTACATGGCCGATGCTCATCAGAAGAATCACGACTATCACATCATCGATCCGAGCCCGTGGCCGATTCTCGCCTCGCTCGGCGCCTTCATCATGGCGATCGGCGGCGTCTGCTACATGCGCTACCTGAACGGCGGTTCGTTCAAGGTCGCCGGCGCGGAGCTTGCCAATCCCTGGCTTTTCTATATCGGCTTCGCTCTGGTCATCTATGTCATGTACGGCTGGTGGGCCGATACGGTGAAGGAAGCCCATGAGGGCGCCCACACCCGCGTCGTCTCGCTGCACCTGCGCTACGGCATGATCATGTTCATCGCTTCGGAAGTGATGTTCTTCGTTGCCTGGTTCTGGGCCTATTTCGACGCCAGCCTCTATCCGAACGAAGCGATCCAGGCCTCGCGCCTGCTTTACACCGGTGGCGTCTGGCCGCCGAAGGGCATCGAGGTCCTCGATCCCTGGCACCTGCCGATCTACAACACGGTCATTCTGCTGCTCTCGGGCACGACGGTCACCTGGGCGCACCATGCGCTGCTGCACAACGACCGCAAGGGCCTGGTCCAGGGCCTGACGCTGACGGTGCTGCTTGGTATCTTCTTCTCCAGCGTCCAGGCTTACGAATATGCCCACGCGCCCTTCGACTTCAAGAATTCGATCTACGGCGCGACCTTCTTCATGGCGACCGGCTTTCATGGTTTCCACGTTCTGGTCGGCACGATCTTCTTGGCTGTCTGCCTGATCCGCGCGCTGCGCGGCGACTTCACCCCGCAGCAGCATTTCGGCTTCGAGGCAGCCGCCTGGTACTGGCACTTCGTCGACGTCGTCTGGCTGTTCCTGTTCTTCTGCATCTACGTCTGGGGCGGCTGGGGCGCACCGGTCGCCGGCTGATCGGAACGATATTTGAGAAAGGGCGGGCCTGGTGCCCGCCTTTTTTGTTGGTGGGTGTCGGTTTACTCGACCTCGGTCACGACTGTTCGCGCCAATGGCGGCCCCTCATCCTAACCCTCTCCCCGTTCTGACGGGGAGAGGGGACGTGCCCCGCGAGAGGGCCTGTGGGAACGGAGAGGGTGCGGCGTATCCCCTTCGCCCCGTTTACGGGGAGAAGGCGCCGGCAGCCGGATGAGGGGCCGCCGCCGGCAATCTCTGCGACCGAGGTAAGGGCTCCGCGCCCGCTCACCATCGCCTCAGCGCGCCCCGGCGATCCGTTCGAAGGCCGAAGGTTCGGGAATGCCGAGATCCAGCTGATGGCGGATCGCCTCGGCGCATTCGAGCGGTGTCAGCACTGACGTATCGACCTCCATATCGTAGATGCCGGGCCGATGCACCTCGTCCTGCCAGCGTTGCACCGGTTCTGGAATGGGCACTTCCTCCGTGGCCCTGAGATAAAGCGTCTCGCGCCCTTCCTGGGCAGTTTCGCGCCGCTGCATGATTGTCTCGATCGGACAGCGCACGCCGACGAACAGCACGGGAAAATCCTCCAGTCGCCGGGCGCAATCGGCAAGAATGCCGAGCGGCTTGGTATAGCTGTCATGGTGGCCGAGATCGGCGATGACATTGAGGCCGAACCCGGCATGGATGGCGATCGACTCGTAAAGGGCGGCATAGAGGAACGGCACCAGCTCTTCGAGGTCCGGCCGTTCGCCGCCCGGCCTGAGGCCGATGCCCGGGAGGTAGCGCTTCGGTGTCATGGCATTGTAGCTGTCAACGCCGAGGTTGATCCACGGCCCGTCGAAATGTTCCTGGACTGCGCGCGCAATGCTGGATTTTCCGCTGCGCGGCGCGCCGTTCAGGATGATGATCTGTGCGGAGTGGCTATCGTTAGTCATCAGTCTTCTTCTGTTTGGCGCGAATCGCTGAGGCGAAAAAGCGCAGGCATTTCCCTTCGTCCTGCGAATAATTTATGGGAGAGTTAAGGCAGCGTCGAAAAAGCCGCGGCCGCAAGGGTACGCAAAGGAATGGCATGAACGAGGACAGCGCCCATTTTCCCCCCGTCGATCCGGTAAAAACCGGCATCAAGGGCTGCTGCCCGCGCTGCGGCGAGGGCAAGCTGTTTGATGGCCTGTTGGCCCTGAAGCCGCGCTGCGCCGCCTGCGGCCTCGATTATTCCTTCGCCGATTCCGGTGACGGCCCGGCCGTCTTCGTCATCCTCATCGTCGGCTTCATCATCATCGGCATGGTGCTGTGGCTGCAGGTGAATTACGGACCGCCGATCTGGGTGCATATCATGCTCTTTGCTCCGCTGACGATCGTCCTGTCGCTCATGACACTGCGCTGGTTCAAGGGCATCCTGATCGCCATGCAATACCGTCATAATGCCCGCGAAGGACGCCTGAGTGATTGATATCGACCATGCCGCCCCGCGCCGCCGGCTGCCTGTGGCAACCGGCATCCTGGTGCTGATCGCGCTTGCCATCCTGATTTCGCTCGGCACCTGGCAGGTGGAACGCCTCCACTGGAAGGAGGGCCTGCTTGCCGATATCGCCGAACGGCAGGTCGCAGCACCCGTGCCGCTGGCCGATATCGAGGCGATGGCGGCTGCAAGTGGCGATATCGAATACCGCAAGGTCACCGCCACCGGTCGCTATGTCAACAACAAGGAGCGGCACTTCTTCGCCACCTGGCGCGGCCAGACCGGCTATTACATCTATACCCCGCTGGAGCTTGCCGACGGGCGCGCGCTCTTCGTCAATCGCGGCTTCGTTCCCTTCGAGAACAAGGAGCCGGAGATGCGCATGCAGGGCCAGCTGACGGACCAGCAGACCGTCACCGGCCTGGCGCGCCAAAAGCTTCCCGGCAAACCGTCCTGGGTGGTGCCCGACAACGACGTCGCCAAGAACATCTTCTACTGGAAGGATCTCGACGTCATGGCGGAGAGCGTCGGGCTGGACAAGGCCCGCGTCATTCCCTTTTTCGTCGATGCCGATTCCACCCCGAATCCGGCCGGCCTGCCGATCGGCGGCGTCACCCAGGTCGACCTGCCGAACGACCATCTGCAATATGCCTTCACCTGGTACGGGCTTGCCGCCGTGCTCATCATCGTGGTGGCGATTTCCTGGTTCCGCAAGGGGAGCAAGGCACCCCCGCAATAGTATTGCTTCAATTCCTGGCCATATTGGGCTAGAGGTCCCTTATTCCCATGCGGGACGGAATTCTTGACGGAACAGACATGAATATTGCGGCGAAACCTCCTTTGACGATCAGGCTCTGCGGCCCGCGCGGCTTCTGCGCCGGCGTCGACCGCGCCATCCAGATCGTCGTGCTGGCGCTGAAATCCTATGGCGCGCCGGTCTATGTGCGTCACGAGATCGTCCACAATCGTTATGTGGTCGAAGGGCTGGAGGCCAAGGGCGCCGTCTTCGTCGAGGAACTGGACGAAATCCCGGCCGAACATCGCGCCCAGCCGGTGGTCTTCTCCGCCCATGGCGTGCCGAAATCCGTGCCCGAGGATGCGACAAGCCGCAACCTCTTCTATCTCGACGCCACCTGCCCGCTGGTCTCCAAGGTCCACAAGCAGGCGATGCGCCACAATCGCCTCGGCCGCCATGTCGTCCTGATCGGCCATGCCGGCCATCCCGAGGTGATCGGCACGATGGGGCAACTGCCGGAGGGCTCGGTGTCGCTGATCGAGACGATCGAGGATGCCGACGCCTATACGCCTGCCGATCCCGACAATCTCGGCTATGTCACCCAGACGACGCTGTCGGTCGACGATACGGCCGGCGTCATCACCCGCCTGCATGAGCGCTTCCCGAACCTGACGGCGCCGGCGGCCGATTCGATCTGTTATGCGACGACCAACCGCCAGGAAGTGGTGAAGCAGGCGGCCCCCGGCTGCGATCTCTTCATCATCGTCGGCGCCCCGAATTCGTCCAATTCCAAACGCCTCGTCGAAGTGGCGCTCAGGGCAGGGGCGAAGAAATCGATCCTCGTGCAGCGCGCCGCCGAGCTCGACTGGGATGAGATCGGCGCGATCTCGACGCTCGGCCTTTCCGCCGGCGCCTCCGCCCCGGAGGTCATCGTCAACGAGATCATCGAGGCCTTCCGCGCCCGCTTCGACGCCCGTGTCGAACTTGCCGAGACGGTGCAGGAAAACGAACATTTCCTCGTCAACCGCGAACTGCGCAGCATCGAGCTGACGACGGCCGACATGGCCTTCGTCAACGGCTAGATCGAGCCTTATCGCAGCCCGGCCAGTCGGTCGGGCAATCCAATATCAACAATGCAAAGACGAGACCTCACTTGGCAGTCTATACCGATATCGCCGAAGACGATCTGAAATGGTTCCTGACGGAATATGACGCAGGCACGCTGCTATCCTACAAGGGCATCGCCGAAGGCGTCGAAAACTCCAACTTCCTGCTTCACACTTCCAAGGACCCGCTGATCCTGACGCTCTATGAAAAGCGCGTGGAAAAGACTGACCTGCCTTTCTTCCTCGGCCTGATGCAGCATCTCTCCGCCCGCGGTCTGTCCTGCCCACTGCCGCTGCCGCGCCGCGACGGCGCGCTGCTCGGCTCGCTGTCCGGCCGTCCGGCGGCGCTGATCTCCTTCCTCGAAGGCATGTGGCTGAGAAAACCGGAGGCCAAGCACTGCCGCGAGGTCGGCCGGGCGCTGGCCGAAATGCACGTGGCGGGCGACGGTTTCGAGCTGAAGCGGGCGAATGCGCTGTCGATCGACGGCTGGCGCGGGCTCTGGGAGAAATCCGAGGCGCGCGCCGACGAGGTCGAGCCCGGCCTGCAGACCGAGATCCGCAGCGAACTCGACTTTCTCTCCGCACACTGGCCGCAGAGCCTGCCTGCCGGCGTCATCCATGCCGACCTCTTTCCCGATAACGTCTTCTTCCTCGGCGATGAGCTCTCCGGCCTGATCGATTTCTATTTCGCCTGCAACGACCTGCTCGCCTATGACGTCTCGATCTGCCTGAATGCCTGGTGCTTCGAGAAGGATGGCGCCTATAACATCACCAAGGGCACGGCGATGCTTGCGGGCTACCAGAGCGTCCGGCCGCTGAGCGAGGCCGAGACAGCTGCCTTGCCGGTGCTGTCGCGCGGCTCGGCGCTGCGCTTCTTCCTGACCAGGCTCTATGACTGGCTGACGACGCCCGAAGGCGCCATGGTCACCAAGAAGGACCCGCTCGAATATCTCCGCAAGCTGCGCTTCCACCGCCAGATCAAGTCGCCGGCCGAATACGGATTGAGCCTATGAAACACGTCGATATCTTCACCGACGGCGCATGCTCCGGCAATCCCGGCCCCGGCGGCTGGGGCGCGGTGCTGCGTTATGGCGATGTCGAAAAGGAGCTTTGCGGCGGCGAGGCGGATACGACCAACAACCGCATGGAGCTGCTGGCGGCAATTTCGGCGCTATCGGCCTTGAAGACGCCTTGCGAGGTCGATCTCTATACCGACAGCGCCTATGTCAAGGACGGCATCTCCAAGTGGATTTTCGGCTGGAAGAAAAACGGCTGGAAGACCGCGGACAAGAAGCCGGTGAAGAATGCCGAGCTCTGGCAGGCGCTTGAGGAAGCCCGCAGCCGCCACAAGGTGACGCTGCACTGGGTCAAGGGCCACGCCGGCCACCCCGAAAACGAACGCGCCGACGAACTCGCCCGCCGCGGCATGGAGCCGTTCAAGAAGGGCAAGGCGGTTTCGTTTTAGGGGTGTAGCCTCACGCATGCGGCCGGAAAAGCCCGCATGCGTGAATTGCCTTCCGCCCACCCCACCCTCCGTCATCCTCGGCCTTGAGCCGAGGATGACGGAGGGTGGGGGCCTGTTTCAGCCAAACTCTCGGTCGGCGGGATAGCAGATCGGGTTCCATCGGGCGGACACTTACCTGACGGCGAGGATATCGCTGCACCTCACGGCAGCGATGCGACGGCTTTTCCAGCTCCTCTCGCCGCCTGCTGCTACTGCGCCGCCCCCGCGCCCTGGATCAGCCGGTGCAGATATTCAAGCTTGGCCACGACAGGTGAAGACAGCACGAAGGGGTAGGAGTCCGGCTGGCCCATGCTGCGCTGGATGGCGTTGATCGCCAGGCTGAGCGGCACCCAGGCGCTGACCAGCTGTTCGGCGCTTCTGGCCCGGTAGGGGATGAAATCCACCTCGCCTGATATCTCCTCATGGCCGCGCGGATCGATCGCGATGCCGAAGGCGCGGGCCGTTTCCAGCGTATCGACGATATGGAGGTAATGGGCGAAGCATTCGGCGAAATCTTCCCAGGGGTGCGACGCCGCATAGGCGCTGATGAAATTGTCCTGCCATCCCAGGGGGGCGCCGCCGGCATAATGGCTCTGTAGGGCTGCGGCATAATCCTGCCGTTCGTCGCCGAAGACGGCGCGGAAATCGGCAAGGCGGCCGCGATCGCGCACCAGCTTGTTCCAGATGAAATGGCCGGCCTCATGGCGGAAATGGCCGAGCAGGGTGCGATAGGGTTCGTTCATCGAGCTGCGCGCCTGTTCGCGCGTCGCATCGTCGGCCTCCGCGGCGCGGATGGTGATCAGGCCTTCCTCGTGGCCGGTCATAGCAGGCACGACATAGCCGTTGCTCTCGATCGAATCCTCGAGGAAATCGAAGACCAGGCCGCCCTGCGGGTCTTGCGCCCGATCGGGATGCGGTAGCCTCCAGCGCAAGAGCGAATAAAACAGATGGCGCTGCGCCTGGCTGATGCGCCGCCAGCGGTCGATGCCGTCCTGGGTGTCGGTGTTCGGCACCAGCCGGTTATGGCGGCAGGCCACGCAGAATTCGCTGTTCCCATCGCCGTCCACCAGCCAGTTGCAGATGTCGAGGCCGGCATTGGCGCAGAAGCGGACCTCACGCTCGGGATCGGAAACGAGCTGCCAGAGGATCTCGTCGCGCGGCTCCAGCGCATGCATGGCGAGATCGCCGGGCAGGAAGCCGAGGCGATGATTGCAGCGCACGCAGTGACGATTGTCGAAGTGGACGACCTGATCGCAATTGTCGCAGGCAAAGAGCTTCATCGTGTCTATCTCTGCAAAGCATTGGGGTGGGGGATTAAAAATGCCTGCCGCGCGAGGGCGCAGCAGGCATGGTGATAAAGGATGAGCGTCTGGCTCAGAGCCGGTCGACGGCGCCCTTGAGCTTGTCCTTGACCTTGCCGGTTGCGACCTGGCCCTTGCCCTTGGCTTCCTGGACGGCGCCCTTGGCCTGCATTTCGCGATCGTCCGTGGCCTTGCCGACCGCCTGCTTGGTCTTGCCGGCAATTTCGTTTGCCTTACCGGAAATCTTGTCGCTGGTGCTACCCATATGTGATGTCTCCTTGGTCGGCATGGGCCTCTTGCCCATGCTTGCCGAAATGAAACGTCACTTGCGGCTATTCGTTCCCACTGGCGCGAACCAGCTATTTTCTCAGGCGGGCTGTTTCCCGAGCCTGCTGCTTCTCAGGCCAACTGCTTCTCAGGCCAAGTGCTTTTCAGGCCAAGTGCTTTTCAGGCATGCCCTGCTTCGGCCGAAAGCATGGCGGCGGTCACGCCCATGCCGGCGAGCGCCCGCTCGTATTTGTCGTCGAGACTGCGGTCGAAGATCAGTTCCTCATTGGCCGGGCAGGTGAGCCAGCCATTGTTGACGACTTCGCTCTCCAGCTGGCCGGCTGCCCAGGAGGAATAGCCGAGCAGCATCGTCGCCCGCGTCGGCCCGTTGCCCTTGGAGATGGCGCGCACGATGTCGAGCGTCGCCGTCAGGCAGATATCGTCGCTGACCGGGATCGAGGAGTCGCTGGCATAATCGTCCGAATGCAGCACAAAGCCGCGGCCGCTCTCCACCGGGCCGCCGGTCTGGATCGGGAAGTCGCGGGCGCGCTTCGGCAGCACGATCGAATCTTCCTGCTTGATCATGTCGAGATGCTGCAGCACATCGGTGAAGGTGAGGCTCTGAGGACGGTTGATGACGAAGCCCATGGCGCCGGCATCCGAATGCGCGCAGATGTAAATCACGGTGCGCGCAAAATTGCGGTCTTCCATGCCGGGCATGGCGATGAGGAACTGGCCATCGAAGAAGCCACGTTCCCGTCTGTTCTTCAGCGTCGATAAGGACATCGTTCCTCCTGCTGCCAGACCGCACCAAGGCCTCGACAAGAGAAACATGGGCCAATGTCACACATCAATCAACTGAAAATGAAGATTTAAATCGCCGCGACTTCTGGCGGTCAAACACCGCTTTCGGTAAACCTTTGTTCCATGATGATTATTTCCTCAGTCCCGCGCGGTTTTTTGATTGCGGTCGTTTCGGCGGTCGCAGCACTTGTGCCGTTTTCTTCGGTTCATGCGGAAATGAGCGGCTGGGCGGAGAACGAAGGCGGCCGCATGCGCCTGGTGGCGCTTGCGCCCGATGCCGGCGGCAAAATCCGCGCAGCGCTTCAGATCGAGCCGAAACCCGGCTGGATCACCTATTGGAAAGAGCCCGGCGGCAACGGCATTCCGCCCCAGCTCACCATCGCGGCGGAAAGCGGCGTCACGCTCGATGCCATCGCCTATCCCGTTCCGAAACATTTTTTCAACGGCGCGATCGAGGATATTGCCTATGATGCGCCGGTGACGCTGCCGCTTTCGCTGAGTGCGGCCGGTAAAGGCCCGGTCGAGATCGATGCCAGTGCCTTCATCGGCATCTGCAAGGATATCTGCATTCCCTTCCAGGCGAATTTTCAGCTGAAGCTCGGCCCGGCCATGCAGTCGCGTCCGCAGGAGGAGGCGATCCTCCAGGCCGCCGATGCGAGCCTGCCGAAGCCGCCATCGGCGGATTTCGACGTGACCGCGCATGCGATGTCGCCGGACAGGAAGACGCTGTCGCTGACGCTGGTTTTGCTGAGTGAGGGGCCGGACGAAGGGAAAGCCGCCCCCGATATCATCGTCACCGGCCCGAGCGGCTATGCCTTCACCAAGCAGATCGGCGGCAAGCGCGACGGCGCCACTTTCAAGGTCGATGTATCCATCGGCAAGCTGCCGAAGGATTACGACATATCGGGCAAGCGCTGGGGCGTGCTGGTGATCGACGGCGCAAGGGCGATGGAGACGACTCTTGCCTTTGAATGACTGGTCTTGCCTTTGAATGACCGGGTCTTATAGTCGCCGCAGAACCCCCGCGGCGCCCGCCGCCGCCAAGGCAGAACCCCAAAGCCACAACTCAAGGAGAAGACCATGACCATCGCGATCGGCGACAAGCTTCCTGCCGCCACCTTCAAGGAAAAGACGGCCGACGGCCCGGTCGAAATCACCACCGATCAGCTCTTCGCCGGCAAGCGCGTCGTGCTCTTTGCCGTGCCGGGCGCCTTTACGCCCACCTGCTCGCTGAACCACCTGCCGGGTTATCTCGAAAACCGCGACACCATCCTCGGCAAGGGCGTCGATGACATCGCGGTTGTCGCCGTCAACGACTGGCACGTGATGGGCGCCTGGGCGCAATCATCAGGCGGTATGGGCAAAATCCATTTCCTCGCCGATTGGGATGCCGGCTTCACCAAGGCCGTCGGCCTCGACGCCGACCTCTCCGCCGGCGGCCTCGGCCTCCGCTCCAAGCGTTATTCGATGCTGGTCGAGGACGGCGTGGTGAAAGCCCTCAACGTCGAGGAAAGCCCCGGCCAGGCAACCGTCTCGGGCGCTGCCGCGATGCTGGAACAGCTGTAAGCGTTTGAACAAGATCTGCCCCTCACCCTCTCCCCGTAAAAACGGGGCGAGGGGACGTGCCCTGCAACAGCGAGGTGGGAACCGAGAGGTTGCGGCTATCCCCCCTTCGCCCCGCCTGCGGGGAGAGGTGGCGGCAGCCGGATGACGGGCACGCGCCGATGGCAGGTTTGGAGAAACGCGCCTCCCGGAGCGTCGCATCCTTAAGCATCATGACAGATGAAGGCGGCCGTTCGGTCGCCCTTTTCGACTATACGAGCGTCACCGGCTTCCGCCGAGCCGTCAGACGAGCGACGAGCCCGCAAAAACCCAGCACCACCAAGGGCGGAACTGCATGCGCATATTCGCCGTGGAACAGAACGGTCGCCGCAGCCGCCAGCATCACGGCACTCCCGAGCAGGGAACCGTAGAGGCGCAATGGTTTGACGATGAGCATGACCGCTGCGGTGAATTCGCAGACGGCGGTGAGGTAATGGAAGCTCTCCGGATAGCCCCACCGGGCGTAGTCCGCGGCAATGTCGGGGCTGACGAAAGTGTTGCCATAGGCGCCGATGAAGAAGAAGGCTGCAAGCAGCCAGGCAATGACGTTTGCCAGAGATAGGTTGACGAGAGACATCGGCGCGATCTCAACGCGGTGCTTGCAGAGCGAGAATGCGGCTCGCCAGGCGCCAGCCTTCCGGCGTCCGCCGCAGCCGGTCGGTATAGGTCACGCTCGCCACCGCCCCATTCGACAACAGGCCAAGCCCCTTCGAGACGGCGGCGATTTCGTCGCCCGCGCCTTCCTGAACATACACATTCGTCGTGTGATGGGCTTTCGCATGACCGTCCTGGCTGGCCATATGGCAGATCGCTGCAATGCCCGTGACCGGCGCAAAGCCGAAAACGCTCGAGTCGAAATATGCATCCTCGGTGAAGACTTCACCGAACCTGTCCCACGCATGGTTGTCGACGAGGTGTGCCCAGAGCGAGAGGATTTGGTTGATCTCGGCGATGTCATCCGTCGTTGGTTTCATGTCTCGTGATCCTTGAAAGGGGATGGGTGCGAATTCGCTATCGCGGCGAAAAGGCGGATGCCCCGTCCTCGGGACGCCACATCCGCCGTGTCGGCTGAACGGTGCTGCGCATGCCGGGCCGTCAAGCGCCCGGCCGCGGGCCGTCACCAGTTGATCGGGCCATTGGTGTTGAAAAACTGGCCGGTCGGTCCGGCGTCATCCAGCAAAGCATATTTGACCGGGGCCCGAACGCCATCTTCGATCGTGATGTAGCCGCCGCCTCTGTTCAATTCGGTCATGACATAGCCGGGGCAGACGGCGTTCACCTTGATCGGCGTATCTTTCAGCTCAAGGGCAAGCTGCACGGTCAGCATGTTGACCGCCGCCTTGGAGGCGGCATAACCAAGCCATTTGACATCGGGGGAGGGATTGTTTGCATCGCCCGTCCACCAGAGCGAACCCACGCTGCTGGAAAGGTTGACGATGCGCCCACTGGCCGCCTTGCGGATCAGCGGCAACAGTTTCTGGGTCACGATCACCATTCCGATGAAATTGACCTCATAGGATTCACGCAGGGTTTCGACGGAGGCGACGCTGGGGAAATCGTCGGTGTCGAGCAGCAGGATGCCCGCATTGTTGATCAGGATGTCGAGCCTGCCGAACCGCTCGCCGATCGACGATGCGGCGGCGTCGATCGTATCAGGCCGATGGAGATCGATTTCGATCGCCTCGACCGCCAAGCCCTCCGCCCGCAATGTTTCGGCCTTTGCCCGCCCGGCGGCAAGATCGCGTGCGCCGAGAAGGACGAACACGCCTTCCCGGCCAAGCTGGCGAACCGTTTCAAAACCAAGGCCGCGGGTCGCGCCGGTGACGAGCGCAATCTTTTGATCTGTGGGCATTTTTTCTCCCAAGCAGGCGCGCTCGCAAGGCGAGGCTGTTTGCAATGACGTTGCTCAGCAACGCATCGTGAATTTGCATGGGAAATTATGTCTGTCAACGACAAATGTCACTAAGTGACATTTTATTCGAAGTGAACGACACCGGCGGCGCGATCGAAGAGATCGGTAAGAGACATGGCCGCTCCGCCATCCACCCAACTGTTTATCGATGCCCGAATGAGCGCGAAAACTGTTCCCGCGATCGTATAGGCGACAACATCCGGCAGCGGAGACCGTCTGTCCGGCGAGGCGAGAATATGGGCGATTTCGTCGATCAGTTCGGCGATCATCTGCTCCTTTCGCGCAGAAATGCTCCTGTTGGAACGAATTGCCGTCTCGATGGCGAGAAAGAAACGCGACTTTTCGTCGAACGCCGCAAGCATCGCCCGCGCGGCAGCAAGCAGTGCGACAACCGGCGGCTCCGAGGCGAGCCGCTCCGTCAGTTCCGCACGGATGATCGTCATGCCATCCTGCACCCAGCTGACGATCACATCCTCCTTTGTCGGGAAGTAGCGAAGCAGGGTGCGGGGCGACACGCTGACGGCGGCAGCGATATCGGCAATGGTCGTTTCCTCGAACCCTCGCTTGTGGATCAGCTCCAACCCGGCCTCGAGCAGCTGCGCGCGCGTGCGATCCTTCTTATCTTCCCGAAGTCCCAAAATTGTCTCCACGCTGACATGCGGCGGGCTTCTTTTGACACATCATGCCATTTGTCGTCCAGCGACAGAAATTTTGGGTGGAGGGTGCCGCCACATCAGCCCCGTCCTTCGGGGTCCCTGCGGGCATCTCAGGATGAGGCCGGAGAGAGGGCGCGTCCTGGAATGGCTCGGCGGCCGTTTGTCGCGCTTTACAATTGTGTGAGCAACTGCGCGCTCCCCGCCTCAATCTCGCCGCAATCGTTATAACATAACAGTAATGTTATTACATTGTAGGATGCGCCATGCCCCCGAGCCCCGACCGCCCCTCCGTCAGCCTGCTGGGACAGTCGGCATTTTCTAGGGTCATCGGCATCACGCTGGTCCTTGCCGTGCTCTGGCTGGCGATCCACTGGGCGGTTCTGCTGCCATGACGCCGCTGATCCGTCTGGAGAATCTGACCGTCGCCTACAACAGGCACCCCGCCGTCCACCACGTCTCCGGCGCCTTCGCCTCCGGCAGCCTGACGGCGATCGCCGGGCCGAACGGGGCGGGCAAGTCGACGTTGCTGAAGGCGATCATGGGTGAGCTTCGCCCGGCCGAGGGCAGGGTCGAGCATCGGTTGGGGTGGGCGGAATTCGGTTATCTCCCGCAGGCGGCCGAGATCGACCGGCGCTTTCCGATCTCGGTGATCGACACCGTCATGCTCGGCGCCTGGAAGAAGGTGGGAGCCTTTGGCCGCATCGCGCCCGGCGAGATGAAAAGGGCAGGCGAGGCGCTCGCCGCCGTTGGCCTCGAAGGTTTCGGCCGGCGCCATGTCGGGTCGCTCTCGGCCGGCCAGTTCCAGCGCGTGCTCTTTGCCCGCCTGCTGCTGCAGGATGCCGGCATCATCCTGCTCGACGAGCCGTTTACTGCAATCGATGCCCGCACCACCAGGGACCTCGTCGAGATCGTCACCCGCTGGCATGGCGAGGGCCGCACGGTGATCGCCGTGTTGCACGATTTCGAACTCGTCCGCACGCATTTCCCGCAAACCCTGCTGCTCGCCCGCGAGCTGGTCGGCTGGGGTCCGACCGCTGAGGTCATGTCATCGGCCAATCTGTTGAAGGCGCGCGCCATGGCCGAGCGCTGGGATGAGGATGCCGCTGCCTGCGACCCTGAACAGGCGCCGGCGGCATGACGGCTTACGATCTCTTCCTCGCGCCCTTCGCCGATTTCGGCTTCATGCGCCGCGCCCTCGTCGCCTGCCTCTGCCTCGGGCTCGGCTCCGGCCCGATCGGCGTCTTCCTGATGCTCAGGCGCATGAGCCTGATGGGCGACGCGATGAGCCATGCCGTGCTGCCGGGAGCGGCGATCGGTTACCTCGTCGCCGGCTCCTTGTCGCTGACGGCGATGGGCCTCGGCGGCCTGATCGCCGGCCTGTCGGTGGCGCTGCTGTCCGGCGCCGTCAGCCGGATGACCGTGCTGCAGGAGGATGCGAGCTTTGCCAGCTTCTATCTCGCGTCGCTGGCGCTCGGCGTGCTGATCGTCTCGCTGCGCGGCTCGAATATCGATCTGCTGCATGTGCTCTTCGGCACCATCCTGGCGATCGATGCCTCCGCCCTTTATCTGATCGGCGCGATCACCTCGCTGACCCTCGTCATCCTCGCCTTCATCTACCGGCCGCTGGTGGCCGAATGCTTCGATCCGGGATTTCTGCGCGCCGTCGGCGGGCGCGGGCCGGTCTATCATGTGCTCTTCCTGCTGCTCGTCGTGCTGAACCTCGTCGCCAGCTTCCAGGCGCTCGGCACGCTGATGGCGGTCGGCCTGATGATGCTGCCGGCAGCGATCGCCCAGCTCTGGTCGCGCAGCCTGGCGGTGATGATGGCGATTGCGGCCGGAAGTGCCGCCGCCTCCGGCTATCTCGGCCTGATCGCCTCCTACCATCTCGAACTCGCCTCCGGCCCGACGATCATCATGACGGCGGCGATCCTCTACGGCTTTTCGATTTTTTTCGCGCCCTCCGGCCTGGCCCGGCGCTTCTTTCCCCGCCCGCATTTGAAGGGCTGATCCCAAGGAGACTTCGATGAATCCGAAAAGACTGCTTCTCTCCGCAGCAATCCCCGTTTTGATGGCGCTGTCGGCCATGCCCGCCTCCGCCGAAACGCTGAAGGTTGTGGCGTCCTTCACCGTGCTTGCCGACGTCGTCAAACAGGTCGGCGGCGAGCATGTGAAGGTGACGAGCCTCGTCGAGCCGAACGGCGATCCCCATGAATTCGAGCCGTCGCCGGCTGACGCCAAGAATTTGAACGCGGCTCAAGTGACCTTCGTCAGCGGCGAGGGGCTGGAGGGGTGGATGGATCGGCTGATCACCGCCTCGGGCTACAAGGGCAAACCGGTCACCGTCTCCGAAGGCATCGACACCCGTACTATGGAAGAGGACGGCGAGAAGATCACCGATCCGCATGTCTGGAACAGCCCCGTCAACGTCAAGATCTGGGTCGCCAATATCGAAAAGGCGCTGTCGGCGGCCGATCCGGCCGATGCGAGCGCCTTCAAGGCCAATGCCGAGAACTACACCAAGAAGCTTGACGCGCTGAACGCCTATGCCCATGCGAAATTCGACAAGGTCGCCGACGACCGCCGCAAGGTGCTGACCAGCCATGATGCCTTCGGCTATTTCGGCCGCGAATATAATATCAGCTTCCTCGCCCCGCTCGGTCTGTCCACGGAGAGCGAGGCCTCTGCCGCCGACGTCGCCAAGCTGATCGAGCAGATCAAGAGCGAGCGGGTGAAGGCCTATTTCTTCGAGAATTCCAACGATCCGCGCCTGGTCAAGCAGGTCGCCAAGGCAACCGGCGCCGAGCCCGGCGGCGAGCTCTATGTCGAATCGCTCTCTGACGCCAAGGGACCGGCGCCGACCTATGAGAAGATGTTCAAATACAATGTCGACCAGCTCGCCGCCGCCATGGCGAAATCGAGCTGATCAGTTGAGGGACTGCGGGGTTTGACCCCGCAGTCTTCACTGATTGAGGTCGAAGACCAGGATGCCGGCAAGGCCTCCGTCCGTCGACGAGACGATGCGCTCGCCCACAGCCACATGTTCGGGATGGATGAGATAGGCGTCGCGGGCTTCGGCGCTTTCGAAGGTCACCGCAAAACCGTCGACGAAGCCGCCATGCAGCCCCTCGGGCGAAACGTTCGGCCCGTATTTGATATCCAATATGCCGGGAATGACCTGTTTCAGGGCAACGATCGCGTCGAACAGCGATTGTTTGTCGTCGGCCGTCATCGCCGTCTTCAGCCGCAGGAATACGCAGTGCAGGATCATCATGGTCCTCCCGATTTTCTTTGGCTGGAGAATAGCGGCGAAAACCGGGAGAGCAATGAGATTTATTTTCACGCAGGCGTTGCGCTGCGGGCCGGGCTCCGGGCAGACTACATCTGGTCGGTCTTGACCAGGGGCCGCTTGTAGATCTGCTGGACCAGATCGCTCGCCAGCGCCCGGGCTTCGTCCTTCTGGGCCGCCGTCATCGGCCGGCAGGTGTTCCTGGTATTTGAACTGTCGAGCACGGTCGTCGAACCGGAATTGGCGATGACCAGATGCCAGCTGCAGGAGGCGACCTTGTCGATGGCGACAGCACCATGGCAACCGGTGGACAGGCAGAAGGCAACGGTGACCTGCGCCCCGTGGTCGCCTTTATAGGCCAGCTCGACGGCTTTCTTGATATCCGTGACCCATCGCTGGCATTGCGCCTGTTTTGCCCCCGGCTCGCAGCTCTTGGTGACGGGAGTGATGTCGCCGGCCTGAAGCGGCGATACGCAAAAAACACCCATCGAGAGGGCGAGCAGAAACTTGAGCATGGGATTTTCCTTGTGCAAGCATTGAGAGGCGCACATCGCAGGCCATTGGTCAATGGCCGTTTACGGGAGGGAAGGGGCGCGACTGACAGCTTTCAGCCAACACCATCCTGTAATCGAACGCTCTCGTCTGCTGCTGGACGATGATTGGGACGGCGCTTTCCGGAAAGGCCTCGGCTTGCTGCTCGATCGCATTGCTGGGAGACAATGAATATTCGTCATTCCCGGACGAGACAGGGCCGGATCCTGAGCGCGTGCCGTGGGTGATCGCGGATGCTTCCGCGACATGGATTCCTGGCTATTTCCGCAGGATTTTCTCCATCGCTTTCCCCTTCGCGAGTTCGTCGATCAATTTGTCCAGATAGCGGATTTCACGCATCGTCGTTTCTTGGATGTCTTCCACGCGAACGCCGCAGATCACGCCGGTAATCAATGATCGGGAGGGGTTCATCTGAGGCGCTTGCGCAAAGAAATCCTCGAAGCTGGTCTTCTCAGCCAACTGATCGTCCAGGCTCTGCTGGCTATGCCCCGTCAGCCAACAGATGATTTCATCGACCTCTGTCTTCGTGCGCCCCTTCTTCTCTGCCTTGGCGACATAGTGAGGGTAGACGCTCGCGACGCTGACTGAATAGATACGATGCTTCGTCATGCCTGCTCCTCAACGTTCCAGATGTTTTCAGGCTTGAGATAGCTGATTTCTAGACCTCAGACGACCGCCACGGGGCCGGCTGCGGACCGGAAGCTTTGAGGTCTTGGCCAAGAAGAGGCAGGCCACCCGCTCTCCACGCCAAAATTTTCCGCCAAGACGCCTTTGATCTGATGTCCGCTTTCGGGCGATGCAAACCTATCGGAACGACAGAAATGAGGGCGAATTGCCGCCCGGCAGCATTGGCTCGGTCGGTGATCTCTGACCGCATTTCTGCTAAAGCTCGGAAGCAAATCGCCCGCGATGTCACCCACTGCCGAAGTGTGAAGGGCGCAACGGACTGACGGGCCTCTCGCTTATCAGGCCCCTTGTCTTGAAGGAGGAACGCCAGGATGAGCACCGACCTGGATACCGTGCGGTCCTATGATGCGGTCGCGGCGGAGTACGCTGCGGAGGCCGCGGCGATGCCCGAATGGGTCGCGACAGAGATCGATGCGTTCGTGACCGGGCTGGGCGGCTCGGGCAGGGTGCTGGAGATCGGAAGCGGTGGCGGGCGAGATGCACTTGCGCTTGAGAAGCGGGGAATTAGCGTCCGGCGCACCGACATTGCAAAGGGTTTCGTCGAACTGCTTCGCGAAAATGGCTTCGAGGCCGACCTGTTGGATCCGCTGACCGAAGACTTGGCCGACCCGCAGCGTCCCGGCACGCCGTACGACGGGATCTGGGCCTGTGCCTGCCTGATTCATGTCGCGCGCGAGGATTTCGGCACGGTGCTCGGACGGCTTGCCGAGGCGACCCGGACCGGTGGCCGATTGCACGCCTCGGTAAGAGAGGGCGAAGGCGAGGATGTGTCCACACATGGCAGTGCTGCAGCGCCCCGGCGCTACGTCGAGACGTACTGGCGCGAGTTTGCCCTGCGGTCCGCACTCACGGACGCCGGCTGGATCGTCAGCGAGGTACGTCTGTGCGTCGGAAAGCCCCATGATCGGTGGCTCAGCGTTCGGGCGAGTCGGGGGTGACGCACATAGAACTTGCGGGAATGGCCGTTCCGCTCAGGCCCGTTTCGTCAGCGGAAAGCGGTCGCGCAGCAGCCGCAGTACCGATTCAGAAGGGATCGGCGGCCCGAACAGGTAGCTCTGGCCGTAGCTGCAGCCCATCTTGGCGAGTTCGATCGCGTCCTCGTTGGATTCGATCCCCTCGGCCACTACCTTCATCTCAAGCTCGCGCGCCATCGATATCACCGACCGGAGCACGGTCGCCTTCTTGTCGCTGCCGTCGCGCACCAGCGCCTTGTCGAGCTTGATCGTGTCGAAGGGGAAGCGGGTGAGATAGGCGAGCGACGAATAGCCGGTGCCGAAATCGTCGAGCGCCAGCCCGATGCCGGCCTCCTTCAGCTTCTGCAGCACGAGGCGGGCCTGTTCCGGATTTTCCATCACCATGGATTCCGTCAGTTCGAGCTTGAGCCGCGAGGGATGGCAATGCGTCTTGGCGAGAACCGAGCGCACGTCGTCATAGAGCTCGTTGTTGAGCAGCTGCACGCTCGACAGATTGATCGAGACGAAGATCGGCAATTCGCCGGTCTGGTGCTGCCAGCTCATCAGATCGTTGGTCGCCTGTTCCAGCGCGAACATGCCGAGCGGGCCGATGAGATCGGAGGACTCGGCGATCGGAATGAATTCGGATGGCGGAATATTGCCGCGTTTGGGATGTTCCCAGCGCATCAGCGCCTCGAAACCGGCAATCTCGACATCCTCCAGCCTGGCGATCGGCTGATAGACCATCGACAATTCCTTGCGCTCGATGGCGCGGCGCAGATCCGTTTCCAGCTGCAGCCGATCGGTCCCGAAATCGCGGAAGGCCGGCTGGAACGGTTCGACGCGGTTGCCGCCCGCCCGTTTTGCCCGGTACATCGCAAGCTCGGCGTCACTGAGCAGGCCGGTGGCGCTTTCCTGCCGGTCGACCCAGGAGGCGAGCCCGACCGAGGCCGTCAGGATGATCTCGCGATTGGCGAAGTTGATCGGCACCATGATCGCCTTGCTGATCGCATCGGCGAAATCGGCGACCTTGGCCGGATTGTGCTCGGACACCAGGATCAGGCCGAACTGGTCGCCGGCAAGCCGGGCCAGCGTGTCCTGCGGCTTCAACAGCCGGCGCAGCCGCCGCGTCAGCGCGATCAGGATGTTGTCGCCGGCGGCAACGCCGAGCGAATCATTGACCAGCTTGTAGCGGTCGATGTCGATCACCATCACCGTCGGCCGCAGCGTGTCGCCGCCCGGTGCCAGCGCCAGCACCGATTGCAGCCGGTCGAGGAAGACCTGGCGGTTCGGCAGGCCGGTCAGATTGTCGTGCAGCGCATCGTGCAGCAGCCGCTCGACGGAATTCTTCTGCTCGGTCACGTCGACGATGGTGCCGACGCAGCGGATGATCTCGCCGTTCGAGCCGAGCACCGGCCGGGCGCGGATCAACAGCCAGTGGAAATGCCCGTCCTCGGCGCGGATGCGGAACTCGTGGTTCAGCCGCCCGCGGCGGTGTTCGAGCAGCACGTCGAGTGTCGCGCGGAAGCGGTCGCGGTCGTCGGGATGCAGCCGCGGCAGCCAGTTGCGCGCCGCGCCATGCATGGTGCCCGGCGATAGGCCGAGCTTGGTCGAGACATCGGGAATGGTGACGACGCGGTCGCGCGCCACATCCCAATCCCAGACCATGTCGCCGGAGCCGGTGAGCGCCAGCGATTGCCGCTCGAGATCGGAAAACAGCCCCTGCTGGAACGCGCCGCCGGCAAAGGCATGCTGCATCACGGTGAAGCCGATCAGAAGCACGATGAGCACCAGGCCGCCGCCGAGGGCGGGCTGGATGATATCGTTGTCGAGCCGCCCGGTCACCGTCAGCCACGCCCCGAACAGCCAGACGAGGATCAGCGCCCAGGCCGGCACCAGCAGGATCGCGCGGTCGTAGCGGTTGAAGCCGAGATAGATGATGAGCAAGAGCCCCATCGTCGCCGTCAGCGCGAAGGAAAGCCTGGCGATACCGGCGGCGATCGACGGATCGTAGATCGCCACGCCGAAGAGCAGGGCAAGGCCGAGCACCCAGGCAAGCGTGGCGTAGCCGAGATGCGCATGCCAGCGGTTGAGGTTCAGATAGGTGAACAGGAAGATGACGAAACTCGACGCCAGCGCCACCTCGGCGCAGGCGCGCCATATTCGCTGGTCCGCCGATGCGACGCTGATGAGCTTGCCGAGAAAGCCGAAGTCGACGCAGATATAGCCGAGCACCGCCCAGGCGAGGGCCGCCGTCGCCGGCAGCATCGAGGTGCCCTTGACGACGAAGAGGATGGTCAGGAACACGGCGAGCAGGCCGGCAATGCCGAGCACGATGCCGCGATAGAGCGTGAAGGCGTTGATCGTATCCTTGTAGGCGTTCGGTTCCCAGAGATAGATCTGCGGCAGCTCCGGCGTCGACAGTTCGGCGACGAAGGTGATGACGGCGCCGGGGTTCAGCGTGATGCGGAAGACGTCGGCCTCGTCGCTCGGCTGCCGGTCGAGCGCGAAGCCTTCGCTCGGGGTGATGGCGCTGATGCGCTGCGAGCCGAGATCCGGCCAGAACAGCTTGGAATTGACCAGGCGGAAATGCGGCGCGACGATGACGCGCTCGAGCTGTTCCTCCGAGACATTGGCGAGCGCAAACACCGCCCAGTCGCCCTGATGGTTCTCCGAGCTTGCCCTGACCTCGATGCGGCGGCGGATGCCGTCCGCGCCCGCGGCCGTCGAAACCTGGAAGGCCTCGCCCTGGTTCACATAGATCTCGGTCGTCGCGGTCAGGTCGAGCGCGGTATCGTCGCGGGAAATCTTCACCGGTTCGGCCGCCTGGGCCGTACCCGCCACGAAGGCGAAGGCCGCCAGGAAAAGGGCTGCGATCACCGCGATCACTCGTCCGGACGGTGACTTGGGCAGCATGCGGTCTCTGGTCATCGGCTGTCGGTTTTCCTGCCTTTATCCGTATCGGTGGCGAGACGTGAAAACATCACATGATCATGCCACTGACCGTTGATCTTCAAATATCCGCGCAGATAGCCTTCTCGCTGAAACCCGGCCTTTTCAAGCAGACGGATGCTGCGCGCGTTATCTGGAATACAGGCTGCTTCGATACGGTGCAACTCAAGCCCGGTGAAGATGTAAGGAATAACCATTTGCAGGGCGGCGAACATGTGCCCCTGGCCGGCATGGCGCTCGCCCATCCAGTAGCCGATCATGCAGCTTTGTGCCGCACCCCGCCTGATGTAGCCGATGGTGATGCCGCCGACGAGCGTCATGTCGCCTTTGAGGAAAATGAACAGCGGGACCGCCTGGCCCGAGGCATATTCCTGCTTGCCGCGGATGACGCGGGCGCGATAGGCGCCCTCGGTCAGCTCGTCGCGCCGCCAGGTCGGCTCCCAGGGTTCGAGGAATTTGCGGCTTTCGGCGCGCAGCCGGTGCCACTGGTTGAAATCCTGGTAGCGCGGCAGGCGCAGGAGATATCTGTCGTTCTCCAGCTCCACCGCTTCCGGCTGCCGCGACAGAAACCGAAAAACGGATTTTGCCATCGATTACTCCCGGCAGACGGACGTCGGATCAGCTTGCCTGCAGCGTCTTCGACGCCGGGACCGAAAGCGAGGCGGTGATGTCTTCCATCGGCGCGAGCTGCTCCAACGGCCCGATCGCCGAAAGCGTCGGCACCGTGTCGTAGAACAGCCGGCCGGCAAGGTCGGTCAGCCGCTCGATGGTGATGCCTTCCAGCCGCTCCATCATCTCCGGATTGGAGATCGGCCGGCCGTAGAGCATCATCTGCCTGGCGATCTGGCCGGCGCGGGCAGCCGGGCTCTCCTGGCCCATCAGCAACTGGGCGCGGATCTGGGCGCGGGCGCGCTCGATTTCCTTCTGGTGGATGGCATCGGTGGACTTGTGCAGCTCGTCGATGATGACCGGCAACAGCTCCGGCAGGTTTTCGCCGCCGGTCGCGGCATGAATGCCGAAGATGCCGGTGTCGGAAAAGCCCCAGTGGAAGGCATAGACGGAATAACAGAGGCCGCGGAACTCGCGCACTTCCTGGAAGAGCCTGGAGGACATGCCGCCGCCAAGAATATTGGCAAGGATCTGCGAGCAGTAGAAATCGCGGGCATGATAGGGCTTGCCCTCGAAGCCGAGCAGGATCTGCGCGTCCATCAGGTCGCGCGGTTCGCGCACGCTGCCGCCGATATAACGCGCCGCTTCCATGACGGGCGGGGCGGAAGGCGAAGTCGGCAGGCTCGCAAAACGATCCTCGACCATGCGGACGAATTCATCATGCTCGACGGCGCCGGTCGCCACCACGAACATGCGGTCGGTCGTGTAGTTGCGGCCGAGATAGCCGCGGATCTGCTGCGGCGTGAAGGAGACGACGGTCTCCGGCGTGCCGAGGATCGCCCGGCCGAGCGTCTGGTCGCGATAGGCGGCTTCGGAGAACCGGTCGAACACCACGTCGTCGGGCGTATCGTTGGCGGCGTTGATCTCCTGCAGGATCACCTGCTTCTCACGCTCCAGCTCCTCCTCCTCGAAAGCCGATTCCGTCAGGATGTCGGCGAGGATATCGACGGCGAGCGGCACATGATCCTTGAGCACGCGGGCATAATAGGAGGTCGTCTCGGTCGAGGTCGCGGCGTTGACTTCGCCGCCGACATCCTCGATCTCCTCGGCAATCTGGCGGGCCGAGCGGCGCGCCGTGCCCTTGAAAGCCATGTGTTCGAGCAGGTGGGCGATGCCGTGCTCGTCTCCCGTCTCGTTACGCGATCCTGATTTGATCCAGACTCCGAGCGCAACGCTTTCAAGGTGCGGCATGGTTTCTGTGACTACTGTCAG
Source organism: Rhizobium anhuiense bv. trifolii (assembly GCF_024346605.1). Lineage (NCBI taxonomy): Bacteria > Pseudomonadati > Pseudomonadota > Alphaproteobacteria > Hyphomicrobiales > Rhizobiaceae > Rhizobium > Rhizobium anhuiense. The sequence goes on from NZ_CP098803.1 coordinate 1,367,356, forward strand.
CCCGGATTTGAGCCGGGTGCACTCAACTGTCATTGGCTATCTTTCTGCGCCTGCTGTCGTCTCGCCACGGGCATGTTTGCCGATAAAAGTCTCAACGGCTTTCAGCTCCGGCTTGATGATCTGGAAACGCTCCTCCCTGTGCATCACATCAGCAAGCCACGTCGGAAGCGCCGGGTCAATACCGCAAGCGGATTTTACGGCGACGGGGAATTTCGCCGGATGCGCGGTCGAAAGCGTCACCATCGGCGTATTCGGCTTCTCTTTCTTCGCCGCAACGAAGACGCCGATCGCCGAATGCGGATCCAGCAGATAACCGGTCTCGGCATGGGTCTTGCGGATCGTCTCGGCCACCTGTTTCTCGCTGGCGCGGCCGGCGCGGAAGTCGCGGCGGATCGCCTTCAGCGCTTCAGGAGCAATCTCGAAGCCATTGGATTGTTTGAGACTCTCCATCGCCGCGCGCACCTTCGAGGCGTCGCGCCCATAGGCTTCGAACAGCAGCCGTTCGAAGTTCGAGGAGATCTGGATGTCCATCGACGGCGAGCTCGTCGCCTTGACCGCCTTCATGTCGTAGCGGCCGGTCTTCAGCGTCCGCGCCAGAATGTCGTTCTCGTTGGTGGCGATCACCAGCCGATCGATCGGCAGGCCCATGCGCTTGGCGCAGTAACCGGCGAAGATGTCGCCGAAATTGCCGGTGGGCACCGTGAACGAGATCTTCCGGTCCGGTCCGCCGAGGGCGACGGCCGCCGTGAAATAATAGACGATCTGGGCCATGATGCGCGCCCAGTTGATCGAGTTGACGCCGGAGAGACGAACCTTGTCGCGGAAGGCCACGTCGTTGAACATCGCCTTCACCAGGTTCTGGCAATCGTCGAAATTGCCCTCGACGGCAAGCGCATGCACGTTTGGCGAAGACGAGGTCGTCATCTGTCGCTGCTGCACCGGCGAGACCTTGCCGTGCGGGAAGAGAATGAAGATATCGGTGCGCTCGCGGCCCGCAAAGGCGTCGATCGCCGCCCCGCCGGTATCGCCCGAGGTGGCGCCGACGATCGTCGCCCGCTCGCCGCGCTTTTCCAGCGCATAGTCCATCAGCCGGGCGAGCAGCTGCATCGCCACGTCCTTGAAGGCGAGCGTCGTGCCGTGGAAGAGCTCCATGACGAAGCTGTTCGGCCCGGTCTGGACGAGCGGCGCGATCGCCGGGTGGCGGAAGGTGCCGTAGGCCTCGTCGATCATCGCCCGGAACGTGTCGTCGGGGATCTCGCCGTTGGTGAAGGGCGACAGGATGGTGAAGGCCACTTCCTGATAGGTCTTGCCGCGCAGCGCCCGGATCTCCTTCTTCGAGAAGCTCGGCCATTTACGGGGAACGTAGAGCCCGCCGTCGCGCGCCAGCCCGGTCAGCAGGGCGTCGCAAAAGCCGAGGGAAGGGGCCTCGCCGCGGGTCGAGATATAGTCCACGTTCGTCATCCTTGATCTATCGCTGGAAGAAATCCGGCCGGGCGCAGCCGTGGCTTGCTCTGCCGAAAATTGGAGAGGGGCTGCCCCGTAGGCACGCCATCGCGGGTATCCTGTTGAAGTTGCCCGCATCCGGCGGCGAAAAGTGCATCAAAACGGCGCTTACCCAATCGATTTTTGTTTGCGCCGCTGATATAGACCATCGCAAACCGTCATGAAAGGCCTCGCGGAAAAGACATGGGGCCTCCAAGAAACGCTTGTACAAGGGATGGAATATGGTGCTCGGCAAGGTCTCGCGTCTCATCGTCTCCGTATCTTTTCTTGCCCTGCTCGCCGGCTGCAACTCGCTCGGCATAGGCGGAGACAGCAAGTCGTCTGCACCGCCGACCCAGCCGAACGGCACCGCCCAGATCATGCCGCTGGCACCCGCCAATCCCTCGTCGAACAATCCGTCGATCGGCACGGCCACGACCGCGCAGGGCACCGTTGCCCCGGTCGTCCAGGGCGCCTGCCCGCAGATCTTCATGCGTGACCAGGATGCGATCTTCCGCACCTATGCCAAGGGCAAGAAGGACGATCCGCAGCAGATCGTCTACCAGGCCTCCTTCGGCGATTACACCCGCCAGTGCACGCTGAACGACACCAACCTGACGATGACGGTCGTCGCCCAGCTGCGCCTGATCACCGGCCCGGCCGGTGCGCCGGGCCCGCTGACGCTGCCGATCCGCGTCACCATCCTCGACGGCGAGAACGTGCTCTATTCCGAGGTCACCAAGTTCGCGACCGAGATCCCGGCAGGCGCGCCTGGCACGCAGGTGATCTTCCGGAAGGAAGGCATCAAGATGCCGGTCGGCGCCGGCGCCCTGGTGCGCGTCAATGTCGGCTTCGACACCCAGCCGGCGAAGACCAAGAAGAGCAGCTAAGCAATTCGGCCTTCGGCCTACACCGGCCTGGGAACTCATCGATAGCGGCCCCTCATCCGGCTGCCGCCACCCGGTCAGGCTAGGGGGAGGGCAGCCGTACGCTCAAACCAGAGCGGGCTAGCGGCTTCGGGCGCTTCAGAGAACGTTGTCCCAGGCGGCCAAGGCGGCGACGACGCCCGGCAGGTCGTTCATGCGCGAGATCGCCGTTTCGGCGCCGGCATCGGTCAATTTATCGGCATGGGCGGGATAGCTGTGCGAGGCGCCGGTAAAGCCGATGACGCGCATTCCGGCGGCGCGCGCCGCATGCACGCCGTGCACGGAATCCTCGACCACGACAACCTTGTCAGGCGAAACTCCCATCTGGCTTGCGCCGTGCAGGAAGATATCGGGCTTCGGCTTGGCGCGGTCGGGGCCGAGATCCTTGGCGGAGAAGATATTGGGTGCAAACAGCGGCTTCAACCCCACCTTGGTCAGCATCATATCGAGCCGCTTGGTGCTGGAGTTCGAGCAGATGCAACGCTTCATCGGCAGCCGGGAGACGGCGAATTCGACGCCCGCAATGGCCTTGACGTCCTGCGCCAGCCGGAGGTCGAGCATCTTTTCCGACTTGTCGAGCAGCGAGGCCGAAAGCGGGATGCTCGCCTCGCGCTCGATCTGCAGCAGGATGTTGCGCCATGTCATGCCGGCGAAACGCTCGCCCATTTCCTCGACGCCGATCGGGTAGCCGGCCTCCGTCAGCAGCGCGGATTCGACTTCCGCCGCGATGATTTCGGAATCGACGAGAACGCCGTCGCAGTCGAAGATGATGAGGTCGAAGCCGTCCATATGTTCACGCCTTGCTGAAATCTGGGCCGAAAGCCTGGGTCTTGTCCGGGGATGCTGCGGCTTTACACGATGCCCGCCCAAAGCTCAACCGGATCTCAAGCATGGCTGCGATGCGGCAAGCGACCGGCTCCGGCGTTGCTGCCGGATCGACGGCGTAGGCCACCTTCATCCCGGCCTCGACAAGCAGGAACTCGCTCGCCACCGAAGGCGCATGGGAGGGAGCCGGAAGGCACAATCGCACGCCGCATGCTCGCCTAGCATCGTGCGCGGCGCTATCAGGTGAGAGTCCCTGGAGATGACCGTGGAATGACGTCGGCAGGATTGCCCGCCAACGTCATGGCAAGCTTAAAGCGAACTCAGAAATGCGAGGGACGGCATAAAGAAATATTCGCCTCCCTTCATCTTCACCGCTTGAGGAACGGTTGCAACGGTCTTGAGGGAGCCGGGATCACCCCAGATGGCCGCTCCTTCCATATCTGGTCGCGCAGCATCTTGTTTTGTTTGACCGATGACCGGATCGACCCCCGGCGCTGGAAAGCCGGTCGGCACAGCTGGGAAACCGGGATTGTTGGCCCAATTTTTCTGCGTGAATTCGAACTGATTGCCTATATCACTGTTGAACGCCATGAATAACAGGCCGACGTATTTACTCGGTTTGTTCTCGATCCTGCCATCGTTCGGATTATCTGTTCGCACGCCATAGGTTTGGCCGCGTCGGGCCATGAGGTGCTTTCGTTCGCCAGCACTGTTTTCGAACCCGCCCGACCCTCGCGGATTGGTTTTTCGGATATGCCCTGAAAAGGGACACTTCGCGCCGCTCTTGTCGCTGAAGTAGTTGAAGTTGTTCGGGACGGGTGACTCAACGCCGTCTTCTGACTGCATCGTGACCGGCGTTCCGTCCTCAAAGCGCCCGACGACCATGGCGCCGGCCCTTTCGTCATCAGATCCGAACAAGCGATCTGCAAGTTTCTGCTCTTGCCTTTTGAACCGGCGGACGTTTTGTTCCAGCTTCCGGTATACGAAGTAACTTCCGAAATGAACGGCCGGATCGGGCGCTGCTGGATCAGGAACAATAACCTGTTCTAATGGGAAAGCCGGATCCCAGTTCGCAATCCCATCCGTCGCGTTTTCTTCCGCGTCGATGTCTTCCAGCAGAAACAGCGGCTGGCTGCGCCCATCGACATAGCCGAAGTGTTCGATACCTTCTCTATTGTCATTGTGAAGGCCCAGGCCATCTTGCGTCCCCACGATTGTTACCCCATGCGAGGCCTGGATCAAGTTTACCACCTGATGGTGAGCAGTGACCTTGGTGTCATTGAGCATATCTCCCACCAGTACGACCGCATGGATGGGATTGTGAAAATAAGAATCCCACCTGCTGACATCAGGGTCATTCAAGTCGGATTTTTGCATGCCCGCGCGAAATATCGGATCGCTCGGCCTTTGGGCGATTTGGAGGGCTTGATAGCCCTCGTCAGTAAGGCCAAGCCCAATGTACGGCGTTCCCGGCGTCGAAGGTTTGGCTTTGAATGCTTCAATTTCCATTAAATGTTGCTTTGCCGATTTCATCAGCGTCGTGGAAATTGCCCGAAGGAAGTGTTTCGCAGCTTCCTTATCGTCAAACCGCAGAAAAAGCAGAGTCAAAAACTCACGAACATGCGCCTTGATGATGTTCGGCTGAAGGTTGTCAAGCATAGTGCTGTCGTCGGCAGATGGATTTTTCCATGAGATTGGAGAATTTAACGTGACGGACATCTTGCGTTCCTCCGTTAATGACATCGTCATTAAACAACAGGTAGCATATTAGAGTCAACGCAACCATTTATTGTTTGATTTGTATTTCCGATGGCGTGTTGAATCTTTTGCCGTTTTTGATCTGCAAACGACCCTATTGGCATCAGGGTGCGCTAGATGTCCTCGATGCTGCGGGTGAGGGTGGTGGACTTTGATCTGATTTATCACCCGCCCACTTGGATAGGCTCTGCTGCCACTGCTGGAGAGTGCAGGCACTGCCGGTCGCCCTCCGCTGAGAAGATGATCGGGCGACTTTCCGCCGCCCGGCGCCCAGCCTTTGTCCAAGAAACTTGACAGCAGGGCCTCGCCGAGACGGCCGGCAAGATCAGCCCGCCTTTCGTTACAGTCGAGGCAGGAGCGGCAGCCGCAATGATCTGAGGTCCTCGACGTCGCGGGAATGGAAATGGCGAGCAGACAGAAGCCGTCAGGCCGCCAGCTGCCCGCTCCGGCGTCCAGCGGCAGATGGCGTCGAAGCCGTCGCGCGCAGCTTGAACCGGGAAACGAGTTCACGCAACTTGGCGGCTTCCTCGGCGAGATGACCGGATGCCGCGGTTGATTGCTCCACCATCGCCGCGTTCTGCTGGGTCACCTGATCCATGGAATTGACGGCGGTGTTGACTTCGGCAAGGCCGGTCGACTGTTCTCTTGCCGAGACGGCGATGGCATCCATGTGCTGATTGATGCGGGCGATCTGTTCGCTGATCGCCTTCAGAACCTGGCTGGTGTCGAGAACCAGCTTGACGCCGCTTTCCACTTCCACCGACGATTTCTGGATGTGGCCTTTGATTTCCTTTGCCGCCTGGGCCGATCTCTGGGCGAGTTCGCGCACTTCCTGGGCCACCACCGCAAAGCCCTTGCCCGCCTCTCCGGCGCGCGCCGCTTCGACACCGGCGTTCAGCGCCAGCAGGTTGGTCTGGAAGGCGATCTCGTCGATCACGCCGATAATGCTGGAGATCTGCTGCGACGAAGCCTCGATGCGGCGCATCGCCTCTTCGGCATGCGACACGACCTCCGAAGACTTGGCGGCATTGCGGTTCGCATCGGTCGCTTCCGTGCGCGCCTCGTCGGTGCGCTTGCTCGAGTTCGAGACATTGGCGGTGATCTGATCGAGCGCTGCGGCGGTTTCTTCGAGCGAGGCAGCCTGCTGTTCGGTGCGTTTTGACAGATCGCCGGCCCCGGATGCGATTTCCCGGGTGCCTTCGTCGATCGCGGCAATGGCGGCCGCAATGGCGCCGAGCGTTTGGTCGAGCTGGCGGATCGACATGTTGAAATCATGCCGGAGGCCCTCGAAATCAGCTGCGAACGGCTCGTCGATCTGGAAGGCGAGATCGCCGGATGCAAGCCGCTTCAGGCCGGCGGCAAGGCCGGATGTCGCCGCCCGCAGCCGAACGGCTGCATCTTCGTCGGCCTGTTTGCGGGCCGTCAGCCGTTCGGTTTCGCCCTGCAACCGGGCTGCCTCGGCGTCTTGCTCGAGCTGCCTGTTGGCAATTGCCGCCTGGCGGAAGATTTCGACGGCCGATGCCATCGTTCCGATTTCGTCCGAGCGGCCGATCCCGGTGCAGGCAATGGCCGTGTCACCGCCGGCAAGCCTTTGCATATCGTTGGAAAGCGCCAGGATCGGCTTGGTTACGGTCTTGCGCGTCAGGAAATAGAGACCAGTGGCGAACAATGCGGCTGCGGCCAGAAGTGCTTTCAGAGCGATATCGACAGAAGCCTTGACGTCGGCGCTACGCTTGGAGATTTCGTCCGACGCGGCGGTGATTTCGTCGCCGGCCTGTTCCATGGCCGTTTCCAACGTCGAGAATTGCTGCATGAACGCGGGCAGGGCCTTCAAGGCCGCCGAGGGATCCTGGCTCGCCAGATCCACGATTTTCGTGGCGCTCTCGATATAGCTCAGAAGCGGAGGTTCGATGCTGGCAAGCAGCGCTTTGGTCTTGTCGTCGGCGGCAAGCGCCTTGTTGGCGGCAATCATCTCGCGAAACGACGCGTCGTGTTCCACCAGGTCCGCCTTCACCGCGGCCGCTTCTATGACCGCTGCCGGATTGGACGCCAGCATCGATGCCAGCACGTCCGCGCGCATCGCGTCATGCATCATGTCGGCCTGCATATGGTTGCGCAGAATTTGCGCCGACCGGGCAACGTCGGCGTTGTTTTCCGACAGGGTCGAGGCCGACCAGATACCGACCCCCGTGGCGCCACCCGCCAACGCGAAAATCGCGATGCTCGCAATGATGATCTTATGCTGGATCGACGCCATGACAGGGCTCTCTCGTTAATTTAGAACGTGAGAGTACGGGAATATGCTTAATGATTTCTCAGCACCGATCCTTAGTGGCGTGAAAACAATAGGTTGCATTCGATATTTCATTTTCGATGAAAGGTTGATCTGTGCCTTGTGGCCGCTCATTGCTGCTTCACGGTCTTGGGCGTAGCATGCAGCCGCACAAGGAGAGGGACCATGAGGCTTTCAGCTTTCGTCCGACCGGCGGCAGCCGTAGTGCTGCTGTTTGCCTTCACATCCACCGACGTCAACGCCAGGGGCAAGCACCGAAGCTGTGCGCAGCTGCAGGCGATGAAAGATAATGCCCTGACCGGCGGAAAGCATGCCGGGGATGGCACCGACAAGAGAGCCAAGGTCGAAAGGAAGATGAGGAAGAAGGGCTGCCAGAGCTAAGCCGCCGATAGCGTCCGAGTACCGAGAGAACATGGACGGGCAGCAGGCAAGCCTGTTACCGGGACGGCAGAGATGCGCCTTCGTTGAGAACGGCGCGACATCCATCAAATCCGCGTCATGCAGTTCTAACCGCAGCCCCAGGACTACCTTTGGCATTCTCATGCACTAGATGGCGATCGAGGAGGACGTCACCGCCGCTATGGGGAGGAGAACAAGCGGCATGCCAAGGAACGGACGAAGAGGAAGACCGCATGACGATCGAGGACATCATCGAGACCCTGGAAAAGACTGATATGCCCGACAGCCGGATCGACGCCTTCATCACCTGTGCTTTCCTGCTGAAGCAATTCCGGCCGGCCGAACCGGACGATTTCGACGGTCCCCACGACTATATGCCGAGCAGTATCAAGTCGCCGCATGGTTTCCTGATGGCGCGTTCGTTCACGCATGATGTCAATCACGCCATCGATCTGTGCCGGGAGGTGCAGCCGGATGCGGTTTGGCACCTCGCCTGCGGCCGCCAGACATCGGACGAGTCGCTTTACGGTGCGCAGCTGCGCGAGATCGATGAGGGCGAAAGCGTGCTCGGTGAAGCCGAGAGCAACCACGCGGCGCTGGCGCTCACTCTCGCGGCGCTGCGGGCGCATGTGCGGCAGGAAGATGAAAAGAGGGCAGGGGCATGAGGCCGCCGGGTACGGCCTTGGAACCTCCTGCAGATCGGCAATAAGCTACGGATCGACCGGAAAAAGCGTCAGGAACTGCCGGTCGCCTTCCGGCGAAAACAGGATCGAGCGGCTTTCGGCCGTGCGCCGCGCCCAGCCCTTGTCGAGGAAGCTTGACAGCAGCGCCTTGCCGAGGCTGCCGGCGAGGTGGGTGCGTCTTTCGCTCCAGTCGAGGCAGGAGCGGCAGAGCGGCCGGCGCGAGGATCTGAGGTCGCCGACATCGATGCCGATGCATTTGAGGTCGCCTTCGCCCTTTTCCGTCAGCGCCAGGCCGTCGCCGACCGCCTCGATCGAGCCGGAGGCAATCAGGCTGTCGAGCATGCGCACGCCGTAATCACCGGCAAGATGATCGTAGCAGATGCGCGCCTTGCGCAGCGCCGGCTCCTTCGGTCCCGGCTGGTGGCGCAGGTGCCCGCGTCCGGCGGCAAAACCCATCATGCTTTCGATCAGCCGGGCAACGGCCTCGTCGGCGAGGGTGAAATATCGGTGGCGGCCCTGCTTGCGCTGGGCAAGCAGCCCACCGGCTTCGAGCTTGGCGAGATGGGTGCTCGCCGTCTGTACGGTGATGCCGCCGACGCCGGCAAGCTCGGTCGCCGTCAGCGCCCGGCCACCAATCAGCGCCGCCAGCATGTTGGCGCGGGCGGGATCGCCGATCAGCGCGCCGATCTGCGCAATGTCTGGGCCTTCCTTCATAGTTCGATCGTAACCGAAGCATCGCCGTCAGGCAATGTGCGAAAACGGCCCAGGAGAGCACTGAGACAGCAAAGGAGAAACGATATGATCACCTGCTTCATCCGCTATCAGATCGACCCCTTCAAGAAGGAAGCGTTTGCCGAATATGCCCGCAACTGGGGCCAGGCGATTCCGAAGAATGGCGCCGACCTGATCGGCTATTACGGCCCGCACGAGGGATCGGCGACCACGGCTTACGGCGTCTACAATATCGAGAGCCTCGCCGCCTATGAAGCCTATCGCGCCCGGCTGGCGTCCGACCCGCTCGGCCGCGAGAATTACGAATTGGCCCGACGCGAGCGCTTCATCCTGAAGGAAGATCGCATCTTCCTCAAAAATGTCTCCGCCCCTCACGCCAAGCTGGTGCTGCCATGATCGCCGTCATCTTCGAAGTCGTGCCCTATATGGGCGAACGCCACAAATATCTGGATCTTGCCGGCGAGTTGCGCAGCGAACTCGAAAAGATCGACGGCTTCATCTCGATCGAGCGTTTCGAGAGCCTGACGAACCGCGGCAAGCTTTTATCGCTCTCCTTCTTCCGCGACGAGGCGGCCGTCAAGGAGTGGCGCAATCTCGAGGCGCACCGGGCCGCGCAGCAGGCCGGACGCGGCGGCATCTTCGCCGATTATCGCCTGCGGATCGCCAGCGTCGTCCGCGATTACGGCATGTTCGAACGCGACGAAGCGCCGGCCGACAGCCGCAGGGTTCACGACGCCGCCTGATCGCCGGCGTTGGCAAAGTCTGCCGCTCACTCACCGGCCGGCCGAATAAATTCCCGAAATCGGCCACCGCTTCAGGCTTTGGTAACTAAGTTGCGTAACCATAACGGACAGTTAAGCGTAGAGCGTATGAGTGAGTATCAGAATGGCATCAGTTTTTCCGCTTGCCGACCTCAAGGCTTCCGTCAAGTCGGATTCCCGGCCGGGATCCCGGTCGGATTCCTGGGTTGACACGATCATCAAGGGCGATTGCGTCAGCGCCCTCGAAGCTTTGCCCAGCCACTCCGTCGATATCATCTTTGCCGACCCGCCGTATAATCTCCAGCTCGGCGGAACGCTGCATCGTCCCGACCAGTCGCTGGTCGATGCGGTCGACGACGAATGGGATCAGTTCGCCTCCTTCGAGGCCTACGACGCCTTCACCCGCGCCTGGTTGCTGGCCTGCCGGCGGGTGCTGAAGCCGACAGGCTCGATCTGGGTGATCGGCTCCTACCACAATATCTTCCGCGTCGGCGCCACGCTGCAGGATCTGAACTTCTGGATCCTCAACGACATCATCTGGCGCAAGACCAACCCGATGCCGAATTTCAAGGGCCGCCGTTTCCAGAACGCCCATGAGACGATGATCTGGGCGAGCCCCAACGCCAAGGCCAAGGGCTATACCTTCAATTACGATGCGATGAAGGCGGCCAATGACGACGTGCAGATGCGCTCCGACTGGCTGTTCCCGATCTGCAATGGCGGCGAGCGGCTGAAGGGCGAGGATGGCAAGAAGGTGCATCCGACGCAGAAGCCGGAAGCGCTGCTTGCCCGCGTCATCATGGCCTCGACCAAGCCCGGCGATATCGTGCTCGATCCCTTCTTCGGCTCGGGAACGACGGGTGCGGTCGCCAAGCGTCTTGGCCGCCACTTCGTCGGCATCGAGCGCGAACAGGATTATATCGATGCGGCCTCGGCCCGCATCGCCGCCGTCGAGCCGCTCGGCAAGGCGGAACTGACCGTCATGACCGGCAAGAAGGCCGAAGTCCGCGTCGCCTTCAACGTGCTGGTCGAAAGCGGCCTGATCAAGCCCGGCCAGGTGCTGACCGATGCCAAGCGCCGCTACAGCGCCATCGTGCGCGCCGACGGCACCGTGGCCTCGGGCGGCGAGGCCGGCTCCATTCATCGTCTCGGCGCCAAGGTGCAGGGTCTCGATGCATGCAACGGATGGACCTTCTGGCATTTCGAAGACGGGCAGTCCCTGCGCCCGATCGACGATCTCAGGTCCGTCATCCGCAGTGATCTGGCAAAGGTGGAGTGAGCACCACCTTCGCAAGATCGAGATACCTTCTTCCGATTTCCCTCCAGTTGCGGGAGAAGGCCAAGGCGCCCGGAGTTCAAGCTCCGGGCGTCTTCTATTTGCGCTGTACCAGCAAAACTGCGCAGCGGTTTTGCTGGAACGCGGTCATCAGAACTCTTGATAATCGGTGACCTCGACCCGCGTGACGCGCCCTTCCGCATTGAAGGTGATTGTCTCCTCGCCCTCGCGGATCAGCGGCTTGCCCGTCTTGCTGTGGGTGGCGCGCACCGACCAGACCGATCGGCCGGAGAGCGGCGTCAACGTCTCCACCAGCGAATTTTCCGCCGTCTGATCGGGATAGTCGTCGAAATAGCGCCGGAAGGCAGCCATGATCTCAGGCCGGCCGGCAAGACTGCCGACACCGTTCGAGACATAGGTCGCATCCTCGGCGAAATAGGCCTCGATGGCGGGAAAATCGAGGGCGTTGATGGCGGCGTGAAAACGTTCGATTTCTTCTGCGGGGTCGAAAGCCATGGGTTTCAGACCTTCAATCCGTAAGCGGCGAGATCGCTGCGCAGCTTCTCCGCACCCGAAAACAGCACCGCATTCCAGCCATAGGCCTTGGCGCCTTCGACATTGACCGGCGCGTCGTCGATGAAGATCGTGGCCGCGGGATCGAGGCCGAAGCTTTTCGTATGCGTCTCGTAGATGGCGATATCCGGCTTGATCAGGCCGACATCGCCGGAAACGGTGACGCCGCGCGGTCGGTTGAGGAAGGCGAAGCGTTGCTGCGCCTCGCGGAAGGTGTCGGAGGCGAAGTTGGTCAGCATCGTCACGTCGCGCCCTTCGGCGATCAGCCCTTCCATGATGGCGACGCTGTCCTCATAGGCGTGCGGCACCATCTCGTGCCAATATTTGCGGAAGGCGCGGATCTGTTCCTCACGTGCCGGGTGCTGTGCAATCAGCAGCGCTTCGGCCTCCGCCCAGCTGCGGCCGCGGTCCTGCTCGATGTTCCAGTCATGGGTGCAGATATTGGCGAAGAACCAGTTGCGCTCGGCCTCATCCGGGATAAGGCGGCTGAAGGGAAGATGCGGATCGTAATGAATGAGGACTTTGCCGATATCGAAAACAATATGCTTTATGCCGGTGGTCATGGTCATCCCTTGGATGTTTTAAACGCGAGAGGAATAGCCGCTGCGATCGCTTTTTTCATGACGGTCGGCAGCGCCTGCGCTTCAAGATTTGTAACCGGCTCCCACCATCCGTCATTCGTGCCGACCTTGCCGGCGATCACCGCACGCCAGATCGACAGCCTGAGCTCGAAATGGGTGAAGACGTGGATGACGGTGCCACAGGACTGCCATGCCGCCTCGAAGGGCGCGGCCGCAGCCGAGGTCTCGCCGTCGATGCGCGCCGTCCAGGCTGTCGTCGGCACCTCGGTCATGCCGCCAAGCAGGCCGCTGTCGATGCGCCGCCGCAGCAGGATTTCGCCATCGCCAGTCACCGCGATGAAGGCTGCGCCGTAGCGCACCGGTTTCTCTTTCTTCCCCGCCTTGACCGGAAACAGCTCGGGATCGGAAAGTTTGAGCGCCTCGCAGGCACCCCGGAACGGACAGAGCGAACAGGCCGGCCGCTTCGGCGTGCAGATCGTCGCACCGAGATCCATCATCGCCTGGGCGAAATCGCCGGGGCGTTCTGCCGGCGTCAGCAGCGCCACCTTTTCCTTCATCGCGGGCTTGGCGGCCGGCAGCGGTGTTTCGATGGCATAGAGCCTGGAGATCACCCGCTCGACATTGCCGTCCATGACGGCCGCCTGCCGGTTGAAGGCGATGGCCGCGACGGCTGCGGCCGTATAGTCGCCGATGCCGGGGAGCGACTTCAGGCCCTCCTCGGTGTCGGGAAAGACGCCGCCATGCTCTGTCGCCACCGCCTCGGCGCATTTCTTCAGGTTGCGAGCCCGGGCGTAATAGCCGAGCCCCGCCCAGGCGGCCATGACAGCGTCATTCTCCGCAGCGGCAAGATCGGTCACCTCGGGCCAGCGCTTGAGAAACCGCTCGAAATAGGGTTTGACCGCCTGCACCGTCGTCTGCTGCAGCATCACCTCGGAAAGCCAGACGTGATAGGGATCGGCCTTGACGCCGCGGGCCGCCATGCCGGGCGAGACACGCCAGGGCAGGTCGCGGTGGTGGCGATCGTACCAGTCGAGGAGGGGCTTTGCCGAGGGCGTGTCGAGTGTGGTGATCGTCATGATTTGCCGCGATGGGGGGAAGTGCCTATACTTGGCGAAGCAATGCCGCGCGATCAAGTCGGCCGCGCCGATTGCCTGTGCGATTGGCGGCGGCGCCCAAGGGTTTCGATGAGTTATCCACGCAAAGATGTAAAGCAGATTTCCGAGCTGGCGAACGGGTTGATCGATCCCGTCCTGGCGCGGCGCGCCGGCATCAACACGGCGCTGCTCGGCTCGTGGAGCGAAATCGCCGGCGAGGATTTCGCCGATTGCACCCGGCCGGAAAAAATCGCCTGGGCCCGCGGCGGCAACGAGGTCGGCGGCTTCCGCCCCGGCGTGCTCACCATCGCCTGCGAAGGCGCGCGCGCGCTGTTCCTCACCCATGCCCAGGGCGAACTCATCCAGCGCATCAACAGCTTCTTCGGCTTCGCCGCCGTCCACCAGATCCGTATCGTCCAGAAGCCGGTCTCCCAAGCTCCCCGCCGTTCCCGCACCCCGGCGCCGCTGAAAGGCGAAGCCGCCCGCAAGCTCGAAGGCATGATGGAGGGGATCGAGAACGACAAGCTGCGCCAGGCGATCCAGCGCTTAGGGACCGCGGTGATGGGGAAGCGGGGGAATCAACGCTGACGTCCAGGACCGCCGCTAAATGACACCCTTCTTCAAGATGAAGTTGCCATAGGGCCGTATCTCCCCTGTCTGAACCACGGCAAAGCAGGCTTCAGCCAGCGGATAGTAGGCGAAGCGCTCGATGGGCCTGCTCGTGATGCTTCGCTTTTCCGCCATCGAGCAGAGCAATTCCACATCCGCATGAACCGGTAGCATGATGCCGGTCTGATCCGGATCCTCCATATGCATGAGCGGCTGTTCGACGAAATGATCGAGCGGCATGACCGCCAGGATCGCCGCTATGGCGTCTGGCGCGCTGGCCGCGTTCATCGATATGAGCCTGCCGCTGACGGTCTTTTTCGACACGCGGCACGCCGAGAAATTCTTGTCGACAAGCAGGTTTGTCATGGTCTCGAGGACATGCCGGAAGGGGGAGAGCCGCGCGAGGATTTTGCCCCGGGCGTGCGAATTCTGGTTTTCGAGCGGCGTCTGGCGATCGCTTACCGGATCGTGAAGGATCGGGTGCAGGTGTTGAGACTGTTTTATGCCGGCCGAAATACGCCTTCGGCCTTCCGTGAAAACTGAGAACCGCCGATTTCGGACGCAACGTGCGCTTTTGGTCCCATCACGGTCACAATTCTTTGAAGGAAGTTGGTGATCCGTGGCTTGTGAGCGGCCGCAAGCCGTTATATCGCACAATCACGCCGTCAATCTCATTAGTTATGGGGAATCCATGCAGATGTCCGAAATGCAACTGACGAAACGCCGCCTGCTCAGCGGTATCGCCATCGCCGCAGCTGCCGTCGCGCTTGTCGCCTGCAACGACAGCAAGGACGCTGCCGATGCTTCGTCCTCCGGCAAGACCATGGCCGACGGCACCAATGTCGACACCATGCAGACGGCGGCCACAGCGGCGACCGACATGCCGGAGTCTGACGGCGATGTCGATATGGCCGAGGTGCTGAAGCCCGGCGCGCTGCCGGAGATGGCGCTGGGCAAGGCCGACGCCCCGGTCAAGATCGTCGAATATATGTCGATGACCTGCCCGCATTGCGCCCACTTCCACAACACCACCTTCGACACGATCAAGCAGAAGTACGTCGACAGCGGCAAGGTGCAGTTCATCATCCGCGAATTCCCCTTCGACCCGCGCGCCGCCGCAGCCTTCATGCTCGCCCGCTGCAGCTCTTCCAATCCCGAACAGTTGAGCACGCCGGAACAGTATTTCCCGATGGTTTCGATGCTGTTCAAGCAGCAGCAGATCTGGGCCGCCGCCGATGACGGCCGCGCCGCACTGCTGCAGATGTCGAAGCTTGCCGGATTTACTGAGGATAGCTTCACGAAATGCTTGACGAACCAGAAGCTTCTGGATGAAGTGAACGCCACGCGGGAAAGAGGTTCCAAGGATTTCGGCGTCAACGCCACCCCGACTTTCCTCATCAATGGCAAGCGCTACTCTGGAGACATGCCGGTTGACACCATGTCGAAGCTCATCGACAGCCTGCTCTGAACCGGATCGTTTCGATAGAACGGGCGACGGCGAAAGCCGTGCGCCCGTTTTTTTGTGGCTGCGTGACAAGCCCGCCCGGCACGCCGGAGCTTCTGCATGAAGTTCAACAAGCTGCGCCTGGTCGGCTTCAAATCCTTCGTCGAGCCGACGGAATTCATCATCGAAAGGGGGCTGACCGGCGTCGTCGGGCCGAATGGCTGCGGCAAGTCGAACCTCGTCGAAGCGCTGCGCTGGGTGATGGGCGAGAATTCCTACAAGAACATGCGCGCATCCGGCATGGACGACGTGATCTTTTCGGGTTCCGGCAACCGCCCGGCGCGCAACACCGCCGAAGTGGCGCTCTATCTCGACAATGGCGAGCGCACCGCACCGGCCGCCTTCAACGACAGCGACGAGATCCAGGTCACCCGCCGCATCGAGCGTGAGCAGGGCTCGCTCTATCGCATCAACGGCAAGGAAAGCCGCGCCAAGGACGTGCAGCTGCTGTTTGCCGACGCCTCCACCGGCGCGCGTTCGCCCTCGATGGTCGGGCAGGGGCGCATCGGCGAGCTGATCCAGGCCAAGCCGCAGGCCCGCCGCCAGCTGCTGGAAGAGGCGGCCGGCATATCGGGCCTGCATTCCCGCCGCCACGAGGCCGAACTGCGGCTGCGCGCCGCCGAAGGCAATCTCGAGCGTCTCGACGACGTCACCTCGCAGCTCGAAAGCCAGATAGAGAGCCTGAAGCGCCAGGCCCGCCAGGCCAACCGCTTCAAGACGCTGTCTGCCGACATCCGCGCCCGCGAGGCGATGCTCTTGCATATCCGCTGGGTGCAGGCCAAGGAAGCCGAAGCCGAGGCCGACAGCGCGCTGAACCAGGCGACATCAGTCGTCGCCGAAAAGGCGCAGCTGCAGATGGAGGCGGCGAAGAACCAGGGCATCGCCAGCCTGAAGCTGCCGGAACTGCGCGAGGGCGAGGCCCGCGGGGCCGCCGCGCTGCAGCGCCTGCAGATTGCCAGAAGCCAGCTCGAGGAAGATGCCGGCCGCATCCTGCGCCGCCGCGATGAGCTGACCCGCCGTCTTGCCCAGCTTGCCGAGGATATTCGCCGCGAGGAGCGGCTGGTGGCCGACAATGCCGTCATCCTGGCCAAGCTCGATGCCGAAGAGGCGGAGATTGCAGAAATCCTCGCCGATTCCGGCCGTTATGCCGAGGAGACCCGCGAGGCATTCGAGGGCGCGGCGGCCAAACTGGCCGATAGCGAGCGCATCTTCACCCAGCTGACGGCCGAGCGCGCGGAAGCCGCTGCCGGCCGCAACCAGCTGGAACGCGCCATCCGCGATCTCACCGACCGGCGGATGCGCCTCGAACGGCAGATGGATGAGGCAAACCAAGAACTCTCCGCCGTCGGCGAGAAGATATCAGGCCTGCCCGATCCGGACGAAAAACGCGCCATCGTCGAGGCCGGCGAAATGGCCGTTGCCGACGCCGAAGCCGCCGTCCAGGTGGTCGAACAGGCGCTGACATCAGCCCGCCAGACCGAGGCGCTGTCGCGCGCCCCGGTCGAGCAGGCCCGCTCGGCGCTGAATGCGCTGGAGACCGAGGCGCGAACCATTTCCCGCATGCTCGCTGCCGGTGCCGCCGCCGGTAAATTTCCGCCGGTTGCCGACGAGCTGAAGGTCGATCGCGGCTTCGAAACCGCGCTCGGCGCTGCGCTTGGCGACGATCTGGAATCGCCGCTTGATGCCGAGGCCCCGGCCCATTGGTCGGTCAATGGCGACGGCGCCGCCGATCCCGCGCTTCCCACCGGCGTAACACCGCTGCTCGACCATGTCCGCGCGCCCGCCGCGCTGACCCGCCGCCTGCGCCAGATCGGCCTGGTCGCGGGAGCGGAAGCGCAGTTGCTGATGGCGGCGCTGAAAACAGGCCAGCGGCTGGTGACGAAAGAGGGCGCCGTCTATCGTTGGGATGGCCATGTCACCGGTGCCGATGCCCCGAGTGCCGCGGCCCTACGCCTTGCCCAGAAGAACCGCCTGGCCGAACTCGAAGGCGAGGCCGCTCTTGCCCGCGACGTGCTTGCCGAAGCCGAGGAGCGGCAGGCGGCGGCAGCTGAGGCGATCCGCGCCGAGGAGCGCCGGCTTGCCGAGGCGCGCGACATGAGCCGCCTGTCGGCGCGCCATCTCGCCGAAGCCCGCGATGCGCTTGCCGCCGCCGAGCGTGCCTCCGGCGATCTCATCCGCCGCCGCGACGTCGTCAGCGAGGCCGCCAGCCAGCTGCGCGCGCAGCTGGAGGAGATCGCCGTCCAGGAGGAAAATGCCCGCATCGAACTGGAGGACGCGCCCGATCTCACCGCGATCGACGAGCGGCTGCGCTTCCAGCAGGCCGAAGTTGCGACCGATCGCGGCGCGCTCGCCGAAAGCCGAGCCCGCCATGAAAGCCTGGCCAGGGAAAACGACGCCCGCCAGCGCCGCATCATGGCGATCGGCCAGGAGCGCGAGACCTGGCGCCAGCGGGCGGCAAGCGGCGAAGATCATGTCGCCACGCTGCGCGAGCGCGAGGAAGAGGCGCGCGAAGAGGCAGCCGAGCTGGAATTGGCGCCTGATGAATTCGACGACAAGCGCCGTGCCCTGCTCAGCGAATTGCAAAAGGCCGAGGAGGCGCGCCGCCAGGCCAGCGATCTGCTGGCTGAGGCAGAACGCATCCAGCGCGAGGCCGACCAAAAGGCGACGACGGCATTGTCGGAACTTGCCGAATGCCGCGAACGCCGCGGCCGCGCCGAGGAGCGCCTGGTCTCTGCCCGCGAGAAGCGGCAGGAAAGCGAAGGCCGCATCCGCGAGGTCCTGAACGTCGCCCCCCACGAGGCGCTGCAACTGACCGGCCGCCCGGCCATGCAGGCGCTTCCCGATCCGCGCGAGGTCGAGCGCGAGCTGGAGCGTCTGAGGATCGAGCGCGAGCGGCTCGGCGCCGTCAACCTGCGCGCCGATGAGGAGCAGAAGGAACTGAGCGAGAAGCTCGAAGCGCTGATCAAGGAGCGCGACGACGTCATCGATGCGATCCGCAAGCTGCGCGGCGCCATCCAGAGCCTCAACCGAGAGGGCCGCGAGCGGCTGATCGCCGCCTTCGACATCGTCAACGCCCAGTTCCAGCGGCTGTTCACCCATCTGTTCGGCGGCGGCACCGCCGAGCTGCAACTGATCGAATCCGACGATCCGCTCGAAGCCGGCCTGGAAATCCTCGCCCGTCCGCCTGGCAAGAAGCCGCAGACCATGACGCTGCTATCGGGCGGCGAACAGGCGCTGACGGCGATGGCGCTGATCTTCGCCGTCTTCCTCACCAATCCGGCGCCGATCTGCGTGCTCGACGAAGTGGATGCGCCGCTCGACGACCACAATGTCGAGCGCTACTGCAATCTGATGGACGAAATGGCGGCCTCCACCGAGACCCGCTTCGTCATCATCACCCACAATCCGATCACCATGGCCCGCATGAACCGCCTCTTCGGCGTCACCATGGCTGAGCAGGGCGTCTCCCAGCTCGTCTCCGTCGACCTGCAGACGGCCGAGCGCCTGCGCGAGATTGCCTGAAGTTTTGTAGGGGAGAGCCTTGCGGTGTCTCTCTGCCTTGGGGAAGAGTGACATTTCTTATTTGCACAGGCCGGCAGTGCTTGCGGGGTGGATCCTCGGGTCAAGCCCTGGGATGACGGAGTGTGGGGCTGACAAGACAATGCTCCGGGCGTCTCCTCTCTTGCCGTCGCGCCCTCCGTCTCCGTCATGCTCGGGCTTGACCGAGCATCCACATCGGCACCGGCTCTGACGCAATTTCAGCAAAGCTCTGGTGCGGTTTTGCGCCCAGAAATTGCGTAAAATCAAATGGCAGGAAATAAACACCAAAAAAGGTCGGCTTCCCAGCCTCCCGTACCCCATTTGGGTGATGCTCTTTTCGCTGACTTGCATTAGAAGTTGTTTCAACGCAACCTAATTACTTTGCTGCAAAGCGAGCGATCAAAGGTTGTGAGTTGTCGAATTTACGTGCGGTTTTCCGGGCGAGGGCAAGAACCGGAAACCGTTGGAGCAATTCCAGGAGAAGCAGCGATCTGTTTTCCCCGGAATTGCGTAAAACGAAGGTCAGAGCGGTTCTCTTTATAAAGAGCTGAACCGTTCCTGGGTTGAGGGACCCCCCGTCCGGTTTTCCTGGCCGGACGGAAACAAGGCTTTGCGGGACTTTGTTGCAGTCCCGCAAAGCTTTTTTTATGCCTTCTCTTATGTCCGGGCGATGTTTCAATCGTTTCGCCTCTGGCCGCAGCCAAGATTTATTGTGCAACGCAACATTTTGCCGCATTTGTCGATTTTCATTTCAACTCCAAGGCATTAAGCTGATAACTCAGACTGATGACACTGCCTGCCTGCTTCTCTTTCGTCACGCTCGGGCTCGTGCCCCGGCATCTGCAACCGATCTACGCAGCAGATCCTCGGCACAAGGCCTGGGATGACGCCGAGAAAAGAGCGAGCTTTGTCAACAAACTGAGGGATTGAGCTGATCCCGGTTTGGTGTTGGGGGGAAGATGACCAAGTGGGTCTATAGGTTCGGCGACGGGCAGGCTGAGGGCCGGGCGCGCGATCACGAGATTCTGGGCGGCAAGGGCGCCAATCTCGCGGAGATGTGCAGCCTCGGGCTGCCGGTGCCGCCGGGGCTGACGATCGTCAGCGACGCCTGCACCACCTATTACAAGAACGGCCGCCGCATCGAGGAGGCCGTGAAGGCTGAAGTCCGCGCCGGCATTGCCGAGATAGAGGCGATCACCGGCCGCCATTTCGGTTCCGTCAGCCAGCCGCTGCTCTTGTCGGTGCGCTCCGGCGCCCGCGTTTCCATGCCGGGCATGATGGACACGGTGCTCAATCTCGGCCTCAACGACGAGACCGTGCAGGCGCTCGGCCACGATGCCGGCGATGCGCGTTTTGCCTGGGACAGCTACCGCCGCTTCATCCAGATGTATGCCGATGTCGTCATGGGTCTCGGCAACGACGCCTTCGAGGAGATCCTGGAAGACGAGAAGGCCAAGCTCGGCCATGAATTCGATACCGAGCTCAGCGCCTCGGAATGGCAGCATATCGTCTCGCTCTACAAGAAGCTGATCGAGGAGGAGCTGGAGCAGGAATTCCCGCAGGATCCCGAAGTCCAGCTCTGGGGTGCGGTCGGCGCGGTCTTTTCCAGCTGGATGAGTGCGCGCGCCGTCACCTACCGCCAGCTCCACAATATTCCGGAAGGATGGGGCACGGCGATCAACATCCAGGCGATGGTCTTCGGCAATCTCGGCAATTCTTCCGCCACCGGCGTCGCCTTCACCCGCAACCCCTCGACCGGCGAGAAGGCGCTTTACGGCGAATTCCTGGTCAATGCCCAGGGCGAGGATGTCGTGGCCGGCATCCGCACGCCGCAAAGCATCACCGAGGAGGGGCGGATTTCCTCCGGCTCCGAAAAGCCCTCGATGGAAAAGCTGATGCCGGAGGCTTTTCGCGAGCTCTGCCGCATCTGCACCGAGCTCGAGATCCATTACCGCGACATGCAGGATATCGAATTCACCATCGAGCGCGGCAGGCTGTGGATGCTGCAGACCCGTTCAGGCAAGCGCTCGACCCGGGCGGCGATGAAGATCGCCGTCGACATGGTCGATGAGGGCGTGATCACCGAGGACGAGGCGGTGCTGCGCATCGAGCCTTCCAGCCTCGACCAGCTGCTGCATCCAACGATCGATCCGCGCGTCACCCGCCAGGTGATCGGCACCGGGCTGCCGGCCTCGCCCGGCGCTGCCACCGGCGCCATCGTCTTCACCGCGGAAGAGGCCGTCGAGGCGGAATCCGAAGGCCGCAAGGTCATCCTGCTCCGAGTCGAAACCAGCCCCGAGGATATTCACGGCATGCATGCCGCCGAAGGCATCCTGACGACGCGCGGCGGCATGACCAGCCATGCGGCGGTGGTTGCCCGCGGCATGGGCATCCCCTGCGTCGTCGGCGCCGGCACCATGCGCATCGATCAACGCAACGAGCGGCTGCTCGGCGTCGGCGTGACGCTGAAGAAGGGCGATATCATCACCATCGACGGCTCGGCCGGCCAGGTGCTGAAGGGTGAGGTGCCGATGACCCAGCCGGAGCTGTCGGGCGATTTCGGCCGCATCATGGGCTGGGCCGACCGCGCCCGGCGCATGACGGTGCGCACCAATGCCGACACGCCGGCCGATGCGCGCGCCGCCCGCTCTTTCGGCGCCGAGGGCATCGGCCTTTGCCGCACCGAGCACATGTTCTTCGAGGGCGAGCGCATCCATGTGATGCGCGAGATGATCCTGGCCGTCGATGAGAAGGGCAGGCGGGTGGCGCTCGACAAGCTCTTGCCGATGCAGCGGCTGGATTTCACCGGCCTCTTCACCGTCATGCACGGCCTGCCGGTGACGATCCGCCTGCTCGATCCGCCGCTGCACGAATTCCTGCCGAAGACCGATGACGAGGTCGCCGAAGTCGCCTTCGCCATGGGCATGGAGGCGACCGTGCTGCGCCAGCGCGTCGATGCGCTGCACGAGTTCAACCCGATGCTCGGCCATCGCGGCTGCCGGCTGGCGATCTCCTATCCCGAAATCGTCGAGATGCAGGCCCGCGCCATCTTCGAGGCGGCGATTGCCGCGGCCCAGGAGACGGGGGCCGCCGTCGTGCCGGAGATCATGGTGCCGCTGGTCGGCCTGCGCTCCGAACTCGATTACGTCAAGGCGTGTATCGACGCGGTGGCCGGCAATGTGATGAGCGAGGCCGGCATGAAGATCGATTATCTCGTCGGCACGATGATCGAGCTGCCGCGCGCGGCCCTTCGCGCCCATGTGATTGCCGAAGCCGCCGAATTCTTCTCCTTCGGCACCAACGACCTGACGCAGACCACCTTCGGCATCTCGCGCGACGACGCCTCGGCCTTCATCCCCACCTATCAGCGCAAGGGCATCATCGAGCACGATCCCTTCATCTCGCTCGATTTCGACGGTGTCGGCGAATTAATCAGCATCGCCGCCGAACGCGGTCGGCGCACCCGCAACGACATGAAGCTCGGCATCTGCGGCGAACATGGCGGCGACCCGGCCTCGATCCGCTTCTGCGAAACGATCGGCCTCGATTATGTCTCCTGCTCGCCCTTCCGCGTGCCGATCGCCAGACTGGCGGCGGCGCAGGCGGTGATCTCAGGCGGTCTGGAAGAGATCCGGCGGGGTCCGAAAGACCTGCGGGGAAGCTTGTAAGACAGTCGGTGGAGCGTAAAAAAAGATAGTGCGGTTCTGCGCTTCCGTTAAAAGCGGAACCGCGGGGCAGGGGCGTCCATGGCACTCAGTGATGATGCCGCCAGTGATCGCGGTAGATATACGGCCCGTTCAGATCCCAGGCCATGCTCTGCATCAGCTCGGCGCTCTGCGCCCGTGATTCGGCCCGCCGGTCGAGTTCGATGCGCTGCAGGCAGGTGGCAAAACCATCCGTGCCGCGCCGGAAGCCGTAGCCGAGGCACCGCTGCTCATCCGCCGCCCGCCGCTCCTCCGGCGTCATCGTCTGGCAGGCGGAGAGCCCGGCGATGATGGTGGCTAGGGCGGTGACGAGAAGGGGATAGCGCATGGGTTTATTCCTTGGAATGCATTTCCCAGAGGAAAGTCCTTTCAGCCGATGCCGTCAAGCCGCCCTTCATCCGCCTGCCGGCACCGACCGGGGTCGAGACGAGTGGCTCGGCTATGTCTACGCCGCCCCGGCCGGATCCCCGATCGGCAGCAGCGCCGGATTGAGCGGCGGATCCTGCGGGTTCTTCGTATCGGCCGGGTCCTGCGCCGGCGTCAGCGGCGGTTTTTGCTGGATGGGGTCGGGAATGCCGGGGGTCGGCGTCGGGCCGCGCGGCGTGTCGGCATTGGGTGTCGGGATCGGGTCTTTGTTGGGCATGAGTGCCTCCTTTTCGAAAAAGGAACGGCATCGTCCGCATATGGTTCCACTTTCGCCACCGGACATTCCTCTGTATGAGGGGACTGGAAAACACTGGAACGAGCATGGCCATTCGCGATCGATTTTCGAAAAAACTGAGCTGCCCGCAATGCGGCAATGAGGGCTTTGCCGAGGCCTCGGAAGTTGATGATCCCAAGCGCAAGCACCCGGATTTCAAGGTCGATCAGCTGCCGCGCGGTTTTGGCGTGCAACGGCCTGCCAATCAGCAGGAAAATTTCGTGATCAAGTGCGAATGCGGGCGCAAGTTTCCCTTCCGCAGCGTTGCGGAAGCCGCGGCCGAGCGTCGCTAAAATGTTGATCTAGAACCTAGATCCGCTCCAGCAATTCGACGAAGGCATCGGCAAAACGCACCAGCGGCGCGGTGTCTTCATCCGGCGCCTGCATGCGGATCTCCGTGCCGTGATCATCGAGTAGCGCCAGCACGACGCGCATCGCCTGGCCGTCGCCTGGAATGCGCAGCACGGCGATGCGGCGGCAATCCTGCACGAGGCCTGCGGCCGGCAGGTCGAACAGCAGTTCGCCGCCGGAGCGTTCGGCTGCCCGGCGCACCGCCTCGCAGAAGCCAGCCTCGCCGCCGGTATAACCTTCGAGCGAAAGTTCGAGCTCGAGCAGCTCCATCGGCAGCGTCGGCTCGGACTGGTGGTCGATCCCGCCAAGCGCAGACGCCTGCGGCCTTGCTGCTATCTCGGGTGAAATCATCCCGTCTCTCCTGTCTCTCTATCGGAGATGAAACCGCGGCAGAATGGCCTTTTTTTGGCATATCAGCAAGGGCTTATGAAGCAGCCCCCGTCTCGTCATGGCCTTCGCCGTGGATTCAAACGCAATGCTTCAGACAATGGTTTCAATTTAGCCGAATCTTGCCCCAGATCCGGATGATTTTAGGCCGGGCCGGCCAAAAATCTGAATCCGGATCTAAATCAAAGAATAGAGCATGATGTCGTCCGAAAACCGCTTCACACTTTTCGGCATCTTGCTCTAAACAGGGGTGAGGCGATTTGCGTGGTCGAACCCGCGGGCGCTGACGAGCAACCGGTAAGTTTGATGGCCATCCGCTTCGACCGTCCCGTTTCCAGCGCCGCCCGCTTTTCGCGGCTGCTCGGGGCGTTTTCCCTGGTGCTGGCGCTGGCGGTGATCATCGCCCACCGCTTCGGCGGTCTGGCCACACCCTATCTGGTGCTGCTGTTGATTGCCGCCGCCGGCGGCGCGCTGCTCGCCGCCATGCTCGCAGCCCTCGGGCTGCGCAGCCTCTGGATGACGGGGGCCGAAGGCGGGCTGGCGGCGCTGGCAGCACTGATCTATGCCGCCTTTCCGCTTGCTATCGGCGCCTTTGCTACCGAGAACTATCTGACGCTGCCTGATATTTACGACGTCTCCACCGATCCGGTCTCCGCACCCGACTGGCTGTCGCCGCCGCACTCCGACCAGATCTGGCTGAAGCGCAATCCGGAGGTGACACCGGAGGATCGCGAAAAGCAGCTCACCGCCTATCCCGAACTGACCGGCCGGCGTTATGAAGGCGCACTCGACCGCGTGCTGGAAGCAGTGCGCAAGGTCGCCAAGATGAGCGGCATCACGATTACCCACAGCAACGGCGACACCGAGCCCGGCCGCGATCCCGAGGACATGCCGGTCAAGCCGCCGCAGCCGAACGACGATGCCGTGGCCGATGCGCCCGATATCATCCCCGTGCCGACGCCGCGCCCCTATGACGACGACGTCGCCAAGCTGATCCGCGGCGCCAACGGCGTGACGCTGCAGGGCACCACCCGCACGCTGATCCTCGGCCTGCGCTTCGATATCCTCATCCGGCTGCGCGAAGAAGCCGAAACCACCTTCGTCGACATCCGCGTCGCCTCCCGCTACGGCCAGCACGACCTCGGCTTCAGCGCCGAAATCGCCGGCGATTATCTGAAGGCGCTGGATGCCGAGCTCTTGGGGATTGCGGGTGGGTGAGCCGCGGTGGCGCAAAGCGCCAGCAATCGATCCAGTGAATCGATTGCAGTTGCGAACGCCCTGAGCCCAAGCGAAGGGCCGGGATAGGGTGCGGCGGACTCGACGCCCTGCGAGCCGCAGCCTCTCGATTCCCTCTTCTCCCCGAGAGGAGAAGAGATTTGCGGCAATCTCTCCGTTCCTCGC
Source organism: Rhizobium anhuiense bv. trifolii (assembly GCF_024346605.1). Lineage (NCBI taxonomy): Bacteria > Pseudomonadati > Pseudomonadota > Alphaproteobacteria > Hyphomicrobiales > Rhizobiaceae > Rhizobium > Rhizobium anhuiense. The sequence continues at coordinate 1,392,935 of NZ_CP098803.1, forward strand.
TCGCTCTCGCAGGGTTCGACCTCACTAAGGTTAGGGTGAGGGGCACCTATCCGCGCAAACCGACAGGCACATCACCGTCACCCCTCCACCACCAACCACCCGGTATACCGCACCACCAACCCCGTCAGCCGCCCACCGATTTCCACATGAAAGTGGAACCGCCCATCCTGCTCCTCCTCATAGGTATCGCCACCCGGCGCCAGAAACAGCGGCAGCGGAATCCCGCAAAACCGCCAGCCGCGCACCACGAGCCGCAGCCTGTCCCCATCCGGCACCGGCGCCATCAGCACCCGGAACGGCCCGAACACCTCGGCGAGCAGGTGCCGGTCGCGGCCCTTGCCTTCGGCCTGCCAGCTGCGGAACACCTTGCCGCCGAAATCGCGGGTCCAGATCTCCCTGTCGCCATCACTCACAAAACGCACCGTGACCGGCACATCCTCACCCGCCTTGGGAAAGCCGATGACCCCGGCGACGATCCGCGCCAGCAGCCCGCCGCCGCGCTCGATCCGCGCCCGGCCGGAGGCAACGCGGGCGCCGCCGGCATGCAGGGCTGATAGGGCGGGCGGCAGCCGCTCCCAGGCGCTGCCGAGAATCCTGTGGTAGAGAGGCAGGGGCGCCTCCTCGTTTTCCATCCGGATGCCGGATGTGATCTGAAAACGTCGGAACGCCGCTTCGAAATCCGCAAGCCGCAATTCCCCCGCCGCCGGCCGGGCGCCATTCTCCGGCCGCACGCCGCTGAGCAGCCGGCGCACCAGCGCGTCGACGCCGATGATGGGAATGAACGGCCCGTCATCACCTTCGGCAATCAGATGCCAGCCAGCTGTCAGCTTGCTCCCCGCGTGATCGACGCCGCCGGCGCGGACGAACATGCCGCCGCGATGTTCGCCGATCGCGAAAGCATGGCTGGCGCGCTGCAGCAGTCGAGAAAACGGCAGCAGCGACGGCAATAGCCGGAGGTGGACGAGCCGTGCCGCAAGGCTGAGCAAGTGCTGCAGCGGCTGCGGCTGCGTGCCGACCCCGGTGAAGCTGGATTTAAGATCAGCAAAGCGCCCCGGCAGCAGCGCCAGGTCAGGCGCATCGACCAGCAGGAATTTCCGGCTGCGCAGCGGCGGAACCCCCGGCGGCGCCACCGTCACCCGCATCGCATCGATCAGCCCGCGCCCGGCGGCCGGCTGCCCATTGCGCAGCACCGTGACCTTCCTGCCGGCATAGGTGGCGATTGCTCTCACGACATTGAGCCCGATCCGCACATGCGGCGAGGGGGCAATGCCGGCCGCGACACTGTCGATCCGCGAGAAATGCGGCGCCATCGCATCGAGTGCCGCGAAGGAGAGAGCGGGCAGGCTGCTCAGCCCCGAGAGCGCGAAGGTGCCCTTGGCCTTGGCCGCCGCATCGAGCCCATCGATGCCGGCGACGAAACCGGTGCTGTCGGCGATATCGGCATAATCGATGCTCAGATCGATGCAGGCCTCGACCACCTTATAGGCATCCTCCCCGAAGGTCTGGAACGGCCCCGAGGCATCGACGACGAGATGCGGCCGCAGCCGCGTCAGCTGTTCGGTGAGATCGCCGTCTCGGTCGAAGCTGACGGCCTGCACCATCGCGCCGAGATTGTTGCTGCCCAGGCCCTCGGCTCCATCCTTCGGCGTCCGCAGATCTGCAACGAAATCGTCGGCCTTTTCAAGCGAGCGCCCGGCAACCAAGAGCCTCAGCCTGGGTTGATCGCCAAGCAGCCGGGCAAGCCGCCCGCCGAACGTGCCGTATCCGCCGATGATGAGCAGCGAGAACCGGTCGTCGCTCATGTGATGAAGCGGCTTCGCTGCTCCGGCGTCGGCACCATGCAGCTTTGCCGCCCGGCAATCTTCAGCCGGTTGCGGGCGATGAATTCATAGAGCGCATCGGCCGCCCGCCGCGGCAGCAGCCGGAAGAGCTTGACCAGCGAATAGGGAAAGCCGAGGCCCGCCACCATGCGGATCGAGCCGTCGGATTTGAAGAAGGCGCGGCCGTTTTCGATCAGGATATTGGTCTCGTAGTCGCGCGCGTGCAGCCCGTAATGCCGGTAGAGCGCTTCGCCGAGCGGTGTCTGCGCCGCGAGGAAGCGGTATCGCTGCCGCTTGTCATGTTTCAGCGCGAATTTCACCCAGCCGGAGCAGAATACGCATTGGCCATCGAAAACGATCAACGGCCGGTCATCGGCAAAACCGGGCACATCGGCATCGTCGCGATAGCTGTAATCGGCTCGGGGCGTCATCCCTATCTCCCTGTTGCCGGCCGGTAGAGGGCGGCAAGCGAAGGCGGCCCATCCGCCGCAATCTCGCCGCGCTGCAAAAGGTCCTCGATATGGGCGAGCACGGAAAGGGCCGCCGCCCCATGCAGCTTCGGATCGGTATCGCGATAGATCACCTTCACCATCTCGGCGATCCGCCCGTCGCCGGCCTGGACGCGCGCCAGCACCGCCTGCTCGCGCCTGAGGCGATGCGCCTTCAGCGCCCGGAGGAAACTGGCCGGCTGCGTCACCGGCCCGCCATGGCCGGGCAGCAACAGCCGGTCCTCGCGTTCAATCAGCCGCTCGAGCGAGGCCATGTAATCCGCCATCGAACCATCCGGGGGTGCCACGATCGAGGTCGACCAGGCCATGACGTGATCGCCGGAGAAGAGGATGTCTCGCCCCGCGAGCGCGAAGGCGGCATGATTGGCCGTGTGCCCCGGCGTCAGCACCGCGCTCAGCGCCCAGCCATCGCCCGATACGGTCTGATCGTCACCGAGCACTATATCGGGCACGAAAGATAGATCCGAGCTTTCGGAAAAGGGATTGGTCTCACCCTCGCGCAGCGGCCGCGCCGGCCGGTGCGGCCCTTGCCCCACCGTTACCGCCCCCGTCGCCGTCTGCAGGCGCTTGGCCAGCGGCGAGTGGTCGCGATGTGTGTGGCTGACGAAGATATGCGTCACCGCGCGGCCGGCGAGCGCTGCCATCAGCACCTGAAAATGCGCCTCGTCCTCCGGACCGGGATCGATGACCGCGACGGAGGAAGCGCCGACGATATAGCTGTTGGTGCCGAAAAAGGTGAAAGGCCCGGGATTGTTCGCGGTGATCCGCTCGACCCCTGCAACAACCGGCACGGCTTGCCCATAGGCCGGCTCGAAAGCGAGGTCGAATGCGGGACTGTCCATGAAGGAATGATCTCGGGCCGATGACGTCGCCACTTCCTAGCACGACGGCGGGTGCTGCGCAGCGCATAAATCTGCGTCGGGCTAAACTTAGTCATTGTGACAGTCGAAGAGCTTTGCTAATCAGGCGTCGATTTGAGCAAGCGGTTTCCGCTCAAGCTCTGGTGGGGCGTCGCCAAGCGGTAAGGCAACGGTTTTTGGTACCGTCATCCCTGGTTCGAATCCAGGCGCCCCAGCCAGCTCTCGTGTTTTTCGGGATAAAACAGCCATTTAGATGACATTACAAAGTGCTCACCGTAACAATTCAGCGTAGCAGCTTAGCTTTCGACAGTTCAATCTGGCAACGCGTCGTCTTCGTCTCGCTCGCCAAGCAACGCCATGCGCCAAAATTGTTCTGCCTGCTTGGCTAAAATCCGCTCCCGTTCCTTTAGGCTTGACGCTTCACCGCTCACTGCTAGGCGTGCATCTTCCACAAAGTCGCAGCTGCAATCGGTCAGGCGGAACAGATGATTGTAGATCGGCCTCGTGTCCACTTCCTTCATGAGTGAGTGTGCCATGAACGTGTCGCGGAACGCTTTCAAGGTCCTCAATCCGCCACGCCCGAACTTGCCTCTAAAGGTGTTCGAGTATCCAGCCGACGCCCGACCCAGAGCCGACGCACAATCTTCTTCAATCGTGAGGAAGCCAGTTCCGCGCGCGGGCATTGAGCTCTTTCTGGCATCGCTTCTGACGTAAAAGGCGAACGGCGAGTGGAATGGAGGCAACGTCCCGCGAATTCACGGGCGGTTGCGGTTCCCTACATCATAGAGTCGAGCTAGATGCATAGCGAGATCGAATGCTAAGCTCTGCATGATCGTATTGAAGGCGTCCGCTCCGGGGAGTGTTCGGCATCGCCTGAACGATAGCGTTGCCGGCTTCCATCGTGGCTTCGATGCGGATCGCGTTGACTACGTTCCGATAGAGGATCGGCATCATTTTATCGAGGCGGGCAATAGCGTCCGCTTTGGATAGCCTCACAACCTTCTTTTTCTTTGCCATTATTTCTTCGAAGGGGAGAAAATTTCGACAAGTTTTTTCGCCCGTCGCGTCGTGTCATATAGCAAGAAGTAAAAGCGCTTGTCACCTTGGATAGAGTAATGATTCAATTTATGATATTCTACGTTGTCAGCTGCTAATGACAACTGATAGTAAATATTCGAGAGTTCGTCCTTTAAACCTGACAGATCGACCCTTGCTCGACGCTCGCCAGCAATCTCCACGCTAACGAGGACGCTACCGTTATCCAAGCTCGTCTCTACAAAGAGCAGCCCTAAGCGAATCAGATTGCTGATCGAGGATGACGTGACATGTTCACCGATTGAGGCGCTTTCTGAACTTCATTCCCCATACGCGAATCTCCACCCGTCAAAGTCTAATAGTGGCTCTGTCTTCAACCACAAACAAGGAGCCCGCCGGTGTAGATCGGCAGGCTTTCTTGTTCAGGTCAGTCGCGTCTTCTCCGCTGATATCCTGGTGTTGATTGTAAGGTTGCATACCTGGTCGGGCCTCGCCACGGCTGATCTACTGTGAGCCATCGACGCGCTGCACCTCGTAGTAGCCATCGCCCTCGCTCAGGAAGTATTCTGATTGAGCAGGGAGTATTTTCCGATCCAGTTTCACTGCCGCAAGCGGATTGTGAACGACCGCCATTGGTCGGGTTTCTCCGATCGCCAGAAGCTCATCAACATCCACAGCCCAAATTGCACTGACTGGCGAGAATTCAGGATCAAAAAATGTGTCCGCCGGTACCGCTGCGCCCTTAGGCTTAGCGATATATGTACGATGTTGAAGACCCGAACCGGCTTGCTGAAGAGTTTGACGATCGATAGTCACCTGTAGCGGGCGGCAAAAGTAGCCTCGACGGCGTAAGGCAATTGGCTTATCCCGTGAAGTTCCGGAATTGCACCGCCGAAGCCGCGCAATAGTCGCCCGTTGATGGCGATAACGTAGGCGTCGCTGGGTGTTACGATCCCCTTCTCAATGTAGCCAGGAATCCGCTCTCCCGTTTTACGATCCGCTCTCCCAAGCAGCTTCTCCGCTTTCTCTTTAATGGCAGACGTCCAGCGCAAGAGAATTTCTTCATGAGGAAGCGAGACAACATTTCCGCTAACGTGATTGATCCATTCGTCAGGAAGCCCCCTGGGTTCTGGCGTGACCACCTCTATCCATAGACGGCCTTTTCCTAGATCGATAAGAAAGTCTGGCCCTGGCTCTTGGTGCAGCGGCTTGAGGCCAGCGGTGATAAGTTGGTCGGCGAGAAGGATTTCCGATAATTGCTGCCAGAAAGCATTGGGATTTTCCGAGCAAAGCTTTTTTTCTGCATCTCCGTCAACGAGGTTCGAACCAAGGATGCGCATGCACAGCTCGCAAACGGCTTCCCGAATTTCCGATCCTTTGGCGCTGGTCCAAGGATAGCGCCGCTCAATTGATGCTTTCAGATCCATTGTTTGGAAGGTGGTCCTTGTCAACGCGTGTTTTCCGATAGCCCGGCCGACCATGTCGCGTCGATCGGCGGCGGGCGCATGAGTTTGTGTCCAGCCTGCGGCCGCGAAACATTGGAGCCTGACGAGACGTTCAAGACATCATAACGAGCTCGGCCTCAGCCGTGATTACGCATGGGGTTGTGGTATCACCATGCAGGCGGCCGTGGCATACGATCTTAACATGATACCGTGCGAAACCGTCTGCGTCGTCCGAATCCGGCTCTCCTTCCGGCTCGAAGAAACAAGTTATCACCGCCGTAGATGGCAACCGTCCATCCTCCTTTCCTGGCATTAAACAGTTCACAATTGTGCCGGGTAGCCCAAACGCTTCTTGCGGCCGATCACTCTCACCAATCTTAACGTTATGTGGAAAGAGTTTGACACGGTTAATCGGCACCGCTTCGAGGTAATTGACACTCAGCGGACGCCGGTTGCGGTTCGTAACAGTGATCTGAGCGACAGGCGAAAAATCCTCTCCGACAGTGCACCGTACCATCATATCGGGCTCGACGTTCCCCAACTGATGATCAATTTGCTTCTCCTGGGCCGCGACCTGCCTTCTAAGCGCGAAGAGTGTCACAAACGCAGCGAGCGCCGCCGCCCAGCCACTGGTTGCGGTCAACCATTCGCGCAAGCAAATCTCATCTTCCCTACAGAACAGCGACCGTGTTGGAGTAAAGCCGGAAATCACAACCATGACTACGATGATCATAATCGCCCCGGCGATAGGAGCGGCCCACTTGTCCATGAAATTCATCGCATTGGCTCCCCCAGATCCGGCGCGATTGTATTCATCGTGGATGCTGGGCGGCAAGGGTCGCGGGCGGAAACATTCCGTCGGTCAAAGGGGCCGCATGTGGCGCCGGCGCATATAGATGACCGGGGTCTATTCGTCCGAGCAGCCGGCGGGGGAAGTCGCACAGCGCCTTTCGCAGGTTCGAGTGCGGCAACTCCCGATAGCCCGCCGGTCTTGCGCCTCACCCACGCTCTGCGAACAGACGGACACCCGTCACTTCCGCAAGCTTCGCCACCAGCGCATCCTGAAATCCAGCATCAGCAACTTCCGCCGCCGCCTCCCGCCGCTGCCGATGATACCAATACCCGCCACTCACCTTCGCCGCGCCATCATCGCTCATCGCGAGCCACGTCTGCGTAAGATGCCCCATCTCCAGGTCATCGGGCGCGCCGGCGCCGCCCATCTTGGTCGGCACCCAGCCGGGGTCCACCGCGTTGCTGAGAACATCCGGCCAATGGCGGGCGAGGGCGGCGGCGAGGGTGGCGATGTAGAGCTTGCTTTCCGAATAGGCCTGGCTGGCGTTCCACGGCCGCTTCTTCCAGTCGATATCGTCAAGGGCGCTGCTGCCGCTGCGGTGCATGCCGCTGCTGAGATAGACCAGGCGATCGGGGCGGGTGATCCAGGCGGTGAGCAGATAGGGGGCAAGCACATTCACCGCCAGCGTCTTGGCGTGACCATCCGGCGTTTCGCCGCGGCTCCGCTCGAGGTAGATGCCGGCATTGTGGATGACGGCATCCATGCGGCCGATGGCGTTGACCTGCTCGGCAATCGAGCGCGTTTCGGTGGCGCTGGCGAGATCGCCGATGACAAGCCCAAGTGCCGCAGCCGAAATCTCGGCGAGGGCGGAGGCGCGCTCGCGGGAGCGGGCGTGCAGCACGACGTCATGGCCCTCCTTCATCAGGGTGCGGGCGGCGGCAAGGCCGAGGCCATCGGTGGAACCGGTGATGAAGATGCGGCTCATGGGGTTTCCCTTCGCGGTGGCGTGGAGGGCGCAGAGTGCTTGGGTAGGGGTGCCTGGGTCAAGGTGGGATGGTGGACAAGTCCGCCAGCGAGTGGGTGCGGTTTTGCAGATTGGTTCCCACCTATTCCGTCATCCTCGGGCTTGACCCGAGGATCCATACGCAGCACTCGACGTACGTGAGTTCACGCATAGGAGCCCCCTGCCGCTCCGTCTGTCGACGGCGAGCGCAATGCTCGGGGCATGGGTCCTCGGGTCAAGCCCGAGGATGACGGAGGAGGTGGTGGGGCTCGGCGAAAAACGGCGGCGCCATGGATCCCAGGCTCAAGGCCTGGGATGACGGAGTGTGTGGTGATGCGGCGGCCAAGCCACGGTTTGTTGCCTCCGCCCCTCACTCCACCCAGCGCCACCTCACATACTCTCCCGCCGCCGCTCCGCCCCCGCCGCAATCGTCTGCACCAGCTCATCCACTTCCCGCGCCAGCCGCTCCAGCGGCAAGCCGACGAAGCGGCCTTCCAGGCTGATGCTGACGACGCCGTGGACGGCGCCGAAGAGGGTGCGGGCGCGAATGGCGCGGTCTTCGGGGGGCATGTCGGGCTGCAGTTCGGCCAGCGGTTCGGCGATCACATCCATCAGGAAGAGGTGTTCGTCGAGATGCCATTGCGGCGTCGGGCTGGTTTCCGGCGGGAAGTGCTCGAACAACGCCTTCCAGAGGTTCCGGTGCTCGACGGCGAAGCTCAAGTAACCCTGGGCTAGGTTGCGCAGCCGGTCGGTTGGCGGCCGGTCCTTGGTTTCATCAAGGGTGAGCCTTGCCTCCAGCGCCTTCAGCGTTCCCGAATTGACGTGAATGACGAGCTCGGCGAGATCTGAAAAGACCGTGTAGAGGCCGCCGAGCGCGCAGCCGGCATCCTGGGTGATGTCGCGGGCCCGGAGATTGGTGAGCCCGTCCCTGGCGATCCGCTCGCGCGCCGCCTCGATCAGCCGGGCCTTCAGGTCTTCGCGTTTTTCTTCTCGTCTGCCGGCCATTAACCATTCCACTTCGATTTTTTGAACGACGTTCAAAATTTATCTTGAACGACGTTCATGATTCTGGCATAACACCTCTTGTGAACAACGTTCATAAACCGGAGGAAGCAAATGTTCAAACTGATTTCCATTTTGTTGCGGGGCAGGGCGCATGATGCCGAACAGGCTTTCGCCGACTGCCACGCCGTGCCGCTGCTTTCCCAGCAGATCCGCGATGCCGCCCAATCGATCCAGTCGGCCCGCCGCAGCGTCGCCGTCACCATCGCCCAGAACGAACAGGAGAGGGCGCAGCACGGCACGATCGTTGCCCGCATCGCCGATCTCGAGACCCGCGCCACCGCGGCCCTTGCCAAGGGCAATGAGGGCCTGGCCCGCGAGGCGGCCGAGGCGATCGCTTTTCTCGAGGCCGAGCGCGATGCATCTGAGAAGGCGCAAGCCCAGTTCACCCAAGCGATCGACAAGCTGAAAGGGATCGTGCGGGCCTCCGAGGCGCGGCTGCAGGAGTTGCAGCGCGGCGAGCGGTTGGCGCGGGCGACACAGGAGGCGCAGAAGCTCGATGTGTCAGTCGCCGGCCCGGGCTTTGCCACGCTCGACGATGCCGAGGAGACGCTGGCCCGCCTTCGCCTGCGCCAGAGCCAGAATGAACTGACGGCCGCCGCGCTCAAGGACATGGAAGGCGCCATCCGCCCGGCCGCCATCATCGAAAAGCTTGCCAATGCCGGCTTCGGCGCGCCGCTGCGCTCATCCGCCGATGATGTGCTGGCGCGGCTGAAGAGCCGCATCACGCCTGCTGCCTGAAATTGTATCCATCCAACCATTCATCCATCGAACCATAGGGACCACTGATATGAACGACAGTTTCCAGAAACATTCCGCCAGCTGGGTCAGCTTCTCCTACATCTCCTTCGGCTCGGCCGCCTTCATGCTGGCGCTTGGCCTTTACATGATGCCGCTCGATCTCTGGGGCAAAGGCTATCTCGCCATGGGCATTCTGATGCTGGTGCAGACCACGGTGAACATCACCAAGACGCTGCGCGACAACGCCGAATCCGAGAAGCTGATCCGCAAGGTCGAGGATGCCCGCACCGAGAAACTCCTGGTCAAGTTCAATCGTAACGATGAAGATTGATCTTGGTTAACCACAGCGCAGAGTTGTTATCGCATTCAACTTTTGCGTAACAACTCTGTGGCCTTCTCTGCCAGTCGAAAGAGGGACCCGCCGTGCAAAACAATCTGATGACCTCCAGGAAATTCGCGCCGCTGTTCTGGACCCAGTTCCTGACGGCTTTCAACGACAATTTCCTCAAGAACACCCTGGTGTTCCTCATTCTCTTCAAGATGTCGGCCAGTGAGGGCGCCGCCCTGGTGACGCTCGCCGGCGTCATCCTCATCGTGCCCTTCCTGCTGCTCTCCGCACTCGGCGGCGAACTCGCCGACAAGCACGACAAGGCCAAAATCGCCGAGCTGCTGAAACGCTGCGAGATCGCGGTCGCCGCCCTGGCCGTCGTTGGCCTCGCCTTCTCGTCGATCTTCGTGCTGATGGCGGCGCTGTTCGGCTTCGGCATCGTTTCGGCGCTGTTCGGGCCGATCAAATACGGCATCCTGCCTGATCACCTCGAACGCCGCGACCTGCCGAAGGCCAATGCCTGGATCGAAGGCGGCACCTTCATCGCCATCCTCGCCGGCACGATCATCGCCGCGCTCGCCTTCTCCGGCGGTGAAAACGTGCTGATCTTCGGCACGATGATGATGGGGCTTTCGGTGCTCTGCTGGCTTGCCAGCCGGATGATCCCGCCGACCGGCTCCAAGGCGCCGGATCTGGAGATCGACCGCAATGTCATCCGCTCCAGCTACACCCTCGTCAAGGAAATCCGCGAGGATAAACGGCTGTGGCGTTCGGCGCTGATGAACTGCTGGTTCTGGCTGGTCGGCGCCTTCGTTCTCTCCATCCTGCCGACCATGGTGACCGAGCTGCTCGGCGGCTCCGAGCTCGTCGTGCCGGCCTATCTCACCGTCTTTGCCATCGCCGTTGCCGTCGGTTCGGCCATTGCCGCCTGGATGTCGTCGGGCCGCATCGTGCTGCTGCCGGCCCCGGTCGGCACGGCGCTGCTTGGCCTCTTCAGCCTCGATCTCGCCTGGAACCTCTGGGGCCTGGTTTCCACAAGCCACGCGACGACGATCGCTGGTTTCTTTGCCGGCCAGAATACCATCCGCGTCGCCATCGATCTCGCCGGCATGGCCATATCAGGCGCCTTCATCGCCGTGCCCACCTTCGCCGCCCTGCAGACCTGGGCGCATGAGGACCGCCGCGCCCGCGTCATCGGCGCCGCCAATGTGCTGTCGGCGCTGTTCATCACCGTCGGCCTCGGCCTGGTCGCCGCCATCCAGGCGCTCGGCGCCTCCATTCCGCAGATCCTGATCGGCCTCGGCATCATCAATTTCGCCGTCGCCTGGCTGATGCTGAAGACGCTGCCGACCAATCCCTTCCGCGATTTCATCTCGATCCTGTTCCGCGCCTTCATGCGGCTTGAGGTCGAAGGGCTGGAGAATATCAAGAAGGCCGGCCGCGCGCCGATCATTGCCCTCAACCATGTCAGCCTGCTCGATGGCGCCCTGGCGCTTGCCATCACCGAGGAAGAGCCCACCTTTGCCGTCGACTACAAGATCGCCCAGGCCTGGTGGGTGCGGCCCTTCCTGAAGATGTGCAAATTCCTGCCGCTCGACCCGACCAAGCCGATGGCGACGCGCTCGCTGATCAAGGTGGTGCAGGATGGCAGCCCGATCGGCATCTTCCCCGAAGGCCGCCTGACGGTGACCGGCACGCTGATGAAGGTCTATGATGGCGCCGCCATGGTCGCCGACAAAACAGGCTCGATGGTCGTGCCGGTGAAGATCGACGGGCTGGAGAAGAGCTATCTCTCCTATCTCGACAACGGCAAGATCCGCCGCCGGCTGTTCCCCAAGGTCAAGGTCACCATTCTCGAACCGGTGAAGCTGGAAGTGCCGCCGGAGCTGAAAGGCCGCAAGCGCCGCACGGCGGCGGGTGCCGCCCTCTATCAGGTGATGTCGAACCTGCTGTTCCAGACCGCCGATACCTCGTCGACCGTGCTCGACCGCGTCATTCAGGCCGGCCATGAATTCGGCATGGGCAAGCTCGCCGTCGAAGATCCGGTCACCGGCCGGCTGACCTATGGCAAGCTGCTCACAGGGGCGGCCGTGCTCGGCGCCAAATTCCGCGCCCGCTTCCCGGAAACCAACCTCGGCGTCATGCTGCCGAATGCCAATGGTGCGGCCGCCACGCTGCTCGGCGTCATGACGGCGGGCAAGGTGCCGGCGATGCTGAACTTCACTGCCGGCGCCGCCAATATCCTCTCCGCCTGCAAGGCCGCCGAAGTCAGGCATGTGCTGACCTCGCGCGCCTTCGTCACCCAGGCCAAGCTCGGACCTGTCATCGAGGAGATGGAAAAGCAGGTGACGATCGTCTGGCTCGATGATCTCCGGGCCGAAATCGGCCTCAAGGACAAGATCCTGGGTTATCTCAGGAAGGCGCGGCCGCTGGTGAAGCGTAAGCCGGATGATCCGGCCGTCATCCTCTTCACCTCGGGCTCCGAGGGCACGCCGAAGGGCGTGGTGCTGACCCACCGCAACATCCTGTCGAACGCCGCCCAGGCCGCCGCCCGCATCGATTTCCACAGCGGCGACAAGGTGTTCAACATCCTGCCGGTCTTCCATTCTTTCGGGCTGACGGCGGGCACTGTGCTGCCGCTGATCTCGGGCGTGCCGGTCTATTTCTATCCGTCGCCGCTGCATTACCGCATCGTGCCGGAGCTGATCTATGTCTCCAACGCCACGATCATCTTCGGCACCGATACCTTCCTCAACGGTTATTCCAGGACGGCGCATCCTTACGACTTCCGCTCGATCCGCTACATCTTCTCGGGCGCCGAGCCGGTGAAGGCCGCCACCCGCCAGACCTATATGGAAAAATTCGGCCTGCGCATCCTGGAAGGTTACGGCGTCACCGAGACCGCGCCTGTGATTTCGATCAACACACCGATGTACAACAAGTCAGGCACGGTCGGCAAAATCCTGCCGGGCATGGAATGGAAGCTCGAACCGGTGCCCGGCATCGATGAGGGCGGCCGGCTGCATGTGCGCGGCGCCAATGTCATGGCCGGCTACCTCCGTGCCGAAAAGCCCGGCGTGCTCGAGCCGCTCGCCGACGGCTGGCACGACACCGGCGACATCGTCACCATCGACGAGGACGGTTTCGTCAAGATCCGCGGCCGCGCCAAACGCTTCGCCAAGATCGGCGGCGAAATGATCTCGCTCGCCGCCGTCGAGACGCTGGCCGCCGAGCTCTGGCCGGGCGCGCTGTCGGTCGTCTCCTCGCTGCCCGACGCCAAGAAGGGCGAGCGCCTGGTGCTCCTGACCGACGCCCCCACCGCCACCCGCGCCGAATTCCTCGCCTTCGCCAAATCCAGGGGCGCCATGGACATGATGGTCCCGGCCGAGGTCAATATCGGCAAGGTGCCGGTGCTCGGCTCCGGCAAGGTAGATTTCGTCGCGGCGCGGAAGCTGGCGGAAGCTGCGGTGCAGGCGGGGGAGGCGGCGTGAGGGCGTAGGGTTCGGGGGTCTCGCGTGGCCCCCGCTGGCCTGCCGGCCCCGTGGCTCGACCCTGGGCCTGGTAGGGCAGAGGGGTATTCAAGCACCGCCTCCCTCCGTCATCCCAGGGCTTGACCTGGGATCCATGCGGCTGGCACTGGTGGACTGGGATGGCATCCAACTGGGGTAAATTTTGAAGCCTCGTGCCGGGTTGTGGATCCCAGGGTCAAGCCCTGGGATGACGGAGTTTGGGGAGGGCAATTGGCAAGAGGCGGAACGTCTGGAGGAATTTCAGGGAGATGCACGAGCCGTTTTGCATTTGCATGGCTTAAATCGGCAATCCGATAAATGCTGCACACTTCGCTATTTGTCGCACACGTTTCCCCCACCCTCCGTCATCCCAGGGCTTGACCCTGGGATCCATGCGCAGAGCACCCCAGAAGACGCAGCCGGCATCACCACAACGTAAGATAAAGATCGTCCCACTCGGGATTCATGGTTTCGACCAGGTCGATCTTCCATTGCCGGTACCATCGCTTCAACGACTTCTCGCGCTGGATCGCACTGCCGATGTCCCAGTGCTCCTCATACCAGACGAGACGGGTGCATCCGTATTTCCAGGCAAAGCCCGGCGTCAGCCCCTCGCGATGCTCATAGATGCGGCGCTCCAGATCGGATGTCACGCCGATATAGAGCGTGCCATTTTTCTGATTGGTGACGATGTAAACATATCCCGCCATTCCGGCAGAGTGCGTGGCTGTGGATCCCAGGGTCAAGCCCTGGGATGCCGGAGTTTGGGGAGGGCAATTGGCAAGAGGCGGGACGTCTGGATGAATTTCAGCAAGGTGCACGAGCAGTTTTGCATTGGCATGGCGTAAATCGGCAATCCGATAAACGCTGCACACCTCGCTATTTGTCGCACACGTTTCCACCACCTCCGTCATCCCAGGGCTTGACCCTGGGATCCATGCGGCACGCGCCGAGGGCGGTGGCCTATGGCGTCGGCCCGCTTGCCGCGGTCGGTGTCGGATTCTTCAGCCTGAGAGCAAGAATGAGCGGCACGGCCAGCGCATAGACGGCGACGACCGAGAGCCAGATTGCGCCCGGCCATGCCTGGCGGACGAGGAAATAGACGCTGGAGAAGCCAAGCGGCGCGACGATCGAGGCGAGGCTGACGACCGAGGCGAGCACGCCCTGGAACTGGCCTTGCCTGCTCTCATCCACCTGCCGGCTGGCGAGCGACTGCAGCGCCGGCACGCCGATGCCGCCGAGCGTGAAGACCGGCATGATCGAAAAGATCATCCAGCCCTGGCCGGCAAAGGCCATGACGGTCAGCGCCATCGCGGCGCCGGCGATGCCGGTCAGGATTGCCCCGCGTTCGCCGAGCAATTTGACCGCCGGTCCCGGAAGGAGGGCCTGGGTCAGCGTCTGGCAGATGCCGAAGGCGCCGAGGGAAAGGCCGATCGAAAGCCCGCTCCAATGGAAGGCGTCGCTGCCCCAGAGCGCCCAGCAGGTGCCGTAGGCCTCGCCGGTGGCGCTGAAGATGAAGAAGAGGGTGACGACAGGCAGCAGGCTTTTGACCTCCAGCACCGCGTGCAGCGGCTTCAGCGGATTGAGCGCCGAAAGCGCGATCTTCTCCCGGCTGCCGGGGCGCGATTCCGGCAGGACGAAGAAGGCGAGCAGCAGGTTCAAGCCATTGAGCGCGGCCGCCGCCATGAAGGGCAGCCGCAGCCAGTGATCACCGAGGACGCCGCCGGCGACCGGGCCGATGATGAAGCCGAGGCCGAACATGGCGTTGAAAAGCCCGAAGCGGCGGGCGCGCTTCGCCTCGGGCGAGATGTCGGTGATATAGGCGGTCGCCACCGACACGTTGGCGCTCGTCAGGCCGGCGATGGCGCGGCCGAGAAACAGCATCGGCAGATTGGCCGCAAAGGCGAGGAACAGATAGTTGACGGCAGCGCCGGCGAGCGAAATCAACAGCACCGGCCGGCGGCCGATCCGGTCGCTGAGGGCCCCGAGCACCGGCGCGAAAATGAACTGCATGACCGCATAGAGCGCGGTCAGCGTGCCGATATAGGCCGCGACGTTTTCGGCATGGGTGATATCGCGCAGCAGCGCGGGCAGGATGGGGAAGATCAGGCCGATGCCGACGGCATCGAGGACAATGGCGGTGAAAATGACGATAAGGGATCTGGTCATGGCGCGTTCCGGGTCGACGCAAGCGCACGAGCGCCGTTCGAGCGCCAATGGACTCACGATGAGGCCTGAGCTGATCAGGCGTTTGGTTTCTGGGAGGTGCTGGCCGATCCATGCTGCAAAGGCATGAATGGCGTGTGCTCGACCACCTGGACGACCATTCGTCCACCTGTTTACTCCGCCACTGAGCGGATCAAGGGAGGCAGCCGCTTTTCGCGACGGGCAATAGATACGCCGGAGGGCTGAATGCGACAAGCCCCTTTTTGCGCCGGATTTGGTTGCGGGCTGTCGGGATATTGAGAGCGGGGTCGATGGGCCATCCGCTGCAACGGCGGACCTGGCGGAATCTGCTCTTCGTGCAGAAGCCGGCTTGCGGCAGAAGCAGCAGCCGCGAACGAAAACAGGCGGCACCTGGGGCCGCCTGTGAGCTGCTTCGGACGAAGCGTCCGTTACTTCTGTTCCGGCGCCAGGAACTCGGCGCAATAGGACGGGCCGTTGACGCCAGGGATATCGGCGACGGTGCGGATGTCGCGGATCGTGTAATCGGAGCTGGTGGTGATTTCCGCCTGGCAGCGCAGATAGGCGGTGCGGGCGGACGCGATCTGCTTGCCGCGCTTACCGTCGGCGCCTTCGGCGTATTTCGCCGGAATGCGCACGGTCTTGTAGCCGCCGCGCCAGGTATAGACGGTGGTCGAGCCTTGCTCGCTGTCGCTGATCGGCGGCCCGTAGGCGGCAAAGAAGATGCCGGCCGATTTGCCGACCCAGCGGGCCTCGATCGGATTGCCGGCGGAAGGAATGGTCGTGCATCCGGCAAGCGCAATTGCAAGCCCGGCCGCGGTCATGGTGCGGAAATTCATCGTGTCGTCCTGATCTCTAGCGCATTGGCTGCGAAGCCCGCCCTCGTGAGCGGTTTCGCCTGTCCCGTCTGCCCTTTAGCGCGGAACCCGGCAAAAGAAAATTGCCCGTTTGAGACTTCCGTTCGATTTGCGGGAAGTGTGGCTTTTTGCTGCAGTCGCGTGATCTCGAGCCTGTCACGTCACCGTCAAAAATTCCGCCGGTTTTTTGGAATTTGGTGCTTGTGCAACCAGATAGGCTGTTCTATAGAAGCGCCGCTGGTCACGGAGTGTAGCGCAGTCTGGTAGCGCACCACGTTCGGGACGTGGGGGTCGAGTGTTCGAATCACTCCACTCCGACCAGCTAGAAACCCCGCTCCGGCGGGGTTTTTCGTTTCTGCTGATCTCAGCCCAAAGTCCCCCGGATTCACCGGAGCGAGGTCAACCGCCCGAAAACCCGTCCTTCTCCGGTTATAATTTTTCTGCAGGAAGGTATAACCGAAGCGCGGCTGGCGGAAGCTCGGTGCATCGGCAACGCAAGAATCGAAGTTCGAGCCGATCCCAGGTTTTGAGCTGCGTCTCCATCCAGGTGCCCCAAGCGCAATTTGCGGACCGCACGAGCGCCGCTCTGGATTTCGGACTCATCTATGCTAGCATCGAGGCCTGCGTGACTGGCGATGAAGGTGGATACCACCGGGGAGCGTGGGAATTTGGCCGCTCGCCTGGGCATCTGGATCATTTTTGCGAAGGTGTCCCATGTCGTCCCGCATCGAAAGTGAACGGCTTGCGAATTGTCTAGCCGAACTTGATCAACTCACGAATTGGGAACGCCGCCCGCGCGGCGATATGCGGGTCGATCTGGAGCCGATGCGCGATCTCGCCCGTCGGCTTGGCGATCCCCAGAACAGCTTTCGTATCGTCCATGTGGCCGGCACCAAGGGCAAAGGCTCGACTTGCGCCCTGATCGAGGCGGGTCTTGCGCAGGCGGGCTTCGCCGTCGGGCGATATGCCTCGCCGCATGTCATGCACATCACCGAGCGGGTCAGCATTGATGGCCGTCCGGTCGGCGAGGAGCGCCTGGCGGACGCGCTTGGGGCAGCGCTGGCGGCATTCAAAGACGCAAGGCGAGAGGCGACAGCCGCGCAGGGAGCAACCTGGTTCGATATCCTGACGGTTTCGGCCTTGCTGATCTTCAGCATGGAAGGCGTGGAGTGGGCCGTTCTCGAAACCGGACTTGGAGGGCGGTGGGACTCGACCAATATCGTTCAAAGCGATGTCGCCGTTATCACCAATATCGATCTCGAGCACACCGAAATCCTCGGCAAAACCCGCGCCGCCATTGCTTTCGAGAAGGCGGGAATCATAAAGCCCGGCACAACGGTCGTCACCCTCCTGCCGGAGGCGGACGAGGCAGGCGCCGTCATATCCGCCCCGGCAGCAGAACTCGGCTCTGCCGTGCGACGCCCCATGGTGCCGGCCGACGCAACGATTGAGCAGCGGAATGTTGCCGTGGCGGCAGCGGTTCTGGATGTCCTCGGAAAAATGGGCGTCATGACAAAGGGCGCAGGCGCGGTGTCGGAGCCTCTTGGAGCACAGCTCCTCGATCCCTCGACGATCGAAGCTGCCCGCCTGCCGGGACGGCTCGAAAAAATCGCCGTCGTCACCAGCCACGGCGATAAGGTCAACGTGGTGCTGGACGGCGCGCATGTTCCCTTCAACCTTGCTGCGGTTCTGAGCGACCTCTCGCAGGAAGAAAAGTACCGCGCTCCCTGCATTGCCGTCGTGTCAATCGCGGAAGACAAGGACGCGGCAGGCTTGCTGTCGACGATGACGCGCCACGATATATCGATCATCTTCACCACCGTCGGCGCCAGATCGCGTTCGCCGGAACAGCTGAAGACGATTGCAGACAGCCTCGGGCTGCTGAGCATCGTCGTGCCGGACCCGCTCGAGGCCTATCAGGAAGCACTGGCCGGCGCCGCGGAATCGGGCGCATGGGTTCTCGTGACGGGATCGCTTTATCTCGTCGGCATTATCCGTGCGGCGTGAGCCCGAGCGGGTGTGAATGACTCCGACCGGAACGCGGTGGAGAAGAAGCCGCCGCCGATGGAACGTGCGACGCTGTGCTGCGATCTCAGCCGCCGACTGTGATTTCACCATCCGCAACACGTTTGACAAATATCTTCAGACCTTCATGCCTCAGTTTCTTCCAACCGCCGTCGGAAACCATTGATTTAGCCAGATCGGCAAACCCGGTCGTGAGGTAGGGAACCTGCGATGCCGGTCGTTTGCCGAGCGCTTGAATCAAGCAGTCAGTTCTTGGTGGGGACGAGAATGAGTTTCCTGAACGTTTCATGCCGATCTCCAAATGATCTGTGCCATCTGGAAATCTGATCGTCCCATAGCCGCACTTGGCCGCGGCATTCACTTCGGCCTTGGAGAGATTGTCTTGCAGAAGAAATGACAGCTGGCTGAAAGTGTTGTCGGTGTAGTCGAACTGACCCAGTACGATGAAGTCCAGCTCGTTCTGCCCCTTCTTGGCGCCTTTGATCTTGCCATAGAAGTTGGAATTCACCTTGGTGTCCTTGCCTGTCTTCATGGCAAGCATTTCGCCCAGCTTGATATAGGTCCTCGGTTTTGACGAAACGTTTTCGGTACCAGCCGCGGCGTTGCCTGAAGGCAGACTGGCGGTCTCCGGCTTGGCATAGGCGTCAGCGAAGGCTCGCAGTGTCGTGAGATTGAGCGCTTGGGGAAGCGAACCGCTCTCGAACTTGCGGCAAGAGAGAGCGGCTTGCCGTGTTGCCTTGTCAGGCTTGCCCTCAACATTCCCTGGCTTGCAGCCCAAATGAGCCAGTTGCTGCTGCAACGTCTTGAGCAAAACTGCTTGTTCGGCGGAATAGACGCTGACGCCGCGGGTTACACTGACATTGCGGACATCGATGCCGATACCATCCGGCTGCACCACGTCAAACTGGGACGTATGATGGTCATAGTTCTTCCATTCATTGCCCCAACCCATCATCACCGGGCCGAGAATGAAGTTGAATGATTTTGGGTCGCGGTTTGATTGCGGCTCGCACTCGTTCGATTCCCAGCAATGCGGAGCCTGGTTGGTTGCTTCGCCTTCGGCGGCGTAGATCACCTTGTTGTCGCAGCTTGCCGTAACCCATCCGCTGTCATCGTTTGCCCATCGGATTTTCAGCGAGAATGTCGCCCATTTGCCGAAATCTTCCGGTTTTTGGCACTGACGGGCGAGAAAGTTGACGCCGTTGCGCGTGTCGGCCTTCAGCATGTAGATGAAATTGTGGATTGCCGGTCCTTCCCAGGACGCGAAACGCAAATGGCTGTCCCAGCCGTCGGGATAAAAGCCATTTGCGGAGTTGTTGTGCCAGCCTTTGTAGGCAAAAGTCGGATCGAGCCGGAAATCAAACTTGTATTCGACGCTTTCGCCAACCCTCATGTCTCGCGTATAGCGAATCGTGGAGCGGACGTTGCCATTGCGACAATCATTTTCGCCCCGTCCATCTCCATAGTCGACGTTGGAACACTGACGGTCGAATATTTCAAACCGGGTCACGCCGCCCTTGACCTCAGGTCTGACCGATCCGTTGAACTTGTGGCGCTCAAAACCTTTGGGGAGCGGATCGGCAGTCGCTGCTGCGTGGGTCGCAAAAACCATAAGCGCGCCAACCGCCAGTCCAACGATAGGATTTTTCAGCATAGCCCCCTCTCCAAATTGGACTCCAACCATATCACGATCTCTTTTGGAGGGTCGGGTTTAGATCAGGTTCAGATCGGTGCGGATGCAATTAGCGACGACACCCAAGTCCAACACGGAATTCTGGACGAACAAGTTCGAGAAGACCGTATCGCCTGATCGGCGCATCATGGCCGAGATCGAAAGGTTGGGTTGGTGGGGATGCCACACAGGGCCGGCGGTCGAGGCTATGTGCTCGGAGCCCCAGCGCTCAGCAGCGCCCGTACCAATGCCGCCTGGTTGCGTACGCCGGTTTTGTCGAAGATGCGCTGTAGCTGGGTGCGCAACGTGTTGACACTGACCCCGAGCAGATCGGCGGCGGCTGCGAGATCGTGGCCATCGACGATCAGGCGGGCAAGCCGGGTCTGCGCCGGCGAGAGGCCGAAGACCTCCCGCGCGCTCGCGATCCGGCGCACCACAGTCTCGGCGTCGTCGAAGGAGACCAGCGCCTTGCCGTCCTCGAGCAGAACCCAGCAGTGGAGCGGAATCCCGGCCGCGTCTTCGCCAAGCGCCACCGCCCAGGCCTGCTTCGGCGCGATGTTCAGCGGCCTCTGGCTCTGCAGCTCGCGGAACGCCAGGCGCACCGCCTCCCGCAGTGCTGCGTCGTGTTCGCGCTGCCGGGCACGCAGGCGGCCGGCGGCGGCGACGAGCCCGGGATGGCCGTGCATCCGCTCCCGCGCCAGCCGGTTCGTCCAGAGGATCCTGGCATCCGTGTCGACCTCGATCAGCGGGCAGTTCGCCTCCTCGACGCTGCTCTCCATCATCACCATGCAGCCGATCTTCCAGGCGCCGTCGATCCGCTGGAGGATCCGCAGCTGGCGCTTGCGATCTTCGCCGGTGTCGCTGCCGATCTGATCGAAGGTCATCCAGGCCATGTTGCCGTCGACGACGATGTTGACCTTTTCCCAGCGGACGCGCTCCGAAAAGGCATATTTCTCCGGGAATCGCTCGACGATCTTCCTGATCCGCGCGGCGATCGGGTCCCAGCCTTCGTCCACCCGGACGCCGAGCGAAGCGAAATATTCCATCCGCCGGGTCTGCGGCGACTGCACCCAGTGGCTCGCCAGCGCCTCGAAGTCCCGCTGCAGCCAGGCCTCGGTTTCGGCGCGGATCACGGCCATGATCGCCGCCCGGTCAGCCTCGCTGTCGTCCATCGCGCGGTCCCCCACAACGGATCGCAGCATAGCATGATCGGTCTGTCGGAGCATGACGGCACCTCATGTGTGGATGACGCCGGCCAGCAGCAGCGTCAGGCCGGCGGTCGCGGCAGTCAGCCCGAGTAGCCGAAGCCTCAGGCGCGGCAGGGTGATCTGATTTCGGTAGTATCGGTACTCGGCCGCGGCGCCCATCGGCGTGGGGCGGCGGCGGTTTGGCATGTGCGCGGCGACGAGACTCTGAAGGTCCATTGTGTTGCCTCCCGGTTCGGGCTTCATCTGCCGCATTCTCGCACGCATCCGAGCCGGGCCCTGTCATGCAGACGGAGGACATCGCGCTCGGCGCCCGGCTGGCGAACGAAGAATCATCTCAACCGGAACGAGTCCCGCGGTGATTCGTTGAGTCGCGTATTTCCAGCGTGAGGGGATGCATCATGAGCAAACGACGAAGGTTCAAGCCGGTGAAGATCACCATCAATGGCAAGGTGAGGACGGTCTATAATGTTGTTCAGGCCGGCAACACCTTGCTGAATGATTGGCCCGAGCAGACGCCGGCGGCGAAGGCGGCCGAACGGCTTGTGCTCGACGTGTTCAATGATGTCGCCGGGCCCGAGCAGGTGCGGCGGGCGTTCATTACCGCGGCGAAGGCGAGCGACATCAAGTTCAGTTCCTGACCGGCGGTGTCGGCAAAAGCCCTGGCTCACTTCCATGACACATGCTCCTGGTTTCGCAGATCCCGGGTTTTGAACTGTGTCTCCATCCAGGCGGCCGAGATGATCGCCGCGAGGAAACCGAAGGCGAGACAGGCGATCGCCTGGGTCCGCCACGAGACGAAGGTGACCGGCGCCGGGGTGACGGGCTTTTGCGCGCAGTCACCGGGTGGGCAGGCGCAGCCGGAAAAGGCCTTGATCAGGCAATCGCTCATGATGCGCCGCCTTTCACCGTATCGATGGCGGCGAGGATTTTCTGGTGAAGCGGGCAGCCGTGATCGTCGCTGCCGTGGAAAAAGCGTTCGGCCTCCACCAGCGCCTCCAGGAGATCGGGTGCCCCTGCGGTGAAGCGGGCCGTGGCACGGGTCTTTTCGCTTGCTCCGGCCCACCGGGCGGCGGGACGGGAAGGGCGCTCGGTCGATGGTTCGGATGTGGGATTGGCGGCAGACATCTCCGTTCCCCTCAGGCGTAAAGCTGATCATTGTCGGTGATGCCCATGATCTCGCGGGCATAGCGGTAGTGCTCCTCGACGCTTGCCGCAGCGCCCCGCAGCCAGGACGGGCCGCGGATCGAATGTTCGGGACGGCGCAGGAAGGCAAAGCCGAGGGCGCCCATGCGCTGGGCCTCGTTGGCCATATAGGCGCGGCAGTCGCCCATCGTGCGCGCCGCATTCCAGCGGGCGTCCCGCTTGCTCTCCTCTGTCTCGATCTTGCGAATGTGCTGCATCGCCTGTCCTCTCGCGCCTCTGGTCGGCTTGTGAGGTTAAGGTATTTATTATACCCGATCGCGTCAACGGAAAAAGGTATAAAAAATACCTCTTGGATTGACGAGGTACGAATCGTAGGCGTATGTCTTGATCAAGTGATTGGGCGACCGGGTGCAACTCCCGAGCTGACGAAGCCCAGCGGCGCGGGAAGCGAAAGTCCTTAAGTGCGCTGTCAGAAAATCAGGACGAGGGCGAAGCGAATGGCCCCTCTGGCACGTGTCCCATCCCGGCTCCGGCCTTCAGGACTTGGCCAATGCTCTCCCGGCTTCATGGGCTTTGCTCATGGGGTAGGGGGAAGCTTTGGCCGGAACCCTCCCTCACCAGCCTTCAGGAACCTTCTCCTCCTAAGCTGAAGAGAGAGGAATGAGAACTGAAGTTGGAGTATGAAGCTACGAGAAAAAAAGAGGCCGGCCATGCGCAGCGACATCGAAATCACCGACGAGGTGATCGAGGCGGGCCTGGCATCACCGAGTTCTACGATCCGTGGGAGGAGAAGCTGCCGAAGGATATGTTTCCCGCCGCCATCCGGTCCATCCTGGTGGCGGTGTCGCGAGTGGTGCGCGAACGGCATCCGGAGCTTCCGCAATTTGTGGCTTCAGAGGATGCGTCGTCCCGATATCCCTCGTGATCCCGGCTGGGGATCGGCGAGCTTCGGAGCGAAATCCTACAGGCCGTACATCTCCCGCGCCGCGCTGTATGCCAGGAGAAGCACCGCCGCCGTGACGATGTAGAATCAGATTCTGCCGGCGCGCGATGAAGGGCGGATCATCCTGTTTTTTCTATTGAATTTGATTGATTCGCGGCATCGTTTCCGCGCCTTGCGCTCTCATCCCTACATCTCGATGATCGATCGGCGGACGCGACCGACGATGGTGACGGCGCCCTGGAATTCCGGCGGCGGCACGTCCTCGTAGGAGGCGGGCTGGAAGGGCGGGTTGTCGTTCGGGCGATAGCGCTTGTAGGTCGCGGCGCCCGTTTCGTCGGCGACGACATAGAGCGCGTTCGGCGCCAGGCGCTTGTCGCGCAGATTGACGAAGATGATCGAGCCCGGCGGCGAGATCTTGTTCATCGAATTGCCCTCGACCTCGAGCGCGATCCATTCGCCATCGGGCAGATCGAGGGCGGCGACCGTCGGGAATTCCGAGAAGTCGGTGATCGGCGCCTGCTCGCTGAGCTGGCCGGCGCTGACCCAGGAGATCTTCGGCACATCGGCGACGGAGACCGGCAGCTCATCGGGATCGAGCGCGTTGCCGGTGCCGAACTGCAGCCAGTTGAGATTGACCTTGAAAGCGCGGGCATACTTCTTCGCATCGGCGATGCCGAAGCCGTTACGGCCGGATTCATGCGCCTTGTAGACATTCGCATTCCAGCCGAACCGATCGACGATCGCCTTCGGCCCGGCAAAGCCAGCATTCTTCCTGGCCATGACGAGGCGCTTTGCGCGTTCTTCGCGTTCAAATTGTTCCTGATCTTTCAACATGATATAAAAAATACCCTAAATTAAGGTACATGTCATGCCCTAATGTGCTTGACATATCGGGTATTAATTGTACCCTAATCGCCATGACAAACACCGACATCATCAACAACGGGCCAGCCTTTCGGACTGGAGGAGACGCCATGAGGTTCACCATTTCCTCGGAGGATAGGCTCGCCATGGACGTCGTGCCGACCGGCGTCGTCATTCACCGGCCGCAAGGCCCAAGGGGAGGGCGGATGTCCGCGATACCAGTTCGCAACGAGGATATCCCCTTCCTCGCCAAGGCCCTGCAGCAGGTGCTGAACGCCAACCGGGAGGTGGAGTCGCTGTGACCATCTCCACCCCGCCCGCCCGCTACACCGGCTGCCCGAATTGCGGCAAAGCGCTGTCGATCGCCGAGGTGATCGAGCGCCACTGCGAGACTTGCAGCCGGCCGACCAGCCCGAAAGAGCTGCGGGAGATCGCCCCCGGCGCTCTTCCGATCCCCGATCCCGACAGCCTCACTCCTCCCTGACGGCTATCGGTGGCTGGCGTCGTTGCCCTCCCTCGGCGACGCCGGCATCCCGGGCGCGACGATGTCGTGCCCGCCGGGCGCGCTCGTGCCCGACCCAGGCGGCGGCCTGGCAGACGACCGGAGCTTTTGCTCCGCAACAGAGCCGGGCTCCGGTCGTCATCCGTGAAAAATCAAAGACGTTGGCAGCACCCGCTTCGGCGGGAACGGCGAACCGCGTTCGAAAGAAGGATCAAGCGATGAGCTTCCAGCTCAAGGCCGCCCCGGCGCAGCAAGGCACCCACATGAACGCGCTCGAGCTCTTCCGCTCCGGCCGGGACTATATCGAAATCGCTGCCATCCTCGGCGTGTCGGTGCCGTCCGTCGAAACCGAGATCCACACGCTTCGAAGCGCCGAGAAGGGCGACACCGCCCAGCAGGACCATGCCGGCGCGGAGATTCGCCGCTTTCCCCGCCGCCCCCTCAAGCCGGGCACGCCGGTCAATTTCGCCGGCGGCCGACGGCGGCTGCGGGTTTGAGGCCGGCCATCTCAATCGGGAAAGGAACATCGCATGGCGAAGGAAACAATGAACCAGGAGATCATGGACATCCTCAGCCCGGTGCTGGGGGAGGAGCTGGCAGCGGCGATCATCGAGCATCGCAAACGCACGCTGAAGAAGCCGCTGACGGTTTATGCGGCGAGGATGCAGGCGCGGGAATATCTGGCGACCGGCGACCCGGTCGGCGCCGCCGAGATGCAGATCTTCCGCGGCTGGCAGGCGATCAAATGCGACTGGTACCTCAAGGAGAAGGCGAGGGAGGCCGGGTCGATCAACAGCAGTACGAGAAGGACGACAGTGGATGCCGCAAGAGATTTCCTCTCCGGTGAAGATCATAGCTGGGATGCTTTCGGGTTTCCCGGCATCCGCAGGCACTGATCCCGACATGCAGATCCGCGCCTATCTCGTCGCGATCGAGGGCATTCCGCTGGAGGCGGTCTGGCAGGCGGCCAAACTCTTCATCTGCGGAAAGGTCCGGGATCATAACCGCGCCTTCGCTCCGAGCTGCGCCAGTTTCGCCGAGCAATGCCGCCATCAGCAGGCGGCGATCGAGGCGGAGAGCCGCCCGCGCATGGAGGCCGAGCCGGAGAGGCCGCAGCCGAAGGTCGCCGCCTACAAGATGCAGCTGCTGCGCGACGCCGCCAATGGCAGCCGCAACGCCAAGCGGGAGCTCGCCAGGATGTTCCCCGACAACCCGATCATTGCAAGGGCCGCACGACCTGAGGAGGCATTGAGATGACCATCACATTCTGGACGGAAGACAAGATCGTCAAGGCGGAAAAGCTCTGGAAGGAAGGGCTGTCGGCAAGAGAGATCGCCGTCATGTTCGGATCGAAGAAGAACACCGTCATCAACATGGCATCCCGCAACCGCGACAGGTTTCCCTCGAGGCAGGACGCCTGGCATCCGCAGCCGAAGGCGGGCCCGCCCGTCCAGCCGATCCGCCACCCCGACCGCGTGACGCGGGTGACCATGTCGGGCGCGCATGTGACGATGCCGCGCGTGCCGTGCATCGATGGATATGCAGAGCCATGAGCAACGTCACCCCCCGCGAAACCGAAATCATCCGCTGGATGGCGGCGGGCAAGACGGCCGCCGAGATCGGCACCATTCTCGGCATCTCCCACATCACGGTGAATACGCACATATCAAACGCCAAGGCGCGGCTCGGCGTCTTCAAGGATACGGCGCTGGTCGCCGCGGCACTCAGAAACGGCATCATTCGATAGAAGGACGATCAGCATGGGCGGCAAAGCCACCAAGGTGAAGACAGGACGGGTCAACAAGGGCGCCGGCCGGCCGCGCAAGGAGAATGTCGAGCGCTTTCCCTGCGGCAAGATCAAGCCCTTCGAAACCGAGAAGGAGAATATCAGCGTGGCGATATCAGCCCGCCGCCGCATCCACGGCTTTGACAGGACGGTGGCCGACGAGACGGTCAAGAGCCCCTTTGCCGGCTATACCCTCGGCCGCATCTTCCTCGCCGGCCTGATCACCGCCGAACAGCGCCAGGCCGGCGACGACTATGCCGAGGCGATCGCCCGCTACCACAAGACCACAGGCATTCCGGCCCCGAGCCCGCGGGCGCAATCGCTCTTTGCCGTCAAGGGCCACGAAGGCGAGGTGACCGACACCCACGCCGACCGCGCCCGCAAGGCCAGCAACCGCATGATGGCCCTGCAGGGCATCCTGCTGCGCTGCCCTGATGGACCGCAGGTCAGGAGCACGGTCTATAATGTGACGGTGATGGACTACGACCATTTGCGCCAGATGCCGCCGCAGCAATTGTTGTGGCTGCGGCGGGGGTTGACGGCGTTGCGCGGGGCGAGGGGTGGGTGATAATGGGGCAGAAGCCTCATGTCTCTCAGTCAGATTTGCGGCTAGACGGGTCCAGTAGCCTTCAAAGTCCCTTCACATGCGTTCCGCTACCACGTTGTGTCGTCGGCCAAGCTCTGATCGGCTATTCGTGGACAATCAAAGGTAAACGGCGGCGCACCTCCGGGTGTTGCCTTCACCTACGCGCCCGGCCGCGGCGGGCAAGATGCCGAGCGGATATTGCAGGGGTTTACGGGTATCCTTCAGGTTGACGCCTACGCCGGATATAATCGGCTGATCGCACCGGATCGTGCCGGTCCCAACATCTGGCTAGCCTTTTGTTGGGCGCATGCCCGGCGCAAGCTGGTTGAGATCGCCCGCAACGGCTCGGCACCGATTGCCGAGGAAGGCGTGAAGCGGATCGGCGAACTCTATCGCGTCGAAGGCGAGCTGCGCGGTCTCGGAGCGATTTTGCTGTCAGGCCAAACCGGTGCTTATGTAGTCATAAAAATTTTCCAATGATCCCGATGACATAAGGCTCCACTGGCAGGATCATGGCCTGTCGTCGAGAGCTTCATCAGGCGCGTTGGGCTGACCGCAAAGTCAATAAACTTCGCGTTCAGCCCAATCGTTCGCAAGTCGCTGTCTTAGCCCTTAGCGAACTTCTGGACAGCGAGCACGTCGAAATAGTCCCGCCACTCGACAATCTTGTCGCCTTCGACCTCGAAGATTCCCATAATCATCACGCGCCCGATTTCACTGCCGTCGGCACGCTCGAACCGGTCGAGCCTTTCGGTGAGAACGCGGGGGCCGTCTGCGGCTATTGCGAGCATGTCGATATGGACGGTCGAGATGCCCATCGATTTCTCCAGTTCGTCGATCATGGCGATGGCCTCGTCGACGCCCGTCGTAACTGATACACCTTCGTTGACCCAGCGCGTGTTGGGCGTGAGCCAACGACGGACCGCTGGTCTTCCGCCGTCTTCAACGAACGCCGCGCAAAAGGCCGAAACAGTTTCGATTGGGGTGGGCATGACAGTTTCTCCTGGATCATCAGAAGCCCCAATGGCCTCCGTCTTTAAAGCGACAATAGGATTTGAACCGCGATGCTACGATGCCGGAACTTCCGTCATTCTTGCCCGTTCTTCCGGAGCGCTTGATAGGACTGGGCAATCGGCTTAGTGTCGCTCAATGACAGAACTTGACAAAATACGCGACATAGCAATGCGCCACGCAGGCAGTCCGAGTCTTAAATTGCCGAGGCTGTTCGCTTACACTCTCGACCATACGACCGAGATCGACCCGCTGATCTATGATCCGGCGGCATCCTTGGTGATACAGGGCACTCAGCGCATGTTTATCGGCGACAAGAAGTTCGAGTACGGACCTGGTCAAAGCATGATCGTCGCGGCCGAGATCGCCGCGTTGGGACAGGTATGCGAGGCTTCACAAGATAGACCGTTTGTCGCAGTCGGTCTTTTTTTGGACCCGGCTCTTTTGTCCGACCTCGTCCTTGAGATGGCAGCGATGCCCGAGTTGCCGATTGAATCGGGATACGGTGTCAGCACTGCGAGTGCGTCGCTTCTCGGCGCTTGGGGCAGACTGCTGGAACTGCTCGATCGCCCGACCGAAATCCCGGTCATGGCTAAGCTTCTGGAGCATGAACTCATGTTTCGGCTGCTGATGGGCCCGCACGGAGGCCTCTTGCGCCAGATTGCCGGGTCAGATTCTCGACTGATGCACATTCGAAAGGCCATGACCTGGATACGCGACCATTACACCGAACGTCTCGATTTCAAGGCGGTCGCGGCTCTTGCAGGCATGAGCGTATCCGTTTTTTACGACCGCTTTAAAGCCGTCGCCGCCGTCAGTCCGCTTCAGTATCAGAAATACATTCGGCTCCATGAGGCGCGCCGACGCATGATCGCAAATCAGGCAGGTGCGGCCGAGGTGGGGTTCGCGGTTGGTTACGAGAGCGCCTCGCAGTTCAGCCGTGAGTACAGACGTCTCTTTGGAGCGCCTCCGGGCCAAGACACTAAAAGAGCGAAGGCGGGATTATTGGGAGGCACTACTCCGCCAAGAGTGCTTGGTGCTCGGCCAGATGGTGCCTGAACAGTTGGCCGTATTCCCGAACCACGGCCGCGACGACGCTCTCTCGTGGAGCCAAAGCCTCGGGCCATTGTGTTATGCGCGGGAGACCTGAAATAACATCTGCGCCACGGTCGGGTCGATGAACTCGAAATACCGGAACACAGCCGCGGTTGACCACACTGAACAGGCGGCTCAACGAGCGGTGTATCGATGCCGCGCAGCTCGCCGCCGGTGAACGCGTCGTCGACTTTGGAGCCGGCCTTGGTCAGTATTCGCGGATGATGGCACGGGTCACGGGCGTCCCAGTGCTCGGGCTGGAGCGAAGTCCCGAACAGATCGCCGAGGCGTTGCGCCAAGCGGCGGCCGACGACGATACCGCAATGATCGAGATGAGGCAGGGCGACGTCCTCGATCCGCCCCTTCGTGACGACGAGCTAGGTCGGTTCGACGTCGCTCACGCTCGCTTCGTCCTTGAGCACATACCCGACCCGCTGCAGGTGGTTCGCAACATGGCGCGCGCGGTGCGGCCGGGTGGCCGTGTGATCCTGTCCGATGACGACTACGACGGTCTGCGGCTATGGCGGGAACCCCCGGGGTTCTCGCCGGTCTGAAACGCCTATCAGCGCACCTATGACAGGCATTGCAACGACCCTATCGTCGGGCGCCGCCTCGTGCAGTTGCTTCACCAGGCGGACCTACGTCCACGCCGTAACACGCTTGTCTTTTTCGGCGGTTGCGCGGGTGATGCCGATTTCGAGGATGTGGTTCGCAACATTGCGAGCATCGTCGACGAAGCGATCGACGACATCGTGGCGACCGGGCTTTCACGAGACGCGGTCACGGCAGGTCTCGACACCTTGATCGAGTGGAGCAGGGCGCCAGCTTCGGCGGTGTGGTTCGGCATGTCATGGGCAGAAGGGATTCGGCCCCTCTGACGTCGGCAGCCCGTAGACTGCCGATTTCGGCGATGATCGCATGAAGCCGTCCTCCTGCTTCGCACCATCGATGACGAAGGTGTCGACAAAGTCCCCGAGCCCCAGCGCTGCGTCACGCAGCGATCCTCCGTCCGTGCTGTCCTGCATGCGGCTTGTGGCAGGAACCGATTGTTGCTCACATAAATCCTGGATTCCGGGGTAGGTATTTGACCCACTCACCGAAGCCGGGTGCTGCCCAGCACGTCGGTGGCTGCCAAATCCTGCGCCCGGGCTGGCCTGTAAATGACAGAGATCGAGGACTCCCCACAGCAATATCAAACGGGGTGAACACGCCCCGCAGTGTCGCAAATGCCCCGACGTCACGCTGCTCGGCCCGCTGAGGTGATTACAGCCGTCTGCCTTGATGGGAAGGCTTCACGAGGCTGAGAATGTCACCATGACACCGCGCTGGCGAAAGTAGGCCTGCATTCGCTTCCTGCCGGACCGGTTATTCTGCACGAGCCTGGCCGGGTCGAATACGGCCTCTTTTAAACCCGCCCGCGTCAACGCCGCCTTGAGAGCGGCGATATGCGCGTCGATGTCGGCGTTATCAGCCTGGAGCGACTCATAAATGCGGTTTGTTGCATCGGCTACGGTCGGTTCGCTCACTATTACACTCCTGTTGTCGTCTGGCTGGCCTGACCGTATTGGGGTGAAACCGGTTCACGTCAATGGGTGACAGTGAATTGGAAGATCTCGTCCGCTTTCGAAGATGAAGCACAGAAGCAGCCCTGCCATCGGGGTTTGCCGTCGAAACCTCACGGCAACAAAGCGCCAAAAGCCGCCATTCCGCCCCAGCGGGTGATCAGATCACGAATTCCTCCTGGTACGTCTGTGGCTCGGGAACGACCGTAACCTCCACCGGAATGATCCAATTGGCCGCGTAGCTCTCGCAGTCGGAACGCTGGAGGTCGGGCTGCGCGCTCCCCGCCCCATCGACAGCGCGACATCGCAGTGTATATCGCCCCACTTCTTCAGGGGTCCACATGTACTCCCACAAGCGCCATGCAAAGGGACGTTCTGTTTCGAGGAGCCTTCCCTCGCGCCAGCCCCTGCCATCTCCGGTGCAGACCTGCACCTGCCGGATAGGAGCCTCTCCGCTCCAGGCGGCTCCAAAAATCCGGTACGGTTGGCCGGCGATGAGCTGCGCCCCCTGGACGGGACGCGCGATCTGCGCTTTGACCTCCATCTCCGCAAGGGGGACCAGCCTGGGTTCCCCGAGGTTGCGCTCCCAACGGAAATAGTCGCGCGCCTGCCAGTAGCCAAGGAACGGTTGCTCCACAACCGTGATATCCGTGATCCACTTGACCCAAGCCATGCCGAACCAGCCACCCACGACCGCGCGCAGCGGGTAGCCGTGATCGCGCGTCAACGGCGCCTCGTTCATCGAATAGGCAAGGATCGTGCTGTCAGCGATGGCCTTCTCAAGCGGTAAACTGCGCGCAAAAGCGATGGGACCGGGAGAAGCCGTTTTCTTGTTCGTGTCGACGACGCCGCTGTCGGCGCCTGCGAGCAGAACCTCACATGCGGTTGGCTTAACGCCTGCCATTTCCAAAATCTCGCGCAGAAGAACACCTGTCCACGCGGCATTGCCGACGGCTCCGTTCTGCCACTGCAACCCCTCCTTCGGCGGCTCATAGTAGACGCGCCCGTTCCCTGCACACTCGACGACGGCTGATAAAGTCGTGCTCCGCATCGCCTTGATGCTGTCGAGGTAAAGTTCGATCGGCCGCTCCACCGCCCCGCCGACGCGCAATCTCCAGTCTCGCGCATCGATGTCCGGCGACGCAAAATGGTTTCGCACGAAGAACTGCTCGGTCGGGATCAGCCAATCGGAGAGCGACGCAAACGGAAACTCGATATTCGGTGGGGATTTCTGTCGAACTATCAGACTGGGTTGCTGTGGTGTCGGCATCGTCCTCGTCTCCCCTTTGAACGTCGGCTCTCGGTCGCGCAAATTCGGGTGCGATCACACCGCCCCTCGCAGTGCGTCTGTCGCATTCCGCCTTCGGGCCGCATCCTAACACATAGCACGTTCCTTGGATCGACCTCGAACGGCAGCAAAGGGCGGTAAAGCAGCCTTATCCTTCGATAAGCAAGCCTCCGTCCGGCGGTGCTATTTCAAAGGCAGGAACAGCTCCGCGACCTCGGAACACCACGCCCGAGAGAGTCAACAGACCCCGGTACCAGCGCCCGTCGTCACGCTTTCACCACCGAGAAGAACAGGAACCGCGGCTTGGTCGTCAGGCTCTGATAGGCCTGCGGAAAAAGTGCGCGGGCTTGCGGGTCGGGCTGGGGCTCGCTGACGGTGTCGATCTGAAAGCGGGCCGACTTCAGCGCCTCGAACATGGCGTGCAGCGGCCGATGCCAGAAGCGCATGGCGATCTCCCTTCCGCCGCGCTGCCAGGTCTCATCGAAGCTGTAGGTCTCGAAATAATTGTCGCGGCCGGTCGAGGCGTGATCCATGAAGGGATGGTGCGTGGAAAAAACCAGGCGACCGCCTGCCGCGAGCAGCCGGTTGAATTCCGAAAGCGGCCTCGACCAGTCGGGCAGATAATGCATGACGAGCGAGGCAAGGATCAGGTCGAAAGCCTTGTCCTCGAATGGCAAGGGCTCGTTGAGATCAGCGGTCAGCAGGCGCGCGCGCCCTTCCAGGCGACGCTGCGCGATATCAAGCATGCCGGCACTTGCGTCGATCCCGGTCACGACAGCCCCGCGCTCGATCAGCGCTGCCGCATGCGCCCCGCCGCCGCATCCGGCATCGAGCACGGAAAGCCCGGCGGCGTCGCCAACCAGGGCAAGAATAGCCGGCCGCTCGTAATAGGCATTCCAGGCATTGACCTCGTTATCGGCATCATAAGCCGCCGCGAACGCATCATAATCATTCTCGGCCAAGATTTTCCCCTTTTCAGAGACTGTTCGAGGATGCCTGAGGGGCAGGAGTTTGCCCGATCGAGCTGTATAGTCAGAGTTGGCTGCGTCGGCAAAGTTTGAACTCAGGTCTCGGCCTCGGTGCATTAGCCTGGGAGCGTCACCGGCCTGCCATGAGGCGTGCTGAGATAGGCTTGACGCCATGCGCTCTCGCGCCGATCCACTTCCGAATAAGACGCTATTCCGGTACGATCGAGAACAAGTTCGAGGGCCGCCTTGAACGCCCCGTAATAGGTCGCATCGTCGTCGGTCTCACCAGCGCGTGCGCGCTTTTCGAGCTCCGCGCCCAGGGTTTGCGACCAGTCCTCCGGGTCCAGTTTTCCCGAAGCGAGCAGCAGTTCGACAATCGCGACGACTTGCGCATGCCATTGCTCCTGGAAGGCAGGATTTCGGTCGCGAGATCGAAGACAAGCACGGGAAATCTCAGGCCGGGTCAAGGTAGCTCTCCCACATGTCGATCAGCAGCACGTCGCGGCTGTCAGCCGCTTCGGGCCAAAGCTCCTTCATATCGAAGCGAACCGCGTAGGTCTGCTCGATGGAAATTCTGCCGGTCGCGGAAAGATCCGGCAGAGGCTGCGGCCCTGTCACGCTTTCGACGATACCGCGGCGCCCTCGCACGTAGGATGGCAAACGGGTGTGCATCGAACCGCTGTCTCGCTTGGCGAGGACCTTGTCGCCGGGTTTGAAGGAATCAATGGTTTTCGCGCTCTCTGCCTGCGGCGGCATATGGCGCAACTGCATCGTCGCAGACCTTGCATGCCCGTCCACGAATTCCTGGACATCTGCAATGCCTTCATCGATCGCCGTGACCATCATTGCCAGCATCCACTTTTCGAAATAGTCGAAGCGGAGATAGAGGTCGGGCGGCAACCGTTCCAGAACGTGGCGATACCAGTCGAGCGTCCATCCGGTTTCTTGCTGGCTGAGTTTCGACATCGACATCATCGCAATCGCCCAGACACGTGCTTTCCATTCTTCAGGAAACATGCGCTGGTCATCATCGAACTGGTGTAAAACCGGCCCAAATCCCTGTCTGCCGCCGAGATCGTGGATAGTATCCATCAACTGGCCCTCGGCGCGAGATCCCTGGCCGTGCCGATCATCGAGTTGCGGGTGACGAGCGTGGCAAGCTGCTCTTCCGACCAGCCTTCGGTCCCGTCGGGCCGCTGCGGAATGACCATGTAACGACGATCGGATGTTGAATCCCATACCCTGATCTCTACGGATTCCGGCAACACGATGCCGAACTCCTGCAGGACGCCACGAGGATTGCGGACGGCACGCGCCCTGTACTCGGTCGATTTATACCAGGAAGGCGACATGCCGAGGATGCCGAGCGGATAGCAGGAGCACAGGGTGCAGACGATCAGGTTGTGAACATCCGGCGTGTTGAAGACTGCGCGCAGATTGTAATCCGGCTCGACGCTTGGCACCACCTCTGCAAAAGCAGAGATCGCATTCCCCGCCAGCCGATCGGCGAAGGCTTGATCCGTCCAGGCATGTGCAATCACCTTGGCGCCGTTCATCGGCCCGACATTCTCTGAATAGTTGTCGAGCCACATGTCGACAGCATCGGCACCGAGAAAGCCCTTTTCGGTCAGAACCGTTTCCAGGGCCTTCAGACGCAACGCCGGTGCCGGCGGAAGGTGGCTATGCAATTCGCGATGAAGTTTGGCGGCCTTGTCAGAGTCATACGAGGTCATGGCGCTCCCCCTGGCTGACAATCATTTTCGGCGTCAAGTAGTAGCGCAAAAAGCGCGTTTTGTCATGTCTGCGGCAGGCCGCCCGCCATCAGAGGCCTGCAAATCGGACGGGCCGCGCCAAGAGGGAATCTATGCCGGCGAATGAGGCGGGAGCGGTTCCTTCATCGTCTGGCGCTGGCCTTTCCTGCGGTTCGCTGCTCGGCGGCGAGAGCTGTTCGCCGCCGAGCGGGCAGTCGCACGCCCTACGGCGTAACCGTCAGCCTGGCTTGCATCCCGGCTTCGTAGTGGCCCTTCATGTTGCAGAAGAGCAGGTAGGTCCCCGGCGTCAGCCTGGCGTTCAGCTTGCCGCTGGCGCCTGGTTTCAGATCGGAAACCTCGCCCAGGCTTTTCAGCTTCGATTCATCGATGCGATTCTTTGTGGCGTTGACCGGGATGGGCAGGTCCGGGGATTTCAGGCGAACGACGACCATTTCATGCTGCTCGGTCATCGCATCGTTGTGGACTGCGAAGGTCGCGGGGCCGGCTTTCACCGTTGGCGGGTCGAGCTTCAGCGACATCGCCCCGCCGCCCTCTCCATCTTCCGTGACATTGATCACCGTGGCGGCAAAGCTTGTTCCGGCCGAGCAGGCGAGAATGGCAGCTCCGGCAAGCAGGGGCAGCAATCTGGCACGTGGTTTCATCGTTGGTCTCCGTCTGTGGTGGGTGAGGGCGCTGAGCGGCGTGCTCAAGCCAAGGATCATCCGGTGCGGCACGCAGTGGGTCGCTATCGTCATCGAAGGCGCGTTGGTTGCATTCTGATCGGGGGAAGGGAAGTGCCCGCTGCGTGTCGCAAGAGAGCTGGTAGCGCGGCATTCTTACGCGTCCTTTGCCGGGACTATACCAATCCGTAAGAATGCAGGCCTGGGCACTCTGCCGGCCACTTTACGAAAATGTATAGCTGGGGCGAGGTCCCCGTGAGGTTTGGAGCGCAGGCTTGGCGCCGTCATTGCCAAGTCGAGGTAGCTCTCTCATGAATATGCGCGCCGCGCCTGCCACCCTTATGCCGGCCATTCATCCGGTCAGCCTGCGGGTCAACACCTACCTGATCAATCTCGACCGTGCGCCATTGCGCAGGTTTCGAATGGAGCGCCTGCTGGCAAGCGTCGGCCTTGCCTTCGAGCGTGTGGCGGCGGTCGATGGCGCGGGCCTAAGCCTGCCGCATCCGGGCTTCGACGAAGCGGCCTATCTCAGCCGGCACGGCCGCCGGCCGAACCCTTTCGAGATCGGCTGCTATCTCAGCCATGTCGAATGCGCCAGGCGCTTCCTTGCCGACGATGCCGAGTTCGCGCTCATTCTGGAAGACGATCTCGATTTCGATGACGATCTGGCCGAGCTGATCGACGCCGCCCTCGAGCATCAGGCGCGCTGGGACATCCTGCGTCTGTCCACCGTCAGTTCCGGGAAAAAGCACAAGGTGGAGCCGCTGACCGCGTCGCGCTCGCTTGCCATCGCGCTCACCCGCGAGAAGGGGTCCGGCGCCTATCTGATCAATCGCAAGGCGGCCGGGTGGATTGCCGGTGCGCTTCTGCCCATGTGCCTGCCCTATGATCTCGCCTTCGATCTGGAGTTCGATGAAGGGCTGAGCGCCTGCTTCGTCGACCCGGCGCCGGTGAGCCAAAGGGCGGATCCCTGTTCCCAGATACAGGCAGGGCTGTCGACCTACCGGCTTGGCCGCCGCCGGCCATGGAGCGTCCTGCCCTATCGCACGGCCGCTGAAATGCGCCGGTTTGCGCGCCGCTTGCGCCGTCTCGCGGCTTGGAGGGTGAGCGGTTAGAACCGCTCCCCCGGGGATGAGCGACTAGAACCGCTCCCCCGGGGATGAGCGGCTAGAACCGCTCCCCCGGGGATGAGCGACTAGAACCGCTCCCCCGGGGATGAGCGGTCAGAACCGCTCCCCCGGCATTAGCGGGAAGCCGATCGAAACGATGAGGCCGGGATGATTGTCCGCCATGGTGATATCAGCCGAATGCAGCTCGGCGATGGCCTTGACGAGGCTGAGTCCGAGGCCGCTTCCCGGTGTCGTGCGGCTCTTGTCGAGCCGGTAGAGACGCCGGAAGACCTTGTCCCTTTCGCCAGCGGGAATGCCGGGGCCGCTATCGGCGACCGAGAGGACGGCGCGGCCGCCCTGGCGGCGGAGCGAAACCGTGATGTCGGTTCCGGCCGGGCAGTGGTTGATCGCGTTTTCCACCAGGTTGGCGATCATCTGCGTCAACAGATCGCGGTCGCCCCAAATGAGCGCGGGACAGCGCTCCGCGATCGTCAAGGACTGGCGCGCATCTTCCGCGACATCGACATAGACTTCGGAAATCACGGCCAGCACGGCATCGATGTCGGTCGCCTGGAAACGCTCCTTGCGGGCGCCGGCCTCGATCTGGGAAATGCGCAGCAGCGCCTCGAAGGTGGCGTTGATCCGGTCGCTCTCGTGTCTCGCTTCGTCAAGCAGAGCCGAAACATCCGCCTGCCGGTCATTTCCAGCCACCGCGGCATCCAGCGTCAGGCGCAACCGGTTGAGCGGCGTCTTCAGATCGTGGGCGATATCGGCACTCACCTGCCGCATGCTCTCGACCAATCTCTGCAGCCGCTCCAGCGCCGCGTTGATCTGGAGCGCCACCATATCGAGATCGTCGCCGTTGCCGCTGATGGCAATGCGGGCGTCGAGCGCGCCGTGCGAGACGTCGTTCATCGTAAGGGCGACCCGGTCCAGCCGCGCCTGGGCACGAACGGCAAGAAAGACGCCGCCGCCGATCGCCGTCGCCACGACGATCGCGGCGGCCCATTCGAAGCTCACCAGCACGATCCGCAGCATCTCGTCGACATCGTTGAAGTTTTCCGCCACCACCAGGCTGTAGGGGCCGACGGTCGACACCTGCATCCGATAGCGTTCGTGCCCCTTCAGCCCGACATCCCTGGAGGTGACGGTATAGACGCCGTTCGGGATGCGGGGTGCGGCGAAATTGCCGGCAAGTTTGCGCCCGCCTGCATCGGTTAGCGAATAAAGCCCGTCGGAGGTCGATTGGAAGCTCGCATAATTGTTCAGCGTGTTGACCAGATCCTCGGTGTCATTGGGTTCGTAGGTCGAGACGATCAGCGAATTCATCTCGCCCAGCGACTGTTCGAGATCGCGCGCAAGGCCGAGGCGCAGCATGTGATAGATGATCGTGCCGCTCAAGATGAAGGCGACGACGAACAGCACGCCGAAGGTGACGGCAAGCCGGAACGGCGTGCTCCTGCGCAGGCTGGAGCATGATGCCGAAAAGTGTGCGCGGCTTTCGGACGACATCATGCTCTTACTCTTTAAATTGCGAACAGGATGGGCCTGAAATCATCCTGTTCGAGGCGCATGCAGGCTGTATCCGGTGTTGCGGACGGTGTGCAGAAGCGGGGCCTCAAACGGCTTGTCGACCTTGGCTCTCAGCCGGCTGATATGGGTCTCGACGACGCTGGTCTTCGGATCGAAGTGGAAATCCCAGACCCGTTCCAGCAGCATGGTCTTGGTGATGACCCGGCCTTCGCCGCGCATCAGCACCTCGAGCAGGGTGAATTCGCGCGGCTGCAGCTCGATCATCTGCCCGGCGCGGCGGGCCTCCCGGCGG
Organism: Rhizobium anhuiense bv. trifolii; assembly: GCF_024346605.1. NCBI lineage: Bacteria > Pseudomonadati > Pseudomonadota > Alphaproteobacteria > Hyphomicrobiales > Rhizobiaceae > Rhizobium > Rhizobium anhuiense. The sequence continues at coordinate 1,431,099 of NZ_CP098803.1, forward strand.
ATCAGATCGAGCTCGAGATCGGCAACCTTCAGCACCGTCCGCTGCTCCTGCACCGGCGGGCGGCGGCCAAGCGCATTGACGCGCGCCAGAAGCTCGGAGAAGGCGAAGGGTTTGACCAGATAATCGTCGCCGCCCGCCTCCAGCCCCTCGACCCGATCGTCGACGCCGCCGATCGACGTCAGGAACAGCGCCGGTGTGCCGACCTTGGCAGCCCTAAGTGAACGCACGATCGCCAACCCGTCGAGGCCCGGAAGCATGCGATCGACCACGATGACGTCATAGGCCTCGCGCTGCGCCTGAAACAGTCCGTCGCGGCCGTCGCCGAACACGTCACAGACATGCCCTGCCTCGGAGAAGCCCTTGGCGATATAATCGGACGTCTTCGTATCGTCCTCGATAAGCAGGATTCGCATCAGCCCGATCGTTCCCGACTTGCCTGGATGGCGAGATTTAGCCGAGAGGACGGCTTGGCCACAACTTACCGATTGGTAAGGTGATGGGGGAGGAGCGGCTTCAGGCGCACCGGGCGCCAATAGTTTCCCGCCGTTCCTTGGACGACGGCGACAAGCCGCGCCACGTCAAAGGCCGAAGCGTCCGCAAGAAAGCGGGATGAATGCGGATCGTCGACGCCGCCGATCGATGTCAGGAACAGCGGCGATGTGCAACGAAACGCCAGGCGGAAGCCGCCGCCCGCCTATCAACGGCGGTGGGAACTGTCGGACAGAGGAGGAGAAGGCCATGAACAAAAGTAACTGGAAAGTCGGGCTTCGCGCCAAGCTGGAGCATCTCGTCGACGACTGCGTTGAGGCCGGGGCCAGGCAGCAGGACGTCTTCGATGCGATCATCAAGGAGATCGGCAATCTGCGCGCAGCCCTCGAGCGCGACCCCGATCCCGCGGACGACGAGGTGATAGAGGAACCTTCCAACGATTGGCCCGCGGCCGACAGGTGACTGAATCAGATCGCGAGGCGCACATGACCTCCTGGGGGCGGGGGCTTATGGAACCAACTGGCGCCGCCGAAGGTTATAGTCTTGTCGCTTGGCAATCGGTTTAGCTCGACCTGCGAGACGCGATAGCCGGCGTATTTCACAATGGGGAATTGCTATGGAAAATGCAGGTATCGGCTGGATCGCCGCAATCATCATCGGCGGCATTGCCGGCTGGCTCGCCGAATTGCTCATGAAGAGCAACATGGGCGTGCTCATGAACATCATACTCGGTATTGTCGGCGCCATCGTCGCCAACTTTATCCTGTCGCTCTTCGGCGTCGCCCTGGGCGGCTGGCTGGGTTATCTGATCGCGGGCTTCATCGGAGCCTGCATCCTGATCGCCGTTGCCAGAATGGTCAGACGTACGGCCTGATGGAGCCGAGGCGGCCCGCCCGGCCGCCTTCATCACGCTCTCGGGTCGCGCTCACGCGCGGCTTGAGGCGCGGCAGTTCCGTGTCATAGCGCGCGCCGCGAATTGCGTCGTAGCGACCAGCCGTGACTGAATTCAGAAGAGACGATCGACAAATTGCTCGGTCTCCCACGTCCTGAGGAAATGCGCTTCCCGCGCAATCCAGCCGACAGTCTCGCTTCCCCATTCCTGCGCCCGGCTTGCATATTCGCCCATCAGCCAGATGTGGCGGACGATCACAAAGCGAAGGGCGGCTTCGAAGTCATCCGGAGTGATCGGCCGGACGGCTCGATAGCCTTCGAGGAATACGTCCCACATGGCGGTCGATTTCCGGCCAAAGGATACTTGCGCCCACAGGAAGACCGACAGGTCGTAAGCGAGGTATCCCCGACCGCCGTCGTCAAAGTCGAAAAATATGGCTTCACCGGCATCGTTGATACGCGCATTGAAGCCGTGGCAATCCCCATGGCAATGAGTCCAGGTCAGATCGGCGAAGGCTTCGATTGCCTTTGCGGTTCGCGCGGCGATGTTCTCAAGATCGCTGCGGACCTCGGCGTCTTCCACGATGCCGCTATCGCGTATTCGGGCGAGTGGGCGATGCAGCAAGTGTTCGAGGTCAAGCCGATAGAGCGCTTCATCCGGCGAAAATGTCTCGGCGGCATTGTGCATCAGGGCAAGCGTCCTGCCGTTGGCCGAGGCATCGCCGGCATCCATTGCAGACGGTTTGCGGCCGTCGATCGCCCGGAAGAGCACGCCGTGGCGGGCACCCTCTGGCGCGTATCCCTGAACGAACATCGCGCCCTCGCGTGTCGGAAGGGACGCTGCGACCGGAACGCCCGATTGCAAAAGGTGCGCCAGAAATGCCGTTTCGGTCTTGACGTCGGCTGGACCGCGCGCGCGGCGGTGGGAAAGCCGGAAGACATAATGCTCGCCGTTGCCGCCGACGACGAGATACACATCGTTCAAGCCGCGTTGAAGCAATCGGCAGGAAATCGGCCCGGCAAGCGGATAGTGCTTGCTGATGAACTGTTCGACAGCCTCGACCTGAGGCGTCGAATAGAGCGGATCAAAGTCGAACATAGGCGCTGTCCGTAGGGCTTTGCGAGAGGGCTGTTTCCGACGTCGCCGGGGGCAGTCTTTCTCGGTGGCGAGGAGACCATGGAGCGGGCGCGGTGTAAGCCCGTACCATTGCAATAAGCTGCTGATTGAATAAGGTGAATGGCGATATTAATAAAACTATGAGATGAAAAACGAAATGCTGGGTGTGCGATTTTTCAAAGAAAATCTTATTTCGATTTCTGTGCTTTCCATAATTTTAGGTCTGTCTGGATGCGTTACCATTAAGAACGGTATCGCTATGTCTGAGGATCATAGCCGAGCTCTGAGTGGGGAGCGGACAAAAATGGGCCAGTCCTACAATTTGAATGCAAACTGCACCGTTGCGACGATTGCCAAGATAAAATTGGTGCAAGCCCCGGCGCATGGCTCGGTTGATTTCGTCAAAGAGAATATTTTTCCCAATTATAGAGACGGCATTCGCGATAAATGCAACTCCAGGAAGTCTCTCGGCGTGTCGGAATACTATACTTCAAAGAGCGGATATTTTGGACGTGACATGTATAAGGTGAGAGTGTCCTACGGGGAGGGAACCATCAAGGACGTTACCGTCAACATCAATGTCATCAAGAACTAGGGTGAAGCGTCCCATCCGTAAACTCGTTGCAATTTTGCTGGCCGTGTGGCTGTTGCCGGGAGTCCTCGCCGGCAAATCTGCTGTCGTCACCGGCCGAGGCACCAGTCCGGGCCTCTTTGTGGAAGTCTGAGCCCGCAGGCCGAGCAAGCTCAACCGCCGCAGCGCTGCTCCTTGCATTCAGCCGGCATCCGAACGCTGGCTTGCGGGGGAGGAAACACTTAATTTATCCACTCATCATTCCCGATCGACAGCAGATGGGCCATTGCGTCGGTAATCACGTGGTTGTCGTAGGGTTTGGAGAAAAACCGGCTGCCGGTGGGGAGGCTGCTTTCTTCGAGGATGGCTTCGCCGGATGCAACAATCAACCTGACGGGCGGCCACCGATCCCTGATGTAATGAGATAGCTTGATGCCATCCATCGTGCCGGGCATCTGAACATCGGTGAAGACCAGATCGACATCGTTTCGCGACTCAAGGATGCGAATTGCCTCGTCCGCATCACGCGCCTCCAGCGCTTCGTATCCCGCAGAGAGCACCAGATCGACGGCACCCATCCGAATGATCGTGCTGTCTTCGACGACCAGGACGACCGCCTTGCCATTTTTCATCGCTCACTCGGCCAAATTGGAGTGTGAACCTCGTGGGGCTCCGCTAGTGTAGCGCTTGGGAAGCCAATCGGTTCCTACGCGGCCGTAGAAATGTCGGTTCGCAAACCGGCGCTTTCCCGGTGGTTGATTGTGACGGCCGTGCCGGGGCCGGTCCCGAGGCCGGCCTTTGGGGTCTGGCAAAGCTGAGCGAAGCCGGCACGAAGTTCGACTTTACCGCCGTAGTGCGTCGACAGTTGCCGTTGCAGGCCCGCAATCGACATGACCCGGTGATGGGTGCCTGCGCGCTTCCGCCGACTGGATCCGGCGGTGATGATGACGAATGCTCATTGTCTCGGAGCCAGGCCGTCGAGCAGGAAATCGAGGCCTTTGCGGAAGGCGCCGTCCCAATCATTGTCGAGCAGCAGGCGGGAACGTTCGATTGTCGGATAGTGTTGGCTGAGATCCGTCAGGCGCTGCTGCGCGGCGGCCCTGTCGTCGTCCGAGAGCTCGAAGTTCGCCCGGGTGATGGTGGCGCCGATCACATAGTTCCAGAGCGACCATATCGCGACGTTCAAATCCGCGTCGGCGACACCGGCTTTGGACAGGGTCTTGCCCAGCAGTTCCAGGCGGCTGAGGATGTTCGGGCCGAGCGCCCGGCGCGGCAAAAGCGATGCCGACCAGGGATGGCGCAGCATGCCGGCGCGCCAGTCTTCGAGCATATGGATGATTTCCCCGCGCCAGTCCTGGGGCGCGACGATTTCAGGCGGCCGGCGATATTCGAGCACCGCGTCGAGCGCCAGATCGAAGACCGCCTCCTTGTTGCCGACGTGCCAATAGAGGCTCATCGCGCCCGCGCCGAGGCGATCGGCGAGCCGGCGCATCTTCAAGCCGTCGAGGCCTTCGGCGTCCAGCAGTTCCACCGCGCTCGCCACGATCCGTTCCAGCGAGAGGGGCGCTTCGCCGCGCGGCTCCGGCCCGGGCCGGGGTGAGGCGACCGTCCGTCGAGACTGTTTGCTCTCAGCGCCGCTGCGTTTGGCTGCCATCCGTTTTCCCCAGTGATCAGAACGCCGATCTAAACCGACAATGCCAGGAATGTCGATCCTGACCGATTGACTCGTACAGCGTACGATGACATTGAATCGTACATTGTACGAGTCATTCAATCCTGCTGGCCGCGAGGGTCGTTCCTCGCAATCCCCAGATCCCGAAAGAAAATCATGTCACGCGCAATCAATCATCTGCTTATCGGAGGGTTCATCATCATGACCATGGCAATTCCCACTGCGACGACAGCCAATGCGAAGGATCTCAAGCTTGAGATCGTCAATCCGAAAAACCTCTACGACCCGACGCCGAATGGCTACAGCACGGCGGTGATCGTGCCCCGCGACGCCAGGCTCGCCTATATCTCCGGGCAGGGCGGCCAGGACGGGACGGGAACCTTATCGCCCGACTTCGCCGTCCAGGTGAAGCAGGCTTACGCAAATCTGCGCACCGCTCTCGAGGGGCTCGGCGCCAGGCCGGATCAGGTCGCCAAGCTCACGGTTTTCGTGGTCGATCATGACATGTCCAAGCTTGAGGTGTTGACCAGGAACGTCAAGGACATGTTCGGCGAAACCCTGCCGGCGCAGACGCTGATCCCCGTTCCCAAGCTGGCGATCGACCCCATGCTCTTCGAGGTCGAAGCTGTCGTCATTCTGGAATAGCGGCGGGGCGCAGGTGTGAACGACACGGACGGTCACCCCGCGCTCCGTCTATCCCGGTCCTGTTCCGAGGATCGACTCTGGCCGCCATCAGCAGCGGGCATGACGGCTCAGGCCCGCTTCCGCCGCATCTGCGTGACGCTCCGCCAGACGGCCGAAACCAGGAAGTATAAGGCGCCGAGGCTGGCATATCCGGCGATATTGGCAATGGACGGCGGTTCCGGCATGCGTGCCTGGGCGATGAAGAAGGCGCCCGCCACCGCGGATTGACCGCCGCTGAGGACCATGGCCCACTGGCCGCCATCGGTCTTCCAGCGCCGGACAGCGGTTGTAAGCTGCAGCAGGCCGGAAAAGATGGCCCACAGGCCAAAGACGCCGAGAACCCAGTTCATGCTCATCGTCAGCGCGACGATCACGGCAGCTGTCGTCACCGCGCTGACGATGACGTTGACCGCCTGGCTGCGGTTGTTTGCCAGGCCGCCATTGCGGGCTGCGTCGACCAGGTTGGCAGCGGCATCCCAGGCCGGATAGAGGATCAGCAAACCCGCCGCGAGGGCAGGCGACTGGCGCCCGACCGTCAAGGCCGCCGCCACCCAGATTGCGGAAAAGGCTGCGCGCGAGACATAGTAGCGCGTCAGCCACTGTTCCCGATCGCCAGATGCGATGGTGGTTTGATCATTGGCGGGGAGAATAGCTCTGGTCATTTTGTCTTCCTACTAGTTGGTAGTTTCACTGGTCATAGGAGTCGCTCCGGGCTTATGTCGCCGGAGATCTTATCGAGTGGCGGTCGGAGACAGGCGCTGCAAGGTGGGCGCCAGAATGGTGGCGAAGATCTCCGGAGCCCCATAAGCCCGGGCTGACAGCATGGCGCCATGGACGGAGGCCATGAAGGCTTCAGCCTCGACGCGCGGTTCGCTCGACAGTCTCAAGCTCCCGTCCTTCAAGCCTCGTTCCATCACCGAGGTCAGCCATGTCGAAGCAAAACGGAAAAACGCCTTGACCTCGGCCGCGACCTCCGGCGGCAGCGCCGGCAGTTCGCTCGCCAGCAGGGCGCAGACGCAAAAAGGCCTGCTGGCGTCCTCGATGCACTGGGCCCAGTGGCCGGCATAGGCCTGGAGAAGCGCCAGCGGATCCCGCACCTGCTGCTCGAGGCCGGCGATACCCGCCTCGGCATCTTCGCGATATCGCACGACAAGCGTGCGCACCAGGTCGGTTTTGCTCGGAAAATGGTGATGGATGCTGGCCTTGCGAATCCCGACGACGGCAGCGATATCGGCATAGCTGAAGCCGTTATAGCCTCCGGTCATGATCAGTGCGCGGGCGGAAGCCAGGATCTCGTCGGACGTCGTCAAAAGGTTGCTCATGGCTTTGATCTACCTTCCAGTAGGAAGGCTGTCAAGCCGAGGGCGGAATTTCTGCCATCACCCTTGGTCGAAACTCGACAGGCTTCGCCTTGATACGGGCGAAAAGCGTTGGCGGCGTCGGTTGTAGCGACCGGTCTTGACTCGCCTCCAACACCCAGAACATAATCAGAACATCTAATATGCGGAATGGAGTTCTGGATGTGCGGCCGCGTCTACATCAAGACATCGCTTGAGGAACTGGTGCGCAATTTCGCCTTCGCAGAGCGAGGCGCGATCGATGCACTCGGAAACCGATTTCCGCGCTATAACGGCGCGCCGACGCTGGATTACCCGATCATCATTCGCGACATGGTCCGCGAGCCGGATGTCATGGGGCCGGTGTTCGCCTCGGCGCGCTGGGGGCTGATGCCGGCATGGATGAAGCCGGGTGGCCGGCCGCCGCCGATCAATGCGCGCTGCGAGGGCATCAGTACCAACGGCCTGTTCCGCTCGGCTTACAGATCGCGGCGATGTCTGGTGCCGATCAACGGTTTCTTCGAATGGAAGGATATCTTCGGCACGGGCAAGAACAAGCAGCCCTATGCGATCGCCATGGCTGACGGCTCGCCCTTCGCGCTCGCCGGCATCTGGGAGATATGGAAAGATCCTGCCGGCATCGAGATCCGGAACTTTGCGATCGTGACCTGTGAGCCGAATGCGATGATGGCGCAGATCCATGACCGCATGCCGGTCGTCCTGCACCGCGAGGATTACGAGCGCTGGCTGTCGCCGGAGCCTGACCCGAACGACCTGATGAAACCGTTCCCGGCGGAGCTGATGACCATGTGGCCGATCGGCCGCAATGTGGGTTCGCCCAAGAATGACACGGCTGACATCATCGATCCGATCGACCCCGATCCGGAACCGACGCTGATCTGAATTCACCGGCTCGGGCGGGAGCCATCCATCAACGATGCGGTCAAAGAGATACCTCGCGAGAGGACAGGACGACGCATGCCAGAACAAATCACATGGAAATCGTGGGAACATGTCAGTGGCCGAGAAATCAAGTACAAATGGCGGCACGCCTGGAAGGAAAAAGCCGGCGACGATTACGTCGCTTTTGACGGCGATACCCAGATCGGAAGGATATTCCGGTCACAGGCAGGCGGAGGGATCGATAATCGCTGGTTCTGGATCGTGGCGGCTGACGGCAGCCATCGATTGGATTGGCCATCGGCCGGATACGAGGACAGCGCCTATGTCGCCTCGAGGCGGCTGGAGATGATCTATGAGAGCATCAAGAGCGGGAAATCAAGGATGGCGCAGCCATGAGCATTGAAGGCCATTCGAGCGCGCCCGGCGCCAATGAGATCGTCGAGCATTATTGCGAGCACCGGCTTGCCGACGGCACACGCTGCAAGGAATGGGGAGGCTGGGGCCACAGCCCATCCCCGGCCGTGCCGACGCGCTGGTGGTGTTGGGAACACTTCCCGCACAAGACACTCGAACAGGAACAGGCGCTCAGGCGGAAGCTGGAGGCGGCCGGGAAAATCATCCACTGAAGTTGGCTGATGATCCCGCGTTGAAGCGGAAAGCAAAGCCTCCGCCATCAGCCGTCGGTCGAGACGGTGAGGGATTTCCACGCCTCGATCTCCTGCTGCAGGCGAGCGATCCTGTCCGACACGTGGCTGAGGGCGTCGCTGCCGAGCAGAAGCTGCGGCGGCGGATTATCGGATTCGACCAGCTCCAGCACCGCCGCCGCCAGTTTGGCGGGGTCGCCGAGCTGCTTGCCGCTGACGGCCTGTCGCGCCTGGCGTATCGGATCGAAAAGGGCGTCATAGTCGGCGATGGACCGCGCTGTGCGCACCATCGATCGTCCGGCCCAGTCCGTCCGGAAGGAACCAGGGCAAAGGGTCGTCACATGGACACCGAACGGAGCCATTTCCGCACGCATCACCTCCGATATGCCTTGAAGCGCAAATTTGCTGCCGCAATAATAAGCGATGCCGGGCATGGTGATCATGCCGCCCATCGAGGTGACGTTGACGATGAACCCGCGGCGTCGCGCGCGGAACCGTGGCAGAAATGCCTTGGCAACGGCGACGGCGCCGAACACGTTCACGTCGAACTGCCGCCGCATCTCTTCGATCGGCGACTCCTCGAGCACGCCCTCATGGCCGTAGCCGGCATTGTTGATCAGCACGTCGACAGGCCCATGCTCCTCCTCCGCCTGCCGGACGACATCATCGATACGGTCGAACGCGGTGACGTCGCAGAGGACCGGCCGCAGGCCAGGCAGGGTTTTGGCGAGCGCTGTGCGCGAGGCTTGCGAGCGCATGGTGCCGATCACCCTGTGGCCGGCCTGAAGAGCCGCAGACGCGATGGCCAGCCCGAAGCCGGAATTCGATCCGGTGATGAAAAAGGTCTTTCGTGACATCGGCAAACATTCCTTGATTGAGGGTGGATTTTGACAAATAGTATGAAGAACCCGGTGCTTCGATGGCGGATTCTCTGAATATGTTGCCAAATCCTATGTCAGGCGATCGCGACCGATCGAAGCGGCGAGAGATGGTCGCGTTGGCCGGAGGCCTCGCGCCGCGTCACGGATACAATCCGACCGCGCTCAATTCCGTCCGCATCTTGCGCACCGAAGCCGTGCTCCACGACATCCCGGTGCTCTATAAGCCCGGCGCGGTTTTCGTCTTGCAGGGCAGCAAGCAGGGCATGCTCGAAGGCGAGGTCTTCCTCTATGACGAGGAGCATTATCTGGCGGTGTCGCTGCCTGTCCCGTTTCGGATGACGTCGACGGCCAGTCCCGAGCGGCCATTGCTGGCGGTCTATGTCGAGTTCGATATGCAGATGGCAGCCGAGATCGCGCTGCAGGTGGAACAGCATGCCGAACTGCCGGGCGACGAGCCGAGAAGCCTGGTGTCGAGCAGGATGGATGGCGATATCGAGGATGTCCTGCTGCGCCTGCTGACGGCGCTACGCAGCAGCGTTGAGATTGCCGTGCTTGGCGCCGGCCTTCTGCGCGAACTGCACTACCGGGTCCTGGTCGGTCCGCAAGGCGGCGCGATGATCGCCGCCCTCCAGCAGAAAGGCAGATCCGGAAAGATTATCCGGAGCCTCGCCTGGTTGCGGGAAAACTATGGCCTGGAGATTGCCGTCACCGATCTGGCAAGAGAGGTGGGCATGAGCGTTCCCTCCTACCATGTCCATTTCAAGGATCTGACCGGCAACAGCCCGATGCAATATGTCAAAGCCATGCGGCTTCACGAAGCAAGATTGATGATCGCGCGCCGGACGAGAACGATCGCCGAGGTCGCGGCTTCGGTCGGCTACGCCAGCCCGGCGCAGTTCAGCCGCGACTTCAAACGGCATTTCGGGCGCACCGCCTCGGAAGAGATCAAGTGGGTCCAGCGCCACCTCGGCGAGCCGGGTGACGATCGCGGCTAGCTCGTTTGGTCGGCCGCCTGCGCAGCGGCGGTCAGCGGGCAGGCGGGATACCGGCGCCGCCGATGGCGACGTGAGGATTCATGCGCCCGACGGTGCAACGGCCCGCAACGCGGTCCTGACGATCGCATCGCCGAACTCCGGCGAGACCGGGCGATGGCCGACCAGCAGCCGGAAGAAGACCGGTCCGTAGATCATGTCGAGCAGCGCCTCCATATCAGGCGGCGCCACGATCTCTCCGCGAGCCAGAGCCTGCTCCAGGATGACACGACCGGCGTTGCGGCTCGACAGGATCACCCGATTGCGGAAGGCCTTGGTGAATTCGCTTTCCGGATCGGCGGCCGCAAGTGCCATGGTGATCTGCCGCCCGCGCGTGCTCGCAAAGGCCGTCACCAGTCCGCTCATCTGCGCGCCGAGAGCCGCCTGCGCAGTGGCCCCTCCAACCTCCGTTTCCGGGAGCCGGTTGACCAGAAGAGCGGCCATCGCCAGTTCCTGCGCATTGGCCCAGGAGCGATAGATCGTCGGCTTGCCGACACCGGACCGCGCCGCCACGGCTTCGATCGTCATGCGGCCGAAACCTTCGGCCATCAGGATTTCATGGGCGGCCTCCAAGGCGCGCCTCTGCGCGGCAGCGCTTGGCGGCCGCCCTCTTTTCCTAGGTGTTGCACTGCGCTCTTGACTCATATCATTACGATACGTAACGTTATTAAAGAAACCAGTCAAGGAGGATCATCCATGCCGAGTTTTGCCCGAAAAGTGAGCGCCTACTTCATCGTCAAGGATGCGGCACGCGCCATCGACTTCTACAAGGAGGCGTTCGGCGCCACGGAAGTCTTCCGCATGACCGATCCTTCGGACGGGCGGATCGGCCATGCCGAGCTGCGTTTCGGAGAGACGCTGATGATGTTGGCGGACGAATATCCGGACTTCGGCGCCCTTTCTCCCGATACCGTCGGAGGCTCGCCGGTAACCTTCCACATGGACACGGCGTCGACCGACGCCGCACTGGCGCAGGCGCTGTCGGCCGGGGCGACGATGTTGCGCCCGGCGACCGACCAGAGTTTTGGCGAGCGGGTGGCCCAGGTGCTTGATCCCTTCGGTCATCGCTGGATGTTGTCGCAAACCATCGAGCAGGTCACACCGGAGGAGATGCAACGCCGCTGGAACGAGGACATGTCGGCGTGAGCGCCGCCGCGACGAGATGAGAAAAAATGACGCTGGTGGCGATACCGATCGCCGACTCGAATCTGATTTGCAGCCCTTGGAAATCCCACCGATTCAAGACAAACTCATCCCGCTCTAGCGGGGGGACCATGATGGAAAACCACGAGCCGTTTTTACGCGAGGCGATCGCGCTCTCGAAATCCGCGATGGAACGTGGCAACGAACCATTTGGCTCGGTGCTGGTGAAGGACGGCGAAGTCATCCTGCGCGCCGAAAACAGCGTCTTCACCGGCCACGATATGACGAACCATGCCGAGATGAACCTGGTTAAACTGGCCGCACAGCACTACGACACGGCGTTTCTCGCTGACTGCACGCTCTACACCAGCACCGAGCCCTGCGCGATGTGCTCCGGGGCGATTTACTGGTCGGGCATCGGGCGCATGGTGTTTGCCTGCTCGGAAACGCGGCTTGGCGAGATCGCCGGGATCGGCTTGAACGTGCCGAGCCGGGCGGTGCTGCAAACCGGCGCGCGCACCGTCACCGTGGTTGGCCCGACGAACCTCGAAGACGAAGCCGCCGACGTCCATCAGCAATTCTGGCCGAAGCATCTGGGCAAGACTTAGAGCGCCTGCGTCCTTTGACGCTCTCTCTCGATAACAATCATGGGCACAATTGAAGCCCAGATAGCAGTGATCTGCATGCTCGCCATTGATAGTCGAGCGCTGGCGCTGTAGCGTCCGCTTCGCAATCCGGACGAACGAAACAGGAGGCTCTTATGCCAACGGGTACGGTTAAATTCTTCAACGACGACAAGGGCTTCGGCTTCATCACGCCTGAGGGCGGCGGACAGGATGTGTTTGTTCACGTCTCTGCCCTGCAACGCGGCGGTTCGCTCCGCGAAGGCGATAAGGTCAGCTTCGAGGTCGGACAGGACCGCAAGACCGGCAAGTCCAAGGCTGAGAACGTCTCGGTCCTCTGACCGGGCGGCAATGCCGACTATTGAGGGGGCGTTCGCCCCTTCAACTGCCCGGGAAACTGGCCGTAAGCGGTCAGAATGGCCTTGATCAGGCCCGGGAAGCGTTCGTCGAGCTCCGCGCAGCGGGTTTGATTGAGCATCTCCACACCCTGGCGCTCGCTGACGATCAGCCCCGACTCCCGCAATACCTTGAAATGATTCGACAGCGACGACTTCGGGATGACGCGCTCCCCGAACTCCGCGAGGGCAGAACACGTCCTGCCGCAGGCAGCACCGGCAAGCTGCGCGAAAATTGCGGCGCGCTCCGGATCGGCAAGCGCATAGAGAATCGCTTCGGGCCGGATGTCCTCTAATGCTGGGTGAAAGAGCGGTCGCATAAATTTTATATAGCCGCACTTGACATCAAGATCAATAGTTCCGAATTTCTGAACTACGGAACAAGGTCGCCACTCCCGACGGCCGTCCGAGTCAAAAGGAATTCGATATGGCTAAGCTCACGGGAAAGGTTGCCGTGGTCACCGGCGCCTCCAAAGGGATCGGCGCTGCGATTGCCAAGGCTTTTGCGGCAGAGGGTGCACAGGTGGTGGTGAATTACGCTTCGAGCAAGGCCGGCGCGGACGCCGTGGTTGAGGCGATCCACGCGGCCGGCGGCAAGGCCATCGCGGTCCAGGGCGATGTTTCGAAAGCCGAACAGGCACAGGGGCTGGTCGATGCTGCGGTCAAGCAGTTCGGCAAGCTCGACGTGCTGGTCAACAACTCCGGCGTCTATGAATTCGCGCCGATCGAAGAGGTGACCGAGGAGCAGTATCGGCGCATCTTCGACGTGAATGTTCTGGGCGTTCTGCTGACAACCCAGGCAGCGGCCAAGCATCTCGGCGAGGGCGGCAGCATCATCAACATCTCGTCGGTGGTCACCAGCCTGGCGCCGCCGGCCTCTTCGGTCTACACGGGCACGAAGGGCGCCGTGGAGGGCATCAACAGCGTGCTTGCCAAGGAGCTCGGCCCGCGCAAGATCCGGGTCAACGCCATCTTGCCCGGGATCGTGGAGACCGAAGGTACGCACACCGCCGGCGTCATCGGCTCGGATTTCGAGCAGACCTTGGTGGCCCAGACGCCGCTCGGCCGCACCGGCCAGCCGGACGATATCGCCGGCGTCGCGGTCTTCCTCGCTTCCGACGATGCCCGCTGGCTGACCGGCGAGCGCTTGGCCGCCAGCGGCGGTTTTCGCTGATCGTCCAGTGCCCGCGTGCGCAGTGATGGCGCACGCCGACGCCAACGCAGAAAGGAAACGCCAGAGCATCGCCCTGGCGTTTCGGTTCAGGCCACCAGGCCCTTGGTCAGTTCCAGCGCCTGCCGTTCGAACAGCCGGCGATAGATGCCGTCCTTGAGCCGGATCAGCGCCTGATGGTCGCCCTCTTCGACAATCTTGCCCTTGTCGAAGACCAGCAGCCGGTCCAGCGCCCTGACCGTCGACAGCCGATGGGCGATGACAAGCGTGGTGCGGCCGTGCATCAGCCGTTCCATCGCCTGCTGGATCTGCACTTCGCTCTCGCTGTCGAGGCTCGAGGTCGCCTCGTCCAGGATCAGCACCGGTGCATCGGCCAGGAAGGCCCGGGCAATGGCGACACGCTGCCGCTCGCCGCCCGACAGTTTGACGCCGCGTTCCCCCACCATCGTCTCATAGCCCTTGGGCAGGTCCATGATGAAGTCGTGGGCGCTCGCCTGTTTCGCCGCCTGCTCGATCTCGCGCCGCGAGGCGTTCGGCCTGGAATAGGCGATGTTTTCCGCCAGCGTGCGGTGGAACAGGATGGGCTCCTGCTGCACGATGGCGATCTGGCCGCGCAGGCTGGATTGCCTGACCCCTGATATATCCTGCCCGTCGATGCGGATCGAACCCGACTTCACGTCGAAGAGGCGCTGGATGAGCTTGACGAAGGTCGTCTTGCCCGAGCCCGAATGCCCCACCAGACCCACGCGCTCACCCGGCTTGATGGTGACCGAAAAGTCCTCATAAAGCGGAGTGGGATGCGCGCCATACTGGAAGGTGACGCGATCGAAGACGATCTCGCCCTCGCCAATCCTGATCGGCGTGGCGTTCGGCCTGTCCTCGATGCCGAGCGGCATCTTGTCGAGCAGCACCAGCTCTTCCATATCGTTGACGGCACGCTGCAGGTTGCGGATGTCCTGGCCGACATTGCGCAGATAGCCTTGCAGAACGAAGAACATCGCCAGCACGAAGGTGATGTCGCCTGGTGTCGCCAGCCCCTTTTGCCACATCACCAGGCCCGTTCCCAAAATGCCGGCCTGCATGGAAACCATCATGAAGCCCTGGATCGTGCCGCTCAATGTGCCGCGCTTCCATGTCCGCCGCGTGCGGCTGTCCCATCTGGCGAGCACATGGCTCAGCCGCCGCTCTTCGCGGCTCTCGGCGCCGAAGGCCTTGACCACCGCATTGCAGCTGATGGCATCGGCCAGCGCACCGCCGAGCTTGGTGTCCCAGGCATTGGCAAGCCTTGCCGCCGGCGACACGAAACCCATGGAAAGCGCCACGGTCACGCCGATATAGACGAGGGACCCGAAAGCGACGATCAGGCCCATCACCGGCCAATAGCTGCCGAGCACGATGCTGGCGCCGACCAGCATGACGATGGACGGCAGCAGGGCGACCAGCAGCAGGTCGTTGAGCGCGTCGAGCGCCCACATGCCGCGGGTGATCTTGCGCACCGTCGAACCGGCAAAGCTGTTGGCGTGCCAGTCGGTGGAGAACCGCTGCACCTTGTGGAAGCCGTCATTGACGACATCCGCCATGGTGCGCAGCGTCAGCCGGATGATGCCGTTGAAGATGAACCAGCGCAGCGCCACGCTGGTCAGGCCGAGCGCCACGACGATGACGAAGGCGCTGAGCGCACCATCCGCCGCATTGCCGCCGGCAATGGCATCGACGATCCGGCCGGAGAAAACCGGCACCATGACTTCGGCCAGCGTGCTTGCAATCACCAGCACGATGATCGCGCCCACCAGGACAGGCCGATGGCGCCAATGATGAAAAACAAAGCCGAGCACATGGCGATAAGCATCGGCGCGGAAATCGAGCTTCTTGCGAGTCATTTTAATCGCTCGGCCCCGTTTCGGCGGCCGGTCCTCAAAATAGAGAGTTGGATGGCACAGCCCAAACGGGAGACAAACTGATCCCGTCAGATCAAATTGGGCTGTGAGGGAAGTGAAACCGCATGGCGCGCGCTTAAGGCGGGCCGCGAATGGAAATGACCTACTGTCGGGACATTCCGCACGGGAAGACTTCGATGATTGCTAGTGTCATGCAACGCCTCCCTTGTGTTCGATCTGAAACGGTGACCATTTTGTAGCGAATGAGATTGCCGTTGCCAAGCGGGTTTTTACAACCTTACGGAAAGTGATGCGCAAACGACACAATTGGGGGACTGGGAAAAGGTCATAGATACGCGCAACGATCACTGCGCCCCACGGGATTTCCGCATTTCGGCATCGCGCCACTGCTGCCATTGTTGCCTCAGCTTGCTCCGGGACATGCCGATGGATTCATCGAGAAGCTCGACTTTGAGAATCCGTTCGGTGCGGAAATGGCGGAAGGCTTGTTTCGATTGGCACCACGCGATCAACAGGCTGTGCGTGTCGTCATAGCCGAGAAGCACAGGCCAGACGATGCGGCGGGTGATCGTTCCATCCGCCGCGCGATAGTCGAGTTCGAGCTTGCGGCCCTCCCTGATCGCCAACCTCAGCGGACGTGTATCGCGTGTCGCATCGCCGCCGCCGACATCATCCGGTTTGATGCCGACGGCGGGTTGGGCAATATGGGGAAGAAGGTCCTGCGGCATGACCGATGTGATCTTCGCCATCACATCGCCGGCGGCATTCCGCATGGCCGCGTCATTCAACCTTGCCACCATTTGAACGCCGAGCACGACGGCCTCGATCTCATCGGGCGTCAGCATCAGCGGCGGCATGTCATATCGCCGATCGAGGACGTAGCCGAACCCCGCTTCACCCTCGATCGGAACACGCTGGGCCATCAGGTGTGCGATATCGCGGTAGACGGTTCGCCGCGCGACCTCGAGTTCCCCCGCAAGCTCGGACGAGGTCACCGGGCGGCTCGACCGTCGAAGAATCTGGATGATCTGAAAAAGCCGATCCGCTTTTCGCATGCCTGATGACTCCTGCTGCCACAACGCTGTCAGCACGGCTATGGCACAAAAGCAAGGAAAGAGACGGCCGCACAGCCAAGGAGAAGATCATGAAGTTCGCATCCACCCGCCTCATTGCCGCGGATATCACAGGCATGATGGCCTTTTATTAGCTGGTGACCGGCTGCCGCGCCGACTGGCTTGCACCCGTCTTCGCCGAGATCGTCACCCCCGGCGCGAGCCTCGCAATCGGCAGCGCGCAAACCGTGGCCTTGTTCAGCGA
Source organism: Rhizobium anhuiense bv. trifolii (assembly GCF_024346605.1). NCBI lineage: Bacteria > Pseudomonadati > Pseudomonadota > Alphaproteobacteria > Hyphomicrobiales > Rhizobiaceae > Rhizobium > Rhizobium anhuiense. The sequence continues at coordinate 1,447,866 of NZ_CP098803.1, forward strand.
GGGCAGTGCGGAGCCCGGCGCCAACAGGACAGCCATTCTCGAGTTCATGGTCTCGGACGTCGATGCGGAATTCGCGCGGCTCAAGGACCAGGTCACGGTCGTGCACGCACCCAAGGATTTGCCGTGGGGCAACCGGACGATGCAGATTTCCGATCCCGAAGGCACACGCGTCGCCCTCTATACACCCGTCACCGACGCCGCGAGACGCCGTTTCGCCGGCCGTTGATCGGCCGACGCTGATGGGGCCGGAGCTTTTGTTTGAGGAAGTTCCGCCCGCAGACGACCGCAACCAGCGCGGCGCGTCGGCTGCTTCCGGCCCGAACCGGTCATGGGCCGTCGCAAAAATCCGCCGCGAAACTCCAACTTTTAGAGTTTTGCGGCGAGCATCCTTGAACGCGGGAAAGACCGGAGTATCGCATAAGTCAGGATTTGTGCGGCGAACCATCTCGTGGAAGGGCAACTCCGGCCTATAGTGGCTTTCGGAAGAACACGACGCGTTGGGTCTCCTCAAATCCTAAAGCGGTATGGAGCGCATGGCTGGCTGAATTCTCTATCGGCGCGTCAGAGCCAAACTCAACACACCCAAGCGACTTACCCCAATCGGCAACGGCATCGCAAAGCAACCGTGCGATACCCTTTCGCCTGTCAACGGGCCTGATATAAATCCCTTCGAGGAATAGAACGGGCGAGCTGCTGCATCCATTCACATAATCATGTCGCAAAGTGGCCTCAGCAAACCCGACAGCTTCATTCGCAGCATTTCGAGCGATGAACGCGACGGCGTCTCCACTTTCTGAAAGCAACGCCCGGCCCAACTCAGCGCGATGATATTCGAGCGAGTGATGCGGCCACAGCGCAACGCGAAGTTCCGCCCACGGCTCAACATCTTTTATGGTCCCAATCGCGATAATCGATTCCATAGTGAGGTTCTCTTTTGTCGCGAAATTCCCGATTAAAGCGACAGTTGTTTTCCTGACTTTTGCAACGTCGCAGAATAGACGGTTTTGAAATGCCGGCAATGTCCGGCATTGGCGCATTCCGGCCGGGACGAAGCTCTCGCATAAAAGCACAGCTACGCAGTCATTGATGATCGCGGGGCCGCTATCGGCCCCGAAGCGGTCATCAGTCGCAACCGAAAGTTAAGGTTCAACCGACAAGTTCGGGCACGGGGCGCTGAGCATGTGATATCGATCGCGTCCGGTGTCCGTCGAGAGTCGACATGAAATTTCGGTTGATTGCAGTATTTCTGATTATCTTGCCAACCGTTTCGACCGCGCAAGAACACAAGCGTCGTTTTCCCAAATATCAATTCTTCTATTGTACGGCCGTCCATATGAAACTGGCCGAAACCTACGGGAAAACAGGTGATACGGTCGCCGAAGCCCTTCACACCCTAGAGGCGGACTTTCTGTACCAAAAAGGAAAGAATGACCTTGTTGAGATTGGAAAGTCTCCGGAGGACGCCGATAGGCGAGTCCAAAAACATCGGGATGGCATTGATAATGAATTGCAGAGTACGCCAAACAGGATTCGGATTATGCTGCGCCTCTGTAACTCATTCTTTCCAGAGCGAGCGAACCGGCCCAGAAATCGGGCGTAGAAATCTCTGCGTGAGAGACCCTGGTGGCGGGCCGTCCCTAAAGCATCGAAAGGTCAGGCGGAGCATGATCACATCGATGATAACACCACTATTGTGGCATCGATTATGATGGTTGGTGTCTATGGGCATCGAACGGAGGGCCAGTTGGTCGATACCATTCGCCTCAGGGCGCGTTGTAAACCGTGATTCACTTGCGGCTTCGACGGCAGGGCGGCTGACCGGCCTGCAAACAGACCGTTATCGTTATTGGAATTTTCGAATTTTGTACCGAGGTTCATGAATGCAACTTCTCTCTTTGCTAATCCTTTTCCGTGACGGCTTTGACGATTTGACTGCGCTACAAGCCGCGCTTGCCCAGTACCGTGAACCCCTTAGGCAGGTCGCTCCGGACCACTTGAAATTCGGTGCACCGGTTGAACTGGACGTTCAATTGGCCAGCGAGAGCGACGTGCTGATTGAATCCCAAGAGATTGCGGAATTTTTCCCTCATAAGGACAGCAGCGAAATTGCACTCTGCAATCAGCGTATCGAACTGTCATGGGAGATGAAAGCCGATCCTGGCTTGATCACAAATCTCATCGGTTTTGTGCAGCCTGAGGTACGTCGCCTGGTCGGCAAGTGTTGGACTTTCGACCCCGCCGGGGGCGCGTGGTTTTAACTGCCCCGCAAAATTGACGACGGCTCGAAGCAGTCACGGGCATAGTCCGACTGACTCAGAAAGGTTTTAGGCTCTCGCTGTTACGATCCATATCGAGGCGACCGGTGTTGCGCCAGCCGGGTGGCCAAGGCCCGCGAGTGCTCCGCGCAATTTGGGTTCAGCCGCCAACTTGATCGCGGGGTTCTCACGAGCAATTTTACCAAGCGGGCCAATGCTCAGCAGCATGCGCGTCATTGCGTCAACGTCACCGCTGGTCACTGCTTCGGCCGCTCCCGACCCTAGGCATACCCGCCCTGAGAGCGAGGCGGCCGCTCATGCGTATTGCAAAACCAATTGCAATTTGAAATCAGTCGAGCTATTTTACCACCCGCGCGGATGTGCCCTTTAAGGAAAGGAAGTGGCATGGCTAAGCTCGTGTTCGGAATGAACCAGTCGCTGGACGGCTACGTCGATCATACGGAATTTGGGCCAAGCCCGACGCTCTTTCGCCACTTCATCGAGGGGACCGAGCGGCTGGCGGGCAGTGTCTATGGCCGCCGAATGTATGAGATCATGCGTTACTGGGACGACGATCAGCCTGAATGGGGTGCAGACGAACAAGCCTTCGCGCAAGCGTGGCGGAAGCAGCCAAAATGGGTGGTCTCGCGCTCGCTGACGCCTGTCGGCCCCAACGCCACGCTTGTTACGGGTGATCTCGAGACCGCGATCCGCAAGTTGAAGGCCGAGCGCGACGGGGAGATCGAAGTTGCCGGCCCGAACCTGGCGCGAAGCCTGACCGAACTCGGCTTGATCGATGAGTATCAGATCTACCTGCACCCCGTCGTGCTTGGTCACGGTACGCCCTATTTCGCCGCACCGCGGCCGCCGCTTCGCCTTGTGGCCCATGATCGGATCGACGAGAATGTGATCCGCTTGACCTACGTCCCTGCCTGATCGCCCGGCTTGCCGGATGGAAATCCGATCGGGTCAGGGGTGGACCCAGCGCGAGGAGGTGAGGGCGCCGAGATTGTCATAGGCAAAGACCGCGCGCCGGTTGTCGGCATGGCGCAGCTGGAACCAGTCGAGCGTCTCGGCCCGGAATATCAGCACGCCGAAGAAGGCCCGTCCGTCGGCGTCTGCGACCGTACCCTCGCTCGCAGGCCACTCCTCGATGTCGTCGCCCGGCGGCCCGCCCATATAGGTGCTGCGTGTCGATGGCGGCAGCAGGCTCCAGGCCTCGGCCGCGCGTTGGCTTGCCGGTCCATAGAGTTCGGCCGATCCCTGAAGGCGAAGCTGCACTTTTAACTGCGGGCCGAAGCCGAGGATGGCGACCGAAGGGTTGGCCGATATTTCCTGCCATTTCGGGCTTCTGACATCGGTATGGATTTCCAGGATGCGCCGCGCCGCATCCGCGCGCCGCAGCACGACCATGCGGGCCTGCGGCCGGCCGCCGGCATCGACCGAACACAGGTTCAGGTAGCGGAAGGCCGACTGCGGATCGGCAGTCGCGCCTTCGAGTTCGGCCCAGGCCGATGCATCGACCTCGGCGAGGGTCACCGTGCCGCCTCCACCTTGGCATTCCTTGTCTCGCCGTCTTTGACGATCCAGCAGCACATCGCTGTTCTCCCCCAGCGTTGAAAGCGATCCCGATCAGACAGACCGGGTCAGGCCGCCGTCAATCTTGAGGCTCTGGCCGGTGATATAACCCGCCCCTTCGGAAACGAGGAAGGAAATCGTCGCGGCCACTTCGGCGCTGGTGCCGTAGCGCTTCATCGGCACGCTGTCGCGGCGCTCCTCCGTCGCCGGCAAGCTGTCGATCCAGCCCGGCAACACGTTGTTGATACGAATGCCGTCGCCCGCAAAGGTATCGGCGTAAATCTTGGTGTAGGCGGCAAGCCCGGCGCGGAAGACGGCCGAGGTCGGGAACATTGCCGACGGTTCGGCCACCCAGGCGGTGGAGATATTGACGATCGCGCCCGACTTCTGCGCCTGCATGATCGGCGTGACCAGGCGAACCGAACGGATGACATTCATCAGATAGATGTCGAGGCCGGTATGCCACTGTTCGTCGGTGATCTCGGTGATCGGTGCACGGGGCCCGTGACCGGCGCTGTTGACGAGGGCGTCGATCCGGCCCCACTTTTCCATGCAGGCGTCGACCAACCGCTTCAGGTCGTCGTTGGACTGGTTCGAGCCGGTCACGCCGATGCCGCCAAGTTCGTTGGCCAGCGCCTCGCCCTTGCCGGACGAGGAGAGGATGGCGACCTTGAAGCCGTCGGCCGCCAGCCGCCTTGCCGCCTCCGCACCCATGCCGCTGCCGCCAGCCGTAATGATCGCTACCTTTTCTACTGCCATCGTCGCCATCCCTGCTCGATTTTACGCCCATTGCCGGGCCTTGATCCTTCGAATACCATGCGCCTTCAATGAGAGCGAACCAGTTTTCCTGAAATATCCCTGTAGAAAAACTATCGAATGTCCATCGGCAATCTCCCATCCCTCAACGCTCTCAGGGCCTTCGATGTGGCGGCGCGGCATCTGAACTTCCGGCTCGCCGCCGAAGAACTCGGCGTGACGCAGGGCGCGGTCGCCCAGCATGTGCGCGGGCTGGAGGCGGAACTCGGGGTGACCTTGTTCGAGCGCCTGCCGAAATCCTTGGCGCTGACGGGCGAGGGGCGCAGCTATGTCGCCGACGTCAGGCGCGCCTTCGAACTGCTTGCCAATGCCACCGCCAACCTGAAGCCGCAGCCGGTGAAACTGACCGTCAGCACGACGCCGACCTTCGCCTCGAAATGGCTGATACCGCGCCTGCCGGACTTTACCGCCAAACATCCCGGCCACGACCTGCACATCCTCGCCACCGATCGAATCTCCAGCTTCCAGACGGATGGCGTCGATCTCGCTGTCCGCTACGGCACGCCGCCCTTCGGTCCCGGCCTTGCCGCCGAGCTGCTGTTCGAGCAGGACATCATTGCGGTCTGCAATCCGGGCCTCGTCCCGGCAGGCCGCGAGCCGCGCAATGCCGGTGAACTCACGCGCCACACCCTGCTGCACGACGTGCACAATTTCTGGCCGGAATATATCGACCGCTTCCTCGGCGGCGGCGATCCCACGCTGTTTCGCGGCATCAGCTTCTCGCAGACATCGCACGCGATCGAAGCCGCGATCGCCGGACAAGGCATCGCCATGGCGACCCGGGCTTTCGTCTCGACCGATATCGAGGCAGGCAGGCTGCGGCAGGTCTTCAATGGCGTGCTCAGAGCGCGGGCGGGCTTCTATCTGGTGAAGCCGCGCTACCGGAAGTCGGAAGCGGTGGACAAGCTTCAGGATTGGCTATGGTCGCAGGTGCAGGGCTGACTGTCTGCTCATCTTCCGTCAGTCGCCACATGTTCGGGAAGCGGCCGCATGGGGAAGGCAACACACCAGGCGACAGGCACCAACCCCGTCATTTCTTTTCCTCCCAGTATCTTTGCCAGAGGTCGAGCCTGGGTTTCAGCGTATCGGCTCCGAACGTCGCGCCGCGATTGGTGAAGTCGAAGACCCTGCCGACGGATGGGTCGTGGTGAGGCCATCTTGGCCATGAGCCGCCATTGGGGTCACCGCTCGTTGCAAATTGAACCCAGTAGGCACTCGCCAATGTGGCCATGGCCCAGTCGGCAGGTGTAACCTTGTCTTTCACCAGGGCGTTTGGGATGTTGAGCGTATAGGGAATTTCGAAGCCGTGCAGAGTGCCTTTCCATGTCGGATCGTTGCGGAGAGCCTCGGCGACATAGGAGAAACGATACCACCACGTCAGTTGACCCGCGCGGATCATCTCGTCAGCGAGATGGCGAGACGGTTCGACAAGCGTTTTGTCGGCCAGAACCTGCTGCGTCAACTCATCGAGGGCCTCTTGGCCTGTGGGATCATAGAGCGTCCGGGCTTCGGCCGCATGGTTGCCGAGCAGGGCGAAGAGATCGTCTTTCGTCGCGGCCTCACCGATACCGAGATCACGACTATTTGCCCCGACGATGACCGGAACCGGCGCTTGACGGCCTGCCGCAAAAGCCGCTTCCGGCGTTTCGAGCAAAAACCGTCCGTCAAGAATCGAGCCGGAGATGCCGATGACCGGCTTGCCTGTCGACATTCCCGCCATCACCTCTGGTGCCGATGCGCCTTCGGTCAGTTTTTCCGCAGGCAGCGCCCGAAGGGCCTTGAGAGCGTCGGCATCGCGACCATTGATGCCAAGAGAAGCCGCATAGTCCAAGGCGGTTTTCTCTGCTTCTTTCAACGGTGACAAGGGAGTGCTCTGCGCACGCGCGGTCGGGAGACCCGGTGACTGGAGAATGGCGCCGCGGAAAAGCCCCCGTGATAACGGCGATATCATGTGCGCCATCACCGAGCCGCCACCGGCCGACTCGCCGAAGATCGTCACTTTCTTCGGATCGCCGCCGAAGGCTTCGATATTTTGCTGGACCCATTTCAAGGCTGCAAGCTGATCCATGTAGCCATAGTTGCCGACGGGCTCGTCGGGGGATTCCTTTATCAGCGCCGGATGGGCAAAATAGCCGAGCCGCCCCATGCGGTAGTTCATGCTGACGAACACGACTCTGCGGGCGGCCAGCTGACTACCGGGATATTGAGGGGTGTTTCCATGAACAAGAGCGCCGCCGTAAATCCAGACCATCACCGGGAGCGGTGTTTTGGAGCGCTTGGCGGGTGTCCAGACATTGAGCGTCAAACAATCCTCCGACTTCGGCAGGTCGTCGGTCTGCATGCAGGACGGACCGAAATCGCGGGCATCCCTGGTCCCGCTCCAGGGCTTCATCGGTCGGGGATTTCGCCATCTCAGATCACCGACCGGTGGCGCCGCATAAGGAATGCCTTTGAAGCTGACGACTGAGCCCGACCTCTCACCCTTCAGCGTTCCGCTGTCGATTGTAACGGTGTCGTCCGCCGCACCCAAGCGTGGCGCGAAAGTCATCTGACAGGATGCGACCGCGAAAAAGAGCAGAAACTTGTGACTGCGTTTCACAAACACTGCACCCTCCAACCGCCAGGTTCAGGGTAAAATACTCCGATAGAGCGGCATCGAACAGCGTCCATCCGACGTCGACCAAAGTCCGGAAGCGGCAGGCATCGTCGGTATCGCCTTCAGCCCTGAAGGCTCGCGCCACGCTTCATTCGCCGATACCCCCGACAAGCTCCCATATATCGACCTTCTCGGCCCGTCCCTTGATCTGCACCAGGCCGAGCGGGCGAAGCTCGAAGCGATCGGCCACAGTGTCGTGTATGGCTGCACTCACCAGGATCGAGGTGTTGAAGTCCTTGTTCAATCCTTCCAGGCGTGAGGCGACATTGATCGTATCGCCCATGGCCGTGTACTGCTGACGCGAGATTGCGCCGAAGCTGCCGACGACCGCCGGGCCGGTGTGCAAGCCAAAGCGGGTGAAGAGTTCGGGGCGGCCGTTCAAGCGATTGGCTTCGTTCAGGCCGTCCACCGCCGCTTTCATGGCAAGCGCGCATCGGCAGCCGTTTTCGGCATGTCCGGCATCTGGAACAGGGGCGTTCCACATGACGAAAATGGAATCGCCGAGATATTGCACGACGGTGCCGCCATGGCGCTCGGCGATGGTGTTCAGGAGTTCGAAATAGGCCGACAGCGTATCGACCACATCCTCGGGTGAGTTGAGCTCGGAGATGGTGGTGAAGTCTCTGATGTCGGTGAACAGCACCGTCACATCCTGCCGCTTCGCCTTGACGAGCGTTCTTGCCTCGGGATCGATGATCCGCCGGACGACTTCACGCGGAACATAGAGGGCAAACTGGCTGATGGCATGACGGCTGGCCGCCAGCGCGCTCGCCAGCGTGTTGATCTCCGATATCCAGGAATGCGACATGGGCTTTTCGCCGATGTCGAGATCGCCGATCCTGCGCGCCTCGTCGGCGAGACGATAGAGGGAGCGGCTGACCATGCGCGACAGCAGCACCGATGCGGCGACACCTGCTATCACGAAGGCGCTGGCGATGAGGAGATTGTGCAGGAGCAGCCGATTGGCCTCGGCCACCAGGTCCTCCAGCGGCACGACGATTGCGGCCACGCTTCCCTGGAACAGGCCGGAGACGCTGACGGGGGCGAGCTGCACGAGATGGCTTTCGCCATCGAAATCGACCCGCGCCAGGCCGCCGGCGGCAAAGGCCGGATCCTGCCGCAACCTCGCCACGGTTTTAAGGCTCGCGTCGAAGCTGTTTGCACTCGCGGCAAAGCCCCCCGATGTCCTCGACCACAATCCGATGATCCTTTTCATGATATCGGGGTCGGAATGCGCGACGAGATCACCGCTGCCATCGATGATGTAAGCACGGGCATGCGGCGAAATCTCGCGCGTGTCCAGCAGGCGGCTGATGGTCTGCAGGTGAATGTTGATGCCGACGACCACCTGACCATCGTTCCGCATCGGCGCGGCGATCGTCAGCGTCGGAACATTGAGCGTGCCGGTGATATAGGGGCCGACGGAGACAGGCAAACCGTCCTGGACGACGGATTGATACCACGGGCGTTGCCGAGGATCGAAGGATGCAACTTCGACGTCGCGCTCGCCGATCTCTCTTGCCTGGCTGTCGAGAAAGCGAAGCGTCGAGATGACGTCGGCGCTCTGTCTCCCGGCGATCGTCCGGATCGCGAAAGCCGTGCCATCCGGGGTTGCGAGGGTCCGGCGGACGTCCTGCCTTTCGGTGTTGATGACCTGCAGGTATGAGCCGTCGGCATAGCCGGTGTAGATGCTCGTCGCGTTGGGGACGTTTCGCAGGACCTCCAGAAAGAATTGCTGTTTCGCGTCGATATCCCGAGGCGGCGGGGAGGCGAGCTGCGGCAGGGTCGATGCGAGTGCGACCGCCTCGATGCCTCCCTGCAGCGTATTGCGATATCCCTCGATCAGCCGCAGGCTCATCTCGCGCATCTGCTTCGCGCCGGCGCTGACCGCAGCGTCGCTTCCGTGGCTGAATGCCATCCAGATGATCGGCGTCGACGTGCACAGCAGCGATGCGACGACCAGGACGCCGAGATGCAGTCTTAAGGGTTTGGACCAGCCCACGGGATTTCCCTCGAATGCTCTCCTGCCTTGCCGGGCAGGAACGAGCACTCCCAACGATTTCAAGCTAACTGCTTTTTGAAAGCTTGCACAAGGCGGTGAAGTCAGTGCCGAAAACGATTGGGATCAGCGGGGTTGCGCGGGCGGTGTCAGCGCTTGTATTCGGGCTCGCTGCGATCGAGCGCGCGCTTGACCGACTCCAGATGCAGCCTGGCCGATTCCGGGTCGCCTTCGCGCATCTGCCGATACGCCGCTTGCGCGATCTCCGGCGCGACGGCAAGGACCTGGCGCCCGGTCGAGAGCGCAAGCGTCTGCACCTCGCAGGCGCGCTCGAGATAATAGAGGTCGTCCCAGGCCTCGGCGATATTCGGTGCGCAGACCATCACCCCGTGATGCTTCATGAAGACGATGTCGGCATCGCCGATCGCAGCCGCGATCCGGTCGCCCTCGCGCGCGTCGAGCGCCAGGCCGTTATAGTTGCGGTCGACGGCCGTGCGCCCGTAGAATTTCAAGGCGGTCTGCCCGGCAAAGATCAGCGGATCGCCCTCCGTCATCGAAAGGGCGGTGGCATAAGGCATATGGGTGTGGAACGCCGCCCTGGCACGGGGAACGTTCTTGTGAATCCGGGCGTGGATGTAAAAGGCGGTGGCCTCGGGCTGGCCGCTGCCCGACACGACGTTGCCGTGAAAATCGCAGATCAGCAGCATCGAGGCCGTCAGCTCGGCAAACGCGTAGCCGTAAGGGTTGACGATGAACAGGTCGTCGTAACCGGGAACGACGGCCGAGAAGTGGTTGCAGATCCCTTCCTCCATGCCGAGCTGCGCCGCCATCCGGAAACAGGCGGCAAGATCGACGCGAGCCTGCCAGATGTCATCCGTATCGAGTTTCGGCTGATTGGGGCCGCCGGCGGGCGATGGGGCTGTGTTGAGGGAGTGCGCCATGGGGTCGTCTCGGATTGGTGTCGGAAGGAGAGGGGCTGTGTTCTGGATTACGCCCGGATTGGTCTGGCATCAAGCCGGCTGGGCGCAAAGATGGTTCGCTTCATATCCTGTGGCAGGGCGGGCATATTTTCATTCAGCCAATTCGCGCATGACCTTGATCAGCTCCGACTTGCCTTCGAAGCCGATACCCGGCAGCTCGGGCATCAGGATATGGCCATCGATCACCTCGACGCCATCGGGGAAGCCGCCATAGGGCTGGAACAGATCGGGATAGCTTTCGTTGCCGCCGAGGCCGAGCCCGGCGGCAATGTTGAGCGACATCTGGTGGCCGCCATGCGGGATGCAGCGCGACGGCGACCAGCCGAACTGACGCAGCACGTCGAGTGTGCGCAAATATTCGACCAAGCCGTAGGAAAGGGCGCAGTCGAACTGCAGGTAATCGCGGTCCGGCCGCATGCCGCCGTAACGCAGCAGGTTGCGGGCATCCTGATGGGAGAACAGGTTCTCGCCGGTCGCCATCGGTGCGTCGTAAAATTCGGAGATGGCGGCCTGCAGAGCGTAGTCCAGCGGATCGCCGATCTCCTCGTACCAGAACAGCGGATAGTCGCGCAGCACCTTCGCATAGGCGATGCCGGTCTCCAGATCGAAGCGCCCGTTGGCGTCGACCGCAAGCTGCGCCTGCGAACCGATCTCCTCCAGCACGGCTTCGATGCGGCCCCGGTCCTCGTCGATCGACGCGCCGCCGATCTTCATCTTGACGACGGTATAGCCGCGGTCGAGGTAGCTCCGCATCTCCGCCCGCAGAGCGCTGTTGTCCTTGCCGGGGTAGTAGTATCCGCCGGCGGCATAGACGAAGACCTTCGGGTTGGCCTCCCGGCCTTTCATCTCGGCGAGAAGACGAAACAGCGGCTTGCCCTCGATCTTGGCCACCGCGTCCCAGACCGCCATGTCGATGGTGCCGACGGCGACCGAGCGCTCGCCATGACCGCCGGGCTTCTCGTTGGCCATCATCCTCGCCCAGACCCTGTGCGGATCGAGATTGCTGCCGGCCTCGTTCATCAGGCTTTCCGGCGCCGCTTCGAGGATGCGGTCCCTGAAGCGCTCGCGGATCAAGCCGCCCTGGCCGTAGCGGCCGTTGGAGTTGAAGCCATAACCGACGACGCGGCGCCCATCCCTGACGACATCGGTGACGACGGCAACCAGGCTGGCGGTCATCTTGCTGAAATCGATATAGGCGTTGCGGATCGGTGAAGCGATCGGCTTCGTGACCTCGCAGATGTCGATGATGCGCATGGCAGGTTCCATTCCCTTCGCCGAAGGTGGCTGATGACGATGGTTTCATTTTGATGCGCGGCGGTCGGCGCGTCCAATGCCGATGCGGGTTCTATCAGTGCCGTTTCGGCATCATCACTTTGCGCAAACAGGCAGGGAACCGCAAAGAAACATTGATTTGTCAGGCGCCATGCCGTCTTTTCAGTGTTGACATGGCACTGCAACCGTCAAAGGAAACCTTCCGTGGAGACCGCATGGCTCGCCGACCTCCAGGCTCTTGCCGAAACGCTGAACTTCTCGAGAGCGGCGGAACGGCGCAACATCACCCAGCCCGCCTTCGGACGTCGCATCAAGGCGCTGGAAGAATGGTGCGGGTGGGAATTGGTCGATCGCTCGACACACCGGCTGAAGCTGACGCCGGCGGGAGAGCTGATGCTGGAGGCGGCGAGCGATATTGCCGCAAGGCTTGAACGCGCCGCCCGCGATCTCGCGCAGATCAAGGCGGCGACATCGACCGTCACCTTCGCGGCCACCCACGCGCTCTCCTTCATCTTTTTCCCCTCCTGGATTCAAGGGTTGGGGCACAGCGCCGCCGCCATGCCCATCCGGCTGCTCTCGGACAATATGAACGAATGCGAGAAGATCATGCTGGAAGGGCGGGCCCAGTTCCTGCTGTGTCATTACCAGGAACACAGCGGCATCCGGCTGGACATGCAAAATTATCGCCATGTCGTGCTCGATGCCGACCGGCTCGTCCCGGTCTGCGCCCGAAAGAAGGACGGAGAGCCGCTTTACAGCCTCTCCGGGACGACGGGCGTTCCGCTTCTCGCCTTCGAAGAAAAGTCCGGCATGGGGCGCATCCTGGCTGCAAACCTTGCGTCGCGCATGCAGTCGCTGCGTCTCGACACGGTGTTCACCTCACACCTCGCCATGGCGCTGAAGGCGCTGGCGATCGAGGCAAAGGGCGTTGCCTGGATTCCGCTGAGCCTTGCAAGCGACGAGACAGGCCCCGGCGGCAGGCTCGCCTTCGCCGGGTCTGAGGAGTTGGCCGTCGATGTGCAGATCGTCCTGATGAGGCCGCGGGCGCGCATGACCGAAATCGCAGAGAGCTTCTGGACCCTGGTGTGCACCAGGGATTGACCTGACGGCGCATGGTGCAATGATCCGTGTGGATCAGCAACGAGAGGTTGGCATGTCGATCGCTACCTTGCCCGCGCCACCCTATTACGTCGTCTGCTTCTCATCGCAACGAACCGAGGTCGAAGACGGCTATGGCGACGTCGGCGCTGCGATGGTGGAGCTGGCGAAGCAGCAACCCGGCTTCCTGGGTTTCGAAAGCGCCCGCCGTGCCGACGGTTTCGGCATCATCAACTCTTATTGGCGGGACGAGGAAAGCATCCGGGCCTGGAAAGCGGTTATCGATCACGTCGAGGCGCAACGCCGGGCCCGGACTGACTGGTATAGGCGCTATGAAATCCGCGTCGCCCTCGTTCAAAGAGCTTATGGATTCGAAGCGGATGCCGCCAAGCTGCGATGATCCTTGCCCTGCCATCGGCCGCTGGTATGGATCCCAGGCTCGAGGCCTGGGATGACGGAGGGTGGGGGCGCGAAGGGGCCTGTTGCCTGTATTGCCAACACAGGGTTGTATCGAGTGTCGACGCAGGAGGCACGGGCGCGGATGAACTTCGTGAGGCTTATTGGATTATTAGGTTCGATGGCATGGATTGTTTACGGGCCGTGGGCCAATGCCGGCTCCTTGGGTGATGCGACTTTTAGGAACATCAATTGGCCAAGCAGCGAAGTTGTCGGATCTATCGTCCTTTGATGCTCAGGCGGTTTGCCTGCTTCAGCCTTACCAAGACCGACTGTCTTCCAAAGACGCGTTCGCCGCCAGAGTGAACATGTATCTCGTCGCGAACAACTACGTTGCGGATGAGGGCCATTTTGCATTCGTGCTCGTTGGGAAGGAAACAATCGAGTTCGCCCCGTTCAAACGGTCCCAAAAGCTTGACGTCTTGGCAAGGCACGAGATTTCCTCATCGGCCGAGGAGATGTTGCCGAAGGGTTTTGCGCCGCACGACTGCGCCAGCGGTCAATCTGCAGGCTTTGTGAAGATCGGACTGCGCGCAAGAACCTATGTCGTGCTTGGTGAACTGCCCTAGGCACGCAATCGCTGACGCGATCCGGTATTTTGATCCGATGGGGATGTGACTGAGATGGCCGGCGAGGATCTCCGCGGGAGGCGGGTCGGGGGGCAGGGTCTCGACTTCACCCTGCGTCTTCATCGGGCTTGAGCCGAGGATCCAAGCTGGGCTCCATCAGCCACGGGCATTGTACCGGAAGGTAGCTCATAGGAACGAGGCGGCTATGCAGATTGGGGCCATCTGGTTGCCCAGGATCATAGAAGATGCCGTTATCGGCGTCATAGAGGATGAAGTGGTCTCCTTCGACATGGACTACCGCTACCCCGCAAACATCGTCCCAACTCTCGGCTTTGCGTAATCCGCCAGTCCGCCAGCCCAACGCGCTCAGGACGCCGCGCAGTTCTTTCCATGTTGTGTAATGATTGGTCTGAACGCCCCAATCGATCATGCTGGCAATTTGGTCGTAGGGTTTGCCCGTCAACATCTGCAAGACGAAAACGCCGCAGCCATCATCCCTTGGACATTGCGTAACAAATTCGAAGCGGACCTTATCGGTTGCGGGTTGTGTCAATGTTCAGTTCCTGCGGTTAGGTGTCGGACGGCGCCTTGAGTATCGACTCCCATGACACCCACGTAGCTGGTTGCTTCGAATTGCCTTCCGTGGACATTCAACTAAACGTTTGACGGGGCGGTCTCGATGCTGTTGCCAAGTGACTTTAGAGCGTGCTGCCAAATTGCGGCTGCACTCTCTGGCGGCGGCGTGGATGTGACGTCCAAGACCAGGGTGTTGGGATGCTTCGGATCAAAAACCTTGTCCCGCCGGCTTCTCTCCCTGGAGGCTTGCGCATCGGTCGCTTTCAGATCGTTGCGGCGCGCGGGCATGGAGATACGGCGTGCCAGCTCATCTTCGTCGCAGAGCAGTCTCACGGGTACCAGGACAGCCCCGCAGCGTTGAGCGGCATCGTCGAACTGCTGGTAGGTGCGAAGACTGCGCTGATCACCATCCCGGCCGGCATGCGTGAAGATGAAGTTAGCGGAAGGGCCGGTGTATTCGGCAATTGCATCCAACACGGTTTGCCGAATTCGTCCCGTATAATCCCATATTCCTTCAGGAAGGTGGCCCGTTCCATCATCGTCCAGGAGACGCAGAACCGGGTTGTTGAACCAGTGATTGTCGATGACTTTCGCCGAGGACAGGCTTTGCAACTCCCTTGCGATCGTCAGTTTTCCAACGCCCGGAAAACCGATCAGCAAAATAAAGATACGCATCATCCTATGCCTTCAGATGCCGAGGGATCACGTGGGGCGCAGAATAGGCGATATACCGAATGCTGCAATGAGCACTTATGGCGCAGTGCTGAAGAGTCCGCCTTTCCCAATGGTGAGCAGAGACTGACGCCGGCCCTTGCCTTGCTTTCTCTCGCATCTGAACTACGGTGCCGACAGGGTTGAAGGCGTTGATTGGGGGAGTAGTCGCGTGCGTTTGCAGAGCCCAAGCGCCTGGATGACGGTGGTGGTCGCAGATGGCGGCACGCATAAAGGCCTGTTGAATGTATGGGTCGAGACGTCAGTCCTCAAGCGGCCGTAGGGTATGCCGTGGGAGCAGAAGGCCCAAAGGCGACCATGAGAAACCGTAGCAAACCGCGCTTGGGAAAACGCAGCGCCGACACTCCACCGGTCGACGCGTTCACACGCAATGCACTTGCATCAGATCAGACCTGGCTGCCGGATATGATGGCTGACGGAAAGCCACCCCTTACCGCTGAAGCCTTTGTAGAGGGCTATCTCGCGAATCCTGGCGAATGGTATTGGTCGACGATTTTGCTGCACGATCCGAAAGAGATCGTGCTGAAGCGGGTTCTCGCCATTGTCGATCAAGCCGAATTGCCCGGCCACGAGCAAGCGCTCGGCCAGTTGGGCGCCGGTCCGCTCGAAGACATGATGTCGGATGAATTGCTGGATCATCTACAACATCGGCTGCCGTTCACGCCTGCCATGCGATATGCGCTCAGCCAGGTTCGAATGTCCGGCGAACCTCCTGTCTTGCAACAGCGTCTCAATGCCATGTTTTTACGGTAGCGCCTCGACGATAGCGCGCATGGATCCGAGGCGCGCGGCCTGGGGTGGATGCTACAGCAGACAGACTTCCGGCTTTAGTTCGTCAGGTAGGTTTGAAGGAATGTGCGAACGCTGCGGATGGATTTTCCTGCGGCGTCCGGATTGTATTTTTCGATGTGACCCAACACCCTTTTTCCCACCTTGAACTCCGGGGCGTCAAAATCATGGTAGGTGCCCTTGTAGATATTGAGCTCGATGGGCAGGCTATCGTCACTCATCTTGGCAAGCCTCTTCCGGCATCGCTCGGCCGGGCTCCAATTGTCTCGATCGCCGGTTAAAATCAAGATCGGCACCGTCGCATCGCCCTGCGTTGCCGCACAGAGGGGATAGTAGGCAACCGCCGCGGTGAATTTGCGGTCCATCAGCTGTTCGTTGCCTTCGATTTTCGTTCCCTCCAGCGTCGCCGTGCCGCCAGTTGAAAAGCCCATCAAGGCAACGCGCCTGATATCGACAAAGCTTTGTTTCGATAAAAAATTCAAAGCGCCGTAGGCGTCGAAGACACGATCGGGGAGATGGCTTTGACACGGATCGCTGATATTGCGGGTGGTGAAGCTATCGACAACGAGCACGACGTAGCCCCATGAGACCAGTCGTTTCGGCCAAAGCTCCTTGATGCTCAGACGCATACCCTCGCATCCATGCAGGACGACGACCGCCGGGAAAGGGCCATCACCGCCGGGGCGGGACAGATATCCCCGCAGGGGCGTACCTTGCGGTTGCGAAAGAATTTCTCCCTGTTCTCGCGCCTTGCTTATTCGAAAGGGGCTTAGCTTGACGGGCGCGCTTTCGAAGTGAACCAGTTCGTCGGCATCAGCCGGGTTTGCGGCGAACGTGACGCCGAGAAAAGCGGCAAGGCAAAGAAAAAGTCTCGTGGTTTTCACTGAGCTTCTCTAACGTTGGATCAGCAGCCTGCAGATTATACGCCGGACCTGAAGGCGCGCAAAGCGGGTGGCGTTCGGCTGCCGATTGGGTTGGATTGGCTGGATTAAATTACCGCGCGTGGCGGCCAGAAGCGCTTGATCACCCCCTGGCAGGTCGTTTATGACTACCGTAAATCCAGGCTGCGAGATTTGAATCCAGGGGGATGTCCACCAAATCGGCAACGCTCTCCTGTCGTATGCGCCTGGCTAAGGCTTGCGGACCGGTCATTTTTGAAGTCCGGACAGCTTCCTCAGATCATCGTTGATCCTGCTCTGCCATCCTCTTCCGCCTGACCGGTAGTGTGCGATCACATCAGGATCGAGCCGGATGGTGATGGTCTGCTTCGTCTGTTCGAGCGTCGGTCGGCCTCTGCCTCTGCGTATCTCGTCGACATGGTCGAAAAACGCATCCGGAAGGATCTCTACCGCCGGCCGGGTCGATGCAAGCTCCTCATCGGTGAGTTCGGGACCATCGACTGCATCCCAATCCTCTTTCGAGTAGCCATGGCCGGGCTGAAATTCCTTCTTGACGGGATATTTAGCGGTCACGAAAGCACCTTGCTTTCCTTGTTGCTGGCTGGGCGAAAGCTGATGAGCGAAACGGCCTCGCTGCCAAGCAGCGCATAGACGACGACGGCGGTTCCGTCCTCAATAGCCGATGGCGTTGAAGCGGCCGCCGTGGCTGGCGTAATCACTGCATCTTCCAGTCGAAGAAATACACGTCTCCGAAATCGAGGCCAAGCTTCTGAAGATTGGCGATCCTCTTTGCTTCGTCCCAGGTGATTTTCACCACTTGTATGTACATTAATTCGCGACGTCATGAGAACAGCAATGTTCGCCTCGATTGCTCCGGCCTCGCGGGCCGCCGTGGTGACGCCGAACGATACCGCCATCGTCGGTGCGCGTGCGCTTGATATCGGCACGGCGGGCGACGTTGCCATTGCGTCGTGGCGCTGACCGGGACCACGGCATCCAATATCGTCGCGCTTTTTTAGAGAATTCGGCGGCAGCGCCTCATGGGAAGACCGATCATTCAGTCAGGCGATCGCCGAGAAGATCTGCGAGCGCATCGCCGACAGAGAAAGCCTGCGGTCGATCTGCCGTGACGAGGACATGCCGGCGAAATCGACCGTGCTGTCCTGGCTGGCGGACGAGGAGAAGGCGGCGTTTCGGGCACGCTACGCCCTGGCGCGCGAGCTCCTGGCCGACGATTTCGTCGACGAGATGGTCGAGATCGCCGACGATCGCAGCAATGACTGGATCGAGAAGAAGAATGCCGTCGGCGAGACCACCGGCTGGCAGGAGAATGGCGAGGCGATACGGCGGTCGCAGCTGCGCATCGCCACCCGCCAATGGGTCGCCGAGACGCTGAAGCCGAAGAAATATGGGGCCAAGGTCGAGCTCGATCATGGCGTGACCGGAACATGTCGAAGGGATATCGATGGCGATGGCTGTCTTGCGCGGCACGGCCGCGCCTTGACGGGCTAGAACGTGGTTTCTTGTACTAGCCACCAGACGGGAAAAAATGCCAGTGAGATAGCAGCCAGCCAGACCGAGGCGAACTTGATCAGATACAGTCGTCTCGCTTTGGCTTCGTTCCACTCGTAGTACATCGCCAACTCCAAACTTTAGGCGTCGCTACTGAAACACCGCTCCAGCGATGAGTCGAGTGCGGAACTGCAACACTTGGCAACGGCTCGCTTCGGCGCGCGTTTTTCTTTTCCATCACGATCTGGAGCTTCCCATGCAACTCGTCTCCGACTGGAAGCGGGTGCTTCGCCATGCCCGCTCCGTCCAGTTATGGGCGGCGGCATTCCGGCGTCAAGATCGTTGCCTTCCGCTGCTCGGCCGCACTGTCTCCACCCGCACAGTCCCGCTGACATCAGTCGGCACCGTTGGCCACCGCAACGATCGCCTCCGGCATCAATGGGTTGGCGACGGGGCAGACGGTTTCGATCTCCGGCGCCACGCAGACAGAATGTAACGGCAATGTGATCATCACGGTCACCGGGCCGAACAGTTTCACTTACAATTTCGCGGGATCTGCCACCATGCCGGCAACAGGCACGGTCAGCGCCAACGACCTCTATCTCCGGGCGGAGTATCAAAACTTTCGGCCAACAATACGTGGCCGGCAGATGGCACGGATGCTTCCGGCAAATGGCGCCTTCGTAGCGACATTCTCGCGAAAACGAATGCTTGCTGCGACGAGGCGATCGACACCTACGCGGCATGGGTTTCCGGCTTCCGGGATGGCGTCTGGCCGGGCATGCTGGAGCTGCCGAGCACCGTGGTGACGGTGCAGTCGGGAACGGACGGGGTTGTGACCTACACGACTATCGAAGTGGCGGATGCCAGCATTTTCGCGCCGGAGCAGGAGATCAACACCTATGCCGGGCCGGATGGCATTGCCCGCCTGTCGACCACCTCGATCGGCAGCATCTCCGGCAATGCGATTACCATCTCGATCCCGCGCGCCACGGTGCTACCGGTCGGCTCCATCGTGCGCCCGAGCGTCACGCCGGATGGCGTTCATCCCTACGGCGCTGTGGTCGACGGTGTCGCCAATGGCATTCCCCAGTCCGAAAAGCTGAAATTTTATCCCTAGGTGAGCACCGAGAGCGATGACATCCAATGACGATATCCTCCGCGCTCTCGGGCGTGTCGAGGGCAGGCTGACAGGCATCGAGGACAATGTCGCGCTTCTGCGCAGGGAGGTCAGCGACGAAAAGACCAACGCGCACGACAGCCGCGCCGTGATCCACGCGCGGCTCGATGAGCAAGCCAGACAGATCGCCCATCTCGATACCAGCGTGGCGATCAGCGGCGGCGCGGATGCGCAGATCCGCCAGGAGATCAAGAGCCTTAAAGAGACCGTCGAGAAGAACCAGGAGACGGTCGCGCCGGCGCTTGAAGAGTGGAAACGGATGAAATCGATCGGTTACGGCTTATCCGGGCTGATCGCCTTTGCCGGGCTGACGATCGGCGGCATTATTGCCTATGCGAGCGATGGCGCGGTGGCGGCGTTGCGACATTGGTTGAAGATCAGTTGAGTTGAGGGCGCCGATTGTCCGCGGCTTCGCACTCCATCGCACTCGCAGCACGCCTCAAGCAGCCGTTTTTTGGTCGGCGGAGCTACGTTGCCAAATCGAACCAAGCAAAACCCTTAATTTTAGACATCACTAACGAACAAATCGGCGGCCTGTTGGTTTTCCTCTCAGGAGGAAACGGCCATGAAAACCATGAGCAATCGCCAAGTTCGCATTCCCGGCCCGCGAGAGCACGATGTTGCCGAGCATTGCCGCAAGTTTGGGATCGGCCCGGCGGAGGAGAAGAAGCTGAAGAAACTTCTCGGGTCTCGGGCGCCGCTCCATGAAATCCAGGCCAATGCTCCGCCACGGCAGCCAAGGTGGCGTTAGAGAATTTCGGGAAAACTGCGAAGCGGTTTCCGTCGGGAAGTGCGTAAAACAAAGGTTGGAGCGGTTCGGCTTTCATCAAGGCTGAGCCGCTTTAACGTGAGAAGGGGACGGCGCATCTGATTGTTTCACGCGGCATTACAGCAATGATTCAAAGATTGAGCGGAACAGAGCAGTGCCGCAAACGCTCGCGAAAGAGGTATTGTTGCCTGGGTTTGAAATGGGCGATCTTGCTTGCACATGAGCCGGTTGTTCGGCTCGTTCCGCTTCGCTCCGCTGAAAGCCCCGCTCCGGCGGGGTTTTTGTTGGCGCGGGATGTGGCCGTCGATTTTCGCCCGGCCGGAGCCTGTCCGTATGACGGCTGCCGTCTTGCCCGGACAGGTTGTCTATTATCCCTCTGTCGGTTTTCCCGGGGGGTGTGGTGTCGGATCTCTGCCGGGAACTTCCACCAATATCGGGGGTTTTGCCCGCGGATCGCGCGGTAGGTTTCGTCTCCTGTACCCACTGCTACCCCTGCAGTTGCTGCGCGGTCCACTGATATCAACGGGATGACGGATGAGGCTTTGCATCTCGGCGATCGCCAGCGGGCGAATCCGTCTGTCGTTCGTCATCGGCGTCTGGAGATTCAGCCCTTCGAAGACGCAGGTGTGTGTGTTTGTGTCGACGTCCGCATGTGAAATGGCTCACGACGGCACAGCTGCGCGGGGGTCGCCTATCAGTGCCGCAGTTGGCGCGACAGCATCAGGATGTAATCGTCGGCGATATCGGCAACCACCATGGCGGCTTCCGCGGCCGTGTATCCCCTGCCGACGGCGTCGCTGACGATCTTCATGACGGCGGGTTCAAGTGCTTCCCGGCAGTCGGAAAGGCTTTCGGCATGCGGGCATTTGGCACGAAATTCCAATACGTTGTTCATGGCATACCCTCCATTTGATGTTGCTGCGCCCTATGCGTCAGTTGCCCGATCCCCGGAAGAACCAAGCCTTGGTCCCGGTGGAGCGTCGCTCGCGGGGACCAGAATGACTATCGTAAGAATACGATGGCATAGGCCGCCACGTATTCAAGCGCGCGCTGATATTAAGGTAAGCCAGTAGGGTTAATTCGTCCGCTGATGTTGCATCGTGGCATCGGAGGCTGCCGCAGGCCGGATTGCGATAAGAGGTGGCGCCTCCGAGGTTGTCTTTGGTCAGACGCTGATGCGGCGGCCGGCCTTGTCTGCTTCTTTGCGATTGGCGCCGTGTTTTTCGATGATGGTCCTGGCATCCTCGTTGGAAATGCGGTGTTTTTTCGCGAAGTAGATGACATCGTAGGGGCCGTCAGTCGTAGCCGCTTTGGCGGGCTGGACCTTATTCGCTTTGTCATTGGTCATGATTTTTCCTTCCTTGGAAATGTTGGGCTGGCCATCAGTCCATGTCGGCGCAGACCAGCACCTATCGTCTCCGGATCGGGGATCGGAGAACCGGCAATCTCAACTCGGTGTCCGTCGAAGACTTGGCTTCGTCCGCCCTATCGATGCGCCCGGGCCGTCATATGTTTT
The DNA here is from genome assembly GCF_024346605.1 of Rhizobium anhuiense bv. trifolii. NCBI lineage: Bacteria > Pseudomonadati > Pseudomonadota > Alphaproteobacteria > Hyphomicrobiales > Rhizobiaceae > Rhizobium > Rhizobium anhuiense. Next base: position 1,469,518 of record NZ_CP098803.1, read on the forward strand.
TCCCAGATCTGCGTCGCCTGCGCTGCCGTGCCGGTCTTGTGGAAGCGCAGCAGGTGCAGTCCTTCCGCCCGTCGTTTCTCGTTGAAGGCGCTGTTTTCGTAGTCGGTGCCTTCGACAATGCTCTCGCTTTGAAGAACGGCCTTCAATTCCTGCACATAGTGTCCGGTGATGTTGAAAAGCGCTTCATTCTCGGGTGCGTCTGTCATCGTTTTCCCTATGGGTGGTCGCGTGGCATTCAACGCGGTGCCGGTTCAGCAGGCCACGTCGGTAAGATGCATCAAGCAATCCGCGCCCCTATGGGAAAGGCTGGTATCGGACAGCGTTTAGCTGGGGTGTCTGTCTGGAGTTCCATATATCATGCAGCAGCGCCGCCTTACGAATCAAGGATCAAGGCGCGGCGGGTCTGAACGGCCGCATGTTAAACCACTTGCCGCCCCGATACCATCTCAATCGGAATGCCGAAGGATATCGGGGAGAGAGCCGTCTTCAGGCACAACGGCGTGTCTGTCCGTCATTGGTCGTTCCGGTGCCTACAGGAAGACGCCCTTGAAAACGATATAAACGATAAAGGCCAGGCTGATTGCCGGCGTCAATTTCACCAGAAAGTCGAGATATCTGAACTTGCCGATATGCCGGGCCAGGCTTTTCCAGGAATGAATGTTTACCGTGGAAGGCATCATGCCCTCCCTTGGTTGGGGCTGGGGAACTCTGACGACCCCTGGTGGCAGCGCCCGTTCACAAACTGCCGCCATAGCAGATATGGGCTCCAATCGTCGGCGCTACAAGTCGTGGCGAAGTGGCGGTCCGGCTGAGATCGCAAAGAGGCGCACGATCGCACAGCGCGGCGCGGGCATGTCCGGGCGGCTGGGCGCCTCCGGACAGGATTGCGCTTTTACCTCAACCATCGCTTCGATCAGTTTCAGCCGATCGAATTTCCGCCGTTGATCGTCATAGAGCCTGCCCAACAGCGCGTAGGCCGGTCCCGCGGGACTGCCCTTGAGCGACAGTCTCCTGACCACCGTTTCCTGATCGGCAACGCGGCGCGCGGCCTTCACGACATGGCGACGTGCCAGCTTCAGGTCTTTCGGGCGGTATCGGGTCGAGACCATGAGTTTTGCTTCCCCAGTCATCCGGCAACACCAGGACGATGGCCGTTTTCAGCTTGCCGGCGCGATGCTTTCCAGCGATTAGCGAAAATCTTCGGCCCTGAGCGTGAAGTTGTTGCCACGCCGATGCTGATAGACTCTCGATGCGGCTTCCTGAATCGAGGAGCGCGCGGCATCGAAGGCATTGAGGTAGGCGGCCTCGGAGGAGTCTCGCGTGATCGCGCTGCCGAGGGCCGCGTCTTCGACCAGAAATCTGACCTCGAACATGCCGTCATAGCCGGTGAAGCGGACACCTTTTCTGGCTTCGTCGAAGCTACGGCTTCTGTTGGGAAAAATAAGTGCCATTGCGGTTGTCCTTGGAAGTGGGCACGAGCCGATGTGAGGACCTCGGGCCTGGCGATGATAATGGATGCACGATGGCGATCAGCCTGCCGGCCTGTCCGGCCGTCTGCAGGTCTTAATGGATGGTCTGCACGATGACCCGGCTTTCAAGCAAGGCTTCCGATGTCTTGATCAAGCGCATCGTGCCCGTGATGACCTCATCCGAATAGAGAGAATCGGCACGGGAGATTTCGTCCGTCATATCGTGGAGAACTTTGTTGATCTCCAGCAGAGGCGGCACGAATTCGACCAAACCTGCTGCTGCCAGCCCGTGCGTTAGGCGCGCGATCGCTTCTCTCAGGTGATTGACGAGCGCACGTCTTTCCACCGCCATTGCTGACGGCTTTGTGAGGGTCGCTTCATCGTTGAACTGCATGATGCGTATCCTCCTCTATCTAAAATGGGTTCCGCCACGGCTTTATCAATGGCTACATCAATGGCTATTGGCGAATGAGGTTGCGGTCAGGTGGCAAAGAGCGCAAGCTGATCCATCGGCGGGCACGATACGGGCACCGCTGCTTGGGGCGCGCCAGTGAATACTAGCGCCAGTAAACCCTAGCCCCAACGAAGGAGGACGCCATGTCTTCCACATCTGATCAATTCTTCGATATCGACAATTTGAGGATGCTCGATCGCATTCTGCGAAAGGCCGGCTTTCGCGGCGGCGAAACTTACGCGGCCGATGATGCTGAGATCAGCGCGACGAGTTTTCTCATTCATTGTTTCCAGACGGGCATCGTCGATGAGGCCGCGCTGAAATCGGCTCTGAAAATGTATCTGGCAACGCAGCTGAGTTCCGGTCCGCTTCCTCAGGCGATGGAGGATGGCTCTTTTGCAAGATGGCAGGATGACGGCGGCGCCCCGACGAAAGCCTATCGGATCGCGCGCTATACGGCGCCTGGGCCCACGACCGCATCGCTACGGCCATTGGGCTACCGTTTTCCCAAGACCAGACTGCCTGAACGCGTGTTCGAGATCCCCTGAACGGATCTTGCAGCGACGTCCCCCGGCTAGCCCGGTCGATCGTCGCGATGACATGACGAACAAGGAAGAAGACATGCCTCGCAATCACGCCGATCAAAGGGACGGGATCGGGAAACGCAAGATCACCGCCGTGCGCAAAAGCGCATCGGTCAGCCCGACTGCCGACGATCTGATAAGCCAGGCCCGTCACGCCCGGTCACCGTCGGCGGAGCAGGGGATTGATAGCCCTGATGACCAGGCCTATGGCGTGGCCCGCACGCATAAAGGTCCCTTCGACAACGCGACGGCATTCAGCGCTCCCACTTACGAGCATGATCTGCCGACGCGGCAGCAATTGGAGGCCGCGCAACGCAGCCAATCCGATGCGATCAAGCAGCAAGAGGCAAACCGCCAAAAAGGCAAATCCCGCATTCGCGCCAAGGCGACGAAGCTGAAATCTCCCTGAGCGGAAATGGAACGGAGCGGGCTGCCGGTCCGTCGAAAAGCCCGCTCCAGGCAGGCTTCTCATTTCATGGCACAGCTCAGGCGACCTCACGCAGCCCCAAACGGCACGGCGACGAAGGTCTTGTTGCCGTCGCGGCCATCTTAGGCCGCGGTAAAGGGCACGGCGACAAAGGTTTTGTTGCCGTCGCGTTCGACGAGCAGCAGCACCGATTTGCGGCCTGATTTGCCGGCCTCCGCAATCGCGGTCTTGACGTCGCGGGCATTGTGGACCGGTCTGTCGTTCACCGAGACGATGACATCGCCGGACTGAATGCCGGCGGCGGCGGCCGATTTGTCCGGGTTGACGTTGGCGACCACCGCGCCGCTGATCGAGCGCGGCAGGTTGAGCTTCTGGCGCACGTCGGGCGTGAGGTCGGCAAGGCCGATGCCGAGGCTCGGCTGGCCGCTGCTCTGGCCTTGAGTGTCGGGGCTTTCGGCTGCGGCTTGTTTCTGGCCGGCCTCATTGGTGCCGACGGTGACGTCGAGATTGATCGTCTTGCCGTCGCGCCAGATGCTGAGGGCTTCCTTGGCGCCCGGCGAAAGGTCGGCCACCAGCCGCGACAGGTCCTTCGGGGTCTTGACGGTCTCGCTGCCGACCGAAGTGACGATATCGCCGGGCTTCACGCCCGCACGTGCTGCGGGCGTATCGGCGGTGACGGCGGCAACCAGCGCGCCGCCTGCCTTATCGAGGCCGACGGCATCGGCGACATCCTTGGTGACCGGCTGGATCTGCACGCCGAGATAGCCGTGATCGATTGAGCCGTCCTTCTGCAGCTTGGCGACGATTGCCTTGGCCTCGTCGGAAGGAATGGCGAAGCCGACGCCGACGCTGCCGCCGTTCGGCGAATAGATGGCGGTATTGATGCCGACGACATTGCCGCTGCGGTCGACCAGCGGCCCGCCTGAGTTGCCGTGGTTGATCGGCGCGTCGATCTGGATGAAATCGTCATAAGGCCCGCTGTGCAGGTCGCGGCCACGCGCCGAGACGATGCCCGCCGTCACCGTCGTGCCGATGCCGAAGGGGTTGCCGATCGCCAGGATCTGGTCGCCGAGCTTCAACCTGTCGGAATCACCCCAGGCAATGGTCTGCAGCGGCTTGCCCGCCTCTATCTTCAACACGGCGACATCGGATTTCGGGTCGGTGCCGATCAGCTTGGCCGGCAGTTCCGTGCCGTCATCGAGCGTCACCTTGATGTCGACGGCATTGTCGATGACATGGTTGTTGGTGACGATCACGCCGTCGGGGCTGATGATGAAGCCCGAGCCGAGCGCCATCGCCTGCTGCGAGGGCCGGTTTTTCGGCGCCTGGCGCGGCAGCGGGATGCCCTGATCCTCGAAGAACTGACGGAACTGCTCGTCCATCGGCGACTCCTGCTGATCGGCGCTGACATTGGTCGCCTTCATTGTCGTGGTGATGGTGACGACGGCAGGCTTGTCGGCATCGACGATGGAGGCGAAGGAACCGCTGGGGGCGAGAACGCCGCCGGCATCCGAAGGCGCGGCAAAGGCGCTGGACGAATTGATCGTAAAGGGCAGGCATGCGGCGCCGGCGATGATGGCGGCCCCGACAAGAGCTGCGGTGCGATGTTTGTGGAGGATAGGTGACATGGCGGTGATCCCTTGGACGGTGGTCCCTTGCGAGAGCGTTGGTTTTGGATGGCGTCGTGGTTCCATGTCCTGGGACCTGGCGTCGGATGGCGTTTGGCGCCAATTGCTTTCATCGCAGCGCAGTCGTCGGGGGGACGGCGACCGGGCGAATGGAAGAATTCGCGCTCGGGATTCATATGATCGCGGCCAGCGGATTTACAAATTAAATATTGATCATGTTTATATTGCCGATTTGTAAGATATGACGGGGATTTAATCTTCGCTCCGATGCTTTCGGGCTGGCTGACGCTTCCGGAAATTCCGGCCGGTTTTGCCGCGCCCGAGTATCCTCCGCGACATTTTCATTCGAAAATAAATGGACTTATTCCAGGGAGTGGTGATCCGATCGCCGCAGATGCCCGTAATTTGCCGACGGACAATCCTGCTGCTGTTTCTGGACGTTGTTTCCCCGGAACCTGTTGCTCATACAAAATGTTAGTAGACTCTAAATTATTTCTTCTTCAGAAAGTGAAAATCGCGAATCGAAGGCAGGTGAGTCTCGCGTGCAGCATATGAGGGATGATGGGCAAGTCAGTGGGGCCGGGGCGGAAGGCCAGGCGCGGCGCGCATGTGAAGTTGAGCGATGTGGCGAAAAAGGTGGGGGTCAGCCCCATCACCATTTCGCGCGCGCTTCGCAATCCTGAAATCGTCTCGGAGGATCTGCGCGAGACCATCCTGCGTACGGTGAGCGAGATGGGTTATATCCCCAATCTCGCCGCTCGCGCGCTCGCCGGCCGCCATAACGGCGTCGTCGGCGTCATCACGCCCGCTTTGCACCAATACGGCTTCGCCGACCTGATGATCGGTATCGAGACTCGCTTCCGCGACGCCGAGTTCACCGTTCAATATTCCAGTACGCTGCACCATGCCAAGGGCGAGGCCGGCCTGCTGAAATCCTTCCTGACACAGAAGCCGGCCGGGGTGATCATTGCCGGCGCCGAATCCTATAGTGATCTTCTGCCGCTGATCGGCAATGCTGCCTGTCCGATCGCCCATATCACCGATCTCAGCCAGGAGCCGGAAAAGCTGGTCGTCGGCCTCGATCATCATGCCGCCGGCGCCGAACCCACCCGCTTCCTGTTGTCGAGGGGCTATGAAAGGATCGGCTTCATCGGCCGCGGCGGGGATGTCCGCTCGCGCCGCCGCATACAGGGTTATGAGGCTGCGATGCGGGAAGCCGGGCGTTTCAACCCGGATCTCGTCATCGGCGGGGATGCGGCAAGCCGCATCGGCCTCGGCAGGGAGTTGTTTTCCCGGCTGTTGCAGCGCGTGCCCGATATTGATGCCGCCTTTGCCCAGAGCGACGAACTGGCGCTTGGCGTCCTCATCGAATGCAAAGCGCGCGGTATCCGCGTGCCGGAGGATGTCGGCATCTGCGGTTTCAACGATTTGGAATTCTCTTCCTTCACCGAGCCGACGCTGACGACGGTGCACTTACCGCGTTACGATATCGGCTATCGCGTCGCCGACATGCTGCTGCGCGCCATCCGCGACGAACCGCCAGGCGAAGACAAGGTCAACTGCGGCTTCTCGATCATCCCGCGCGGCTCGACGCGCTAAGCCGGTCCGATCTGCCGAATGAAATGCGACGGACCTGTCGTAGGCGCGAACTAGGCACAGATCAGATTATTCCCTATACGGATGGAATGATGATCACTGTGCTGAAAAATGGATAACACAGGACTGTCTCTCGACAGAATGCGCACATTTGTCCGCGTCGCCGAACGCGGCAACCTGTCGATGGTCGCAAGAGAGCTAGGTATCGGTCAATCCACCGTGACGCGACACCTCAATGAACTTGAGGAGGCTGTTGGCGTCCCGCTTCTCAGCCGAACCACGCGTCGCGTGACCCTTACGGACGAAGGTAGTCGCTATTATGCGAACTGCCTTCAGATACTGCGCCTGGTCGAACAGGCCGCTGAAGAAGCGAGAGATGCCCGTCAGGCGCCTGCCGGTGCTGTTCGACTTTCTTGTACGGCTGCGCTCGGTGTGATGCACGTCACGCGCCTCATCTTTGAATTCCAGGACAAGCATCCGGACATCAGAGTCGACCTCAACCTGACGGACGAGCGCATCGACCTGGTTCGCGAAGGTGTTGACGTGGCACTTCGTCTTGGACCTCTCGCGGACAGCGCGATGAAACTTCATGCGCTCGGAGAAAGCCATCGGCTGCTGGTGGGCGCTCCGACTTATTTGTCCGTTCACGGACGGCCGCAGCACCCTGCCGATCTGTCACGCTACGAAACCGTCGTGATGTCCAATGTGGCGGGGAGCGATCGGGTCGTTCTTTCCTCTCCCGATGGCACGAGCCTGATAATCCCGGTCAGTGGAAAGCTGCGCGTCGATCACGGGCTTGCGGCGCGCGAAGCCCTTGCCGCCGGACGCGGCATCGGTCCTACACATCTCTGGCTGGTCCACGATCTTCTGGATGACGGCCGGCTCGAGGTCGTGCTTGGCGACTATCGTCCTTTGCCGGTTCCGGTAAGCTTGCTGATCGTTCCGGAGCGTGCAGCCATTGCCCGCGTTCGGCTTCTCGTCGACTTTCTTGTCGCCGAGATTTCCAAATTGCCGGGAATCAGGCCATCGTAAGTCTTTGTTTTTAAAGATATCGTTATCGCAAAACCGCTGCACAGTTTTGCGCGACATGCCTCAAAGTCCGAAGAATCGCTTATCGCCACGCCACCCCGTCGTCCTGAGATATTGTTCCCAGTTGAGCGTGTCGGGGTTCAGGCGACGGCTCCAATCGAGGTCGTGCGCCTTGCCGAAATAGCCATATTCGACAGCATATTCGACCATTCCCAGAAGCTCTCGAACGAGAAGTTCGTTGGCCGCAAACTCTGGAAAATAGTGCAGCAGGCCATCCCGGGTGAAAGCGTTTCGATATTCGGCCTTGAGGCCGGTCACGCGCTGAAAGGTTTCGACCATCTCGCGCGGAGAAATGATGTCGCCAACGATCGGCAGCGTTTTGCCGTTATAGCGCTCGGGGTTTGAGAAAATTTCGAGGACGACCGGCCCGGTCGCCGTCAGCGGATCGACAAAGGGCGCTCGGAAATCTTCAGGCAGATAAACCGGCAGGAGCAGCGTATCGCCCTCCATGCGCGGCACGTAATATTCGAGAAGATTCGTGTAAAAGAATGCCAGCATGACGAAGGAATGAGAGATCGGCAGGCTGCGAATATAATCTGCGACGCGCGCTTTGTCGGTAAAATGCGGCGCATACTTCGTCCCACCGGTGATCTTGTCGACATCCTCAAGCGTGCTGAAAACAATATGCCCGACGCCGGCCTCGACGGCGGCATCCGCCAGTTGCCGGCCGAGAGCGGCCTCGATGGTTGCTGGCGGGGCGATCGGCGGCGTCATCAGAAATGCGCCATCGGCGCCTTGGAAGGCAGCGACGAGGTTCTTTTGACGGCCAAGTTCGAGAGGGACGGCTACGATCTCGGCGCCGCCTTCTTCCAGACGTAACGCTTCGGGCGAATCCTTCGTCCGGGTCAAAGCACGCACCCGGAAACGCTGGCTCTGAAGGAGTGTCGCGGCGACGCTGCGCCCCTGTTTGCTCGTTGCGCCGGCAATCGCGATAAGTGGCTTTTCATGTGCGGACATAGAGCTTCAAACCTTTCCCTGTCATTTGACGCCGACTGCGGTGCAAGGCGTCATTTTGCGGGAGGGCGGTCGGCCTGTGCCGAGAGCCCACCTCAATGGCGGGCACCCTATCTCAACAGGTTCTATGGCTGTAGATATCTGAAATACATAACATAATGCCATTTTATGGATAAATGGTGCCGTCCAAGCGTCGTCGAAACCCGCCCCGAGGACGGAAGCGCCGACAGCGATCCATAGACTCTGCCGGCGCTCTTTCTCTGAGCAATCAAGGTATCAGCAGAATACTGCCCGCCGAGCGTCCCGATTCCATCTCTTCGTGGGCCTTGGCAACATCGGCCAAACAATACTCAGCACCGATCTGCGAAACGATCCCTGTTTCCATCGCCCCGACGGCAGCCAGAGCCGCCTCGCGATATTGTCCGACGTCGGTGCACCAGGCCATGATGCTCGGATGGCAGAGCGCCTTGCCCGGACGAAGTTCCTCGACAGGTACCGGTGGAATAGCTCCGGCCGCCTGACCGATGGTGACGGCCATGCCGAATGGCCGGACAGAGCGTATGCTTTTGAGAAGTGTGTCGCCGCCGATCCCGTCATAGGCGACGTCGACCCCGAGTCCGTTCGTGAGCCGCTTCACCTCGGCGACGATATCGGCGCCTCGTCCAACAATAAGGTGATCGGCCCCATAAGATGCGGCGAGTGCGGCCTTTTCCGAAGAGCTGACCGTCCCGATCACGGTGGCATCGAGCGATCTCGCCCAGCGAACGAGGACGCTCCCAAGCCCACCCGCAGCCGCATGGATCAGAACCTGAGTGCCTGCGCGCACATTGTAGGTCTTTTTCAACAGCATGTAGGCGGTCATGCCTTTGAGCAGCGAACTCGCTGCCGTTTTCGCTGAAACGGCATCAGGAAGTTTTATCGCCCTTTCAGCAGCAATATTCCTGGTAGAGCGATAGGCGCCAACCGGAGGCCCTGCATAGGCAACGCGGTCACCTTTTTGGAAGATGGAGACGCCAGGACCGACATCGTCGACGATGCCTGCCGCCTCGGCACCGATCACCGCGGGGTAGGAGGGCATGGGGTAGATGCCCTTGCGGTGATAGACGTCGAGAAAGTTGGTTCCGATCGCCTGATGACGGATCGTTATCTCGCCATCACCGGGAGGCTGACAACGGTGATGCTCAACGCGGAACTGGGTGACGTCACCGGGGGCGTCCAGCCATATGATTTGGTCAGTCATCTCGTGCTCCTTCATGGGCACAAATTATCCGGTGGCCTGATGTGTGAAAATTCCCTATTGTTTCACAATGATTGGGAGAGAATTCACAAGGATCGATTGGGACGACCTTCGGCATTTCCTGGCGCTCGCGCAGTCGGGAACGTTGCTTGGCGCCGCAAAGCAGCTCGGCGTCGAACATGCCACGATCAGTCGGCGGGTTTCGTCGCTGGAAGCCAGCCTGGGGCGCAAGCTCGTAGACCGCCGCGGGCGGCGCATCATTTTGACCTCGGACGGAGAGCAGGTCGCCAGGCACGCAGCTCTTGTCGCGGTACAGACTGCGGCAATCGAGCAGCTTGGTCGCAGCAGCGCCACGGAATTGCATGGCCATGTGAGGATCAGCGCGCCTCCCGCTCTCTCAAGCGTGCTCCTGGCAAAGCCGATCGCGGCCGTCAGGCGAGACCATCCGGGTGTTCAGATCACGCTCGTCGGAGAAAAGCGCCTGGCGTCCCTGAACCGACGAGAGGCGGATATCGCCGTGCGCATGTCGCGTCCCGAGGACGGCGATTACGCCATCGTCAAGCTCGGCGAGACAAGCTTCCATCTCTACGCAGCAAAGACCTATCTCGAAACGGTTCCACCGTCGGACTGGACCTTCATCGGTTACGACGAAACCATGAACGCCTCGCCGCAACAGTTGCGGCTGATCGAACTGGCCGCCGGCCGGCCGATCGCTGTGAGGTCGTCCGTTCTGGAGTTTCAGGCCGCAACCGCAAGACTTGGCGCCGGTGTCGTCATGCTACCCGATTTCGCCGTCCCGGAGTCCAGCGGTCTCCAGCGCATTGAGAACGAACAGGCTTTGACTCGAGAGGTCTGGCTGGTTGTCCATTCTGACATCAAAGACGTCCCCTCCGTCCGCGTCGTCGTCGATGCGCTGAAAACCGCTCTCGGGAAATAGTCAGGTCAGTTGGCTGGGTCGCAAAGCGCCAGAAGCGATGGCTGCCCTCTTACGGTCTCACGGGACCGATCAGCCCTCATCCCGAGGTGCGGAGGCCAAGGGCCGAAGCCTCGAAGGACGGGGGCGGGTGCTGAGCAGTCACCGTCATACTGCCGGAGCACATACGTCGTTTTATCAATAGGTTACGGTGTGCCTGGACACCAGATGATAACGCGAAATCATTAGGTTTTCTTGAAAAGTGTCCAGACCTATTTAACTCGCTCAGACAGCCCGGCCTAACCCCTTTTGGCGATATTGACTCCGATCTGCATCCTGCCAATCTGCATCCATACGTTGGAACCAATGGGAGGTTCTTGTCTTGGATGCAGTATACCCTGGGCATGAAGCAAGCGCTCACGATATTCTGGAACTGGCATCGCATTACCGAACGGCCGCGACTTTGCTTGGGGAATGCTCTCCTCGGGGCAAATCGCTGTCGCACGCTCCGCGCCGGTTTCTGGCCCTCCACTCGATCGAGCTCTACCTGAATGCGTTTCTGCTCGCCAAAGGGCGTGACCCTAAGATGATCCGCGGCCTTCACCACGACATTGGCAAGCGATCGCGATGGGCGAAGGAAGCGGGCTTAATCTTCCGAAAGCGAACGGAGGAACACTTGGCGACGCTGTCCTCCAACAGGGAATATCTCGTCACAAGATACGATCCGGCCGCCGCGCTGTCGCAGGTCAACCGAGTGATGGCGACGCTCGAAGAGTTATCGCAGAAGGTGAGGAAGGTCATCGACGTGGATAAGTCGAACAACGGGAAAACTGCCGGTCCAAACCTGTGAGCATCGGCGATTCGTGCCATGACGCCTTGATGGAACCGGGCGTTTCCAACGCTTGAAGCGAACGGCGCAGGGCACCACCCATTACCCCGGAAGAGATGCCGGCGACCGTGTGTTGGTCTCCGGGTCGATCAGGATGAAGGAGCCGTAATTGCGGTTCTGCTCATAGGGGTCGATGATCGCCGCTTCGTCGAAGACGAGCCGGACTTTGCCGATGGCGTTCATGTAGAGCCGCTGGGCGGCGTTCCAGCTGCCGGTCTTCAGCTCCAGATCGTTGTCAATGCACGACTTGGGAAGCTGCCGACATCAATTCCTGGGAATTCAGTGCCTTGAATGTCTGGAGCCCAGCCTCCAGGACTTCAGTGAAGCTCCAGCGTACGATGCCCTCCCGGTCGATGAGGAACTGACCGACAAGCTGCCCGTGGTCGGCAGTCATCATCTGCTGATCGGCTTCCGTAATTTGATATCCTTCCTTCTCGTTGATGAATTCGTCCATTGCCATCACGCTCATAGGCTCGGGCAACTCGCCCGGCAGATCGATCCGTATTGCCATGACCGTGTCGATCCCGACCTCGCGTAGGCCGAAGGCTTGGTGCGAAGCCCTTATCGGGTCGGAAGCGGCAAGAAGATCGGGTATCGGATGGTAGCGGAAATAGAGCCGCGCGCGTTCGACCGGGGTGTTTACCACCGCCAGGGATTGGACGCCTTTCTCACGCAGCATCGGGTTGAGATATGCCATGGCCGCGACATGGCGCCGGCAGAACGGGCAATGCAGGCCCCGAAACAAACCGATCAGCAATGGGCTGCGGCCACGAAAATCATCAAGTGCGATCTTCCCCTCGCTCGAGATCGCATCAAACACAACGTTCGGGACCCGGTCGCCCGGTTGTAGCGGATGGTCGACATGGCTCGTGGACATTGGACAACCTCCTCGCTCGGGGATCAGTCGAGAAAAGGCGCCGAGTTAGTGCATCGAGGTCGAGATTGAGCGCTGCAAGGCCTGACCTCTCGTCTTACCGCACCGCCTGGATCCGATTTAAGAATGGCCCCACATTGGCCCGCGGGCAAGCGGAAAACAGCGAATCGTGAATTGGAAAAGTCCGTTTTCTGCAAACTCTGAATTTTTTAGCGGCCGCAGAGGCCGACACAGAAAATTGAGCTGGGGAAGCCTCTATCGCAAAGTCTCAGGTTCTGATCGGTTCTTCGCCGTTCGGCAGGGAGTCCGCCAGCCGCAGCCAGAGGATTCGGCCTCGGTAAGGGGCCAGTCTTGCTGGCCCCTATCCCTCATCAGATATCGCTTGCGGCGCTCGACCAGAGATCGGCTGCTTCGGCTGCCGTCATGCGCCGTACCTCGGCCTCATGGCTGCGGCTGGCGAAGAGTTCGCTTGCCATGATCTGCTCGGCAAGATCGGCCGGAAGCGAGAGGATGACGCGGGCTTCGCCATTGTGGAGGCCGCCGAGTTCGGTGCGCTTGCCGGTCACCATGCCGCCGGCGACCGTATTGTTGGTCTCCGGATCGATCAGGATGAAGGAACCGGAAAGCCGGTTCTGCTCATAAGGATCGAAGATCGCCGCTTCGTCGAAGACGAGCCGGACCTTGCCGATGGCGTTCATGTAGAGCCGCTGGGCGGCGTTCCAGCTGCCGGTCTTCAGCTCCAGCTGGCTGAGCGGCTGCACCTGCACACGCTGGCGGCGGCTGCCGCTCTTCAGCCAGTAGCGCTTGCCGGGCTCGATGCCCTCGGGCTGGAGTGCGACGATCTGCGCGTCGAAGGCAAGGCCGACCTGCGGCTGGGCGTCGATCGAGACGATCATGTCGCCGCGCGCCACATCCACCTGGCGGTCGAGCACCAGCGTGATCGCGTCGCCGGCAACGGCGGCATTGCGCACGAGATCGAAGGTGACGATCTTGGAGACGTTGGCGACCATGCCCGACGGCAGGATCATGACGCTGTCGCCTGGTTTGACCGAGCCGCCGGCAACCGTGCCCTGATAGCCGCGGAAGCTTTCGCCGGGACGCGAGACGCGCTGCACGGAAAGACGGAAGCCGACCGTCTGCGACGAGCGCACGGTCGCAAGCTCCAGCGTCTCCACCAGCGTCGGGCCGGTATACCAGGGCATCGCGGCCTGGCCGGGATAGACGACGTTTTCGCCCTTCAGCGCAGACATCGGAATGGCGGTGATCTGCTTGACGCCGAGCGACAGGGCAAATTCCCGGAACTCGTGGCTGATCTTGTCGAAGCCGGCGCGGTCGTAGCCCGTCAGATCGATCTTGTTGACGGCGAGCACGAACTGCTTGATCCCGAGCAGCGAGGCGATCGTCGCGTGGCGGCGCGTCTGCTCGAGAATGCCGAAACGCGCATCGACCAGCAGGATGGCGAGATCGGCGGTTGAGGCGCCGGTCGCCATGTTGCGGGTATACTGTTCATGGCCGGGCGTATCGGCGACGATGAAGGAGCGCTTGTCGGTCGAGAAGTAGCGATAGGCGACATCGATGGTGATGCCCTGTTCGCGTTCGGCCTGCAGGCCGTCGAGCAGCAGCGCGAAATCGGGCAGGCCGAGATCGTTCTGCTTGCCGGTGGAATCGCGCTGCAGGGTGGCGGCCTGGTCTTCCTTGACCGCCTTGGTGTCCCAGAGCAGGCGGCCGATCAGGGTCGACTTGCCGTCATCGACGCTGCCGCAGGTAATCAGGCGCAGCGGGCGCGAGTCGCGCAGAGCTTTCTGCTGCTCGGCGGCGGGCAGGTTGACGACGGTGGCGGCCGAGACGGCGGTTTGGGCTGCGGTCATCTCAGAAATATCCTTCACGCTTCTTCTTTTCCATGGAGCCGGACTGGTCGCGATCGATGGCGCGGCCCTGGCGTTCGGACACAGTTGCAATTTCGAGTTCGGCGATCACCTCTTCGAGGGTGGTGGCCTGGGAGCGGATGGCGCCGGTCAGCGGGAAATCGCCGAGGGTGCGGAAACGGATCATGCCTTCCTGGCGGACCTCGCCGGGCAGCAGCTCCAGGCGCGGGTCTTCGGCGAGGATCATCATGCCGTCGCGCTCCACGAACGGACGCTTCTTGGCGTAGTAGAGCGGCACCAGCGGAATGTCCTCGGCCTGGATGTAGCGCCAGATATCGACTTCGGTCCAGTTCGACAGCGGGAAGGCGCGCACGCTCTCGCCCTTGCGGATCATGCCGTTATAGATGTTCCAGAGTTCCGGCCGCTGGTTGCGCGGATCCCAGCGATGGTCGGGCGTGCGGAAGGAATAGATGCGCTCCTTGGCGCGGCTGGCTTCCTCGTCGCGCCGCGCGCCGCCGAAAGCGGCGTCGAACTGGCCGGCATCGAGCGCCTGGCGCAGGCCTTCGGTCTTCATGATGTCGGTGAAGGCCGCCGATCCATGGGTAAAGGGCGTGATGTTTTCGGCAGCACCGCGCGGATTGATGTGCTCGATCAGATCGAGATCGTATTTCTTCGCGGTCTCGTCGCGGAAGGCGATCATCTCCCTGAACTTCCAGCCGGTATTCACATGCAGCAGCGGGAAAGGCACGCGGCCGGGATAGAAGGCCTTGCGCGCCAGATGCAGCAGCACCGAGGAATCCTTGCCGATCGAATAGAGCATGACGGGACGCTCGAATTCGGCTGCAACCTCGCGGAAGATATGGATGGATTCGTTTTCCAGCGCCTTCAGATGCGGGTCGAGCGGCGCCTTGGCGCTCTGGGGATTGCTGAGTTCCGTATCGAGACGGCTATCGGGCATGTCTTACTCCAGACTGTCGGTCGGTCGTTTGCGGCTCACCGCAAACAATTCCTTGATGTGGCTTCCCCAAGAATGTTGCTTTCCCTGGGAATGTTGGCTTTCCCAAGGCTGCGGCGGTCGCCGCGCCTTGATTTTTGGGAAAGCCGTGGGGTGATTTACTGTGCGGCGATCGCCGCGGCCTCTTCGGCGACATGCAGGCCGCATTCGCGCGTTTCGTCCTGCTCCCACCACCAGCGGCCGGCACGTTCCGGCTCGCCGGGCTTGATCGCCCGCGTGCAGGGCTCGCAGCCGATCGAGGGATAGCCGCGCTGATGCAGCGGATTGACCGGCACGCCGTTTGCGGAAACGAAGGCCTTGATCGCCTCCAGGTCCCAATCGGCGAGCGGATTGACCTTCAACAGGTGGCGTTCGGCATCATACTCGGCAAAGGGCGTTTCCGCGCGGTTGGCCGATTGGCCGCGGCGCAGGCCGGTGATCCAGATCGCAGCACCCTCCAGCGCGCGGGCAAGCGGCTTCAGCTTGCGCACGCCGCAACAGGCATGCCGGGCTTCGACGCTCTCGTAGAAACCGTTGAGGCCGTATTGCGCCGCATAGGCGTCAATATCGGCCTTCTCCGGCTCGAAGCGGTGGATGCGGATGTCGTACTGGTTTTCGGTCTCGTCGATCAGCGCCAGCGTTTCGGGAAACAGCCGGCCGGTCTGCAGCGTCGCGACATCGATCGGCAGGCGGTGCGTGCCGATCTCGGCGGTGATCACCTGGTCCTCGATGCCGAGTGACGTCGTGAACACCACGCGGCCGCCGAGGCCGGAGACCAGCGACAGACGTCCGGCAAGGTCGAGGCCCGCCAGCCTGTCATTCAGCGCCTTGGCTTCCGCAATCGGCCCTTCTTCCAAAATTGGATTGATAGCAGTCATGAGAATCCTGTCCTTCGTTGACGGGAGTATCGCAGTTCATACGGGGATCGGACAGAAAAAGGGATTTCGAAAGCTGCGGCCGGAGGAGCAAATATCTCTCCGAAGCTGCCGCGATGCAGAAAAGCAGCCGCATGCGGATGAAAATCCACATCGGCAGCTTGAATGTCTATAGAAATAGTAGAGTTACACGCAGCCTGTCAATCCGAAATCTGAAGTGATGCCGAAAATGGTGCGGAAGGCGCGGTTTTGGCATAGATTAAGAGAGCTTGGCCGAGAGCAAAAAACAAGGCCAAAACGCTTGTCTCTCAAGGCTTTCTCCAGCGCGTTCAAATTCGGTTCATGCTGGTTGTGCCATAGAGGTGAAAGTACTTCCGTAGCAGTGCGGAAATTCGCGCTGCCTGTGTGTGTCGATGGTCAAAAATGATTACGCAAAAGGCGAAATATGCGCTGCGGGCGCTCACGGTCTTGGCTGACGCCGATGCCGGAGAACCGGTGATGATTTCCGATATCGCGGCGCAACAGAAGATCCCGAAGAAGTTTCTCGAACAGATCCTGCTCGACCTGAAACATCACGGCGTCGTCGCCAGCCGCCGCGGCAAGCAGGGCGGTTATCTCCTCCTCAAGCCCGCCCACACGATCACTTTCGGTGAGATCCTGCGCATCATCGACGGCCCGATCGCCCCGCTTCCCTGTCTCTCGATCACCGCCTATCGCCAGTGCGACGATTGCGACGGCGAACAGAACTGCCAGATCCGCCACGTCTTCGCCAAGGTCGCCGACGCCACCCGCAAGGTGCTGTTCTCGACGACCATCGCCGATGCCGTCGCTCCAAAACACAGCGCCGAAGTCACCCGGCTGCTGGCCTGAAGATCGCGCATCTTTCTTCAAGATTTGGTGAAATCCCTTTTCTTCCAGCCGGCATGCTCCACCTGCCTGCCCATAGGGTAGGGAGGACATCATGTTCAGAATCTCAGCACAGCGCATCATCGCTGCGGCCATGCTGTCGACGGCTTTCGCCACCGGCGCCATTGCCCATCATGGCTGGTCCTGGGCCGAGGCGGATCAGATCGAGCTTGCCGGCACCATCGAGAAGATCTCCATGGGCGGGCCGCATCCGACCCTTGACGTCGCCACCGCCAATGACGGCGTCTGGCTGGTCGAGCTCAGCAATCCGCGCCAGACGGAACGCTCCGGCTTCGTCGAAGGTGTCGCTAAGCCCGGCGATAAGGTCGTGGCGCTTGGAAACCGTTCGCAGGATCCAAAGGAGAAGCGGCTGAAGGCGGTGCGCCTCACCATCGGCGAAAAGCGCTACGATATCTATCCCGACCGCATCAAGACGAACTGACCCGGGCCAACCGAGCTGTGATCGACATTCTCGAATGGCTGTCAGCCACGGCACCTGCGGCCGCGCTCCGGCGCTCCGGAACGCTCTACATGTTCGTCAACGCCGCCCATATCCTGGCGATCGGCCTTCTCGTCGGCGCCATCCTGCCGCTTGATCTCAGGCTCGCCGGCTTCTTCCGCAGGGTGCCGGTCGAGATCGTTGCGCTGTTTCTCTCCCGCTGCGCCGGCATCGGCCTTGCCGCGGCTCTTGTCACCGGCTTCTGCCTGTTCAGCGTCCGGGCGGTCGAATATGCCGGCAATCCCGCCTTCCTCGCCAAGCTTTGCCTGATCGCCCTCGGCCTTCTCAACCTGTCGATCGTTCATTTCGGGCGAGGCTGGAAAACGGCGGTGTCGACAGGCATCGTCCGGCCCGGCCTGCGCTTCTCCGCCGCCCTGTCGGCCGCAGTCTGGATCGCCGCCGTGCTCGCCGGCCGATGGATTGGTTTTCTCTGAGGCGATCGCTCCCGATTGTCTCGGCCGCGGCGCGCATGAACCGCGCCGGTCGAAGGGAGTTGAATATAACACGATGATCCGTCATATTGCATTGCAGTTGCAACGCATGAGGAAGGTCATGAAAACGGCATCGCTCCCGTCCCTTCGCGTGGATCCTGAATTGCGCGCTGCCGCCGAAAGCGTTCTGAAAGAAGGCGAGAGCTTGTCGTCGCTGATAAAGGACTCCCTTCGCCGTCAGATCGATTATAGAAAGACCCAAGCGGAGTTCATCGCACGGGGTCTGGCCGGCTTGGCGGAAGCGGAGCGGACCGGTGTGTTCTACACAACGGACGACATCCAGGAATTGATGCGCAAAAAGCTTGAAAAGGCGAAAGCCCGTAAAGCCGCACGGCAGAAATGACCTTCGAGCTTAAGTACACCCAGACCTTCTATGACGATCTCGACCGGCTCGCCGATTTTCTGATCGAACGTGATCCGGATTTGGTGGAACGTGCCCTCAGCGCTATCCAAAAAGCTCTGATGATACTCCAGGATTTCCCGCTTATGGCCAGACGCGCCTCTGCCGATGATCCTTTGCTGCGCGAGCTCGTCGTGCCCTTCGGTTCGGCCGGATATGTCATTCTTTTCAAAGTGGTGAGCGAAACGAGCGTCATCGTCCTCGCCGTCCGTCACCAGCGCGAAGAAGATTACCACTGACTATCGGTCGCTGACCGCCGCGCGCGGATTGATCCACGGTTCCTGGTTCGAGCGTGCCAGCGGCTGTTTGCCGAGGATATGGTCGGCCGCCTTTTCTCCGGTCATGATCGAGGGTCCGTTCAGGTTGCCGTAGGTGACATGCGGGAAGATCGAGCTGTCGGCGACACGCAGGCCATCGACGCCGATCACCCGCGTTTGCGGATCGACCACCGCCATCGGATCGTCCTTGGCGCCCATCCGGCAGGTGCCGCAAGGGTGATAGGCGCTTTCCAGATGTTCGCGCAGGAAGGCGTCGATTTGTTCATCGCTCTGCACGCCTTCGCCCGGCTGGATCTCCGGGCCGCGATAGTCGTTGAAGGCGCTCTGGCCGAAGATCTCGCGGGTGAGGCGCACGCAGTGGCGGAATTTTTCCCAATCCTCGGCATGGCTCATATAGTTGAAGCGCAGCACCGGATCGGCCTTGGGGTCTGCGGAGCGCAAGCTCACGCTGCCGCGCGATTTCGACAGGTTGTAGCCGACATGTACCTGGAAGCCGTGGCTTTTCGCCGCCGCCTTGCCGTCATAGCTGATCGCCACCGGCAGGAAATGGTATTGGATATCGGGCTGCTTCAGCCCCGGTGCCGAGCGCAGGAAGGCGCAGGCTTCGAACTGGTTGGAGGCGCCGAGACCGCCACGCGAGAGCAGCCATTGCGCGCCGGCCACGCCCTGCCAGAACCATGGTAGCCACGAATAGAGCGACACCGGCTTGGTGCTCACCTGCTGGAAGTAGAATTCCATATGGTCCTGCAGGTTGGCGCCGACGCCCGGCCGGTCGGCTTTGACTTCAATGCCCATGTCCTGCAGATGGCCGCCGGGACCGATGCCCGACAGCATCAGGAGCTTCGGCGAATTGAAGGAGGAGGCCGAGACGATCACCTCGCGGTTCGCCTTCACCACCTCGATCTTGCCCTTGCGTTCGATCTCGACGCCGGTGGCGCGTCCGTCCTCGATCACGATCTTCCGCGCCAGGCCGTAGACGATCCCGACATTATCGCGCTTCAGCGCCGGTTTCAGATAGGCATTGGCGGCAGACCAGCGGCGACCGCCGAAGATGGTCTGCTCCATCAGCCCGAAACCTTCCTGCTTGCTGCCGTTGTAATCCTCCGTCGTCTCGAAGCCTGCCTGTTTGCCGGCCTCGATGAAGGCGCGGAACAGCGGATTGGTGAAGCCGCCGCGCTGCACGTGCAGCGGCCCGTCCGTGCCGCGCCAGCCCTCTTCGCCGCCATGCGAATGCTCCATCCGCTTGAAATAGGGAAGCACGTCGGCATAGGCCCAGCCGCTGGCGCCGAGTTCCTCCCAGCGGTTGAAGTCTTCGGCATGGCCGCGCACATAGACCATGCCGTTGATCGAGGAGGAGCCGCCGATTACCTTGCCGCGCGGCGCGGTGATGCGCCGGTTGTTGAGGTTTGCCTCCGGCTCGGAGAGATAACCCCAGTTATACCGCTTCATGCTCATCGGCCAGGCAAGGGCTGCCGGCATCTGGATGAACGGCCCGAAATCGCTGCCGCCCGCCTCGATGACGAGGACGCTGGTCTTGCCGTCTTCCGACAGGCGATAGGCGAGGGCGGAACCGGCCGACCCCGAGCCGATGATGACGAAATCTGCTTGTTGCATGACGTTCCCTTAGATTCTTTGCAACGGTTCCGAAGACCCCGGACATTAAGACCCCGCCCCAAACCCCTCCCCACAAGGGGAGGGGCTTAACTTGCGGCACTGCCTCACTTCAAAATCAGCGCCGTAAGCGATGCGATGGAAGGAGGGCAAAACCGGTGCCCCGGATTGGCCCCTCCCTCTTGTGGGGAGGGGTCTTCACTCCTTCAATAAGGCGCCACCACCGGCCCCATGCCGACATAGACCGTCTTCAGCTCGGAATAATGCTCCAGCGCCGCAAGAGAATTCTCGCGGCCGAAGCCGGATTGTTTCGAGCCGCCGAAGGGGATTTCCACCGGGCAGAGATTGTAGGTGTTGATCCAGAGCGTGCCCGCCTCCAGCCGGTCGACGACGCGGTGGGCGCGGGTGAGGTCGGCGGTGAAGACGCCGCCGGAAAGGCCGAATTCGCTGGAATTGGCCCGCGCGATCACCTCGTCCTCCGCGTCGAAATCGAGCACTGACATGACCGGCCCGAAGATCTCCTCGCGGGCGATGCTCATGTCGTCGGTGACATCGGCAAACACCGTCGGCTGCACGTAATAGCCTTCGCCGGAGACGTTGTTCGGAATGCCGCCGCCGGCAATCAGCGTTGCGCCCTCGGCCTTGCCCTTCTCGATGTAGGAGATCACCTTCTCGCGCTGTGCCCAGGAGACCATCGGGCCGATCTGCGTCGCCTCGTCCATCGGATCGCCGATCAGCATCGCCTCGGTGCGGGCCTTCAGCCGCTTCAGGAACTCGGCTTTGATCGTCTTCTGTACGAAGACGCGCGTGCCGTTCGAGCAGACCTGGCCGGTCGAATAGAAATTGCCGAGCATCGCGCCCCCGACCGCCGAATCGAGATCGGCATCGTCGAAGACGATCAGCGGCGACTTGCCGCCGAGTTCCATCGTCACATGCTTGAGGTTGCCGGCCGCCGCCGCCGCGACCCTGCGGCCCGTCGGCACCGATCCGGTCAGCGATACCTTGGCGACGTCGGGATGGTTGACGAGCAGCGGCCCGGTGTCGCGGTCGCCCTGGATCACATTGAAGAGCCCCTTCGGCAGTCCCGCCTCATAAAGGATCTCGGCGATCTTCAATGCGCCGAGCGGCGTGTTCTCGGACGGTTTGAACACCATGGCATTGCCGCAGACAAGCGCTGGTGCAGCCTTCCAGCAGGCGATCTGCTGCGGATAGTTCCAGGCGCCGATGCCGACGCAGACGCCGAGCGGCACCCGCTTGGTATAGGCAAAGTCCTGGCCGAGCGGGATCTGCGAACCGTTGAGACCGGCCGGCGCAATACCGCCGAAGAATTCGAAGGCATCGGCACCCGAGGTCGGGTCGGCGACGATTGTCTCCTGGATCGGCTTGCCGGTATCGAGCGTTTCCAGTTCGGAGAGTGCCTGGTTTCTCTCGCGCATGATGTCGGCCGCCCGCTTCAGGATGCGCCCGCGCGCCATCGGGCTCATCGCCGCCCACTCCGGTTGGGCGCGTTTGGCCGCCGCGATCGCCCGCTCGACGATCGCAGGCGTTGCGGCATGCAGCCGGGCGATCACTTCGCCGGTCGCGGGATAGAGGCTCTCGATGACGGTGCCGTCGGTATCCTCGACATATTCGCCGTCGATGAAGTGCGAGGCTTTCGGCTGGGCTTTCATGTCATTTGTCCTTGGGTGGTTCGATGGGGTCGTCCCTTCTCCCCTCGGGAGGAAGGGGAGGCGGTGGCCAGGAGCGCATTCAGGTAATCCTCGGTCAGCGCGATCGAGGCTTCGATGCCGATCGGCGCTGATTTCAGACTTTGCCTGATATAGAGCCCGTCGATCATCGCCGCAGCGCCTTCGGCGATGCGTTCTGCGGCGTCAGCCGGCAGGAGTGCTTTCAGATCGGCCAAGAGATTGGAACGCAGCCGCCGGGCATAGATCACCAGGAAACGGCGGGTCTCTTCCGAGCGCTGCGCCTCGGCGTAGAAGGCGAGCCAGGCGGCAATCGTCTCCGGCGCGAACTGGTCGGCGTGGAAGCTGACGCGGATGACGGCCGAAAGCCGCGCCCGCGGCGTTCTGACCGCCTTGAGTGCTGCCACCGTATCACTGCGCAGCTGTCGGAGAAGCGAGCGGATCGTCTCGATCAGCAATTGCTCCTTGCTGCCGAAATAATGATGGGCCAGGGCTGGCGACACGCCGGCCTGCCGGGCAATGTCGGACATGGTGACGGCAAGCGAGCCGTGATCGCCGATCACCCGCAGCGCCGCATCGACAAGCGCCTTGCGGCGCACCGGCTCCATTCCGACCTTTGGCAAGCTGCCAGCTCCTGTAAAAATTTGAAGCAGGTTATTTTTGATTGACTGATCAATCAATAAAAATCTTTCTCGATTTGATCTGGCGCAGATCTTTCCGTGAAAAATTGCTGCAACATATTCCAAATCTCAGGAGGTGCATCATGGCCGATGTCTTTGAGGGAACACCGACATCTTCACTGCAGTCGAAATGGATCTGGTTCGTCGGCCTCGGCGTGGTGTTGCTCGTCTGCGGTCTGATCGCGCTCGGCAATCTGATGCTCGCCACCGTCGTCTCGGTCTACTATGTCGGCATGCTCATGCTGTTCGGCGGCGTGATCTATCTCGTCCATGCCTTCCAGGTGCGCGGCTGGGATCACGCGCTGTTCTGGGTGCTGAGCGGCCTACTCTACCTGCTTGCCGGCATCTGCGCCTTCATCAATCCGATCCTCACCTCGGTGGCGCTGACGCTGTTTCTCTCTTTAACCCTCGTCATCGCCGGCGTCTTCCGCACCTGGGTCGGCATGCGCATGAAGCCCACCAAGGGCTGGCGCTGGATCGTCGCAAGCGGCGTCATCACCGCCCTTGCCGGTTTCGTCATTGCGCTTGGCTGGCCGGTGAACAGTCTCTGGATCCTCGGCCTGTTCCTGGCCGCCGACCTCATTATCCAGGGTTGGACGATGATTGCCTTCGGCATCGGCATCCGCAGTGGGGCTGTGGAAAGTGATGCTCCGGCGTCGCTTTCCGACCGTTCTTTTTGACAAGGGGATGACAGGGGATTAGACTTTAAGGGTTAATGCCGGTCCAAAGACAGAGGATCGGCTACGTGCGAATGCACCAAGGCACCGGCTGGTATCGCCGAGAATGCTGAAAATGGTCATGCGTCCCCCAGAGGCAGGGTTCTGCCTGATCAGAAAAGGGAGGAAGTTCATGCCGATGGTCACCGTATCCATCTCTCCGCAACAGGCAGCGGGTATCCGCGCCGCCGTCGACAATGGCGGCTATGCCTCGAGCAGCGAGGTCGTCCGCGAAGCGCTGCGCCTGTGGGATACCGCCCGCAAGCTCAACGAATTCCGGGACGATGTCCTCGACGATGAGGGCGCTCCATCCGGCGGCAGATGCGTCGCCGACATGTTCGCCGATCACGAGGCGGAGCGCCGTCGTTCCGCCTGAGCAAGCATTTGATTGCATTTGAAAAATTGAATAAACGCGGAACGCGCGGCGAGTCTCTGCGCGTTTCATAAAACCTTCACACTGGCGAAAGAGTTCGTTGATCCTTCTGCGGCATGTTCCGGACGAAAAGAACAAGTCACAGTGGAGATCCGCCACAATGAAGACCGGCCACGTGAAGACCGACATGTCTTTGGTTGCTACCGTCGAGCCGGGTGTTCTGCGCCGCTACGCCAGCGATCAAATCGTCACGCTTGCCAAGCTCGTGGTCGAGAACGCCTTCCAGCCGATCGTCGAGGCCGGCACCGGCACGGTCTTCGGTTATGAATCCCTGATGCGAGGCCAGGAACGCATCGGCTACGACACGCCGGTCGAACTCCTCGACGAGGCCCATCAGCTCGGCCAGCTGCTGCAGCTCGAACAGATGCTCGCCAGCCGGGCGCTCGCCAAATTCGCCACGCTGTCGAATTTTGCGACCTCCACGCTGTTCCTTAATCTCGACGTCCGGTTGATCCCGCATGGCGAACGCCTGGTCGAGAACCTGCTGCAGCATCTGCGCAAGGCCAATATTCCGCCATCCTCAGTCTGCTTCGAATTCTCCGAGCGTTTCGACAATACCAGCGTGCCGGAATTTTCCGCCCTGGTGTCCAGGCTGCGCAAGGCCGGTTTCAAGCTGGCAATCGACGATTTCGGCGTCGGTCACGGCGAGATGAAGCTGCTCTGCGATTATGCCGTCGATTACCTGAAGATCGATCGACATTTCGTCGCCGAGATCGACCGCAGCCCGCGCAAGCGCCATCTGTTGAAGAGCATCGTCAACATCGCCCATGTGCTCGGCACCCGTGTCATCGCCGAAGGCATCGAGACCGAGGCCGAATTCATCGCCTGCCGCGAATACGGCGTCGACCTCGTCCAGGGCTGGTTCATCTCCCGCCCGACGACGCATATATCGGAGCTGACGCCGTCATTCCCGCATCTGCAGGAGCTCGGCAAGAGCAAGCGGGGATCGCTCGACGAAATCCTCATCCGCAAGCAGATCGAACTGCTGCCGACGGTTTATGAGAACGACAGCATCGACAGCGTCTTCGAACTCTTCCGCCGCAATCCGCGCCAGGCCTTCTTTCCGGTTCTGAACGCCAACAGCGAGCCGCGCGGCATCATCCACGAGCATCACCTCAAGGAATATATCTACCAGCCCTTCGGCCGCGATCTCCTGAAGAACAAGATGTACGAGCGCTCCATCTCGCATTTCGTCGAGATGGCGCCGATCGTCGGCCTCGACAGCGACGCCGAGCGGCTGATGGCGATCTTCGCCAGCATGGAAGGCAGCAACTGCCTGATCCTGACCGACAATATGCGTTATGCCGGCGTCGTCTCCGCCGCCTCGCTGATCAAGGTCATCAACGAGAAACAGCTTAAGACCGCCCAGGACCAGAACCCGCTGACCGGCCTGCCGGGCAATCGCGCCGTCCGCGATTTCATGCGTCAGTCCGGCCGCGACGGCGATGAGATCCGCCATTTCTGCTATTGCGACTTCGACAATTTCAAGCCGTTCAACGATGCCTACGGCTTCCATCTCGGCGACCACGCGATCTCGCTGTTTGCCGCGCTGATGCGCCGCTATTTCTTCGCCGAGCGCCATTTCCTCGGCCATGTCGGCGGCGACGATTTCTTCATCGGTGTCGTCGGCTGGACGAAGGAGGAGCTGACGGAGATCCTCGACCGGCTGATCAGCGATTTCCATGACGACGTGCGTGATCTCTATTCCGACGAGGACCGGGCCGCCGGCCGCATCCTCGGTCACGACCGCACCGGCGCCGAAGCCCTGTTTCCGCTGATGCGCTGCTCGATCGGCGTCATAGAACTGCCGGAAGGCCTCGTCATCGACGATATCAATCGCGTCAGCGCCGAGATCGCCATCATCAAGTCGGCCGCCAAGGAAAGCGAGGAAGGGCTCGTCTTCCACCTCCTACAGCGCCGCGCGTCTTTCTAGACGCGCAAAGGACGCTGTAGCACTGATGCAGTGGCCGAGGCGAATTGACGCCCTTGCCACTTCCAGCCTTCCCAAGCCTCCGGGGCTGATCTATTCCGAACATTCGGGATCAGGAGGGCCGCGACATGTCACTGCCTCAGGAAATGCACTTCGTCGATCTGCCGTCCTTCGGCGGGCCGGAGGTGATGGTGATCGGCAAACGCCCGCTGCCGGTGCCTGGTGAAGGTGAGATTCTCGTGCGCGCCGAGGCCATCGGCGTAAACCGTCCGGATATCGCCCAGCGCCAGGGCAGCTATCCCCCGCCCAAGGGTGCGAGCCCGATCCTCGGCCTGGAACTTGCCGGCGAAATCGTCGCGATCGGCCCAGGCGTCACCGGCTACGCCGTGGGCGACAAGGTCTGCGGCCTTGCCAATGGCGGCGCCTACGCCGAATATTGCCTGCTGCCGGCAGGCCAGATCCTGCCCTTTCCCAAAGGCTATGACGCGGTCAAGGCGGCGGCTCTTCCCGAGACCTTCTTCACCGTCTGGGCCAATCTCTTCCAGATGGCCGGGCTGACGGAAGGCGAGAGCGTGCTGATCCATGGCGGCACGAGCGGCATCGGCACCACGGCGATCCAGCTTGCCCGCGCCTTCGGCGCCGAAGTCTACGCGACGGCAGGTTCGAAGGAGAAATGCGAGGCCTGCGAAAGGCTGGGCGCCAAACGCGCGATCAACTACCGGACCGAGGATTTCGCCGCGGTCATCAAGGCCGAGACCGGTGAGGGCGTCGACATCATCCTCGACATGATCGGTGCAGCCTATTTCGAGCGCAACCTCGCCTCGCTCGCCAGGGACGGTTGCCTGTCGATCATCGCCTTCCTCGGCGGTGCGATCGCCGAAAAGGTCAATCTCTCGCCGATCATGGTCAAGCGCCTGACGGTCACCGGTTCCACCATGCGCCCGCGCACGGCGGAGGAAAAACGCGCCATCCGCGACGATCTGCTCTCGGAGGTCTGGCCGCTGCTCGAAGCCGGCACCGTCGCCCCGGTCATCCACAAGGTCTTCGCCTTCGAAGAGGTCGTGGAGGCGCACCGCCTGATGGAGGACGGCAACCATATCGGCAAGATCGTGCTCACCGTCCGAGGTTAGTGGACAAGGCACAGCGTTCAATTGTGAAAAGGCGCCCCGAACCCGAGGCGCCTCTTTCAATTCCGGCGGTCTCTCAGCGTCATCGCCGCCGCAATCGCGACGATGCCGGGCAGCGCCATCAGCAGATAGAGCCAGTGGGCCGCCGAGATGCTGCCGGCAATACCGCCCGGATCGACGAGGCCGGCGCCATTGGCAATGACCCCTGAGAAGGCCGCGCCGAAAGCCCCGCCGAGCGAACTCATCGTCGGGATCGCCGAAGAGGCCTTGTCCTGCTCATTGTCGGCAACGAGCCTCAGGACCATGGCGACGAGATGCGCCCAGCCGAGACCGATGCCGAAGCCCATCATGAACATGCCGATTGCCGCCGGCACGATGAGGAGCAGGTGCCCTTCCGGATTGTCGCTGCCGAGGAAGACGGCGAGCAACGCGGTCGCCGCCGCCTCGATGAGAGCGCCGATGACGATCGCCGCATGGGCTCGGCCGCCGGTTAGCGAGCCGCTGAGGAAGGCCGCGAATGTCCAGCCGAGGGCGACCAGCGCCACCAGATAACCCGATAGGAGTGGCGTCACCCCATGCAGCGTCTGCAGGAAATAGGGAATGAAGACGTCGCTGACCAGCACGACGGTCAGGGCGAACATCGTCAGATAGACCCGTGCAATCGGCCGGGACAGGCTGACGGCGCCGGAGGGCAGCAGCCGGTTCGCGCTTCGCCTCTCGATGAGAAACATGCCGGCGACGGCGACGACTGCGGCGGCAATCAGCGCTCCTCTCGCGCCCGTCGTCTCGATCGCGCCGGCGGCGCTGACCATCAGCACGGCCGCCAGCAGCAGCCCGATCTGCGCAACCGGGGTTTTCGCCTGCTCGCGATCGTCCTCGACTTCGGGCAACAGCCGCGGCGCCAGCGCCGCCATCAGCAGGCCGAGCGGCACGAGGACGATGAAGGCGTAGCGCCAGCTGCTGCCGGACGAAAAGAAACCGCCGAGCGTCGGCCCGATGACGGTCGCCACACCCCAGATCGCCGCATAGAGCGTCGAGGCCTTCGGCCAGAGCGGCTCGGGATAGACGAAGCGGATGAAGGCATAGCCGAGCGCGGCCAGTGCCCCGGTTCCCAGACCCTGGACGGCGCGTCCGATCAGCACCACCGGCATCGAGGGGGCGGCTGCGGCAATCAGGCTGCCGACGCCGAAGACCAGTGCTGCGATCACATAGACGGTGCGAAGCCCGATCCCTCGCGGCCGCATGGCGACGAAGATCGAGCCAAGCACGGCAGCCGCCACGAACAGGCTGGTGACCCAGGAAAACAGCGCGAGCCCGCCGATATCGCGCACGATCGAAGGCGCGATCGTCGCCATGATGTAACTCTCGACGGCATAAAGCATCACGCCGCCGGCCAGCATCAGCGTTGCCGGCAGGTGCTCGGGCAGGAACAGGCGAAAGACGGAGCCGGGATTCGGGAGGGCTGCGGTCTGGTCGATATTCGACATGGGAGAATCCCCGAGATTTTGACTGGCGAAGGATTATTTTCCAAGTTATAAATTGGAAAATTGCATGCTGTCTCGAATTAAACAAGACTTGACTTGGAAAAATATGCGCCAGTCCCCTGCCAACCGCATTCTGATCCTGATCAAAACCGACGGCCCGCAGCTCGCCGCCGCGATCGGCGATGCGCTCGGCATCTCAGGCGAGGCCGCCCGCCAGCAGCTTTCGAAGATGGCGGAGGAGGGGCTGGTGGAACCGGTCACAACAGCCGCCACCGGCAGGGGCCGGCCGCGCCAGCTCTGGCAGCTCACAGCCGCCGGCAACCGCCAGTTTCCCGATGGCCACGCCGAATTGACGGCAAACCTGCTCGGCACGCTGGTCGAACAGCTCGGACCCGCAGCCCTCGATACCGTCATCTCCGCCCGCGAGGCCGAGACGCTGCAGCGCTATCGGAAAGAGCTGGAGACTGCCGGCGACCTTGCTGCCCGCGTCGAGGGGCTTGCCGGCATCCGCACCCGCGAAGGCTATATGGCCGATCATTGGCAGGAGGCGGACGGCGCCTACATACTGGTCGAAAACCATTGCCCGATCTGCGCCGCCGCCACCGCCTGCGCCGGCTTCTGCCGCTCCGAACTCGAAACCTTCCGCACCGTCCTTGGCGCCGATGTCGAGCGCAGCGAACACATCCTCCTCGGCGCCCGCCGCTGCGCCTATCGCATCACGCCGCGTTGAGGCGGATTGTTCGGAACGTCGCACTTCATGCCGGCTGCCGCGCCTGACGCTTGCTGCTTTCGAGATAGAGCAGGGCGCCGATCGACGCCAGACCCGCGACCGCACCGACGAAAGCGGTGCCGGAATAATCGGTGATCGCGGTGCCGAAGGCGAAGAGGCCGGCGCTGATGCCAACCCCGATGAAGGTGTTCAGCGAGATCAGCGAGCTTCCGAGCCCCGGCCGATCGGCGATCAGGTCCTGCAGATAGGTGATCGGCACGCTGAGGATCGCTGCCACCCCGCAGGCATTGACCAGCAGCAGCGCATAGATGTGCCAGCGCGCGGACGCAAAGCCGAGCAGCGAGAGATAGACGCAGTAGATCAGCGCGCCGAAGGCGAGCACGTGCACGGTCCGGAAGCGGCGCTGCGCCAAACCCCACATCACCATGAACGGCATTTCGAGAAAGGCCGTCAGCCCGGCCATGAAGCCGACATCGACCACGGTGCCGCCGGCCGCATGGGTGATGATCAGCGGCGAGAGCATGCCGTTCAGCCGCTGCAGCCCGAACAGCATCGACATGACGATGACCCGCGACAGCACATAAGGCTCAAAGATCCGCTTCAGCGACGCAAGGAAGCCGACATGATCGGGGGCAGGGCCGGCGGCGCCATTTCCGGGCGCGAAGAAGAAATACAGGCAGAAGCAGGTGCAGCTTGCCAGCGCCGCGATCCCATAGGCCGGCGTCATCGACGGCGAACTGACGAGAGCAAGGCCGATCATCCCCGGCGCCAGCGCCCATGAGCCGGAATAGAGTGCCCGCACCGTCGCGGTGATCGCCGCACCCTGGCCGCGCTCCATCTGGTTGGTCCTGGCGCGCAGGCTGGCAAACAGCAGCGAATAGGTGGAGTTGCTCATCGGCACCAGCAACAGCGTGGAGAAGATGAAGACTGCGGGACTGTGGATGATCGCGATCGACCCGAAGCCGAGCATGCCGGCGACGGAAAGCCCCAGCACCAGCGGCCGCCGCTCTTTCAGCCTGTCCGACCAGATGCCGAGCGTCAGGCTCGTCGTGACGTTGACGATCGCCGAGAAGAACACCAGCGCCGAATAGGCGCCGTTGCTCAAGCCCAGTTCATTGATCCCGATGATCGACTGGTAGGGCACGGTCGAGGCATAGGTGAAGGCGAGCGCGACGAGCGTCACCGTCGGGATGCGGATCCTGTTGTCACGAAGGATCAAGGAAAAAGTAGAGGGCATGGCGCGGTTCCTGATGCACCACTCTTAGCTGCATCGGACCTATCAGAGAAACGATAGTTTTAGATCGCTTCGGTCAATTCATGTGATGAATGTTTGGGGGATGTGATCGCCGTCCAAGCCCGCAACAGGGCTGAACGCCTATTTTAGAATTTCGCGAGCAGATTGGAGAGCCAGAAGTCGATTTGCCCGAATGGAAGAACATTTCCCAAAAATCCGACCAGAGTTGATGTGATGATTATCAATGCCAGCCCTAGAAGGACTCCAAGGGTGATTCCAACGCTCGTCTTTGCGGGCCGGCGCGCCAGCCAACACGCCAAGCTCAGAGAGACAATCGTGAAAAGTGCCAGCAATGTGGACTCGGTGATAGATATGCCCGATTGCAAAAACAATTCCTCGGATTGTGAAAACTGGATTGCAAGGCATATCGTCTCGAGGCGTCTAAACTCAAGGGATAATGGAGGTTGGGGAGCGCGGCCGGCGGGAGGGCGCACTTCCGCTGCCGCGGTGACGTCCAGCCACATATAGAGCCGGCACTATCAGCAGGCATCCGCCTAGCCACCTAAACCTGGCAAAACGTCAACCCCGTTGGCTTTCGCCGCGTGACGCGTTATGGACTGCGCAACCCAGCCAGCATCCGGATGAGAGCCTATGTCCAATCCCGTCACCGTCGAAGTCACCCGCGGCCTGCTCGTTGAAAGCCGCCATCGCGGCGCGGTGGCGGTCGTTGATGGAGACGGCAAGCTTGTCCTTTCGCTGGGCGATATCGAGGCCGCCATCTTCCCGCGCTCGTCCTGCAAGGCGATGCAGGCGCTGCCGCTGGTCGAGAGTGGTGCTGCCGATGCCTATGGCTTCGGCGACAAGGAATTGGCGCTGGCCTGCGCCTCGCATAATGGCGAGGACGCGCATGTGGCGCTGGCCGCTTCGATGCTGTCGCGGGCCGGTCGCGATGCCGAGGCGCTGGAATGCGGCGCCCATTGGTCGATGAGTCAGAAGGTCCTGATCCATCAGGCCCGCACGCTCGATGCGCCGACCGCGCTGCACAACAATTGCTCGGGAAAACATGCGGGCTTCATCTGCGCCTGCTGCCATCAGGATATCGATCCGAAGGGCTATGTCGGCTACCAGCACCCGCTACAGGTCGAAATCCGCGCGGCGATGGAAAGCCTGACCGGCGCCGTGCTCGGAGCGGAAAGCTGCGGCACCGATGGCTGCTCCATTCCGACCTATGCCGTGCCGCTTCGCAGTCTCGCCCACGGTTTTGCCAAAATGGCGACCGGCACCGGCCTGGAACCTCTACGCGCCAAGGCGTCCCGCCGGCTGATCGAAGCCTGCATGGCCGAGCCCTTCTATGTCGCCGGTTCCGGCCGCGCCTGCACGGAATTGATGCAGATCGCCCCCGGCCGCATCTTCGTCAAAACCGGCGCCGAGGGTGTCTTCTGTGCGGCGATCCCGGAAAAGGGCATCGCCATCGCGCTCAAATGCGAGGACGGCACGACCCGTGCTGCCGAAGCCATGGTGGCGGCGACGCTTGCCCGTTTCTTCGAGACGGAGGGCGAGGTGCATGCGGGCCTGATGGCCCATGCCGAATTGCCGATGCGCAATTGGAACGGCATCCATGTCGGCGATGTCAGGGTCACCTCCGCCTTCGCCGGATGAGCGTGGCTCTGCATATATAAGTTATTAGAAAAATAAGAATTACCTAATATAAAAGGGTACGTCCCGCGATCGCGGATGCACCCCTTCGCGGCGGCGTGAGCACAGTCCTGGAAGCCATGAGGGCAGGGCATGTTTGCAGGCCGCTATCTCTGGTGGATGCTGATGGGGATCGGCATCTTCCTATTCGCCGCGCTGAGCCTCGATTATATCACCTGGCTCACCATCCAGCTGTCCGGCTGCGGAGAAATGGCCGGCGCCTGCCAGCCGACCCTCCGGCTGATATCGGGCTTGCTCAAACCCGCCTGCATCTGGACCGCGATCGGCATTCTCTTCGTCGCCACGCTGCTGCGTCTTCACAGGCTCTCGCTCCTCTGGTCCTGGGGGCCTGTTGTCACCGTCTGGTTCGTCGCCTCCACGCCGATCCTTCTCTTCCTGGCCGCGGATGCGGCGGCTCTGACGCAACCCGCCACCCTCGCCGCACTGCCCGTCGCCTTCCTGTTCCTGGCGGCTTTCGTCGCCTATCTCACGCTTGTGCTCGAGGATGGTGACACGCTGCCGCTTGCCGCCTCGGTGCCGTTGCGCCGCACAATCCGCCTGACGGCGGTCTACGGCGCGCTTGCTGGCGCAGCCTTCATGTCGGAGCTGTCGCGGATCGCCGGGACACTGCTCGACATGCCGGCGCTTGCCGTCGTCATCGCGCTGGCGCAGCCATATCTGCAGATGGTGCTCACCCTTGGAACCGGCAGCATGACGCCGGCCTATGCCGTGCTGGCGGCCTTCATCGCGGCTCTTGCCGCCAGCCTGCTGCCGCACGCCACGGCGCGGCAACAACCCTCGCGCAGGGCCATCATGCTGCGGCGATCGCGCCGTTGAGATCGCGATAGGGTTTCAGCCGCTCTGCCGTCATCTCCATCGGCACGATCAGCCCTGCCACCTCGGAAATGCCGAGCACCGGGCAGGGCGAGACGAGGTCGAACTTCTCCTCGGTCAGCAGCACATGGGTTTCGGCCGCGCAGTGGGCGATATGCCGCTTGATCGCCGCTTCCTCGAAATCGCCGGTGGAAAGCCCGTGCAGGGGATGGGCGGCGGTGACGCCGAGGAAGAACAGATCGGGGCGCAGCTGCGAGATTGCCGCCATCGCCGCCGCGCCGGTCGCCACCATCGAATGTTTGTAGAGCCGTCCGCCGGTGAGGATCACCTCGGCTGTGGCGTGGTGCTCCAGTTCGGCGGCGATGGTCGGGCTGTGGGTCGCCACCGTCAGCGGCATGTCGCGCGGCAAGTGCCTGGCGATCTCCGCCGTCGTCGTGCCGCCGTCGAGGAAGATCATCTGTCCCGGCCTGACCATCGCTGCCGCCGCGGCCCCCAGCCGCGCCTTGATCTGCGACGAGACGCTGCGCCGGGCGGTGAAATCAGGCAGGTCGGGCGCCAGCGGCATCGCCCCGCCGTGCACCCGTTTCAACAGCCCCTCCGCCGCCATTTCCCGGAGATCGCGGCGGATCGTGTCCTCCGAAAGCGCGAAATCCTCGGCGACACGCTTGGCGATCACCTGTCCGTCACGGCGCAGGATATCGAGAATGAGGGTCTTGCGTTGCGTCGTCAGCATGGGCTCTCTGCACGAAGTTAAACATAATCACCCGATATTGCACGAAGTGACTCGACATTCAAGAAATATCGTGCATTTTCACGACATCCCGTGCATGAGGCCGGGAGTGCTCCCGCACAGGCGGGGCGAATGGAGTGGATCATGTTGATTTTGATTGCCGGGCCTTACCGGTCCGGAACGGGCGACGACCCGGAGAAGATGGCCGCCAACCTGAAGCGGCTGGAAGAACCCTCGCACGCACTGTTTGCAGCCGGCCACGTGCCGATGATCGGCGAATGGGTGGCCCTGCCGATCTGGCACGCTGCCGGCGGCCGCTCGGTCGGCGACGCGCTCTACGAAGAAATCTTCCACCCGGTCGCCGGCCGGCTGCTGCAGCTCTGCGAGGGCGTGCTGCGCCTGCGCGGCGATTCCAAGGGGGCTGATAACGACGTGCGCATCGCCAGGGAGCGCGGCATCCCCGTCTGGCACCGGCTGGAGGATGTGCCGGGCTGCGGGTGAGGGTGGGCCTGGCTGCGTTAGCTGACAAGGAGTTGAAGTGCAAGATAGGCCCCTCACCCTAACCTTACCGGGGTCGAGCCACTCGTCTCGCCCCGTCCTTCGGACCCCCGTAAAAACGGGGCGAGGGGACGTGCCCTGCGAGAGGTGAGCGAGGCACCGAGAGGTTGCGGCTATCCCCTTCGCCCCGCCTGCGGGGAGAAGGGGGCGGCAGCCGGATGAGGGGCGCGGCACGGCACACCGATCATGCCCTCACACTCGCACCCACCCTTGTCCCGATGGAGGATCAAAACCCAATCCCCCAGTTCCGGCGCACCCACCGCTACGCTATAACCCTCGCCGAAAGGGAGTCGAACATGCTGACACTGTATTACGCGCCGGGAACCTGTGCGCTCGCAAGCCTTATTGCCCTGGAAGAATCCGGCCTGGCCTTCGACGTAAAGAAGATCAGCCTCCGCGATGGCGAGCAGCGTTCGCCGGACTATTTGAAGATCAACCCGAAGGGCCGTGTGCCGGCACTTGTCACCGATCGCGGCGTGCTGACGGAAACGCCGGCGATCCTGGCTTATATCGCCCAGAGCGCCCCGGCCGCCAAGCTGGCGCCGCTTGGCGATGTCTTCGAATTGGCCAGGCTCCAGTCCTTCAACAGCTATATTTGCTCGACCGTGCATGTGAACCATGCCCATCGCCCGCGCGGCTCCCGCTGGGCCGACGAGCCGGCCGCCATCGAAGCGATGAAAGCGAAAGTGCCGCAAAACATGGCCGATTGCTTCACACTGATCGAGCAGACGATGTTTAAAGGCCCATGGGTGATGGGCGAGACCTATTCGATCGCCGATCCCTATCTTTTCGTCATGACCGACTGGCTGCCGTCCGACGGCGTCGATCCCACCCGCTTCGAAAAGGCGAGCGACCATCACGCCCGCATGCTGCAGCGCCCTGCCGTCCAGCGGGCGCTGGCCTACGATCGGGCCTGATAGCGGGCGGCAAGCTTCTTCGGCGCCCGGAACAGCCAGGCGCCGATCAGCCGCAACCGCAATTCCTCGTCGCCGATCATGGCGGCGCGCACCGGCAGATATGGCCAGCCGACATAATGATCGGTTTGAAAATAGACGTCGGGCGCCATCTCCAGCAGGTGGTCCTTGTCGTCGAGCGAAATCGAGATGACGATCGTCTCGGCACCGCCACAAAACTCTTGCCGCCGACCTTCAGCGCCGGATTGCCATAGGAGGTGCTCTCCTCGACATCAGGCAGCCCGGCTTCCGCCGCCAGCCGCTTCAGCCGTTCGAAGATCGCATCGACATCACCGGCCATGGTTCCGCCCTTTCTGCCGGGGCGAACCTACCACGGTTTCACGCGCATTTCGCCAGCGGCGGCTTGGCCTCTTTGGGAAAGCCCGCCTGTATCCCGAGCGGCAGATCGGCGATTTCGCGCATCGACATGCGTTCGACCTCGGGATGCCGCAACGGATCGTCCTTCCAGGCCGGGACAATGTCTGCCCTTCCGACGGCAAGGGCAGGTCTCAAGAAAAACTTCAGCAATGACATGGCAGGCCTCGCTTTCTTCGGTGGCGTAGAAGGATGATCGCAAAGTGGCTTCCGTCTGCTGAACTATCTTATCCGCCTCACACACTGCGTTCGAATGGATTGCCTATGCTTGCAATGTCGGCCTCTCCAGGCAGAATTTCAATTGAGATTAAAGCGGAGCCGTTATAGAAAAACTATATGAAGAACCTGAATACCGTCCATCTCAACGGACTGCGGGCGCTGGAAACCGTCGGCCGTCTTGGCTCGCTCAAGGCCGCCGCCGAGGAACTCGGCGTCTCGGTCGGCGCCGTCAGCCAGCAGGTCATCAAGGCCGAAGCCCAGCTCGGCCAGGTGATCTTCGAGCGCACCGCCCGGGGAATGATTGTCACCGAAGCCGGCCGGCCGGTTCTCCTGGCGCTGGACGAGGGTTTCGCCCGGCTTTCGGCGGCGGTGTCGATCGCAAACCGCAAGGACGACACCATCCTGACCATATCGGTGGCGCCGGTTTTCGCCGCCCGCTGGCTGGTCTGCCGGCTCGATCGCTTCGCCGAGCGCCACCCAGACATCAAGCTGCGGCTGGATGCGACCACCAACCTCGTCAGCCCGGCGCTCTGCGACGTCGATATCGGCATCCGCGTCGGCAACGGCAAATGGCCTGACGTGAAGGCCGAACTGCTCCTGGAGCAGGAGGTCTTTCCCGTCTGTTCGCCCGAGATGGCGGCGAAATTGAAAGAGCCCGCCGATATCCTCGAACTGCCCGCCATCATCGATGGCCATGCCATGTTCACCTGGGAGGTCTGGATGCGCGAGGCCGGGCTATCGGGCGCGACGCTTTCGACCCGCCACGTCTTCAACGATGCCTCGCTCTGCCTCGATGCGGCGATCGCCGGCCAGGGCGTCATGCTCGCCTGGCAGACCCTTGCCGCCTTTGCGCTTGCCGAAGGCCGGCTCGCCGCCCCCTTCGGCATTCGCGCGCCGACCGGCTTCGGCCACTATTTCGTCACCGCCGAAGGCACACGCGAGCCGAAGAAGGTCAAGGATTTCAAGGCCTGGATCCGCGAGGAAATGGCCGGCACACTGGCTCTCTTCCGGTAGTCCTCACACCTCGATCGGCTCTTTGCCGCGGGTCGCCTGCATCGCCTTGTAGGCCGGGCGGGATTGGCAGCGCTCGACCCAGGCTTTGATATTCGGATGTGCCTGGAACAGCGCCTCCTCGCTCTGGGCGTAGCGCAGCACTTCGGCGAGGTTGAGGTCGGCGACGGTGAAGCGGTCGCCGACGATCCATGGCCGGCCGGCAAGATGGCCTTCGAGAACTTTTAGCGGCCTGCGCAGCGAGCGGCAGGCGACGGCGATCGTCTCTTTGCCGCCTTCGCTGTTTTCAAGCCCATTATCATAGGTGAGCACGATCCGCACCGTATGCGGCTCGACCTCTGCCGCCGCCCAGACCGTCCACATCGTCAACAATCCGTCTTCTTCGACGGTTTGACCGGAAAGCGGCCCGCCGTTTTTGCGGCCGAGGTAGAGATTGATCGCCAGCGACTCGTGCATGACGAGATCGCCGTCCCGAATGCTGGGGATCTGCCCCATCGGATTGACGGCGATGAATTCAGGCGAACACGTGTTGAGCGGCGCATCCTCCGCCAGCGGATCTGCAAGCCGCCTTGCCTGCAGCACCGGCACCGAGCGGAATTCGAGCCCAAGCTCCTCCGCCATCCAATAGACGCGGGAAGCGCGCGATCGATAGACTCCGTAGATTATCAGCATGAACGTATCCCCTCGATATTGTCCGCGGGAGCGTAAATGCCGGATCGGCGTGGGAAAAGTCCCTGTGGCTGATGGGATGATGAAAGCTTTTGATGGCCTCACCAATTCCAGCAAACGTGTATAGCGGTTTTGCCAGGTAAAGCGCGAAGCGCTTTTGCCGGGAATTGTCTAAACGGTCACGAGACCCGGTTGTGCTCGACGGTCAGTTGCGCATAAGGCGAGCCGCCGCCAGCCATCTCGGCGGAGACTTTCTTCTCCCACTGGAAGCCTAAAACTGCGCCTTCTGTGGTCTCCTGGAAGATGTTGTCGGTGATGACGGCCGTGCCGGCGCCGTCGGCCACCGAGACGGCGCATCCCACGGGCGCCTTGCGCACCACATTGCCTGTCACAACGACGTTGCGCAGATACGGACCCCAGCCGATCTGCAGACCCCAGCGCGGCGCGCCCTCGATCACATTGCCGGAAATCAGCGTATCGGCCTCCGCCGCGATGCCGATGCCGAAACCGACCTCGTGGGTGTAGGGGCCTTTCAGCGTGAGGTTGCGCACGACGTTGCCGGTGACGCTCGCCAGCCGGCCGCCCTCGTCGAAATTGGCGATCGAGATGCCGTTTGCCGCACCGTCGATCATATTGGCGGAAACCACGGCGCCCTCGAAGGCGAATTCGACATAGATCGCCGTCTCGCCGGAGCGCCGGCACTGGTTGCTGTTGATCTGGATGTCCGAGGCAGAATTGGCGCGGATC
This sequence comes from Rhizobium anhuiense bv. trifolii, assembly GCF_024346605.1. Taxonomy (NCBI): domain Bacteria; kingdom Pseudomonadati; phylum Pseudomonadota; class Alphaproteobacteria; order Hyphomicrobiales; family Rhizobiaceae; genus Rhizobium; species Rhizobium anhuiense. Next base: position 1,507,361 of record NZ_CP098803.1, read on the forward strand.
GCCGTGAAGGCACAGTCGGAGATATGGTTATTCGTTACCATCACGCCGTCGGCACGGAAGATATTGATGCCGTTACCGTTTTCGCCGGTACCGCCGTCATTGGCGCGGATGTTGGAGATGCGGTTGCCGGAAACGACGGTGCCGTCCTCCGCCTTCTTCCAGCGATGCACCAGGATGCCGCCATTGCCGCAATCCGAGACCGTGTTGCCGGTGACCGATAGATTTGCCGATTCGACCGCGTAAAGCCCGGATTGGGCCGCACCCGAAATGCGGCTGCGCTCGATCCGTCCGCCGCAGCGCTCCAGTTGCAGGCCGTGTTTGCGGCTGCCGCCGATCTCGCAATTGTCGATCAGCACCTCGTCGACGCCGGTAAATTGCAGCAGCGCGCCGGCGTAATCGCCAAGCCAGCGATTGCCGCCGTCGATGACGAGATTGGAAAGCTCGATGCGGCGCACGTTTTCGGCCGAAAACAGGTGGCCTTCGCCGGTGTAGACGATCCGCGAGGCGCCGGGCACGCCAGTGATGCGGGTATTGTCGGGCAGGGTGAGATTGGAGATCCGGTAGGTGCCGGGCGGCAGGAAGACCGGCACGTTCTCGCGCGCCGCCCGTTCGATCATCTGCTCAAGGTTGCGGGTCTTGCGGTCGCCGCTTTCGGGAACGGCGCGATATTCCACCGCGTCGATCGCACCGCGCAGATCGGGCTGGGCGGCGGCCGTCAGCGGCGAGGCAAGGGCGCGCGATGCCCCTCCCGCCACCGCCGAGGCAGCGAGAAAGAGAAGCATATCGCGGCGTGAAGGCATTCGGCGCACTCCTGTCATAACGCGCCCGTAGCAGGAAACGTGCCAGGTGGGCATGTATTCTTTTGGTACAAGCTTGGCAGAGGTGGCCGAAATTGCAGGTGTAGCCGCCGCCGACGGCAGGATATTGCCGCTTATATTGTCGTCTTGTTCACCCTTTCATTTAAGCAAGCCGAAGGGAATGAGGACTACTTTGAAGGGAAATTCTATGATGACAAGGGCGGGATACGGCCTTCGGCCGCGGGGGAGAATGGCGTTATGCACGAACCGAGTGCCAGGCGATGGGAATCGACCGATGCCCTGACAGCCGAAACGCGGCGCATCGTCGCCGCGACGGAGGCGATGATGGCATCGACCGCCCATCACCTTTCCGAGGGCATCGAGAACCTGCGCCTCAAGGAAATCGTCCACGAGCTTCCGGATTTCCTCTACGTCAAGGATCGTGACAGCCGCTTTGTCTTCGCCAATGCCGTCACCGCCAGCAGCCTCGGCGTGCAGAGCGCGGCGCAGATCACCGGCAAGCGCGATTTCGACCTGTTCGATTTCGAAACGGCGCGCCACCATTTCGATATCGAGCAGCAGATCATGGCGACGGGCGAAGCCCGCATCGACATGGAGGAATCCTACATCCTTCCCGGCGGCAAAAGACCGATATGCCGGCTGACCTCGAAGATACCGCTGCGCAACGATCGCGGCGAAGTCGTCGGTCTGATCGGCGTGTCCCGCGATATCACCGAGCGCAAGCTTCAGGAGGATCTCCATCGCGGCCAGGCGAAACTGCTCGAAATGATCGCCCGCAACGAGCCGTTGCCGATGATCCTCGAGGCGCTGGTGCTGATGATCGAATCGCAGCTGACGGGGATCGACGGATCGGTGCTGCTGCTCGACAGCGAGGGCACCAGGCTCTATCACGGCGCCGCTCCCAATCTGCCCGGCGGTTATAGCCGCCTGATCGACGGCGTCACCATCGGTCCCAAGGTCGGCTCCTGCGGCACCGCCGCATGGCGCGGTCAGACCGTCATCGTCGAGGACGTGATGGTCGATCCGCTGTGGGAGGATTTTCGCGCGCTGATTGCGCCGTTCGGCTTCCGCTCCTGCTGGTCGACGCCGATCGCCACCTCGCAGAACAACGTGCTCGGCACCTTTGCGCTCTATTCCAGGGAAGTCCGCCGTCCCACCGAGCATGAGATGACGCTGGTGGCGCTCGCCACCCACATCGCCGGCATCGCCATCGAGCGCAAGCGCGTCGATGACCGCATCCATTTCATGGCCCATCATGACGATCTCACCGGCCTGCCGAACCGCGCCTTCCTGAAAGAACGGCTGGCCAATATCCTCGACCAGGCCCGGCGCAACAACCGCAAGGTGACCGTCGCCTATATCGATCTCGACAATTTCAAGGATATCAATGACGGCCGCGGCCATGCCGCCGGCGACGAGGTGCTGAAGGAGGTTGCCGCCCGCATGGCCAACAGCGTGCGGGCCTCCGATATGGTCGTGCGTCTCGGCGGCGATGAATTCCTCGTGGTGCTCGTCCACCAGTCGAGCCATGATGCCGGCATCACGCGCCGCCTTCGCGAGCTGCAGAAGGCGATCAACCGGCCGATCCGCGGTGAGGATGGCGAGCTCACCGTCACCGCCAGCATCGGCGTTGCTGCCTTCCCGTTCGATGGCGCCACCTCGCAAGAGCTTCTCGCCAATGCCGACCGCGCCATGTACCGCGCCAAGGAGCTCGGCCGCAACACATTGCAGCATCATGAGGGCGGCAGCACGCCCGTCGGAATGCCGCTTGGCGAACAGGAGGAGCTGCACCAGGCAATCACCGGCGACCAGCTCTTCCTGCAATACCAGCCGCAGGTCGATGTCGCCACCGGCCGCATCACCGGGCTCGAGGCGCTGGTGCGTTGGAACCATCCGGCCAAGGGCAGGGTGCCGCCGGTCAATTTCATTCCGCTCGCCGAAGAGACCGGCCTGATCGTCCCCCTTGGCCTCTGGGTGCTGAACGAGGCCTGCCGCCAGGCGCGCCAGTGGCAGGATATGGGCCTGACGCCGCTGACGATCGCCGTCAACGTCTCGGCCAAGCAGTTCGCCGATCCGGATTTCGCCACCCATGTCGCCGAGGCGCTCGATCGCCACCGGCTGCAGTCGCGCTGGCTGGAGCTTGAGGTCACCGAAAGCGTGGTGATGCAGGATGCCGAGCGCGCGCTTGCCATGATGGAATCGCTGCGGGCGCTGGGTGTGCGCCTGTCGATCGACGATTTCGGCTCCGGCTATTCCAGCCTTGCGGCACTGAAGACCTTCCCCTTCGACCGGTTGAAGATGGACCGTTCGCTGGTCGAGGCCCTGCCGGGCGACAAGACCGCCGTCGCCATCGCCTCGGCCGTCATTTCACTGGCGCAGACGCTGAAGCTTTCGGTGCTGGCCGAAGGCGTTGAAACCGATGCCCAGATGGATTTCCTGCGCCACGCGCATTGCGAGGAGGCGCAAGGCTACCGCTTCTCCAAGCCCGTCTCTCCGGAGGAGATCCCGGCATTGCTGAAGGCGCGCAGCCTCTAATCAGCCGCCTTGATTTCTAAACGCGAATGACATTGAGCCGCAGAGCGCTGACGACGGCCTGCGTTCGCGTGGTGCATCCCAGTTTCTTGATCGCGCTGCCGATGTGATTGTTCACGGCATTTTCTGAGAGATCGAGAAGTTTGGCAATTTCATTGCCCTTCCTGCCGCCGGCGGTCAGCCTCAGGCAGTCCAGCTCGCTCGCCGTAAACTCGATGGGCTTGTGTTTCTCGTTCAATGTCAGTTGCGAGAGCCGGTCATAGATCAGCGTGGCGATGAACAGCAGCTTCGCCATCTCGATCATGCTGAAATTCCGCGACCCCGAAATCGACATGGCGCCGCGTCCGCCCGCGGCATCGTGGACAGGAAAATAGGCGCCTTTTTCCATGCCGTATCGGTTGAACAGCTCGATGACCGTGGACTTCTTGCCTTCGCCGCGATTGGTATTGATCGCTTCGACGTCATAGTTGAACGGGCTGGTCGATCTCAGCATCCGGCGGATGACCGGGCTGTCGATCATCAGGTTATGGGCGTCATAGAAATCCACCATCTCCGCCGGCCAATTGGTGATGATCTTCGTCGCGCCGATTTCGAGGATGTCGACGGTCGGCAGCGTCATGAACAGGAACGCATTCATTCCAAGGTCTTGCGTGAGACCCTTCATATATTTGAACACTTCGTAATGCGTGTTGAAGCCTGCGGCGACTTCCTCGATTCGATTGAATTCGGCCTCGAGCTTCATGTCTTCTCCATCAGCCGCCGCATCCGGGCGCTTGGCGACGGCCGCCTCATTCCTCAAATCGCAATCGATACAGAGAATGATGCAGCAATTCAAAGTGTTACAGCGTCCTTTGCGCGTCCGAAAGACGTGCAAGGGACGCTGTAATGTGCCGGGCGAATCCGCTCGGATCGGATGTGGATTCTACACGGTTGGAGGACGCTGCAACATGTGGCAGCGGAAGAAAAAGACAAGGCCTTAACTGCCGGGAAAAGTACGCTTACGAGACAACGAGCCCTTAACAAATCGTAAAGGCGCTTTCTGGCTTCCGGGCACAAAAGCGGTGAAAAATCGCCAATGTCGGCATGGAAAATCCACCGCGGCAAATCTTGTATCGAACCGATACGTTCGAAACGAATGCTTATATCAGATTGATTTTATTGACACATTTCTCCTCTGCCTGATTGGCTCGAAGAGCCTGTATGGGTGAATGACCGGGTTAATGGATACTTAAAGAATTTGCCGGATTTTATCTTCAGATTGCTCGTCCAGCGCAAGCTCGCAGTGGGAGCGCTGCTGGCACTCTTTGAGGGGACCGCATACCGACCGCCAATCGACGATGTCTTCCGCCAATTCGTTTTGATCGATGAAATTGTACTAAGTAACTGTAAATATTAGAGGAATATGTCGTGCCCTGGCAAGTCTTGATCGGAAATGTGGCTGCGGTTGCGCTCGTCATTTCGGTGTGGATGCACCTGCATTACAAGTTCTACCGCCTGTCGAAGGTCCAGGCAGAACTTGGTTTCGGCTTGATGATGGGCCTTGGGGCAGTCTTGTCGATGCTGCTGTCCGTCGAGGTCGACAGCGGCTATTATCTCGATCTCCGTTCGACCTTGCTGGCGGTCTCGGCAGTATACGGCGGTCCGCTGGCGGTTCTGACGACAGCCGCCCTCACATCCGTGCAGAGGATCTCCATGGGTGGCGCCGGTGTCGAGCCGGCACTGATCTCGATCATGCTGGTATCCGTGTTTGGACTGGCGGTCCACTTCCTGTTTGGCAGGGGCTCGGCGGATGTCAAAAAGGCTCTGGCTTGTGCCGTAACGGTGGCCGCGGTCACATTGGCGATGAGCATTTTCCATCGAGGCGGCTGGTCGCATATCACGACTGTCAGCCTTGCCGTCATAGGCGTGAAATTCGCCGCGACCTTGGCCGCGGCATCCGTCATTACCTATTTCCATGCCTTTACCCTCGAGCGGGATATCTTGAAGGCCGCGCTGACCCAGGCGCCGGATTTCCACTATGTCAAAGACCGGAATAGCCGCTTCGTCGTCACCAACCTCAACGTCGCGCGAAACCACGACCGCACCAAGTCTTCGGAGATGGTCGGCCTGACGGATTTCGATCTCTATCCCAGCGAAATGGCGCAAGCGTTCTTCGATCACGAACAGGAGATCATGGCGACCGGCGAACCCATCGTCGACTTCGAGGAACCGCTCGTCCAAGAGAATGGCCGGGAACGCTGGTTCATGACGTCGAAGGTCCCGTTGCGGAACCGCCACGGCGATCTGATCGGACTTTCCGGCGTGACCCGCGATATCACCGAGAAAAAGCGTCTCATTCAGGAAGCGCTCGACAGCAAGAACGTGTTGTCCCAAGCGATGACGGAAATGTCCGATGGGCTTGCCATGTTCAATTCCGCGGGCCGGCTGGTGTTTTGCAACGATCAGTATCGCGCCGCCTTTCCCCGTTCAGCCGATGCCAGACGGCCCGGCGCTGCTATAACCGACATTCTGCAGGCCGTTATGCGCAACGGTGAGCGGATCGACGTCGGCCCGGATGCCGGCGAGGATTGGATAGAGACGGAAGCAGCCCAGCTTTTCCTGACCCATGATAGTGACATACCGATGTTCGATGGACGCTGGCTCAGGCAGCGCACCCGTTTGGCGGCCGACGGCTCCGCCCTGGTGGTGGTTTCCGACATCACCTCGATGAAGCACTCCGAGGAACGGCTGACGCAGCTCGCCATGAAGATGAAAGGGCTGGCCGACACCGACGCATTGACCGGTATTGCCAATCGCAGAGTGTTCAACGAGGCGATCTCGGAAGAGTTTGCCCGCGCCCGCCGGGCCGAATCCGCTCTCAGCCTGCTGCTGATCGATGTCGATCACTTCAAGGCCTACAACGATACCTATGGTCATCTCGAAGGAGACAATTGCCTGAGGATGATCGGCGAGGTCCTCAGGTCGATTGCCAAGCGCCCCTGCGACCTCGCGGCGCGATTTGGCGGGGAGGAGTTCGCCATCCTGCTGCCCGGCACGGACAGGGACGGCGCGGTGCGGCTTGCCAAGATGCTGCGCTCGGCATTGCATCGGCGCGCAATCCCGCACAGTGAGAGCAGCAAAATGATCGTGACGGTCAGTATCGGTGTGGCGAACATCTTGGATCGATTTACGACGCCGGCAGAATTGGTCGCGGCCGCAGACCGGGCGCTTTACGCGGCGAAAAAGCACGGTCGCGACCGTATTGAAGCCGCTGCAGTTCAAGCAAGAGCGGCGTGAGTTCCGACACTTCGCACACGTCTCGCCCCTATTTCTCAGCGAGCCTCACTTTGCAAGCTTGCCGATCGCCTCGATCTCGTTCGTCCATATGCCCGCCGCATAGTCCTGTGGCAGCCGTGCCAGTTGCGTGGGGTCGTCGATGCCGCTGGAAAAATCGCTGCCGCGATAGGGGCCGAGCACGAAGACCTCGGTTCCGGCATCCTGCATCCGGTTGAGAAAACGGTCCGGCCAGCCCCAGAGCCACGGCGCGATATTGATCGGCACCAGCATCATCCGATGTTTGCAGACGTCCGGCAGCACGCCGCTCCAGCCATAGCCGATATAGCCGAACAGGCAGCCCTTCAGGCTCTTGCGCGAGGCGGTCCTGATATCGGGCGAAAGCCGGCGCAGGACGTCGATCGGCTCGTCGCCGCCATAGACTGTGATATCAGCCCGTCGCGCGGCGGGAAGCCCGTTGAGCACGGCGGCGAGCTTTTCGCCCTCGGAAGGGTCGCGGCTCTTGACGTTGATGAGGAAGCGCCGATCCGGAAAGGTCGTCAGCACCTCGGCAAGCGTCGGCATCATGCCGATGCCCTGGCCGCGAAAGGGAAAGCTCTTGCCGCCATCGGCCGTATAGCCATAGCCGAGGTCGAGCTTCTTCATGTCGGCCATCGAATGCTCGCGCGTGACGCCGTGCCCGTCGGTGCGGCAGTCGAGCGTCCAATCGTGAAAGACGGCGAATTGCCCATCCGTCGTCGGATGCACGTCGATCTCGACCATATCGGCGCCGGCTGCAAAGCCTGCCTGCATCGAGCGGATGGTATTTTCGAGATAATCGTGTTTCGGCGGCAGCATGCGGGCGGCCGTGCAGGTATCGTTCTTCAGATCGGTTTCGTCGAACCGCTGGGCGATGCCGCGATGGGCGAGCAGCACCGGTTTTCCCGGCCGATGCTCTGCGAGCAGGTTGGTATTGTTGAGGTAGATGCCGGCGGCTGCAGCGGCGATTGCCGCCGCGCAATAGAGAAGCTTCCTGCCCAAGATTTATCCCCCTCCGGTTGCATCGAACGCACAAGGGCTAGAAAGCGATTCCGGTTGTTCTTGGGCCCTTTTCCGGCTTTTCTATGCCATCGCCTATTTGCCGGACGGGAGCCTGATCGCTATGGAACCACAAGACGACGAGCTCATCCATTTTGAAGCGCATGGCGCCGCCCCGTTGCCGCCGGCAGCAGTCGAAGGCCATGTCGAGCACGACGGCGCCCGCATCTGGTATGCGAGCTACGGCGCCGGCCCTCCCGTCATTCTGTTGCATGGCGGCCTCGGCCATAGCGGCAACTGGGGCTATCAGATCCCGGCACTGTTGCTGAGCCGCCGCCGCGTCGTGCTGATCGACAGCCGCGGCCACGGAAGAAGCAGCCGCGATATCAGGCCCTATGCCTATGAGTTGATGGCTGCCGACGTGCTTGCCGTCATGGACGAACTCCATATCGATAAGGCGGCGATCGTCGGCTGGAGCGACGGCGCTTGCATCGCTCTGATCCTGGCCATGACGGCGCCGTCGCGGGTTGAGGGCGTCTTTTTCTTCGCCTGCAACATGGATCCGAGCGGCACGCTGGAATTTCATCCGACCCCGGTCATCGACCGATGCTTCAGCCGGCACGCCAGCGATTATGCCGCCTTGTCCGCCACGCCGGACGATTTCCATCCTTTTGTCGAGGCGGTCAGCCTGATGATGCGGACGGAGCCGAATTATGACGCGGCCGACCTCGGCCGGATCCGCGTGCCGGTCGCCATCGTGCTCGGCGAACATGATGAATTCATCAAGCCCGACCATGCCGAATATCTGGCCCGCAGCATTCGGGACGCTGCGATGATCTATCTCCCGGGCGTCAGCCATTTCGCGCCGCTGCAGCGGCCCGCCGAGTTCAACGCCGCGCTGGTCACCTTCCTCGATGGGATAGGATCACCGGCGTGAGCGGCGCATTCGATCGTGAGCTTTTCCAGCCCCTCTGGCCTCGCGCCCATTTCCCGCTATCTCTCGCTTCATGAGACCTGATGCGCTGCTCTATCCCGCCCCCGAAGGGCTCTATTGCCCCGAAGGCGGCTTCTATGTCGATCCGGTGCGGCCAGTCGAGCAGGCGCTCGTCACCCACGGTCATTCCGATCACGCCCGGCCGGGCCATGTGAATGTGCTTGCCACCCGCCAGACGCTCGACATCATGCGTCTGCGTTACGGCGAGGGTTTTTGCGCCAGCGAGCAGGCCGCCGCCTTCGGCGAGGCGCTGCTGGTCAACGGCGTCAAGGTGAGCTTTCATCCGGCTGGCCATGTGCTCGGCTCGGCCCAGATCGCCATCGAGAAGAACGGCACCCGCATCGTCGTCTCCGGCGATTACAAGCGCCGCCCCGACCCGACCTGCGAGGCCTATGTGCCGGTTCCCTGCGATGTCTTCATCACTGAGGCGACCTTCGGCCTGCCGGTCTTCCATCATCCCGATCCGATGGACGAGATCGGCAAGCTGCTGGCGTCGCTGCGGCAATTTCCCGAGCGCACCCATCTCGTCGGCGCCTATGCGCTGGGCAAGGCCCAGCGTGTCATCCGGCTGCTGCGCGATGCCGGTTATGCCGAACCGATCTATATCCATGGCGCCATGGAAAGGCTCTGCGACTATTATATCGGAGAGGGCATCGATCTCGGCGAGCTGCTGCCGGCCACCATCGAAAGCCGCGACAAATCAGCCTTCAGGGGCGCCGTCGTCATCGGTCCGTCATCGGCCTTCGCCGACCGCTGGGCTCGCCGTTTCAACGAACCGTTGCCGGCCTTCGCCTCCGGCTGGATGATGGTGCGCCAGCGCGCCAAACAGCTCGGCGTCGAACTGCCGCTCGTCATCTCCGATCATTGCGACTGGCCGGAACTGACGGAAACGATCCGGGAACTGCACCCGGCCGAGGTCTGGGTGACGCATGGCCGCGAGGAGGCCCTGGTGCGCTGGTGCCAATTGCAGGGCATCAAGGCGAAACCGCTGCATCTGGTGGGGTATGAGGACGAGGGGGATTGAGGATGGAGTTCGTTGCTGAAAATCCGTCCCCAAACCCTCCCCACAAGGGGGAGGGGATGCCGGGCCTCGCCCGTCGCATTTTACCTCTGACGGCCTTGCATGCAGCGACGTTGCCTTGGGACGAGGCGTTGCCGCAGGTTAGTTCCTCCCCCTTGTGGGGAGGGCTTGGGGAGGGGGCTTTTCCATGCGCCATTGGGGAGGGGTTTTCCTCAAGAGCCGGGAGGCGTCCATGAAAGCCTTCGCCGACCTCCTCGACCGTCTGGTGCTCACCCCCAGCCGCAACGGCAAGCTGAAGCTGCTCACCGATTATTTCCGCGACACGCCGGACCCCGACCGCGGCTATGGCCTTGCCGCCATCGCCGGCACGCTGGAGGTGCGCAACGTCAAGCCCGCCATGCTGCGCGAGCTGGTGCTGGAGCGCATCGACGAGGTGCTGTTCCGCTATTCCTATGACTATGTCGGCGATCTTGCCGAAACCATCTCGCTCGTCTGGGACAATGAGAGGGATATCGACCGTTCGGCACTCGCTCAGCCGCGCCTCGGCGAAGTCGTCACCGGCATGAACGCGCTCGGCCGCACCGAAGTGCGGAGCTTCGTCCGCGACCTGCTCGACCGGCTGGATTCGTCCGGCCGTTTCGCCTTCATCAAGCTGGCGACCGGCGCCATGCGCATCGGCGTTTCCGCCCGCCTTGCCAAGCAGGCGCTCGCCGATCTCGGCGGCAAGGACGTGACCGAGATCGAAACCCTCTGGCATGGCCTGCAGCCACCTTACGAGACCTTGTTCACATGGCTGGCAGGCGGCGGCGAAAAGCCGGTGCTGGCCACACCGGCGATCTTCCATTCCGTCATGCTCGCCAATGCGGTGGAGGAGGGCGATCTGGCCGGCCTCGATCCGGCCGGCTACGCCGCTGAGTGGAAATGGGACGGCATCCGCGTCCAGCTCTCCCGCTCGGGCGACAGGCGCAAGATTTATTCCCGTTCCGGCGACGACATTTCAGGCGCCTTTCCCGATATTCTCGACGCGATCAATTTTTCCGGCGTCGTCGACGGCGAGCTGCTGGTCGGCGGCACCGCCCGCTCCAACAGCCCGACCCGAACCTTCTCCGACCTGCAACAGCGCCTGAACCGTAAGACGGTGACGGCGAAGATGCTTGGCGATTACCCCGCCTTCATCCGCACCTATGACCTGCTCTTCGACGGCGAGGAGGATGTCCGCGGCCGCTCCTATATCGATCGCCGCGACCGGCTGACCGAGATCATCGATCGCGCCCCCCATGACCGTTTCGACCTCTCGCCGCTCGTGCCGTTCTCCTCATGGGAGGAACTCGACGCCCTACGCGCCGCCCCGCCCGATCCCGTCATCGAAGGCGTGATGATCAAGCGCCGCGACAGCATCTACCAGGCCGGCCGCATGAAGGGTCCCTGGTTCAAGTGGAAGCGCAATCCTTACAATGTCGATGCGGTGCTGATGTATGCCCAGCGCGGCCATGGCAAGCGCTCCAGTTATTATTCCGATTTCACCTTCGGCGTCTGGGCCGACGACGAGGACGGCGAACAGCTGGTGCCGGTGGGCAAGGCCTATTTCGGCTTTACCGATGCCGAACTCGAGGTGCTCGACAAATTCGTGCGCAACAATACCACCGAGCGTTTCGGCCCGGTGCGGGCCGTGCGCGCCGACAGGGATTTCGGCTTCGTCGTCGAAGTGGCTTTCGAGGGCATCAACCGCTCGACCCGGCACAAATCCGGTGTCGCCATGCGTTTTCCCCGCATCGCCCGCCTGCGCCCCGACAAACCCTCCTACGAGGCAGACCGGTTGCGCACGCTGATCGCCATGATCGACGCCAAACCGGCGTGACCGGATGGATAATGAATGACGCAGACTGGGGCAGAAGCCGTCAAGCGATCCGCCTACAGGTCCCAGGCGATGATTTCAAGATCCGGCCACAGCGTGCCCCACCGCGCGATCTTCTTCTCGTAGATTTCCCGGGTAATCTGCTTCTTGTTGGCTCGCACCACCGGGGCCAGGAGGTCCTTCAGGCCGTAGGGTGCAAACAGATCCAGCCCCTTGTCCACGGGGCGAATGCCGACGGCAGCGGCCGTGGTCGGAAAGGTCGTGATCGCCTCATCTGTGGATGTATACGGCGTTATCGAATGCCCGAACTTTTCCTTGTACCAAATATGAACTCTGGCCTGGTTCTTCATGTCTATCCAGACAGGCAGATTGGATAATAGCCCCCGAATACGGGCAGAGTGATCTGCTTCGGCGCTTTCGGACAGATCATTGCCATCGAAATAAACAATATCGATGTCATTGATGCCGTGATCGTGGGCAAAGCCAAAGGCGTGGTTCCATACTGTCTGGGCGATCGCCCCGGCCACCAATCGCGCATCAGGCAACCCGATACGGTCCCAGTGATCGAGCACCGTCGAGAGAAGCGGACTGTCCGAAATGATCGCCTGGAGTTCCATGTGCGGATTCAGCGTCAATTCCCCCTTTTCGCTTATCCAACGCGATTCCCGATATAAGATTGTTGCGATAAGGTTTGCGTGGCAACCTGCGCAACAATGACGCAGGGCAATATTTTCAACACCATGTGTATTGGCGGCAACGATCTTCCGGTGCAGATTTTGCATGCCGGGGAGATGATTTGGGTGCTGCGTTATGAGCTCGCGTGAACAAAATTCCTTTTTCCTCCAACGCCGTGCCGTGCTGGCGGGTCTTGCCGGTGCATTCGTCCTGCCGCGGATGGCGGCCGCCTTCGATGTCCCGGACGAGCCGCGCCTCGCCAAAGGCGACTATGCCAAAGTCCGCCACCATTTTCGCACCAAGCTGTTGCAGAAGGGCCCGGCGCCCGACAAATACGAACCGCTGAATGCGCCTGCCGATGCAGACAAGATCTTCTACCGCTCCGGCTACGGCGAGTTGGAACTGGCGGCCTGGGTTTCGAAATACAAGCGCGAGCGCGCCGCCAAACCGGCCGTGCTCTTCCTGCACGGCGGCAATGCCATGGGCATCGGCCACTGGCAGTTGATGAAGCCCTATATGGATGCCGGTTATGTCGTGATGATGCCATCGCTGCGCGGCGAAAACGGCCAGATGGGCAATTTCTCCGGTTTCTATGACGAGGTCGACGATGTGCTCGCCGCCGCCGAGCGCCTGGCGCATCTGCCGGGTGTCGATCCCGAACGCCTGTTCATCGCCGGCCACAGCATCGGCGGCACGCTGACCATGCTGGCGGCGATGAGCACCGATAAGTTCCGTGCCGCGGCGCCGATTTCGGGCAATCCCAATGCTTTCCGCTTCTTCAGCCGCTATCCCCAGGATATCCGCTTCGACGACAGCAATGCGCATGAGTTCGAGGTGCGGTCGGCGCTGTGTTACGCCCACAGCTTCAAATGCCCGGTCCGTGTCGTCCACGGCACCGAAGAGGCCCATTTCAATGACCGCGCCGATCTGCTTGCCCGCCGCGCCCGCGCCGCCGGCATCCATATCGAAACCGATACCGTCGCCGGCAACCACACCTCGGCGCTGCCGGCCGAGATCGAACAGAGCATCCGCTTCTTCCACGGGGTGGCGGCCTGAGTTTTGCCGATACCGGCAGCAGCGATGAAGTGTGACGGATGATTGATTGCGATCCCGCCGCCGCCCACGGTGGCGGGTTCATCGTTTGCTGATCTTGCTTTTCCCACCCCAACACCAGCCTCGCGCCAGCCGCAGATGCCATCGTCCCGGCAGATGTCGTTGTCTGCCGATCGTTGATAAGGGTGGTTCCATGAATTTTCTGCGCCGGGTCTTCCCGATTGCCGGGCTTGTGATTGCCGTTGCGTCGCTGAGCGGCTGCAACATTCTCATTCCCGATGTCGCCGCCGATTCGCCCGCCCGCTTCGTCCAGGAAACCTCGCCGGTGTTTTATCAGCCGCCCGGCGTCGATCCGCGCCGGGTGCGGCCCATTCCCGATCAGCCGGTGCCGCAGACGCGCGAACTCTACAAGACCCAGTTCCATCAGACCTACGGCCTGCCGGTCACCAATCCCGTGCACATGGCGATGTATGGCCAGCTTCGCGACGAGGATTTCACCCTGCCGGCGATCCCGATCAGCCGCGTGCAGCCGCAGTTCCTGCGCCAGGAGGTCGATTACCAGACGACAGAGCGGCCCGGCACCGTGATCGTCGATACCAAGACGCGCTTTCTTTATTTCGTCGAGGGCAACGGCAAGGCGATGCGCTACGGCGTCGGCCTCGGCCGCGACGGTTACGCCTGGTCGGGCCGCGGCACCATCCAGTGGAAGCAGAAATGGCCGCGCTGGACGCCGTCAGTCGAAATGGTCTCGCGCCAGCCTGAGGTTCGCCCCTTCGGCGCGGAGAATGGCGGCATGAATCCGGGACTGATGAACCCGCTCGGCGCCCGCGCCATGTATATCTTCAAGGGCGGGCAGGACACGCTCTACCGCATCCATGGCACGCCCGACTGGCAGTCGATCGGCAAGGCCACTTCATCTGGCTGCGTGCGCATGCTGAACCAGGACGTCATCGATCTCTACGACCGCGTTCCGGCCAAGGCTGAGATCGTTGTGATGTAGCGCTGCAACAGCGCGCCCCATATCGTCTGCCCCAGGCCGGACACGTCTGCGTGAAGCTATGGTTTATTTGGCGCAAGCCGATAGATTCACTGATGTCGTTATCCCAGGATTCCCGCATCAAAGGAAATCAGTCCCGCGTCATGAGCTTCGATAGACATCTTTCCCGCCGTAGCTTTCTTTCCTTTTCGGCATTGACCGCAGCCTCCGCACTCACCGGCTGCGCCTCCAGCGCCAACACGGTGACATCAGGCGATACAACGATCATTTACCGTTCGCCCATGCGCCTGTTCCAGTCCCCGGGGGCGTCGAGCGTGCCGAGCGGAGCCGAGCTTGCCGTCATGTATGGCCCCATCGAGGACGGCGGCTTTCTCATTCCCGCCGTTCCCTACGAACAGATCGATCCGCGCTATTATCGCCAGCGCGTCGTCGATCCCACCGGCCAGCCGCCGGGCACCATCGTCGTCGATACGCCATCGCGTTTCCTCTATCTCGTCCAGAGCGATGGCATGGCGATGCGTTACGGGGTCGGCATCGGTCGCGAGGGTTTTGCCTGGCAGGGCTCGGGCGTTATCCAGTGGCGGCAGAAATGGCCGCGCTGGAAGCCGCCGAACGAGATGGTCGCCCGCCAGCCGGAACTCGTCAAATATTCGATCGACAACGGCGGCATGGAGCCGGGCCTGAAGAACCCGCTCGGCGCCCGCGCGCTCTATATCTTCTCGAATGGCGAGGACACGCTCTACCGCCTGCACGGCAATCCCGACTGGCGCTCGATCGGCAAGGCCGTCTCATCGGGCTGCGTGCGGCTGATGAACCAGGATATCATCGATCTCTACGACCGCGTGCCGACAAAGGCGCCGATCGTCGTCTGGCAGTAATGATCACCAGGGCGGCCCACAATCCGGCCGCCCCGGATCGATCCTTTTCCCCGAGGAAGTCGTTGCTTCCGCCCAAAAGCACCAGCTTTCGCTTGAGCAAGAGTTTTCATTTTGCGCCGCCAGGGGATTTTATTTTTCGAAATACCATTGCTTAATTCGATAAATATCCTACATGGTGCGTATCGAATTGCTTGCGACCTTTGTCCACGCGCTGAAGCGCTCCGTCAGATATCCTCTCAACATCGATACGGCTTGTCGGATATCTCTCCGCAGGCGAACACAAACGGTTGAAAAGGAGATCGTTATGAATTCAGGCGTCGTCAAGTGGTTCAATGGCACCAAGGGCTTTGGCTTCATCCAGCCCGATGATGGTTCTACCGACGTTTTCGTTCACATTTCAGCGGTTGAACGCGCCGGCATGCGCGAACTCGTTGAAGGCCAGAAGATCCGCTACGATCTCGTCCGCGACAAGAAGTCCGGCAAGAACTCGGCTGATAATCTTCAGGCCGCATGATTTGTCATTCGCCTGCGCTGACCATGAACATGGCGGCGGGCTGACCAAATGCTGGCAGCGAGCTGACCACGGATGTACTGGCAGCGAACTGACCAAAGATTGGCAGCGGGCTGAGTGACTGGAAGAGGTCGGGTCCGAGCCCGGCCTTTTTGCTTTGATCGCCTGGCTTTGCTGATTTGATCGCCCGGCCTTTGATTGATCGATTGCGCAGCCGAAGAGTCGAAGGGACGCTGAAATGGGCAGACCAAACTATAAAGTCGGCGACATGATCGTGCTGAAATCCGGCCTCACCCGCACGGCGAAAGCCGACAAGCGGTGCCGGATTTCCAGCATACTGCCCAACGACCACGGGCATGTGCAATATCGGGTCCAGTTCGATGCGGAGAATTTCGAGCGCCGCATCACTGAGGCCGATATCGATACGGGGGAAACGCCATCCAGGGTTTCTCCCGAGGCGGCGGCCAAGTCCGATGGCGCCGAGCCATGGCTGAAGTTTTCGAGCATCAAGATCGGGAAGTAGTCCCGCCGTTTTTACTATGACAGCGCGGCCTTGCCGCCGACAGGAAGGATATCGTTTTGCAGGTTCTCGTCAGGGATAACAACGTCGATCAGGCGCTCCGCGTGCTCAAGAAGAAGATGCAGCGGGAAGGTCTGTTCCGGGAAATGAAGGCGCGCAGCGCCTTTGAGAAGCCGTCCGAGAAGCGCGCCCGCGAAAAGGCCGAAGCCATTCGCCGCCAGCGCAAGCTTGCCCGCAAGAAGCTGCAGCGCGAAGGTCTGCTGCCGGCACCGAAGAAGGTTCTTCGCGCCCGCTAAACCTAGCCGTGGAATCACGGCGCCTGCCGTGGAATCGTGGCGCCAAACATGGAGCCGCGGTTCCAGCCGCGGAGCCACGACTCTAGCGCCGCCATCACCTGAGAAAGGGGCACATGACCGCCACCAAGGGAGAATTCTTCAATCCCGCCAAGCTCTCGTCTCGCGACAAGGCGGAAGCGACCGATCATACGGCGCGCGCCATCATCGCCGCTGAGGCATCGGCTCGTGACAAGAAGACGGAGAAGCTGAAAGCACTGCGCCTGCAGCAGGAGGCCGAAGCCGAACCTAAGGCGCCGCCTGCAAAGAAGCGCCGGTCGCCGGCCAAGCCGGCTGCGGGACGGCCCTAATCCTCGGTGGGTGCCCTTATTTAGGCTGACCGGGTGGATGCGTTCAGCCGTCCGTGCCGGCGTGGGCGAGATTGCCGCGCAGCCGATGCAGCATGTCGCGCATCTCGGCCATTTCCTTGAGCGTGCAGCCGGCGGCTTGCCCGATCGCCGTCATGATCGTATCGATCTCCCCCTTCATCGCCTCACCTCTCGGGGTCAGTGACACGATTACCTGCCGTTCGTCGCGCAGGTCGCGGATGCGCTTGATCAGTCCGCCCTGTTCCAGCCGTTTCAACAGCGGCGACAGCGTGCCGGAATCGAGATCGAGCTGCTCGCCGATCGTCTTCACCGGCAACTCGCTGCGTTCCCAGAGCACCAGCATCACCAGATATTGCGGATAAGTCAGCCCGACCCGGTCGAGGATTGGCTTGTAGGCGCGGGTGAAAGCATGCGCCGTCGCATAGACCGCGAAGCACAACTGCTTTTCCAGTCGTTTCTCCTCTTGCGGTATCTCCATCGTCTTCGTCGTGTGCGCTTTCATATCCATCATCCTTGAGGCCTTATTGTCCTCTTTTCGAATTCGAAATGCAATTTGCAAAATTCACTTGCGTACAATTTAATTGTGCTATATTGAAAGTCCAACCCGATCGAAGGGCCAATCAAAGGAGATCGTCATGCCTATTCTCTATACGACCAAAGCCTCTGCCACCGGCGGCCGCGCAGGCCGCGCCGTTTCCGAAAACGGCGTTCTGGACGTGACGCTGACCGTTCCCAAGGAACTCGGCGGCGACGGCGCGACCGGCACCAATCCCGAACAGCTCTTCGCTGCCGGTTACTCCGCCTGCTTCCTCGGTGCTTTGAAATTTGTCGCGGGCCAGCAGAAGGTCAAGATTCCGGAAGAGACGACGGTTTCCGCCAAGGTCGGCATCGGCCCGCGTGAAGATGGCGGCGGCTTCGGCATCGAAGTGGCGCTGACGGTCAATATCCCCGGTCTCGACCGTGAAACCGCCGAAAAGCTCGCCGCCGCGGCCCACATCGTCTGCCCCTACAGCCACGCCATGCGCACCTCGACCGAAGTTCCGGTTACGGTTGCCTGATCGGCTTTAAGAAAGGCGGCAGCCGCGATGGCTGCCGCAATCTGCCGGTAGGGCAGGGCCATTGACCTGGTGGGAAATCGGTTCGATTTCAGCTCCGCATCGCGATCAGCGCCGCCGAACCCGCCATCAGCCCTGCCGCCGACCGGTTCACCGCCCGCATCTGGCGTGGTGAGCGGATAAAGGCGCGGGCTCTTGCCGCGACCATGAGATAGGCGAGTTGCACGCCGAGATCGATCGCAAGGCCGAGAGCGACGATCACGGCAATCTGCGATACCGACAGCGCCGTCAGATCGAAGGCCTGTGGCAGCACCGCCCCGAAAAACACCACCGCCTTCGGATTGCCGAGCGTCAGCAGCATGCCGGCGACCAGGTCGCGCTTGCCGCCCGCCTGCGCCTGGATGCCATCAGGCGCGCTCGTCCAGAGCTTCCAGGCTATGAACAGCAGATAGGCGACCCCCAGCCATTTGACGATGACGAAGGCGGCTTCGAAGCGCAATGCCAGCGCCGAAAGCCCTGAGATCGCTGCCACCAGCCAGAGCGAATTGCCGGCGATCATGCCGAGGATGAAGGTAAGCGTCGAGCGCCCGCCACGCGTAAGCACCTGCGCGATCAGCGCGCCCTGGGCCGGTCCCGGAAGGGCGGCGGCGAGTGTGAAGGGAATGATGAAGAACCAGATGCTCATAGCCCGCCTATTCCGCCGTTGTCCGCCTGTTATGACGGGACGGCCGCGGCGACGCAGCGGCCTTCAGCGTTTCGGCCGGCATGGATGATAGCGCCTGCAGGTCCTGCCGCAGCCGCGCGGAACCGCTATCCGAGAGCCTGCCGTCAAGCAGCGCATGCGTCGCTTCCCAGATCGGCAGCGCCTTTGCCAGCGCCGCCTTGCCATCGGCGGTGAGGCTCAGCAGCCGGCCGCGCCTATCCCGGGGGTTCTCCATCACTGCGACCCAGCCCTTGCGCTGCAGCGGCTTCAGCGCCGCCGTCAGCGTTGTCTGGTCCATCGCGAGCAGGGCGGCGACCGGTCCCATCGGCGGCGGTTCCGGCCGGTTCAGCGACATCATCAGCGAAAACTGCCCGTTGGTCAGCCCCGCCGGCCTCAGCGCATCGTCGAACAGCCGGGCAAGTGCGCGCGCCGCCCGCTGCACATGCAGGCAGAGGCAGGTGTCGCGCACCATCAGCGTCGTGGAAAAGGGAATCTCGATCGAATTTGACATGCTCCATTTCTATTGATATCAATGTAATTAGTCAAGGAAAAGGAGCGTGCCGGAGGAGGGCGCATTCCATGCAGAATGAGGTTGTTTCCCGAGAAGAATGGCTCGAAGCTCGCCGCGCCCTGCTGGTAAAGGAGAAGGAGGCGACGCGGCTGCGCGACAGCGTCAACGCCGCCCGTCTGGCGCTGCCCTGGGTGAAGGTCGACAAGGATTATGTCTTCGACACGCCGGAGGGAAAGAAATCGCTCGCCGATCTTTTCGACGGCCGCAGCCAGTTGCTGGTCTATCATTTCATGCTCGGCCCCGATTGGGATGCCGGCTGCACCGGCTGCTCCTTCCTGTCGGATCATGTCGACGGCGCCCTGCCGCATCTGAACCATCACGACGTCACCTGGGTCGCCGTTTCGCGCGCGCCGCTCGACAAGATCGCCGCCTACAAGCGGCGCATGGGCTGGCAATTTCCCTGGGTCTCTTCCTTCGGCAGCGATTTCAATTTCGATTATCACGTTTCTTTCAGCCCGGAGGATCTTGCCAAAGACAAGGTCTTTTACAATTTCACGCCTATGCCGCCGGCTGATGCCAATGACGAGCTGCCGGGCCTCAGCGCCTTCTACCGCGACGACAAGGGCGAGGTCTTCCATACCTATTCGAGTTATGCCCGCGGCCCGGAAGAACTGATCGGCACCCTGATGATCCTCGACCGCGCCCCGAAGGGCCGTAACGAGGACAGCACGATGAATTTCGTGCGCCGCCACGACGAATATGAGGGGGCCCCGAAGGCGCCATCCTGCTGTCACTGAGCCGGGATGCGGAAAGACGACGCCACCATCACTCAAGGGAGAAGAGGACGATGAAGACCGCTGAAGTGCTGAAGGAACATTCCTTCCTGGAAAGACTGATCGGCGAATGGACCGTCACCGCACCCGATATGACCGGCAGCGAGCCTTGGACGGAAACCGTGCGCTCGCTGCACGGCATCTGGTTCGTCGCCGAAGGGACCGGCCGCATGCCGGATGGTAAAGAGGCGACCAGCATCCTGACGCTTGGCTACAACGCCGCAAAAGGCAAATATATCGGCAGCTGGATCGGCAGCATGATGGACTATATGTGGGTCTATGAGGGCGAGCTCGACGCATCCGGCAATGTGCTGGACCTCTATACGACAGGTCCCGACTTCAATGGCGAGGGACTTGCCGATTACTGCGAGCAGATCACCTTCACCGACGCCGATCACCGCACCTTCATCTCCAGCGCCAAGCAGCCTGACGGTTCCTGGAAGCAGTTCATGGAAGCACATTACGCCCGCAAGATCTGACAATCACGGCGCTCGACCTTGAAAGAAGGGGTTTCGAAAAAGAGGCCTCGGGAAAGGAGCGTCGAAAAAGGGAGAGTAGGATGTCCGAGACGCATGGAAAGTTCATCTGGTGCGAGTTGATGACCCCCGACACAGCGGTTGCTGCGAAATTCTACAGCTCCGTCGTCGGCTGGACGACCTCCGAGATGAAAATGGAGGGCATGCCGACCTATACGATCTTCGAGGCGAACGGCATCGGCGTCGCCGGCCTGATGGAGTTTCCGGCCGAACTCGAGGGCAAGGGCATTCCACCGAACTGGACGGGTTATGTTGATGTCGACGACGTCGATCAGTCGGCCAAGGATTTCGCCGCCAATGGCGGTTCGGTCCGCCGTCCGCCGGAAGACATCCCGACCATCGGCCGCTTCGCCGTCGTCGCCGATCCGGGTGGCGCGGTGATCTGTATCATGACGCCGGCGCCGATGGACAAAACCTGGCCGGAACTGGCCTTCGACGCGCCCGGCAATATCGGCTGGCACGAACTCTACGCCGGCAATGGCGAACAGGCGCTGGCCTTCTATTCCAAGCTGTTCGGCTGGACGAAGCACAGCGATTTCGACATGGGTCCGATGGGCGTCTACCATCTCTTCGCCCATGGTGGCCGGCAGATCGGCGGCATGATGACCAAGCCGGACAATATGCCGATGCCCTTCTGGTGCTACTATTTCATCGTGCCGGCGATCGACGCCGCGATCGAACGCGTCACCTCAGGCGGCGGCAAGGTCGTCAACGGCCCGATGGAAGTCCCCGGCGGCAGCTGGATCATCCAGGCCACCGACCCGCAAGGCGCCTTCTTCTGCCTGGTGGCGCCGAAGCGGTAGGTTTTGCCGCATTTTTGGCGGTGTGGCGTAAAGCCCCCTTATCCGCCCTACGGGCACCTTCTCCCCGAGGAGAGAAGGGGGAATCGAGACGTCGCCACGAGTCCCTTCTCCCCGCGGGGAGAAGGGCGGCAGCCGGATGAGGTGGCTTCACGGCACACGGCCAACACCAATCACACCCATCCATCACCCCGCAACCGAAGCAAAGAACCCTTCCGGGCTCTCCACCTCCACCAGCCGCTTCTTCTCGATCAGCCAGAACCGGTTGCCCACCGCCCGCACGAAACTGCGGTCGTGTGAGACCAGCAGGCAGCTCGCTTCATGCGACATCAGTTCGCCCTCCAGCGCTTCCTGTCCATCGATGTCGAGGTGATTGGTCGGCTCGTCGAGCAGATAGAAGTTCGGCTCGGTCAGCCGCAGCACCAGCATGCCGAGCCGCGCCTTCTGGCCACCGGACAGCTGGCCGATCGGTTTTGCCTGCATGTCGATCGTCATGCCGGCGCCGGCCAGCAGGGCCCGTGCCCGCTGGTCGCCGACATCGAAGCGGCGGATGATCGTGCCAATCGGCGTGTCGCTGTCGGCGAGATCGGCAAGCGCCTGGTCGCCATAGCCGAGCACGAGCGAAGGCGTCGCCTTGATGCTGTCGCGCGCCGTCTCCGGCCTTTCGATCGCCTGCTTCAGCATCGACACCAGCCGCGACTTGCCGGCGCCGTTGAGGCCGAGCAGCACGATGCGGTCGCCCTGGCAGATGAATTGCCGGCCGGTCTTGAATAGAGGCGTCCCATCCGGCGTCGTCACGGCCGCATCCTCCAGCGTCACGAGCACCTTGGCATGCGTGCCGCGATTGGCGAGCCGGATGGCGCCGGCCGAGCGCTCGAGATGCGCCGGTTTTGCCGCATCCTCCAGCTTCTCCGCCCGCTGCTTGAGCTGCTTCGTCTTGACGACGAGCAGGTCGCTGCCCGAATTGATGCCGATATTGTTGAGCTTCGCCGCCTGCTTGCGCAACTGCTCCGCCACTTTCATGTCGCGCTCGTAGCGCCGCGCCTCGGACGCATCGGCTTCGTCGAGGGCGGCGCGCGCTCGTGTGTAGGGCAGGGCGAAGACCGGCGATTGCTCCGGCCGCAGGAACAGCGTCCGGTTGGTCGTCGCATCGAGGAAGGCGCGGTCGTGGCTGGACAGGATCACCGGCACGTCGCGCGGCAGCGCATTCAGCCAGCCTTCGAGCTGGGCGATCTTTTCAAGGTCGAGATGGTTGGTCGGCTCGTCGAGCAGAAGCACGTCGGGCTCGCTCACCCAGGTGCGGGCAAGCATGGCCAGCCGTTGCCATCCGCCGCTCAGCTGCTTCAGCGGCCGCTGGCGCATGGCCTCCGGCACCTCGAGCGATTCCAGCACCACATCGACGCGCCAGCTCTCGCTTTCGGCCTGATCGGCCGGCAGCGCCTGCAGCACGGCATCATAGAACGGCGTGTCGAAAAGCCCCGGCGGCACATTCTGCGCGACATGGCCGACGGTCAGCCCGCGCGCCTTGGTGATCTCGCCCTCGCTCGGCTCCAGCGCGCCGGTGATGCAGGCAAGCAGCGTCGATTTCCCCCGCCCGTTGGCGGCGACGAGGCCGATGCGATCGCCAGTGTTGACGACGAGATTGAGCTTGGAAAACAACGGATTGCCCAGCGTCACGCCGAGATTGCGGATATTGATGAGTGTCATGATCGTTCTCTGGTCTTGACCGGGTATCACGCGCGATCCGGGGCATTCAGCCATCACGGGATTGCGTGTATCGGGCCCGGAAATTGAGAAAAATGCGCGCTGTCAGCTACGGCGCCGCATTGGCCACGAAGGGCAGACCAGGAAGAGATGTCGAGAAACGGCCTCTGGTCAGCCCTGCAAACGCATCTGCAGGGCGTTGACGGGACCACGCTGGCGATTAAACCGAAAATAATACTGCATTGCGTGATCCTCCTTTCTCAAAAAAGGTTGCCGGATCCAAATAACATTGCCCGCAAAAAGAGGCAAGTGAGCCGGCCCTGTGCCGATTCTAGCCATAAACCGCGCATAGTGGATTCTTCGGGACCGACCGGGAGAATAAGACGCATGCTCATTGCCCATTTGCCTGCAGGCTACCTTCTCGGGAGCGCCGTGCGGCAACGGTCCGCCGCACCTGGCATCATGACTGCAGCCTTGATCGGCAGCGTATTGCCGGATTTCGACATGGTCTATTTCTTCCTGACCGGCGGCAAAGTCCACCATCACGACTATGTCTCCCACTGGCCGCTTTTTTGGCTCGGCTTCGCCGCCACGGCCCTGCCGGCCATCAGTCGACTGGCGCCGGACTGGCTTCCCACGGTCGCCGCGTTTTTCGCAGCCGTCACACTTCATATGATTATGGATACCGTCGCTGCGCCGATGCTTTGGCTCGCGCCATTCGATTGGTCGAAATTCGAGCTGACGACGGTGCCGGCGACCTACAGCAATTGGATCGTGAGTTTCATGCTGCATTGGACCTTCGTTCTCGAACTCCTGATCTGCGTCACCGCGTTGATCGTTGCCGTCTGCCGAAACCGTCGCGTTGGAGGCCGGCAGCAGGCGTGAGCCGGAATTATCCCGGGTCGCCGGCAGGTAATTCCAGCCGCTGCTCTATCCCGATACTCTCGAGAAACGTCTCGTCATGGCTGACCACCAGCAGCGCCCCGTCATAAGCGCGCAGTCCGGCCTCAACCGCAGCAATCGAGTCGATGTCGAGATGATTGGTCGGCTCGTCGAGGATCAGGAGCGGCGGCGGTGCTGAGCCCAGGACGCAGGCAAGGCCGGCGCGCAGCAATTGCCCGCCGCTGAGCGCCGAGACGGTCTGCAGCGCCGCATCCGCCCTGAACATGAAGCGGGCAAGGGCCGCCCGGCAAGTATTCTCATCGGAAAGCGGATTGATCCGGCGGAAATTGTCGCGGATCGAGGCCGAGGGGTCGAGCAAGCTGACCTTCTGATCGAGCATCGTGAAAGCGGTCATGACGGCGACGGTGCCGGCCCAGGGTTCCAGTTCGCCGGTGATGAGCGCCAGCAAGGTGGTCTTGCCCGAGCCGTTGGGGCCGGTGACGGCGATCCGTTCCGGCCCCGTCACGTCGAAGGAGAGATCGCGGATGACGGGATCACCCGGCTGGTAGCCCGATGTCACGTCATCCATCCTGAGCACGATCTTGCTGGCGGGCAGCCCGGTCGGCGGCAAGGTGACCGACAAGGGTTGCAGGATCTCGATCTTTTCGCGCGCCGCCTTTGCCTCTTCCAGCGCCTGGGCGCGCCGCCGTTCGGCAAGCCGCGCGTTGTCGCCGCCCGTCGTTTGGCTCCGCTCCTTCATGCCACCGAGCATGATGCGCGGTATGCCGCCCTTGGCGGCCATCTTCCGCCCGGTACTGTCCCTGTGCGCCTGACGCTCCACCGTCGCCTGCGCCTTCCGTGCCACCTCGGCCACGCGTTTATCGGCTTCAGTGAGATCATGTTGTGCCGCCGCCAGCTCGAGCGCCTTGCGCTCGCGATAATGGCTCCAGTTGCCGCCATAGCGCGTGGCGCTGAGCGAGGTCAGTTCGACGATCGCATCGACGCTTTCAAGCAATTCCCGGTCATGGCTGACGATGATGGCGCCGGCCCGCCAGCCTGAAATCAGGCCGATCACCGCCTCGCGGCCATCGCGATCGAGATTGTTTGTGGGTTCGTCGAGCAGCAGGAAATCCGGTTCGGTGAAAACAAGCGCCGCAAGCCCGGCACGTGTGCGCTGCCCGCCCGAGAGTGCCGCAAGCGGGGTCTGCGCGGCCACGTCGAGGCCGGTGCGATTGAGCGCTGCGGCCATGCGTGCCTCCAGCGTCCAGTCGGCCGATGCCAGCTCGTCGGCCGTCGCCTCGCCGGCTTCGGCACGATGCAGAATAGCCAGCGCATCGGTGACGCCGAAGAGATCGCCGACCGTCTCGTCAGACGCCACCTGAACGCTCTGCCGCAGCACGCCGAGGCTGCCGCTGACGGAAACCGTCCCCGAATGCGGTTGGATATCGCCGCAGACGAGCTTCAGCAGCGTCGTCTTGCCGACGCCGTTGCGCCCGACAAGACCGGTGCGCTCCGACCCGAAGCTGAGGTCGAGATTGGAAAAAAGCGGCCGCCCGTCAGGCGCGGACCATGAAATCTGGAAGAGGGTGATGGATGCAGGCATGGATGTGGATTTCCTCGTTGGCAAGGCGAACTGGCGTTGCGATCGAGTTGAAATCCATTGCGGCACACATCCTGTTGAAGTGATCGATGGCGGGGAATTTAGGGAAGAAAGGCGGAAGGTTCAAGGCAAAGAGCCAACTGACCGCCCGCTTTCTGGCTGGCTTCGTCAGGAGATTGCCCCTCACCCTAACCCTCTCCCCGTAAACGGGGCGAGGGAACGTGCCCTGCGAGAGGGTGGTGGGGAACGGAAAGGTCGAGACACGTGGCCCGACCCCGGTCGGTGCCGGCAGGCGGATGAGGGCTTACGGCGCGCCGCAAACCTACCGCTTCAAACTCCCCAATATCCCGCGCACCAGCGCCCGGCCGACTTGGGTCGCCACCGTGCGCGCCACGCTCTTCATCGCCGCTTCCACCACCGTTTCGCGCTGGTAGCCGGAAGTCCTGCCACGCGATTGGCCGCGGCCCCGGTTGTCGTCGTCATTGCCGCCGCCGAAGCCCGGCAGGTTCCAGCCGGAGGTCGTGCCGCCCTGCTGCTGGGCCGCTTCTTCCTGCGCCCGCTTGGCGGCCTCGGCATCCGCCGCCTTCTTCGCCTTTGCCGCCAGCAGCTCGAAGGCGGATTCGCGGTCGATATCCTCGTCATAGACGCCGAGAACCGGACTCCTGTCCATGATCTGCTGGCGCTCGGCATCCGTCACCGGGCCGACGCGGCCCGACGGCGGGCGGATCAGCGTGCGCTCGACGATCGACGGCGCGCCCTTGGCTTCCAACGTCGAGACCAGCGCCTCGCCCGTGCCGAGATTGGTGATGACGGTGGCGCAATCGAAGGCCGGGTTGGCGCGGAAGGTATCGGCCGCCGTCCTCACCGCCTTCTGCTCGCGCGGCGAATAGGCGCGCAACGCATGCTGCGCCCGGTTGCCGAGCTGGGCGAGCACCGTTTCCGGCACGTCGAGCGGATTCTGGGTGACGAAATAGACGCCGACGCCCTTGGAACGGATCAGCCGCACCACCTGCTCGACGCGTTCGGTCAGCACCTTCGGCGCGTCGTTGAAGAGCAGATGCGCCTCGTCGAAGAAGAAGACGAGCTTCGGCTTTTCCGGATCGCCCACCTCGGGCAGTTCCTCGAAGAGCTCCGAGAGCAGCCAGAGCAGGAAGGTGGCGTAGAGGCGCGGGTTCATCATCAGCTTGTCGGCGGCGAGCACCGAGATCTGGCCATAGCCATTGTTGCTGGTGCGCATGATGTCGGTGATCTTCAGCGCCGGTTCGCCGAAGAAATGCTCGGCGCCCTGCTGTTCGAGAACGAGCAGCGCCCGCTGGATCGAGCCGACCGAGGCCCTGGAGATCAGGCCGTATTGGTTGGAAAGCTCGGTGGCGTTCTCGCCCATATAGTTGAGCAGCGAGGTGAAATCCTTGAGGTCGAGCAGCGGCAGCCCGGCCTGGTCGGCGATCTTGAAGGCGATGTTGATGACGCCTTCCTGCGGTTCGGAGGCATCCATCAGCCGGGCGAGCAGCAGCGGCCCCATCTCGGCGACCGTGGTGCGCACCCGGTGGCCTTTCTCGCCGAACAGATCCCAGAAGATCACCGGAAACTGGTCGAATTCATAATCGGTGAAACCGATCTGCTCGGCGCGTTTCGTCAGGAAATCCTTGGGCTCGCCCTTGGCGGCGATGCCGGAAAGATCGCCCTTGATATCGGCCGCAAAGACCGGAACGCCGGCCCGCGAAAAGCCTTCGGCGAGCACCTGCAGCGTCACAGTCTTGCCGGTGCCGGTGGCGCCGGTGACGAGGCCGTGGCGGTTGCCGAACTTCAGGTCGAGATATTCCGGCTTGTTGATGCTGTCATCGGGATTGCGGCTCGCGCCGATGAAAATCTTGCCTTCCTCGATCATTCGGAATGCTCCCTTCGGGCTTTGCCGCCATTTATGTCAGAAGGCTCGGTGTTCTCTCCCGCCGCCTTCATCGAACCATCGTTTCCCTGTTATAAGCAGGGAGATGGATGCGGACAACCGTTTGCATTAAAAGCAAAACCGGACAAAGTGCCCCCGCGGAGAGACCGGCTTGAGTTGCTGTGGAATTTCCATTAACGTTGACGTTAACGTCAAAATAACAGGAGGCTGACGATGAATGAAATTGTGACCCAGATCGCCGATCGCGTGGGTATTGCGCCCGACTTGGCCGAAAAGGCGCTCGGCATGATGCTCGGCTTCCTGCAGCGCGAGGCTGCCGATGGTCCGGTCGCCAAGATGATCGAAGCGATCCCCGGCGGCGCCGATCTCGTCGCCCAGTTCAATGGGGCAGGTGCCGGCGGCGGCGGCCTGCTCGGCGGGCTGATGAGCTCGCTCGGCGGCGGCGGCATCATGGGCCTTGGCCAGCAGCTGATGGGCGAAGGCCTCGGCATGGGCGAGATCACCTCGCTTGCCAAGGAAACCATCGCCATCGCCAAGCAATATGCCGGCGAAGAGGTGGTCGACGAGGTCGTCGCTTCCGTCCCCGGCCTCAGCCAGTTCGTCTGAGACGGGAGATCGGCATGAGCCTCGCGTTGCCGCGGGGCTCATATTCTTGCGCCGGAAGCGCGCTGTCCACTGGCTGCCCTATGAACGGAAGGAGAGCAGATGACCGTCTGGCGCCCGTCGCAGCAGATCAGGGTGAAGGTGATCGGCCTTGCCTGGCGGAAAGACCAACTGCTCGCCGCCGAAGTGGAGGATGACAGTGGCCGTATCAGGGGCGTTCGCCCGCTCGGCGGCGCCATCGAATTCGGCGAGAGCCGCGAAGAGGCCCTGCACCGCGAATTCCAGGAGGAGCTCGAAACGGCGATCCGCGTCGTTGGCCCCTGGCATCTGCTTGAAAACATCTACGAGCATCATGGCGCGACCGGCCACGAATATATCTTCGCCGCCGATATCGAACTGGCCGATGAAAGCCTCTATGAGCGCGACGAAATCCGCTATTCCGAACTCGATGAGACGGCGGCGACGGCGCGCTGGTTCGGCCGCGACAGGTTGCGCGAGGCCGGCATCGATCTTTATCCGACAGGTCTCGAAAGACTGCTGTCGCGCTGGCGAGGCTGAGCCTGGTATCGCCCGCTTAGAGGACTGATATCCCGATCGCCAAACTTTGATCGCCAGTGCCCGCTTCCGGGGGGAACAATGAGGTCGTCCTGCTGTTTCTGTCGCATCGATGAAACCAGAAGGAATAGCATCATGCGCAGGTTTATTGCAGCAGCCTCGATCGCTCTCCTCAGCCTCTCCGCCCCGGTTCTTGCCCAGTCGAACATGGGCATGGATGCCAGCGGCCGGATCGACGGCACGCCGCCGCTCGGCACCGCGCCCGGAGCCGAAACGCAAAGCGGGCTGATAATCCCGCTCGACTCAATCGAAACCGGCAGCATCGACAATGAGCCAGTCAGCGGCCCCGTCGACTGGGCGCGCTGCCCGCCGCGCAAGGCGCGGGGAGCGCTGGCCACCGAAGGCGGCAACAGCGGCGCCTCGGTCAGCGCCGCATGCCGTGACGAGGGAAATCAGTAATATCAGGGGAGGGCGCTATTTGCCGTCCTTCTTGTCGTGATGCAGAATGACGCCGAGTTCATGCCACTCCCGCCTGTCGCGCTGGATCAGTTCGTCGGCTGAGGCAGGTCCCATGCTGCCCGGCGCGTAAGCGTCGGGCACGCTCTGATCCCTAGCCCAGATATCGAGGAAGGGCTGCACCGCCGCCCATCCTGCCTCGATGCCGTCGGCACGCTGGAACAGCGTCTGGTCGCCGATGAAGAGATCGTAGAGCAGTGATTCATAGCCGGTCGTCTTGGCGATATCGAATTTGTCCGCATAGCGGAAATCAAGGGAGACCGGCACGGTATCGACGGAAAGCCCCGGCGACTTGATCGAGATTTCCATGCTCATGCCTTCGTCCGGCTGCACCTGGATCACCAGCCGGTTCGGCGGCAGGCGGCGCTTGACGTCGGTCTCGCGAAACTGCGCGAAGGGAACCGGCTGAAAGGTGATGACGATCTCGGTGTCGCGCGCCGTCAGCGCCTTGCCGGTTCTCAGATAGAAGGGCACGCCGGCCCAGCGCCAGGTATCGGCATAGAGCTTCAGTGCCACGAAGGTCTCGGTCCTGCTGTCGGGCGAAACGTCCTTGGTGTCGCGATAGGCCGGAAGTTCAGCACCATTGAGCGGACCTGCGGCATAGGCGCCACGCACGCCATGCGTCTTGGCCTCCTCCGGTGTATAGATGCGCAGCGCCTTCAGCACCTTGCTCTTCTCGTTGCGGATCGCTTCGGCATCGAAGCTGTTCGGCGGCTCCATGGCGATCATCGCCAGCAGCTGGAAGAGATGGTTCGGCACCATGTCGCGCAGCGCGCCGGTTGCGTCGTAGAATTTGCCGCGGCTGCCGACATCGACGATCTCGGCGGCGGTGATCTGCACATGATCGATATAGCGGCTGTTCCACAAAGACTCGATCATCATATTGGCGAAGCGCGCCGTCATCAGGTTCTGCACCGTCTCCTTGCCGAGGAAATGGTCGAGCCGGTAGACTTGGCTTTCTTCAATCTGGGCGAGGATCTGCGCATTCAGCGCCTGCGCCGAGGCGAGATCGGTCCCGAACGGCTTCTCGATGGCGACGCGGCGGAAAATGCCGTCGCTTTCATCGGTCAGCCCGTGAGCGGCGAGCTTCTCGACGATCGTGCCGAAAAAGGATGGCGGTACCGCGAGATAGAAGGCGGCATTGGCATTCGGCCCCAGCCGCTTGCCGATCTCGACGAAAATATCGTCCTTGGTGAAATCCCCGGACGTATAGGAAATGCGCCGGCGCAGGCTTTCCCATGCTTCGTCCTTGACCCTCGGCTCTTCGCCGCTGAGATGGTTGAGGAACTGGTCGAGCCGCCCGCGCAGGAATTCGTCGTCACCCGGCTCGATGCCGATGCCGAGAATGTGGAGATCGTCGCCGACGAGGCGGCTGCGCGTCAGATTGATGATCGCCGGCACCAGCAGGCGGCGCGTCAGGTCGCCCGTCGCGCCGAAGATGACCAGGGTGACCGGCGGGGTGGGGGCAGCGTCCATGTGTCATCTCCTTGCAATTTGCGGCCGACTATAATGCGTGCCGGTTTCGCCGCAACATAGGCGGCGAGGGGTAACAGGCATTTGACATCCTCTGGCGTGCGCCCGAGGTCGGTTACGCTTTGACCGCCACCATGAAAATCCTCGGAAACCTGAGCAGCACCCGGCCATCCGAAAGCTTGGGATAGGCCTGTTCCACCCGCTTGAGGTAATCGGCCAGGAAGGCCTCGCGATGCTGCTCGCCGGCATGGGCGAGATAGGGCATCAACCCGGTTCCCTTCACCCATTCGACGATCGCGGCCGCATCGGCCATCGGGTGATTGTAGATGGTGTGCCAGATATCGACGCGCGAGGCTTTGGCGATCAGCCTGTCGTAATAGGCGGAGGGCGGCGGCAGCGCCTGGCGGCGCACGCTCTTCGCCTCGAAGGCGGCCTTCCATGGGCCGGCATGCGCCGTTTCCTCCATCGCCAGATGCGAGGGTTCGCCGAGATTGTCGGGCATCTGCACCGCGAGCACGCCGCCTGCGGAAAGCCCGTCCATCAGCCGGTCGAAAATGTCGATATGATCGGGCAGCCATTGGAAGACGGCATTGGCAAACAGCAGGTCGGCCGGTTCCGTGGGCTGCCAGCTGCCGAGATCGGCCTCGACGAAATCAGTGCCTGGAAGCCGCTTGCGGGCCGCCTCCAGCATGTTCATGTCGCTGTCGAGGCCGGAGACGCCGGACGCTCCGTAACGCTCGATGATCAGTTCGGTGGAATTGCCGGGTCCGCAGCCGAGATCGACGGCGTGGCGAAGGCTTTGCAGCGGCACCTGCGCCAGAAGGTCACGCGCCGGTCGCGTGCGCTCGTCCTCGAATTTCACATATTGATGGGCGGACCATGCCATGGCGTTCACTCCTGCTGTATCTGTGTAAGGCGCCTGCCGACCTTCATTCAGCCGACACAAGTATCTTGTCCACGCGCCTTCCGTCGAGATCGACGACTTCGAAGCGCCACCCATCTCTCGTGAAGCTCTCGCCCAGTTCCGGCAGATGTTTCAGCTCTTCCAGCACCAGGCCGGCCACAGTCTGATATTCCAGATCGTCATCGAGCTTGAGGTTTAGGAATTCAGCGAACTCGTCAATCGGCGTCCAGCCCGACACGAGATAGGAACCGTCGTCTCGACGAGCGATGGCCTGTTCATCGACAGGTCCCTCCTGGAGAGCCCCCATGATCGCTTCCAAAATGTCGCCTGACGAAACAACTCCCTCGAAATGGCCGTACTCGTCGAAAACCAGCACCATGTGAACGGGCGATTTCCGGATTGCCTCAATAACGTTGATGGCCGTTGAAAGGTCTGAAACCACCGGGACATCGTGTGTCAGAGCCTTGATATCGGCGCTGCCGTGTTCGGACATCGAGTCGTAGAAGTCCTTGACCGGAAGAATGCCAATCACCTCGTCCGAACTGCCTTTTCGAACGGGCAACCGCGACCGTTTCGTCCTGTGCAGCTGGGTCCGAATTTCCTCGAGGCTGTCGTCAATATCAATGATTTCGACGTCTCGCCGGGGCGTCATAAGCGCTCGGGCGGTGCGGTCCGCCAGCCGCATGACGCCTGATATCATCGCAGACTCTTCGCTTTCAATCACGCCAGCCGACTGCGCCTCGGCCAGTACGGTTTTGATCTCTGCGTCGGAGACATTGTCGCCGCCTTTTCCCGACTGGCCCAGGAGCTTCAGCACCAGATTTCCGGAGGCGTTCAGAAGCCACACGAGGGGCAACGCAATTTTTGAAAGCACCGCCATGGCGGGTGCGACCTTGGCCGCAACCGCCTCGGGTTCTCGCAATGCGATCTGCTTTGGAACAAGTTCGCCGATGATCAAGGAAAGATATGTGATTGCCACGACGACCGAACCGACGCCGATGGCATCAGCGGCCGTCGAGGACAACCCTTGTGCTTCCAGCCATCCGCTCAGCCGGCCCCCGAGCGTGGCGCCTGAGAAAGCGCCCGAGAGAACACCGACCAGCGTGATGCCGATCTGCACCGTGGAGAGAAAACGTCCGGGGTTTTCAGCGAGTTTGATCGCTTGAGCGGCACCCTTGCTCCCATTGTCGGAGAGAACCTTTAGGCGGGCCGTTCGCGAAGACACAACGGCCAGCTCCGACATGGCGAGCACACCATTCAGGATGGTGAGAAATGCCACAATTCCAATTTCCAGAAACACAGGGACCCTATTCGTTGAGGTTGTCATACCGCATTCATCAGGCGAAGCGGCGAGGTATTCGAAGGGACGCTACTATAGACGCATCACCTGTCGTCTTTCCATCATCGTGTTACATCGGTGTAGGTTCCATCCGTTTTCAGAATTCGGTGAGTGGCAACCCCGACCCATGGGGAAAGGGCCGAATCCAGTCGAAAGACATCAGCGACCATAAGCGGTCGTCGTCATGAGGGACCGCTCCTTGTGAAGTGGAAGTCATAGGTCGTCGGGAAAAGCGGGCCGGCATGCGGCCGCCCGTCATGCTCGATGACGTGGAAAGCGGCTGCTCGCTGCGGGAGCCTGAGGTGTCCAGGGCAAGGAGGAGGTCATCGCGCCATCTACAGTGGTCGCCAGCGTCCTCGGCCGGGAGATCCCGGTTGGAACGGGCGGAGC
The DNA here is from genome assembly GCF_024346605.1 of Rhizobium anhuiense bv. trifolii. NCBI lineage: Bacteria > Pseudomonadati > Pseudomonadota > Alphaproteobacteria > Hyphomicrobiales > Rhizobiaceae > Rhizobium > Rhizobium anhuiense. The sequence continues at coordinate 1,540,476 of NZ_CP098803.1, forward strand.
TTGTACTGGATGGGTCGCTGTCAGGCATGGCGCAATTTTGGCGGTGAAACGCTTCCGGCGCAAGAGGCGCCGGACGAAAATCCTTATAGCGTCTTGATATGACAGTTTTGAAAATAGCGGCAGCGCCGCGTTCCGGTTGAGAATTTCAGGGGAATTTTCGTGTTTCTACAGCGATGGAGGAACAACCGCTTTGGCGTATTATGCAAGTGCCTTGGCATCTCTCGTCAGTGATCGGGGGCCAAACGAGCCCTAGATGATCTCATCACAAAGAGAGGTCGAGATGATTGACAAGAAAACCGCACTCGTTACAGGCGCATCCTCCGGAATGGGCAAGGCGATCGCCAAGCGTCTGCTCGTCGATGGCTACAGGGTCTACGTCGCCGCCCGCCAGGTCGAGAAGATGGAAGACCTTGTACGGCTCGGCGCTACGCCCTTGCGCATGGACATATCGAGGGAAGGTGAGATCAAAGCCGCTGTTGAAACGATTCTGGCGGAAGTCGGCACTATCGACGTGCTGGTCAACAATGCCGGCTTCGGGCTCTACGGTCCGGTTGAGGAGATCGGTATCGACGAGGCCCGCTACCAGTTCGAGGTGAATGTGTTCGGCCTGGCGCGGCTGACGCAGCTTCTGCTTCCAGCGATGCGTGGGAAGGGCGCCGGCACGATCGTCAACATCACCTCCATGGGCGGCAAGATTTACACTCTGCTCGGCGCTTGGTACCACGCCACCAAACATGCGCTGGAAGGTTGGTCGGACTGCCTGCGGCTGGAGCTTGCCCCGTTCGGGATCCGAGTCGTGATTGTCGAACCCGGCCTGATCGAAACGGGATTTGGCGACGTCGTTGCCGACGGACTCATCAAGCGTTCGGGGAAGGGGCCCTATGCCGAGGTGACGCAGGCGGTTGCCAAGTCGACGCGCGAAGCTTACGGCCATGGCCGCGGCACCGATCCCGATGTGATCGCCGACATCGTCTCCAAGGCGGTCAAAGCGAAAAAACCGCGCACGCGCTACGTCGCCGGCAAGTATGCGAAGCCGATGATCATGATTCGCAACTGGTTCGGCGATCGCATATTCGACCGCGTGATCATGAGCCAGATGCGATAGGGGAGGCAGCCATGAGTGGAGCGCCGGCAGATCGGTGCAAGATACCGCGGGCTTTCTGGCTCGCGGTCGAGCATATCGGTGTGCCGCCCGCGGCGCTGCTGCGGCAGGCGCGCCTGCCGGCGACTTTGCACCTGAATGGCCAGGGTCTGGTCAGCACGGCGCAGTTCTTCGCCCTCTGGCGGGCGCTGGAGGAACTGACGGCGGATCCGGGCCTCGGGATCAAACTGGTTGAATCGGCGGAAACCGCCGTGCACCCGCCCTCCAGCCTCGCGGCCTTCCATGCCCGCGACTATCGGGACGGGTTGTCGCGATTAGCCCGGTTCAAGCGGCTTTGCACCCCGGAGCAATTGCACTTTTCCGAGCAAAGCGGGGAATGCACGATCAAGGTCGAGTGGCTCTACGCCACCGAACCGGAGCCGGCAGTCGCCGTCGATGTAGACTTCGCCACGCTGGTCGAACTCGGCCGGCGCGGTACCGGGCAAAGGCTGACGCCGGTTCGCGTGGAATTCCAGCGCGCCGGTCCGCAGCGCGACGCGCATCGATCCTATTTTGGATGCCCCATCCGCTATGGACAATCCCGCAACGCCCTGATTCTCAAATCCGCCGATCTCGGCCGGCCTTTCCTCGGGCACAATCCGGAACTGCTCGAACTCCTCACGCCCGCCCTTGCCTCAGCACTTGGCGAAATCCAGGCGCGCAGTGCAATCCGCGAGCAGGTCAAGATCGTTCTGAAGAGAAGCCTGGCGAGCGGCCGGCCGGAACTGTCCGATGTGGCCTTCGACCTGGGCATGAGTGAGCGCACACTGCAGCGCCGGATCACCGATGAGGGCTCGACCTTCCGGGAGTTGCTCGTCGAAGCACGTCAGGAATTGGGGAGGCAATTGCTCTCCGATCCCTCAGCCGGGATTGACGAGGTCGCGTGCCTGCTCGGCTATCAGGATACAAGCTCCTTCTATCGCGCTTTTCGGGATTGGGAAGGCGTGACGCCCAACCAGTGGCGGGAACGCAACCTGGGACACCTCGGACGCCGAGTGATTGCCGGCGTCTCCGTGCATTAGATCCATCACGCCGCCAGGATCGTAATCCCGTAAGCATTGGCGGCGGCCGTCATGCGGGCGATGGTCTCAGTCGAAGGGCTGGCCTTCGGGGGTTCGGTCGCGCCCTCCGCTTCGATGAACTCGGCCATCTCACGATCAACGATCGCGGAAAACACCACCGGGACGGTTCCGCGGTTGGCATAGCCATGCACCATGAAGGGCGGGATGGTGACGATGTCGCCGGCACTGGCCTCGATCTCTTCCGGGCCGCTGTCGCTCAGGCGCCAGATCGTCAGACGTCCCTCGCGGATGCGGAACACTTCAGGGCTCGCATGCGCATGTTTCGGCGTCCGGCTGCCTGATGGCACAGTGACGTCGAAGATATTCAGCCAGGTTCCGCTGATTCTAAGCCGCCGCTCGACCCGGTCGCCGAGAACGAAAAACCGCTTCGCCTCGTCACTGCCATGCATTTTCACAAATGAGTTGGACATCATGTCTCTTTCTTTTTCTTCCAGGGCTTTTTCTTGCGGGCGCAGCCGTTAAACCTCTACGCCGCTTTTGACAACCACACTGTTGTCTGGGGCAACATTGCCAAGCGCCTTCAACGCGGCGCTTCGGTCGCCGAAGCGATGAACGTACGGCTCCGTTGCCGAGAGTTCAGTGCAGCTCGTGCGCCTGGAGCAATTCCAGGAAAAGTGCGAACCGGTTTTCCGTCCGGAATTGCGCAAAAACAAAAGGATAGAGCGGTTCTGCGCTTCCGTTAAAAGCTGAACCGCTCTAGCCATCACGAGTAGTCGGCGCTGATATCGGTACGGCGGGTCGTTTCCGCAAGGCCCGAAAATGCCGCACCAGCTGTGCGGAAATGACTGAAGCCGGAAGGTTTCGAGTCTGCCTGTCTGTAATACCGCCGACACAGAAGGGGCGCATAGAACGCGGCGGCCGTTCTTGACCGTTCTTCCATTTTCACATTGATCATTCCAATTGATGGAGCGCATCCATGTCTTCTCTTCCCGTCGTCGGCGCCGCCATGACGCTCGATGAAGTCGAGCTTCACCGCGACTGGCTTTTCGAAAAATCCCGCGATCTCGAATTGCAGAGCTTCATCGATGCCGAGGTTCTCAACGGCGACTGGGCGCCGCTTGCCGCCCGCACCAGGCGGCTTCTCGACGGCCACAGCGGCCGCCTCGGCATTCACGGCCCGTTCTGGGGCTTCACCATCGCCTCGGAAGATCCCGATATCCGCGCCATCGTCACAAGGCGCCTGCTGCAGGGTCTCGATGTCTGCGCCGCCATCGGCGCCACCCATATGGTCATCCACAGCCCCTACACCTCCTGGTCTTACAACAATCTCGACGACAATGCCGGCGCCCGCGAAGCCTTGGTCGAGCGCACGCACGTGACCCTGCGCGACGCCGTCCGGCGCGCCGAGGATATCGGCTGCACCATGGTCATCGAGAACATCGAGGATAAGGATCCGCATATTCGCGTGGCGCTGGCCGAGAGCTTCCAATCGCCCGCGGTCGCCGTCTCGATCGATACCGGGCACGCCCATTATGCCCATGGCTATACCGGTGCTCCGCCGGTCGATTACTACGTCAAGGCCGCCGGCAATCGCCTGCAGCATGTCCACCTGCAGGATGCCGACGGATATGCCGATCGCCACTGGAGCCTCGGCGAAGGCTCGATCCACTGGCACGCCGTCTTTAGGGCACTTGCCAGGCTCGACAGCAATCCGCGCCTCATCATCGAGATCAAGGACAAGTCGAAAATCCCGGCTTCATCAGCTTTTCTCGCCTCGATTGGCGTAGCCCAATAGGGTCTTGTTGCTCGCCCCGCCCTCCCTCAGTCCGGGGCTCGTCACGGGCGGGGAGGGTGGAATTCCCTCATGAAAACCGGGTAATCACGCTGATTCCGGTGGCCTCCGCCTTGTCGAGCGCCATCAGCGCCGGCACGGCCTCTTCGAGGCTGACCCGCCGTCCGATCAGCTTCTGCGGCGCGATCTTGCCGGCCGAAAGCATCGACAGCATGGCGTCGTAACGCCAGGCCTGCATGCCGTGGCTACCGTAGATTTCCAGCTCGTGGCCGATGACCTGCGCCATTGGAATCTGCGGTGTTGCCTGTTCACCGAGCATCAGCCCCACCTGCACATGCCGTCCGCGCCGGCGCAGGTTCTTGATCGAGTTGAAGCAGGTGACAGGATGGCCGAGCGCGTCGATCGAGACATGCGCGCCGCCCTTGGTGATTTCGCGCACCGCCTCCGCCACGTCGGCGACGCCTGCTGCATTGACCGTCGCCACTGCCCCGCAATCCCGCGCAAAGGCGAGCTTCTCCTCGGATATGTCGATGCCGATCGCATTCGCCCCGAGGGCGGTGGCGATCATGATCGCCGACAGGCCGACGCCGCCGCAGCCATGCACGGCGATCCATTCGCCGGGCCCGGTGCGGGCCTGGTCGGCGACGGCGCGAAACGAGGTGGCGAAGCGGCAGCCGAGGCTTGCGGCCGTCGCATCGTCGATCGTATCGGGCAGGTGCACCAGATTGGTGTCGGCATAATCGATCGCCACATATTCGGCGAAGGAGCCCCAATGGGTGAAGCCCGGCTGGAACTGGTTCGGGCAGACCTGCTGGTTGCCGGAATGGCATTCGCTGCAATGGCCGCAGCCGGAAACGAAAGGCACTGTCACCCGGTCGCCGACCTTGAAACGCATCACGCCGCGGCCGGTGGCGACGATGCGCCCGGCAAGCTCGTGTCCCGGCACATGCGGCAGGCGGATATCGGGATCGTGTCCCATCCAGCCGTGCCAGTCGCTGCGGCAGAGCCCGCTTGCGCCGACCGCAATAACAACGCCGTCCTCGGTCGGCGTCGGGTCGGGCAGGGTGCGGATTTCGGGCGCCTGTTCGAAGGCTTCGTAGAACATGGCTTTCATCGGCGTCTTCCCTTGCTGCGTATCCGCTGTTGCACCCCATCATCGCATGCTGCAGCCAGCCATTCCAACATTCCATTCCATCATTTTTGCTGATGCACCCATCGATGAAGCCGCTGTTGCTGCGCACGAATATTGCGGCATGATCGCATCCTTCGGCATTTTCTTGCTTCCGTGTTTCCGAGCGGGATTTGTCCTTGACCCGGCTTGCCGCGGAGGTTTTTGCTTTGCCGGCTTTATAGGGAGGGCAGCATGGCCGTCGATACATCACCCCGTTCAACCACCTGGACCCATGTCGATGGAGAATGGCTCCCCGGCAATCCGCCGCTGATCGGGCCGACCTCGCATGCCATGTGGCTGGGTTCCACGGTCTTCGACGGCGCCCGCTGGTTCGATGGTATCGCGCCGGATCTCGACCTGCACTGCCAGCGCATCAACCGCTCGGCGCTGGCCATGGGCCTGAAGCCGGTGAAGTCGGCCGAGGAGATCGCCGCACTCGCCTGGGAAGGCGTTGCGAAATTCGATGGCGCCACGGCGATTTACATCAAGCCGATGTATTGGGGCGAACATGGTTCGCCCGGCAGCGTCGTTTCCGTCGACGCGGAATCGACCCGCTTCGCGCTCTGCCTGTTCGAGGCGCCGATGGGCGGCCATGGCGGCACCAGCCTCACCGTCTCGCCCTATCGCCGCCCGTCGCCGGAAACGGCGATGACCGAGGCGAAGACCGGCTCGCTCTATCCGAACAGCGGCCGCATGATCGCCGAGGCGCGCAGCCGCGGTTTCGACAATGCGCTGGTGCGCGACCTGAACGGCAACGTCGTCGAAACCGCCTCATCGAACGTCTTCATGGTGCGCGACGGCGTGGTGATGACGCCGGCCGCCAACCGCACCTTCCTCGCCGGCATCACCCGCGCGCGGGTCATCGGCCTGCTGCGCCAGGCCGGTTTCGACGTCGTGGAAGCAGCGCTCTCCGTCGAGGATTTCCTCGCAGCCGACGAGATCTTCACCACCGGCAACTACTCCAAAGTCGTCGGCGTCACCCGCCTCGACGACCGCAATTTTCAGGAAGGCCCGTTCACCCGCAAGGCGCTGGAGCTTTATATGGACTGGGCCTACGGCCGCAGCGAAAGCGAGGAGTGAGCAGCGGTTCGGCGCAGCCGAAGCAATCGATCCAGTGAATCGATTGCAGCAGCGAACGCCCGGAGCGCAAGCGCAGGGCAGGGGGTGCCACCCACACCCGAGCCCGCTCGCAAAAAAAAGAGCAGGCCTACCCCCGGGCAGGCCCCTCACGTCATCCACTTCCGATGCTCGGCAAATCTCTCCACCAAGAGATCAATGAACAGCCGCACCTTCGTCGGCAGATGGCTGCGGTTGGGATAGACGGCGTTGATGTTAAATTCCACCGGCCGGTAGTCCGGCATGATCTTCACCAGCCGCCCTTCGGCGATGTCGTCGAACACCACGAAGCTCGGCGCCAGGAAGATGCCCCGCCCGCTCAGCGTCAGGAAGCGCAGCATCTCGGCGCTGTTGGAGACGACGTTGCCGGCGATCTTGACGCTCTCCGCGTTGCCCGCACCATCCTCGAAGCGCCATTCGTCGCCATAGGGATAATAGGCATATTGCAGGCAATTGTGCTCCGCGACCTCCGCCGGCTTCTTCGGCATCGGATGAGTCTCGAAATAGGCCGGCGAGCAGACGAGCATATGGCGCCAGGGCGTCAGCTTGCGGGCAACGAGCGAGGAATCCGGCGGCGGTACGGTGCGCATCACCAGGTCGTAGCCGTCCTCGATCATGTCGACCATCCGCTCGCCGACGCTGAAATCGAGTGAGATCGACGGATAGAGCTCCATATATTCGCTGACGACGGGCAGCAGGAAACGCACGATGGCGCTGCTGGTATAGACCCTCAGCGTGCCGCGCGGCGTCGAGCTCAGCGCGCCGGCCGTCCGGTCCGCCTCCTCAAGTTCGGCCAGGATCTGCGACGAGCGTTCGTAGTAATATTTGCCGGTTTCGGTCAGGCTGACCTTGCGTGTCGTGCGGTTGAGCAGTCGCACGCCGAGCCGATCCTCCAGCGATTGCACGTGATTGCCGACCATGGTGACCGACATGTTGAGCCGGCGCGCCGCGGCGGAAAAACCGCCGCATTCCACCACCCAGCCAAAGACTGTGAGGCTTGTCAGCCGATCCATATTGCCCTCGGATTATCCGCTGAGAGTTGATGATCCTTCCCGATTTAAACAGATTATCAAAATAAATGTCAGGGCGCATTTTTCTTCGCATCGAACATGGCCTCTCACAGAGGAGGCCAACGGTGAAGGAGAATGACGATGGTCGAGTTACCCCAGAGGCAAGTTTTCGAAACTTCCAGGCAGGCCGAGCAGATCCTGGCCGAGGAAGCTGCCAGGACGCCCACTGCCGAGGCGCCGCCCATGCCGGCCGCCGAAGCACCGGTCGCGGCTGCTTCCGGAAAGACTGGCCGAGGGATCGTCAAGCGCGCCGTGCTTGCCGCCGCGCTGCTTGCCGGCGTCGCTTTCGCGGGTGATTTCGGCTACCGGTACTGGACGGTCGGCCGCTTCATCGAATCCACCGATGATGCCTATGTGAAGGCCGATTACACCACTGTCGCCCCGAAGGTCGCCGGCTATATCAGGGAAGTGCTGGTCAGCGACAATGACCAGGTCAAAGCCGGTCAGGTTCTCGCCCGCATCGACGACCGCGACTTCCAGGCTGCCCTGTCGCAGGCGAGAGCCGATGTGAAGGCGGCCGAAGCCGCCATCGCCAATATCGATGCCCAGATCGCCTTGCAGCAGTCGGTGATCGAGCAGGCGAGGGCGACGATCGACGCCTCGCAGGCCTCGCTGGATTTTGCCGTGTCGGACGCCGCCCGCTCGGCCCGCCTCATCACCAACGGCGCCGGCACTCAGTCCCGTGCCGAGCAGACCCAGTCGGCCAGGGAACAGGCCGCTGCCGCCGTCGAGCGCGACCGGGCAGCCCTCGTTGCAGCTCAAAACAAGGTGCCGGTGCTGCAAACCCAGCGCGAACAGTCGGTTGCCCAGCGCGACCGCGCCGCCGCCGCCGCCCAGCAGGCGGAGCTCAACCTCTCCTATACGGACATCGTCGCCGCCGTCGACGGCACGGTTGGCGCCCGCTCGATCCGCGTCGGCCAATATGTCAATTCGGGCACGCAACTGATGGCGGTCGTGCCGCTGCATGCGGTCTATGTCGTCGCCAATTTCAAGGAAACGCAGCTGACCTATATCAGCCCCGGCCAGCCGGTCGAGATCAAGGTCGACAGCTTTCCCGACATCTCGATCAAGGGGCATGTCGACAGCGTTTCGCCGGCAAGCGGCCTGGAATTCTCGCTGCTGCCGCCGGATAATGCTACCGGCAACTTCACCAAGATCGTCCAGCGCATCCCGGTCAAGATCGTCATCGACGATGAGCCTCTGAGCGGCCTGTTGCGTTCGGGCATGTCGGTCGAGCCCGAAATCGATACCAAGGCTGCCCAGACCCAAGCTGCCGAAACCAAGCCTGCCCAAGCCAGGGCTGGCCAGGTCTCCGGGGCAGCGGAAGAAGGATTGTCCAGCCACGAAGGTTGATCCTTCTCTTCTCTGCCGAATGATCACCCGAACCCCGTCATGAGAAAGTTTCCCGCGAGAGCTGGAAGGAGATAAGCCATGGCCACTCTTCAGATCGCCGCAAACGGCAATGCGCTTGCGCGCCCCGCCGCCGCAGCGCCCGTGGCGCCTGCCGCCATGAGCCCGCTTCGCATGTGGGCAGCCGTTGTCGGCTCGACACTCGGCGCCTTCATGGCCGTCCTCAACATCCAGATCGTCAATGCCTCGCTCGCCGATATCCAGGGCGCGATCGGCGCCGGCACCGATGACGGCGGCTGGATCTCGACGTCCTATCTGATCGCCGAAATCGTCGTCATCCCCTTGAGCGCCTGGCTGGCGCGCGTCTTCTCGGTCCGCAACTATCTGCTCACCAACGCCATCCTCTTCCTCGTCTTCTCCGTCGCCTGCGCCTTCGCGGCCAATTTGCAGCAGATGATTATCCTGCGCGCCATACAGGGCTTTTCCGGCGGCGTGCTGATCCCGATGGCCTTCACCATCATCATCACGCTGCTGCCCAAGGCCAAGCAGCCGATCGGTCTTGCGCTCTTTGCCCTGTCGGCCACCTTTGCGCCGGCGATCGGCCCGACGATCGGCGGTTACCTCACCGAGAACTGGGGCTGGGAACATATCTTCTACGTCAACCTGGTGCCCGGCGCGCTGATGGTCGGCCTGCTCTGGGCCTCGCTCGACCGTGCGCCGATGAACCTGAAGCTGCTCGCCAAGGGTGACTGGCCTGGTATCATCACCATGGCGATCGGCCTCGCAGCCCTGCAGACCGTGCTGGAAGAGGGCAACAAGGAAGACTGGTTCGGCTCCGATTTCATAGTCCGCCTGTCGGTTATCGCCGCCGTCTCGCTGACGCTGTTCCTGATCATCGAGCTGAAGACCGCCACTCCGCTGCTGAACCTCCGCCTGCTGGTCCGCCGCAATTTCGGTTTCGGCATCGTCGCCAATTTCCTGCTCGGCATTGCGCTTTACGGCTCGGTCTTCGTGCTGCCGATCTATCTGACCCGCATCCAGGGCTATAATTCCGAGCAGATCGGCATGGTTCTCGCCTGGACGGGCATCCCACAACTGCTGCTGATCCCGCTGGTGCCGCGCCTGATGAAGCGCTTCGATGTGCGCCTGCTGATCGTCGTCGGCTTTGCTCTCTTCGCCGCCTCGAACTTCATGAACGTGCACATGACCGGCGATTATGCGAGCGACCAGCTCTTCTGGCCGAACATCGTCCGCGCCATTGGCCAGGCGCTGGTCTTCACGCCGCTTTCGGCAATCGCCACAGCAGGCATCGAGCAGGAGAATGCCGGTTCGGCGTCGGCACTCTTCAACATGATGCGCAATCTCGGCGGTGCCGTCGGCATCGCCTCGCTGCAGACCTTCCTGTCGAAGCGCGAACAGTTCCACTCGAACATCCTGACCAATTCGGTCTCGGTCTTCGAGGAGGCCACCCGCGATCGCATCGCGGGGCTGACCGGCTACTTCATGAGCCATGGGGTCAGCGATCAGGCGCTCGCCGGCCACAAGGCCGTCGTCGCCATCGCACTCAAGATACGCAAGCAGGCCAATATCATGGCCTTCAGCGACACCTTCTTCCTGCTCGGCGTCGCGCTCGTCGTCGCCCTGCTGGCAAGCCTGCTTCTCAGAAAACCCGGTCAACTCTCCGGCGGCGGCGCTCACTAGCGCTCCGCCTTCCCTTAAGGAGGAGAAAGCCATGACATCAGCGATCTACGTTCCCGATACCGACAGGCTGCAAACGAAGACCGCCGGCCATGCCGTCAGCGCCGCCGCACTTCTGTCGATCATCGAATGGCTTTCCGGCGATGAATGCCACGCGCTCGACGAAGCGGGCCTCGTCTCCGGCCTCGGCCGCAGGCTCCAGGCGCTCGGCCTGCCTATCGACCGGTTGACCCTGCATCTGATGACGCTGCATCCCGAGTTCATCGGCCGCACCATCGCCTGGGCGCCGGGCGAGCCGGTCGAGATCCACGACCGGGAACACGGCGCCCGCGTCGCCATCGCCAATACGCCGCTGCGCAAGGTCATGGAGACCCGGGAGCCGCTGGTCGTCGATACCGGCGAAAGCGTGCATGGCCGCTGGCAGCATATCGATGTCTTCGCCGATCGCGGCCTGATGCAGCTCGTCATCGCGCCGCTCTGCAACGTCGACGGCCCGGTCAGCGCCGCCGTCTTCGGCACCAGGCGGCCTGGCGGCTTCACCGCCCCGGAGCGTCAGGTGATCGAGCGCATCCTGCCGGCGCTGCGCAACACCAGCGAGCTGCGCATTCTGCGCCAGGTCGAACTCAGCCTGCTCGATACCTATATCGGCCCGCTGACGGCAAGCCGCATCCTGGCCGGCCGCATCCGCCGCGACGAGATCGAATCGATGGAGGCGGCACTGCTGCTCTGCGATCTCAGAGGCTTTACCGAACTGTCGAACCGTCTGCCCGGCAGCACCGTGCTCGGCCTGCTCAATGCCTATTTCGACAGGATCGTGCCGGCCATCACCCGAGAAGGCGGCGAGGTGCTGAAGTTCATGGGCGATGGCGTGCTTGCCTTCTTCCCGGGTTACGATGCCGCCCATTCCTGCGGCGCCGCCCTGGCATCGGCCCGCGCCATCCTCGAGGAGATCGACCATTTTCAATATGAGGGCATCGGCGTGAAGGCCGGCATTGCCCTGCATTACGGCGAGGTCAGCTACGGCAATGTCGGCTCCGGCCGTCGCCTCGACTTCACCCTGATCGGCGGCGACGTCAATCTTGTCAGCCGCATCCAGACCGCCTGCAGCGAGTTGGGAGAGGCCTTGCTGATGTCGGCACCGTTCCGTCAGGAGGCCGGGGCAGGGGATGTGGTGTCCGCCGGGGCGCACAGGCTGAAGGGTTTTGCGGATCCGGTGGAGCTGTTCACGATCGTGCGGTAGGTGCGAACCCAGCCCGGAGATACTGCGCCCCAACGCCCCACTTGCATAAAATGCATGGCAGCTCTGCCCGAAACGGTTTCGTCCTCCCCCATCTTTTCGCCATAGTGGCGCCGAAATTCCGTAAGTGGGAGGAGAGGCTTATGACGGTGCTGTTCGACGAACAAGGCGAGATCATCCGCGAACTGGGTGTTGCCGCCGACATCGACCCTGAGCACGAGATCGAACGGCGGACCGCGTTCCTCAAGGATTATCTCGTCGCCTCGGGCATGCGCGGCTACGTCCTCGGCATCAGCGGCGGCGTCGATTCGCTGACGGCGGCGCTGCTGGCTCAGAAGGCGGTGCGCGAGCTGCGGGACAGCGGCCACACCGCCGAATTCATCGCCGTGCGCCTGCCCTACGGCGTCCAGGCAGATGAGGCCGATGCGGTGAGGGCGCTGGAAACGATCGGCGCCGACCGCTCGATGGTGGTCAACATCAAGGAGCCGGCCGATGCGATGCTTGCCGCCGCGCTAAATGGCGGCCTCGCCTTCGCCGATGCCGGCCGGCAGGATTTCATCCTCGGCAACATCAAGGCCCGTCAGCGGATGATCGCCCAATTCGCCCTGGCCGGCGCCCTTGGTGGCCTCGTCATCGGCACCGATCACGCGGCCGAGGCGGTCATGGGCTTCTTCACGAAGTTCGGCGATGGCGCCGCCGATATCCTGCCGCTCGCCGGCCTCAACAAGCGCCGCGTCCGTCTGCTGGCAAAGCGCCTCGGCGCCCCGGACGAGCTGGTGTTCAAGGTGCCGACGGCCGATCTCGAGAGCGAGCGCCCATTGCGCCCCGATGAAGAAGCCTATGGCGTCAGCTATGACGAGATCGACGATTTCCTCGAAGGCAGGCCGGTCGGCGAGATCGCCCGCCGCCGCATCCTCGCCGCCTATCGTGCCACCGGCCACAAGCGTGCCCTGCCGGTCGCCGTCAACGCCGTCTGATACCCCTCGGAGTCGCGGTGTGGCCGACCTCGTGTTTACGGCCTGACCGGCGAGCCGGTCCGTCCTGATGAGGCGAGATAGGCGTGTGGCGCAAAATAGACGCCGTCGGCATCGAAGGCCTCGAGATCTTCGGCCTGCAGCGCCTCGCGCACCTTCGGTCGAGCCGCCACGCGGGCCATGAAGCCGTGCAGTGCCGGCCATTGCTTGAGATCGATGTTGGTCCAAGGCGACCAGTTCAGGCAGACGAAGAGATAGGCATCCGCCACCGTAAACGCATCGCCGGTGAGATAGGGTCCGGCAAGACGGCCGTTCAGCCAGGCGAGTCGCTTCGATATCAGCGCGCGGATCTCCTCGTGAACGCTGGAATAAATCGGATTGAAGAGCAACACCATCGGCTTGTGCAGCTCGGCAGTGATGAAGTTGAGATAGGATTGCACCTCGTTGCGGCGGATGTTGCCGACCTCAGGCAACAGGGCTGCTCCTTCGGGCACGCTGTCGGCGAGGAACTGTACGATCGCCGGCCCCTCGGTCAACACCTTGCCATCGTCGAGCATCAGCGCCGGCACATAGCCGTTGCCGTTGATGGCTAGATAATCCTCGCCGTTGCTCGTCCGATGGGTCTGCCGGTCGACCTGGACGAGTTCGATATCGAGCCCCAGCTCCCGGCAGATGATGTGCGGCGAAAGCGAACAGGCCGCGGCGTGCATATAGAGTTTCATTGCGGTTTCCTCTCTTTGGGGAGGCAGGTGATGCCGCCCGCGATAGCATTGCACATTTGTACTGTTTCGCATAAAATAAACTTCGTCAAGAATTTAATGCGAAACGGTACAAAATATGAAGGACGAGAAGAAGCGCGGCCGCCCGAGGGGCTTCGACCCCAAGGCGGCGCTTGGCAAGGCGCGGGATGTGTTCTGGGACAGGGGTTTTGCCGCCGCCTCGCTCGACAATCTGAGCGCTGCGACCAACCTCAACCGCCCGAGCCTCTACGGCGCCTTCGGTGACAAGGAGGATCTCTATCTCGATACGCTGGAGGGGTATCGGCAGGACGGCATGGACGTGCTGATTGAGGCGCTCGACCCGTCACTGCCGCTTCGCGACAATATCGCCCGCGTCTATGCGGGTGCGCTGGCGATCTATCTGCACGGTGAAACCGCCGCCCGCGGCTGCCTGCTGATCGGCACGGCATCGGCCGAAGCGGTCCAGCATGAGCGGGTCCGCGAAGTGCTCGGCCGCAGCCTCAACGATTTCGACGACGAGATCGAAAAGCGCATGCGCCTTGCCGTGGAAAGGGGCGAGCTTCCCCGAAGCGCCGATCCGCAGATGCTTGCAAGGCTCGCCTCCGCCGTCATGCATTCGCTCGCCGTCCGCGCCCGCGCCGGCGACAGCCGCGAGACGCTGGAAGCGATCGCCCGGTCAGGCATCGAGATGATCTGCGGGAGCGCGCCTTAGCCGGATGTCTGCCGATCCCGCGGCCGCACGACCCAGGCATAGGCAGCGCCGGCGACAAGCAGCACGGAGGTGCCGAGGAAAACCGCCCGCATGCCGATATGGCCGCCGACGAAGCCGCCAAGGATGGGACCGGCGACTTGGCCGACATATTGCGAGGAGATGGAAAGCCCGAGAATGCTGCCGGCCGCACTGTCCGGCACGCTGTGGCGGATGACGGCGGCGATGCAGGGCAGAAGCCCGCCAAGTGCTGCGCCCATCAGAAAACGCAGGATGATCAACTGCCAGGAGCTGGTGACGAAGGCCTGTGGGATCAACAGCAGCCCGGCGACGGCGAGGGCGCCTGAAATCACCGGCCAATGGCCGATCCTGTCTGCAAGCTTGCCGAGCCACGAGGCCGAGAGAATGCTGCCGAGGGCGGCGGCCGACATGACGACGCCCGATACGATCGTCACCTGGGCTTCTACGGCCACCAGCTGCGCGACATAGACGGTGATGATCGGCTCGATCGACATATTGGCAAACATCAACAGCATGCCGGTTGCCAGCATGGCGACGACAGGCCGCTTGTCGGCAATGGATTTCCAGCCGCCGCTGGCCTTGGCGGCCTGCTTGCGGGCCGGCGATTTCTCCTCCTTGATCAGCAGGGCCGTGGCGAGAAAGGCGAGGAAGATCATGCCGCCGGCGGCGAGAAACGTGCCGCGGATGCCGATGATCGGCGGGAGCGCCCCGCCGAGCAGCGGCCCGACGAGATTGCCGGCCATGATGCCGGAGGAGAGCACGCCGAGCGCCCAGGCCGAACGGTCCTTCGGCGTCTGCGTCGCCACCAGCACCATAGAGCCGGAGGAGTACCCGCCGGCAAGCCCGACGAAGAGGCGCAGCGCCACCAACTGCCAGACATTGCCGGCCATGCCCATCAGCGCGATCGCCACCGTCATGCCGAAACTGGCGCGCACCAGCATCAGCTTGCGGCCATAGATATCGCCGAGCCGCCCCCAGAGCGGCGCGACGAGGGCGGCGGCAAAGAAGGTGGCGCCATAGGCGATGCCCGACCATTGCACGATCGCCGCATGGTCGCTGACGCCGAGTTCCTCGACATAGAGCGGCAGAAAGGGAAGCAGCAGCGTCATCGCCACGATCGTGGTGAAGGAGCCGATCAGCGAGATCACCAGGTTGCGCTTCCAGTAGATCGAGCCCGGCCTGGCGCTGGCAGCTTCCAATTGCGTATCGGTCATTCTTTCGGCCTCGGCATTGATCGCGCGGCGAAGTTCCGCCCGCCCGATGAAACGATGTACCCCTTGCCGCGGCGAGGAGATCGACGCGGGTAAAACTGTCCTGAGATCGAGCTTTTCGAGGTCGAGCGCACGGGCCTGGCGGAGCATGCGCTCGTCGTTCCAGGGCGGGCACGCGCTGATATAACCGCCTTGTCGCCCGTCCTTCAAGACGGCGTTTGCGCATCGGTGGCCTGTCTTTGGGAAATTATCGCCGTAAGCTGGACCCGTTCCGGCAAAAGTGTTAGAACGTGACTGATTGCATGATGCAATCAGTCACGCCGAGGAGATTGCCATGAGCGACATGCGCACATCCCGAGAACAGACCGTCCGCCATCTCTACGCCGCCTATCTCGACGACCGCAAGGATATGGTCGGCGCCATCTTGACGGAGGATTTCACCTTCTCCAGTCCGCGCGACGACCACATCGACCGAGCGACGTATTTCGAGCGCTGCTGGCCGAAGGAGCCGGTCTTCCGCGACTTTCACATCGAATTCCTGGCGATTGACGGCGACGAGGCGGTTGTCCGCTACCGCGCCGAAAAATTGGACGGTGGCAGTTTCCGTACCATCGAGAGCTTTCCCTCCGTGGATGTCTATTTCGGCCGGAATCTGTAACCCCTTTTACAGGATCCGCATCGCCGACGTGCCGATGATGATCATCGAGACAGCCACCATCAACGGCCGCACCGGCAGCCTCTTGACCAGGATCGCGCCGAAGGGGGCAGCGATGACACCGCCGATGATCAGGCCGATCGCCGAATCGAGCTCCGACCAGCCGAGCGTCAGGACGAAGGTCAGGGAAATCGTCAGCGTCACTGCGAATTCGGTGAAGTTGGTCGAGCCGATCACCCGCTTCAGGTCATGGCCGCGGCTGACGAGCGAACTGGTGACGATCGGCCCCCATCCGCCGCCGCCGATCGCATCGAGCAGGCCACCGAAAAGCCCGACCGGCGGCACGATCCAGTCGCGAACATCCCGCTTCGGCGGCGGCCGGAAGGCTTTGTAGAGAATCACCAGCCCGATCACGATCAGATAGGCCGACACGAAAGGCTCGATCGCCTTGCCGTCGACATTGGCAAGCAGATAGGCCCCCATCGCACCGCCGAGCATGCCGGCCGGGGCGAGCCGCGCCACCAGGCGCCAGTCGACATTGCGATGATAGGCATGTGAGAGGCCCGAGGCGGCGGTCGTGAACATTTCCGCCACATGCGTCATCGCGCTGGCATTGGCCACCGGTACCCCGAAGGCGAGAAGGCTCGTCGTCGACAGCACGCCGAAGGCCATGCCGAGCGCGCCATCGACGACCTGCGCGCAGAAGCCCACGACGATGAAGAAGAAAAAATCCGATGTCATGCGGTCCCCTCAGGCGAACGGTAGTATCAGAACAAACGACGCGGGGAAAAAAGTTCCGGTCTCAGGCGGCCAATACTCTCACGCGTTAGGTTCGCGCGGTTTCAGCCGGATGATCTTGAAGAAACCGTTCGGAAAGACCGGCAGGATTTCGGCAGCGTCAAAATCGCCGCGGCGCTCGGCCCAGGCGATGATGCGGTGGATACGGAAGGCGGAGGACCAGCCGATATGACGCACCAGCGGCGCCACCGCCGTCTCGATCGCGCCCTGCAGGCCGGCGCCGTCGCCAAGCTTGCTGGCAAGGATGATCTCGCCGCCCGGCCGCAGCACCCTTGCGCATTCGTCAAGCGCACGTTCGGGCTCGGGGATGAGCGTGATGACGAAGGGCAGGCAGACCGCATCGAAAGACCGGTCGGCATAGCTCAGCGCATGCGCATCCATCACATCGAGCGCCTGTACATGCTGCAGATTTTCGCGTTTCGCCTTTTCGCGCGCCCGCGCGATCATATGTTCGGAAATGTCGATGCCGGTCACCCGGCAGCGGCGCGGGTAGTGCCCGAGCGTCAGGCCGGTGCCGACGCCGATCTCCAGAATATCGGTGCCGGCCGCGGCGGCCAGCGCCGCCAGCTTGCGGTGGCCATCGCGCAGGATGCCGCGATAGACCCGGTCATAGACCGGCGCCCAGCGCTGATAGATTTTCTGCTGATCGTCCGCCCGGTTGCGAAGCTCTGACATGCCGACACCTCCCCAGCAAGTCCAGCAAAAGTGCACAGCGGTTTTGCGTTCGGAATTGCTTAAAACAAAAGATTTGGAGCGGTTGCGCGCTTCCATGAAAAAGCTGATCCGCTCGAAAGCCCAGCCTTTCAACTCCCAAGGGTAGCCTTCGGTTCCCCAGGAATGTGACGCAGGTCACAAATTGCCATGGTGGATCACCCGCAGCAGACTATTTTGCCGGCATCAGCCCGAGCTGTTTGGCATCTAGCTCGCTGCCGATCTCGACGGTCTTCTTCTGCTTGTCGTAGACGCAGATCTGGACAATCAGCCCCTTGGCACCCTTCGGTTTGCCCGTCACCAGGGCGAGCCCGTAATGCGAGCTGCCGAAGGGATCGACAGTGGCGCTGGGCTTTTCGATCGTGACCGCTGCCTTCTTGCATTTGACTTCGACGTCGGCAGCAAGCTGCTTCCAGGCATCGTCGGAGGAGGCATGCGCCGCAGCTGGGAGCGAAAGTAGCACGGCGGCAGCGAGAAGCTGGATTATATTCCTGTTCATATCGGTCTCCGTTGATCTCCGTCACAGGCGAAGCGGTTTTCGCGGCGCGCAACCCGGGCGATTTGCCCGCGCGACTAAAGCCCCGTAACTGAGGCAAATTTTCCTCCGGCCGGTCGTTTTTTGATATTTCGCCGGTTGCCTCTCCCCCTTTCCCCTCCTATGTTCCGCCACACCTGCCGATGACGCAATCTATTGCCAAGAGGAGATCTGACATGGCTTTCGAATTGCCTGAACTTCCCTATGATTACGAAGCGCTTGCTCCCTTCATGTCGAAGGAAACGCTGGAGTTCCACCACGACAAGCACCACAAGGCCTATGTCGACAACGGCAACAAGCTCGCCGCCGAAGCCGGTCTTTCGGATCTCTCGCTCGAAGACGTCGTCAAGAAGTCTTTCGGCACCAATGCCGGCCTCTTCAACAACGCGGCCCAGCACTACAACCACATCCATTTCTGGAAGTGGATGAAGAAGGGCGGCGGCGGCAACAAGCTGCCGGGCAAGCTCGAAGCGGCCTTCACCTCCGATCTCGGCGGCTACGACAAGTTCAAGGCCGATTTCGCCAATGCCGGCGCCACCCAGTTCGGCTCCGGCTGGGCCTGGGTTTCCGTCAAGAACGGCAAGCTCGAGATCTCCAAGACCCCGAACGGCGAAAATCCGCTGGTTCACGGCGCCACCCCGATCCTCGGCGTCGACGTCTGGGAGCATTCCTACTACATCGACTATCGCAACGCCCGCCCGAAATATCTCGAAGCTTTCGTCGATAGCCTGATCAACTGGGACTACGTCCTGGAACGCTACGAAGAAGCCACGAAGTAAGCGGCACCGGACTCGCCGCCATGGTGGCGATGTCGCCCGCCTCTTAGAATTCAGCACCCGGCGTCTCAGGCGCCGGGTGTTTTGTTTTCACACAAAGCCGTCACATCCCTGTCACCGACCGCTCCTAATCACGCCCCCATGTCGTCTTCCGATTCTCCCCTGTTCCGCTTCGGCATCATCGCCGATCCGCAATATGCGGCGATCGCGCCGCATATGGCCATGGATCGCCACTATGCCAACAGCCTCGCCAAGGTCGCCGAGGCGATCGAGACATTCAACGGTGAGGAACTGAGCTTCGTCATGACGCTCGGCGATGTCATCGACCGCAGCTTTTCAAGCTTCGACGATATCCTGCCGGTCTATCGGAAGCTCCGGCATGAGGCGCTCTTCCTGCTCGGCAATCATGATTTCTCGGTTTCGGCGGGGCATCTCTCCGAAGTTGCCGCGCGTCTCGGCATGCCGTCGCCCTATCACAGCTTCTTGCGCCACGGCTGGCGCTTCATCGTGCTCGACGGCAACGAGGTCAGTATCTTCGCGCCGCCCGAAGGCCATCCTCATCGCGCGTTGGCCGCCGAGATGCTGGCGGAGCTGCAGGCCAAGGGCGCGGCGAATGCCCATCGCTGGAATGCCGCGCTGAGCGACGAGCAGTTTGCCTGGCTCGGCGATGAAATCGCAAAAGCGGCCGCGGCCGGCGAGAAGGTAATCGTCATGAATCACTATCCGGTGCATCCGCCGAGCGAGCATGGCATGTGGGACAGCGAACGCATCGTCGCGCTGCTCGCCTCACGCAGCAATGTCATTGCCTATCTCAACGGCCACGACCATGTCGGCAATTACGGCATGGCCGGCGCCTGCCACTTCGTCAATTTCAAGGGCGTGGTCGACACCGAGACCAAAAACGCTTTCGCGATCGTCGAGGTCCATCCCGACCGCCTCGAAATCCGCGGCTTCGGCCGGGAAGAGAGCCGCACGCTGGCTTATTAGGTTGCTCGCTACTGTTTGATTCACGCGAGCAGCTGCCCCTCACCCTATAACCTTACCGGGGTCGAGCCACTCGTCTCGCCCCGTCCTTCGGACCCCCTTAAAAACGGGGCGAGGGGACGTGCCATGCGAGAGGCTGGCGGGGACGGAGAGGTCGCGGCATATCCCCTTCGCCCCGCCTGCGGGGGGCCGGAGGATGGGTCGAGACACGTGGCTCGATCCAAGCAGAGGTGCCGGCAGGCGGATGAGGGGCTGGTCTCGCCAACCTCATGGCCGGAATGTTAGGTGACACTGACGCCTGCTCGTACCTCAAACGCCGCGCCTCAGGCAGGAACAGCCTTCTCCGTCCAGCCGCTCGTCCACAATTCCCGCAGTCCATCGCCTTCACCCTTGAAGAAGCCATCGGCCTCCTCGCAGTGCTCCACCCGGTCACTGCGGAAATTGCGGATCGCCTGGCGCAGTTCGCACCAGGCGACGATATTGGCGGTCTGCGAATAATAGATCAGTGCGACCGGCCGGATCGTCCTTTCGCTGGCGCGGCCGAGTTCGTCGCGGTAGCCGAGCATCAGCTTGCGTTCGTCGCGGATCGCCCGGCGCACGATCGCCAGGTCCAAGCCGGCCGGCTGCGCGATCGAGCCCCAGGCATAGAGCGCCTTGTTGTCCATCGCCTGGCGCAGCGGGGCGGGCACCGCGCCTGAAATCTTCCGGTTGACCCGGCGCGCCGCCTGTTTCAGTTCCTCGTCCGCCGTCCGGTCGAGCAGCGCCAGCGACAGCACGATCGCCTCCATCTCCTCGATCGAGAACATTAAGGGCGGCAGGTCGAAGCCCGGTCGCATGATGTAGCCGATGCCGCGCCCGCCTTCGATCGGCACCCGCATCGCCTGGAGTGCGGCGATGTCGCGATAGATCGAGCGCACGGTCACTTCGAGCGTCTCGGCCATGTCAGCCGCCGTTATCGGCTTTCTTGCCAGCCGGAGGATCTGAATGATCTCGAAAAGCCGCGAGGCCTTGCGCATTTAACCTCTCCCATCCGCCACGCTCCTGACAGTACACTGTCAGTTGGGTTCCCGTATAGAGCCGCCTATCAGATTGAAATCAATCAGGGTCTTTGAAAACGGCCCGCAGAAATTCAAGGCGGTAACTGACATGAACTACCATGAAAACCTCTGGCTTTTCTTCACCCTTCTGTTCGGCATCATCATCGTGCCGGGCATGGACATGCTCTTCGTGCTCGCCAATTCGCTGACCGGCGGCGTCAGGCGTGGGCTGGCGGCAACCGGCGGCATCATGGCCGGGGGTGCGGTACATTCGGCCTATGGCGCGGCCGGCGTCGGCGTGCTCGTCACCATGCTGCCCCAGCTTTTCAACGTGCTGCTCTTTGCCGGCGTGGCCTACATGATCTGGATCGGGATTTCGCTGATCCGCAGCTCGATCACCGTCGAGGCGGTCGGGCCGGGAACGGCGCGCTCCGGCTGGCGCGCCTTCCGCCAGGGGGCCGTCACCTGTCTGGTCAACCCGAAGGCCTATATCTTCATGTTTGCCGTCTACCCGCAGTTCCTGAGACCGGAATATGGTCCGCTCTGGATACAGGGGCTGATCATGGGCGTCATGACTGTCGTCACCCAGTTCGCCATCTACGGCACACTGGCGATGACGGCCGGCCGCAGCCGCGACCTGCTCGTCGCCAACCCTGACGTCACGGCCTTTGTCGGCCGCTTCGCCGGACTGCTGCTGGTTGCGGTCTCCGCCTTCAGCCTCTGGCAGGGGTGGAAAAGCGCTTGAGCCGCTGCGGCCTATCACATTGTTTTTATGATGATCCGGCAAAACGTGACTGCCCGGACGCATGGATTTTGGCATGCTCCCGGTGCAGATTGGCCTTCGGCCACCCTGGCCGAGGAGAAATGGAGAGGAATATGAATTGGAAAGCAGTAGCTGCGGCCCTGGCGATGGCCGGCATGGCCGCCGGTTCGGTGACCGCCGCCGACGGCACTCATGATTCGCGCGTTGCGTTGATGAAGCAGATCGGCGGTTCGGCCGGGGCCTTGGCAGCCATCGCCAAGGGCACCAAGCCCTATGACGCCGAGGCAGTGAAGGCGGCGCTGACGACGATCGCCGCAACTGCCAAGGTCTTCCCCGACCAGTTCAAGCCGGGCACGGACACGAATGACGAAGGCGCGAGCCCGAAAATCTGGGAAAACATGGACGACTTCAAGGCGCGCGCCGCCAAGCTCTCCAGCGACGCTGAAACCGCGCTGGCTCAGCTTCCGGCCGATCCTGCGGCCGTCGGCGCCACGATGAACACGCTCGGCGCCAATTGCGGCGGCTGTCACAAGGCCTATCGCCTCAGCAAGTGAGCGATAGGCCATTTCATCTGGATACAGGATCCGCGCCGGCCTTGTCGCCGGCGCGGATCGCCTTATTCTCCGCCTGCGCAGATCGATCGGGGGATCGATCGACGCGGAAATCTCGGCAAAAGGGGAGGCGGCGCATGGTCCGCAGGTTCATCCGGTTATTGCTCTGTCTGATCGGCGTCGCCGTCCTCGGCGGAGGCGCCTTCTATCTCGTCACCGCACCCGATCCGCTGCCGGAAAGCCATTGGGCCAATCTCGGCGCGCCAGATACGGCAAACGGTGAGATGGTCTTCTGGGCGGGCGGCTGCGTCAGCTGTCATGCCGCACCCGGTTCCGAAGGTGATGCCAAGCTGACACTGTCAGGCGGCCTGGCGCTGAAGAGCCCTTTCGGAACCTTCCACGTGCCGAACATCTCACCCGATGAAAAGGCCGGTATCGGCGGCTGGACGCTTGCCGAGTTCGGCAATGCCATGAAGCGCGGCGTCGGCCCGGGCGGTCAGCATCTCTACCCATCCTTTCCCTATGCCTCCTATTCCCGGATGAGCGACAAGGACGTCAACGATCTCTACGCCTTCCTGAAAACCCTGCCGAAGAGCGCAAACGTCGCGCCGCCGCATGAGCTGCCGTTCCCCTTCAATATCCGGCTTGCGCTCGGCGGCTGGAAATTCCTCTATTTCAACGACCAGCCGCGCGTGGCGCTGGCAAAGAGCGACGACAAGATCAAGCGCGGGCAATATCTCGTCGAAGGTCCCGGTCATTGCGGCGAATGCCATACGCCGCGCGATGCGCTCGGCGGCTTTACGGCGGATCAATGGCTTGCCGGCGCTCCCAATCCGGAAGGCAAGGGCCGCATACCCGATATCACGCCGGCCTCCAAGAGCATCGGCGGCTGGAGCGAGGCCGATATCGCCAGCTATCTCGAAACCGGCTTCACGCCCGATTTCGATTCCGTCGGCGGCTCGATGGTCGATGTGCAGCAGAACATCGCCCATCTCCCGGCCGCCGACCGTGAGGCAATCGCCGCCTATCTGAAGGCCGTGCCGGGGCGTTAGTGGTGGGGCGAAGTCACTGCGGCCTGCAGTTGATAATATCTTTCTACGGGATATCGCTTTGCCCGGCGGCGGCAGCGCTTTCCGCTTCGATATGTCGGTGCTAAACGGCGACGTTTGTATTTCAAGGACATATCATGAAAAGATTGCTTCGCCTGCTGCTGACGATCGCACTTGCGGTCGTGATTTTCACCGGTTTCCGCTGGTATCGCTATATCACCAACACCGACAGCCCCTATGATGAAATCGGCATCACGCTCAACAATGCCATGCCCGGCCCGATCAACAGCTGGGGCTGCGCCAAGCTGAAAATCACCTTTGCCGGTTCCCTGCCGCCATACGGCTGCGCCGCCGCTGACGGGACGCAGTGGAAATAACGGTGCCAACCGGGCGAGGGCTTTCGCGCGTTCACTTGGTTGCTTGGCGCCTTCGGAAGATCCGATGCTCTGTCTACAGGGAGGTGGGACCCGGCATGAGATCATAGGGATGGCGCCAGCCAGCCATGTTTCTGATCCGATCTTTCCAGGCTGCGATAGCCGGAAAGGCGCTGTGATCGATCCCGGTTTCCTCCGGCATGAAGACGTAGCCCGCCAAAGAGAGGTCTGCGATCGTCAGCCGGTCGCCGACCACGAAGGCCCGACGCGCCAGATGTTCGTCGACGATTGCGTAGGCAGCTTTAGCCCTCAGTCTTAAAAACTCGACGACTGGCGTCTCGCCGCACTTCTGCAGGCCATACATGAACCTCAACGTCGCGTAATAGCTCGTGAATTTGTGGTTATCGAAAAGAATCCAACGCATGATGTCTCGTCGTTCTTCGGCTGTCTGCGCCCCGAAGTGCCCAGTCACCTCCGACAAATAGTCAAGGATGATCCCCGATTGGCTGATCTTCGTTTGCCCATGTTCAAGCACAGGGGCTTCGCCCTGCTCGTTTATGGTCTTTCGCCATTCTTCGGTGCGCGTTTCGCCGCCCAGATAGTCAACGAAAGTGCTCTCCCACTCGATGCCGGCAAGTGCGAAGAAGAGCGCGACCTTGTAACAGTTCCCCGAGAGAGCAAAACAATGTAGCTTGAAATCTGGCATGAAAGCTCCTCATGCAATTCGATAATTGTCGGTAGGCTGAAACCGGTTCCTGCATAAACCCGGCGGGCGCCTCGTGCCTGCCAGCCTTGAAGCGCGTCGCAATCTTTCAGATTCGTTCGTCGCGCTTTAGGGCTTTTTGTTAATGCATCCCGTTATCGCAACACCGCTCGCACCATGCCCGACGCGCTTCAGGCGATCGACTGCATGTAGCGCATGCCGGTTACCGGACGCGGGGTGAAATCCAGCTGTTCGTAGAAGCGGTGCGCCAGCACGTTTCCGGTCGCAGCACTGACGGAGAGGTAGCCGCAGCCGGCTTTGCGGGCGGTTTCGCGCGCCCGGTCGACGAGCAACTGGCCGGTGCCGTGACCGCGATGGCCGTCGCGCACGAACAGATGGTGCAGGTCCATGCCGCGCTTGCCTTCCTGCGCCCTGTAGAGCGGCACGAGAATGGCGTATCCGATCAGGCCTTCGCCGGTCTCGGCCACGAGCGCATGGATCCAGGGCAGCGGACCGAAGAGGTCGCGCTCCAGTTGCTCCGGCGTTGTCGCAGCCGCATCGCCATGATGGGCGGCGAGCAGGGCGATCATCTCGTTGAGCTCGGGCAGGTCGCGCGGCTTGGCGGCGCGGATCGTTACCACCGATGGGCGCATCAGTGAAATTTCGCTGTCTTCGATTTCGGTCATGGTCTTCGCGTCCTTTGATATTCTGCCGTCAGGACGCTGCCGATACAACAAAGCCGCCTGACGGCGGCTTGTTGACAATATGATCTTGTCCGGCCGCCCTTTACAGGTACAGCCAAAAATACGAGCGGCTCTGGTGCGCGTTTTTGATCATGGGCCATAGATCGTCGGAAACGCGGCCCTTGTCAATGGCGGATTAAGCCGCGCATTCGCTTTCATTAGAAAATGCTGTGAGGGGCTCGCGCGGCCATGATCGCATCGAATGTCGCGAGAAGGAGCGGTGCTGAACGACATCATCGGCATTGAGCTCTGGCTTTCCGCTTGATACTATACCCCCCTATGCTATATGAGAACCCACCATGTCCCACACCACCCTGCAGAAAAAGAAGCTCGTCGCCCGCATCAGCCGCCTGAAAGGGCAGATGGAGGCGGTCGAGCGTGCGCTCGAGGCTGAGCGCCCTTGCGGCGAGATCCTGCAGCTGCTCGCCTCGATCCGTGGCGCGCTGACCGGGTTGACCGGCGAGGTGCTCGACGACCACTTGCGCGAACATGTGCTGAATGCCGCCAATGATGCGGCGAGGGCCGAGGCGGTCGAGGAAATATCGGAAGTCTTGAGAATCTATATTCGCTGAATGCCGTGAAGAAGGAGCTGTAATGCGTGCCGGAATCGACAAGGCTGGAATGGACGCCCTGGAACACGACCATGTCTTCCTCGGCGCCGATCACACGCGCAATGAGCGGCGCATCTGGCTGGTGATCGCGCTGACGGCGGTGATGATGGTGGCGGAAATCGCCGCCGGCACCGTCTACGGCTCCATGGCCCTTGTTGCCGACGGCTGGCACATGTCAACCCATGCCAGTGCGCTGCTGATTTCGGCGCTCGCCTATCTCTTCGCCCGTCGGCAGGCGCGCAATCCGCGCTTCACCTTCGGCACCGGCAAGCTCGGCGATCTCGCCGGCTTTGCCAGCGCCATCGTCCTTGCCCTGATTGCCCTGCTGATGGCCTGCGAAAGCCTGCTGCGCCTTTCTAACCCCGTGCCGATCGGTTTTGCCCAGGCGATTGCCGTCGCGGTCATCGGCCTTGCCGTCAACCTCGCCAGCGCCTGGCTGCTCGCCGGCGGCGGCCATGCCGGGCATGGCCATCATTCGCACGCGCATGGCCAGCATGCGCACCACGGCCACCATCATCACGCTCACGGCGATCACGGGCGCCATGGACATGGCGATCACGGGCGCCATGGACATGGCGATCACGGGCGCCATGGACATGGCGATCATGCCCACCACACAAAGACTGGCGACAACAATATCCGCGCCGCCTACCTGCACGTCATCGCCGATGCCCTGACCTCCGTGCTCGCCATCGCGGCGCTGACGCTCGGCAGCCTTTACGGCTGGCTGTGGCTCGATCCGCTGATGGGCATCGTCGGCGGGCTAGTCATCGCCAACTGGTCATGGAGCCTGATGAAATCCTCCGGCGGCGTCCTTCTCGACGTCGTCCCCGAAGGCGAGACGCTGCCGGCCGAAATCCGCGGCGCCATCGAGACGGAGGACGATCGGATCACCGATCTGCATGTCTGGCAGGTCGGTCCCGGCCATCATGCCGCGATCGTCGCCGTCCTCACCTCGCAGCCGCGCGACCCGGCCTTCTACAAGGGCAGGCTTTCGGGCCTGGAGGAATTGTCCCATGTGACGGTCGAGGTCACCCGCGCCGCGTGACCAGTGCGGACGATAGAGGTCGCTCGGCGGGCGAAGAAGTCGCCGCGTTGACGACAAGTCGCCGCAATCGCTCCTTAGCTCTGTCCTCCCACCCGCCGGAGGATTTCATGGATCTCAGTTTGACCCGCCGCATGCTGCTCGGCTCGGCCCTTTGCCTGCCTGCGATGGGCCTGCCCGCGCTGGTGCTTCCCGCCAATGCCGAGGAGGGGACCAAGGAGGAGAATACCGAGAAGGGCGACGACGACATCCAGCACCGCCTTGCTGCGCTCGAAAAACGCACCGGCGGCCGTCTCGGCGTTTCGGTGCTCGACACTGAAACGAGCATCTCCTTCGGCTATCGCGGCAGCGAGGCCTTTCCGATGTGTAGCACCTTCAAGGCGCTGGCAGCAGGTTTCGTGCTGGCCCGTGTCGACAAGGGCGAGGAGAAGCTCGACCGACGGGTGACTTATGGCAAGGACAAACTCGTCGACTATTCGCCGCTCAGCGAAAAACATGCGGGCACCGACGGCATGACCGTTGCTGAACTCTGCGAGGCGGCGGTGACCGTCAGCGACAATACCGCCGGCAACCTGCTGCTCGAAAGTTTTGGCGGGCCGGCAGGACTGACCGATTGGCTGCGCTCGATCGGCGATGGCACCACGCGTCTCGACCGCACCGAACCGACGCTGAACGAGGGCAGGAAGGGCGATCCACGCGACACGACGACCCCGGAGGCGATGCTCGACACGCTCGGCAACCTGACGCTCGGCTCGGTGCTTGCCGAGGCTTCCTGCGACCGGCTGATCGCCTGGCTGGTGGCCAGCACCACAGGCAAGGAACGGCTGCGGGCCGGTCTGCCCCAGGATTGGAAGGTCGGCGACAAGACCGGCACCGGCCCGAACGGCTCTCTCGGCGATATCGCCGTCATCTGGCCGCCGGATCGCGGCCCGATCGTCGCTGCCGTCTATATCGCCGAGGCGACCGCACCGGTGACGGAACTCAACCCGGTCTTCGCCGAAGTCGGCCGCATGATCGTCGAGATGGTGTGAATCATTAGATATGCGGCGGCGGGTGTAGGATTTCTCCGCCAAATGAGCCGTGACCCATTGATCATCGATCAATACCCCGCACAGGTTCATGCAAGTTGTGTCGCGCCAACTTCATCAATTACTTAGTGACGTTCTTGATATATTTCGAATAAAAGGGATAACACAAAGCCTATTGCAAACAGCATCGAAAAAGAGCGCAACGAATATTTAAACCCAGAGGTGTTGAAGATGACTTCCCACAGTCGCTGCCCTCCAATGATTGTCAAACTTATCAAAAACGACCGCAAGGCAACGAATAGGAACGGTTTCATCACTTGATGCTCCTGAGTGAAGGCCTGTCAATGCCTTTGGCATTTGACCGGAACTAGCGATTTAGCTACGCGAGCCTGCGAGTCAACGCCTCGGTCATGTCGTTTTTGCACTTGCACGGTTCACAGTTTACATCTCACGATTGTCGTGCTCAATCGACTGGAATGTGGTTCGAGGCGTAGCTTCCCCATCAAGGCAGCGTATAGGCGATCACGTAATCGCCGGGCTTCGTGCCGACCGAGCCGTGGCCGCCGGCGACCATGACGATATATTGTTTGTTGTCATCAGCCATATAGGTCATCGGCGTCGCCTGGCCGCCGGCGGGAAGCCGTCCCTGCCAGAGCTGCCGCCCACTCGTCACGTCGTAAGCGCGCAGATAGTTGTCGACCGCAGCCCCTAGGAAGGCGACGCCGCCCTTGGTCAGTATCGGCCCGCCGATGCCCGGCACGCCCACCTTGAAGGGCAGGGGTAAGGGCGTCATGTCGTGCACGGTGCCGTTCTTGTGCATATAGGCGATCTTGCCAGTGCGCAGGTCGACGCCGGCGACATAGCCCCAGGGCGGCGCCTGGCAGGGGATTTTGAGCAGCCCGAGGAAGGGACCCATGAAGACGCCGTAGGGCGCGCCGTCATTGCGGTTGAGTCCCTGTTCGCTGCCCTTCTCGTCCTGGCCCCTCGGCGGAATGTCGGCCGCCTGCACCAGGCGCGAGGTGAAGGCGAGATAGGTCGGCATGCCGAACATGATCTGCCGCTCCGGATCCACGGCCACCGAGCCCCAGTTGAAGGTGCCGAAATTGCCGGGATAGACGATCGTGCCGACGAGCGAAGGCGGGGTGTAGCGGCCCTCGTAGCGATAACGGTGGAAGTCGATGCGGCAGGCGAGCTGGTCGAACAGCGACACGCCCCACATGTCCTTTTCCTGAAGCGGCTCGGGCGAGAAGGTGAGATCGGAGATCGGCTGGGTCGGCGAGGTATGATCGCCGGCAACAGCGCCGCCCGGCGCCGGGATTTCCTTGACCGGAATGATCGGTTCGCCGGTCCGCCGGTCGAGCACATAGATATCGCCCTGCTTGGTCGGGCCGACGAGCGCGGGAACGGTCGTGCCGTCCTGCTTCGTCAGGTCGATCAGAACGGGCTGTGCCGGCACGTCCATGTCCCAGAGATCGTGGTGCACGGTCTGGCGCACCCAGCGCAGCTGGCCGGTGGCGATATCGAGCGCGACGATCGAGGAGGAGAATTTCTCGACATTGTCGCTGCGGTTGATGCCGAGCTGATCAGGCACCTGGTTGCCGAGCGGGAGGTAGACCATGCCGAGCGCCTCGTCGACGCTGAAGACCGACCAGCTGTTCGGCGAATTGGTGGTATAGGTCTGCCCTTCGGTGATCGGCGTCGTCACGTCGGGATTGCCGGAATCCCAGTTCCAGATGAGCGCGCCGGTATTGATGTCGAAGGCGCGGATGACGCCGGACTGCTCCTGCGTCGAGTAGTTGTCGTTCACCGCCCCGCCGATGATGATCTTGCCGGCCACCGCGACCGGCGGCGAGGTGGAATAATAATAACCGGCCGGGTTGTAGCGCATGCCGGCTTCCAGATGCAGCACGCCCTGATCGGCAAAGCTGGTGCAGATCTTCCCGTCCGCCGCATCGAGCGCGATCAGCCGGGCGTCCGAGGTCGGCAGGTAGACGCGCTCGGCGCAGGGCTGGCCGGCGGCAACGGTTGGATCGGCATAATAGGTGACCCCGCGGCAGGTCTGATGCTGCCGGTCGGGGTTCATGCCGGAGTTGGCGTCGTACTTCCATTTCTCCTTGCCGGTCTTGGCGTTGAGCGCGATCGCCCAATTATGCGGCGTGCAGAGATAGAGCGTGTCCTTCACCTTGAGCGGCGTCACCTGATAGGTGGTCTCGCCGACATCCTCCGGCCGCTTGACGTCGCCGGTCTGGTATCGCCATACCTCCTTGAGGGTGGAGACGTTTTCGGCGGTTATCTGGTCGAGCGGCGAATAGCGCTGGCCGAAGGGCGTGCGGCCGTATTGATGCCATTCGCCGTCCGGCACGCTGCCGCCGAAGGCGGGGCTGGCGGCGACCTTATCGGTCGGCAGATCGCCGGCGAGATCATGCGGATCTGTGGTCATCGAATAGAGGGCGACGAGAATGGCGAGGATGACAGGTATGGCGAGCGGCCAGGGATTGGCGCCGTAAGTGAAGCCGGTCGGGCTGCGCAGGCCGAGCGGCCGGCGGATCCAGGGCGTCAGCAGCCAGAGCCCGAGCAGGATGATCATGCCGCCGCGCGGACCCAGCTGCCACCAGTCGAAGCCGACCTCCCACACCGCCCAGCCGAGTGCGGCGATGACCAGCACCGCATAGACCCAGAGCGCCACCGCCTTGCGCATCAGCAGCAGCCCGGCGGTGATCAGGAACATCAGCCCGGCGAACAGATAAAAGACGCTGCCGCCGAGCGTGACGAGCCACAGCCCGCCGCCGCCGAGGGCCAGCCCGATGATGATGAAGAAGATGGAGGTGATGACGATCGCCATAAGGCTGTATCTCCCGCTGAGGTTCGCCGGGGTGAGGGATCGGCGGAAAAGTCCCGCCGATCAGCCAGATAGCGCGAAGGAGATGCCTTTCAACGGCCACAATTGCCGCAGGCTGTCGTCACGTTTTGGATACCCTGAACTGGGCTTGGTGCTGGTTGTGAGGAGATGACGACGCCTGTTACGTCCCGCAGAAGGTCGCGAGCACCCGTTCATCCGGCTTCGGCGGTGCCCGATAGGCGGCAAAGCCCGGCTGATCCTCATAGGGTTTTGAAAGCACGGTCAGCAGCGCCTCGAACAGCGAGAAATCGCCGTTCTCGACCGCGGCCTCGATCGCCTGCTCGACCCGGTGATTGCGTGGAATGAAGGCCGGATTGACGCTACGCATGGCAATGGCGCGCTCGGTGGCCGTCTGCGGTTCGCGCGACAGCCGCTCGCGCCACTGCGCAAGCCAGGCGCCGCAGGCCTCCGGTTCGCGGAAACTCGCCGCAAAACCCGGCTCTGCCGCGTCATCGCCGGCAAGATCCGACAGCCGCCGGAAGGTCAGGGTGAAATCGGCGGCCTGCGTCTGCATCAGCGACAGCAGTGCCTGCACCAGTTCGAGATCGCCATCCTCTTGCCCGGCAAGGCCGATCTTCTCTCGCATGCCGGCCAGCCAATGCGCCTGGAACCGTTCGCCATAATTCTTGATCACCACATTCGCCTTGTCGACGGCGCTGTCGGGATTGGCGTCGATCAGCGACAGCAATGTCTCGCCGAGCCTTGCGAGGTTCCATTGGCCGATGCCCGGCTGGTTGGCATAGGCATAACGCCCGTGCTGGTCGATCGACGAGAAGACGATCGCCGGGTCATAGGTATCCATGAAGGCGCAGGGGCCGAAATCGATCGTCTCGCCGGAGACGGTCATATTGTCGGTGTTCATCACGCCATGGATAAATCCGACATGCAGCCAGCGGGCAATCAACGCCGCCTGGCGCTCGGAGACCGCATCGAAAAGCGCGAGATAGGGGTTCTCGGCCTCTTTCAGCGCCGGATAATGCCGGTCGATCACATAGTCGGCCAGCGCCCGCACGCCGTCGGTGTCGCCCCTGGCCGCGAAATACTGGAAGGTGCCGACACGGATATGGCTGGCTGCGACGCGGGTGAAGACCGCGCCCGGCAGCACCTCTTCGCGATAGACCGGCTCGCCTGTCGTCACCGCCGCCAGCGCCCGCGTGGCGGGAATGCCGAGCGCAAACATCGCCTCGCTGATGATATATTCCCTGAGCACCGGCCCGATTGCCGCCCGGCCGTCGCCGCGACGCGAAAAAGGCGTCGGGCCCGCACCCTTCAGCTGGATGTCATAGCGCTTGCCGTTGCGGTCGATCACCTCGCCGAGAAGGATCGCCCGCCCGTCGCCGAGCTGCGGCGAGAAGCCGCCGAACTGATGCCCGGCATAGGCCATGGCCAGCGGTTCGGCCCCTTCGGGCAGGAGATTGCCGGAAAAGATCGCCGCACCGTCGCGGCGCAGGGCCTCGACGTCAAGCCCGAGCTCGGCGGCGAGCGGCTCGTTCAGCTTGATCAGCCAGGGCTCCGCCACCGGCGTCGGCGCCTGCGGCGCAAAGAAGTGCTGGGGCAAGCCGACATAGCTGTTGTCGAACGGAAAGGCCGCACTGGGCCGGTTTGTCTGCAGGGCGGAGGTCATCACTCATAGGTAGGGCTGGGATGCATGCCGCGCAAGCCGGGAGATGAAGACCTTCACGAAGAGCGGACGAGTGCAAGGAATCGTGATCTGCCTTTACCTCTCGTCAAAGCAGCTTTGCCATAAAGGACATAGCGCCGCCATGATCGCCGGCGTATAGCAAATCGTCTCTCCTTGGCCTTGCGCCATGTCATCTCCGCGGCCCAGCTGCTTCGTGTGCTCCGCCGCGCCACCGCGAGTGATTCCGGACGATGTCGGATCAGATTTACCAGGCGCCGATGGTTCGGCGCGCCGCGCCCAATTTCCGGGTGATCGCGATGATTGTCGCGAGTGCGATGCTGATGGAAAATATCGATGCGACCGTGCTGGCGACGGCGCTGCCCACAATGGCGCGCGATTTCGCCGTCAGCGCGCCGGCCATGTCGATCGCGCTCACCTCCTATCTCCTGAGCCTGGCGATCTTCATTCCGGCAAGCGGCCGGATGGCCGACAGTTTCGGCTCGCGCACCGTCTTCCGCGCCGCCATCGCCGTCTTCGTCGCCGGCTCCATCCTTTGTGCGCTCGCGCCGACGCTGTCCTTCCTGGTGCTGGCGCGGCTGCTGCAGGGCATGGGTGGCGCGATGATGATGCCGGTCGGGCGCTTGGTGCTGATGCGCAGCGTCGACCGCAAGGATATGGTCAGCGCCATGTCATGGCTGCTCGTGCCGGCGCTGATCGGCCCGATCATCGGTCCGCCGCTCGGCGGCTTCATCGTCACCTATCTCGACTGGCGCTGGATCTTCTATATCAACGTGCCGGTCGGCATCGTCGGCATGATCTTCGTCTCGATCTACATTGACGAGGTGAAGGGCAAGGCCAGCGGTCCCTTCGATACGATCGGCTTCATCCTCTCCGGAATCTCGCTCGGCTCGCTGCTCTTCGGCTTCGAAATGTCGAGCCATGAAGGCGAGGGCGCCTTCTCGATCGTCCTGATCGCCCTTGGCCTCATCTTCGGCATCGCCTATCTCAAGCATGCCCGCAAACACCCGTCGCCGATCATGGATTTCTCGCTGATGAAGGTGCCGAGTTTCGGCACGTCAGTCATCGCCGGTTCGTTGACGCGCATCACGCAAGGGGCGCAGCCCTTCCTGCTGCCGCTGCTTTTCCAGATCGGCTTCGGTCTGTCTGCCGCCGCGGCCGGCCAGATCGTCATCGCCACCGCGATCGGCGCGCTCGCCATGAAGCCGATGGCAAAGTTCGTCTTCAGCCGGCTGGGCTTCCGCCGCAGCCTCGTCCTCAACGGCATCTTCGGCACGATTGGCTATGGCCTCTGCGCCGCCTTCCGGCCGGACTGGCCGATGCCGCTGATCTTCGTCGTCCTGGTGCTCAGCGCCTTCTTCCTGTCGTTCCAGTTCACCGCCTATAACACCATTGCCTATGACGAGATCGACAAGGAGCGGATGAGCTCGGCCACCAGCTTCTACACCACCTTCCAGCAGCTGATGCTGTCGCTCGGCATCTGCATCGGCGCCTTGGCGCTGCACGGCTCCATGGCCCTGTCAGGCGCCGAAACGCCCGCCCTTGGCGATTTTTCGGCAGCCTTCGTCGTCGTCACGATCATCTCGATCACCGCGACCTTCTGGAACCTGCGCTTCTCCCCGACCGCCGGCGAGGAGATCAGCGGCTACAAGGCCAAACCGGCGAAAGGCGTCGCCAAAGGCTGACGCCGTCTTTCCCTTCGTCAGAAGCCGACCGGCTCCCGCAGCCGCCTGCGTCGCGAGGACCGGCCCTCACGCCGCTCCGCCTGAAGCCCGGAGGTCACCTGGCCGTCGAAGGCGAGATCGCTATCGCGCAGCGCCACCTCCACGGCCGCCTCAGGCTCGGGGCGCCTGTGCCGTCCCGTGATCGCAAGCCACAGATCGTGCCAGCCGTGCTCCCGTGTCACCACTCCCATCATCGTCCATCCAATCGTCATTCTCTCCTCCCTCTCAGGTCGTCACGCCGCCTGCGGCAGGCATGCCTCGCAGATCGCCGCGACATGGCGGTGGTCGGTGCCGCAGCAGCCGCCGAGCACACGCACCGCGGGCATGCGGTCGAGCAGTCTGCGGTAGCGGCGGCCGAGATCTGCGGGATCGCCGGCATCCAGCGTCTCGCTATTGTCCAGCTGTTCGTGGCTCATGGTCGAGGCATTGGCGCGGATGCCGGAAATGCGCTTCACCCAGGCGCTTTCGGGATCGAGCGCGGCTTCGAAATGCGTCGGATGCGCGCAGTTGATCATGTAATAGGCCGGCGCCCCGCCGGTGGCCGCATCCGTCGTCTCGATGGCGTCCTGAATGCTGCGGCCCGTCACCAGCCGGCCATCCGTCTCCAGCGTGAAGGAGATGGCCGAGGGCATGCCGAGCGCCTGTGCCGCCCGCGCCACGCCGATCGCCTCGTCGATATTGGTCAGCGTGAAGGCGCTCACCATATCCGCCTCCGTACCGGCGAAAGCCGCGATCTGGAAGGCGTGGTAGTCCTCCGCCTCGGCCGCATCCATGATGCCCGCCTTATAGCCGTCGCCGCGCGGGCCGATCGCGCCGCTGATGACGATCTGCTGCTCCGGCCGCTCATAGGCGCTGCGCAAGCCGACGAGCAGGTCGACGGCCTCCTCGTTGACCGCCTTCAAGGCTTCGCTGGTATAGCCGAGCTTCTGCCCCCAGTCCGGATTGGCCCGCCATGTGGCAGTGTCGAGCACGAAGCCTGTGCCGTGGCGCCGTGCGATATCGAGGTAGCGGCGATAGTAATTCCGCATGCGCTGCCGCCCCTCTTCGGAAGCCAGCAATATGAAGGCGGCAAAATGCGGAAGTTCGATCCCTTCGTGAAATATCAACGTCGTTTCCATGCCGCCATCGGTAATGAAGGTGCCGCCTTTGAGTTGCGGCAAACCGTTTCTGTACTTTGCCATTGTGAAGTCTCTCCCTCGCAGCGCCAGATACGGCTGCTGTCGATGAATGATGTTCTGACGCTTATTCGGCTGCCAAACTAGGCGACTTGAGGTATACTCCAGGCGGTTTTGGGTTTTGCCGATGGATATCAATTGCTTGCTTCAGTCGATGCTGCCGGGGCGATGGCAGATCTGAATATGCGGCGCTGAAAACCGTACCGCCGGTACAGGAGCCAGGGCAGGAGGGGACATGCGAAAGGGCGAGGAAACGCGGACCCGCATCCTCGATGTGGCCGAAGCGGCGGTCTTGCAGAAGGGTTTCGGCGGCACCTCCATCGAGGAGCTGATCGCCGAGACCGGCATCACCAAGAGCGGCTTCTTCTATCATTTCCGGGACAAGAACGAGCTCGCCAAGGCGCTGCTCAACCGCTACATCGAAAATGACGAGCGCATCTACGATGAGATCTTCAGCCGCGCGCGCGATCTGGTCGACGATCCGCTGCAATCCTTCCTGCTCGGTCTGAAGCTGCTGTCCGAACTGCTCTCCGACCTGCCGAACGGCCATCCCGGCTGCCTCGTGGCGACCGTCTGCTACTACGAGCGGTTGTTCGACCGCGAGATACAGGAGACCAATCGGAATGCGGTGCTTGCATGGCGGCGCCGTTTCGGCCGCATGCTGCGGGAGATCATGGCCATCTATCCGCCGCGCGAACCCGTCAATGTCGACCAGCTCGCCGACATGGTGTCCTCCGTCCTGGAAGGCGGCATCGTCCTGTCGAAGACGCTGAAGGAGCCGAACACGCTGGCCGAACAGGTGCTGATGCTGCGCACCTTCGTGAAGATGCTCTTTCTGCCGGTGGTGGAAATGCCGAGGGCGTCGGGCGATTCAACTTTTCTTGGAAGCGCAGAACCGCACTGACTTTTTGAGGCCCCTCAGTCCTTGCCTTCCAGCGCCGCTGCCAATTCGGCGAGCTTGCGCACGGTATTGAGATTGCGCGAGGTTGCGGGCTTCAGCGCCGACAGTTTCAGCTTCGAGCGGCCGGATCCATTGGGATAATGCACATAGATTTCCCGGCCGGCGAGCTTGGCCTCCTCGCCATCGGGCGCCACCATCTTTTCCAGCGCATCACCGGGTGCCTTTTCGGGCAGGAAGTGGACGAGCAGGAAGTTCGGCTTGGCCTCGGGAAAGGGGGCGTCGGCAGCGATCTTGTCGAGTTCTTTGCGGCTGCGCACCATCACCCCTGGCCGCTTGCCCATCTTTTTGCCGAGCGCTTCGTCGAGCCGCTCCTCCACCGTCTTTTCCGCCTCGTCCGAGCGGAAAAGCACGTTGCCGCTCTGGATGTAGGTCTTCACCTCGGTAAAGCCGAGGCCTTCGCAGACTGCCTTCAGCTCGGCCATCGGCAGAGAGCTGGTGCCGCCGACATTGACGGCGCGGAGTAGGGCGACATAGACGGGCATTTCTCTCTCCCTGGCCTCTGTGACGCCCCACCCAACCCTTACATCTTCCCCGCAACCTTGATCGCAAACGCATACTCGAAGGCGATCTCTTCCAGCCGCTGGAAGCGGCCCGAAGCGCCGCCATGGCCGGCGTCCATATTCGTCTTGAGCAGGATCGGCGCGTCGCCGGTCGTCTTATCGCGCAGCTTCGCCACCCATTTGGCCGGCTCCCAATAGGTGACGCGCGGGTCCGTCAGGCCGCCGAGCGCCAGAACCGGCGGGTAGGCTTTCGCACCGACATTGTCATAGGGCGAGTAGGAGGCGATCTGCTCGTATTCTTCCTTGCTGTCGATCGGGTTGCCCCATTCCGGCCACTCGGGCGGGGTGAGCGGCAGCGTATCGTCCAGCATGGTGTTGAGCACGTCGACGAAGGGAACGGCGGCAATGATGCCGGCGAACTTCTCCGGCGCCATATTGGCAACCGCGCCCATCAGCATGCCGCCGGCCGATCCGCCCTCGGCGATGATCTTCGCGTAAGAGGTGAACTTCTGTTGATTCAGATAATCGGCCGCGGCGACGAAGTCCTTGAAGGTATTCGTCTTCTTGTCCATCTTGCCGTCTTCGTACCAGGCAAACCCCTTGTCCTTGCCGCCGCGGATATGGGCGATGGCATAGACGAAGCCGCGGTCGGCGAGCGACAAGCAATTGGTGTTGAAGCCGGCCGGAATGGTGATGCCGTAGGCGCCGTAGCCGTAGAGAAGGCAGGGTGCCGTGCCGTCGAGGGGGGTATCCCGGCGATAGAGCAGGGTGACCGGCACCTTCTCGCCATCCCAGGCCGGGGCGAAGACGCGGCGGGTGATGTAGTCGTCGGGATTGTGGCCGGACGGCACCTCCTGCGTCTTCAACAGCGTGCGTTCGCGCGTCACCATGTTGTAGTCGTAGAGCTGCGACGGTGTCGTCATCGAGGAATAGGAGAAGCGGATGATATCCGTGTCGTATTCGGCTGCACCCTGCAGCCCCAGCGAATAGGCTTCCTCGGCAAAGGCGATCGCATGCTCCTCGCCGGTCGCCCGGTCGCGGATCATGATCTGCGGCAGCCCGTCCTTGCGCTCCAGCCAGAGGAGATGGCGGGCATAGGCCATGTGGCTGATAACAAGCGTGCCGGGCTTGTGCGGCACCACTTCGCGCCAGTTTTCCTTGCCCGGCTTATCAACCGGCGCTTCCATGATCTTGAAATCCTTGGCGCCGCCGTCATTGGTCAGGATGTAGAAGACGTCGCGGCCCTCGGTCAGCGAATATTCGATGCCTTCCTCGCGCGCCGCCACAAGCTTCGGCTCGGCGGTCAGGTCCTTGGTCGACAGCAGCCGGTATTCGCTGGTCTCGTGGTCGTGAATGTCGATATAGATGAAATCGTCGAGCAGCGAGCCGCCGACGCCCATGAAGAAGCCGGCATCCGGCTCTTCGTAGACCAGCCGGTCTTCCGACTGCGGCTGGCCGAGAATGTGGTGGAATACCTTCGACGGCCGGTGGTTCTCGTCCAGCGCCGAATAGAAGAAGCTCTTGCCGTCGGGCGCCCAGACGCCGCCGCCGCCGGTATTCTCGATCCGGTCGGCAAGGTCCTCGCCGGTTGCGAGATCGCGGACCTGCAGCGTGAAGAATTCCGAGCCCTTGTCGTCATAGCCCCAGATGCCGCGGCTGTGGTCGCTCGTATGGTCGAGACCGGCGAGGCGGAAATAGGCCTTGCCGGCGGCCTCCTTGTCGCCGTCGAGCAGCACGGTGCGGATCGTCTCGTCGGCGACATTGCCGTCGCGGGCGATGCGGAAATAGCGCGGCTGTTCGCCGCCGGTGACATAAAAGGTGCCGTAGGCATAGGCGCCGTCCTTCATCGGCACCGAGCTGTCGTCCTCCTTGATGCGGCCGCGCATTTCGGAAAACAACACCTTCTGCAGCGGCTTGGTGTCTTCCATCGCTGCGTTCATATAGGCGTTTTCGGCTTCCAGATGCCGGCGGATATCAGGGTCGAGGATCGACGGATCCTTGAACATCGCCTGCCAGTTGTCGGCGCGCAGCCAGGCATAATCGTCCGTGCGGGTAATGCCGTGGCGCATATCGGAGATCGGCTTCTTCGGTGCGGCAGGCGGTGTCGGCAGACTTTTGAAAACGGACAAGGAATGGCTCCGGTGGGAATGTCGGGTTGGCAAGAGATAGAGGCGCACCGGCCCCGGATCAAGCGGCAAGGATGCGCCAAGGGTCGAGGTGCCCTTCCACAGGCAAGGAGGGCGCTCTGCCCGCCTTGCCTTGATGTCACCACAATATTTAAGAAAGTCCGCTCTCGTTGCGCGAAATTTGCACGTGCCAAGCCTCCGGCAAGCCGTCGGTGGCAGGGTGAAGAATGGACAACAGTAAGGGATTTTCTCCACAATGCCGAAACGTCTGCTCCTGTTTGTATCCCTCGCAAGCCTTGCTGCCCCCGCCTTCGCCGTCGATCCCGCCATCAAGAAGCAGCTGGAAAAACTCGATCCCTCGACCCGGCTGGAACAGAGCTGCGACACCGAGGCGATGAGCCGCATCAACAAGGACAGCACCGGCTTCAAGCCCGACAAGGTCATCGCCTATACGTTCAAGGACCCGATCCCCGGCGACAATTCGCTGCAGGCGCCGGGCGCGGTCTTCCGCAGCAAGGGCGACTGGTATCATCTCTCCTACAATTGCATCACCGGTCCGCAGCATATCAACGTGCGCGAGCTCAACTACGAGATCGGCGAGAAGGTGCCGCGCGAGAAGTGGGACAAGTATTATCTTTACGATTGATGCGGCTCCGTCCGCCCAAACGGGTGCGGTGACATCCGGCCACATGGCGCCGGGCAAACCCAACCGTTAGAACTGCCGGATCGAATCGTAGAAATCCACAATATGAACCGCATCCTGCTCGCTTCGGCGTTCCTACTGGCCAACATGTCCGCGGCATTGGCGGATGAAGTGCCGCCAACGCTGCCTGCCGCCGTTGGACCGGCCTCGGCCGTAATCAGCCCGGCCCCGAAGGCGCCGGCGCCAAAGCTCGTCGAGCCGCATCTGCATATCGCCCGCTCCAATCTTGCCGGCCACGCCCGCATTGCGCTGACCTTTGATGCCTGCATGGGCCAGGCGGACGAGCGCATCCTGTCGACGCTGGTGCGGGAACGCATCCCGGCGACGATCTTCGTCACCGCCCGCTGGCTGAAGCGCAATCCCGCTGCCGTCGCCGTGTTCCTGCAGAATCCCGATCTCTTCGAACTCGAAAACCATGGCGAGAACCATATTCCGGCCGTCGACACGCCGACGCTGATCTATGGCATCGCTTCCGCCGGATCACCGCAGGCGGTGCGGCAGGAAGTTGAAGGCGGCGCTGCCGCCATGGTCGCGGCCGGCATTCCGGCGCCGCACTGGTTCCGCGGCTCGACCGCCAAATACGATCTTTCCGCCATCGGCGAGATCCGCGCCATGGGTTATCGCATTGCCGGTTATTCGGTGAACGGCGACGGCGGCTCGCTGCTGGGAGCCGCGATCACCGAAAGGCGCATCGCTTCGGCCAGGGATGGCGATGTCGTCATCTCCCACGTCAACCAGCCGACCCATGCGGCCGGCGAGGGGGTGGCCAAGGCGTTGGTCGATCTGAAGGCCAAGGGGACCGAGTTCGTCCGCCTCGAGGACGTCGAGGACACTGGCGACGACAAGACGACGGAGTGATTTTGCGGCTGAAGGTATGCCAGGGGGGCGCCCACGCCACGACAGTCAATATGAGACCTTACCTCAGCTCCTTGCCCACCCGCACCACATCCTCTCCAAAACGACGCAAACCCGGTCCGTCCCTGTCGAGCGCGAAATCCTCGAACCAGTCGCGCTGCATACCGGCCAGCATGGCGCCGATCATCTGCGCGGCGAGATAGGAAAAGGTGATGCCGTTGCCGCCGTAGCCATAGGCGGCGAACACATGCGGCGTCTCCGGCACCGGGCCGATCAGCGGCAGGCCGTCGACCGTCTCACCGAAGGTGCCGCTCCAGGCGTGTTCCACCCGCGTATCCGCCTTCGGCCACAGCCGCTTCATCTTCTCCCGGATCGCCGTGATCTTGGCCGGCAGCTTGCGGTCGCGCGTCTGCGCGTCGATCGTCTCGTCATCCTCGCCGCCGGCGACGATGCGATTGTCCGCGGTCGTCCGCATGTAGAGATAGGGGTGGCTGTCCTCCCAGATCAGCGCCCTGTCGCGCCAGAAATGTGCCGGGTCCTGCGGCACGGTGGCGAGCGCCCAGCTCGAACTCGACCGATGCAGCTTCGGCATGTCGAGGCCCGGCATCGAATAGCCGGTCGCCAGCACGACATGCCGCGTCTCGATCAGATGGCCTCCATCCGTCTCCATCGTGACGTGATCGCCTTCGCTGTGAAGTGCCGTCACGGAAGCGTTGACCAGCCGCGCGCCGCGCCGTATCGCCATCTCCAGCAGCGCCCAGGTGAGAAGCAACGGATCGCATTCCGCCGAGCCCGGCGAATAGATCGCGCCATCCCGGTCGAGTTCGAATTGGGTGAAGAGATCGGGATGTTCGAGATAGACGCCGGGCAGGCCGGCCCGGCGGCGAAGCTGGCGCTCCTCCAGGAGATTGCGTGCGCCTTCCTGATTGGCGGCGAGATAGAGCGTGTTGCGCGGCCGGAAGCCGCAGGCAATCCCATTGGTGGCGATCAGCTTGGAAAGGCCGGCCACCGCGGCACCGCTGCGGCGGTAGATGCCGGCCGCGCGCTCGAAGCCATAATAATCCTCGAGCTCGGTGAGCGTGCTGTCGATTTCCCATTGCAGCATCGCCGTGCTCGCCGCGGTGCTGCCGAAACCGGGCTGCTCCCGGTCGATGACAACAACGGAAAAACCGCGCGCCGTCAGATGTTCGGCAACCAATGCGCCGGTGATGCCGCCGCCGATCACCGCGACGTCGGTGGAAAAGCTCTGCGCGATCGGCCGCCTTTCCGGTCGTATGCCGCTTTTCCCCCAGAGAGAACGGCCGCTGACCATCTGGTCGTGATCGGATTCGGCAAGATCGAGATCAGCTGCCACGAACGTCCCCCCGGTTGATCATTTCGGCAATTGCGGCTGCGGTTTTTCCTCGATCAGCAGTTCGTCGATAACAGTCATGACGATCAGCGACAGCGGCAGCGCCAGCATGGCGCCGACGGCACCCCACATCCATGTCCAGAACAGGATGGCGAGAAAAACGACGAAGGGATTGATTTCCAACCGCCGCCCCATCACTGCGGGAAAGATCAGGTTCTCCATGAGGAGATGCACCGTGAAGAAGGCCGCGGCCGGCATCAGGCCGATGAGAAAGCCATCATGGGTGAGGATGCCGGCGACCGCGACGGCAAGCGTCATCAGCGTGATGCCAAGGTATGGGATGAAGCTCGAGAGGAAGGCGAAGAAGCCCCAGAGCACCGGGGCAGACAGCCCGCCGGCATAGGCGATAACGGTCATGACGACGCCGAGCCCGACATAGATCAGCGAGGCCGTCGCGAAATAGAAGCCGAGCACCTGCTCGACAGCGTTGATGACGCGGATGGCTGCCAGCCGTTGCGTGCGGGTGCGGAAGGTCATGATGATCGTTTTGCGTAGGTTGACCCGACCAGCGAGGAAGAACAGCAGCGCCGCAAAGAATATCATCCCCTGCACCAGCGCCGGCGTCAGGCTGCTCGTCACCACATGCAGCACGTTGCCAGTGTTTTCGAGCAGTGCACCGATCGACATCGACCCGCTTTCGAATGTCGCTGGCGTAATATGCAGCCATCTGATGCGCTCGAGATAAGGCATGACGCGGTTGATGGTTCGCTCGGCGAAGGCCGGGCCTTCATTGGCAAACGTCATCAGCGGGTCGGCGAGCGAGTTGATAAGCAGGAAGATCACCAGCGCCACGCCGCTCGACAGCATGAAGGCGTTGGCAAGCCGCGGCACGCCCATCTTGCTGAGCTTTTCCGCCGCCATGCCGAGGATCATGCCGACGACGACGGCGAGCGTGATCGGAATGAGGATGAGCGACATCAGGTAGACGGCGGCAAGGAAGAGAATGCCGAAGATGCCGATGATCGCCCAGGCCATGGTGACATCGAGCCCGTCCTTTTCCAGACGGTGCAGCGGCGGCGGCGGCGGCAGTTCTTCCGCGGCTTCCTTCAGCGACTGTGCCCAGGCGCTGGTGTGGCGTTCGCCGATTGCGATCTTCTTTGCTTGTTTGCGGATGCCATTGGCGATGCCCATGCGGTGAGGTCCCCGAAGCCCCATTGCTTCCTCACGGAAACGCGTTGACAGGGTTCCGGTTCCGTGACTGGACTGACCATCCGATACGCTGCATGCCGCATGTCTTTGCGTCGACGGCATTGCTCCATGGCGCAAGCCTCTTCAACCGTTATGGCTGACCCGACGCGACCTGGAAATTATGCCGAAAGCGTCAGGCCGATGCCCCAGGGATCCTTGAGGAATACGCCGCCGTCGCGCTTCTCGCTCTTGATCTCCAGTGCATCGAGCTTGGAGACTGCCGCATCCAGCGTCGCCTTGTCATTGAAGCGGACCTTGTAGTCCGAAAGCCCGGTCATGTTGCCGGCGCGCGCAGTGGCGCCGCGGCTGTTCCAGATATTGGCGGCGAGATGGTGATGGTAGCCGCCGGTCGCAAAGAAGCTCGCGCCGGGATAACGCGCCATCAGCTTGAGGCCGAGAACGTCGTGGTAGAAGGCGTCGGCCTGCGGGATGTCGCCGACCTGCAGATGCAGGTGGCCGATCGCCGTCCCCGCAGCCATGCCGTCCCAGCGCTCATCAGGCGCACTGTTGTAGAGCGCCTGGAGGTCGAGGCGCAGCGTCGCCATCTCCACCATGCCATCCTGGTGGAACTTCCATTGTTCGTGCGGCCGGTCGGCATAGATCTCGATGCCATTGCCTTCGGGATCGGACAGATAGATCGCCTCGCTGACGAGATGATCCGAGGCGCCGTCGAGCACGACATTATTGTGTGCCGCATGGCGCAGCCAGCGTGCGAGTTCGACCCGGTTCGGCATCAGGAAGGCGGTGTGGAAAAGGCCGGCTGCATTGCGGGGCGCGATCGCAGCATCTTTTGCCGTGGTCAGCGTCAGCAACGGCAGATCGCCGACACCCAGCACTTCGCCGCTCGCCGTCTTCTCGATCACCTTCAGGCCGAGCATCGATTGATAGAAGCCGGACACCAGGCCGAGGTCGGTCACGACGAGATGCGACTGATCGATATAGGCAGGCCGCGTCAGCGCATAGGAAGTTTCGCTCGTCATGGATGACTCTCCTGGAGAATTGGCCCGTGAAAGGGAAGGCGTACCGGCTGTGGCGGCAAACACGCCGCCCGTGGCAAGCTCAAGGAAGTTTCGCCGGTTCATTCGTCTTTATCTCCCTGGCTGCCGTACTTGACCCCTATATGGCGCATTCCGATTGTTCACAGAAGACCCGTTTTTGACGATGAAGCGTTGAACAGATGTTGACGATGGCTTGCGCCCACTTGATTGCGATCAATGCGCTCATATCTTCTTTAGAGGAAGCTTATATATGTCAGTCATGGAGGGAAGCCATGTACAGGAAGATCATCGTAGCGATCGCGCTCGGCGGTATCGAAAAGGGAGAAAAGATCCTCCGCAAGGCCGCGTCCTTGCTCGATGACGGCGGCGAGATCATCGCGCTTAACGTCATCGAAGATGTGCCGAGCTATGTCGCGATCGAACTGCCGGCCAATATGGTCGAGGACGCCATGCAGGACAGCCGCGACAAGCTGCAAGCGCTGCTCGCGACCACCGGCGTCACGGCAACCGTCGAGATCCGCAACGGTCCACCTGCCAAAGCCATCATCTCGACCGCCGAAAGCCACGGCGCCGATCTCATCATCGTCGCCTCGCACGTTCCGGACTTTTCCAACTACTTCATCGGCGCCACTGCCGATCGGGTCGTGCGCCATGCCAAATGCTCGGTGCTGGTCGACCGGCAGAAGATTTGATCCTGGGCCACTGCCTGTTCGGCGTGTCGTGCGTCGGCCGCAGTCCTTGTCCGCGTACCATCAAAGGCAGCGCAGACTGCCTGCCTGGCTGTCACGAAGATTTACCGCCGGTGCGCTTTGCCGCAGTTGCGCCTCCACCCGTTCGATGCGACGATTGCAACCGGGGTATGAAACGGATTGGCGTGCATGGCCGAGTTCAACGGCATTCGCTGGGCTTACGACAGATATGAACTGATCGCCGACGGTATCGTCCACGGCGTCGGTCTCGTGCTGGCGCTGATCGGCGCCACCGTCCTGATTTTCTACGCCACGGTCTGGAGCTCCTACGGCGC
The DNA here is from genome assembly GCF_024346605.1 of Rhizobium anhuiense bv. trifolii. Lineage (NCBI taxonomy): Bacteria > Pseudomonadati > Pseudomonadota > Alphaproteobacteria > Hyphomicrobiales > Rhizobiaceae > Rhizobium > Rhizobium anhuiense. The sequence continues at coordinate 1,585,294 of NZ_CP098803.1, forward strand.
GCTCGCCGCCGCCTGGATCTATGGCGTCGGGCTGGTGCTGACGCTGGCCATTTCCTTTTCCTACAACGCCTGGCCGGTCTCGCGTACGAAATGGTACCTGCGCCGCTTCGACCATTCGGCGATCTTCCTGCTGATCGCCGCCACCTACACGCCCTTCCTCGAACGCGGCGCCGACGATCCACTGCTCCTCTTCATGCTGGTCGCGATCTGGCTGTTCGCCGCTATCGGCATTATCCTGAAATGCGTCTTTCCCGGGCGCTACGACCGCCTCGCCATCCTGCTTTATCTCGCCATGGGCTGGAGCGGCGTGCTGGTGGCCGGACCTGTCGCCGCGCGCATTCCCTCGGCCTCGATGCTGCTGATCGTCATCGGCGGCGTCATCTATTCGCTCGGCGTCATCTTCCATGTCTGGGAGAAGCTGCGCTTCCAGAACGCCATCTGGCACGGTTTCGTCGTCACCGCTGCGGCGGTGCATTATTCGGCCGTCTTCACCTATTTCAGCCTGCCGGCGCCGGGTGTCTGAACGACGGCCGTTTACATCTGTCGGGGTCGGGCGTATGCCGCCTTGGCAGACAATGTGAACCTGAGCATCATGACAGACGCTGTCCTCCTCCGCGACGCCACCGAAGCCGATCTTTCCGCCATCCGCGATATCTACAATCACGCCGTCGAGCACACGACGGCAATCTGGAACGACACGCTGGTCGATCTTGAAAATCGGCTGGAATGGTTCAAGGCGCGCAAGGCGCGCGGCTTTCCCGTCATCGTTGCCGAGATGGCGGGCAAGGTCGCGGGTTACGCCTCCTATGGTGACTGGCGGGCCTTCGACGGTTACCGCCACACGGTGGAGCATTCCGTCTATGTCGACAAGGATTGCCGCGGTGCCGGCATCGGCGAGCGCCTGATGCGGGAACTGATCGCACGTGCCGCGGCCGCCAATATCCATGTGATGATCGCCGGCATCGAGGCTGAGAACACCGCCTCGATCAGGCTGCACGAAAAGCTCGGTTTCCGCATCGCCGGCAGATTTTCCGAGGTCGGCACCAAGTTCGGCCGCTGGCTGGACCTTACCTGCATGGAGCTTCGCTTGCCTCTGGAGTCGTCCGGCAACCCATTGTGAAGGGCGCTTGCCATCTTTTTATTGTAGTCTGAGCTGTGTAAGAAAGTGGAAGAAGCCTGCTTCGCCGGAGGCGGCTTCAGAATGTCACGGAGGTGAACAGTTCAATGGCAATGCACAGATCGTCGCTCGGTCTCCTTGCCCTCATTCTACTGGCATTTCCGCCGGTTGCAGCACGCGCCGCCGATTGCGGCAGCCTGGCATCGCCAAAGCTCGACTGGCAGGAATGCACCAAGAAGAACCTGATGCTGCAGGGCAGTGATCTCGAAGGCGCCAATCTCTTCGGCACCGATTTCTCGCTGACCGATCTCGCCGGCGCCAACGTCAAATCCGCCAATCTCGAGAAGGCGACCTTGGTGCGCGCCTCGCTCGAGGGCGCCCATGCCGAAGGCGCCAACTTCGCCAAGATCGAGGCCTATCGCGCCAGCTTCGCCAATATCATCGCCGAAGGCGCTTCCTTTGCCGGCGCCGAGTTGCAGCGGGCCAATTTCGCCGGCGCCCGGCTTGCCGGCGCAAGCTTCGAAAAGGCCGAACTCGGCCGCGCCGATTTCGACAAGGCCGTGCTGACGGGGACGAAATTCTCTTTCGCCAATCTCTCCCGCGCCGATCTCTCCGGCGCGGCCCTCGAAGGCCCGGCGATGTTCGAGCGCGCCTTCATGTTCTTGACCCGCATCGAAGGTCTCGACCTCTCGGCCGCCACCGGGCTCGAACAGGCGCAGATCGACCTTGCCTGCGGCGATGCCTCGACCAAGCTGCCGGCCGGCCTCTCCGCCCCGACAAGCTGGCCCTGTCCCGCCGACCACGAGTGATGGGTCCGTACCGCTCTACGCCGCGTCCGTGATGTAGAGGTAGAATTCCATCATGCCGCCATCGGGGCTGCCTGTTTTGGCGAATGTTTCTCGCCGCCGGTGCACCCGCTCCGCAACGCGCCGCGAGGGAATGTTGTCGGGCCTGACGATGGAGACGATGCGCGCAAGACTAAAGGTATCAAGCGCGTGGTCCCGGCATGCGGTGGCTGCCTCGACCGCATAGCCCTTGCCCCAATGGTCGCGCCACAGATGATAGCCGATCTCAGGTTCCAGCCCCGCAGACGTTTCCTGCATCGTTATGCCGCAATCTCCGAGCAACGCGCCGCTCTGCCGGTCCGTCACCGCCCAGAGGCCGAAACCGTGACTGGCATAACTGTCGAAGGCGAGCCTCTGAAACCAGAGCGCGGTTTCGTCGAAACTCTTGATGCCGGGGTAATAACGCATGGATTCGGCATCGCTGAAAATGCGGTGGAGAAACGGCAGGTCGGCAGGCGTGATCTCCCGCAGCACCAGCCGATCGGTCTTCAGGATATCTCCCGCCATTGGCTTCTCCTGGGACTACCGGTCCGTCGATAGCGTGAACGACACAGAAGATCAGCGGCTCATTGCATCCGGACGAGCCGCTTGCCGATGGCGCGGCTCAGCACTTACTTTCCGGGTTCGAACACCATGGAATGGCCGTTGATGCAGTAGCGCAGGCCGGTCGGCGGCGGGCCGTCGGGAAAGACGTGGCCGAGATGGGCCTCGCAGGCGCCGCAGCGGATTTCGGTGCGCACCATGCCAAAGGTCGTGTCGCGATGTTCGGTCACCGCATCGGGCGAGACTGCCTCGAAATAGCTTGGCCAGCCGCAGCCGGCATCGAATTTGGTGTCGGAGCGGAAAAGCGGGGCATTGCAGCCGACGCAGCGGTAAAGCCCTGTCTCGAAGGAATCCCAATAGGGGCCGGTGAAGGCGCGTTCGGTGCCGTGCTGGCGCGTGATGCGGTATTGCTCAGGCGTGAGCTGCTCTTTCCATTCGGCATCGGTCTTGTGGATCTTGGCGGTGGTTGCAGTTTCGGACATGCCATGCTCCTTTCGCCGAGGGGCGGTTCCGTTTCGCGCAAAATGTGGTGCGCCGTCACCGATTCATCAAGTCTTGGGCACCATCCTGCCCAATTCGCCGTGTACCGCTTTTGGGGGAGGACGCTTGCTCTTACATCCGTTAGGGGTTTTCTGTTAGGGTTAATGTTACGTGCATTGGGGAATCACTGGTGTTTGAAGCAGCAATCGTCCTGCTCTACGGCCTCGTCGCCGTGGCCGCCATGGCGGTCACGCTTTTGGAAGGCTGGGCCAACCATGACGGCTTGACGCTCCATCGTCTCGCCGGCCTCTTCGCCTGCCTGCTCTGGCCGCTGACGCTTCTGGTCTTCGTCCTGCACGGCTGCGTCGCCCGGCTGCTGACGCGTCTTTCCCGGCCGACGGCCTGATCGACGGGCCGGTCTGCGGTCTGAACCGCTTCGAACACACCTGCAGCTTTGTCTGCGGCCGAAATCGCTTGAGGCGCCCTCCCGTTTCGCCTAAGTCATGAAGACAGGCCGGTTTTCGCTGGCGTTTCGTTTCTTTTGCGGTTGGGGAGGAGACATGGCCGATGTCACGGCTCTGACATTTCTGGCCCTGTGTCTCCCGCTCGCCGGCGCTCTTGCCGCCCCCTTCGTCATCCGCATGCTCGGTGCCAACGGGGCCTGGCTTCTGGCGATCGCGCCCCTGCTCGCCTTCCTGCATTTCCTGCGTTTCGTCCCGCAGATCGCGCGCGGCCAGGTCGTCACCGGCGGGTATGCCTGGGTGCCGAGCTATCATCTCTCCTTCTCCTGGTTCCTCGACGGCCTGTCGCTGGCTTTCGCGCTGCTGATCACCGGCATCGGCACCCTGATCGTGCTTTATGCCGGCGGCTATCTCAAGGGACACAAGGATCAGGGCCGCTTCTTCTCCTTCATCTTTCTCTTCATGGGCGCGATGCTCGGCCTCGTCGTTTCCGACAGTTTCCTGATGCTCTTCATCTTCTGGGAACTGACATCGATCACCTCCTTCCTGCTGATCGGTTTCGATCACGAGCGGGAAGCGGCTCGCCGCGCCGCCCTGCAGGCCCTTGTTGTGACCGGCGGGGGAGGGCTCTGCCTGTTGGCCGGCCTGCTGCTGCTCTGGAACATCACAGGCGTCACGCAGATGTCTGAGCTCACAGGCTTCGGCGATGTCGTGCGCGAAAGTCCGCTCTATCTCGCCGCCCTCATCCTGGTCCTGGGCGGTGCCTTCACCAAGTCGGCGCAGTTTCCCTTTCATTTCTGGCTGCCGAACGCCATGGAGGCGCCGACGCCGGTTTCGGCCTACCTGCATTCGGCCACCATGGTGAAAGCCGGCGTCTATCTCTTGATGCGGCTCAATCCCGTCATGGGGGCGACGGCTGCCTGGGAAATCCTTCTGCCCTTCTTCGGCGGGCTGACGCTGGTGGTCGGCACCACGCTCGCCATCCGCCAGACAGACCTGAAGCTCAAGCTTGCCTATACCACCGTCTCATCGCTCGGCCTGCTGGTCATGCTGATCGGCTTCGGCTCGGAACATGCGGTGGAGGCGGCGGCCCTCTATCTGGTGGCGCATTCGCTGTTCAAGGGCGCGCTCTTCATGGTCGCCGGCATCATCGATCACGAGACCGGCACACGCGATATCACCAGGCTCCGCGGCCTGATGCGGGCGATGCCGCTGACTTGGATCATTGCGCTCGCGGCGGCTTTCTCCATGGCCGGCCTGCCGCCCTTCTTCGGCTTCCTCGCCAAGGAGGAGATCTATACCGCCCTTATCGGCGGCGACATCCGCGCGCTGACCTTTAGCGCCATAACCGTCTTCGGCAATGCGCTGATGTTCGCGGTCGCCTTCGCCGTGGCGCTGAAGCCCTTCCTCGGCCAGCCGGTGGAGACGCCGAAACATCCGCACGAAGCGCCCGTCCTGCTCTGGCTCGGCCCGGCCGTTCTCGCCATCCTCGGCCTGCTCGCGGCGGTCTTTTCGACTTTCACCCATGCCGTTCTGTCCTCGCCGATATCAGCCGCCATCCGCCAGACGCCTGTGGAAATCGACATTTCGCTGACGCCGCATCTCGGCCTGCCTTTGGCACTCTCCGCTCTGACCGTGCTCGTCGGCATCGGCGTCTACTGGCAGCTCGCGCCCGCCCGCTCGGCGCTGGCCGTCCTCCTGCGTGCGGCCGGGCGCGGGCCGGATCACGGTTTCGACCTCGCCATATGCGGCCTTGTCCGCTTCGCCGCCCACGCCATGCGTGTGCTCCAGCCGGGGCGGCTCGAGATTTATGTCACCTGCACTTTCCTCTGCGTTGCCGCCATCCTCATCGTCCCGCTTGTCGTCTATGGCGAACTGCCGCGCCTTCCCGCCTGGCCGGCCGATGTCAGGCTGCATGAATGGGCGGTCTTCCTGATCGCCGCCTTCGGCCTCGCCGCCGTGCTCGTCGCCCGCGACCGGCTGACGGCGATCGTCTCGCTCGGCATCCAGGGTTTCGCCGTCGCCATCATCTTCCTGCTGTTCGGTGCGCCGGACCTCGCCTTCACCCAGTTCATGGTCGAAACGCTGTCGGTGGTCATCCTCGCCCTCGTCATGACCAGGCTTCGCCTCTCTCCCGCCGACCGGCGCCCGCTCGGCCGCAGGCTCTTCGACGGAGCGCTTGCACTGGTCTGCGGCCTCGGCTTCGCGCTTCTGCTGATGCGGGCGACCGAGGCGCCGTTCAACGACGCGCTGACGGTCTTCTTCAACACCTATTCGAAATCGATTGCCCACGGCGCCAATGTCGTCAACGTCATCATCGTCGATTTCCGCGGCACCGACACGCTCGGCGAAATCGCCGTCGTCGCCGTCACCGGCCTCGCCATCCTGGCGCTGATCCGCATGCGCGCCGGCGCCGAGCGCAAGCTTGCCGCCAATGATCCCGGGCTGGAGGGCTGATCCGATGAACACCCTGATCTTCCGCACCGTCGCCCCGTTCCTCACCGCGCTGATGCTGCTGTTTTCCGTCTTCGTGCTGTTGCGCGGCCACAACGAGCCGGGCGGCGGCTTCATCGGCGGGCTGATCGCCGCCTCGGGACTGGCGATCTACGGCATTGCCAGCGGCGTTGCCGCCGTCCGCCGGGCGCTGTTCTTCCATCCACTGTCGATTGCCGGTTTCGGCCTGCTGCTGTCGACCCTGGCCGGCCTTCTCTCCATCCTCTTTGCCGTTCCCTTCATGACCGGCCTCTGGATCTATCCGAACCTCTTCGGTCTCGAAGTGCCGCTGTCGAGCGTCATGCTCTTCGATGTCGGCGTCTATCTCGTCGTGCTCGGCGCCATCACCTCGATCGCGCTGGCATTGGAAGAAAAGGAGGTGGGATGATGGAGCCGCTTCTTTCGATCCTCGTCGGCCTGTTCTTCGCCGCCGCCATCTACCTCTTGCTGTCGAAATTCTCGATCCGTATCGTGCTCGGCATCGCCATCCTCGGCAATGCCGTCAACCTGCTGCTCTTCACCGGTGGCCGGCTGACGCGCGGGGTGCCGCCGATCATTCCGGCGGGTCTCGAAACCTTGCCCGTAGGTGCGGCCAACCCGCTGCCGCAGGCCCTCATCCTGACGGCGATCGTCATCTCCTTCTCCTTCCTCGCCTTCCTGCTGGTGCTGACCTATCGCGCCTATCAGGACCTCGGCACCGACGACACCAACGACATGCGCGCCGCCGAGCCCGACGACCGGCCGCTGCCGCCATTGGGGTATTGAGGCGGATGCTGGTGCGGATGCTTGCCCCATGGCAAACCCTTTCTCGCGGTAGTGGAGGCGTCACCTGATGGCCGCCCCAACCACCGTCGATCTCTCCGATGCCCTGATCGCCGCCCCGGTGCCGCTCGCCCATTGGCTCGCCATCCTGCCGGTCGCCCATTGCATCACGCTCGGTGCGGTTCTGCTGATGCTCCGTGGCTATCCACGTGTGCAGGCCTGGCTTGCCATATCAGGGCTTGCGGGCCTGGCGCTGATCGATGCGGCGCTGCTCGCCAAGGTCGCAGCCGAAGGGCCGCTGACCATGGTCATGGGGCGCTGGCTGCCGCCCTTCGGCATCGCCTTCACCGTCGATCTCTTCGGTGCGCTGATGACCTTCACAGCAGCTCTTGCGGCGCTCGCCGGCGGCATCTATGCGCTGGCCGATATCGGTCAGAGCGGCCGGCGGTACGGTTTCTTCCCGCTGCTCATGCTGCTGATGGCCGGCGTCACCGGCGCCTTTCTCACAGGCGATATCTTCAATCTCTATGTCTGGTTCGAGGTGCTGCTGATCTCTTCCTTCGGGCTGATCATCCTCGGCTCCGAACGTGAACAGATCGACGGCGCGCTGAAATATGCGGTGCTCAATCTCATCGCCACGACGCTGTTCCTGATCTGCGTCGGCATTCTCTATGCTGCCTTCGGCACGCTCAACATGGCCGATATCGCCGCAAGAGCGAGGGATTTGAGCGGCACCGCACCGCTGATGACGCTGGCGAGCCTCTTCCTGCTCGCCTTCGGTATGAAGGCGGCCGCCTTCCCGGTGAATTTCTGGCTGCCCGCCGCCTATCATACGCCGCGCATCGTGGTCTCCGCGCTGTTTGCCGGCCTGCTCACCAAGGTCGGCATCTACGCGCTGATACGGGTGATCGTCATGCTGCTGCCGGTGGAACGCGCGGAACTGAGTCCGCTGATCGCGCTCGCCGCTGCCGCTACCATTGTCGTCGGCGCTCTCGGCGCTCTTGCCGAAAACGATATCCGCAGGCTGTTCGGCTATGTCGTCATATCGGGCATCGGCAACATGCTCGCCGGCGTCGCTCTCGGCGGCGTCAGCGGCCTTGGCGGCATCAGCGGCGCGGTCTTCTATGCGCTCCATTCCATGGTGCTGATGACCGCACTTTATCTTGCCGCCGGCGAGATCGCCCGGCGCGGCGGCGGCTTTTCACTGTCAGCCCTCGGCGGGCTCTACCGGCAAAGCGGCGGCTTCACCGCGCTCTCCCTGGTGCTCTTCCTGGCTGCCTGCGGCTTGCCGCCCTTTTCCGGCTTCTGGCCGAAAGTCATGCTCGTCAAGGCCTCGCTCGATAGCGGCGCCTGGTGGCTGGCGGCGGCGATTCTCGTCGGCGGTTTTTTGACGACGATCGCCTTCGGCCGCCTCTTCCTGCTCGTCTATTGGCGCCCGGCGGCGATGGTGCTCGCTCCGTCGAGAGCGAACTGGCGCACCGGCCTGCCGCTCGCCGCGCTGACGGCGCTGGTCATCGGCTTCGGCATCCTGCCGGAGCGGCTGCTGGCGCTGTCGCAATCGGCGGCCGCCGGCCTTGTCGAACCAGGGGCCTATCTTCATTCGGTCTTCCCGGGAGGCGCGCGGTGATCGCCTTCCTCTTCAACCTGCTGCTGGCCATTGCCTGGGTCGCCGTCACCGGCAGCGCCTCGCTGCACAATCTCGTCTTCGGCTTCCTGCTTGGGGCCCTGGCGCTGGTCGTCATCCGCGACTCTTTCGGCGGCAAGGGGGGGCATATCCCTCGCGTCGGCCCGCTGCTCTCGCTCGCCGCTTTGTTCCTGAAGGAATTGTCGCTGTCGGCCTGGAAGGTCACGGTCACCGTGCTCTCGCCCGATATGAAGCTGAAGCCCGGCATCTTCGCCTTCCCTTTGACGGTGACGAGCGATTTCGAGATCACCTTGCTCGCAAACCTCATCACCCTGACGCCCGGCACGCTTTCGGTCGACGTCTCCACAGATCGCCGCACGCTTTATGTCCACGCGCTCGATTGTTCCGATCCGGAGGCGAGCAAGCGTGACATCGCCAACGGTTTCGAACGCAAGATCATGGAGGCCTTCCGATGATCACACCTGCCGCCATCGTCGCGGTCGCATCCTCGGCCGCACTCGTCATCCTCGGCTTGGCGCTGATTCTGACGGTCTGGCGCGTCGTCGCCGGGCCGACATTGCCGGATCGTATCCTGGCGCTCGACATGCTGACCGGCATCGCCATCGGTTTCATCAGCGTCATCGCGGTCAAAACCGGCTTTTCGCTCTATATCGATATCGCCATCTCGCTCGGTCTCGTTGGCTTCCTGGCGACGGTCGCCTTCGCCCGATTCGTGCTGTCGCGCGGCAACATCAAATCGCCGCCTTCCGCAGCTGCAGCAAAGGGTGGCGGGAATAAGCGCCGGGCAGGAGGCAAGACGCGATGATGGATTATCTCGTGGCTGCGATCACCGCTGCGTTGCTGATTGCCGGTGCGTTCTTTGCGCTGGCGGCGGCGATCGGCCTGGTCAGATTGCCCGATCTCTACATGCGCATGCACTCGGCCTCGAAGGCCGGTACGGTCGGCTCAGGCCTGCTGCTGCTTGCCGCCGGCCTCTATTCGCAAGATCTGGCGATTCTCGCCCGCGCCATTGCCGGCTTCGTCTTCTTCCTGCTGACAGCGCCGGTGTCTGCCCATCTGCTTGCCAAAGCTGCCCATCATTCGGGATATGATCTCGCTGCACTCTCGGTTCGTGACGATATGCCGGATCGCTGAGCCTGTGCTGTTTGGCGACTTTACCAGATTTATGCAAAACTTATGCACAGGAAGCTGTGAGTAAAGCTTGCCGGAAAGCCCTTCAATTCTTCATCTGTCATTTTTTCTCAAGAAAAACGACAAATAATAATTGGCCTTTTGGCCAAACGATGGTATTTGAAAATGCAAGTAGAGTTCTGATTGTGAATTGCAATCGTACTGCTTCCAAGTCCCTCAGTTTTGATTTTTAATGTCTAAACTGAGGCCGTCGCGTGGAGCATGACGTAGTGGTTTCCAGTCAGGCAGTATAAGAATAGGTATCGGTCTTCGGAATCTAGGGGTGGATTTCGCGTTTTTCGAAACAGAAGGTCGCTTCCTGTACTTTTGCTGTTCGCTTCTACGAGGCGGGTCTTTGACGTGTCAGTCAAAGACCGTTTGAGCATGCTAACAGGAGAAAGAATATGACGGATATAGCGACCGGCAATGCGCCGGAGCTGCTTGTGGAACTGACGGCCGACATCGTCGCGGCTTATGTCAGCAACCATGTTGTACCGGTCAGCGACTTGGCCAATCTGATTTCCGACGTGCATTCGGCACTGAGCAACACGTCCGTTCCGCAGCCTGCTGCGGCGATCGTCGAAAAGCAGAAGCCTGCAGTTTCTGTCCGCAAGTCCGTACAGGACGAGCAGATCACGTGTTTGGAATGCGGCGGCAACTTCAAGTCCCTCAAGCGTCACCTGATGACGCATCACAGCCTCTCGCCGGAAGAATACCGCGAGAAGTGGGACCTGCCGACCGATTACCCGATGGTAGCGCCCGCTTATGCCGAAGCGCGTTCGCGCCTGGCAAAGGAGATGGGCCTGGGTCAGCGCCGCAAGCGCGGCCGCGGCTGAGCTTTTTCGAAAGCGTCGACGACAAGAGCCGGGCCTAGTGCCCGGCTTTTCAATTTGTGGAACTTCGCTCTCGACACGGCGTCATGCCATTGCTGTCCGGTTCGCGCAGGCGCGGCATCACCTTCGCCCCGTTTACGGGGGCCGAAGGATGGGTCGAGACCCTGTGGCTCGAACCCGGTAGGTTAGAGTGAGGGGCCGGTCTCATGTTTTTGTGTGCCGTTTCAAGGCGAGGAAAATAATCTTTCCAGTATTTCGAGCCTGCGCAAATGATTCGTGCGGATGTCCAGAGAGCGTGCGCGATCCCGTCTTATGCTTTGCCGGCGGACTTAGAATGTATTCCTATACTATGAGAAAGTGTGAATATACTGGATTCACCAGAGCGGACGCTTGCGAATCCACCGCCTGTTTGCTTCAAAGCCGATCGGCCATGATCGCGTTCAAGCCGCGACGCGGACTTTCGCCTCTTCGCGGATCCGGTTCACCATCGAGCGCAGTCCGTTCGAGCGCTGCGATGATAGGTTCTCCACCAGCCCGATCTTCGAGAAAATCTCGAAGGCATCGAGCCCGGCAATTTCGGATGCCGGCTTGCCGGAATAGGTGGCCAGCACGATGGCGACGAGACCGCGCACGATATGGGCGTCGGAATCACCCTCGAAACTCATGACCGGGTTGTCGGGATCGCCTGTCGTATGCGTCACCAGCCAGACCTGGCTGGCGCAGCCCATCACCTTGTTCTCGGAGGTGCGCTTCTCCTCGGCCAGGTCGGGCAGCGCCTTGCCGAGTTCGATGACATAGCGGTAGCGGTCTTCCCAATCGTCCAGGAAAGCGAAGTCGTCGATGATCTGGTCGAGGGATGCCATGGAGAAGCCTTTCACTGTTAAAGCAGTTCCAGCAAAAGTGCGCAGCGGTTTTGCGTCCGGAATGCGTGAGGAAATGCTCTAGATGTGCATATAGGTGAAAGACCGGCAGTTTTGAACCACTAAAGCAATTCCAGGAAAAGTGTGAAGCGGTTTTCCCAGGCAAAGCGCGAAGCGGTTTTGCCGGGAATTGCGCAGACCGGAGCAATTCCAGGAAAAGTGTGAAGCGGTTTTCCCAGGCAAAGCGCGAAGCGGTTTTGCCGGGAATTGCGCAGACCGGAGCAATTCCAGGAAAAGTGTGAAGCGGTTTTCCCAGGCAAAGCGCGAAGCGGTTTGGCCAGGAATTGCGCAAACAATAGAAAAAACGCCGTGAGGGATGGGCATCCTCACGACGCAGCAACATGCTGAATTAAACAGGGCAGGCACGTCAGGCATGGGGCATCTCCGCGTCATGCGGACCACCGATGCAAGCTGTAAAACCGAAAGGCACTGCGGGCGGGTGCCCGCGAAATTTCGTCAGATCGCCGGCTTTGGCGTCGGCAGCGGAATCGCGCCCGTTACCACCGTCTCGGCTGCGGCATCATCCTCGACGGGCGGGCGGTAAGGCATCGGCTGGTTGAGCGCGGCCTTTGCCTCGCGCACCTTTTCCTGGATGGTGGGTGCTGCCAGCGAAGGCATGTTGAGTGCGACCGGCGTCTGCGGTTCGCCAAGCTTAGCGGTCGCCGGCGCCTCGTCCTTGAACTGGCTGTCGAGAAGTTCATAGGCGACGCGGGCGCCCTCGCGGGCCCGGTAACCGAGTGCGGTGAGGGTTTCGCCGCCCTTGGCGCAGACCTCGGGTTTTTCCGAGCACATGCCGGTGAGATAGTCATAGGCGCCGCTGGCCGCGGTGAAGGCGTCAGAAAGCTGCAATTGCGGGCCGCTGGCGAACTTGTCGGAACTCTCCGTGCTGAAGACGGAGAGAAGCACGAGCACAAGGCCAAACCAGAAGGATCCTTTGATCAGAAACCACATTGTCGTTGCCCATCCTGTTTCCCGTCCGGTTCTTGTCGCCGAATCAGGCCGGTTGTCCGGTGTGTTTTCACCCTACCGCCAAGTTGCGAATGCCGCTTTTCGAAACTCACGCGCATTTGCGGCAAATTTAGTTCAAATTTTAGCGAACGGCATTTGAGGGACATTTTAGTCGAATGCGAGCGATCGGCGTTAAGCATCAGGGCAGGACCTCCTTGCAATTGCAGGGCTTTTGCCGGCTCGCCTTGCCACAGGAGTTAACGCAATGCTGAAATATGAGGAAAATCCGTCGCTTACCTGCTATTAACCACAAAAGGCAAAGACGCTTCCAGATGCCTCAAAACGGGAAATTCGGTCGTTTCAGGCTGTGAACTGCGCTTTTGCCTTATCCTTTCTTTAAGTCGCCAAGGCCTATTGTCCGGATCGATAGACAGCCTTTTGGGCGGGTATTGCGTGCGTGTATTGAGTAACATTGGCGGCTGGGTGACGGCCCTCGTAGACCGGGCAGCGACAAGCTGGCTCTCCCGGACCGGGGGCGGTGAAGCCGTGCGTCAACGCGAGCTCGCGATCCTGCGCCGCCTCGTGCTGTTCTCGTCGGTCGCTCTTGTCGCCGCGCCCATCGGTCTTTCGGCGGTCACCAGTCCGGCTGTCGCGCTGCCGGCCGGTGTCGCCATGGTCTGCGCCGCCTTTCTCTTTTCCGCCGTCGGCAGCATCGCGCTCGCCCGTCAGGGTTCGTCCGCCGGTATCGCCACGCAGTCGGCCGAGGATTTCTTCCTTGCCGCCACTCCCGGCCTCGTCTTCTTCCTCGACCCGCACGGCAGTGTGGCGACCGTCGGCGGTCGCGACCGGCGCGATTTCCTCGCCTGGATGCGCGATCCCAAGGGCAGGGGTTTTCTGGAGCAGGTGCATGTCTCCGACCGCATTCTTTTCCTGCAGGCGCTCGATGACATGCGCCGGGGCGAGGATGCGGCAAGCGTCGATCTGCGCCTCGATCGGCCCTCGGTCTCGCGCGATCAGCGCCAGTTCGCCTATCTCAGAATGGACATGACGGCCCGGCGCGATGCCGACGGCGAACTTGCCGCCATCATTGCCCAGCTGCGGGATGTCTCTGTCGAGCAGCAGCTGCGTGACGAAGCCCAGAACCGCGCGGCCGATGCCGAATCGGCAAACGACGCCAAATCGCGCTTCCTCGCCGCCGTCAGCCATGAGCTGCGCACCCCGCTGAACGCCATTCTCGGTTTTTCCGATATCCTGATCGGCGAATATTTCGGCAAGTTCGAAAACGACCGCCAGCGCGAATATGTCGGTCTGGTCCGCGAATCCGGCGCGCATCTGCTGTCCGTCGTCAACACCATGCTCGACATGAGCAAGATCGAAGCCGGTCGCTATGAGCTGATCCTTGAAGCCTTCGATATTTCGAGCTCCGTCAAATCTTGCGAATCGATGCTGGCATTGCAGGCCAAGACCAAAGGCCTCACGCTGACCAGCCGTATCCAGCGCGGCCTCGGCGAGATCGTCGCCGATCAGCGCGCCATCCAGCAGATCCTCATCAATCTCGTCGGCAATGCCATAAAATTCACCGAGGCCGGCGGCGTCGTCTCGATCGATGCGGCGGCGCGCGACGGCATCCTCAAGCTGACGGTCAGCGATACCGGCATCGGCATCCCGGCCGACAAGCTGGCCTCGCTCGGCCAGCCCTTCGTCCAGATCCAGAACGACTATACCCGCCGGTTCGAAGGCTCCGGCCTCGGCCTTTCCCTGGTCAAGGGACTGGTGGCGCTGCATGGCGGATATTTCGCCATCGCCAGCCAGCCGGGCGAAGGCACGATTATCACCATCGAGATCGCGGTGGACGGCTCGGGCGCCAAACACGCCGAAGACGCCGGCCATGGTGCGGCTGTCGAGTTTCCGCCGCGGCTGAAGGGCGCGGTCAATACAGGTGCAGAACTGGAAGAGGGGCGCTTCGATGGCCGCGCGCAAGCGAAAATCGCCTAAGGGAAAAAGGGGACGGCAGCAGCCGGGCCTACTGATGTCAGGCGCTGCCGCCCTTGGCGGGCTCGGCCTGCAGGGCGCATCCGCGCTCGGCGGCGTCATCGGCCGCAATCCGTCGGTCGCCGGCGGCACGGTCACCTTCGTCGTTATCTTCTCCTTCGTCGCCGCCAATGCGCTCTGGTATCAGCCGGGTCTGCATCCGCACCCGATCTTCCGCACCCGCGATCCCCAATCTCCAGCCGTGCTCGGCGCCCGCCGCCTGGCCGAGGAGCAACAGGGCGACGTCACCACCTTCCGGATCGAACGGCCGGAGGATGCCGCGACCACCAACGCGACGCCAGCGCCGGCGGCACCCGCTCAGCAGCCGAGCCAGCTCGTCATGGAGATCCAGCAGCAGCTGGTGCGCCGCGGCCTCTATAACGGCACCCCCGACGGCATCATCGGTCCGCGCACCAGTGCAGCCATCCTCTTCTTCGAGGAGACCGTCGGCATGGCCCAGACCGGCGATCCGACGCCGGAGGTGCTGGCGGCGCTGAAGACCGATGCATCAGGCCCTTCGACCGTGCCCGCCGAAAAGCCGGCCGAGGATGTGAGCTCGAAGGCGGCGGCGGAAGACCCGGTGGCAGCCGCGATCCGCAGCGCCGAAAAGACGGTCAAAACGTCTCCATCGGCCGCAAAGCAGGTTCCCTCTGGCGGACTCACCAATGTCGATCTGGTACTGAAGATCCAAAAGGGCCTTTCCAACATGGCCTATGCCAATGTCGGCGTCGACGGCGTCGCCGGCGAGCAGACCCGCGCAGCCATCCGGCATTTCCAGAAGCACTACAACCTGCCCGAAAACGGCGAGCCGACCGAGGCGGTGCTGAAGAAGCTCAAGGAAATTGGCGCGATCTAGCGGCTCCGCAGTTACCGAGCGGGCCTTCTCTCTACAACCTAAGTCTAAGGTGCGGCCGCTGTTTGCAACTTGTTAACCATGTTGCCTGAAGCTTTTCTGATTGAGGCGGGGGAGCGTCGGCATGCATGCGCTGAAGGCGATAGACGATCTGGCCGGAGAACCGGCGGTCGAAGCGGAAGGCCCTGATCCCGAGGCGTTGCGCCATATCCTGCTGCGCCTTGCCGAAGAGGCTTCCACCCTTGGCATCGATCTCGTCGATATCGCCGGCGCCATACAGGATATGGCGGGAATGTCGGCCCGGCATGCCTCCGCCTTCGATGATGTCACCCGCACCGCGCTTTCGATCGCCGAGACCAACCGCTCGGTCGCCGTATCGTTGCGCGAAACCGACCGCACGGCGGCAGAGGCCCGTCACATGTTGAAGGAATCGGCCGACCGTCTGACGGGCTCGGTCGCCGAGATCGGCCACATGGTTCAGTCCTCGAACGAGATCGGCACTGAGATCGCCGGCTTCTCCAAGTCGCTTGCCGATGTCGACAACATCGCCGAGGAGATCAGTACCATCGCCCGCCAGACCAACCTGCTGGCGCTGAACGCCGCGATCGCGGCGGCGCGCGCCGGCGATGCCGGCAAGGGTTTTGCGGTCGTTGCCGCCGAGGTCCGGGCGCTGTCGCTGCAGACCTCGAAGGCGACCGGCTCCATCCAGCAGACGCTCGACGAACTGCGTGTGAAGATCGACCGGCTGTCGGCCGTCGGCAGCGATGCGCGCGACAGTGCGGCCGGTGTGCGCGACAAGTCGGAGGCGATGCGCGGGGCCTTCGAAAGCCTGGAACATGTCATCACCCGCATCCTCGACAGTTCGACTGTCATGGCCAACACCACCGAGGCTGTCGACCTGCAATGCGCCGGCTTCGTCGGGAAACTCGGCGAGATGTCGGCCGAGGTCGCCGGCTCGAATGTCAGGTTGCAGCAGGCGGCAAAACGCGTCGACAGCGTCGTCGGCCTCTCGGAAACCCTGATCCAGCTGACGGCGAGCGCCGGCGTCAAGACCGCCGACAGCCGTTGGATCGAGGAAGCGCAGTCGGTGGCAAGGCAGATTTCCGCCGCCTTCGAACGCGCCGTTGCCGAGGGACAGATCGGGCTCGATGCTCTGTTCGACCGGCGTTATCGGCCGATACCGGGCTCGGATCCGGCCCAGGTGATGGCCGCCTTCACCGAACTCACCGATCGCCTGCTGCCACCGATCCAGGAACCCGCGGCAGCTTCGGACGAGCGTATCGCCTTCTGCGCGGCAATCGACGAGAACGGCTATCTGCCGACCCACAACCGTAAATTCTCGCAGCCGCAGCGCCCCGGCGACGTCGTCTGGAACACCGCCAATTGCCGCAATCGCCGTATTTTTGCCGATCGCGTCGGCCTTGCCGCCGGCCGCAGCACCGCGCCCTTCCTCGTCCAGACCTATCGGCGCGACATGGGCGGCGGCAATTTCGTGATGATGAAGGATATCTCCGCTCCGATCACCGTCCGCGGACGGCATTGGGGTGGATTGCGGCTCGCAGTCAAAGTCTGACCCTCGTCAAACTCTGACTCCATGGGTCAAACACTGACCCTGCATTGCCGCCGCCGGCGCGCCGGTCTATACCGCGCCGATGAGATTACGCGCCGACATCTTCGTTTCCGCCCTCCTGCGTCGCGTCTTCGCTAGCGGCGATTTTGCCGCCGTCGAGAAAAAGGGGGCGGAGGAGGCGGGTGCGATCTTCATCCGCCAGCATTTTCGCGATGGCCTGGAAACGCTCTATGCGCCGGCGCCGCAGACCGCCTTCGACGAAGGCCAGGCCAGCGACCGGCTGTTCGAGATCCGCCTGTTGCGAGCCGAGGCGGAAGCAGTGCGCGCCATGCTGGAGCGTGAACGCAGGTTCGATCCCGATCTCTGGATCGTCGAGCTGGAGGTGGAGGAATTGGGAGACGTGATCCCGCTTGCCAAGGACGGCTGACAGCCGCCCCCTCGTCGGCTCAGCGATACCGCCGTCCCATGACGCGCATGTCGCGTTGCGGCGGCGTCTGGCGGATGAAGCGGTGGTTCGGCGTTTCCTGAGGGGGCGTCACATTCGGCGCCTCCGGCTTATAGGTGTAGCGATCGGCGCGCCGCCAGGCGTCCACACGGTCGTGGCATTCTTCCGGATCAAGTGCATCGAGCACCATCCAGCCGCGTGTGACGTTGTGCTGCTGTTCGGAAAGATGCGGATAGAGCCTTTCGAGCACGAAGACGGCATCAAGAAAACCCATGCCGAGGCTGGTCAGCGTCGTGGCGAGCTGTTGGCCGGAAAGATCAAGCATGATGCGCTCGGCAAGCCAGCGGCTGGCCGACAGCGCATCGGCAAGGGCTGTTGCGAAATGCGCCGCCTCGCGGGAGCGGGCGAAGCGCACCAGCAACGCCTCCTGAATGTCGGTGAGCGTGCGCAGGCCGAGCCTGTCCTCGTCGGCACGGCCGAGATGACCGGCAAGCCCGAGGAGGCGCTCGCGCAACGCCTCTTCATTGGCCACCCGCTGTTCCTCCAGCGCATCCGCCTCATTGGTTTCGGTGGGCGTCGGCGAAAGCGGGACTGCCGGCGATTCCGTGATCGGCGCCGAGGCGGCGGCGGATCGCGGCTGGGTCTGGCGCAGCGCCACCAGCGCATCGATGACCTTCGGCGAGAGTGAATCGCGGCTGACGATCGCCTTGACATGCGCAGCACCCTGCATGCGCGCGATGGTGATCAGCGTATCGTCGGCAATTGCCTTTGAGGCGGCAAGAAAAGGGGCGGCGATCTCGATCGGCTGATTGCCGATGAACAGCGCCACGGCGGCCGGCATGTTCTCGCATTGGGACAGGGCTGCGACCGCCTGGCGCTTGGCCTCGTCGGAGGAGGCTTGGAACAGCGGCATGAAAAGCTCGGCAAATTGGCGCAGTTCGGACCGTGTCGGATGCGACAGGTTCTCAAAACTGCTGACAGTCGCCATCAATACCACGTCCTTTTTCCTGACGGCCAAGGGGCCTTCTAGGTCTCGAAACCGGTCACGCACAACAATACCCCGAAAACGCAGAATAAGGGGACCACAGGCCGATATGCGCTGGCGGAACGCATGTCGGGCCATACGGTTATGAATAAATCCTACACCGGTACGGTTAATGCATGCTGAAGATTTTATTAAAATGTAACAGAAATATACACGCAACGCGTGTCGCGGCACGGTTGGCCGGCAATATCAGAACGCGCGGTTTGAAAGGGCGTTGGGCCGCCTGCGTATCCCGCTGTGATTGCGGAAAAGTTCAGGCGATCCTGTGATCGCGCAGCGCGTGCAGCAGCTTTTCGCGGCTGTCGTAACCGGCTTGATAGAGGTCGAGTGCGGTGGATGCCGCAAACTGCGCCTCGACGCTTCTGATGTCGATGCGCCGTTCCGCGCACCAGTCGTCGAGCGCACTGCGCAGCACGTCGAGATCATCAGGCGAGAAAGAAGAATTCACCAGCAAAGACACCGCTTGCACTCCGCATTCCGGCAAGAGCGTGGATGATCCGCGATCGATCGGGGCCCGGAAACGTATGATCGATGAGAGCTACAATACGCGCATCTCAGTCGCTCGCAATTAAATATTTTCATGAAGCATTTTTGCAACACCGCCTTTTTCCGCGCGTGTAAGCTTGCCGCCTCAATGCCAACTATATGAATTGTTTCTAATTTTACGCGTCGATCTCCAACCGGTCTTTCCGTGGGCGGCGTGAAACCAAATCAACTCTTCGCGCGTTACAGAGGAAGTGAGGTGAACTGTGTTTGGCATCCGCCGAATATTAGTAAACTGTTAACTGTCATCTGTCTCAATTCGGATAGGAACGACGCGATTTGAGTGTTTGGATCGTTGAAACTCCGCATCACGGTATTTCAATCAGGTGCCGTGGGAAAGGCGCGAATGCCCTCGGTCCGGTCATCCCGGTTCCGCAGGACGCGCCGGCCCGCACATTGGCGGGCAGGGTGAAATCCATCGCAAGTTCATCCGTCTCGGGCAGTGCATGGAGACGAGAATGGCAATAGTAGTCGCATTGGCGGATCGGCGGCCGCGGGCGCCGCGTCGTCCGGACAAAGAGCCCCGTGAAGCCAAGATCCTCTGGTTCACCGGCGTTCGCTACGAGCGCTTGGCCGAGAGCCCGAAACATCGTCCGGCGCCCGCGCCGCGCGTCAACAAGAAGTAACCGCTTGTTCAACCTCAGCGAGCGGTGAATTGCTCGCAGCCGGCTTCCGTGAGAAAGTTGCGCGCGGCCTCATTAAAGCTCGCCTGCGGCGCCAGCGTCCGCAGCACGGCATAGCCGTCCGGCCGTGCCATTTCCACCAGGATCGCCTGCTGCAATTCCTGCGGCAGGTTCTTGCGCAGGTCCGTCAACTGGATCGGACCGCCGGCCAGCACATCGAGCGCCCCGCCGACCGACGTCCTGTCGTTCATGCTGAAGACCTCATTGGAGGCGCTGTCATAGATCGCGATCGACCAGAAGGGCACATTGCCCTTGGCGGTGAAATGCACCGGCCCATCTTCGATGTCGAAGGAGCAGACAGCGGTGCGCACGAAGGGGTCGCCATTGGCAAGGCCGGCCTCGTCATACCGGTCGGCGAGCAGATAGAAATTGTTGAGGTCGCCCTCCGCCTCCACGCGGGTCGCCGCATCCCTGCCGGTGAAATGCGGCAGCGACAGGATGATGACGAGATGCAGCAGGGCTGCGCCGAAAAGACCGGTGAGGATAGCGAAGAATATCCTAAGCATTGCCGCATCCGGTCTTGGTGAGCTTCGGCATGGCGAGGTCGATCACGCCGGAGCTGCCGGCGGTCGGGGTGTCGAACAGCGTCAGCACCAGCCGGAAGGTGCCGGCTTCCGGCAAGGCCAGCCAGTTGCCCGGCTGCGCGACGGCGGAGATCTCGATCGAGAAGCTGCTGTCCGGCTGGCGCAGCACCGTCCAGGAATTCAGCGCCGAGGGATGCCCGGTCTTCACCGCCGCCGGATTGCCGCCATTGTCGGCGGTAAAGAGGGTCCAGAGCCGGGCAGGCGGCGTCTGCCCGCTGATGCGGTAGCGGCAGTTGGCATTCAGCCGGCCGCCCTCGTCGTCGACGCTCGCCGTAAAGGTCAGGCCCTCGGCGCTGCCATAGAGCAGCTTGCCGGCGCGCGCCCGGTGCGACTTGGCGTAAGGGTCGGCTTCGACCGTCTGCAGCGCCGGAAACGCCTCCCAGGCGCCGAGCTTGATCGCCCCGAAACCCTGCGTCGCATCCAGCGCATAAAGCGAAATCATGATCCCGCCGCCGAAGGCGACGATCAGCGTGATCGCGATAAAGAGGGGGAATCGAAACACGTCAAGACCTTGGAAACCATATCGGATGAAAGGGTTACCACTGATTCTGGCGGGGTGGAATGGCGCGCCGCGACATAGGCGCCGATTGATCCCCGGTTGGTGGCGGCAGCCGGATGAGGGGCAGGCACCGAAGATCTGCCGGGTCGAGGATTTCTGAATCCGCGCGTGATGCCGCCAACTACTCCGCGCTCGCCACCTTCGCAGGCGCGAGCGGAGCGGCATTCTTCAGCTTCTCGCCGAGCTTCTTGAGGATGTCGGTCGATTGAACCGAGAGCATGCGCGGCCGGATTAGCTGCGGCAAACCGTCCTGCGGCTTGGCGGCGGCGGTTTTGGCGAGGTCCTTTTCCGAGGGCAGGGGGTTTTCGATGCCGGGAATGGCGCGCAGCGTCACACCCTGATGGGCATAGTCCATAGCGCGCTTGAAGGTCATCGCCGGCAGCGAGCCGCCGGTCATCTCGTTGGTCGAGGTATAGTCGTCATTGCCGAACCAGACGGCGCAGGTGTAGTTGCCGGTGTAGCCGACGAACCAGGCGTCGCGATAGGCCTGGGTCGTACCGGTCTTGCCGGCGGTCACAATGCCGTTGTCGAGGGCTGCCTTGCGCGCCGTGCCGACATAGGGAACGCGCGACAGCATCTGGTTCATATAGGCGTCGGCCTGTTCGGAGAGCACACGTTTCGGCGCCGGCTCGTCGCGGTCGAAATCATAGAGCACGTCGCCGTCGTAATCGAGGATCTGGGTGATGCCGTGGCGGCGCGACTGGTAGCCGCCGGCCGGGAAGGTGGCATAGGCCGTCGCCTGGTCGAGCACCGTCACCTCGGAGGTGCCGATCGGGATGGTGACGTCGTCGCGGATCGGCGTTTCGACGCCGAGGTTCTTCGCCATCGCCCGGATCGGCTGAATGCCGAGTTTTTCCTTGGCGAGCCGCACCGGCACGGTGTTGATCGACTGGGCGATCGCGGTCTCGAGCGTGATGCGGCCGGCATAGCGGTTGGCATAATTATGCGGGCTCCAATTGCCCCAGGAGATCGGCGCGTCGACGATCGTCGTCTGCGGCGTCATCCCGCTCTCCATCGCCACCGAATAGGTGTAGACCTTGAAGGAAGAGCCCGGCTGGCGCAGCGCCCTGGTGGCGCGGTTGAACTGGCTCTCGCCATAATCCCGGCCGCCGACCATGGCGCGCACGGCGCCGCCGTTTTCGATCATCACCATGGCGCCCTGCTTGGCGTGATAGGCCTCGCCATATTCGCGCAGCGACGTTTCGACCGAATCCTCGGCCGCCTGCTGGATGCCCATGTCGATCGTCGTGCGCACGATCAGCGAATGCTGGTGGAAACGCGGTGAAAGCCGCTGCACTTCGTCGAAAGCCCAGTCGAGGAAGAAGTCAGGCGATTCCACTTCGTTGCGGTCGACGACGGTCGCCGGATTGCGCCGGGCGGCGATCACCTGGCCTTCGGTCATCAGTCCGCTCTGCACCAGATTGGTCAGCACTTCGTTGGCGCGAGCACGCGCTGCCGGCAGGTTGACATGCGGCGCATATTTCGCCGGCGCCTTGAACAGGCCGGCAAGCATGGCGGATTCGGCAAGGTTCACATCGGTGATGTTTTTGCCGAAATAGAACTGTGCCGCCGCCGCGGCGCCAAACGTACCGCCGCCCATATAGGCCCGGTCGAGATAGGTGGAGAGGATTTCCTTCTTGGAAAGGTTCGCCTCGAGCCACAGCGCCAGGAAGGCCTCGGTGACCTTGCGGTCGATCGAGCGTTCGTTAGACAGGAACAGGTTCTTGGCGAGCTGCTGGGTCAGCGTCGAGCCGCCCTGGACGACCTCGCCGGCGCGCGCATTCTCGCTCATGGCCCGGAAGAGGCCGATGAAATCGATGCCGAAATGGTCGAAGAAGCGCCGGTCCTCGGTGGCGATCACCGATTTGATCAGCGAATCCGGCAGCTCGTCGATCGGCACGGAATTCTGGTGGATGACGCCGCGATGGCCGATGACGTTGCCGTAGCGGTCGGTGAAGGTGACAGCGAAATCGCCGCGATTGCGCCAGTCCTCCTTGGTCGCCTCGAAGGCGGGCTGGGCGAGCAGAAGCATCAGCACCGAGCCGGCCGCCCCGAGCGTCAGCCCTTCGCCGGCAAGTTCGAAGACCATGCGCTTCCAGCCGCGCACGCGGAAGCGGCGGAAGAAGATGGTGATGTCTTCCCAGATCTCGGCGGCGCGGAAGCCGGCGTTCCAGACGGTCGAATCGATCCAGGAATCGATGCGCAACAGAATGTGACGGCTCTTCCTAGGCCGCTTGTCCGCCGCCCCGTTCGCCACTTTTCCGGGCTCGTTGTCTGGCCCGTTTTCTGGGTTGTCCGGATCCTGCACGTCCTGTATTCCCGCCTGATCGTGCTTCGGTCATCTCCGACGAAAGCGCAAGGCCCGCATATGGCCGCAAAGCTCTCCGATACCAGGAGAGAATTCTCCGAGTACCAGGAGTATATTGAAGAATTGATTGATTTTGCGGCTGATAACAAGAGAGATGCATGAGGGTCACGCGAATTTGCGGGCCGCTGTTGCAAGAAACGAACGATGAACGATCTGCCCTTCTGGAAGAGCAAGACGCTGGCCGAAATGACCGTCGCCGAGTGGGAAAGCCTCTGCGATGGCTGCGGCCTCTGTTGTCTCAACAAGATCGAGGAATGGGACAGCGGCGATATCTATTTCACCTCGGTGAGCTGCAAGCTGCTCGACGGCGAAAGCTGTCGCTGCTCCAGCTATGAGAACCGCTGGGACTTCGTGCCGGATTGTGTGCAGCTGACCAAGGAGAACGTGCCCGATATCGCCTGGCTGCCGCCCACCTGCGGCTACCGGCTGGTCAATGAAGGCCATGACCTCTACTGGTGGCACCCGCTCGTCTCCGGTGACCCGGAAACCGTTCATGCCGCCGGCATTTCCGCGCGAGGCCGCACGATCAGCGAAAACGAGATCGATATCGACGATCTCGAGGACTACGTCGTCGACTGGCCGCTGACCGTGGGTGAGGTAAAGGACGATGAGGAAGCCTGAGGCGGCCGGCGCTCCCGGCTTTCTGTTGCGGGGCGAGTGACGCATTCGCACTGCCGCCTCCCGCGCGACATATAAAATTGGCGCCGGCCGCTGCTTGATTATTGAAAAGTGAGACCCCACTTGCGGTGCGACCCGCTGGTCCGGGCCCCTCTGGCGAGAGCTTCGGCACTCTTGCGATGTCGGACCTCTTCTCCGACAACCAGTGCCGACAGGGGACTATCCTTGGATCTCTCTTTTTTGTTCGTCGAGTGGCTGGGAACGCCGCTCTGGATGTGGTCGAGCTTTTTCGCCCTCGTCATCGCCATTCTGTCGTTCGACCTCGGTATTCTTCATAAGCAGAACAAGGAAATCGGCGTCGGCGAAAGCGTCAGGCTTTCCGCCCTCTATATCGCGCTCGGCCTCGCCTTCGGTGGTTGGGTATGGTGGTATCTCGGATCCGAGGCGGGCCTTGCCTATCTGACCGGCTTCGTCGTCGAAAAGACGTTGGCCCTCGACAATGTCTTCGTCATTGCCCTGATCTTCTCCTTCTTTGCCGTGCCGCGCATCTACCAGCACCGGGTGCTCTTCTGGGGCATTCTGGGCGTCATCCTGTTGCGCGCCATCATGATCGGCGTCGGCGCCACGCTGGTCGCCGAATTCGCCTGGCTTCTCTATATCTTTGCCGCGTTCCTGATCGTCACCGGCATCAAGATGCTGTTCGTCAAGGAGGCCGAGCCTGATGTCTCGAAGAACGTCCTCGTCCGCTTCATGCGCAGCCGCTTTAACGTCACCGACGAACATCACGGCGAGCGGTTCTTCGTCAGAAAGGCAAACCCCAAAACGGGAAGGATGACCTGGTTCATCACTCCGCTCTTCATGGCGCTCGTGATGGTCGAAGTGGCAGACGTCATCTTCGCCGTGGATTCGGTGCCTGCGATCTTCGCGATCACCACCGATCCGTTCATCGTCTACACCTCGAACATCTTCGCGATTCTCGGCCTTCGCGCCCTCTATTTCGCGCTGGCGGCGATGATTCATCGCTTCCGCTATCTGAAGCCCGCGCTTGCCATCGTGCTGATCTTCATCGGCTCGAAGATCTTCCTCGCCGATCTGCTGGGCCTGGAAAAATTCCCGGCCGCGCTCTCGCTCAGCATCACTTTCACGATCATCGCCGCCGGCGTGGTCTGGAGCCTTCTCAAGACGCGGGATCCGCAGCAGCCCGCCTGAGCGGGCTCTGCACACGCAAACGCTAACAAAGGAAGGAACCGGATATGATTTCGAATTTCATCGGCTGGATTTTTGCCCTCCTCGTCGTCGGTCCGCTGCAGGCTGAGATACAGGAGCAGGCTGAGCGCGCCCGGCTTCCCGTGGAGATCGTCCGCCAGTCCCGGGCCTGCCTGACATCCCAGGGGCCGCAGCTCATCGAGCGCGCCGCCGGCGACTACGGCTGGGCGGCGGCCACAGTCGTCAGCATAGCGATCGGCTATACTGCGCCGGCAGAACTTCTCGACGGCAGCGACCCACAATGCGCAGCCCTTGCCAGCGCCCTGAAGGGAGCCGGCGAGGGTGCGTGACCGCGACCAGCTGAAAATGGACCGTGCGATTGATCACGACGGAAATAGACGACCGCCGCGCGGTGTGGCCACCGCGCGGCTTCGGGAGATGCTGGAACTCGCCCGGGCGAAAGGCGGCCTCTCCATCGGCGAGGCTCTGGAGGCGATGGGCCCGACCAGCATCGCCTTCACCATCCTGTTCCTGGCAATCCCGGCTCTAACCCCGATCCCCGGGCCGTTCGGAATGGTTTTCGGCACCGCGCTTGCGCTGGTCTCCCTCCAGATCGTCGCGGGTGGCCGGAAGGTCTGGTTGCCCGCTATCATCAGGGATCGTCGGGTTTCGTCCGTGGCGCTTGATCTTATCGTGGGTCACGCGGTCCCGGTGATCGCCCGGGTGGAAAAGCTCGTGCGCGCCGGCCGGCTGCAGGCCCTCACCGGCCGGACCGTGCAGGCACTTCTTGGCATTCCTGTCTTTCTGCTCGCCGTCGTGATCGCGCTGCCGATCCCCTTCGGCAATATTCTGCCGGTGTTGTCGCTGGTGGTGCTCGCCGTTGCCCTGATGGAGCGGGATGGTCTCGTCACCCTGATCGGACTGCTGCTCACATCGGCGACGATCGTCGCGACCGCCGCCCTGCTTTATTTTATCAAGGCGATGATCTTCACGGCCTCCTAGGCTGAATGGACAGGTACCGCGCCGAGGAAACGCCGCAACTCCGTCTCGACATAGGCAGCCACCGGCCCTTCGGCGCCAAAACCCCACCAGAGCAGCGAACCCTGCCATTGCGACAGCATCAGCCGGGCGATCGTCTCCGGCGCCTTCGCCGATCCGAAACATTGCGCGATATCAGCCATCAGCGCTGTTCCCCAGGCAGCACCCCGGGCGCGCAGCACCGGATCGCGGAAATCCTCGCGAAGCACCAGCAGTCCTTCGCCATAGGCGGCGGCATCGTCCCCGTAGTCCTGCGACAGGCCGACGAGCAACGCGACGGCGCCGTCCGGGGTTTTCGGCACGGTCCCGGCAAGTCGCGCCGTTTCCGCGTCAAGCCTGTCCCAGGCATAAAGCAATGCTGCGCGCAGCATCGCCGCCTTCGTTGCGAAACGCTGCACCAGCGTCGAGCCGGAAAGGCCGCTTGCTTTCGCCACCGCCGCAAAGGTCGCCGCATCCGGCCCCTGTGCCTGGATCAGCGCAAGCACCATGGCGAGAAGCTGTTCATCGGAAACTGTGCGGCGGCGCGGCATGAAATTCCTCTCGCATTCATGTTGAATGTAAACGATCATTCGTTTATATACAACCAACCCCGGAAACCCGGGGCGCTTTCCATTTCGGCGTGAGAGCCGTTTTAGCGTGGAGGATGGAGAAGTGACAGCGAACTTGCGGGAGAAAGTGGCGTTGGTGGCGGGAGCTACGCGCGGCGCCGGCCGGGGCATTGCGATGGAGCTCGGCGCCGCCGGCGCCACCGTCTATGTCACCGGGCGTACGACGCGCGCGCAGCAATCCGAATATATGAGACCGGAGACGATCGAGGAGACGGCCGAACTGGTGACCGCTGCCGGCGGCAAGGGCATTGCCGTGCAGGTGGACCACCTCGTCAATCAACAGGTCGAGGCGCTGGTCGCCCGCATTCGCGAGGAAGCCGGCCGGCTCGATATTCTCGTCAACGACATCTGGGGCTGCGAGAAGCTGTTCGAATGGGACAAATCAGTCTGGGAGCATTCGCTGGACAAGGGCCTGCACATGCTGCGGCTCGGCATCGAAACACATCTGATTACCGCCCACTACGCGCTGCCGCTGATGATCGAGCGGCCGGGTGGACTGCTGGTGGAAGTAACCGACGGAACGGCCGAATACAACGCCACGCATTACCGGCTTTCGCCCTTCTACGATCTCGTCAAGACAGGCGTCACCCGCATGGCCTGGACGCATGCGCAGGATCTGGCGAAACACGGCGCCACCGCCGTTTCGATCACACCCGGCTGGCTGCGCTCCCAAATGATGCTGGATGCCTACGGTGTGCGCGAGGAGAACTGGCGCGATGCGACGAAGATACAGCCGCATTTCGCCATTTCTGAAACCCCGCGTTTCCTCGGGCGCGCCGTTGCGGCGATTGCCGCCGATCCCGACCGCGGCCGCTGGAACGGCCAGTCGCTATCGAGTGGCGGCGTGGCGAAGACCTATGGCTTCGACGACATCGACGGTTCGCGGCCGGATTGCTGGCGCTACCTGGTGGAAGTGCAGGAGCCGGGCAGACCGGCGGATGTGACGGGTTATCGCTAAAGCGAAACTGCGCGGGGTTTTGCGTCCGCAAAAGCCCGACCGATTCCAGGGAAACCGTCAACCGGTTTCCCTGGATTTTCGTATAAACAAAAGGTCAGAGCGGTCTACGCTTCAAAACCGGAACCGCTCAGAGCCCGCCGGTTATCTTGCTGCGGCGAGCCGGGCTGCGTCGCGAAACGACACCAGCCGCTTCGCCTGTTCGTCCCACAGCACCAGCTTGACGCAGCGCAGACTGTCCATCAGCGTGATGCGGCCGATATCGGCAAGCTCAGGATGGTCTCGCAGCACCTCCGGCAGCCGGTAGTAGGGCACCCGGCTCGACAGATGATGCACGTGGTGGATGCCGATATTGCCGGTGATCCAGCGCAGCACCGGCGGCAGGTCGTAATGCGAGGCACCGTGCAGGGCCGCATGCTGGAACTGCCAGTCCGGCTTCTTCGACCAATGTGTTTCCTCGAACTGGTGCTGGACGTAGAACAGCCAGACGCCGGCAGCGCCGGCCAGAAGCACGATCGGCAGATGCACCAGCAGAAAGGGGACGATCCCGACTGCCCAGATCAGCAGTGCGGCGGCTGCTGCGATGGCAAGATTGGTCGCCATGGTCGAGATCCAGGGCAGGGCGCCGGAGCGCATCATGCCGAAAGGCAGGCGCTGCTTGATGAGAAACAGCCATGCCGGTCCAATGCCGAACATCACGATCGGGTGCCGGTAGAGCCGGTAGCCGATCCGGCCCCAGCGCGACAGCGCGTTGTATTCGGCAATCGTCAGCGTCTCGATGTCGCCAACGCCGCGCTCGTCCAGGTTCCCGGCCGAGGCGTGGTGTTCTGCGTGCGCCCGGCGCCAATAGTCGTAAGGCGTCAACGTCAGGATGCCGATCGTGCGTCCAACCCAGTCGTCGACGCCGCGACGGGCGAAAAACGAGCCGTGGCCGCAATCATGCTGGATCATGAACAGCCGGAGCAGGAAAGCGGCGGCGGGAACGACGAGGATGAGACCTGGCCAGAAGCTGTAATGAACCGCCGCCCATGCGGCGGCCCAGAACAGCGCGAAGGGGACGACCGTGACGGCAAGCTCGAAGGCGCTGCGTCCGGCCCGTGGCTGGCGATATTGGGCAAGGATCTTCAACCAGCCCTTCTCGGTGAAAAGGGCGGTTTGATCTTCGGATCGCTTCGGGTTTTCGTCAGGCTCGCCCGAAGGGGCAACCCGGATTTCCTCGCACTCGCTGCGGCGCGCAGATTCGATCACAGAATAGCGCCGTGAAAGGCAGCGACAGTCGAAAAGCCGAGTGCAATCACCACGGCTGAGCGAATGAGGAATAGCGGATAGTCGAAGCGGTACATGGTATGAAGAGGGGTCATTTTGTGTGGCACCTTCCGTTTTCTTTAAAACACGTTCATGCGTGATCCCGTCACGCCAGAGCGCGGCGTGCCCGAAAGGGCACGCTGTGACTTTGAATCTGCGCATAATCCTTCCGCAAATCGATCTTGATTTGCGCTGTTATGCGCCATCGATGATGAGAGCCCCGTCCAGGGCTCGAGACGAGCCCCTATTTTTTTGGAGCACTGCCCTGCGGGGCGGCTTTGGTCGCCGTCTTCATCTGGTTGGCGAATGTGCTTTCCACTTTCGCAGCTTGCTTGTCCTTTTTTGGCTTCCGGACCTCGCGATTGCTTCTTACCTGTCCTTTTGCCATGGATGAGTCTCCCTTTGGATCGACATTAAAAACCGCGGCCTGCGTGGTATTCGCCCCGCTTGTCGGTCGCGACTGGAGATCGCGGGATCGTCATGAGGGGCAACCCGACAACACCGGGCCGCAGGGATGGAATGAAAATGATGCCTGCTGAAACCGCATCGCAGTCTGGAGGCGGATGACCGGAGAGGTCACCGAAAGCCAAACCCGACGTTGAGACGGGACGTCACCATGCTTTCGCGATCGGGAAAATGGCGGGGCCGGAAAACCGGTCACCGCAAATGCCGCATCGGCCAAATCAGCGAGCCCTCTTCATAGAATAAAATTGAGGTGCCATTAAGGCCATCGCCGCAGGAAAGCCATATTTCCACAGGGCTTATTCATTTAATGGAAACAGCCGGATCAGCTTCGTTCTTTCCATCTCGGCCATGCCTGATGCCGACATGATGCCGCGAGCCAAACAGAGTTCGATATCCCGCCCGATATCGAGTGGCACCCGCATGCCGCCGGCCTTGAGAAGGCGGTCGGTCAGCGACAGAAGCAGATCCACTTTCGCCTGGCAGCCGTCGATCTCAAGGAGCGCCACCCGGCGCTCCTTGTCGATGTCTGCAAGATCCTTGTCCTGCTGCCGTTGCTGGTAAGCTCCGAATTGCACCCATCCGAAATAGGCGGCCGCTGCGACTGAGATACAAAGCAAGGGGGTTTTCCGCACAATAATCCTTCGGAGCCGGGCGGCTGGCTAGCCGGCGGCACGTCTTTCGCGGGGCAATCCCTGTATCGCATATCGGTTACAGACAGGAGTTACCACTTTCGGCGGGGCCTTCGGCTTGCCGAAATGGTGTTCGAGCGCCCGTGAGAGCATGGCCGGCGAGGTGACGCCCTCTTGGAACAGCCTGATCAGCAGGATGGCCGCGACGTTGAAAACCCGTTCGTCATCGATCAGGATTCTGGCGTCGTAGCCGGCGTCGTCGAGCACGCCCTGAAGCATGTCGAGATCGGACGAGGTCAGATGCGGCTTTTCTGAGGTGGAAGACATCGGTCCTCCTTTCGTCGGGGCGAGGGTATAAAAACCCTCAGTCGGCAGCGCCCGTGCGATGGCTGCCGAAGGCGGGACCATGCGCCTTTCGCTGAGGCAACGCAACGGGAATCTTGCTGCGGATATCGCACCGGTTGATGGGCAGCCCGCACCGGTCAGGGTGCGGGCCGAGATGGTTATTCCGCCGCCTGATAGCTGGGTCTCCGGGCGGCCGATGTCCGCGGACCGGCGGCTGCAAGCAGGGTGATGGCGATGGCAAGCAACGCCACGAAGGCGATGCCGGCGACATAAGGGTCCCAGCCGAAATGCGGCGCGGCGCCGAAGACCGCCGAGGCGGCCGCAAGCACGATGCCGCCGCCGATCTGGAAGGAGGCAAAGAGCAGTCCCGATGCGAGTCCAGCCTTGTCGTCCTCCACATCGGAAAGGGCCGCGACCTGCACCGAGGGGTAGGTCAGGGCGTAACCGAGGCCGAGCGGGATCTGCGAGAACAGAACGAGCAGGATCGGGTCGACATGTCCGAGCGCGGTCACCCAGAAGATGTAGCTGAAGGCTTGCAGGCCGACACCCACCGCCATCAGCCCGGTGGCGCCGCGATTTTGCGCGAGTGTGGCAAAACGTGGCGCCAGGAACATCACGAAGACGCCGCCAAGCGCAAAGCAGAAGCCGGTGGTGAAGGCCGACCAGCCTATGACGTTCTGATAGTAGAGCGTCGCCAGGAACTGGAAGCCGACATAGGCGCCCTGGAAGAGGGCGGCAATCGCATTGGCATGCCGAAGCTTGGCCCGACGGAACATGCCGAGCGGCACCATCGGATCGGCATGGCGCGCTTCGACCGCGAGGAAGAGCAGGATCAGCACCAGCGACGCGATGAGCGAGCCCCAGGTCGAGAAGGCCTGCCAGCCCGCCGCCGCAGCGTTGGTGATGCCGAAGACGAAGAACAAGAGCCCGGGTGTGATGGTCAGCGCGCCGGCCCAGTCGAAGGCCGGCCGCGGTCCGGTTCTTTTCGGGTCGGCCGGCAGCACCAGCGGCGCAAGAAGGAGCGTCAGGATAGCGACCGGCGCGCCCATGACGAGCGTCGCCCGCCAGCTGAAGATCGTCGCAGCACCGCCGATCACCATGCCGAGCACGAAGCCGGCGGCGCCGGTGGAGGAGAAGACGCCGAGCGCCTTTGCCCGCGCCGCTCCCTCGCCGAAGACGGAGAGCAGCAGCGCCAGGGCGGCCGGCGCCGTGAAGGCGGCGGCAATGCCCTTGATCAATCGGGCGGCGATCAGTGTCGGGCCGCTGTCGACGAAGCCGCCGGCGATGCTGGCGGCGGCAAAAATTGCCAGCGACCAGAGGAAGACGCGGCGATGGCCGAAGACGTCGGCGACCCGGCCGCCGAGGAGCAGGAAGCCGCCATAACCGAGCACATAGGCGCTGACGGCCCATTGCAGCGAGGTCGCCTCCATGCCGAGTTCGGCCTGGATGGCAGGCAGCGCGACGCCGATGGTGGAGACATCCATGGCGTCGAGAAAATTGGCGGCGCAGAGCAGCAGCAATGCCAGCCCCGCCCCGTTTCGCGATTTGGAAAGAGTCATCGAAATCGTTCCTTCTTTGCTGCCGCCTCATCGGGGGAGGTTGCCGGGCGGCAGGGAACGAGAAAATGTACAGCTTCCTTTCCTATTGCAAATTGATAGTAGCCATGCCAGGTATTACTGGTGATGATGAATGATGCCACTCTTCGCAAGATCGACCTTAATCTGCTGCTGGCCTTTTCGGTGCTGATGCAGGAACGCAATGTCAGTCGCGCCGCAGAGCGGCTGCTGCTTGGCCAGCCCGGTCTTTCGGCCGCTTTGCGGCGCCTGCGCGAGGCACTGGATGACGAATTGTTCGTGCGCGTCGGCCGCGGCCTGCAGCCGACGCCACGGGCCCTTTCCATCGCCCCGGCGATCGAGGATGCGCTGTCGGGCATCGAGCGTGCCATCCGCCCGCAGGCCGAATTCGATCCGGCCAGCTGGCAGGGCGAGTTCCGCATCGGCATGTGCGACAATCTCGAATCGGCCTTCTTCGGCCCGCTTGCCGCCCGTCTTCTCCAGCTCTCACCCGGCGCCCGGCTGATCGGCATCGCTTCCGACAAACGCGATGCCGCGCGCCGGCTGGACGAGGGCGTCTTCGACTTCAGCGTCTCGGTGCACGAAGAGCCGGCCTCCTGGCACATCCGCGCGCCGCTGTTCGATCAGGCCTCGATCTGCATCTACGATGAAGCCCAGCTCCGGCTGAAGGCGCCGTTGAGCCTCAAGGATTTCGCCAATGTCGCCCATGTCACCGTTTCGTTCGAAGGCAATGCCGCGACCAGCATCGATAGCGCGCTGAGCCGCACTGGCCACGTCAGGCAGGTGGTGGCGACGGTGCCGCGTTTTTCCGCCTTGCCGACGGCGCTCAGGGCCATGCCGGCCATCGCCACCGTGCCGGAATCGATCGGTCGCTGCATGGCGCAATTGCATGGGCTGACGATCTGCCAGCCGCCGCTTTCCCTGCCGGCCGATCCCGTGACCATGCTCTATCGCCGCGTCGACCAGGCGGACGGCCGGGCGCGCTGGTTCCGCGGCCTGTTCCTTGACGTCGCCAGCGTGGCGCTCGAAGCCTCCGGCTGCCGCGTATCGATATCGAGAGCTGCGGCTTGACTCAGGGGTGATTGCATCGAGATTGTCGCCCCGGCTGCCGTCTATTCAATGACCGATTTGAACCACGTACAGAAGGCTGAAATTGATTTTTGGGGAGAAGCCCTGCAGATCAGAAAATAGCTCTCCTGTGCGAGAATCGCGATGTCCGAGAGCACGATCAGGTCGCCATTCTCGATTTCGCGGCGGCATAACTCGACCGGGCAAAGTGCCACGCCATGACCGGCAATGGCGGCGGTTGCGAGCAAATTGAAGTCTTGAAACACCGGCCCCCTTAGCGTTGGCGTCAACGGCACGCCCGCCTTGTCGAGCCACTGCGCCCAATGCGCTGTGGTCTCGTCGTGGAGCAGGTCTGCCGTTGCGATCTGTGTCGCGTGGTCGATGCTGCCCTTTCTTTCAAGATAGCGCGGACTGGCGACAGGTTGAGTGGCGCGGGAGAAAAGCTGGTGGCAAACGACGCCTTCGAAGGTATCGGCGCCAAGCGTAATCAGTACATCGCAGCCGGTTTCACGCAGACGCTGTTCGGCCATGGCGTAGACCACCTTTATTGTGACATCCGAATGCCTAGCCAGGAAATCGCTGAGCGATGGTATCAGCCATCGCGTCGCGATGGACGGGATGCAGCCGACGGTGATCTCGGATCTCGTCCTGAGCTTCAATAATTCCGCTTCTGCGGAAATTCTTTCAAGACTGCTCGATAGGGTTTCGGCAAAGCTTTTGGCCTCGGGTGCGAGCCGCACGCCGCGTTTTTCACGCAGAAACAAGGCACGTCCGAACCATTCCTCCAAATGACGGATCTGATGGCTGATCGCGGCATGCGTGACGCGCAATTCGTCGCCGGCGCGTGAGAAACTTGAAAGACGCGCTGCCGCTTCGAAGGCTCTCAATGCGCCGAATGGAAGTGTCATCTGTAAGTTTTCCTCAGCTATCCGATAGAAATCATCATTTGTCCGAATATGGAGATCACCAGTATGGCTGAAGGAAGCGGATCTGAACAGTATCGCTGACGTGTCAAATTTTCTTACACCAGGAGAGCGGAATGTACGTGCGCAGCCTGAAGGATGTCGAAGCAACCGACTATTTTGTGGAATGGGGCAATGGGACGAGCCACCGTTTGCTGACGGAAAAGGACGGGATGGGTTTTACCGTTTGTCATACGATCGTGCGCGCCAACACCGTTTCGCTTCTCGAATACCGCCAGCATCTCGAAGCCTGCTATTGCATCGCCGGCGAGGGCGAGGTGGAGGATATGGACGGCACCGTCTTTCCGATCCGTCAAGGCGATATCTATGTGCTCGACAAGCATGACAAGCATCTGCTGCGCGGCGGCCGTGACCAGGATATGATCCTCGTCAGCGTCTTCAATCCGCCGCTCGAGGGATCCGAGCGCCATAATCTGAACGACCCCTCGGGATCGGCTTATTGAAATCAGCCTATAAGGGAAAGTGCGCGGTTTTCTGACGGTCAGTCGGCCTGTTACAGCTCGCCTTTATGAAAATAGGCTTCGAGCCGGTAGCCGTCCGGGTCGATGATGAAGGCGGCGTAATAGAATTGTCCGTAATCCGGCCGGATCCCCGGTTCGCCATTATCCGTGCCGCCGGAGGCGACGGCCGCCGCGTGAAAGGCATCGACCGCAGCCTCGTTCGGGGCGACGAAGCAGAAATGCAGCCCGGATCGCAGATCGGCAACAACGGGGTGTTCGACCTGCATCACCCAGAGGCCGACCCTTTCCGGGCCGTAGCCGATCATCGCGTCGGAATTGGACAGCCGCTCATATCCGAGCGGCGCCAGCGCCGCGTCGTAGAAACGGCGGGCTCTTTCGATGTCCTTTACGCCGATGGAGACATGATCGAACATGGACGCAAACTCCCTGACTTCCCTTGGTCTCCGAAGGACGGCTCATCCCTCAAGATGGCACGACGCCAACATCTTTCAACCGCGATCCGAAGTCAACGAAAGGGCGTCGTTCAAAAAGGCTGGCGATCCGCTCGAGCGTCCTGGCAAAGAAATCGGCGCGCCGAATTACCGCTGTTCAGCGCAAGCCCTGCGACGCTGTCACGTGATTTAGGGGAGGGCGGAGTAGGGTCCGGATCCTAGCGCCACGGATGAGCCGGCGGGGTGTCACGAGCGATCTGCGCAGCGTCGGATAGCCTGAGCCATTCCTTCCGGTATCCGATGTTGAGAAGATTGAAGGACAACATGTCTCTCCCGGCCTGCGAACGGCTCGCGCCGGTCACGGCATGGTCCGCGTGCGTCGGAACGCTCGCGTGGTAGACGGTCCACGAACGGGCGGGTTCGACCCGGCGGTCGCGTCCAATGTCCATGGCGTAGTGGCCGGCCGCGCCGCCCTTGTTGTTGCCGACAGCAAAGGCGTTCGGTCTTCCTTCGTCTTCATGGCTGTTCACGATGTCAACCTTCCGTCATTCGGGCCGTGGCCAAACGTTGTCTCGATCAGTGTTGCGCCGCTGCCGGGCGATAGGTTTACCGGCTCCAGGCTGTCTTCCGTCGTGACCCGCTCGTGACGTTCGTCGTCGCTGCGAATGCGGTATTGCAGCAGATTGCCTCTCGGAGGCAGCGTGGCGGTAATGCGGTATGTGTCGGGGAGCTTGGAAGGCACGATCAGGAACCCGTCCTTCAACCGGACGGTCTGCCCAACCTTGAAGATATGTGTTGCTGGCTCGCGTCGGACCGAACGTCCATTGCGTTGCGGGGTGCGCGTAGCGGTCA
This sequence comes from Rhizobium anhuiense bv. trifolii, assembly GCF_024346605.1. Taxonomy (NCBI): domain Bacteria; kingdom Pseudomonadati; phylum Pseudomonadota; class Alphaproteobacteria; order Hyphomicrobiales; family Rhizobiaceae; genus Rhizobium; species Rhizobium anhuiense. The sequence goes on from NZ_CP098803.1 coordinate 1,620,730, forward strand.
TGACGGTTTGTGGTCCTTTTCGAGCGCGGTTTCGAGATCTGACGGATGGATAGGCATCATCTGCAGTGTCGAACTCTGTGCGGCGATCGCCGGCAGGTGGATGAAGGCGCCGATCCGTCGCCAGGCAAGCCTGGAAACGCCATCGATCAATTCCTCGTCATAGTCGACGCGATATTCCCCGGCTGGCTGTGCTCTGTCGAAACCTGGCAGGCGGAAAGGAGATGAAAAGTGGACGACGGTTTGTGTGGTGCGACTTGTCATGACTGAAGCCTCCGCAGGAAACACCGATGCATTTCCTGTATCGTTGAGATCCGAACCGGACGAACTCGACGCTGCCGGTACATCCGCGGTCAGCGCCAAGCTCATTCCGGATCGAATACGCGAAATGCACGCCGGAACGACGTCATATATTCGCTATCGAGAATTCGGTGGTGTATGGCGGGTCGTAGGTCTCTGACACCGCGAAGCCAAGTCGGCCAAATCGACGAGGCTTATCGTTACGCCTGGATTACGTTTAAATCAAGATAAATTCGGATTTATCTATAAAAAACGCCAAATTAACTCCGTGGTCACGCAAATAAAATGGAGCGTAATGGCTCAAGAAATTCTATTCAATTCATAATTATTACAAACCATCCCGCCGAAATGATTTCCTGATTTTTCATGCGTGAATAATATTTATTGGCACTCCTATCAATCGAGTGCCACGGGTGCTATTTATGTGTTGCAGCCGCCATATGCGCCGGCAGCAGAAAGACCTCTATGAAATTCCGTTCACTTCACGACCGCGTCGTCATTCGACGTGCGGAAGGCGATGTCAAATCCAAGGGCGGGATCATCATTCCAGACGCCGCCAAGGAAAAGCCGCAGGAAGGCGACGTGGTCGCAGTCGGCCCGGGCCTGCGCGACAACAACGGTAATCTGATCCCGCTCGACGTTAAGGTCGGTGATCGCATTCTGTTCGGAAAATGGTCGGGGGCAGAGGTCACGATCGAGGGCGAGATCCTTCTGATCATGAAGGAGACCGACATCATGGGCATCGTCGAAAAGATCGGAGTGGCCTCTCAAAAGGCCGCCTGATCGACCGCATTCCGATCCGTATCTCAAGACCGAACTGGACCAATATTATGTCTGCCAAGGAAATCAGATTCTCCACCGATGCACGCGATCGCCTGCTGCGCGGCGTCGAATTGCTCAACAATGCCGTCAAGGTCACGCTTGGCCCCAAGGGCCGCAACGTCGTCATCGACAAGGCCTATGGCGCACCGCGTATCACCAAGGATGGCGTCACTGTCGCCAAGGAAGTCGAGCTAGCCGACAAGTTCGAGAACATGGGCGCGCAAATGGTGCGCGAGGTGGCGTCGAAGACCAATGATCTTGCCGGCGACGGCACGACGACGGCGACGGTGCTCGCGGCCTCCATCTTTCGTGAAGGCGCAAAGCTCGTCGCTGCCGGCATGAATCCCATGGATCTCAGGCGCGGCATCGATCTCGGCGTCGTTGCGGTGGTCAAGGAGATCCAGGCGCGGGCGAGGAAAGTCAAATCGTCAGGCGAGATCGCCCAGGTCGGCACCATTGCCGCCAATGGCGACGTCAGCGTCGGCGAGATGATCGCCAAGGCGATGGACAAGGTCGGCAATGAGGGCGTCATCACCGTTGAGGAGGCGCGCACCGCCGAGACCGAACTCGACGTCGTCGAGGGCATGCAGTTCGACCGTGGCTACCTCTCACCCTATTTCGTTACCAATGCCGAGAAGATGCGCGTGGAACTGGAGGACCCCTATATCCTCCTTCACGAGAAGAAACTCGGCAGCCTTCAGGCGATGCTGCCAATTTTGGAAGCCGTCGTGCAGACCGGCAAACCGCTTCTGCTCATCTCCGAGGATGTCGAAGGCGAGGCGTTGGCGACGCTGGTCGTCAACAAGCTGCGCGGCGGCCTGAAGGTCGCGGCCGTCAAGGCGCCGGGCTTCGGCGACCGCCGCAAGGCCATGCTGGAAGATATTGCCGTGCTGACATCAGGCCAGATGATTTCCGAGGATCTCGGCATCAAGCTCGAAAACGTCACGCTCGATATGCTCGGCCGCGCCAAGCGCGTGCTGATCGAGAAGGAGAGCACCACGATCATCGACGGTTCCGGCGAGAAAGCGGCCATCCAGGCGCGCATCCAGCAGATCAAGGCGCAGATCGAGGAGACCACCTCCGACTACGACAAGGAAAAGCTGCAGGAACGCCTGGCGAAACTGGCCGGCGGCGTCGCAGTCATCCGTGTCGGCGGTGCGACCGAGACGGAGGTCAAGGAAAAGAAGGACCGCATCGACGACGCGCTGAACGCGACCCGTGCGGCGGTCGAAGAGGGCATCGTGCCGGGCGGCGGCGTGGCACTGTTGCGCGCGAAGTCGGCGCTGACGGGTTTGACCGGCGAGAACGCCGACGTGACGGCCGGCATCTCGATCGTGCTCAGGGCGCTTGAAGCCCCGATCCGGCAGATCGCCGACAATGCCGGGTTCGAAGGCTCCATCGTCGTCGGAAAACTCGCCGGCAGCAATGATCACAATCAGGGCTTCGACGCACAGACGGAGACCTATGTCGATATGATCGAGGCCGGCATCGTCGATCCGGCCAAGGTCGTACGCACCGCTCTGCAGGACGCCGGCTCGATTGCGGCGCTTCTGATCACCGCCGAGGTGATGATCGCCGACATTCCCGCAAGAGACTCTGCCCCGGCAGCCGGAAATGGCGGCATGGGCGATATGGGATACTGAGGCCAGCCTGAACCGGTCCGGCGTCGCCGGACGGCGCAACCCGAACAGTAGACAGGGAGAATTCCAATGTCCGTGCAGAGCAGCAGCAAGACATCGATTACCCAGCGTTTCGACAATTACCAGCCATCCAAGACGCTTCTCGTCTGGGCCTGCGTCGTCACGGCGATCGCCACGATGATCATCGGCTTCAGCTGGGGAGGCTGGGTCACAGGCGGCACGTCAAGCAAAGCGGCAGCCGCCGCCGGCGATACCGCACGCGGAGAATTGGCGTCGGCCATTTGCGTCGAGCGCTTCAAGGCGGCGCCGGATGCGAGCGCTAAACTGATCGAGTTCAAAGCGCTTAACGATGGCTACAAGCAGCGTCAGTTTGTCGAGGCGGGCGGCTGGGCAACCATGCCTGGGCAGACCTCGTCCGACAGCCGAAGTGTTCAAGGCTGCGCCACTGCGCTTGCCGTCTGACACCGTTCTTCCAGAGCGCTCCGATATATCTGCGGAGCGCTCCCACTGTTGAAGCAGGAAATGACCCATGATCCGCTTTGAAAAAAAGAGCGACCCGCAGCCAGCCGCAGACGACGCCGGCGGCGAAAGCCTCAAGAAAGTCCCTGAGGCATCAGCCGACGGGCAGAAAAAAGCCGCCAACGACAGCACGCGTCGCCGCGCGCCGCGGGCGGCGGAAGATGACGACCGGCTTATCTGAGCATAGCGTCACACCGCGGTTGACGGCCTAGCGATAATCCAGCCAGACCCCGCCGGCGTCGGCGGACCGCACGCAGTTTTCCACCCAGCGCACCCCTTCCAGCCCGGCATCGACATCGGGAAAGACCAGATCTTCAATGCCCGCCGGCGCGAGGCCGCGCGCTCTGTTGATGGCAAAGCCGAAGCGACGGTAGAGGTTTGCCCAGGCTTCGAAAAGGCCTTCCGGATGGCCGCCGCCGATGCGGTCGTCGATCCTGGCCTCGGGATAGAGATAGTCCATGCCGCGCTCGAGAATGCGGGCGGGTTCCCCCTGGATTTCGTAGGAGAGCTGGTTCGGCCGCTCATCCCACCATTCGATGCTGGCCTTCGAGCCCACGATGCGGATCTTCTGGCCGTGCATGGAGCCGGCATTGACGGCGCTCGACCAGATGGTGGCGATCGCGCCATTGTCGTATTCCATCAGGGTCACCGCATTGTCCTCCAGCGGCGCGCGGCTTTTGACGAAGCTCTGGCGGGTGCAGAGGAGGCGGCTGATCTTGAGGTGCGGCAGAATGACCTTGGCAATGTAGAGCGGATGGGTTCCGACGTCGCCGAGGACATAGCTGGGGCCCGCGAATTTCGGATCGACACGCCAGCGCGTCGACGGGTTCTGCTCCTCCACCGCGGCACTGTGGAAGCCGTGCGCAAATTGCAGGTTGACGATGCGGATCTCACCGAGATCGCCATTCCTGACCATGGCGCGCGCCTGCTCGATCATCTGATGGCCGGCATAGCCATAGGTCACGCCGACGATCCGGCCGCGCGCTTTTGAAAGCGCCTTCAACTCCTCGGCTTCGGCGATGGTAAAGCAGAGCGGCTTTTCGCAGATCACATGCAGATCATGTTCGAGAGCTGCCTTGCAGATCGCGAAATGAGTGTTGTTGGGTGTTGCGATCGACACCGCCTCGATACCGTCGGCGCGTGCGGCTTCGGCGGCAAACATCGCTGCATAGTCCGGGTAGCTCCGGGCTGCGTCGAGTCCGAGATCGAGACCGAAGGCGTGACCGCGCTCGGGATCGATATCGAAGGCGCCCGCCGCAAGGGCAAAGACGTCGTCGCGATGCGCCGCCGAGCGATGAATATAGCCGATCTGGCTGCCTTTGCCGCCGCCGACCATGCCCCAGCGGATCGGCTTTCGCCTGTCATTCGTCATAGTGTTTTCCCTAAAAACCAACGGACCTGAGGTAATCGCGGCTTTGCTTCACATCGTCGAGGCTGCCGGCGACATTCCTCGGATCGCGCTCCTGCTCGACGGTGATGAAGCCGTGATAACCGATCTCCTCGAGCGTCCGCTTGACGGCGGGGTAGTCGATGATGCCGCGGCCGATCGGGCACATCACGCCCTGTCCGCAGGCCTCGAAGAAGCGGATCCTTTCACCGAGCACGCGGTCGAAGACGGCCTGGTCGATATCCTTGAAATGGACGTAGTCGAGCCGGTCGGCATAGCGGCGCAGCGTCTCCACCGGGTCCATGCCGGCATAATAAGTATGGCCGGTGTCAAGGCAGAATCCTGCGACTGCCTGCGGAATGTCACCCGCCACCCGCTCGATCTCGTCGGCGAATTCGATATAGCCGCCCGCATGCGGATGGATGACGGCGCGAACGCCGTATTTGCGCTGAGCAAGTTCGGCGATCGCCGTGATATTGGCGATCATCCCGGCCCAGGCCTTGTCGTCGAGGCGCGGCGCACGATCGGAATGGCCGGCGGCATAGTCTCGCTCGTCATGGCCCCAGTCCATGACCGTGAGATAGGGCGTCCTGAACCGCTGGCCCGCCACCTGTTCCGGCTGCGGCAGCCGGGTGATCACGGCGCAGATTTCGTCGGTCTGCCGCAGCAATGTCTCCCGATTGTCGGCGGAGACCAGATCGTCGAAGATCGTGCCGGCGACGATGAACAGATTGCGTTCGGCAAGCGCCTTGGCGACCAGCGCATCATCGAGCGGCACGTAGCCGTAGGGCCCGAGCTCAAGGCCGCCATAGCCGGCGGCGGCGGCCTCGTCGAAGACGCGCTCCCAGCCGGGAAGGTTTGGATTGTTGACGTCATCAACGCCCCAGCAGCAGGGGGCCGTCGTAATCGTGATGGTCACGGTTCTGTTCCTGATAGTGGTGATCTCGAGGGTCAGCCGCGTTTCCCGGGCCAGTATTTGTCGACATATTTCTGGATTTCGGCGCGCATGAAGCGGCCGGATTCATCGGCGCGGTCTTCCCAGCCGAAGACGCAGGCGGTGATGATGCCGTCGAAGCCGACAGCGGCGAGCGAGGAGAAGAACACATCCCAGTTGATCTCGCCCTGGTACATATCCATGTGCTGATGGATCGTCACCTTGGCGCCCGGCGGGTTGATGATGTAGCGCAGCCCTGACGACGCCTTGTGATTATAGGTATCGGCCACATGCACATGGGCGATCAGCGGGCCGGCATCGCGGATCATCCGCGCCATGTCGTCACCGAAATAGAAAGTATGCGGCGCGCAATAGAGGAACTTGACGTTCTTCGAGCCGATGGTCTTCAGCATGTCGATCGCCGGATGCAGCGTTTCGCACCAGTCTTCCGGATGCGGCTCCATGTTGAGCGTGACACCCTCGCGCTCGAACACCGGAACGAGCTCTTCCATCGAGCGCCACCAGGCTGCCTCGCTGTGCTCGTGGGTGTGCATGCCGCCGCAGCAGTTGGAGCGGTGGCTGCGATCCGGTGACGGGCCGCGGCCGAATTCCGAGTTCATCGTATCGCAGCCCATTTCGGCCGCGATTTCGATCGCTTCCTTCCAGTAGCGCACCGCCGCCTGCCGCTCATCCTCATGCGGGCTCGCCCAACGATACATCGGCAGCAGCGAGGCGAGCTGGACGCCATGATCCTTCAGCGCAGCCTTGAATTCCGCGATGCGTTCCTTGTGTGCCCGCGGGCGCACCCACCAGGGCAGAAAATCGTCACGCGGCGAAAGCTCGATATGCTCATAGCCGAGCTCCGCCGCCTTGCGGCAGAGGTCGTTGAGGTTGAGGTGACGGTGCATATGCGGGTCGAGTGCGATCTTCATCTGGTTCCTCCGTCATCCCCAGCCATCGCCAGCGGACGCTCCTTGATCTCGTTTCATGCTTCCGGTGCTCCTCCCGGATTGCCGCCACGATACTGCCGCGGCGCCTCGATATTCCAATGCTTCGATGATCAAATTTGATCATTGACCGTGCGAAGCGCGGATGCTCTGCTGTGTCAGCTTTGGGAGTGAATAAGCCTGTGACGAAGGTGACTTTGAAGGATGTGGCCCGGGAAGCCGGCGTCGGCACCGCGACGGTGGAGCGCGTCCTCAATAATCGCGGCGGCGTTCGGCCGGAGACGGTGGAGAAGGTGTTTCTAGCGGCAAGACGGCTTGAATACCGGCAAAGCCTGCCGGTCGCCCATCGCGGCCTGATCCGGATCGAGGTGATCCTGGTTCGCCCGGAGACCAGCTTCTATTCGCGCCTGAACCGGGCGTTCGAGCGCATCGCCGCCTCGCTCGACGACAGCATCGTCGTTCACCGCACCTTCGTGCGCGAGAACGAGCCGGCGCAATTTGCCCGCTATATCGCCAACCCGACGGCCCGCCGGTCGGCGCTGATCGTGGTCGCGCCCGACCATGCCGATGTCGTCACCAGCGTGCGGAAGGCGGCCGGTCTCGGCATTCCCGTCGTCCAGATCATGACCCGTCCGGCCCCCGAACTGCCCTATGTCGGTATCGACAATTACGCCGCCGGCCGCACCGCCGCCCATTACATGTCGGGCATGCTGGCGCAGCGCCCCGGCTCCTTCGTCGCTCTCTGCCATAGCGGCGCCTATGAGAACCATAAGGAGCGGATCCGTGGCTTCTCCGCCTATCTCTCGGACCATGCTTCAAACGAGCATCGTTTCATCGAAGTCATGTTCGATCTCGACGACGAGCACAATGCCATCGAACTGCTGCAAGCGGCGTTGAGGCGGGAGCCCGGCATCATCGGCGTCTATAGCGCCGGCGGCGACAACAAGGGCGTTGCCAGGGTGCTCGCGGCCAACAAGGCCGGGCGGCCCTTCTGGGTCGGCCACGAATTGACCGGGCAGACGCAGGACTATCTCCGCCGTGGTATCATGTCGATCGTGCTCGATCAGGCGCCGGAGGTCCAGGCGAGGCGTTCGATAGACCTTGCCCTGAACAGGCTTGGTCTCATCGAGGTGGAAGTCAGCGCCGAGCCAGTGCGCTTCCTGACGATCACGCGGGAAAATCTTTGAGGTGGATGTAATCGGCGTTTTGGGGCGCCGGCGCGCCCCTATTGCAACTGAGGCTTCTTGAGAAAGCTGTTGCGGTCGGCGGACTTGATGCGCAGCCAGGCTTCCCGGCCGTTCCTGAGGACCCGCATGGGGATCTCGGCGCCGGCGGGACCGCTGCTCCATAGCTTGCGGTAGAAATCGGCCAGGCCGTCGACCTCCTCGTCGCGGATCTCCGAGATGATATCGCCCTGCCGCAGGCCCGCCTGGGCGGCCGGACCGCCTTCGGCCACGCTCATCACCACCACGCCGCCATTGCTCTCGGCGGAGAAGGCACCGAGCCAGGGCCGCGGCGGCTTGTTGACCTGGCCCCGGTTCAACAGATCGTCGAGGATCGGCGGTAAAAGGTCGATCGGCACGACCATGTTAATATCGGCGACCTCGTCGCCCTGGCTCATCTGCAGGCGAAGCGAACCGATGCCGAGAAGTTTGCCGTCCGAACCGATCAGGGCTGCGCCGCCCCATGAGGGATGGGCCGGTGCGGTGAAAATCGCCTCGTCCAGCAGATATTCCCAGTAGCCGGCGAATTCCTGCCGGGCGACGATGTTTGCCTGGACGAATTCTCCGATCCCATCGGCGAGCACGACGGGATCGCCGGGCTTGGCCGTGGCCGCGTCGCCGAGATCCACCGCCGGCGCATTCAGCGGGCCAAGCGCCTGCACCAGGCCGAAGCCGCTCTCCTGATCGTAGGCAAGCGCATGGGCGGGAACGACGCGCCCGTCATGGGTCGTGAGCCATACTTCTTCAGCCTCGGTGATGAGATAACCGATGGTCAGCACCAGCCCGTTGTCGCGAATGACCACGCCGCTGCCCTCCCGGACAGTGCCCAGCGTCTGCGCTGTGAAGGCATCTTCCGGAATGGAGGAACGGACGGCCACGACTGACCGCAGAATCGGATCGATATTCATGCTTTCATCCCGATGGGCGCCGGAGCATTCTTCCTTGAATAGGTAAGAGAATGAACGGCGGGTGCAAGGCCGTATCGGACGGAATTTCGGCAGGCCAACGCTGATGCCTGCACCAATCAAGGTTTCACTGAGCGCCGAGACTATCTCGCATGGCTCCAGGCGGTTGAGCGCGGCCATATTGCCGCGGCGAGCATCCCATCACTCTCTTGAAAGCAGTGCTGAATGCGCTTTCGGATTCATAGCCGAGCGACAGGGCGACACCGGCGATTGCTTCAGCCGAGTTCGTCAATCGGTCACCTGCGAGAAGCATGCGCCAGCGCGTCAAATAATCCATCGGGGCAAGCCCGACCTTTTCCTTGAAGTGAAGAGCAAAACTCGACCGGGACATCGAGGCCCGTTCAGCCAGCGACTGCAAGGTCCACTTGCGGGCCGGATCGGCGTGCACCGCACGGATAGCCGCACCGATCCGCCGGTCGGCAAGCGCGAAAAGCCAGCCGACGCCGCGCGCATTCGGCGATGCGATATGGAGGCGCAATACCTGCATGAGCATGACATGAGCAAAATGCTCCGCCATCAGAAAGCCACCCGGCTGCTGGTCACGCAATTCGCGCGTCATCCGATCGAGACACCAGCGCAGCACGGCGGCATGATCGGAATCCTTCTTCACATGGACGATCGGCGGCAGGATTCCGAGAAGGATGTCCGAATTTCCTCCCGAAAAGGAAAAACGGCTGCCGATCAGGAAGAAATCGCCGCCGCCGCCGCAAGTTGCAATCCCATCGCGGGCGATCGAATAGATCGCATCGGACGGGATCGGTTCGAGAGTCGGATCGCTGGCGAGACGAAAGGCTCGGCGGCTCGTCAGCAGAAAGCAGTCGCTTTCCTCGAGGCGGACAGCTTCGGGGACGCCATCGACGCTCAGCCAGCACCCGCCTGATATCACCGCGTTGAACTTGATGCCATCAGGGGGCGGAAAATCGATCGCCCAAGCACCGCCAGCGTCAAGCCCCGCGGAAACATAGCTGCGCGGTTTGAGCAGTGCGAGAACATCGGATAATGGGTCCATGAAGAAATCCGGACGATGGCGAAGAGATAATGGACTCTAACGCATAGATCGTCTGGAGGCCACGCCTTATTCTCGCAGCCGTCGTACCGAGCGACGGCAACACGGAACAAGGGTAATTATCATGAATGACAAACAAGTCCCCATCGGCTCCGGATTTGGAGCCTACACGACTGCCGACGAGGTTCTGGCCGGTCTCGATCTTTCCGGCAAGCGCGCCATCGTCACCGGTGGCCATTCCGGCCTCGGGCTCGAGGCCACACGGGCTCTGGCGGGCGCGGGCGCTAAGGTGATCATCGGCGCAAGGAGCATCGAGGCGGCGCGCAGCGCGGTCGCCGGCATCGATGGCGTAGAGATTGATCGGATCGACCTTTCCGACCTCGAAAGCGTTCGCGTCTTTGCCGAGCGGTTCGTCGCGTCTGGCCGCAGCATCGATATGGTGATCAACAGCGCCGGCATCATGGCCTGCCCGGAAACGCGCGTCGGCGACGGATGGGAGGCACAGTTCGCGACCAACCATCTCGGCCATTTTGCCTTGGTCAATCGCCTTTGGCCGGCAATCTCGCGCGGCGCTCGCATCGTTTCGGTTTCCTCCGGTGGCCATCGCAACTCCGCCATACGATGGGAGGATATGCAATTCGAGACCGGTTACGACAAATGGCGGGCCTACGGCCAGTCGAAGACTGCCAACGCACTTTTCGCCGTGCATCTGGACAGGCTCGGGCGCGACAGCGGCATCCGCGCCTTCTCGCTGCACCCGGGCAAGATTTTTACCCCCTTGCAGCGCCATCTCGCAAAGGAGGAAATGGTCAGTGCCGGCTGGATCGATGCGGACGGCAATCCGATGGATCCGACGTTCAAGACGCCATCCCAGGGGGCCGCCACGCAGGTCTGGGCGGCGACCTCGCCGCAACTCGACGGTATGGGAGGCCTCTATTGCGAGGACTGCGATATCGCCATCCGCGCAACGGATGGAGAACCCGGCGGTGTCAGCGACCATGCAGCCGATGCCGAGGAGGCAGCGCGCCTATGGATCCTGTCGGCAAGGTTGACCGGCATTGACGCTTTCGCGGCGGCCTGAAGCCATAGCTCGCGGCAAACCCTCGTCAATGCGTGCTGAGACGCTGCCGATTGTCTTGCCGTCCTCGTGGCTCACCCGGGACTACTCGGGTGAAAGCCCGATCAACTCGATCCGCAGCGCCTCGCCGGGGCGGATGTTGCCGGAAAAGAGATCCCGCGGTGGATGACGGCTGACGTGCCAGATTGTATTTGCGCAAATAGCAGTCAAATCCGGCGACACTCCGTCATTAAAACGTATCAAGGAGTGCGCAAAAGCTGCGCCATACCGGCCAGCGTCGCTTCCCCAACTTGGCGCGCGACATTTTTCGTGACAGCGGCATTGTGCAACAATATACCGTCAATCTCATCAGGAATCAGACTGACACGGATCACGACATGAAAGACTGGCATCCCGATCTCAGCCGCAGCAGCAGTCCTCGTTATATGGCGATCGCCGACGTGATCGAAATGGATTTGCGCAGCGGGCATTTGGTGGTTGGGGACCGGCTGCCGCCGCAACGTGAACTCGCCAAGCGGCTGAATGTCGATTTCACGACGGTAGCCAGAGGTTATGTCGAGGCGCAGAAGCGCGGGCTGGTGGATTCGCATGTCGGCCGCGGCACCTTCGTCACCGGTGGCGCCGACAAGGAGCGCCAGGGTTTTGCGCCCGACGCCGCGCCCGATCCCCGCCGCGCCTCCGTCGTCGATTTCTCGATGAACATGCCGCCGGAGCCGGATGACCCGGAACTGATTGCCCGCATGCGCGAGGGCATGTCGGCGGTGGCGGCGAGCCTCATTCCGCTGCTGCGCTATCAGGGTTTCGGCGGCTCCAGCATGGACAAGGAGGCTGCAGCCTCCTGGCTCAGCCGTCGCGGGCTGGTGCCGTCGCAGGAGCGGATCTTCGTCACGCCAGGCGCCCATCCGGCCCTGCTGGCGATTTTTGGTCTGCTGGCAAAACCCGGCGAAACCGTGCTTTCGGAAGTCATCACCTATCCCGGCATGCGCTCGATCGCCGCCCAGCTGCGGCTCAATCTGACCGGCCTGCCGATGGACGAGGACGGTATCCTGCCCGACGCCTTTGCCGAGGCCTGCGAGAGATTGAAGCCGAAGGCGCTTTATCTCAATCCGACGCTGCAGAACCCGACGACGCTGACCATCCCGGTCAGGCGGCGCGAGGAAATCTGCGCCGTTGCCCGCAAATATCACGTGCCGATTGTCGAAGACGATGCCTACGGCTTCATTCCGCAGCAAGGTCCGGCGCCGCTCGCGGCAACAGCGCCTGATCTGACCTGGCATATTGGCGGACTGGCAAAATGCATCGGTGCGGGCCTGCGCCTTGCCTATGTCGTGGCGCCCGACAGCAAGGCCGTATGGCCCTTCGTCAGCGCCATGCGCGCCAACAACGTCATGGCCTCGCCGCTGACCGTGGCGCTCGCCACCCGCTGGATCGAGGATGGCACCGCCGATACGATCCTGCGCTTCATCCGTGCCGAGGCCGCCGCCCGCCAGCAGATGGTCGCCACCATCCTGCCTGCCGGCAGCTACCGCGCCGATCCGATCAGTTTCAACATCTGGCTGCCGCTTTCCAACGGCTGGACCCGCTCCACCTTCGGCAGCCATACCCGCTCCTCCGGCATCGGCGTCGTAGCAAGCGATGCCTTCACGGTGGAGGGCACGGCGCCCGAGGCGGTGCGCGTCTGCCTCGGCGGACCGATCACCCGGGAGAAGTTGCAGGGCGCGCTGGAATTCATGGCCCATGCGCTGGAAGGCCCGCCCGAGATGGCGGCCTCGTTCTTCTGACGTTCAAGCGTTGCGGCTGAACCTACCGGGCGCATCCGAAAGCCGGAAGGGTCACCCATCAAATCCGCCGCGACTCGAACCGTTCGGGATGGCCGAATGCGGCCGCTGCATTCGGTGCGCTCCCGTTATGGCGCCGCTTTGATCTCCATTTTCATGTTTGCCGTTGATCAGCCCCGGCCAGTCGGCAGGAAACCTGCGGCATTCTGACGAGTTGACTGGTAATGCATTTGCAATGTAACTATATTGAATGCATTCAATGTGCGGAATTGATGGAATCAATGTTCCGCGCCAGATAGGACGAGGTCATCATGGACACCGAATATCCGCCACTTCCTCCGATACAGACCGGCATCAGGGGACGCTGCCCGCGTTGCGGCGAGGGGCATATGTTCAAGGGCTTTCTGACGCTGCAGCCGCAATGCGAGGTCTGCGGCCTCGATTATTCCTTTGCCGATCCGGCTGACGGCCCGGCCTTCTTCGTCATCTGCTTCGCCTGCATTCCGAGCGTGCTGCTTGGCGTCTGGCTGGAGGTGGCCTTTTCGGCGCCGATCTGGGTGCAGCTTCTGGTCACCGGCCCCTTCATGCTCGCCACCTGCATTCCGCCGCTGCGGCCACTGAAGGGCTGGCTGGTCGCCAGCCAGTATTTCTACAAGGCGGAGGAGGGCAAGCTCGCCTGAGACTTGTTCAGCGTCGCGCGCAGCCGCGGCGTTGCGAAATCGAGCAGCGCCCGCAATTTCAGCGGCACCAGCCCCTGCGCGGGATAGACGAGATGCACCGGCGCCGGCGGCGGTTCGAAATCTTGGAGCAGCGGCACCAGCAGGCCGGCCATCTCGGCGCGTGCGGCCTGGTAGGAGAGCACGCGGGTGATGCCGAGACCGGCGACGGCCGCATCGACCGCGGCTTCGGCGGTGTTGACGGCAAGCCGCGAATGGACCGGCACGGTGAGATCGCGTTTCCCTTCAGTGAAGGTCCAGCTCAGCGCCGAGGCCATGCCCTCGAAGGTGACGCAGTCATGCGCGGCGAGATCGCCTGGATGCCGGGGCAGGGCCTGCCGCAAGAGATAATCGGGGCTGGCATAGACCGTGCGGCGGATCGCGCCGAGCCTTGTGGCGATCAGGTTGCTGTCCGGCAGGTTGCCGATCCGGAGCGCCACGTCGATATGATCCTCGACGAGGTTCGACAGCCTGTCGCCGAGCATTAGCTGCAGATTGATATCGGGATAGGCTTTCAGGAAATCCACCACGACGGGCAGGACATGCAGCCGCCCGAAGACGATCGGCGCGGTCATCGTCAACTCGCCTTTCGGCGCACTGTATTCGCCGGCAGCAGTCCGTTCCGCTTCTTCCACCCGGTCGAGAATTTCCCGCGCCGCCTCGACATAGGAGCGGCCCGCTTCTGTCAGCGTGATCTTCCGGTTGCTCCTCTGCAGCAGCTGGGCGTTGAGATGGGCTTCCAGGTCCGAAACCTTGCGGCTGACGGTTGCGAGTGGGGATCGCAGATGCCGTGAGGCGGCCGACAGGCTGCCCTGTTCGACAACGGCGAGAAGCACGGTCATGGCGTCGAGGCGGTCCATCCTATCCTTCCATGAATTGGGAGTATGCCTTCCAGATTAGCATTCTACTGTAGTCAGATGGAAGGCAGTAAATTGGCCGCAGATGGTTTCGAAACGGCCATCGCTATCGCGTCCCGTCGATCAGGAAGACCAAAGGAACCATCATGAAACTCTACCATCACCCGCTTTCCGGCCATTCGCACCGGGCCCATTTGTTCCTGTCGCTGCTTGGCGTGCCCTATGAACTGGTCGAGGTCGACATGGCGGCGGGCGCCCACAAGGCGCCGGGTTTCCTGAAGCTCAATCCCTTTGGCCAGGTGCCGGTCCTTGACGACAATGGCACGGTCATTGCCGATTCCTCTGCCATTCTCGTCTATCTCGCACGCAAATACGGCCGCACTGACTGGCTGCCGGAAGAGGCGGTGGCCGCGGCGCGGATACAGAAATGGCTCTCGGTTGCGGCAGGCGAGATCGCCTACGGACCATGTGCTGCACGCCTGGTCACCGTCTTCGGCGCCGACTTCCGCACCGACGAGGTGATCGCCCGGGCGCATCGCATTCTGGCGCTGATCGAGGCGGAACTCGACGGCCGCAATTTCCTGCTCGGCGGCAATCCTGTGATCGCGGACATCGCGCTCTACAGCTACATTGCCAATGCGCCGGAGGGCAATGTCGATATCTCGGCCTATCCAAACGTCCGTGCCTGGCTTGCGCGCATCGAGGCGCTGCCGGGCTTCGTCGGCTTTCGCAAGACCAAGATCGGCCTTGCCGCATAAGATCCTCCGGGGCGGATCACCGTCCCGGTTTCCCAAACCATGCCCGCAAGGAGACCCGTGATGCTGGAGCAGACAAGACAGGACGCGCCGTCACCCTGGCATGAAGGTGAACTCGCCATGCAGCGCAGCGTCGGCGTCGTCGAGCGCATGGACGGGCCGGGACGCAATTTCCTCCGCAAGGCCATGCCGGAGCAGCACCGCGCCTTCTTTCCGATGCTGCCCTTTATCGTGCTCGGCGCGGTCGATGCCAAGGGGGACGTCTGGGCGACGGTGCGGGCTGGGCACCCGGGTTTCTTGGTCTCGCCGGAGCCGGAGATCCTTGATGTCAGCCTGGCGCGCGACCCGGCCGATCCTGCCGACGCCGGCATGGAGGATGGCGATGCGATCGCGATGCTCGGCATCCAGCTCGAGACCCGGCGGCGCAATCGGCTGAACGGTGTGATCCGCAGGGCGGATGCCGGAACTTTCCACGTGCGCGTCGGCCAGAGTTTCGGCAATTGCCCGCAATATATCCAGCCTCGCTCTTCCGCCTTTGTCCGCGATCCCGATCTAGCCACAGCGATACCGCCGCTTCATTCCGGCCAGCTCGACGATCGGGCGCGGCGGATGGTCGAGGGAGCCGATACGTTCTTTGTCGCCTCCTATGTCGATCGCAACAATGGTGAACGGCAGGTGGACGTGTCGCATCGCGGCGGCTACGCCGGCTTTATCGATGTCGGCGCCGATGGCGTGCTGACTATTCCCGATTTTCCCGGCAATCGGTTCTTCAACACGCTTGGCAATTTCCTCGTCAATCCGAAGGCGGGGTTGGCCTTCGTCGATTTCGCAACCGGCGACATGCTGCAGATGACGGGAAGAGCCGAGGTGCTTCTGGAGTCCCCTGAGATTGCCGCCTTTCCACGGGCGGAACGGCTGTGGCGTTTCACGCCCGAAGCGGTCGTGCTTCGCCCGGATGCCCTGCCGCTGCGCTGGAGCCTGCCTCGCGACCTCTGAGGGGAAACACCGTTTCGTCCCACCTTGCCAATCATTGTACCGATCGGTACAATGAAACCATTCAGTACCGGAGAGCTCCTTGTCCAGGAGAACCCCTTGTCCAGGAGAACCTATGTCCAGCCTCGTCCCGCCCTTCACCCTTGAGACCGCCACCCAGAAAGTCCGTCTCGCCGAGGACGGCTGGAACAGCCGTGATCCCGAGCGCGTCTCGCTTGTCTACACGCCGGACAGCCGCTGGCGGAACCGCGCCGAGTTCATCACCGGCCGCGCCGAGATCGTCGCCTTCCTCACCCGCAAATGGGCAAAGGAGCTGGATTACCGGCTGATCAAGGAGATATGGGCCTTCACCGATCATCGCATCGCCGTGCGCTTTGCCTATGAATGGCATGACGACAGCGGCAACTGGTTCCGCTCCTATGGCAACGAGAACTGGGAGTTCGACGCCGCCGGCCTGATGCAGCGCCGCTTCGCCTGCATCAACGATCTGCCGATCCGGGAATCGGAACGCAAATATCATTGGCCGCTCGGCCGACGGCCGGACGACCATCCGGGCCTGAGCGAACTCGGTCTCTAGAGCGAACCAGGAAAGCCCGCCGGTGAAGACCGTCTACGAACGCGCCGACATCGTACCGCTGCTCGCCGAAATCTTCCGCGAGCTCGGCTATGAGGGCACGTCGCTCAGCCGCATCACCGAACGCACCGGCATCGGCAAGGGAAGCCTTTATCACTTCTTTCCCGGCGGCAAGGAGGAGATGGCGGGCGCCGTGCTCACCGAGGTCGATGCCTGGTTCGAACATGCGATCTATCGGCCGCTGAGAGAGGACGACGCCCATCAGGCGATCGCGGCGATGTGGGCGAATGTGAACGATTATTTCCGCTCCGGCCGCCGCATCTGCCTCGTCGGCGCCTTTGCGCTTGATGAGACCCGGGAACGGTTTTCAGCAGCGATCGGCAACTATTTCATCCGCTGGGTCGGCGCCTTGCGCTCGGCGCTGATGCGGGCTGGCTGTCCGGAGGAGGAGGCGCTGGCGCTCGCCGAGGAGGCCGTCGCGGGCATTCAAGGCGCGCTGGTGCTGTCGCGCGCGCTTGATAATACAGCAGTTTTCACCCGATCGCTGGAAACGCTGGCGAAACGGCTTGATGCTGTGATGTGATGAGTCAGGCCATCGGGACGTTATGGCAACTGTGAAAATTCGCCCGGCCACGATTGACTGGCCGGGGCATTGATCGGGCGCGGGTGGCGCTCGAGCTTACATCGGTATCGCTTTGCGTATATCAGCGTTGTTGTTGAGGCTGTTGGGCCGGGCGCGTATTTTCCCGTTCAGGGCGAATCTGGCGCCATTCGTTTTCCATCTGGTCGACAACGTGCTGGGGAATGGTGGTTGGGGTATTGGCGGGCATCTGCATCGGAAGTCTCCTCTTTTCGTGGTAAGGCTTCAGGGCAAGAAGATGCATTGCACAAGACAAAAGGTGTGTAAATCAGTGGCTTAAACACTTTAAACGATTAAATAGATTTTAATCGATTAAGACGGTTTTAACCATGAAATTTATGGGAAGCGCGGAATGGTTGTCCACATGGATCGGGCCTTCTTTTTCGATACTGTGCGGCGCGAACTCTTCAAGGGAGAGCTGACGCAGCCTCAGGTAGTGGGCATCACGGCGATTCTCGACGCCTGGGAAAGGCGGTTTGCCCATGCCGACTGGCGCTGGCTCGCCTATATCCTCGCAACCGCTTACCACGAGACCGCCTACACGATGCAGCCGGTCCGGGAGACGCTGGCCGATAGCGATGGGCGCGCGGTCGAGATCCTGGAGACGGCCTTTGCCGCGGGCCGGCTTTCCTGGGTAAAGACGCCCTATTGGCGGCCGGATGAGGATGGCCGCAGCTGGCTCGGTCGCGGCCTGGTGCAACTCACCCATAAGCGGAATTATCAGGCGATGAGCGTGCTGACCGGTATCGACGTCGTTGCCGATCCCGACCGCGCGATGGAGATGGACGCGGCAGTGACGATCCTGATCGAAGGCATGCTGCAGGGCAGTTTTACCGGCCACAAGCTTGCCGATCACCTGAACGCGACGACCGCTGACTGGGTGAATGCGCGCCGCATCGTCAATGGTACCGACCGGGCGGAAAAGCTCGCAGCCTATGCCATGGCCTTCGATGCGGCGATACGTCCCGATGCTGCGCATGGCATGCTGGCGCGGTTGAAGGCCTGGGGCGCGCGTGTTATCGCCCGGCTGAGATCTGGAGCGCCGCGCGTCTGATAGGATGCGCCAAGGTCGCTGCATCATTTTGACAAATCTGACAGGAGCTTGCGCGTGATCCGCCATATCGTCTTCTTCACCGTGCAGGAGGAACATCTGCAGGAGGTGAGGGCCGGGCTTTCCATACTGACCGGCATTCCGCATGCGCGGCTTTTGGAAATCGGCACCAATGTGAAGACCGATCAACTGGGCACCGAGATCGATCTCGTGGTCTACGGCGAATTCGACGACGAGGCGGCCCTTGCCGCCTACAAGGCCCATCCCGATTATCAGCTCTCGATCGATCGCGTGCGGCCGCTCCGGGAAAAGCGCATTGCCGCCGACTACGACAGCCGCACGGCGGTGACGCGGCCGCTCTGATTTCCCCAGGCAGCCGGCGGCCGAGCCACATTTCGTTGAAATTTCAAGTGGATGAGAAGCCATCCGGATTCGCATCGCCCTGAATCTGAATCAACTTCTGAGCCACCGGATTCAATTTTCGAAAAGGCGACGGCAACCGATTCAAAAGATTCGCCAAAAGCGGCGGCCGGTTCATCGCCAGATCGCTGCAGCGGTCGCGTTGGGTGGACGCAAAGGTGCTCTCGTCCCGATGTCGATGATAATCAAGACAGATTAAGAATGGCTGATTTTACGGGCTGGGCTCTCACGGAGCGACCGGACTTGGCTGCGATGCGTGGGCGCCGCGCACCAGCCCCATCAGCATCAATATGAAGGCCAGTGACAATGCCGCGAGAGCGGCGCAGGCAAAAAGTGCCGGGCCGGTGCCGGCGCGGTCGAGGATGGCGGTGAAGACGACGGGAGCGATGGCATTGGCGAGGTTTTGCGGCAGCGACAGCCGGGCCGATTGCAGGCCATATTCGCCCGGCGAGAACAGCGCCAGCGGTAGAAGCGCGCGGGCGACGGTCATGACGCCGGCGCCGAAGCCGTAGAGCAGCACGAAGGTGATGAGCAGCGGCGCCGACGGACTGGCGACCAGCATCGTCAGGAAACTGATCAGCATCAGCCCGATGCCCATGACAGCGCTGAGCATGGGATTGCCGCGCCGGCCGAGCAGCATGTCGAGGAAACGCGCCGAGATGCCGAGAACGCCGCGCGCTGAGCCGAGTTGTAGCGCGAAGGCCGGTGAGGCGCCGGACTGGCGGAAGATTTCGAGCAGCGATGGCGAGATGCCGAAGGTGATGAAGGTCGTGATCGTCGTCGCCGCGGCAATCAGCAGGAAGGCCTTGCGCCGCGCCGCGCTGGTGAGCGGCACCGGAGCGATTTCGGCCGTGCTGCCTTCGGCCTGCGCTACGATCGGTTTCGGCAGGGCGAAAAGATGCAGCGGCAGGCAGACGAAGAATTGCAGCGCCGCGCAGACGAGAAAGGTGAGCCGCCAGCCGACCGCCTCGTTGAGCAGGCTGAGGATCGGCCAGAAGATGGCGCTCGATAGTCCGGTGAACAGCATCAGGATGGCGATGACGCGTTTGCCGTTTACCCCTTCGCGCTCGACGACGGCGGTATAGGCCGGCGCCGACAGGCCGAACGCGCCGCCGATGCCGATGACGACCCAGGCGCTGGCGTAGAGCACGATGCCGTTTGCGGCGGCAAGCAGCAGCAGGCCAAGCGCAAAGGTCAGCGAGGCGGCCGAAAGCACGCGGGCGGCGCCGTAGCGCCCGAGCCAGCGGCCGGTCACGGGGCCGGCAATGGCGCTGACCATCATCATGATCGTCAGGCCGGCAAACGCCACCTCGTTCGGCAGGCCGAGAGCAGGCGCCACGACGCGGCCCATGACACCCAGCATGTCGAATGTTGTGCCCCAGCCGATCAGCTGGGTAACGGCAAGCACGGTGACCGTCTGCGCCGAGCGGAAGCGGGAGGATTTTGGCATTGGTGCTGAGCGGCCTGAAATGGGGAGCAGCAAGGACATAACAGTTTCAACCAGTCGGCGAAAGCGGCGATCGGCATTCCGTCGCGCCATGTGCGCCTTTCCCCGATCGGGCGAAAAGATGGAATGATGACATGAATGACACGAAACATCGGTACAATTTCAGGATGACCCGTTGCGGGCTGAAGCGCGCGGACATCGGCCGGTCTATACGGCTGCGGTCGGCCGGAATCGGAACGGCGTGGCCGATTCGCAGACAATGGCCGTGGGGTGGGGCCTGCCGGCTCCACGCCTTAGCGGGAGGTGATGAAGAATGCGTGGATACCAAGGCCGGAGGGCATCATTTTCAAGCGCCGGGCAAGGCCGTCGGAGCTTGCCGCGGCGGTGGTTTCCAGGCGCTGAAACCGGCTGTCCCGAACAGTCGAGAACAGTTCTAAACGCCCTGCATTACAGCGCATTCATTTGCCATTCAGGTCGCGTGAGTACATATTCGGGACAAGTTGGCATTACCTTGAAAGCATAACACATGGCCTTTCCTCTGAGCGTCGCAGCATTGGCCGCCGGACTGGTGGTATCGGCGCCCTCATCGGACGCCACGAGCACCCTTGTCCTGCGCGTGGCAGGCGATTGCAGCGCCGCCGCAGCCCAGGTCGTCGAGCAGACGGGCGGCCAGCTCCTGTCCGTGCAACCGGTGGGCGATACCTGCATCATCACCGTTCTTGTGCAGGGCAATGGGCAGCGTCCACGCAAAGTGACGGTAAAGGTTCCGATGTAAGCGGAATCGGCTTATTCAGGACATTGATGATTTCAAGCGGACGAAGGCGGACCGATGCGCATCCTGGTAGTCGAAGACGACGTTAATCTGAACCGGCAGCTGGCCGACACGCTGAAGGAGGCGGGCTATGTCGTCGACCAGGCGTTCGACGGCGAGGAGGGCCATTTCCTCGGCGACACCGAACCCTATGACGCCATCATCCTTGATATCGGCCTGCCGGAGATGGACGGGGTCACCGTTCTGGAAAAATGGCGCGGCGCCGGCCGCGGCGTGCCGGTGCTGATCCTGACGGCGCGCGACCGCTGGAGCGACAAGGTCGCCGGCATCGACGCCGGCGCCGACGACTACGTCACCAAGCCCTTCCATGTCGAGGAAGTGCTGGCCCGCATTCGGGCGCTGATCCGGCGTGCGGCCGGGCATTCCTCATCCGAGATCATCTGCGGCCCGGTGCGGCTCGATACCAAATCCTCGAAGGCGACGGTCAACGGCACGACGCTGAAGCTGACCTCGCACGAATATCGCCTGCTCGCCTATCTCATGCATCACATGGGCGAGGTCGTCTCGCGCACCGAGCTGGTCGAGCACATGTACGACCAGGATTTCGACCGCGATTCCAACACGATCGAAGTCTTCGTCGGCCGCCTGCGCAAGAAAATGGGCGTCGACCTGATCGAAACGGTGCGCGGTCTCGGCTACCGCATCCAAGCGCCGAAACATGCGAATTAAGTCGCTCACCGCACGTGTGTTGCTGCTGACCACGGTCTGGTCGACGGTGGCGCTCGTCGTGATCGGCCTGTTGATCTCCACCCTTTACCGCAAGAGCGCCGAACGCGGTTTTCAGGATCTGTTGCGGGCGCAGCTTTATAACGTCATCAATTCGGTGACGATTGGCGATCAGGGCGCGCTCAGCGGCAGCCCGCAGCTCGGCGATTTGCGTTTTGCCCAGCCGAAGACCGGCTGGTACTGGGTGGTGGAACCGCTTGGCACCTATACCACAGCACCGCTGGTGTCGCCGTCACTCGGCTCTGCGCTCATTCCGGTTCCCTCGGTGGTCGAAGCGCCCTTCGACAAGAATTACGAGCGCTACTACCAGGTGACGGATGCCTCCGGAAACCGCGTGCAGGTGGCCGAAACCGAAGTCGTGCTCGATACCGACGGGCGCGCAGCCCGCGTCCGCGTCACCGGCAATGTCGATGTCGTCGAGGACGACGTGCGCACCTTTTCCCACAGCCTCTATCTGGCGCTCGCCGGTTTCGGCGTCGGCAGCCTGATTGTCAACGCGCTGGCCATTCTCTACGGCCTGAAGCCGCTCGACAAGGCGCGCGCCGCACTGGAGCGCATCCGTGCCGGCGAGAGCGAGCAGTTGAAAGGCGACTTCCCGCGCGAGATCCTGCCGCTCGCCAACGAGGTGAACGCGCTGATCGACAGCAACCGCCGCATCGTCGAGCGGGCCCGTATGCAGGTCGGCAATCTCGCCCATTCGCTGAAAACGCCGATCGCCGTGCTCTTGAACGAGGCGCGTGTCTTGGAAAAATCCCATGGCGAGCTGGTGCGCAGCCAGGCGGAATCGATGCAGGGGCAGGTGCAGTCCTATCTCAATCGGGCCCGCATCGCCGCGCAGCGCGAATCCGTGCTCGCCCGCACCGATGCCGAGCCGGCGCTGGAGCGGCTGGTGCGCGTTATGCGCCGGCTGAACGTCGATACCGAATTCGATCTCGTCGTCTCGCCGCCGCATCTGGCCGTCGCCATGGAGCAGCAGGATCTCGAGGAGACCGTCGGCAATCTCCTGGAGAATGCGGCGCGTTTTGCCAAAAGCAGGGTGCGGCTTTCGGCCGTCGAGGCCGGCGACGACGTCAAGGGAGCGGAGGCCAGCGCACGCCGCCACTGGGTGGAGCTCGCCGTCGAGGATGACGGGCCGGGCCTGGAGCCGGACCAGATCCGCGAGGCGCTGAAGCGCGGCCGCAGGCTCGACGAGAGCAAGCCCGGAACCGGGCTCGGGCTTTCGATCGTCACCGAGATTTCCAGCGAGTATCAGGGACGGCTCGAGCTTTCCCGCGGCGAATGGGGCGGGTTGAAGGCGAAGCTTATCCTGCCCGGCATCACAAAGGATGTTGCATGAGCAACTACTTGATGTCACAAAGATACTGGCAAATGTATAGCATGCTTTGCCTTAATGCTGACACGGGGACGCTGCACTTCGATCGGCTGAAATTGACCCCTGATCGTGGTTCGACGCAATGATTTTACGCTCGCAAGGCATGATCGTTTCCGCTCTTCTCGTCGCCGTTGCGCTGTCCGGCTGCACGACGACGAAGAGCGCTGCTTCGCGCGGCATTTTTTCAGGCAAACCCCCGGCATCGGCCACCTTCATCACCGCGCTGCAGGGCGGCATCGTCGGCCGCAGCGGGGTGAACTTGAACGATAGCGACAAGCAGCGGGCGCTCGAGGCGGAATATCGGGCGCTGGAAGGCGCCGCCGTCGGCCAACCGGTGCTGTGGACAGGCAAGGATGTCACCGGCAAGGTCGTCGCGGCCGCACCCTATCAGGTCGGTTCGCAGAACTGCCGGCAATATACCCATACGCTGACCGTCGACGGCAAGGACACCGTGGCGCGAGGCGCTGCCTGCCGCAACGAGGACGGCAGCTGGTCGCCGCTCTGAATTGCGGCTTATAGCCTCAAATCTTCGTCATTCCGGCTTTGGCAGTTGGAATGAAGGCGCGCTTCACGTATTTGGGCCGGTATGCTGTTCTGGATTCTCGTTGCCGTTTTGACGGCAGTCGTCGCCGTCATCCTGCTCTACCCCCTTCTGCGCGGAGCGAAGGCGGCGGAAAATATCCGTGCGGGCGAGGCGGCAGTCTATCGCGACCAGCTGCGTGAACTCGACCGCGACCTCAGTGGCGGGCTGATCACCCCGGAGGAGGCAGACTACGCCAGGGCGGAAATCGGCCGCCGGCTGATCGCCGTCTCTGCCGACGAACCGGTTGAGACGCCGAAACCCGCACGGCATCACCGTTTCACCGAGGCCTTCGTCCTCCTGGTTCTGCCGGTTCTCGGGCTCTGTCTTTACTTGGCGACGGGCAGGCCGGACCTGCCCTCGCAGCCGCTGGAAGCGCGGCTGGAAAACCCCGGCAACGATGTGGCGGTGCTGATCACCAAGGCCGAACGGCACCTGGCCGAGAAGCCCGATGACGGCAAGGGCTGGGACGTGCTGGCGCCGATCTATTTCCGCACGATGCGCGTCAACGATGCGCAAGTGGCCTACCGCAATGCCATCCGGCTTCTCGGCCCGAGCCCGGTCCGGCTCGACGGCCTTGCCGAGACGCTGATGGCGGTCTCCGACGGCGTGGTGACGGAGGAGGCGCGCCAGGTGCTGGAACAGTCGCTGACGCTGGAGCCTGACAATCCGCGCGCCCGCTTCTACATCGCTCTCAGCAGCGAGCAGGCGGGACGGCGCGACGAGGCGCGCCAGGCCTTCGAGGCGCTGGCGAAGCAATCGCCGCCCGATGCGCCGTGGCTGCCGCTGGTCAACCAACACATCGCCATGAATGGCGCCAATCCGGCTGCCCCGGGCGCCAATTCGGCTGCCCCGGGCGCCAATTCGGCTGCCCCGGGCGCCGTTTCGGCTGCCCCGGGCAATCCCACGCAGCAGGATGTTGCAGCCGCCGAGATCATGAACGCCGGCGACCGGCAACAGATGATCCGCGGCATGGTCGAAAGCCTCGATGCCAAGCTCAGCGCGGATCCGAACAATTTCGAGGGATGGATGCGGCTCGTCCGCTCTTACGCCGTATTGAACGATAGGGATCGTGCTGCCGGCGCCCTGAAGCGCGGGCTTGCGGCCTTTCCGCCGGCCGGCGAACAGGGCAGGCAATTGCTGGCGCTTGCCCGGGAACTCGGCATAGCAACGGAAGGAATGGCGCAATGACGCGCAAGCAGAAGCGCCTGGCGGTGATCGCCGGCGGCATGGGCTTCATCGCCGCCGCCGTGCTGCTGGTGATGTTCGCCTTCAGCCAGTCGGTCGCCTATTTCTACATGCCGGCCGATCTGGCGAAGACGCCGGTGGCGCCGCAAACCCGCATCCGCCTCGGCGGCCTGGTCGGCGAGGGCAGCGTGGTGCGCGGCACCGGCTCGACGGTGGAATTTGCCGTCACCGACGCCAGCGCCAATGCCGTCAAGGTGAGATATACCGGCATCCTTCCCGATCTCTTCCGCGAGGGCCAGGGCGTCGTCACCGAAGGCATGTTTACGCCGGGAACGAATGTCTTCGTCGCCGATACCGTGCTGGCCAAGCATGACGAGACCTATATGCCGAAGGATGTGGCCGACCGGCTCAAATCCCAGGGGCTGTGGAAGGAAGGGCAAGGCGAGGACGTTCCGGGCAAGCAAGCTCAGGGCCAGGAAGTGAAGGCGACGCCATGATCATCGAGATCGGCCATTACGCGCTGGTGCTGGCGCTGGCCACGGCGCTCATCCTCTCCATCGTGCCGGTGATCGGCGCCCGTCGTCACGACCGGGCGATGATGGATGTGGCGACGATCGGCTCGCTGGCGATGTTCTCGCTGGTGGCCTTCGCCTTCGGCGTGCTGACCTATGCCCATGTCGTCTCGGATTTCTCGGTCGAGAACGTCTGGGAGAATTCGCATTCGCTGGTGCCGCTGATCTATAAATATTCCGGCGTCTGGGGCAATCACGAGGGATCGATGATGCTCTGGCTGCTGATCCTGACGCTGTTCAGCGCGCTGGTCGCCGTCTTCGGGCGCAATCTGCCGGAGACGCTGAAGGCCAATGTGCTTTCCGTGCAGGCCTGGATCTCGGTCGCCTTCACGCTGTTCATTCTTCTGACCTCCAATCCCTTCCTGCGGCTCGATCCGGCGCCGGCCGAGGGCCGCGATCTCAATCCGGTCCTGCAGGATATCGGTCTCGCCATCCACCCGCCGCTGCTTTATCTCGGTTATGTCGGCTTCTCCGTCTGTTTCTCCTTTGCCGTCGCGGCCCTTCTGGAAGGCCGCATCGACGCGGCCTGGGCGCGCTGGGTGCGGCCCTGGACGCTGGCCGCCTGGACCTTTCTGACGCTCGGCATCGCCATGGGCTCCTACTGGGCCTATTACGAACTCGGCTGGGGCGGCTGGTGGTTCTGGGACCCGGTGGAAAACGCCTCCTTCATGCCGTGGCTGGCCGGCACCGCCCTGCTGCATTCGGCGCTTGTCATGGAAAAGCGCGAGGCGCTGAAGATCTGGACGGTGCTGCTTGCCATCCTCACCTTCTCGCTGTCGCTGATGGGCACCTTCCTGGTGCGCTCCGGCGTGCTGACCTCGGTGCATGCCTTTGCCAGCGATCCCACCCGCGGCGTCTTCATTCTCTGCATCCTGCTGATCTTCATCGGCGGAGCGCTGTCGCTGTTTGCCTTCCGCGCGCCGCGGCTCGCTGCCGGCGGGCTGTTTGCGCCGATCTCGCGCGAGGGTGCGCTCGTCGTCAACAATCTGATCCTGACGGTCGCCTGCGGCACGGTGCTGACAGGCACGCTCTATCCGCTGCTGCTGGAAACGCTGACCGGCGACAAGATCTCCGTCGGACCGCCCTTCTTCAACCTGACCTTCGGCCTGCTGATGGCGCCGCTGATCGTCATCGTGCCCTTTGGGCCGATGCTTTCCTGGAAGCGCGGCGATCTGCTCGGCGCCCTGCAGCGGCTCTATGTCGTCGCAGCTCTCGCCTTCCTGGCCGCCGTGGCCTTCTTCTATGTCCAACATGGAGGACCGGTGCTGTCAGTGCTCGGGCTGGCGGCCGGCCTGTTCCTCATCCTCGGCGCCATCGCCGATCTCTGGTATCGCGCCGGTATCGGCAAGGTTTCCGCCAGTATCGCCTGGCGCCGGCTTTCCGGCCTGCCGCGTTCGGCCTTTGGCACCGCTCTTGCCCATGCCGGGCTCGGCGTCACCGTGCTCGGCATCGTCGCCGTCACGACCTTCCAGAGCGAATACGTCATCGAGATGAAGCCCGGCGCGATCACCGAGGCCGGCGGTTACAGCCTGCATTTCGACGGCATGCAGCCGGCGACCGGGCCGAACTATACCGAGGAGCGCGGCCACTTCACCATCCGGCGCGCCGGTGTCGCGGTGGCCGATACCTGGTCGGCCAAGCGTCTTTACACCGCCCGGCAGATGCCGACGACGGAGGCCGGCATTCTGACCTTTGGGTTCAGCCAGCTCTATGTCTCGCTCGGCGACGCCACCAAGGACGGCGGCATCGTCGTGCGCATCTGGTGGAAGCCGTTCATTCTCTGCATCTGGGGCG
Organism: Rhizobium anhuiense bv. trifolii; assembly: GCF_024346605.1. Classification (NCBI taxonomy): domain Bacteria; kingdom Pseudomonadati; phylum Pseudomonadota; class Alphaproteobacteria; order Hyphomicrobiales; family Rhizobiaceae; genus Rhizobium; species Rhizobium anhuiense. The sequence goes on from NZ_CP098803.1 coordinate 1,647,843, forward strand.
GAACGGTGATCATGGCCTTCGGCGGCCTCGTCTCGCTCACCGACCGCCGCCTGCGCGTCGGCGCCCCGCGCAGGAAGGCGAAAGCCACGAAGCCTGCGGCGCCTGCAATGGAGCCGGCGGAATGATGCGGCGTCTCTTGCTGGCTTTCGCTTTGCTGCTGATGGCGGCTCCCGCCTTTGCGGTCAATCCGGACGAGGTGCTGGCCGATCCGGCGCTCGAGGCGCGGGCCCGCGCCCTGTCGGCCGAACTGCGCTGCATGGTCTGCCAGAACCAGTCGATCGACGATTCCAATGCCGATCTGGCCAAGGATCTGCGCCTGCTGGTGCGCGAGCGCATCGCCGATGGCGACAGCGACGAGGCGGTGCTGAACTATATCGTCTCGCGCTATGGCGAGTTCGTGCTGCTGAAGCCGCGTATCGGCATGAAGACGGTGCTGCTCTGGGGCGCGCCGGTGCTGCTGGTGACCCTCGGCGGGCTGTCATTGCTGGTCTTTGCGCGCAAGAGGGCCGGCAAGCCGACCGGCAGCAAGCTGACAGCCGACGAACAGGCGAAGCTGAGCGAGCTTCTGAAGAAATAACCGACCGGGCTGAGCCGGCGGACGAGCATATCTGGCCGCGTCCGCGCTACCCGGGAAGCTGGCGGCACGTTTGGCCAAAAGCAAACATTACAAACATTACCAACTTTTCATTGGCCGGACAGTTCGCAGTAAGGTGCGGCGTCCTATATCTTCATTCATCGACTGATCCGGCGTCGCCGGTCTGAAGATTTAAGAACAAGAGAAGGTGCTCCAATGCTCAAGAATTTCAACGGACGTCCGTCCCTCGCCACTGTGCTCAAGGCTTCTACCGTCGCCGGTATCGCAGCCGCTGTGCTCGCAACCGGCGTTCCGCTCGAAATCACCCGGTCTTATGCCGAAGCTGTCAAGGTTCAGGCGCCTGCCGTTCCGAGCTTCGCCAATGTGGTCGACGCCGTCTCGCCGGCCGTCGTTTCCGTCCGGGTCGAAAACCGCGTCAATCCCGTCTCCGACAACAATGACGGCTTCTCCTTCGATTTCAACGGCCGCGGCTTCGACGACCTTCCCGACGATCACCCGCTGAAGCGGTTCTTCAAGCAGTTCGGCCAGGATCCGAATGACCAGCAGGGCCATCCCAGGCGCTTCGGCCAGAACGGCCCGAATGGCGGCCCGAACGGTCCGGGCGGCAAGGGTCGTCTGCGCCCCGTCGCCCAGGGCTCCGGCTTCTTCATCTCCGAAGACGGCTATATCGTCACCAACAACCACGTCGTGTCCGATGGCCAGGCCTTCGTCGCCGTGATGAATGACGGCACCGAGCTCGATGCCAAGCTGATCGGCAAGGATCCGCGCACCGACCTCGCCGTGCTGAAGGTCGACGGCAAGGGTAAGAAGTTCACCTACGTCAACTGGGCCGACGACAACAATGTCCGCGTCGGCGACTGGGTCGTTGCCGTCGGCAACCCCTTTGGTCTCGGCGGCACGGTCACAGCAGGCATCGTCTCGGCCCGTGGCCGCGATATCGGCTCCGGCCCTTATGACGATTACCTGCAGGTGGATGCTGCCGTGAACCGTGGCAACTCCGGCGGTCCGACCTTCAACCTCAGCGGCGAAGTCGTCGGCATCAATACCGCGATCTTCTCGCCGTCGGGCGGCAGCGTCGGCATCGCCTTCGCCATTCCCGCCTCGACCGCCAAGGATGTCGTTGCCGATCTGATGAAGGACGGCCAGGTGTCGCGCGGCTGGCTGGGCGTGCAGATCCAGCCGGTGACCAAGGATATCGCCGAGTCCATCGGCCTGTCCGAGCCGAGCGGCGCCCTTGTCGTGGCCCCGCAGGCCGGATCGCCGGGTGACAAGGCCGGCATGAAGGCGGGCGACGTTGTCACTGCGCTGAATGGCGAAACGATCAAGGATGCACGTGATCTCAGCCGCCGCATCGGTGCGATGCAGCCGGGCAGCAAGGTCGAGCTTTCGGTCTGGCGTGCCGGCAAGGCCCAGTCTCTCACCGTCGAGCTCGGCACGCTGCCGATCGATCAGAAGGATGCGTCGGCCGATGACAACAACCAGCCGCAGCAGCCTGAGGCACCGGCTTCCGAGAAGGCGCTTGCCGATCTCGGCCTGACGGTCGGTCCTTCCGACGACGGCAAGGGCCTGGCGATCACCGGCATCGACCCGGATTCCGACGCTGCCGACAAGGGCATCAAGGAAGGCGAGAAGATCACTTCGGTCAACAACCAGGAGGTCTCCAGCCCCGAAGATATCGTCAAGGTGCTGAACCAGGCCAAGAAGGACGGCCGCACCCGTGCACTGTTCCAGATCCAGTCCGGTGAAGGAAGCCGTTTCGTCGCGCTTCCGATCAACGGCCAGGGCTGATCCTTAAGAAAACGAGAGCCGTGCGGACGAAAGTCCGCGCGGCTCGATTCTTCTGAGCTTTGAAGGATGATCGCCATGAGCGCCGCCCCGCAGGAAAATGCTTTGAGCCTTGCCGAAACGCAGCCGGTGGGTAATGTCGGCCGCATGAAGATTCTCATCATCGAAGATGATCTCGAAGCCGCGGTCTACCTCACGAAAGCCTTTCGTGAGGCGGGCATCGTCGCCGATCACGCCAGCGACGGCGAGAGCGGCCTGTTCATGGGGTCGGAAAATACCTACGACGTCATCGTCATCGACCGCATGTTGCCGCGCCGCGACGGGCTCTCCGTCATCAGCGAGCTGCGCCGCAAGGCCATCCATACGCCGGTCCTCATCCTCTCCGCACTCGGTCAGGTCGATGACCGCGTCACCGGTCTTCGCGCCGGCGGCGACGACTACCTTCCGAAGCCCTATGCCTTCAGCGAACTTTTGGCGCGCGTCGAAGTGCTCGGCCGCCGCAAGGGCACGCCGGATCAGGACGTCGTCTATCGCGTCGGTGATCTCGAACTCGACCGGCTCTCCCATGAGGTGCGCCGCAGCGGCAAGGAGATCTTGCTGCAGCCGCGCGAATTTCGCCTGCTCGAATATCTGATGAAGAATGCCGGCCAGGTGGTGACCCGCACTATGCTGCTCGAAAATGTCTGGGACTACCATTTCGACCCGCAGACCAACGTCATCGACGTGCATGTCTCGCGCCTGCGCTCGAAGATCGAGAAGGACTACAACCAGCCCCTCCTGAAGACCATCCGGGGCGCGGGGTACATGATCAAGGATGAGGGATGAGCCGTTTCAGGGTTCTCTTCAAGTCCACCGCAGTCCGCCTTTCGGCACTCTATATCCTGCTTTTCGCCATCTGCGCCGCGACGCTCGTCTTCTATGTGACGGCGATGTCGGAACGGCTGCTGACCGGCCAGATCCGCGACGCCGTCCGACAGGAGGTGGAGCAGGTGCAGCGCGCCTATGACACCGGCGGCATGAACCTTCTCCTGCGCACCATGGAGCGGCGTGCCCGCCAGCCGGGCGCCAATCTCTACATCATCGCCGGTCCCTCGGGCGATATTCTCGCCGGCAACGTCGCGTCGGTGCAGCCGGGTGTCTTCGAGGAGATCGGCTGGACCTCCGCGCCCTTCATCTATCAGCGCTATACCGACAGCGGTATCGAGCGGCGCCACAAGGCGATCGCCAATATCTTCGTGCTCGACAACGGTCTCAGAATCCTGATCGGCCGCGACCTCGGCGATCCCGAGCGTTTCCGTCTGCTGGTGCGCCAGGCGCTGATGGTGGCTTTGGCGATCATGGGGCTCGGCGCCATCATCATCTGGTTCGCCATCGGCCGCAACGCGCTGAAACGCATCGACCGCATGTCCGATGCCAGCAAGAAGATCATGGCCGGCGACCTATCGCAGCGCCTGCCCGTCGGCGGCTCCGGCGATGAATTCGACCGTTTATCGATGTCTTTGAACACCATGCTGGAGCGTATCGAGAAGCTGAACGAGGGTCTGCGGCAGGTGTCCGACAATATCGCCCATGATCTCAAGACGCCGCTGACGCGGCTGCGCAACAAGGCGGCCGATGCGCTCGATATCAGCGATGGCGAGACGCGGCGCGCAGCACTGGAAGGGATTATTTCCGAATCGGATCAGCTGATCCGCACCTTCAACGCCCTGTTGATGATCTCCCGCGTCGAGGCCGGATCGGTCGCCGCCGAGATGTCGCCGGTGGAGCTTTCGGCGATCGTCTCCGACAGCGCCGAACTCTATGAGCCGGCGGCGGAGGAGGCCGGGCTTGGCCTCAGCTCCAGCATCGAACCGGATGTCGAGGTGCAGGGCAATCGCGAGCTGATCGGCCAGGCGATCTTCAATCTGCTCGACAATGCGATCAAATATTCCTCCGATACGCAAGGGGCGGGCGAGGTGTCGCTGAAGCTTTCCCGCCGCCCGGATGGCATCTGCCTGTCGGTCGCCGACCACGGACCGGGTGTTCCGGCCGACCGGCGCGACGATGTGGTGAAGCGCTTCGTCCGCCTCGATGAAAGCCGGTCGAAACCCGGGACCGGCCTGGGGCTTTCGCTGGTGGAAGCGGTGATGGAGCTGCACAACGGCCGGCTGGAACTCTCCGACACCGATCCCGACAAGCCCGAACAGCGCGGATTGACCGTCAGCATGATCTTCCCGGCCAAGGCTGCCTGATCTCTTCCGCCGAAATACGATCGGTTGAATCGCGTATTGGCGGTTTTCGGCCAAGACCCTAGTTTAATCTCGATCGAAGGCGCGGAGCGCGATTCTGCGTCGTCGTTTCCTGAGGTGCCAAAGCAGGGAGAGCGCATGCTGACGAAATCGACGCATGGCCTGAAGGATGTCGCCGAAGGGCTGCTGCGTCCGCTGAACCAGACGGAATTGAAGTTGGCGCTGGCCGACCTTCAGGAGGCCGGCAAAAGCGAGCCGTCGGTGGCGACGATGCTGAAGACGGAAGGGCCGCTTCGCGATTTCATTGCGGCGGTGCTGACGCTGTCGCCCTACCTGCGCGAAATCGCCAATCTCGACCCCGCCGTCCTCGCCGGTGCCGTCACCGAGCCGCTGGAGCCGCAGATCGAGGCGCTGGTCGCCGAGGCCAGGGGGTGCTGGCGACCGGACGGCGAGGGGGCGGCACCCGCCGAATCCGTGGTGATGAGCAGGCTGCGCATCATCAAGCGCAAGGTGGCCTTCCTCGTCGCGCTCGCCGATCTCTCGCGCATCTTCGACGGCCGGGGGACGACGGCCTGGCTGAGCGAGCTTGCCGAGGCTTCGGTCGCTGCTGCCATCGACCATCTGCTGCTTGCTGCGCATGAGGGCGGAAAGCTGCGGCTGCGGGATCCGGCGGCACCCAGTGACGGCTCGGGCTTGATCGTGCTCGGCATGGGCAAACTCGGCGCATCCGAACTCAACTACTCCTCCGATATCGACCTCGTCGTCTTCTTCGACGAAGAAGCAGGCGTGGTGCCCGACCCGGATGACGCGATCGAGGTCTTTCCGAGAATGATGCGCCGGCTGGTGCGCATCCTGCAGGAGCGCACGGCCGACGGCTACGTCTTCCGCACCGATCTCAGACTGCGCCCCGATCCCGGCTCGACGCCGCTGGCGATCCCGGTCGATGCGGCGATGATCTATTACGAGGGCAGGGGCCAGAACTGGGAGCGGGCAGCCTTCATCAAGGCGCGCGCCGTTGCCGGCGACTTGGCGGCGGGCGGCGATTTCCTGCGCGGGCTCGCCCCTTTCGTCTTCCGCAAATATCTCGATTACGCGGCGATTGCCGATATCCATTCGATCAAGCGGCAGATCCACGCGCATAAGGGCCACGGCGCGATTGCGGTCAAGGGCCACAACGTCAAGCTCGGCCGCGGCGGCATTCGCGAAATCGAATTCTTCGTCCAGACCCAGCAGCTGATCGCCGGCGGCCGCATGCCGGCCTTGCGCGGCCGGGCGACGGAAGAAACGCTCTGTGAACTCACCAAGGCGAAATGGATCGACGCGGAAACCCGTGACGAACTGACGGAGGCCTACTGGTTCCTGCGCGATGTCGAGCACCGCATCCAGATGGTGCGCGACGAGCAGACCCATCTGTTGCCGGAGACGGATGCCGACCTGAAGCGCATCGCCTTCATGATGGGATTCACCGACACGCCGAGCTTCTCCGAGCGGCTGGTCGGCGTGCTGAAAACGGTCGAGCGGCGTTATGCCCACCTGTTCGAGCAGGAGAGCAGGCTTTCCACCGATACCGGCAACCTGGTCTTCACCGGCCAGGGCGACGACCCCGATACGCTGGAGACGCTGAAGAAACTCGGTTTCACCAGGCCGTCCGACATTTCCCGCATCATCCGCACCTGGCATTATGGCCGTTACCGTGCGACGCAATCGGTGGAAGCGCGCGAAAGGCTGACGGAGCTGGCGCCGGAGCTCTTGCGGGTCTTCGGCGAAAGCAAGCGCGCCGACGAGGCGCTGCTGCGCTTCGACAGCTTCATCTCGGGCCTTCCCTCCGGCATCCAGCTTTTCTCGCTGCTCGGCAGCAATCCGGCGCTCTTGTCGCTGATCGTCAACATCATGTCCTCGGCACCCCGGCTCGCCGAGGTGATCGCCGCCAAGCCGCATGTCTTCGACGGCATGCTCGACCCCGGCCTGATGGCCGAACTGCCGACCCGCGATTATCTCGGCGAACGGCTGAAGGGCTCGCTCGCCCAGGCGCGCCACTATGAAGAGGTGCTCGACCGGCTGCGCATCTTCGCCGCCGAGCAGCGCTTCCTGATCGGTATCCGCCTGCTGACCGGCGCGATCAATGGTGCGATGGCCGCACGCGCCTTCACCCATCTGGCCGATCTCATCATCGCGGCGGCACTCGATGCCGTGGTGAGCGAAATGCGGGCCGCCCATGGCGATTATCCCGGCGGGCGTATCGCGATCGCCGGCATGGGCAAACTCGGCAGTTTCGAGCTGACGGCCGGTTCCGACATCGACCTGATCCTGCTCTATGATTACGACGATGCGGCCTCTGAATCCGATGGACCGAAGCCGCTCGACGCGACGCGTTATTTCACCCGCATCACCCAGAGGCTGATCGCCGCCTTCTCGGCGCCCACCGCAGAAGGTGTGCTCTATGAGGTGGACATGCGGCTGCGCCCGTCCGGCAACAAGGGGCCGGTCGCCACCCGCATCAATGCTTTCGGCAAGTACCAGCGCGAGGAGGCATGGACCTGGGAGCATATGGCGCTCAGCCGCGCCCGACTGATCTGCGGCAATGAAAGCCTGATCGCCGAAGCTGAGCATATCGTCCAGGAGGTGTTGTCGGCCGATCGCGACGTTGCCAAGGTGGCGCATGACGTCGCCGAGATGCGCGAAATGATCGACAAGGAAAAGCCGCCATCCGGCCCGTGGGATCTGAAGCTCATCCCCGGCGGCGTCATCGATCTCGAATTCATCGCCCAATATCTGGCGCTGATTGCGCCGACCAGAGGCGTCGGCATTGCCGTGAACGGGATGAGTACCGGCGAGGCACTGAAGGTGCTTGGCGACCGGCTGATGGCGACAGCCGATCTCGACACATGCCTTGAGGCCTTCGCGCTTTATACCGGCCTCTCGCAACTGATCCGCCTGTCCATTGACGGTCCGTTCGATCCGAAGGAGGCGCCGTCGGGTCTCGTCGAACTCGTCTGCCGCGCCGGCGACTGCCCTGACATCAAGACCCTGGAAGCCGAGGTAAAGCGGCTTTCGAAAGCGGTTCGGAAAATATTCCAGAATGTCGTGAAGCCCGGTAATTCAGGCGCATGATTTCACATCAGCTGGAATGACCGCGAGGATTATCTCGAACATGGGCTGTCGGAATCTCGTTTAGCCGGTCGTCTTCAAGGCAGGCACGCTAGGGAGAACACCAATGACGATTACCATTACCGCCTTTGAACACTCGCCCGATCGCGGCAAGGGGCTGGCGCGTGACATGCGCGTTCGCTGGGCACTCGAGGAAGTGGGTCTGCCTTACGACGTTCGCCTTGTTTCGTTCAAGGCGATGAGAGAACCCGCGCATGTCAGACTTCAACCGTTCGGACAGATTCCGACCTATGAGGAAGGCGATCTCGCGCTGTTCGAGTCCGGAGCGATCGTCTTCCATATCGCCGAGCGTCATGCGGGCCTGCTGCCGGAGGATGCGAATGCCCGAGCGCGCGCGATCGCATGGATGTTTGCTGCGCTCAACACGATAGAGCCGCCGATCTTCGACCGCGCTCTCGCCAGAATCCTGGAGCGCGACGAGCCTTGGTATGAGCAGCGCCTGCATGCCCTCGAGGTCGGCATCCGGAAACGGCTGGACGATCTTTCCCGTCGCCTTGGCGATGCCGACTGGCTGGACGGCGCGTTCAGCGCCGGTGATCTTCTGATGGTGACGGTGCTGCTCAGGCTGAAGGGATCGGACATATTGGACGACTATCCGAACCTCTCCGCCTATGTCGCCCGCGGCGAAGCGCGGCCCGCATACAACAGTGCTTTCGCCGCTCAGTTGGCGGTGTTCACTGCCGCATCGGCTGGCTGAAGAGGGTCCTATGAGCTCGAAGCCATCGTCTCCAGCCTCTCGCTCGGTTGCTGGCCGTGCGAGATCATGCAGTGATCAACTTGTCACTGCATGATCGAGCGAAATTGCCTACCGTTATCCCTGTGTGACCTCAAGCGATTGTCGCGGATAAAGCTTCTGCGAATACGGCAGGCTCTTCCCACATTGGATAATGTCCGCATCCCTCCAACACCTTCAGATCGAAATTAGGAAACCACGACCCGATTGTTTCTCTCAGCCGTTCCGGCACGGCACCGGGATCCTTCTCTCCGACAATCACCCGTACAGGTACGCGAACGTTCCGAATTTCGTCGGCGAAACCTTTACCGGTCCAAGAGGCCATGTAGGCGTCAAGAACGTCAGGTCGCGTGCCCGCGAGACTTGTGTCACGAAGTTTTTCGAGCCACTCATCAGAACGGATGCCCCCTGTATTTGTGTTGATAAGCTTCTTTCTCGCATCGGGCTGGTGAACTGCGGCAAGCAGTAGCTCGCGACGCTGATCATCGATCCTTGCTCCCGAAGCGGGCACCGGTGCCAACAAGATTGCCGACACAAGTCTATCGGGAATGTCGATCGCCAGACGTTGTGCGGACATCCCGGCCATCGAGTGGCCGACAACGTGGAAGCGATCCCATCCGAGTTGACTGGCGCATGCGACAATGTCAGATGCGATCTGTTCGATGGTGTACGGGCCTTCTTCCCGAATGCGACTGCCATATCCACGCGCGTCGAGCAGCGCGAAGCTGAATCGCTCCTTGTCGATGAACGGGACAAAAGGTTCGAAGAGGCGATGGTCACCCATCCATCCGGTTACCGCGATGATCCGGGTCGGTCCTTTGCCGACGACCCGTGCCGGCGATATGTTTGCGGTCATTCTCAATCCCTCAATTCAATACGAGCTTCTGCCACTCATCTCAGTCGAAGAGGTGGTAGCCCCGTTCGATCGCGATGCAGCGCTTAATTCCCGGAATGTCTTGACACTTGCGGCCGCAGCACCCGCCAATAGCCTGACATCATTGGAGACTGTAACCATGTCGAAGCCCCATTCGGCAGCTCTGGCCGCGTAGGTTGGAGTTCCGCAATGAAGCGCCGCCTTGATACCAGCACCGTGTGCAGCGTTCAGGATACGCTTGATACTCTCGATCAGTTCTGGTTCTTCTCGGTCGAACCCGGTTGGGTATTTCATGCCGGTAAGGCCGATCGTAAGATCGGCAGGCCCGATATAGACGCCATCCAGCCCGGGTGTCGTAACGATCTCCTCGAGGTTCTTGATGGCTTCGGCGGTTTCGATCATCGCAAAGCAAAGCACCTGGTCATCTGCTTCCTCTCCGTAGTTGGCGCCCGCGGAGATTGCCGCACGCGACGGTCCGAAACTGCGGATCCCTTTGGGTGGGTATCGGACATAGGACACCAGGGCGTCTGCCTCGGCGCGCGAGTTGACCATTGGGCAAACAATGCCATAGGCGCCTGCATCGAGCGCTTTCATGATCTGGGCCGGGTCGAGCCAGGGAACACGGATCAGCGGCACCACGCCGCTCGCCCGCATTCCTTGAAGCATGGAGACGGCGGCTTGATAATCTACGATGCCGTGCTGCAGGTCGATGCCAATGCTATCATAGCCTTGTTCGGCCATGATTTCGGCTGAAAATGAATTGGCGATCGACAGCCATCCGTTCAACACACAGCGGCCCTCTGACCAGATTTTTCGGATCTCGTTAGGTTTCATTGGTTTCTACTCCCCAGAACTCGGCCGTATTTCTTAACGACATCCAGGTCGGGCTCGAAGCCAATCCCCGGTTTGTCCGACACTTGGATCATGTCGCCGTCGCGGATCCCCTCGATTTCAGCCAGCCATGCGTCCGGCTGGACAAAGTTGTATTCCAGCGCCGCGATAGTTGGTCGGGCCGCCGCGACCTGTAGCGAGGCGAAAAAACCAGGACCGAAGTAAGGCGAGTGCGGCATCAGCGTTGCGCCGGCACCGTCTGCCAGATCCAAGATCCGAAGGTATTCGGATATGCCGCCAACCTTGGTCATACTCGGCTGCAGATAATCAACAGCGCCAGCTTTGAGCGCCTGCTCGACCTGGAAGCTTGTGCACCAATTTTCGCCGGCCGCGATGTTCAGCCCTTTGCCTCGAAGAGACGATAGAGTTGCAAAATCCTCCGGCGGATAGATCGGTTCCTCGAGCCAGGTGAGTGTGAGTGCCTTCAACTCCGCGAGATTCTTCTCGATAAACCCAGTCGACCAGGCGCAATTGACGTCAACGCAGATGTCGGTGTGATTGCCGACCGTTCTTCTGCAGGCAGCGATCGCCGGTAACGTGATCTCATGCAGCTTGATGCGGTTGAAGCCGGCTTCCCGCACTTGTTTAGAAGCGTCCACGACCAAATCATACTCGACGTACCGGACAAGGCTTGCATAGAACGGGATCTCGTGGCGGATCTGACGCTCACCTGCTAGCAACTGGTATAGCGGTTTTCCGGCGCGCTTCGCTGCAAGGTCCCATAGGGCAATGTCCACTCCCGAGAGTGCAAAGATCGTGACGCCATAACGCCCGAACATGTGCAACTGCCGTTGTGTTTTTGCATTCCACGCCGGAATGTCATCAATCTCTGCGCCCACAAGGAGCGGCAAAATCAAGCGATCTATCACAGACTTCGTCGCGTCGATGAGCGAATAACCAAAGCCTTCTCCCCAACCAATATTACCAAGCTCGTCCTCAAGACGAACCAGTGCAAATTCGAGCGTCTTCCACGCTGTCGGCATGATGCCGACACCTGTCCCGCGCAACGCAAAGGGAATTTCGACGAGAATGACTTCGGCAGACGTGACTTTCATGCTTTCCTCCCAGATGGTGCTGGCAATTCGTTGATCGCGAAAAAGCCACCGACTTTGGCCACAGCCTCCGACGACAGTTCATTAAGGTTCTTGAAGTTCGTTGCTCTGTTCTCCACCGCGAAATCGACTGGCCGATATCCCAGCTCTTCGGCGCGTCGATTATCGAATATTGGATTGGGGCAATTCGATATGGCGTAGACAATGTCGCATTCGACTTCAGTATGTCGAAGGCCGATGTCGATGAGCTGAGCCATATCTCTGGCGCTAGTCCACAGGCGCTCACGGCGACCGTCGACCACTTTAGGATCGGCATTACCAATGCGTAGCAACATGGTGCGGATACCATAGCGCCGGGCATACATGCTGCACGCAGCCTCTCCGAAAGCCTTGCTCAGCCCGTAGTAGCCATCAGGAGCGGGAGGCGCGCATTCGTGGTAGCGGCCAGACGAGGGGTAAAGGCCGACAGCATGATGGCTGCTCGCGAACACGAATCGTCTAACACCATGGAATCGACTGACCTCCAAAAGATTGAGAACCGCCCGATAGTTCGGTTCGATCGTTTCCTCGAAGTCAAAGTCAGGGCCGACCAGGCCGGCCAGATGAACGATGGCATCAACGCCGCTGACTGCGTGCCTGCAGAAATCCGCCGAGGAAAGATCCCCGATGATTTTCGTTTCGCCTTCCTCGCTCCGGAAGTCCACGATGTCCGTGACTTTCATCGCGAAGTGGCGGCCGAGGAGGGGTCGTAACAGGCGGCCGACATTGCCGGCCGCACCGGTGATCAGGACGGAGCGTGGTGTCATCGGGCTAGTGGATAAGCTGGCGGAGAAAGGCACGGCTGCGCGGCTCCTTCGGATTGTCGAAGAATTCGTCGGGCGGTGCGGTTTCGACGATCTTTCCATCCGCCATAAATATTACGCGGTCGGCGACCTGCCGGGCAAAGCCCATCTCGTGTGTGACGCAAAGCATCGTCATTCCGCTTTCGGCGAGATTGACCATGACATCGAGGACCTCCCGGATCATCTCCGGGTCAAGAGCGGAGGTCGGCTCATCGAACAGCATGATCCGGGGCTTCATTGCCAAAGAGCGGGCAATCGCCACGCGCTGCTGTTGGCCACCCGAAAGCTGGCCGGGATATTTGTTAGCCTGCTCGGGAATTTTCACTTTTTCCAGAAAGCCCATTGCTACGTCGTTGGCTTCCCAACGTGACATCCCCCGCACCGACCTCAGGGCAAGGGTGCAGTTTTCGAGAATGGTCTTGTGGGGAAAAAGGTTGAAGTGCTGAAACACCATTCCGACCTCGCGGCGGATGGCCTCAATCTGCTTTCGCTCGCTGGTCAACTGCACTCCCTCGACCAGAATTCGTCCTTTCTGATGCTGCTCGAGATGGTTGATACAGCGGATCATTGTCGATTTGCCTGATCCGGAAGGACCTGCGATAACAATCCGCTCTCCTTCTTTCACCTGAAGGCTGATGTCCGTCAGGACCTGATGGTTGCCGTACCACTTGGAGACGTTGTCGAACTCCACGGCGCAATTGGCAGATTTTTCGGCCATTGAAAGCTCCATGTTGGTCACGCTTGCACAACGACCGGTGGCTTGTTAACCGGTGTGACGCGATGGCGGAGATGTCGAGTGAGATACAATTCAAGGACGCCCCACAGTCTGCGGATCGTTTCCACCATCATCAGGTAGAGAACGGCGGCCCAGATATAGACCTGGAAGTCGAACGATCGGGAGAATGCTAGCTTCGTGGCCTGCATAAGCTCCGGTACAGTAATAACGCTCGCAAGGGCTGACGCTTTAAGCGACAGAATCAACTCATTTCCGAGCGGGCGCAGCGCGATGATCAACGCTTGGGGCAGAAGGATCCGAAAAAACGTTGTCGTCTGGCTGAGGCCGAGCGAATTGGCGGCTTCGAACTGACCTCGGGGCAAGGAACTGAGTGCACCGCGTAAAATTTCCGCTTGGTAGGCAATTGTGTTCAAGGTGAAGGCGAACAACGCACAGAAATACGCGTCCCGGAAAAACCACCAAACTCCAAGAGTTGTCAGTTCGGACCGGATTTGTCCGGCGCCATAGTAGATCAAGAAGATCTGGCCAAGCAGCGGCGTTCCGCGAAAAAAGACGATATAGGCCTTCGCAATATGGCGAGGAATGAGGAAGCGGCTATTGCGCATAACGGCGAGTGGGAGAGCGAGAACAGCGCCGATAAGTGCCGATGTTAGGACAAGTTGTAGGGTGACGACGAGGCCCCAAAGGATCTTCGGACCGTAATTTGACAGCAATTCGAAATTCATGACCGTCCTCCGAGAATCCCGCGATTGGACCGCGTTTCAAGGAGTCCAACGACACTTGACGAGATCATCGAGACCACGAGGTAGATCAGACAGACAACTGCGTAGAAGAAGAGGGGCTCCTTGGTATTCGCGACCGCCAGATTCGTCTGACGCATCAAATCCGCCAGCGAGATGATCGAGACCAGCGACGTGTCTTTTAGAAGCACGAACCAGAGATTGCCGAGCCCAGGAAGGGCCAGCCGCCAAAGCTGAGGCCCGATTACGCTTGCGAACGTCCGCCAACGCGACAACCCCAAAGCTGCTGCGGCCTCGTGTTGACCACGCGGAACGGAGCGCAATGCCGCAACGAACGTTTCCGAAGCGAAGGAGGCGAAGACGATACCGAGGGCGATCATGCCCGCGAGAAAACCGCTGAATTCACCAAAAGGCGTGCCGAAAAGCATCTGCGAAATGCTCTGCAGTATCGCGCCACCGCCATAGTAGATGATGAAAAGCGTCAGCAGTTCGGGCAGGGCACGAAATGTCGTCGCAAAAACGGTTGCAGCTCCAGCCAGCAATTTTTGCTTGCCGTCGATCAAAAGCGCAAGCCCTAGTCCGAGCAGCAGTCCAAACGGAAGAGTGGTGAGAGCAAGTCGGATCGTGAGTGACAGTCCGTCGAGCAGCGGCTGACCCCAACCGTCAGGGCTGAATGAAAGTAAGTGAAGAAGATCCACCGTCGTCTCCCGATAACGTCATGGCCCGGCCATTGCTGGCCGGGCGCCGGAGGGGTTGGCTTCAGTAGATCGAGAACGGAAAATACTTCGCGTTGATGGCCTTGTAGGTGCCATCGGCGAGGATTTCCTTCAGCGCAGCATCAAACTTTTCACGGAGCGCCGTATCTTCCTTACGAACGGCAATACCCTTGCCGGCGCCAAACTTCGGAGAACGGATATCGCCCCCGACGAGTTCGCAGCACGAACCGTCAGAAGATTTTTTCAGCCATTCGTTAAGCAGGACCTTATCCGACAAGACGAGATCAAGACGCCCGGCCGCCAGGTCCGCGCTTGCGTCATCGACTGATGAATAGGTCTTGATGGTAGAGTTCTTATAATCATCTTCAAGGTAGTTTTGCTGCGTCGTCGAGCCCTGAACGCCAATCGTCTTGCCGGCCAGCGCGGCGGGAGATATGTCGGTCACCTTGGCATCCTTCGGTACTAGGAATGCGGCGGGCGTATCATAATACTTTGCCGTGAAGTCGATCTTCTTCTTCCGCTCTTCGGTGATTGCCATCGAGGCTACGATCGCATCGAACTTGTGTGCCACAAGCGCCGGGATCATACCGTCCCACTCCTGGGTAACGATTTCGCACTTGAGGCTTGCCTTTTCGCAAAGAGCATTGGCGATGTCGACGTCGAAGCCGGTCAGTTTGCCGCCCTCGACATAGTTGAACGGAGGATAGACGCCCTCCGTAGCGATCTTGATGCTGTCTTCCGCATACGCCGAAGAAAACAGAGCGAGCGCCAGAGCGCTGGCGGTAACAATAAGCGAGAGTTTCATGTCGTTCCCCTTTAGGAAGGTCAAAGTTGGCGCGGTTTTTTCCGTCTTTTGTTGTTGCGTAGGTCCAAGGGCCTACGAGAGTTCGGCGAGTACCCCATCCAAAACGGACAGGAAAAGATCGGCGTTTTCTGCTGTGAAGGGCAGTGGAGGGCGAATTTTCAGGACGTTGCCTGATGAGCTGGAAGCGCTGATCAACATGCGCTTTTCGCGAAGTCCGTTGACCACGCCGAGCGACAGTTTTCCGTCCGGCGTTTTCGACTTGCGATCGGTAACAAACTCCATGCCCATGAAAAGGCCAGCGCCGCGGACATCGCCGATGGACTCGTACTTGTCCTGGAGCTTCTTCATTCCATCGACCATGTAGCTGCCGATTTTGACGGAGTTCTCCATCAAGTTCTCGTCTTTGATGACGTCGAGCACCGCTTGAGCCGCCGCAATTGATACCGTGTTGGCGCCAAAGGTGTTGAAGTACCGGATATCAGTGCCGAAACGCTCGAGAACTTCGGGCTTCGCGGCAACACCGGCGATCGGCATTCCGTTGCCCATGGGCTTGCCCATCACGACGAGGTCCGGGACTATGCCGTGGCGTTGGAAACCCCACCAATGCGTGCCGGTACGGCCAAATCCGGGCTGTACTTCGTCGGCGATATAAAGGCCCCCTGCAGCGTGAACGACCTCGATCGTTTTCTTCAGGAAGCCTGCTGGCTCGGTCAAGATGCCATCGGTCGAGAAGATGCCATCGGCGATAAAGGCGGCAAATTTGATGCCATGGCGCTGCATCGCCTTGATGGCATCTTCGACACGCTGGGCGAAGACCTCGCCGAGATCCTCGCCTTCGCTGCGATATTTGTCCGGTGCATCGACAACATAGACATGCCGGCCAATCGGAACATTCGGCCCCATCGAGGGAGAGATTTCCGCAACGGCAGTCGTCAGGCCGTGATAAGCATTGGCGGTAACGATGATGCCCGTGCCGCTGGTATAGTAGCGGGAGATGCGCAATGCCAGATCGACCGCCTCGCTTCCCGTGCAAGTGTACATGACATTGCCGATTTCCTCGGGATAGGTCGCGAGCAGATCATCGGAATATTTGAGGATCGAATCGTGCAGATAACGGGTGTGCGTGTTGAGGATTGCGGACTGATTGGCAATCGCATCGACGACCCGGGGATGGCAATGGCCGACCGACGGTACATTATTGTAGACATCGAGGTAGGCATTGCCGTCTGGGTCGTAGAGCCAAACGCCTTCGCCACGCACGACGTGTACGGGGTGTTCATAGAAGAGCTTGTAGGATGGCCCAAGAAGTTTGTGGCGACGCGCAATGAGCGCCTGTTCATCAGCGGAAAGGCGATCGACCGTGCTCGGGTCGAAGCCATTGATCATATACGCGGAAGCGGATGAAGACATCGGACGTGCTCCTACAGGGACAGTACGCGGGCAATCATATCGGTTGCCTGGGAGTGCGGGATTTCGGCGAGGCGATGGAATTGAAGCCAAGACTGCGGCGTGTTGCGCAGGATGTAGCTGCGGTTTTCAGGAAAGCGGACTGCCCGCCATTCCGTGATCGCAATGCGCATCACCATGCGCACAACGATCGTCGTGAAGAGCAGCTCGATTTCCTCGGGTTGCAGTGCGCGTCTGCTGTGAAACCCAGCAAGCAAATCGCAGGCCGCCACCATCGGATTGTCGGCATCCGTCAGTTGATAGGCAGCCGCGACTGCAGCGTCGAAGACGACCGGAGTCCGCACCATGTCACCAAAATCTATGATTCCAACGACACGATCGGCTTCCAGGGGATCGACGACGACATTGTCGCTGTTCAAATCATTATGAACGATCTGCGCGCGGAGGTCTGGAACCTTTGGCAGAACCTCGACGTTAAACCGGGCGACCCAGCTCAAAAGTTCAGCGACTTTCGAAGCATCCTTTATCTCCTCGGTCATCGGCTTGATCGAGAGCGTGTTTTTGAGATCCCAGGTGGAAAAGTGACTTTCCGCCGGGTGGCGGAAGTCCTCGAGAGCCTCTTGCAGGCGCGCAAGCATCGCGCCGATATTGCGGCGCTGTTGAGGAGTCTGCGGTGCTTTGCGCTGCAACTCGCCCTTGGTGAAGGTTACGAGGCGCACGGTTCTGCGATCGGCCGGACCGTAATCAATCTCGAAATCGTAGCGGCCGTTGAGGTCGGGGACAACGCGCTGGACGGGCATTCCCGGATCGCGTTCTTCCACGTGCCGAAGAGCCATCGTGTGCATGTTTGTCACTGCGGGATCTTCTCCCGGATTAACAATTTTCAGCAGATACTCATTCCCGCTCTCCGTTACGACACGGAAGTTGCTATCCTTCTCTCCTGAAAGACGGTGAGCGGAGACCTTGAGGCCGTAGTGCTCGCGAGCAAGGTCCGCCGCCTCGTCTGCTGTCAGCAAGCTGGATGTGGCCGCGAGTGCTGGCGTGACTGAATTTGGCTTTGCCTGAAGCATTCATGGGTCCCTTGCTCTTTGTCAGCGATATATTGGTATACAAATATCCTGCTGGCAAGCGAGAATCTTGAGGGAACCCCAAGGAAAAATTTGGAGCGTGCCGATGTATTGGTATATTGCTGGAAAATCACCGCTTGGTGCGGGTCGTCAGCTTATCGCAGAGGTAACCGTGGATCAAATCGTCCCGTTGTTTTCTCCTGACCAGTTGGATGGTCGGACATCGAAATCCGTTCAGGTCTATGAGTTGCTGCGTAGCGCGATCATCTCGTTGAAGATGCCTCCTGACAGCGCCGTCGTGGAAAAGGATATTTGCGCGCAGCTTGGTATCTCGCGAACCCCACTGAGGGAGGCGATCCTGCAGTTGGCGAAAGAGAGTCTGATAAAGATCGCTCCAAGTGACGGGACCTTCGTTAACAAGATCGTGCTTCGGGAAGTCTTGCAAGGTCAACTCGTTCGGGACACCATCGAAATGCGCCTGACCCGTTTGGCGGCTCGAAACTTCAGACAAGAGTACGAAAAAGACTTCGAGCTTGAGCTGTTTAAGCAAAAGGCTGCCGCTAAAAGGAAGGATGTCGACGAGTTCTTCGCACTCGACAATGAATTCCATAAACTGATTTGCGACTGCGCGGGCTTCCCAGATGCCTGGGTGACCATTCACAACGCAACTGGTCAACTTGATCGTGTCCGCCGACAGGCATTTCCACTCGAAGGCCATTTCTCAGCCGTTTTCGAGGAACATCGGGAGATTTACGAGCGCATCAAGCGTCGTGATGAATCCGGCGCGGCGGCAGCGTTTCAGGTGCAGTTGGACAGCACGTTCCCATCAATCCAAATATTACGGGAAAAACGGCCGGAACTTATCAGCGGCGATTCGGATATTTCGGTCGATAAAATCCGATAAGAATTCTTCTGTTGGCACGAGGCGACGGCGGTGGTCACCAACGGCAGGGAAATATTGGTCACTATCTGAGCGACAGACCAAGGCGATTTTCGCTGAGGAGACGCGTGGGAGATGCGCCATGGCCGGATAGCCTCGATTATTGTTTGTTACTTCACCGGGGTGCTGTGTCGGGATAAGCCAGGATATCTTTCAGCCGAAAAAGGAATCCTTAATCCGCCTCCTTGTTCAAAGGACGCGACCCTAAACATCATCCGGAATGCGCAGCGAGATCACGGTGCCCACAGCTTCGCGTGAGCGGATTTTCATGCGGCCGCCATGCAGCGAGGTCAGCGAGCGGGAGATGGCGAGCCCGAGGCCGGAGCCGCCCTTGCTCTTGGCATACTGGCTCTGCACCTGTTCGAAGGGCTGGCCGATTTTTGCCAGCGCCGAGCGGGGAATGCCGATGCCGGTGTCGGCGATGGTGACGAGGACGGCGCCGTCGACCCGGCGGGTGCGCACCGCGACGCGGCCGCCATTGTCGGTGAACTTCACCGCATTGGAGAGCAGGTTGAGCAGCACCTGTTTCATCGCCCGGCGGTCGGCCATCAGCGTCAGGCCGGAGCAGATGCGTTGTTCGATGACGATGTTCTTTTCAGCCGCGGGCATGGCGGTGAAGCGCAGGCTTTCCTCGATCAGCGGCACGAGGTCGATGCGCTCGCGGTGCAGCCGGAGGTGGCCGGCCTCGATCTTCGACATGTCGAGAATGTCGTTGATGACGTTGAGCAGATGTTTGCCGCTGTCATGGATATCGCGGGCATATTCGTCGTATTTCAGCGAGCCGAGCGGCCCGAACATCTGGTTCTGCAGGATTTCCGAGAAGCCGAGGATGGCGTTGAGCGGCGTGCGCAGCTCATGCGACATATTGGCGAGGAATTCCGATTTCGCCTGGTTGGCAGCCTCTGCGCGTTCCTTCTCCGCCTGATAGTTGGCGTTGGCCGTCGAAAGCTCGGATTTCTGGATCTCCAGCGTCTGGCGCGAGGCCGAGAGATCGCCGATCGTCGCCATCAGCCGGCGTTCGGATTCGCGCAGCCGCTCCTGATGGCGCTTCATCAGCGTGATGTCGGTTCCGACCGAGACCCTGCCGCCATCGCGGGTGCGCCGCTCATTGATCTGCAGCCAGCGCTCGTCGGCAAGCTGCACTTCCGTTGTGCGCGAATAGCCCGAACCGTCGGCATCGGCGATCCGCCGCTCGATGACGGGACGGGCGGCGGCGGCATTGACCACCGAGCGCTCGGTGCCGGGCACCAGCACACTGTCCGGCAAGCCATAGGCCTGCTGGAAATGCGTGTTGCACATCACCAGCCGATCGTTCTTGTCCCAGAGCACGAAGGCTTCCGAGGTGCATTCGATGGCGTCGGCCAGGCGCTGGTCGGCTTCTGCGTAGCGCTGGGCGAGCCGATGCTGTTCGGTCACGTCCATGGCGATGCCGATCAGGTGCATGCGGCCGGAATTGCTGCGGATCACCTGGGCGCGGGCGCGCATCCAGACATAATGGCCGCCGGCGTGGCGCATGCGGAAGATCTGATCGACCTGGCCGGAATCACCTTTGGCGATGGCGCGGGCGATCTCGTAGAGCCCGCCGTCATCGGGATGCATCAGCCGTGCGGCTTCGCCGAAGCCCATCGTCTTGTCGGAACCCGGCAGGCCGAGCATGTCGTACATCGACCGCGACCAGAAGAATTCGCGATTCTCGAAATCGAAGTCCCAGAGGCCGCAGCGACCGCGCGACAGCGCCGTCTCGACGCGCAGGTTCGATTCCAGGAAGATGTCGTCGGCATCGCGGGCGCGCTTCACCTGGGTGTAATAGGCGTAGAGGATGACCAGCAGGATCGAGGAGATGCCGGCAAACAGCGTGACGTTGAGCGCCAGTTGCTCGCGCCAGAGCCGTCCGATCTCGTCGAGCGAAGTGGCGGCGACGATATAACCGCCGGCATTGCCCATCAGCGTGATCTCGGCATAATGCGGCACGCCGCCGATCGTCGTTTCGATGACGCCGGCGCGATCGCCGAAACGCCGGATCGCCGAGACCTCGGGGAAGAAATCGCCGACATTGCTGCCCACATGCGAAAGCCCGGCGGTGGTCGCGGCAAAAACCTTGCCGCTTGCCTGGACGAGCAGCACAAAGGCGCCGTTGTCCAGCCGGTCCTGCGGCAGGAATTTGGCAAGCCGGGCCTGCGCTTGGCCGACGTCGCCGCTATCGAAGATGTCGGCTGCATCGGCAAACACGGCAGAGGCGGTTGCCGCCGAAAGGGCCGTGGCATGGCGGGCCGAGGACTCCAGCCGTCCATATTCGCTCATCATGCCGAAGAAATGCGAGGCGGCGACGACGGAGAGGAAAGCGACGATCAGCGCCGGAATGGCCCGCTTCAGCACGAGCTCGGCTTTCGGCAGGTGCCGAAGCAGCGGCTCCGATGTCGCGCGGCCTGAAAGGCTGTCTCGCCAGGCTTTCAGCCCGTCAAAATCGACACGCAGCCGTCCTTCGGCCACGGTTGCCCGTCGCACGTCCATCATCTCTTCGCCTTGTCCCTCGTGTGATTCGCGCGCCGCTCGCTCGAACCTGACTTAGAGAATCATGGGTGATTCGCCTTGTCCAGAGGCAAAGGTAAAAATCCGTTAACTATTTATAATTTTGTGCTTTTCAGACGATTCGAACCGATCGGCGGCCGGCCGCCGAGTTTTCGTCAGCGGCCAGTCGAATCAAAACTACCCTTTAAGCGTGCGCTCGACGATATCGCGCACGTCGGTCGAAAGATCGGCCGACTGCTCGATCTCGGTCAGCGCCGAGCGGGCGTGATCGGCCCGCACCGGTTCCAGCGAGCGCCAGGAGCGCATCGAAGTGAGAATGCGGGCGGCAAGCTGGGGGTTGCGCTCGTCGATATCGAGAATCTGACCGGCGAGGAAGCGATAGCCTTCGCCGTCGGCGCGGCCGAAACCGGTCGGATTGGTAAAGGCGAAGGTGCCGACCAGCGAACGCACGCGGTTCGGATTGGTCCGCTTGAACAGCGGGTCGTCCATCAGGGCGAGGACCCGCTCCAGGGTTTTTGCGCCGGGAATGCCGGCCTGGATCGCGAACCATTTGTCGATGACCAGCGCATTGTCCGTGAAGCGGTCGCGGAAACGTGCCAGCGCCTCGCTGGTCTCCGCGCTGTCAGGGAAACGATGGGCGAGGATCGTCAGCGCATGGCTGAGATCGGTCATGTTGTTGGCCGCATCGAAGGCGGCCTTGGCGCGGGCCGGAGTCTGTTCGGCATGCGAGAGGTAGGTGAGGGCGGTATTGCGCAGCGCCCGCAGGCCGGCGCTTTTCGCATCCGGGCTGAAATCGCCTGACGTCGTCATCGCCGCGTAAAGGCCGGCAAAGACGTCCTTTCCGGCATCGGCGATCTGGTTCAGGATCGCCTGCCGGCCGGCATGGATGGCATCGGGATCGTTGTTGCCGCCGAGTTCGCGGGCGATATCGGATTCGCTCGGCAGAGCCAGCGCCTGGGCGCGGAAGGCAGGTTCGAGGCTCTCGTCGGCCGCTGCCGCAATCAGCGCCTCGACGAAAGTCGCCTCGCAGACGACTGGCTTGCCCTCGCGGGCGTCGCGCGCCGCTTTCAGGAGGTTCGGCAGCGCCAGATCGGTCAGCGCCTGCCAGCGAGCGAAATGATCGGTCTCATGGCGGGCGAGACGGGCAAGGTCGGCCGGGCTCTGATCGAAATGCAGGTTGATCGGCGCCGAGAAGCTGCGGTTGATCGAAACGACCGGCCGCGAGCCAACGCCATGGAACACCGCCGTCTGGGTGCGGCCGGTGAGATGCAGCACCTCGCCGGCATATTCCGCACCGTCGACCGCGGTCGGTTCGATCTTGCCGCCGTTTTCGCCAAACAGCGCCAGGCTGAGCGGAATATGCATCGGCTCCTTGCGCGGCTGGCCGGGCGTTGCCGGGATCATCTGTTCGAGCGACAGGGAGAAGCTGCCGGCTGCCGCATCATAGCTGCCCGATGCGGTGACGAGCGGCGTGCCGGCCTGATGGTACCAGAGCGAGAATTGCGTGAGATCGCGCCCGCTCGCATCCTCGAAGCATTTGACGAAATCCTCGATCGTCACCGCCTGGCCGTCATGGCGGTCGAAGTAGAGATCCATTCCTTTCTTGAAGCCGTCCTTGCCGAGCAAAGTCGCGATCATGCGCGTGACTTCGCTGCCCTTTTCATAGACGGTCGTCGTGTAGAAATTGTTGATCTCGCGATATTTCGTCGGCCGCACCGGATGCGCCAGCGGGCCGCTATCTTCCGGGAACTGCTCCGATTTGAGATGGCGCACTTCGGCAATGCGCTTGACCGGGCGCGAGCGCTGGTCGGACGAGAATTCGTGGTCGCGATAGACCGTCAGCCCTTCCTTGAGGCACAGCTGGAACCAGTCGCGGCAGGTGATGCGGTTGCCGGTCCAGTTGTGGAAATATTCATGTGCGATGATCGCCTCGATATTGGCATAGTCGGCATCGGTCGCGGTCTCGGGATCGGCGAGCACGTATTTGGCGTTGAAGACGTTGAGGCCCTTGTTCTCCATTGCTCCCATGTTGAAGTCGGAGACGGCGACGATCATGAAGATGTCGAGGTCGTATTCACGTCCGAACCGCTCTTCATCCCACTTCATCGAGCGTTTCAGCGCGTCCATGGCATAGGCCGCGCGCGGCTCCTTGCCGTGCTCGACATAGATCTTCAGCACCACCTCGCGGCCGGACATGGTGGTGAACGTGTCTTCGACGACGCCGAGATCGCCGGCGACGAGGGCGAAGAGATAGCTCGGCTTCGGATGCGGGTCGAACCAGGCGGCGAAATGTTTGCCGGGGCCGTAGCCGGCGCCGCCGAGGAAGTTGCCGTTCGACAGCAGCAGCGGGTTGGCGTCCTTGTCGGCGATGATGTTGACGGTGAACGGCGCCAGCACGTCGGGCCGGTCGGGGAAATAGGTGATGCGGCGGAAACCCTCCGCCTCGCATTGCGTGCAGTAGATGCCGCCGGTGCGGTAAAGGCCCATCAGCTGGGTATTGGCTTCAGGGTTGATGATCGTGGTGATCGTCAGTTCGAAGGGCGCGCTCTCCGGCAGGTCGCGCACCGTCAGGCTTTCCGGTGTTGCGTCGTAGCGCGAAGGCTCCAGCTCCACCTGGTCGAACAGCAGTCCCGACAGAGCCAGCTCATCGCCGTCGAGGACGATCGGCGCTTTGAGATCGGCGCCCGGGCGACGATGAAAGATCAGTCGCGCCTCGACCTTTGTCTCCGTCGGGTCGAGCTCGAAAGTGAGGTCCACGCGTTCCAGCACGAAGTCGGTGGGACGGTAATCTGCCAGATGAATGACCTGGCCGGTATCTGTTCGCATGGTGTTTCCTGAAGACCGTTATTAGACAACCGCGGAATACAGAGGCGGGCGCACTCTGCCATAAATTTTGCCGGGCATGATTACATTAAAGTCTGAACTAAAGTTAAAGCAAATTGCCCGCGAACGCGAAGTTCGCGGGCAAAATACCTTGTTGGGGCTGATGAACGAGGTCGCCAGGGGGAGGGGCTCTACTTAAGATTGAGCGCAGCCTTGATTGTCGCGTCGTTTTCGGTCTGCTGCACGACGACGCCGTACCAGCCGAGCCCGTCATAATCCTCATAGCCGAGCGTACGCGCGAAGGCGACGATCGAACCGTTATTGTCGTAGTAGCTGCCTTTTGACTGGCCGGACGGGTTGGCGAGCACGAAATGGGAAAACAGCACGGCAGGATTGGTGGTGGCGATGACCCGGCTCTTGCCGTCGAGCAGCATGACCGTCGTTCTTTCCGCCAGCTGCGGCGGCAGGTTCGCCTCTTTCTCGACGATCGCCTGGCCCTGGTTCTGCCAGTCGAAATAGACGCCGAGCGTGCCGATCAGCCGTCCGTCGAGCTTGCCCTCTTCGCGGATGCCTGTGGCATAGACGAGCGCATGCCTGTTGTCGTGCAGCGGGCTCGCTTTGACCTCGTCGACAATGTAGGCGTCGCCGGAAGCGCAGCCCGATGCGGCGCGGAACCACGGATCGCCGGCAAGGCTCGTGCCGGCGATCTTGCGCTGGAACTTGGGATTGGCCGACGCGATCACCTTGCCCGAGAGATCGGTCATGACGAGATCGAGATAGACGGTGTAGAAGCGGTTGATGGCGCCGAGACGCTCCGCCGCAAAGGCGACGGTTTCCCGGTCCGGGTTGTGCAGCGCCTGCCAGAGCGCCGGGTCCGTCGCCCACCAGCGCACATCGGCCGTGCGCTCGAAGAGATTGCGGACAATGAGCTGCACCAGCGTCTGCGCCAGATCGGTGAGGCGAACGCCTTCCATCTCCTCGACCAGCGAATCCGCCATGGCGCGGCTGAGGCCGATGCGGCCGAGCACGTTGCTCTCGAACCGGCCGGTAATGTCGGTTGCGATCTGCGCCAGCCGCTGCACCTCGTTGGCAACGACGGCAAAGCCCTTTCCGGTCTCGCCGGCCCTTGCTGCCTCGATCAGCGCATTGATCGCCAGCAGCTTGATCTGCTTGACGATATGCGTGTTGTCGGCGCTGAACCGCTCGAGGTCGGTGCTGATGCCGTCGGTGACGACGCGCATCGAGCGCGGAGTCGCATTCTGCGACTGGGCAATGGTTTCGGCGCTAAGCGGCTTCATCAAAATGATCCTGGCAGGAACGGGCAATTGTTTGTGGCGAAGAAAATTTCGGGATAAGCCACAAACGATGCTTGCCTATGGTTTTCAATTGGTTAACGCCGAGCGGTCAGCGGTGAACATTTTAGGGTGAAACGGCTCAAGACAGAAAGATTTAATGGCGGTGGCGCGGTTGAGGCACGGTTGCGCCTGTGGCCGAACGCGATTTTATGATTCTCATGCGTGGCTTGCGGTTTTTTCGCCCATCGGGATTTTCTTTCGCTACGATGGCAGATGTCATCCATTGCGTTCCCGAGTCGAACGCGTCTCCCCATTCCGCTTAAGTCGATATAAGAGCCAGGATCATGCACTCGGTTCTCAGAAACCCGATGAGAGGCATTGCGCTGAAAGTCTCGTCGGTCGTGGTCTTCCTGGCCATGCAGACCTTCATCAAGCTGGCCGGCTCAGACATCCCGCCGGGTCAGGTCACCTTCTGCAGGTCCTTCTTCGCGCTCTTTCCGATCATGGCCTACCTCGCCTATATTGGACAGTTGCGCGCCGCCTTCTACACGTCCAATCCGATCGGTCACCTCAAGCGCGGCACGATCGGCATCATGTCGATGGCTTTCGGTTTCTATGGCCTGCTGCATCTGCCGCTGCCGGAGGCGATTGCGCTCGGCTACGCCCTGCCGCTCGTCGCCGTCGTCTTCGCTGCGGTTTTTCTCGGCGAGACCGTGCGTATCTATCGCTGGAGCGCCGTCCTGGTCGGCATCGTCGGCGTCGCCATCATCTCCTGGCCGAAACTCACACTGTTTCGCAACGGCGGCATGGAAGCGGAACAGGCCGTCGGCGCGCTCTGCGTGCTGCTCTCGGCCGTTCTCGGCGGCATGGCGATGATCCAGGTGCGCCGCCTCGTCGAGGAGGAGAAGACGGCAACGATCGTGCTGTATTTCTCGATCACCGCATCGGTCTTCTCGCTGGCTTCTCTTCCCTTCGGCTGGCTCCTCCTGCCGTGGCCCTCGGCGCTCTACCTGATCGCCGCCGGCTTTTGCGGCGGTGTCGCGCAGATCCTGCTGACGGAAAGTTACCGCCATGCCGACGTCTCCACCATCGCGCCGTTCGAATATACCTCGATCCTGCTCGGCGGCATCGTCGCCTATTTCGTCTTCGGCGATGTGCCGAGTGTGACCATGCTGATCGGCACCGCTATCGTCATCGGCGCCGGCATCTTCATCATCTATCGCGAGCATCAGCTCGGCATCGAACAGAGAGAGGCGCGCAAGGCCTCGACGCCGCAAGCCTGACACCCGCAAGCACATGATATCGAAGGTTTTAACGCGGGGATTGTCCACGCTTGATGCTTGCTCTCAAAGCATGAAAAGAATGGTGAATTCTTGGGATACCACCGGCCTGCGGAATGTGATTGTTGAAGATGAGAGAGTATCATTTATTCCAAGCTGTGCATGTTTGAATGGCCGCTGATGCCGGAGGAGCTCTCGGTGTCGTTGCTCCGAACGCTGGCCTGCGAGCGGAGGTGGAGAAAAGCATAATGACATTCACAGCGGCGCAATTGGCGGGGAACCCTTCCTTTCTGATGAGCATCCGCTTTTTGGCTGGGCAGATGCGCGGCATGTTCGATGCCGGTCCGCGGTTGGCGCGACTGCTCGCCTCGCATCAGCGCTGGCTTCTGACCCAGACGGCCTATGCCCTCAACCTGGAATATGATCCGCGCGACCCGACCTCGGGTTTCACCGCCGTCCGGCTGACAGGACGCATCACCGGGCACAAGGTGGCGAGCCGTAACACCGTGCTCGCCTTCATCGAAGAGCTCTTTACCTACCGCTTCATTGTCCACACGCCCGGCGACGAGCGGCGGCGGCCACGTCATTTCGAGCCGGCCGATGTCAGCCATCAGGCGATGTTTGCCTGGATTCTCGGCAATCTCGCTGCGCTCGATCTGCTCGACGGCGGTCAAAGGGCAGTCTTTTTCCAGGCAAACCCATCCTTGATGCGGCTCGTTCAGCCGCGCATCGCCCGCCATTGCCTGGAAGATG
Source organism: Rhizobium anhuiense bv. trifolii (assembly GCF_024346605.1). Lineage (NCBI taxonomy): Bacteria > Pseudomonadati > Pseudomonadota > Alphaproteobacteria > Hyphomicrobiales > Rhizobiaceae > Rhizobium > Rhizobium anhuiense. Next base: position 1,675,102 of record NZ_CP098803.1, read on the forward strand.
CCGCCTGGCGCGAGCCGCCGGAGCAGGTGGCACTGTTCCTCTGGACGGAAGCCGGCGGCCTCGTCGTCGACAACTTCATCGCCCGGATGGATATAGAAAGCCGCGAGCCGGACAGGTTTTCCGTCGGCCGCGTCGAAACCCGGGCGCTCGCTGCCGATTTCATGATGTCGCGCACCCATCTGCAGCGTGTGCTGGCAAAGGCGGCGCAGCGCGGTTGCGTCGGTTGGTATGACGAGCCGCGCAAGACGCACCTTTGGATATCGCGGGATTTCGTCGAGGAATATTGCGCCTGGCAGTCGGTCAAGTTCGCCTATGTCGACGAAGCTTTCGAATGGGCGAAAGCCCAGATCGAGGATATGGCCGGCTGATCAGAGAACGATCGCCGCAGCGCCTGCGCCAATACGCTCGCCGCCATCAGCCGGCTTGACGGAAAGCTCCCGCTCATATTCCCGCGCGGCGCAGACGGCGACGCGGATATGCTCGAAGGTTTCGATGTTGCGCAAAAGCGATATCAGGATCGTCGACATTGGCGTTACTCTTGATACGAAAGGGCGGCAATTCGAGGTGCGACAGCATCCTTTGCGCGTCCGAAGACGCGCAGCGGCTGTCGGCGGCTGCCGCTCAATATTGCTGGAAGTCCGAGAAAATCGCGTCGGGGCGCGCCGTGCGGCTGTTGATGCCGGTGCCGCGGGCAATCATCTGTTCGTTCGTGGCAAAGCCGTAACGGCTGTAGCCCTGAGTGGAGCGAACATGGTCGCCGGCGAGGCGAAGGGTTTCAAACCCGCAATGGATAGGACGAAAACGCTTGTTCATGGCCTTGGTTCCTGTGATTCCTCCCAAGACACATCTTCATATTGCGATGCAGCATTGATTTCGCAATGCGTCACGGCGGGATGCAGCCATGCGAAAGGTGCATGGCTTGATTCATAAAATATTCAACATTGACTAATTTCTAAGCAAAGAGAGGGACTTAAGCTTTGCTTGAAAGGCCAGCAGGTCGTTCCAGGCCAGCCGCTTGTTGACAGGTGCGGTTAATAGATCCTGCGGATGCAGGCTGGCTATGGCAGGAATGACACAGTCCGCAACCGCAATCTCCTTCCAACGGCCGCGCAGGCCGTGAATCGTGTCGTTTTCGCCGAAGAAGAAACGCGCCGAAAAATTGCCGAGCAGTAGGATCGCCTTGGGTTCGGCAAGCGCGATCTGCCGTTCGATGAACGGGCGGCATATGTCCATTTCCGCCGCCGACGGCGCACGATTGCCAGGTGGCCGCCAGGGGATGACCTGCGTCAGCAGAACGGTCGAGCGCGTCAGCCCGATCGCCGCCAGCATCTTGTCGAACAGCTGGCCGGATTTTCCCGAGAAGGGCACACCTTCACGATCGTCTTCGGCGCTCGGCGCCGAGCCGATCACCATGATCCCGCTTTCGACATCGCCGCTGGCAAAAATCGTCGAGCGGGCGCTGTGCTTGAGATTGCAGCCGTTGAAGGCTTCGATCGCGGTCTTGAGCTCTGCGAGCGATCGCGCAGTTTCGGCGACGAAACGCGCCTGCTGCACCGCCTCGCCATCCGGAATGGCAGGCTGCGGGCCGGACGCTGCGCGTTCGGCAGGCGCCGGGCGCGCCGCTGCATTCGGACGCGGCGGTGTCTGGCGTTCGCCGGCGGGCGGCTGTTGCTGCTGCGCCTGTGTCGCCGCCGGGCGGCGGGCGGCCTTCATCGCCTCGAACTCGGCGAAGCGGTCGATCGCCTCTTCTTCCAGCAGCCATTCCACGCCGGCATCCGCATGGAAATGCAGAAGTGCCGCAAGCTCGGCGGGGGAAAGGTCGTTGGCGGAGATCATGCGACAGGTTTAGCGGAGAGACAGTGGCATTGAAAGGGCAGGCGACGGATTGCAGGCCCTTGTCAGTGCTATTGCACAGTCCATTGCCCGATGTCGTCGCGTTCGCCGATCAGCGCCAGGCCATGGGCGATCGACAACAGCTCGCCGCCGCTTTCGATCCGGTCGCGCTCGAAGCGTTCGGTGAAGATGCGGCGCACCGCCGGTACGAAGGAGGTACCGCCGGTCAGGAACACCTTGTCGATCTCCGAGGGCTTCGTCTCGGTCTTCTCGAGCACGTCGTCGAGTGCACCTTCGATGCGGGCGAGATCCTCGGCGATCCAGCCCTCGAAGTCGCTGCGCTTGATGCTGCGACGCCCGCCGCGACCGAGCGGTGCGAAATCGAAAGGCGCCTCTTCCGAGGCCGAGAGCGCCATCTTCGTCGCCGACACCGCCTGATAGAGCGGATAGCCCTCGTCATGGTCGATGAGGTCGATGAAGATTTCGAGCTTTTCCGGTTCCAGGCTGGTGCGCACCAGCTTCTTCAGATCCTCGAATTCGCGCGTGGTCTTGAAGATCGACAGCTGGTTCCAGCGGCCGAAGCTGGAATAGTAGTTGGACGGCACTTCGAGAATCTTGTCGAAGCTCTTGAAATGGCTGCCCTTGCCGATCAGCGGCGCGACGATGTTGTCGATCATCCTGTAGTCGAAATGGTCGCCGGCGACGCCGACGCCGGAATGGCCGATCGGCGTTGCCGTCAGCTTGCCGGCAACGGTCTCGAAGCGGATCAGCGAATAGTCGGTCGTGCCCCCGCCGAAATCGGCGACTAGCACGGTGGCGTCCTGCTTCAGGTTCTGCGCGAAGTAGAAGGCGGCGGCGACCGGCTCGTAGACATAGTGGATTTCTGGGAAGCCGAAGCGCGACAGCGCCTCGTTGTAGCGCTCGGTTGCCAGGGCCGGATCGGGGCTGGCGCCGGCAAAATGCACCGGACGGCCGGTGACGATGCGGCTGACTTGAGAAGGCCAGTTGTCGCCGGCATAGTTGCGCAGGCGCCTGATAAAGATCTCCATCAGATCTTCGAAATTATGCCGCTTGGCGAAGATCAGCGTGCCCTGGAACAGGGCGCTCGCCGCAAAGGTCTTGATCGATTGCAGGAAGCGGCATTCGCCGGGATTGTCGATGAACTGCCGGATCGCCGCATGGCCCGCCTCCACCTTCAGCGCTGATGCGCCGAGCTGTGCATCCTTCATGAAGGAAAGCGCCGTGCGCATGCTGTCGGCCGTGCCTTCCGTGCTCGTGAACGCCATCGAGCGCGTCGCCCCGCCATCCGCCAGGGCGAGAACCGTATTCGTCGTGCCGAAGTCGAAACCCAGCGCCTGAGCCATGCCCGCACCTCTTCATGTCGATTGTTATTGGAGACGGAGCTTTACTCCGCAAGGGCGAACGAACGCCCGGATCAAGGAGGGCGGGTGATGCCACAGAGGCGTGACACATTCAAGAGGAGTGGAAGTTGATGTGATCGCGGCGCACTTCCTCTCCCGGTTGGAAGAAGAAGTGCGCCGCAAGGGCTGATCGGCAACGCCGAACTCAGAGGGCCGTCATCACTCGGCAGCCATCGCCCTTACCTCCTGCACCTTCGGCTCCTCGACCTTCTTCTGGCCCATCAGCCGGCCGAGGTAGTTTCCGAAGCGGTCCATCTCGACGAAGATGACGGGGGTGATGAACAGGGTCAGCATCTGCGAGACAACAAGGCCGCCGACGACGGCGATGCCGAGAGGCTGGCGCAGCTCCGAGCTTGCGCCGGTGCCGAGCGCGATCGGCAGGGCGCCGAGCAGGGCGCAGAAGGTCGTCATCATGATCGGTCGGAAGCGTCGCACGCAGGCCTCGTGGATCGCCGCTGTCGCCTTTTCTCCGGTCGTGCGCATGGTCTCCACCGCCACGTCGATCATCATGATCGCGTTCTTCTTGACGATGCCGATCAGCATCAACAGGCCGATAAGGGCGATGATCGACAGGTCGAAGCCCATGATCTTCAGAGCCAGCAGCGCACCGAAGGCGGCGGCCGGCAGGCCGGAGAGGATGGTGAGCGGATGGATGAAGCTTTCATAGAGCACGCCGAGCACGACATAGATTGTCAGAATGGCCGCCAGGATCAGATAGGGCGTATTGCCCTGCGACTGCTCGAAGATCTCAGCCGTGCCGCCATAGGAGGTGAAGACGTCGGCCGGCGTGGCGATGTCCTTCTTGATCTGATCGATCGCCGCCGTCGCATCGCTGAGCGAGACGCCTTCCGGCAGGTTGAAGGAAACGGTGGTCGAGACCAACTGGCCCGTCTGGTTGATGGTGACCGGGCCGGTGGTGCGCTGGACATGCGCGAAGTTCGAAAGCGGCACCAGGCTGCCATTGGACGAGGCGACACGGATCTCCGAGAGCTTCTGGTCGTCCCAGGGTTTGCTGGTGTCGTATTCGACGATCACGTCGTAGCTGTCGCCGGTCGACTGGATTTCCGCCGCTGAATAGCCGCTGAAGGATTCCTGCAGCGTCGTGCGCAGCGTGTCGTTGTCGATACCGTAGGCTGCTGCCCGCTCGGTATCGATGACGATATTGGCCTGCAGCGCGTTGTTCTGGGCGTCCGACGTCACGTCGGTGAACAGCCGGTCCTTGCGCATCGCCGCCTGGATCTTGCCGGCCCAGAGGTTGGTCTGATCGGCACTCAGCGCCTGCACCACCAGCTGATACTGGCTGGCGGTCTGGCGGCCGCCAAAGCGCAGGCTCTGGTTCGGCGTCACGAAGGCCTGCAGGCCAGGTATCTTGTTGATCGCCGTGCGCAGTTCGCGCAGCGTCTGGTCAAGCGGCGGGCGCTCTTTCTTGTCCTTGAGTTCGACGAACATCGAGCCGTTGTTCTGCGGTTTGTTCGGGTTGCCGCCGATCGTCGACATCACGTGGTTGACCGCCGGGTTGGCCTTGACGGCGGCTGCCGCCTGCTGCTGCAGCGCCTCCATGGCGGAATAGGAAATATCCTGCCGGGCCTGCGTGCTGATCGTCAGGCGGCCGATATCCTCCTGCGGAAAGAAGCTCGTCGGCAGCGTCATGAAGAAATAGACCGTCAGCGCCACCGAGCCGAGGAAAATCCCGAGGATGGTCAGGCGATGTCGAAGGCACCAGCCGACCGCCCGGTCGTAGCCGTTGAGCGTCCGCTCGAAGCCGGCATCGAAGATGCGGATGAGCAGCGGCGGGCGGCTGTGATTGTTGGAGAGACGCGAGCCGAGCATGGGTGTCACGGTCAGCGAGACGATGGCCGACGAGATGATGGCGATGGCGACCACCATGCCGAATTCGTTGAACACGCGGCCGACGACGCCGCCCATCAGCAGGATCGGGATGAAGACGGCGATGAGCGAAACCGACATGGAAATGATGGTGTAGCTGACTTCGCCCGCACCCTTGATCGCCGCTTCCCGCACCGGCATGCCTTCCTCGACATGGCGCAGAATGTTTTCGAGCATGACGATCGCGTCGTCCACCACCAGCCCCACCGCGAGCGTCAACCCCAGGAGCGAAATGTTGTCGATGCTGTAGCCGAGCACATACATCATGCCGAAGGTCGAGATCAGCGACAGCGGAACGGCAAGTCCCGGAATGATCGTTGCGGTGGCGTGGCCGGTGAAGAGGTAGATGACGAGAACGACGAGACCAATCGTCAGGAGCAGCGTGAACTTCACGTCGGCAATGGCGGCGCGAATGGGTTTTGCCGCATCGTTCATGACAACGGTGTTGACCGAAGGCGGAATTTCGGCGTGAAGCTGCGGCAGCTTGGCGTTGATCGCATCGACGACATCGACCGTGTTGGCATCGGGCTGGCGCTGGATGGCGAGGATGATGCCGCGCTGGCCGTCATACCAGCTGCCGGTATACTGGTTCTCGACGCTGTCCTGCACATCGGCGATATCGCCAAGGTGGATCGGCGCGCCGTTCGGATTGGCAATGACCAGCGAGCGGAACTGTTCCGCGTTAATGCGCTGCGTATTCGCCGTAATGGTCATGCTCTGCGAATTGTTCTGCAGCGTTCCCACTGGCTGCTGGCTGTTGGCGGCAGCAAGCGCCTTGTTGACGGTGTCGATGCCGATGCCGCGGGTCAAAAGCTTGTTGGGGTCGACCTCGACGCGCACGGCGTAGGTCTGGGCGCCATAGACGCTGACCTGGGCAACGCCGGGAAGCGTGGAAAGCGATGGCGAGATGATGTCCTCGGCGATCTCGTCGAGCTTGCTGCGCGGCATGGTGTTGCTCTGCACCGAGAGCAGCATGACCGGCGCATCGGCCGGGTTCGTCTTGCGATAGCTCGGCGGCGTGGTCAGGTTGTCGGGCAGTTGCCGGGTCGCATGCGAGATTGCCGCCTGCACGTCGGCTGCGGCCGCGTCGATATCACGGTTGAGGTCGAACTGCAGCACGATGCTGGTGCTGCCGAGCGAACTGGAGGCGCTGATTTCGCTGATCCCGGGAATGGTCTCGAACTGCTTGATCAGCGGCGTCGCAACCGACGTCGCCATCGTCTGCGGCGAGGCGCCGCTCAACTGCGCAGAAACGTTGATGGTGGGAAAGTCGACCTGCGGCAGGGCCGCGACCGGCACGAGTTGATAACCGGCAAGGCCGGCCAGAATGACGCCGATGGCAAGCAGCGTCGTCGCGACAGGGCGCTGGATACAGAAATTGGGGATCATTGCTCAGCTCCGACCGTGATCGTCTCGGACTGCTGCTGCCGAGGCTCTTCGGCGGAGGCGACATCAAGCGTCTTTTCGTCGAACTGCTCGTTGATCGCCTGCTGGTCGCTCAACTGGCCCTGGCCCTCGACGACGACATGGTCGCCAGCCTGAAGGCCGGATTCGATGGCGGTGAAGCCGCCATTTGCGCGGGCGATGGTGACGGGGGTCAGATGCGATTTGCCGTCCTTGGCGACGAAGGCGAAGAAACCCTCGGGACCGGGGCTGACGGCAACCGTCGGCACCACCACCTGCTGTTCGTCGTTGTTGAAATGCACCACGATGTTGACCGACTGGCCGGGCCAGAGAGCGCCGGAAGCATTCTCGAATTTCGCCTTGGCGAGGATCGTGCCCGATGCCGTGTCGACGGTGTTGTCGTAGAAGCTGATCTCGCCCTTCCTGACCTGGCCCTTGGCGGAACTGGGCGCGGTGCTGACCTCGACCGGACCGGCTGCCAGAGCTTTCTTCAGCTCACGCAGATAGCGCTCCTGCAGGTGGAATTTCACATAGATCGGATCGTATTTCGCGATGGTGACGATTGCCGAGCCGGCATTGAGGAAGGCGCCCTTGCTGATGGCGATATCGCCGAGCCGGCCGTCGAAGGGAGCGCGGATGTCGGTGTTCTCGAGGATGATCTGATCGGAGGCAAGCGCGGCCTTGTCGGCATCGACGGTGGCAGCGGCGGTGTCGCGGGCGGCGACCGCCTGGTCGAGGCTCTGCTGGGTCCCGGCCTTCTGGTTGAAGAGATCCTGCGCGCGCGTCAATGCGGTCTCGGATTCCGACAGGGTGGCCGTGTCGCGCACGATCATCGCATTGTCCTTGTCGACAGCCGCCTTGGCCGTCCGGTCGTCCAGCTTGGCGATCAGGTCGCCGGCTTTGACGGTCGCCCCATCCTGCGCATTGATGCTGACGATCAGGCCCTGTTCCTGGGCGGCGATGGTCGTATTGTCGTCGGCATCGGCCCAGCCCGAAGCGGTCACATCCGTCGGCAGCGTCGTTTTCACCGCTGCGACTGTCTTGACGACGGTCGGGCCACCACCGCCGCGTCTGCGCCCACCGCCCTGATGTTGCCCACCGTTCTGCGCTTGATCGGTTTGCGCCTGATCGGCCTGCTGCCCGCCGCCATGGCCGGCTGCCGGCTGCTTGATGAACTGCGAGAGGTAGGGGATGCGGGAGGCATAAGGGATTAGATTCCCGAATTGCCAGACGCCGACGGCGGCAACTGCGATAACGCTGACGGTGATCCAAAATTTCTTCATGGGCGAGACCGGTCTTTGGGCAAGGTTGCGGGGGCAAGGTTGCGAATTTTATGCTCTGATTGAGCCGCTTATATTGCGGCGCAAAAAAGACATAATTCCCGGAGCGCGATCACTAAGTGGTTATAACGGCTTAAATTTTTGTAATGAATATTCCGTAATATTCAAACTATACTAATATAGATCCAGTGTAACCCGATGGCCGATGCGCAGGCGGTTTGCCCGGCGATAATGTCGATCTGCATGCCGTCCATCGCGCGGGAAGAACACGGGAAAAAACCAGAGAAGGCAGGTCGTCATGACTGAGTTGGATGCCAGCGAGTTTCGCTCCCTCATCACAAGCGTATTTCCTGAACTCACGGCCTCCGTCTTCAAGCTGGCGGCGAAGGGCTGGGATTCGATGGCGGTCGACGTCGATGACACGCTGATCTTCAAGTTTCCCCGCAATCTCGGCGCGGAGAGAGCGCTTCAGAAGGAAGCCGCCTTGCTCGACATCGTTCGTCCGTCGCTGTCGATGGCGGTTCCAGACATGCGCATTCATGACGGGCCGCCGATCTTCTCCAGCCATGCCAAGCTCGACGGCGAGCATCTCATTGCCGAAGATTACGACGCGCTTCGCGAAGGCGATCGTCAGCACCTCGCAGAAGATCTCGCCCGTTTTTACGCCGAGTTGCACGTGCTCGATGCCGATCGGCTGCGCTCGGCCGGTGCCGGCCCCATTCAGCCATGGCAATCGCCGGAGGCCGTGCGAACGAGGGCCTTGCCGCTGCTGCCGCCGGACATCAAGAGCTTTGCCCAGGCCATCATTTCCGATTTCGAAGCCTTGCCGCCCGATCCTTTTGGCAGCATCTACGGCTTCTTCGACGGCCATGGCTGGAACATGGCCTTCGACCATAGGCAAAAGCGGCTGAACGGCATTTATGATTTTGCCGATTCAGGCTTTGGCCCGTTGCACCAGGAATTCATCTATTCGAACTTCATCTCGCCCGATCTGACCGCCCGCATCGTATCGGCATATGAAATGCTGACCGGACGCAGGCTCGACCGGCGGCGCATTGCGATCCTGACGGGTTTCCATCGCCTTTCCGAACTCGCCGAACTGGCGGACGATCCGGCGAACGTCGAACAGATGATCCGAAGTGTGGCGACATGGGCGGCGGCCGCCCGCGTCGGCTGAGAGGCGATGGTCAGACGGACCGTGCTGCGCCGCCGTCGCAGCGGATGAGCGAGCCGGTGATGTAGCTTGCCGGCTGGCTGCACAGGAAGGCAGCCGTTGCGGCAAATTCCTCCACCTTGCCGTAGCGGCCGACCGGAATGCGCGCTTCCTTGTCGGCGCGGATTTCCTCGAGGCTCTTGCCCGTTCGCTTAGCCGCAGCCCCATCGAGATCGTCGAGCCGTGCCGTCAGGATGCTGCCCGGCAGGAGCAGGTTGGTGGTGATGCCGAAGCCTGCGACTTCGGAGGCAAGCGTCTTGCTCCAGCCGGCAAGGGCGGGGCGCAGCGTATTCGACAGCGCCAGATTGGCGATCGGTTCGATCACGCCGGATGAGGCAACCGTCAGGATGCGGCCCCAGCCCTGCGCCTTCATGCCGGGCAGCAGCGCGTTGGTGAGCGTGATCACGCGGGCGACCATGGAGAAGAAATAGGTCTCGAGCTTTTCGCCCGTCATCTCCTCCGTCGTGCCCGGCGTCGGTCCGCCGGTATTGTTGACGAGGATATCGAGCCCGCCGAACTTTTCCTTCACCGCCGTCGTCGCCATCTCGACGAAGCGTTCGTCGCCGAGATCGGCCCAGATCCAGTCGGCCCGGCCTTTGCCTTCGCTGTTGATCGCCTTGCAATTGGCTTCCAGCTGTTCGCCGCTGCGCCCGCAGAGCAGCACGTTCGCGCCTTCCCGCGCCAGCGCCACGGCGATGCCGAGGCCGAGGCCGCGCGAGGAGGCGAGGACAAGCGCCCGTTTGCCTGTGATGCCGAGATCCATGATATCCTCCGATATTTTTCCAGCGATGTATAAGGCGCAAGCGGCGGAAAAGGAAAGGGAATGTCGCCGGGTTGGTGGCGTTTGATAATTGACGTTAACGTAAACGTTATATAACTCTGACTGGTGAGGCATATCATTGTGCGAATTGGAAGATTGGCTGTCGTATCCCGGCTCGACAATGCTTTCTTGTTTTGACAAGAAAGTGCCATGACGGGGATGACGGCCGCGTGCGGCCAAGCGGAGACGAGTGAATGACCGAGACGACTGATCTGCCCGAACGCGAGAGCATGGAATTCGACGTTGTGATCGTCGGCGCCGGTCCGGCCGGTCTTGCGGCGGCGATCCGGCTGAAGCAGGTCAATCCGGAGCTCTCGGTCGTCGTGCTGGAGAAGGGCTCTGAGGTCGGGGCGCATATTCTGTCGGGCGCCGTCGTCGATCCGATCGGCATCGACCGGCTGCTGCCCGGCTGGCGTGAGGAGGAGGGGCACCCGTTCAAGACCGAGGTCAGCGCCGATCACTTCCTGCTGCTCGGCCCGGCCGGCTCTGTTCGCCTGCCGAATGTGCTGATGCCGCCGCTGATGAACAATCACGGCAATTACATCGTCTCGCTCGGCAACGTCTGTCGCTGGCTGGCGAGCAAGGCCGAAGAACTCGGCGTCGAGATCTATCCGGGCTTTGCCGCCACCGAAGTGCTCTACAATGACGAAGGCGCGGTGATCGGCGTTGCCACCGGCGACATGGGCATCGAGAAGAACGGCGAGCCTGGACCCAACTATACCCGCGGCATGGAGCTGCTCGGCAAATATACCCTGATCGGCGAGGGCGTGCGCGGCTCGCTCGCCAAGCAGCTGATCGCCAAGTTCGATCTGCAGAAGGATCGTGAACCGCAGAAGTTCGGCATCGGCATCAAGGAACTCTGGCAGGTCAAGCCCGAGCATCACCGGCCTGGCCTGGTGCAGCACTCCTTCGGCTGGCCGCTCGGCATGAAGACCGGCGGCGGTTCCTTCCTCTATCACCTGGAAGACAATCTGGTGGCGGTCGGCTTCGTTGTCCATCTGAACTACAAGAACCCCTATCTCTATCCTTTCGAGGAATTCCAGCGCTTCAAGACGCATCCGGCGATCCGCACCACTTTCGAGGGCGGCAAGCGGCTGTCCTATGGGGCGCGCGCCATCACCGAGGGCGGCTACCAGTCGGTGCCGAAGCTCACCTTCCCCGGCGGGGCGCTGATCGGCTGTTCGGCCGGTCTCGTCAACGTGCCGCGCATCAAGGGCAGCCACAATGCGGTGCTGTCGGGCATGCTGGCGGCCGAGAAGCTGGCGGCGGCGATCGAAGCAGGCCGCAGCCATGACGAGGTCGCCGAGATCGAGAGCGAATGGCGCCAGGGCGACATCGGCCGCGACCTGAAGCGGGTGAGGAACGTCAAGCCGCTGTGGTCGAAGTTCGGCACCGCCCTCGGTGTGGCGCTCGGCGGCTTCGACATGTGGACCAATACGCTGTTCGGCTTTTCCGTCTTCGGCACGCTGAAACACGGCAAGACCGATGCGCAGAGCCTGGAGCCTGCCTCGATGCACAAGCCGATCGCCTATCCGAAACCGGATGGCGTCCTGACCTTCGACCGGCTGTCCTCGGTGTTCCTTTCGAACACCAATCACGAGGAAGACCAGCCGGTGCATCTCAAGGTCAAGGACATGGGCCTGCAGAAGCGTTCCGAGCACGATATCTATGCCGGCCCGTCGACACGCTACTGTCCGGCCGGCGTCTATGAGTGGGTGGAGAAGGACGGGCAGGACACCTTCGTCATCAACGCCCAGAACTGCGTGCACTGCAAGACCTGCGACATCAAGGACCCCAACCAGAACATCAACTGGGTGCCGCCGCAGGGCGGCGAGGGGCCGGTCTATCCGAATATGTGAGGCGGATTATCCCCGCTGCCGACAATTTTCACGTGCTGACGCCTTCGTGATCGCTTATTGCGGGCCGTCGTTAGTCGTTCGTTAACCATAATTTCCTTAGCTTGCGACATCATGTTGACGCACTAAGGACACATTCATGACGATCTCCCGCCGGGGCTTTCTGATCGCTCTGCCGCTTTTTGTCGCCGGCTGCTCTTCGACCGGCCTGAACAGCCAGACCAATTACGCCGCACTTCCGGAAGAAAAATTTCCGCTGAAGCAGGTGCCGATCGACAAGATCAAGCCGGAGCTCCGCCGCCAGGAAGTGGCCTATGAAACCACACACGCTGCCGGCACAGTGGTGGTCGATACCCCGGCGCGCCGCGCCTACTATGTCCTCGGCGACGGCAGGGCAGTGCGTTATGGGGTGGGCGTCGGCCGCGAGGGGCTGGCCTTTGCCGGCGACGCCTATATCGGCCGCAAGGCCGAGTGGCCGAGCTGGACGCCGACCGAAAACATGCAGCGCCGCGAAGAGCGTTATCGCAAGCTTGCCGGCGGCATGCCGGGCGGCCCGAACAACCCGCTCGGTGCGCGGGCGATGTATCTCTATCGCGGCGGCGGCGACACGCATTTCCGCATTCATGGCACCAACCAGCCGCAATCGATCGGGCTTGCCATGTCGAGCGGCTGCATCCGCATGATGAACCACGACGTGATCGACCTCTATAGCCGCGTCGAGGTCGGCGCCAGGGTCGTCGTCATCCAGGCTTGAGCAATATGTCTGCTGAAAAAGCCGCCGCAGCGATCGCTGTCGGCGGCTGTTGACGTGTTGGTTCCCGCTGATGGTCAATGGCGCGGCGCGGCAATACCCGTCGAAAGCGCCACCCCGATGCCGGTGATCACCGCGGCGCTGATTTCGGTGATGCCGATCGCTTCGCCGAGCAGGAATCCGCCGCCGAGGGTTGCGAGCACCGGTGTCAGCGCCGTGAAGGCGGCGGCCTGCGTTCCGCCGAGTGTTCTGACGGCGGTGCCATAAGCCAGCATGGCGATCAGGCCGGACAGAATGCCCTGGCTCAGCACCTGCAGGCCGATATCCGGGAGAGAAGCCTGCGGCAGTGAGATGCCGAAGACAAGGGCAAGCGCGCCCATGATCAGGAAGGACCAGACGGCGATCAGGGCGCTCGCCTGTACGGCGGTCAGGCCGGAGCGGCGGAAGGCATGTGTATAGCTTGCCCACAAAACGGCGCCGGCCGGCAGCAGCACGAAGCTCGTCCAGGGCAGCGAGGCGTCCGCAAGGCTCTGCGTCAGCAGGATCAGTACGCCGGCGATGATCGCGGCGAGCCCGGCGATGCGCGTGCTGTCAGGTCTTTCGCGAAACAGCGCAATGCCGATCAGCGCCGCAGCGAGCGGCATCGAGCCGCCGAGCAGAATGCCTGAAGAGGCGGCGGGCGTCGAATGGATTGCCAGCGTGGTCAGCAGGAAGAAGACGGCGCCGGAACCGGCGACCATGATCGCCAGCAGGTGGAGCGGCAGGGCCTTCGGCAGCAGTCCCGTCTTCAGCCAGACGGGTGCAAGCACCAGCGCCGGAATTCCGAAGCGGATCAGTCCGATGTCGATCGAGCCGAGTGGCGTTGCGGCGCTGTGGCGGGTGACGAGAAACCATGTCGCCCAGATCAACACGGTCAGAGTGCCGCTGACATAGCCCAACGCCTGCGACGGCGACTTGTCGTTCGTAAATGCAATGGTGGTCATCGTCCTGTCCTTTCTCTCGTCCGGAGCCTCTCCGGTTGAGAAAAGACTAGCGCTAGAGGGCAGGGCATGTCCTTGCTATCTCTGGCTCTAAAATCATGCTAGACGCAATCTTCTGCCAATCCGTGCCGACAGGGATCGCGAAAATGCCAAATCTCGATAAATTCGATATTGCCATCCTGAAGTGCCTGCAGGAGGATGCGCGCGCCACCAATGTCGAGATCGCCGAGAAGGTGAACCTTTCACCGTCGCCCTGCCTGCGCCGCATCCGCAATCTCGAACGCTCCGGCGTCATCCGCGGCTATACGGCCGATATCGATCGCAAGGAGGTCGGTCTCGGCTTGACCGTCTTCGTCGAATTCAAGGTCGTCCATCACAGCCGCGAAAATTCCGAGGCGCAGCAGAAGGCGCTGCTCGCCATCCCCGAGATCGTCTCCTGCTTCCTGATTTCGGGCACGGCCGATTTCCTCGCCGAAGTGGTGGTGGAGGATCTCGCCGCCTACGAACGGCTTCTGACGGAAACGCTGCTGACGCTGCCGAATGTCAGCGACATCCGCTCCAACTTCGCCATCCGCAGCATCAAGACGCATGGCCCGTTGAAGCTGCCCGAGGGGAAATAATTCTCCTCGGGCTTGCCGTTTTGGGCGCTACAGCAGCGTTCCGCTGAGGATGAGCAGCGCCACCGAGAAGTAGATGACGAGCCCGGTGACGTCGACCAGCGTGGCGACGAAGGGGGCCGAGGCGCTGGCCGGATCGAGCCGGAGTTTCTGCAGCACGAAGGGCAGCATCGAGCCGCAGATCGAGCCGAAGGTGACGATCCCGATCAAGGCGGCGAATACCGTGACGGCGACCATCTGCCAGTGCGGGCCGTAATCGTAGAGCCCGGCCGACTGCCAGAAGACGATGCGGACGAAGCCGACCAGGCCGAGGATCGCGCCGAGCACGATGCCGGTCGGCAGCTCGCGCAACAGCACCTTCCACCAGTCGGAAAGCTTCAGCTCGCCGAGCGCCAGGGCCCGGATGATCAGCGAGGTCGCCTGCGAACCGGAATTGCCGCCGGAGCTCATGATCAGCGGGATGAACAGCGTCAGCACCACGGCCTTTTCCAGCTCGCCTTCGAAATGCTGCATGGCGCTTGCCGTCAGCATTTCGCCGAGGAAGAGCGCGGCGAGCCAGCCGGCGCGCTTGCGGATCATGCCGGCGAAGCTGATCTTCATGTAGGGCTGGCCGAGGGCTTCCATGCCGCCGAACTTCTGGGCGGCTTCCGTCGTGTCCGATATCATCGTGTCGATCACGTCGTCGACGGTGACGATGCCGAGCACCTGCCCATGTTCGTCAATGACGGGCAGGGCGAGCAGGTCGTGCTTGCGGATCAGCCGGGCGACATCTTCCTGCTTCATCAGCGGGTCGGCCGAAACCGGCGCACCCTTCTGCGCCACCGTGAGGATCGAAGCCTCCGGCTCGCCGGTGATGAGCCGGCGCAGCGTCACCACATGCATGAGCGCGTGGCTGATCTCGTCGAGCACGTAGATAGCATAGACGGTCTCGCGCGAGCGTTCGACCTGGCGCACATGGTCGAGCGTCTGGGCAACTGTCCAGCTGTCAGGCACGCTGACGAACTCCGTCGTCATGATGCCGCCGGCCGTGCGTGGCGGATAGCCCATCAGGTGCTGGATCGCGATGCGCACCGGCTCGTCGAGGCTGGAGAACAGCCGGGCGCGAGTCTCGCCGTCGAGTTCGAGCAGCACGTCGGCGACGCGGTCGTTGGACATGCCGTGCAGCAGCCGTGCGGCGTCCTCCGCGCTGATCAGTGCAAGGATCTGTGCAGCGTTGCGAAGCTCCGGCCGGTCGAGAATGTTGACGGCATAGTCCAGCGGCATGCCGGACAGCACACGCCCGGCATCCTGGACGGCGAGCGCGTTCAACGCATCGACGCGTTCGGCGATCGTTGCGCCGCGGCTGTTGTTGATGAAGGCACGGGCGGCATGGCCTGCCCGAAGAGGGAAGCGATTGATATTCATGTGAGGCTCGCCTTTCCGTCGATCCGCCGTAGCGTCCGATCGGGCGAGCCGACAGGAGTCGGTCAGCGCACGAGGGCCGCGTACGGCAAAGGCAATCGACTGCTACTGTCGCTTGGCATCGTGAAGATGGCTCCGTTGAAATCCGTGGCTGACAGGTGTCGGCCACGTGTTTGCTAGGTGGTCCCGAATGCGGAAAAAGTCAAGCGGGGTCAATGCTTAACGCCAGAATGTCGCACCCCGCGATGCGGCATTCCGGGCGGATGGTTTGCATGACCTTGCGGTTCCGAAAAAATACCGGCCATGCTGGCGATCTCAGAATCCTGCAAGCACCGCCTTGCCCTTCATCCTGCCGCTTTCGACCATGGCATGCGCCTTCTTGAGATTGGCAGCATTGATCGGCCCGACGATCTCCGAAAGCGTCGTGCGAATCTTTCCGGCGTCGACGAGCTCGGAAACCTTGTTCAGCAGCTTGTGCTGCTCGATCATGTCAGGCGTGCCGTAGAGCGGGCGGGTGAACATCAGTTCCCAATGAACGGAGATGGCTTTGCGCTTGAAGGGCACGATGTCGAGCGTCTTCGGGTCGTCGATCAGCGCGAAGCGGCCCTGCGGCGCAATCGCTTCGACGATGTCGCCGATATGGCTGTCGGTATTGGTGGTCGAGAAGATGAATCCCGGCGCGCCGATGCCGAGCGCTGCCACCTGTGGCGCGATCGGTTTGGAATGGTCGACGACGTGATGCGCACCGAGTCCCTTTACCCAATCCTGCGTTTCCGGCCGCGACGCGGTGGCGATCACGGTGAGATCGGTCAGCGCCCGGGCGATCTGGATGGCGATCGAGCCGACGCCGCCAGCGCCACCGACGATCAGGATGGAGCGTGCCGCTCCCGAAACTGCGTCCTGTACCTTCAGCCGGTCGAACAGGGCTTCGTAGGCTGTGATCGAGGTCAGCGGCAGGGCGGCCGCGGCCGCGAAATCGAGGTTCTTCGGTTTGGCGCCGACGATGCGCTCGTCGACGAGATGGAATTCGGCATTGCTGCCCGGACGGCTGATGACGCCGGAGTAGAATACTTCGTCGCCTGGCCGGAACAGCGTGACCTCTGCGCCAACGGCTTTGACGATACCGGCGGCGTCCCAGCCGAGCACCTTGAGCTCGTCAGCGGGTGGCGCCGAATGGGCGCGGACTTTCACATCGACGGGATTGACCGAAATGGCCTTTATTTCGACGAGCAGATCCTGACCCTTGGCCTCCGGCATCGGCAGTTCGACATCGATCAGCGAGGTCTCGGCGGAAATCGGTTGGGGCGTTTTATAAGCGACGGCGCGCATGGGAGACTCCTGTGTTAATTGCACGGAAGCTAGATGCGCACTATGTTCTGACAACGCAAGAATGCACAAATTCTGTACGTAGTACCCAAAAGGATACCGTAAAATGTCATTGCCGCGCGCCAAGCTCGTCAAGAACTTTCCCGGTTGCCCGGTCGAGGCGACGCTGACTTACCTCGATGGCAAGTGGAAGGGCGTGATCCTCTTTCATCTGATGGAAGGAACCCTGCGTTTCAACGAACTGCGCCGCAAACTGCCGGCCGTGACCCAGCGCATGCTGACCAAGCAACTGCGCGAACTGGAAGAGTCCGGTCTGGTGTCGCGCACCGTTTTTCCGGTGGTGCCGCCGCGCGTCGAATATGCAATGACGCCGCTCGGCATGACGCTGAAGCCGGTCATTCGAGCGCTCGCAGCATGGGGCGATGATTATGTCTTCTGCAGCCCGGAAGGCCGCGAGTTGCGCATGGCCTCAGACGGCCTGCGCGCTCCGGCTGCGGCGCTCGAGGTGGAACGAGGCTGCAAACACGAAGAGGCCGAGGAATGAGAGCGCTGCGCCGACATAACCGGTTGCCGCAAAACCGTAACCCCAGGCGATGACGAGGCCGCCGAGCCAGGCGCCGATCGCATTGGCGATGTTGAAGGCGGAATGGTTGGAAGCGGCGGCAAGCGTCTGCGCATCGGCGGCGACATCCATCAGCCGCGTCTGCAGCGCCGGGCCGGCGGCAAAACCGCAGCCGACGAGGAAGACGCAAAGGCCGAGCATATAGGGGTTGGCGGCGGTCAGCGAAAAGATGGTCAGCACGACGATGTTATAGACCAGCGACCCGCCGATCGTGCCGAGCAGCGACTTGTCGGCGAGCCACGAGCCGATGAAATTGCCTGCGTTCATGCCGACGCCGAAGAGAACAAGCATGATCGGGACCGCACTTTCCGGCAGCATCGCCACTGCAGTCGTCGTCGAGGCGATATAGCTGAACATCGCGAACATGCCGCCATAACCGACGGCGGCGATGCCGAGCGTCAGCCACACTTGCGGCCGGCGGAAGGCGCCGAGTTCGCGCAGGAACCCCGCTTCCTCGGAAACCTGGTCCTTCGGAACGTAGAACCAGATCAGCGCCACGGTGAGCAGGCCGAGTACGCCGACCGAGAAAAACGCCACCTGCCAGTCGAGCGACTGGCCAAAGAACGTCGTCAGCGGCGTGCCGAGGAGGGTAGCGACCGTCAGGCCGAGCATGACGCGGCCGACGGCACGGGCGCGGCGGTGCACCGGCACCATCGAGGCGGCCACAAGAGCCGCGACGCCGAAATAGGCGCCATGCGGCAGGCCGCTGATGAAACGCAGCAGGGTGAAGGTCTCGAAGGTCGGCGCCATGGCGCTTGATATATTGCCGGCGGCAAAGATCAGCATCAGCGTCAGGAGCAGCGTGCGGCGCGCCATCTTCGCGGCGAGCACGGCGATGACGGGCGCGCCGACGACGACGCCGAGCGCATAGGCGCTGATGACGTAGCCGGCCTGCGGTGTGGTGACCGAGAAAGTCTCGGCGACATTGGGCAGCAGCCCCATGATCGCAAACTCGCCGGTGCCGATGCCGAAGCCGCCGCAGGCGAGCGCCAGTTGCACCAGCGCCACTGTCGTTGACGACGGCAGCTCTTCATCCCGGCTATCGACGGAAATATTGACGGCAATCTCACTCACGAGAGCTCCTCGAGGCGGTTTCTGCTTGGAAATGGCCCTTGGCGCAGGCGCGGCCGCGAGCCGATCGTAAAATGGCGGGAGGTGGAGACCCATGTCCCCGATACTTCATCTATCCCTAACGTTCAGGCTGGCGTCGAGTGCATTTTTTGCAGTGCAGCGTCCTGCTATGTGCATACGTCTATTGCAAATTTTGCATTTCTGTCATTTCTGCGGGGAAGCGGTGGCGCTTGAAATCGCCATGATCGCAACCATCTGATGGACAAAGGCAGGATTATCTCCACGCCAGGGACTGGAGCCCTTATGAAGCTTGTAGGCTTTTTCAATCGCGACGGCGGTACCTTCAAGACCACCGACATGCTGGCCTACGAAAAGAGGGCAGAGGCGGCTTTCCGCGAAGCGGGGCACGATTTCGATGCTATCGTCTTCTCCGGAAAGGAAATCATTCCCGCCATGGAGCGAGCGGCCAAGCGCGACGATATCGACGGGATCGTCGCCGGCGGCGGCGATGGCACGATTTCGGCGGCGGCCTCGATCGCCTGGAAAAACGGCATTGCGCTCGGTGTCGTGCCTGCGGGCACGATGAACCTCTTTGCCCGCTCGTTGCGTGTGCCTCTCGACATCTGGCAGGCGCTCGATGTGCTCGCCACCGGCGAGATCGACAATGTCGATATCGCCAGCGCCAACGGCCGGCCCTTCATCCACCAGTTTTCCGCCGGCCTGCATGCCCGCATGGTGCGCTACCGCAACGCTTACAGCTATCGCTCGCGGCTCGGCAAGATCCGGGCGAGCACGAAGGCGGCCTTGGGCGTCGTGTTCAATCCGCCGGAATTCGAGGTCGATTTCGAGGCGGCCGGCATGAGGGAGCGTCGCAGGGTGTCGGCGATTTCAGTCTCCAACAACCCCTTCGGCGAGAATGCGCTGCTCTATGCCGATAATCTCACAAGCGGCGAACTCGGCTTCTACACGGCAAATCCGCTGAAGCCTCTGGGTGTCGCCCGTCTCGCCATCGATATGCTGCGCGGCAAGTTCCGCGAGAATGCCGACGTCATGGTGATGCACCCGGCCGAAGTGCACCTGCATTTCCCGAAACTGCGCTTCAAGGCCAATTGCGTCATGGACGGTGAGTTGCTGCCACTCGAACGCGATGTCTCGATCCGGCTGCATCCGGGCGAATTGAAGGTTCTCGTCAAGCAGGGTCTTGCGGCGCAGGTGCACGCCAGCGAACGCCGCGAGCCCGCCGCGTAAGTCGGCGGCCGCGTAGATTTCAGAGCCGCGGCAGGTAGGTGCGATAGTCGAAATCCGAGACGGTGCGCAGATGCGCCAGCGCTTCCTTGCGCTTGGTGTCGCCATAGAGCGCCTGATACCGGGCGCCGAAGATATCGGCGATGAAGGGCGAGGTGCGGAAGCTTTCGACGGCGCTCAGGAAATCATGCGTCAGCCGTGCCGTATTCGCCGGCATGTGCGACGGCGTCGTCTCTTCGCCGGGGTCGAGTTCGTCGTCGAGACCGGTGAGCATGCCGCCAAGGATCGCCGCGAGCAGCAGATAGGGATTGGCGTCGGCGCCGGCGACGCGATGTTCGATGCGTGCAGCCGGCCCGTCCTTGTCGGGTATGCGGATCGCCGTGCCGCGATGGCCGCTGCCCCAGGTCAGATCGACCGGTGCGAACGAGCCCGGCTGGAACCGACGGTAGGAATTGGCGAAGGGCGCGAAGATCAGCTGCGCCTCGCGCATGGTGTTAAGCAGGCCTGCCGTCACCGATTTGAGCCGCTTCGGCTCGCCGCCTTCGGCATCGAGGATGTTGCGGCCTTGGCTGTCGATGATGCTCGCATGCACATGCAGGCCGGAGCCGGCATGTTCGGAATAGGGCTTGGCCATGCAGGTCGATTTCAGCCCGTGCCGGCGCGCCGCCTGCTCGGCGATGCGCTTGAGATAGAGGCAATCGTCGGCGGCTGCCAGCGCATCGGGGCGGTGCAGCAGGTTGACCTCGAACTGGCCCGGGCCGAACTCCGCCGTCGTCGCATCCGCCGGCAGCCCCTGCGCCCTCGCATAGGCCCTCAGCGTTTTGAGATAGCCGTCGAGCGCGTCGACGGCGCTCATGTCGTAAAGCTGGAAGCCGTTCGGCTCACCGCGATAGGTGAGGCTTTCGGGCGGGGAGGGGCGTCCGGTCTCGCGCCAGTCTCCCGCCATCACGTAAAATTCCAGCTCGGTTGCCACCACTGGCGTCAGGCCGCGCGAGGCATAGCGCTCCAGCACCGAGGCGAGGATGGCGCGCGGGTCCATGAAGCTCGGGCTGCCGTCGAATTCGTGCATGCTGGCGAGCACCTGCATCGAGCCTTCGGGCGCCCAGGGCATCGGCGCCAGGCTGCGCCGGTCGGCAACGAGCATGCCGTCGGGATCGCCGATCGTCAGCGACAGGCCGGTGATGTCGTCATTGTCGTCGCCCCAGATGTCGAGCGATTGCGTCGAGGTCGGCAGGCGGATGTCTCCGGCCCAGACCTTGCCTTCGGCGCCCAGCGGAAGCTGCTTGCCGCGCAGGTCGCCGTTCATGCCGACGATCAGGATCTCGAAACGCGGGTCGCCGCCATCGGTCTTGCCGTCCATCCTGTCGCTCGCCATGACCTTGAAAATCCTCCGGGACAAGGCCAAGCTCCTAACCCATCGACATCAGCCTTTCAATCCGCGAGGGTCTTTACCACCATGCCCGTTACCTACCCGCCCTCGAACCTTGCGGCGATCGACGCCGCGCACCACCTGCATCCCTTCGCCGACATGAAGAAGCTGAATGCCGAAGGCACGCGCATCATCCAGCGCGGCGAGGGCGTCCACATCTTCGACAATCACGGCAGGAAATATCTCGACGGCTTCGCCGGCCTCTGGTGCGTCAATATCGGCTATGGCCGCCGGGAGATCACTGACGCCGTCGCCAGGCAGATGAACGAGCTGCCCTATTACAACACCTTCTTCGGCACGACCTCGACGCCGACCGCGCTGCTTGCCGAGAAAGTCACCTCTCATGCCGGCGTACGTTTCAACCATATCTTCTTCACCGGCTCCGGCTCGGAAGCGAACGACACATGGTTCCGCATGGCCCGAGTGTATTGGAGTGCGGTCGGCAAACCGTCGAAGAAGATCGTGATCGCGCGGAAAAACGGCTATCATGGCTCGACCGTCGCCGGCGCCAGCCTCGGCGGCATGAAATACATGCACGAACAGGGCGACCTGCCGATATCAGGCATCGTCCATATCGGCCAGCCCTACTGGTACGGTGAGGGCGGCGATCTCTCGCCCGCCGAATTCGGTCTCAAAGTCGCGCGCGAGCTCGAAGCGAAGATCGACGAGCTGGGCGAGGAGAATGTCGCAGCCTTCGTCGCCGAGCCGGTGCAGGGCGCTGCCGGCGTCATTATCCCTCCCGAGACCTACTGGCCGGAGATCGACCGGATCTGCAAGGCACGCAATATCCTGCTCGTGACCGACGAAGTGATCTGCGGTTTCGGTCGCTTGGGTTCCTGGTTCGGCCATCAGCATTTCGGCGTCGAGCCGGATCTCGCGCCGATCGCCAAGGGACTTTCCTCCGGCTATCTGCCGATCGGCGGCGTGCTCGTCAGCGACCGCATCGCCGATGTGCTGATCAACGAGGTTGGCGAGTTCAATCACGGCTTCACCTATTCCGGACATCCGGTCTGTGCGGCCGCCGCACTCGAAAACCTGCGTATCATCGAGGAGGAGAGACTGGTCGAACGCGTGCGCGACGATATCGGCCCCTATTTCGGCAAGGCCTGGGCAGCGCTCGCCGAACATGATCTCGTCGGAGAAGCCGTCAGCATCGGCCTGATGGGCGGCCTGCAGCTTGCCGCCGAGAAAAGCACTCGCACCCGTTATGTCAAGCCCGATCAGGTCGGTGCGCTGGTGCGCAACCACGCGCTGGCGAACGGCCTCGTGCTGCGCGCCACCGGCGACCGCATGCTGGCCTCGCCGCCGCTCGTCATCAGCCATGCGGAGGTGGATGAGATGGCAAGGATTACCAAGCTGGCGCTGGACGCGGCCTGGAAGGAACTGAAATCCTGATGCCGTTCAGCCCGGCTGGTTGACCCAGGCATAACCGAAACGGTAGCTGCCGCCGCCACGCCCATGGAAATGGGGCAAGTCGACCACTGAGGGCTCAGGTGCGGCTACGCCGAGATTGCCTACAGCATTGAACCATGGCTGGCGGCGCGCAACATCCTGCTTTGGCGATGGGGCGCTTGCGAGGAAGCGGCTATGCCGATGCCAGGTCACCGCAGCTGCTGTCGGATAATGGGCAGAGCCAAGGTGAGGAGCGCGGCGAAAACCATGACGACGCCATAGGGCACCTTCCGGCTCGCCCGGATTTCCTCCACGCGCATGAAAAAGGCGAGATGTGCGACGGGCAGCGGCACCGGCAGCCGCAGGACCAGGAGCGTCACGATGCCGAGGACGAGGAGCAAAAACGAAAACGGCAGCATTCCGTGCCATCCGATAAAAAGGCCGATCGGCAGGAAAAGCTTGGCGTCTCCTGCGCCAAACAGCCGGAACGCCCAGAGCATCACCCCCAGCATGAACATCAGCAGGCCGGCCCCGACGTCGCCGCCAATTCCGCTCGAAGCAAATAGCGCGGCGCCGACGTCCTGTGAGCCAAGTATCACGGCCACCGTGCGCAATGCATAAAGTACAACAAGCGCGAGCACTATCGTGTTGGGGATCTTCCATGTGCGGAAATCGGTCCAGGCGGCGTAGAGAAAAAGAAATACCGAAAGCGAACTAATGACATCGATTACTTGCAGCATGGTATTCAACCTTTTGGGCTACTATAGTCGGATCTTTAAGTTCCGTTCCAATAAATCCAGACGAGTGGGTCAGTTTTTGCGAATGCGGCCGGACTTTGGTCTTAACCATAAAGTATAGATGCCGAACGTTCACGTATAAAACAATTGACTAAATTAGTCTTAAGAGATTATTAATATTCCCAGTCGAAGGGGCGGTCTCGACGACAAGGTGGCCGGGGGAAGTTACGGCGCACAACTTATCTGGGAGGAAATTCTCGATGAAAGCCTTTGTAAATAGCGTACGCGCTTTCGCGCGGGAAGAAGACGGCGTCGCACTCACGGAATACCTCATTCTGCTCGCCTTGCTGGTTGGCGGCGTGATCGGGGCGGTGACATTGGCCGGCACCAATCTGTCTACCGTTTGGAACGGCTGGGCAGGGTGGTTTACGACCAACCTGAGCTCCCCGGCTGCCCCAGCTGCCTGATATTGGCGTTCGAAGAAGCGAGGGGTTTTTGTTAACCCCTCTCTTCTAAATTAGAATTAATGAATGGATGCGTTCCGTCCAGTGTAGCGAGTAACCGTGATGCGTTCTTCAACGATTTTAAGTCTCGTTATTGCGTTTGTTCTCGCAGCGGCAGCAGTTTTCGGCATGCGCGAGTATCTCTCCGATCAGAAGGCCCGGCTGCTGGCGATGAACGGCATCAAGGCCGAGGAACGGACACTCGTTGTCGCCGCCAAGCCAATGCGCTTCGGCGACCGGATCCGATCCGAAAATCTCAGGGCCATTCCGTGGCCCTCGAATGAAACACCCGCAGGCTCGTTCGTCAGCATCGAGACGGTCGTCGGCAACGATGCCCAGCCCCGCTATGCCATGGCGGCGATCGACCCCGGCGAGCCGGTGCTATCCTCGAAAATCACTGGCACCGGCGAACGCGCCACGCTGTCGGCGGCCCTCGATCAGGGCATGAAGGCGGTTTCCATCCGCGTCAACGACGTGCTCGGCGTTGCCGGCTTCGTCAGGCCTTCCGATCGCGTCGACGTACTTCTGACGCGAGTCGTGCGCGGGCCGGCCGGCAACGATCAGACCTTCGTCGACGTGTTGCTGCAAGGCGTCAAGGTGCTGGCGGTGGACCAGACGGCAGACGAGCGCAAGGACGAGCCATCCGTCGTGAAAACCGTGACCTTTGAGGTCACGACCGATGAGGCGCAGCGCCTTACCCTCGGCTCCAGTATCGGCACGCTCTCGCTGGCGCTTCGCAATATTGCCTCTTCCTCTGTCGAGCAAACCCGACCGATCACCGTCGCCGACCTGGGTGGCGGGGCGATGGCGACGGAACTCGGCAATGATCTGGAAAAGAATAAGTTGCCAGAAGCTGAAAAACAAGTGCAGATTGTGGAGCCAAAGGTCGAACCGGTGTTGTCGGTCGAGCCGAAGTGGGTGACAGTGGGGGTCTGGAACACGACGAAGCGCGAGGAGCATCGAGTCGGCCTGATCCAGTGATGTTTATGCGGCCTGCCGCGGCGCGGCTAGCCGAATGAGGGGGGGGCTAAAGCAGGCATGGCGAACGACAAGAGACGAATCGCAAGGACCAAAAGCCTTGCGGCACTTGCGGCAGTGTTTTCGGCCTGTGTGTGTTTGGGGCCCGGATTTGCCGGCTGCGCCAACGCACAGGAAAAGTCGGTCACCCTCGGCAAATCGGTCCAGCATGTGACGTTGCCTCCGAACGAGACGCTGACGCTCAATACCGGCCAGCCCTTCGGTGATCTCGTCATCGGTAGCGCCGATATGATCGACGTGGTGCCGCTTTCCGATCGATCGCTGTTCATTCGCGGCAAAAAGACCGGCGCCACCAATATCTCGGTCTATGGCGACGACAAATCGCTTCTCGGCGTCATCGACATCCGCGTTGCCAGCGATTTCACCGAAGTCGCCGCCGCCATTCGCTCTGCCGCACCCTCGGCCCGGGTCAGAGTGGTCAACTCCAACGATCGTATTCGCCTGACAGGCATCGTCCGCGACGGCATCGAATTGCAGCGGGTGATGGAAATCGCCCAGTCCTATTCCGAGCAGCCGGTGCTGAACCAGTTGCGCGTCAGCGACAGCCAGCAGGTGATGCTGGAGGTCCGTGTCATCGAAGCCTCGCGTCAGACGGGTCGTGATCTTGGGATCGGTTGGTCCGGGCATGGCAACAACGGCATCGGCAAGGCAACGACCAGCCAGGGTATCACCGTGGACGATAACGGCAACCTGGCCCGTAGCCTCCTTGATCCCAAGGGTGCGGCAACGGGTATGCTGCCCTTCGGCCAGTTGATCGCCAAGGTGCTGGAAATCTCCGGCGGCCGCATCGACGTGGTCATCAATGCGCTCGAGCAGAAGGGATTGGTGCGTCGCCTGGCTCAGCCGAACCTCATCGCCATGAGCGGCTCGACCGCCAGCTTCCATGCCGGCGGTGAAGTGCCGATCCTGAAGACGACGAACAACGGCACGACAGTCGCCACCGAGACGGACTATCGCCCCTTCGGTGTGCGGCTGACCTTCAAGCCGGTGGTGCTTGACGACGGCGTCATCAATCTGGAGATCGAGCCGGAGGTTTCCGAGCTTGATCCGTCGATCAACGTCAACGGCAATCCAGGTTTCATCTCGCGTGCTGCGAGCACCACGGTAGCGCTTCGCGATGGCCAGAGCTTTGCCATGGCGGGCCTGCTGCAGTCGATCAATGCCAAAGACATCCAGCAACTGCCGGGCCTCGGGAAGATACCGATCCTCGGCGCACTGTTCCGTTCGACGAGTTTCCAGAAGAAGGAATCCGACCTCGTCATCGTCGTCACCCCGCACATAGTGCGACCGGCTCGCCCGGGCGAGGACCTCTACAGTCCGCTCGACCAGACGCGTTCGTCCAACGACGTCGAGCTTTTTGCGCTCGGTGTCCTGGAAGTCGACAAGGACATGCTCCGACGCTTTCGCAATGGCGTAGGCGTGACTGGGCCCTATGGCCATCGTCTCGACCTGAACCAGGGAGTCCAAGCCGTTGCTACAAAACGCTAAACGCGTCCTTCTCGTCCTTGCAGCCGCCGGCCTCGCTTCCGGCTGTGCCGACTACATGAACCATCGCGATACGATCACCTTCGGAGCCGGCAACGCCATGGAGGCAAACAAGGCCATCCATATCGAGGACCCGTTCCCGCCGGAAGCTCAGCGAACCCGTATCGCAAGCGACGGCAAGGTAATCCGCAGGGCGGTCACTCAGTATCAGAACGGCGGGGTGGGCGTTATTCAGCCGTCGCCGGCGATGGAGGCCAACGGGGCGTCCAGTGGGGCCACCGTCAGCCAGTAGCTGTTCGAAAGGCATGAACGGCGGCAGCGCGCCGGAAGGGGAAATGCACCAAACAGGGTCGTCACGGCGATAGCGCCGCGATGGGGGTATGCCAATGCTGAGCAGGGTTATCAGACGGTTCTGGAACGATCATCGTGGCTATGTCATCGCCTTGACGCTCATCGCCATGCCGATGCTTCTCGGCTTTTCGCTGCTGATCATCGATGTCGGCCGCAGCAGCAACCTGCACACCGATCTCCAGAACGCGGTCGATGCGATGGCGCTGGCCGGAGCCCGCGAACTCGATGGCCGCGATGATGCCATTTCGAGGGCGCAGACGGCGATCGAGAAAATCGCCAATAGCGCGGCTTTTTCCGGGGGCGGGGCCGGCATGTCGCTTGGCTCGCATATTACCGTGGCCTATGACGCCGGCAATGATGCCGGGAGCACGGTCACCGTGCTTTTTCTGAAGAGCATCCCGGCCAATGACGATACGCCCATCCCGTCTTCGATGGAAACGACAACGGCCAGCGAAGCGTCCTACGCCTGGGTCATCGCCAAGCCGCAGGCGATGCAGACGATCTTTCCGATCCCGGTTGGCTTCACCCGCAGTACGATCAATATCGCCGCCGACGCCGTGGCGGTATACCACGCCAGCGCCTGCGACGTGACGCCGATCTTTATCTGCAATCCGTTCGAGCCGGCGGGCAACACGAGTGAAAGCGCCAGCGAAGTTGCAGCCGCGGCCCTGCACACCAATTTTGCGGCCGGCAATCTCTACGGGCGACAGATCGAGCTTCACAGCACCTCGGCGTCCAATCCCGGTCCCGGCAATTTCGGGTTCCTGCGGACCCCCTTGGGCAATGGTGCGTCCGTGCTGGCGGAGGCTCTCGCCACCGGCAATCCCGGTACCTGCTACACGCAGGACAGCCTCGATACGGAGACCGGCGCAAAGGCGGGGCCAGTCGAGGACGGCGTCAATACGCGCTTCGGTTTTTACTCCTCGTCGTTCAACAAGGCGAACGGCGACTATCGTTACCGACCCGCCCAAAACGTGCGCTCCGCTCAGTCGATCAGCGGCAAGGGAAAGAAGGGCTGCGATACTTATGATCCGGTCACGGTCGGAGCCGTTGTCGGCGATGCCACCAAGGCTTTGCCGCTCGGCTACGGAGCGTCCATGACCTCGCTTGCCGGCGGCAAGATCAGCAGCAGCAACAATTGGCAGTACATGACATATTGGAATGTCGCGCAGGGAACGGCCGCGCCCTCGGTGAGCACGGTCCTCGGCAGCCACTCCAGTTATCCGGCGCCGACCGGAACGCCAAGTCAACCCTCCGCTTACGATGTTTATCGTTACGAGCTGGCAAACCCGTCTCTCATCAACCATGCCTCGGCCAATGGTGAGACCGGGACACCGGCAACCGGCGGCCAGTGCTATACCGGCCCGGACCTTTCGAACTATACGGCGGCCGAATACGGTGATCGCCGCGAGATCTTCTCAGCCATCGTCAATTGCGGCTATGAAGCCTCGGTCGGCCATTTGAACGGCCACAAGGCCACGCGCGCCGTGGCCTTCGCGCGCATGTTTCTGACCAAGCCGGCGATAAAGGATGGCGGCGAACGATACCTTTCCCTGGAGATGATCGACATCACCGGCAAGGGTGGTCGCGGTACGCTCGACGAATTCCTGCGGGAAGAAGCGGAGCTGGTCAGATGATGGCGCTCCGCAACTTTATCCGGCATCGGCTTTGCCTCGGCTTCTGGCGGCGGGAGGAAGGCGCGGTGCTTGCCGAAGCGCTACTCGCCATCCCCTTTGTGACGCTCTTTGCGGCGGGGATACTGGAGTTTGGCAGCATCTTCTGGGAGCGGATGCAGATCGACGCAGGCTTGCGCGATGCGGGGCGGTACCTTTCGCGATGCCGGCCGGTGTCGGGAACCTATGTGCCGACATGCAATCAGGCGACTGCGAAGACGATCGCCTTTTACGGAACGCAAACACCTGCGGCAGGCGCCATACCCCGCGTCCCCGGCTGGAAGGACGCTGCCGACATCACCATCACTGCACCCGATGCAGACGGGAACATCACCATTTCCACTGCTCATCTCTACGAGACCTCGCCGGTGTTCGGCTTTCTCGGAATCGACGCCATCACGATCAGCTCATTCCATGAAGAGAGGTACATCGGATGGTGACCTCTAGGGCGATCAAGACCTTCTGGCAGGATAGCAGCGGCGCCAGCCTTGTCGAAGCATTGCTGACCTTTCCGATCGTCATGCTGGTATTCGCCGCCTTCATCGAGTTCGGCTATGCCATGTCGCAGTGGAACCAGACCGTCAAGGCACTGCAATATGGTGCCCGTCTGGCGGCCGTATCCGATCCGGTGACGACGAATTTCAATGCCGTTTTCCCGATTGAAGCTGCCGATCCACTCAACAACGGCAAAGCGGCGCCGAACGATGCCACGATATCCTCGACCTGCGGGCCGGCTCTGGCGAACTGCACGGCGGCATTGAACCGGATCGTCCTGGGAAGCGACGGCGTTTGCAACGCGGGAACTGATCCTCACCCCGGCATTTGCGACCTCAATTGGCGCATCACGCCGGATAAGCTGATGGTCACCTACCAGCGATCGGGGCTCGGCTATTGGGGCCGGCCGGACGGGCCCGTGCTGACGATGCGGCTGGAGGTGCGCGATATCACCTTCGATCTGCCGATCCTCGGCGGCCTGCTGGGACTGAACGACATCACCGTCCCGGCCCACCCGGTGACGATCACGACGGAAGATCTAAAGACGTGCTCAACCTGCTGACTCCTTAAATTATGCGTAGGAAAGCGAAATGACAGCTCACATGAACATTGCCGCATCCACCAAGATCCTGGTTCTGTCCGACGACGCGGCTGCTGCGAGCTTCATGCTCGATACGTTCGGGTCGCTTTCGCGTTACGATGTCCGCCATCTCTCGCTGAAGGCGCTCGGAGAAAAGGGCCGCTTCGATCCGACGCAATTCGACCTGATCGTTCTCGACGTCGACAACGGGACATTGCTGCACCAGCCGGAGCTTTTCGCGTTTCGCACGAGCTATCGGGACATTCCGCTCGTCGTCGTTTCCGAAGACCTGGCGGACGACATGCTGCGGCTGCTCTTCCGCCTAAACGGCAATGACTGGCTGAAGAAGCCGCTCGATCGCCGCGCACTGATCGACATGATTTCGACCCACGCGCCGGGCACCGGGGCCAGCGACAGCCGGGTGCATGCCGTGGTCTCGGCCGTCGGTGGCGCGGGCGCCAGCATGATTGCTTCGTCGCTTGCGCATGTGCTGGCCCAGCCGACCAAGAATTCCACGCCGCGGATCGACTTGTTCGACACGGATTTTTGCTCCGGAGCGCTTGGCTATTATCTCAACCTTGTCAACGACTACGACTTGAAGCCGGTCATCGCCAATCCTTCCCGGGTCGATCTGGAATTCATCGATCTGGTCCGAAAGCGTCATTCGGGCGGCTTTTCACTGCTGTCCTTCAAGCAGCCATCAGTCCTTCTGGCGCCAAAGGGCCGTGAACTCGTGCTGCGTATGCTCGACGTGGCCGCCTTCGAGAGCGACCACACGATCATCGACGTTCCCTATTACGACACGCCGTGGAAATACGAGGTGCTGACGTCGGTCAACAGCATCTGCATCGTCACTGAAATGACGGTCCCTGCGCTTTCTCAAGCCAAGGATTTGTTTGCCAATCTGGTACGGCTGCGCGGTAGTTCGGATCAGATATTCATCGTCATCAACAAATACCGCAGCAAGCTTTTCGGCCTCGGCCTGCGCCGACAACAAACGGAGAAGATCTTCAAGGAGATCCCGACGCATGTCATTGCGGATGACTGGGATACTCTGAGCGAGGCAGTCAACCGCGGTGTGCTGCCATTTCAAGTGAATTCCCGGGCGCGCTTCTGCGGCGCGGTCGGTAAGCTTGGAGCACTGGTGCGATGAAGGCGATCGTCGGCCTTGCAGTTTTGGCAATTCTGGCCGCTGTCGGCGACGCCGCGGCAGGCGGGCTTGTGCCGCGAAGCCTTGGGCCGACGACAAGCGCCGTGGTGACGATCGAAAAAAGCTACGCGGCGGGGACGATCGTCATCGTCAGCGGCAATCGTACGCTGGATCTCGTCATCTCCGAAGGACGCGCGATCCGTTACAAAATCGGAGTCGGACGAGACGGATTTCGCTGGAGCGGTACCGTCAAGGTTGGACGCAAGGCAGAGTGGCCTGACTGGCGCCCGCCTGCCGAGATGAAGGCGCGCGCGGCCGGACTTCCGGACCTTGTGCCGGCTGGGCCGCTCAATCCATTGGGTGCCCGCGGGATCTATCTCTACAAGGGCGGGACCGACACGCTCTATCGCATTCATGGAACGAACGAGCAGTCGACGGTCGGCGGTTTCGCGTCATCGGGCTGTTTTCGCATGAGCAATGCCGACGTCATCGATCTCTATGCGAGGGTGAAAGTCGGTTCCACGGTCATTGTAAAATAAGAGTTCGGGGATGGGAAACATGGCGAACGGTATCATCGGGCGTTTCTATAAGCAGCGGGAGCCGGAAAGCCGCGAAGATCTGGAGGCGGCCGAACTGTCTTTGGTCGGCGCCGTTGAGAACATGCCTGCCCAACCGGCCTCCAACAGCGCCACTGCGAGCGGCGAAGAGGCTTCGCTGGGGCCGGACATGGTTTCCGAGCGGGTCAATCTGCACCGCTACCTGCTCGATCGCATCAACCTCGGGATCCTCGACACACTCGACAACGAGGAGATCGCCACCGAGATCCGACCGTTGGTCAAGGACTATATCCGGAACAACAACTTTCCGCTGAATGCCAAGGAAATCAATGATCTGATCCGCGATATCACCGACGAGATGCTGGGGCTGGGACCGATCGAGCCGCTGCTGGCCGATGATACAATCGCAGATATTCTCATCAACGGCTACAACAGCGTCTATGTCGAGCGGAGCGGCAAGCTCGAAGGCACTGCCGTGCGATTCAAAGACGAGGACCACCTGCTTCGGGTGATCAACAAGATCGTCTCGGCGGTCGGCCGCCGTGTCGACGAGTCAACGCCGATGGTTGACGCCCGCCTCAAGGATGGCTCGCGTGTCAACGTCGCCATCCGGCCGATCTCTGTCGATGGACCGCTCGTTTCCATTCGCAAATTCACGCGCAAGCCGCTGACAATGGAGCGCCTCGTGCAATATGGCGCTATGGCCGATGCGATGCGCGTCCTGCTCAGCGCCGCGGTCAAGGGCAAGGTGTCCATGGTCATTTCAGGCGGCACCGGTTCTGGCAAGACCACCTTGCTGAACGCGCTCTCGTCGCAGATTTCTCCAAAGGAGCGCCTGATCACCATCGAGGATGCGGCCGAGCTTCAACTGCAGCAGCCACATGTCGGGCGTCTGGAAACCCGGCCGCCGACGCTCGACGGGCGCAACGAGATCCGGCAACGCGAGCTTCTGAAAAACGCCCTGCGCATGCGTCCCGACCGCATTATCGTCGGCGAAGTACGCGGCGACGAGGCGTTCGACATGCTGCAGGCGATGAATACCGGTCACGAGGGGTCGATGACGACCATTCACGCCAACACGCCGCGCGACGCCGTCGGTCGGCTTGAGCAGATGGTCGGCATGGCAGGGATGCCGATGTCGCAGTTGAGCATTCGCTCGCAGATCTCGTCCGCCATCACCATGATCGTGCAGGTCCAGCGCCTGAGCGATGGCAGCCGCAAGATCGTCTCGATTTCCGAGATCACCGGCATGGAGGGCGAAGTCGTGCAGATGCAGGAGATCATGAAATTCAAGAAGATCGGCACCGACGAAGGCGGACGGATCCATGGAGAATTCCGCGCCACCGGCATCCGGCCGCGGTTCGTCGAGGAATTTGCCGAACTCGGGATCGAGATCCCTTTGACGATTTTTGATCCCGGCAAACCGCTGCAGACAGGACCTGTTCAATGACCCTGACGCTCCTTTACGCCGCCGTTTTCACCGCCGCCCTTGTTGCTGTCGAAGCGATCATGCGCAGCTACTTCAAGAGCTCCGAACGACACCGGGCCGTGAACCATCGGCTGAGCTTGCTCGAGGTCAGCGATGATCATCGCAAGACCTATAGCGATATGCTGAAGGAGCGCGGTGCCGGCGGCGGTTGGCGGCAAACCCCCATCACGCAGCGGCTGCTGCAGTTCTACGCCCAGTCCGGAATCAAGTTCGATGCCAGGCGATTTGCTCTCTTCGCGATCGCGGGCGCCCTTTTGACGTGGTTGGCCGTGGGATTCCTCGTGCCAAGCCCTCTGTTTCGGATCCCCGTCTTCCTCCTGATCTGCCTCCTCATCCCTGTACTCGTCGTCTGGCGCACCCGGGCGCGCCGCATGCGGAAATTCGAACTGAAGCTTCCTGAAGCGCTCGATGTCGCCAATCGCAGCTTGGCCGCCGGCCACCCGCTGCCGGCGGCGATTTCTTTGGTGGCACGCGAGATGCCTGATCCGATCGGCACCGAGTTCGGCCTCCTCTCGGATGAGCTCACCTACGGCGTGACGTTGGACGATGCCCTTGTCAACTTGGCGAACCGGGTCGGCGTCGAGGATCTGAACCTGCTTGCGATATCGCTAAGCGTGCAGGCCGGAACCGGTGGAAACCTCGTGGAGATCCTGCAGAACCTTTCGAAGACGCTGCGTGACCGGATGATGCTGAAGGCAAAGGTCAAGGCGATTTCGTCGGAAGGACGCATCACGGCGATCTTCATGTCGGCCTATCCGTTTCTGCTCTACGCGATGATCAAGGCGTTGTCGCCGACCTACTTCGATCCCCTCTGGGATAGCGGCCACGGAACCATGGTGGTGAGCGTGCTGCTGGCCGTCATGGCGATCGGGAATGTCATTCTCTACAAGATGGTCAACTTCGAGTACTGAGTCATGTCGAGTGAGTATGGAATTTACCTCATCGTCTTCTTTGCAGTGCTGATCTTTTCCGCAGCAGCATCGGAATTGTTTTTTCGACAGCGCGAGGTCTCGGTCCGGGTGTCGAAGAGCTCGGTGGCATCAGGCGACGAGTTCCACCTTGGCGATACGACGATTGCCGATCTCGGCGAGGCGGAAAACCGCCTGATCCGTCGCTATTTTGAGATTACGCGACGTGACACCAATGTGAACTCCACCCAGAACCGGCTGATCCGGGCGGGGTATTTCGCTGCCGGCGCCGTGACCACCTTCCAGGTGGTTCGCGCGGTGGTCTGTATCAGCATGCTCGTCGCAGCGGTCTGGGCCCTAAACCGGTTCGCGCCTGATATGTCGCAGATAGTGATGCTCATCCTTGGCATGTTTGCTGCGGGCGCGACCTTTATTCTGGTCAACATCTATATTGACCGGCGTGGTGCCGCCAAAGAGAGGGAGTACCGCCGCCTCTTTCCCGATTTCATGGATATGCTGATCGTCTGCCTTGATGCGGGGATGAGCATCGAGGCGGCGGCGAACCGCGTTGCCCGGGAATTCGTTGCCAAGCAGCAGGACTTCGGCCTGCATCTCTCGATCATGATGCTGGAAGTGCGAGGCGGCCGGCGATTGCGTGAGGCGCTCGCCAATCTTGCCGTCCGCCTGAGGATCGACGAGGCCAGGGCCCTTTCCGTTCTGTTCCGCCAATCGGAGGAACTCGGGACTAGCGTAACGCAGACGTTGCGGGTCTACTGCAAGGAAATGCGCGACCTCCGTGTTGTTCGCGCGGAGGAAAAGGCAAACGCCCTGCCGGTCAAAATGCTGCTGCCGCTCGGCGCATTCCTTTTTCCGGTAAGCCTGGTCATCGTTCTTGTACCCGTTGTTATGCGTGTCGTCAGTCTTCTCATCGGCATGAAACCCGGCGGTTGAGCCAAGCGAGGTCGTATGCAGTATTCGCTCGAACAGAATCGTAACGAGGCCATCATTACCCTCGATCCGCGTATGCCCATGGCACCGGCAAGCATAGAACAAGCCGGACTGGATCCGTCGTTCCTGCTTCGGCTGGCGGCAAAATGCGCGGCCGAGCAGGATACGACCACGGTATCTCATCTGGCTGACCGCATGAAATTGCCGAAAGTGATCGTCAATATCCTGATCAAGGAGCTCGTGAAACTCGCATACCTTGAAGCTCGCGGCTTGGCTGGTGAGGATGTGCGATCCGATATTCGATATGCTCTTTCCATGAAGGGGCTCGAATATGCCCACGCGGCGTCGCGTCAAAGCCAATATGTCGGGTCGGCGCCGGTGTCGCTCGACGCGTTCTGCCGGCAAGTCGGTTTGCAGTCCATCCATTACGAGCGCGTGACCCCGGAGCGGCTGAACGACAGCCTTGACGGGCTGGTGCTCTCAGACGCCCTGGTCGAAAAGCTCGGCCCGGCCATCAACTCCGGTCGCTCTATCCTGCTTTACGGCCCCCCCGGCAACGGAAAAACGAGCATCGCCGAGCGGACGTCGCAACTGTTTCGCCAAACGATCTGGGTGCCCTATGCCATCGAGGTCGGCGGCCATGTCATCAGTTTCTATGACGAAGCGGTGCATCACCCCGTATCGCAGGCTGACACGGAATCTCATCCGAAAGCGGATCAACGATGGATCGAATGCCGCCGTCCGGTGATCAAGACGGGCGGGGAATTGACCCTCGATCAGCTCGATCTCACCTTCAACGAAGGACCGAATGTCTATGAAGCGCCCATACACTTAAAGGCGTCCGGAGGTGTTTTCATCATCGACGACTTCGGACGCCAACAAGTGGCGCCGCAGGCGCTCATCAATCGCTGGATTGTGCCGCTCGAGCGCGGATATGACTTCCTGACGCTGCACACCGGCAAGAAGTTCAGGGTTCCCTTTGACGAGCTGGTGGTGTTTTCGACGAATATCGCACCGAAGGACCTTTCCGACGAGGCGGGCTTGCGGCGACTCAAGTACAAGATCTTTGTGAACACGCCGTCGCGCGACGAATATATCAGAATTTTCAAATCCTATGCCAGCAGCACCGGATTGGCTGTCTGTGATCCAGACCTGAACCTGTTCTACGATCGCAAGTACAAGGGCGATGTGCTGGCGTCTTGCTATCATCCGAAATATCTTCTGGATTTCGTCGGTTCTTACTGCGAGTTCAACGGCATAGCAGGAAACGCGTCGCTCGATATGCTCGAACGGGCGTGGGAAGGTGTCTTTACGTCGGAATGATTGCGCACTTGCCGCCGATCGCGGCCAGGTAGATTTGATGACTTACGGGGGAGTAAACGAATGACCAGCATTCCGAGTATCGAGGTCGAAGCAGAACGCCCAAAACCAGGCAATTTGCGAACAGTAGAGCAGAGGGGCTCAAAAAGCCCGCTGCTCATCGGTTTGCTCCTGATGCTCCTGCCGGTGAATGCCGGCGTTCTCATCTATACCGCCAAAAACTCGGCGGATGTTCGCGAGAGCCGCGAGACCATCGCCGCGCTGAAAAGGTCCATCGACGGCCTGAAAGGACAGATGGAAAAGCAGTCGCGCAAGATCGACGACAATGCCAAGGCCGACGACGTCGCGCTGATCCGCCAGGGGATGGATGAGCTGCAAAAAGCCGTGGTCAACGAACGGCACAACGACACAGACGGTCTTCGCATGGGTTCCGCTTTGGTCCTGAGCGCGCCCGGCAAGGAACCGGCACAATTTTTCGCACCCCGTGCTGCGCCGGCGGAGACTCTGATGCCGGATAGCAGTCTTGCGTCGATCGCAGCCGGGGGCATTGCCGTCAGCGACCTGCCGCGTTACGAACGAACACTCTCGCCGGAAGGCCAGCTCATCCTTCGCAAGGCACGGTAGATAAAGGCTTCACCTGCAAAGCACGTGGCATCAGACGTGCTTCATGTGACGTGCTTCAGATCTTTGCTTTTACATGATCTCCCTGCCGCAAACCGCCGCACAGTTTTGCGCGACAGTTTTAAGGTAATCGCCGGACGCTGCCAGGGGCGCCGCGCCGATGCTCGCAACGCGGCAAGGGCGCTCTCATCTCTACACAGATTGCCGATCGCCGAAGGGCCGATCACCGCTGAGCGTAATTGACGCTGTTCTTCATCAACTCGAGATTACGGGCTGTGACTTCGTTTCCGGGATCAAGCTCATAGGCTTTCAGGAAATACCCTCTGGCAGTGCGCAAATCGCCGCGTAAAAGGTGAGAATATCCAATATTGTTGTAGTAGACCGGGGTGTTGCCGATCATGCGCGAGAGTTGCTGGTAGGCGCGGTCGGAGGTGTCGAAGCGGGCAACCATGTCGGCGGAGGCTGCCAAGCCTAGCCAAGCGGCCGGATCCTGCGGAAAAACGTCAACTGCTCGCTTGTAAATGGCGTAAGATTTTCCGTAGTTCTTTTCCTGAAACTGCAGTTTGCCGGTGGTTATCAACTCGTCGTTCTTATAGAAGGCGACGGCTGAGTCATCCTCGAGGGTCTTTGCACTATCGCCATAAGCAGCCAGACCATCGCTGGATGACTGGCAACCAGCTAAGATCGCTCCGGTCGCTATCAAAAGCGCGATGCATTTCGTTCCAACTCTGATCTGCAACATTGGCAATTTGATCCCCATCAGACATTCTTACCTAAGACTCGGATGTGTTCACCCGAGATCATCGTGAAAAAAAGCTAACAACTCAAGAATTTAAGCATATACTCACAAAAAAGCGAGAGAGGCGGTCTTCGCCGGAATGCGACAGTGTGATAAAAATGCCTACTATCCAAGGTAGGCATCATCTGCCTCGTGACTCCTGAGTAGAAATCAAATCGACGTCGCCTATCCTGCTCGTCAGGTCAACGGATGGAACGCCGCATGTGGATCGCGATTTTCACGCTGATGCGACTTGGGCCATCGCTGGCTTACGCGATAGCATCGATCTTCGTACTCAGCATACCGCTCCTGGAAAGCCACCCCTCAAGTGCCTCCGCCTGGTGGCTTTACATGACAATACTTCCGGTCATGCGCGAGCCCATCTATCTGCTTTTGGCGGTACCCGGCATTGGAATTTGGAGCGCCACGGTCCTGTTGATGCTTGCATCGATTTTCGGGGTCAGAGTGGCCATGCAGCCACAAAGACACCCCCGTTCAGGCTTCATCCATGCCCATATCGCGCTGATCGCGACCGGTCTGCCTATGGGGCGGGGAGCCGTTGCGCAAGCCGGCCTTTCCGAGTTTGCGCTGCCTCAATTTCAACGAGGCGACTGGTCGTTCCTGCCGCTATCCCAACCGCTTGGGACCTTCCTTTTCATATCCGTGTTTTTGGCTTGCATTTGCTGCCATTTGACAGTGATCAAGCGTGCAATATCGGCGTGATAGAAAAGGGTCAAAATCCTGATTTCGTTCAGCCCGGCTGGTTGACCCAGGCATAACCGAAACGATAGCGGTCGTCGCCGCGCTGATAGAAATAGGGCTTGTCGATCACCAATGCCTCAGGCGTGGATGCGCCAAGATTGGTCTGTAGCCATTGCGCCATATCAGGCGGCAGTGCTTCGCTGCCGTCCTTGGGGAGGAGCCACACCAGGAGAAGCGGTCGCCGGCCGGAGAGATCCGGGCTGAAACCGGGATAATCCACCGAGAGGACCGGCACGCCGGGAATATCCTGCCTGAGATTGCCGGCGAGCAGACTGTCGCCGGCAAGGATCGCCGCCGGTTCGGCCTGCTGGCGCAGGGTTTCCAGCATCGGGGCATAAGGCCTGTTCAGCCGCTCGTAATGGCCGGTGAAACGTGCGGCCGCGACGCTGCCGTAAAGGGCCGCCGGTACGCCGATCATGATGATGGCGACGACAGCCATGAAACGCCGGAATGCCTTGGCGGTCGTGACACCTGCGGCCTCGATCTTCAGGCAGACATAGAGCGGCAAGATGAAGAGCATCGGCACCAGCCAGCGATCCTTGATGCCGGCAGCACCCCCGAAGACGATCAGAAGCAGAATGCCGATGAGGAAGACCAGCATCATCCGCTCGAGCAACTGCGTCCATTGCGAGCCGGAGCCGAGCGCCGGACGAAGGCTTTTGCCGAAGATGATCGCGAATATCGCCACGGTCAATCCGGCAAAGCTGATGACGGCGAGGGCGAGCGAGCTGACGCCCATCGCCACCTGCGCGGGATAGCTCGCATGGCCGCTGGCGGTCATCTTCTCCAGGGTGCGTGCTGTGGCGAAATCGAGATTGTCCTTCAGCCAGAAGAGATGTGGCAGGATGATGATGAGCGCCACCACCGCCGTCAGTACCAGCCGCCTATCGAAGATCCGCGGCCGCAGACGCGCATCCGCCAGTGCGGCGATGAGGGCTGCCGCCGGCAGGATCGCAAAATTATATTTGGCAAGCAGGCCGAAACCGATGCCGACGCCTGCTATCAGATAGGAGGCAAGACTAGGCTGTTTCAGGCTGCGGATGAAGCCGTAGAAGAAGATGCTCGCCGAGAAGAACACGGCAACCGTATGCGTCAGGTCGCGCTGCATCTCGAAAACCATCTGCGGGATGGTGAGCAGGCCGAGCGTGGCGATCGCCACCAGCGCCTTGTCGCGCAGGATAAGCCGCGCTGTCAGGCCGTAGAGCAGGTAGGAGATGAACAGCAGAAGATTCTTGACCACCGAAAGGGCGGCAAGCGAGACGCCTGTCAATTGGAAGACGGTGTATTGCAGCCAATTGTAGAAGGGCGGCTGCGGGCCGTAGCCGGCGGCAAGCCATTGCGACCGGAAGACCTGTTCGGCCTCGTCGAGATCGAGCGAATGCGAGGTTGCGAGCCGTACGCCGACCTGAAGCATGAAATAGGCGGCCAGCAGGGCGAAAATCCAACTGATGTCGCGACGATTGGTTTCGGTCATCCTATCTGGTCTCCGGCCGAACCCAGCCATAACCGAGCGCGAAATTGTCGCCCGGTCGGCCGAAATAATAGGGAAGCGACAGCGAGCCGATCTCCTGCGGTGCGATGCCCGCCGCCATCAGCGCCGATGAAAACCGCTCCGGCATGACGGCATCCGCAGCCGTCGCCGTCTTCTTGCCGCGCCAGACGATCAGCACCGGCCCCTTGGCCTCGGCATAGGCCGGAATGCCCGGTGCCGGAAAATCCGGGATCACCACCGGGACGTCGGGAAGCTGCAGCCGCATGTTGCCGCCGATATAGGGATCGGAAGCGATCACCAGCGCCGGTTCAGCCTGTCGCGTCATATCGCGCGAAAAACCCGCCATCGGCACATTCGGCCTGCTGTAGATGCCGATCAGCCCGGCGCCGACGACACGGAAACCGAGCGCGATCAGCACGCAGGCCATCAGCACCGGCAGCACCGGCCGGAAGCGGCGCAGCCCGGCGGAAAGGTCGAGGTCGGCAGCCTGCATCTTCGCCAGGAAATAGAGCGGCAGCACCAGCAGGAACGGGTCGAGCCAGCGTTCGCGCACGGTGGTTGAGCCGGTGAACAGCACGATCAAAGCGATGCCGGCAAGACTTGCGAGCATCATCCGCTCCATCATCCCGGTCCAGCGGTTTCCGGCCGAAAGCGCCCAGACGAAATCCCGGCGGAAGGTGACGGCGAAGATTGCGACCGGCAGCGCCGCAAAGGCGATGATGGCGACGAGAAAGGCGAGAAGGCCTTTGCCGATCCGTACAATGCCGGCCGGTTCGCTGCCGGCGG
Organism: Rhizobium anhuiense bv. trifolii; assembly: GCF_024346605.1. Taxonomy (NCBI): domain Bacteria; kingdom Pseudomonadati; phylum Pseudomonadota; class Alphaproteobacteria; order Hyphomicrobiales; family Rhizobiaceae; genus Rhizobium; species Rhizobium anhuiense. The sequence continues at coordinate 1,715,323 of NZ_CP098803.1, forward strand.
CCATCTTGACCAGAGTGTCGGAGGAGGCGAATGCCAGATTGCCCTGCAGCCAGATCGCGTGCGGCAGGACGATGACGAGCGCAACGGCGACTGCGGCCAGCATGCGCCAGTCGAGCGCCCTGCGCCGCCATTCGGCATCGGGCAGGATGGCGATCAAGGCGGCGACGGGCATCAGCGCGAAATTATACTTCGAGATCAGTCCGATGCCGGTCGCCAGCCCGAGCACGAGATAGCTGCCGATATCGGGTCGGTCGAGCGTGCGGAAGAAGCCGTAGAGAAACAGCGAACTGGCAAAGAGCAGCGCCGTCGTGTGGGTGAGATCCTGCTGGGCCATGTAGGAGACCTGGGGCAGGGTGATCAGCGCCAGCATGGCGACGGCGGCAAGCGCCTGGTCCTTCAGCACGCGCCGCCCGGCAAGGCCATAGAAGAGATAGGATAGGAACAAGAGGATGTTCTTCGGGACAATAAGCGCGCCGATCGACATGCCCGTCACCGAAACGACGGCATATTGCATCCAGTTGTAGAAGGGCGGCTGCGGGCCGTAGCCGGCCAGCAGATATTGCGAGAAGAAGGATTGCTCGGCCTCGTCGAGCTCCAGCGAATGCGGAAGCACGATGCGAAGCACGATGTTGAGCACGAAATAGGCTGCAAGCAGCAGGCCCGCGGTCTTGATCGTCCTCGTTGCGCGCTCCAGCATCGGGCTGCCGGCTTAGGCTTGGCTGTGATCGTCGAAGATCTGTCGCACGATGTAGTTCGGAGAGGCGTCGTCGCGATAATAGGTGCGCGCAATCATCTCAGCCAGAATGCCGGTGGTGATCATCTGCACCGACGACAGCAGCAGCACGACGCCGACCATCAGCATCGGTCGCGTTCCGATATCGTTGCCCAGGATGAACTTGTCGAAGCCGAGATAGAGCAGGATCAGCATGGCGACCGCGCCGAGGCCAAGACCCAGAGAGCCGAAGAAATGCCCGGGCCGTGCCTTGTAGCGCATGAAGAACATCACCGACAGCAGGTCGAGGATGACGCGGAAGGTGCGCGAAATGCCGTATTTCGAAACACCGTGCTCGCGGGCATGATGGGTGACGGCCATCTCGCCGATGCGCGAGCTCGGGACGACACCGGCGACCCAGGCCGGGATGAAGCGGTGCATTTCGCCCATCAGCTTCACCTGCTTGATGATCGAGGCACGGTAGATCTTCAGGCTGCAGCCGTAATCGTGCAGCTTGACGCCGGTGATACGGCCGATCAGGTAATTGGCGCACCACGACGGAATCTTGCGCAAGAACAGACCGTCCTTACGGTTCTTGCGCCAGCCGACCAAAAGGTCGAGTTCGCGCCGTTCCAGTTCGGCAACCATCGAAGGAATGTCCTTCGCATCGTTCTGGAGGTCGCCGTCCATCGTCGCGATCAGCCGGCCTCGCGCGGTGTCGATACCGGCCTGCATGGCGGCGGTCTGGCCGAAGTTGCGCTGCAGCTCGACGATTCTGAGCGCCAGCCCCTCGCGTCCGACAAACTTGCGCGCGTTGACGAGCGTCGCATCGGTGCTGCCGTCATCGACGAGGATCAGCTCCCAGCGATGCGGGTAGCCGGCCATCGCGGCCGCGACACGCTCGACAAGCGGACCGACGCTTTCCTCTTCGTTGAAAATGGGCACGACCAGCGACAGTTCGAGCGATTGTACCGGATCATTCGTATCGCGAATGGGCTCTACCGTTGTCTGCAACTTTCATCTCCAAAAGGCCGGGCGGCCGAGTATTCGTTACTGCTGCCGCCGCGCTTGCGGAAGGCTACTACATGAAGTGTCCGCCGGTTGCCAGCGGCAATGGCGGTTTCCCAGCAATCTGCTGCGCTGCCGGGGTGCTATTTCGCGCCCCCCTCCACCCAGGAGTAACCGATGGAGAAGCTACGTTTGCCGTCACCGAAGAGATAGGGCAGCGTCAGCGTGTTCAACTCTTGCAGATGAATGCCCGATTTGACGAGATCGCTGGCGAAACCGGGGGCAATTGTCGGGTCGTCTGCGGTCTCGCCGCGCCAGATAACCAGCACCGGCCCCTTCGCCGCCGCATATTCGGGAACCCCGGCACCCGGGAAGAACGGTATCACGACGGGAACATCGGGAAAGGCCAGCCTCAGATTGCCGGCCACGAACTTCGTCCCCGCCACGATAAGAACCGGCTTGCGGGTCGCGGTCAATTCAGCGACGTAACCGGAGAAGGGTACGTTCGTTCTCGTATAGGTGCCGATGTACTGAATGCCGACGATCCGGAAAAGAAGGATCGACAGGATGACGACCATGAAGACCGGCACCACGGGCCGGAAGCGGGCAAGGCCGGCGGAAAGATCGAGATCGGCGGTTTCCAGTTTCAGGAACAGATAGAGCGGCAGGACGAGTAGGCACGGGTCGAGCCAGCGCTCGTGGATATCGCTGGCGCCGGCAAAGAGGACCACGCCGACGAACGCGACCAGGCTGATGACCATCATCCGCTCGATCACCTGGATCATCGGGCTGGACGAGGAGAGCGCGCGAAAGAAATCGCGCCGGAAGGCCGCCGCGAGGAGAACGATCGGCAATGCGACGAAGCCGAGGACGGCGATGACGAGAGACAGCAACCCCTGTCCGATGCGCGGCAGGCCGGCGGGGGCCAGGTCTTCGGCGGTCATCCGCTCCAGTGTCGGCGCAGAGGCGCTGGCGAGATTGTCAGGCAGCCAGAGCGCATGCGGCAGCACGATCAGAATGGCGAGGACGACCGCCGGCAGCAAACGCCAGTCGATCAGACGGCCGCGCCATTTCCGGTCCGGCAGCACGGCGATCAGGGCGGCAGCCGGCAGGATGGCGAAATTGTATTTCGAGATCAGCCCGATGCCGGTGGCGATGCCGATGATCAGGTAGCTCCCGATCGTCGGCTGGCGCAGCGTGCGGAAAAAGCCGAAGAGGAAAAGCGAGGTTGCAAACAGCAGCGCGACGGTATGCGTCAATTCGCGCTGCGCCATCAAACCCACTTGCGGCAGGGTAATCAGGCTCAGCATGGCGACGGCTGCGAGCGAGCGGCCCTTGAGCACCTCGCGGGCTGCAAGCCCGTAGAACAGATAGCAGCCGAAGAGAATGATGTTCTTCGGCACCGACAGCACCCACATCGATATGCCGGTCACCGAAACGATGGCATATTGTATCCAGTTATAGAAAGGCGGCTGCGGGCCATAGCCGGCAAGCAGGTATTGTGAGTAGAAGGATTGCTCCGCCTCGTCGAGATCGAGCGTATGAGGCAAGGCGATGCGCAGCGCGATGTTCAGCAGGAAATAGACTGCCAGAAACATGCTGGCGCTCGTAATGCTTCTGGTAATCCGCTCCAACATCGATCTCCACGTCAAGCCGGCAAGGCGTGTCATATACCGGTCAGCGCCCGGATCGTCGGCGGGAAGGCGCCTTCGCCTCCGTCGCCATCAACTCCGCCGTTGTGCGCAACCTGCATTTCTCTTAAAAGGCCTGGCGACGGGACCGGTCCCATGCCGACCCAAGCGAGGAATGCCTACTACATGAAGAGCTCGATCGTTGAAAGCCGGCAATCCTGGTTTATGCGCAATCGCATGACCATTCTGACGGTCATCATCGTCGCAGCCTATGCGCTCTTCATCCAATGGTTCTGGGGGTGGCCCGTCATCATCAGGCAATGGGCCGATGTCGGCGCCGGTCCGGTGATCGGCGCGCTCGTGCTTTTGACGAGCACCTATTTCCTGCGCACCTGGCGCATCTATGATTATTTTCCAAAGGAAACGGCCGGCCGGTTCGCCGTCCTCTTCCGCGTCACGCAGATCCACAACCTCTTGAACATCATGCTGCCCTTCCGCACCGGCGAGACCAGCTTTCCGCTGCTGATGCGCACCGAATTCGGCATTCCGCTGACGCGCGGAACCTCGGCGCTCTTCGTCATGCGGCTGCTCGACCTGCACGCGCTTCTGGCCGCCGCTGGCATCGGCTTTGCCGTCGCCGCCGCCAATGCGGCTGTTGCCTGGTCGCTCTGGACCGCCTTTCTGCTGTTGCCGGTCGCAGCCTTTGCCGCCCGCAAGCCGCTGCTGCGCCTCGCCGCCCGGCTGCTGCCTAATAAGGCCCAGAAATTCGTCGCCGAGATCGAAAACGGTTTGCCGCTCGATGCCGTGGCCTTTGCGCGCGCCTGGGCGATGACCATCGTCAACTGGCTGATGAAGGTGATGGTGCTTGCCTGGGCGCTCGGCCTGATGGGCGTGTCGCCGATGGCGGCAAGCTTCGGCGGCGCGCTCGGCGGCGAGCTCTCCTCCGTGCTGCCGGTCCATGCGCCGGGCGGCGTCGGCACCTATCCGGCCGGCATCACCGCCGGCGCCATCGCTCTCGGTGCCTCGAGCGAGCGGATGGCTCTGGCCGCGCTGGCACAGGCGAGCATCAATGCCCACCTGCTGATCATCGTCTCGGCGCTCACCGGCACGGCGATCTCACTGCCGCTCGGACGTCGCGGCAAGCTCTGAAATCCGTTTTCTGAGAAACGCCTGCTCCGGCTCCTGCCGGCAGAGCGACAGCGCCGTTTCATAGGCGGCGATCGCCTCTTGTCTCCGGCCGAGACGGCGCAGGAAATCGGCGCGCGCCGAATGGGCGAGGTGATAGGCCTGCAGCTCCCGGCGGGCCAGAATGGCATCGATCAGTTCCAGCCCCTTTGCCGGCCCGTCCGCCATCGCGATCGCCACGGCGCGGTTGAGCTCGACGATCGGGGAGGGCTGGGCTGCCAGAAGCAGATCGTAATAAAAGGCGATCCGCCGCCAGTCGGTCTCTTCGGCAGCCGGCGCCCTGGCATGCTCGGCGGCGATCGCCGCCTGCAGCGTATAGGTGCCGATCTCTCCCGCCCGCATCGCCTCCTTGAGTAGCGCCAGGCCTTCCCTAATCTTCGCATGATCCCAGAGCGAGCGGTCCTGATCGGCAAGCAGCACCAGCGATCCCTCTTCGCCGCGGCGGGCGGCGCGGCGGGAGTCCTGCAGCAGCATCAAAGCCAGCAGGCCGGAGACGTCGGGATGCGGCAGCAGCGCCAGAAGCAGCCGCGCCAGACGTATCGCCTCTGCGGTCAGGTCGGCGCGGACCACGTCTTCGCCCGAAGAGGCGGAATAGCCCTCGTTGAAGACGAGGTAGATGACGTGTAACACCCGGTCGAGCCGCGGCGGCAGCGCTTCGCGGCCCGGCACCTCGTAGGGGATCTTCGCCGCCCGGATCTTGCCCTTGGCGCGCACGATCCGCTGCGCCACCGTCGGCGCCGGAATGAGGAAGGCATGCGCGATCTCTTCGGTGGTCAGTCCGCAGATTTCTCTGAGTGCCATCGCCATCTGCGCATCGGCCGGAATTAGCGGATGGCAGCAGGTGAAGATCAGCCGCAGCATGTCGTCCTCGATCGGTTCCATGTCGCCGATCTCCGTTGCGTCGGGGGAGTAGAGGCTGTCTTCGATGTGATGCTGCGAAGCATCGAAACGCGCCCGCCGCCGGATCGTGTCGATCGCCTTGAAGCGTCCCGTCGAAACGAGCCAGGCGAAGGGATTGCCGGGAATGCCGTCCGTCGGCCATGTCCGGGCGGCCGCAGCGAAGGCGTCGTGCAGCGCTTCCTCCGCCCGGTCGAAATCGCCGAGCAGGCGGATCAGCGTCGCCAGCACCCGGCGCGACTGCGTTCGATAGATCTCCTCGATCACGCGTTCCAACGGGCCACCTCAGTCCGGCAGGGTCAGCATTCGCACGGGCCTCAGTTCGACCGCGCCGAAACGTGCCGATGGGATCCGCCCGGCAATCTCCCTGGCTTTCACCATGTCAGGCGCCTCGATGACGTAGAAGCCGGCCAGATGCTCCTTGGTTTCGACATAGGGGCCGTCGGTAGCTGACAGGCTGTTGTTTCGAACACGCAGCACGGTCGCCTTATCAGGCATCTCAAGCGCATCGGCATGGATCATGATGCCGTCGCGGCGCAGCTCCTCGTCGAAGGCGAAATGCGCTTTGACGAGTTCATCGGTTTCCGCCGCGGTCAGCCTGCCGTCGGTGTCGGCACTGTTATAAATCAGGCAGATGTAGCGCATGGCTATTTCCCATCCTGGATGGAGTAAGTCGGGCGCACTTCGATTGAGCAATATTTGAGGATCGGAAAACTCGACACGATCGTCTTCGCCTCCTCGATGTTCTCGGCTTCGATCAGCACAAAACCGCCGAGGTGCTCTTTGATTTCGGCAAATGGGCCATCGGTCGCAAAGGCCTCGCCATTGCGCAGGCGGACCGTGATCGCCGTTGACGGTTCATGCAAGGCGAGCGCCACCTGCAGATGACCGCTCTCGCGCCAGCGATTGTCGCTGGTGATGCACTCCTGTGTGAGCGCATCCCATTCGGTCTGAGGGACCAGCTTGCTTTTTTCCGTGTCGAACCAGATCTGGCATAGAAATTTCATCGGTCTCTCCTCATTTAGCTCCGAATTCGTGGATTGGCCGCACTTCGATCGCACCGAGCCTGGCGAGCGGAATGCCGGCGGCGATGCGGATCGCCTCGTTGAGATCCTTTGCCTCGATCAGGATAAAGCCGCCGAGCGCCTCCTTCGTCTCGGCGAAGGGCCCATCCGTCACCGACATCTCGCCGCCCCGCACCCGCACGGTCACCGCCGATGTCGGCGGCTGCAGCGCCTGCGCGACAATCATATGCCCGCTTTCGGCAAGGTCCTTGTCATAGGCCAGGGAATTGGTGTCGAGTTCGGCCTTCTCCTCTTTCGTCATGGCGTCGAGCACACCGCCATCGAACCAGACCTGACAGAGATATTTCATCGCAGGCAGCCTCCTTGTGAGTATTCAATAACCCTGGACGACCGAGCTCCACGCAATTCGACAGCGGCGGAAAAAATCTTTGTTCCGGCCGGCTGTCGAAATCGCAAGGCAGCGCTCGACAAGGCTTCATCGAAACCTGTCGAGGAGAACGACAATGAGCATTCTTGAAATCGCCCTGGCAAGCCAGATCTGGGCACGCCGCCGCGAGAAGCGTCAATTGGGGCTGGACGATGCCGACGCGCTGAAGGCTCTTCTGCGCATCGCTTTCGTCATCGCCGCCTTCACCCTGCTGATTTCAGGGCTGAACCTTGCCGCGGGCAGGCCGCAGATGCTAGCGGACGGCTCGGCGTCTGTTGTGACAGGCAGGTGACGGCCTATTGGAAGGCCGTTTCGAAGAAGCTGCGCAGCTTACGTGAATGCAGCGCTTCCTTCGGCATGGCGGCCAGCTTCTGGACGGCGCGGATGCCGATCTGCAGATGCTGGTTGACCTGCGTCCGGTAGAAGGCCGTCGCCATGCCTGGCAGCTTCAATTCGCCGTGCAGCGGCTTGTCGGAGACGCAGAGCAGCGTGCCATAGGGCACGCGGAAGCGGAAGCCGTTGGCGGCGATCGTCGCCGATTCCATATCGAGCGCGATGGCGCGCGCCTGGGAGAGCCGCTTCACCGGCCCGCGCTGGTCACGCAGTTCCCAGTTGCGGTTATCGATCGTGCCGACCGTGCCGGTGCGCATAATGCGCTTCAGCTCGAAACCTTCATAGCCGGTGATTTCGGCAACGGCCGCTTCCAGCGCCACCTGGACTTCGGCCAGCGCCGGGATCGGCACCCAGACCGGCAGGTCGTCGTCGAGAACATGGTCCTCGCGCATATAGGCATGGGCGAGAACATAATCGCCGAGCCGCTGGCTGTTGCGAAGACCGGCGCAGTGGCCGAGCATCAGCCAGGCATGCGGGCGCAGCACGGCGACGTGGTCAGTGATCGTCTTGGCGTTGGAGGGGCCGACGCCGATATTGATCATGGTAATCCCGGCATGGCCCTTCTTCTTCAGATGGTAGGCCGGCATCTGCGGCAGGCGGGTAAGCGCCGCATCCGTTTCCGGCGCGTTCGAGCCGGGCAGGGTGACGACATTGCCGGGCTCGACGAAGGCGGTATAGCCATCGCCGCCGCCCTCGGCCATCAGCTTGCGCGCCCAGCCGCAGAATTCGTCGATATAGAACTGGTAGTTCGTAAACAGCACGAAATTCTGGAAATGCTCGGCATGCGTCGCCGTATAATGCGACAGCCGGGCGAGCGAATAGTCGATGCGTTGCGCGGTAAACGGCGCAAGCGGCGAGGGCTCTCCCGGCGGCGGGATATATTCGCCGTTGGCGATCTCGTCGTCGGTGGTGTTGAGATCGGGCGTGTCGAAGATATCGCGCATCGGAACGTCGATGAAGGCGTTGGTCGATGCTTCCACATGCGCACCCTCGCCGAAGGCGAAGTGCAAGGGGATCGGCGTCGTCGATTCCGAGACGATGACAGGAACATTGTGGCTCTTCATCAGCAACGCCAGCTGCTCCTTCAGGTAATGCTTGAAGAGCTTCGGCCGGGTGACTGTCGTCGTATAGATGCCGGGCGCCGTGACATGACCATAGGAAAGCCGCGAATCGACATGGCCGAAGCTTGTCGTCTCGATGCTGACCTGCGGATAAAAAGCGCGGTAGCGCGAGGAAATCGGTGCGCCCTGTGCGAGTTCGCTGAAGTTCTGGATCAGAAACGCCGTATTGCGCTCGTAAAGCGCCGTCAGCGCCTCGACCGCCTTGGCGGGATCATCGAAACTCTCAGGCTGGAAAGGGGGTGGAGAGGATGTGTCGAGGGGCGACAAAGGGGAGATTCGTTTGTTCATGACGCATTATAGAGAGTTGTTTTTGACAAGCAAACGACGCGCCGGCGGATTCCGATTTTTTATCCTCTTCCGCGTCTGGTGCGGATGCCTGTCGCCCAAAACTGCGCAGCGGTATTGGGACAACGACATGCGTAAATCAAAGATTTAAAGCGCGTCGTACGATGCGCATTGGTCAGCGCACCGCAGGCGCGCAGAAGGTGCCGTTTCTCTCCAGGCAGGTATAGCTCGCCCCGAAATGCGACTGGGCACCGCCACCGCCTTCGTGCACCACGACCGCCGAAAATGTGACCGCGAAGATCGCCGCAAACAGCGTGATGATGCTAAAGCGTCTTGCCAGAATATAGAGGTCCATTGCCTTGCCCCCGATCGCAACTCTATCGTGACAAGAGTTTTGCCATGCCGCGGCTGAACGAGTGCTGAGATGCCGGTTCATCCGCCGTTCAGCTTGCCGGGCAGGCTCGGGAGGGGTGCGGAGAGGATTTATAAGGGTTCGTCGGGCGGATCGCCCCCTTTCGGCCATCGCCGGACGGCTTACCGAATGGGGCGGTAAAGAGCATAGAAGCATGCCGGTGTGCCGGCATGCTTCTGTATTTGGGATGAGCTGTCTATGGTTCAGAGCCGCGTCCAGGTCTGCGACTTGCAGAGGATCTTCATCACGCAGCCCTGCATCCTCAGCGAATTGCCGGAAATCTTGCCCGAACCGCTATAGGTCTTTTCGGCCGCCGGGTCGGTGATCTCGCCGGCATAGCTGCCGCCGGTTCCCGCAAGCGTACCGATCTTCCGGCCGGCATATTTGCCGGTCTTCAGCGTCACGCAATAACTGCCGCCGCAGGATGCGATCACCGCCGTATCGCCGGCCGCCGTCTTCCAGCTGCCGACGATCGGCTCCTCGGCATGCGCGGTACCCGCGATCATTGCAATAGTGCCGGCGAGAACGAAGCTGCGGATCATCTTTTCCTCCATGATGTCCCTTGATCGGTCGCGAAAATAACTGACGCGAACGTAAAGGTAAATAAGCCCGATCGTTGTTCTGCGGATCGAGTGAAAAACCGGAGAAAAAAGCCATGCGGCGAGCTTGTAAAGATATCGCCTGCTGATTTCATGATGAACGATCCCTTTATTTTCAAATCTGAATCTTTCGTAAAATTGGCGCGAAAATCCTTAATTCGCAAGGAATCTGATGTTTAACAAAAACCCAAATTTACCAAGCATTTGCACTTTGTTTGTCTAGAATTAATCATGCATTTTAGGCGTTTTTTGAAGGCCGTTCGGCATAGTGAAGCCATCAAACGAGCGGGGCAAACCCGCCGGACCGGAAGGGCCGCCAAGCCGCGATAGACGGCAAGGCCCGGAGGTAAAACAGGGTAAGTCATAAACAGGCTAACAGGGATAAAACCGATGGCACGCTTTGAAATGCACAATGCTGAAACGGCCACCATGGGTGGCGACAACAACGCCGATGTCTTCTGCGAAATGGGTCTGATGTATGCGACCGGCCGCGGCTGTGAAGTCGATCTCGTCGCCGCCCACAAATGGCTGAACATCGCGGCCATCAAGGGCAACGATCGCGCCGCCGAGCTTCGTGCCGACGTGGCCGCCGCCATGGACAAGATGCAGATCGTGGCAGCGCTGCGCGCCGCCCGCGAGTGGATGACGGTTCACTGAAACCCACCTGCCGGTCATTCGGCAGGGACGATACGACAACCTCGGAAAGAGGGAGCTGGCGGGGCGCTTTGGACGGGGCCGACGCCGGGAGAAGGAAAGCGCGACCGGGATCCTCCACCGGCCGCGTTTTCCCGTTTATCGGCCGATCTTCTTCAGCACCTGCGGTAGCGCTTCTTCGAGGAGCGCCATATCCGCCTCCGGCCCGACGCTGACGCGAATGCAGCGATTGAGCGGCGCCACGCCGGGCATGCGGATGAAAACGCCGTGCTCCATCAGCCCGTCGACGATCGCGCGGGCATAAGCGCCGTCACGCCCGGCGTCGATCGCCACGAAATTGGTCGCCGAGGGCAGGGGCTCGAGACCGTTCGCCCGGGCGATAGCGCCGATCCGCTCCCGCGCCGCATGGATTTTCCCGACCACCTCGACGAGATAGGCCTGGTCCTTGAGGGCGGCGAGCGCTGCTGCCGTCGCCAGCCGGTTCATGCCGAAATGATTGCGGATTTTGTCGAAGGCCTGCGCCGTGCCTGGCGTCGAGATCACATAGCCGATGCGTGCGCCGGCAAGTCCGTAGGCCTTGGAGAAGGTGCGGGTGCGAACGACGTTCGGCAGCTCGATCAGCGAAGAGATCGACGGCAGCGACCCTGCCGGCCCCGTCTCGCTATAGGCCTCGTCGAGCACCATCAACGTCGTCTCGGGCAGCGCCCGGGCGAAAGCGACGATGCTCTCGGCATCCCACCAGCTTCCCATCGGATTGTCGGGATTGGCGAAATAGAAGAGCGGCGCATTCTCCCGCTTCACGGCATCGAGCAGGCCGTCGAGGTCCTCGCGGTCGTTGGTGTAGGGAACGGTCACCAGCCGGCCGCCGAAACCGGCGACGTGGAAATTGAAGGTCGGATAGGCGCCGAGCGAGGTGACGACGGGCGCGCCCGGTTCGATCACCAGCCGGACGATCTGGCCGAGCAATTCGTCGATGCCGCTGCCGATGGCGATGTTGGCGGCCGAGACGCCGAGATGGGCGGCAAGCGCTTCCCTGAGCGCGAAATTCTCCGGATCATTGTATTTCCAGATATTGCCGGCCTCTTCGCGCATCGCGGCAAACACGGAAGCGGCTGGGCCGAAGCCGTTCTCATTGGCGCCGATGCGTGCCGAAACGGCAAGTCCGCGCTGGCGTTCGATCGCCTCGGGGCCGACAAAGGGAACTGTGGAGGGCAGGGCGCTGGCAAGGGGGGTGAAGCGCGAAAAGGCGGACATGCGAAAGCGGGTTCCCGAGCATATTGACAATTGACGAAACAATAGGCCCGGGCACGGCCAACGCAAGCAAGATTATTTCTGCAACAAGCCTGTTATGGGACGGTTCACGCCCTGAAGATCGGCGCACGTCGGGCGGCGATCGCTTCCATGTTGCCGACGAGGAAATCGGTGCGCACGACGCGGCGCAGAACCTCGGGGTCCATGATGTTGATGAACCGGACGCCGATGCGTTCCTTGTGGCGATAGACCTCGGCGCAGCCGATGCGATAGGCGAGGCCGAGAATGTTGAGATAATAATGCTTCGGCAGGCCGGCCGTGGTCGAGACGATGAAGGTGGCGCCGCCTTGGGATATATCGATGATCTCGGCGCTTCGCATCGAGACGCCCGTCAGGCACGGCCGGACGGCGACGATGCGGGCTGGCCGTTTGACGATGAATTCTTCCCAGCGCTGGTCGTAGACGGCGGACTTGACCGTGGCAAGGTGTGTAGCGCGGAGCATAGTCATTCACATTCTCCGTCAGTCAGGACACATTGGGGGTTAATTTCAATCAAGCTGACCTTGATCTCATTCAGGCTGGCTTGATCGAGCAACTGGTCTTGATCCCAACCAACGTCACATGAATGTTTTGCACATTCGTCAAATATAAAATTACAATTTTAACGAGTTCAAACTTTGTTCCCAAGCGGGACGCCTTCATGTTCATTATCGGGACGCGGTTTTCCGGTTTCAGCCCAGAAATCTGACGGCAAGATATCCGCCGGCGGCGGTCAGCGCCGTCAGAGCCGTGCCCCAGGCCATGTCGACCAGGCTCATGACGACTGGCCAGTTGCGAAGCGTGGCAAGATTGGTGATGTCATAGGTGCCATAGGCCGCCAGTCCCAGAATGGCACCGTGGAGAAATGCGGTGACGATCGAGCCTGTCGACAGCGCCGGCAGCACGGCGAGCACGACCACTGCCGCGGCAAAGAGCAGGTAGAACAGGGCGGCGATCGCAAGATTGGGCGAGGGCAGCATCAGCGCGCCCAGCTGGTCGCGATAAAAATTGCGAGCGATGAGGCCGAGCCAGATTCCGTCGCAGGCGAGAAGGGTGAGAACGGCGCCGGCATAGGCGAGCAGTGATGTCTTCATCGTCAGTCTCCCGAACTTGGCCCTTTTTACGCAGCAAAGGCCGGCCGGATCGCTGCCCGTTCGATTTCGGTGCAATTTTCCCGAACTCTTTCAATAGCCAGGCGTTCTGCCTTGATCGATGAAGCATGGCGCGCTTCGAATGACGACAGTGAGGAATTGAAGATGACTGATGTCAAAGTCCCTTGGAAATCATGGGTCGTGGTCTGCAATGGAGCCAAGGCTCTGATCATGCAGAATGCCGGCGATGCCCAACTGATGAACCTGAAGGTGCTGGAAACCCTGACGCAGCCGAGCGCGCCCGATCGCGAGATTGGCGCCGATAAGCCCGGCCGCAGCCATGCCGCCAACGGCTTCAGCGGCAGCGCCGTCGAGGAGACCAACTGGCAGGATCAGGCCGAAGCCCAGTTTCTGAAACAACTGGCCGAAAGGCTGGACGAATTGGCGCAGGAAAAGGATGCCCGCCGCATCATCCTCGTTGCGCCGCCGAAGGCGCTCGGCGCGTTGCGGCCGGCCCTCAGCGCCGATACGCAGGCAGCGATCTCCGCGGAATTGGCGAAGGACTATACCAATATGCCGGTCGACGAGATCGAGCGGCATCTCGCGGCCTGAGCCCGTTCGCAGTAACTTGAGGAAACGCGGGTCGAGAGGCCCGCGTTTTCGCGTCATACCAACGGCATCCGCCCAGCAAACAGCTCTTCACGATCGGCAAAGAGCGCCGCCAGGCGGTCGATGACGATCCTGACCTCCGGCCGTTGCCGCTCGTCATCATGCGCAACAATCCACATCTCATACGTCAGCTCGTCGATCACAGGCCCGGCGCGGACGAGCCTGCGCTCCTGATCGCCGATAAAACAGGGAAGCACGCCACGGCCGGCACCGCCGCGGATCAGGTGAAACAGCATATGCGGCGTGTTCGTCCAGCTGGTGATCCAGTAATCCGGCTGTTCGAAAGTCCATTTGTCGGCCGGCGTGATGGCGGTATCGGTGCCGAGCGAGATCCAGTTGCAATTGGCCTCGTCATAATCTGCCGCCTGATAGGCCGCATGTGCCACCTTGACCGAACGGCGGATCGCGACGTTGCCGCTCTCCGGCCGGCTGTGGCCAACGGCGATATGCGCTTGCCGATAGGTGAAATCGACACTCGCATCTGAGGTTTTGTAGCACATGCGGAAGCTGTCCTTCGGCGTCCAGACGCTGGCCAGATGATCGGCGATGAAGCGCAAGGTCCAGCTGTCGGCGGCCGTCGAGACGATCGGTAGTGTCAGCACCTCACCGCGCCAGTCCGAGATCGCACGCGCGGCATCCTGCATCAGCCGGACGCGATCGAGCAGTTCCTGCCCATCCTTGGCGAGCAGATAACCGGTGGGGCCGCGGCTGAACAGCGAGCGGCCCGTCACCCGTTCGAGCGCCAGCATGCGCCGGCCGATGGTCGGGGCGCTGAGCCCGGTGCGCTGAGCCGCCGCCGAAAGCCCGCCGCCGGTCGCGACATGGAAGAAAAGCTGCAGGTCGTCCCAGCTGGCATCTTTCATGGATGAAAACCCCCTTTCCCCCACGCCTCTACATCGGATGGGCGCGAAGGCTTAGCTCAAGTGCACGAGCCAATAGATGGAGGACGAAGCAATGGATCTCAACTGGGTTACTCTCTTTAAGGAAGTCGAAACCCGCAATCGCCGGATCCGCCGCGATCGCTTTGCCGATCCGCTTGATAGGCCGGAATGGCGCGGATTTCTCTGGGTCGTTCCGATCATCGCGCGTCTCGCTGCGCGGCGGGGCGCCGAAACAAAGGCGATGCGCCGCGATGCTTCGCGGATCGCCAAAGGCCTCAGCTTTCGAAACTCAGCCGCAGCACGTGGTGCAGGAATTCCGGATTGAGCAGCATGTTGAAGCTGATCGTCACCAATTCGCCTTCGCGCTTGACGACGGTCGAGCCGATCTCGTCATGGATGCCGAGGATTTCGAGGAAGAAATGGCTCGGCATTTCCAGGTTGGGGCTGACTTCGAGCAGGGCGCCGGCGAGCGTGATCGTGCGGATCAGGCAGCGCACCTGCATTCCGGTGCTGAGATGATGGCCGACGAAGATGATGTTGCCCGGCCTGTCGAGATTGAATTCCCTGTAAGCACGTTCCGGCTTGGGGTGTTCTGTGTCGAGGTGCATCTGAAAGGCCCTTTTAGCCTCCGCTGGTATAGGACAGGATATTAGCTTAGGAATGCTGACACTTGTTGAAGAACATCGTTAGAATTGAATGCGTCGGTGAAATCTGCGGGAAAATCGCACCGATTTCGGGCAGGTTTGCTCCAAATTTGCTCATTTCTCAGCGCATATGCGCCATTCTTGACATGCCTGCGTCCTTGCCGCATACAAGGATCGGTTCGAGGCACCGGCCGCTCGCGGATGAAGATCCATGGTGAAGCCCTCGCGATCATGGTCACGGCCCCTTGTGCATGCTGACTGGCGGTAATGCGAGCTCCCATCCGCAGTCGAAGAGCATGCCTTGTGAAGGCTCACTCCATGACGACCTATCCTGCCATTGAAGAATTGAAGGCTCAGGCCAAGCGTCTGCGCCAGGCGATGAACGATCGCGGCACTCCGCTGACCCACAGTGCGGCGCTGGAAATGATCGCCCGCCAGCACGGCGTGCGCGACTGGAACACGCTCGCAGCCCTTGCGGCAAAACCCAATGCCGCTCCAAAGGCGCCGCTTTTCGTCGGCGCGCATATTCGCGGCCGTTATCTCAACCAGCCGTTCACCGGCGAGGTTCTGGCGCTTTCGGCCCTGCCGGGCGGCGATCTCCACAGGATCACCATCCATTTCGACGAGCCGGTGGATGTCGTCACCTTCGAGAGCTTCTCGGCCTTTCGCCGGCGCGTGAACGCGCAGATCGATGCCGACGGCGTGTCGCCGAGAAAGACCTCGAACGGTCTGCCGCATCTGGTGCTCGACCTGTAAGTTGCTTCTCTTTTTCTTTTGAGGCGGCCCGAATCCGCATGGTTACAAGCCGGGCTCGGGACTCGCCGATATGACACGGATTTCTCCATGACCGATCTTTCCCAGGGCAATGCGTTCCTCACCGGCGGGCTGCCGGGCGTCTTCATCAAGACGGCGGCGCCGATCGTCGCGATCACCACCGTCAACGGCCTGTTCACCGTCGTCGACGCCTATTTCCTCGGTGCCTATGTCGGCCCGGACGCGCTCTCTGCCGTCAGCCTGATTTTCCCGGGGCTGATGCTGCTGATCGCCCTGCAATCGCTCGTCTCGAACGGCATGGCAAGCATCCTCGCCCGCCGGCTGGGTGCCGGCAATCGCGATGGTGCGCGTCGGGTCTTTGCCGGCGCGCATGCGCTGGCGCTCGCCGTTACCCTTATCCTCAATTTGGTCTACTGGACGGTGGGCCGGCAGATCATCGGTGCCGGTGCTGCCGGCAATTCCGCCGTAACCGATGGCGCAACGCTGTTCATGGGCGCGATGATCGCCTGTGGGCCGGTCAGCTTCTTTCTGTCGCTGCATCTCGACGGATTGCGCTGCGAAGGCAAGATCGGCTTCATGACGCTGGTGACGCTGTCGGCCTCGCTGCTCAACATCTTCGCCAACTGGCTGTTCATGGCGGTGATGCATTGGGGCGTGCTCGGTTCGGCAGCCGGCTCTATCGCCTCGCAATTCGTCTGCCTAGCGGCCGTGCTCGCCTACCGCTGGCGTCGGCCCACGGCACTCAGGCCGTCCTCTGGAGCAGCACTTGCCGAATGGCGTGGCATCGTCGCCTTCGGCGCGCCGATGAGC
Source organism: Rhizobium anhuiense bv. trifolii (assembly GCF_024346605.1). Taxonomy (NCBI): domain Bacteria; kingdom Pseudomonadati; phylum Pseudomonadota; class Alphaproteobacteria; order Hyphomicrobiales; family Rhizobiaceae; genus Rhizobium; species Rhizobium anhuiense. Next base: position 1,731,831 of record NZ_CP098803.1, read on the forward strand.
CTCGGCTTCATCGGCATATCGCTGGCCTCGGCCGCCATTCTGATCAATGTCTCGCTCTGGAGCGTGGCAGATCATGTCGCCACGATTGCCGCCTACGGCATCATCACCCGGATCATGACCTTCACCTATCTGCCGCTGCTTGGCCTCAGCATCGCCCTGCAGACGATCGCCGGCAACAATCACGGTGCCGGCCTCGGGCTTCGCGTCGGCCGCAGCCTGCAGATCGCCATGCTCGCAGCACTCGTCTATTGCACTTTGGTGGAGGTTACCGTCGAGTTGCTGGCTGGCCGCCTTGGCGCCGTCTTCGTCGCCGATCCCGCCATAACAGCCGAGGTCAGGCGAATTCTGCCCTGGACGATCGCCGCCTATTTTCTCTTTGGGCAGATGCTGATCCTGTCGTCCTATTTCCAATCGATCGGCGATGCGCCGCGCGCCGCGATCTTCGGCCTGTCGCGGCCCTATCTGCTGACCCTGCCGCTCACCTTCCTGCTTCCCTTCATCTTCGGCGAGCAGGGAATCTGGATGGTGCCGGTCTTTGCCGAGGCAGGCATGGTCATCCTTGCCGTCCTGGTGCTGTCGCAGAACGCCAAACGCCGCGGCTGGCGCTATGGGCTTCTGCCCGCCTGATACGGCAAAGCCGTGCCGCCTCGTGAATTGACCCTCGAAGGTTAACATCAACCCTCGAGGTCAGTTCACTGGCGGCTCTATCTGATACCGTCATTCATTGGCGCTCGAAGCGGCCGATGTCGCAGCTTCCGCCTCGTTCAACGCCTCGGCGCATTCCTGGCAGCAGACCTCGACAGTCTTGCCCCCGAGCTTGACGGTGATGGTTTCCGGACCGAGTTCGCAGTCGCAGGCAGCGCATGTGGTCTTCTTCATCTGGTGATCCTCCGGTTATCGTCCCCAGATCGGGACAGGCTCATAAGATCATCGAAGACCGCATCGCCGCTGTCGAAATCTTTAGCGATTTACGGAGGCTTTTACCTCAGCCGTAGTTGCGCCGAGCGCTGGAATTCGGCCGGAGTCTGCCCGAAGGACTGCTTGAAGGACGCGCTGAAATGGCTGTGGCTGGAAAAGCCGAGATCGAGACCGAGCGCCGTCAGATCCTCATACTGGCCGAGCAGATCGAGCGCCCGGGCAAGCCGCAGCCGCAACTGGTAGCGATAAAGCGGTGTGGCCTCGACCTGCTGGAAGACCTGGGTGAGATAAACCGGCGACACGCCGACTTCCGAGGCGATTTCCGCAAGCGTCCAGCGTCGTGCGAGATCGGAGGAGAGCACCAGCTTGGCCCGGTCGACAAGTTTCTGCCGGCCGGCGCTGGCGCCCGCTGCGTGCGATGTGCGCTCGCCGAGCGAGCGGCGCACCAGCGTCAGCGCCAGTATCTCCGCCTCCAGCGTTTCGGCGACGTTGCGGCGCAGACCATGACGCAGGAGCGCGACCAGCGCCTGCGCCCGCGGATCGATCCGCCGGCGCTGACGGCGGAAGGAAAACGCCTGGCCGGGCTGCACCTGATCCTTCGGCGTGAGTTCTTCGAGCATGGATTCGTCGATCGCCAGATCGATGCAAGCATCGCCGCCCTCGATGGGGTGGCTGATCCGATATCCCTGGCCGGCATTGAAGAACACGACCTGATTGGCTTCGGCCACCGTGTCGTTGCGGCCGACATGCCGCATGAATACGCCGCGATAGGGATAGACGAGGCTCGTCCTGTGGGCGCATTCCTCGTCGCTCTTGTGGCGGCATTCGCCATTGCAGACGATGTCACGAATGGTGACCGTCTTCGTTTTCAGGAGCGGTGCTGTTGAAAACTGCGACATGGCATGTTCCGGGTCAGGCAGGTCGCCGGTGAGGCGACCTGCCGGCACAATATCACGCTCAAGTTTCAGTAGCGACTGTAGACATGGACGTCGCTTTCGGTCTGCCCCCTGGAAAGGCCGATATCCTTCAGCTGCTCGTCGGACAGCTCCATCAGCGCATTGCAGTTGCGCCGTTCGTTCATCTTGCGCGCCAGCCAGTGTGCTGCGGTGATGATGGCAAGGAACAAGCCGGGCCGCATATTGCGGGCCGAGATTGTGGAATTCGAACTATGCATGGTGATCCTCCATCCGTGTTTGGATGGAGGCAGTGAACCATCAGCGGCGATTTCGCGCTGTCAGATTATTTAGCGATCTGAATCAGCCTTCACGCCTTCAGTAACCACTCATGCTCGGCGGCATTGTGGAATTTCCAGATCCGCTTCGGCCCGGCCATGACGTTGAGGTAATAGAGATCGTAGCCGTGGGTAGCCGCGCAGGGATGATAGCCCTTCGGTACCAGCGTCACGTCGCCGTCCTCGATCGCCATCGCCTCGTCGAGCGAGCGGTCGTCGGTATAGACGCGCTGGAAACCGAAGCCCTGCGGCGGGTTGAGGCGGTGGTAATAGGTCTCTTCCAGGAAGCTCTCGTTCGGCAGGTCGTCCTGGTCGTGCTTGTGCGGCGGATAGGAGGAGGTATGGCCGCCCGGCGTGATCACCTCGACGACGAGCAGCGAATGCGCCGAGCTGTCGTCTTCCGGCATGATATTGTTGACGTAGCGCACATTCGTACCCTTGCCGCGCGTCGCCTGCGGATGCGTGCCGGGCGGGATGGCCTTTGCCTCATAGGTGCCGCCGCCGGGCGCCGAGCAGACGGCAAGCTCCAGATCGGTCTCGGCCGTCACCGACCATGTCGATTCCATCGGGATGTAGAGCGCATGCGGCGCGCCTTCGAACGGGCTCATACGGCCGCCGAGCGTGCCGAAATCCTTGGTGCCGGCCGATGCCTTGCCCTTGCCGGTCACCCAGACGAGGCAGACTTCGCGATCGCCCGTCTCTCCCGAAACAGTCTCGCCCGGCTTCAGCCGATGCAGATCGAAGCCGACATAGGTCCAGCCGGCATTTTCCGGAGTGACATGGGTGACGCGGCCATGCGCGCCGGACGGTTTCACCTTGAGGTTTGGCATTGGTATTTCTCCTCGTAAATTGACGGATGCGGCCCCCTCATCCGGCTGCCGCCACCTTCTCCGCGAGGGGAGAAGGGATATGCCGCACCTGCCTTGTTCGCCCTTCTCCCCTGGGGGAGAAGGTGCCCGAAGGGCGGATGAGGGCGCTTCTTGCCCTGACGATGCTATTCAGCCGCCCCTGGCGGAGAGGGCTTTCTTTTCGGTTATCCCTTCGGAAAGCCTTCCGTTTCCACGGTGTAACCCGCGGCGGTCATGACGCGCATCAATTCGGCATGGCCGATCTCGGCCATTTTCTGCGGCGGCGCTTTGCGCGGATCCTGTTCGGCCTCGACGACGAACCAGCCTTCATAGCCGTGATCGGCCAGCCGCTGGACGATGGCGCCGAAATCGAGCGAACCGTCGCCGGGCACCGTGAAGGCGCCGAGCGCCACCGCATCGAGGAAGGACTGCCGGCTGCGGTCCAGCCCATCGACCACGGGCTTGCGGATGTCCTTGACGTGAACATGGTTGATGCGGGCGTGGTGATTGTCGATGGCGCGCAGCACGTCGCCGCCGGCAAAGGCGAGATGCCCGGCATCGAGCAGCAGCGGAATGCCTTCACCCGAAGAGCGCATGAAGGCGTCGAGTTCCGGCTCGGTTTCGACCACGGCCGCCATGTGGTGATGATAGGAAAGCGGCATGCCCTGCTCGGCGCACCATTCCCCGAATTCCGTGACGCGCCGCGCATAGGCCTTCATCTCGTCATCGGAGAGGCGCGGCTTGGTGGCGAGCGGCTTGGAGCGATCGCCCTGGATGGAGCGGCCGACTTCGCCATAAACGATGCAAGGCGCATTGACCGCCTTGAACAGCGCAATCATCGGCGCGATGCGGTCCTTGTTGGCGGCAAGCTCCTCATTGACAAGCGTGCCGGAAAACCAGCCGCCGCATAGCGTCACGTCGGCGGCGCGCAGAATCGGGAGCATTTCTTCCGGATTGCTGGGGAAACGGCGGCCTTGTTCCATGCCGGTGAAACCGGCGCTGCGCGATTGCCGCAGGCATTCCTCGAGGGACACATCGTCGCTGAGCTCAGGAAGATCGTCGTTCCACCACGCGATGGGCGACATGCCGAGTTTGGCCTTCATCAACATTCTCCTTAAAAGCATTGCGGAAGAGCCGGGACGCTCCTCCGAAAAATGGTGGCACGACAGCGCCGCGCGCCTTTCCAGACGCGCAAAGGACGCTGTAGCACCTCGAATTGCTGCATAATTTTGTCCTTAAATCGATGCCGATTGAAGGAATTATGCAGTCGATCAGCCGATGCGCTGGGCGGCGCGTGCTTCGACATAGCCCTTGCGCGCTTCGTTGACCTGTTCGCGAGGACTGACCTCAGGCACCACGACATCCCACCAATGGCCGCCGGCTTCCGTGGTAATGAGCGGATCGGTGTCGATGAGGAAGACCGAGGTGCGGTCGTTCGTCTTCGAATCGATGATCGCCTGCTCGAGTTCCGCGATGGAACCGACCTTGACGGCGATGGCGCCCATGCTTTCGGCATGCGCGCGGAAATCGATCTCCGGCATCACCTCGTGATAGGAGTCCTTCAGCAGATTGTTGAAGTTGGCGCCGCCGGTGCCCATCTGCAATCGGTTGATGCAGCCATAACCGCGATTGTCGAGCACGACGATGTTGAGCTTGAGGCCGAGCATGACCGACGTGGCGATCTCGGAATTCATCATCATGTAGGAGCCGTCGCCGACCATGACGACGACATCCCGTTCGGGATGCGCCATCTTGGCGCCGAGACCGCCGGCAATCTCATAGCCCATGCAGGAGAAGCCGTATTCCATATGATAGCTGCCAGGCGCGGTCGCCGGCCAGAGCTTGTGCAATTCGCCGGGAAGGCCGCCTGCAGCGCAAAGAACCGTCGTATTCTCGCCGCCGATCGTGCGTGCCACCGCGCCGATCACCTGCGCATCGGAGGGCAGGGCGGCATTGCTCGTGGCCATCGCCCTGGCCGCAGCCTCTATCCAGACCTTCTTCTCCGCGGCCGCCTTCTCCACGAGTGCTGCCGGCGCCTTCCAGCCGGAAAGCCCTGCCGAAAGCGCCTTCAGCCCTTCGCGGGCATCGGCCACCAGCGGATGGCTATCGTGCTTCACCGCGTCATAGGCGGCGATATTGAGGCCGACCATCTTGAGGCTGTCGTTCTTGAACAGCGCCCAGGAGCCGGTGGTGAAATCCTGGCAGCGGGTGCCAACGGCGATGACGAGGTCCGTCTCTTCCGCGATCGCATTTGCTGCCGAGGTGCCGGTGACGCCGACCGAGCCGAGCGCCAGCGGATGGGTCTCGTTGATCGATGACTTGCCGGCCTGGGTGACGACGACGGGAAGGCCGTGGGCTTCGGCAAAAGCGGCAAGCTCCTGCGTCGCCTGCGAATAAAGCACGCCGCCGCCGGCAACGATCACCGGCTTCTGCGACGCCTTGATCAGCGCAATGGCATTTGCCAGCTCGTCCGCATCCGGCTGCGGCCGGCGGGTTGTCCAGACCTTTTCATCGAACAGGCTTTCCGGATAATCATAGGCTTCCGCCTGAACGTCCTGGCAGAGCGACAATGTCACCGGGCCGCAATCCAGGGGGTCGGTCAGGACCTGCATGGCGCGCTTCAGCGCCGTGATGATCTGCTCGGGCCGGGTGATGCGGTCGAAATAGCGCGAAACTGGACGGAACGCATCATTGGCCGAAACCGTGCCATCGCCGAAATCCTCGATCTGCTGCAGCACCGGATCCGGCGCACGGTTGGCAAAGACGTCGCCCGGCAGGAAGAGAACGGGAATACGATTGACATGCGCGACGCCCGCGGCCGTCACCATGTTCAGTGCGCCGGGGCCGATCGAGGTCGTGCAGGCCATGAAGCGCGTGCGGAAATTCGCCTTGGCATAGGCGATCGCGGCATGCGCCATGCCCTGTTCGTTGTGGGCGCGATAGGTCGTCAATTCGCCGCGCACCTGATAGAGCGCCTCGCCGATGCCGGCGACGTTGCCGTGACCGAAGATCGCCCAGACGCCGCCGAAGATCTGCACCTTCTTGCCGTCGACGATCGTCATCTGCTTCTTGAGGAAATGCGCGACGGCCTGCGCCATCGTCAACCGTATCGTCTTGCCCATCGGGTCCTCCCGCAATCTTTCTTTCACGTTTTTTCCTTCCCCAACCCTCCCCACAAGGGGAGGGGTTAACCTGGCGGGCTCTCACCATTCTCGCCGCAGGATCTCGTCCAAAAGAACGTTCGCTCATGGCGTGAGGCGAGCCTCAAGTTAAGTCCCTCCCCCTTGCGGGGAGGGGTTGGGGAGGGTCTTAATTCTCAGTGACGCCCACGCGTCTTCAGCCACGCTTCGGTCAGTTGCCGGAAGCGGCCGGCCATGTCGGCGATCGCCTCCTCGTCGTTTATTTCGCCCGAAAGCCAGGCGCGCGCCGGATCGGCAAAGATCGTCCGGCCAACGGCGAAGCCCTTGACGGAGGGAGCCGCCAGCGTCGCCTCGAAGCAGGAGATCAGCTCGTCGGCGGGCGCCTCGAGGCCCAAGAGCACGATACCGCGGCACCATGGATCATTTTTGGCGATCACCGCATCGATTTTCTTCCAGGCTTGGCTCGATGCCTGCGGCTCGAGTTTCCACCAGTCCGGCTTGATGCCGAGCGCATAAAGCTCTTCCAGCGCGGTCGCGATCGTATCGTCGGTGAGCGGCCCGTTCTTGCCGGCGATGATCTCCACCAGCAACTCGCGGCCGACCTTGCGGGCGGCCTCGAACAGCGTGCGCAGTTTCTCCTGCTGCTCCGTCTTCAGGTCAGCCGGATCATCGGGATGATAGAAGCACAGGCACTTGATGCAATGACCGAGCGGCCATTCCACAAGCTGCGAGCCGATATCCTGGCTGAATTCGAAGCGCAGCGGCTTCGAGCCCGGCAATTCCACCGGTCGGCCGATCCAAGAGAAATTCTTCGTTGCCGCGTCGAAGAAGGCGTCGCGGCCGAAACGTTCGTCGATCAGCATGCCGTAGCCGTCGCGGCCGTTCGACACCCGTGCCGCCGCCGCGACCGCCAGCCGCTTGAAGGCGCCGATCTTCTCATGGCCGACGCCGAGCTCATCGGCGACGCTGACGAGCTGCGAGCGGTGGTCGATCGCCAGCGCCATCAGAAGCGGGACTTCGCCGCGCCGGGTCGAGGCCCAGTGGATATGGTTGATCGCCTCGTCCTTGCGCAGTGCCCGGTGTTTGCTGCCGTTCGTCAGGAAGAAGTCGAGTTCCGCCCAGGTCGGATATTCCGGCGAGCAGAGCAGGCGGGAAACGGCGAAGGCGCCGCAGGCATTGGCCCAGGTGGCGCACGTCTTCAGCGGCTCGTCGCGCAGGAAGCCGCGCAGGAAGCCGGACATGAAGGCATCGCCGGCACCGAGCACGTTGAAGACTTCGATCGGGAAACCCTGGCCGACGATGCCGGCCTCGAGATCGTCGGCAATCGGCCCGTCATAGACGATGCAGCCCATCGCGCCGCGCTTCAGTACGATCGTTGCCGGCGACAGGCGGCGAATCTCCTTCAGCGCACCGAGCACGTCGTCGGCGCCGGAAGCGATCAGGATTTCCTCTTCTGTCCCGACGATGAGGTCGCAGTCCGGCAGCGTCTCCTTCATCTTCGAGGAGACCCGGTCGGATTTCACGTAGCGCTCGAAGCCTTCCGCATGGCCGGCAAGTCCCCACAGGTTCGGCCGGTAATCGATGTCGAAGATTACCTTGCGGCCGTTCGCCTTGGCGATACGGATCGCCTTGCGCTGCGCGGCCTCGGTATTCGGCCGCGAGAAATGCGTGCCGGAAACGAGAACGGCGCGCGACGATCTGATGAAATTTTCGTCGATATCGCCTTCATCGAGCGCCATATCGGCGCAGTCCGATCGATAGAAGATCATCGGCGAGACGCCCTCGGCCTCGACCGCAAGCAGCACCAGCGCCGTCAGCCGCTCCTTGTCGGTGATGATACCGTCTGTGGCGACACCTTCGCGCGCCGACTGCTCGCGGATGAAGCGTCCCATCTGCTCGTCGCCGACGCGGGTGATGAGGCCGGATTTGAGGCCGAGCCGCGCCGTGCCGATAGCGATATTGGCCGGGCAGCCACCGACGGACTTGGCGAAGGAGGCGATATCCTCCAGCCGTGAACCGATCTGCTGACCGTAAAGATCGACCGAGGAACGGCCGATGGTGATCACATCAAGCGCCGGCTCCGGCTGCGAACCCGGATTCGATTGTACCATGATGTCCTCCCGCTAGATTTTGCGCGGCTTCCAGTGCCTGCGAATTTTCAATAATGAAACATTGGTTCCGAGATTTTGTCAATTCGGAATGTTTATTCCATTTTGCCTTTTACAGGTTTTGACTGCTGCCGCTTGCGCCGCCGCTCGGCAATTGCAACCGGCAGTGCCATGGTGAGCGCCATCGAAGCCGAAAGCGAGCGGAAGCCGGCGAAATCGGCCTCCGCCACCTCGAACCAGTGCGTGGCACAGGCGGCAAGCGGCGAGAAAGCCGAATCGGTGATCGCGATAACGGGCACGCCGCGGTCGGCAAGTTCCTGGCTCTGGCTGAGGCTGTCGGCCGCATAGGGCGAGAAGCTCGCCGCGATCGCCGCATCCTTGGGTGTTGCAAACTGCACCATCTCCGGATCGACGCCGTTCGGCGAGGCGACGATCTGGTGGCGGATGTTGAGCTTGGAAAAAGCGTAGGTCATGTGCGCCGTCAGCGGGTAGGAGCGCCGTTTGGCGATCAGATAGATCGTCTCGGCGCCGGCAAGGATATTCACCGCTTTCGTGAAAGTATCGCTCTGCACTGTCGCCGCCAACCGGTTGACCGACTGGTTGGCCGCGGCAATGAAGCCGGAAAGCAGATTGGCGTCCTCATCGTCGCCGCTCGATTGCTCCAGCGTGACGAGCCGCTCTTCGTAACTCAGCGTCCGGTCGCGCAATCTTTCGCGAAAGATGCTCTGCAGGTCGGAAAAGCCTCCATACCCCAGATGATGCGCCAGGCGCACCAGCGTCGAGGGCTGGACGTCCGAGGCGGCCGCGATGCTCGCCGTCGTGCCGAAGGCGATTTCGTCGGGATTGCCGAGCGCGAAGGCTGCGACCTGCGCCAGCCGCTTCGGCATGTTCGCCTTGCGCTCGATGATGGTGCTGCGCAGGCTTTCAAAATCGCGCGGCACACGCGCGTGCCTCTTGGGATCGTTATCCATGCTTGCGGCTCACGAGATGAAACAAATATTCCATATTGTCGAACATAGACGATTTCAAACGACACGCCTAATTGTTTTTAATCGCCTGTAATTGAAGGCTTTTGGACAGTTGTGCGGGGAAGGGCGCGAGAAATGCCATGCGTAGGTCTCTTGTCAAAATGATCCAAATATTCCAAAAATCCGCGCGCAGCTCTGGAGGAGACGGAAATGAAGCCACTCGGCATCGGTTTGATCGGCACCGGTTATATGGGCAAATGCCATGCGCTGGCGTGGAATGCGGTGAAGACTGTGTTCGGCGATGTCGAGCGTCCGCGTCTCGTGCATCTGGCCGAAGCCAATGCCGGGCTTGCTGAGGCCCGTGCCGGTGAATTCGGCTTCGAGAAGGCGACGGCGGACTGGCGGGCGCTGATCGCCGACCCCGAGGTCGACGTCGTCTCCGTCACGACGCCCAATCAGTTCCACCCCGAGATGGCGATTGCAGCCCTCGAAGCCGGCAAGCATGTCTGGTGCGAAAAGCCGATGGCGCCGGTCTATGCCGATGCCGAGCGCATGCTGGAAACCGCAAAGCGGTCCGGCAAGGTCGCCGCCCTTGGTTACAATTACATCCAGAATCCCGTCATGCGGCATATCAGGACGCTGATTGGGGAGGGCGCCATCGGTACGGTCAACCACATCCGCGTCGAGATGGACGAGGACTTCATGGCCGATCCCGATGTCTTCTTTTATTGGAAGAGCGAGCTTTCCGCCGGCTACGGCGCCCTCGACGATTTCGCCGTGCATCCGCTATCGCTGCTTTGGTACCTCTTCGGCCATGTCGAGGCCGTCATAACGGATATGGTGAAACCCTATGCCGATCGCCCGCTGAGCGAAGGTGGTCGCCGTGCCGTCGAAAACCACGATGGCGCCAACGTGCTGATGCGGCTTGGCGGCGGCATATCCGCCGTGTTGATGGCGAATCGCGCCGCCTGGGGCCGCAAGGGCCGTATCGCCCTGCAGATTTTCGGCTCGAAAGGCTCGATCGTCTACGACCAGGAGCGCATGAACGAATTCGAACTCTATCAGGCCGAGGGCCGCGGCACCGAACAGGGCTTCCGCAAGATACTGGCGGCGCCCGCCCATCGGCCCTATGATCGCTTCATCCCGGCGCCCGGCCATGGCCTCGGCTTCAACGATCTGAAGATCATCGAATGCCGCGAGCTGATCCGGGCAATTTCAGGCGAGCCGTCGTCGATCGTGACATTCGAAGACGGTCTCAGGATAGAGAAGTCGGTGCATGCCATGGCACAGTCCTTCCACGAGCGCCGTTGGATCGAGATCGGCTGAATGTAAGAGGCCGCTTTCCGTTGACGGCGTATGAGGTCGCTGCATAATCCTTAAATCGGAATCGATTTGAAGAGGATGCGGCAAATTGAAAGTGCTACAGCGTCCTTTGCGCGTCTGAAGACGCGGGGCGTTGGAGGGGATAGCCTTGGCGCGAGTGTCGGGCGCAGCTTCAGGAGTGAGATCGTGACGGATAGACTGGTGATCATCGGCGCGGGACAGGCCGGTTTCGCATTGGCGGCCAAGCTGCGTGCGTTGAAGGACGCGCGCCCGATCACCCTTATCGGCGCGGAGGACGTGGCGCCCTATCAGCGCCCGCCGCTTTCGAAGAAATACCTGCTCGGCGAAATGGCATTCGACCGTCTGCTGTTCCGCGCCGAGCACTGGTATGCCGACAACGATGTCGACCTTCGCGTTTCGACCTGGGCCGAGCAGATCAAGCCTGACACCAAGCAGGTTCTCCTGCAGGACGGCTCCGTTCTCGATTACGGCACGCTGGCGCTGGCCACCGGCTCGACGCCGCGCCGGCTGCCGGCCGCAATCGGCGGTGATCTCGAAGGCGTCTATGTCGCCCGCGACAAGCGCGATGCCGATCTGCTCGCCGAAGAGATGCGTCCCGGTCGCCGCGTCCTCATCATCGGCGGCGGTTATATCGGTCTCGAGGCGGCCGCCGTCGCCCGCCATCGCGGCCTTGAGGTGACCGTCATCGAGATGGCCGACCGTATCCTGCAGCGCGTCGCGGCGAAGGAGACCGCCGACATCATGCGCGGGATCCATGAAAGCCATGACGTGGTGATTCGGGAAAAGACGGGGCTCAAGCATCTGATCGGCACGGATGGCCGCGTCACCGGCGCCGCACTTTCCGACGGTTCGGTCATCGATATCGACTTCGCCGTCGTCGGCATCGGCGTCGCGCCGAACGACCAGCTCGCCAAGGAAGCCGGCCTCGAAGTCGCCAACGGCATTGTCGTCGACGAATTCGCCCGCACCTCCGATCCGTCGATCTTTGCCGCCGGCGATTGCGCCGCCCTTCCCTGGCAGGGCGGCCGCATCAGGCTCGAATCGGTGCAGAACGCCGTCGACCAGGCCGAAGCGGCGGCAGCGGTCATCGCCGGTGGCAGCGAGCCCTATGAGCCGAAGCCATGGTTCTGGTCCGATCAGTATGACGTCAAGCTGCAGATCGCCGGCTTCAATCTCGGTTATGATGAGACGCTGCTGCGCCCCGGCGCCCGCGAAGGCGCCCACTCCGTCTGGTACTTCAGGGATGGCCTGCTGATTGCCGTCGATGCGATAAACGACGCGAAAGCCTATGTGACCGGAAAGAAACTGCTGGAATCCGGGATCAATCCCGACAGATCGATTCTCGCCGACCCCTCTGCCGACCTCAAGAGGCTGCTCGGCTAAATCAGCACCTGTTGGCGCCGGCGGTAACGCCGTCCTGGATTCGCTGATCCTGCCGGAGGCCGGGCGGCAAGGCTCGGCGTCTTTCGCCAAGACAACGAAGCGCGATTAATTTCTTCTGATCACGGCAGGAAATGCCGTTCTGTTTGCGCAGCCAGCCGAAAGGCTGCCTGCTGTATTTCTTCTGGTGAAAATTCAAAAAACTCTTGCATTCACAGGCCGGTCACCATAGTTAGGCCGCACCGGAGAGGTGGCCGAGTGGTCGAAGGCGCTCCCCTGCTAAGGGAGTATACGTCAAAAGCGTATCGTGGGTTCGAATCCCATCTTCTCCGCCATTCCGATTTTCCAAGAGTCTGCCGCTTCTTAGTTCCTGCCAGGAATCATATTCGCTTCGTCGATTACAGCGCCGCGCGTCTTTTCAGGCGGACAATGGACGCTGAAGCGACTTTGAGTCGCTGCGTAATTCCTTAAATCGGTTCCCGGTTTTATTGAATGATGCAGCGGGGCTTTGCGGCCACGCGACGGGAAGGTCTCTCCGCCTCGAGCGAGAGAATCGCTTTGCGGGAATCACTTCCCGCGCCCTGCATCGGCAGGTGACGAAAGCGGATTGGTGCACCTCCGGTTACGCTTCCCAGCGCTACGGTATCCCAGAAAGAACCGGATTTTGTCAAAAAAGTGTCGCGAATGTGTCACAAAGCGCATGTCCAATTCTTTGTCGATCAGAGCTAAGCAGCCGCAAAATCAGGGTTTTCTTAACAAAGCATAAAGGAAATCGGGGCTGGTTGCCCGACTTGTGTCCTTTCAGCAACAGAATGTCGGGAAGGCTCCCGCAAACCCCCCATCCGAGTAAGTTGGTGATTGCGTGACGGCTTCCGTCTTGTATTTTCAGCGTCGGAAGCAAGGGCGACTGATCGTCCACTTCTTGAAACACGGGGATGGGGCAGGGAACGCTGCTCAGCGAAAGATCCCAAACCCGATCGAAACTTTGAATTGGAGGTCATTTATGAACATCAAGAGCCTTCTTCTCGGCTCCGCTGCTGCTCTCGCAGTAGTTTCCGGTGCTCAGGCTGCTGACGCTATCGTTGCTGCCGAGCCGGAACCGGTCGAATACGTCCGCGTTTGCGACGCTTACGGCACCGGCTATTTCTACATCCCGGGCACCGAAACCTGCCTCAAGATCAACGGCTACATCCGTTTCCAGGTTAACGTCGGCGAAGATGTCGGCGGCGACTCTGACTGGGATGCCTTCAGCCGCGGTCAGGTTCAGTTCACGGCCAAGAGCGACACCGAATACGGTCCGCTGACCGGCGTCATCGTCATGCAGTTCAATGCTGACAATGCCTCCTCTCAGGGTGCCAAGCTCGACTCCGCTTACCTCGACATCGCCGGCTTCCGCGCTGGTCTGTTCTACAGCTGGTGGGACGATGGCCTCTCTGGCGAAACCGACGATATCGGCTCTCCGGTCACCCTGCATAACTCCATCCGTTATCAGTACGAAACCTCTGACTTCTACGCTGGCATCAGCGTCGATGAACTCGAAGACGGCTTCTACAAGACGGACGAAGAAGCCAACAACGTTGGTGTTGCAGTCGGTCTCGGCGGCAAGGCTGGCGCGTTCAGCTACCAGATCACTGCCGGCTACGACGTCGACAACGAAGAAGGTGCTGTCCGTGCAATGGGTACGGTTGACATCGGTCCCGGCACGCTCGGCCTCGCTGCCGTATACGCTACCGGCCCGAGCTCCTACTACACCAAGGCTGAATGGGCTGTTGCTGCCGAATACGCAATCAAGGCAACCGACAAGCTCAAGATCACCCCTGGCGTCCAGTACTACAGCGACTACTACGTTTCTGGCGACGACTTCGGCAACGGCGATGCCTGGAAGGCCGGTCTGACGGTTGATTACCAGATCGTCGACAACTTCTACGCCAAGGCTTCGGTTCAGTACCTCGATCCGGAAGATGCTGACGACTCCACGACGGGCTACTTCCGCCTGCAGCGTGCGTTCTAATCTGACCAGATTAGGCAATACGGAAAGCCCGGCTCTTGAGCCGGGCTTTCTGCTTTTGGTCACTGTCTCGATAGATGGAGATCAAAGCGCTTATCGGCAATTGGCGAGAAAAGCCTGAATCATTGCGGGGATTCTGCCGAGATGGAGGAGCGGTGCATGCCCTTGCTTCGCCGCGGTGTGCAGAACCAGTCCGGAATGGCGGCGTGCCATTTCGTCGGCCGTCTGCTTTGAGAGCAGCGACGTATTCTCGCCGCGGATCAACGTGAGCGGCAACCGGCTCAGGCTTTCGAATTGCTCCCACAGATCGGGTAGCGGCTGGCTGAAATCGACCGATTTGAGTGCCTCTGCGATCGCCGGATCGAAATCGGCGACCGGCCTTCCGCCGACGTCGCGATAAAGCGCAAGCGCCATCTCGCGCCAGTCTTCCCCCGCAAGTGCGGTAAACGACGCCCCATGATTTTCCTTCAATATATCGGCCGCCTCGCTCCACTCCGCCGGCTGCCTGCCGTTGTTGAGGTAATCTCGGATTCGTGCCAGCCCCTCAGCTTCGATCACAGGCCCGATATCGTTGAGGATGACGGCTTCGAGGAGAGCCGGACGCGTCGCTGCGATCAGATGCAGGATCAGCCCGCCGCGCGATGTGCCGATGAAGATCGCCCGCTCGAAGCCGAGCGCCGCGCAGGCGGCTATGACGTCGCCGGCTTCGACGGCGAGATTGTAGTTCGCCTTATTCTCGTCCCATGCCGAGTTTCCCCGGCCGCGCGAATCGAGTGCGATGACCCTGCGCGGCGATGTTCTGTCGCGGGAGAGAAGCAGCGCCAGCCGATGAAAATCCCGCGTATTGCGGGTCAGCCCGGGCAGGCAGATTACCGGCAGCCGTCCGCCTGTTAGGGCCTCGTCGGGCCGGTAGTCGCGGGCATAAAGCCTCAGCCCGTCGGAAGATGTGTAAAACCGTTCCTGGAAATCGCCTGCGTAAGTATCCGGCATCGCATCCCCTCGAGATCTGTTGATCCCGAAGATGTAGCCTGCTTTGCGAGCCGCACCAAACGGCTTCAGGAGGCGCTGCGTCCGCCGATCAGGTCGCGTTCGATATCGGTCGGCTGGCCAAGGCGGGCCTTGTAGACTTCGTAATTCTCCATCACCCGCTGCACATAGTTGCGCGTTTCGGGGAAGGGGATGCGCTCGATCCAGTCGACGATCTCGTCGATCGGCCTGCCGCGCGGATCGCCGTAGCGGCCGATCCATTCCGGCACCCGCTTCGGCCCGGCATTGTAGGCAATGAAGGTGAGGATATAGGAGCCGCCAAAGGCGTCTATCTGCTCGCCGAGATAATGCGCGCCGAGCGTCGCGTTGTAGCCGGCATCGGCCGTCAGTTTGTCTTTGGAATAGGTAATATTGTGGCGCTTGGCCACCGCCTGGGCTGTTCCCGGCAGAAGCTGCAGCAGGCCGCGCGCATTCGCCGCCGAAACGGCGGCCGGGTTGAAGGCGCTTTCCTGCCGGGCGATGGCATAGGCGAGTGCCTTGCCGGAGCCTGATATATTGGCGTTCGCTGGGATCACGCCGACCGGAAAGGCCAGCGCTGCGACATCGATGCCGCGCCCGTAAGCGATCTTGCCGATCTGCAGCGAGAGATGATGATCGCCGGATTGCTCGGCCTTTGCTGCAAGGACGGCCAATTCACCGGGGCTCTGCAGCTGATCGGCGAGCGCGAGATAGAGAATATCGGCCCGCCATCCATGGCCTGCGGCTTCCAGCCGGGCGATCGCCTGCACGGCTTCGCGCGCCTGGAAGCGTTGCCGGTCGGCCGTGCTCGGTGAGGGATAGGCGACGTTCAGCGTCTTTCGCCCCAGCCGTTCGGCCGCGAGCTGACCGTAGAAGGTGCCGGGAAAACTCGCGGCTTTCGTATAGAATTCACTGGATTGGCCGGGGCCGCCGGCCTCCGCTGCCCGGCCCAGCCAATACCAGGCGCGTGAAACCGAGATCGGCCCGTTTGATGTCTGGAGGATCTTGCGGAAGTGTCTTTCCGCCGTTGTCGGGTCCTGCAGGCCGCGAAGCGCGTACCATCCGGCATGGAACTCGGCCTCGACGATATCCGTCGGGCTTGTTGCGGCGTAGTTTGCGACGATGCGATAGGCGGGCTTGAATTGCCCCTGGTCGACGAGGCCGCGGCTGATGATCCGCTGCTCGTTCCACCACTCGCCGGAATTGACGAGTTCGCTGCGCTCGGGCGGCATCTGCTCCAGCAGCGCCGCCGCTTCGGCATATTTGTCCTGCTTGCGCAGATATTCGATCCGGGCAAACAGCAGGCCGGCATCGCCGCGCCATCTCGCATCGACGGCGTTAAGCAGGGCGCCGGCATTGCCGGCCTTGGCGTCGACGGCAGCCCAGGCCTTGTAGAGCGACTGCGCCTGGCCCATGTCGCCGAAGCGCTTGGCCTGCGCCACCCGGCCGCGATACATCAGATAGTCCATCCGCGCCTTATGGTCGGCAGGCGTCAGCAGCGCGGAAAACTCGATGAGGATCTTGTCTTCCGTCGCCTTGTCGAGAGCCTCTCCGCGCCAGACCTTGCGGATATATTTTGCTGCCTGCGCCTGCTTGCCTGTCGCAACCAGCGCCCGGCCGAGGATGACGGCGCCCTGCATCGTCTCAGGCGCAGTATCGCCGAAGGCGGCGAGCACGGCGGAAGGGGCGGGATTTTCGTCATAGAGCGCGCGCTCGGAATAGGCGCGCAGCCGCGAAAGACCCGGCCAGCCCTTGAGCTCCTGCGCGGCGCTGGCGATTTCATAGGAGGGAACGCCCTTCAATCCAGAAACGGCGATCGCCCAGGTGAGGATATGGCGGTCAAGCGTATCGTCGCGCATGCTGTCGCGGATCGAAAGCGCCAGCTGCGGGTCCTTGTCGGAAAGCGCGTCGAGGCCGGTTTTCAGGTCGCTGTTGACAGGCGCCACTGCCGGATTGCGCGGGATGGCGCCTGTGGTGATCGCTTCCGGTATGGATGTCTCGGGAATGAAGCCGAGCGGCTTGACATCAGGCACGGCAGCGCTCTCGCCGGGAAGCGGCGACGCAACGCTGCCCCACGCGGCGGCAATGAAGCCGAAGGCGGACAGAATCAGGACAGCTTTCTTCATCCGGGATCTCGCACCGAAAACACGCCCTGCCATTAGGCTAGAGGCATCTTAACGAAACCTTACCGTACCAGGTAAAATTCATTCACATCTGCTATCGGAATTTGCCCTAAACCGAACTCTCCGCGCTTGTCGCGATGATTTCGGCGCTCTATGGTGCGCAACTCTTATTCATGGAATGCGGCCGAAGCAAGGATTTGGTCGTGAGGAGCTTTGCATGTTCAATGGGTCCATTCCCGCCCTCGTCACCCCCTTCACCGACGCCGGACTGATCGACGAAGATAGTTTCGCCGCTCATGTCGACTGGCAGATCAAGGAAGGCAGCGCCGGTCTCGTTCCGGTCGGCACGACGGGCGAATCCCCGACGCTGTCGCATGCCGAACACAAGCGGGTCGTGGAACTTTGCATCGAGGTTGCCGCAAAACGCGTCCCCGTCATGGCCGGCGCCGGCTCGAACAATACGCGTGAGGCGATCGAGCTTGCCCAGCATGCCGAAAAGGTCGGTGCGAACGCCGTTCTGGTCGTCACTCCCTATTACAACAAGCCGACGCAGAAGGGTTTGATCGCGCATTTTTCGGCGATCGCCGAGGCCGTCGATCTGCCGATCTATATCTATAACATCCCCGGCCGCTCGGTGGTCGACATGACGCCGGAAACGATGGGGGCGCTCGCCAAGGCGCACAGCAATATCGTCGGCGTCAAGGATGCAACGGGTAAGATCGAGCGCGTCTCCGAACAGCGCATCACCTGCGGCACGGATTTCCGGCAGCTGTCCGGCGAGGATGCGACGGCGCTCGGCTTCAACGCCCATGGCGGTGTCGGCTGTATTTCGGTAACGGCCAATGTCGCCCCGCGGCTCTGCGCCGAGTTCCAGGCGGCGACGCTCGCAGGCGATTATGCCCGCGCCCTGGAATATCAGGATCGGCTGATGCCGCTGCACAAGGCGATCTTCCTCGAGCCGGGTCTTTGCGGCGCCAAATACGGGCTCTCCAGGCTTGGCCGCATGAGCCGCAACGTCCGCTCGCCGCTGCTTTCGACGCTGGAGCCGGCCACGGAAACGGCAATCGACGCCGCGCTGCGCCATGCCGGCCTGCTGAACTGAAAAGACCGGCCATCTTCACAAGGCCGGGTCGCTCCCTTACATAAAGGGCAAGCCCTCACATAGAGGTCGGGAATGAGGGCGCGGCTTTTCGCGCTCTAAATGAATGGAATGTCGTCATGGCCCCCAAAGGCAGCCAGCGCGTGGTGAACAAGGTCGTGGCCGAAAACCGCAAGGCCCGCTTCAACTACGAGATCATCGATACCTACGAGGCCGGCCTCGTGCTGATGGGCACGGAGGTCAAGTCGCTGCGCGAGGGCAAGGCCAATATCGCCGAATCCTATGCCTCGGATGAGGGGGGCGAGATCTGGCTGATCAATTCCTATCTGCCGGAATATCTGCAGGCCAACCGCTTCAATCACGAACCGCGCCGGCGCCGCAAGCTGCTGCTGTCGGGCCGTGAAATTCATCGCCTGCGTTCTGCCGTCAACCGTGAAGGCATGACGCTGATCCCGCTGAAGATCTATTTCAACGATCGCGGTCGGGCGAAGATGGAACTGGCGCTCGCCAAGGGTAAAAAATTGCATGACAAGCGCGAGTCGGAGAAAGAACGCGATTGGAACCGGCAGAAGAGCCGCCTGTTGAAGGACAATGGCTGATCTAAGATCGGCCGCTGTCGTTCAGCGCGCATGCCAAAGCATGGCGATGCGGGAACGCGGCTGCCGTACCGCGGAGCTTCGCAGCTCCGCTTCGAGATGGTGGAGAGATCACTCCTCGAAATCGCTGGCCGGGACGACTTCGACCGGACGTGGCGCCCGCTCGGAAGGATCACGACCGATTTCAGCCTTCAAAGACAAGAGATCGATGAAATGATCGGCCTGCCGACGCAGGTCGTCGGCGATCATCGGCGGCTGCGTCGCCATGGTTGAGATCACCGAGACCTTGCGGCCTCTGCGCTGCAGCGCCTCGACCAGATTGGTGAAATCGCCGTCGCCGGAGAAGATGACAAGATGATCGACCGTCTCGGACTGTTCCATGGCGTCGATCGCAAGCTCGATGTCCATGTTGCCCTTGATCTTCCGGCGACCCATGGAATCTGTGAATTCCTTGGCGGGCTTGGTGACGACTTTGTAGCCGTTGTAGTCGAGCCAGTCGATCAGCGGCCGGATCGATGAATATTCCTGATCCTCGATCAGAGCGGTATAATAATAAGCGCGCAGCAGATAACCGCGTTTCTGGAATGCTTTCAACAGCTTGCGGTAATCTATGTCGAAGCCGAGGCTCTTGGATGCAGCGTAGAGGTTGGCGCCGTCAATGAAGAGTGCAATTTTTTCGCGTGGGTCAAACATCGCTTACCAATCCAATGAGAGCAATCGAAATCCGCAGGTGACAAACTTCAATAAAAACAATATCTTGCGTTTCTATTTCGCTTTGATCCTTACTTTATGAATTATTCATATATGAAAGATTTAGGGCACGATTCGGCATATTCCAAGCAACCTTCGGTGGAATTATGACATTCTCCATGGAAATTTAGCTCAGTCGCGGATAAAGACGAGGGGCGCCGGAATGAAAAACTTGTATTTGCCCGGTTTTAATTGTATCGGGCGTGCTAATCCCGAAATGACGACCGCAAAGGACAGGCAATGGCCCGTGTCACAGTTGAAGATTGCATCGACAAGGTGGAGAACCGCTTCGAGCTGGTTCTGCTCGCCAGCCACCGCGCCCGGCTGATTTCCCAGGGTGCCTCGATCACCATCGATCGCGACAATGACAAGAATCCTGTCGTGGCCCTGCGCGAAATCGCCGACGAGACGCTTTCGCCCGATGACCTCAAGGAAGATCTGATCCATTCGCTGCAGAAGCATGTCGAAGTCGACGAGCCCGAGCCCGATCCGGCAAGCATGATCGCCGCCGGCGGCGTCGCCGCAGCCGACAGCGAGGAGCAGGACGACCTGCCGGAGACGATCACTTTCGACCAGATGTCGGAAGAAGAGCTGCTTGCCGGCATCGAAGGCCTGGTGCCGCCGGAAAAGAGCGACGACTACTAAGCGCATAGGCCGGATCCCGGTCACATCGGTCAGATGTGATACCGAAACAGCTTCATGCGATGCAAAAGAGCGATGATTACCAATCGTCAATCTTGCGCCTTTATTGCTTAGGCATATTATTGCCCATGTGTGCGCCAATCGTTGATTGGCGCGCTTTTATTTTTATCGGAGTGGCTTTGGAATGATGCGGCAGTACGAGCTCGTGGAGCGGGTTCAGCAATACAAGCCCGATGCCAATGAAGCACTGCTGAACAAAGCCTATGTCTACGCCATGCAGAAGCATGGCCAGCAAAAGCGCGCGAGCGGCGATCCCTATATTTCTCATCCGCTCGAAGTCGCCGCCATCCTCACCGACATGCACCTCGATGAATCGACGATCGCGGTTGCCCTTCTGCACGACACGATCGAGGATACGACGGCGACGCGCGCCGAGATCGACGAACTGTTCGGCGAGGATATCGGCCGCCTGGTCGAGGGGCTGACGAAGATCAAGAAGCTCGATCTCGTCACCAAGAAGGCCAAGCAGGCGGAAAACCTGCGCAAGCTGCTGCTCGCCATATCCGATGATGTGCGCGTGCTGCTCGTCAAGCTTGCCGATCGCCTGCATAATATGCGCACCCTCGATCACATGTCGGCCGACAAGCGCGCCCGCATCTCCGAGGAGACGATGGAAATCTATGCGCCGCTGGCCGGCCGCATGGGCATGCAGGACATGCGTGAGGAACTCGAGGAGCTCTCCTTCCGGCATATGAACCCGGAAGCCTACGAGACCGTCACCAAAAGGCTGGAAGAGCTTTCGAAGCGCAACGAGGGCATCGTCAAGAAGATCGAGGCCGAACTGCGCGACCTGCTGGTCGCAAGCGGGTTGACGAGCGCCTATGTCAAGGGCCGACAGAAGAAGCCCTATTCGGTCTTTCGCAAGATGCAGTCGAAGTCTCTTTCCTTCGAGCAGCTTTCCGATGTCTACGGCTTCCGCCTGATCGTCGAGGACATCCCGTCCTGCTATCGGGCGCTCGGCATCGTCCACACGCGCTGGCGCGTCGTGCCCGGCCGCTTCAAGGACTATATTTCGACGCCAAAGCAGAATGATTACCGGTCGCTGCACACCACCATCGTCGGTCCGTCCAGCCAGCGCATCGAACTGCAGATCCGCACCAAGCGCATGCACGAAATCGCCGAATTCGGCATCGCCGCCCACGCGCTTTACAAGGACGGCGCCACCAATGCCGACGGCGACATCCTTTCGCGCGAATCCAACGCCTATTCCTGGCTGCGCCATACGATCGAGGCGCTCGCCGAGGGCGACAGCCCGGAAGAATTCCTCGAACACACCAAGCTTGAGCTCTTCCAGGACCAGGTCTTCTGCTTCACGCCGAAGGGCAAGCTGATTGCCCTGCCGCGTGGCGCCACCCCGATCGATTTCGCCTATGCGGTGCACACCAATATCGGCGACACCACGGTGGGCGCCAAGATCAACGGCCGTATCATGCCGCTGGTGACGCGGCTTGCCAATGGCGACGAGGTCGAGATCATCCGCTCCGGCGTGCAGGTTCCGCCCGCCGCCTGGGAAGAGATCGTCGTGACCGGCAAGGCGCGCGCCGCCATCCGCCGCGCCACCCGCATGGCGATCCGCAAGCAATATGCCGGCCTCGGTCACCGCATTCTCGAGCGTACCTTCGACAGGGCCGGCAAGATCTTCTCGCGCGAGGCGATGAAGCCGGCGCTACACCGTCTCGGCCAGAAGGATGTCGAGGATGCGATTGCCGCCGTCGGCCGTGGCGAGATGTCCTCGCTCGATGTGCTGCGCGCCGTCTATCCCGATCATCAGGACGAGCGCGTCACCGTGAAACCATCAGGCGACGACGGCTGGTTCAACGTGCGCAGTGCGGCCGGCATGATCTTCAAGATCCCCGGCAAGACCAAGGCCGGGCCCGACGGCGGCCATTCGGAAGTCGACACGCATGCCGATATCGGTCCGATCCGCGGTCTGTCCGGCAATGTCGACGTCAAGTTCGCGCCGACTGGTGCTGTGCCTGGCGATCGCATCGTCGGCATCATGGACCAGGGCAACGGCATCACCATCTATCCGATCCAGTCGCCGAGCCTGCAGCGCTTCGACGATCAGCCCGACCGCTGGATCGACGTCCGCTGGGATCTCGACGAAGCCAACAAGTCGCGTTTCATGGCGCGCATCATGGTCAATGGGTTGAATGAGCCCGGCACGCTCGCCAAGGTCGCCCAGACGGTCGCAGGCCTCGACGTCAATATTCGCCTTCTGAACACGGTGCGGGTGGCGGCCGATTTCACCGAAATGATGCTCGAGGTCGAGGTCTGGGACTTGCGCCAGCTCAATCAGCTGCTCGCCCAGATGAAGGAACTGGATTGCATCGCCACCGTTCGGCGGCTTTACGAGTAAGCTTTTGTTAAGCCTGTCAGTGGGCTGGGCGAGAGATTGCATATTTTATGATCGTTTTGTGCGCAATGTGGAGCACCAAAAAGGCAAGCAATGCATTAGGCGCATGGCTGTCTCCATGTTGCGGCTGTAGTAATTAACCTGCGCCGGGCCTATCTTCTGATCATCGAAACGCAAACAGAAGATGAGACAAGATAATGTTTGACCCTATCAGGAAAATCGCTCGTGCCTTCCGCGCTCAGACCACGCAGGAACGTGAAATGGCATATCTCAATGGCTCGCTCGATCGTATCGATCTCGAGTTTCGTCAGCGCCAGGTCGACCGCGGTCTATTCCGCAATCGCTAATACTGAGCTTTATACTTGAGGCGAGTGAGGGACGTTTTGCATAACGGACGCCCCTCGGCTGAAGAAGTTCCTCTCCGCTGAGAGAGCTGAGCTGTTTTTCGGGCGGTATCATTTGCCGCTCTTGTCATGGTCATGTGCGCTGCACTAAATACCGGCCATGTTGTTTCGCCGTCGCAAGCCTGCGGGATTCAAGGAAAAGATGCGAGAGCTTTTATGGCCCCGCAAAGGTTTCCTTCGCCCGATCCGTTACCTGACAATGCGCATCCTGCGCCTGAGCGCCTCGCCGCACGCGGTTGCGGCTGGCGTCGCCGCGGGTGTCTTCGTCTCGTGGACGCCGTTCATCGGCGTGCATTTCGTCATGGCCTTCGTCATCACCTATTTCCTCTCCGGCAGCATGGTGGCCGCCGCCCTCGGCTGCGCGGCCTTCGGCAATCCGCTGACCTATCCCTTCATCTGGGGCATCACCTGGGAGATCGGACATCTGCTGCTCAGCCGCGAGGATCATCTGGCCGGTCAGACGGTGGATCTGGCCGCGCTTTTCCATAAGCTGAATTTCACCGAGCTGTGGAAGCCGGTGCTGGAACCGATGCTGGTAGGCGCCATTCCGCCGGCGATCGTCACCTCCGTTGCGCTCTATGCGCTGACGTTCTACACCGTGAAGGGTTTTCAGACGCGCCGCCACATACGGCTGATCGAGCGGGCGCGCCTGCGCCTTGCCAGCCCGGCCGGCGACATGCCGAGCGTTTGAACCCGATCGAGAATTCTCAAGCGACGGAAGGTTCCGGCATGATCATCGGCATTGGCAGCGATCTGATCGACATTCGCCGCATCGAGAAATCCATCGAGCGCTTCGGCGAGCGCTTCACCCAACGCTGCTTCACCGAGGTCGAACGCGCGCGTTCCGACCGTCGGGCAAATCGCGCCGAATCCTATGCCAAGCGTTTCGCCGCCAAGGAGGCCTGTTCCAAAGCACTCGGCACCGGTATCGCCCAGGGCGTTTTCTGGAAGGACATGGGCGTCGTCAACCTGCCGAGCGGCAAACCGACCATGGTTTTGTCAGGCGCCGCCGCCCTGATCCTCGAATCGCTGCTGCCCGCAGGCCACAAGCCCGCCATTCATTTGACAATAACCGATGATTATCCCTTGGCGCAGGCCTTCGTCATTATCGAGGCGTTGCCGGAGAACCTTTGATCCGGAGTGTTATCGCGACCCCCGTAAGCCTGTAGTCGCGACCTCTCGTCGCTTTTGACGTTGTCGCCATTGCCGCAATCGGCCGAAGCCGCTAGAGAGAACGACAGAAAGAATTGCGCCTCCGCGGCGTCTTGAAGGAATAAGACTGCGTGTCCGAAAAAGTCGAAGCCAAGCCGAACGCCCTCTGGGAAAATATCAAAGTCATCATCCAGGCGCTGATTTTGGCGATGGTGATCCGAACGGTGCTGTTCCAGCCCTTTACCATTCCGTCCGGTTCGATGATGCCGACGCTGCTCGTCGGCGATTATATCTTCGTCAACAAGTTCGCCTACGGCTATTCGAAATATTCGCTGCCCTTCTCCCCCGACATCTTCAGCGGCCGCCTGTTCGGCGCCGATCCGAAGCGTGGCGACATCGTCGTCTTCCGCTTCCCGCCAAACCCCGAGGTTGATTACATCAAGCGCTGCATCGGCCTGCCGGGCGATCACATCCAGGTGACCGACGGCGTGCTCTACGTCAACGGTAAGCCGGTTCCGAAGGTGGCGGACGGGACCTTCACGTCGGATTACAAGCTCGATCCGGGCGCCGATGTGCCGGTGTTCCGCGAAACGCTCGACAGCGGCAAGACCTACGACACGCTCGATCAGTCTCCGGTGTCGCGGGGTGACAACACCCGTGAATTCATCGTGCCGGAAGGCCATTATTTCATGATGGGCGACAACCGCGACAACTCGCTCGACAGCCGGTTCGACGTCGGCTTCGTGCCTGCCGAAAATCTTGTCGGCCGTGCCAGCGTCATCTTCTTCTCGCTCGGCAACGACACCTCCTTCCGAGAAATCTGGAAGTGGCCGACGAACATGCGTTGGGACCGCCTCTTCAAGGTTGTTGAATGAGCAAGGCGCAGACGCTTTCTGCGGCGGACCGTGCAAAGCTTGAAGGCCTGATCGGTCACGACTTCGCCGAAAAGGAACGCCTCGATCGGGCGCTGACTCATGCCAGCGCCCGCACGGAAAAGGGCGGCAATTACGAACGGCTGGAATTCCTCGGCGACAGGGTCCTCGGGCTCTGCATCGCCGAGCTTCTGTTCCGCACCTTCGGCACGGCAGGCGAAGGCGAGCTCTCGGTTCGCCTCAACCAGCTCGTCAGCGCCGAAACCTGCGCAGCGGTCGCCGACGAACTCAATCTTCACCTCTATATTCGCACCGGCGCCGATGTGAAGAAATTGACCGGCAAGCGCATGATGAACGTGCGCGCCGATGTCGTTGAAAGCCTGATCGCCGCGATCTATCTCGACGGCGGCCTTGAGGTCGCCCGTCGGTTCATACTGCGCTATTGGCAGGGCAGGGCGGCGCGGGCCGATGGCGCCAAGCGCGACGCCAAGACCGAGCTGCAGGAATGGTCGCACGCGAAATTCGGCGTCACTCCGATCTACCGGGTTGATGAACGCAGCGGACCGGATCATGATCCGCGTTTCAAGGTGACGGTGGAAGTTGCTGGCATTAAGCCCGAAACCGGCGTAGAGCGGTCGAAGCGTGCCGCCGAACAGGTTGCGGCGACGAAGATGCTTGAGCGCGAAGGCATTTGGCAGCAATCGCCTGCCGGAAACTGACGGGACAATGACACAAGAAGAAGATATCGCGGCCGAAGCTGCCGCAGAAACCAGTGGTCCGACGCATTCGGGCTTCGTCGCGCTGATCGGGCCGACCAATGCCGGCAAGTCGACGTTGGTAAACCGCCTCGTCGGCGCCAAGGTCTCGATCGTCAGCCATAAGGTGCAGACGACGCGGGCGATCGTGCGCGGCATCGCCATCCACGACAATGCCCAGATCGTCTTCATGGACACGCCTGGTATCTTCAAGCCGCGTCGCCGGCTTGACCGTGCCATGGTGACCTCGGCCTGGGGCGGTGCCAAGGATGCCGATCTGATCGTGCTCTTGATCGACAGCGAGCGCGGTCTGCGCGGCGATGCCGAAGCCATCCTCGAAGGCCTCAAGGAGGTCCGGCAGCCGAAGATCCTGTTGCTCAACAAGATCGACCGCGTCAATCGCGAGGATCTGCTGGCGCTGGCCGCTGCCGCCAACGAGAAGATCGCCTTCGAGCGCACCTTCATGATATCGGCCGAAAACGGCTCCGGTTGCGACGACGTCATGGACTATCTGGCGAAGACCCTCCCGGAGGGGCCGTGGTACTATCCGGAAGACCAGATCTCCGATTTGCCGATGCGTCAGCTCGCCGCCGAGATCACCCGCGAAAAACTGTTTCTGCGCCTCCATCAGGAGCTTCCCTATGCCTCGCACGTCGAAACGGAGAAGTGGGAAGAGCGCAAGGACGGCTCGGTGCGGATCGAGCAGGTGATCTATCTCGAGCGCGACAGCCAGAAGAAGATCGCCCTCGGCAAGGGTGGTGAAACCATCAAGGCGATCTCGACTGCCTCCCGCAAGGAACTGTCGGAAATCCTCGAACAGCCGGTCCATCTCTTCCTGTTCGTCAAGGTTCGTGAGAATTGGGGCGATGATCCCGAGCGGTTCCGCGAAATGGGCCTCGATTTCCCGAAATAAAGCATGGCAAAGATTTCATGGGGCACGCGCCAGCCCTTTGTTTTCGCATAAAAAATCTGCCTCGCTCGTGGAACAAATCCGTGGCCTGCGCATTCTTTGATGAGCGGCGCGCCAACGTTGGCGCGCCGGTTTTGCGACGGCAAGGGCAAATATGGCGACGTCGAGACCCATCCATTCTTTCAAGACCCCTTGCGAGCAATGTCCTTTGCGCCCCTTGCCGCATTTCAGGGAGTTCAGCCGCGACGAGCTGGAATTCGTCTCGCGTTTCAAGAGGGGCGAGCTTGCCGTCGATGCCGGCTCCACCATCCTCGTTGAGGGCGCACACAGCGCTCATCTCTTCACGGTGCTTTCCGGCTGGGGCTTCCGCTACAAGATGCTGGAGGACGGGCGCCGCCAGATTCTGAATTATATCATGCCGGGCGACCTGATCGGCCTGCAGGGAACGATCGCCGGCGAGATGCAGCACTCCGTCGAAGCGCTTTCGCCCGTTTCCCTGTGTGTCTTCGAGCGTGACCGGTTGATGACGCTCTACAACAAACATGCCTCGCTCGCCTTCGACATCACCTGGATCGCCGCGCGCGAGGAACGCATCCTGGATGAGCATCTCCTGAGCATCGGCCGCCGCACGGCGCTGGAAAGAGCCGCCTACCTGATCGCTTTCCTGTTCGAGCGCGGCCGGAAGCTCAATATCTTCAACGGCCGCAAATTCATCCCCATCACCCAGCAGCACATTGCCGACACGCTTGGTCTTTCCATCGTCCACACCAACAAGACTCTGAAAAAGCTCGCCGAACGTGGGTTGATTCGCTGGCAGGAGCGCGGCTGCGAGGTGCTGAACGGCGAAGAGTTGATGGCGATCGCCGGTTGGGAAGGGCTCGGAGAGGGCAAACGCCCGTTCATCTAAATTCCATTCTCAGCGTCCCGGACATGCTCTATCGCTTTGTTTCGGCGTTATTGCGCTCGATTTCGATCGCTTGCTACCATCCACATTTGATGGGCAAACTCTCGCATTTCTGTGAGATCGGTCCGCCTGCGACGACAAAACTGCCGGTAGCCGTCTTGGCTTCGCGCAAATCACAGTCATCCGTCTGAGGACACGATTATTTGTCGACAGAGCCCTGGCCAACCAGCTTGGTTATGTCTTTTTTAAATGCAGATTAGCATCAGGGAAAATAAGGTCGGGCATCATCTTTCCTCCGATTTTGATTCTTATCGACCGGGCAGAAAAATGGTTTATTCAGACAAGGTGGCGGAATTCACCGATAGCGTGCCATGCGGGGCACCGGAGGGCAATGATGTTGGCGAAACGGCCTGGGCGCTGCGACAGGCGCCCGACGAGGGGCATCGAATCATGAGCGCAATCCGTGTTCTGGTTCTTGAGGACAGTCTGATCATCGCGATGGAGGCGGAGGATATTCTGCGCCTGGCCGGCGTCGAGAGCATCGATATCGTCGGCAGCGTCGAGCAGGCGAGGGCTGCCATCGCGGCGGAGACATATGATTTCGCCCTTCTCGACGTCAATCTCGGTGACGGCATGAGCTTCGGATTTGCCCGCCATCTTTTCGATATCGGCATCCCCTTCGGCTTCGTCAGTGGCTATTCCGATACGGGCGATTTCCCACCCGACCTGCAGCACATCCCGCTTTTGGTCAAGCCTTTCGACGAAACCGCGATGCGTGACTTCCTGCTGAGGCTTTTCCCGGCTGTCGCCTGACGCGGTCCATGACAGAAACCGGTCCTTGGATTAGGATGGATTCGTCATCCGCAAGGACTTCTTTCGATGCAGTGGCAAGACCATGCGATCATTCTGGGCGTCAAGCGCCACGGTGAGACGAGCGTCATCGCCGAGGTGATGACGCGTGATCGCGGCCGCCATCTCGGCCTGGTGCGTTCCGGCCGCTCGCGCGCCATGCAGCCTGTGCTGCAGGCGGGCAATGCCGTCGAAGTCACCTGGCGCGCTCGGCTTGACGAGCATCTCGGAGATTTCCGCGTCGAACCGGTGACGCTGCGCGCCGCCCGCCTGATGGAAACGGCGACCGCCGTCTACGGCGTCCAGGCCATGGGCGCGCTGCTGCGGCTGCTGCCGGAGCGTGACCCGCATCCGCATCTCTTCGATGCGCTTGAAGTAATCCTCGATCACCTGCACAACCCGGCCGATGCCGGCGAACTCTTCGTGCGTTTCGAGCTTGCGGTGCTGAATGATCTCGGCTTTGGACTCGATCTTGCCGAATGCGCCGCAACCGGCGCCCGTTCCGATCTCGTCTATGTCTCGCCGAAATCCGGGCGTGCCGTCAGCCGCACGGCCGGTGCCCCCTGGGCGGACAAGATGCTGCTCCTGCCGCCGTTCCTCAGTGCCGAAGGCAATCATGCGGCCGACTTCGATAGTCTCGCAGCAGCATTCCGGCTGACGGGGTTCTTTCTGCATCGCCACGTCTATGAGCCGCGTGGTATCGAGGCGGCGGCGGCCCGCGACGGTTTCGTTCAGGCCGCGCTCAAGGCGCTCAATCCAGCCTTGCGGACGCTTTCCCCTCCGAATGGTATTTCCGCCTGACCTCGTTTTTTACGGGTGCAAAACATCCTCCGGATTTGGCGGTTTACCTGCCGAAGAGCGCTTCCTATGTCTTCACAGGATTGCCAATCAAGGAGGACCTCATGCTGACCAAGACCGCATCACCGACGACGATCACGCTCTGGAACGGCCGCGAAATTCCGCGCCTCGGCATGGGATGCTGGGCGATCGGCGGTCCCTTCTTCGCCGGCGACACGCCACTCGGCTGGGGCGATGTCGACGACGATGAATCCGTCGAAGCGATCCATCGCGCCATCGAACTCGGCATCCGCTTCTTCGACACGGCGTCGAATTACGGCGCCGGCCACTCGGAGGACGTGCTCGGCCGGGCGATCGGCAATCGCGACGATATCGTCATCGCCACCAAATTCGGCTTTGCCACCGATCCGGAAACCAAGCAGGCAACCGGTGCCTTTGCCGATGAGGCCTTCATTCGCCGTTCGGTCGAGACCTCGTTGTGCCGCCTGAAGCGCGACCGCCTCGATCTGCTGCAGTTCCACATCAATGATTTTCCGCTGGAACAGTCGGATGCCGTCTTCGATACGCTGGAGGCGCTGCGGGCCGAAGGCAAGATCGATGCGTTCGGCTGGAGCACCGATTCTCCCGATCGCGCCGCCCGTCATGCCGGCCGCCGGGGCTATGTCTCGATCCAGCATACGATGAACGTCTTCGAGCCGGTGCCGGAGATGATTGCGGTGATCGAGGGGAAGGGGTTGATCTCCATCAATCGCGGCCCGCTGGCCATGGGTCTCCTCACTGGCAAGTTCACCGCCGACAAGGCGGTGGGCGCGAAGGATGTCCGCGGTGCCGCCCTCGACTGGATGGTCTATTTCAAGGACGGGCGCATCGCCCCCGAATTCGCCGCAAGGCTCGATGCCGTCCGTGATCTCCTGACCTCAGGTGGCCGCACGCTGACGCAGGGCGCGCTTGCCTGGCTTTGGGCACGCTCGCCGCGCACGCTCCCCATTCCGGGTTTCCGCACCGTCGCCCAGGTGGAGGAAAATGCCGGCGCACTGGAAAAGGGACCGCTGCCGGCCGATGTCATGGCGGGAATCGATGCCGCGCTTGATCGCGTCTGAAAAGGCTAGAGCCTTTCCGGGTTAGATTGCAGCATTCTGCCGGAGCAGGTTTTCGTCAGGGCAGAGGCGATTGGCGAAGGGCGTACCTCCTGGTACGTTCGAGCCGATCGCCTTTGATCCTGGCGGAAAGATGCCCGGCCCTTCGGGTTGGCTGAAACGGGCCGTCTGATCGACCGGCCGGCTTGGCCGTAGAGCTGGGCTACGACGCGCGCCGGCCGGTCGACCATCCGACTCCGTTTGAGCCAACAGAATGTTTCAATCTAACCCGGAAAGGCTCTAGGCTGCGGCGCGACGTTTGAGCGCCCAGCCTTCCGGTCTCTCTTCAACGATGCTGACGGCGTCGCCGACCGTAATCCTGCCGCTGCCGCGCGGCGTGACGTTCCAGCCGAACAGTGGGCCGGGCACGCGCCGGTCGGCCGACATGCGGATGCGGCCCATGGCCGGCATCGGGTTTGGCCCCTCGCGTGAACCGGTCAGCTGGTCTTGCGTCGTCATGATGCAGCGGGAGCAGGGTTTGACGAGATCGAAGCGGATGCCGGCGATCTCGATTGCCGCCCAGCGGTCCTCTGGCCAGGCCTCGTCCGTATCGATGACGATGTTCGGACGGAAGCGTTCCATGCCGACACTGCCTTCGCCATGGGCGGCGAGATCGGCATTCAATGCCTTCAACGAGCCGGTTGTCGTCACAAGGATCTGATAGCCGTCGGTGAAGGTGACGGGCGTGCCTTCGCCAGCCCATTCGGCATTCGCCGTTCGCCGCGCCTGGCCATCGAAGAAGACCAGCCGCACCTCGCGGCCGAGCCACTCGGAAAGCTGCCGGTTGCTCTCCGGATCGGCGACGGCGGCACTGACGGCAGATTTCCACACGGTCACATCCATGCGATTTTCAGGCTGAGGCGGCTGAACCGATATGTCAGGCTTTCCCTGCATCAGCAGCCGAAAGGCGTTCGCTTCCGGTCGCACCTCGATACGTGCGAGGTCTGGCAGCTCGCGCTGGGTGATGAAGTGCCCCTGCGCATCGGTGATCATCGCCCGTCGGTCGCCGGGAAGCCCGTAGGCGTCGATGTCGGCGGCCGGCAGCGCAATGCCGCGGGCGCTCTTGAGCGGGTAGATGAAGAGGTCGCTGACACGCATGTTGTGCTCCTGTAGAGATGCCCGGCCCACCGGCCGCACTGGTTCGCCATGCGAAGCAACAGGTGCGTCCGGCGATTTTAAAGTCTTGCAGATTTGCCAGGCAAATCTGCGGGAGGGTTGGCTGAAACGGGCCGTCTGATCGACCGGCCGGCTTGGCCGTAGAACTGGGCTACGACGCGCGCCGGCCGGTCGACCATCCGACTCCGTTTGAGCCAACAGAATGCTGCAATCTAACCCGGAAAGACTCTAGATTTCATCCATGAAGGCCGAGAGGAAGTCGCGCAAGCTCTTGTCGCGCGCGGCCGCCAGCCTGCGGCCGGTCTCGGTCTGGAACCCTTCTGCCAGTTTGAACAGCTTCGTCTGGAAATGGTCAATGGCATAACGCTTGTCATCGAGCGGACGGTCCGCTGCCACCGGATCGAACGGATCGTAGAGCCCGGATCCTAGTCGCCCGGCGATATAGAAGCAGCGTGCGGCGCCGATCATGCCGATCGCGTCCAGCCGGTCGGCATCTTGCAGGATCTTCGCCTCCAGCGTCTGCGGCGCCAACCCGGCCGAGAAGCTGTGCGCGGTGATTGCATGGGCCGCGGCGTCAATATCCGCTTCGCTCCAGCCGAGTTCCGCCAGGATTGCCGATGCCTTCTCCGCCGCCAAAGCCGATGCTTTTGCCCGCAACGGCGAATTCTTCTCGACGGCGACACAGTCGTGCAGCAGCACGGAAGCGGCAAGAACCCGCCCGTCGCCGCCTTCGCCCGCATGGATGCGCATGGCATTCCTGAACACGCGCAGGATATGCGCAAGGTCGTGCGAGCCGTCGTCGCCGTCGGTCGCATGGGCAATCAGCGCCGCCGCGAGCGTTTCGTATGGGGAGAAGGCTTCGGCCTCGAACATTGCGCCACCTGTCATAAGGAAAATCGTTTCCGCCAACAGGGCATCGGGCGGAAGTGATGCCGGCGGGTAAAGTATGCGACAACGAAGACACCGGGAATCGCAGCCGATTGTGTAGCGGCTTGCCGTGCGAGTCGCAATCGACGGCACTGCCCGTCTGAGAAGACGAGAGCGCCGTAAGGCCCTGAATTGGGATCTCAGTGCTTGGCTTGAGGGTGATGCGCCACGGCGCCGTTCTTTGGCGGCAGGGAGAGAAGATGAGCCACGTCACCTGCAGGTCTCGGCGGGCTGATATGATAGCCCTGGATCTCGTCGCATTCCTCGCGTTCGAGCAGTGCCAACTGCGCTGCGGTCTCGACACCTTCGACCGTGACGCGCATACCGAGCGCATCGCCGAGCAGGATGATCGCGTGCATGATCGCATGCGCTTCCTTGTTGTCGACGATGTCGTTGACGAAGGATTTGTCGATCTTGATCTTATCGAAGGGGAAGCTCGAGAGGTAACTCAGTGAGGAATAGCCGGTGCCGAAATCGTCCATCGAGATGCGGATGCCGCGCTCCTTCAGCGCATGCAGGATCGGCAGCACCTCGCCCAGATTTTCCATCAGCACGCTCTCGGTGATTTCGAGCTCTAGCCGCGACGGCGACAGCGATGCAGCGCCAAGCGCCTCGCTGACATCCTGCGTCAGGTCGCTGCTGCTGAACTGGATCGCCGAGACATTGACGGCGACCTTGATGCCCTCCGGCCATTGCGCCGCATCGCTGCAGGCCTGGCGCAAAACCCATCGGCCGATATCGACGACGAGGCCGACCTCTTCGGCAAGCGGAATGAAATCCATCGGCGGAACGCGGCCTCGGACGGGGTGGTTCCAGCGGATCAGAGCTTCGAAGCCGCAGACGCGCCGCTGCGAGAGATCATAGAGTGGCTGGTAGTGCAGCTCGAATTCCTCGTTCTCAACGGCGGCTTTGAGGTCTGCCTCAAGCGCGTGGCGCAGCTGCATCTGCGCTTCCATCTCGCCGGTAAAGAAGCGCTCGCGCTTGCGCCCATCTGCCTTGGCATGTGACAGCGCCACGCCGGCGTTCCTCAACAGGATGTCGGTTTCCTCGCCATCATCAGGGGCGACTGCGATGCCCATGGAGACGCTGAGTTCCACCTGTTTTTCGCCGTGGAAGAACGGTGCGGAAAGCTCTTGGCGGATCTGCTCTGCAAGCGCCGTCACGTTCCACGGCTGCTGCTTGCCCGTCTGCAGGATGGCAAATTCGTCCGAACCGAGGCGCGCCAGGGTGTTCTCCGAACCGGCCGAGATTCGGATACGCGCGGCGACCTGCTGCAGGATCGTGTCGCCGGCCGAAACGCCCATCGTGTTGTTGATCGATTTGAACCCGTCGAGATTGAGGTGGACGAGGGCTATCTGCTCATCCGGCTTGCGCTCGGTGAGCGTCGCATCGACCTGCTCGCGGAAATGGATGCGGTTCGGAAGGCCGGTCAGCGGGTCGTGGTGGGCGAGATAGGTGATGCGCTCGGCCGCCCTTCGATCCTCGGTAATATCGGCATGTATGGCGATGTTGCTGCCGTCGGCAAGAATGGTCACCATGCTCTGAATGATGCGGCCATCGTCCATTACCCATTCGCGCCGGCGGATGCTGCCGGTTCTTGCGGTTGCGGAGGAATGTCGCCCGCTCCGCCGGCCGGGCTTGGCCCCGGCGCTCTCTGTACCGCGCATTTTGGCCGTGAGATCGGCGATTGCCGCGCCGGCAGTGACATCTTCCTGCGTCAGGCCGAAGAGTTGACGGAAGCGGATGTTGGAAAGCGTCAGCCGCTGGTCGGCGTCGAAGACGCTGAGACCGAGCGGCAGATTGTTGAGAATGATTTCGAAGAGCTTTGTCTGTCCGTCGAATGCCTGGCTGAGGGCGGAAATATTGCCTCGCAGCGCATGGTTTTCCCTGAGCAGCGTCTCCGCGCTTCTTTCGATTTCGTCATAATCGCTTTCATGGACGCGATAGGTCGCGATCACAAGTTCCATCAGGCGCTGCGCATCGATCGATCCATCGGCGGCGACGGCCTGGCTACATTGCTGCCAGAAGAGCGCTTCAGCTTTCATGCCGATACATCTTGCGAGACGGCTGCGACGGCATGGTCGTCTTCATTGATGAACGTACCTCATTGCGTTGGGAAACCTCTAAAATTGATTTTTTATAAGCTGAACGCCTGGGTGGTGCCTTGTAACGCCCATTTTGTACGGGCCGGATTAATATTCGGTTGCAGTGCAGCAGCGGCGTTGACGCGATAGACGTTTGTTTTTTATGTGAAAAATCGCTGAAATACGGAGAAAATCGGCCCGTTGACACTGGCGAAAGCCTGTGCCGAGGCGTTCCGTTAACGTTTGTCAATCATCGTTAATGAGAAGTTAACAACTTATTGACGCACTGCGCAAATCAGTTTAACCACCGAGTCAACAGTGATTTTCCACCTTCGTATTGCGTACAGACACCACCGGCAAAAGGCGGTGAATGGAGGTTTGTATGACCAGCACCACATCCGTTTCAGACACCTCATATGCATATCTGGCGACGCTTTCGCGGCTCGATGCCAATGGCGATGGCGTACTCAGCCGCGGCGAACGTGCCGCCGACAAGAAGCCCGGCATCATCAAGGAGCTCCTCGAAGAGGACAAGGCCAGCGAGACGCAGCCGAAGTTTTCCGGCAGCCTGATTGCGCTGATGATGGACACGCGTGACAGTGGCACGGCAAGCAGCATCGCCGTTTCCTATCCGTTGCAGCAGACCGCGCCGACAACGGGCGATCAGCCCGAGGATCTCTACCGCAAGACCTACGGCCAGTTCGATTTCGACGCCGTCGCCTGAACGGCATCCCGATCCAGGTGATCTGCAAGCCGGCCGGTTGGCCGGCTTTTCTCGTCCCGTCTTCTTCGTTCGATCTTCCTCGGTCAGGAACACCTTCCGGTTTGACACGTTCAGGAGGACAACCGAATGGAAGGAGATCGTCATGAAAGCCATGCGCACCATCGCCGCCCTGAGCCTGCTTGCGGTTGCATTGCCGGCGGCGGCTCAGGACAAGCAGACGGCGGTCGCCAATTTCGTCGGCAAGGACGGCAAGGAAGACGGCCGCGCCCAGCTGACGGCCGCCGCCACTGGCGGTGTGCTGATCGAAGTCGAGATATCGGGACTGCCGGCGAACAAATGGGTGGCCTTCCATGTTCATGAGACCGGCCGCTGCGACGCCGCGACCCATCACGAGTCGGCAGGCGGCCACTTCAACCCTGGCAAGGCCGAGCATGGCATCCTTGCCGCCAAGGGGCCACACGCCGGTGATATGCCCAATCAATATGTCGGGCAGGATGGCGTGCTCCGGGCGCAGATCTTCGACAGCATGGTCACGCTCGACGGCAAGACCGACGGCATTCGCGGCCGCGCCTTGATGGTGCATGCCAATTCCGATGATTATCGCAGCCAGCCCTCGGGGGATGCCGGGGAAAGACTGTCCTGCGGCGTCATCCAATAACCCACGGGGCAACTCCTTGATCGGATCGATTCAAGAGCAAAGTTATGCAGAAATTCAAGATGTTACAGCGTTCTTTGCGCGTCTTGAACGACAAGGCGCGCTGTAAGCTTTCATTGCCGCGTCGCCGCCTGCTTTTCGGCCGCCGTCCTGCCGTTGGACTTCTTTGTCGGTGTTGCGTCTGAGGTATCCGACAGCGTGGCCGGACGACCCTTCTCGTCGAAGGCGAGTTTCACGCGCTTCACCATGTCACGGCTGAGCGACCACCAGTCGCCGGTCTTTGCCCAGTAGCGCAGCGTTACGAAGATCGCGCCGTCAGCGATGCTGTCGATAAAGACGCTGGGAGCCGGTGATGGCAGCACCCGCGAATCGGCTTTGGCGAGGCCCATCAGCGTCCCCATCGCCAGATCGATATCATCCTCATAGGCGACCTTGATCTTCACATCGTTCTGCCGCGTGGGCTCGCGGCTGAAATTGGTAATCGGCGTGTTCCAGAGCGTCGAATTCGGCGCCAATCGGTAGAGCCCGTCGCCGGTCCTGAGTTCGGTCGCAAACAATCCGATTTCGCGCACCGTGCCGGCCACGCTGCTGGTTTCGATATATTCCCCGACGCGAAACGGCCTGAGGATCAACAACATGATGCCCGCAGCGATATTCTGCAGCGTCCCTTGCAGCGCCAGTCCGATCGCGAGGCCGGCTGCGCCGAGTGCCGCGATGATCGAGGCGGTCTGGACGCCGAACTGGCCGAGGACGGTGATGAACACCAGGATGAGCAGCGCATAGCGCAGCACGTTGGTGAAGAATCGCGCCAACGTCTCGTCTATGCCACGGACACGCGACAGGCCTTCATAGGCCCAGCGGCTGGTAAAGCCGGCAAGCGCCCAGCCAAGAACAAGCAGGATCACCGCGCCGAGGACGGAGAAGGAATACTGCACCGCCAGCGCGCTTGCCTGGCTGAGTGCGGTTTGCGTGGCGAGGAGGACATCGGCTGCCTGTTGTTCCATGATCTGGCCCTGTCGTTGTGCTTGGTCGGGGGCTAGATGGAGCGGCTAGCGGCAGCGTCAACCGCAGTAGGTGTCCCGGATATCAAGCACGAAGGGCGCATTGCCGTCGGCATCGGCGCCGCGGCCGATCGCCCGCACCGCCGCGACCAACCGGCCGCCGCGGTCAAGCAGCGCGTCACCGATCTCGACCAGCCGGGTATTCGGTGTTGCGAAAGGCGAGGCGGCCCGCAGCCGGCGGGCAAGCGTTTCCTCGCTCTGATCCGGTGCCAGCGACAGGGCGGCGATCAGGGCTGCGGCCGGCGATCGCGACACGCCCATCCAGCAATGGATGAGCAGCGGCGTCTCCTGCCGCCACGAGGCGGCAAAGTCGATAATCCCGCGCACATGCGTCTCGTCAGGCGCTACAAGATTGCCGGTGCCCTTGAAGGCGATGTCGTTCATACCGAGCGTCAGATGACGATCGGCCGCGATCACGCCCGGCCGGTGAAAGGCCTGCTCCTTGGCGATCAGGCTGATCATGTCGCGCGCCTTGTGGCGCACCGCCATTTCCGCAATGCGGGCCAGCGGCGAGACGACGATGAAGCTCACGATACCGTCTCCCGCTCGGCGTCGATCGCCGCGAAACGCTCGCAGAACAACCGCTGCGCTTCGATCGCCGGCAAGGGCTCGATCATCAGCATGTCCTTGCTGATGCCGCGTGGCTGGCCGAAGAATTTCTGCGCCTCGGCGGGCGTGAAGCCGGCAAGCACCGTCGCTTCGAAATAGGCGGCGATCGCGTCGGCCTTCTTGATCCGGTCCTTGAGGTCGCGCGAGGGGTGCGGTGGCAGGCCGAAGCGCAGGTGCACGGCGGCCTCCAATCGCTTTTCCACCGTCTTGTAGCCGCCGCCGACCACCGATTTGAACGGCGATATCATATCGCCGATCACATATTCGGGTGCATCATGCAACAGCGCCATCAGGCACTCCTGCGGCCGCGCGTCGTTGAAGCGGCGGAAAATATCCTCGACGACGAGACTGTGCTGGGCCACCGAAAAAGCATGATCGCCTGAGGTCTGGCCGTTCCAGCGGGCGACGCGCGCAAGGCCATGGGCGATGTCGGCGAGTTCGACGTCGAGCGGTGAGGGGTCGAGCAGGTCGAGCCTGCGCCCGGACAGCATGCGCTGCCAGGCACGCGGAGTTTTCGCCGTTGTCACGCGCTGGCCTCGTCGGCGCTGGTGGGAAAGACAAGGCCGGACCATGCCGGCAGGACGAGGGAAACAGGCGTTTCGCCGGCGAGCAGCGGCGTGCCTGCCGCCATCGCGGCGCCGGCGCGGTCGATGCGCACGATCGCAAGCCCATGGCCGCCTTCGACGGAGCCGAGCGTTCCCACGGGCTTGCCGGCGGCGGTGATCTCCGTCCCGGTCTCCGGCAAGGCTGTTGCGGCGGACACCGTGACGACGCGCCGGCGCGCGGTGCCGCGGTGCTGCATCCGCGAGACGACCTCCTGGCCGACATAGCAGCCTTTCCGGAAGGAGAGGCCGCCGTTGAAATCCATCAGCACGTCATGCGGGAAGGCGTCCTGCAAGGCGAAGTCCGATCCCGATGTAACGATGCCGTGGCTGATGCGCAGCGCGTCGTAGAGCGCTTCCTGGCCGTCGCCATGTTTGCCGGGACGTCGGATCAGCGTGACGCCGGCCTTGGCAAAGCGGCTATCCCGGACGCCTTGGCTGTCTCGGACGCCTTGGCTGCCGTCGGCATCCTCATCCCAGGAAACGGTGACGCCCTCTTCGGCACTCGGCGCAAGTGTGACGGCGGCGCGCAGCTTGTACATGGTCAGCCGCTTCAGCAGGCCGTCGCGCTGGCCGGCATCGGTTTCGATCCTGTAGCCGTCGCCGTCCTGCCAGATCATGAAGTCGAACAGGATCTTGCCCTGCGGTGTCAGCAGTGCCCCGGGCCGCGCCTCGTCGGCGCCGAGCGAGGTGATATCGGTGGTGATCAGGTTCTGCAGGAAGGATTGGGCTTCCGCACCGCTGACGAGAAGCAATGAGCGGTCTTTCAGGAATACGGCTGGCATGGCGGAACCTGTCGCGTTGGTCATCGCTCAGAGGTATGTCTTCATGAGGTGGATCGCAAGCGCCATGCGAGATGTGAAAGGCGCAAGTGAGACGGGGGTGTCAGTCGCCCGCCGTGAAGAATTTCCATTTGCCCGCAGGTGTGATGCCGAGGCGGTAGAAATTATATCCGCCGAACTCCTGCATGTCGGAGAGATCGCCGGCGGTGACGATGCGCAGCAGCTCGACGCGCTCCGGCGGCGTCAGCGACTTCAGATCCTTCTCGGCAAAATAGGGCCAGACATACATGTCGTCTGCTGTGCCCTGGCCGACATGCACGAAACCGGTCGAGACGATGTCGAGCATGATGGCAAGAATCTCGTCTCCGTCAGGATCGCCTGAAAGATCCTTCAGCGTGCCGATCGGATCGTCGGTCGGCTCGCCTACCGTCACCTGCGTCTGTTCGGCACCGGTGCCCATCAGCGGCCGCAGCCGTTCGAGATCGCCGGAGGCGGCCGCCTCGACGATCTGCTCACGCATTTTGCGAACCGGCTCCGGCACCTCGCCGATATCGTAGATCACCTCGACGGGCTTGGAAGCATCCTGGGCGCCGGGCGTCTTGTCGACACCCTGATTGTTCTGGCTGTTGACCAGCGGATCAGCCATCGGAACACCGGGAGTGGTCCCGCCTTGCGGCTGGCTCTGTCCCTGAGCGTTTCCCTGCGCGGGCGGAGTGTCGTTGGCCGCCTGGCCCGGGATCTTGTGCAGTTCGGAAAGCGCATAGGCTGCCGGCGCGAGGAAAACATTGCCGGCGGCGAGGCTGAACGCAAGCAGCACCGGCGCGAGGGGAGTTCGCGAAATTTTCTCTTTACCGGGGCGCATCAATCTCTCTGATTGGTAGTTATTGCAGGGTGCGGTTCGCGGAGAATTCGCCGGCAAGCATGCGCTCACGCAGCGAATCCAGCAGGGCTTCGGCACTGTTTTCCCCATGCAATCTGATCGTCTCGCGCAGCGCATGCGCAATGGCTGCATCAGCGATGATTTCAGGCTCGATTCCGTCGGCCATGCCGTCGGCCCAAGCCTCGTTCTGGTACTCCAGAGCCGCCTGCATCTTTTCGTGGACGATCATGTCGTCGATGTCGTTGAGGCTTGCTTCCATTGTTTTTTCCTCAGAACTTCTCATGTCTTACTGCACCGTTAACAACACTAACAGCCTTTTCCCAAAACGACACGTCCGCATGCGAAAACAGGTTAATTTAAGGTTAATTTCCAAAGCGCGAGGTAATTTCTGTGGCGAGTGTTGCACCTTCGTTACGGTAGCGCTCTTCTGCCACGATGGCCGCCGGGGTGCAATCCGTATAGACCGAGGCGAAGGTGCGATAGCCGCGATTGAAGGCCGCTGTGAGCTTTTCCCGGCGCTGCGGTTCGTTGCCGGTCTCCGAATCGAGCAGTTGCTGCATGCCGTCTCGCCACTCGTCGCCGCCCGCCGCCTTGCAGAGCGTTCTGAGATAATGCACCGATCCCAGCACTTCGGCGAGCCGCGCCAGCTTGTCATCATAGGGCACGGCTACAGCAGGCGGCGGCGCAATTTCCTCCTCCTGTGGAGGCGGCGTATTCTTGCCCTGCGCCATCGTGGGGCCGGCGAGCACGAGCAGGGCCAGGAAAACGCGTCGAACGGGAATCATGCTCGTAGTTGATACGCTGAGCATGACGGCAACAAGGCGTGCCTGAAAGTTTCCACTTCTATTCGCCGCCCGAAAGCCGCTCCGCGCATTCGAGCACGCTCTGCGGAACCGGCAGCCGCCGGATTTCCTCCACCGTGTACCAACCGAGGGCGGCCGCATCGTCGGCGGCTTCCGCCACCGCGTCGCGATCCGCGTCGACGCGAAAGACCGACAGCAGGAAATGGCTGTTGATGCTGCCGTCGGCCGCATGCGTCTTCAGGTCATAGGTCGAAAACAGCCGCGGATTGCGGGCGGAAATGCCGGTTTCCTCGCGGAATTCCCGCAATGCCGTTTCCTCCGGCGTTTCGCCGGGTTCGGCACGTCCGCCGGGAAAGGCATACATGTCGGCTGAAGGCGGGTTGCGTCGCAACACCAGAAGGAAGCGTCCGTCACGTTCGAGAATGGCGGCGGAGCCGGGTTTGGCGGTGGATGTCATCGGGCCTGCTCTTGCTGTGATCGCCCATCTTATCGGATGAAGAGTGCGACGGGGATTCGAAAGGTGCTTCCGTGACCTACATCATCTTTGCGTTTGCCGCTCTCTTCGAGATCGCTGGCTGCTTTGCCTTCTGGGCATGGCTGAAGCTCGAAAAGCCCGCTTGGTGGCTGGCGCCGGGCATGGTCTCCCTGGCGCTTTTCGCCTGGCTTCTGACGCTGGTTCCGAGCGAGGCCGCCGGCCGTACCTTCGCAGCCTATGGCGGCATCTACATCCTCGCCTCGCTGCTCTGGCTGTGGCTGGTTGAGAGCCGCGTGCCGGACCGTTACGACATCGGCGGCGCGCTGATCTGCCTTGCCGGCGCCAGCCTCATCCTCTTCGCGCCGAGAGGTTGAGGCGCCTTGACCGGACACGAGCTGGGTGCAAAAACACGCCGATGTGTGGACGTTTCTCCCTGACAAGCTCCCGCGCCGACCTGCGCGATTTCTTCTCCGGTCTCGATCTCGACGATTTTCCGGCGCGCTACAATATTGCGCCGACGCAGCCGATCCTCGTCGTCATCGCGGGCGAGGGCAGGGAGCAGGGCAGCAATCTGCCCGACCGGCGCGCCGTGCTCGTGCGCTGGGGCCTCACGCCGGGCTGGGTCAAGGACCCGAAGGATTTCCCGCTGCTGATCAATGCGCGCTCCGAAACCGCGATCGGCAAAGCCTCCTTCCGCGCCGCCATGCGCCATCGCCGCGTGCTCATTCCGGCCTCCGGCTTCTATGAATGGCATCGCCCGTCCAAGGAAAGCGGCGAGCGGCCGCAGGCCTACTGGATCAGGCCGCGCCAGGGCGGGGTCATCGCCTTTGCCGGGCTGATGGAGACATGGTCCTCGGCCGACGGCTCCGAGGTCGATACCGGCGCGATCCTGACGACATCGGCCAATTCAGGCATATCGGCGATCCACGATCGCATGCCTGTCGTCATCAGACCTGAGGATTTCTCGCGC
The DNA here is from genome assembly GCF_024346605.1 of Rhizobium anhuiense bv. trifolii. Classification (NCBI taxonomy): domain Bacteria; kingdom Pseudomonadati; phylum Pseudomonadota; class Alphaproteobacteria; order Hyphomicrobiales; family Rhizobiaceae; genus Rhizobium; species Rhizobium anhuiense. Next base: position 1,773,875 of record NZ_CP098803.1, read on the forward strand.
TGGCTCGATTGCAAGACGCAGGAACCACGCGACGTGGCCGACCTGATGCAGCCCGTTCAGGATGATTTTTTTGAGGCCGTCCCGGTCTCCGACAAGGTCAACAAGGTTGCCAATATGGGGCCGGACCTGCAGCAGCCGGTCGTCATCGAAAAGCCGCTGAGGGCGCCCGAGAAGCAAAAGCCGGAAGACGGCCAACTCAGCTTCTTCTGAACGATATCCTAAGATGTTCAGGGCCGCCGGCGGCCTATCGGCGCCGACGTCTCACATCAGCGGCGGCGTCGCGTCGGCCATCAGGTTTTTCGGGTTGTGCTTATGTCGCCAGAGCGTTGTTAGGAGATTTCCGGCGATCGCCTCGTCATTCACTTCGTCAGCGGTGCCTAACGCATGTAACCCGAAAGCACGCATGATCCCAATTTGAAGTCTTCCGCCTCAAGCGGATTTCTTGACGCTGGTCGGCTTATGCTTTGCCATCAGCGATGCTGCGGCAACAGCCTTCAGGCCGACGGGGCGATAGTTGGCGGCGAGGTCTGGCTTGGACGCCTGCTGTTCGCCGGTACTGCTCTTCTTCGAAGTCACGATACTCTCCTTACGTGGTTCTTCCCTGGGTATTTTATGGTTTGATGTTTGGTCACGAATAGCGACAAAACGGGGGCGTAGCTTATCAGGATTTGTAAACGCCGACCATAATTCGCGAGGCTTAACTGAAGCCTACGTTGGTTAATACTTACTGAAGGGAGCGGTTCCAATAAAAGCGCGAAAGCGGTTTTCTGGGGAAAAGCGCGCAACGGTTTTCACCGGGATAAAGCGCCTGCTTTCCCGGGGATAGCTGAGAATGAAGGAAAAGAAGCATTTCCGTCATTTGGAGAAATCCGGAAATGCTCGAAGATCAGATGTGCCGGCCGATATCGTCGTCGCCGACGCCGGGTTCCTCGATCGTCAGGGTCCCGTATTTCCGCTGCCATTTCCGTGCGCCGAAGGGAAGCGAAACGAGGTAGGCGGCAACGGTAAAGACCATTACCTCCCAGGTGTAGCTCATTAGCAGCGCCACATAGAGCACGACGCCGAGCATCATCGGCAGCACGAGATCGCGCCGCAGACGGTTGCCTTCCGATTTGCCCGACCAGACCGGCAGCCGGCTGATCAGCAGGAAGGCGATCAGCACCGTGTAGATCGACGAGAGATAGGCGAAGGTGCGGTCCGTTGCCAGTCCGAGGAAGCCGAGATAGACCGGCAGCAGCACCAGCATGGCGCCGGCCGGCGCCGGCACGCCGACGAAATATTCCGATTGCCAGCTCGCCTTGTTCTCGCGTTCTGACATGACGTTGAAGCGGGCAAGGCGAAGTCCGGCGGCGATCGCATAGATCAGGGCGGCGATCCAGCCGAGCGAACGCGCCTGGTCGAGGGCGAAGACATAGACGACGAGGGCGGGCGCGACGCCGAAATTGACGATGTCGGCAAGCGAATCCATCTGCGCGCCGAACTTCGAGGTCGCCTTCATCAGCCGCGCCACGCGCCCGTCGATGCCATCGAGGAAGGCGGCGAGCAGCACCATGGCGACGGCGAGCTCGTAACGATTCTCGAAAGCCAGCCGGATGCCGGTCAACCCGGCGCAGATCGCCAGAATGGTGATGAGGTTCGGAAAGACGAGCCGGAGCGGGATTTCGCGCAGACGCGGGCCGCGGGCGGAATCATCCGGCCCATTGGGCTCGAAAGGCGGAAAAGGCGTTTCCATATCGCGTTCCAATCGTTCCTAAAGCAATTCCAGCAAGGCTGCCCAGCGGTCGCTTCCGTGAAAAGCTGAACCGCTTTAGCTGCGGCGGCTGATGACAGGACCCTTGGCGGAGGCGAATTCGGCAATCACGGTTTCGCCGGCAACCGCCGTCTGGCCGAGCGAGACGCGTGGTGCCGCACCGGCGGGCAGGAACACGTCGAGTCGCGAGCCGAAACGGATCAGCCCGAAGCGCTCGCCGGCATCCACCGGCTCGTTCGGGTTCGCCCAGCAGAGGATGCGCCGCGCCACCAGGCCGGCAATCTGCACGACGCCGATCTGGCCGTGGCGGGTTTCGATCACCAGTCCGTTGCGCTCATTGTCCTCGCTCGCCTTGTCGAGTTCGGCGTTGACGAAGCTGCCGGGGCGGTAGTTGATGCTGACGATCCGCCCCCGCATTGGCGCCCGGTTCACATGGCAATTGAAGACGTTCATGAAGACCGAGATGCGCAGCATCGGCTCGGAGCCGAGGTCGAGCTCGGCCGGCGGCGTCACCATCTGGATCGCCGAGACCTTGCCGTCGGCAGGAGAGATCACCAGATCGTCGTCCTGCGGGGTCACGCGCTCCGGATCGCGGAAGAAATAGGCGCACCACAGCGTGAAGATCATGCCGATCCAGAAGAGCGGCTTGAAGATCCAGCCCAAGACCAGCGATGCGACGAAGAAGGCGGCAACGAAGGGATAACCCTCCTTGTGCACGGGGACGATCGTGTTGCGAACCGTGTTGAACAGGCTCATGCTGCCGGTCTCCTTGCGTTGTCGTTTTTTGCTGGTTAGCGAAAAACCGTCTCCGGGGCAATGCTGTGGCCCTGGCCCCGGTTCCCATGCCGGGGTTCTGAACAACAAAAGCCGGCCGGCGCCGGTTTCCAGGTTCAGCTTGCCGGAGCAAGCCGCGTGATCACGCCCATGTCGTCGCTTTCGCGCACTTGCTTCAGATGTTCCTCCGCCTGTGTCGCCTCGCGCTGGCGGTTCCACATCGAGGCATAGAGGCCGTTCCTTTCGAGGAGGGCGGCATGTGTGCCGCGCTCGGCGATCTCGCCGCTTTTGAGCACGATGATTTCATCGGCGCTGATGACCGTCGAAAGACGGTGGGCGATAACAAGCGTCGTGCGGTTCTTCGAGACCACGTCGAGCGCCGTCTGGATCTCCCGCTCCGTCGTCGTGTCGAGCGCCGACGTCGCCTCGTCGAGGATCAGGATCGGCGGCGCCTTGAGGATGGTGCGGGCGATTGCCACCCGCTGCTTCTCGCCGCCGGAAAGTTTGAGCCCACGCTCGCCGACCTTGGTTTCGAACCCCTCGGGCAGCGTTTCGATGAAATGCGCGATCTGCGCCACCTCGGCCGCCGCAAAGACCTCGCCGTCGCTGGCCGATGTGCGGCCATAGCGGATGTTGTAGGCGACCGTGTCGTTGAAGAGCACCGTATCCTGCGGCACCATGCCGATATGAGAGCGCAGGCTCTTCTGCGTCACCGTGCGGATATCCTGGCCGTCGACGGTGATCGCGCCGCTCTGAATATCGTAGAAACGATAGAGCAGCCGTGACAGCGTCGATTTGCCGGCACCCGACGGACCGACGACGGCGACCGTCTTGCCGGCCGGCACCTCGAAGGAAATGCCCTTCAGGATCGGACGGGCCGGGTCGTAGGCGAAGTGCACGTCCTTGAAAGAGATTGCGCCCTGGCCGATCCTGAGCTCGCTCGCATCGGGTGCGTCTTTGACCTCGGACTTCACCTCGAGCAGGTCGAACATCTGCTCGATGTCGGTCAGCCCCTGGCGAATTTCGCGGTAGACGAAGCCGATGAAGTTGAGCGGCACGGAAAGCTGCAGCAGCATCGAATTGACGAAGACGAAATCGCCGACCGTCTGCTCGCCGCGCTGCACCGCCAGTGCCGACAGCACCAGCATGATGGTCGTGCCGATGCCGAAGATGACGCCCTGGCCGAAGTTCAGCCAGCCGAGCGAGGTCCAGACATCGGTCGCCGCCTTTTCGTAGCGTTCCATCGATTTGTCGAAGCGCTTTGCCTCCATTTCCTCATTGCCGAAATATTTGACGGTCTCGAAATTGAGGAGGGAGTCGATCGCCTTGGTGTTGGCGTCGGTATCGCTGTCGTTCATCGACCGGCGGATGGCGATGCGCCAGTCGGATGCGCGGATCGTGAACCAGATATAGGCCCAGACGGTGAAGGCGGTGACGGCGAGATAGGAGAAACCGTAACCCCACCAGAAGATCACCGCCGTCAGCAGGAATTCGATGACGGTCGGGACCGAATTGAGGATCGTGAAGCGTACGATCGTCTCGATGCCCTTGGTGCCGCGCTCGATGATGCGCGAAAGCCCGCCGGTCTTGCGCTCGAGATGGAAGCGCAGCGACAGTTCGTGCATGTGCACGAAGGTCCTGTAGGCGAGTTGGCGCACCGCATGTTGCCCGACGCTGGCAAAGAGCGCGTCGCGCAGCTGGTTGAGGCCGAGCTGGATCAGCCGGGTGATGTTGTAGGCGATGACAAGGGCGATGGCGCCGGCAAAGAGCGGCGGCACGGAGCCGGCAAGATCCATCCTGCCGTTCAGCGCATCGGTCGACCACTTGAAGAAATAGGGAACCAGCAGCAATACGAATTTGGAGATCAGCAGGTAGACCGAGGCCCAGACGACGCGCATCTTGAGGTCGCTTCGGCCGGCCGGCCACATATAGGGCCAGAGGTTGAGAAGTGTGCGCAGCAGATTGGATTCCGAGACTGTCTTGCCGTTTGCCATGCTTATCTCCAGCCCGGACGAAATGTACCGTCGTAGCGGCGCTTCGATGCCGGCAAAGCGCGGAATCGGAATGTGCCTGAAGGCGTTTCCCACAACCCGCAGCCGCCAGATAGGGTGCCGCGCGGACGAATACAACACGTGCGGGCTTCAGGAAAAGAGAAGCCGGGCGGGTTATCCCGCCCGGCCTCGTCATGTTGTTGTTGGAGCTTAGAGCCGCTGACCGGAAAGACGCTTGCGGTGCAGCTCTTCGGCATTCGGCAACACATCTTTCGGCAGGCCGAAGATCTGGCCGGGGCGGATGCGATCGGGATTGATGATCTTGTCTTCGTTGGCGATGTAGATCGTCGTGTAACGCACGCCGAGGCCGTAGGTGCGGCGTGAGATCTGCCACAGCGTGTCGCCGCGGCGAATGATGACCGCCGCGTTGTTTGCCGTCAGCGGCGCCTGTTCGATCGTCTTCGGCTCATTGCTGCCGATATCGTTTGCAGTGGGTGCCGCCGGAGCGGGTGCAGCGGTGAGTTCGGCAATCATGCCGCCCAGCCTGTCGAGTGCGGCGCCGACGGACTTCGCATCCCCGGGCAGGCTTTGCAGCAGCTTCAGCGCATTGCCGGCGACCTGCGACGAAGAGCCGGAGGCTTGTTTGAAGGCGTCCGGGGCATCGGCCGCCGGGCGGAAGTCGGCGACGGAGCGCAACGCGAATTCCGTTGCCGAGCGCGCCGCCGCAAGCTGTTCGGCGCCAGGCAGCTTGCCGTCGGCAAACAGCCCCTTCAGCAGCCCGAACGCCTTGCCGGCCTCGGCCTTGAGCTTGCCGAGCTCGCCTTCGTCGAGCGGCACCATCGAAGAGGCGCCACTCGCATCGGCCGGGACCGATTGCGCCGCGACCCTCACCTGATCGCCGGCCGGGCGATTGAAATTCACCGCCGCGCGCACGATCACTTTCCCTGTGGGGTCGACGACATCGACGCGGATTTTGTGGTCGCCGACCGAAAGCGCCACCACGCCGTCGATGACGAAATGACCGTCGGTGCCGGCCGTGTCCTGGCCGATGAGGTTGTCGTCTGCATAGCCGATGACCTTGGCATTGGAGCGCGTCGTGCCGGCAATGAAGATCTTGTTGCCCTCGATCTCGACGGCATTGACCATCACATCGGGCGCAGTCGTCTTGTCAGGTGCGGCCGTGCCGGGAGTGGCCGGTGCCGTATCCGTGCCGCCGGAGGTGTCGGTGACACCAGGCGTCTGCAGCGCCAGGTCGCCGGTCGGCGCAGCCGCGGTTTCGCCCGCCGGCTTGTCCGCAGGCGGCGCCGCCGGATTGGAGGCATCGGCGACTTCGGTTCCGGCCTTCGGCGCGGTGATGATCCGGCTCGCCGCGCCGGGTTTGGAGACCATGGCGAGCAGATTGGCGCCATTGCCGTCCTTCGGCACGGATATGGTCGCGACCTCTTCGGAAAGCGTGCTCTTGCCGTCCTTGTCCGTGAATTTGAGCACGAGCTGGTGGTCGCCGGCTGGAAGCGGATCGTCGAGGACGGCGGCAAAATCGCCGCTCGCATCGACATTGGCCGTCGTCACCACCTTTTCGCCGTCGAGCACCTCGAGTTTGCCGTTCGGTTCGGCGGAGCCGGCAATCACCGTCGAGCCGTCGGGTTCGACGCGCAAGACGTCGAAAGCCGGAAGCTTCGGTCCGGTATTCGCCGCCGCATTATTCGCAGTTGGGGCGGGCTCGGGCGCACCGGTCAGCGCGGCCTCGGCCCTGGCGATCGCGGCAGACGCATCGGCGATGTTCTCTGGCAGCGACTGAACGATGGCGAGCGCCTTTGCGCCGCCGTCCTTGGCCTTGGCGGCAAGGGTCTGGGTCGCGGGATCGAGACCCTCGGGGATGGCAAAATCGGCAAGTGCCGTCAATGCATTGACGGCCTTGGTCTTGGCGGCGGTGAAGGCATCGATGGCGGGGCCTTTGCCATCGGCGAACAGCGCCTTGAGCTCGCTGAGCGACACGCCGGCATCGGCCGAAAGACGACCCACCTTATCGGCGACCGCAGCCGTGTCGGCGATGGTGGAGCGTGATGTCTTTGCCGCCTCGTTGACCGTGTTCTTGAGCTCCGTGCTTGCCTGGTTGATGGCGTCGCCGACCTTGGTTGCATCGCCGCCGATGCGCGGCATGACGAAAAACACCATCAATAGGATTGCGATTACGAGGACTGCAAGAGCCAGCAAGCCGGCACGGTTCTTCATCATTATGTCTCCCAAGGCGGCAATTTGCCGTAGTAACCAAAATTGCTAGCGATTCCCGTTGCTTTTCACAAGCATTCAAAGCAATTAGGCAAGCTAGGCATGCTGCTTTTCAGTCAATTTTCTTGACTGCATTGAAATGGAATAGTTGTTTGCCTCTATGACCGAACAATCTGTATCGATTCGATCCATCTGCGTTTACTGCGGCTCAAGGCCGGGACGCGATCCTTCCCACATGGCGGCCGGGCGTGCTCTCGGAAGAGAGATCGCCGAATACGGCCTGCGCCTCGTCTATGGCGGGGGTACCAAAGGCATCATGGGCGCGGTTGCGAGCGGTGTTCTTTCAGGCGGCGGTCAGGTGACGGGCATCATTCCCGAATTCCTGATCGATATGGAAGCGACTCGCCACTCGCTCGGTCAGCTCAACGAACTCATTGTAACCCCTGACATGCATGCGCGCAAACACACCATGTTCGAGCGCTCCGATGCTTTCGTCGCTTTGCCCGGCGGCATCGGGACGCTGGAGGAGATCGTCGAGATCATGACCTGGGCGCAGCTCGGCCGCCACGAGAAGCCGATGGTCTTCGCCAACATCAACGGTTTCTGGGATCCGATGATGGAACTGATGCGCCATATGACCGAAGAGGGCTTCCTGCACACCGCCCACCGGGTTCAGCCGCTCGTCGTCGACGAGATCTCCGGCATCATCCCGGCGATCATGGCCCAGGCAGCCCAGCTCGCCGCCGATCGTGACGGCGAGGAGGACGTGATTTCGAAGATGTAGGGTTTCAATGCAGGTCGCCCCAGCGGTTTTGGGACAACGGCATGCATAGAACAAAGACCTGAAGCGCGTCGCGTGACTCCGGTTTGACGCGACGCCCTTTGGCGCTTCAGCGTCCGCGGCTCCCCTTCAGCATCGACCAGCTATAGAGGAACAGCCCCGCCCAGATCAGCGGGAAGGCGATCATGCGCGCCGTGCCGAGTGGCTCGTGGAAGACGAAAACCGCGATCAGGAAGATCATTGTCGGCGCGATATACTGCATGATGCCGATCGTCGAGAGCTTCAGGAGCTTGGCGCCGTTCGCATAGATCATCAGCGGCACGGCGGTGATGACGCCGCAGCCGAGCAGCAGGGTCGTGTCGGCAAGGCCGGTGCGGTAGAGATGACCCTGGCCGCTGCCGAATTCGAGATAGAGGATGTAGAGCAGGGCCGGGCCGCTGAGGATCAGCACTTCGAGGAAGAAGCCCTGGTTCGGCCCGAGCGGCAGCGTCTTGCGCAGCAGGGCATAAAAACCCCAGCTGATTGCCAGCGTCAGCGCCACCCACGGGATGCCGCCGCTATCCAGCGCGAGAACGGCGACGGCGAGGGCTGCCAGTCCGATCGCCGCCATCTGCAGCGGCTGCAGCTTTTCCTTGAGGATCACCGCGCCGAGAAAGATGCTGAACAGCGGATTGATGAAATAGCCAAGCGCCGCATCGAGCGAATGGCCGGCGCCGATCGCCCAGACATAGGTGCCCCAGTTGACGGTGATCAGCGACGCCGTCAGCGCCCCCATCGCCAGCATGCGCGGCGAGCGGAGCGCGGCACGGATATCCCCGGTGCGTCCGAGCACGACCAGCACTAGGCCTGCCAGCGGCAGCGACCAGACGATGCGATGGGCGATCACCTCGGCCGGCGAAATATGCGCCACCGCCTTCATGTAGATCGGCAGGAAGCCCCAGAGCAGATAGGCCGTCAGCGCGAAGGCGAACCCGCGCGGACTGTCTTCGTTCTTGGCCAACGGAAGGGATGCATCGGTCGACATCGGTGTTTCCATCTTTGTTCTTCTTCTGATCCGGCCTAGCTTAAGCGCCGTGAATAGGCCAATTCATTTCGTTGAATGAAGGGTGAGAAGATCTGAAGCGCAAGACGCCGGCCGGCATTGGCCGCGGCGACGCCCGAAGGGGACGAACGGTATTTAGATGGGTCTTGTCGCCGAACCGGCGGAATAGACTTATTCCGCCGCGATCTTGCCCGCCAGCTGCCGGTTCTTCATCAGCTTATAGATGACTGAATCCATCAGCGCCTGGAACGAAGCGTCGATGATGTTCTCCGAGACGCCGACCGTCCACCAGCGCACGCCGTCGCTGTCGGTGGATTCGATCAGCACGCGGGTGATCGCCTCCGTGCCGCCATTGAGGATACGCACCTTGAAATCGGCGAGCACCAGATCGTCGATCTCGTGCTGGTACTTGCCGAAATCCTTGCGCAGCGCGAGGTCGAGCGCGTTGACGGGACCTTCGGCATCGGCAACCGACATCAGCGTTTGGCCGTCGATGGTAATCTTGACCACCGCTTCCGAGACGATCTTCACACGGCCAAGACTGTCGAAGCGGCGCTCGATCATGACGCGGAAGCCGTCGATGGTGAAGAATTCGGGGATCGTGCCGAGCGTGCGGCGCGCCAGCAGCTCGAAGCTCGCATCCGCGCCCTCATAGGCATAGCCCGTCGCCTCGCGTTCCTTGACGATCGAGATCAGCAGGTCGAGCTTCGGATCGTCCTTGGCGACCTCGATGCCGCGCCGTTTCAACGCATTGATGAAGTTTGCCTTGCCGCCCTGGTCCGACACCATGACCTTGCGGAAATTGCCGACGCTTTCCGGCGGCACATGTTCATAGGTGCGCGGATCCTTGAGCAGCGCCGAGGCGTGGATGCCGGCCTTGGTGGCGAAGGCGGAAGCGCCGACATAGGGCATCTGGTGATCGGGCGAGCGGTTGAGCAACTCGTCGAAGGCATGCGAGAGCCGGGTGAGGTTGAGCAGCCGCTCCTCGTCAATCGCCGTTTCGAAACGTGTATTGTAGGCGCTCTTCAGCGCCAAGGTCGGGATCAGTGTCACCAGATTGGCATTGCCGCAGCGCTCGCCGATGCCGTTCAGCGTGCCCTGGATCTGCCGGACGCCGGCTTCGACTGCGGCAAGCGAATTGGCGACCGCCTGGCCGGTGTCGTTATGTGCATGGATTCCAAGACAGTGGCCGGGAACACCCGAGGCGATCACCGCCTCGACGATCGCCCGCACCTCCGGGGGCTGCGTGCCGCCATTGGTATCGCAGAGCACGACCCAGCGTGCGCCGCTCTCATAGGCCGTCTTGGCGCAGGCGAGCGCATAGGCCGGATTGGCCTTGAAGCCGTCGAAGAAATGCTCGCAATCGACGATCGCCTCCTTGCCGGCGCCGACCGCCGCTTTGACGCTTTCGCCGATGCATTCGAGGTTTTCTTCATTGGTGCAGCCGAGCGCCACCGCGACGTGATAGTCCCAGCTCTTGGCGACGAAACAGATGGCGTCGCTCTTGGCCTGCAAGAGCCCCGCAATGCCGGGATCGTTGGACACCGAAATGCCTGCCCGTTTCGTCATGCCGAAGGCGACGAAACTGGCCCGGCTGGTGCGCTTCTCGCCGAAGAAGGCAGTATCCGTCGGATTGGCGCCGGGATATCCGCCCTCGACATAATCAAGGCCGAACTCGTCCAGCATGGCGGCGATCGCAATCTTATCCTCGACGGAGAAATCGATGCCGGGCGTCTGCTGCCCGTCCCGGAGCGTCGTGTCAAAGAGATAGATGCGTTCTTTCATGTCGTTTCCTCCCGCCAAGCGGGTGTTGTTTCTGTCGTGCGGATGCCCCCTCATCCGCGCTACGGGCACCTTCTCTCCGAGGGGAGAAGGGTAGCCACGTCGTTCGCCTTGTCCCCTCTCCCCTCGGGGAGAGGGTTAGGGTGAGGGGGCTTCACGGTGTGGCTTATGCCTTCCCGGCAAACTGATCCGTCGCCCGGATCAGCCGATCGAGAATCCCGGGCTCCGAATAGGCATGGCCCGCACCCTCGATCAGATGGAACTCCGCCTTCGGCCAGGCCTTGTGCAACTGCCAGGCATATCTAGCCGGGCAGGGCATGTCGTAGCGGCCATGCACGATGACGCCGGGAATATCCTTGAGCCTGCCGGCATCGCGGATCAGCTGTCCCTCGTCCATCCAGCCGGCATTGACGAAGAAATGGTTCTCGATGCGCGCAAAGGCATAGGCGAATTCCGGCTCCTCGAACTTGCCGCTCGTCGAAGGTTCGGGCAGCAGCGTGATCGTTTCGCCTTCCCAGATACTCCAGGCCTGCGCGGCCTCGAGGCGCACCTTCCTATCCTCGTGCGTCAGGCGGCGATGATAGGCATGCATCATCTCATGCCGCTCTTCCGGCGGAATGGGAGCGATGAAGCGCTCCCACTTATCCGGGAACATTTCTGAGACGCCGAATTGATAGTACCAGTCGAGCTCGGCCTTGGTCAGCGTGTAGATACCGCGCAGGATGAGCTCGGACACGTGCTGCGGATGCGTCTCGGCATAGGCGAGCGCCAGCGTAGAACCCCAGGAGCCGCCGAACACCTGCCAGCTGTCGACGCCGGCCATTTCGCGCAGCCGCTCGATATCGGCGACGAGGTGCCAGGTCGTGTTGGCATTGAGATCCGCATGCGGCGTCGACCTGCCGCAACCGCGCTGGTCGAACAGCATGACGTCGTAAAGCGCGGGATCGAAAAGCCGGCGGTGTGCGGGCGAAAAACCGCCGCCCGGACCGCCATGGAGGAAGACGGCGGGCTTGGCGCCAGGCGTACCGGAGCGCTCCCAATAGATCACATGGCCATCGCCGACATCGAGATGGCCGGACGCATAGGGTTCGATTTCCGGATAGAGCGTGCGCAGGATCTCGGTCATATCTTCACGCCTTTCGCGGGCCAGACTTCTGTGTCGTGATCGGGATGCTGGAAGGAGATGATCGCCTCCTGCCGGGCGTAGAAATCCTGATCCTTCAGCACCGGCGCCTTGAAGATTTCCTCGACCCAGGGCAGGCGGGCCTCGTAGTTGACCTGGATCAGCGGTGCGAGGTCGCTGCGGTCGTCGAAGGTGCCGATCGCAAGCTCCAGTCCGCCCGGATGACGATAGGTCATCGGGGTGCCGCAATTGCTGCAGAAGCCGCGATCGATATTGACCGAGGACTGGAAGTAGCTCGGCTCACCGCGCGTCCACTCCATACCTTCCTCAGGCGCGGTGACGAGCGCCGAGAAAAAGCCGCCGAACTGCTTCTGGCACATGCGGCAATGGCAGATCGAGGGACGCCCCAACTTGCCTGAGATGCGGAAGCGCACGGCGCCGCACTGGCATCCGCCTGTCTTGATCGTGTCCGTCATGAGGTCTCTCCGAAAGGCCAGCTTTTCGTGTCGTGGTCGGGGTGCTGATGATTGCTCGCCGCGATCGCGTTCTCGCGGTCGGGCGTCTCAGGCTCCGGTTCGAGCGGCAGGCCGTCCAGCGCATGAAACCAGGACATCTTCTGGCCGGTATTCGATTGCGCCACCGGCCTGACCGCGTCGGGCTCGTCGAGCGAGCCGAGCGCGAGGTTGATGAAGTCTTCGCCCGGAATGTCGTAGAACAGCGGCGTGCCGCAATCGCCGCAGAAACCGCGCCGCACCAGATCCGAGGACTGGAACCATTTTGGCGCGCCGCGCGTCATGGTGAAATCGCTGCGCTTCACGCCGGCCAGCGGCATGAAATAATTGCCGGCCGCCTTCTGACACATCCGGCAATGGCAAAGATGGGGATAGCCGAGTTCGCCTTTGGCACGGTAACGCACCGCCCCGCACTGGCACCCGCCGCTTTTGTCCGTTCCCGTCGTCATCCGAGCTCCTTGGGGGGCCATGCCTGCGTCTCATGATCTGGATGCTGGTAGGAGACAAGCTCGAGCAGGAAGGGAGCGGCTTGCACATCCTCCTCCGTCCTGTGCCCAGGCAATTCGTGCAGATGATCGACGAAACCGATCTTGCCCTCGACGCCGAATTGGACCAGCGGCGGAAACGCCGAAGGATCGTCGAAGGCGCCCGCGGCAATCGCCATTCCATCCGGCGCTTCGTAGGTGAGCGGCGTGCCGCAATCGCCGCAGAAGCCGCGCTCGACGAAATTGGAAGAGCGAAATCTTTTCCGCTCTCCGCGGGTCCATTCGAAATTGGCACCGCGCACCGAGACCAGCGGCGCATAATAAGCCCCGAACGCCTTCTGGCACATGCGGCAATGACAGATCGACGAATCCTTGATGTCCCCGCTGACCCGGAAACGGATCGCCCCGCATTGGCAGCCGCCGGTGTAGGTGGTCATCTCTTGACCTCCCACGTCGTCACGCGCTCGCCTGTCACCGGATCCTTGCCGTCTTTCAGCTGGATACCCTTTGCCGTCAATTCGTCGCGGATCTTGTCGGCCTCGGTGAAGTTCTTCGCCTTCAGCATTTCGAGACGCATGGCGACCAGCGCATCGATCGCCGATGCGACGGCTTCGTCGATCTCCGTCTTTTTCGGCAGCAGGCCCAGAAGGTCGGCCGTTGCCGCAAAGGTGGCGCCCACGGCGGGATCCGTATGGGCGGCCTGCGCCAGTGCATGCAATGCCTGCACCGCCGCCACCGTGTTGAGATCGTCCGCCAGCGCATTCAGCACGCTTTCATCGGGCGCCGCATCGCCGGCATCTGTTGCCGGCCATTTGGCGAGCAGGCGTTCGGCCTCTTCCAGTCGCTTGATCGAGAAATCGATCGGCTCGCGGTAATGCGTCATCAGCATGGCAAGGCGCAGCACCTGGCCCGGCCATTGGCGGCCGCCGAAAGTTTCCGTGTGCAGCAATTCGTGGATGGTGACGAAATTGCCTTCGGATTTCGACATCTTGCGGCCTTCGACCTGCAGGAAGCCGTTATGCATCCAGACATTCGCCATCACTTGGGTATCATGGGCGCAGCGCGACTGGGCGATCTCGTTTTCATGATGCGGGAAGATCAGGTCCAGCCCGCCGCCGTGAATGTCGAAGACATCGCCGAGATAACGCTTGCTCATCGCCGAGCATTCGATGTGCCATCCAGGCCGGCCGCGGCCCCACGGGCTCTCCCAGCCGGGCTCGTTGTGGCTCGACAGTTTCCAGAGCACGAAATCGCTCGGGTTCTTCTTATGCGCGTCGACGGCGATGCGCGCACCTGCCTGCTGCTCGTCGAGCGGACGCTTCGAGAGCTGACCGTAATCCGCCATGGATTTGGTGTCGAACAGCACTTCGCCCGATGCGACATAGGCATGGCCGTTACCGATCAGCTTCTCGATGATCTCGATCATCTCGGCGATGTTGTCGGTGGCGCGCGGTTCGAAATCCGGCTCCAGGCAGCCGAGTTCGGCGACATCGGCGTGAAATTGCGTTTCGGTCTTTTCGGTGACCGCGCGGATCGCCTCATTGAGCGGCAGGCCCGGGTGGTCCCGAAGTGCGCGCGCATTAATCTTGTCGTCGACGTCGGTGATGTTGCGGGCGTAAATGACGTGGTCTTTGCCGTAGACATGACGCAGCAGCCGGAACAGCACATCGAAGACGATGACCGGCCGGGCATTGCCGATATGAGCGAAGTCATAGACGGTCGGCCCGCAGACATACATGCGGACAGCGTCGGGATCGATCGGCGAAAACACCGATTTTTCCCGTGTCAGCGTGTTGTACAGCTTCAGTTCCGGCGTCGCGTCCATTCCACTCTCCCAAAGGCACGATCAGAAAAATAATGCGACCGGCGGACCGGGGCGTTTCGCATCTTGACTATTTGGGAGACGAAAACGGCCGGGCCAGCGCTCGCGCTAGCGAATAATCTTCCGGCAGATAATGCAGATAACCGTTTTCATGGCGGGTTTTATGGCCCGGTTCGCGCTTCCGGTCAAGGGGGACGAAGAGCGATCGGCGGCAACAGGATCCATCCATCCGATTCTGCCATTTTCGCGGCGCAAATCTCGCATAGCCAGATGAGAAGCTGTCGAAAATTGGGGGGAAGGGATGCGGAAACTGGCTCGATCGACGATCGGAGCAACTGCAATTCTGGTGGTCGCATTCGCGGCATATCTGGCATACGATTTCGGGATGCTTCGCTTCAACAATCCCTCTCTCGACAGCTATCCGATCCAAGGCATCGATGTCAGCCATCACCAGGGTGATATCGATTGGAAGGCGGTCGCTACGCAGGCGAATGTCCGCTTCGCCTTCATGAAGGCGACCGAAGGGGGAGATCATCGGGATTCCAAATTCGCCGACAACTGGCAGCGCGCCAGAGATGCCGGCGTGGTCAGGGGCGCTTATCATTTCTTCACCTTCTGCCGCCCGGGCAGGGATCAGGCGCAGAATGTCCTGGCGACCGTGCCGAAGGAGCAGGGAACCCTGCCCATCGCCGTCGATCTGGAGTTTGTCGGCAATTGCAACAGAGTCCCGACGCTCGAGGAAATGGCGGCCGAGGTGAGCGCCTTCTTCGCCGAACTGAAAGTCACCTTTCCCGAAAAGCCTATCTTTTACGTCACGCAGGAATTCTTCGATCAATATCTGAAAGGCAATGAATCCCGCTTCCCCGATCATTACCTGTGGCTGCGAAGCGTGTTCAGGGAGCCGAGGCAGGAAGAATGCAGCCGTTGGTCGATCTGGCAATTTGCCGATAACGGCACATTGGACGGCATTCAGGGACCGGTGGATCTCAACGTCCTATGCCCGTCGGAAACGGGCCTGGCGCATCTGTTCCCGGCCGTTGCTGCGAAGTGAGACGTCTATAGCGCCGCGCGTCTTTCTATTCCGGCAGCCGGTAATCGACGAGCTTGTTTTCCCGCACCATAAACAGTTTGCCCGTCTCCGTTACTCCGGGACCGAGCAACGGCAGGATCGCCTTCGCCACTTCGGATGGATGCGGCAATGTCTGCGGATCTTCGCCGGGGACCGCCTGCGCCCGCATCGCGGTGCGTGTCGCGCCGGGATCGACGCTGGTGATCCGCAGCGGTGTGCTTTGACTTTCGCCCGCCCATGTGCGCGCCAGCGCCTCGACGGCGGCCTTGGAGGCAGAATAGGCGCCCCAGAAGGGGCGGCATTTATGGGCAGCGCCTGAAGACAGGATGACCGCTCGGCCGGCATCGGAACGGGCGAGCAGCGGATCGACCGAGCGGATCAGCCGCCATGTCGCGGTGACGTTGATGCTCATCACCTTCTCGAACACTTTCGCTTCGATATGGCCGATCGGCGAAATGACGCCGAGCACGCCGGCATTGGCGACGAGGATGTCGAGCTTGCCCCAGCGCTCGAAGATCGAGCCGCCAAGCGCATCGATCGCATTCATGTCGGCAAGGTCGAAGGGCACGAGCGTCGCCGTGCCGCCGACGGCCTTGATCGCATCGTCGAGATCCTCGAGCCCGCCGACCGTGCGGGCGCAGGCAATCACATGGGCGCCGGCTTTGGCCAGTTCCAGCGCCGTGAAATAGCCGATGCCGCGCGACGCGCCGGTGACGAGTGCGATCTTGCCCTCAAGATTGATGTTCATGATGTCGTATTCCCCGACGAAGGGAGAGGGGTGCGGTGAACCCCTCCAGGATGGATGATAGGAAAGCCGGCCCCGGTCAGCCGTTGCTTGTCAGCCGTTGCTGGCAAGCATCGAAAGCTTGTTGCCCATCGACTCGCCGTTCTTGTCGAGTAGGCGGGTCGGGTAGTCACCGGTGAAATAGTGATCGGTGAATTGCGGCCGGGCCGGATTGCGATCCTCGCCGCCGACGGCGCGGTAAAGCCCGTTGATCGACAGGAAAGCCAGCGAATCCGCACCGATATATTTGGCCATGGCTTCGACATCGGCATACTGGTTTGCCAGCAGCTTTTCGGCATCGGGCGTGTCGATGCCGTAGAAATCCGGGAAGAAGATCATCGGGCTTGCGACGCGGACATGGACTTCGCGCGCGCCGGCTTCGCGGATCATCTGGACGATCTTGAGAGAGGTCGTGCCGCGCACGATGGAATCGTCCACCAGCACCACTCGCTTGCCTTCGATCATCGCCCGGTTGGCCGAATGCTTCAGCTTCACGCCGAAGGCGCGGATCTGCTGCGTCGGCTCGATGAAGGTACGGCCGACATAATGGTTGCGGATGATACCGTATTCGAAGGGAATGCCGCTCTGCTGGGCATAGCCGAGCGCTGCTGGCGTGCCGCCATCCGGCACCGGCACGATCACGTCGGCATCGACGGGCGATTCCTTGGCGAGGTTCATGCCCATGTTCTTGCGCGTCGTATAGACGTTGCGGCCGCCGACGACCGAATCCGGCCGGGCGAAATAGACATATTCGAACAGGCAGAGGCGCTCCGGCTGCGGCTTGCTGGGCTTGCGCGCATCGATGCTGATCGAGCCGTCGGGCTGGATTTCGCAGATGACGACTTCGCCGTTTTCCACGTCGCGGATGAACTTGGCGCCGATGATATCGAGCGCGCAGGTTTCCGAGCAGAAGATCGGCTTGCCGTCGAGTTCGCCCAGCACGAGCGGGCGGATGCCTGTGGGGTCACGGGCGGCAATCAGCTTCGTGCGCGTCATGGCGAGCATCGAATAGCCGCCTTCCATCTGGCGGATCGCATCGATGAAGCGGTCGGATGTGGACGCATGGCGCGAGCGGGCAATGAGGTGGAGGACGACTTCCGTGTCGGAGGTCGACTGACAGATGGCGCCGGTGGCGATGATCTGGCGGCGCAGCGTCAGGCCATTGGTGAAATTGCCGTTATGGGCAATGGCGATGCCGCCTTCTTCCAGTTCGGCAAAGAGCGGCTGCACGTTGCGCATGGCCACTTCGCCTGTCGTCGAGTAGCGCGTATGGCCGATCGACATGCTGCCCGGCAGGCGGGCGAGCGTCATAGGATTGGTATAGTGGTCGCCGACGAGGCCCATATGGCGCTCTTGATAAAAGCGCTTGCCGTCGAAGGAGACGATGCCGGCCGCTTCCTGTCCGCGATGCTGAAGCGCATGCAGGCCAAGCGCCGTGAGCGCTGCGGCATCGGGATGTCCCAAAATTCCGAATACCCCGCATTCTTCATGCAGCGTATCTCCGTCGAGCGGATCGTCGGTCGGGATGGCATGGGACTGGTTCATTTCTGCGGGCCTCTGCTCTCACAAGAATGGATCGGCATTTCCAGAAATAACGGAAGCCCGGCGGAGCTGGAATGCCCGACCGGACCCTCATTCACATTCCGCTCAAATGGCAATTGCCTTAAGGCGGGTCAAGCTCTTGAACACTGTGTCAATTCGCCGGCTGCTGTGCGCCGTCTGCAGGCGCATTCGGTGCGTCTTCCGCTGGAGCCTGGTCGCCCGTCGGCGGCGTGGTACCCTCAGTGCCCTGTGCCTGCGGCTGAAGCTTATCACGGATGCTCGCCGGTATCATCTGGGCAAATTGCTCCGGCAGAGCCGATTTCAGCTTCACGACCATCGAATCCAGGAAGGGTTTCGATTTGGCTTCGTTGACCCAGGCCGGGCGGTGATCGACATCGACCAGCCAGTTCCAGAAGGCGACGGCAACGACCAGGAGCAGCACGCCGCGGGCTGCCCCGAACAGGAAGCCGAGCGTGCGATCAAGCGCGCCGACGCGGCTGTCGATGATGAAATCGGCGATCTTCATCGTGATGAAGGAGATGACGATGAGCGCGATCAGGAAGACGACCGCTGCCGAACCGATGATCGCGATGCGGTCGTCATCGGTGTATTTCTTCGCATAGGGCAGCAGGTAGGGATAGAGGTAATAGGCCGCCGCCGCCGAACCGCCCCAACTCGCGATCGAGAGGATCTCGCGCGAAAAGCCGCGGACCATCGCCAGCACGGCGGAGAAGAGCACGACGCCGATGACAATACCGTCGAAAATCGTAATGGGCATGTAAATTCAACTCCAGGACTGCCGCTTGGCGGCCGTGTCGTGCCTTATCGTGTGCCTCCTATATCATCACCAATCTTGGCAATGAAAGGATCAAACCTCGTCTTCCACACGCAACGCCCCCTTCGACCCGGCGATGCGCGCGACCAGATCCGGCAGGCTTTCGACCTCGCTCCAGCGCCCGCCGGAACCCTTCGGCAATTCGGCGGAGGCGGATGGAAGCAATGCTGCGGAAAAACCCAGCTTCTCGGCTTCCTTGAGGCGCTGGGCGGTGTGCGCAACCGGCCGGATGGCGCCCGACAGGCTGACTTCGCCGAAATAGACGCAATCGGCAGGAAGGGCAATACCGGCAAGCGAGGAAACGAGCGCCGAAGCGACGGCCAGATCGGCCGCCGGTTCGGTGATGCGGTAACCGCCGGCAACGTTGAGGTAGACGTCGTGCTGGCCGAGCCGGACGCCGCAATGGGCTTCGAGCACGGCCAGGATCATCGATAGCCGGGCCGAATCCCAGCCGACCACGGCGCGCCGCGGCGTGCCAAGCGAGGTCGGCGCCACCAGCGCCTGCACCTCGACGAGCACCGGACGCGTGCCTTCCATGCCGGCAAAGACGGCAGCACCTGGCGATTTTTCGTTGCGCTCGCCGAGGAAGAGCTCCGACGGGTTGGCGACTTCGCGCAAGCCCTTGTCGGACATTTCGAAGACGCCGATCTCGTCGGTCGGGCCGAAGCGGTTCTTGACCGTGCGCAGGATGCGGTAGTGATGGCCGCGATCGCCTTCGAAATAGAGCACGGCATCGACCATGTGTTCGACGACGCGCGGGCCGGCGATCTGCCCGTCCTTGGTCACATGCCCGACGAGCACCATGGCGGCCCCCGTCTGCTTGGCGAAACGGATCATCGCCTGCACACCGGTGCGCACCTGCGTCACCGTTCCCGGCGCGGATTCGGCCAGTTCGCTCCAAAGCGTCTGGATCGAATCGATGATGACGAGGTCCGGCCGCTTGCCCTCGGCGAGGGTCGCCAGAATATCCTCGACATTGGTTTCGGCCGCCAGCATCACGTCGGTATCGGCCGCCGCGAGGCGTTGCGCCCGCAGCCGGACCTGCGCTACGGCTTCTTCGCCGGAGACGTAGATGATCTTGTGGCCGCGCCGTGCAAGGGCGGCGGCCGCCTGCATCAGCAGCGTCGATTTGCCGATGCCGGGATCGCCGCCGATCAGCACCGCCGAGCCGCGCACGAAGCCGCCGCCAAGCGCCCGGTCGAGCTCCGACATGGCGGTGTGGATGCGCGGCGCCTCCTCGATCTCGCCGGATAGCGCCGTCAGCGCCACCGGGCGGCCCTTTTTCGGCGTCTTGCCCGGACCGGAGCCGATCCCGCCCATCGGGTCCTCTTCGACGATGGTGTTCCACTCGCCGCAGTTTTCGCATTTGCCGGCCCAGCGGTTATGAACCGTGCCGCAATTCTGGCAGATGAATTGTGTCCTGGCCTTCGCCATCAATTACTCTTTCAGTCCGGGTTCCCGAGGCAAGCAGACGCGCCGCTTCATCGAATCATTGTCGTGCTTGAGATAATGGCTATCGCGACGGATCAAAACTAATGATTTCCCCATCAGCGCGCGCCGTGCCTATCCTTTGTTCTCTGCTTATCCGGAACGGTGGAAGATGTTCGATTATTCGCTCGCGCACTGGCTTGCATTTCTGTCGGCTGCGGTTTTGCTCAACCTCTCGCCCGGCCCCGACATCGCCTTCATCCTCGGTCACACGATGAGAGGCGGAAAACGTGCCGGTTTTTCTGCGTTGTTCGGCGTCTGGTCTGGCGCCTGCCTGCACGTGCTGATGGCGGCACTCGGTCTTTCCGCCGTGCTTGCCGCTTCCGCCGCCGCCTTCTCGACGGTCAAATGGATCGGCGCCGCCTATCTCGTCTGGCTGGGCATCCAGGCGTTGCGCGCCGGCGGCGGCAATGGACTGATAAAGGCTGCCGGTGAAGAAATGCCGAGCGCAAGGATCTACCGGCAGGGAATCCTGGTGTCGTTGCTCAATCCGAAGGTGGCGATCTTCTTCCTGGCCTTCCTGCCGCAATTCGTCGTCGAAGGGGCAGGACCGGCATGGGCCCAACTCCTGCTGCATGGCGGGCTTATCATTGTCGTCGCTGCCTTCATCGAGCCGCCGCTCGTCCTTCTCGGCGGGCGCCTTGCCGATGCGCTCAGGCATAATCAGAAAGTCGGGCTATGGCTCGATCGCAGCCTCGGCGCGCTTTTCGTAGCGCTCGGCGTCCGCCTTGCGCTCAGCAGCCGTTGACGGGCGAACTCTACTCCTCGGCGACATAGCGCCGCTCATGGCGGAGCCCCATGCTGGTCAGGATCTCGTATCCGATCGTGCCTGCTGCCCGCGCCACGTCGTCGACTGGCATATTCTTGCCGAACAGCTCGACATAATCCCCGGCGCGCACGGCATTGTCAGGCAGGTCGGTGATATCGAAGATCGTCAGGTCCATGGTGATCCGGCCGGCAACCGGCACCTTGTGTCCGGCGATAAAGCCTTGCCCGCCTTGCGGCACCGCTTGGCGCAGCGGCACGCCGCCGCTCGACTGGCTGCGCATATAGCCGTCGGCATAACCGGCCGAGGCGATCGCCAGCCGGCTTTTGCGGTTGAGCTGCAGCGCCCGCCCATAGCTGACGGTCTCGCCGGCCTCGACATTTCGCACCTGGATGATGCGCGCTTCCGCGGTTGCCACCGGCCGCATCGGGTTCGTCATGCCGCAGACCGCTTCGCCGCCATAGAGCGCAATGCCGGGGCGGGTCAGGTCGAAGTGATAATCCTCGCCGAGAAAGATGCCGGCCGAGGCCGCAAGACTTGAATCGATGCCTTCATAGGCGGCGCTAACCCTGTGGAATGATTCGAGCTGCCGCCGGTTCATCGCATGGCTGGGATCGTCGCCGCAGGCGAGATGGCTCATGACAAGCACCGGCGCGAAACTCGCCGGCCGCGAAACATCGTCGACGAGCGCGATCGCATCGTCGATATGTAGTCCGAGCCGATTGAAACCGGTATCGACATGCAGCGCGCAGGGGTAGTCGCCGTAATCGGCCAGCACCGCCATCCAGAAGGCGAGTTGCTCGTCGGAAGAAATCACCGGCACCAGATCATTGTCGAAGAAGCGTCGCTCGGTGCCCGGCCAGATGCCGGAGAGCACGAAGATGCGCGCCTCCGGCGCATAGAGGCGAAGGGTGACGCCCTCGTCGACGGTCGCGACGAAGAAGTCGCGGGCGCCTGCCATATAGAGCGCTTCGCCGGCATCCTCGATGCCCATGCCATAGGCATCCGCCTTGACGACGGCCGAGGCGCGCGCTGCACCGGAGCGGCGCGCCATATCGCGCCAGTTCTCCGTAAGCGCGGTCAAGTCGACGGTCAGCCGCAGGCCTGCGGAAGCGAAAAGATCGTCATCGTCGAAGGGAATGGGAAAATCTGTCATGAATCGCCGTGAAGAAATGAAAGGAAAATCACCTCACCCAGTCTAGTGAGCATTGTGGCCAAGGGAAAGCGCGGGCGGTCACATACCATCCTTTGCCGCCTGTACGATCACTTTTGTTCAAGACGCATGGCGGCTTCGGCGCTAATCTACCCGCATGCAGAACGTATCTCAGAAAGAGGCGGCGGAGGCTATGCCGCTCGCCAACGTGGAATCGGCCCGCTTTTGGCGGGACAGCCGCTTCCGTGACATGGAGTGTCTGAGCGCTACCTTTCTCACTCATGAATATGCGCCGCATGCGCACGATACATTCAGCATCGGCGCGATTGAAAGCGGCAGCCAGATCGCCACGCTGAGCGGCAGGCGGGAGGAAACCGGCCCGGGCGACCTTTATCTTATCGATCCGGGCGTCATTCATGACGGCGCTCCCGGCGGCGAGGGCTACCGCTACCGCATGATTTATCCGGACATGAAATTATTCATCGATATTCTGGAGGATGTGACGGGCAAGGCCTTTCACGCGACGCCGTCTTTTTCCGGCGGGCTTCCACGCGATCCGCAACTCGCCAATGCTTTTCACGCCGCCCACCGCACGCTCGAAAGGGGCGCAGGTGCATTGGAGTCCGATGAAAGCATGTTCTCGGTGCTGGCGGCGATCTTTGCGCGCCACGGCAGCACAATCGTCGTGCCTGTCGATACGCAGGAGCGAAGCGCCGTCGCCCGCGCGCGCGAATATCTCATCGAGAATTTCGACAGCGACGTCGGCCTTGAGGAACTGGCCGGGGTGGCGAGGTTGAGCCGCGCGCATCTCATCCGCGCCTTCCGCAAGGAATACCACATCACGCCACATGCCTTCCTGACGGACCGGCGCGTGCAGGTGGCCCGCAGGCTGCTGCGGCAGGGGCGCATGCCCGCCGATATCGCGCTCGAATGCGGTTTTGCCGATCAGGCGCATTTCTCCCGGCACTTCAAGGCGCGGACAGGCGTAACACCCGGTCAATTCCGTACTGGCTGATCACTTTCGTTCAATACGGCTGTGTCGGGCTGGGCTACTGCTCCGTGATCTCAATCAGGAGGTTGCCATGTTGCAGCAAAGCCGGCCATCCAGCGAATTTCTTACCGGCGAATTTCTTGCCGGAATGCGCGCCATCTTTCCGCTTGTCGTCGCCGTTGCTCCGATCGGTCTGGTTTTCGGCGCGATTTCGGCCACCAAGGGTCTTTCGGTGTTGGAAACGACGCTGATGAGTGCGCTGGTCTTCGCCGGCGGCTCGCAGTTCGTGGCAATGGATATATGGGCGCATCCGGCAAGCTGGGTCGGCGTCGGCTTCGCAACACTGCTGGTCAATATCCGCCATGTGCTGATGAGCGCGTCGCTCGGTATGAAGATGCAGTCCTTCTCCACCATCAAGCGCTATGCCGCCATGCTGTTTCTCGCTGACGAACTCTGGGCCATGGCGGAGTTCCGCGCCGGCAGCACACGGCTGACGCCCGTCTGGTATGCCGGCATCGTCGCGCCCTTCTATGTCGCCTGGGTCGGCTCTTCGCTCGCAGGCGCGTTGCTCGGCGTCTTTCTGGGCGATCCGGCGGTCATCGGTCTCGATTTCGCTTTTCCGGCCGTGTTTGTCGTGCTGGTCATGGGCTTCTGGAAGGGACCGGAAACGGGCGCAATTCTGGCCGCGAGCGGAATTGCAGCCGTCGCCGTCCATCATTTCGTGCCGGGCGTCTGGTATATCGCAGCCGGCGCTTTGGCCGGACTGGTGATGGCTTTCTGGAAGGGTGGGGTCCAGGAGCAGGCCGCATGACGCTTGATATCAATACCCTGCTTGCCATCCTCGCGATGGCATTCGCGACGATTTTCACGCGCATCAGCGGTCTCGTCCTCATCCGTCACGTGCAGCTGGACGAGCGCTGGAAAACGGCGATTGAGGCGATCCCGCCTGCGGTCCTGATGGCCGTGATCGCTCCGACCGCCTTTGCGACCGGCTGGGCGGAGACACTGGCATGTGCCGCAACGGCGCTGGCCGCCCGCCGCCTGCCGATGCTTGCCAGCGTCGTCGGCGGCGTTGTGACGGTGGCCTTGTTGCGGGCCACAGGTTTCTAGGGGAAATTGACCCGGAAAACCGCGTCAATGTTCCTCGTACTGTGTGAAGGAGGGATCGGCGAGATCGGCGAAGCGGGTGAATTCCGACTGGAAGGCGAGCTTCACCGTGCCTGTCGGCCCGTGGCGCTGCTTGGCGATGATGACGTCGGCCGTACCTTTTACCTTGTCGAACAGCGCTTCCCATTCCGGATATTTCGGATCGTGGATGTCGCGCGGCTCCGAATTTTTGACGTAGTATTCCTCGCGGAACACGAACAACACGACGTCGGCGTCCTGCTCGATCGAGCCGGATTCGCGAAGGTCGGAAAGCTGCGGGCGCTTGTCGTCGCGGCTTTCGACCTGACGCGAGAGCTGCGACAGCGCGATGATCGGAACGTTGAGCTCCTTGCCGAGCGCCTTCAGGCCGGTGGTGATCTGGGTGATTTCCTGGACGCGGTTGTCGCTGGATTTGCCCGAGCCGGTCATCAGCTGGATGTAGTCGACCACAAGCACGTCGAGGCCGCGCTGGCGCTTGAGGCGGCGGGCGCGCGCCGAAAGCTGGGCGATCGAAATACCGCCGGTCTGGTCGATATAGAGCGGCACTTTCTGCATCATCATCGAGCAGGCGACGAGCTTTTCAAAATCGGCATCGTTGATGTCGCCGCGGCGGATCTTCGAGGAGGAGACTTCCGTCTGCTCGGAGATGATACGGGTGGCGAGCTGTTCGGACGACATTTCGAGCGAATAGAAGCCGACGACGCCGCCGTTCTTCGCTTTCATGCTGCCGTCCGACTGGACTTCGCCTTCGTAGGCGGCGGCGATATTATAGGCGATATTGGTGGCAAGCGAGGTCTTGCCCATGCCGGGACGTCCGGCCAGCACGATCAAGTCCGAACGCTGCAGGCCACCCATCTTGGAATCCAGCGAATGGATGCCGGTGGAAATGCCGGAAAGCCCGCCATCGCGTTCCTTGGCGACGGCCGCCATGTCGATCGCCAGCGCAACGGCATCGTTGAAGGCCTGGAATCCGCCGTCGTAGCGGCCGTTTTCCGCCAGTTCGAAGAGGCGGCGTTCGGTATCTTCGATCTGCGACTGCGGCGGCATGTCGAGCGGCGCGTCATAGGCGATGTTGACGACGTCCTCGCCGATGGTGATCAGCGCCCGGCGCAGCGCCAGGTCGTAGATCGCCCGGCCGTAATCCTCGGCATTGATGACGGTGACGGCGTTGCTGACGAGGCTCGCCAGATATTGCGAAACCGTCATGTCGCCGACCTTCTCGTCGGCCTTCAGGAAGGTCTTGATCGTCACCGGATTGGCGATCTTGCCCATGCGGATGATATCGCCGGCAACCTCGAAGATCTTCCGATGCAGCGGTTCATAGAGATGGATAGGCTTCAGGAAGTCCGACACCCGGTAATAGGCGTCGTTGTTCATCAGGATCGCGCCCAGAAGCGCCTGCTCGGCTTCGATATTGTTGGGTGCTTCGCGATAATGCTGCTCCGACGGAGCAACGGCTGCAATCTTTCGAGCGGCGTCGTTCATCATCATCCGTTCTGTCTTTTTCCAGCTCCGGATTTGCAATTCCGGACGCGAAAATCAAGAGGCTGCGAAAGGAGCGGGAGCTCTCTTCGCCTAAATCCTGAACGCTGTGCACGTTGTTCGACTTCTCCACAGTCCTGGGCGACACAAAGGAGAAATACCGGCAGTGTCACCCGCACGACACGGTCTGGCGCCGACTCAGCGCATCCGTTTCGGAGAAGGGTATTTTAGCGTGGCGCGATAAGGCGCGCAGCAAAAACATCCAGGAAATCCCCTTAAAAAAGCGACCCCGATCGGCCGCGCCTGTCGAAGGGGTGGAAAACGGTCTGTCGAAGGTGTGTAAACGAAAAAGCCCGGCGCGATGGCCGGGCTTTCTCTCTCGTGGATCGCTCCGACGAAAATTATGCTTCGTCTTCGTCGACGCCGTCGGCTTCCGGATCGAAGAAGTCTTCCGGACGCAGCGCGTCTTCGTCGACGCCGTAGATCGCGTCGACCGAGGTGAGTTCTTCACCCTTGGCCTGGCGCTCTGCCTCTTCGGCAGAACGGGCAACGTTCAGCTCGACGTGGATTTCGACTTCGGCGTGCAGTTGCAGCTCGACCTTGTGCAGGCCGATCGACTTGATCGGCGTGTTGAGGTGGACCTGGTTGCGGCCGATGTTGAAGCCTTCGGCGGCGAGGATCTCGACGACGTCACGGGCGGCGACCGAACCGTAGAGCTGGCCGGTTTCGCCGGCGGAACGCACGACGATGAAGGACTTGCCGTCGAGAACGTCGGCGACCTTCTGGGCTTCCGACTTGCGCTCGAGGTTGCGGGCTTCGAGCGTCGCACGCTCGGCTTCGAAGCGGGTCTTGTTGGCGGCGTTGGCGCGCAGCGCCTTGCCGAGCGGCAGCAGGTAGTTACGGGCAAAGCCGTCGCGAACCTTGACGGTTTCGCCCATCTGGCCGAGCTTGGAGATGCGTTCGAGAAGAATGACTTCCATTTTCTTTTTCCTTTCTTGTGTCTCAGATTTTCGTATCGGGTTGTTTGGGGGCATCAGCATCTTTCGTCGGGGTCAGCGCGATCGCCTTGCGCGTATCGCTGAGACCAAGGACGAGGATGAGGAGAGCTGGCAGCAGCATGAGCATCGAAGCCAGGTAGCTAAGGATGAGGGCCGGCATGCGCCAGTCCTTGCCGCGCGTGCGGAAATGCAGCGAGGCGAAACCGGAGAGCATGAAACCGGCGCCGAAGGTGCCGATCACGGTCGCGCCGACCAGCGCCGGAACGCCGCCGAAGAAGCAGGCGGCAAGCCCGGCCAGGAAGATGAAGATCGAGTTGCGGTTCATGCGCAGAGACGAGGGAATGTCCTCGCGCGGGCGAAGGCCGCGGCCGGAGGCTGAGACGATGCGCACCGCAAAATAATAGGCAGCAAACAGCATGGAGACCCACATGCCGCCCTGCAAAGCCGGCAGCATCAGCAGGATCAGCGATTTGGTCTGCGCGGTCGCCGCCGGATCGGGCATGAATTCCGGCTGCTGCTGTTTGAGCGAGGTGATCAGCAGGTCGACGATCGGATCGGTGATCTCAGGCCCGTAGCCGATGATCACGCCGATGACGATGACGGCGAGCGTCACCAGGCCGCAGAGATGCAGCAGGATATCGGAGAGCGGATACCAGGCAAGCAGGTGGTCGGGGCCACCGAGTTCGGAGGCGGGACGCGCGAGATTGGCGAGATGGCTCAGCCAGCCGGCCGGCAGAAGCGTCACCAGCGTCATGATCAGCGCGAAGGAAGGCGAGATCAAGATCGCGCCGAGTGCGGCAGCGGTGGTGACGGCCGAGATCGCCGCGGCATTGCCCCATCCGAGCCCGACGATCAGGATCGGCAGCGCTGAAGCCGTGTAGAGAAGCGCGCTGAAAAACGACGGCTGCATGCTCGCGCCCAGCACCAGCAGGGCGGCGGTCAATCCGGCGAGTGCGCCGATCAGCAGCGTTCTAATGTTTAGTCGTTTCAAGGTCGCTGTCCTGCTTCATCAAGCAGTTAGAGAATGTTGCTGAATCGAATTCAGAAACGTCTCAACATGGGTTTTAAGAGTTCCGATCCGCGCCCATCGCGAAAGGGAGAAGGGAAGGCACGAATGCCTTCCCTCAATGGTATTGGTGTCGGCCGATCAGGCGACGACGTAGGGCAGCAGGCCGAGGAAACGGGCGCGCTTGATCGCCTGGGCGAGTTCGCGCTGCTTCTTCTGGGAAACCGCCGTGATGCGGGACGGAACGATCTTGCCGCGCTCGGAAATGTAGCGCTGCAGCAGACGTACGTCCTTGTAGTCGATCCGCGGCGCGTTGGCGCCGGAGAACGGGCAGGTCTTGCGGCGGCGATGGAACGGGCGGCGGACCGGAGCGGAGGAAGTTTCAGACATATCTCGGATCTCCCTTATACACGGTCTTCGCGCGGACGGCGCGGACGGTCGTCACGGTCGCCGAAGCCACCTTCACGCGGCGGACGCGGGCCACGGTCGCGATCACCGAAGCCGCCTTCACGCGGGCCACGGCCGCCTTCACGCGGACGGTCGTCACGGTCGCGCTTCTGCATCATGGCAGACGGACCTTCTTCATGCTTCTCGACGGCGATCGTCATGTAGCGAAGAACGTCTTCGCTGATGCGCATCTGACGTTCCATTTCCTGGACGGCAGCAGCCGGTGCATCGATGTCCATCAGGGCGTAGTGCGCCTTGCGGTTCTTCTTGATGCGATAGGTGAGGGACTTGAGGCCCCAGTTCTCGATACGCCCGACCTTACCGCCGTTAGCTTCGATCACACCCTTGTACTGTTCTACGAGGGCATCGACCTGCTGAGCGGAAATATCCTGCCGGGCAAGGAATACATGTTCATAAAGAGCCATGACAGCTTTGCCTTTCTTGCGTTTGGTTCAACCCGATATTCGGCGGCTAAGCCTCAACGACTGCTCCTGATTGGGTAAACCCAGGCAAGAAAGCGTTTCCGAGACGGTCGAGAGCGGAGACACGGGAGGCTGGAACGCTTCCGTTCCGAACGATTTCCAAAAGGAAACCGGCCCTCCGTTCAGCCACCAGCCAGAAGACCGGGTTAACGAACAGGGCGGCTTATACGGATTTTTTGGGCAAAGGCAAGTGCAATCGGACCCGACGCAAACCGATGGTCGGCGTCGGGGGGCGTTACGGCAAGATGATCAAAGCGTCAGCGGATACTGGCGGTGCACCTTGGCGATCTCCGCCAGGACTTCGTGAGAGAGCGTCAGTTCGGCCGCGCCGATATCGACTTTCAGCTGCTCCATCGAGGTAGCGCCGATGATGACCGAGGCCATGAACGGCCTTGATCGGCAGAAGGCGAGCGCCATGGCCGCCGGGTCGAGGCCGAAGGTTGCGGCGATCTGCAGGTAGGCTTTGGTCGCCGGTTCCTGCAACGGCTGCAGGCGACCGCCGATATCGGGGTTGATCGAACCGCGCGAACCCTTTGGCCTGCCGCCATCTACATATTTGCCGGACAGGATGCCGCCGGCAAGCGGCGAATAGGCGAGCAGCCCGACATCCTCGTGATGCGAGAGTTCGGCGAGGTCGAGATCGAAATGACGGTAGAGCAGGTTATATTCGTTCTGGACGCTGGCAACGCGCGGCAAGCTCTTCTGTTCGGAAAGCGTCAGATATTTCTGTATGCCCCAGGTGGTTTCGTTGGAAAGGCCGATCGCGCGGATCTTGCCTTCCTGCACCAGCGCGCCGAGCGTTTCCAGGATGTCGAGCATGTTGGCGACGGCCTTGTCGCGATCCTGGTTGAAGGGATTGTAGCTCCAGTTCTGGCGGAAATGGAAATGGCCGCGGTTCGGCCAGTGGACCTGGTAGAGATCGACGTAATCGGTCTTCAGCCGCGCCAGGCTGGCCTCGAGCGCCAGTCGGATATTCTTTGCATCGGCGCCTTGGCCGCCGCGAATATAGTCGCGGCCGCGGCCTGCAACCTTGGTGGCGAGCACGATATCCCCGCGCTTGCCGGTCTTTTCGAACCAGCTGCCGATATAGTCTTCGGTCCAGCCCTGCGTTTCGGCCGAAACCGGCGTGGTCGGATAAAGCTCGGCCGTGTCGAAGAAATTGACGCCTTTTTCGACGGCGTAGTCCATCTGCGCATGCGCGTCGGCTTCGCTGTTCTGCGAACCCCAGGTCATCGTGCCAAGGCAGATCTCTGAAACGGAAATCTCGGTGCGGCCTAGTGAATTGTACTTCATGGAAAAACCTTGGAAGAGAGGTGAAAGCCTTGGGAGGGTCCGCGCAAATCTAGGCTGGATTTGGCGGAGCGCAAGAGCAAAAACCGGGCTTTTGCGCGCGTGCGAAAGGCTTTGCGCAGAAGGGGCCGCCACTTGACTCTGCCGGAAAGAATGTCAATTGGAGGCAAAACAGCCTCAAGGGGCGCAATCAGGGACATGAAAATGACCATCGCTTTCACTTTTCCCGGCCAGGGCAGTCAGGCCGTCGGCATGGGCAAGGATCTCGCCGAGAATTTTGCCGAAGCCCGCGCCGTCTTCGACGAGGTCGACGAGGCACTCGGTGAAAAGCTTTCGGACGTCATGTTCAATGGTCCCGAGGATACGTTGACCTTGACGGCGAACGCCCAGCCGGCGCTGATGGCCGTCTCGATCGCCGTCGTCCGCGTTCTTGAAGCCAAGGGGCTGGAGCTGAAGTCCAAGGTCGCCTATGTCGCCGGCCACTCGCTCGGCGAATATTCGGCACTTTGCGCCGCCGGCACCTTCTCGCTCGCCGATACTGCGCGGCTTTTGCGCATCCGCGGCAATGCCATGCAGGCGGCCGTCCCCGTCGGCGTCGGCGCCATGGCCGCGATCATCGGCCTCGAACACGCCGACGTCGTTGCCGTCTGCGAGGCAGCGGCTGCCGTCGGCGCCTGTCAGATCGCCAACGACAATGGCGGCGGCCAGATCGTCATCTCTGGTGAGAAGGCCGCCGTCGAAAAGGCCGCCGGCCTTGCGACCGACAAGGGCGCCAAGCGTGCCATCCTGCTGCCGGTCTCCGCTCCCTTCCATTCAACGCTGATGGCGCCGGCCGCCGACGCCATGCGCGAAGCACTGGCAACGGTTTCGAAATCCGATCCGGTCGTGCCCCTCATTGCCAATGTGCGTGCCGCCCCCGTGACCGGCGCCGACGAGATCGCCGGCCTCCTGGTCGAGCAGGTCACCGGCCAGGTCCGCTGGCGCGAGACGGTGGAATGGTTCGCCGGAAATGGCGTCACGACGCTTTATGAACTCGGTTCCGGCAAGGTGCTGACCGGCCTTGCCCGTCGCATCGACAAGACGATCAACGGCATCTCCGTCAACGGTCCGGCGGATATCGACGCGGCCGTCGCCGCCCTCATGGCCTGATTGGTATCTCCAGATATAAGGAACGTTTCCATGTTCGATCTTTCCGGCCGCAAGGCTCTCGTCACCGGCGCATCGGGCGGTATCGGCGAGGAAATCGCTCGCCTTCTTCATAAGCAGGGCGCTATCGTCGGCCTCCACGGCACCCGCGTCGAGAAGCTGGAAGCGCTGGCCGCCGAACTCGGCGAGCGCGTCAAGATCTTCCCGGCCAACCTCTCCGACCGCGATGAGGTCAAGGCGCTCGGCCAGAAGGCCGAGGCCGACCTCGAAGGCGTCGACATTCTCGTCAACAATGCCGGCATCACCCGCGACGGCTTGTTCGTGCGCATGAGCGACGAGGACTGGGACAGCGTGCTCGAAGTCAACCTGACGTCGACCTTCCGCCTGACGCGCGAATTGACGCATCCGATGATGCGTCGCCGCTATGGCCGCATCATCAACATCACATCGGTCGTCGGCGTCACCGGCAATCCGGGCCAGGCCAATTACTGCGCCTCCAAGGCTGGCATGATCGGCTTCACCAAGTCGCTGGCGCAGGAAATTGCCACCCGCAACGTGACGGTCAACTGCGTGGCGCCCGGTTTTATCGAGAGCGCCATGACCGGCAAGCTGAACGACAAGCAGAAGGAAGCGATCATGGGAGCGATCCCGATGAAACGCATGGGTACGGGCGGCGAGGTCGCTTCGGCTGTCGCTTATCTTGCCTCCTCCGAGGCTGCTTACATGACGGGCCAGACGCTGCACGTAAACGGCGGCATGGCGATGATCTGAAACGACAAACTGTTGGCATGGGTATAATTCCGCCAATAGCATGTTGAGCAATCACGAACCGTTGATTTTCTGGCTTTGCGGCAGACATAAAGCATGTTAAGCGGGCCATGACTGTGAACAGTCGTCCCGAGAAAGCAGACGGACCGGCGGGCTTTTTGCAAGCCTGGGACATCTCTGAAGCCGGGTAAACGAGTTTGCCGAGGATGTCTGAAAACATCGCAGGCTGAAACAGGGTAAGGGTGCCGCAACGGCATTCCGATCAGGACATAAGGTCGAGGAAACCGACATGAGCGATATCGCAGAACGCGTAAAGAAAATTGTTATTGATCATCTTGGCGTCGATGCCGACAAGGTCGTCGAGAGCGCCAGCTTTATCGACGATCTGGGCGCTGACTCGCTCGACACGGTCGAACTTGTCATGGCTTTCGAAGAAGAATTCGGCGTTGAAATTCCTGACGACGCTGCCGACTCGATCCTGACGGTCGGCGATGCCGTGAAGTTTATTGAGAAGGCCCAGGCCTGATCCTGTGCATTTGAGAAAGGGCGGGCCTGGAGTCCGCCCTTTTCTTTTCGGCATATTTCTCCATAGAACATAAGAGACGGGGGGAAGCACGCGATGAGACGTGTCGTCATCACCGGTACCGGCATGGTATCACCCTTGGGATGCGGAACAGAGGTGACGTGGTCCCGGCTGCTTGCCGGCCAGAACGGCGCCCGCCTCGTCACCGAATTCGAAGTCGACGACCTTCCCGCCAAGATCGCCTGCCGTATCCCTGTCGGTGACGGCACCGACGGCACATTCAATGTCGATCAGTGGATGGAGCCGAAAGAACAGCGCAAGGTCGATCCCTTCATCATCTTCGGCATGGCCGCCGCCGACATGGCGCTTGCCGATGCCGGCTGGCACCCCGAGACCGATGAGGACCAGATCGCCACCGGCGTGCTGATCGGCTCCGGCATCGGCGGCATCGAAGGCATCGTCGAGGCGGGTTACACCCTGCGCGACAAGGGCCCGCGCCGCATTTCTCCCTTCTTCATTCCCGGCCGCCTGATCAACCTCGTCTCCGGCCAGGTCTCGATCCGCCACAAGCTGCGCGGCCCCAATCATTCGGTCGTCACCGCCTGCTCGACGGGCGCGCATGCGATCGGCGATGCCGCTCGGCTGATCGCGCTGGGTGACGCCGACGTCATGGTCGCCGGCGGCACGGAATCCCCGGTCAGCCGCATTTCGCTTGCCGGCTTCGCCGCCTGCAAGGCGCTGTCGACCCAGCACAATGACGACCCGCAAAAGGCTTCGCGCCCCTACGACCGCGACCGCGACGGCTTCGTCATGGGCGAGGGCGCCGGCATCGTCGTGCTCGAGGAACTGGAACACGCCAAGGCGCGCGGCGCCAGGATCTACGCCGAAGTCGTCGGCTACGGCCTGTCGGGCGATGCCTATCACATCACCGCGCCGTCCGAGGACGGCGAGGGCGCCGGCCGTTGCATGGCGATGGCGCTGAAGAGGGCCGGGCTGACGCCGGCCGATATCGATTACATCAACGCCCACGGTACTTCCACCATGGCCGATACGATCGAACTCGGCGCCGTCGAACGGCTGGTCGGCAATGCGGCGTCGAAGATCTCGATGTCCTCGACCAAGTCGGCGACAGGGCACCTTCTCGGTGCTGCCGGCGCCATCGAGGCGATCTTCACCACGCTCGCCATCCGCGACAATATCGCGCCGCCGACGCTCAATCTCGACAATCCCGAACGTGAGACGGCGATCGATCTTGTGCCGCACAAGGCGCGCGAGCGAGAAATCAATGTGGCGCTGTCCAATTCGTTCGGATTCGGCGGCACGAACGCGTCGCTCGTGCTGCGCCGCTACGCACAATAAGGGCCTCTACGCGGCGTAACGGGTGTCCCTTGCGCCGCAGGGCGGCCGTTCCCTACGTTGCGTAGCGGGACGTGCGGGAGCATAACGACCGGCAGCGGCGCCGTTGAACGGCGGCAGAACCTGCTTTTGCCGCATTGCTTCGCGAAATAGCGAAGTGAGGGTCAAGTTTTAGAGGATTGCCGGTGAGCGATACGACGAACCAGAGCAACGATACCCCGCAGGGCGAGAACGACCGGCAGGCACAGAAGGGACCGATCATCCCGAAGTCGCCGAGCGAAGCCCTGCGTCCGGAGCGCGTTCCGGAGCCGCCGAAGCGGTCCAAGAAAGCCCGCGGACAGGTGGTTCTTTTCCTGAACTTCATCATGACCATGGCGGTTCTGGTCTGCGTCGTCGCCGTCATCGGCTTCTACTATGCCACATCGACCTATCGAAACCCCGGTCCGCTGCAGACCAACACCAATTTCATCGTCCGCAACGGCGCTGGTCTGGCCGAAATCGCCTCGAACCTCGAGCGCAATGCGATCATCAGCGATGCCCGCATCTTCCGCTATCTCACGGCAACGCATCTTTCTGCCGGTGAGAGCCTGAAAGCGGGTGAATACGAGATCAAGGCGAGGGCTTCCATGAGCGATATCATGGAGCTTCTGAAATCGGGCAAGTCCATTCTCTATTCCGTTTCCTTCCCGGAGGGCCTGACGGTCCGCCAGATGTTTGACCGCATGCTGCAGGATACTGTGCTGGAAGGCGACTTGCCGGCCGCCCTGCCGACCGAGGGCAGCCTGCGTCCGGATACCTACAAATTCTCGCGCGGCACCAAACGCTCGGAAATCATCGACCAGATGGCGGCTGCGCAGCAGAAGCTCGTCGATCAGATCTGGGACAAGCGCGACTCCTCGCTGCCGCTGCGATCCAAGGAGGAGTTCGTGACGCTCGCCTCGATCGTCGAAAAGGAAACCGGCGTTCCCGACGAGCGTGCCCATGTCGCCTCCGTTTTCCTGAACCGGCTCGGCAAGGGCATGCGCCTGCAATCCGATCCGACGATCATCTACGGTCTCTTCGGCGGCGAGGGTAAACCGGCCGACCGGCCGATCTACCAGTCGGACCTGAAGCGGGACACGCCATACAATACCTATGTCATCAAGGGGCTGCCGCCGACGCCGATCGCCAATCCCGGCAAGGATGCGCTCGAAGCCGTCGCCAATCCCTGGAAGACGCAGGATCTCTATTTCGTTGCCGACGGCACCGGCGGCCATGTCTTTGCGGCCACGCTCGAGGAGCACAACGCCAACGTCAAGCGCTGGCGCAAGCTCGAAGCCGACAAGGGTTCGGATCCGAACATCGCAGTCGACGGCCAGCCGGAAGAGCAGCCGGCGGATAGTGGCGCGACCGTCGTGCCGCCGAAGAAAAAGAAGATCAACTGATACCTTCGGGAGGTTCGCATGGCTTTGCAGTCCATGACCGGTTTTGCGCGGCGCGAGGGAACGAGCGGCCGCTGGCGCTGGGCATGGGAACTGCGCTCGGTCAACGGCAAGGGCCTTGATCTGCGCCTGCGCCTGCCGCCCGGCCTCGAACGCATGGAGGCGGAGGTCCGCCGCCTCGCCGGCGAAAGCTTCAGCCGCGGCAACCTGCAGGCATCCCTATCCGTCACCGCCGACGAGAACCGCTTCGAGGCGGTGCTGAACAGGGAGGCGCTCGCCGCCGTGCTGGCCATGCGCGAGCAATTGGACGGGGTGATCGATCCGTCGCCGCTGAAGCTCGATACGCTGCTCCTGGTGCGCGGCATCGTGGAATTCCGCGAAGGCGAGGATGGCGAGGAGGCGCTTGCCGCCCGTGACGCCGATATCGCTGCCGGTCTGTTGGCCGCGCTTGCCGATCTGAGGGCGATGCGCGAACAGGAAGGGGCGGCGCTGACCCGCATTCTTCTCGACCATGTCGCGACGATCGATGGCCTGGCACGGACGATCGAGGCCGATCCGTCGCGCTCGCCGCAGGAGATCGCTGCGCGGCTTGCCGGGCAGGTCGCCTTGCTGATGGACGGCATGGCCGCGCTCGACCGCGACAGGCTGCATGCCGAAGCCGCGCTGCTGGCGACCAAGGCCGATCTGCGCGAGGAAATCGATCGTCTGAAGGCCCATATCGCCGCCGCGCGCGATCTTCTGGTGAAAGGTGGCCCTGCAGGGCGCCGGTTGGACTTCCTTGCACAGGAATTTAACCGCGAATCGAATACCATCTGCTCGAAGTCGAATGCCTCGGCGGTCACCGCTGCCGGCATCGAGCTGAAAGTCGTGATCGACCAGTTCCGCGAGCAGGTCCAGAATTTGGAGTAAGACATGAAACCGGCGAAAACTTCGCCCGTGCAGATCGCCCGCCGCGGTCTGATGCTTGTCATTTCGTCGCCGTCGGGCGCCGGCAAGTCCACCATCGCGCGCACGCTGCTGGGGATCGACAAGAATATCGGCCTTTCCGTCAGCGTTACCACGCGCCCGCGCCGCCCGAGCGAGGTTGAGGGCGTGCATTACCACTTCAAGAGCGTGCGTGAGTTCGAGCGGCTGCGTGACAGCGATGCGCTGCTCGAATGGGCCGAGGTGCACGGCAATTTCTATGGCACGCCGCGCGAGCCGGTGGAGCAGGCCATGGCCGAAGGCCGCGACATGCTCTTCGATATCGACTGGCAGGGCGCCCAGCAATTGCAGGAGAAAATGTCGGCCGACGTCGTCTCGATCTTTGTGCTGCCGCCGACCATGACCGAACTGCAGTCGCGGCTGCATCGCCGCGCCGAGGATTCCGAAGAGGTCATCCAGACGCGCCTCGCCAACAGCCGCGCCGAGATCGCCCACTGGCGCGAATATGACTATGTCATCGTAAACGACGACCTCGACACCGCCTTCGACGCCGTTCAGTCGATCGTCAAGGCCGAACGCCTGCGCCGCGACCGCCGCCATGGCATGTTCGACTTCGTCCGCGGACTGCTGGAAGAAACGCCGTCGCTTTAGAGCAATTCCAGCAAAAGTGCACAGCGGTTTTGCGTCCGGAATTGCGTGAAAACAAAGAGATAGAGCATTTTCGTGATTCGAAGAAAAACGGAAATGCTCTAGAACGGCTGGCTTTTCGCCGAGCTTTGAAGGCTGTTCGCCAACAGGCAGAACTCTTCGACGGAAAGGGTCTCGGCTCGCCGCGCCGGATCGATCCCGGCCTTGATGAGCAGGCGCTCACCGCCGAGCGGTTTCAGGCTTTGGCGCAGCATCTTGCGGCGCTGCCCGAAGGCGGCCTGCGTCACCTTTTCCAGATCGGCGACAGCGCAGGGGATGGGATTTTCGCGGGGTGTGAGATGCACGACCGTCGACGTCACCTTCGGCGGCGGTGTGAAGGCTTGCGGCGGCACGTCGAAAGCCATGCGGGCCTCTGTCCGCCAGCCGCAGAGCACGCCGAGACGGCCGTAGTGATCATCGTCTTCGCCAGCGACGATACGCTCGCCGACTTCCTTCTGAAACATCAGCGTCAGCGACTGCCAGAACGGCGGCCAGGCTTTCGGCAGCAGCCAATTGACCAAAAGCTGCGTGCCGACGTTGTAGGGCAGGTTGGCGATGATCTTGATCGGGCCTTCCGGCGCCAATGTCTCGAAATCCGTCTTCAGCGCGTCGCCTTCGATCACCTCGAGCCGGCCGGGATAATGATCGGCGATCTCGGCGAGCGCCGGCAGGCAGCGTGTATCCCGCTCGATGGCGATAACCTTCCTGGCGCCGAGCGCCAGGATCGCGCGGGTCAACCCGCCGGGGCCGGGGCCGACCTCGATGACGGTTGCCTCGTCGAGCGTCCCCGCCGTGCGGGCGATCTTCTGGGTGAGGTTGAGATCGAGCAGGAAGTTCTGCCCGAGCGCCTTGCGCGCATCGAGGCCGTGGCGTTGGATGACGTCACGAAGCGGTGGCAGACCGTCGAGTGCAGCCATCAGCGGCGGCTTTCGGCGCTGCGGCCAAGCTGGGCGGCGAGCTTCAGCGCGGCAATGAGGCTCTGCTCGCGCGCCAGTCCCTTGCCGGCGATGCCGAAAGCGGTGCCGTGATCCGGCGAGGTGCGCACGAAGGGAAGCCCGAGCGTCACGTTGACGCTGTCGTCGAAAGCGAGTGCCTTGGCCGGGATCAGCGCCTGATCGTGATACATGCAGACGGCGACGTCGTAACGCGCCCGCGCCTCGTCATGGAACATCGTATCGGCGGGCAGGGGGCCGATCGCATCGATGCCCTCGTCGCGCAGGCGCTCGATCGCCGGACGGATAATGTCCTCGTCCTCCCGGCCCATCGTCCCGCCTTCGCCCGCATGCGGGTTGAGGCCGGCAACGGCGAGCCGCGGCGCCTCGATGCCGAAGCGGTGCCTGAGGTCTTCATGGGCGACCCGGCAGGTTTCCACAATCAGTTCGCCGGTCAGCGCCTGCGGCACGTCCCGGACTGGAATGTGGATAGTGACGGGAATGGCCCGCAGTTTCGGACCGGACAGCATCATGACAGGCGTCACCGGCCGGCCCGTCGCCCTGGCGGCGAGATCGGCGAGAAATTCGGTATGGCCGGGAAACCGGAAACCCGCCTCGTAGAGCACGGCCTTGGCGATCGGGTTGGTCACGACCGCGAGCGCCTCGCCGCTGATGACGAGCGACACGGCTTTCTCGATCGATGCGATCGTGCCCTTCGCCGTAGCCGCATGCGGCTCGCCGGCCACCACTTCGATGCCGGCCGGTACGGTCATGACCGGCAGCGCGTCGGCAAATAGGCCGGCAGCCTCGCTGGCCGTGTCCGTCTCGCGGATCGAAACCGCCAGATTGAGCTGGCGGGCTCTCAGCGCCAGAACATCAGGATCGCCGATCAGGAAGAAAGGCGGCAGCCCGAGTTCGCGCCGCCGCAGCCACGCCATCAGCGTAATATCCGGCCCGATGCCGGCGGGGTCGCCCTGGCTCAGCGCAAGCGGTCGCGAAAACGGTGTCGCCATCGTCGGTCAGCGGTAGGCGATCTGCGCCTTTTTGCGCAGTTCATCCAGGTATTTCTTGCTGTTTTCATTTTCCGGGCCGGCATCTTTTTTACCGGCCTTGGACTTGTCGAGATCCTCCTGGCGGAAGACCATTTCGGCGGCCTGGTCGTCGGAGACCTGGCGCTGGCTGCAGATCGCCAGATATTCGACGCCCTTGTCGGTGACGCGGGTGCCCGTCGTATTGCCCTTGGCCTGCTCGACCAGCGGTTTCCAATCCGGCGGGATCTCGGGGGCGAGCATGCGGCCGAGATCGCGCACAGACACGTCGCGCATCGTCGCGGCAAAGACCTTTGCCTGATCACAGCCCGGAAATTTCGAGCGCGACGCCTCGGCCTCGCCCTTACGCTTGCCGGTGATGGCGCCGCGCTTGGCTTGCGGAATGACGAAGATGATCTGCTGCAGCATATATTCCGTCGTCACCGGCTTCTGTTTGTTGTTCTGCATCATGCGCGAGACGAGATCATAGTTCGACAGCCGCGAGGTCGAGCCGTAGCGCGCGTTGACGACGCGCGGCCAGCTCATCTGTACGGCGATGAAAGCCTTGAAATGATCGACGCCGACGCCGGCGCGATCGAGGATCTGCGACATTTGCTCGACGGAAAGCTTGTTGCCGCTCGAAAAGCGCGCGAAAGACGCATCGACGTCCTGCTGCGAAACCGACATATGGACGCGGGAGACCTCCTGCCGCTTGAGCGTTTCGTCGACCAATTGCTCCTGCGCAGTCTTCGCATCGGCCTTCGTGTGCTGCAGGCGCAGGAAGGCCTGGCGCTTGGCGACATCGCCGCTGGTGATGGCGGTGCCGTTGACCACGGCCTTGACTTCGCTTGCCGCAAGCGCGGGACCGGCGAGGCTTGTCAGCAATGCAAGCGCCGCCCCGGCGAGGAACGTGGTTATGGCTTTTTTCGCGTCAATCATCTGTTGACCTCCCAATAGCGCCGCGAGACGTGTTCGCGGCGTCCTTACCACAGTGCGAGACATGCAGAAATCGCTCCCGTCACGGCGCGAAACCCCTATGCCTCAGATATCGACTGGCGGCAATGTCCTGCACAGGCTTACGGCGAAAGAATGGCTTCAGGCGATGTTTGCGCCCGCCTGCCGTCACTCCAGGCTGTCGGTGCCGATCTTGATGTCGCCGAGCGTGCGGAAGGTCAGCCGTGCGCCGATCGTCCAGTCGCTTGCCGTCTCGTCGTCGGAATCCCTGCTGTCGGTGTAGGCGATCGTGAAGATCGTGCACTCGTCGTCATAGGAGAGACCAAGCGTCCGGCGGCTGATCACATCATTATTCAGATCCCAGGCGATGCCGCCGAAAATCGCCCAGTAATCCTTGAACTTGATTCTGCTGCTGGTCTGGATCTCGTCATTGTCTTCGTCGAAGCCATATTCCGGCTGGGCGCTGAGATGGGTGAAGGTCACCTGCGTCGAGAAGGTGTCGTTCTGGTAAGCCGTCGTCAGGTCGCCGCGGCGGAAATCGAAATCCTTCTCGTCGAGGCGGTAGGAGGCGGTCACTGAAAGGCCGAACGGTGTCTCGACGCCGCCGAGGCCGACATAGTCGGAACGCGTGGTTTCAAGGCCGGAATCCGCGCCGACATTGACGAGATCATCGGTCGCAAACGAATTCTGACCGGCGATCTGGTAGGACTGGCCAAAAATGCCGTGCAGCTTGTAGCCGCTGTCGAACGTACCGGTGTACTGGACGCCGACATTGGCGCGGGTCCCGCCTTCGACGCGGTCATAGCCCGAGAATTTGTCGCGGTCGAACAGTGAGGTGGCGTCGAAGACGAAGCTTTGCGCATCCTCGTTCGGCAGGCGGCCTGCCAGCTGCTCGTCGGGGCGGGCATAGATCTGTGCGATCGGCTCGAGAATATGCGTGCTGTTATCCGTCGTCATCAGGATCGGATAACGCATCTCCAGCCCGGCCGTGAACATCGAACGGGTGGCGGAATTGCCGTCGACATAGTTGCCGGTGTAGCCCGTGGGATCGTCCATGTTCAGCGCGAAGGCGTCGCCGCGCGCAGCCAGCAGCGGCGTGATCACCAGGCCGGTCGGCGTGACGTAGGTGCGTTTCCACTGCAGCTCGGCAGTCAGCCGCGAGGTCTGGCCCTTCAGGCCGCGGAAGCGGTCGAAGCCGTCGACGGTATAGAAGTCGTCATGGGTGCGCGAAATATTCGTCAGGTTGACATCGGCCGAAAGCTCGCCGCCGGCAAGCGGCTGCGGCGCCACATAGTGATAGTCCATCGCGGGATAGACGATCGCCTGCTTTTTCTCGGCCGTGTTCGTCCGGTCGGCATCCTGGACGTCGAAATAGAACGCCCGCATATCGAAATAATTGCGTTTTCCAAGCCCCGTCAGGTAGATCTGGTTGGTCCGATCCGTGCTGCTCAGACCGCGCAGCTTGTAGGTGCGTGAAAAATTGTTGTCGCTCTGCATCATGACGTCCCAGCCGAACGTCCAGCGCGGATTGATGCGGAATTCGGCCTTCGACGCCACCATGCCACGCTGGCCGGCTTCGGCATCGCTGGTGCCGGAGCTGAAATTGTCCGGCTTTGCCTGGTCGATGCCGGCGACGCGCAGGATATGCGTGCCATTTTCGAAGCGCTGGCGGAATTCGCCTTCGACGAGGAAGCCCTGGGCCGTGTAGCCGGTGGCGGTGACCGTCGCGTCCATGCTCGGCGAGATCACGTAATAATAGGGAACGGAAAGCCCGAAGCCGAGATTCTGCGACAGGCTCATCGTCGGGAAGAGAAAGCCGGACTTGCGCTTCACCGTATTGTCGGGAACTTCCATGACCGGCACGAAGGCGATCGGATAACCGAGCAGTTCGAAGCGCGCGCGCTCCAGGCGGATCGTGTGCGTCACGCCGTTCTGGATCACGCGCTTGGCCTTGACCTGCCAGAAGGGCGCGCGTTTCGGATCTTCGGCGCAGGGAAGGCAGGCCGTGTAGACACCCTTGTTCAGAATCATCTGCGTGCCGCCGACACGCTCGCCGCTCTCGGCGACGATACGCGTATTGTCAGCCGTTTCGATGCGCAGTTCGTTCAGGAACCCGTCCGCGAAATTGTCGGTCACGTCAAGGTTGTCTGCATAGATGCGGTTGCCGTCGGGGCTGACCAGCTCGACATTGCCGAGCGCCATCATCCGGCCGGTCTTCTGATTGTACTCGACCTTCTGTGCGACCATTTTGTAGCCGCCATAATTGATCTGAACGCCGCCGACCGCCGACACCAACTGGGCGTCGCGATTGTAGAGGAGTTCGTTGGCCGAAAGCAGAAGCTTCGCCCCTTCAGGAATCTTATTCTTTATCGTTTGTTCGGGCGCGCTGGCCTGGCCGTAAGAGGCCGGGGCACTGCCGAAATAGGAAGATACAGTCGCGCCGACAAGCAGGGCAACCAGCTGTTTACTAAAATACTTGCGGTCGCCTGCCGCCACTAGCCGTCCTCCTGATGAAGCAGAATAGTCGCACCCAAGGCCAGCGCGACGACCACCGGTATCCACGTCGCCACGAAGGGAGGCACGACTCCACTGCTTCCGAATGCCTTTACAAGCACGGTGATGACATAAAGCATGAAGCCCGAGAGGATGCCACCCAGAATCACTGAGCGGGATTGGTTGAACCGGCTAAATTTTAGGGACACTGTTGCAGCAATGAGAGTCATGGCCACCAGCAGCAATGGCTGGGACAACAGGGAGTTGAATTGCGTCTCCAACGCCTTGGTTGAAATACCGAAGGATTTGGCAGCCGCAATCCGGTTGGAAAGGTCAAAGAAACCAATTGTTTCCGGCGCTGTCAGCCGCTCCTGGACGAAATCCTGTTTCAGATTGGTGCGAAGTTGAACCGAAGCTTTACGCAGGGGGATTTCGCCAGGCTTACGCTCGACGACGTTGTTAAGTTGCCAGTAACCATCTTCCAATTTTGCCGTGGCGGCATCCTGTCTCAGAATGACCTGACCACCTGAATCGAAATGGATCAGCACGGCGTCGATCAGCTTGGTTCCGTTCTCCTGAACCGTCTGAGCGCCGATGATGACATCGTCTCGGCCACTGATCTGGCGCAGCCACGGAATCTGCGGCGCCTTGCGCAGGACCGCGTTCTCGCCGCGCCAGTCGGATTCGACCAGCAGCGCCTGGCGCTGTCCCCAGGCCGCGAGCGGATTGAGCGCCGTCATCGTCAGCAGGCCGAGCGCCAGCGAGCCGGCGATGAAGGGGAACATGAACTGCCAGACCGAAATGCCGGCTGCGCGCGTGACGACCAGCTCATATTTGCGGTTGAGCCCGATCAGCACCGTCATGCCGACGAACAGCGCGATGAACGGCACGGTCTGCTGCAGGATGAGCGGCAGGCGCACGGCGGTCATCAGGATGCCGCCGCTGATCGTGTAGCCGGGCAGGCCGGACATGCGGCCCGCCGTCTCGCTGAAATCGAGCAGGAAAGAAATCGCCGAGACGCCGATCAGGAACCAGCCCGTCGTCGCCAGGTAGCGGCGAAAGAAATAACGCGACAATGTCCCGAACATCATTGGGCAGTGCCCCCGCCGGTCCTGCCGGTGGCGGCAAGCAGTCTTTCC
Organism: Rhizobium anhuiense bv. trifolii; assembly: GCF_024346605.1. Classification (NCBI taxonomy): domain Bacteria; kingdom Pseudomonadati; phylum Pseudomonadota; class Alphaproteobacteria; order Hyphomicrobiales; family Rhizobiaceae; genus Rhizobium; species Rhizobium anhuiense. The sequence goes on from NZ_CP098803.1 coordinate 1,817,016, forward strand.
TGCGTTCGTCTCCAGAAGGACGACATCCGGTCCCGAACGAACGACGGCATGACCAGTCGTTTGTGCAGGCCGAGGAAGACGATCGAGATGATGCTGCTGACGATCGGGATGGCGTAGAGGACGGCAATATATTCAGGGTCGGTGTCGATCTGATTGGCCGCGTAGAAGGCCGCCCATCGCATCGCGAAGGCATAGGCAAGCGCGCTCACCATCGGATGCAGCCGCGCTTCGCGGTGCGAGCGCGCGTCGCCGGCGATCGCCAGCGAAAACAGGGCAAAGACGACCGGCAGGATCCAGTCCGTCAGCCGGCGGTGCAGTTCGGCGCGGTAGCTCTGCGGCCGGATCGTATAGTCCTTGTCGGCCGGATCCGGGTTGAACAGGAACCACAGGTCACGGTCGCTGGCACGCAGCGTCGCCTGGCCGCGATTCTCGGTCATGTCGGAGAGGTCGAAGGAATAGGAATCGAAGTTGATCACCGAGACATTGCCATCGGGCGTTTTGCGGTGCACTTCGCCCTCATGCATGATCAGCGTCGTGCCCGTATCGTCGACGGCGCCTTCCTTCGCATAATAGATCAGTTCGTAGGCCGGATCGCGCTCGTCGGCGACGAACAGGCCCTTCAGCATGCGGCCCGCCATCCGCTTCGAGATCTGCACATAAAGACCTTCATCAAGCTTGCGGAAGGTCTTTTCTTCGATCACCGAAGACAGCAGGTCGGCATAGGTCTCGGCGATCATCTGGCGCACGACGGTCTTTGCACGCGGCTCGACGACGTTGTCGACGAAGAAGGAAAAGACGCTGATGACGGCGGCAAGCAGCAGGATCGGGCGGATCAGCACACTGCGCCGCGCCCCGGCCGCGTCGATGACGGTGAGCTCGGAATCGTTGTTCATCGTCGTCAGTGTCTGGGTGACCGCGATGACGAGTGCGAAGGGCAGCACGACGGGAATGATCGACGGCAGAATCATCGTCGCGAGCTTGGCGAACGAGCCGATCGACTGGCCGCTGTCGGTGACCAGGTTGATGCGCTGCAGAACCTGTGTCGTCCAAATGATCGCCAGAACGGGCAGGAGCGCCACGAGAAACATCTGGCCGACGCGCCGCAATATGTATGTCTCGAGTAGTTTCATGCCTGCCCTTGAAAGCACCTGCACGCCCAAACGGCTTTGCAGGAGAATCCCTCTACGCTCTTTGTCGCGCTTTTGCGACAAGCTGGTGTCAAAAATTCATTCAAATTTCAGAATTTTTTTGATGCTGTTGCGACTCAGTTAACGCCAGCAGTGCGGCGAAGACGACCAGCGAGGAAAGCCATCCAAGAACGACGTCGGAGAGGTAGTGCGCGCCGAAGGATAGCCGCATCGCCGGCGTGAGGATGGAGATCGCCGCCACCGGCGGCACCAGCGCGTAACGCAGGGATTTCGGAACGAAGATCAGAAGGCAGAAGAGCCAGCCGGCGCTTGCTGCCTCGCCTGATATGAACGAGCAATTCGAAACGCATTTTCCGGCAAGCGAACCCGCCTCGGCGAAATGCAGCGCACCGCCGAAAATATCCGTCTGTATCGGCCGCGGCCGGCCCCAATGTTCTTTCAGCACGACATTGACGAGCAGCACCGGTCCGATCAGCAGCGTTCCGAGTGCGACCTTGAGCTTGCGGGCCCGATCTGCGTTGAAAGTCGCGCCATGCTGCTGGTGGCATTCGATGATTTTCCACACCATCACGATCGCGACGACATAGGGCAGGCGGAAAAAGATGGTGCGTAGCAGATCGAAGGTCGCGACGTCGCGATAGGGAAAGCCGCCGCAGATGCTCCCGGCGGCGGCAGTCGCACCGCAATCTGTGGCCACGAAAAAAAGCTGGGAAAAATAGATGTCTATTCCGGGGAAGGCGCGGAAGACGGCAAGCAGCGCCCACCACGTCCAGAACAGCAGCATGAATGCGCCGAAAGTCGTTTTCGGCAGGCGGATTGCGAGCCCCCGCCATCGATTTTTCGAAAAAACTGTCAACGCGAATATCTACGAAACTGACGAAAACATGAGGGCCGTGATGGCCGCGGGCGACCATAACAATTGTCGCAAGCCATTGACAGACCCGCCAAACGCGAAATTATCCGCCAGGGACGGATTTCAAAGAATCCCAGCGGAGAAGACATGTCAGCAAAGTTGGAAATTTCATTCGCAAAGTCGGCAAAGCTCAATGGCGGCCTGTCGATCCTGTTGAAGACCGTGGAGGCCGACAGCGCTGCCGGCGCCGAAACGGTCGACCCGGCAGGCGTGATCGTCAAGGCTGCCAGGATCGCCCGATTCTCCGCGAAATCCATGAGCGCTCTCGATATCGTCGCCCCCGAAGGCGCGGCCGTCGAGCGGATCGTCGTCATCGGGCTTGGCAAGGCCGCCGAACTCACCGCCCATGACTGGCTGAAGGCCGGCGGTGCCGCGGCATCGAGAATCAAGAATACCGACAAGGCCGCTGTCTTCATCGACGTGCCTGGGCTCGAGACGAGCGCGCGGGCCGCCGCCGACTTCGCGCTCGGCATGCTGTTGCGCGCCTATAGCTTCGATACCTACAAGACGAAGAAGGGCGACGAGGAGGAGAAGCCGGCGAAATCTGTCAAGGTGACGATCGTCACCGCCGATGCGGCTGGTGCCAAGAAGGCGTTTTCCGATTCCGAAGCGGTTGCCGGCGGCGTCAATCTGGCCCGTGACCTCGTCAACGAACCGCCGAATGTGCTCGGGCCCGTCGAGTTCGCCGCCAAGGCGAGAGAGCTGGAAAAGCTCGGCGTCGAAGTGGAAATCCTGACCGAGAAGGAGATGCGCCGTCTCGGCATGGGCGCCCTTCTCGGCGTCGCCCAGGGCTCCGTGCGCCCGCCGCGCCTGGCGGTCATGCAGTGGAAGGGCGGCAAGGCCAAGGATCGTCCCGTCGCCTTCGTCGGCAAAGGCGTGGTCTTTGATACCGGCGGCATTTCGATTAAGCCGGCCGCCGGGATGGAGGACATGAAGGGCGACATGGGCGGGGCGGCGGCCGTCACCGGCCTCATGCATGTGCTCGCCTCGCGCAAGGCCGCCGTCAACGCCGTCGGTATCATCGGCCTGGTCGAGAACATGCCCGACGGCAACGCCCAGCGTCCGGGCGACATCGTCACCTCGATGTCCGGCCAGACGATCGAGGTGATCAACACCGATGCCGAGGGCCGCCTCGTGCTCTGCGATGCGCTCTGGTACTGCAACGATCGTTTCAAGCCGCAGTTCATGATCAATCTCGCCACGCTGACCGGCGCGATCGTCGTGGCGCTCGGCAACGTGCATGCCGGGCTGTTCTCCAATGACGACCAGCTTTCCGCCCAGCTGACGGCAGCGGGCCTTTCGAGCAATGAGAAGCTCTGGCGCATGCCGCTCGGCCGGGATTACGACAAGCTGATCGACAGCAAGTTCGCCGACATGAAGAATACCGGCGGCCGGCAGGCGGGCTCGATCACGGCGGCGCATTTCCTCAAGCGCTTCGTGCAGGACACGCCCTGGGCGCATCTCGACATTGCCGGCACGGCGATGGGCTCGCCGCAGGACGAGATCAACCAGTCCTGGGGTTCCGGTTTCGGTGTGCGCCTGCTCGATGAGCTCGTCCGCGCCCATTATGAATCCTGATGACGGACGTTCTCTTCTATCATCTGACCGAAAGCCGGCTGGAGGACGCGCTTCCGCCGCTCATCGACAAAAGCGTCGAGCGCGGCTGGCGCGTTGCCGTCCAGACGCGTGAGCCGGCGCGGCGCGATGCTCTCGATCAGCATCTTTGGACGTTCCGCGAGGAGAGCTTCCTGCCGCACGGCACCGACGAGGCCGATTTCGCCGAAAGCCAGCCTGTGCTTTTGACGGTGACGTCAGACAATGCCAATGCGGCGACCGTGCGTTTCATCGTCGACGGCGCCGAGCCGCCGCCGGCCGATGCCTATGAGCGCATCGTCTTCATGTTCGACGGTCATGACCAGGAGCAACTGGAAGCCGCCCGTGCGCAATGGAAGAAGCTGAAAGGCGAGGGGCATAACCTCACCTATTGGCAGCAGACGCCGGAGGGGCGCTGGGAGAAGAAGGCCTGACGCTGTAAGATCTTGAATTGCTGTATGAAGTCTTCCGACGTCGTTCTCAGCGGCCGTCGGAAGCCGTTATCCTTTCGACCCTTTGTCCTCGTCGAGGTTCGTCAGGATGTTGAGGGGGACGATCCCTCCCGCATCTTCCGACGGATTGAGCGCCTCCACTGCCAAAACCCGCTTGCCGCTCGGACTGACAAAAGCGAATGCCCATGCGCTGTCGGCAAAAGTGCTGACCGGCATTTCCGCCCAGCCGGCTTGATGGACAAGGCGTTCGGCATAATAGGCCTTGATGCTCTGCGGGCTGGTGGTGCTGGCGAGATTGCGCGCCAGGACACGCACGGATTTCTCTCCGAACCGCCCTTCCAGTTGGTCCAGCACCTTTTTGGTGGCCTGCCAATCCTGGGCCTGGGTCGCAGATCCGAAGGAATATTCCTCGGATCGGGAAACGCCCGGTGCATCAGGAGGCATGACGACATGTTCGCCCGAACATGCTGCAAGGCCGAGAAGCGGCACCACAAGGATGCCAATCTTCAAAACGCGGAAAAATCGGCCCTTGCGGCGGATTTTGTTGCTCATGAGCGGCTGCCCCCGAACACTATTGCACATAGGCCGGCAAATCTTGCCGGTTTCTATGACGTTATTGCGACCCTCAGTCGTGGAATGCGTCGACGAACTTCCGCTTGCCGAGCATGAAGGCGTCGGCGACGTGGCGCAGCGGCGCGAGGTCGACATCCGATCTGCCGGCTTTGACGATTTCGGCGAAGCGACGATAGAGCGAAGGATATTCCTGCTCCGGTTCGGCGAATGTCAGCGCACCGTTGATGGAAAGCTTGGCGCCGCCCTCGGAAAGCACCATCTGGCCGGCGGCCGTCTCCGCGACGATGTCCCAGCTCTGCTTGCCGGTCTGGCGCCAGTCGAATTCGGCATGAACCGGCAGGCCGTCGGCATTGCGGAAGTGGATATCGGCCGCGATCGGCGCATCGCGATTCTCGGGAAACTCGAGAACGGCCTCGGTGATGAAGATCGGCCGCGGCAGGATATGGGTGACGATCGACAGCGCATTGATGCCGGGATCGAAGACGCCGAGGCCGCCGGCCTGCCAGATCCAATCCTGGTTCGGATGCCAGTGGCGGACATCCTCCTTCCAGATCACATGCACGCTTTCAATCGTCGTCGAGGCAAGAAACGCCTTCGCGGCCTCGACGCCCGGCGCATAGCGGGAATGCCAGCTGGCAAAGAGCGACGCGCCCTGCTTGCTCGCAAGCGCCTCGAGATCGGCCACTTCGCTCAGCGTGGCGCCGGGCGGCTTTTCCAGGAAGACATGCTTGCCGGCGACGAGTGCTTTGTAGGCTGCCTCATAGCGATATTGCGGCGGCATGCAGAGCGAAACCGCATCGATCGACGGCTCGGCGTCGAGCATCGCCTCGATCGTGGTGTAGCTCGTGACGCCTTCGACCGTGCCGTGGCGGCTCGCCGTGGCGACGAGCTTAAAATCCGGGTTCTTGGCGATGGAGGGAAGATGCTGGTCGCGGACGATCTTGCCGACGCCGACGATGGCGAGGTTGATAGGGGACATGGTGTTTCGCTCGAGCCTGTTAAAAAGTATGATTTATTGAGCCTGTTTGTAGCAGAAAGAGGCGCGCCGACAAGCTCTCCTCCTCCAATTCTGTTGTATCCTAATACATGTCGCCCGGAAGTGTGCAGCGGTTCCGGGATAACGACATGTATAAAACAAAGAGCTTTAGCGCATGATGGTTTGGCGAAGGAAGCTGTAACCCATCGCCGCGCGGGCGGCGCGCTCTTCGGAATTGCCGTCGCCACCATGCCCGCCGGAGCCGAATTCATGGAAGAGCGGACGGTGTCCCGCTTCCTCCAGCCGCGCGGCAAAGCGGCGCGCATGCGAGGGATGCACGCGGTCGTCATTGGCGGAGCTTTCGATATAGATCGGCGGATAGCTGACCTCGGTCGCCGGCCCGACATTGTGCAGCGGCGAATAACCGAGCATGAAATCCCGGTCCGCCGGCGTCTCCGGATCGCCGTATTCGTCCATCCAGGCTTGTCCTGCGCTGAACAGGTGGAAGCGTGTCATGTCGAGGACCGGCACCTGGCACCAGACGGCGCCGAAATCCTCCGGGTAGCGCGTCAGCATCACGCCGGTCAGCAGACCGCCATTGCTGCCGCCCTGGCAGGCGATCCGCGACGGCACGGTGTAGCCGCGGGCGACGAGATCGCGGGCAATGGCGACGAAATCGGCAAAGGCCCGGTCTCGCCCCTGCCGCTTGGCGCTGCGATACCAGTCGGGTCCGAATTCGCCGCCGCCGCGGATATAGGCCTGCACATAGGCGCCGCCTTGCTCCAGCCAGCGTCCCGTCACGCCGGAATAGTTCGGCGACAGCGAAACATCGAAGCCGCCATAGCCGTAAAGCAGCACCGGCAGCGCCCCCTTGATCCACTGCTTCGGCAGGATCAGCCGATAGGCAACCTTCGTCCCGTCCTCGGAAACAGCCTCCAGCAGTTCGGATGACATATCGGTCGCATCGAAATAGCTTGGCGCCGCGGCGACGAAAATCGGTTCGGCCTCTCTGCTGCGATCCGACAGCTCGAGGCGATAACAGGCCGGAGGCTGCAGGAAGCCTTGGCCGACGATGCAGAGCGTATCGTCGCCAAGATGCAGATCGGCATGCATCGGCCTGAAATGGGCCGTCTGCATGTCCGCCGGCAGCGCGATTTCGCGCTGTTCGGCATCGGGCCTTGTCAGGTCCAGCACCATGAGACGCGGACGCAGCCGATCGGAGATGATGAAGACGCACCACTCCCGCATCAGCATCATTTGCGAGATGGACTGGCCCTCGGCAGGCTGAAACAGAATCCGCTCCGGCCCGAGCAGAGCCGTCTCCGAGTTGGCGTTGAAGCGTTGCAGCACGAGGCTGCCGGACACAACGCGCTCATCGGTCTTTGCCCGCCAAAGGCAATGATCGTGATTGAACTGGAAATCGGCCTCCTGAGGCAGATCGATGCGCCGCTGCGTGCCGTCATTGGCGATCAGGAACGCGCTGGCGACGCCGATCTCATGGGCGGCGACGAAAATGTCAATCAATCCGGCATCGGCCGAAGCGCCTGACAGGGCCGGGTCGATGACGAGATTGAAGCCGTAGACGTCCTCGTCGGCGGCTTCGACCATGACGGCGGCCTCTTCCGGCCGCTGCCCGCGCTTCAATCGCCGCCCGACCCGCGGCCATCCCGAACGGGTCGCCGAAAATCGGTCGATGGAGCCGAAATAGCAGATCTCGTCACGGCTCAGCCAATTGGCATGCGATCGCGCGGCTGGCGTATCGAAGCCGCCCTCGACGATCTGCTTGCTCTCGGCGTCGAATTCGAGCAGCCGGAGAAGATCGGAGCCGCCGTCCGAAAGTGTGAGCAGCACTCGCGTCGGTTCCCATGGGCAGGTGACGGCGCCGCGCCAGTTCCAACGCTTGCCTTCGCTCACGCAGAAGGCATCGAGATCGAAGACCGGTTCCCAGCCGGCATCGGGCAAGGGCTGCTGATCGGCCGGCAGGCGGAGCCAGACGCCGAGAGGATTGTCCTTGCTCTGCCGGAAATCGAACAACCACCCGCCTCGGCGCATCGGGACGATCAGCCTGTCCTGCCGTTCGATCAATGCTTTTATCGCATCGCGATCCCTAACGAATTCCGGTGTTCTCAGTGCCTTGTCGGAAAGCCCGTTATGCTCGTCGATGAATTGGCGGGTACGCGGATCGTCGTCCGTTTCGAGATGAAGGTTCATGTTCGACCTGCCTGATTCCGTTGACGTCGTATGTCTAGCCAATATTTCGCACAGTTAGGGCGAAATTAGTGCCGGCCGCGCAAGGCCGAGATGCTCGCGCAGTGTCGAGCCATCATATTGGGTGCGGAACAGGCCGCGTTCCTGCAGGATCGGCACGACCATCTGCGTGAAGTCTTCGAGCCCTTCGGGAAAAAACGGCGGCATGACGTTGAAGCCATCGGCGGCGCGGCTTTCAAACCATTGCTGCATCCGGTCGGCGATCTCGACCGGCGTGCCAAGCACGATATGGTGGCCGCGACCGGCGGCAACGCGCAGCGCCAACTGACGGATGGTCAGGTTCTCGCGCCTTGCAAGCGCGGTCAGCAATTCGGCACGGCTGCGCAACTGGTCGGAGATCGGAAGGTCCGGCAGAGGGCCATCGACATCGTAATCGGCAAGGCTGTGGCCGATGCGTTCTTCCAGAAGCGGCATGGCGCTTTTGATGTCAGTCCACTTGTCGAGTTCTGCAAGTTTGTCCTCGGCTTCCCTGGCGGTGCGGCCAATCACCGGCAGGAAGCCCGGCATGATGGCGACCTCGTCCGGCTGACGTCCGAAGCGCGCGACGCGCTCCTTGACGCTCTTGTAGAAGGCCTGCGCCTCTTCGAGGCTCTGCTGCGCGGTGAACACCACTTCGGCGGTGCGGGCGGCAAGATCCTGGCCGGGGCCGGATGAGCCGGCCTGGATCAGGATCGGATGGCCCTGCGGTGCGCGCGGAATGTTCAGCGGCCCCTTGACTGAGAAATACTTGCCCTTGTGATCGAGCACATGGAGCTTGGCAGGGTCGGCATAGACGCCGCTCTGCTTGTCCTTGACGAAGGCGTCGTCATCCCAGCTGTCCCACAGTCCGCGCACGACGTCGACGAATTCCTGGGCCACGGCGTAACGCTCATCGTGCTCCGGGTGCGCCTTGGAGAAATTGTTCGCCGTGCGGGCATAGGATGTCGTGACCACGTTCCAGGCGGCCCGGCCGTGGCTCAGGTGGTCGATCGAGGCGAAGGCGCGGGCAGTGTGATAGGGCTCGCCATAGGTCGTGGATGCGGTTGCCGCGAGGCCGATCTTGTCTGTCACCACGGCGAGCGCCGAAAGCAGCGTCAAAGGCTCGAAACGCGCGATCGTCGAGGGATGAGCATCGATGCCGCTGGTCAATCCGTCGGCCAGAAAGACCATGTCGAATTTCGCTGCTTCGGCGATCTGGGACACGCGTCTCAGCAAGTCGAAATTCTCGCTTCCCGCCTCGGCGTGAGGATGACGCCAGCCGGATACGTGGTGGCCCGCCCCTTGCAGAAACAGACCCAGGTGGATTTCTCTTTTGCGAGTCATGACAATATCCTTCGTCATTCTGGATTTCGGGCGGCATCCTGGTTGAGCAGCGCCAGAAGTTGGCGAAGGTCGGGCGTGCTGCTCATTGTCCGGACGAGCGACGGGACATCCGCGAAGGCGGGATTGCGCGCAGTTGCGTCGCGAAATTTTTCGGCCGGATCGCTCAGCCCCGGCAGGCCGTCGAAGCGGCGCTGTATCGCGCTGCCGTCGCGAAGCACGATATCGACGATCACGAAGCGGGTGCGTGGATCGCTCGACATGCGGGGCGCAGTCTCGTCGTGGCGGCGGCCGGCGCGCCGGGCAAGGTCCATCAGGCGCGGCAAGACAGGCCGCTCGTCGAAATGGTCGAGCCGCAGAGCCCCGTCGATGAGGGCGGCGGCGAACACGTATTCGGGACTGAAGCGCGCCTCGATCCCATTGCCGGGCTTGCTCACCACCAGGGCGGCATCGGCGCCGGGCGGGTAGGTGAAGGTGATATGCTCGATCGCATCAGCCTCCAGGCCTTCCCGGTTGAGGCCGATGCCGAGAGACGCGACCGGATGGCTGGCGGTGCAGCAGGGATAGGCCTTCAGCGTCAGCCCGGGCGTCACGATCTGCCATGGCGAACCCCAGTTCTCGGTCACGGCGGACGGGCGTTCCGCGCCGAAGGCATAGACCGAATGGAAGCCGACCGGATTGTCGAGGAAATCCGGCGCGCCGCCGAAACCCGCCGCGGCCATCCTCGCCGACAGGAGCCCGGATCGCGCCGCCATGCCGGCGTGGAAAGGTTTGGCGTCCGTGCCGAACTGCAGCCGCAGGCCGGACGATTGCGTTGCCGCAAGGCCTAGCGCGACGGCGGTCTCGTCGATGGAGGCGCGGGTCAGATGGGCGATTGCCGCCGCCGCGCCGATCGTCCCGAGCGTCGCCGTGGCATGGAAACCGTTCTCGTAGTGCTTCGAGCCGAGCGACAACCCCAGCCGCGCCATGGCTTCGAGCCCGACGACATAGGAGGCGATCAGCGCATCTGCGGAAAACTCGCGCTCGGCGGCGAACGCCAGCAGGGCCGGGATGATCACGGTCGTCGGATGGCCGCGCACGCTTGCATGCACGTCGTCATAATCGAGCACATGGCCGGCATGACCGTTGACGAGTGCTGCGACCAGCGGATCGGTTCGGCGCGAGCTGCCGAGCAGGATCGCGTCGCCCGGCAGGTTGGCGCCGACGGTATCTGCCAGAATGCCGGTCGTGCGGTCGCCGGCGCCTGCGATCGCACAGGCGAGAAAATCGATGATCGCCGTGCGCGCCGCGTCCAATGCTAGGGGATCTTTCGATGGATCCGAGGAGATGATCGCCTGGGCGAATGCCGAAGTCAGGGGCGCGAATGTGCTCGTCATGAAAAAATCCTAGATGCCTTCGCGCACTGGCCCGCGCCCTCCGGCGAGACCGCCGACGAATTGGCGGATACGGGGATTGTCGAAGGTATGGAAAATCTGTTCAGGCGAGCCTTGGTCGACGATGCGGCCGTTCTCGGTGAAGACGACGATGTCGCTGATCTCCTCGGCGAACCGCATTTCGTGGGTCACGAGGATGCTGGTCATGCCGTCGCGGATGAGGTCGCGGATCACCCACAGCACTTCGCCCACCGTCTCGGGGTCAAGCGCCGAGGTGACTTCGTCGAACAGCACCAGTTCCGGCTTCATCGCCAGCGCGCGGGCGATCGCGACGCGCTGCTGCTGACCACCGGAAAGCTGGCCGGGATAGGCGCCGGCTTTTTCCGAAAGCCTGACCTTGTCGAGCAGTTCGCGTGCGAGTTTTTCCGCTTCGCGCCGCTCGACGCCGAGGATGCGGGTCGGGGCCAGCACGATATTGTCCAGCACGCTCAGGTGGGGAAAGAGATTGTACTGCTGGAAGACGATGCCGATACGCTTGCGCAGCGCGATGCGTTCGCTCTCCTTGGCCAGTTGATCGACGCGGGTGCCGTCGACCGTGATGCGGCCGCGCTGCGGCGCCACCAATGCGTTGATGCAGCGCAGGATCGTCGACTTTCCCGAACCGGACGGGCCGATAATGGAAACCGCATTGCCCTTGTTGACGGTGAGGTCTATGCCCTTCAGCACCTCCGTCTGGCCGAAGGACAGGTGCACTTCTTCCAGTCGCACGATCGTTTCGTCGGTTTTTGCGTTCATCATTCAAATCCTCAGGCCGTCTTGAAACGCCGCTCGAGGCGTCGGGTCAGGCGGGCGATCGGGTAGCAAAGCGTGAAGAAGGCGGCCATCACCACGATATAGGCGATGATCGTGAAATCGAGGCGGCGCACGGATGTGCTGGCATCGGTTGCGGCATGCAATAGTTCGTGCACGCCAACCAGCGAGGCGAGCGACGTGCCCATGGTAATGGAGGCCAATATGTTCATCCATGGCGGCAGCGAGCGCCGCAGGCATTGCGGCAGGATGATCCAGCGCAAGGCCTGGCCGCGCGAAAAACCGAGCCCCTTTGCCGCTTCCCATTGCGTGGTCGGGATCGAAAGGACGGCGCCGCGGGTGATCTCGGCCACATAGGCGCTGGCCGGTATGGCAAGGCCGATCACCGCCTTCAGCCAATCCGGGAAGGGCAGATAGTTGCCGGCCACCACGATTTCGAAGGGAAAGATGTAAGTCGTCGCGAAGATCAGCACGAGATGCGGGGCATTGCGGAAGACTTGCACATAGGCCACGACCGGGTAGCGCACCAGCTTGAAGGGAACCAGTTCCAGTATGCCGAACACGGCTCCGACGGTCGTTCCAAGCGTCATCGCGCACAGGCTGATGATGACGTTCATCATGAAGCCCGAGCCGAGATAGGGAAGCCACGTCACCAGTTCGCGCCCCAGCGTCAGGTCGGTCAGCGACCAGAGGACGATAACAAGCGGGAGTGCCGTAAAGCCGATATTGCGCAGCAGGCGACCATTCCTGCGCTGCTCGGAAAGTACCGCAGTCGTCATAGGCCATACCCCGGAATGGCGAGCTTGCGCTCCACCCACAGGCCGATGCGGGCAACGGCAAGGTTGATGATGCTGAAGAACAGCAGAATGACGATCATCAGTGACACCACGTTGTCGCGCTGCGTCCAGACCATGATCGAGGCATAGGTAATCTCGCTGACTGCAATCGCATTGCCCACCGTCGTCAACTTCACGAGATTGATGAGATTGTTGACGATCGCGGGCAGCGATGCCCTCATTGCCAGGGGAACTTCGACGTAACGCAGGATCTGCAGCGCGCTGAAGCCGATGCCGCGCGCCGCTTCCACCGTGGCCGACGGCACCGCCTCGATACCTGCGCGGATCGCCTCGGCATGCAAGGCGGCGATGTGCAGTCCGACCACCGCCACCACCCAGAAGAAGGGTGTGAGCGGATTGTTCTGCGTCCCGCCGACCAGGTTCGATACGAATGTATTGAGAACGAGGAAGCTGAACATCAACTGTACCAGCGTCGGCGTGTTTCGGGTGATTTCCACGAAAGCGCGGACCGGCGTCGATAGCCAGGGCTTGCCGGATGTCAGGCAGGCGGCAAACAGCAGCCCGGCAATCAGGCTGACGGGGATCAAGAGGGCAATCAGATAGAGCGTGGTGATGAAACCATCACGCCATATCTGCGCCTCGTACCTCGTCGCCAGGAACTCGTAGTTAAGGCCAAGCCTGTTCGTCAGGTTGACGAACAGGCCGGTCATGCTGGTGTCCTGCATGTCGATCCGCCAGTGTAGCCTGTCTTACTTGCCAGCCGACAGGGTCTTGCGCTCTTGTTCGAGATAGTCGGTATTGCGGAGCCGGTTTGCCTTCGCAAATTCCAGGAGCTTTCCTGACGTATGGAGCTGCCGGATCGACTTATCGAGTGCCTCGGCCGTCTCCTTTTCGCCTTTTCGCACCCAGATCACCGAGTCGGAAGGGAGCAGTTCGGTCGGGAAGAGAATAGTGTAGTCCTTCCACTCCTCGGGCCGGTCCTCCAGCAGAAGGCCGACGGTTGCGCCGACATGGACGGCGGCGACACAATTGCCGCCCTGCAGCGCCAGCAGCGATTCCGGCTGGCTCGGCAAGCCCTTTACCTCGGCGCCGTATTGTTCGATGAGCGGCTGCGTGAAGTTCGACCCTTGCGAAACGCAGACCGGCTTTCCCTTGAGATCTGCCCAGTCCTTCAGGCCGCTGTCCTTGCGTCCGACGGCAGCACCGCCGCTGCGATCATACGGCGTCGCCACCCAATCAAGAACTTTGGCGCGGTCCTCGGTATATTGCATGTTCGCAATCAGGATATCGACCTTGCCCTGCTGGAGAAATTGCACCCGGTTCGGGGGCGTGACGGTGACTGTTTCCAGCTTGACGCCAAGATCGTCCGCGAGCGCTTTTGCAATATCGAGATTGTATCCCTTCTGCGTTTGCGATGTCGGATCGATATAGCCGAAGGGCGCCCCCGAGAGGATGACGCCAACGGTAAGGGTGCCGCGGGCTTTGATGCGGTCGAGCGTGGCATCCGCCGATGCCTGCGTTGCCGCCAGCAAGGCAATCGACATGGCGAGGAGCGCCTTCGGGAGAAATTTGCGTGACATGTTTGAGCTCCGTCTTGGGAAGGTGGAGGGACCGGTTCAGGTCCTCGAGCAATTGCAGCGCTCTTTGGCTCGACTGCTATGGCGTGGATGTGCGCCACTTCGAGGTGAGGCCGAAAGGCTGGTGATGAGATGGACGTCGGCTTCCCGCGCAATATTGGCCATGCTTCTCCGCGCTGATAGAAAAGGACGCTGACCGCATCGCTTTCCTGCGCGAATCGGCAACTGGACGGCTTTGAAAGGCATAGGGAACCGATGAGAGAGAAGGAACGTTCTGTCTCAGAGAAAATCATCATTGTGATGGATTTTGTAGATTTTATTTTCTGAAATAGGCGCGTTCGTTGAAAAATCTTGTGCACGAGAGGGTTGCTGATCGGCAACCTTCCCGCCCGGTAGTGGCATCAAAAAACGGATTTTGCTCGGCCGAATTCCTGCCGTCTTGCGGCTAATCCCGACTTGGCAACCCGCCTTAGCGGATCGTCACGAAATCGGCCGAGGCAAGGACGTTGTTCGGCATCGGCGTCTTCTTGAATTTCAGCGTCACGACCTTGTAGCCTTCGGTTTCGAGTTCCGAAAGCAAGGTTGGCAGCATCGTCGCCGTGCGTTTGTGGATGTCATGCATCAGGATGATGCCGCGGCCGCGCTTGTGCAGCAGGTCCATCGTCCGCTGCGTCACGGAGACCGGCGTCGTGTTGAAATAGTCCTTGCTGTCGATGTCGACATCCATGACCACCATGTCGCGCATGGCGATCGCGGCGCGCAGCCTGTGGCTCTCGGCTAGATAGGGGAAGCGGAAGAAGGAGACATCCGTGCCGGTCGCCTTGGTCACCGCCAATTCGCCCTTGATCACCTCGGCCATCGCCGCGTCGAAATCCAGCGAACTCAAATTGGCGTGGTCATAGGTGTGACTGCCGATCGTGTTGCCGTCCTCGGCGACCTTGCGCGCCAGCGCCGGATGCATCTCGGCCATTTCGCCGACCATCATGAAGGCGCCCTTGACACCGAACTGGTCGAGGATCGCCAGTACCTTGTCCGTCCGGCCGGGGATCGGGCCGTCGTCGAAGCTCAGGATCACTTCCTTGTCCTGCAGCTTGAGATCGGCGAGCGAGGAAACCTCCAGCGTCCGCCCGGCCAGATGATGCCAGCCGGTCATGCGCGGCGCCGCAGCGTCGCCGGTATAGGCAAGCTTCCGCTCCTCGGGTGCGATCACCGAGGAGGTCTTGATCGATGTGTCCGGCGCGGATTGTCTGGTGGTGCTGCAGGCAGAAAGAGTGGCCATGAGGGCCATGCAGGACAGAACGAAAAAACGGTACATGGAAAGGGCTCAACAAATCGGTAACGAATGTTGAGACAACCTTTCGAATTATGGTTAACGATCGGTTGATGCAGGCGGGAATTGTGCCGATGCGCGGCACTTCGCCACGCTTTCGCCAGAGCATGATGCCGAAAAGTGTGCGCGGTTTTCGGACGACATCCTGTTCTAAGGCCTATGGCTATCCCGCCATCGCTTCTTCGTATTCGGCCGAAAGCATCAGCCAGTCTTCCTCGGCGGCAGCCAGTTTTGCCGCCGCTTCGCCGCGCTGTTTTGCCTTCTCGGCGGCCTTGGCCGGTGTCTTTTCATAAAGGGCGGGATCTGCAAGTTCCGCGTCAAGCGCCTGAATCTGTTTCTCCAGTTTCGCCGTCAAGGATTCGATTTCGTTGATCTTTTTCTTGAGTGGGGTCAGCGAGGCGCGACGTTCGGCATTGAGCTTGCGCTGGTCGGCCTTCGACGTCGCCTCTTCAGTTAGCTGCGGCTTTTCTTCTTTTTTTTTACCGGATGTGACGATGAGGTCGCGATACTCGTCCATATCGCCTTCGAAGGCCGTCACCGTACCGCCGTTGACCAGCCACAGCCGGTCGACCGTCGCCTCGATCAGATGGCGATCGTGCGAGATCAGGATGACGGCGCCTTCGTAATCGTTCAGCGCCTCGATCAGCGCGCGGCGGCTGTCGATGTCGAGGTGGTTGGTCGGCTCGTCGAGGATCAGCAGATTGGGCGCATGGAAGGCGGCAAGCCCCATCAGCAACCGGGCCTTTTCGCCACCGGAAAGATCCTTGGCGGCCGTTGCCATCTTCTCGGTCGCAAGCCCCATCTGGGCGACGCGGGCGCGCACCTTGGCCTCAGGCGCACCGGGCATCAGCCGGCGCACATGTTCCACCGGTGACTGCTCGGGAATGAGGTCGTCGAGCTGGTGCTGCGCGAAGAAGCCGATCTTCAGGCTCGGCGCCAGCTTCACTTCGCCGCTCTCGGGTGCAAGTCTTCCTGAGATGAATTTGGCAAAGGTCGATTTGCCGTTGCCGTTCGAGCCGAGCAGGGCGATGCGATCGTCATTGTCGATGCGCAGATTGAGGTTCTTCAGGATCGGATTGCCGGGCTCGTAGCCGACGGCGCCGCTCTGGATCGCGACGATCGGCGAGGCCGGCTGCTTTTCCGGCTCGGGAAAGGTGATCGGCTGGACATGATCCTCGATTACCGCGGCAACCGTTCCCATGCGCTCGAGCGCCTTGACGCGTGACTGCGCCTGGCGGGCCTTGGAGGCCTTGGCCTTGAAGCGATCGATGAAGCTCTGCAGATGTTTGCGGGCCGCGTCGTTCTTGGCCTTCGCCTTGGTCTGCAGCTCGTCGGCTTCGGCCTTCTGCCGCTCGAACTGGTCGTAGCCGCCGCGATAGAAGGTCAGCTTCTTCTGGTCGAGATGGACGATCGCATTGACCGCATTGTTCAGGAGGTCGCGATCGTGGCTGATGATGATGACGGTGTGCGGATAGCGGCGGACATAATCTTCCAGCCACAGCGTGCCTTCGAGGTCGAGATAGTTGGTCGGCTCGTCGAGCAGCAGCAGATCCGGCTCGGAAAACAGCACGGCGGCAAGGGCGACGCGCATGCGCCAGCCGCCGGAGAAGGAGGAGGCGGGGCGGGCCTGCGCCGCCTGGTCGAAACCGAGGCCGGCAAGAATGCTCGCTGCGCGCGCCTCGGCCGAATGCGCGTCGATATCGACGAGACGCATCTGGATTTCGGCGATGCGGTGCGGATCGGTCGCCGTCTCCGCCTCGGTCACCAGGGCCGTGCGTTCCTTGTCGGCGGCAAGCACGATCTCGATCAGCGCGTCTTCGGTCGCCGGTGCTTCCTGCGCCACCTGGCCGATGCGTGCGGCCTTCGGGATCGACACCGATCCGGTCTCCGAGCCGAGATCGCCTGTTATGACGCGAAACAGCGTGGACTTGCCGGCGCCGTTGCGCCCGACCAGCCCTGCCTTCGTGCCCGAAGGCAGCGAAATGCTGGCATTGTCGAGAAGCAGGCGGCCTGCAATGCGGGCGGAAATGTCGGTGAGCGTGATCATGGCCGGCGTTTTGGCCGAAAGCGCTCGCCAAGGCAAGAGTGCTTTGCCTGCCGCAAGAGACTTGTACGCCTCAGCGGCCGAAAGCCTGCACCGGTTGTCGGGGGTTCGACTGCGCGGCGAGAAGCGCCACACGGGCATTGGCCTGCAACTGCCCGGGCGTTGCCGCATCAGTGCTGAGCGCCACGCCGATCGAAATGGTGAGCCGGCCGGGATCGGCCTTGTCGGATGTCGCGAAGACGAGATTGTCCTCGACGGAGGTGCGCAGGCGCTCGGCGATCGTGATCGCATCCTGCATGCCGACATGGGAAAACAGCAGGGCGAATTCGTCGGCCTCGGTGCGGGCGATGAAATCGTTCTTCTTGACGCATTTGCGGAAGAGGCCGGCGAGCTTCTTCAGAAGCTTGTTGCCCGCCTGGGTCCCGTATCTGTCGTTGAGATCGCTGAAATTGTCGATATCGACCATGATCAGCGCGCTGCCGGCGGCACCCTCTTCGCGCGCGTAGAGATCTGATATCGTCCGGTTCAGCGCGATGCGGTTCGGAAGCCCGGTGATCCTGTCGGCCACAGTGGCCGATTGCATCGCCGAAATGCCGCGTTCCAGCGTTTCCAGCACCCTGATGTCATCCTGCAGCCTGACGCCGATTTCCATCTCCGCCGACAGCACTGTCGTCAGCGAGGCGGTGAGATAGTCGATCTCGCCGAGAAAGGCGGCAAGGCTCTGGTCGTCGTTGCCGGAAACGGATTTCAGGATCGTCCCGCAGGCGCGGGCAAAGGCGTTCTTGTGCTTCAGCCCTTCGGCAAGCCTTTCCGCCACCTCGCGCAGCATCCGGCTCGCCTCGTTGCGTGAGGTCTCCCCCGCCAGTCCGCAATGGCCGACGAGGCGGTATTTCAGGCCGAGTTCGTCGAGCATCGGCTGCTGCGGTTGCGGCCCGAGTGCTGCGATATCCTGCGCAAGGCCGGCATTGAGCCCGACGATCGCTTCATGGAAGAGTTCATAGTTGCGCGGCAGCGCGGCAACGTTGAGGCGCGCCATGTGCTGGGCAATCTTCTGAATATCCGCCATCGGCGCCGGACGCGCGGTCTCGCGCGGCACCAGTGCGTTTGCGCTTGCATTCTGCATGACGATCCCTCGCAGCCCGGCCACATCTCTCACATCCCGCTATGCCCGCAAGCTTTTAAAAGAGGCTGAATTTTCAATCGGAAAGCTATGGATCGGCGGCGGAACCGGCAAAGGCGGTTAATTCAGTGTTGATCGCCGGAGCATGATGCCGAAAGTGCGAGCGGTTTTGGATGACATCATGTCCTCGCTTTTAATTTGGATCGGATCTTACATCCACTCGCGGCCCTCGTTGCGCAGGAAGTAGATGAGATCCAGCGTGAGACTCGGCTTGCCGAGTGCCGTCAGCGTCATATGGCACTGGCCGCGATGATGGGTCTGGTGGTTGAAGAAATGCGCGACCGCTGCCGACAGAGGTTGGGTGATCTCGACCGGCTGTACCACCGTGACATAAGTGAAGTCGCCGGCGAGGGTTTTCTCGTCCAGCATTCCCGTCCAGGCAATGATCCGCTCATCCTCTGCCTTGCGGGCGGCGGCCAGCGTATCCAGATCCTCGAAGAGCACGGCATCGAGTGTCGTCGGCGCTTCGCCGGCGCCGGTGAAGCGCTTCATCCATATTCGGTCGGCGACGAGCAGATGATTGAGCGTACGATGGAGCGAGCCGAAGAAAGCGCCGCGATTGCTGCGGAAGTCTGCATCGCTGAGTTCGGCCGCGGCCGCGTAGACTTGCGTGTTGGCCCAGCGATTATAGGCGGCGAACATCCTGTAATGTCTGAGCATTCACTCCCTCCCGGATTGGTCGCTGCAGTCTAGCCCGGTTTCCCCGAAATCGCAGTGATATGCCCATGAAATTTCCTGATTTGATCGCCGGCGCTTTCTGTCGTGGAATGGATGCAGCCGTGATCTCGAAAGGACTGTCATGACCAGAGCCCTCTATTCCCTCTGCGGTGCCGACGAACGGCGCTTCTTTTCGCCCCATTGTTGGAAGGCGGTGATGGCGCTCGCCCATAAGGGGCTCGATTTCGAGGAGATTCCGACGACCTACGCCCGCATCCGCGCGATCGGCGGCGGCGTGTCGCCGACCGTGCCGGTGCTCGATGACAACGGCCGGCTGATCCCCGATAGTTTCGACATCGCCCTCTATCTGGAGGAGGCCTATCCCGAGCGGCCGTCGTTGTTTGGCGGCGAGGGCGGCAAGGCGCTGTCGCGCATGGTCGAAGGCTATTCGCAGATGATCATCCATCCGGCGATCATGCGCATTGCCCTTCTCGATATCCACGCGAACCTCGACGAGGGCGACAAGGCCTATTTCCGCGAAAGCCGTGAGGGCAGGCTGGGCAAGCCGCTGGAAGTGGTTGCCGCCGATAGCGAAGCGGAGAAGGCTTCCTTCGGCGCCAAGCTGGAGCCGCTCCGCCACATGCTGAAGTTCCAGCCCTTCATCGGCGGGCAGACGCCGCTGTTTGCCGACTATATCGTCTTCGGCGCGCTGCAATGGCTGCGTGTCTCCGCCGGTCTCGCCATGCTGGCCGCCGCCGATCCGGTCATGGGCTGGTTCGAATGCTGCCTCGATCTTCACCAAAGCCGCG
This sequence comes from Rhizobium anhuiense bv. trifolii, assembly GCF_024346605.1. Lineage (NCBI taxonomy): Bacteria > Pseudomonadati > Pseudomonadota > Alphaproteobacteria > Hyphomicrobiales > Rhizobiaceae > Rhizobium > Rhizobium anhuiense. Next base: position 1,836,815 of record NZ_CP098803.1, read on the forward strand.
GCAGGACTGTGACAGCGGCGTGAAATTGCCGCCGACCCCTTGTTTTCGGGCGTTGGGGCGGGTAAAGACCGCCCACTTTTCCCGAGAAAACAGAGGATTTGACTATGGCGATTGAACGCACCTTCTCGATGATCAAGCCGGATGCAACCAAGCGCAACCTGACGGGCGCCATCACCAAGATGCTCGAAGATGCCGGTCTGCGCGTCGTCGCCTCCAAGCGCGTCTGGATGAGCCGTCGCGAAGCCGAAGGCTTCTACGCCGTTCACAAGGACCGTCCCTTCTTCGGCGAACTGGTCGAAGGCATGACCTCCGGCCCGACCGTCGTCCAGGTGCTGGAAGGCGAAGGCGCGATCCTTAAGAACCGCGAGATCATGGGCGCGACCAACCCAGCAAACGCTGACGAAGGCACGATCCGCAAGGTTCACGCCCTCTCGATCGGCGAAAACTCCGTTCACGGCTCGGATGCTCCGGAAACGGCCGCCCAGGAAATCAAGTACTGGTTCTCCGACACCGAAATCGTCGGCTGAGGCCTTACGTCGGCATTCGTGCCGAACACCTTGAATTGACTCTTGTAAGCCGGGGCTCTGCTCCGGCTTTTTCTATGTGCCCTTGTTTCTATGCCGGGCATTTATCGGTATTGGAGAAATCGACGCTGCCGTCAGGCTTGAAGACCTCAGGGTTCTTTTCATAAAGCGCGCCGATAACGAGCGGTTTGCTCGGCAGGACGGTCTGGTCGAGGTCGGAACGGAACTGCGTTTTCAATTTCTGCAGCACCTTGCCGTCCTTGTCGACCAGCCGGACACTCACGGAATAGGGGCGGTCCTTGCGCACGCAGTGCAGGTTCTCGCTCTGCAGCGCGATCTTGTCGTCGATCGGGTAGATCTTCTGATTCAGTACCAGCGGATCGCCACCTTCAGGATTTTCGAATTCGGCGATGATCACCGAACCGTCGGGAATGGGTCCTGTCTTCTTCAGCGTCAGCAGGTAGGTGGCGCTCGCCACCCGATAGTTGAAGACGAAGAGATGGCCGGTGACCTCGACCAGGTTTTCCGCCTGGCGCTGGCAGGCGGACAGCAGCCCGACAGTGACCGCCATCACGATCCAATAATTCCTCATGGCGTCTCCTCCTTCTTGCGGCGATAGTGCCGATTGGCCTTGGCGCGGTTGCCGCAGACCGCCATGTCGCACCAGGCCCGGCTCCGGTTCTTGCTGCGATCGATGAACAGCCAGCCGCAATTTCCGCAGATCTTCATCCGCTCCGGATCCGGCATGGCGATCAGCCGTAGCACCGAATGGGCAGTAGCCGAGGCCAGGCTGGCGGGGCTTGGGTCGCGCAATGTCTTCGCCAAGGCTTCCAACAGCCCGGCCAGCAGTTGGTCGTTGCCGCCATCGAGTATACGCTTGCGGAAATAGAGGTCGATCTCTTCCCGCAGCGCGATGAAATCCGCCTCGTTTTCCGCCGCCACCGGCGCGATGTCGCCGAAGAGGGCGCGTTCGGCGCAGAATTCGGCGGCGGCGCGCGGAAAACTCCGCATCTGATCGCTGACTGCGAAGCGATCGATCCGCCGCGTGGCATCGTGGCGCAGAACGACGCTGTTGGCGACATCGAGCGCCAGTGCGCCGCCGGCAAAGCGGTGAGGGGTCCAGGAAAAGCTCATGCTGAAATTATAACTAGTGAAATAGGTTTTACCAGTTATAATTTTGCGGACGCGGAGTGTCTGGAATGGCCTATCTTCTGCAGCAGCTGGCGAATGCGGTTCCGCTCGCTGCCCTCTATGCCGCACTCGCCTTCGGTTATGCCGTGGCCTTCGGCGTGACGAAGCGGGCCGACATCACCTATGGGGCGATCTTTGCCTTCGCCGGCCAGATTCTGCTGCTCTTCACCGAACTCGCCTATGTCAGGTTCTGGCTGGTGCTGCCGGCGGCTCTTGCCATCGGCGCCGGCGCTTCCATCGTCTATTCGCTGGCGGCGGGCCTCTGGATCGGCCGCTCGATCATGCTGCCGCTGGTCAGCAAATCGCCGAATACGGTCATCGTCGCCGCCCTCGGCATGATGATCGTGCTGATGGAGACAGCCCGGCTTGCCGCCAATAGCCACGGCATCTGGCTGCCGCCGTTCCTGAACGACACGGTCGTCTTCTGGAGCGACGGCCTGTTCAAGGTGACGCTCACCTATATCCAGCTGATCGACACCGCGCTGATGTGCGCCATCGTCGCGGTGGGTGCGCTGATCCTCAGACGTACGGCTTGGGGCCGCGTCTGGCGCGCCGTCACCGACGATCCGTTGGCCGCCGAACTCTGCGGCACCAGCGCCGATCGCGTCTTTCTCGGCGCCTATGCTGCCGCGGCCCTCGTCGCCACCCTCTGCGGCATCCTCGCCACCTTCTATTACGGCTCGATGGATTTTGGCGCCGGCCTGATGTTCGGGCTGAAGGTGCTGCTGATCGCTGCCGTCGGCGGCTACTCCGATCCGCTGCGCTCGGCCGGTGGCGCTGCCGGGCTTGCCGTCGTCGAAACTTTGTGGGGCGCCTACGGCCCCTTCGTCTGGCGGGATCTCGTCATCTTCTCGCTGCTCGTCCTGCTCCTGGTCATGAGCCGCAGGGAGCGCGTCGTGCTCTGATCATTTCCACTTGTCGCGCGCCGTATCGTCGGCGTCTTTCGCCGCGACCCAGTTGCCCGTAGCGCCATCCTTGCCATGTTCCTTCTTCCAGAAGGGGGCGGCGGTCTTCAGGAAATCCATGACGAAATTGGCGCCGTCGAACGCCGCCTGCCGGTGCGGTGCGGCTGCGACGACCAGGACGATATTCTCGCCGGCCGCGATCTTGCCGTAGCGGTGGATGGCGGTCAGGCCGAGAAGTCCGAAACGCGTTATGGCAAGATCGCCGATGCGCCGTATCTCCGCCTCCGCCATGCCGGGATAATGCTCCAGTTCGAGGGCCGCCAGCGTACCGCTTTCATCGCGGCAGAGACCGGAAAAAGTGACGACGGCGCCGATACCGGCTTTATCTTTGGAGAGCAGATCGACCTCGGTCTGCAGGTCGAAGTCTTCGTGTTGAACGCGGATGGTGGGGGTAACGGTCATGATAACATCCCCGACTGTTTTGATGCCGTAGCGGGAGGTATGGAGAGGGCGGAGCGGGGTATCGATACGACACCACCATCACCGCTTCATCCCCCGGTCATCGGCGGAAATATCCCGATCTCCCGTGCGGCGCCGATCGGTTCGTCATGCTCGACATGCTCCATGTCGAGCGCCACGCGGATCACCTCGGGATATTGAAGTGCGGTCTCATATTCTTCGCCGAGCGTCTTCAAATGATTCAGAAGATCGGCGACGGTGACGACGGAGGAGGGGAGGTCGATCTCCTCCTCGCCCTTGCCGATGCGCTCGCGCACCCATGCGAAATAGACAAGCCGCGTCATTCCTCGTCATCCACGATATGTTTCAGCCCGGCGCGGAAATAATCATAGCCAGTATAGATGGTCAGCAGTGCGGCGATCCACAGCAGCGCAATGCCGGTCTGCGTCGTATAGGGGAAGATCTCGTCACCGGCCGGGCCGGCGAGCAGGAAGGCGATGGCGACGAGCTGCAGCGTCGTCTTCCATTTGGCGATCCGTGTCACCGGTACGCTGACCTTCAGCGCCGCCAGATATTCGCGCAGTCCCGACACCAGGATCTCGCGGCAAAGAATGGTGATCGCCGCCCAGATCGACCAGCCGGCAATCGTCTGGTCGGCCGCGACCAGCAGCAAGATCGAGGCGACCAGCAGCTTGTCGGCGATCGGATCGAGCATGCGGCCGATATTCGACGTCTGGTTCCAGATGCGTGCGAGATAGCCGTCGAGGAAATCGGTGAGTGAAGCGATGACGAAGATCCACAGCGCCACCCAGCGCGCCGTGTTGCTGATCGACAGCCTGCCCTCGATGAAGAAGCAGAGAACGATCAGCGGCACGGCGAGGATGCGGCCGTAGGTCAGAAGATTGGGAATGCTGTACGCACGCGATGCCATGGGATCGTTTCTCTGAATTGATGCGCCGTTACAGCGCCGCGCGTCTTTCTGAGGCGCGCAAAGGACGCTGTAACATTTTGAACCTGCGCATCGTGCTTTCCGAAAATCGAGTCCGATTTTCGGGCCGATGCGGTAGATGACGGCTTTGGCCGCGGACCGTCAACATTCTTTCTGTCTTTTCACCGCCTTTGCGTGGAATTTGCGACGGAGGCCGGTTATTTCGCGGCGTCGTCGTGGAAATGATTATAGACCTGCTTGGCGACCGCTTCCGATATGCCTTCCACCGCCATCAGGTCGGACAGGGCGGCGCGCGAAACCGCCTTCGCCGTGCCGAAATGCTGGAGCAGCGCCCGTTTGCGCGATGGGCCGATGCCGCCGATCTCGTCGAGCGGGTTCTTGATCATTTCCTTCTTGCGCCGCGCCCGGTGTGAGCCGATCGCGAAACGATGCGCTTCGTCGCGCAGGCGCTGGATGAAGTAGAGCACCGGATCGCGCGGCGGCAGCGTGAAGCTCTCGCGCCCCGGCGGAAAGAAACGTTCGCGCCCGGCGTCGCGGTCGACGCCCTTGGCGATGCCGATCGCCGTGACGCTGTCGGTGATGCCGAGTTCGGCAAGGATGGCGCGCACCGCCGTCATTTGCCCCTGGCCGCCGTCGATCAGGATCACATCGGGCCAGGTGGGGAAGGGCATGTCGGCGGCGTCGGGTGTGGCCGCCTGCACCGTCCGGTCTGGAATGCCTTCCTCCTTGATCAACCGCGAGAAACGCCGTGTCATCACCTCCTTCATCATGCCGAAGTCGTCTCCGGGCGTGATGTCGGTCGATTTGATGTTGAACTTGCGGTACTGGTTCTTGACGAAGCCTTCCGGCCCCGCGACCACCATGCCGCCGACGGCATTGGTGCCCATGATATGCGAGTTGTCGTAGATCTCGATGCGCTGCGGCGCATGGGAAAGCCCGAACGTTTCCTTGAAACCCTCGAGCAGCCGCGACTGCGACGCCGTTTCGGCGAGCTTTCTCCCATGCGCCTCGCGTGCATTGCCGACGACATGATCGACCAGATCGCGCTTCTCGCCGCGCTGCGGCACGAGGATGGAAACCTTGTGGCCGGCCTTTTCGCTGAGTGCGGCAGCGAGCAGTTCCAACTCCTCGACCGTTTCCGACAGCATGATCTGCTTCGGCACCGGCTTGTCGTCGTAGAACTGCGCCATGAAGGAGTTCAGCACTTCGGCGCTCGAAAGCTGCGGATCGGCCTTTGGGAAATAGGCGCGATTGCCCCAGTTCTGTCCGGTGCGGAAGAAGAACACCTGGATGCAGGAAACGCCGCCCTCATGGTGGATGGCGAAAACATCAGCCTCTTCGACGCCGGCCGGATTGATGCCCTGGTGGCTCTGCACATGCGAAAGTGCCGCCAGGCGATCACGATAGATCGCCGCCCGCTCGAAATCGAGGTCCTCGGCCGCCTGGTTCATGGCCTCGGCCATATGCGACTTCACCTTCTGGCTCTTGCCGGACAGGAAGTCCTTCGCCTCCTGCACCAGTTCGCCATAACCCTCGTCGCTGACCTCATGCGTGCAGGGCCCGGAACAGCGCTTGATCTGGTAGAGCAGGCAGGGTCGCGTCCGCGTTTCGAAGACGCTGTCGGTGCAGGTGCGAATCAGGAAGGCGCGCTGCAGCGAATTGATCGTCCGCCCGACAGCGCCGGCCGAAGCGAAAGGTCCGAAATAGTCGCCCTTTCGCGCTCTCGCACCGCGATGCTTGAAAATCGCAGGCGCCCGGTGGTCGCCGGTGATGAGGATGTAGGGGAAGGACTTGTCGTCGCGCAGCAATACGTTAAAGCGCGGCCGCAAGCGTTTGATCAGATTCGCTTCCAGAAGCAGCGCTTCGGTTTCCGTGCGCGTCGTCACGAATTCCATGTTCGCCGTCTGGCGCACCATCTGGGCGATGCGGTTGGAATGCACGCGGCCGACGGCGTAATTGCCGACGCGCTTCTTCAGGCTGCGCGCCTTGCCGACATAAAGCACGTCGCCCTCGGCATTGAACATGCGGTAGACGCCCGGGCTGTTCGGCAGCCGCTTGACGAATTCACCGATCAGTTCCGCGCCGATGAGCCCGGTTTCATTGAGGCTGCCGGCATTCCAGTCGACGGCTGCGGCAAGCGGAGCGGCGGGGGAAACATCGCCTTCCACCTCGATATCGTCTTCGTTCTCATCCGTCTCGTCGTAGAGAACGCCGCCATCCGGCAGCTTTCGTCCGTTCATTCCGTAATCTCCGCCACATCGGGCGTCTGCCAGGCGAGGTGCTGGCCGCCGTCGAGGGCAATCATCTGGCCGGTGATCGAGGGCGTGTCGTAAAGGAAGCGAATCGTTTGTCCGAATTCCTTCAGCGCCGGCCCTCGCTGCAAGATAAGGGCTGAGATCTGCGCTTGGAAGTCCTCCATCGCCTGCCGCTCGCTCGGCATCGAGGGGCCGGGGCCGATGGCATTGACGCGGATGCGTGGCGCCAATGCCTGTGCAAGCGTCTGCGTCGCCGTCCACAGAGCGGATTTGGAGAGGGTATAGGAATAGAAGCTGGGCCTCAGCGCCCAAACCCGCTGGTCGATGATATTGACGATCAGCCCCGATGCCGCAGCGGGCATCTGCTGCGCGAAGGCCGCCGCAAGGATAGAGGGCGCACGTACATGCAGGTCGAAGTGCAATGCCCAGGTGGCGGCATTGAAACTACGCGCTGAATCATGCTGGAAGACCGACGCATTGTTGACGAGCAGATCGAGCGGCCCGAGTGCTTCCGACGCCTTCGCGACCAACGCGCCGGTTTCGCCGATATCGGTCAGGTCGGCCTGCAAGGCGGCTGCCCGATATCCCTTCCGCCGCAATTCCGCCACCAGCTCTTCGGCTTCACCAATGGAGCCGTTCGCGTGGATCGCGACGGAAAAGCCATTTGCAGCAAGGTCTTCGGCGATTGCCCGTCCTATTCTCTTAGCTGACCCTGTTATAAGGGCCGTGCGAAGTCTTTCGTCGTTCAAAATCTTGCTTTCTGATCCCGCGAGTCTGCCTGCAGACTATATAGGGGCCGGCGGAGATTATATAAATAGGCCGTTGCGGTTGCGTCCCCGAGCGAGATATTCTATGTATTATTTAAGAATGCGATTTACTAAAATAAGTATTTCAAGTTTAACTCTTCGGTAGGGTTAATGAAGTGTATGTTGCGTCAAAGCAACATCGAATTTCAGCCATGCGGCTGCCACAATGATATCACAATTTGGCTCTTTCAAATCCGCATTTGAGTTCCAATTTCAGTCTCGATCCGGAAGGGACATCTGGCAATATCCCGCCAATGCTTCACTGATAGACAGATGACAAGCGGCGCGGGACTGAAAGGAGACTAAGTATGCGTGTACTCATTGCTGGCCTCATGGCCTCCGTTTTTGCAATTGCGGGCGTCTCGGCAGCTCAGGCGGCCGATGCCGTCGACCAGGTTCCGGAAGCGCCGGTTGCCCAGGACGCTCCGGTCAAGCCGGCAGGAAACTGGGAAGGCTTTTATCTCGGCGGCGCCGGCACCTACAACATGGGTGACTTCGGTTCCGACCGCCACACCTATGGTTTCGGCGGCCAGGTCTTCACCGGCTACAACTGGCAGGCGGGCCAGATCGTCTACGGCGTTGAATCCGACCTCGGCTACAGCGGCGACGACGTCTCCTCGGGCGGCGTCAAGAACAAGTATGGCTGGAACGGCTCCGTCCGTGGCCGCGTCGGCTACGACATGAACCCCTTCCTGCTCTACGGCACGGCCGGTCTGGCGATCGGCGACGTCAAGGTTTCCGACGACACCTCGGACGAAAGCAAGACGAACTTCGGCTATACGGTCGGCGCCGGCGTCGAAGCCTTCGTGACCAACAACATCACGACGCGCCTGGAATATCGCTACACCGACTACCAGAGCAAGGACTACGACCTCGACTCCGGCAGCTTCTCGCGCGGTTACGACGAGAACAGCGTCAAGCTCGGTATCGGCGTCAAGTTCTAAGCCGGACAAACCGTTCAAGCATGAAAAGCCGGGCTCATCGCCCGGCTTTTTGCTGTGCGCTTGTTGGTCCGGTCGTTCAGCCGTGCGCTTTGAGCACACTCAGCCCTGGGACTTGAGCTCGTTATGGGCAGGGAATTTCTTGCCGAACTGCCGCAGCCAGTCGGTGAGCGGCGCATGATCGGCCTCCCACTGGTCCTTGAAGCGCAGTTCAAGATAATCGAGCGTCGCGGCCAGGGCGAAATGCCCGCCGCTGAGCTTCTTGCCGAGCTTCGGCGGATTGGCGCTCAGATGCGCGAGCCCGCTCGTCGCCTTCTTCCATTGCCGGTCGATCCACGGCTGGTGAACCTTTTCCTCGTCGCGGAAGCGCCGCTCATAGACGATCGCCAGCAGGCAGTCGCAGATGCCGTCGCAGAGCGCCTCGAGGATTTCCGCATCCGTGCGCTTGCCCTTCTTGGAGGGGTAGAGCCCACCCTTCGTCAGCCGGTCGAAATAATGCATGATCGCCACGCTGTCATAGATCGAAAGCCCGTCATCGGTCAGAAGCGTCGGAATCTTGCCGAGCGGATTGTTATCCACCAGGATCGCCGGTCCGGTATTGGTGTCGACCCGGATGGCGTTCAACTCCAGCTCCAGAAAATGCGCGGCCATCCGCACCTTGTTGGAATAGGGCGAGGCGGGCGAACAAAGGAGCTTCATGGGACACCTGATGAGATTGTGGATTGCGGCGCGGACTATCCGCGAAGCTAGCGCATAACCCCGAAAATCGAAATCGATTTTCGGAAAGGATTATGCGCAAATTCAAAGTGCTACGGCGTCTTTGCGCGTCTGAAAAGACGCGCGGTGCTGTAGTTAGCTATCGTCCTTTATGGCCTTGTTCTCGCCGCGCAGCCAGAAGGCGCGGTGCGAGGCGAAACGATCCTGCGCCAGATGGTCCTTCAATGCGGGCAGCAATTGGTGCAACTCGTCCTTCAGCGTGAAGGGCGGGTTGACGATGACGAGGCCTGAGCCCGTCAATCCGGTAGTGCCGCGGTCGCTGCGAACCACGAGTTCGGCGCAGAGCATTTTCGGGATGTCGAGCGCCTGCAGGCTCTCGTGGAATTCCTTGATCGGCGCGCCCTTCTTCAGTGGATACCACAGGCAATAGGTGCCGCCGGGAAAACGCCGATAGGCCTTTTCCAACCCTTCGGCCAGACGCTGATATTCATCCTCTTCCTCGAAGGGCGGATCGACGAGCACGATGCCGCGCTTCTCCTTCGGCGGAAGATGCGCGCCGAGCGCCAGCCAGCCGTCGAGCTCGGTGATGCGGGCATGGTGATCGCCCTCGAACAGCCGGTGCAGCCTGATAAAGTCCTCGGGGTGCAGTTCCATGGCCGACAGCCGGTCCTGCGGGCGGAACAGCATGCGCGCAAGTTTCGGCGATCCAGGATAGAAGCGGATGCCGCCCTCTGGGTTGAGTTCGCGGATTGCCCAGAGGTAGGGCTCAAGCAGTTCGGAAACCTGAGGTCCGAGCTCGGCCTCCATCAGCTTGCCGATGCCCTCGAGCCATTCGCCGGTTTTCTGCGTTTCCTCGGAGGAGAGGTCGTAGAGGCCGATGCCGGCATGCGTGTCGAGCACGCGGAACGCCCCATCCTTCTTCTGCATGTAGCGGATCAGCCGCGCCAGCACGGCATGTTTCAGCACATCGGCAAAGTTGCCCGCGTGGTAGATATGGCGGTAGTTCATTTTCGCTGATGTCCGTATGAATTCGCGTCATGGCGAGCTTTTGTGGCTTTTGGCCGTGCAAGCCTTGGAATATACAAATGCCATGAACATTGCGACCCCCATCCACGCCAAATCAGAAAAGCCGGCCAACAGGGTGGGCCACACCGCCTGTCCGCATGACTGTCCCTCCACCTGTGCGCTGGAGGTCGATATATCAGAGGATGGCCGCATCGGCCGTGTGCGCGGCGCCAATGACCATTCCTACACGTCAGGCGTCATCTGCGCCAAGGTCGCCCGTTATGCCGAGCGGCTCTACCATCCCGACCGCCTGATGCATCCCTTGCGCCGCGCCGGCGCCAAGGGGGCAGGGCAGTGGCAGCAGATTTCCTGGGACGATGCGCTGGATGAGATCGCCGAAGCCTTTGTGAAGGCCGAGGCGAGGGACGGCAGCGAGGCGATCTGGCCCTATTTCTACGCTGGCACCATGGGCTGGGTGCAGCGCGATTCGATCGATCGTCTGCGTCATGCCAAGCGTTACTCCGGCTTCTTCTCCTCGATCTGCACCAACCCCGCCTGGACCGGCTTCACCATGGCCACCGGCACGCTGCGTGGTCCCGATCCGCGCGAGATGGGCAGCACCGATTGCGTCGTCATCTGGGGCACCAACGCGGTCTCGACGCAGGTCAATGTGATGACCCACGCCATCAAGTCGCGCAAGGAGCGCGGCGCAAAGATCGTCGTCATCGACATTTACGACAATCCGACGATGAAGCAGGCCGACATGGCGCTGATCGTCAGGCCGGGTACCGATGCAGCACTCGCCTGCGCTGTCATGCACATCGCCTTCCGCGACGGCCATGCCGACCGTGATTACATGGCGCGGTATGCCGACGATCCCGAGGGTCTCGAAGCGCATCTGAAAACCAGGACGCCGCAATGGGCCGCCGCCATCACCGGCCTCTCGGTCGAGGAGATCGAAGCCTTCGCCAGCCTCGTCGGCATCACGAAGAAGACCTTCTTCCGCCTCGGCTATGGCTTCACCCGCCAGCGCAACGGCGCGGTCGCCATGCATGCGGCCGCCTCGATCGCCACCGTTCTCGGCTCCTGGCAATATGAAGGCGGCGGCGCCTTCCATTCGAACAGCGATATTTTCCGCATGAACAGCGCCGAACTGACCGGCCGGTCGATGAAGGATGCCGATATCCGCATGCTCGACCAGTCGCAGATCGGCCGGGTGCTGACCGGTGATGCGGTGGCGCTCCGTCATCGCGGCCCGGTGACGGCGATGCTGATCCAGAACACCAATCCCGCCAACATCGCCCCCGAGCAGCGCCTCGTCAGGCGCGGCTTTGCCCGCAACGACCTCTTCGTCGCCGTCCACGAGCAGTTCATGACCGAAACGGCTGAGATCGCCGATATCGTCATTCCGGCGACGATGTTCGTCGAGCATGACGATATCTACCGGGCCGGCGGCCAGAACCATATCCTGCTGGGGCCGAAGCTGGTCGAGCCGCCGCCGACCGTGCGCACCAATCTCTTCGTCATCGAGGAACTGGCCAAACGCCTCGGCGTCGCCGATCGTCCCGGCTTCGGCTTCACCGCCCGCGAGATGGTCGACCGCATCCTCGAATCGAGCGGCCTGCCGGATTATGAGCATTTCCTCGAACACAAATGGTTCGATCGCCAGCCCGCCTTCGAGGAGGCGCATTATCTGAACGGCTTTGCCCATCCGGATGGCAAGTTCCACTTTCGCCCGGACTGGATCAATCAGCCGGCGCCGAACAAGCCGCCGGCCGCCATCGGGGTGCTCGGGCCGCATGCCGAGCTTCCGGCCTTCCCTGATCAGGTCGATGTCATCGAAGTCGCCGATCCCGAGCATCCTTTCCGGCTGGCCACGTCGCCCGCCCGCAACTTCCTGAATTCGAGCTTCTCCGAGACCAAGACCTCTCGCCAAAAGGAAGGGCGCCCCGAGGTGATGATCAATCCCGCCGACGCCGAAGCCAATGGCATCGCCCATGGCGATCTCGTTCGCATTGGCAACAGCCGCGGCGATCTGCGCATCCACGCCCGCATCACCACCGAAGTGAAATCCGGCGTGCTGATCGCCGAGGGGCTTTGGCCGAACAAGGCGCATGTCGATGGCGAGGGCATCAATGTCTTGACCGGCGCCGATCCCGTCGCACCCTATGGCGGGGCGGCCGTGCACGACAACAAGGTCTGGCTTCGCAGGGACGCAGCATGATGCAGCCGACATCACGCGTGAAGATCGCCGGCGAGCAAACTCTGTCGAATGGGTGGACGCGGCTCGCCAGCTACCTGCTCGATTATATCGACCGCAAGGGCGCAACCCAGCGGTTGAAGCGGGAAGTCTATCACCGCACGCCCGCCGCCTGCATCCTGCTTTATGATCCCAAGCGCGACCTTGTCGTGCTCGTCCGCCAGTTCCGCCTCCCTGTTCATCTCAACGGCGATCCCGCCTGGACAATCGAGGTGCCGGCCGGCCTTCTCGATGATGATCATCCCGAGGCGGCGATCCGCCGCGAGGCGATGGAGGAGACCGGCTATCGCCTGCGCGACGCGCGCTTCCTGTTCAAATCCTATACCTCGCCGGGCGCCGTCACCGAGGTCGTCCACTTCTTCGCAGCCCTCATCGACACCGCCGACCGCGTGGCGGAAGGCGGCGGCCTGGACGAAGAGCACGAGGATATCGAGGTTCTCGAAGTCCCGCTCGACGCCGCCGCGGCAATGATCGAAACTGGCGAGATCTTCGACGCCAAGACGATCGTGCTCTTGCAATGGGCGCTGTTGAACAGGGGCAAACTTCGTTAGCGGGTAAGGCGATCGAGACCTGGTTCGTCAAGTTACTTTGGGCGGATCGACATGATTCGCGACCCGTTTAGTTTTCTCCGCGAACTCGCATCATCTGCTGAAAGGCGCGCTGCTTCAGTGCAGGTACCGCATTGATGATGCGCATTACGCCGCGCGTGACAGCGAGTTGAAGTCTGCCGACAATCGGCCGATGGACCAGGTCGCTGGCATCCATCTGCTTTTTCGATTCTCGGATTGCTTCGGTACTGTAGCGAAGCATCTCGACTTCGTAGGCATGTATGGCTTCGACAAGCGGTTTTCGCCCTTGGTTCGCTTCAACCAGCATGCGTCCGAGCAGTGCGGCATCGCGAAGCGCGGTATTGGCGCCCGCGCCTCGTCCTGGCGTCATCGTATGGACGGCGTCACCGAGCAGAGTGACATTCGAACTCGCCCAAGGCGTCAGCGGGACGGCGGTTCTCATCCTGATATCGTGGATCGTCGAGGGCTCCGTCATCTGAATGAGCGCATGTAAGTGCGGATGCCAGTCCCGGGTGAGTTTCAAGCCCAGTTCTCTCAATTGTTCGCCGCTCAGACCGGTCGGGTCCTGCGGCCAGTTCTGCCGAGCGCCCCATACTCCCCAACCGACGCTGTCCTCGTCGAGTGCTTCGACGAAGTCCGGCCAACGAGCAACAAAACCTGGGTCGCTTCTAGTGTCGGCGAACTCGAGCGAGTGAATGATTGCGCCGAAGCCCATCGGCGCCATGATCAGCGACATGCCTTGAAACATTTTGTCCGACAGCAGAGCTTTCGTCGCGACCGTCATCGGAATTTTGCCCCCGAGCGACACGATCCCCGTGTCTTCCAGACGCGCTTCCGGCAGACGTTGCTTGCGTACAGTCGAATTCGTGCCGTCAGCGCCCACCAGTACATCTCCCGTCGCGAGACTTCCATCCTGAAAGCAAGCTATGACCGACCCGTCGGCGCTGTTTGTGTAACTTTGAAGCGTCTTCCCGAAGAAGACGTCGTCTTCAAGTCCTCTGAGCAGAACCCGCCTCAGCGTCTTTCGAATGACGTTCTTTTCACCGTCGAGAGTGTTCGGGCCTGCATCATCGATATCGAAGCTCAGGACTTCGCCCAGTTGTTCAGTGAGCATGTTGAAATAGCGTGGCGACCTGGCGCAGGTGGCGACATAGAGATCGTAGAGTTCGCCGGGGACACAGGCTTTTAGCGCGCGGCTTCCAGCCGGGCTGATGCCGACGCGATAACCACCACTGTCGGTGCTCGGCGCAAAGTCGCGCTCATATACCGCTATGCAAACCCCAGCCTGCTTAAGCAGATGTGCGAGTGCCAAACCGCCGGTCCCGGCGCCGATAATCAAAACCTTCATGGTGTTGGTCCTAGTCGAGTTTGGGGGCGATGGAGAATTTGGCGGCGATCTGTCTCAACCACTCCTCTGTCCAGGTGATACGCTGGGCGCTGAGGTCCCCGACAATGCCACTGACCCAGGATAATTCGGCTGCGTGGATCGCTCGGAGATATTCCATCTCGAGAAGGAAGAGCCTTGGAACAGCCTGAGCTTCCTGCAAGACGTCGTCGATCCTGCGAAGTTCCGACTCGATGGCTTTTGCTCTGAGCTCAAGCTGGCTCGCCACATCATCAGGCGTAAGCAGCGGAAGAAATGACATCGCCGCGGGGAATTCCGGATATTCTCGCGTCAGGGTCGACAATATCGCCCGCATCCATTCCAGCGCGATTTCGCGGCCTTTCTCGGTTATCTCGTACACGGTTCGCTCTGGACGCTTGTCGTCCCGGACTGTTTTCCGCGGGATGATCAAGCCCTCGCGTTCGAGCCGCTGGATTGTTTGATAAAGGCTCGTCCTCTGCGTGACATTGATCACTTCGTCCTTGCCGCGCTCCTTGATGAGCCGCTGCATTCGGTAAGGATGCATTGGCTCTTCCATGAGCATTGCAAGGACGGCGAGCGCGACTGGAGAGCGTTTGATAGATGTCATAGTAATAATACTACTAGTTTATTTATAACTAGTCAATTCGAAGGCTCCAGGTCGCTGGATTCGAGACTCGCGCTGTTTGAAACGATGGTCGTGAATCCGCGCGGCGAGCGCATTCAACCAATTCCAAAGCGCAAGTTTCCGCTTTAAGGTGATCGCGCTCGAAATTTCATACGACTGTCACGAAGCGGTTTTATCCGCTGCGGCTTGTCAATCATCGGATGCGGTCAGGAGAAAGCCCATGTGGCTCAGCAATTTCACTCTCGTTCTCCCAAACGAGGTGGTGAGTGAAGGTGCCGTGCGTGTTGAGGATGGCGTCATCGCTGAGATCAGGCCGGAGCCGGTCGCCGCCGCTGCCGTCGATGGCGGCGGACGGCTGCTGATGCCCGGATTCGTCGATCTGCACGGCGACATGATCGAGCGCGAGATCGCCCCGCGGCCGAACGCGACGATGCCGATCGATTTCGGCATCCACGAACTCGACAAGAAGCTTGCCGCCGCCGGTGTCACGACCGCCTTTGCCGCCGTCTCTTTTGCGACCGAGAGCGTCTACGGCCATGTCCGTTCGCTGGAGACGACCTCGGCAGTGATCGAGGGCATCAACCGTCTGCGCGATGATCTGCTGATCGACCACCGCGTCCATGCCCGCTACGAAATCACCAATGTCGGTGCAGCCCCGGCACTCGAGCGTCTGCTGAATGCCGACCAGATCGACATGGTGTCGCTGACCGACCACACGCCGGGCCAGGGCCAATACAACAATCTGCAGAGCTACATCCTCAGCATTTCCGAGCGCCGCGCCATCTCAGAGGACATGGCGGCGGAGATCGTCGCCAAGCGCATCGCCATGCGCAACAATCCTGACATCGAGGCCAAGCTGAAGGAGATTGTCGCGCTGTCGCTGAAGCACAAGCTGTCGCTTGCCTCGCATGACGATGACAGCGTCGAAAAGGTCGCCGAAATGCATGATCTCGGCGTGACCATCAGCGAGTTTCCGGTCACGGCGCCTGCGGCGGAAGAGGCGCGCCGCCGTGGCCTCTGGACGCTGATGGGCGCGCCGAACGCGCTGCGCGGCCAGTCGATGTCGGGCAATCTCAGCGCCCTCGATGCCGCAAGGGCCGGCCTGCTCAGCGTCATCGCCGCCGATTATCATCCGGCCGCCTTCGTGCCCGGCATCTTCAAGCTTGCCGACATGGTGGAAGGCGGCCTGCCGGCAGCCGTTGCCATGGCGACCGGCAATGCGGCCCGCTCGGCCGGTCTGTCGGATCGTGGCGAGATCGCCCTTGGTCAGCGCGCCGATCTCGTCGTGGTCGAACCGGGCGATATCAACCGCATCCGCGCCACTTTCCGCGCCGGCCGCTTCGTCTACAGCGACGGCACGCTGCATCCGCTGCGGGCTTTGGCGGCTTAGCTGCACGTCTGAGCGTCGAAATAATCCCTCCACCACAGAATGACGAGATCCCGGCTAAGCTGGCTTTCTCGTCGACGGTACCCCGACTATCACATAACTCCGGAACAAGACGCCAACGATGCGGAGTCAAGATGTCATCTGAGCCGAGATTGCTGCACAAGGAGTGGGGGCTGCTGCCGCTCGTTTTAAGTGGAATCGCGACAATATGTGTAATTGTTGTGTCAATTTACTACGACAACCAATATGGTATCCCGAAAGTCTATATAGGTGGCAAATATATACAATGCGAAAAATCGGCTGCTTCCTTATTGAATGCGATTATATTTGTATATAAGTATCCAGGATTTGTTCTGATATTTATTTCTTTGATTTCTGTTGTTTTTTGTTATATATATGACAGGGGAATATTTGTTTTTGTTGTAATATATTTTGTAATATTCAACTATACATTTGCTACGATATTGAGCGGATCCAAGATTGTTTTAAGTCAAGCTTCAGTAGAGACGCTGTGTGAGAGGGGAGGTTACGGCTCGGTCGCGATTCACCTTCCTCTATTGTTTTTGTCCTCTTACGTAATCATTGGAAATATTGTTCTGGTGGCCAAGCGATGGCTCAGAAGGAGAATCAAGAATACCTGATACCACAGGATGGAATCAGTTGGCTGACCTCTGTGATTATTTTGGGGTCATAGCGGCGAGCGCTGCTCAATTCTTTCCGAAAGCTCCGGTGTTGAGATCAGTAGGGAAGACCTGATAAAGTTACAGGCTTTCAGAAAATAGCGCAGCAATCTAAGCGCGGTCGCCGATCAGCGAAATCAGCTGTGCCTTGGGTGCGGCGGTCGAGGCCTCCGCGCCGACGGCCTTGCCGCCTTCCATCGTCACCCGGCCTTCGGCAAACAGCCGCAGCGCCTGCGGATAGATTTGATGTTCGATGGTGAGCACACGCGCGGCAAGGCTTTCGGCTGTGTCGCCCGAGAGAACCGGTACGACCGCCTGGCCGATCACCGGCCCTTCATCCATGCCCTCGGTGACGAAATGCACCGTGCAGCCCGCGATCCGCATCCCGGCGTCGATCGCCCGCTGATGCGTATGCAGGCCGGGAAACAGCGGCAGCAGGGAAGGGTGGATGTTGAGCATCCGGCCTTCGTAACGCTGGATGAAAGTTGCCGTCAGTAGCCGCATGTAGCCTGCCAGGCACAGAATGTCGGGCGAAAGCTCGTCGAGCGCCGAAAAGATCGCCGCCTCATGCGCGTCCTTGCTGGCGTAGTCCTTGCGGGGGAAAGCGAAGGTGGCGATGCCTTCGGCATCAGCCTTGGCAAGCCCGCCGGCATCCGCCTTGTCGGAGATCACCCCGACGATCTCGGCCGGATAGTCGGCGGCCTTCGCCGCCGCAACCAACGCCATCATGTTGGAGCCGCTGCCTGATATGAAGACGACGACGCGTTTGCGCGGTGCGCTCATATCGCAAGCGTGCCCTTGTAGACCGTGCCGGCAGCGCCTTCGTCGCGGGCGATCATGCGGCCGAGCGTGATCACAGTCTCGCCCTCGGCTTCGAGGGCGGCCGAAACGGCCGCGACGTTCTCGACGGCAACGACGGCGATCATGCCGACGCCGCAATTGAAGGTGCGCAGCATTTCCCTGGATTCGACGCCGCCCGTCTTGGCGAGCCACGAAAACACCGCTGGAACCTTGACGGCATCAAGATCGATCTCGGCGGCTAGGTGTTTCGGCAAGACGCGCGGAATGTTTTCCGGGAAACCGCCGCCGGTGATGTGCGCCAGCGCCTTGATGGCGCCGGTCTCGCGGATCGCCTTCAGAAGCGGCTTCACATAGATGCGGGTCGGCTCGAGCAGCGCTTCGCCGAGCAGCCTGCCTTCGGCAAAAGGTGCGGCGGCGCTCCAGTCGAGGCCGGACAGTTCCACGATCTTGCGTACCAGCGAAAAGCCGTTGGAATGGACGCCGGAGGAGGCGAGGCCGAGGATCACGTCACCCTCGGCGATATCGCCCGAGGGCAGCAGCTTGCCGCGTTCGGCAGCACCCACGGCAAAACCGGCGAGATCGTAGTCGCCGGAGGAATACATGCCGGGCATCTCGGCGGTCTCGCCGCCGATCAGCGCGCAGCCGGCCTCGCGGCAGCCGGCGGCAATGCCGCCGACGATGGCTGCGCCCTGGTCGGGGTCGAGCTTGCCGGTCGCGAAATAATCGAGGAAGAACAGCGGCTCGGCGCCCTGCACCACGAGATCGTTGACGCACATGGCGACGAGGTCGATGCCGACGGTGTCGTGATAGTCGGCATCGATGGCGATCTTCAGCTTGGTGCCGACGCCGTCATTGGCGGCGACCAGAACCGGATCGCTGAAGCCCGCCGCCTTGAGGTCGAAGAGCCCGCCGAAGCCGCCGATCTCGCCATCGGCGCCGGGACGGCGCGTCGAACGCACTGCCGGCTTGATCTTCTCGACGAGGAGGTTGCCGGCATCGATATCGACGCCTGCATCGCTATATGTCAGGCCGTTTTTCCCAGACTGGCTCATGCTGGTCTCCGATGGCTATTTCAGGCGGCAAACGTGCCGCGTCATCTGCCGGTCGCAATTGCATGACAGGGGCGTTTATGCAAGCGTTGCATGGCAAAAGCCCCCAATTTCCCGCGTCTCCCTCCACCCTTTCCGGGATTTGACGCGACAGGGTTGACCATCTTTGCGCCTGCATCCTATGTGCTGAATGGCCGCTTCGGATCGGATGCGGCGTTTGGCGGCGGCGAGCAATCAACGGGGAAGCGATGCCACAGCATGTCAGCGGCAACAGTCTCAAGCGTCAGATCTTCTTCTGGCTGGCAGTGCTCGTCTTCTTCATCGTCTTTCTCTATGTCTTCAGCTCGATCCTGCTGCCTTTCATCGCCGGCATGGCGATCGCCTATTTCCTCGATCCGGTGGCCGACCGGCTTGAACGCCTGGGCCTGAGCCGCATGATGGCGACCATCGGCATTCTGGTCGCCTTCGTCATCGTCTTCGCCTTAGCGCTGATGATCCTCATTCCGGTGCTCATCAGCCAGTTCAACGATTTTGCCGAGCGTCTGCCGGGTTATATCAGCCAGTTGCAGCAGTTCATCACGCAGGCGCAGAATTCGCTGCTGCCGGACTGGGTCGAGAACCAGATGGGCGCGATCAAGGACAATCTCTCCGGCATCCTGTCGGAGGGTATGGGGTTCCTCACCGGGCTCTTCGCGCAGATCTGGAATTCCGGCAAGGCGATCGTCGACGTCATATCGCTGCTCGTCGTCACCCCCGTCGTCGCCTTCTATATCCTGCTGGACTGGGACCGCATGGTTGCCAAGGTCGATCAGTGGATCCCGCGCGATTATGTCAGCGATGTCCGCCAGATCGCCAAGGAGATCGACCAGGCGATCGCGGGCTTCATCCGCGGCCAGGGCTCGCTCTGCCTTATCCTCGGCATCTATTATGCCGTCGGCCTTTCTCTCGTCGGGTTGAATTTCGGCCTGCTGATCGGCCTCTTCGCCGGCATGATCAGTTTCATTCCCTATGTCGGCTCGATGGTTGGCCTCGTCCTCGCCATCGGCGTGGCGCTCGTGCAGTTCTGGCCGGATTATCCCTGGATCGGGCTGGTGCTCGTCGTCTTCTTCAGTGGTCAGTTCCTGGAAGGCAACATTCTGCAGCCGAAGCTCGTCGGTTCCAGCGTCGGCCTGCATCCGGTCTGGCTGATGTTTGCGCTTTTTGCCTTCGGCGCGCTCTTCGGTTTCGTCGGTCTTTTGGTCGCCGTGCCGGCCGCCGCAGCCGTCGGCGTCCTTGTTCGCTTCGCGCTTTCACGCTACCTTCAGAGCGATCTTTATTTTGGCGGGTCATCAAGCGGCCGCGCCAGGAAGACGAAATCAGTTCCCAATGAATGACGTCAAGAACGCTGATCCGAAGCGCAAGGCCGGAGAGCAGTTGCCGCTGGTCTTTTCGCACGATGCCGCAAGCGGGCGCGACGACCTCCTGATCTCGGAGCGTCTCGCCGCCGCCGTTTCGATCGTCGATGCCTGGCCCGCATGGCCATCGCCGGTCGTCGTGCTCGCCGGCCCGGTCGGCTCGGGTAAATCGCATCTTGCCCGCATCTGGCGGGACTTGAGCGGCGCCGTCGACATCCATCCCGAGCTCGGCTCGGATGCCGCCGTTGCCGCCGCCGCCGGCCCGGTGCTGTTCGAGGACGCCGATCGCCTCGGCTTCGATGACAACGCGCTATTCCACGTCATCAACAGCGTGCGCGAAAACGGCACCAGCCTGCTGATCACCAGCCGTCTCTGGCCGATGTCATGGCCGGTTTCGCTGCCCGATCTGCGCTCACGCCTGAAAGCGGCAACCGTCGTCGAGATCGGCGAACCCGATGAGGCGCTGTTGTCGCAGGTGATCGTCAAGCTCTTCGCCGACCGGCAGCTTTATATAGATGACAAACTCGTGCTCTATATCGTCAACCGGATGGAGCGGTCGCTGAACGCGGCCCAGACGATCGTCGAAAGGCTCGACCGGCTGGCCCTGTCGCGGGGTACGAAAATCACCCGGTCTCTTGCGGCCGAAGTATTGAATGAATTGGGAAATTCAGAACCGGCCGATTGACTGTCACAGTTCCGTCGTCAAACTGATATAATTGCCTTTGGCGATTGAGAACGGGGTAAGCGGACAATGGATAGTGCAGTCGCAGAACATCAAGAACTCGCTCCCGAGATCAACGACAACACTCCCCCGCTGGAAGAGCTGCTCAAGAGCCCCGAGCGCTTCATCAACCGAGAATTCTCCTGGCTGCAGTTCAACCGCCGTGTCCTCGAAGAAACGCTGAATACCGAGCATCCGCTGCTCGAGCGCGTCCGCTTCTTGTCGATCTCAGCCGCCAACCTCGATGAATTCTTCATGGTGCGTGTCGCCGGCCTCGAGGGCCAGGTGCGCCAGAACATCGCCATCCGCAGCCCCGACGGCAAGACGCCGGCCGAGCAGCTCGACTCGATCCTGCAGGAGATCGACCATCTGCAGATGGAGCAGCAGGCCTCGCTCGCCGTCCTGCAGCAATATCTCGCCAAGGAAGACATCCTGATCGTGCGCCCCGGCGCCTTGAGCGATGCCGACCGCCAGTGGCTGGCTGCCGAATTCGAACAGGCGATCTTCCCGGTCCTGACGCCGCTGTCGATCGATCCGGCCCATCCGTTCCCCTTCATTCCGAATCTCGGCTTCTCGATCGGCCTGCAGCTCGTCAGCAAGAACGGCCGCGAGCCGATGACGGCGCTGCTGCGCCTGCCGGTGGCGCTCGACCGCTTCGTTCGTCTGCCGGATGATGGAAACACGATCCGCTACATCACGCTGGAAGATGTCGCCAACATCTTCATCCATCGGCTCTACCCGGGTTACGAGGTGCAGGGTTCCGGTACGTTCCGCGTCATCCGCGACAGCGATATCGAAGTCGAGGAAGAGGCCGAGGATCTCGTCCGCTTTTTCGAAACGGCGCTGAAGCGCCGCCGCCGCGGTAAGGTCATCCGCATCGAGACCGACTCGGAAATGCCGGCCTCGCTGCGCCAGTTCGTCGTTCAGGCCCTCAATATCCCGGACAATCGCGTCGCCGTTCTGCCGGGTCTTTTGGCGTTGAACACCCTGTCCGAGATCACCAAGGCGCCGCGCGAGGATCTCAGGTTTGCCCCCTACAATGCGCGATTTCCCGAGCGCGTTCGCGAACATGCCGGCGACTGCTTTGCCGCCATCCGCGAAAAGGACATGGTCGTCCATCACCCCTACGAATCTTTCGACGTGGTGGTCCAGTTTCTTCTCCAGGCTGCGCGCGATCCTGACGTCCTGGCGATAAAGCAGACGCTTTACCGTACCTCCAACGACAGCCCGATCGTCCGCGCCCTGATCGACGCCGCCGAAGCCGGCAAGTCGGTGACGGCGCTGGTCGAGCTCAAGGCCCGCTTCGACGAAGAGGCGAACATCCGCTGGGCGCGCGATCTCGAACGCGCCGGCGTGCAGGTCGTCTTCGGTTTCATCGAGCTCAAGACCCATGCCAAGATGTCGATGGTCGTCCGGCGCGAGGAAGGCAAGCTGCGCACCTATTGCCACCTCGGAACGGGCAACTACCACCCGATCACCGCGAAGATTTATACCGACCTTTCCTATTTTACCTGCAATCCCGTCATCGCCCATGACATGGCGAATATCTTCAACTTCATCACCGGCTACGGCGAGCCTGAACAGGGCATGCAGCTCGCCATCTCGCCCTATACGATGCGCCCGCGCATCCTGCGCCACATCGAGGAGGAGATCCAGCATGCCAGGAACGGCGCGCCGGCCGCGATCTGGATGAAGATGAACGCGCTTGTCGATCCCGACATCATCGATGCGCTCTATCGCGCCAGCCATGCCGGCGTCGAGATCGATCTGGTGGTGCGCGGCATCTGCTGCCTGCGCCCGCAGGTGCCCGGCCTTTCGGAGAAGATCCGCGTCAAGTCGATCGTCGGCCGCTTCCTCGAACACAGTCGCATCTTCTGCTTCGGCAACGGCCACGGCCTGCCGTCCGATAAGGCGCTGGTTTACATCGGTTCGGCCGACATGATGCCGCGAAACCTCGATCGCCGCGTCGAAACCATGGTTCCGCTGACGAATCCGACCGTTCACGAGCAAGTCTTGTCACAGATTATGCTCGGCAACGTGATTGACAATCAACAAAGCTACGAGATATTGCCCGACGGTACGTCGCGACGCATGGAAGTGCGCAGGGGCGAAGAACCGTTCAATGCGCAGCAGTATTTCATGACCAATCCGAGCCTGTCGGGCCGTGGTGAAGCTCTGAAGTCCAGTGCGCCGAAGCTGATCGCCGGCCTGCTCGAAGGCCGCAACAACAAGTAAAACTGGACCTAAATGGTTGAATCTGAAGCCCAGGGGCGCCTTCCGGGGATCGCCCCGGTCTCCGTCGTCGATATTGGATCGAATTCCATTCGTCTAGTCGTCTACGAAGGCATGTCCCGTTCGCCGACCGTCCTGTTCAACGAAAAGGTCCTCTGCGGCCTTGGCAAGGGCGTCGCCCTTACCGGCAAGATGGATGACGACAGCGTCGCGCGGGCTTTGGCGGCGCTGCATCGTTTCAAGGCTCTGTCCGACCAGGCGCGCGCCGCCACCATGTATGTGCTGGCAACGGCAGCCGCGCGCGAGGCGAGCAACGGTCCCGATTTCATCCACCAGGCAGAAACCATCCTGAACCGCAAAGTCCGCGTGCTTTCGGGCGAGGAAGAGGCGAAATTCGCCTCGCTCGGCATCATCAGCGGTTTCTACAATCCTGACGGCATTGCCGGCGACCTTGGCGGCGGCTCGCTGGAGCTGATCGATATCAAGGGTAAGGAATTCGGCAAGGGCATCACTCTGCCGCTCGGCGGCCTGCGCCTGTCGGAATATGCCGGCGGTTCGCTCTCCAAGGCCCAGAGCTTTGCCCGCAAGCAGTTGAAGACGGCAAAGCTGCTGTCGAAAGGCGAGGGGCGTACCTTCTACGCCGTGGGCGGCACCTGGCGAAACATCGCCAAGCTGCACATGGAAATCACCCATTATCCGCTGCACATGATGCAGGGCTATGAGGTGTCGCTCGAAGCGATGATGCAGTTCCTCGACCAGGTGGTGGCCGCGCGCGACTCCAGGGAGCCGGCGCTGCAGGCCGTTTCCAAGCACCGTCGGTCGCTGCTGCCCTTCGGCGCCGTCGCCATGAAGGAAGTGCTGAGCGCGATGAAGCCGTCGATGATTTCCTTCTCGGCGCAAGGTGTGCGCGAGGGATATCTCTATTCGCTGCTGTCGGAGGCCGAGCGCCGCGCCGATCCGCTGCTTGCCGCTGCCGGCGAGCTGGCGATCCTGCGTGCCCGCTCGCCGGAGCATGCTCGCGAGCTGGCCGAATGGACCGGCCGCATGATGCCCCTCTTCGGCATCCAGGAAACCGAAGAGGAAAGCCGCTACCGTCAGGCCGCCTGTCTGCTTGCCGATATCAGCTGGCGCGCCCATCCTGACTATCGAGGGCTGCAGGCGCTGAACGTCATCGCTCACTCTTCCTTCGTCGGCATCAGTCATCCCGGCCGCGCCTTTATCGCGCTTTCCAACTATTACCGTTTCGAAGGCCTGCATGACGACGGCGCCACCGGCCCGCTGGCCCAGATCGCCACGCCTCAGCTCATCGAGCGCGCCAAGCTGCTCGGCGGCATGCTGCGTGTCGTCTACCTCTTCTCGGCCTCGATGCCCGGCATCGTCAAGAACCTGACCTTCCGCAAATCGCCGAACCCGGACCTCGACCTCGAATTCGTCGTGCCTCCCGAGTACCGCGATTTCGCCGGCGAACGCCTGGACGGCCGCCTGCAGCAGCTGTCGAGACTGACCAACAAGCGGCTGGCGTTTCTGTTCGAGTAGGGTAGGCATCTTTACGGCGGGCTGTTTTGACCGTGCCGTCCCTCCGCCTTCCCTCATTCCTGTGCTCATCACAGGAATCCAGCCACCGCGCGTCCGCTCGGTGAACGACTCAATGCGAGGGTTGAAAAAGTCTCTTGCGCCCAACGACTTGGGCGCACTGCATTCCTGTGACGAGCACAGGAATGAGGGAGAAACTTAGATGCCCACGACCAGATAAAAAAGGGCGGCGCTTACGTACCGCCCTCTCTATCTCACATCAAACCCGAATTACTTCGCGTTCAAAAACTCGCCGACCTCAAGCAGGCTGAACTCGTTATTGTCGGCCTTGTCGACGGCGCGGCCGGCCGAGAAGGGCAGGTTGTTGTCGTTGCCGATGATGATGTGCGTGGCGTCGACGCGGTCGACGTTTTCGATCGTCACGAACGGCATGTCGTAGACGCCGTCCTTGCTGCCGGCCTTCTTCTTGTTGTCGGGGTCCTGGATATTGAGGAGGTCGATATAGCCGATCTTGCGGACGGCCTTGCCGACATTGGCATCGTTGAACTCGATCTTGTAGACGCGCTTCAGTTCGGCCGGAGCCTCGAAGCAATCCGGCTTCGGCTGCTTGGGGTCGGCGCAGGCCTTGTCCTTGGCGCCGGCGCCGCTGTCGCGCTCGATGACGAGAGCGGTCGTGTCGTCGAGCATGTTGAAGTCGCCGATCGACACGCCCTTGTCTTCGAACGGATAGAGCCAGCTGCGGCCGGTCCACTTCTTGGCGGCGACGTCGAATTCGATAACGCGGATGGCGGTGTGGCCATCGACCGTTTCCATCGTGCCGTCATCCTTGTAGATGGCGCCTTCGAGTAGGCCGTAGAGCTTGGAACCATCCTTCGACATGGCGAGGCCTTCGAAGCCGCCGGAGCGCTTCAGGTTGAAGACCGGCATCTTCGCGGCCGGGTTGCCCGGCAGCTGGATCAGCGGATTGTCGGGCGAAAGCACCGGCTTGCCGTCGAGCGTCGTCGGGATGACGTCGGTCAGGCGGCCTGACGGGTCGAATTTCAGGATGTAGGGACCGAATTCGTCGCCGAGCCAGAAGCCGTCGGCAACCGGCTGGATCGATTCGATATCGAAGTCGGCGCCGGTGAGGTAGCGCGTGTCGGTGCCTTCGAGCACGATCGGGAACGGAGCGATCTTGTTGGGGTCGGAGAGGAAGAGGTTCTTGACGACATCAGCCTTGTTGCCGGCCCAGTCGAACTTCATCTGGTGCAGGAAGAGCATGGAGTCGGACGAGTTGGCCTTCGAGCCGAAGCCGTTGTCGGAGAGCGTCCAGAAGGTGCCGTCGGTCATCGTCTTGATGCCGGAAAAACCCTGGATCGGCTGGCCGTTGAAGGGAAGCTTCAGATCGGTGATGCGGGCGCCGTCCTTGCCGGGAACGGTGCCGAGCGCTTCGGTGCGCTTGCGGTCCGCCGTCGTGAACTTGCCGGAATGCTTGAGGAATTCGGGGGCATCGGCCGGTGCCGGAACCATGGTGTTGGCAGGCAGGATCGCCTGGCCGGCGAGCTTGGCCGGAAACTGCTGCTGGTCGGCCGCAGCGGAGGTCGCGACCAGGATGAAAAGCGATACGGAAGCAAAAAGGACGGTCTTCATAATATCCCCGTGGAACGGATGCGAATGCTTTCCGCTTAGCAGGGCTTTGATGTCAGCGAATTGACGGTTGGGTGAAGCTTTGGTGACGTGCGGCCGAACCGCTGCTCAGCCGTGCAGAATGACGGCGGGCGTGTTCAGGACGGTCACCGCGCGTGAGGAAAGCGCCATGACGCCAAGCGCCTGGCCGCGGCCCCTGACGGCATGGGTGCCGAGATCTTCGCAGGAGATGTTGTCGGGAAACTCCATGCGCCGGGCAAGCTCGGCGGAGATCAGCACCGGCCGGTTCAGACTGCGGCAGAGGGTTTCCAGCCGAGCGGTGGTGTTCACCGTATCGCCGAAATAGCTGATTTTGTGATGGTCGACGCCGACTTCGGCGGTGATGATCTCGCCGCCGTGAAGGGCGGCGCGCAGCTTCGGCACCTGGCCGTAATTTTTCCGCCAGCCGGCGGCATTGGCGTCGATATCGGCGAGAATGTCGAAGATGCAGCGCACGCAGCGCGCATTCTTGACACCACGGGCAAGCGGCCAGGTGATGATCGCGGCATCCCCGACATAGTCGTTGATCATGCCCTTGTGACGCCTGACGGGCTCGGCGAAGGTCGCAAACAGCGAGCTCAGCAGCTGCTGCGCCCTGAGGTCACCGTGCTTTTCGGCAAAGGCCGTCGAATCGACGAGATCGATGAACAGGAAGACACGTTCTTCCCTGACCGGATTGCGGTAGCGGCTGACGAGCATGCTGAGGAAAACGTCGCGGCCGAGCAGTTCTCGCACACGCAGGACGAAGATCATCAAGGCGCAGACCGCCAGCGCATAGAGGAAGACCTCGAACGGCATGATGACGAGATCGAGGAGCGACGGCGGCTTCAGCATGCCGACCGACCAGAGCAGCAGGCCCGCGCAGGCAAAGCCGATGCTCATCAGGATCTCATAGATCACCAGCTCGGTGATGATGAAGGCGAAAGTCGGCAGCTTTTGGATGCGCCTGTAGAGCGTGCGCAACAGCACCTTACGCT
Organism: Rhizobium anhuiense bv. trifolii; assembly: GCF_024346605.1. Lineage (NCBI taxonomy): Bacteria > Pseudomonadati > Pseudomonadota > Alphaproteobacteria > Hyphomicrobiales > Rhizobiaceae > Rhizobium > Rhizobium anhuiense. Next base: position 1,863,826 of record NZ_CP098803.1, read on the forward strand.
CGAAAGCGATGATCGGCATGCCGATGAAAAGCGCGAAGATCGCTCCGATGACGGGCGTCTGGTTGGAATAGAACATGGAATCATAGATGACGCCGCTGGCCGCGAGGACGATCGCGATCAGGATCCAATTCTGCGTCGGAGATATTTCCCGCATGCCGCCTCTGCGCCGTGATGTTTCACCCAGCCATTGTTTCCGGCCGGAACCAACCGTCAAGCGAATTCGAAACGACGGCGCCGCGTCGTTCGGACGCGTGAAGCACGATGCAGCCCTTGGAAGTGCTGCATAATCTATCCAACCTCAGAGGCTGACGGTTTCGACCTTCCGGTCGACGAAGCGCAGAGCGATGTCGCCCTGGATCAGCCGCAGCGCCGGCTCGCCGAAAAGATCGCGCCGCCAGCCGCTGAGGGCCGCGACATCGGCCTTTTCGCCCTCGGCGGCGATCCTGTCGAGATCCTCGCTGTTGGCGATCACCTTCGGCGCCACGCCGTGTTTTTCCGAAATCAGCTTCAACAGCACCTTGAGCAGTTCGACGGCGGCAGCGGCCCCTTCGGGCGCCTGCGCCTGGCGTGGTGCGTGCGGCATATCGGCCTTCGGAAGAGCAAGCGCCGCGTTGACGGCCTCGATGACAGCGGCGCCGGAAGTCGAGCGCTCCCAGCCTTTCGGAATGGTGCGCAACCGGCCCAGCGCCTCGGTATCCTTGGGCTGCTGCTGGGCGATCTCGTAGATCGCATCGTCCTTCAGCACGCGCGACCGCGGCACGTTGCGGGCGCGGGCCTCGCGTTCGCGCCAGGCGGCGACATATTTCAGGATCGCCAGCTCCTGCGGCTTGCGCAGGCGCATCTTCAATCGCTGCCAGGCATCGTCGGGATGCATGTCGTAGGTTTCGCGCGCCTCGAGAATGTCCATTTCCTCGGAGAGCCAGGAGGTGCGGCCTTCGCGATCGAGCTCCGCCTTCAGCGACAGGTAGACGTCGCGCAGGTGGGTGACGTCGGCCAGCGCATATTCCAGCTGCTTGTCGGAGAGCGGCCGGCGGCTCCAGTCGGTGAAGCGCGACGACTTGTCGATATGGACACTCTTGATGCGGCTGACCAGTTGATCGTAGGAGACGCTGTCGCCGAAGCCGCAGACCATGGCGGCGACCTGCGTGTCGAAGATCGGATGCGGAATGAGATTGCCGCGATTGAAGATGATTTCAATGTCCTGGCGCGCCGCATGAAAGACCTTCAGCACCTTCGTATCGGCCATCAGCTCGAAGAAGGGGGCGAGATCGATGCCCTTGGCCAGCGGATCGACGAGAACTTCGGTCGTCGGGCTTGCCATCTGGATCAGGCAGAGCTCCGGCCAGAAGGTCGTCTCGCGCAGGAATTCGGTGTCGATGGTGATGAAGTCGGACTTGGCCAGCTCTTTGCAGGCGGCCGCCAAATCGGCGGTGGTTTCGATCATATCATTTCATTCGCAAGGAAAAGGTCGGTTGAACCTTCCTTCTCCTTTCGGTTCGATATGTCAATACAACAGCATACGCTTCGAGCATTGCTGGCGAAGAATCACGTCCAAACTGAGGCAAGGGCGAACCACGGCGCGACGCGCGGCCACGATCGTGAAGGCGCGCGGTCTCAGCTCACCCTGAGATAACTCGTCATCCCCGTCTTCTGATGCTCGATGATATGGCAATGCAGCAGCCAGTCGCCGGGATTGTCGGCGACGAAGGCGAGCTGCACCTTCTCGTCCGGTTGGATGAGATAGGTATCGGAGGTGAGCGGCATCACCTCCCGCGTCGAGGAGGAGATCACCGTGAAGCTCATCCCGTGCAGATGGATCGGATGCGTATGCGGCGTGGTGTTCTCCAGATTGAAGACATAGCTCCTGCCGAGCTTCAATTCCGCAAGCGGCGCCGTCGGATCGGGCGTGTCGCCCGGCCACGGCACCTTGTTGATGGCCCAGAAACTGTAGCCGAGCGTGCCGCAGATGCTTTCGACGGCGGCATTCTCGGCGGTGGCGCTCAGCACCAGCGGGATCTGTTCGGCGGCGGAAAGATCGGCCTTCGGCACCGGATTTTCGACAAGCGTCCCGAGATCGCCGATATCGCGCTTCAACGATGATCCGACCGCGCGCAGGCTGGCGATCGTCTTCGGCGTCGTGCCGCGGATATCTTCCAGCGTCGCGACCGCGCCGTCGCTATCCGGCATGCGCACGGCGAGATCGAGCCGTTGACCCGGCCCGATCTGCAGGAGGTCGAGGGGAAAACGCTTCGGCACCGGGTTGCCGTCGATCGCAATCACCGTCGCATCGGCGCCTTCCATCTTCAGCGAGAAGATCCGCGTCACGTCGGTGATCGCGATGCGCAGCCGCACCAGCCCGCCGGCCGGCGCGTCATATTGCGGTTCCTGGTGCCAGTTGGCCGTGCGCACCGTGCCGTAGGTGCCGGTCTTGGCCGCGTCGCGCGGCCGGAAGGGAGCGATGAATTGCCCGTCGCCGCCGAGCCGCCAGTCACGCAGGTTCAGCACCACTTCGGCATCGAACCCCGGATCGGCTGGGTCCTCGACGACGATGACGCCGGTCATGCCGTGCCCCATCTGCGTCAGCGTGTTGCAATGTGGATGATACCAGAAGGTGCCGGCATCGGGTGGCGTGAAGGCATAATCGAAGCTGTCGCCGGTATAGATGTAGGGCTGCGTCATGAACGGTACGCCGTCCATGCGGTTGTCGATGCGAAGCCCGTGCCAGTGGATCGTGGTCGGCTCGTCGAGCCCGTTTTTCAGCCGCGCCGCATAAGGGCGTCCCTTGGTCATCCTCAAAACCGGCGGCATGCCGTCGTGGCCCCAGCTCATGATATCCTTGGTCGGTCCCGCCTCGGTCAGCATGGCCTCGGTCTTTACCGCCGTCAGCAACTGCGGCTCGGGAGCTGCCTCGGCAAGCCCGAATTTGCCGGCAATGCCAATGCCGGCGCCATAAGCGCCCGCGACGGCGGATGCCTTCAAGAGGTTGCGGCGGGTAAGCAGAGGCATGCGGACGCTCCACGGTGAGAATGCCGATCCTTTTAAAGTTGACCGGTAGCTTCAGCAATACGGCAAGCGCGGCCAAACTGCCGCAGCATGGCGGCCGCCGCCTCGCCATAAACGCGTGTCAAACGCCCGGCCGCGTGCGCCAAGCCTTGACAAATCGGAGCGTCCATGCGCTTTTCCGCCCGATTTTCTTGTCGGCGCTTGAGGGTCCTGAAACCCTTGCTGCCGTCTCAGTACATGCCAGGATTTGACATCATGCATCGCTATCGCAGCCACACATGCGCCGCACTCCGCAAGACGGATGTCGGCTCGACCGTCCGCATTTCCGGCTGGGTCCACCGCGTTCGCGACCATGGCGGCGTTCTCTTCATCGACCTTCGCGACCATTACGGCATTACCCAGGTCGTCGCCGATCCCGACAGCCCGGCCTTCAAGATGGCGGAAACCGTGCGCGGTGAATGGGTCATCCGCATCGACGGTCTCGTCAAGGCCCGCACCGAAGACACCGTCAACAAGACCATGGCGACCGGTGAGATCGAGCTCTACGCGCAGGAGATCGAAGTCCTCTCCGCCGCCAAGGAATTGCCGCTGCCGGTCTTCGGTGAGCCGGACTATCCCGAGGACGTCCGCCTCAAATATCGTTTCCTCGATCTTCGCCGCGAAACGCTGCACCGGAACATCGTCAAGCGCACCCAGGTCATCTCCGCCATGCGCCGCGAAATGGGCAATGTCGGCTTCACCGAATATACGACCCCGATCCTGACGGCTTCCTCGCCGGAAGGCGCACGCGACTTCCTCGTGCCCTCGCGCATTCATCCCGGCACCTTCTATGCCCTGCCGCAGGCGCCGCAGCAGTACAAGCAGCTGCTGATGGTCGCGGGCTTCGACCGCTACTTCCAGATCGCGCCGTGCTTCCGCGATGAAGATCCGCGCGCCGACCGCCTGCCGGGCGAATTCTATCAGCTCGACCTCGAAATGAGCTTCGTGACCCAGGAAGACGTCTGGAACACGATGGGTCCGTTGATGACCAACATTTTCGAGGAATTCGCCGAAGGCAAGCCGGTCACCAAGGAATGGCCGCGCATCCCCTATGACGAGGCGATCCGCAAATATGGTTCGGACAAGCCGGACTTGCGCAACCCGATCGTTATGGAAGCGGTGACCGAGCATTTCGCCGGCTCCGGCTTCAAGGTCTTCGCCGGCATGATCGCCTCCAACCCGAAGGTTGAGATCTGGGCGATCCCGGCAAAGACCGGCGGCTCGCGCGCCTTCTGCGACCGCATGAACGCCTGGGCGCAGAGCCAGGGCCAGCCGGGCCTCGGCTATATCTTCTGGCGCAGCGAGAACGACAAGCTCGAAGGCGCAGGTCCGCTTGCCAAGAACATCGGCGAGGAACGCACCGATGCGATCCGCACCCAGCTCGGTCTCGGTGATGGTGACGCCTGCTTCTTCGTCGCCGGCGAGCCGGAAAAGTTCTACAAGTTCGCCGGCGAGGCTCGCACCAAGGCTGGCGAAGAACTGAACCTCGTCGACCGCGACCGCTTCGAACTGTGCTGGATCGTCGACTTCCCCTTCTTCGAGTGGAGCGAGGAAGACAAGAAGGTCGACTTCGCCCACAACCCGTTCTCGATGCCGCAAGGCGGCCTTGACGCGCTGCAGAACCAGGATCCCTTGACGATCAAGGCGTTCCAGTATGACGCCGTCTGCAACGGCTTCGAAATCGCCTCGGGCTCGATCCGCAACCAGTCGCCGGAAACCATGGTCGCCGCCTTCGAGAAGGTCGGCCTCAGCCAGCAGGATGTCGAAGATCGTTTCGGCGGTCTCTACCGTGCCTTCCAGTATGGCGCGCCCCCGCATGGCGGCGCTGCCTTCGGCATCGATCGCATCGTCATGCTGCTCGTCGGCGCGAAGAACCTGCGCGAAATCTCGCTGTTCCCGATGAACCAGCAGGCCCAGGACCTCTTGATGGGGGCGCCGAGCCCGGCAACGCCGACGCAGCTGCGCGAGCTCTCGATCCGGCCGATCCCGCCGGTCAAGAAAGACTGAGATCTCTGATCCCAAATGCAAAAGCCCGGCGGCACAACCGCCGGGCTTTTTGCTTGTTTCACTCGCTCATAATGCCGCGTAGATCGCCTCGCGAAGATCGACGGTGAACTTGCCCCACATGCCCTCCAGCGTCGTGTTGGTCAGCGCCACGACGGTCAGCCCGTTGACCGGGTCGATGAACCAGCTATGGCCGTAGACGCCGCCCCATTTCAGCGTGCCCTTGGGGAAGGGGACGCCTGCCTCGGCCGGATTGGTGATAACGGACCAGCCGAAACCGAAGCCGGAACCGGGCTCGTGCTGTTGGCGGCGCCCGCCGGCCTGGTCGGTCGTCATCATCCCTACGGTTTCGCTCGAGACCAGCGGGGCGCCGCCCCTGCGGATGGTGTCGAGGATGGCGAGCACGTCACCCGCGGTTCCCGCCATGCCGGCGCCGCCCGAATGATAGGAGGCGGGGTCGAAGATACGGTTCGGCGCGAAGCGGATGGGACCCATCAGCGACATCACCAGCGCATTCTCGCCCATCAGCGCCGGTTCCGGTGAAGCATCCATATAGGCCGCCGCCAGCCGGCTGCGGTCGCGAACCGAAAACGTGGTATCGGCAAGACCGAGCGGTTTCGTCACTAGATCAGCGACCGCGTCGCCGAGCGGCACGCCGGTTTCCGCCTCGATGACGCCGCCCAGAACATCCATGGCGAGGGAATATTGCCAGTCGCTGCCCGGGGTGAAGCGCAGCGGCGCGCTGGCGATCCGCCGCAGGTTCTCGGCCAGCGGCAGTCCCGGTTCGTCGAGGCCGTCGGAAACGCCGGCGCTGATATAAGGGCCGCCGTCCTCTTCGGAGAAGCTGTAGCCGAGGCCCGCTGTATGGGTCAGCAGGTGGCGGATGCGAATGGTTGCTTCGGCGCCGTCGGGCAGCCTTGGACGGAAGTCCGGCAGCCATTGCGTCACCGCGTCGTCGAGCCCGATTCTTTCCTGCTCGACGAGCCGCATCGCGGCGATGGTGACGATCGGCTTGGTAATGGAGGCGAGCCTGAAGATCGTGTCCTCGCGCATGGCCAAACCGTTTTCGCGATCGGCAAGGCCGGCGGCGCGGCGATGGACGATCTCTCCGTCGCGGGCGATAAGCACCACCGTTCCAACCAGCCGTTGTTCGGTAAGCGCGCTTGTGATTGCCGCATCGACCGCTGCGGCAAGGGATGAACTCCTGTCGGCATCCGCCGTTTCGAGGGGAAGACTCATCAGATTAAATCTCCTATAATCACAATGACCGTTCCTGAATATAGCAAGGCGCCTCGAATTTCTAGAGTGATCATTGTGAAAAATACTCCAGACGTAGAAAAAACCACCGCCCGACGACGCGGCCGCCCGCCGGCCTTCGACCGCGAGACCGTTCTCTCGGCGGCGCGCGAGACCTTCTGGGCGCATGGATATGAGGGCGCCTCGATCGCCGATCTCACCGCCGCCATGGGCATCACGCCGCAAAGCCTCTATGCCGCCTTCCACTCGAAGGCCGATCTCTATCGCGCGGCGCTCGAGCAATATCGCGGCCTGGGCGCCGATACGTTTTCCGCGCTCGGCGAGCCGATCGACACCGTCTCCGCCTTCGAGCGCATATTGCGGGGCTCGGCGGCGATCTTCTCGGCACCGGAGCATCCGAAAGGCTGCATGATCTCGACGGCAGCGCTGAACTGCGCCAGCGAGAACGACGTGATCGTCGATCATGTTGCCGCGATGCGCCGTCGGTCGCTCGACGCTTTCACCGCGAGGATCGAGCGCGGCATTCGCGAAGGCGATATCAAGGCCGGGACGAACCCTCGCGCACTCGCACGGTTCCTCGGCGCCATCATCCAGGGCATGTCGGTGCAGGCGAGGGACGGGGCGCCTCTTGAAGAACTGCTTGATATCGCAGCCCACGCGATCGCCGAGGTCGCCCGCCACCGCGCCTGAAAACGAAAAGGCCCGGCAGTCCGTGAACTGGCCCCGAAAGTTGGACATCAACCTTTGGGGCGCAGTTCACTGCTGCCGGGCCTTTGATCGCAAGATCGAAGCGATCAGTCGTTGGCGGTAACCTTGACGCCGAGCACCTGCGGCAGGGTGTTCGGGGCGCCCATGGCGGCGCCCACGATCGTCGGGAACGGCACCGGCTTTTCAGGCGCGGCCTTGACCGTCAGGCTCTTCGGATCGTCGAGGAAGGTGTTGACGGCGGCCGAAACGGCGTTCTGCAGTTCCGGGATATTGAGCTGCGCCAGCATGATCGGCGTCATCGCCTTCAGCGAATCCGCCATCTGCTTGCCGGACATGTTCTGCTGCGAACCGGCATAATCCAGCGCGCGCTTGGTGATCGAAGCATCTTCGAAGCGCACCTGTGCGGCCTCGAAGGACAGCTGCTGCATCAGGCCAAGCATGGCAAGGCCGAGCGCCTGCTGCGACTGTTCCTTGTTCGGATTGGCTTCGGATTCCTTCATCGCATCCTGCATCGATTTCATGAAGGCCATCGTGTAGCCGGAGATCTTGAAACCGAGATTGAGCTTGCCGACGTTGGTGAAATCGAGGGCGAATTCCGAAATGTCGATCGTGCCGGGCGCGAGTTCCCAGGCGCCCTTCATGGTGATGTCGCCCTGGACGTGCTGCAGAGCGAGCTTCTCGATCGCGTCCTTGCTCTGCGCATCCTGGGTCTTGGTCAGATCGGCCTTCATGCTTTTGAAGGCGCCGTCGAAATCGAAGCCGGATTCGTCCTCGCGCAGCGTCAGGTTCATATTGCTTTCGAGCACCGAGAACACTTCCGCGCCGTCCTTGACCACCTTCAGCGGGCCGGTATGGGCACTTTCGTAGAGCATCATGGTATCGAGCGTGTCGCCGCCCGCCGTTGCCGGGATCGAAATGCCGCCGAGCGTCAGCTCCTGCGCCGTCACCGTGACGCCGTCTTCCGTTTTGTTGATATCGGGGAAGGCGGCCTCTTCGATGTAATAGCCGCCATCCTCGTCTTCTTCGACGCCGGAAAGGGTGACTTCGCCGATCGGCAGGCTCTCGCCGCCGGTCGGCTTGACGGTGACATTCTTCAAGGTCACGGTCGTGCCGTCGATGTCGATGTTCTCAGCCGCAATCGTCCCGCCCTGAGCGGCATAGGCGGCATTGAGCTTCTTCAGCAAATCGGTGCCGTCGAGAGCGAAAGCCGAACCGGCGAGCGAGAAAAAGGCGGCGCCCGACAGCATCAGCCGCGTTGTCCGGGAAATATTCATGGGGTGATTCCTCTGGTGGCGTGTGGCGGTTGGAAATCTGCAGTTACGCTACTACGGATTGGGCCCGCTTTATATTTGCGGACTTCTAAATTTCCGTTGAAAGGAACGGCAAACGAAGTCCAAATTACGGCGGAACGTTTGTCTCATCCTTACAGTGCCGCGCGTCTTTCAGACGCGCAAAGGACACTGTAACACTTTCAATCCTCGCATCGTGCTCTGCGAAAATCCATTCCGATTTTCGGAGAGCACGATGCGTTGGAGATGTCATTCCCAAGACTTCATCCACAGCTGCAATAGGCTAGATTCCTTGCCCGCCGGGCTCTTCTGGGCTAGTCAAGACCCATGGGACAAGAGATTTTGCCGCCTTCCGGCGGAGACGACGACAACATCCAGCCGGTCGACCTCAAGGCGGCGCTCGAGCAGCGTTACCTTGCCTATGCGCTGTCGACCATCATGCACCGCGCTTTGCCTGACGTGCGCGACGGGCTGAAGCCCGTCCATCGCCGCATCGTCTATGCGATGAACGAGATGGGGCTGAGGCCGAATACAGCCTTCAGGAAATGCGCCAAGATCGTCGGCGAAGTGATGGGTAACTACCATCCGCACGGCGACCAGTCGATCTACGATGCGCTTGCCCGTCTCGCCCAGGATTTCTCGCAGCGCTACACGCTGGTCAACGGCCAGGGCAATTTCGGCAATATCGACGGCGACAGCCCCGCCGCCATGCGTTACACCGAATCGAAGATGACGGCGGTCTCCGAACTGCTGCTCGAGGGCATCGATCAGGATGCCGTCGATTTCCGTGATACTTACGACGAATCGAATACCGAGCCGGTCGTCCTTCCCGGCGCCTTCCCGAATCTGCTCGCCAACGGCTCCTCCGGCATCGCCGTCGGCATGGCGACCTCGATCCCGTCGCACAATGCCCACGAGCTTTGCGATGCCGCCCTGCATCTGATCAAGCATCCGGATGCCACCGTCGAAAAGCTCGTCGAATTCATTCCCGGCCCGGACTTCCCGACCGGCGGCATCATCATCGACAGCCGCGACAGCATCATCGAGAGCTATCGTACCGGCCGCGGCGGTTTCCGCGTGCGGGCGAAATGGCAGACGGAAGATCTCGGCCGCGGCGGCTACCAGATCGTCATCACCGAAATTCCCTTCCAGGTGCAGAAATCGCGGCTGATCGAGAAGATCGCCGAGCTGCTGATCGCCCGCAAGCTGCCGTTGCTGGAGGATATCCGCGACGAATCGGCCGAGGACATCCGTGTCGTGCTGGTGCCGAAGACCCGCAGCGTCGATCCGACGATCCTGATGGAATCGATGTTCAAGCTGACGGAGCTCGAGAGCCGATTCCCGCTCAACATGAACGTGCTCTCCATGGGCCGCATCCCGCGGGTCATGGCGCTGAACGAGGTGCTGAAGGAGTGGCTGGACCACCGCCGCGAAGTTCTGCAGCGCCGCTCGCGCTTCCGTCTGGCGGCGATCGACAGGCGCCTCGAAATTCTCGGTGGTCTTCTGGTCGCCTATCTCAACATCGACGAGGTCATCCGCATCATCCGCGAGGAGGATGAGCCGAAGCCGGTGATGATGGCGCGCTGGGATCTGACCGACAATCAGGTCGAGGCGATCCTCAACATGCGGCTGCGCGCCTTGCGCAAGCTCGAAGAGTTCGAGATCCGCAAGGAATTCGACGAACTCACCAAGGAAAAGGGTGAGATCGAGACACTTCTTGCCTCCGACGAAAAGCAGTGGCAGACGGTCGCCTGGGAAATCGGCGAAGTGAAGAAGAAATTCGCCAAGGCGACCGAGGTCGGCCGCCGCCGCACGCAGTTTGCCGATGCGCCTGAGGCCGACGAGGAAGCAATCCAGCAGGCGATGATCGAGAAGGAACCGATCACCGTCGTCATTTCCGAAAAGGGTTGGATCCGCGCGCTGAAGGGCCATATCGCCGATACGGCGACGCTGACCTTCAAGGAAGGCGACGGCTTGAAGATAGCCTTCCCGGCGCAGACGACGGACAAGATCCTGATCGTCACGACCGGCGGCAAGGCCTTCACGCTCGGCGGCGACAAGTTGCCCGGCGGTCGCGGTCACGGCGAGCCGCTGCGCATCATGGTCGACATGGATAACGATCAGGCGGTGTTGACCGCTTTCGTCCACGATCCCGCGCGCAAGCAGCTGATTGTCTCCACAGCCGGCAACGGCTTCGTCGTTCCGGAGGCAGAGCTGGTCGCCAATACGCGCAAGGGCAAGCAGATCATGAACGTCGCGCTGCCCGAGGAAACGCAACTGCTCGTGCCCGTCAGCGGCGACCATGTCGCCGTCGTCGGCGAAAACCGCAAGCTGCTGGTCTTCCCGCTGGCGCAGGTGCCGGAGATGTCGCGCGGCAAGGGCGTCCGTCTGCAGCGTTACAAGGATGGCGGCATTTCCGACGTCCGCTGCTTCGCGATATCAGACGGCCTTATCTGGGAAGACAGTGCCGGCCGTACCTTCACGAAGAACAAGGACGAGCTTGCCGAATGGCTGGCCGACCGCGCCACTGCCGGTCGCACCGTGCCGAAGGGCTTTCCGCGCAGCGGTAAATTCGCCGGCTGAGGCATAAATTCCGCGCTCGTCTCTTGGCGGGCGCGGCAACTCCTCTATCTCATTGCTGTTACCAAAAATATGAGAGGCCGGCTCCGGAGGCGGACGGAATGGTCGCAGGCCGCGCACGGGAGGAGTGTGCGCGCATTACCGGAGGAAAATTGATGCCCGCCAGCACAATTAAAGTGCATGTCAGCCACACCTACAGGGCCCCGCCCGCCGTCGTCTACGACGCCTGGCTTAACCCCGAAATCGCCCGCCGCTTCCTGTTCGCGACCGATGACGGTCACGTCATCCGCGCCGATATCGATCCGCATGTCGGCGGCCGTTTCTTCGTCGTCGACCGCCGCCCGACCGGCGACGCCTTCCACCAGGGAGTCTTCCTGGAACTGAAGCGCCCACGACGCATGGTCTTCAGCTTCTCCGTCGAGGAGCATGATCACAATTGCGACCGCGTCGAAATCGAGATCGAGCCTCTCGGCGGCGGCAGCCGCCTGACGTTGACCCACGAAATGTGCGCCGAATGGGCCGAACACGAGGAAAAGACCCGGCAAGGCTGGGCGCATGTGATCGAGGGGCTTGGCAGGGAACTGGAGCAGCAGCAGTTCAAGGCGACGGGTTGAGCGCTATGCTGAAATCCCGAAGGAAGCGGGTCGCGCCTTCCTCGTCGATCTCGCCGGCGGCGACGTCGAGTACAAATGCAATGACCTGCGCGTTATCGGCATTGATGACGTAGCGGTTGATATAGAGAAACGTAAACGCCGCGAGATAGCCGGTACGCTTGTTTCCATCCTTGAATGGGTGGTTTCTAACAATGGCGTAGAGATACGCTGCGGCGAATACGAAGATATCGGTTTCGCCACATGCCGCCTTGTCGAGCGGGCGCGCCAAACTGGTTTCCAATGCGTTGGCATCCCGCAGGCCAGACAGACCGCCATGCTCGGCAATCTGCTCGTCATGCATATTTTCAACCGCCTGGCGGATTCGCGGAGCGCCACTCGATATTTTTCCATGCCGATGCGGGCTGCCCGCACTTGCTCGGCAAGGTCAGCCGATTCCGGCACGAGCCGAATATTACCCTCGACCTCTCGCAATTCGAGGCTGTCACCGCTGCTCAAGCCCAGCCGCTGCAGTACCTCTTTAGGGATAATAACGCCCTCGGAATTGCCGACCTTGCGGATTGTGCCCTTCATCATTTTATCCCCTGTAATAACGGAGTTACAACATGGTCCGATCCGGCGGCAACGTCCTATTCCGCTGGTTGCCTGATGCTCTTCTCCCGCACCATCCAGAAGCAATGCCCGGCGATCGCCGTCACCAGGATGCCGCCGCCGACCAGCGTCATCGTCGCCGGCGTTTCGGCGAAGATCAGCCAAACCCAGATCGGCGCGAGCACGGTTTCCAGCAGATAGAACATGCCGACTTCAGGCGCGGAAAGATAACGCGGCCCCGTTGCAAGGCACCAGAAGGCGACCGGCATCATGATGGCGCCATTCAAGAGGATCCAGCCGGGATGGGCGATGGAAAATCCCAAGGGCAGAGCTTGCGCGAGGCCGAGGGCGGCCGGCAGGATGGCGGCAAGCAGCGGCACGAAGCCCATTTCCCGGCGCGAGCCACGTCCGATGGTGATGGCTGCGGCAAGAATAAGCGCGCTGAGAAGCGCCATGGCGTCGCCAAAAATATGGCCGCTCGCAAGCCCTTCGCGCACGATCAGCCCGACGCCGAAGATCATGAACAGCATGGCGATCAGCGTCGCGGCCTGCGGCTTCTCCTTCAGGAAGATCCAGGAAAGCAGGGCAGCGAACATCGGGTTGAAGGCGACGATGAAGACGACATTGGCTGTGGCCGTATTGAAGACTGAAAGCACGAAGGTGAGGGAGGAGAGGCCGTAAAGCAGGCCGGCGAATAGGCCTGCTCGCCCAGGAATGAGGACCGGCCATTTGCCCGAGGCAAGGCGCATTGCTCCAAGGATGACGAGCGTGGCGAGAATCGTTGCTGCGCTTCGTATTCCCAGGATCGACCAGATGTCGCCATCGCCAAGACGGACGAGCGGGATATCCATCGAAAGCGCCAGCCCGCCGATCGCCGTCAGCAGCAGACCCTTCCGATGATCGGAAAGAGCGGTGGGGAACATTCAGTCGTGGGTGCTTTCGGGCATGGAGGCGGGATCGAAACGTTCCCAGCCGCGCGGCGTCAGATGCTCCTGCGGCTGGAAGCGCGTCTTGTAGTCCATTTTCCGCGACCCTTGAACCCAGTAGCCGAGATAGACATGCGGCAGTCCCAGCGCTTTCGTGCGCCTGATATGGTCGAGAATCATGAAGGTGCCGAGCGAACGCCGATCGAGCGCCGGATTGAAATAGGAATAGACCATCGACAGCCCGTCGCTCATCGTATCGGTCAGCGCTGCGGCAAGCAGCTCGCCCTTCGGCCGCTGCTCCAGTCCGGAGCCTTCCTCGCGCCGGCGGTATTCGATGATTCTCGTATTCACATGCGTGTCTTCCACCATGATCGCATAGTCGAGCACGGTCATGTCGGACATGCCGCCCTGCTGGTGGCGAAAATCGAGATAACGCCGGAAGAGCGAATATTGCTCGCTGGAAGGCTGGGCGGGGAATTCAGTGGCGATGACGTCGGAATTGGCGGCAAGCACCCGCTTCATCGATTTCGTCGGCTCGAATTCCTGGGCGAGAATGCGCACGGAAACGCAGGCGCGACAGGATTCGCAGGCCGGGCGGTAGGCGATGTTCTGCGAGCGGCGGAAACCGCCCTGCGTCAGGATGTCGTTCATCTCGGCGGCACGCGGGCCGACCAGATGGGTGAACACCTTGCGCTCCATCTCATGCGGCAAATATGGACACGCAGCCGGAGCCGTCAGATAAAACTGCGGGGATGGCGTGGTCTGCGTATTCATTTGTCGCGGAAATTTCCTTGTCGAGACAGTGCCGTTTTCAGACAGCATGACCTAAGAATAGAAAACGTCAACAGCGGGGCGGGTTTCGCCCTTCATTTCAGTCTTCTAATTTTAGATATGGAGCGTCCGAAGTTCCCGGCAAAGGCAAGGCGGAGACTTTATTTCGTCTCCGCCCTCCAAAAAAGCCCAAAGTTGCAATGAGGCTTTGAGCCAGGGTCTCAGGCTGTGCGCACCGTTGCCGTGCCGACCAGCAGGTCGTGGACGAGACGGCTGCGCTCGATGAACAGGCCGGCCAGCAGGATGAGCGGCGTCAGCACCGAGTTGAGGATCCAGAACAGCGCCAGATGCGCGATCGCCGTCATGAAATCCATCGGCCGCCCATCGACGCGCACGATTGCGATTCCCATGGCGCGCATGCCGAGCGAGGCCTGGCTCGGTCCGCCCACCGTCAGGCCGAAATAAATGCCGGCGACGATGACGAAGAGGGCAGGGTAGAGAAAGAAGCCGAGCCCCAGCGTGACGATCGACAGGAAGAACAGTACGATCGCCGCGGGAATGCAGAGCAGCGCCACGATGACGTAATCGAGGATGAAGGCGAGGACACGGCGGCTCAACACGCCGCTATAGGCGCGCCAGTCCTCCGGTGCGGCATAAAGCGGATTGGGGTTGTAGCTCATCTCAATCTCCTGCGGAAAAACGATGCCGCTGATATGGTATCGGCAGGGCAAAATGCAATAATCTGCCCCCAAATCGCCAATCTGCTTGAAATCACCGCTTCGCGAGAATCCTCGCCACCTCGACCGCGAAATAGGTGAGGATGCCGTCGCATCCTGCCCGCTTGAACGACAGCAGCGTTTCGAGCATCGCCCGCTCGCCGTCGATCCAGCCGTTCATCGCCGCAGCCTTGATCTGCGTATATTCGCCGGAAACCTGGTAGGCGAAAGTCGGCAAGCCGAAGGCCTCCTTTATCCGCCAGCAGATATCGAGATAGGGCAGGCCGGGCTTGACCATCAGCATGTCGGCGCCTTCCTCGACGTCGAGGGCCGCGTCGCGGACTGCCTCGGTGCCGTTGGCGGGGTCGAGATAATAGGTCTTCTTGTCGCCTTTCAGCAGCCCGCCCGTCGAGATCGCCTCGCGATAGGGACCGTAGAAGGCGGAGGCGAATTTCGTCGCATAGCTCATGATGCCGACGTTCTGGTGGCCGGCCGCATCGAGCGCCATGCGGATCGCGCCGATACGCCCATCCATCATCTCCGACGGTGCGATGATGTCTGCGCCGGCATCCGCCTGCATCACGGCGGCGCGCGCCACCTGGTCGACCGTTTCGTCATTGACGATTTCGCCGCCTCTGAGAATACCGTCATGGCCGTGGCTGGTGAAGGGATCGAGCGCGACGTCGGTGATGACGCCGATATTGGGCACCGCCTTCTTGATCGCCGCCGTTGCCTGGTTGATCAGGTTGTTGGCTTCGAGGCTGTTCGAACCGGTCTCGTCCCGCAGTTCCATCTCGATATTCGGAAAGGTGGCGAGCGCCGGAATGCCGAGGCCGGCCGCTTCACGCGCGGCTTCCACGGCTTTGTCGATGCTCATCCGGTTGACGCCGGGCATGGCCGGGATCGGATCGACGATGCCGGAACCCGGGACGATGAAGATCGGCCAGATCAGGTCGTCGACCGTCAGCCGGTTCTCCTGCACCAGCCGGCGTGTCCAATCCGCCTTGCGGTTGCGCCGCATGCGGCGATGGCCGGTGATCTCGTCGACGAGATGAGTTCTGTCCTGCATGATATCTGTCCCAAGCCCATTCCATTTATCCGAGCGCTCATTATCATGGCGCCCGGAAAATCCAAACCGGACGATTGGCCGCGGCGGAAAACCTCCGGCGCATAACCGCGAAATTTGGAGTCGATTTTCAGGGTTATGCGCCAACGCAATGTGATAGAGCGTCCTCAGCCCGTCTTGTCAGATGCGCGGGCGCCTTTGTGAAGATGCAACCCCAAACCGATGTCTGCGCTATGGAAACCGATTCCCCGACGATACCGAAACGCACGCTGGCGGATATCCTCTTCATTCTCTTCCTGAGGCTGGTTGCCGTCTCCTGCTTCTGGTTCGGCCTGCAATATTGGGCGATGCTCGTCGGCTATTCGCTGGTCGGCGCCGGCCGCTTCGATCTTTTGAGCCTGCCGTGGAAGGTGGCGAGCACCAGTCTCGCCGTGCTTTTCCCCGTGGCCTCCCTCGGTCTCTGGCTCACCGTTTCCTGGGGACCGGTGATCTGGGTGCTCGCCGCCGGCGGGCAGATCCTGATGTATGGCCTGCTGCCGGATATTTTCGGCCCCAACCAGCTGATCATTCTGCTGCATGTCATGGTCGCCGTCGTTTACTGGATTTTCCGCCTGCTGCTGTGGCTGGAAAAGCGCCGGCATCGCCGCCAGGTAAGCGTTGATTTACCCTGAGACAACGTGGAGTTACCGGTAAGGCTCCGTTAAGCCTGCGGTTTAAGTCGAATTTTATATGTATTCGATAGGGTCTCACTCAAGGCGGGAAGAAAACACACCGCCAAACAAACAGTGAGGCAGTCAATATGAATACGAAAATCAAGCCGCAGGCGGTATCGACCTTCCGTGACCAGCAGGATCATGACATCCGTGATCTTTACATGGAATCCCTTCATCTCGTTGAACGTCTGCACCGTCGTCTTCTCGATGTCATCAAGGACGAATTCGACCGTCAGGGTCGCAGCGACGTCAACGCCATCCAGGCGCTGCTCCTTTTCAACATCGGCAATTCCGAACTGACCGCCGGCGAGCTGCGCTCGCGTGGCTACTATCTCGGCTCCAACGTTTCCTACAACGTCAAGAAGCTGGTCGATCTCGGCTTCATCAACCACCAGCGCTCGCGCATCGACCGCCGCTCGGTCCGCATCAGCCTGACCGAAACCGGCCAGGACATCGCCGAAACGGTGGCCAAGCTCTACGAACGCCACATCGCCTCGATCGATAAGGTCGGCGGCATTGGCACCGATGAGTTCACGCAGATGAACAAGCTGCTCCAGCGTCTCGATCGCTTCTGGAACGATCAGATCCTGTACCGCCTCTAAAACCCGGACCTCCTTTCAGGGTTGCAGAAAATCGGACGTGTTCCCTGCACGTCCGATTTGCCGTTTGATCCGCGTGGCATCTTTGCAACGCATGGCTGACAAGCGCAAAGCCCGGTATTCAAGCCGTTTTTTAGCCGTTATTAACCGGCACGGTTTACCCCGTCATATGGTTCGTTGCGTCGTGTTCCCGGCAGCCGACAGTCCTTCTGCCGACCTGGCAACACGAATTGGCCATATTGGTGTGGCAGCGGAAGGCTTAACAACCGGCGCTTTCAATGGACCGATCAGAGTTCAGGCTTTCTCATCGCAATCTTGTGATGGGGGAGGCGGAGTTTTTTGATACGCCGGGACAACGAATGGACAGGGATCTGCGTTAAAGCGCAGTGATTTCGCAAAGAGCCGCGGCTTGTTCTTATGGCGGCATTGAGTGGTTGGGACTATGTCGAAGAAAAACGGAATTGAAGCTCTCTCTCGCCGCGCTTTCCTTGCGTCCGCGGCAACGGTTGGCGCCAGCGCGATCGCGGCGCCGGCATTTGCGCAATCGGCGCTCGATACGCTGATCAACGCGCCGCGCCGCGGCAACTGGGACGACCAGTTCGACGCCAAGGCGGCGTCGCGCACGGCGACCGCCATGGTTTCCAACACGCCGATCCTTGGGCCCCAATCTGTCGCGAGCGCCCAGCAGGCAATCATGCAGTATCAGCAGATCGCCGCAGCCGGAGGCTGGCCCGAGGTCAATCCCGGTGATCAGCGCCTGCAACTCGGCGTCAGCTCTCCCGCCGTCCAGGCGCTGCGCCAGCGTCTCGCGATCACCGGCGATCTGCCGCGCGAGGCCGGCCTGTCCAACGCCTTCGATTCCTATGTCGACGGCGCCGTCAAGCGCTTCCAGGCGCGTCACGGTCTGCCGGCCGATGGCGTTCTCGGCGAATTCACCCTGAAGGCGATGAACATCCCCGCCGATGTTCGCCTGCAGCAGCTGAACACCAATGTCGTCCGTCTGCAGACCTTCCCCGAGGACTTGGGCCGCCGTCACCTGATGGTCAATATCCCGGCCGCCTATGTCGAGGCCGTCGAAGACGGCAGTGTCGCGACGCGTCACACCGCGGTCGTCGGCCGCTTGAGCCGCCCGACGCATCTGGTCAATTCGAAGATCTACGAGGTCATCCTCAATCCTTACTGGACGGCGCCGCGCTCGATCGTCGAGAAGGACATCATGCCGCTGATGCGCAAGGATCCGACCTATCTCGAAAAGAACGCCATCCGCCTGATCGACGGCAAGGGCAACGAAGTCGCCCCCGAAACCGTCGACTGGAACGGCGAGGCGCCGAACCTGATGTTCCGACAGGACCCCGGCAAGATCAACGCCATGGCGTCGACGAAGATCAACTTCTACAACAAGAACGGCGAGTACATGCACGACACGCCGCAGCAGGGCCTGTTCAACAAGCTGATGCGCTTCGAATCCTCGGGCTGCGTCCGCGTGCAGAACGTGCGCGACCTGACCAACTGGCTGCTGCGCGAGACCCCCGGCTGGAGCCGCCAGCAGATGGAGCAGGTGATCGCCACCGGCGTCAACACGCCGATCAAACTCGCGGCGGAAGTTCCGGTTTACTTCGTCTATATCTCTGCCTGGGGCATGCCCGACGGCATCGTCCAGTTCCGTGACGACATCTATCAGATGGACGGCAATGCCGAGCTGGCGCTCGACACCACGGCTGGCATGGAACAGCCAGTTCAGTAAGCGGCAAGCTCTGCATCGCAATTTGAGAACCGCGCTTTCGGGCGCGGTTTTTTTATGCCGGGAGGGGCTCTCCATAAAATGGCCGCCAGGCATCGGCGCGGCGCGGCCGGAAAAGAGCGTGAGCGCGCGCTTTGCTCAGCAAATGTCGTTCTTCGTATTGCCCTTGCCACAGCGGGAGGCTAATACCTCAGCGCATTCCAGTTGAGGAGCCCGCCCATGACCAATGCTTCCACCGAATCCTTCTTCAATCGCTCGCTTGCGGACGTCGATCCGGACATTTTCAGCGCGATCGGAAAGGAGCTCGGTCGCCAACGGCACGAGATCGAACTGATCGCTTCTGAGAACATCGTCTCCCGCGCCGTGTTGGAAGCCCAGGGCTCCATCATGACCAACAAATATGCCGAGGGTTATCCCGGCAAGCGTTATTACGGCGGCTGCCAGTTCGTCGATATCGCCGAGGAACTGGCGATCGAGCGCGCCAAGAAGCTGTTCGGCGTCAATTTCGCCAACGTCCAGCCGAATTCCGGTTCGCAGATGAACCAGGCGGTGTTCCTGGCGCTCCTGCAGCCCGGCGACACTTTCATGGGTCTCGACCTGAATTCGGGCGGCCATCTCACGCATGGTTCGCCGGTCAACATGTCCGGCAAGTGGTTCAACGTCGTTTCCTACGGCGTGCGCGAAGGCGATAACCTGCTCGACATGGATGAGGTCGCCCGCAAGGCCGAAGAAACCAAGCCGAAGCTCATCATCGCCGGCGGCACTGCCTATTCCCGCATCTGGGACTGGAAGCGCTTCCGCGAGATCGCCGACAGCGTCGGCGCCTATCTGATGGTCGACATGGCCCATATTGCCGGCCTCGTCGCCGGTGGCGTTCATCCGTCGCCGTTCCCGCATTGCCATGTCGCGACGACGACGACCCACAAGTCGCTGCGCGGCCCGCGCGGCGGCGTCATCCTCACCAATGACGAGGATCTGGCGAAGAAATTCAATTCGGCCGTTTTCCCCGGCCTGCAGGGTGGTCCGCTGATGCACATCATCGCCGCCAAGGCCGTTGCCTTCGGCGAGGCACTGCAGCCGGAATTCAAGGATTATGCCGCTCAGGTCGTCAAGAATGCCAAGGCGCTCGCTGAAACGCTGATATCAGGCGGCCTCGACGTCGTCTCCGGCGGCACCGACAACCATCTGATGCTGGTCGACCTGCGCAAGAAGAACGCCACCGGCAAGCGCGCCGAGGCAGCGCTCGGCCGTGCCTACGTCACCTGCAACAAGAATGGCATTCCCTTCGATCCGGAAAAGCCCTTCGTCACCTCGGGTGTGCGCCTGGGCGCACCGGCCGGCACCACCCGTGGCTTCAAGGAAGCGGAATTCCGCGAAATCGGCAATCTCATTGTCGAGGTTCTCGACGGCCTGAAGGTCGCCAATTCCGATGAAGGCAATGCCGCCGTCGAAGCCGCCGTGCGCGGCAAGGTGGTCAATCTCACCGACCGCTTCCCCATGTATGGCTACATGGGATAAGGAGTAGGGATGCGCTGCCCCTATTGCGGTTCGGAAGATACTCAGGTCAAGGATTCGCGCCCGGCGGAGGACAGCACCTCCATCCGCCGGCGGCGCATCTGTCCGGATTGCGGCGGTCGCTTCACCACCTTCGAGCGCGTGCAGCTGCGCGAGCTGATGGTCATCAAGAAGACCGGCCGCAAGGTGCCATTCGACCGCGACAAGCTGGTGCGCTCTTTCGAGGTGGCGCTACGCAAGCGCCCGGTCGAGCGGGATCGCATCGAGCGCGCCGTCTCCGGCATCGTCCGCCGGCTTGAAAGCTCCGGCGAAACCGAGATCTCTTCCGAGCAGATCGGCCTGCAGGTGCTGGAGGCGATGAAGAGCCTCGATGATGTCGGCTTCGTGCGCTACGCCTCGGTCTATCGGGATTTCTCGCTTGCCGAGGATTTCGAGAAGGTCATTTCGGAAATCAACGCCAAGATTGCCCGCGACCCGCTGGACAGGTGAGCCATGAGCATCACGCCGCATGACGAACGTTTCATGGCGGCGGCGATCCGCCTGTCGCGCTGGCATCTCGGCCGCACCGCTACCAACCCCTCCGTCGGATGCGTGATCGTCAGGGATGGCGTCATCGTCGGCCGGGCGGTGACGGCGCTCGGGGGCCGCCCGCATGCCGAGACGCAGGCGCTGGCTGAAGCCGGCGCGCTCGCCCGCGGCGCCACCGCCTATGTGACGCTCGAACCTTGCTCGCATCACGGCAAGACGCCGCCCTGTTCCGAGGCGCTGATCGCCTCTGGCGTTGGCCGCGTCGTCATCAGCGTCACCGATCCAGATCCGCGTGTCTCGGGCCGCGGCATCGCCATGCTGCGTGAAGCCGGCATACAGGTGGATGCCGGTGTTCTGGAGGAAGAGGGCCGGCGTTCGCTTGCCGCCTATCTCACCCGCCAGACGAAGAACCGGCCCTATGTGACTCTCAAGCTTGCCGTTTCCGCCGACGGCATGGTCGGCCGTCAGGGGGAGGGACAGGTGGCAATCACCGGCCCGCTCGCCCGCGCGCAGGTGCATGCGCTGCGCGCCGAAACCGATGCGATCCTCGTCGGCATCGGCACGGCGATTGCGGACGATCCGCTGCTGACGGTGCGAACACCAGGTCTCGAAGCCCAGTCCCCGATCCGCATCGTTCTCGATCCCACCCTGGCATTGCCGCTGACCAGCAAGCTCGCCCTGACGGCGCGGGACGTGCCTGTCATCGTGGTGGCGAGTGAGGAAGTGTGGCCTTTGTCGGCGGATGCGGAGGGGCTACCCCCCTCTATCCTGCCGGACACCTCCCCACCTGTGGGGGGTCCGAAGGACGGGTCGAGACCTGTGGCTCGGCCCCGGTACTCCGGCAGGGCAGAGGGGGGTACCCCATCCACAGACGCTACCGACATGGACTCGCGCCGCGCCGCACTCGAAGCCGCCGGCGTCGAGATCGTCTATTGCAATCCTTACCATCCGGAAATCCTGCTGCCGGCACTCGCAACACGCGGTATTTCCTCGCTTCTGGTCGAGGGCGGCGCAAAGACGGCGCGGCTTTTCCTCGAGGCTGGCCTCGTCGACCGTATCCAGCTTTATCAGGCGCCTGTCGTTATCGGCCAGCGCGGTATTGAATCGCCGCTTGATGCAACCGACATACCATCGGGTTTTGCCCATAGGGGCACGCGGATGTTCGGCGAAGATCGCCTGGACGAATATGAAAGAGGGTTTTGATGTTCACCGGAATAGTCACCGATGTCGGCACGGTCGAATCCGTTTCCCCGTTGAAGGAAGGCATCCGCTTGCGGGTCGCGACCGCCTATGATCCCGCGACCATCGACATGGGCGCCTCGATCTCGCATGCCGGCATCTGCCTGACCGTCACCGCCCTGCCGGCCGAAGGCAGCAACGGCCGCTGGTACGAGGTCGAGGCCTGGGAGGAGGCGCTCCGGCTGACGACGATCAGCACCTGGCGGGAAGGCAGCCGCATCAATCTCGAACGGTCGCTGAAGATCGGCGACGAGCTCGGCGGCCATATCGTTTCCGGCCATGTCGACGGCAAGGCGGAAATCCTCTCGGTGACATCGGAGGGTGACGCCACGCGCTACCGCCTGCGTGCGCCCGAACACCTCGCAAAATTCGTCGCCCCCAAGGGTTCGATCGCACTCGACGGCACCTCGCTGACGGTCAATGCGGTCGACGGCACGGATTTCGACGTGCTGCTCATCCGCCATACGCTCGAAGTCACCACATGGGGCGACCGCAAGGCCGGCGATTTCGTCAATTTCGAGGTCGATACCATGGCGCGTTACGCCGCCCGGCTGGCCGAATTCCCCAGCGCCTCAGCCTGAAATGTGCCCCTCACCCTAACCTGCCGGGGTCGAGCCACTCGTCTCGCCCTGTCCTTCGGACCCCCGTAAAAGCGGGGCGAGGGGACGTGCCATGCGAGACGCCGGCGAAGGACGGAGAGGTCGCCGCATATTCCCTTCGCCTGCGAGCGGAGAGAAGGTGCCGGCAGGCGGATGAGGGGCCGCTACCGCGAAAACTGAATAATCTCGCCATTGTATTGCGTCCGCGCCGTCTCGCGAAAACCGAGCTTGGCTGCCACCCGCAACGAAGCCTCATTCTCGGGGCTGATGATGCAGCTCATTGGTTTTCCTGGGAAATGCGCCTCCGCCCAGCCGATCAGGATTGCCAGCGCCTCGGTGGCATAACCGCGGCCGTGTGCTAAGGGCATCAGCGCCCAGCCGACTTCCATCGTCCCTTCGATCGACGGTTCCATCTCGCGGCGGGCTTCGAGGAAGCCCGCTTCGCCGATGAACCGGCCGCTCTCTTTTTCGATGATCGCCAGAAAGCCGAAGCCCATATGATGCCACATGCCGGCGAGGCGCAGCATGCGGCTCCAGCTCTGCTCGCGCGTCGATGGCACGCCGGTGATGAAGCGAACGACGTCCTCGTTTGCCCATAATGCCGCATGCGCCTCGAAATCGTCGAGGCGGTGGGGGCGCAGCGTCAGCCGCGCCGTTTCGAAGGTCGGAATGTCGGTCACATCAGGTCCTTATGGAAATCGCGCCCTCAGGCGCCGGGCTCGCCGTCCCAATAATCGAGATCACCTTCCGGCCGTCCGATGTGGCGGAAGCGCCCGGCTTTTGTGCCGTCCCTGTTGGTCTTGGCAAGGAACTTTCCGGAATCGGGATATTCGACGATCTCGGTCTTCGCCATCGTCGAGATGCCGAGATAGACAAGCGTCGTCGTGCCGGTGTTGATGATTTGGTGCGCCGTTTCCGGCCCGCCAGCCGGCGCGCCGAGCACGTCGCCCGCCCTGATCGGATGGCGCGCGTCGCCGAAGCGGTATTCGCCGGTGCCTGCGATTATATGGAAGAGTTCGTCTTCGACATGATGATTGTGGAAGGGACAGCCCGACTTGCCTGGCGGTACCTCGTTGTAGCTGACGCCGAGTCCGGCGAGGCCGAGAAGCGTGCCGAACGAGGTGTCGACGCTTTCATAGAACTCGCCCTGTTTCCAATGGTCGAGCTTGAGATCGGCGGTATTGATCACCGCCTTCGGTTCCATCGCCATGATGTTCTCCTGTTCCAGGAAGAGAAACTATCATCGCGCCGGAAAATTCAATGCCTATCTCGGAAATCCCCGGCATGGGCGGAGAGGAGACCGCCGCCCATGCTGTGAGCGGCCGCGCATGGAATGGAACACGCTAGGGACGCTCGATCACTTCAACCCACGCATACCCCCGAAGATCGATTCCGATCTCGGGGGTATGCGCTGGAGCGTCAGCGGACGTAGAAGGTCAAGCTTCCGTCGGCTGCCTGCTCGGCGTTGACGATGTTGCGGACGTCGACGCCTTCATTGTTGAGCCGGTGGGCCAGCGATCTGTTGGCGTCGATCGAGGCCTGGATGCCGCGAACGGCCTGACCGGAGCGTTCCGGCGCCGAGCGCGGACCGGTCGTTTCGTCGTCGAGATTGCGCCAGTTATGGACCTGCTCGACATTGAAATCATTGCCGTGGAAGGTCCGGAGTGTCTGTTCGATGCCCTGGGCCGTGTTCATTCCAAGGCTTTCGGCCCGGCTGACGCCGGCAAATGCGAGCGAGGAGAGGGCTGCGGCGAGGGTGATGGTGACAACGCGGTTCATGATGGTATCCTTTCATCTGCTTTGACGGTCGACTGTCGTTGCAGGGGATCGTCTGCGTCACGACATGGAATTGGCGTTGCCCTCTTCGCGATTCAATGGGTTAAGCCACTGAAAATCCATTAAGAATTGTTCATGAAAACCGCCTTCGAATTGCCGTTTTCAAGGCATCCGGGAAAGCTGATTTGAAAGGCTTGCCCAGCAGTGCAGGCAGGACGCGGCTATCCCCTTGCAGATATTTCTTCTTTGGCATTGGGGCATCGGGCGAAATTGCTTGCCATTCGGACGAAGGCATGTTTTGACCGCGGGCTGCCGAGTGGGAAATGTCCCGCCAACCGAAGGTGAACCATGCCGAGAGAGACCGCTCCCCATATTTTGATCGTTGAGGCCCGCTTCTACGACGACATGGCCGACGCCCTGCTCGAAGGCGCGACTTTCGCATTGCAAGAAGCCGGCGCCACCTTCGAGGTGGTCACCGTTCCCGGCGCACTGGAAATTCCGGCGGCGATTGCCATGTCGCTCGATGGAGACGACAATGGCGGCACGCATTATGACGGCTATGTCGCCCTCGGCATGGTCATTCGCGGCGAGACCTATCACTTCGATATCGTGTCGAACGAATCCTCGCGCGCCTTGATGGATCTTGCGGTCAGCGAGTCCCTTGCCATCGGCAACGGCATCCTGACCGTCGAAAACGATGAACAGGCATGGGCGCGCGCGCGCCGCTCGGATAAGGATAAGGGCGGATTTGCCGCTCGTGCAGCTCTGACGATGATCGAGCTGAAGCAGAAACTGGGTGCATAACGAATGAACGACGACAAGACGGAACGGCCGGTCAAGACTGCAAACCAGCGGGGCGCTGCCCGTCTTGCTGCCGTTCAGGCACTTTATCAAATGGATGTCGGCGGCACCGGCGTTCTGGAAATCGTCGCCGAATACGAGGCGCACCGTCTTGGCCAGGAACTCGACGGCGCGACCTATCTGAAGGCCGATGCCGCCTGGTTCCGTTCCATCGTCTCCGGCGTCGTGCGCGATCAGGTCCGCCTCGATCCGCTGATTGCCGCGGCACTGCAGGATGATTGGGCCTTGTCGCGCCTCGACAGCACCGTGCGCGCCATTCTGCGCGCCGGCGTCTTCGAGATCACCGACCGCAAGGACGTTCCCGTGGCGGTCATCGTCACCGAATATGTCGAGATCGCCCAGGCCTTCTTCGACGACGACGAGCCGAAGCTTGTCAACGCCGTGCTCGACCGCATCGCCAAGCAGGTCCGCGGCGAGGCGAAGAAATAACTCCTTAGCCGCCAAACAATCTCCCTGCGTCTTTCTTCGCACTGCAATGGTTTTCGCCCGTTGCGGTCTTGACGCAACGTGATCGACCACGCAATCTCCACACCGCTTAGCTGTGGCATTTCTGTGGAGAGGAAGGCGATTCGGCGGCGTATCTGCCGGAGAAGGAGTGATCTCCGGCCTATGGGAGGAACGAGCGAAATGACCATTCTTTTATGCGTAATCGCATGCGGTCTGCTCTCGGTGGTCTATGCCGCCTGGGCAACCCGGTCGGTGCTTGCCGCCGATCAGGGCAATAGCCGCATGCAGGAGATCGCGGGTTACATCCGCGAAGGCGCTCAAGCCTATCTGACGCGCCAGTACAGAACCATTGCCCTTGTCGGCGTTGTTGTTTTCATCGCAGCCTGGCTGCTTCTTTCCGCCACGGCCGCCATCGGTTTCCTGATTGGCGCCGTACTATCAGGCGCTGCCGGTTTCATCGGCATGCATGTCTCCGTCCGCGCCAATGTGCGCACCGCCCAGGCAGCCTCCATCAGCCTTTCCGCTGGCCTCGACATCGCCTTCAAGTCGGGTGCGATCACCGGCATGCTGGTGGCCGGTCTGGCGCTGCTCGGCGTCTCCATCTACTACACTATTTTGACCATCGGGCTCGGCCATGAGAGCGGCTCGCGCGAAGTCATCGATGCGCTGGTGGCGCTCGGCTTCGGCGCTTCGCTGATCTCGATCTTCGCCCGTCTCGGTGGCGGTATCTTCACCAAGGGCGCCGACGTCGGCGGCGACCTCGTCGGCAAGGTGGAAGCCGGCATTCCCGAAGACGATCCGCGCAACCCGGCAACGATTGCCGATAATGTCGGCGACAATGTCGGCGACTGCGCCGGCATGGCCGCCGACCTCTTCGAGACCTATGCGGTCTCGGTCGTCGCCACCATGGTTCTCGCCGCCATCTTCTTTGCCGGCGCGCCGATCCTCCAGTCTGCGATGGTCTATCCGCTGGCGATCTGCGGTGCCTGCATCATCACCTCGATCATCGGCACCTTCTTCGTCAAGCTCGGTGCGAACGGCTCGATCATGGGCGCTCTTTACAAGGGCCTCATCGTCACCGGCCTGCTGTCGATCGTCGGTCTCGGCGCTGCCACCTCGCTGACCATCGGCTGGGGCTCGATCGGCTCCGTCGGCGGCGCCGATATCTCGGGCGCGCACCTCTTCTTCTGCGGCGTCATCGGCCTCGTCGTCACCGCGCTGATCGTGGTGATCACCGAATATTATACAGGCACCGGCAAGCGCCCGGTCGTTTCGATCGCCCAGGCCTCGGTCACCGGTCACGGCACCAACGTCATCCAGGGTCTGGCCGTCTCGCTGGAATCGACGGCACTGCCGGCGATTGTCATCGTCGGCGGCATTCTCGCCACCTACCAGCTCGGCGGCCTGTTCGGCACCGGCATTGCGGTCACGGCGATGCTGGGCATTGCCGGGATGATCGTCGCGCTCGACGCCTTCGGACCGGTGACGGACAATGCCGGCGGTATCGCCGAAATGTCGCATCTGCCGCCGGAGGTGCGCAAATCCACCGACGCGCTCGATGCTGTCGGCAATACGACCAAAGCCGTCACCAAGGGTTATGCCATCGGTTCCGCCGGTCTCGGCGCACTGGTTCTCTTCGCCGCCTACTCCTACGACCTCAAATATTTTGCGGCGAATGGCGACAAGTTCCCTTATTTCGCGGGCATAGGCGAAATTTCCTTCGATCTTTCCAACCCCTACGTCGTGGCGGGATTGATCTTCGGAGGTCTCGTTCCCTACCTCTTCGGCGGCATTGCCATGACCGCCGTCGGCCGTGCGGCCGGCGCGATCGTCGAGGAAGTCCGCCGTCAGTTCAAGGAAAAGCCCGGCATCATGCAGGGCACGGAAAAGCCGGATTACGGCAGGGCCGTCGACCTTCTGACCAAGGCCGCCATCCGCGAGATGATCGTGCCGTCGCTGCTGCCGGTGCTGGCGCCGATCGTCGTCTATTTCGGCGTGCTGCTCATCTCCGGCTCCAAGGCTTCCGCCTTTGCCGCGCTCGGCGCATCGCTGCTCGGCGTCATCATCAACGGCCTCTTCGTCGCCATCTCGATGACATCGGGCGGTGGCGCCTGGGACAATGCCAAGAAGAGCTTCGAGGACGGTTTCGTCGACAAGGACGGCGTGCGTCACATGAAGGGTTCGGATGCGCACAAGGCCTCCGTCACCGGCGATACGGTCGGCGATCCCTACAAGGATACCGCCGGCCCCGCCGTCAACCCGGCGATCAAGATCACCAATATCGTCGCACTTCTGCTGCTCGCCGTTCTTGCTGGCTAGACAGATCAGAGACCATTAAAAAACCCGCCGGAGCGATCCGGCGGGTTTTTCGTATGAGGTATGTCCGATCAGCGCAGGCTGCTTGGGTTCTGCGGCGTACCGCCCGCACCGCCGCCGAACAGGCTGCGGGCAGCACTCGCGGCGCTGCCGCCGGAGAGCATCTGCTGCAGGAAGGTGAGTTCCTTGCCGCCGGTCGGCGTGACGCGTCCGATCGTGTCGAACACCTTGCCGTCCTGCAGCGTATAGTTGGCACGGCGGCTGACGACGTTGTCCTTGTCGAAATAGATTGCCAGAACGCTCTGGTCGACGACCTTCAGCTTCTGGAAGGCGACGGCACGCGTGCGTCGCTGCGAGATATAATAGAAGACTTCGCCGTCGAAGGTCGCCGTCGTCGAGGGGGTGCCGAGCGACAGCAGCACCTGCTCGCGGCTTGAACCCTCCGGAACGAGGTTCAGCGACTGCTGGTCGGCGACATAACCGCCGTTGAGCACGGTGCTGGTTTGGCAGCCGGAAAGAGCTGATGTGGAGGCGATTATGAAGGCAATGGCCGCACTGCTGAAGAATTTCATGTCAGACTTGAAATACCGTTTCTTCAACGACATCTACTCCCTTGAGTGTCGATAGCAGCCATTTTGGGCCTTGCACGCTTTCCTCCTGCAAAACCATTGTGGCCATTCCGAGTCGAATGTCCCGAATTCGCTTCGTAGACGCATTGAAGGCATTGTCCCGAAACTGGCCACGATCAGCATTGCAATTCGCGCCTGCTTCGGTAAACCAGCTTTCGAAATCATGCAACAAGGCCAGACGCCAGCCGGCATGAAGAATGAGGCATTTCCGGAAAAAACAATGATCTTCGGGCTCTTCCGTAAGAAAAACAACAATCAGGCGATCGTCGACAGGCAATATGCGGCCTTGGCGGCGGCCGCGCGCATGCCGGAACTCTACGAGCAGCTCAATGTGCCCGATACGGTCATGGGCCGTTTCGAGATGCTGTCGATCACCATGATTCTGTTTTTTCGCCGCACGCGCGCTTCCGCCACCAGCGGTCAGGAGATCGCCCAGGAGATCGTCGACGCCTTCTTCCAGGATATCGACTATTCGATCCGCGAGCTCGGCATCGGCGACAACAGCGTGCCGAAGCGCATGAAGAAGCTTGCCGGCATGTTTTACGGCCGGCTCGAAGCCTATTCGAAGGCGATGGACACCGGCGATGCCGAAGCCCTGGCTCTTGCTCTTCAACGCAATATCTACCCCGAAACCGAAGCGCCGGCCGATATGTCCGGCCTCGCCGGATGGATGATCACCGCGGAAGCGCATCTGTCCGCTCTAGCCGAAGAGGTGATCGCCACCGGCTCGGCAACGCTTCCGCCGGTCGCCAGCCCACCGGTTGCCTGAAGGAGGAAACGATGAAGAATGATCGGGACGATGTTCCCTTCTCCTATCATGTCAAGGTCGGCCATATTTCGGCCAACCCCGTCGAGGTCCATGTCGAGGCCGACGCCAGCGAACTCACGGCGCTTGCCAAGACCTGGAACGTCGTTTCCGTCGACGATCTCAGCGCCGATCTGCAGATTGCCCGCTGGAAGCGCGACGGCGTGCGCATCAAGGGCCGCGTGCAGGCGAAGATCGTCCAGTCCTGCGTCGTGACGCTGGAACCGGTCGAATCCGCCATCGATGAGAGCTTCGAGCAGATCTTCGTGCCGGAGGGCTCCAAGCTTGCGCGCCAGCCCGGCAGCGACGCCGGCGAGATGCTGCTCGATCCCGACGGTCCCGATCTGCCCGAAACCTTTGTCGGCGATACGATCGATGCCGGCGAGGTGGTTGCAGAATTCGCCGCTTTGGCGATTGATCCCTATCCGCGCAAGGAGGGTATCGAATTCTCAGGTCATATCGAGGATAGCGGCGAGGACGATAAAAAACCCTCCGCTTTCGCGGTCCTCAAGGACTGGAAAAAGGACTGAAGCGTCTCGGGCATTTGACACAATTCAGTTGTAAGCGACGCCAAAACCGGTATTTTGGCCGAAATTTCGCCCCTCGGCGAAAAGAAGGATCAGGGACGCGTGATCAGAATATCTCTCGACCTCATGGGTGGCGACTTTGGTCCCCAGGTTGTCATCCCCGGCGCCGCCAAGGCGCTGGATCGGCATCCGGATATTTCCTTCGTTTTCTACGGTCTCAAGGAACAGTGCGATCCGGTTCTCGCCAAGTTTCCGAAACTCAAAGAAAAATCGCTCTTTCACGATTGCGAACTTGCCGTTGCTATGGATGAGAAGCCGAGCCAGGCGCTGCGCCGCGGCCGCTATATCTCCACCATGTGGCGTTCGATCGAGGCGGTGAAGACGGGGGAGGCCGATGTCGCGGTCTCAGCCGGCAATACCGGGGCGCTGATGGCGATGGCGAAGTTCTGTCTGCGCACCATGGCCAATATCGAGCGCCCGGCGATCGCTGCGATCTGGCCGACGCTGAAGGGTGAGAGCATCGTCCTGGACGTCGGTGCGACGATCGGCGCCGATGCGCAGCAGCTGATGGATTTCGCCCTGATGGGTGGCGCCATGGCGCGCGCGCTGTTCGAAGTCGAACGCCCGACGATCGGCCTTCTGAACGTCGGTGTCGAGGAGATGAAGGGCCAGGAGGAGGTCAAGGAAGCCGGCCGGCTGTTGCGCGAGGCCAATATCGATTCGCTCGAATATTCCGGCTTTGTCGAGGGCAACGACCTTGGCAAGGGCACGGTCGACGTGGTCGTCACCGAAGGATTCTCCGGCAACATCGCACTCAAGACCGCCGAGGGCACCGCCAAGCAGATCGGCGAATATCTGCGTGCCGCCATGTCGCGCACGCTGCTCGCCCGCATCGGCTACCTCTTTGCCAAAAGCGCCTTCGACATGCTTCGTGAGAAGCTCGATCCGAGCAAGGTCAATGGCGGCGTGTTTCTCGGCCTGAACGGTATCGTCATCAAGAGCCATGGCGGAGCGAATGCCGAAGGCATCGCAGCCGCCATCGAAGTCGGCTACGACATGGCCAAGAACGGCCTCAATCAGAAAATAGAAAACGATCTTAAGAAATATCATGCCAAACGGCTGCCCCCAATGGGCCCGGAAGCGGCATGAGCGATAGGGTTCAGTCAAATATGATCCGTTCAGTGGTTCGCGGGTTCGGAGCCGCACTTCCGAAGCGCGTGATGACCAATGGTGACATGGAGGCGATCGTCGACACATCCGACGAATGGATCGTCCAGCGCACCGGCATCCGCCAGCGTTATATCGCCGGTGATGACGAAACGACGGCGTCGCTCGGCGAGGCCGCCGCGCGTGCAGCCCTTGCCAATGGCGGTCTGACGCCCGCCGACATCGATCTCATCATCTGCGCCACCTCGACGCCGGACAACACCTTTCCGGCAACGTCGGTCAACATCCAGAACCGTCTCGGCATGAGCCACGGCTTCGCCTTCGACGTCCAGGCCGTCTGCACCGGTTTCGTCTATGCGGTCACCACAGCAGATGCCTATATCCGCGGCGGGCTTGCCAAGCGTGTTCTCGTCATCGGCGCCGAAACTTTTTCGCGCATTCTCGACTGGAACGACCGCACCACCTGCGTGCTTTTCGGCGATGGCGCCGGCGCGATCATACTCGAAGCGACCGAAGGCGAGGGCACCGTTGCCGACCGCGGCGTGCTGACCGCGCATCTGCGTTCCGACGGCTCGCATAAGGAAAAGCTGTATGTCGATGGCGGACCGTCGACGACCGGCACTGTCGGCAAGCTGCGCATGGAAGGCCGTGAGGTCTTCAAATATGCCGTCGGCATGATCACCGATGTCATTCAGGCGGCTTTCGATTCGACCGGCACCACTGCCGATGATCTCGACTGGCTGGTGCCGCACCAGGCCAATCGACGCATCATCGATGGTTCGGCGAAGAAGCTGAACATCGACGCGGCGAAAGTCGTCGTAACCGTCGACCTGCACGGCAACACGTCGGCCGCCTCGATCCCGCTCGCACTGGCGACCGCTGCCGGCGACGGCCGCATCAAGAAGGGCGACCTGGTGATGCTCGAAGCGATGGGCGGCGGCTTTACCTGGGGCGCCGTTCTGCTGCGCTGGTAGGCAGGAATCCTAAAAAACTGGCGGCGAACAAGAGCTTGACCGTAAGGCGCAAGACAAATACTCTTCGTGCGATTTCACAAAATAGTTTGTAGTGGGCGGGGAAACCATGACCGGAAAAACAGTGACGCGAGCAGACCTGGCGGAATCCGTTTTCCGAAAGGTCGGGCTTTCCCGGACCGAATCTGCCGAACTCGTCGAAACCGTCATCGACGAGATCTGCAATGCGATCGTGCGCGGTGAAACCGTCAAGCTTTCCTCCTTTGCCACTTTCCAGGTGCGCGACAAGAACGAGCGGATCGGCCGCAACCCGAAGACCGGCGAGGAGGTTCCGATTTCCCCGCGCCGTGTCATGACCTTCAAGGCGTCGAACGTGTTGAAGACGCGCATCCTCAAGGCGCATGTCGCTCGCAAGATCAAGCTGAAGCCGCAGAATCCGGCTCCCTGATCATCGGCTTCCCGTTTCTAAGCAGCGTTTTTTGCTTTCGCACTGTCCAACGTTGTGCGCAACGTCGAGACATGACTTGAATTGTCGACGCCAAACCGTTGAAATATGATGAGTCGCCGTTGGATCGAGCCGCGAGGTCGCGTAGCAGTATGACGTTGGACAAGAGCCCCGATGCCTTTCGCACCATCAGCGAAGTCGCAGACGATCTTGATCTGCCGCAGCATGTGCTGCGCTTCTGGGAAACGCGTTTTCCCCAGATAAAGCCGATGAAGCGCGGCGGCGGCCGTCGTTATTACCGGCCGGAGGACGTGGATCTCCTCAAGGGCATCCGGCATCTGCTCTATGATCACGGCTATACGATCAAGGGTGTGCAGAAGCTTCTGAAGACCAACGGCAACAAGTTCGTCATATCGGTCGGCCACGGCGATCTCGCCAGCGTCGAGGCGCTTGCCTCGGGCGTGCAGGATGCCGGTGCCGGCGAACCGCGCGTCGGCATGGCCGACGAAGATCAGATCGTCGGCCGCGCCAAGCCGCCGATCACCCGCCGATTCTTCAATTTCGTCGCTGGAGACGACGAGCAGGAAGTTTCGATCGGCAAGTCGAGCGTCGGCAAGGAAGACAGGGCGCTACTGCAGGAGGCGCTCTACGATCTCCTGGAATGCAAGCGCCTGCTCGACCAGGTGCGCTGAACCGCTTCAGGCTTCGGTCAGTCGCTTCATCGCCTGTTCGAGTTCGCTAAGCTGGAAGGGTTTTTGCAGCACGGGCAATGTGCTGGGGCTGCTGCCATCAGGCGCGGTGCCGTATCCCGTCGCGTAGAGATAGGGTTTGCCGCGTTCGTCGAGCAGCTTTGCGACCGGTAGTGAACTCTGCCCGGCCAGCGAGACGTCGAGTATGGCAGCGTCGAACTCCGTATCCCTGGCGGTTGCCAGCGCTCGCTCCAGATCGGGCGCGCTGGCGCAGACCCGGTAACCCAGATCGGCGAGCATGTCCTCGAGCAGCATGGCAATCAGCGCGTCGTCTTCGACGATGAATATGTCTTTCATGATCCGGTCCACCCATTGCCCCCTTGCTAGAGCGCCGTGCGTCCTTTCGGATGCACAAAGGACGCTCCGACACTTTAAACCTACGCATCGTGCTTTCCAAAAATCGATTCTGATTTTCGGAAAGCACGATGCGTAGGCATGATGGTTTATGTGGACCGCTTGCACGGCTCGTCAAGACGTCGTGCCCGGCAGTGTGAGAAACAGCATATTGCCGGTTGAAATTCGATGTGCAAAAGCTGGGATGCCGGCCGCGCAACGGCCACTTGCTGCATAATTCCTGAAATCCGAATCGATTTCGGGATAAAATTATGCAGAAATCCAAAGTGTTACAGCGTCTTTTGCGCGTCTGAAAAGACATGGCGGTGCTGTAAGAAGGGGTGTCGGATGGATTTGCTGAGTGCCACGGATTGGCTGCGTCACAGGCCGGGTTTTACCTACCCGCTTGCCGTTGCCTTCGTTGGTCTGACGTTTCTTTTGAGGCTTGCCGCCAGCGACTATCTCTCCGGCTTTCCCTTTCTGAGCTTCCTTCCGGCGATATTGCTCGCAAGTTTCATCGGCGGCGCCGGGCCGGGCCTTGTCGCGGCCATGCTTGCCGCTTTCATCGTCCAGCAATTTTTCGTCGAGCCGCACAATATTTTCTGGCCGGTCAGCGCCGGCCAATGGGTCGGTCTTTCCACTTATCTCATCAATGCCGCGATCATCGTCGGCCTGATGGAGATGATCATTATCGCCCATGAGCGGCAGAGCCGCCTTCGCAACGAGCTCAACAGCTTCAACACGCGCCTCGAAGAGACGGTGGTCCAGCGCACGGCCGAGCTCCGGCACGAGATGGAAGAGAATGCTGCCGCTCAGGCGCAGGTCCGCCAGTTGCAGAAGATGGAGACGATCGGACAGCTGACCGGCGGCGTCGCTCACGATTTCAACAACATGCTGGCGATCATCATCGGTAACCTCGATCTCGCCCAGCGGCGCCTGACCGGCAACGAGGATCCCCGGCTGCTGAATTCCATCCAGAACGCCAAAGACGGCGCGCAGAGGGCGGCCGTTCTGACCGCGCGCCTTCTCGCCTTCTCGCGCCAGCAGCCGCTCGCGCCTGAAGTGATCGACCTCAACAAGCTGGTCGGCGGCATGTCCGAGCTGCTACGGCGCACGCTCGGCGAGCAGATCCGGATCGAGACCGTGCTCGCCGGTGGCCTCTGGCCAAGCTTTGCCGATCTGAGCCAGCTCGAGAACGCTATTCTGAACCTGGCCGTCAACGCCCGTGATGCCATGCCGGGCGGCGGAAATCTGACGATCGAGACCGCCAATACCGAACTCGACGAGCGCTATTCGCGCATGCATTCGGAGGTGGAGGCCGGCCAGTATGTGATGATCAGCATCACCGATACCGGCACCGGCATGTCGCCGGAGGTGATCGAGCGCGCCTTCGACCCGTTCTACACGACCAAGGGACCCGGCAAGGGCACCGGTCTCGGCCTTAGCCAGGTTTACGGCTACATCAAGCAGAGCGGCGGCCACATCAAGATCTATTCGGAAATCGACAGGGGCACGACGGTGAAGATCTATCTTCCCCGTCATGTCGGCGCGACGGACGCCCGCTTGAGCGCCGCCGGCGCTCAGCCGCTTCCTCAGGGCAGCGTCAACGATACGATCCTGGTGGTGGAGGATGATGAGAACGTCCGCACCATGACCGCAGAAAGCCTGCATGAACTCGGTTACACCGTATTGCAGGCGGCAAGCGGTATGGAGGCGCTTTTGCTTCTGGAGGAGAATGCGGCAGTCGACCTGATCTTCACCGATATCGTCATGCCGCAGATGAGCGGACGCCAGCTTGCCGATGTCGTCCAGGAAAAATGGCCGGCGATCCGGATCCTCTACACGACGGGCTACACCCGCAATGCCATCGTCCACAATGGTGTGCTCGATCACGGCGTTTCCCTGCTCGCCAAGCCCTTCAGCCTGGAGCAGCTCGCCCACAAGATTCGTGAACTTCTGAATGTGCCGGTGAGGATGGAAGATGAGCGGACGTGAAGCCGCTAGATCATAATGCCGAAAAGTGTGTGCGGTTTTCGCACGACATCATGTTCTACTCCTTAATTTAGAACAGGATTTAGATTTTAGGCTGGCCGGGCCCAAAAAACATCCTGTTCTAGACGGCCGCACGTCCACAGTTAGATCAGATTATTCCAGGACCTGGATTATGCGGTGCGTCTTCGGCTCGACGATCACGCGCCGCTCGTTGACGACGGTGTAGCCGTAGCCGTCGACGTTGGGCACGGTATGCACTTCGACGGTATCGGGCAGTGTCGCGCCGACTGCGATATCGCCTTCATAGACGACGGACGGCGCGGTTTGCTCCATCACATAGGTGCGCACTTCGCCGGGCAATACCACGGAGCCGGTCGGTGCGGGATCGGTGACGATGACGGTGCTCTGCGCGAAGGCGGCGGAGCTGATGGTCAGCATGGCGGCCGCAGCCAGCATGATCTTGCGCATGGGATATTCTCCTTTTCCTACCCAGACATCAACGCAACGCCGGCCATGCGGCATAGTTCCCCACTGACTTTTGCCGGACGGAGACACGCGCAATGAGAGCGGTTGAGGTGTTGCGAAACTGGTTTGTGCATCATACGGTTGAGCTGTCCGAATAACGTCCAGTGTGATTCCCTCCGGTGATATCAGCGGCTCGTTCTTTTTTACTCTTCATTAACCATGCTGGCGGTTTATGTCGGATGAACGGCCGGGTGGTCGTTGATTCGAAGGTCCGTCGCGTTTCGGTTCGCGAATGGATATCTGAAAAGACGATTGCGGCGGCTCGAAACATGCGTTTGCGGAAGACGATATCGCTGATGGCCGTGGCAGGCGTGATGGCCGGCTGCACGTCGACCGGCGGTGTGCATCAGCCTTCCGGGCCGGAAACCGTGGCGCCTGAAAAGGCGCTGGTCCTGCCGCCGCCGGGCGGCCCGTCGATCGTCAGCGTCGTCGAGCGCAAGCGCGGCAACGGCGTCGAGCAGACGATCTCGCTGTTTACCTCATCCGCCGTGCCCGGTCAGAATTTCCTCAAGGTCCAGTTCCTCGGCGCTTCCGGCGCCAATCCCGGCACCGGCAATGCCGGCTTCAGCATGATCAACGAGAGCGGCATTACCCGCGAGGTGGCCCGCTCGGCCCCCGGTGTGCCGATGGCGACCTCGGCGACCTTCCTGCAAAACGCTTATGGGCCCTTCGGCTATGCCGCCGGCCGCAGCCGCGCAGGCGACACCTGCATCTATGCCTGGCAACAGATCCGGTCGAGTGCCGCCGCCAATACCCAGGCGCGCAATTTCGGCATGATCCAGCTGCGTCTGCGTCTCTGCGATGCGAGTGCTACCGAGCGTCAGCTGCTCGGCATTGTCTACGGCTACACCGTATCAGGCACGTTCGACGGCGAGATCTGGAATCCTTACGGCAATCCGCCGCCCGCCGATGGTGCGCTCGGGCGCAGCGGCGCGCCGATCTATCCCGACGAGGGCGGTTATCGCGCCAGTCCGATGCCGATCGGCTATGAGCCGGCGCCCGCGATTGTCAGCCGGCCGCGGGCAACGCCTCTTCGCAAGACCCCGACCTCGCAACCGGCTCAAGGCGCAGCACCTATGCCCGCGCCCATTGGCCCGCGCGTGCCGCTGCCGGGCGAGGCGCCACAGACGAGCGCAAAGCCGGATGCCGCGCCTGCGCCGAACCAACAATCGGCAAGGGCGATCGGCGTCACCGTGCCTTCGCCGGACTGTATAGGCGACGCGGCCATGACGGCCGCCTGCCGGAAATAGTGAGCATGCCAGGGGCGCCGGAAGGCGCCCTGGTTGAGCAACTTCGAAGGAACGACGATGCGCAAAGCCCGCAGTGTCATCATATGGGCCGTGGTTTCGCTCTGCCTGATCGTGCTGATCACGCTGCCGGTCAACCTGCAGACCCAGCTCATCACCAGCATCACCGTGGTAACCGTCATGGCGGTGATCAAGGTCTTGAAGGGCGAGGGGACGTGGCGCCTCGTGGCGCTTGCCTTCGGCACTTCGATCGTGCTGCGTTATGTCTATTGGCGCACCACCAATACGCTGCCGCCTATGAACCAGCCTGAGAATTTCATTCCCGGCCTGCTGCTCTATCTCGCCGAAATGTATAGCGTCGCGATGCTGGCGCTCAGCCTTTTCATCGTCGCCACACCGCTGCCGCCGCGCCCCTCGCGTGCCGCCAATCCCGGGCGTCTGCCGCATGTCGATGTCTTCGTACCGTCCTATAACGAGGATGCCGGGCTTCTCGGAAACACGCTCGCCGCCGCCAAGGCCATGGATTATCCGGCCGAGAAGCTGCATGTCTGGCTGCTCGACGACGGCGGCAGCTTGCAGAAGCGCAATTCCGGCAAGCTGCTCGAAGCCCAGGCGGCTGCCGCCCGCCATATCGAGCTGAAGCAACTCTGTCAGGATCTCGACGTCAGCTACCTCACGCGCGACCGCAACGAGCACGCCAAGGCCGGCAATCTCAACAACGGCATGAAACATTCGACCGGCGAACTCATCGCCGTCTTCGATGCCGACCACGCGCCGGCTCGCGATTTCCTGCTCGAGACCGTCGGTTATTTCGAAGACGATCCGAAGCTCTTCCTCGTCCAGACCCCGCACTTCTTCATCAATCCCGATCCGCTGGAGCGCAATCTGCGCACCTTCGACAAGATGCCGAGCGAGAACGAGATGTTCTACGGCATCATCCAGCGCGGCCTCGATAAATGGAACGCCGCCTTCTTCTGCGGCTCGGCGGCGGTTCTGAGCCGCAAGGCGCTCGAATCCCAGAACGGCTTTTCCGGCATCAGCATCACCGAGGATTGCGAGACGGCGCTAGCGCTTCATGGCAGCGGCTGGAACAGCATCTATGTCGACAAGCCGCTGATCGCCGGCCTGCAGCCGGCCACCTTCGCAAGCTTCATCGGTCAGCGCAGCCGCTGGGCGCAGGGCATGATGCAGATCCTGCGCTTTCGCTTCCCGCTTCTGAAGCGCGGCCTGACGATCCCGCAGCGCTTCTGCTACATGTCGTCTACGCTTTTCTGGCTCTTCCCGTTCCCGCGGACGATCTTCCTGTTTGCGCCGCTCTTCTACCTGTTCTTCGATCTGGAGATCTTCACCGCCTCCGGCGGCGAGTTCCTTGCCTATACGCTGGCCTACATGCTCGTGAACCTGATGATGCAGAACTACCTCTACGGGTCGTTCCGCTGGCCCTGGATTTCCGAGCTGTACGAATATGTCCAGACCGTACATCTGCTGCCGGCCGTGGTCTCCGTCATGCTCAATCCGAGGAAGCCGACCTTCAAGGTCACCGCCAAGGATGAATCGATCGCCGTCAGCCGTCTGTCGGAGATCAGCCGTCCGTTCTTCGTCATCTTTGCGGTACAGATCGTCGCGCTCATCATCACCATCTACAGGATCTATGCCGAGCCTTATAAGGCCGACGTCACGCTCGTCGTCGGCGGCTGGAACCTCATCAACCTGATCATGGCCGGTTGCGCGCTGGGTGTCGTGTCGGAACGCGGCGAGCGCGCCTTGTCCCGCCGCGTCCGAGTTAACCGGCGCTGCGAATTCGGCGCCAACGGCAAGTGGTACGCGGCTTCGATCGAGGACGTTTCCGTCCACGGTGCGAGGCTTCACATCTTCAACAAGCAACTCGACGAGATGCTGGTCGGCGCACTCGGCGAAATCCGCTTCCGGCCCTATAGCGGCGCCGATCTGGAAACCCTGCCGCTCATCGTCCGCAACATCGAGCCGTCGGGCGACATCAGCAATGTCGGCTGCCAGTACGTGCCGAAAAGCGCGCTCGACCATCGCCTGATCGCCGACCTGATGTTTGCCAATTCCGGTCAGTGGACCGAGTTTCAGGCCTCGCGCCGCCGCAATCCCGGCCTGATCCGCGGCACCATCTGGTTCCTCGGCCTGTCGTTCTACCAGACGAGCCGGGGCCTCATTTACTTCTTCCGCAGCATGCGGCCGGAGCGGGAAGCCCAGCAGCGGGCGGCAAAGGTCAATGCCGGATGAGAAGGATCGTCGCCGCCTCGCTTCTCCTGCTGAATGCCTCCGCCTTTGCCCAGGCGCAGACGGCGCCCTTCGACATGTCCGGCGAGCGGCCACCCGGGGCATCCGTTACCCCGAGATTGACGCCACCCACGCCGCCGACAGCCCCTGCACCCGCTCCCGGCACGCCTCCGGTTTCCGTAACACCCGCACCTGCAACGCCGGCCGCTCCTGCTCCCGCAGCCGTTCCTCTGACGATTGTCGTCCAGCCGCAACTGGCAGCACCCGCGCTCCAGCCAGCCGCGGCGGCAAATACCGCAGCGCCGCCGCGCTCCGGCGATGTCCGTCGCTATGTCGTGCCCTTTTCGAAACTGGATCTCAGTGGCGAATACGATCGCCGGTCATGGTCGGTCTATCTGACGCCGGAACAGGCGGCGGCCAAGGCAAGCTTTACCTTCGCCTACCAGAATGCGATCGTCGTCGCGCCTGAGGCATCGGCGGTGACCGTCTATCTCAACAACCGCCCGATCGGCCAACAGCGCGTCGGCTCGCCGGATGGACCGTCGGCCGTCACCTTCCAGGTTCCGCCCGGTTTGCTGCAGCCCGGCGCCAATCTCGTCACCTTCGAGGCCGCCCAGCGCCACCGCACCGATTGCAGCATCCAGTCCACTTATGAGCTGTGGTCGAACATCGATCCGGCCGGAACCTATCTGAGCTTTGCCGGCAGGGATGCCGCCCAGCTGTCGAGCGCCGACGCGATCCGCGCCATCGGCGTCAACGGCGCCGGCAAGACCGAGTTCGACATCGTCGTCCCGGCACTGGAGCAGCCGGGAACCACCAAGCCGCTGCTGCGACTGGCGCAGGGCCTGTCGGTGCTGAGCAGCATGCCGAACCAGATCTTTGCCTTCAGCACCGCTTCGCTTCCGGCCGCCGGGCCAGGTAAACTCAGCGTGCTCGTCGGTACCGCGGCGGAGCTGCGGCCGCTCTTTCCCAGCCTGCCGCCCGGCGCCGAAAGTGCGGCATTCGCCGCTTTCGCCACCGATCCGCGCAGCGGTTCGCCGGTGCTTCTGATCAGCGGCCCCTCCTGGCAGGCGGTCTCCTCGGCGATCGATACCATCGTCTCGCCGACGGACAGGTCCTCGGATGTCCGCCGCGACGTGCTGACGACCGAGCGCTGGAGCGCGCCGAACGCGCCGCTGGTCTTTTCCGATACGAACATCGCCTTGTCCCAACTCGGCGTGAAGACCACCGAATTCTCCGGCCGGCGGCTGCGGACCAGTTTCAATGTTGCCGTGCCGGCCGATTTTTATGCCAATGCCTACGGCGAGGCGAAGGTGCTGCTCGACGCCGCCTATACCGATAACGTGCTGCCCGGCAGCCACATCGATATCTACGTCAACGACAACATCGCCTCCACCGTGCCGATTACCACCACCACCGGCGGCATTCTCCGTCATCTGCCGATCCGCGTGACGATGCGGCACTTCAAGCCCGGTCTCAATTCGGTGGCGATCGAGGCGATCCTGATGACCAAGGACGATGCGGCTTGCGCGCCGGGCGCCACGGCCGGTGCGACGCCGCGCTTTGCCCTGTTCGACACATCCGAGCTGCAGATTCCGGATTTTGCCCGCGTCGGTCAGCGTCCGAATCTGGCGGCAATGTCCGGCACCGCCTATCCCTATGGTCGGGCCACCGAGCCGACGCCGCTCTTTATCGACCGCGTCGATGCCGATACGCTTTCGGCCGCCGCCACGCTGCTCGGCCAGATGGCGATCACGGCCGGCCATCCGATTGACGTCGACACCGTCGCCTCGCCGAATATGATCGGCGATCGCGACGCCATCTTCATCGGCTCCGTCTCGCAGATGCCGGCCACCGCGTTGTCGCAGGCCAATATTTCGACGGAGAGCCAGGCCTCGTGGCGTCCGGTGGCCGATACGCAGGCGAGCGTCGTCGATACCGGTACGGCCTTTGAGGAATGGAATTCCAAGGTCAGCGGCGGTGTCTTGCACAACCGGATCACGGCTTTCCGCGAATGGGTGTCGCGCAATTTCGATATCTCCCGCAGTTCGCTGCAATTCGTGCCCGGCGCCGAGGAGATTTTCACGCCGTCCAACGTCGACACGCTCCTGGTGGCCCAGGGCTCCAGTCCCGCGGGGGCGGGCGCGTGGACCGTGGTGACGGCGCCGTCGGCGAAGGATTTGCGCGAAGGGCTGGAGGTTCTGACCGCGCAGCTGAACTGGCCGCAGATATCAGGCCACATCACCACCTACTCGAGCAAGACAGGCAAGATCGAGACCGTGCCCGTCACCCGTTTCGATTTCGTGCCGTCCACCCCCTGGTCGATCTCCAATTACCGCTTGATCGCCGCCAACTGGCTGTCGACGAATATCCTCTCCTATGCCTTCCTGCTGGTCGTCTTCGTGCTGCTGATCGGGGTCACCACCTCAAGCATGCTCGGAAGGCTGGGTCGGTCGAAATGAGACGGTTACGCGCGCTCCTGCTTGCGGCATCGGTCGCGCTCGCTCCGGCTGGAGCGCCCGCCGTTGCGCAGCAGGCGATGATCAATGCCGGCGCATGGTCGGCATACAAGGCGAAGTTTCTCGATGCGAGCGGCCGTATCGTAGACAACGGCAACGGCAATATCAGCCACAGCGAAGGGCAGGGCTATGGCATGCTGCTCGCCTATCTCGCCGCTAGCCCCGCCGATTTCGAGCAGATCTGGTATTTTACCC
The DNA here is from genome assembly GCF_024346605.1 of Rhizobium anhuiense bv. trifolii. Taxonomy (NCBI): domain Bacteria; kingdom Pseudomonadati; phylum Pseudomonadota; class Alphaproteobacteria; order Hyphomicrobiales; family Rhizobiaceae; genus Rhizobium; species Rhizobium anhuiense. The sequence continues at coordinate 1,906,075 of NZ_CP098803.1, forward strand.
GCACCGAACTGCTGCTGCGCGACGATGGCCTGGCCGTCTGGAAATGGGATCCGAACGTCAAGCCGCACGTCACCGACACCAACAACGCCTCGGATGGCGACATGCTGATCGCCTATGCGCTGGCGCTGGCCGGCACGGCGTGGAAACGCGAGGACTATATCCTTGCCGCCTCCCGCATGGCGCAGGCGCTGCTTGCCGAAACCGTCGTGCGCTCGGCTGGCCGGACGCTCCTGTTGCCGGGAAGCGAGGGTTTTACCGGCAGCGACCGTGACGACGGTCCCGTCGTCAACCCGTCCTACTGGATTTACGAGGCTATTCCGGTGATGGCGGCGCTCGCTCCGTCGGATGCCTGGAAACAACTGTCGGAAGATGGCGTGGCGCTGCTGAAGACGATGCAGTTCGGCCCGCGCAAGCTTCCCGCCGAATGGGTGAGCCTGCGCGGTCAGCCGCAGCCGGCCCAGGGTTTCGATGCGGAATTTGCCTATAACGCCATTCGCATTCCGCTTTATCTCGTTCGCGGCGGCGTCACCGACAAGGCGCTGCTGACCCACCTGCGCGAAGGGATGTCGAAAGACGGTGTTCCCGCCACCTTCGATCTGACCACCGGCCGGCCGAAGGCCGTGTTGCCGGATCCGGGTTATAGAATTGTTAACGATGTTGTGGCCTGTGTAATCGATGGGACCAAGCTGCCGGGCTCGGCCCTGCAATTTGCGCCCGCACTCTATTATCCGTCTACGCTCCAGTTGCTGGGGCTGGCCTATATCGGGGAGAAGCATCCGGAGTGTCTGTGAAGTCTTCCCTCGTGGCGGTTTCAGCGGCAGTCGTGGTGGCGACCCTCGTCACCGGGTTGAAGGATCGTGCCGCTCTGCAGGAACGGTTCGGCCTTGGGCCTGCCGGCAAGCCGGTGCCGGAGCTGATGATGATGGGCCGCATCAAGCCGGCCGATGCTCCCGGCGGCAATTCCGAATTCAACGCGCAGCTCGTCGCCGACAAGATCGAGGCAATCACTTCCTCGCCGCCGCCGGCACCGGATACATCCGCGCCGGATGCCGCAGCACAGCAGCCCGAAGTCCCTCCACCTGTGGCATCACAACCTGCGGCACCGCAGACGGCCGCCCCGCCGGCGCCGGTCACGCCCCCCATCGTTTCCGAGCCGCCCACGCCGCAACAGGCTGCGGCGCCGCCGCCGCCCGCCGTCGATGAAAGTGCGCTTCGTTATTTCGCCAGCCGCGGCGACAAGCTGCGCCTGCAGGCCGAAATCTCCCGCCTTCAGGCGCTCTACCCCAACTGGGTTCCGCCGGCCGATCCGCTCGCCGTGCCGCAGAATGGCGACAAACAGCTCGAGGCCATGTGGCAACTCTATTCCGATGGCCGCTATGCGGAGCTGCGCAAGGCGATCGCCGACCGCCAGGCAGCCGATGCCGGATGGCAGCCGCCGGCCGATCTGCTCGACCGGCTTGATGTCGCCGAGGCCCGCGCCCGCCTCATCAATGCGTCCGACCTCAAGCAATTTGCGACGGTGGTCGATACCGCTGCCGCAACGCCGAGCCTGCTCACCTGCAGCGAGATCGATATTCTCTGGCGCGTGGCCGAAGCCTTCATCCGGACCGAGAGGACGCAGCGCGGCCAGGACGCCTACACCTATATCCTGAAGAACTGCCCCAATCCGGCCGAGCGGCAGGCGACGGTCGAAAAAGCCTCGACGCTGCTTGCCTACCAGCCGATGCAGGCGCTGCTCGCGCTGGAGAGGCCTGCCAGTGAGGGCAGCAGCGAATTCGATGCGATCCGCGACAACCTCGCCCGGCGCTTCATGGCCGAAGGCAATGACGATCCGAATCTCGCCATCGCGCCCGATTATGTCGCCCGTCTCGAAAAGCTCGCCGCGACCCAGGGGCTTGCCTCGGATGCGCTGCTGCTCGGCTGGTATCAGCTTCGCCGCAACAACGATGCCGATGCCGAGAAGTGGTTCCGCGCCGCCCGCGCCAAGCAAGATTCGGCGGCCGCTTCGCAGGGGCTGGCGCTGGCGCTGATTGCCCGCAAGGCGCCGCAGGAAGCCGAAGAGGTGATGTTCCGCTGGCGCGCCGATTCCGAGGATGCAACATCAACCTATCTCGCCGCCACCGCCAATCTGATGGCGCTGCAGCCGCCGGCCGATCTGGCCGAGGATGTGCTGCATCGCGTCGCCGCCGAAGTCATCGCCCGCAAATACGCGCCGACGGCGCAGCAGTTCGGCTGGTATGCCCGTTCACTCAATCAGTTCCAGACCGCCGCACGCTGGTTCGAGACGGCTCTTGCCTGGAAACCTGATGACGAACCGTCCGCCTATGGCCTTGTCATCACCCGCGAGCAGTTGAGCGACCGCAAGGGCGTGCTCGACCTCCAGCGCGCCTGGGCCGGCCGGTCGACCCGGATCACCAAACTCGAAGATACCTCCTCGCTGACGCCGAATGCGGTCGCGACAGAGAAGGGGACGCTCGCTCCGCAGCAGCCGGTTCAGCCGACGCAGCCGCCGCGTCCGACCGCCGCTCAACCGCTCCCAGCCGAGCAGGGACCTGCACAGCAGCCGGAGCCGGAAGTCGCCGTTGGCGCGGCAAGGCCTTCGCTGCAGACGGTGACCGTCCAGCGCGGTCCGCGCCAGACACGCGGCTGCTCGACGACCATCGATGCAGGGCAGCTCAGCCCGGCCGACGCCCTGTCGCGCGGCTGGTGCCTGATGGATATCAACCGGCCGATGGAGGCGATCTCGGCCTTCGAGGCGGCATTGCAGAGCCCGGCCCGCAAGGTCCGTGAAGACGCGGCCTACGGCCAGAGTCTTGCCTATCTGCGCGCCGGCCTTTCCGGCAATGCTGCCGTCGCGGCCACCAAGGCGCCACAGAACCGACAGCGCGCCGCCGAGCTTCAGGTGGCGATCCTCGCCGACCGGGCGCTTTCGGCCTTCGATGCCGGCCGTTATCGCGAAACCCTGATCTATCTCGATCAGCGTGCCCAGCTGCAGCAGGAACGTATCGACCTGATGGTTCTGCGCGGCTACTGCTACCTCAATCTCAAAATGTACGGCGATGCGACCCGTATCTTCGAAGCCGCTGCCGCGACCGGCAGCCGTGATGCCGCCCGCGGCCTTGCCGACGTCCGCAACGTCACCCATCCGGACGTCAACGACTGACGTTGACGCCGCCGCCGCTCTCCGCTACTCGCCTGCGCAGGGGCCGCCGCGGCCTCATGCTTCCCGGCCTCATGCTTCAAGGAAAAGCCCGTGCCCGCTCGCCATGACGTCCTCGACAGGTCCTATGATGCCTTCCTCTTCGATATGGACGGAACCCTCCTGAATTCCATCGCCGTCGTCGAACGCGTCTGGAGCGACTGGGCAAGGCGCCACGGCTTCGAACCGGAGGTTTTCCTGAAGACCATCCACGGCATCCGTGCCTCCGACGTCATCCGCGGGCTCGGCCTGCCCGGCGTCGATCCGGCCCACGAGGCGGATCTGCTGCTCGCCGAGGAGATGGAGGATGTCTCCGGCATCGTCGAAATCCCGGGAGCCATCCGCTTCCTCTCCGCCATTGCCGATGACAAATGGGCAATCGTCACCTCGGCGCCGATCGAGCTCGCCAGGCGCCGCATGGCTGCCGCCGGCATCCCGATGTCGAAGGTCATCGTCAGCGGCCAGGAGGTCAGATCAGGCAAGCCCAGCCCCGAAGGTTATCTGCTCGGCGCAAGCCGCCTCGGCGTCGATCCCGCGAAATGCCTGGTCTTCGAAGATGCCGTCGCCGGCATCCTCGCCGGTGAAGCCGCCGGCGCCGACGTCACCGTCATCACCGAAACCCACGCCACCCCATTCGAAACACCGCATTTTTCGATCGCCAACTACCAGGCATGGCAGCCCATTCAAACCGCTGAAGGCCGATTGGCACTCGCCGCGATCTGAGCATTCGCACAAACCGCTTCCTTTTTGTGGGAGGCAAGGTTTTTCCGCTTGCATTGCACGCGCTGAAAAACTAAACGAAGCAAGCCGTTTCGGCAGGTCGGGGCGTAGCGCAGCCCGGTAGCGCACTTGACTGGGGGTCAAGGGGTCGCTGGTTCGAGTCCAGTCGCCCCGACCATTTATCCCCTTGAAATCCCAGTCAGAATGTCACTTTCTTCGTCCCGCCGGCGGCGGAAAACGGAACGAGACATGGCCAGTAGTGCTGAAACGGGAACCGAAAACCCCGGAAAAGTCCCGAACGAAAACGTCATTTGTTGATGTTGCAGACGAGTTGCTGCGCCGCCATTGAAAACACGGCGGGCGTTACGCCGTCTTCAGTGCGGTTTCTGAGCGATCGCGATCATCGACTTCGCCAGCAGCGGAATCCTCCCGACATATTCGAAGTCGACGTCTTCGAAGCCTGTTTCGACGAGCAGCGTGCTGAGCGTTTCGGGAGACCAGAATTTGATATGGCCATGGTCCTTGAGCGGCATGAAATGGTCATCCATCTTTCCGCTTACGGCCAACGCCAGATTTTTCCAGTAACCGTGAAAAGGCGTCGACACGACCGCGATGCCGCCGGGCTTGACCAGATCGTAAATGGTGGCAGAGAAAGCTTTGGGATCATAAACGTGCTCCACCACTTCGAGGCTTATCACCGCATCGAAGGTCCCGTACCGGCTGGAGAGATCTTCGTAGCCAGAGCCGATCTCCAGCGGAAGATCGGGATGAGCCGTTCTCGCTTTCGCAATGCCGTCCTCGGACGGATCGACACCGACGACGTCGTAACCTTTTTTTGCCAGCACGGCGGCAGCACCGCCGGTGCCGCAACCGAGGTCGAAAACTGCAGTCTCGTTTGCCTCCTGAAAATTATTCTCGAGAACATCGACAACGGCCGGCAAGATATAGGAATGGGCGGTCGCCGGCTTGGCGTGGACATAGGTAGTCGCGTCCAGTTCGATAGACATATTACCTCCTGATAAGTGAGCCGCCGCAATGGTACGGCGGACTTTGACGGCAGTGTGGTGTCGTTGTGGTATTAAGGTGATAAACGCCGAAGGCGTTCGCGGCTGCCAAGGGATCTCCAGCGGTCCCGGCGCTCGTCTCGGGGAAATCCGCGAAGCTGATTGACAGGGTGCCAGGAAGATGCTGAAAACGGGCCGCAATTGAGGTTGCCGCATTCTCGCGGACCAAAGGGCCGCTGTATCGGCTCCAGCCGTTTCGACCATTTAAAATAAATAACGCGCCGGAATACCCTTTGGGAGTGTGTCGCAAATAGTTCCTGTAGTTCTTTTTGGTACTGCCTCAGTTGGGAGAGGTGATGATTGTTGCATTTTGTTAAGGCTATACAGAGCTTTGAAGTTAAGAGCCCAATTTTGATTTGAAAAAGATCTGAACCCTCTTCGCTTTCTGGCGAATATGTGTAGATTAACATTATCCCTGTCAGAAATAGCCTAGTGCGAGCGCATGGCGGATATGAAGCAGAATCTCACTTGCAGGCAGGCCCTCGCAGCCGCTTTCCAAGCTCTGTCGGAAGAGGCCGTCAAAGCCGGCTGGTCGGAGGGCGATGTCGCCCTCGCGCTCGCTGAACTCGCCGAGGAGCAGGTGATCGAGGTGACCGCCAAGGTCATCACGGAAGGCTCCATCCATCCCCAGTTCGCCGCCAGCGGCCGTAGCAGCTAGAGCAATTCACACCAGCAATCCTGCCGCTTTGGCTGCCGTGGCGAAGGAAGCCTGCGCTGCGCGCGGGCTGCGCAGTCCGTCGAGCGCATCCAGGCAATGCTGGCGCGCAACGCGATAATCGCGCCCGCGCTTGCTCGGCCACCGTTTCAGATATTCGACGGCCTCCCAGACGGTGGAAACGATCAGGCTGCTATTTGGAGAAAGGACCCGGACGGGGGAGGGAAAGCGTATTTCGCTCACGTCTGCACTCACTGATTCCTGTTACAAGCGCCACCAAACGCGCGGGACAAAATTTTGTTCCATAATTTTATTCCCCGGGAATTTGCGCAGTTGCTAAAGTTCGGACCGTCGCGCATAATGATTTTATGACGGTTGCGGAGGGCGGCCGGCGATGCAAGCGTGAATGCGTTTGCCCTCGGAGGATGTGCGGCGTGATGTTACGATCATCAATTCATCCGCATGATTTACCGCTATTTTCGGAAGATCTCGATTTGCTGTCGCAAGTGCTCGACAAGGTCTGCGACGAACGCGGCCTGGCCAGGACGACACCGGAGGCCGAGCGGATCGGTGCGGTCATCATTCAGCTCTACAGGCAGGGCGTGAAAGACGGCGGCAAACTCGCCGATCTTGCAAAAACCTATCTCTGACGATCAGTTCTGCTCGATCGACACACCATTCTTGCCGATGCTCATCTCGATCCCCTGCGGCTTGCTTTCCTCGTGGAAGATGTAGGCGCCGAGACCGACGACGGCGACGACGAGAACGCCGATGATGGCGTAGAGACCATTGCTTCGGTTCAAGAGACTGCCCCCGGATGTGTTCATGGGACAGCGAAACGCTTAGCGCACCGATTGGTTCCGTCAGTCGTCGTTGGCGGCGTTGAGGTTTTCCGGCCGGATGCCGTCATCGCTGGAGCTGCGTGCGCGCAACCGGATGCCGGGGCCGCCTTCATCTTGATTGCCGCTGGAAAGGAAGATGATGCCGTGCGCTTCGAGCGTACTGCGCACATCGAACAGCGCGTGCGGCTCGCCCGCAAATTCACCGTTTTCGAGCGCCGTCACGGTCTCCACGGGCAGGCCGCTGGCGGCGGCGAGCTCTTCGATACTCATTCCGATCATGGCGCGCGCGCCGCGTATCTGCGTTGCCGTTATCATGGTGGAAAATCTAGCGCATTTGCAGCGCTTCTCAAGTGGCCCGGCGATTGATTGGCGAACGAAGCAATGCTGCATGCATTCTTCAAACGTCCCTCAGTTTTACGCCAAACAGATCATCATGCATGCGCTGGACCGCGATCCCCACGCCGCCCATAAGGGCGGCCCGGTTTCCGAAGCGGCTGATCTCGATGCGCGGCGGATAAGGGGTACAACGCGGCAGGAAACGCCGGATGGCGTCCACGAGTTCCGGTCTCGAGCCGATGCTGCCACCGGTGATCACCAGTTCAGGATCAAGAGTTGCTCCGATTGCCGCAATGGCGACCGCCACCAGCCTGGCCGTCTCTTCGATTGCGGCCACGGCGCTTGTATCTCCTGCATCAAACGCGGCGAAGAGATCGGCCACGGTGGATGCGTCACGCCCGCCGAAACCGGTGTAGCGGCGCAGCATCGCCACGCTGCCGACCGCGCTCTCAAAGGTTCCAAGCGTAAAGCCGCCGGGATCGAACGCATCCCCGCCGATCGGGAGATAGGCGATTTCGCCGGCCGCGCCACGCGCGCCGCGCAACAGAGTTCCGTTGGCGATGATGCCCATGCCGACGCCTGTTCCAAGGGCAACGAAAGCAAAATTGCCGGTTTCGACACCGTGTCCCTGCCACCGCTCCCCTTGCGCCGCAAGGTTCACATCGTTTTCCACGATCACGGTGATACCCATTCTGTCGCTGAAGACTTGCTGCAGATTTATGGCGTCGATGCCGGGGATATTCGGCGCGACGTTGATGTGTCCGGTGACCGGATCGAGCACGCCGGGTGTGCCCAGGACGGCGAGACGGAGCTTGTCGGCGGTGGTCCCGGCCGCAAGCGCGAGTTCAACGAGAAGATCGCTGAATTGATTGACGAGATGCATGCCTCCGCGCGGGTCGGTGGCCACTTTGGTTTCGGCAACCACGTTTCCCAACAGATCGCAGATGGCTGCGGCGATCTTGGTGCCTCCGAGATCGATAGAGACAGCCAGTCCGGCCCTCGCATTGATTTCATAGATAATGGCATTCCGGCCTGGACGACCGTCGGTCTGCCCGACAGGTTTCAGCCATCCGTCATCCTCGAGGTCGCGCACGACCTCGGAAATCGTCTGCTTTGATAGACCGGTCAGCTTGGCGATATCGGCGCGGGAGATCGGCCCGTTTGCCAAAATGGTTCGGATCACCGCATTGGTTGAAATTTTTCGTGCGATGGGTGTCTGTACGACGGAAGATGTCATTGCCATCCAGCCAGATCGATCCAATTAGTTCGGAGCGCATACTTAATTGGGGCGATATTAGATCATAATTATCAAGAAGAAGAGAAATTCGGAGGCTTGGCTCCGCCGTCCTCCCGGATTTGAGTATAGCAAGATCGGCAATTTGTCTATGTCCTTGACAAATAGGGATCGGCCTGTAGGCTGAGGTCAACGCGCAATCCAATGCGCGTGATATAAAGAGGGTCGAGGAGCAGTATGCGCCATACGTCTCGTCCGGGTAGACATGCGCTCGCCAAGGTCGTCCGAAGAGGAGCTGGCCTGGGCTTATTCGGCTCTATTTCTTTTTCTCGTCCTGCTGTCTGTTGAACTTGGCGTGCGGGGATCTGCCCATGATAAAGCCTTCGACTGATGGACAGCTTTTCGCCGAAGAGCCCGTATTACTGCCTGTAATGGCGCCGCGCCTTCAGGCCGATGTTCATCCGGGTGGATATGCTGATCTTGCCCTGTGGGGAGCCGGCAGCCTGGGGCGTGTGAGATTTTCTCCACTCACCGGCCCTTATGCTTATGCCCCGAACCGAGTCGTCTCGAAACAGGGCGGCGTGTTTGTCGCGCAGTCGCGGCCGGTGATGCTGATCCGCCAAGCAAGCCTTCGGGGCGTGTACCCTGCGCGTCGTTGCGCTTGGTGGCACGAGCCGGATGGCAAGGGTCCCAGGGTGAGGGTCACCCGCAACCACCATCGGCAGACTTTCGAAATGGCCTGGGGTGTCCTCATTGTCGAAACGTCGGGTTCGGATTTGCGGATCGCCATCGGCGCCTCAGGAGACGAAGCTGAGAAAGCGTTGAGCCTCACCAGCGAAGCCATCATCGGGGAAGCCGCTGAATATGCGGCGCGTTGCGACAGGATGCCCGAGGCCGATCCGTTGATGCGCAGCATGGTCAGCCAGGGGATACACGCCGCTCTTTCCAGCATCAGGCACGACGAAAACGGGGCCTTCGCTGGCCTTGCCGCCGGGCAGGCCTATAGTGCTCCGGCGCGAACCTATTACCGCGACGGCTACTGGACGATGCAGCCTCTTTTGATGCTGGCGCCGGAGGTGGTGCGCGACGAGATCCGAATTCTCGCCAAGGGAGTGCAGCCGGATGGAGAGGCCCCGAGCGGCGTGATCTTGACGGGGCCGGCGCAATCACAGGCCTGGCAGCACTTTGTCGCCGACAGCAAGGCCAATCCCAAAAACCACAAAAGAGCCGTTCCGGAATACCACAACCGTCCGCAGGACTGGTGGAGCGATCACTTCGACAGCCCGCTTTTTTTCATTCTGTTTCTGAGCGATTATTTCAGCGTGACGCAAGACCTGGCAGAGGTGCAACTGCACTGGCCGATCGTCAGAGCAATCACCGATCGCTATCTCGGCCTGGCCGGGGCTGACAGCGTTCTGCCGCTGAAACCGCGCAACGACCGGGACTGGGCCGACAACGTCTATCGTGAGGGTCTCGTCTCCTATGACCTCGGTCTTTTCGTCGGCGCCATGGACGCGGTGGCAAGGCTTGGCGAGGGCCACGATCCGACGCTTGCCGCACGCGCGCTCAAGACCGCAAATCTGGCCCGTGAAGAAATCGAGGCCAGGCTCTTCGTGCCGGCAACGGCGGGATATATCGATTATGGAACGCCTGGCGCTTTCATCGAGGATCATCTGGCTCTCGACAGCCTGACCTTGTCGCGATTCAGCGCAATTTCGAAGCATAGGGCCGTCGGCTTGTTGAAAGCTTTTGAAAACAGACTGGAAACGCGCAACAATCAACAACAGCCCTATGGCAGTTGGGGTGTCATGTGCGCCTATCCGCCATTCAAGCGGCAAGGCGATCTGCGATCCAAGACCGCTTTTCCCTACCGCTACCACAATGGCTCGGACTGGCCGTATTGGGATGGCGCCTATGCAGAAGAACGCCTTCGCCACGGACTTGGGGGTGCACGCTATGCATTGACACGCTGGTGGGAAACCTGCCTCGACAATGGCTGGATCGGTGCGGTGGAATATTTCTCGCCGCCTTATGGGCGCGGTTCCCTGCTTCAGGGCTGGAGTGCCATGCCGGCGGCGGTCGTCTTGAAATATGGCCTGGACGCTGCAAATGCGGAGCCAAGGTCATGAACAATACTGCGCCGTCGGTTCTAGCGGGACCCCTCATCGATCCGCATCGCGAAGGCGACGGAACCATCCCGTTCGAATTCGGAAAAGCCGAGGTGATGGTAGAAGCCCCTGGCGCGGTGGTTGTTGGGATCGACACCGAGATGCACCGCTCGGACGCCGTGATCTCTCAGCGCCTCAAGCTCAATGCTGATCATCCTGCGTCCCCAACCGGCTGCCTGAAGTCCGGGAAGGATGTTGATGTGAAGATGCGCGGGGTAGTCGTCTTGAAGCCACGGCGTGCCGCTGCGCGGGTTTTGAATACGTTCGATCACGTCGGCGTCGCGCGGACGGGCGGGCGTCAGGCCAGCGATCTCCTGGCGGACGAACGGCCACCAATTCGCCTGCAACTCTCTGTCGAACGCCCTGGTATCCGGGACGCCGACGATATAGCCGACCGGGCGGCCGTCCTGAATCAACACAAAGGCAAAGTCTTCGGCGAATTTGAGATAGGGCACCGACCAGATGTAGCCGGGCAGATGCGGGTCGCTATAGAGCGCGCTGGCATCGTCGCCGCCGTTCGCGGTTTTCAGGCAGATGTCGAAAAGGGCTTCGGTATCCGCTTCGGTCGCCGGGCGGATGGAGCAGTTGTTGTCCATCACTTTGCCACCTCCTGCGTGGCGTTTTTTTATTTCAGGTTGCGAGGGAGGCTCATGCATTGACGATTACCTCAGATTCGCCAGCCCGGCAAAGCTCTGGGGGAAGAAAACGTTCGGCCGTCGCCTGGGCGGCAGGTCTGAACGGAAAGTGGAGAATAAATCAATGAGGTGGAACCGATGAATAGAAGCGTGAAATCGATCAACATACTGCCGGGATGCCAATGGAAGGCAGCCGTCGCGCTTGCTGGTGCAGCGCTTATAAGTTTGGGCCTTTCGGCAGCCGCGCGCGCTGACGATCTGGCTGTGTGGGATGACCAGACCTATGAAGGTCAGAGCGCTGTTATAGAGCAACTGAACAAGGAGTTCGAAGCTGCGCATCCCGGTGTCACGATCAAACGCACCGCCCGCACCTTTGATGACATGAAGTTGACGCTGAAGCTTGCGGTTTCGGCAGGGAACGGCCCTGTCATCACGAAGGTCAACCAGGGCGCCGGCGACATGGGCGCGATGGTCAAGGAAGGATTGCTCCTTCCGGTTGACGACTACATCAAGAAATACAGCTGGGACAAGCGGCAGTCGGATTCAGTGCTTGCTCGAGACCGCTGGGAGGATGGAAAGTTCGGGGTCGGCAAGACCTACGGCATATCAGGCCTCGGTGAGATCGTTGGTCTCTTTTACAATAAAAAGATCCTCGACGATGCGGGCGTAGCATTGCCGCAAACCTTCGAGGAGTTTCTGGCCGATCTTGATAAGCTGAAGGAAAAAGGCGTTGCGCCCTTCATGATGGGCTCGGCAAAGCAGCATCTGGCCCTGCACATGATCGGCGCCATCGAGCAAGCGCATATCGACGCGAGCAATCGCGCCGAACTTGATGATCTGATCTACGGCAGGGGCGGTTCCTGGAACACCAAGGGGAACATCGAATCCGCGAAACTCGTGCAGCAATGGGCACAGGGCGGTTATTTTTTCCCCGGTTTCGAGGGCATCTCGGGTGATGACGCCGTCCAGCTTTTCATATCAGGGCAGGGTGCCTTCCTGATCTCCGGAACCTGGTATTTCGGCGACATGCAACACAATCCGGATATCGGCTTCATGGCCATTCCCGCCCCGAAGGGCATTTCCAAACCATTGAGTGTCGGAGGCGTGGACCTTGCTTGGGCGATAACGAGCCTTGCCAAAACCAAGGCAACGCAGGACCTGGCAGGCGATTATATCGACTATATGGTTTCGGAAAAGGCTGCTGAAACCTGGGCCGCTGCCGGCTATCTTCCGGCGACGTCGCTGGCGGCCGACGCAAAGCCAAAGCTCACGCCGCTGCTGAGCTCCGGCATCGAAATGTGGAAGACACTCAACGCGAACGACGCGCTCGGCCATTACCCCGACTGGTCGAGCCCGACGATGCTGAAGACGATAGACGACAACACGCCGCTTCTTCTGTCCGGCAATATCACCCCCGAAGCCTTCGTCGACGCCATGGACAAGGACTATCAGGCGTATTTGAAGGATAAGAAATAAAAGGTGCGGGCGCCGGTCGCGGCCGTCCGCCTTGGAGGCCGCGGCCCGCGTCTTGTCGATCCACGTTAAAATCAGCGCTGCGAGCTGCGGCTTGCAGCGCGATCACCAGCGCCTTGGCTTCATGGAGTACTGGATGAAACGCTCCGCACTTGATGGCTCGAAACACACCAATTTTATCTATTTATTGCCTGGATTGCTGCTCTATGCGGCCTTTGTCTTTGGACCGATTATTGCGGCTTTGGCTTTGAGCCTGACCAGTTGGGACGGCTTGAGCATGCCCAGTTGGGTTGGCTTGGGCAATTACGTCGATCTCTTTTCCGACAATCGTTTTTATATCGCCTTGCGTAACAATGCCGCGCTGATGATCTTCTATTGTGTTCTGCCGCTGGTGCTCGGTATAGGCCTTGCCGCCTGCGTCTGGAATCTGAAGCAACGCGAACAGCTCGCGCTGCGGACATTCTTGTTCCTGCCTTACATCATGCCGACGGCCGTGTTGGGCATCATCTGGGCATGGCTCTACAATCCTGCCTTTGGCCCGTTCAATCAGTTTCTGAGAGCAGTAGGGTTGGGCGCCTTCGCGTTGCCGTGGCTCGGCGATTTCAATTTTGTGCTCCCCGCGGTCGGGATCGTTGCCACTTGGTATTTCTTCGGTTTTTGCATGGTCATCTTCCTCACAGGAATTCAGCGCATCGACCCGTCTCTCTTCGACGCCGCCAAGGTCGATGGCGCTTCGGCGCGAAAAACCTTTTTCTGGATCACGCTGCCGCTTCTATTGCCTGAGATAAGGGTGGTTTTGCTTTTGACGGTCATCGCGTCGATCAAGAGCTTCGACCTGATTTTCACGATGACCCGAGGGGGACCCGCCAACGCCACCCTCGTGCCGAATATCTACATGTATCAGCTCGGCTTCGAGCTCAATCGCTTCGGCGCCGCGGCGGCCATCGCCATTGTCGGCGCGGTACTCACATTCGTCATCAACTATGCAATTCACCGATTTGTGGGATCGCAGAATAAAGGATTGGCTTGATGAGCCGTTCGTCCAACTTTCCCGTCGGTGCACTATTCCTCCGCATTGTCCTCTGGCTTCTTGCGTTCGTCACCATCATCCCCTTCCTGCTTCTGCTTCTGACGTCGATAAAGAGCAAGGCTGACGTTCTGCAGGGTGCGTTCGCTTTGCCGGCATATCCCCATTTCGAAAATTACGTCGATGCCTGGAATGCCGGACATTTCAACGTTTACTTCTGGAATTCGATTACAGTTGTCATACCCGTCGTTGCTGCCAGCGTCTTTCTGGGCCTGCTGACCGGTTTTGCCTTCGCTTACCTGTCATTTCCGTTTCGGCGCACGCTGTTCGCTATCCTGACGCTCGGCATGATGGTGCCGGCGGAGGCCTTCATCATCCCGCTTTATTATGAAATGCGTTATCTCGGCCTTATCAACACCTATGCGGCTCTGATCTTGCCGCAGATCGCGATGTCGATACCGTTCTCAACGATCTTCCTCGCCAGCGCGATGCAGCAATTGCCGGAAGAAGTTCTCGAAGCGGCGGTTCTCGATGGCGCCGGACGCTTCTATATCCTCCGTAAGATCGTTATCCCGCTTATGGTGCCGGCAATGTCGACGCTGGCGCTGTTCCTGTTCATCTGGACCTGGAATGAGTTTTTGATCCCCTTCATTCTGGTCAACGACGACGCCTATCGGACGCTGCCCCTCGGTATGCTGTTTTTCCAAGGGCGCTACACTGTCAATACGCCGGTTTTGACCGCCGGTGCGGTGATCGTCATTGCCCCGCTCATCCTGACCTATCTGGTTTTCCAGCGGCGGTTCATTGCCGGCCTGACGGCAGGAGCCACGAAATAGACAGCTGTGCGATTTCAGACGCGCAAAGCACGATGCGCCAGAGGGTCAGGCCTCACGCCGGTCCCTGGCGCCTTCGCTCGCGCTTGTGGCGCACTTCCAGCGCCGCGCAGCCCCAGACGGTGCCAAGCAGCAGATAGACATGGCGCCAGTGGTCGATGTCGATGACGTTGCCGATCGCCGCATGGCCGAGGACGGAGATCCAGGCGACCATCAGGAAGGGTTGCCACGGCCGGTCGAGCAGCAGGTATCGAAAGCCGAGGGCGAGCGTCCAGACAAGCATGCCGACATAGCTGACGAAGCCGAGCCAGCCATAGGTGGTCAGCGATTTCAGCCAGATATTATGCTCGTCCTCGGGAAACATCGTCCCGAACACCAGCGGACCGATGCCGAGCGGGCGCTCCATCATCATGGTGAAGCCGATCCGGTGGCGCTCGAAGCGGCCGAGATGTTCGCCGTCATATTGCTGCACCAGCTGGGCGCGCGCTGAAAACAGTTCGGCGACCTTCGGGATCTGCAGCGCCACCAGCAGCGAGGCGACCAGCATGATGATCGCCGCCAGCGATAGCACCAGGACCCTCAGACGAAAGGCGCCGCTGCGCTCCTTGAGCAGCATGATGAAGATCAGCAGCACCAGGCCGAGCGCAAAAAGCCCCCAGGCGGCGCGGGAAAAGGAGAGGAAGATGCCGAGTGCAAGCACGAGCAGGGCGGCGGCCTTCAACGGCGATTTCTTCAGGTCGCCGGCCAGAATGCCGTGGATGAGGTAGAGCGATGGCGGCACCAGAAAGGGGCCGAAAACGTTGGGGTCCTGGAAGGCGCCTTTGGCGCGGTCGTAGAGCGTGAAGACCTCCGCGCCCGGAAATGCGTGGAAATAGCCGAGTACGCCGAGCGCCGAGGTGGCGACGGCGGCGAAGGTCCAGGCGTTGAACATCAACGGCAGCCGCTTGTGGCTGTCCTCGATGATTGCTGCATAGAACACCGCCGTCAGCGCCAGGAAGGTCGACACCGCGATATACATCGGCCCCGTCGCCAGGTCCTTCATCTGCGTCAGCGACAGCATGCCGCCGATATTGAAGGTGAGCAGCAAGGCGAGCAGCGGCGCTACGCCGCGCGAAATCCTGAGGCCCAGGATGAACCAGAGGCCGATCAGCCCGGCCATCCAGAGTTCATAGGGCGCCGGCTCGTCGATCACGAAACCGGAGAGGAAGACGCCGAAGGCGACGAAGGCCGAGCCGATCAGGCGCAGCGTCATCCGCTGCGGGTGGGCGACACGGGGATATGTCGCCTCGATCGCGCTCAATAGGCGTTTTCCGTGTTGAGCAGCCGGATCGGTGTCAGGAACAGGATCTTGAGATCGAACCAGAGCGACCAGTTCTCGATGTAATAGAGGTCGTAAGCCGTGCGGAACTTGATCTTCTCGTCATTGTCGACTTCGCCGCGCCAGCCGTTGATCTGCGCCCAGCCGGTGACGCCGGGCTTGACGCGGTGGCGGGCGAAATAGCCCTCGACGACATCGGAGAAGGCGCGATCGCGCGCCTGGGCGAGAACGGCATGCGGCCGCGGACCGACCAGCGAAAGCTCGCCTCTCAGCACATTGAAAAGCTGCGGCAATTCGTCGATCGAGCTCTTGCGGATGATACGCCCGACGCGGGTAACACGTGGATCGCCCTTGGTCACCGCAGCCTTGCCTGTGGGGTCGGCCATGTTGGTGTACATCGAGCGGAACTTGAAGACGTTGATGATCTCGTTGTTGAAGCCGTGGCGCTTCTGCATGAAGAAGACCGGGCCTTCGGAGGTCGCCTTGATGGCGATCGCGGTCGCGACCATCACCGGCCAGAGCAGCGCAAGCGCGACCACGGTGAAGAAGATGTCGAAGCCGCGCTTGGCGACGGAATCCCAGTCGCGGATCGGCTTCTTGAAAATGTCGAGCATCGGCACCGTGCCGACATGCGAGTAGGCGCGCGGCCGGAAGCGCAGCCGGTTGGCATGCGCGGCAAGGCGGATATCGACCGGCAGAACCCAGAGCTTCTTCAAAAGGTCGTAGATGCGGGCCTCGGCCGAAAGCGGCAGGGCGATGATCAGCATGTCGATGCGCGTCAGCCGTACGAATTCGACGAGTTCGGCCACGGTGCCGAGCTTCGGATAACCGGCGACCATGATCGGCGAGCGTTTCTCTCCGCGGTCGTCGAAGATGCCGCAGATGCGGATGTCGTTGTCGTCCTGCTGTTCGAGGACGCGGATCAGATCCTTGGCCGGCTCGCCGCCGCCGACGATGACGGCGCGGCGCTCCATGATGCCGTTGCGCGCCCAGTTGCGGATGCCGTAAGCGACGAGGAAACGTTCGGCCACAAGGAAGAGCGCGCCGGCTGCGAACCAAGAAATATAGGCATCGACCATTGCCCATGTGGTGCCGCGAATGAGCGTAAACAGGCCGAGGGTCAGAAGAAGCGCGATCGTCCACGACGCCAGAATGCGCGGCATCAGCCGCAGCTTCGCCCGAAGCGCGGGAATGGTGTAGGTGTCGGTAAGCTGGAGGCCGATGACGGTCAAGGCAGAAGCGATCGCCGCCATGCCAGCCCGCACCAGCGCGGAATCGTGGCCGTCGCCGGGCCAGACATAGTGGACGATCAGGGCGATTGCGAAGAGCGCCAGGAATTCCAACAGCCGCAATTGCCCGATGATGATGGCCGGCGAATAGGTTCCATCGCGGAACTGCTCGGCGATCTGGCGGGCATAGGGGTTGATCTCGGTCGGGTCGGAAGGTTTTTCCTTACCTGCGTCGCCGCGCACCTCGATGTCGGAGACCTGCTTGCGCAGCGCTTCCACGTCGAATTGATCGCCTTTTTCCAGCTTGTTCATGGGGCCAGCTTGTCTATGGGGCATTGTCGCTCATTGTCACCGAGCGAAATACCAGAAAGCCCCTAAGAAATATTTACGAGGCGGCGGGCATTGCTTGGGCCGGCAGCGGTCTCGACGAGTTCGTGGTACAATTTCAGCACATCGCGCGCCATGACGGCGGAGGAAAACACCGCCTTCACCGCCTCGGGCTTCGGCATCGTCCTGGCGTGCCAGCCGGGCGTGCTCAGCGTTTCCGCCATGACGCGGGCGAGATCGTCGGAATTGCCGGGCTCCACCAGTGCAGCGCTGTCGGCGCCGAGCACCTCGGGAATGCCGCCGACTCGGCTTGCGATGATCGTCTTGCCGGCGCCGAGCCCCTCGAGCACGATATAGGGCATGGCTTCGGCGCGCGAGGGAACGACGAGGTTCTGCGCCATCGAGAAAGCCTCATGCACCCGCATTGCCGGCAGCATGCCGATACGTTTGCCGAGGCCGCGTTCGACCATCATCTCGCGGTAGCGGTCGCGATCCGGCCCGTCGCCGATCATCAGCGCCGACAGCGGCCTGCCGAGCAGCCGTTCGGTCTTGGCGAAGGCATCGACAAACAGATCGGGACCCTTGAGGTCCCGGAGCATTCCCACATAGATGAAATGCACGGCATCCGAACGGGTCGGGATCGGCTCGAAATCACGCTCGCTGATACCGTTATAGATCAGTTTCGTCTTCGTCCGCGGCTTACCCACCTTGCGTGCATAGGTGTCGCGCTCATATTCGCAGATGAAGACCAGCGCATCGGTGAAATATTCCTGCAGCCGCTCCATCCTCAGGACGAACTGTCCACTGAAGGAGGAGCGCGAATAATGCAGGCTTCCGCCATGTGCGGTATAGAGGCGGGCTACGCGATACCTGTTCACCCGCAACGCTGAGCCGGCAAGTCGCGCGAGCACGCCGCCCTTGGCGCCGTGTCCGTGCAGCACATCCGGCCGCAAACTTTTGATTTTCTTGTATGTATCCCACATCGTCGCAATATCGGACGGGCTGATCGAACGCCGGATCGGCACGCGTGTCAGGCCGAGCGAGAGATAGGGTCTTATATCGTCGAACAGGCTGTCCTCGTACTCGCCGCCGGTCGAGCTGTCGCAGAGGATGCCGATTTGATGACCGGCCTTGCTGTGCTCCTCGACCAGATCGCGGACATGGCGGAATATTCCGCCGACCGGCGACCTGAAGCAATGGAGGATGCGGAGCGGTCTCTGTTTTGACATTGCTCAGAAGAGCCGTTCGCGAACGTAGATCGTGTCGCCTGCAATGATCGGGCCCGATATGTTGATGCGGCCGGTCAGCACCTGTCCGTTGATCTTGCGGGTGACGTCGACCATGCTCTGGTTGGCGCGGCTGGTGAAGCCGCCGGCAACCGCGATGGCATTCTGCACCGTCATGCCGGGAACATAGGCATACTGGCCGGGCTGGCCGACTTCACCCATGATGAAGATCGAACGGTAGCGATCGACATCGATGGTGACGTCGGGATCGCGAAGATAGCCTTGCTGCAGTTTCTGGGCGATCTGCCCCGAGAGTTGCTGCAGGGTCCGGCCGCGGGCAGGGACCTGGCCGATGAGCGGGAAGGCGATATAGCCGGCCTGATCCACCGTATAGGTGTTGGTCAGGCTCTGCTGGTCGAAAACGGTAACACGCAACCGATCGCCGCTGTCGAGCGTATAGGGCTGGATGGTCGCCTCGTTGAAGGCCTTCGGAGCCGGCTTATACGTCGTGCAGCCGCCCAGTGCTGCCGTCATGGCTGCAAGGCTCAGGGCCAAAAAGATCTTGGGCTGGACGAAAGACATCCGTTTGTGCTCACAGAAAATGAACTCGGTGCAGTCGTTATCGATCCGTTAGGGTTAATGCCCGGTAAAGGACGCTTGCAATTTCCCGGTATCCTTGATCGATCGTCCCTCCTCTACTTGGCAAGGTCGCCATTAACCGTTGAGTTACCATGGTCGTTTACACTTGCGGCACCTTTGTTGTGGAGTAAGAGCATGTCCAGCGTAGCTCGTGATCAGGATGTGGACATCGACCTCGGCCAGTTGGCCCGCGCGGTCTGGGCGCGCCGTCTGCGGATTTTGACGATCACCCTCGTGGGGGCGGGCGTCGCCTTTGCCGGCGCCAAGATCATGTCGCCGCAATATCGCAGCGAAACGCGCATCCTCATCGAACCCCGTGCGCCGGCCTTTGCCAACACCCAGCAGGTCAACGACGCCAGCGCCGGTCCGCTGATGGATGAACTCAACATCGCCAGCCAGGTGCAGCTCCTGCAATCGGCAGATCTCCTCAAGAAGGTGATCAACGACCTGAAGCTCTACAACCTGCCGGAATTCGACGATGCCGCCAACGGCTCGGCGATGAGCAGCATCCTGGTGAAGCTGCACCTGAAAAAGAACCCGCTGGAGAATCCGCCGGAAGAGCGTGTCATCGATGCCTTCGTCGAGCGCCTGCAGGTCTATCAGGTACCGGGTTCACGCGTCATCGGCATCAATTTCACCTCCAAGGACCCGAAACTCGCCGCCGCAATTCCGAACGCCATGGCGAATGTCTACCTTTCGACCCAGA
This sequence comes from Rhizobium anhuiense bv. trifolii, assembly GCF_024346605.1. Taxonomy (NCBI): domain Bacteria; kingdom Pseudomonadati; phylum Pseudomonadota; class Alphaproteobacteria; order Hyphomicrobiales; family Rhizobiaceae; genus Rhizobium; species Rhizobium anhuiense. The sequence continues at coordinate 1,925,706 of NZ_CP098803.1, forward strand.
GCGGCGCCAAGCTCGATTCCAACTCCGAGGCGACCCGCTGGCTGGAGCCGGAGATCGAAGGCCTGCGACGGAAGGTCAGCGAAGCCGAGAAGAAGGTCGCCGAATACCGCACCTCGCACGGGCTGTTGCAGACGAACGGCACGACCACTTTTCCGGCGCAGCAATTGAACGATATCTCCGCCGAACTGACCCGCGTCAGGGGCGACAAGGCCAATGCCGAGGCGAGAGCGCAGGCGGTGCGCAATGCGCTGTCTTCGGGCGAAGCCTCCGATACGCTGCCCGACATCATGTCCTCGCAGGCGATCCAGCGGCTGAAGGCGACGGAATCCGGCCTGCAGTCGCAGATCTCCGATCTGCAGACCAGTCTTCTCAACAACCATCCGCGGCTGAAAAGCCTGCGTGCGCAACTCGCCGATATCCGTACCCAGATCCGCCAGGAGACGCAGAAGATCCTGACGAGCATCGAGAACGAGTCCAAGGTCGCAGATCTCCGCGCTAGCGAACTCGAGCGCCAGTCGGACACGGTGCAGGCCACCAGCGCCCGCGCCGGTGAGGATGAGGTCGGTCTCAATGCGCTGGAGCGTGAGGCCAACGCCCAGCGCCAGCTGCTCGAAACCTATCTGGTGCGCTATCGCGAGGCCGCCTCCCGCGCCGACAGCAATTCGAGCCCAGCGGATGCCCGCATCGTGTCCAGGGCCGTCGAGCCGGTCGATCCCTATTTCCCCAAGGTGGTGCCGATCGTCGTCGTCGCTGCCGTCGCGACGCTGATTATGAGCGCCATCATCACCATGCTGGCCGAACTTTTCAGCGGCCGGGCGCTCCGCCCGGTGGATGCGTCCCCGGAGGCAATCGAGGCGGAAGCAGCCGTCGAGGAGAAGCATGTGCCGCAGGCCGCTCCGATCGCCGTAGCAGTCAGAAAGCCCGTGCAGCCGAGCATGCTCGCCGTGGTCGCGGACGAGGATGAGCCGGTAGCGGCCGTGGAGGCTGCCGAGGCGCCGGAGGACGACAATGAATTCTCCATCGCCTCAGTTGCGGATTATCTGACCGGCAGCCGTGCGCCGCTGGCAATTGCCATATCCCCGACCGGTGACAATGGTTCGGCGGCGACGGTTTCGCTGACCCGCACGCTCGCCGACGCCGGCCGCCGCGTCATCCTCATCGATATGACCGGCTCCGGCTACCCCACGGAACTGATGGTCGAGGATCAGGCCGCCCTTGGCGTCACCGATTTGCTTTGCGGCGAAGCCGCCTTCGGCGACACGATCCACAGCGACCGCCTGTCCGATGCCCATCTGATCCCCCAGGGCCAGAGCGACGTGCGCCGGGCCATGCGCGGTGTCGACCGGCTGTCCTTGCTGCTCGATGCGCTTGCCGCCGCCTACGACCTCGTGGTGGTCGAATGCGGTTCGGCCGATGTGGCCGGCGTCTCGCGGCTGACGCGCAGCCGCGACGTCGAGATCATCCTCTCGCTGCCTGAAGTCGAAGAGACCATCTTCGTTGCACTGATGACGGAATTCCAGGCTGCGGGCTATGAGCGCGTCGTGCTGATGTCGGGCGGCGAAGGGGCCGAGCAGGAGTTCGGCCGGGCGGCCTGAACGGTTGAAGCATGTCGCGCAAAAGTGTGCCGCGGTTTTGCGGCAACGACATGCGTAAAAACAAAAGGATAGAGCGGTTCTGCGTTTCAGTTAAAAGCTGAACCGCTCTAGCCAATTCGTGCCCGGACGCCCTGGGCGAATCTATAAAGCTTCGGGCGCGCCTTGATATGGGCCTTGCTGCGGGTGACGACCCGGTGGGCGGCGCCGGCGAGAACGCCGAACCGAGAGACCGGCAGCACCACGTCGTAGTGGGCGGTCTCCACAGGCGCCCAGGAGCGCTTGTAGGTCTGGTCGCCGAGACCGAAATCGAACAGCGCGACACCCTTGCCATGCAATCCCGAAATGGTCTGCCAATAGAGGAATTCGCCGGGGCTGGTATCAGGCACGAGCTCTTCATCGATCGCGCCGAACTGGCAGATGATGTGGTCACCCTTGCGCGAGATGCCTGCTATCGCGGCGATCCTGCCCTCAAGCGCGCCCTTGAGCCGGAGCACCTGCATCTGCAGCCCGAAATACTGCCTGCTGTCATCCACCCTGTCGAGCAAGCCATGCAGGAAGGCCTGCGTTTCCCTGTCGGCGAAAACGTCGGGAAGGCCGAGACTGGCAAAGCGTGCGCTCTTCAGGCGGAAAAAGATATCGAGCAGGCGATGCTGCTCTTCCGATGTCTCGGGAATGACGTATTCGAAGCCGCCGGCTGCCTCGAGGCGCTTCGACTGAACACGGAATTTCTTGCGCCGGTTCTTGGCGTTGAGCTGCTTCAGCGTTTCCTCGAAAGTCGAGAAGAACGGCAGCTGGTAGGCATGATTCTGGTTCTGCACCATCGGCAGTCCGGTGAGCGGGGTCTGTCGCCCCCGCCATTCCAGCGGAATGTTCTGCAGCAGCAGCAGATCGGCTTGGCCCCTGAGCGCCTGTTGTAGCTGGCCGGCGAACTTGCCGGCATCAATGGATCCGCCGCTTTCCGCAAAACTCTCGGAGAACAGGCCGGTATTGATGTTGCTGTGATCGGCACCGATGAACTTCGCGATCGCCAGTCCCCGGGACTTGACGATTTCGACCGGCAGAATGAAAGCCGTCTGGCCGGCATGGGTGCCTTTGAGGATTGCAAGCGGCCGCTGGAAGGCGCTCACCCAGGCGGCGCACCAGTCGTAGCTTTGATGGAGTGATTGCAGATTGTCGCGCTCCAGAGCCCGCCAGTCATCTTCCAGCGGCTGCATCGCGTCGAATACGTCGATGTCGATTTCAGCCATGGCGAGTTTCATGCTCAGCTGGCGCAGGCGCGACATGGCCATATCGGCCAGCGCCACCTTGTCGGACGGCTGTTCATGGACATCGAGCTTTTGCGTCTGCACGGTTTTCTCCGGTCAAGAATGCTGAACGGGAAAGTAGGTATGGGAGACGTATATTTGGTTTAATCGCAGGCGGTGAGCGAGGTTTTCCGCGCATCACGGTTATTCGGCCGTTAATGACCTACCGCTGCGGCGGCCCGGCCATCCATTTGATGATTACCATCGCCGGCAATACCCAGAGCAGGCCGGTGAGAAAGAAATAGAGCAGATGTCCCCACCAGGGCGCGTTGCCGAGCGTTGCCACCGCGATCGTGTTCGCCACCAGCGCATAGACGAGCACGAGCACGATGATGAGGATCGTGCCGATGAATTTGCGGAGGCGGACGGGCATCGGTTATCTCTCGGCATGGAGGGGGCGAACCGGCGCGACGGCATGCCGCAAAGGTTCGGGGCTTGTTTTGCATGAGCCGGTGGGGCAAATCAACTGCCGGATAGAAGGAGACATCATGGCCGTCGCAAACCCGACCACGGAACAGGCGATCCTGAGCGAAATGCGCAAGCAGAATCGCGACCGCCGCGCCTTGCGCCTCTGGCTCGGCTTCGTGCTTTTGGCGCTCTTCTGTCTCGTGCTCGTCGGCGGCGCCACGCGACTGACCAATTCCGGCCTGTCGATTACCGAGTGGAAGCCGATCCATGGCGTCATCCCGCCGCTGTCGGCCGCCGAGTGGGAGGAGGAATTCCGCCTCTATCAGCGCATTCCCGAATTTCAGCAGCTGAACAGTTCCATGACCGTCGACGAGTTCAAGGGCATCTTCTGGTGGGAATGGGCGCACCGGCTGATCGCCCGCGGCATCGGCGTGATCTTCGCGCTGCCGCTGATCTATTTCTGGCTGACGGGGCGTATCGAAAAGCGCCTGCGCTGGCCGCTCGTCGGCATCCTGGCGCTCGGCGGCCTGCAGGGCTTTATCGGCTGGTGGATGGTGTCTTCGGGCCTTTCCGTCCGCACCGACGTCAGCCAGTACCGGCTCGCCACGCATCTCGTCATGGCCTGCCTGATCTTTGCCGGCTGCATGTGGATCATGCGCGGTCTCTCACCGCACTCCGACGATCCGCCGCCGGCCAGAAGCTCGCGCGCCTTTGCCGCCGCGATCGCCATCTTCTCGCTGTTCCAGATCTATCTCGGCGCGCTGGTGGCGGGGCTCGATGCCGGTTTTTCCTACAATACCTGGCCGCTGATGGATGGCGCCGTTATCCCCTCCGATCTGCTGATCCAGCAGCCCTTCTGGATCAATGTTTTCGAGAACCCGAAGACGGTGCAGTTCATCCACCGCATCGGCGCCTACACGCTCTTCGCATTGACGCTGATCAACATGGTGATCGCCCTTCGCGCGGCACCTTGGACCACCCATGCACGCCGTGCCGTGCTGCTTTTCGCACTGGTGACGATGCAGGCGGCGATCGGCATCGCCACGCTGCTGATGCAGGTGCCGCTCCACTGGGGCCTGTTGCATCAGGCCGGTGCGCTGGTGGTTTTCGGTTTCGCCGTCGCCAACTGGCGCGGCTTTTACGGTGAATATCCGCATGGGACGATGATCGCCGAACGCGATTGAAGCCGTCGCTGCTGGGTTCTACCGCAGCACCCCATCGAGCAGCGGCATGCCGATGATCGCGGCGGCGGCGATCAGGACGTAGCAGGCGATACGGAAGGTCCGTTCTTCGGCAAGCCCGAACAGTTTCGACCCGCCATAGAGCCCGACCGCATAACTCGGCAGGACGACGACGGTGAGCGCGAAGACGGCAGGCACGAACAGCCCGCCGAAATAATAGCTGATGGCGCTGAGAACGCTCGAGATCGAGAAATAGAGCACGACATTTGCCCGGACGCGGGTGAAGTCGCTCTTGCCGCCGAGCCAATAGGCGACAACCGGCGGCCCGCCGAGCTGCGCGGCGCCGCTGAAAAGCCCGGCGATCAGCCCGACGCCGCTGGTGAGCGGTGCGGATGCCTCGCCGTGGTAGCGCCATCCCGATACCAGCAGCGCAAGCAGGCAGCTGGCGATGATCGTGATACTCCAGCGCAAGAGCAGCGGGTCGAGCAACGCCAGTATCGCCGTGCCGGCCGGAATGCCGAGCGCAGCACCTGCCGCCATGACGAAAACTTCTCGCCGGTTGGCGCCGCGCCAGGCCGGCGGGATCATCCCGAGCGAGGCAACGCCGTCGATGACGAGCAGGATCGGCGAGATCAGCTTCGGCCCGACGATCGCGCCGCCGAGCGGAACGAAGATCAGGGCGGCGCCGAAGCCGGAAAAGCCGCGGGCAAGCCCGGCGATGAAGGCAAAGACCATCAGCGCATAGATGCCTTGGTCGGGCAGGGCGGCGGTAAACCATGCGTGCACGCCATCGACCAGCGCATCGAGCGTCATGACATCAGGCTCCGTGATTCGGGAACGGCAGGCGAGGAAGGTCCGCCCTCATAGCCCAATCGTCGCCGATGATCGAGCCGAAAACGATGCTGCGGCCGCCGAGGCAGGCGGCCACGAGATCATTGTATAACGAGATCGACACGAAGCGTGAGCGGCATCATCTCGATGCCGCCATTCACGCCCTTACGAGGCGAGCATCAGGTCCATGTTCTGGACGGCGGCGCCCGATGCGCCCTTGCCGAGATTGTCGAGCAGCGCCACCAAATTGACCTGCGAAGCGCCTGGGGTGCCGAAGACGAAGAGCTTCATCGTGTCCTTGCCTTCGAGCTCGACGGCGTTGACGCGGGCAAGCCCCTTGCTTTCGGCCAGCGGCACGACACTGACGATATCCTGGCCGGCATAATGGGCGACGAGGGCGGCATGGATGCTCTCCATCGTCGCGCCCTCGGCGAGATCGTCGAGATGCAGCGGCACCTGCACGATCATCCCTTGAGCAAACTTGCCGACAGATGGCGAGAAGATCGGCGCGCGGTCGAGCAGGCCGTGCACGGTCATCTCCGGCACATGTTTATGGGTGAGCGGCAGGCCATAGAGGAAATGCGGTGCGGTGATCGCATCCGGGTGATCCGGGTTTTCCATCTGCGCGATCATCTGCTTGCCGCCGCCGGTATAACCGGAGACCGCGTTGACCGTGACCGGATAACCGTCCGGCAGAATGCCGGCGGCGCGCAGCGGCCGGATGAGACCGATCGCTCCCGTCGGATAGCAGCCGGGATTGGCGACGAAACGGGCGGCCTTGATCCTGTCGGCCTGCGCACCGTCCATCTCGGCAAAGCCATAGGCCCAACCGGGATTGACGCGGAAGGCGGTCGAGGTGTCGATGACGCGCACATTGTTGTTGGCCGAAACCATCTGAACCGCTTCCTTCGACGCGTCGTCGGGCAGGCAGAGAATAGCGATATCGGCGCTGTTCAGCATGTCCTCGCGCAGGGCGGCGTTGCGCCGCTCGGCTTCGGGGATGGACAGAAGCTCGACATCGCGGCGGCCGGCCATGCGCGTGCGGATCTGCAGACCCGTCGTGCCGTGTTCGCCGTCGATGAAGATTTTCGGTGCCATGTTAAACCTGCGCTTTCAATGGGTTCTGAAGGTTTCCGGATTCAGTTTGAGCGATGATAAGTCAGCCTTGTGACACGGCGATGGCGCGTCGCTCGGCGTGAAGCCCCAGCATATACATCGCCACCGTTGCCCCCGCAATGGCGGTGATATCGGCATGATCATAGGGCGGCGATACCTCGACGACATCAGCGCCACGGATATCGAGCTGGTGCAGGCGCTGCAGCACCGAGAGGATCTTGACGCTCGACGGCCCGCCGGCAACCGGTGTGCCGGTACCCGGCGCAAAGGCCGGATCGAGGCAATCGATATCGAAGGTGAGATAGGCTGGCGCCCCGCGCGTATGGGAGATGATCGCCGAGGCGATATCGCCGGCGCTCATTTCTTCGACCTGATGACCGTAGAGAATATTGACGCCGCAATCCTCCGGCGCATGGGTGCGGATGCCGATCTGGATCGAGCGGTCGGGATCGATGATGCCTTCGCGAGCCGCCCGCGCCACGAAGGAGCCATGGTCGATGCGCCGTTCTTCGTCGAACCAGGTGTCCTGGTGCGCGTCGAACTGCACGAGCGCCAGCGGCCCATGTTTTGCCACATGGGCTTTCAGCAGCGGCCAGGTGACGTAATGATCGCCGCCGAGCGTCAGCAGGAAGGCGCCGCTGTCGAGGATGACATTCGCCTGGCGCTCGATGGCGGCAGGCGTATCCTGATGATTGCCGTAGTCGAGCAGGCAGTCGCCGTAGTCGATCACCGCCATGTCGGCGAAGAGATCGCGGTGGAAGGGATATTGCGCGTCATTGTCGAAGATCGCCGAGGCGCGCCGGATCGCCTGCGGCCCGAAGCGCGTGCCCGGCCTGTTCGATGTCGCGGCATCGAAGGGAATCCCCCAGACGGCGACGTCGACGCCGGCGAGTTCCTTGGTGAAGCGGCGACGCATGAAGGACAGCGCGCCGGCAAAGGTCGGGTCGCTGGCGGCAGAAGTGAGGCTGGTCGCCGTGAAGGCGTGGTCAATCGATCTGTTCGCCAAGTCATGCTCCTTTTTTCGGTGGCAAAACCATAGTCGCGTTCGGTGCGGACGCTGCGTTGCATGATCACCGTTCGACGCCAAAGCGTCGGGTGGCGGTCTCGCGAAGGAATTGGCTGATCCCTTGCGCGCAGAAAGGGGTAGGCGAGCTGCGGGCAGATTTCAAGCCATCGATCGGATGACGGCCGCCCATTGCGGTCGAGCGGCCGTTCTTGACCATCTGCTGTCAGGCCGGCTGCCGCAGGGACCACAACCCGGCGAGCGTCGCCAGCGCGCTCACAGAGATATAGCCAACGACCGGCCAGGCGCTGTCGCCGCCGAGCAGAAGCACAAAGACCGTTCCGGCAAAGCCGACCAAGATGCTCTCGACACAGAAATACAACGCGACCGCCGTTCCTGCCGTGTCGCCAAAGGCCTCAAGCGCGCCATTGGCAGTCACCGCGGTCGCCAGGACGATGCCGATCGCGATGATCCACATCGGCACGACGAAGCTGACAAAGGAGGGCTGCAGAAACAATTCTCCAAAGGCAAGCAGCACGGCGCCGAGAAGCAGCGTCGCCATGCCTCTGGCAAGACTGCCTGCAATGCCCCAGCGCATGACGAAGCTTTTGGCGAAAGGCGCCGTCACGATCATCGCCAGTGCCACGGTGGCAAAGGCGACGCTGAAGCCGATGCCGGAGAAGCCGGCCCTATCGATCAGGATACGGGGTGCCGTCGAGAAGAAGACGAAGAAGGCACCCATCGCCGTGCTGAAGCCTAATGTATAGACCCAGAAGGGAAAGCTCTTCAGGATCGGGCGGAGGGCGATCTTCGCGGTGGCGGCGGGACGGGTCTCATGCCACCGCATGCCGGCGTTGAAAAGGGCGGCAACCGAAAGGAGGCCGATGACGAGGAAGATGGCGCGCCAGCCGAAGCGATCGGCGATCAAGGCTCCGGCGATGGGGCCCAATGCCGGCACGAAGGAGAGGATGGAGCCGAGCAGGCTATAGATCGTGCTGCTTTCGGGACGCCCGGCGTAGACGTCGCGCACTGTTGCGAAGGTTGCGACGAGAGCCGCCGACGCACCGACTGCCTGCAGCAATCTCCAGGCCACGAAAAGCGGTGCCGCCGAAGTGCCGGCAAGCAGGAAGGAGGAAGCGGCAAAGAGTGCCGTGCCTCCGAGCAGGACGGGCCGTCGTCCGACAATATCGGAAATCGGCCCGAAGACGATCTGCCCGGCGCCGAGCACGAGCATATAGAGGCTGAGGGTCAGTTGGATGACTTCAGGTGAGGTGCCGAGCGCCTCCGGCATAACAGGCACAATCGGCAGATAGATATCCATGGCGAGAGAGGTCAAGATGTCGAAAGGCGCCATCAGCAGCATGGCTGCCGGCACGGAATAGCTCCAGCGCTGGATTTTGGGATAAGACATGGGAAAGCATCCGCTCAAATGATTTCATTCGGCGGCGATCTGTCTTTTCATCAGTATCGGAATTGGCCGGACAGACGCCGCAACAACAGGGCAGGGTTGTTGCGGCCTATTTGTCTGCGGACTTGGTTGTTCCCATGATGCGACCCTGACTGCGGCTTCGCTCATTCGCGAAGCGTTTTGCCCAGTTTCTACCAGCAGAGTTTCTACCAGCAGAACCGAAATGCGACAATGGCAGCCGGCACGCTTCCGCCTGGGTTGAACAGCGCAAATAAAAAGGCCGGGTTTCCCCGGCCTTCGTAATTCCGTCTGTCCGAAGCGATTAACGCTTGGAGAACTGGAAGGAGCGGCGGGCCTTTGCCTTGCCGTACTTCTTGCGTTCGACGACGCGGCTGTCGCGGGTCAGGAAGCCGCCCTTCTTCAGCACCGAGCGCAGGCCCGGCTCGAAGTAGGTCAGCGCCTTGGAGAGACCGTGGCGAACAGCGCCGGCCTGGCCGGACAGGCCACCGCCGGCAACGGTTGCGACGATGTCGAACTGGCCGTCACGGGCAGCCGCAACGATCGGCTGGCGCAGGATCATCTGCAGCACCGGACGGGCGAAATATTCCGCGAATTCCTTGCCGTTGATGATGATCTTGCCGGAGCCCGGCTTCACCCAGACGCGGGCGACGGCGTTCTTGCGCTTGCCGGTCGCGTAGGAGCGGCCGAGCGAATCGACCTTGCGGACGTGGGCCGGAGCAGCAGCTTCGGAAGCCGTGCCGAGATCCTTCAGGGAGGAGAGGTCAGCCATGATCAGGCGCTCCTTACGTTCTTTTTGTTGAGCGCGGCAACGTCGAGGGCGACCGGCTGCTGGGCTTCATGGGGATGGTTGGAGCCGGCGTAAACGCGCAGGTTCTTCATCTGGCGACGGCCGAGCGGGCCACGCGGAACCATGCGTTCGACGGCCTTTTCGAGGACGCGCTCCGGGAAGCGGCCTTCGATGATCTGGCGTGCGGTGCGTTCCTTGATGCCGCCGGCATAACCGGTGTGCCAGTAGTAGACCTTGTCGGAATACTTCTTGCCGGTGAAAACGACCTTGTCGGCATTGATGACGATGACGTTGTCGCCGTCGTCAACGTGGGGCGTGAAGGTTGCCTTGTGCTTGCCGCGCAGGCGCATAGCGATGATGGAAGCGAGACGGCCAACGACCAGCCCTTCGGCGTCGATGATCACCCACTTCTTCTCCACCTCTGCAGGCTTCTGGGAGAAGGTTGCCATAGTGAATACTCTCTTTTGGGACCCTTGGCCCTAGGGCTTAAAGGGCGTTTCTTGTTGCTTGGATTGGCAGGCGCGAGGCATGCCAAAAAGAAAGCAGCCCGGACAGGCTGCGTTCTGGCGCGGTGTATAAAGGGAATGTGACATCGGGTCAATATCGACTCTTCCGACGCCTGTAAAAAATTCCAAGCGAAAACAATATGTTAGATGTATGGTATTATGATACCTCACATTTGTTAGGTAGTGAACTGGGGAGGCTGACGTTTTTTATCTCGTCGCTGCCGGCTTTTGAAACCGCATCCCGCGGTCGAAAGCGGCCCTAACCTTTGAACTCGCGCAGGCATTTCATCATTTCGCGAAGGCCGCGTGTCAGATGTTTGTCCCGGCGCAGCACCATGCCGAGGCGGCGCGTGAGCCGCGGATTCAGCGATGATGTCGTCACCAGACCGGCGCGTTCGCGCTTCAGCGCCAGTCCCGGCAGGATCGACCAGCCGAGCCCCACCGCCACCAGTTCCTTGATTGCCTCGATGCTGCCGAACTCCATCGCGGGGCGGATTCTGGTATTGGGAGCAGCAAGCCACCCATCGATTGCCCGCCGCGTATTGCCTCCCTCGTAAAGCAGCAGCGTCCTGTCGCGCATGAAGGCGGCGTCCGGCCCGCCTTCGGGAATGAGACTGCCTGCGGGAGCGACGGCCAGCAGTTCCTCCTCGTAGAAGGGTTCGATCTCGAAGTTCCGTCCCGATGCCGGCAGAGCGATGACGGCGATGTCGAGGCTATTGTCCTCCAGATCGCGCAGAACGTCATCGGCATCACCGATGCGCACGGTGATTTCGAGGCCGGGCATGCGTTTTCTGGCGGCGGCGATGGCGCGTGGCAGCAGATGAATCGACGCCGTGCCGCCGCTGCCGATGCGCACGCGGCCGCTTGCGCCATCTCTGTACGGCAGCATCGCTTCTTCCGCCGCCGCCGATTCCTGCAGCAGGCGTCGTGCATGCGCGAGAAGATCGAGACCTGCCGCGGTGGGCTGCGCCCGTCGCCCGACGCGCTCGATCAGCCGGACACCGAGCCGCTGTTCGAGGCCCTTTACCTGCAGGCTGACGGCCGGTTGAGTGAGGGCCTCCTTGTCGGCTGCAGCCGTAAAGCTTCCGAGATCGGCAACATTGACGAAGGTCGCGAGTTGATCGAGGTTGAGCGCCATGCCAAAGAAATCCTTATACATATCATAATATCTATAAGCTTCTTTCGTGGCGTCTTCCAGCGCATCTTTCATCCCTTGAAGAAGGGAAGAACAGATGGCTTTGGAAACCAGCGGGATCTTTGTGGCGCCTCGCGATATCGTTCGATCGAAACTGCGCCGCCTGGCGCGTTGGAGCCTGCGGCGGCTGGCGATGATCGAGCATCATCTCGAAAAGCGTCGTAGCCGCCGCACGCTGTCCGAACTCACCGACGACGAGCTTCGCGATGTCGGTCTGACGCGTGCGCAGGCAAGTGCCGAGGCATCGAAGTCGTGGTTCTGGTCCTGACGGCAGCGGCTTACGCGCGGAGTGCGGATCCTGCTCGAAATTGCCAGCGCCTTGTGGCAAAACGTCTGCTGGAATCGAGCGGGCGCAGGGAGCAGCATCATGGCCGAAATCGTATCCTTCCCGGACGCAGCCAGGGCAGAAGAGTGCGGATTGCTGACCCGCTCGCTGCGCGACGGCGTGCTGCGGTTGGTGCTCAACAATCCGCCGGCCAATGTGCTTTCGATCGCGCTTCTCGAAGCGCTGATGCACGAGCTGGAGACGGCCGGGGCGGATTCGGATGTGCGCGTCGTCGTCATCGCTTCGACCGGCAATGTCTTTTCCGCCGGGCATGATCTCAAGGAACTCACGACCCATCGCGCCGATGAAGATCAGGGGGCCGGCTTCTTCGAAAAGTCCTTCCGGCTCGCTGCCGATCTGATGCTGAAGATCGCCCATCTGCCGAAGCCTGTCATCGCCGAGATCGACGGGCTTGCAACGGCTGCCGGCTGTCAGCTGGTTGCCTCCTGCGATCTGGCGATCTGCACCGACAGTTCGACATTCTGCACGCCGGGCGTCAACATCGGCCTGTTCTGTTCGACGCCGATGGTTGCCGTTTCCCGTGCCACGCACCGCAAGCAGGCAATGGAAATGCTGCTGACCGGCGAGACGATCGACGCCTCGACCGCCAAGGATTTCGGCCTCGTCAACCGCATCGTGCCAAAACAGTATCTGGTGCAGGTCGTGTCCAAATATGCGGCGGTGATCGCCAGCAAATCGCCGATGGCGCTGAGGATCGGCAAGGAAGCCTTCAACCGCCAGCTCGAACTGCCGGTGGAGGCGGCCTATGATTATACCGCCAAGGTGATGGTCGAAAACATGCTGACGCAGGACGCGCAGGAAGGGATCGGCGCCTTCCTCGGCAAGCGTATGCCGGAATGGAAGGGCGAATGACTCACGCCAGTTTCAGAACCAGTCCGCCGATTGCGATAACCACGCCGGCGACGTAGCGCCAGATGCTGGCCTTTTCCTTGAAGACGGTGATCGAGATCACCAGCGCAAAGAGGATCGCGGTTTCGCGCAGAGCGGCGACGGTCGCGACCGGGGCTTTCGTCATCGCCCAGAGCGCCAGCCCGTAGGAAGCGATCGAGCCGGCGCCGCCGATGAGGCCGCGCCACCAGTTGCGACGGACGTGGCGCGCGACGGCGGCAGCGCCGCGCTGCGACGCTGCCCAGGCAAACAGCAGCACCGGCGGCAACAGCGACATCCACAAAGTGTAGGAAACCGCATTGCCGGAGATGCGTGCGCCGATACCGTCGACATAGGTGTAGCTGGCGATGACGCAGGCATTGGCAAGCGCGAACATGACGGCGCGGCTGCTGCCGCGCCTCGCCTCCAAAGCCAGCGTCAGTACCCCGGCCGAAATCGTCATCGTGCCGGCAAGAGCGCCCCAGGAAAGATCTTCCTTGAGGATGAAACCGCTTGTCGCGGCAATCAGCAGCGGTGCGCTGCCACGCATCAATGGATAGACGAGGCCGATATCGCCGGCGCGGTAGGCGGCGGCGACCAATTGAAAATAGGCGAATTGCAGGATGGCCGAGGCGCCGATGAACGGCCAGGCTGAGGCTTGCGGCAGCGGCAGGAATGCCAGGAGCGGCAGCGCCGAAACCGCACCGCCGGCCGAGATCAGTGCCGCATCGAGGGATTTGTCGCTCCCCGCCTTGACGATGGCGTTCCATGTCGCGTGCAGCAGTGCGCCGAAGAGAACGAGCAGGATGACGTCGAGAGGCAAGGGAGTAAATCCGGAAAGGATGAGAAGAAGCGGAACACGCCTCGCTTCAGCGTTTCGAATTCCTGAAAAGACAACTGAGATTTGCACGAAAATGCACGGCGGCCGCCGCTTATGCGGTCATGTGTCGAATAGCATTCTTTCAGTAGGTGAACAATGGTGGCTCATTGGAGCAATTTTTACGTGCGCGCGACATGCGTTCAATCCAGGCGCTCCTTTCAACTATGAGATGTTTCTAATGGACATAAGAACATAGCGCGGCATTATCATGAACAAAAGGAGAAAAAAGCTGTCGGAATTCGGAAGTAGATTATCCTATGCTGCTGAAATATAGATATTATTCTATAACTTTGACATAGGGGAAAATTAAAGCTTTTGATTGTGCAATCTTCAAAAAATCGCAGCGCGGGATTGAGCCCCAAACCTTTCGCAAGCGCGAAAGACGTATAGTTTCCCGCAGCCGTTACAACCGTTAAAACCATCAAAGTTGATGATGAGGAACGAAAAGCATCCCGTCAAGGTTGTCGATGTTCTGGCAGTTCAGGACCGGGCAGCGGGGATCGTCCTTCGAGGGAATATGCGTCCATTCCGCATAATCGGTCGCGTCGCAATAATTGCTGTTGCGGACATAGCGATCGTAGAGCGGCAAGCCGCGGGGAGACTGGTAGCGGAAGATGACGGCGCCCTGATTGTGGATGGCGGCGCGCACGCTGGCACAGCTCATGGCGAGCGGATTGTAGCGCGAGATCGCCAGCGCCGGCGATGCGGCAAGCACGAGCATGAGGGCAAGAGCGATTTTTTTCATCGAATCATCCTCAGGGAGTATCCAATTCATATATACGGAAAAGACGCCCAACCGGTTTCACGGAAATGCAAAAAAATATGCGGGGCCGTGCTGAAGGGCTTTCGGGAGTGGAGACACGGACATGAAACACGACGCTTACACGGATGACTACCTCGCCGGAATCCTGCATTCGGTAAAGACCATCGCTCTGACCGGCGCTTCGCCCAATCCGGCCCGGCCGAGCAACGGCGTCATGGGTTATCTGCTGTCGCGCGGCTATGAGGTCATTCCTGTCAATCCGGGGCAGGCGGGTAAGCAGATTCAGGGCCGTACCGTGTATGCCCGGCTCGCCGACATTCCCGTGCCGATCGACATGGTCGACGTATTTCGCGCCTCCGAATATCTGGACGGGGTCATCGAGGAGGCGCTGGCGCTGAGCCCGCTGCCGAAGATCATCTGGTCTCAACTTGGTGTCCGCGACGATGCGGCGGCGGCAAAGGCGGAGGCCGTCGGTGTCAAGGTGGTGATGAACCGTTGCCCGGCGATCGAATATCCTCGTCTCATTGCCTGAGTTGCTGTTGGCGGAGACGGATTTTCCACGGAACGCCCGCGGGTTGAAACGGATCGCGATTAACTTTCGTTCGTGAGTGGTTATGATCCCGCTCGTCAGCAATAACGGGAGGACGACATGGCCAAGAACGATCCGGGATTCAACACGTTGGCGATCCATGCCGGCGCACAGCCCGACCCGGCGACCGGCGCGCGGGTAACGCCGATCTACCAGACGACCGCTTTCGTCTTCAATGATTCCGATCATGCCGCCGCCCTCTTCGGCCTGCAGGCCTTCGGCAACATCTACACCCGCATCATGAACCCGACCCAGGCCGTGCTCGAGGAGCGTGTCGCAGCGCTCGAGGGCGGCACGGCAGCACTTGCCGTCGCCTCCGGCCATGCAGCGCAGATGATCGTCTTCCACACCATCATGCGCCCCGGCGAGAACTTCATCGCTGCGCGCAGGCTCTATGGCGGCTCGATCAACCAGTTCGGCCATGCCTTCGAGAATTTCGGCTGGCAGGTGCGCTGGGCCGATTCCGACGATCCGGCAAGCTTCGAAAGCCAGATCGACGACAAGACGCGCGGTATCTTCATCGAAAGCCTGGCCAATCCCGGCGGCACCTTCGTCGATATTGCCGCTATCGCCGACGTCGCACACCGCAACGGCCTGCCGCTGATCGTCGACAACACGTTGGCGACCCCCTATTTCATCCGTCCGATCGAGCATGGCGCCGACATCGTCGTACATTCGCTGACGAAATTTCTCGGCGGCCACGGCAATTCCATGGGCGGCCTCATCGTCGACGGCGGCACCTTCGACTGGTCGAAATCCGGCAATTACCCGATGCTGTCGAGCCCGCGGCCGGAATATAACGGGATGGTCCTGCACGCGACGTTCGGTAATTTCGCCTTTGCGATCGCTGCCCGCGTGCTCGGCCTGCGCGATCTCGGGCCGGCGATTTCGCCCTTCAACGCCTTCCTGATCCTGACCGGCATCGAGACGCTGCCGCTCCGCATGCAGCGCCACAGCGACAATGCGATCGCCGTCGCCAAGTGGCTGAAGGCGCACAGCAAGATCGCCTGGGTGAATTATGCCGGCCTCGACGACGACCCGAACCATGCCCTGCAGCAGCGCTATTCGCCGAAGGGCGCCGGCTCCATCTTCACCTTCGGCGTCAAAGGCGGCTATGAGGCGGGCAAGACGCTGGTCGAGGGACTGGAGCTCTTCTCCCACCTCGCCAATATCGGCGACACCCGTTCGCTCGTCATCCATCCGGCCTCGACGACGCACCGGCAATTGACCGACGAGCAGAGGATCGCCGCCGGCGCCGGGTCTGACGTCGTGCGCCTTTCCGTCGGCATCGAGGACGTCAAGGACATCATCGCCGATCTCGAACAGGCGCTCTCGAAGATCTGAGATCAAAGGGGTCCATAATGACCACGGCAAATTTCATCACCTTCAGCATCGACGGCGTCCAACCGGAGTTCGGCGCCCCGGAGCCCGGCCGGATCATCTCGGGCGATCCGCAATTCCGTAGCTGGAACCTGGAGGAGGCCGAAGGTGGCCTCTATTCCGGTATCTGGGAGGCGACGCCGGGCAAGTGGCGGATTGTCTACGAAGAGTGGGAATATTTCAGCCTGCTCTCCGGCCATTCGATCGTGACGGAGGAGGGCGGCGAGCCGGTGCATCTGAAGGCGGGTGATCGGATGATCCTCAGGCCCGGCTTTAGGGGAACGTGGGAAGTCGTTGAAACGACTCGCAAGGATTATGTGATCAAGGTTTGAGCAGACCGACGCCGGCGACCCCGGGCCTGTCCCGGTTTGCGGCGATAATGGCCTGTTTTTCCGCCAATGACAGCGCTTCTTTGCGGGATAGAACGCTTTTAACCAATCCCATTAATCGGGCCTACATCGTCAAATGCTAGATCTGATCTGCAGCGCATTGCGGACATGATGTCTCCTGCCGTCTCACAGACATGGCCTTGCAATTAATCTTTGCGGAATTTGCATGTCGTCGAATCTTGCAGGTAGGCACGTTCGGACTCAGACGTCTTCCATCATTGCGACAACCGTCTGCTTCCTCGTCGTCGCTCTCGTCCTGACCGGCCTTATGGCTCATGTCGTCGTCAAGATGACCCGGTCGGCAAACGAGATCGACGATGCCAGGGCCAATCGCGCTGCCCGCGCCGCAATCGGCGCTTTTGTGGCTCGCCTGGGTTCGACAACGACTGACAATGCCGTATGGGACGATGCCTATCGTGCGACCTCATCGCCGACCGCCGCCGATTGGGCCTATGAGAATTGGGGAAAAACCAGCGAGGATTACGCGCTCTATGACGGCGCGATCGTCATCGGCCCCGACCGGTCTTCGGTTGTCTCGGCCTATGCCAAAGGCAAGCCCTTCCAGCCGAGCGCGTTTTTTGGCGAAACCTTTGATCAGCAGATCAATGCGGCCGCTGATCCTGGGCGGGCGCCGGTGGTCAATTTCATCAAGACCGAGAGCGGCGTCGCGCTGATCGCCTCGCAGGCAATCCAGCCGTTCGAGGCGAGCGGCGAGCTTCCGAAGCTCAGCACGTTGAGCTTCTACAAGGACATCACGCCTGAGGTTCTCGACACGCTCTCGAACGAACATGAACTCGAAGGCCTGCACCTCGAGACGACGCCCAAGCCGGCGTTCCTGAACGCGCCGATCACCGACATGAAGGGGGCCGTCATCGGCTATCTCGTCTGGCCGAGCAAGGCGCCCGGAAGCACCGTGTTTCATCAGGTTGCTCCTTACGTCGCGGCCGCTATCGCCATCCTTGCGCTGTTCCTGATCGGCGTTCTGTTGGTTGGCGCGTCCGAGGCGCGACGCCTGCGCCAGTTGGCGCAAGCAGCACTTTTCGAGGCGGGCCATGATAGCCTGAGCGGCCTGTTGAACAGGCATGGGCTTCTCAGCCTGCTGGAAGACCTCGAGGATGTGGGCTCTACGCCACTCCGGCTCTATCTGGTCGACCTTGATGGCTTCAAGGCCGTCAACGATGCCTGGGGGCATGCGGTGGGGGACGATTTGATTCGGCTGGTCTCGAACGCGCTGACCGCCTGCCACCCCGAAGTCGTTGCCGCGGCCCGGCTGGGGGGCGACGAATTTGCATTGGTGCACGTCGGATCCGCCACGTGCGAAGACATGGAAAAGACCATTCTGGCGCTGTTTACCGAGCCCTTCAAAATCGACGGACGAACGATCGAAGTCGGCGCAAGCATCGGAGCGGCTGCGCTCAACGGAGACATTCCGCCTTTGGAGCTGCTCCGCAGAGCGGATATGGCCCTCTATCGCGCCAAGACAAATGGCAGGGGGCAGGCGATCGAATACGATCCTGAACTGGACCAGGAACGCCAACGCGTCGCCGAGCTGGAAGGCCTGTTGAAGCACGCCATCAGCAGTGGCGCGATCGAAGCCGTTTTCCAGCCTCTCGTCTCCGCCACAACAGGCGCTGTCACTGGTCTTGAGGCGTTGGCACGCTGGCGAACGGCGACGGGCAACATCAGTCCGGAGATTTTCATCCCGCTTGCCGAGAGATGCGGCCTCATCGATGCGCTTGGCGTTCATATGCTCAGAACATCGATCGAGCATGCCAAGAACTGGCCCGATCTGGCATTGTCGGTGAATGTTTCGCCGATCCAGCTCTGCAATCCGGAATTTGCCGCCGAAGTGATCTCGGTGCTGCAGGAACTCGATTTCAATCCAAGCCGGCTGACGCTGGAGATCACCGAAGGTGTCCTGATGACAAATCCGGACCAGGCGCGACGATCGATAGATCAGCTGAAGCGCGTCGGCATCAAGTTTGCGCTCGATGACTTCGGCTGCGGCTACGCCAGCATTGGCGCATTGCGGCAGTTCGGGTTTGATCGCATGAAGATCGACCGCTCGCTCGTGTCGGCTCTCGACGAAGGCGCAAATGGCGCCGATGTTCTTCGGGCGACCATTTCCCTGGCGACCGCCCTGCAGATTCCGGTGACCGCCGAAGGGATCGAGAATACCCGCCAGGCGGCAATCTTGCGCGACGCCGGCTGCGATCAGCTGCAGGGATATCTGCTTGGAAGACCTATGTCGGCACACGACATATCCAGCAAGCTGGAAGAAGAGTCAGCCGCATGACTTTCCAGGCGCGGCTGTGATCACCATTGCAGATCCAGGCGGTCCAGCCCGTGGAAATGGTAGACGTCCTTGACCACCGGCGTCTTTGACAGTTTGAGACCGGGAAGCCGTTCGAACAGGATCGGCAGCACGACATTGAGCTCCAGCCGGGCCAGCGGCGCGCCGATGCAGAAATGGATACCGGCGCCGAAGGAGAGGTTCGCCGCCTCGTTGCGATCCGGCCGGAAGGTGAGGGGATCGCTGAATTTCGCCGGGTCGAGATTGGCGGCGGCGAGGATGAGGCTCACCTTGTCGCCGCGCTTGAAGGAGACGCCGTCGATTTCGGCAGGCTCCAGCGCCCAGCGCTGGAAGATGTGCACCGGCGCGCCGATGCGCAAGGTTTCCTCGACCGTGCGTTCCGTCGTCGCTTCGTCCCGGAAGAGTTCCGAGGGATCGCAGCCGCTGTCGAGGATGATGCGCACGGAATTGCCGATCTGGTGCACGGTCGCCTCATGCCCGGCATTGAGCAGCACGATCGTCGTCGAGACGAGCTCCTCCTCTGTCAGATATTGGCCCTTGTGCTCGGTATGGATCATGTGGGTGAGCAGGTCGTCGCGCGGTTCGGCGCGGCGTTCTGCGATCACCGTCTTGACGTAGTCGGAAAATTCCTTGGCCGCCCGTTCGGCCTCGTCTTCCTGCTCGCGCGTGCGGCCGAACATGTACATGCGGACATAGGCGTGCGACCAGGCAAGCAGCTGCGGCCCCATCTCCTCGGGAATGCCGATCATCCGGGCGATCATCGTCACCGGGATGATGTCGGCAAAGGCCGAGAGCAGCTCGACCTCGCCCTTTTCTGCAAAGCCGTCGATCAGCCGGTTGGCGAGTTCGGCAAGCTCCGGCTTCATCTTCTCGACATGGCGGGAGACGAAGGCGCGGTTGACCAGCGTGCGCAGCCGCGTGTGCTCGGGCGGCTCGATTTCGAGCAGAGAATACCGTTCCGAGAGATCGAAACTGGCAAGATGCGGCATCGGCTCGGCAAGGCCGAGCTCCTCGCGACTGGCAATATGCAGGATCTGCCGGCCGAAGCGGCGATCGCGCAGCAGTGCGTTCACATGGTCGTAGCCTGTGAAGAACCACTGCTTCTGCTCGCTCCAGTAGAAGGTCGGGCAATGGGCGTGAAGTGCCGCATAGGCGGCATTCGGATTGCCGTAGAAGGCCGGGTTGCGGCCGTCCAGCGAGACATGGCGGCGGGCCGGATCGATCGAGAGAAAGGACGGTATCATCATGTCCCGAGGCTTAGCGGATTTGCCGGGCCTCGGAAAGATGCGGGTGAAGAAGCGGGCTAGCCGGCCCGCGACAGCGTGCCCATGCGCCGCAGGGCCTCGACCTGATCGTCGACCGTCGGCACGAGTTCGCCGGCGGTGCTGCTCGGTGTGGCCGGTGCAGGGGCTGCGGCCTCCGCTTCGCCGAAGGTGACCGTGCAGTTGCGGCCGGCGGCCTTGGCGGCATAGAGCGCCCGGTCGGCAGCCGAGATCAGCTTGTCGATATTGGCTTCGATCGAGGAGGCGAGCGCGATGCCGATGCTGACCGTGACCGGGACGATCGCTTCGCCGGTGCTGACGGGCAGGCGGCAGAATTCGGTGCGGATCGCTTCGGCGATCGCCTCGGCTTCCGTCTGGTCCGTAACCGCGGCGAAGGCTGCGAATTCCTCGCCGCCCATGCGGCCGAAGATGCTGTTCGGAATATACTGGCGGGCCATGCGGGCAAACGCGGTGAGCACGGCATCGCCGGATTGGTGGCCGAAACGATCGTTGACGCGCTTGAAATGGTCGAGATCGAAGAGCATCACCGCGACCTGGCGCTGCTCGTTATGGGCTTTTTCCTGGGTGGCGTCGAAATAGCCGAGCAGGCCGCGGCGGTTGAGCACGCCGGTCAGCGAATCGGTCAGGGTCAGCGCACGCAGGTGCCGTTCGGAGCGCTCCATGATCAGCCGGCACGTGAACGCGAAGGCGATGGTCAGCAGGAAGGCGCTGGCCATGGCGGAGACGCCGCCGAGATTGGTCGCCTCGATGTCGCTCGGCAGCGTCAGCGCCGTCGTCAGCGCCGAGCCGAAGCACAGGCAGCCCTGGATGACGAAGACGCCCATCAGTTTGACGCGGGTGCGCTCGCGGCGCATGTCGCCGGCGGCGACCGCCATGGCGAGTGCCGTCGCACCTGTCGCCGAAGCGAGATTGTATAGCACCACGCGGTTCGAATAATCGCTGTTGACCCAGGGCAGGAAAACCCCGGCCAGCCAGATGACCGGCGGCAGCAGCGCCCACCATTCGATCCTCTTGCGGTCGAGTGCGACAAAACCCGCCACCCAGGCACTCTGGCCGAGCAGCGCAATGGCATTGCCCGCCTCGATGGAAAGCACGCTGGGGATTTCGCTGCGCAACGCAATCATCGCAAAGCCGATGCCGGTCAGCAGGAAGCCGAGACCCCAATAGAGATAGGCCTCGTTCCTGACGTTGTGGCGCCAGGCGACGAACAGCACCAAAGCAAGCGTCATGGCCTCGGAACACCAGATGGCGAGACCTGTAGCAATATTGAACACGGCAGCAAACCCCTCGTCTGTCGGCCCTTTTCAGTTGGCTTGCATCCTTGCCGAGGAAGCTCGCCACTTCCTTAATGTCGCTGCGCTGCGGCATGGTTTTGGGCCGATATCTGCCGGTAGGCTTTCCGTTGGGTAAACGTGTATAAGCACGGTCGAATGAAGTAAGCCTTCCTTCATCCTGTCATGGAGAAAAACCGGGGGAGACAATGCCGAGGGCTCGCCGTTAACAGGCGTTTGGGGGAAAGAGGCTACCAGGAACCGCCCGGCCCCGCCTTCTTAACGTTATCCTCAGGCGTGTCTTGAAGAGGAGGGCAGGGACACTCTATGTAGGGATAAGACATTTTTCTTTGATTCCCGGCGCCGGCCGGCGAGACGTTGACAAAGGACGCACATGAGAAACCCAGTCGATACCGCTATGGCCCTCGTGCCGATGGTCGTGGAACAGACCAACCGCGGTGAACGCTCCTACGACATCTATTCCCGCCTGTTGAAGGAACGCATCATCTTCCTGACGGGCGCCGTCGAAGACCACATGGCGACGCTCGTCTGCGCCCAGCTTCTCTTCCTCGAGGCCGAAAACCCGAAGAAGGAAATCGCCCTCTACATCAATTCGCCCGGTGGCGTCGTCACCGCAGGCATGGCGATTTACGATACGATGCAGTTCATCAAGCCCGCGGTTTCGACGCTCTGCATCGGCCAGGCCGCGTCCATGGGCTCGCTGCTGCTGGCCGCCGGCCACAAGGACATGCGCTTCGCCACGCCGAATTCCCGCATCATGGTGCATCAGCCCTCGGGCGGCTTCCAGGGCCAGGCTTCGGACATCGAGCGCCACGCCCGCGACATCCTCAAGATGAAGCGCCGCCTGAACGAGGTCTATGTCAAGCACACCGGCCGCACCTATGAAGAAGTTGAAAAGACGCTCGATCGTGACCATTTCATGGATGCGGACGAAGCCCAGGGCTGGGGCGTCATCGACAAGGTTCTGACGTCGCGCCTCGAAATGGAAGGCGAACAGGCCTAGTAATTAATTGGGATGGTGTTTTTGTCGCCACAGTTCTATCCCATTTGTGATTGAACAAGGGCTTTCATCCGGCGACGAAGACGCTAATAGTAACTATTAATGCTATGTTGAATTTTTATGACATAGCATTCGGCATTCGAAGGGGAATTCGTTGCCGCCGGAACCCGGACATGATTGGTTGGGACCGGTTCGTACCCCCTGAAGCCCTTCTCGGCAAAGGCTCCGGAAACGGAGTGCCGCCAGGAGCTGATAGAGTGGACCGCGATTTCGCCTTGAAATGCGGCGTGCTGGAAGGAAAATGATATGAGCAAGGTCAGCGGCAGCAACGGCGGCGACTCCAAGAACACTCTCTATTGTTCGTTCTGCGGAAAGAGCCAGCACGAAGTCCGGAAACTGATTGCCGGACCGACCGTCTTCATCTGCGATGAATGCGTCGAATTGTGCATGGACATCATCCGCGAGGAGAACAAGTCCTCGATGGTCAAGTCCCGCGACGGCGTTCCGACGCCCCAGGACATCATCAAGGTCCTCGACGAATATGTCATCGGCCAGCGGCAGGCGAAGAAGATCCTGTCGGTCGCCGTGCACAACCACTACAAGCGCCTGGCGCACGCCTCCAAGAACGGCGAAGTCGAGCTGGCGAAGTCGAACATCATGCTCGTCGGCCCGACGGGCTGCGGCAAGACCTATCTTGCCCAGACTCTCGCCCGGATCATCGACGTTCCCTTCACCATGGCCGATGCGACGACGCTTACCGAGGCCGGTTATGTCGGCGAGGACGTCGAAAACATCATCCTGAAGCTCCTGCAGTCTGCCGACTACAATGTCGAGCGTGCGCAGCGCGGCATCGTCTACATCGACGAAGTCGACAAGATTTCGCGCAAGTCCGACAACCCGTCGATCACCCGTGACGTCTCGGGCGAGGGCGTGCAGCAGGCGCTGCTGAAGATCATGGAAGGCACGGTCGCTTCCGTACCGCCGCAGGGCGGCCGCAAGCACCCGCAGCAGGAATTCCTGCAGGTCGACACGACGAACATCCTGTTCATCTGCGGCGGCGCCTTCGCCGGCCTCGACAAGATCATCTCCGCCCGTGGCGAGAAGACCTCGATCGGCTTCGGCGCCACCGTCAAGGCCCAGGACGACCGCCGCGTCGGCGAAGTCCTGCGCGAACTGGAGCCGGAAGACCTGGTCAAGTTTGGCCTCATCCCCGAGTTCATCGGCCGTCTGCCGGTTCTGGCGACGCTCGAGGATCTCGATGAAGATGCGCTGATCCAGATCCTGTCCGAGCCGAAGAACGCGCTGATCAAGCAGTATCAGCGCCTGTTCGAGATGGAAGACGTGGAACTGACCTTCCACGAGGATGCCCTGCGCGAAATCGCCCGCAAGGCGATCGTGCGCAAGACCGGCGCCCGCGGCCTTCGCTCGATCATGGAGAAGATCCTGCTCGACACGATGTTCGAACTGCCGACGCTGGAAGGCGTGCGCGAGGTCGTCATCTCGGAGGAAGTGGTGCGCGGTTCGGCCCGTCCGCTTTACATCTATGCCGATCGTCAGGAAGAAAAGGCCAACGCTTCGGCGTGATCTTGCTGCTTTCCTATGATTATTTTGGGGGCTTGCCATCGGCAGGCCCCTTTCTATTTGAAAAACCATGCGAGGCGCTGTTAGTATTTTGCCGGTGGGAACCGGAATTGCCTTTGCCGATGTTGCGCAAAGGGGAGTGCTTGGCAATGATGCGGTGATTCCGTAAGCCTATTGTTGGCGTTTGTATTTTAGCCGGGTCGGAAGTGGTAAGCGCCGGTCCAGCCACGCGCTTCATAGTGTTGGCGTTCCGTTGTAACAAAGCCGTCACATCCGGGGAACGCGGGCGTTAGCGTGGCTTGAAAAGCGTAGTCAGAACCTCCACTTGTAGCAACAAGTGAGAGTGCCGGCCGGTCCCAAGCGGCCGTGCAGAGAGCCCGGTAACGGGACGATGGAAAGGACATAAAATGACGAAGAAAACGTCTGTAGCGAGCAGCACTGCCTACCCTGTTCTGCCCCTGCGCGACATCGTGGTTTTCCCGCATATGATCGTGCCGCTGTTCGTCGGACGGGAAAAGTCGATCCGTGCGCTCGAAGAGGTCATGGGTTCCGACAAGCAGATCATGCTGGTGACGCAGATCAACGCCAGTGACGACGATCCGGATCCGTCCGCGATCCACAATGTCGGCACCGTGGCGAACGTGTTGCAGCTCCTGAAGCTGCCCGACGGCACCGTCAAGGTTCTGGTCGAAGGCCGCGCCCGCGCCGAGATCGATACCTATACCAGCCGCGAGGATTTCTATGAGGCGCTCGGCCATGTGCTCGAGGAGCCGCATGACGATCCGGTCGAACTGGAAGCCTTGTCGCGTTCGGTCGTCTCCGAATTCGAGAGCTATGTGAAGCTCAACAAGAAGATTTCGCCCGAAGTGGTCGGCGCCGCCAGCCAGATCGACGACTATTCCAAGCTCGCCGATACGGTCGCCTCGCATCTGTCGATCAAGATCACCGAGAAGCAGGAGATGCTGGAGACGACCAGCGTCAAACAGCGCCTCGAAAAAGCTCTCGGCTTCATGGAAGGCGAGATCTCGGTCCTGCAGGTCGAAAAGCGTATCCGCTCGCGCGTCAAGCGCCAGATGGAGAAGACCCAGCGCGAATATTATCTTAACGAGCAGATGAAGGCGATCCAGAAGGAACTCGGCGACGGCGAGGAAGGCCGCGACGAGATGAGCGAGCTGGAAGAGCGCATCTCCAAGACCAAGCTGTCCAAGGAAGCCCGTGAAAAGGCCGATGCGGAACTGAAGAAGCTGCGCCAGATGAGCCCGATGTCGGCGGAAGCCACCGTCGTGCGCAATTATCTGGACTGGCTGCTCGGCATTCCGTGGGGCAAGAAGTCGAAGATCAAGGCCGATCTCAACAATGCCGAGAAGATCCTCGAAGCCGATCACTTCGGTCTCGACAAGGTCAAGGAGCGCATCGTCGAATATCTGGCCGTGCAGGCCCGCGCCACCAAGATCAAGGGCCCGATCCTGTGCCTCGTCGGCCCTCCGGGCGTCGGCAAGACCTCGCTCGCCCAGTCGATCGCCAAGGCGACCGGCCGTGAGTATGTCCGCATGGCACTCGGCGGCGTTCGCGACGAAGCCGAAATCCGCGGTCACCGCCGCACCTATATCGGCTCGATGCCCGGCAAGGTCATTCAGTCGATGAAGAAGGCGAAGAAGTCCAACCCGCTCTTCCTGCTCGACGAGATCGACAAGATGGGCATGGACTTCCGCGGTGATCCGTCCTCGGCTCTGCTCGAAGTGCTCGATCCGGCGCAGAACTCGACCTTCATGGACCACTACCTGGAAGTCGAATACGACCTGTCGGACGTGATGTTCATCACGACGGCGAATACGCTGAACATTCCAGCACCCCTGATGGACCGCATGGAAATCATCCGTATCGCCGGCTACACCGAGGATGAAAAGCGCGAGATCGCCAAGCGGCACCTGCTGCCGAAGGCCATCAAGGAACATGCGTTGCAGCCGGAAGAATTCTCGGTCAGCGACGACGCCCTCATGGCGATCAGCCAGCAGTACACCCGCGAAGCCGGTGTCCGCAGCTTCGAACGCGAATTGATGAAGCTCGCCCGCAAGGCGGTCACCGAGATCATCAAGGGCAAGACGAAGTCCGTTCACGTGACGGCCGCCAACATCTCCGACTATCTGGGCGTCCCGCGCTTCCGCCATGGCGAAGCCGAGGGCGAGGATCAGGTCGGCGTCGTGACCGGTCTTGCCTGGACGGAGGTCGGCGGCGAGCTGCTGACCATCGAAGGTGTGATGATGCCGGGCAAGGGCCGCATGACGGTCACCGGCAATCTGAAGGACGTCATGAAGGAATCGATCTCGGCAGCGGCCTCCTATGTCCGCTCGCGCGCCGTCGATTTCGGCATCGAGCCGCCGCGCTTCGACAAGAGCGACATCCACGTGCACGTGCCGGAAGGCGCGACACCGAAGGACGGCCCCTCGGCCGGCGTCGCCATGGCAACCGCGATCGTCTCGATCATGACCGGTATCCCGGTGAGCAGGCATGTGGCCATGACCGGTGAAATCACCCTTCGCGGCCGTGTGCTGCCGATCGGCGGTCTCAAGGAAAAGCTGCTCGCAGCGCTTCGCGGCGGCATCAAGAAGGTGCTGATTCCGGAGGAAAACGCCAAGGACCTGGCGGAGATTCCGGATAACGTGAAGAACAACATGGAGATCATCCCGGTATCCCGCATGGGCGAGGTGATCAAGCATGCGCTGATCCGGCGGCCGGAGCCGATCGAATGGGACGGCACGGTGGAAACGCCCGTCATCGCAACGGTCGAAGGCCTCGATGAGACGGGCGCAACCATAGCGCATTGAGTGGCCTGTGCCACATTTATGCCCCATTGGGACAAAACAGACAAAAAGGCTGGCGGAAACGCCAGCCTTTTTTGTGAAAACGTCATGTAGACGCTTGCTTTTCCTTGATTTGCAGGGCTTTTGGGTTTCCGGCGGGCCTGATGAAACCTATTCTGCGCCTAGCTTACATTTGAGTCGTTTCATACCATTTAGAAAGGGGTGGAAACATGAACAAGAATGAACTCGTGTCCGCAGTAGCCGAAAAGGCAGGACTGACGAAGTCTGACGCGGCTTCCGCTGTTGACGCGGTTTTCGACGTTGTCCAGGCTGAACTCAAGAACAAGGGCGACATCCGCCTCGCGGGTTTCGGCAGCTTCACCGTTTCTCATCGCGCTGCAACGAAGGGCCGTAACCCGTCCACGGGCGCTGAAGTCGACATTCCGGCTCGCAACGTGCCGAAATTCACGCCCGGCAAGGGCCTGAAGGACGCCGTCAACGGCTGATCTGAGATTATCCGCCAACCGGAAACGAGACCGGTTGTGCAGGATTTGAGAGGGGTTCGGCTTTGCCGGACCCTTTTTGCTTTTGGCAGGCCCTCTTGCCTTTTTGCTTTGGCTGACCTTGCTGTCGCGCGGGCTTTAATTTACGACATTTCTGTTCTCAGGGCGGGGTGAAACTCCCCACCGGCGGTAAGGGTCTCGACTCAAGCCCGCGAGCGCCTTCTCTCGCGTCGAAGCGGGGAGGGGTCAGCAGATCCGGTGCGATTCCGGAGCCGACGGTTAAAGTCCGGATGGAAGAGAATGAGTGTCGGCTGTGCGAAGGGCAGGGATCTGCCCCGTGTCGCTTGGTCGTGGCTCATGCGTCCTGATTTATGTTGGTCCCTGGTTTCGGATGAAAGACATGAATCAGACTTCCCTAGCCGCAGAGCCGTCTCGCGCCGTTGTCGGCGCCCTCTGGATGGTCCTTGCCGGCATTGCTTTTTCGCTTCTCAACGTCGTCACCCAATGGCTGACGATGACGCTTGCCTTCCCCTCGGCCTCGGCCGCCTTCTGGCAATATGGCTTCGCCTTCCTGTTTTCGCTGCCCTTCCTTCGCAGGCTCGGCCTTGCGACGATGCGCACGCGCTATCCCTGGCGTCACCTGGCGCGCGTGGCACTTGCCGCGCTCGGCGTCGAGGCCTGGGTCGCCGGCCTTGCTTCGGTGCCGATCTGGCAGGCGATCGCACTGGTGATGACCTCGCCCTTCTTCATCATTCTGGGCGCCCGGCTTTTCCTTGGCGAGCGCGTCGGCCCGGCCCGCTGGGCGGCGACCGCGGCCGGTTTCACCGGAGCGATGATCATTCTGCAGCCCTGGTCGGACGGTTTTGGCTGGGCGGCTCTCCTGCCCGTGCTCTCGGCGCTGCTGTGGGGCGCCTCGTCGCTGATCACCAAGAGCCTGACGGGCATCGAACGACCGGAGACGATCACCGTCTGGCTGCTCGTGCTGCTGACGCCGATCAATGGCGGGCTGGCGCTTGCGGCGGGCTTTGCCGTGCCGACCGGTGCAACGCTTGCCCTGTTCCTGCTGGCGGGGCTTTTGACCGCGGCAGCCCAGTATTTCCTCACACTTGCCTATGCCGCGGCCGATGCCGCCTATGTCCAGCCTTTCGACGATCTGAAGCTGCCGTTGAACGTGCTGGCCGGTTGGCTGTTCTTCGGTTATGCGCCGGCGGGTTATCTCTGGCTGGGAGCGGCTCTGATCCTCTCCGCGTCGCTTTTCATCATGCGAAACGAGATGCGCAGGGAGCGCAAACCCGCCTGAGGTGATCCGGCGAAAAATGCCGCCTCTGTCATGCCTCTGTCATGCCGCTCCCGCAGAAAACTCATGTTTCGAATATTCGACACATGGGGGATTTCATGACCATTTCATCGCGCAAGGCAGCGCTTGCTGCCGTGCTTCTCGCATCCGTCGCCTTTCCGGCCGCGGCCGAACCAGTTTTCAACCGCATCGCTTCCTTCCCGGTCGCCCAGAACCTGCCTGATGACAAGGACAAGCTGTCGGTCAGCTCCGCCGAAATCATCACTGCGACCGACGACGGCAACACGCTGATCTATAGCGACAGCCCGCTCGGCGCGATCGGCTTCATCGACATCACCGACGCCAAGGCTCCGAAAGCCGGCGGCGCTGTCATGATGGACGGTGAGCCGACCTCGGTTACCTCGAGCGCCGGCAAGGCGCTCGTCGCCGTCAACACCTCCGAAAGCAAGGCAAAGCCCTCGGGGCGTCTCGCGATCGTCGATGTCGCGACCAGGAAGATCGAGAGCACTTGCGATCTCGGCGGCCAGCCGGATTCGATCGCCCTCAACAAGGACAAGACGCTCGGCGCCATCGCCATCGAAAACGAGCGTGACGAAGAGGTCAATGACGGCAAGATCCCGCAGATGCCGGCCGGCGACCTCGTCGTCTTCCAGGTCAGGAACGGCACCGTCGATTGCGGCACCATCAAGCATGTGGCGCTGACCGGCCTTGCCGGCGTCGCCCCGGAGGATCCGGAGCCGGAATTCGTCGCCTTCAACGGGTTGAACGAGATTGCGCTGACGCTGCAGGAAAACAACGAGATTGTCATCATCGACGCCAATACGGCCGCGGTGAAGACGCATTTCTCCGCCGGCAGCGTCGATCTGACCGGCATCGACACCAAGCGTGACGGCGCCCTGAAATTTTCAGGCGAATCCAAGGGCGTGCTGCGCGAGCCCGACGCCGTGAAGTGGCTCGACGACAACCGCCTCCTCGTCGCCAATGAAGGCGACTACCAGGGCGGCTCGCGTGGTTTCACCATCTTCGACAAGACGGGCAAGATTCTCTACGAATCGGGCGCATCCTTCGAACGCGCTGTCGCCCATATCGGCCACTATCCGGAAAGCCGGTCGGGATCGAAGGGCGTCGAGCCCGAAGGTCTCGAAGCCGCCAAATTCGGCGACGAGCAATATTTCTTCCTGCTCGCCGAACGCGCCTCGGTCGTCGGCGTCTATAAGGATACCGGCGCCGATCCCGAACTCGTCCAGTTGCTGCCGTCCGGCATTTCGCCGGAAGGCGCGATCGCCATTCCTGCGCGCAATCTGCTTGCAACCGCCAACGAACTCGACCTCGGCAAGGACGGCGGTGCGCGCTCGCATGTGATGATCTATGAGCGCTCGGAAGGCGAAAAGGCCTATCCGCAGATCGTCTCCGCCGACAAGGACGGCAATCCGATCGGCTTTGCAGCTCTTTCGGGTCTTGCTGCCGTTCCGGGCAAGCCGGGCATGCTCTATGCCGTCAGCGACAGCGTTCTCGGCTCGCAGCCGACGATCTACACGATCGATGCCAGCAAGAAGCCGGCCGTCATCACCGAGGCCCTTGTCGTCAGGCGTGACGGCGCTCCGGCCCAGAAGCTCGACATCGAAGGCATCGCGGCTGCCGCCGACGGCTCCTTCTGGCTCGCCTCGGAAGGCTACAGTGAACGTCTCGTTCCGCACGCCCTCTATAACGTCAATGCCAAGGGCGACATCAAGGCCGAGATCGCCCTGCCGAAGGAGCTTGCCGCCAACGAAATCCGCTACGGCTTCGAAGGCGTGACCATTGTCGGCACCGGTGACGATACGACACTCTGGATGGCGGTGCAGCGCGAGTGGGGTGACGACGAGAAGGGCTTCGTCAAGCTCGTCTCCTACAATCCGAAGAGGAAGGAATGGGGCGCCGTGCGCTATCCGCTCGACAAGACGGAAAGCGGCTGGGTCGGCCTGTCGGAAATCTCGGCCCAGGGCGACAGCGTCTACATCATCGAGCGCGACAACCTGGTCGGCGATGCCGCCAGGCTGAAGAAGCTCTACAAGGTCGCGATATCGGAGCTGAAGCCCGCCAAGCTTGGCGGTGCACTGCCGGTCGTCAAGAAGACCGAAGCACACGACTTCCTCGGTGAACTCAAGACCGCGACCAACGGCTATGTGCTCGACAAGCTCGAAGGCTTCACCTTCGACGCCTCGGGCAAACCCTACGCGGTCACCGACAATGACGGCGTCAGCGACTCCTCCGGCGAGACACTGTTCTTCCCGGTCGAGCTGAATGCGACAAACTGAAAGCTGCCCCTCGCCCTAGCCCTCTCGCCGTAAAACGGGGAGAGGGGACGTGCCCTGCGAGAGGTGTACGGGGAACGGAGGCGTTGCGGCATGGTCCCTTCACCCCGCGAGTGGGGAGAAGGTGGCGGAAGCCGGATGAGGGGCCATCTGGCCTCCCCAGCAAAGAATCAGCACTCCGACTCTACCAGCGCTGATGCACATGCGGCGCGATCAGCCGCTCGTAGATTTCGCGGGTTGCGGCCATGACGTCGGCCGAAAGCGGTGCAAGGTCGGCGGCGGCTGCGTTGGCCTTGGCCTGCTCGGCATTGCGGGCGCCGGGGATGACGACGGTGACGGCTTCAGCCATCAGGATCCAGCGGAGGGCGAAGGCGGCCATGGTGGCGCCTGCGGGCACCAGCTTGCGCACCTCTTCCACTGCCTGCAGGCCGACCTCGAAGGGCACGCCGGCAAAGGTCTCGCCGACATCGAAGGCCTCGCCGTGACGATTGAAATTACGGTGGTCGTCGCTGGCAAAGTGCGTGTCTCGGGTGATCTTGCCGGAGAGGAGACCGCTTGCGAGCGGCACGCGGGCGATGATCGCCACGTTCTTGCGGCGCGCCTCTTGGAAGAACAGGTGGTCGGGGCGCTGGCGGAAGATGTTGTAGATGATCTGGATGCTGACGACGCCGGGATATTCGATCGCCTTCAACCCGTCCTCGACCTTTTCGACGCTGACGCCGTAACCCTTGATCTTGCCGGCCTTCTGCAGAGCGTCCAGGCTCTCGAAGACCTCCGGTTGGTAAAGCACCTCGCGCGGCGGGCAGTGCAGTTGCACGAGGTCGAGGCTGTCGACCACGAGGTTCTTGAGGCTGCGATCGATGAAGCCTTCGAGATTGGCCGTGGTGTAGCCTTCGGCGACATGCGGGTTGAGGCGGCGGCCGGCCTTGGTGGCGACCATCGGGCGGGCGCCGCCGCGCGTCTTCAGCACGTCGGCGATGATTTTTTCCGAGCGGCCGTCGCCGTAGACATCAGCCGTATCGATGAATGTCATGCCGGCATCGAGTGCGGCATTCAGGGCGGCGCGTCCGTCCGCCTCGCTGATATCGCCCCAGGAGCCGCCGATCTGCCAGGCGCCGAAGCCGACATTGGTGACGGTGAAGGGCATGCGGCCAAAAGCATGGTGTTTCATGAAAAATCCTCCCTACTGCATGTCGCCTGAAACTGTGTAGGGATAACGACATGCATAAAAACAAAGAGCCAAGGCGCGTCGCATGAAGCAAGCGCGATGCGATGCGCTTTGGTGATGAAAGACATTGGAATTATCAGTCGGGCGACTTTGCGGCAATTGTCGATCCGGCTTTGATTGGCCGCCTCGATGAAATATCGTTCCGCCACAAGGCTTCAACCGCAATGAATGGAAAAGGAAAGATCATGGAGATCAAACCCGCCGGCTCTCGCCCCTCGACGAAGCCACCGGCCGACTATTTCACCGGCGCCGTCCGCCAGGATCCGCTGATGGAAGCGCCGGCGCCGGCCCGGGCGAGGGCGGTCTCCGTCACCTTCGAACCCGGCGCCCGCACGGCCTGGCATACGCATCCGCTCGGCCAGACACTGATCGTCACATCAGGCAAGGGCCTCGCCCAGAGCTGGGGCGGGGACATCCGCGAAATCCGCCCCGGCGATACCGTCTGGTTCGCACCTGATGAAAAACATTGGCACGGTGCTGCCCCGGATACGGCGATGACGCATATTGCCGTGCACGAGGCGCTGGACGGCAGCCATGTCGACTGGATGGAAAAGGTCAGCGACGAGCAATATTCCGGCAAAGTGTGAGCGGATCAGAGCCGTTTCAGGCAATAGGAAAAATGCGCGTGCGATTCGACCGTCAGGAACTCGAATTGCCAGCAGTAATCCTTGCAGAACTTGGTGACCGCCTCGACGACGCCATAGACGATCGGTTTGACCGTATTGCCGGTGCAGAAATCATGCCCGGCAATGCGCCCCGTCCGCTTCACCTTCTTGTCGCAGAGCAGCAGTTCCTGCCAGGTGAGATCGAAGGAATGGTCGGTATCGATATAGGCCCAGTCGAGGAAATCGTCCTCGAACTCGGCAAGCTTCTCCAGCGACGTGCCCTGCATCAGGTGCAGCCGGCCGGCCGCGATCTCGGCCGCGAAATTCGTGTGGATCGCGTCCAACCCGGAGCTGTAGCGATCCATCGACCAGGGATCGATGAGGTAGAGCTGCGCCGGACGGTTCTTTTCCAGGATCTCCGCCGTATATTCGCCGAAGGCTGCGCCGACCTCGACGCCGATGCCGCCGTTCGGGATCCGGTAAAGCAATTCGCCGCGGTCCGGCAGCAGCCGGGCATTCTCCATGTGATGGGCGCTGAGCGGAGTGCGCGGCATGCTCGCCCGGAGCGCCTGCCTTTCTTCACGTGTCTTCATCTCGGATCTCGGGATTGCGGGCGACTGACGGCCCTGATGCGGTTTGACGGGAAGGTAGGAGCGACTGGTGCCGATGACAACCGCATGACGGGAATTTGCTTCTTTCGGACAAACCGCTAAGTTCCATCTGTGAACTGACGAAAAAGCCTCGGGAGGAGCGATTTCATGAGACGCATGTGGCCTGAAGAATTCAACGCCATCATCAGCGGAGCTGAGGAGGTGATGTTGGAAACACCAGCCGAGGCCGGCGAAGCGCCGCTGCAGCGCAAGGCGCTGAAGGCGCGAATCACCATGCAGGATTATGAGCGGATCTGGCCGCTCGCCGAGATGCGCTTCCGGCTTGGCGAAAGGGATGGCAAGGCCATCACCCTGATCACCACCAATCCCCATTACCACGCCTGGCACCCGAAGGACGGCGGCAGCGTCGATTCCGTGTCGGACAGCGGCCGCCATTACAAGACGGATTATCTCATCGTGCACTTCCTGCTCGACGATGTGAAGGAAACGTCTCCCGCCTGAGGCTGAGGCCCGGTGCGGCCGGAAGCCGCACCGGCGTCCTGTGGAAGCCAAGTTGATCCCGACGCTGATGACAACGGCGGCGATATCGCTAACTTGGGCGAACCATATCCTTACGAATTGGAGGTTCCCGTGACAGGCAACGTGCTGGATATCCCGGTCAAGACTGTGGATGGTCGCGAGACCACGCTCAACGAATACAAGGGCAGGGTGCTCCTGGTCGTCAATGTCGCCTCGAAATGCGGGCTCACGCCGCAATATGAGGGGCTGGAAAAGCTCTATGGCGAAAAGCGCGAGCGCGGCTTCGTCATCGCCGCTTTCCCCGCCAACGACTTCAAGGGCCAGGAACCCGGCACCGACGCCGAGATCCTCGACTTCTGCACCAGCGCCTACGACGTCACCTTCCCGATCTTCTCGAAGATCTCGGTCAAGGGCGAGGCGCAGCATCCGCTTTACCGGCAACTGACCAAATCGGGTGTCGCGACGACCGGCGACGGACCGATGCGCGAGCGCCTGAAATCCCACGGCATGACAGGCGGCGACGAGGACGACATCCTCTGGAACTTCGAAAAATTCCTGATCGGCCGCGACGGCAGAGTCGCCGCCCGTTTCGCGCCTGACGTGACCGCAGATGATTCGCGGCTGGTTTCGGCGGTGGATAAGGAATTGGCGAAGAAATGAAGGCCCTCGGGCGACACCAGTGGCGTCTGGACTCTCAGATAGTCTTCAGATTCCAAGCACGGTCACAAGCGGGGGCGTAAAGTCCTTGTAGCCCAGTCTCGGCCAGTCACACCTTCTGTCGAATCGCGTTTTTGGTTCGTGGCGCTGGCATTTCGGATTCGTCTTGAAGGCGTATCCGGGCAGGCTGACATAGATGGCACTTGGCGTGCAAAGGGCAATCGCGATGCACAGCGTCAATGCGGAGCATAGGGTCCTCATGACAAACCTCCAGGCGTCGTAAGCCTTCAAGCGCGGAGACTTTCCGGGCGGCGAATTCTCCCACTTTTGCCGGTCTCCATCCATTCGCCCAATAGGAAGTGGCGCGAAGGCGGGGAGTAGCCCGTTTTGTGGAGCGCTGCGGGGATGGCGTATCTGAAGCTGCCGGGCGTAACGCCTTGGTGCGCGGGAACGTCTTGCCGAATGCCGCTTCGAGAACGCAGACCTACCCGCACTCGGCCACGGTCGCAGTCACTCCAGCCAGAAGCGGGCAGAGATTTTGATAGCATGAGGTTGATATAGGACTGATCGCCGCTTCGCCTTACGTCGCTCTAATGGTGGACGATTCGCGGCTGGTTTCGACGGTGGACCAAGAACGGGCGAAGCGATGAAATGGTGACGATGAGTGCCCGCCAGACGGAAGGCGTACCCATCACCCCAATCACCCAGTCACTTCTGTGTCAGAGAAAATGAGAAGGCGCATCGGGCGCCGCTCATAAATGAAACGCGGTTCTGGAAAAACGAAAACCTATATTCATCGCCACTTTGACCGCTGTCTCTAAAAGATGCGGGGAATCGGCTGATTTTGCTGAAGACGCCGCGCTGGCTGGCTTTCATGATTTCCAGGCTGCAGGCTGAATTGTCGGCATCGACCGAAAAAACAATCGGCAGATCCGACTGCATTCTCAGGAGATATGTTCTGGCTTCGCGGCCCGGAGTTTCTCCCGACGTAGTCATCGTCTGGTCTCCGACAGACAGGAACACCTCTTGCGCGGGCTCCTTGGCAATGCACGGCGCAGCCGCGCTGGCGAGAAGCAGCGCGGAGGTGATGGCAACGATTTTCATGAGGTGTCTCCTGACGAAACACCTTGCGCAGATCGTGACCGGATTAGCGAGCGAATTCGGAAACCCGAATCGGATGGACAAGCAGCGGAAACTTTGGAAATGGTGGGCGATGAGAGACTCGAACTCCCGACATCCTCGGTGTAAACGAGGCGCTCTACCAACTGAGCTAATCGCCCATCGCAAACGAAGCCGGATCGGCCTGCCGCGTTGGTGGCCGTGATCTATGCGGAACGCGGCAAAACCGCAAGAGTGTTTGTGAAGATTTTTTGATTTTTTTGGTGGTGCTCCCGTGTCTTGCCCCGTGTCTGGCAATGCCGCTTAGGTTCGGCTCGGCTGTGGAAAAGTGAGGGGAGGGTGGCGAGCATCTCCGTTTCGAAGGCGCTGCGTCTGCGCCTGAGCATCGCTGCGGAACACGGAAGTGCCGGCTTTTGTTCGTCTGGCACCCAACCCGCCGAAACATTTCACAGACTGTCATGGTTTTGTCTCCAAACCTGCTTGACACTAAAAGACGAACCCCGTAGTTAGCCGCTCATCGAAACGGGCAGCCGTTTTGGTGAGGGTGCGAAGGCATCCGGACTGCTTGAAATGAATTGCGGGTGTAGCTCAGTTGGTTAGAGTGCCGGCCTGTCACGCCGGAGGTCGCGGGTTCGAGCCCCGTCACTCGCGCCATTTCAAGTCTTTGTAAAACGCAAATGCGATTTGTCGTTTGTCCGGTTTCTTCATCCTCGCGGCCGCCAATGGCCGATCATATGCGCGGGTGTAGCTCAGTCGGTTAGAGTGCCGGCCTGTCACGCCGGAGGTCGCGGGTTCGAGCCCCGTCACTCGCGCCATTTTCTTCCGAAAGCCATGCAGTTTCCAATGGTCAGACATGCAGCTTCAGGCAGCTTGCGTGGATTTGTCGCGACATCGTTGCATCTGCTTGATAATGTCCGCGCGCGACGCGTCGAATTGCCTATGTAAATCTCTTGCGCCGGGGCGTCGGCTGCGCTAACCACGGCTTGTTGCAACGCACGTTCGCTTGCCGGGCATTTGCCCAAATGCGCGCCTGGCGCCTCCGGCAAGCAGGGATGAACATGATGACTGAACTGCTCAGTTCTTATATTCCGATCGCTATCTTCATCGCTATCGCGCTCGTTATCGGCCTGGCGCTGCTCATTGCGCCGTTCGCCGTGGCTTTCAAAGCGCCTGATTCGGAAAAGCTCTCGGCTTACGAATGCGGCTTCAACGCGTTCGACGACGCCCGCATGAAGTTCGACATCCGCTTCTACCTCGTGTCGATCCTCTTCATCATCTTCGACCTCGAAGTCGCCTTCCTCTTCCCGTGGGCCGTTTCCTTCGGCGCCATCGGCTGGTTCGGCTTCTGGTCCATGATGGTCTTCCTTCTCGTGCTGACCATCGGCTTTATCTATGAATGGAAGAAGGGAGCCCTGGAATGGGAGTAGCCCCTGTGAGCAATCAGCCCCTCGTCGCCCAGCAGCCGAAGGGGATCATCGATCCCTCGACCGGCAAGCCGATCGGCAGCAATGACGCCTTCTTCGGCGAGATCAACAACGAACTCGCCGACAAGGGTTTCCTTGTCACCTCGACCGACGAGCTGATCAACTGGGCCCGTACCGGCTCGCTGATGTGGATGACCTTCGGTCTGGCCTGCTGCGCCGTCGAAATGATGCAGCTGTCGATGCCGCGCTACGACGTCGAGCGCTTCGGCTTTGCGCCACGCGCCTCGCCGCGCCAGTCCGACGTGATGATCGTCGCCGGCACGCTGACCAACAAGATGGCGCCGGCGCTGCGCAAGGTCTACGACCAGATGCCCGAGCCGCGCTACGTCATCTCGATGGGCTCCTGCGCCAATGGCGGTGGCTATTATCACTATTCCTATTCGGTGGTGCGCGGTTGCGACCGCATCGTGCCGATCGACATCTACGTGCCGGGCTGTCCCCCCACGGCGGAGGCGCTGCTTTACGGCGTGCTTCTGCTGCAGAAGAAGATTCGGCGTACCGGCACGATCGAACGCTAAGGGTTAAGGACAAGGCAATATGAGTGAAGCCCTGACTGAGCTTGCGTCCTACCTTGGTGAAGCGCGCGGCAACCTGGTCGCCGCATCGCAGACGAAGTATGGCGAGCTGACGGTGACGACGACGGGTGAAAACCTGGTCGCGCTGCTGACCTTTTTGCGCGACGACGCCAAATGCGGTTTCGTCAACCTGATCGATATTTGCGGCGTCGACTGGCCGCAGCGCGAGCTGCGTTTCGATGTCGTCTATCATCTGCTGTCGCCGAAGAAGAACCTGCGCATCCGCGTCAAGGTCGCGACCGACGAAGATACGCCAGTTCCCTCGGCCTGCGCCGTCTATCCCGGCGCCGACTGGTTCGAGCGCGAGACCTGGGATATGTACGGCGTGCTCTTCACCGGTCACCCGGACCTGCGCCGCATCCTGACCGACTACGGTTTCGAAGGCCACCCGCTGCGCAAGGACTTCCCGACGACAGGTTTCGTCGAGGTCCGTTACGACGACGCCGCGAAACGCGTCGTGTACGAGCCGGTCGAGTTGAAGCAGGAATTCCGCAACTTCGACTTCATGTCGCCATGGGAAGGCACCGACTATGTGCTGCCCGGTGATGAAAAAGCGAAGCAATAAATTAAAGGCGGCTGGCGGCTTTCGCCGCCACTCATCGGTTATCTGAGAACGCGAGCCATCGCCATGACAGAACATAACGTCCGCAACTTCAACATCAACTTCGGACCGCAGCATCCGGCGGCGCATGGCGTTCTTCGTCTTGTCCTGGAGCTTGACGGCGAAATTGTGGAGCGGGTTGATCCGCATATCGGCCTGTTGCATCGCGGCACCGAGAAGCTGATCGAGACCAAGACCTATCTTCAGGCCGTGCCCTATTTCGATCGCCTCGACTATGTCGCGCCGATGAACCAGGAGCATGCCTATGCGCTGGCCGTCGAAAAGCTGCTCGGCATCGAGATTCCGATCCGCGGCCAGCTGATCCGCGTGCTCTATTCGGAAATCGGCCGCATCCTCTCGCATCTTCTGAACGTCACCACGCAGGCCATGGACGTCGGGGCGCTGACGCCGCCGCTCTGGGGCTTCGAAGAGCGTGAAAAGCTGATGGTGTTTTACGAGCGCGCCAGCGGTTCGCGCATGCACGCTGCTTATGTCCGCCCGGGCGGCGTCCATCAGGACCTGCCGGAACAGCTCGTGCAGGATATCGGCGACTGGTGCGACCCCTTCCTGAAGGCGCTCGACGACATCGACGACCTGCTCACCGGCAACCGCATCTTCAAGCAGCGCAACGTCGATATCGGCGTCGTCTCGCTGGAAGACTGCTGGGCCTGGGGCTTTTCCGGCGTCATGGTGCGCGGTTCGGGCGCTGCCTGGGATCTGCGCCGCGCCCAGCCTTATGAATGTTATTCCGATCTCGAATTCGACATTCCGATCGGCAAGAACGGCGACAACTACGACCGCTACCTGATCCGCATGATCGAGATGCGCGAATCGGTCCGCATCATGAAGCAATGCGTCAATCGCCTGCTGTCCGATGCCAAGACCGGCCCCTTCTCGTCGATCGACGGCAAGGTCGTACCGCCGAAGCGCGGCGAGATGAAGCGCTCGATGGAAGCGCTGATCCACCACTTCAAGCTCTATACCGAAGGCTACCACGTGCCGGCCGGCGAAGTGTACGCCGCCGTCGAGGCGCCGAAGGGCGAGTTCGGCGTCTATCTCGTCTCCGACGGCTCCAACAAGCCTTATCGCTGCAAGATCCGCGCGCCGGGTTATGCCCATCTGCAGGCGATGGACTTCATGTGCCGCGGCCATCAGCTTGCCGACGTCGCGGCCGTGCTCGGCTCGCTCGACATCGTCTTCGGCGAGGTGGACCGCTGATGCAGCTTCTGCCGCTGGCCGTCGCACTCCTTCTTTCGGCATCCGGAGTTTCGGCTCAGGAGGCCGATAGCCTCGGCACGCCGCTGGGCCATAAGGAAGAGACGCCGCCGGCGCAGCAATCGTCCATGGGCGAGCTTTTGTCCAAGGGCTATCAGATCAAGGCTGCCGTTCCGAACGGCGGCAAATTCGTAGTGTTTATGCAGAAAGACCAGTCGGCCTATGCCTGCGAAATGCAGTCTTTGACCGCTTCGCGGTGTGGAACCCTAAACTGACAAGGCGTGAGGAAGAATGTCCGTTCGTCGATTAGCCGAAGATCAATTTCAGCCTGCCGCATTCGCCTTCAGCGATGAGAATGCGGTCTGGGCGGACAAGACGATCCAGAAATACCCCGCCGGCCGCCAGCAATCGGCGGTCATTCCGCTATTGATGCGGGCGCAGGAGCAGGACGGTTGGGTCACGCGCGCGGCGATCGAAAAGATCGCCGACATGCTCGACATGGCCTATATCAGAGTGCTCGAGGTCGCGACCTTCTATACGCAGTTCCAGCTGCATCCTGTCGGCACGCGCGCCCATGTCCAGGTCTGCGGCACGACGCCCTGCATGCTGCGCGGCTCGGAAGCGCTGATGTCGGTCTGCAAGAGCAAGATCCATGCCCATGCCTTCGAGCGCAATGCCGAAGGCACGCTGTCCTGGGAAGAGGTCGAATGTCTCGGGGCCTGCGTCAACGCGCCGATGGTGATGATCGGCAAGGACACCTATGAGGACCTGACGCCCGAGCGTCTCGAAGAGATCATCGACGTCTTTGCCGCCGGCAACGGCGCCAGCATCAAGCCCGGCACCCAGATCGACCGGATATTTTCAGCACCCGAAGGCGGCCCGACCTCGCTGACGACGGAAGAGCCGAAGGCCAGGACGCGCGCCAAGAAGGCCGATGCCGAAACCGTGTCGGCTCCGGTCGATGCCGCGCCGGTTCCGCCTTCCGAGGCCGCCCGCCCGAAGAGCACCGATGCCGAGACCAATGCAGCGCTGAAGACGCCGGCAACCGCACCGAAGGCGGCGGCGAAGAACGCCAAGGCCGCCGAAGAGCAGCCGATATCGGGCACGGCGGCTGCCGAACCGGCGCCGAAAGCTACCGTCAAGGCCGAAGCCGCCCCGTCGGCCAAGCCTTCCCTGACCGACAAGAACCGTCCGTCCGGCATCGAAAAGCCCGCAGCCCCGGATGATCTGAAGATGATCTCGGGCGTCGGTCCGAAGATCGAGGCGACGCTGAACGAAATCGGCATCTTCACCTTCGCGCAGGTCGCGGGCTGGAAGAAGGCCGAACGCGAATGGGTCGACGGCTACCTGAACTTCCGCGGCCGCATCGAGCGCGATGACTGGGTCAAGCAGGCCAAGGCGCTCGCCAAGGGCGGGGAAGCGGAATATATCAAGGTCTTCGGCAAGAAGCCGCGGTAAGAGGTGAAGCATGTTACAAGATAAAGACCGCATCTTTACCAACATCTACGGCCTCAAGGACAAGTCCCTGAAGGGCGCGATGAGCCGCGGCCACTGGGACGGCACCAAGCAGATCCTCGAAAAGGGCCGTGACTGGATCATCAACGAGATGAAGGCATCCGGCCTTCGCGGTCGCGGCGGCGCTGGCTTCCCCACGGGTCTCAAATGGTCCTTCATGCCGAAGGAAAGCGACGGACGCCCGCATTACCTCGTCGTCAACGCCGACGAATCCGAGCCCGGTACCTGCAAGGACCGCGACATCATGCGCCACGATCCGCATACGCTGATCGAAGGCTGCGTCATCGCGAGCTTCGCCATGGGCGCCAATGCGGCCTACATCTATGTGCGCGGCGAATATATAAGAGAGCGCGAGGCGCTGCAGGCGGCGATCGATGAATGCTATGATTACGGCCTGCTCGGCAAGAACAACAAGCTCGGCTGGGACATGGACATCTTCGTCCATCATGGCGCCGGCGCCTATATCTGCGGCGAGGAAACCGCGCTGCTCGAAAGCCTCGAAGGCAAGAAGGGCCAGCCGCGCCTGAAGCCGCCATTCCCGGCCAATATGGGCCTCTACGGCTGCCCGACGACTGTCAACAACGTCGAATCGATCGCTGTTGCACCGACGATCCTGCGCCGCGGCGCCGGCTGGTTCTCCGCCATCGGCCGCCCGAACAATGTCGGCACCAAGCTGTTCATGCTCTCCGGCCACGTCAACAAGCCGTGCACGGTCGAAGAGGAAATGGGCATCACCTTCCGCGAGCTGGTCGATCGCCACGCCGGCGGCATCCGCGGCGGCTGGGACAATCTGCTCGCCGTCATTCCGGGCGGCGCATCCTGCCCGATCGTTCCGGCCAAGGACATCATCGACTGCCCGATGGATTTCGACGGCTTGCGCGGCGTCGGCTCCTCCTTCGGCACGGCGGCGGCGATCGTCATGGACAAGTCCACCGACGTCATCAAGGCGATCGCCCGCATCTCCGCCTTCTTCAAGCACGAGAGCTGCGGTCAGTGCACGCCGTGCCGCGAAGGCACGGGCTGGATGTGGCGGGTGATGGAACGCATGGCCAAGGGCAATGCCCAGAAGCGCGAAATCGACATGCTGTTCCAGGTGACCAAGCAGATCGAAGGCCACACCATCTGTGCGCTGGGCGACGCAGCCGCATGGCCGGTGCAGGGTCTGATCCGTAACTTCCGTCCCGAGATCGAAAAGCGCATCGACCAGTATACGGCGAGCGCGCTCGATCACGGCGCGGTTCTGGAGGCGGCTGAATAATCATGGCGGACAATGCATCCAAGGCTGGGAAGAAGGAAGAAGTCGCCGATTTCGCGGCCGGTTTCGGCCGCCTTGCCGCCGAGATGCTTGAAAATGCACAGGCGATGCCGGTGCATCCGCTGATGGCGCATCCGGCTGCAGCCTTTGCCGCGGCAACGGCGATCGGCTTCGGTTTCTCGACGCAGATGGCCGGCGCCTTCTTCGGGGCCTGGCAGAGCGCCCTGGAAACCACGAGCAAAGTCGCTGCCGCTCTCGATGACACGCCGCCGGACGAGCCGGCGCCCGATGTCGAAATCCGGCCGGAGAATATTCGCCCTGCCGTCAAGGCTTTCACCAAGCCGGCGGCCGGGAAGAAGGCAGGGCCGACACTGACTGTCGTCAGGCCGGTCAGCGAGCCGATCCCGGCCAGCCAGACGAAGCCGGTCACTGAAGCGAAGTCGGTCGGCCAAACGAAGCCGGTCAGCCAAACGAAGTCGGTTAGCGATACGAAGCCGGGCCAGCTGAAGCCGGCCGTGAAGGCAAGACCGGCTGCGCGGGCTGTCAAGGCCGACGATCTCAAGCTGATCGCCGGCATCGGCCCGAAGCTGGAGCAGGTGCTGAACGCCAAGGGTATTCGCAGCTTCGCCGAGATTGCCGCCTGGACCGACGCGGAAATCGCCCGGCTCGACGCGGAACTCGGCTTCAACGGCCGCATCGGCCGTGACGACTGGACCGGTCAGGCAAAAGTTCTGGCAGGGCGAGGCCGCAGGAAGAAATGAACTGTCCGGCCGTGTCAATCGGCCGGAAGAATGGGCAGATCGGCGGACGGGCGGGGGCCTTTCGATGCCGGTGCGGGTTCCGGGTCTGGAACGCGTGACAGAGAATTTCGGCGACATCCGGTGTCGGCAGGACGAAAGATCCGGCTTGGCAATGAGAATGTTGCAAAAATAGGTTTGTTTGCCGTCATCAGGCAAACGGGAAACAGGACTGAGCGACGATGGCAAAACTGAAGATTGACGGCAACGAGATCGAAGTTCCGGATCATTTCACGCTATTGCAGGCGTGTGAGGATGCCGGCGCCGAGGTTCCGCGCTTCTGCTTCCACGAGCGCCTGTCGGTTGCCGGCAATTGCCGCATGTGCCTCGTCGAGGTGAAGGGTGGCCCGCCGAAGCCGCAGGCTTCCTGCGCCATGAGCGTGCGCGACATTCGCGGCGGCCCGAACGGCGAACTGCCCGAGGTCTTCACCAACACCCCGATGGTCAAGAAGGCCCGCGAAGGCGTGATGGAATTCCTGCTGATCAACCATCCGCTGGATTGCCCGATCTGCGACCAGGGCGGCGAATGCGACCTGCAGGACCAGGCGATGGCCTTCGGCATCGACACCTCGCGCTATCAAGAAGACAAGCGCGCCGTCGAAGACAAGTATATCGGCCCGCTCGTCAAGACGGTGATGAACCGCTGCATCCACTGCACGCGCTGCGTTCGCTTCACGACGGAGGTTGCCGGCATTTCCGAACTCGGCCTGATCGGCCGTGGCGAGGATGCCGAGATCACCACCTATCTCGAACAGGCGATGACCTCCGAGCTGCAGGGCAACGTCGTTGACCTTTGCCCGGTCGGCGCGCTCACCTCCAAGCCCTTCGCCTTCACCGCGCGCCCGTGGGAATTGAACAAGACCGAATCGATCGACGTCATGGATGCCGTCGGTTCGGCGATCCGCGTCGACACCCGTGGCCGCGAAGTCATGCGAATCCTGCCGCGCGTCAACGAGGCGATCAACGAAGAGTGGATCTCAGACAAGAGCCGCTTCATCTGGGACGGACTGAAGACCCAGCGCCTCGATCGGCCCTATGTGCGCCGCGACGGCCGCCTGCAGCCCGCCACCTGGGCCGAAGCCTTCGGCGCCATCAAGGCCGCCGTCAGCGCCACTTCGGGCGACAAGATCGGCGCGATCGCGGGCGATCTCGCTTCCGTCGAGGAAATGTATGCGCTCTCCGAACTGGTGAAGTCGCTGGGCTCGACCAATCTCGACTGTCGCCAGGATGGGGCGGCACTCCATCCGTCGCTCGGCCGCGCAAGCTACCTGTTCAACCCGACCATTTCGGGCATCGACCAGGCCGATGCGCTGTTGATCATCGGCGCCAATCCGCGCTTCGAGGCGGCGATCCTCAATGCCCGCATCCGCAAGCGCTGGCGCCGCGGCAAGTTCCCGATCGGCGTCATCGGCGAGCCGGGCGAGCTGCGCTACAGCTATGATTACCTCGGCGGCGGTCCCGACACGCTGAAGGATCTGATCGACGGCAACCACGCTTTCGCTGACGTGCTGAAGAACGCCGCCAAGCCGATGATCATCATCGGCCAGGGCGCGCTGTCGCGCACCGACGGCGCCGGCGTTCTCGCCAGTGCCGCCAAGCTCGCCGGTTCGGTCGGCGCAGTCGTCGA
Source organism: Rhizobium anhuiense bv. trifolii (assembly GCF_024346605.1). Lineage (NCBI taxonomy): Bacteria > Pseudomonadati > Pseudomonadota > Alphaproteobacteria > Hyphomicrobiales > Rhizobiaceae > Rhizobium > Rhizobium anhuiense. The sequence continues at coordinate 1,970,448 of NZ_CP098803.1, forward strand.
AGGCTGGAACGGCTTTGCCGTCCTCCATACCGCAGCCTCCCGTGTCGGCGGCCTCGACCTCGGCTTCGTGCCGGGTGCTGCCGGCGTCAATGCCGCCGAAATGCTGAGCGCGATGGACGTGCTCTTCCTGCTCGGCGCCGACGAACTCGATTTCGCCGCCAAGAAGGCCAGGCTCACCGTCTATATCGGCTCGCATGGCGACAACGGCGCGCATCATGCCGACGTCATCCTGCCGGCTGCAGCCTATACCGAAAAGTCCGGCACCTGGGTCAACACCGAGGGCCGCGTCCAGATGGGCAACCGCGCCGGCTTTGCGCCGGGCGACGCCCGCGAAGACTGGGCGATCATCCGCGCCCTGTCCGACGTGCTCGGCAAGAAGCTTCCCTTCGATTCGCTGGGCGAACTGCGCGTCCGGCTCTATGCCGCTTTCCCGCATTTCGCTGCCATCGACGAGATCGCCGAAAGCGATAGCGCCCAAATTGCCGCAGTTGCGAAAAAAGCCGGCAAGATGAACAAGTCAGGGTTTGCGTCGCCGGTCAAAGACTTCTATTTGACGAACCCGATAGCGCGCGCCTCGGCTGTCATGGCGGAGTGCTCGGCATTGGCCCGCAACAACTTCAAAGTCGCGGCAGAGTAAGGGCAGGGGACTATGGATTCTTTCTTTTCGACCTATGTCTGGCCGGCGATCATCATGATCGGTCAGTCGCTGCTGCTTCTGGTCTGCCTGCTCGTCTTCATCGCCTATGTGTTGCTCGCCGACCGCAAGATCTGGGCGGCCGTGCAGCTGCGCCGCGGCCCGAACGTCGTCGGTCCCTTCGGCCTGTTCCAGTCCTTCGCCGACCTTCTGAAGTTCGTCTTCAAGGAGCCGATCATTCCGGCCGGCGCCAACAAGGCGGTGTTCCTGCTGGCCCCGCTGGTGACCGTGCTTCTGGCGCTGTCCACCTGGGCGGTGGTGCCGCTGGCCGACGGATGGGTGATCGCCAACATCAATGTCGGCATCCTCTATATTTTCGCCATCTCCTCGCTCGAGGTTTACGGCATCATCATGGGTGGCTGGGCTTCGAACTCGAAGTATCCGTTCCTCGGCGCGCTGCGTTCGGCGGCCCAGATGGTCTCCTATGAAGTTTCGATCGGCTTCGTCATCGTCACCGTGCTTCTCTGCGTCGGCTCGCTGAACCTGACCGATATCGTCAATGCCCAGCATACCGGCCTCGGCACCATGCTCGGCCTGCCGTCGTCGTTCCTCGACTGGCACTGGCTGTCGCTCTTCCCGATGTTCATCATCTTCTTCATTTCCGCACTTGCCGAGACGAACCGTCCGCCCTTCGACCTGCCGGAAGCCGAATCGGAACTCGTCGCCGGCTTCATGGTCGAATACGGTTCCTCGCCATACATGATGTTCATGCTCGGCGAATATGCGGCCGTCGTCCTGATGTGCTCGCTGACGACCATCCTGTTCCTCGGTGGCTGGCTGCCACCGGTCGATTTCTGGCTCATCAATTGGGTGCCGGGCATCATCTGGTTCATGCTGAAGGCCTGCTTCGTGTTCTTCATGTTCGCGATGGTCAAGGCTTTCGTTCCGCGTTACCGCTACGACCAGCTCATGCGCCTCGGCTGGAAGGTCTTCCTGCCGCTGTCGCTCGCCATGGTCGTCATCGTTGCATTCGTGCTGAAACTGACGGGTTGGGCATGATCATGTCCGCTCTCGTTTCCGGCAAAATTGGAGGTTGAAGATGGCAAGCTTGTCCGGCTCCATCAGCTCGCTGTTTCTCAAGGAATTCGTCGGCGCGTTCTTCTTGTCGATGCGCTATTTCTTCCGCCAGAAGGCGACGATCAACTATCCCTTCGAAAAGGGCCCGGTCTCCCCGCGTTTCCGCGGCGAGCATGCGCTGCGCCGTTATCCGAACGGCGAGGAACGCTGCATCGCCTGCAAGCTCTGCGAGGCGATCTGTCCTGCCCAGGCGATCACCATCGAGGCGGGTCCGCGCCGCAATGACGGCACGCGCCGCACGGTGCGTTACGATATCGACATGGTGAAGTGCATCTATTGCGGCTTCTGCCAGGAAGCCTGCCCGGTCGACGCGATCGTCGAAGGCCCGAATTTCGAATTTGCGACGGAAACCCGCGAAGAGCTTTATTTCGACAAGGCGCGGCTTCTGGACAACGGAGACCGGTGGGAGCGCGAAATCGCCCGCAACATCGCGATCGACTCGCCGTACCGCTGATTGAGATTTGAAATGCCGCGATGGAGCAGTTGCTCCGAGCGCGGTCAATATGCACAGGAGCCTTGCCGGTTCTCGCCGCGCAAAGCTCTATCGGGCAGGGAAACTCCCGGCTGCCCGGGGGAAGATGAAAAAGGCACCAACATGGGTCTGCAGGCTCTATTTTTCTATCTTTTCGCCTTTGTCGCGGTGGCGTCGGCGTTCATGGTCATCTGGGCGAAGAACCCGGTTCACTCGGTTCTGTTCCTGATCCTGGTGTTCTTCAACGCAGCCGGCCTCTTCCTGCTGCTCGGTGCCGAATTCCTGGCGATGATCCTGCTGGTCGTCTATGTCGGCGCCGTCGCCGTGCTCTTCCTCTTCGTGGTGATGATGCTCGATATCGACTTCACCGAACTGAGGGCCGGCGTTCTCGAATATGCGCCGATCGGCGGGCTGATCGGGGTGATCCTGGCGGCCGAGCTGATCGTCGTCATCGGCGGCAGCGTGATTTCGCCTGAGATCGCCAAATCGGTCGCCATGCCGATACCGGCATTGACGGAGCGCACCAATACGGCCGCCCTCGGCGACGTGCTCTACACCAACTACGTCTATTTCTTCCAGATCGCCGGTCTGGTGCTGCTGGTGGCCATGATCGGCGCGATCGTGCTGACGCTCAGGCACCGCACCAACATCAAGCGGCAGAATATCCCCCGGCAGGTTGCCCGCACGCCCGCCACCGCCGTCGAGGTGGTGTCGGTCAAGCCCGGGCAGGGCGTCTAAAGGCAGGTCAAGGAACAAAGAACATGGTCATCGGACTTTCCCACTACCTGACGGTCAGCGCCATCCTCTTCACGCTCGGCGTCTTCGGCATCTTCCTCAACCGGAAGAACGTCATCGTCATCCTGATGTCGATCGAACTGATCCTGCTTGCCGTCAATATCAACATGGTCGCCTTCTCCTCCTTCCTGAACGACATCGTCGGCCAGGTCTTCGCGCTGTTCATCCTGACGGTCGCGGCAGCCGAAGCGGCGATCGGTCTTGCAATTCTCGTTGTCTTCTACCGCAACCGCGGCTCGATCGCGGTCGAAGACGTCAATATGATGAAGGGCTGAGTGGCTCATGTTCCTCTATAAGGCTATCGTCTTTCTTCCCTTGATCGGTGCGATCGTCGCCGGCCTCTTCGGCCGCGCCATCGGCGCCAAGGCTTCGGAATATGTCACCAGCGGCCTGATGATCATCGCCGCCATCCTGTCCTGGATCGTCTTCTTCACGGTCGGCATGGGCCACGCCGAAGGCGGCCCGATCAAGGTCGAGGTGCTGCGCTGGATCCAGTCCGGCGGCATCGACGTCTCCTGGTCGCTGCGCGTGGATACGCTGACCTCGGTCATGCTGATCGTCGTCAACACGGTCTCGACGCTGGTGCATGTCTATTCGATCGGTTACATGCACACCGATCCCCATCGCCCGCGCTTCTTTGCCTATCTCTCGCTCTTCACCTTCGCCATGCTGATGCTGGTGACCGCCGACAACCTTGCCCAGATGTTCTTCGGCTGGGAAGGCGTCGGTCTCGCCTCCTATCTGCTGATCGGCTTCTGGTTCAAGAAGCCGTCGGCAACCGCTGCGGCGATGAAGGCCTTCATCGTCAACCGCGTCGGCGACTTCGGCTTCGTGCTTGGCATTGCCGGCGTCTTCGTGCTGTTCGGCTCGATCAATTTCGACACGATCTTCGCCAATGCCTCGAACTTCGCCCCGCATGAAGGCGGCGGCGAGGCGGGCGAGGTGATCCTCAACCTCTTCGGCATGCAGCTCGACAAGGCGCATGCGCTGACCGGCATCTGCCTGCTGCTGTTCATGGGCGCGATGGGCAAGTCGGCGCAGTTCCTGCTGCACACCTGGCTGCCTGATGCCATGGAAGGCCCGACTCCGGTCTCGGCCCTCATCCATGCCGCCACCATGGTCACCGCCGGCGTCTTCCTCGTCGCCCGCATGTCGCCGCTGTTCGAACTGTCGCCGGATGCGCTCGTCGTCGTCACCGTGATCGGCGCGATCACCGCCTTCTTCGCGGCCACCGTCGGCCTGGTGCAGAACGACATCAAGCGCGTCATCGCCTATTCCACCTGCTCGCAGCTCGGCTACATGTTCGTGGCGCTCGGGGTAGGGGCCTATGGCGCGGCGATCTTCCATCTCTTCACCCATGCCTTCTTCAAGGCGCTGCTCTTCCTCTGCGCCGGCTCGGTCATCCACGCCGTCGATGGCGAGCAGGACATGCGCTACATGGGTGGCCTGTGGCCGCACATCAAAGTTACAGCCGGCCTCATGATCATCGGCACGCTGGCGATCACCGGTGTCGGCATTCCCTTCACGCCGTTCGGTCTTGCCGGCTTCTTCTCCAAGGACGTGATCATCGAGGCGACCTATGCATCGCATTCGCCGGTCGCGGGCTTTGCCTTCTCGCTGCTGGTCATCGCGGCTCTGTTCACTAGCTTCTATTCCTGGCGCCTGATCTTCATGACCTTCTTCGGCAAGCCGCGCGCTTCGCACGAGGTCATGCACCACGTTCACGAATCGCCGCAGGTCATGCTGGTGCCGCTCTATATCCTCGCGCTCGGCGCGGTGCTTGCGGGCGTGATCTTCGAAGGCCGGTTCTATGGCGAGGAATATGCCGAGTTCTGGAAGGGCGCGCTCTTTACTGGCGCTGAGAACGAACTGGTCGAAGAGTTCCACCATGTGCCGGCGCTCGTGGCTTTGAGCCCGTTCATCGCCATGGTGCTCGGCTTCGTCACGGCTTGGTACATGTATATCCGCTCGCCGCAGACGCCGCGCATCCTGGCGCAGCAGCATCGCGTGCTCTACCAGTTCCTGTTGAACAAGTGGTATTTCGACGAGCTCTACGACTTCCTCTTCGTCCGCACCGCCAAGGCGCTCGGCCGCTTCCTGTGGAAGAAGGGTGATGTCGGCGTCATCGACACCTACGGCCCGAACGGCGTCGCCGCCCGCGTCGTCGCCGTCACCGACCGCGTCGTCCGCCTGCAGACCGGTTACCTCTATCACTACGCCTTCGCCATGCTGATCGGCATTGCGGCGCTCGTTACCTGGATGATGCTCGGGAGTTCCTTCTGATGACCGATTGGCCTATTCTTTCAACGGTCACCTTCCTGCCGCTCGTCGGCGTGGTGCTCCTGCTATTGATGAACGGCGAGAGCGAAACCGGCCGGAAGAACGTGCTGTGGATCTCGCTCATCACCACCGTCTTCACCTTCGTCGTCTCGCTCTTGATCTGGACCGGCTTCGACAATGCTAATCCGGGCTTCCAGATGGTCGAGAAGCATAACTGGCTCGGCACCGGCATCGGCTACCACGTCGGCGTCGACGGCATCTCGATGCTGTTCGTCATCCTGTCGACCTTCCTCATGCCCTTCTGCGTGCTGGCGAGCTGGCTCTCGATCGAGAAGCGCCTGAAGGAATATATGATCGCCTTCCTCATCCTGGAAACGATGATGGTCGGCGTCTTCGTCTCGCTCGATATCGTGCTGTTCTACGTCTTCTTCGAAGCGGGCCTCATTCCGATGTTCCTGATCATCGGCGTGTGGGGCGGCAAGGACCGCGTCTATGCGAGCTACAAGTTCTTCCTCTATACGCTGCTCGGCTCGGTGCTGATGCTGCTCGCCATCATGGCGATGTATTGGCAGGCCGGCACGACCGACATCACCGCGCTGCTCGCCTACAAGTTCCCGCCGGCGCTGCAGACCTGGTTATGGCTTGCCTTCTTCGCCTCCTTCGCGGTGAAGATGCCGATGTGGCCGGTCCATACCTGGCTTCCCGATGCCCACGTTCAGGCACCGACGGCAGGCTCGGTGATCCTGGCCGGCGTGCTCCTGAAGCTCGGCGGCTACGGTCTTATCCGCTTCTCGCTCGGCATGTTCCCGGTCGCCTCCGATTATTTCGCGCCGCTCGTCTTCGCCATGTCGGTGATTGCCATCATCTATACCTCGCTGGTGGCGATGATGCAGGACGACATCAAGAAGCTGATCGCCTATTCCTCCGTGGCCCATATGGGCTACGTGACCATGGGCATCTTTGCGGCCAACATGCAGGGCGTTCAGGGCTCGATCTTCCAGATGCTGTCGCACGGCATCGTCTCCGGCGCGCTCTTCCTCTGCGTCGGCGTCGTCTACGACCGCACGCACACCCGCGAGATCAACGCCTATGGCGGCCTCGTCAGCAACATGCCGAAATATGCCGTCGCGATGATGGTCTTCACCATGGCCAATGTCGGGCTTCCCGGCACGTCGGGCTTCATCGGCGAATTCCTGACGCTGATGGGCGTCTTCCGGGTCAACACCTGGGTCGCGCTCTTCGCCGCCACCGGCGTCATCCTCTCGGCCGCTTACGCGCTCTGGCTATATCGCCGGGTGATCTTCGGCGCTCTGGAGAAGGAAAAGCTGAAGGCGCTGCTCGATCTGTCGCCGCGCGAGCAGCTGATCCTCTACCCGCTGGTCGCGCTGACCATCTTCTTCGGCGTTTACCCGGCTCCGGTCTTCGATGCGACGGCCGCCTCGGTGGATCTGCTGGTCAACAACTACACGGCCGCCGTGCACGCAGCGCAGAATGTTGCGCTGTCTATGAAATGATGACGGGACTTATTGGACATGACCGCTGAAACAATTCTCCTCAGTCTGCATCTTTCCGCGCCGGAGCTCATCCTCGCGGTCGGCGCCCTTGTCCTGTTGATGGTCGGCGTCTTCACAGGCGAGCGGTCGGGCCTTGTCGTCACCGGCCTCGCCATCGTCCTGCTCCTGGCCTCGGGCCTGTGGCTGCTCTTCGTGCCCGCAGAAGGCCTTGCTTATGGCGGCGTCTACATGGCCGACGGCTTCTCCCGCTTCATGAAGCTGGTGGCGCTGATCGGTTCGCTGGTGGCTCTGTTCATGACGATCGGTCACGCCCGCGAAAACCAGCTCGACAAATTCGAGTTCCCGGTCCTGCTGGTGCTTGCGACCCTCGGCATCCTGCTGATGATCTCGGCCAACGACCTGATCTCGCTCTATCTGGCGCTGGAACTGCAGTCGCTGGCGCTCTATGTCGTCGCCGCGATCAACCGTGACAGCCTGAAGTCGACCGAAGCAGGGCTGAAATATTTCGTCCTCGGCGCGCTGTCCTCCGGCATGCTGCTCTACGGCATGTCGCTGGTCTATGGCTTCACCGGCCACACCCACTTCTCCGAGATCGCCCAGGCGCTGTCGGTCGAGGGTGCGCGTTCGCTCGGCCTCATCTTCGGCCTGGTCTTCATCCTCGCCGGCATCGCCTTCAAGATTTCGGCCGTTCCCTTCCACATGTGGACGCCCGACGTGTATGAAGGCGCGCCGACGCCGGTGACCGCCTTCCTTGCCGCAGCCCCCAAGGTTGCCGCCATGGCGATGATGACCCGTATCGTCATCACGGCCTTCCAGCCGGTTCTGGCGGACTGGCAGCAGGTCGTCGTCTTCATCTCGATCGCCTCGATGCTGCTCGGCTCGTTTGCCGCCATCGGCCAGAAGAACATCAAGCGACTGATGGCCTATTCCTCGATCGGTCACATGGGTTATGCGCTGGTCGGCCTTGCCGCCGGCAATCAGACCGGCGTCACCGGCGTCATGCTTTACATGGTCATCTATATGGTCATGACGCTCGGCACCTTCGCGATCATCATGTCGATGCGCCGCAAGGACGGCACCGTCGTCGAGAATGTCGACGATCTCGCCGGCCTTTCCACAACGAACCCGTTCATGGCCGCGGTGCTGACGGCGCTGATGTTCTCGCTCGCTGGCATCCCGCCGCTCGCCGGCTTCTTCGCCAAGTACTTCGTCTTCGTCGCCGCCATCGAAGCCAAGCTCTATGCGCTTGCCATCATCGGCGTTCTCGCCTCGGTCGTCGGCGCTTACTACTATCTGCGGGTCATCAAGCTGATGTGGTTCGATGAAGCGACCGGCGAATTCGCCCGCGTCTCCGGTGCGCTGCGTCTGGTCTTCGGTCTCTCTGGCCTGTTCGTCACCGTCTATGTCCTCATCGGCGGTCCGATCGGCGGTGCGGCAGAGCTTGCCGCCGCGACGCTCTTTTGATGGCTCCCGACGGGCGGCGCCGGATATCGCTCGGCGATTTCAGGCACGAGGCTCTGTCGGAGACATCGTCCACCAACAGCGAATGCCTTGCCCGGGCCCGGGCGGGCGACGGCGGTAATCTCTGGGTGACCGCCGAAAGGCAGACCGGCGGCCGCGGCCGCCGCGGCAGGCTCTGGGTTTCCGAACGCGGCAATCTCTACGCTTCGCTTCTGCTGATCGACCCGGCGCCGATGGAGCGCCTGAGTTCCCTGCCGCTGGCCGTTGCCGTTGCCGTACACCAGGCGATCCGCATGGTACTGCCTCCGGGCGCCGAGCCGCTCGAGGTCAAATGGCCGAACGATATTCTTATCGGCCGAAAGAAGACCTGCGGCATCCTCGTCGAAGGCGAGAGGCTGCCGGACGGCCGTTACGCGCTGATTGTCGGCATCGGCATCAATGTCTCGGTGATGCCGGATAATCCGCTCTACCCCGTCACCTGCCTGCGTCAGCAGGGAAGTGCGGCCTCTCCGGAGGAACTCTTCGCCCATCTCTTCGCCGCAATGGCTGAAGTGCTTGATCTATGGGACGAGGGCCGCGGCATCGGCGAGATCATGGCGCTCTGGCGCGCCATCGCCTGCGGCATCGGCGAAAAGATTACGGTGAATTTGCCGGACCGATCGATTTCCGGACAATTCGCCGGAATTGATGATAATGGCTTGTTGATGCTCGATACCGGCGCTGGCAGGATAGTGCCCATTGCCGCCGGTGATGTGTTTTTTGGATAGCGGAACAAACGAAAATTATGGCGAAACAGGACGAACTGGTATTCCTGCCTCTGGGCGGCGTTGGCGAGATTGGCATGAATCTCGCTCTTTATGGCTACGGCCCGCCCGAGCACCGCCAGTGGATCATGGTCGATTGCGGCGTCACCTTTCCCGGCCCCGACCTGCCGGGCGTCGACCTCGTGCTGCCCGATATCCGCTTCCTTGCCAGCGAGCGCAAGAACCTCAAGGCGATCATCATCACCCACGCGCATGAAGACCATTACGGCGCGCTGGCCGATCTCTGGCCCGGCCTCAATGTGCCGGTCTTTGCGTCGGGCTTTACTGCAGGTCTGCTCGAAGCCAAGCGCAATTTCGAGAAGGCGACGATCGGCGAAGTGCCGGTGACGCCGTTCAAGGCGGGCGATACGATCAATGTCGGCCCCTTCAGCATCGAAGGCGTGGCCGTCAACCATTCGATCCCCGAACCGATGTCGCTCATGATCCGCACGCCGGTCGGCAATGTCATCCATACCGGCGACTGGAAGATCGACCACGAGCCTTCGCTCGGGCCGCTGACCGACGAGACACGTTTCCGCCAGCTCGGCGACGAGGGCGTGCTGGCGCTGATGTGCGATTCCACCAATGCGCTGCGCGACGGTGTTTCGCCCTCCGAGAAGGATGTGTCCGAAAGCCTGCGCAAGATCATCGAGAATGCCGAGGGCAGGGTGGCGATCACCACCTTCTCGTCGAATGTCGGGCGCATCCGTACCGTTGCCGAGGCCGCCGAGGCGGCCGGCCGCGAAGTGCTGCTGCTCGGCAGCTCGCTGAAGCGCGTCGTCGATGTCGCCCAGGATATCGGCCTGATGGAAGGCGTGAAGCCCTTCATCTCCGAGGAGGAATACGGCTATATCCCGCGCGACAAGGTCGTCGTCATCCTGACCGGCAGCCAGGGCGAGGCACGGGCAGCCCTTGCCAAGCTCTCCCGCGACGAGATGCGCAATGTGGCCTTTGCGGCAGGCGATATCGTCGTCTTTTCCTCGCGCGCCATTCCCGGTAACGAGAAGGCGATCCAGGATATCAAGAACGGCCTCGTCGAGCAGGGCGTGCACATCATCACCGATACCGAGGCGCTGGTCCATGTGTCCGGCCATCCCCGCCGCAACGAGTTGCAGCGGATGTATGAGTGGACGCGGCCGAAGATCGTCGTGCCGGTGCATGGCGAGGCGACGCATCTGACGGCGCACAAGGAATTGGCCGAGCAATCCGGGATCGCGATCGTGCCGCGCGTGCGCAACGGCGATATCCTGCGACTGGCGCCCGGTCCCGTCGAGGTGATTGGCGAAGCGCCGCATGGCCGCATCTATAAGGACGGCACGCTGATCGGCGATTTCGACGAGATGGGCATCGGCGAGCGCAAGAAGCTCTCCTATGTCGGCCATGTCGCCGTCAACGTCGTGCTCGACGCCCGCTATGACATCGTCGGCGATCCCGATCTCGTGTCGATCGGCCTGCCGGTCTATGACGACGAGGGCGAGGAGATGGAAGATACGCTGTTCGACGCGGCGGTCAGCGCCATCGAAAGCATTCCGCGCGCCCGCCGCAAGGATATCGACATGCTGCAGGAGGCCGTGCGCCGCGCCATCCGCTCGGCCGCCAATCACGCCTGGGGTAAGAAGCCCGTCGTCACCGCCTTCGTCACCAAGGTCTGATCATGCTCGGCCGGGTCAACCATATCGCCATCGCCGTTCCCGATCTGGCAGTGGCGACGGCCGCCTATCGCGACACGCTGGGGGCTGCGGTATCGCAGCCGCAGGCTCTGCCGGAGCACGGCGTCACCGTCGTCTTCGTCGAACTGCCGAACACCAAGGTCGAATTGTTGCAGCCGCTGGGTGAAGCTTCGCCGATCGCAGCCTTCCTCGAAAAGAACCCGTCCGGCGGCATGCACCACATCTGCTACGAAGTGGACGATATTCTTCTCGCCCGTGACCGGCTGGTCGAGGCGGGTGCCAGAGTGCTCGGCGATATCAAGCCGAAGACCGGCGCGCATGGCAAGCCGGTGCTCTTTCTGCATCCCAAGGATTTCTTTGGCACGCTGATCGAACTTGAACAGGCCTGACCCCCGCTGCGGCAGAGTGACCCGAAGGCGACTAAACGCTTCGCTCGCTTTGAGTTGGTCGCCATTCCGCCGTATAAGGACGCGATATCAGCGCGACATCAACGGGACCGATAATGCTCGAGATCTTTCTTCAGGGATTTGCCGTCTACTTCATCATCTGGTGGATGACGCTTTTCGCCGTTCTGCCGATCGGCCTGCGCACCCAGGCGGAAGACAATGATGTCGTGCTCGGCACCGTTCCGAGTGCGCCCGCCCGGTTTCGCGCCGCTTTCGTCTTTTCGCTGACGACGCTGATTTCGGCTGTGATCTACGGCCTCTGGTACGTTTGCGACACCTATTTCGGTTGGGGCTTCGACGCCCTGCCGCAACTCGGTCCCAGCTTCTATTGAAGCGTGGCTTTTGCTCAAACTTTGAGCATATGCAAATCTATGGAAAAGCGAATTTCGTCATACCGGCGTCATGCTGTTGCGGCACAGAGCTGACGTAACGGAATGAGGTTCATCCCCTACGGAAGCTGCGGGTTTCGTGGATGAGGTGAAAAGCCGAAAAGCCAAAAAAAAACAAGGCTAGAAGCCTTGTTTTAAGTATCGCGTGATCTGTAACCGTTGCCGGGGCTGCGACGAGCGCGCCTAAGATCTGATCCTCCCAAGACTTGACCGCGAATTCGGCAAGAATTTATCCTTCCTGCCTGTTTTGTGAGCTAAAGCTAGCTCAAACATTGGGCTTTGTCATCAGCTTTTTTTGCATTTTTGCTACACTCTAGCAAAATTTTTCTGTTGACAAGATTTTCGTTCAAGTCCTTATAAACACGCGCTTTTTCTGGCCCGTTCATTTTGCGGGTGCGAACATGCGCTTCCGGGAGGTTGCCAACATCCGTTGCGGGTTTCCTTCCTGCCGCGAAGCGGCTATGAACGCTCCCACGTCAACAATTGCCTTCGATTCCGCTTGCTGCGGGATCTCAACTGCTCCGGAATCCGCCATGCGTCTGTCCCGCTTTTTCATGCCCATCCTCAAGGAAAATCCCAAGGAGGCGGAAATCGTCTCCCACCGGCTGATGCTGCGCGCCGGCATGATCCGTCAGCAGTCGCAGGGCATCTATTCCTGGCTGCCGCTCGGCAAGCGCGTGCTCGACAAGGTCAACGCCATTATCCGCGACGAGCAGAACCGCGCGGGCGCCATCGAGCTGTCGATGCCGACGCTGCAATCGGCCGAACTCTGGCAGGAAAGCGGCCGCTATGACGCCTACGGCAAGGAGATGCTGCGCATCAAGGACCGCCAGGATCGGCCGATGCTTTACGGCCCCACCAACGAGGAGATGGTAACGGATATTTTCCGCTCTTCCGTCAAATCCTACAAGGACCTGCCGCTCAATCTCTATCACATCCAGCTGAAATTCCGCGACGAGATCCGTCCGCGCTTCGGCACCATGCGCTCGCGCGAATTCATGATGAAGGACGCCTATTCCTTCGATCTGACGCGCGAAGGGGCGGAGCATTCCTACAACAAGATGTTCGCCGCCTATCTCAGAACCTTCGATCGGTTGGGCCTGCGCGCCATTCCGATGCGCGCCGACACCGGCCCGATCGGCGGCAATCTCAGCCATGAGTTCATCATCCTCGCCGATACCGGCGAATCCGAAGTCTTTTGCCACAAGGACTTCGTCGGCTTCGATATTCCCGGCGAACACATCGATTTCGACAGCGTCGAGGGCCTGCAGGCGATCTTCGACAAGTGGACCTCGCTCTATGCGGCGACCTCGGAAATGCACGATGAGGCGGCTTTCAACGCCGTTCCCGAAGGCGACCGGCTTTCGGCGCGTGGTATCGAGGTCGGCCACATCTTCTATTTCGGCACCAGATATTCCGAGCCGATGGGCGCAAAAGTGCAGGGACCGGACGGCAAGGAGCACTTCGTCCACATGGGTTCCTACGGTATCGGGCCGACACGCCTTGTTCCCGCCATCATCGAAGCATCGCATGACGACAATGGAATCATCTGGCCGGCATCGGTCGCGCCCTTCGATGTCGTGGTGATCAACATGAAGGCGGGCGATCAGGCCTGCGACGATACCTGCGAGCTGATCTATGCCGCGCTGAGCAAGGCCGGCAAGGATGTGCTCTACGACGATACCGACGATCGGGCCGGCACGAAATTCGCGACCGCCGACCTGATCGGCGTGCCCGTCCAGATCATCGCCGGCCCGCGCGCGGTCGCCAACGGCGAAGTTGAAGTGAAGGACCGCAAGACCGGCGCCCGCGAAACGATGACCATCGAAGCGGCGATCAACCGGTTCGTGGCTTAAGGAAACGGAGGCGAAATGGCAGAGGCAGCAGTGGACCGGAGTTCAAAATCCGGCTTGGGTCCGGCTGGCAAGCCATTTTCCACCTTCGAACGCCTCGTGGCGTGGCGTTATCTGCGCGCCCGCCGCAAGGAGGCCTTCATCTCGGTGATCGCCGGCTTCTCCTTCGTCGGCATCATGCTGGGCGTTGCGACGTTGATCATCGTCATGGCCGTTATGAACGGCTTCCGCACCGAGCTCGTTTCGCGCATTCTCGGCATTAACGGCCACATGATCGTCCAGCCGGTCGACGGCCCCTTCACCGATTATCCCGCTCTCAGCGGCAAGCTCGCCGCCGTACCCGGCGTCAAGATGGCGCTGCCCTTGGTGGAGGGCCAGGTGCTCGCTTCCGCCCAGGCCGGCGGCAGCACCGGCGCGCTGGTGCGCGGCGCCCGCGCCGACGACCTGACCAAGCTCAAGACGATCTCCGACAACATCAAATCCGGCGATATGGTAGGCTATGCCTCCGGCGACGGTGTGCTGATCGGCACCCGCATGGCCGACCAGCTCGGTCTGCGCGTCGGCGATCTCATTACGCTGACGTCGCCAGATGGTGACATCACGCCGATGGGCGTCAGCCCGCGCATCAAGTCCTACAAGATCTCAGGCCTCTTCGAGATCGGCATGTCGGAATATGACTCCTCGATCATCTTCATGCCGCTCGAGGAAGCGCAGCTCTATTTCAACGCCGAGGGGCTGGTGCAGTCGATCGAGCTCTTCGTCGACAATCCGGACGATATCGACGATCTCAGGCCCAAGGTGGAGGAGGCGGCCGGCCGCCAGATCGCCATTACCGACTGGCGCCAGCGCAACCAGACCTTCTTCTCCGCACTCCAGGTCGAGCGCAACGTCATGTTCATGATCTTGACGCTGATCGTGCTTGTCGCGGCGCTGAATATCATTTCCGGCCTCATCATGCTGGTGAAGGACAAGGGCAGCGATATCGCCATTCTGCGCACCATGGGCGCCACCGCCGGTGCGATCATGCGCATCTTCTTCATGACCGGGGCAGCGATCGGCATCGTCGGCACTATTGCCGGCGTTCTGCTCGGCGTTCTCGTCTGCGTCAACATCGAATCTGTCCGCCAGTTCTTCTCCTGGATATCAGGCACCGTACTCTTCAATCCGCAGGTCTATTTCCTCAGCCAGCTGCCGGCCGAAATGGATCTCAGCGAAACGATCTCGATCGTCGTCATGGCGCTGACGCTGTCCTTCATTGCGACCATTTTCCCCGCCTGGCGTGCCTCAAAGCTCGATCCGGTGCAGGCCCTGCGCTACGAATAAGGAATGCCGCCTTCATGAAACGCAACGTCGTTCTCAAGCTTACCGGCGTCGAGCGCCATTACGGGCAGGGCGATACGCTGCTCCCGATCCTGAAGGGCGCAGATTTTTCGATATCGAAAGGCGAAATCGTCGCTCTCGTCGCCCCTTCCGGCACCGGCAAATCGACGCTGCTGCATGTCGCCGGCCTCCTGGAGCATCCGGACGGCGGTGAAGTCAACATCAATGGCCATGCCTGTGACGGCCTGAGCGACGATAAACGTACCGCGATCCGCCGCAGCGAAATCGGGTTCGTCTACCAGTTCCACCACCTGCTGCCGGAATTCTCGGCGCTCGAAAACATCATGATGCCGCAGCTGATCGCCGGGCTTTCCTGGAAGGAAGCCGGAGAGCGGGCCGCCCAGCTTCTCGATTATATGCGCATCGGCCATCGTGGTTCGCACCGCCCGGGCGAGCTTTCCGGAGGCGAGCAGCAGCGCGTTGCGATCGCCCGCGCCGTCGCCAATGCGCCGACCCTGCTTCTTGCCGATGAGCCGACCGGCAATCTCGACCCGGAAACGGCAAGCTACGTCTTCGACGCGCTGGAAGCGCTGGTGCGCCAGTCCGGCCTTGCCGCCCTGATCGCCACCCACAATCACGAGCTTGCCCGCCGCATGGATCGGCGCGTCACGATCTCGGACGGCAAGATCGTTGATTTCTGAGGCTGTGCTCAGGGGATGACCAGCCCGCCGCGATAATCGAGCGCATAGGCCTTCTGGCCGTCGACCATGATGCATTCATGGCCGGTGAACCGCGCACAGCCGCCTTCGCTGCTATCGATATAGCGGCCGAACGGATGATCGAATTCCATGCCGTCCAGAAACCGGCCCTCTCGATACATCGCCGAAAGTGCAGCCTTGATCACCGCTCCGGCTGCTGTGCCGTCGATGAGCTCAGGCGCAATGACGCAGCCGAAATAATTCATCGCCCAGGCGGGCTCTCCGGCAAACCACACCACTTCCTGCCCGGCGAAATCGGTGCCGCCGAAATAGCTGTCGAGATAGCGCCAGTCACCGCGTTCGTAACCGATATCGTGGGAACCCGGCCGGCACGGCGCGCGCGGCACGCCGCCCCCGACATAGGTCGCAGCCTTCGCCTCCACGATGAATTCATTCAGCATCGCAATGTCGAGCATGTCGTTCTCCCTTCGGCCCGATGCTGGCAAATAGGTCGCGACATGTAAAGAACAAAAAGAGAACTTCTGGTGGAGTAAGCGCATCACTTTGAGGGGAAGGCGGCCGCCCGAACACGATGTCTGGTCTGTGGGGGCGGGGCAAGGGCATGGCGGCCCCAGATCACAACAAGTGCCAGTTCGTGCGATTCGCCGCGCGCATCCGGGATTTTCCACACGCAAGAAAGAAGGAAAAGATTCCTGTTGACAACGGAACATACATGGAACAAATTGAAAACATAACGAGTAAAGGAGAGCCCGATGACTGACATGATCCGTGATATCGCAGCATTTACCTCCATCGCAATGTTCGTTGCCAGCTTCTCGCTCATCGTGATGGCGATCTAAAGTTTTCAGGGGACCGCATGGCAATCATGCGGTCCGGAGGCGGGACTTCTTCTGGACATCATCGCCCTCTATGCCGACAATGCGTCCGATTCATTCGGGTGATTGGGAAGGCATGTCATGGCGGATACGGCAAAGGGTTCAACGGGTGAGGCGACCGGCGGCACGCCGGGTTTCATCCACCTGAGGGTCCATTCCGCCTATTCGCTTCTCGAGGGCGCTCTGCCGCTGAAGAAGATCCTCTACAAGGCGACCGGCGACAGCCAGCCGGCGATTGCGATCACCGACACCAACAATCTGTTCGTCGCCCTCGAATTCTCCCAGAAGGCGATGGACGAGGGCCTGCAGCCGATCATCGGCTGTCAGGTCTCGATCGACATGGGAGATGGGTTGGAAACGGAAAAGCGCGGCGGCCAGCAAGCCCTGGTCAAGCTGCCGTCGATCGTTCTTCTCGCCGCGACCGATGCCGGCTACGAACGGCTCGTCGATCTCGTCAGCCGGGCCTATCTCGGCGGCGAAAGCAACCAGGCCGTTCATATCAAAGCCTCCTGGTTGGAAGAGGCCGGCACGGAAGGGCTGATCGCATTGACCGGCGCCCCGACCGGCCCGGTCGACATGGCGATCAGGGAAGGACATCCCGCCCAGGCGGAGGCCCGACTGCTCTTGCTGAAGCGTCTCTTCGGCGACAGGCTCTATGTCGAGCTGCAGCGCCACGGCACCTACGACAAGCGGCACGAGCAGAAGATTGTCGGGCTTGCCTATGCCCACGACCTGCCGCTGGTTGCGACCAACGAGGCCTTCTTTCCGACGCGCGACGATTACGACGCCCATGATGCGCTGATGGCGGTCGCGCACAACGCCATCGTCTCCGACGACAGCCGCTTTCGCCTGACGCCCGATCACTATCTGAAGAGCCGGGCCGAGATGGCCAAGCTCTTCGCAGACCTGCCGGAAGCGCTGGAAAATACCATCGAGATCGCCAGGCGCTGCTCCTTCGTGCTGAAGACCAGAAAGCCGATCCTGCCGCGCTTCACCGGTGCGACCGACGATGCCGAGGAGGCCGAACGCGCCGAGGCGAGCGAGCTGCGCCGCCAGGCGGTCGAAGGGCTGGACATGCGGCTGGCCACGCTCGGCATGTCGCCGGGTTACGAGGAGAAGGATTATCGCGAGCGGCTGGATTTCGAGCTCAGCGTTATCGAACGCATGCGGTTTCCCGGCTACTTCCTGATCGTTGCCGACTTCATCAAATGGGCCAAGCAGCATGACATTCCCGTCGGTCCCGGCCGCGGCTCGGGCGCCGGTTCGCTGGTCGCCTATGCCTTGACGATCACCGACGTCGATCCCTTGCGTTTTTCGCTGCTCTTCGAGCGCTTCCTCAATCCCGAACGCGTCTCGATGCCGGACTTCGACATCGACTTCTGCCAGGACCGCCGCGAAGAGGTGATCCGCTACGTCCAGGCCAAGTATGGCCGCGAGCAGGTGGCGCAGATCATCACCTTCGGTTCGCTGCAGGCGCGCGCCGCCCTTCGCGACGTCGGCCGCGTGCTGGAAATGCCTTACGGCCAGGTCGACAAGATCTGCAAACTGGTGCCGAACAACCCGGCCAATCCGACCCCGCTGTCCAAAGCGATCGAAGAGGAGCCGAAGCTGCAGGAGGAGGCGGCTAAGGAACCGGTTGTCGCGCGCCTGCTCGATATCGCCCAGAAGATCGAGGGACTTTACCGCCACGCCTCGACCCATGCCGCCGGCATCGTCATCGGCGACCGCCCGCTTTCCAAGCTGGTGCCGATGTATCGCGATCCGCGCTCCGATATGCCGGTCACCCAGTTCAACATGAAATGGGTCGAGCAGGCCGGCCTGGTCAAGTTCGACTTCCTCGGTCTGAAGACGCTGACGGTGCTGAAGGTCGCTGTCGATTTCGTCGCCAAGCTCGGCATCAAGGTCGATCTCGCGGCCATTCCTCTCGACGACAAGAAGACCTACGAGATGCTGTCGCGCGGTGAAACGGTCGGCGTGTTCCAGGTGGAAAGTGCCGGCATGCGCAAGGCGCTGATCGGCATGAAGCCGGACTGCATCGAGGACATCATCGCGCTGGTGGCGCTCTATCGTCCGGGCCCGATGGAGAACATCCCGACCTACAATGCCCGCAAGCACGGTGACGAAGAGCTGGAATCGATCCATCCGATGATCGACCACCTGCTCAAGGAAACGCAAGGCGTCATCGTCTACCAGGAGCAGGTGATGCAGATCGCCCAGGTCCTGTCCGGTTATTCGCTGGGTGAAGCCGACCTTCTGCGCCGCGCCATGGGCAAGAAGATCAAGGCCGAGATGGACCAGCAGCGCGAGCGCTTCGTCGTCGGCGCCGTCAAGAACGGCGTGTCGAAGCCGCAGGCCGACAATATCTTCGAACTGTTGGCGAAGTTCGCCAATTACGGCTTCAACAAGTCGCATGCCGCCGCCTACGCCATCGTCTCCTACCAGACGGCCTACATGAAGGCGCATTATCCGGTCGAATTCCTCGCCGCCTCGATGACGCTCGACATGTCCAACACGGAAAAGGTCAATGACTTCCGCCAGGATGCCAAGCGCCTCGGCATCGAGGTGATCGCACCCTCGGTGCAGACCTCCTTCCGCCATTTCGAAACCGGCGACAACCGCATCTACTACGCGCTCGCCGCCCTCAAGGGCGTCGGCGAATCCGCCGTCGACCATATGGTCGAGGTGCGTGGCGACAAGTCCTTTGCCAGCATCGAGGATTTCTGCCTGCGCATCGATCCGCGCCAGGTCAATCGGCGCGTGCTCGAAAGCCTGATCTATGCCGGCGCCTTCGATTGTTTCGATATGGACCGCGCCCAGCTAGCCGCCGGCCTCGACCGCGTCCTCGGTTATGCCCAGCGTGCCCAGGAGAACAAGCTGAGCGGCCAGTCGGACATTTTCGGCAGCACGCTGACCTCGGGACCTGAGAAAATCTCCCTGCCGCCGTTCTCGCCCTGGCTCCCCTCGGAGCGGCTGCTGAAGGAATTCCAGGTGCTGGGCTTCTATCTCACGGCCCACCCGCTCGATTCCTACAACAACATCCTGCAGAAGATGCGGGTGCAGACCTTTGCCGAATTTTCCCAAGCGATCAAACAGGGCGCGGCCAATGCCCGGCTTGCCGGCACCGTCATCTCCAAGCAGGAGCGCAAGACCCGCACCGGCAACAAGATGGGCATCATCGTCTTTTCGGATTCTTCCGGCCAGTTCGAAGCGGTGCTGTTTTCGGAAATGCTGAACCAGTATCGCGACGTGCTGGAATCGGGAAAATCCTTCGTGCTGACGGCCACCGGCGAGGAGCGGCCGGAGGGCATCGGCCTGCGCATCCAGACGATCCAGTCGCTGGAGGAAAAGTCGCTGCAGATGCAGAAGGCGCTGCGCGTCTATGTCAGAGATTCCGGGCCGCTCAGGATGGTGGCCGGCCATCTGAACGCCAAGGGCGACGGCCTCGTTTCCTTCATCGTCATCAAGGAGGAGGGCAAACGCGAGGTGGAAGTGGCGCTGCCGGAGAAATACCGCATCACCCCGGAGATCGCCGCCGCCCTTCGCGCCGCCCCCGGTGTCGTCGACGTCGAGCTTGTTTGATCAGCCCCGCGTCACCCGCGGGTGATCGTGATGAAATCCGTGCCTTCGCCGGTCTCCCGGCCGAGGCCGGTATCGGAGATCGTCAGCGTCGAGCCGGGCGCGATCAGCGCATCGATCCTGCGGCGGGTCTCGTCGGGGATCGTGATGCGGCTGAGTGAACGGGCGATCGGCTTGCCCGTGACGATCGAGCTTTCCTGATTGGTGATGCCGAGCCGCTTCATCGTCTCGCGGGAGAGATTGTTCTCGAGCGTGATGCCGAGCCAGTCCGCCGTACCGGCCTTTTCATCGACCGCGTGCAGCGTGAAGAAATGTGTGCCGAGCGCCAAGCCCGGATCGGCGATCGTCACCGGCGCTTCGAAGATCGGCTTGAAGGCCTGCCGCACCATGATGACACCATTCGGCGGCGCACCCTTGCCGGTTGCGGCATAGACTTCCTTGAGGAGCGTGTCGGAGACCAGGCTCCTGTCGCCGGCAAATTCCGCCGGCCGCAGCGCCCTGAAATCCTTGATCGCCTGCACGGTCGACGGGCCGAGCAAGCCGTCCGGATCGCCGGCGGAAAAGCCGAGCTGGTTGAGCAGGGTCTGGATGTCGATCACCGTCTCGCGCAGCGTCCGGCGCGTGATCAGCATGCTGATCGGCTCGGACGGCGGTTCGGGTTCGGGTGTTGCGGCCGGCTGTATTGCCGGCATCGGCATCGCAGCCGTGTCGTTCATTGCCACCTGCACTGGTATCCCGGGGCTGTCGGGCATGGAGGGCCGCAGCTCCACATCCGAAAGCAGCGGCATGGCCGCCGGTGCGTCGGGATGGAAAAGGGTCGGGTGGTCGATCGGCTGCGGCACGACTTCGCCGTCGCTGATGATGACGGGAACACCGGGGTCGGTCATGCCATAAAGCATTTTGGCGAAGGCGCCGGGCATACGCACGCAGCCATGCGAGGCTGGATAACGCGGCACCGAATTCGATTCATGCAGCGCGATGCCGGACCAGGTCAGCCGTTGCATGAACGGCATCGGGGCGTTGGAATAGAGATTGGATTCGTGGTATTTCTGCTTCTCGAGCACCGAGAAGATGCCGCTCGGCGTCGTGTGGCCGTCCTTGCCGGTCGAGACTTTCGAGGTCGCGACGACCTCGGTGCCATCATAGACCGCAAGCGACTGCTTGTCCTTCGAGACGATGATCTGCAGCGTGCGCGCATCCACAGCAAGGGCAGGGTGCACGAGTGCGGTGGCCGACAGCAAGCCGAGGCCGAAGACGAGACGCGAGAACATGATACCCAACCATACGCAATACTTGTCCGGCAGATTATGGGACGAAGTTTAAGGAAGATTTTATAGGCCGGGCTTGATGTTGCCCTCACGCGTTAGTGATCGCGTTTGCCGCCGCCGAACGTATAGCCGGTCTCGACCGTCTTCTTGCCGAACTTGTCGCGCAGCTTGTCCATCGCTGCTTCGGCGGCCGCTCGCCGGCCCGATTGCTGGTCGATGAGGTCGGGCGGATCTGCGCGGGCGGCGTCGCCGAGATCGGTGACGCCGATGCCGAGCAGTCGGAACTTCGTGCCGTCGGTCTCTTTTTCGAGAAGCTCGAGCCCAGTGCGGAAGATCTTGTCGGCAAGCTGGGTCGGGTCTTCCAGCTTGCGGTTGCGGGTGCGCGATTTGAAATCGGCGCTCTTCATCTTCAGCACCACTGTCTGGCCGGCAATGCCGCTTTTCTTCAGCCGCCAGGAGACCTTTTCGGAGAGGTTGCGCAGGATCGGCACCAGCTCCTCATGACGCGAGATGTCGTCGAAAAAGGTCGTCTCGGACGAAACGCTTTTGGCCGCATCGTTGAGATGCACCTCGCGGTCGTCGATGCCGCGCGACAGCCGTGCGAGCCGCTGGCCGATGCTGCCATAGCGGCGCATCAGGTCGTTCTCCTCCATCTGCTGCAACTGGCCGATGGTGCGGATGCCGTCCGCTTCCAGCGTCGCCGCAAAAGCCTTGCCGACGCCCCAGATCGTGGTGACCGGACGCGGCGCCAGGAATTCGACCGCTTCCTCACGGCCGATGACGGAAAAGCCGCGCGGCTTCTGCAGGTCGGAGGCGACCTTGGCGAGAAATTTGCAGTAGGAAAGCCCGACCGAAACGGTGATGCCGATTTCCTTTTCGACGCGGCGGGCGAATTTGGCGAGCGTGCGCGCCGGCGGATCGTGATGCAGCCTCTCGGTGCCGCCAAGCTCCAGAAAGGCCTCGTCGATCGACAGCGGCTGCACCAGCGGCGTCAGATCCTGCATCATGGTCCGCACCTGCCGCCCGACCCGGACATATTTTTCCATGTCGGGGCGGATGACGATCGCCTGCGGGCACGCCTCCAGCGCCTTGAACATCGGCATGGCCGACCGCACGCCGTGGATGCGGGCGATATAACAAGCGGTGGACACCACGCCGCGTTTGCCGCCGCCGATGATGACGGGCTTGTCGGCAAGTTCCGGATTGTCGCGTTTCTCCACCGCTGCGTAGAAAGCGTCGCAATCGATATGCGCAAGCGTCAATGCGTAGAGTTCACGATGGCGTACGAGACGGGGGCTGCCGCAGGAAACGCAACGGCGCGCCTCGCCCTTCTGCTCGGCAAGGCAGTCGCGACAAAAGCCGGGTGTCTTGTCAGGCGCAGGCGTCATGATGAGAACAAAGATTGAACGCCGGGACATTACGCCTTAAGCTTCCGAGTCACAAGAGACGCGGGAGCTTTGCCTTTGGATGACGACCTTCGTTTCGAGCCGGTCACCTCAGAGCGCTGGGACGACTTCGAAATCCTGTTCGGGCCGCAGGGTGCCTTCTATAACTGCTGGTGCGTTGCGCTGCGCCTGCCGCATGCGATCAGGACCGAGATGGCGCCCGACGAGCGCAAGGCGCATATCCGGGAGCGGATCAAGGCAGGCCCGCCGCCGGGCATTCTCTGTTATGCCGACGGCACGCCGGTCGCCTGGGTGCAGGTCGGGCCGCGTCATGACGTGCCACAGTTCAATTCGCCGCGCACCGTCTCGCGGCCGCTGGAGGAAGACGATGCGCATGATCCGTCCATCTGGGCCGTCAGTTGCTTTTTCCTGCTGCCCAAACTGCGCGGCAAGGGAATGAGCCATCGCCTGCTCGCCGCCGCGATTGATCATGCCCGGCGCCAGGGAGCGCGGCTGCTCGAAGCCTGCCCGATCGATCATGTGAAGCAGTCGAAATCCGTGACGCTCTGCATCGGTTCGACGGCGATCTTTGATGCCGCCGGTTTCGAAACGGTGGCGCGGCGCAAGGACGGCCGTCCGCTCATGCGGCTGGAACTGCGCGAGTGACCGCGCCGGACAGAAAATGCGCCTCGATGAGTTCGGCCACATGCGTCCAGTCCGTAGCGCGGGTAATGTCATCGGCGGCCGCCGGTGCGAAACGATGGACAGGTGAGTTCGGCATCAGATGAATGAGCAGGCAATCGGCGACGTGATCCCTGACGGAATGCAGATTGCGCGCCATATCATCGATGAAGACGACGGGAAGGGAGCGGCTGGCATGCAAGGCGTGAACGATCGGCCCCTTGGGCTGTTCGGTGGCAAGCAGCGGAAAAAGCAGGCCCATCCTGTCGAGCAGGCGACGGCGCTGGTCCTGGAACCGCGGCTGCATGGCCGTCAGGAAAAGCACATCGGCCTCTTCGGAAAGCCGGTCGAGCGTTTCGACGACGCGATCGAGCGGCGTCTGCCACTGCTCCTGCGCTTCGAAGAACTCCTCGATCAGCCGACTGACCTGCTGATCCTCGATCTCCGTGCCATCCGCCTGCGAGACGATGTTGCCGTGAAGCCGGAACGATCGCGGCAGAAACGCATGCCCCTGGCTCTCGAGGAAAAGCTGGAAGGGACCGATGAACTGCAGCACGACGTCGTCGACGTCGCAGACGATCAGCGGCCGTTCGCCGAGGCGAATATGCGAGATGTCGAATTCCCCGGAGGTCACGGTCAGTATTCTCCGGAATCGAGGCCCGGCGAAGAGAAATGCCGCCAGGCGGCGGTCACCGTCTCCGGGCTTATGCCGCTTGCCGCGCAGAAGGCCAAGGCCGTCGGTTCGTGGTTCATCAGGAAATCCATCATGCCGGCGAGAAATCCCGGATCGTTGACGGCGTTGCGCACCTGGCCGGGCGCCACACCCGTCAGGGCGAGAAAGCGGCCGAACATGTCGGGATCGCCGGCAAGCCAGCCGAGCACGGCAATCGCCGTCTCGTGCGGGTCGGCTGCCAGTTGTTTCGATGTCTTGAAGTTGCTTTGCATTTCGCGGGGTAAGTTACCTTTTCTTCAACCAAATACCGGTAGCGTGCGCTATCGGTTTCACGCAGCTTTTGTCCGCATGTGCCTTTCTCATGGGACGAACCGCTGCGCGAACGGACGTAGGGACAGCTTGTCATGCCCAAACAGGTGATGATTGTAGAAGATAACGAGCTCAACATGAAGCTCTTTCGCGACCTCATCGAGGCGTCCGGTTATACCACGATCCAGACCCGAAACGGCATGGAGGCGCTGGATCTGGCGCGCAAGCATCGCCCCGATCTCATCCTCATGGACATTCAGCTTCCCGAGGTCTCCGGCCTCGAAGTCACCAAATGGCTGAAGGAAGACGACGAGCTGCATGTGATTCCCGTCATCGCCGTCACGGCTTTCGCGATGAAGGGCGACGAGGAGCGGATCCGCCAGGGCGGCTGCGAGGCCTATGTTTCCAAGCCGATCTCGGTTCCAAAATTCATCGAGACGATCAAGACCTATCTGGGCGATGCTTGACGCATCGGAAAGACACTTATGACTGCGCGAATACTGGTGGTTGACGATATTCCGGCCAACGTGAAGCTGCTTGAGGCGCGGCTGCTCGCGGAGTATTTCGACGTGATGACCGCAGCCGACGGCTACACGGCGCTGGCGATCTGCGAGCGCAACCAGGTCGATCTCATCCTGCTCGACATCATGATGCCCGGCATAGACGGTTTCGAGGTCTGCGAACGGCTGAAGGCGAGCCAGAAGACAGCCCATATTCCAGTCGTCATGGTCACCGCGCTCGACCAGCCGGCCGATCGCGTGCGCGGCCTGAAGGCTGGCGCCGATGATTTCCTCACCAAGCCGGTCAACGATCTGCAGCTGATCTCTCGGGTGAAGAGCCTGCTGCGGCTGAAGACGTTGAGCGACGAGCTGCGCATCCGCTCCGATACCGCCCATACGATGGGCATCGACGACCTCGCGCGGGCAGGCGAGGGCCGCGCCGATGAGACCGCTCAAGTGTTGCTCGTTGACGGCCGCGCCAATTCGCAGGAGCGCCTCGTCAAGGCGCTGAAGCCGGTCGCCGACGTGCTTGCCCTTTCCGATCCGCAGGCTGCCCTCTTCGAGGCGGCCGAAAGCGCCTTCGATCTCGTCATCGTCAATGCCAATTTCGATGACTACGATCCGCTTCGCCTCTGCTCGCAGCTGCGCTCGCTGGAGCGCACGCGCTTCCTGCCGATTTTGATCATCACCGAGCAGGGCGCGGACGACATGGTGGTGCGCGCGCTCGATCTCGGCGTCAACGATTACATCATCCGCCCGGTCGATCCCAACGAGCTTGTTGCCCGCAGCCTGACGCAGATCCGCCGCAAGCGCTACAACGACCGCCTGCGCGCCAGCGTCAAGCAGACGATCGAGCTTGCCGTCACCGATCCGCTGACCGGCCTTTATAACCGGCGCTATCTCGACAACCATCTGAACGTACTCTTCAACCGTTCGATGGCCCGGGGCCGACCGCTTTCGGTGTTGATCACCGATATCGATCGCTTCAAGCAGGTAAACGACACCTACGGCCATGACGGCGGCGACGAAGTGCTGCGGGAATTCGCAAATCGCGTCCGTTCGACCATCCGTGGCGCCGATCTCGCCTGCCGCTACGGTGGCGAGGAATTCGTCGTCGTGATGCCCGACACCTCGCCGGAAATTGCCGCTACTGTAGCCGAGCGCCTGCGCGCGGCGATCGAAAGCGCTCCCTTCATGCTGAAACACGCCGGCCAAGCGCTGAACGTCACCGCTTCCTTCGGCATCGCCTCGCGGATTGCGGCGGTACTGACCCCGGACCAGCTGATGAAACAGGCGGATCTGGCCCTTTACGAGGCCAAGAATACCGGCCGCAACCGCGTGGTCGCCGCAGCCGCCTGACGAATCAGTTGCCGCCATAGGCACCATTTGCGGGTTTTCCACCGCTGTAAGCCAATCGTTACCGATTTTTAATCTTCGCTTATGCAATGCGGGGCGAAAATTTTGCAACTCAATAGCCCAAAAATGGACCATCGGCGTTGCTGCGGATATGTCGACCTGCGACAGTGTTGAGGATGTCTGGCCGCTGGCTCAAGATGAAATGGAGACTATAAAAAATGCCTGTCGCCGGAAGGGCCAAATAGACTGCGGCGACGTCACCTCACGTAAGGGGAGGGGAGGCGTAAGTTGTTAAGTTATATTGTCGAATTTCTTGGGATGGTCCAACTCTAGGCTTCAAGCCCAAGCAGAGCCGACAAATCTTTGTATGTCCCAAATCTGGACTTTTAACCATAGAATCAGGCTAACAAATTTCACCATTAAGAATTTGTTGATTTTCTTTCATTTCTGCGCAAATTATCGGCTCATAAGAGAAGCGCTCCCGTTGAGGAGTTGTCGATACCCCATGATGCTCAGGTCCGCCGCATCTCCTGGGTCGTGGGGTCGGTCGGCTAGTAGGCAAGTTATAGCGGTTCCTCGTGCCGTTTTGCATGCTGGCCGACCCCCTTTCACAAAAACGCCGTCACTTCCCGAAGATGGAAGGGCGGCGTTTTGTCTGTTTGCGCTATCATCTCGTCAAAGACGATCATCCGGACAATAAAAAACGCGCAACCCGAAAGCGCGCGCTTTTTTGAAATCCGTCAGCTCAAGCGATTACTTGATCTTGGTTTCCTTGAACTCGACATGCTTCTTAGCAATCGGGTCGTACTTCGTCTTCGTCATCTTGTCCGTCATCGTACGGCTGTTCTTCGTCGTGACGTAGAAGAAACCGGTGTCGGCTGTCGACAGCAGCTTGATCTTGATTGTTGTAGCCTTGGCCATGGTCGTCCTGCCTTTAAGAAAATGAAAGCCGTGGAAGCCGGATGGGCTCCACGGCAAATTCTGGCGCGAAACTACGAATCCAGCCCGAAAAGTCAAGTCCGTTTTCGAATGAACATCAGTCTGATGCCGGAAAGTAGGGCGTACAGGCCGAAGAAGGCGGCAATCGCCCAGGCAAAACCATTATTTCCAGCGACATCGATCGCCGCGCCGATCGCCTGCGGCCCGGCCACGGTTCCCATCGCATAACAGAAGACGAAGGCAGCATTGGCCGCCGCAAGGTCGGAACCCGTCAGCCGCGAGCCGAGATGGCTGAGTCCGACCGTATAGAGGCCGGAGACGCAGCCGCCCCAGAAAAGCAGGAGCCCGGCCATCAGCAGCCAGTTGTCGACCAGCAGCGGCAGCATCATCGAGCCGATGAACCCCATCAGCGCCATGGCAGCCAGAAGCGGCCGCTTGTCGCCGATGCGGTCGGAGAGCAGGCCGAGCGGGATCTGAAAGATGACGTTGCCGACACCCATCATGGTCAGCAGAAGTGCTGCCTGCGATTCGGTGAAATGGGCGCGCACGGCAAAGATCGGGAAAAGCGACAGCCCGCCCGCTTCGACCGCGCCGAAGATGAAGACCGCCGCCGTCGCCGTCGGCACCAGGAAGACGTAGCGCATGAAATGCAGCTCCGGTTTTTCCTCGAGCACCGGGCTTTCGTCGCGGGCGATGAAGATCGGGATGGCGGCAAGCAGGATGGCGGCGGCGCCGATCAGGAAGGGGAAGATGCCGTCGCTGCCGAGGATCGAAAAGAGCAGCGGCCCGGCCGCAAAGCCAAGGGAAAGCACCGTCGCGTAGATGCCGAGCACGAAGCCGCGCTTGGAAGGCGGCGAAGCGGCATTGATCCAGAATTCGGAGAGGATGAACAGCGTCGTCGTCGCGCCATGGAAGGCGAAACGCAGCGGAAACCACATCCAGAAATCCTCGGCGTAATAAAAACCGAGCGCGCTCAGCGCCGAAATCAGCACCGCCCAGAGCATCGTCGGCGCAACGCCGTATTTATGGGCAAGCTTGGTGGTGATTGGTGCGGCGGCCATCGCCGCAACCCCGGCCATCGCCGTGTTGAGCCCGATCAAGGTGGACGAGATGCCGCGTTTTTCGAGGATGATGCTGAGAAGCGGGAGTCCGAGGCCGATTGCTATGCCGACGGCTGATATGGACGAGATGGCTGCCACCAGAGAAGGCCAATGGATTTCCTCGACATCGCCCGGTGTGCCGTTTCTCGGCTGAGACATTTATCCATCCTTAGAAAGCTACGCGAGCGAACCGGCCTGTCACCTCGCATAGAAAGACACAGGCGTGCCAAACCCAGGTGACGGGCAGCGTTTCGCAGTATTTCCGATGTGAGTGACCACCTGCGGAATGTAAAGCCTGTTCAGACAAGAAAAGCGTACCATGTCAAGTCGTTGAGGATCGTCGGCTGCCGCGTTCGGGTGGTGGTCGGTGGAGCGCTGGCACTACACGTTAAATATGTCTGGAAGGTGAAGGCGCTAAAGTGCGTCGCGATCTTTCAGATTCGCGGCTCGCGCTTTTGCTCGACATGCTCTAATCCGGCCGGCCGGGGATGTCATAATCGTCCGCACCATCACTCTCCCCGCCGAAACCGTGCATGCGCAGCGCCCACTGCAGGCCGATGACGCCGCCCTTGATAGGCTGGATCGAGGCGAGCGCTGTGATGACGGTGATCGGCGCCCAGATGGCAAGGTGCACCCAGACCGGCAGCACGAAGGTCAGGTCGGTCAGCATATAGCCGCCGACCACGACGTGGCCAAGGACGAGAATGACGATATAGGGCGGCAGGTCGTCGGCGCGTTGGTGATGCATCGCCTCGCCGCAGGCCGCGCAATGATCGACCGGTTTCAGGAAGGCGCGAAAGAGCTTGCCGTTACCGCAGGCCGGGCAGCGGTTCATCAGCCCGCGCATGACCGAGCGCCCAACCGGACGCTCGACCTCGGGCGCATCTCCGTAGCGGACCGCCGGATCGGTCGGTGTGATCATCGCCTGTTCCTCTTTCGGACATAGAGCCCCGTGCGTCCTTTCGGACGCACAAAGAACGCTCTAACTCTTTCAATCCTTGCATCACGCTTTTCGAAAATCGATTCCGATTTTCGAGCCGGTGGGCTAGTGCCGTCCGCGCGGCGGCCTCGTTCCGGGTTTCTTGCGGACCTGGCCCCTGTCGCGGCGGCCCGCTTTGTGGAAGGAGCGCACCGCCGTCGGCATCTCGCGGCCCTCGCTGATCATCTCGAAACGCAGCGCGCCGGCAAGCGGGATCGCTTCGGCAAGCTTCACGGTGACGCTGTCGCCCAGGCGATAGCCGAGCCCCGTTCGCTCCCCCGACAGCGCCTGATGCGCCTCGTCATAGATGAAATAATCGGTGCCGAGCGTAGATATAGGGACGAAGCCGTCGGCGCCATAGTCCGGCAAGGCGACAAAAAGCCCCGATTTCGTCACGCCGGAGACCCGCCCGGCAAATTCCTCGCCGACGCGGCCGCTCAGATGATGGGCGATCAGCCGGTCGACCGTCTCGCGCTCGGCGGCCATGGCGCGGCGCTCGAAGGTCGAGATTTCGGCGGCGATATCGTCGAGTGCCGCCTCTTCGTCGGGCGTAATGCCGCCTTCGCCGAAGCCCAGCGAACCGACGAGGGCGCGATGCACGATGAGATCGGCGTAGCGGCGGATCGGCGAGGTGAAGTGGGCGTATTTCATCAGGTTGAGGCCGAAATGACCGATATTCTCGGGACCGTAGATCGCCTGGCTCTGCGAACGCAGCACCATCTCGTTGACCATGGTCTGGTGCGGCGTACCGTCCGCCTTCGCCAGAATGCCGTTGAAGCTGTTGGCGCGCATATTCCCGCCCTTGGCCAGCGAGATGCCGAGTGTCGCCAGGAACTCGCGCAGGATTTCCTGCTTGGCGAGCGTCGGGCCGTCATGGATGCGATAGATCAGCGGCTGGCGTTTCTTTTCCAGGGTCTCGGCGGCACAGACATTCGCCTGGATCATCATTTCTTCGATCAGCTTATGCGCATCGAGCCGCGGCGGCACGAAGACCCGGTCGACCGTGCCGTCGGGCTTCAGCAGGATCTTGCGCTCCGGCATGTCGAGTTCCAGCGGCTGGCGCCGGTCGCGTCCGCGCTTCATCACCTCATAGGCGTGCCAGAGCGGCTTCAGGATCGGCTCGAGCATCGGTCCGGTCTGATCGTCCGGCTTGCCGTCGATCGCCGCCTGCGCCTGCTGGTAGGAGAGCTTTGCGGCGCTCTTCATCATGATGCGATGGAAGGTGTGGCCGATCTTGCGGCCTTCCGCGGAAAAGCTCATGCGCACGGCGAGCGCCGGGCGGTCGACGCCTTGCTTCAGCGAGCAGAGATCGTTGGAGATGCGCTCCGGCAGCATCGGCACGACGCGATCCGGGAAATAGACCGAGTTGCCGCGCTTCAGCGCCTCGCGGTCGAGCGGCGAATTGGGGCGGACATACCAGGAAACGTCGGCAATCGCGACGGTGACGAGGACGCCGCCGGGATTGTCGGGCGAGGGGTCGAGCTCGGCATAGACCGCATCGTCATGGTCCTTGGCGTCGGCCGGATCGATGGTGATCAGCGGCACGTCGCGCCAATCCTCGCGATGCGACATGTTGGCAGGCTTGGCGTCATCCGCCTCGGCGATGACCGCAGGCGGGAAGACATGCGGGATGCCGTGTGCATGGATGGCGATCATCGAGATTGCCTTTTCCGAACCGACGGAACCGACGACGGAAAGCACCTTGGCGCGCGGCAGGCCGAAGCGGCCGAGACGGGCGACTTCCACTTCGACCAGGTCGCCGTCCGCGGCGCCGCCGGTGAAGTCGGGATCGATCACCATTTCCTCGCCGCGCCGTTCGATCGGCAGCAGCCGGCCACCGCCGCCGGGTGCTGCGCGGAAGACGCCCATCGAGGCGCCGCGGCGCCTGTCGATCACCTTGATGATCCGCGCCGTATAGGCCGGCCCGCCGCGATCGACGGCCGGGAAGATCTTTGCCAGGATGCGGTCGCCGAGGCCGGCGACGGGCGCCTTGCCCCTGCCCTGGCGGCCTGCGGGCGATTGCTGGCGGATGGCGACGGCGGGTGCGACGCCCTGGTCCTCCGGCCATTCCGCCGGCCGGCCGATCAGATCGCCATCCTTGTCGCGTGTGGTGATATCGAGAACGGTGACGGGCGGCAGCGCGCCGGGACGGATCAGCGACTTGCGGTTCTTCTGCAGCATGCCTTCCTGCTCGAGTTCCTGCAGCATGTGCTTGAGCTCGACGCGGCTGTCGCCCTTCAGGCCGAAAGCCTTGGCGAGTTCGCGTTTGGAGGCTTTCTGCGGATGATCGGCGATGAAGCGCAGGATCACCTCGCGTGAGGGCAGGGCGCCGTGGACGATGTTCAGCGGCTCGACGGCGGGAGCATCCTTGCCCGAGCGGCCGATCTTGCCCGGGCGCTTGCCCGCGGGGTTCGTTCTCTCGCGCGGTATCCTGCTCACGTCAGCCCTTTTTCGATTTCGCCGGCGCTTTCGCCTTCGTTGCCTTCGGCTTGGCCGCCGTCTTGGTGGTCTTGGCTTCGGCGGCCGCCGCCTTCGGCTTGGCCTTCGCCTTTGCCGTCTTGCCTGCAGGCGCCTTGCCGGCCTTTTCGGTGATCAGCGCGAGCGCTTCCTCGACGGTGATCGCCTGCGGGTCCTTGCCCTTCGGCAATGTCGCATTGACCTTGCCCCAATTGACGTAAGGTCCGTACTTGCCGTCGCGAACGGTGATGGGGCCGCCATCAGGATGATCGCCGAGCGTCTTCAGCGCCGCCGGTGTCCCGCGCGAACCCCGCCCCGGCGCCTGGTTCGCCTTTTCGGCGATAACAGTCACGGCACGGTTGAGGCCGACCGAGAACACGTCCTCGACGGTTTCCAGATTGGCATAGGAACCGTCATGCAGGAGGAACGGCCCGTAGCGACCGATGCCGGATGAGATCATCTTGCCCGTTTCGGGGTGTTTGCCGATATCGCGCGGCAGCGAGATCAACGCCATCGCCTTTTCATAGTCGATATCCTCGGGCTTCCATCCCTTCGGCAGCGAGGCGCGTTTGGCTTCCTTGCCGTCGCCGCGCTGGATATAGGGGCCGAAGCGGCCGGACCGCAGCGTCAGCTCCTCGCCGGTCGTCGGATCGGTGCCGAGGTTCTTCGGCTCGTTAAGGGCAGCACCGTCCGCCTCTCCGCCGTTTTCGGAGGAGAGCTGGCGGGTGTAGTTGCAATCCGGATAATTTGAGCAGCCGACGAAGGCGCCGTATTTGCCGAGCTTCAGCGACAGGTTGCCGGTGCCGCAGACCTGGCAGATCCGGGGATCGCTGCCATCCTCGCGCTTCGGGAAGACGAGCGGCGCCAGCGCCTCGTTCAGCGAATCGAGCACGTTGGTGACGCGCAGTTCCTTGGTGTCCTCGATCTGGGCGAAGAAATCCTTCCAGAAGTCGCGCAGCACCTGCTTCCAGTTCAGCTCGCCGGCGGAAATCCGGTCGAGCTTCTCTTCGAGATCGGCGGTGAAGTCGTATTCGACATATTTGGTGAAGAAGCTTTCGAGGAAAGCGGTCACCAGCCGGCCCTTGGCCTGCGGGATAAGCTTGCGCTTGTCGATCGTCACATAGTCGCGGTCGCGCAACGTCGCCAGCGTCGCGGCATAGGTGGAGGGGCGGCCGATGCCGAGCTCTTCCATCTTCTTGATCAGCGAGGCTTCCGAATAGCGCGGCGGCGGCTCGGTGAAATGCTGCGTCGAGTTGATCTTCTGCTTGGCGAGCGTCTCGCGTGCATTGATCTCCGGCAGGCGGCCATCCTCGTCGCCGTCGTCACTCTGCTCGCCGTCCTCCTTCTGGTCGGTATAGGCGGCGATGAAACCGTCGAAGCGGATGACCGAACCGACGGCGCGCAGCCCGGCCTTCTCGCCCTTGTTGTCGGCGGTGATTTCAGCCGTCGTGCGCTCGATTTCGGCCGACGCCATCTGGCTGGCGATGCCGCGCTTCCAGATCAGGTCGTAGAGGCGGATCTGATCGGCATCGAGGAATTTGCGCACGCGGTCGGGCGAGCGGTAGAAATCGGTCGGACGGATCGCCTCGTGCGCCTCCTGGGCGTTCTTGGCCTTGGTGGAATAGAAGCGCGCCTTCTCGGGCATATAGCGCTCGCCGAACTGGTCGACGATGGCGCGGCGCGCCGCATCGATCGCCTCGGGCGCCATCTGCACGCCGTCGGTTCGCATATAGGTGATGAGACCGACCGTCTCGCCGCCGATATCGACGCCTTCATAGAGCTTCTGGGCGATCTGCATGGTGCGCGAGGCGGAGAAGCCGAGATTGGAGGAGGCGGCCTGCTGCAGGGTCGAGGTCGTAAACGGCGGTCCGGGATTGCGCTTGACCGGTTTCGCTTCGACGGAGTCGACGATATAGCTTGCGCCTTCGAGCAATGCCTTGAGCTTGCCGGCATCCTCGCCGTTGCCGATCGCGCGCGGCTGCAGCCGTTTGCCATTCGCCGAAACCAGCCTGGCCTCGAACTCGTCGCCGCGCGGTGTCTTTAGAAGGGCCGAGATGTTCCAGTATTCTTCCGAAATGAAGCGTTCGATCTCGGATTCACGGTCGCAGACCAGACGAAGCGCCACCGACTGGACGCGGCCGGCCGACCGGGCGCCGGGCAGCTTGCGCCAGAGCACCGGCGAAAGATTGAAGCCGACCAGATAGTCGAGCGCGCGCCGCGCCAGATAGGCGTCGACGAGCGGCACGTCGATGTCGCGCGGATCGGCCATCGCGTCGAGCACCGCCTTCTTGGTGATGGCGTTGAAGACGACGCGTTTGACCGGCTTGCCGTTCAGCACGCGCTTCTTGTTCAGCATATCGAGAACGTGCCAGGAAATCGCTTCGCCTTCGCGATCCGGGTCGGTCGCGAGAAAAAGGCCGTCGGAGGATTTCACCGCATCGGCAATATCCTTCATCCGCTTTGCGGAGGCGCTATCGACCTCCCAAAGCATTTCGAAATCCTGATCAGGAAGAACTGAGCCGTCCTTGGCAGGCAGATCGCGCACATGGCCGAAGGAGGCGAGCACTTTGTATCCCGGACCCAGATACTTGTTGATCGTCTTGGCCTTGGCAGGCGATTCCACCACTACAACATTCATGATGATTCTCTAAAAAGGAAACGACGCCAGCGTTGAAGCCAGCGCGACACACACCGAAAGATGGATCCCGGCCCTCCGACATGGACAGGGAAATCGCCGCGGTCAAGGGGTTTGCTACAATTTTAGTTCTTGCATCCGGTGCAGCCGAAGGGAGTTTATCGGGGAAATGCAATCTTAGATAGGTTGTCGAAGGTTTTCGACACAGGGGGCGGCAATTCTGCGATATCGTGCAAAGTTCAATCGGAAAGCGAGACGAACCCGCCCTGATGCCGCTGCAGCCTGCCCGATATATCGAGTTCCAGAAGGATGAGATAGACCGCGGATGCCGACAGACCGGTATGGCGGATGACGTCGTCGATCTCGACTGGCGTCGGCCCGAGCGCATCGATGACGCGGGTTCGGTCGGGATCGCCGGGTGGCACCGAAATTGCCTTGCCCTCACGCGCCGGTTCCTCTGCCATCGATGACGGGAACAGGTCGAATTGCGCAAGCGGCGCCAAAGCCTCGACGACATCGACGGGGGCGGTGACGATCGATGCACCGTCCTTCAGCAGGCCGTTGGTGCCATGGCAGCGCGGATCGAGGGGGGAGCCGGGCACGGCAAACACCAGGCGACCGAACTCGCCGGCAAGCCGCGCCGTGATCAGCGAGCCCGAACGTGTCGCTGCTTCGATGACGACGAGGCCGAGCGCAATGCCGGCGATCAGCCGGTTCCGGCGCGGAAAGTCGCGGGCGCGGGGCTCCCAGCCGAAGGGCATCTCGCTGACCGCCAGGCCGTTGCCGCCGGTGATCTCTTCGAGCAAGCCGATATTCTCCGGCGGGTAGGGCTGGTCGAGACCCCCCGCAAGGGCAGCGATGGTGCCTGTCTCGAGGCTCGCACGGTGGGCTGATGTGTCGATGCCGCGCGCCAGCCCCGAGACCACGGTATAACCCGCCCTGCCGCAGTCGCGCGCCACCATCGCCGCGAATTTCGCGCCTGCGACCGAGGCGTTGCGTGAGCCGACAATGCCGACGGCCGGTCGTTTGGCGGCGGCAAGCGCGCCTTTGACGGCGAGAAGCGGCGGTGCGCCGTCGATCTGTTTCAGTGCCTGCGGATAGTCCGGCTCACCGATGCCCACGAAGCGGGCGCCGAAACGATGCGCTGCCTCCAGTTCCCGATGTGCTTCGGCCTCGCTGGCGATGCGGATTGCCCGCGTGGCGCCGCCGCGCGCCGAAAGCTCCGGCAATGCGGCAAGCGCTGCCTCGGCCGAACCGAAATGATTGATGAGGTCGCGAAAGGTGGCGGGGCCGATATTGTCGGAACGGATGAGGCGCAGCCAGGCAATTCTCTGCCGTTCGGTCAGCACGACGCCTTTTGGTCCCGCGCTCAGCGCATCCATTATCCCTTTGCCCCGATCTTGCTTTCCGTCCCGCCCATCAGCCGCGAGATATTCGCCTTGTGCTTCCAGTAGGAAATCAGGGTCATGATCGCCATCACTGCCGCAACCTTTTCGTTGCCCAGGATCCACAGCGCCACCGGGATGACAAGCATGGCGACCAGTGCCGACAGCGAGGAGTAGCGGGTGGTGAAGGCGACGGCCAGCCAGACGGCGGCGAAGAGCACGACCATGATCGGCGCGACGCCGAGCAGGGTGCCGATATAGGTGGCGACACCCTTGCCGCCCTTGAAGCCGATCCAGATCGGGAAGAGATGGCCGATGAAGGCGAAGAAGCCGGCGATGATCGCCGCCTCCTCACCGAGGAAATAGCCGACGACCCAGGCCGCCGCCGATGCCTTCAGCGCATCGAGCAGCAGCGTCGCCGCGGCGAGCTTGCGGTTTCCGGTTCTGAGCACATTGGTCGCGCCGATATTGCCGGAGCCGATGCTGCGCACGTCGCCGAGGCCGGCCGCACGCGTCAGGATCAGGCCGAAAGGAATGGAGCCGAAGAGATATCCGATGATGGCTGCGGCAAGCGCGATCGGCAGGGTGATCTGCCATGACATGAGATTGGATAACATATGCCCCCTCGGCCCTCCGTGGCCTATCCTCGGTCCAGCCGTCTCCTAAATTGCGTGGACAAGCTTTCCCGAGACGTATGTCGCGACCGCCCGTCCGCTGAAGCGCGCATCCTCGAACGGCGTATTCTTCGAACGGGAGAGAAGCATGTCTTTGGCGACAAGCCAAGGCTCATCGAGATCGATCAGCGCGATATCGGCCGCCGCACCCGGCTTCAGCGTGCCGGCGGCGAGGCCGAAAATCTCGGCGGGGCGGGTCGACATGGCGTCGATCAGGCGCATCAGGCTCACCTGGCCGCCATGGTAAAGCCTCAGCGCCGCCGCCAGCATGGTTTCGAGCCCGATCGCGCCGTCCTCCGCCTCGGCGAAGGGCAGGCGCTTCGTATCGACATCCTGCGGGTCATGCGAGGAGACGATGATGTCGATCGCGCCGCTGGCAAGGGCCTCGACCATCGCCACCCGGTCGTCTTCCGGTCGCAGCGGCGGATAGAGCTTGAAGAAGGTGCGGTATTCGCCGATGTCGTTTTCGTTGAGCGCCAGATTGTTGATCGAGATGCCTGAGGTCACCTTGGCGCCGCGGCTGCGGGCGCGTTCGATCGCCTCGACCGATTCCGGCACCGAGATCATCGCGGCATGATAACGTCCACGCGTCAGCGCAGCGATCCTGAGATCGCGTTCAAGCGGAATGAGTTCGGCTTCCTTCGGAATGCCGGAGAGCCCGAGCCAGCTGGCGAAAAGCCCCTCATGCATGACGCCGTTGGCGCCGAGATATTTGTCACGCGTCTCGCAGGAAATGACGGCGCCGAATTCGCGCGCATAGGTCATGATCCGGCGCAGCACCTGCGTGTCGTGGACGCTGGAATGGGCATCGGTGAAGGCGACGGCGCCGGCCTGCATCAACAGGCCGATCTCGGTCATTTCCTCGCCGGCAAGGCCCTTGGTGATGGCGGCTGCCGGATAGACATTGACGGCGGCCGTATCCCGCGCCGTCTTCTTGACGAATTCGACGAGCGCGATGTCGTCGATGACGGGATCGGTGTCCGGCATCATGATGATCGAGGTGACGCCCCCGGCCGCCGCCGCCCGGCTCGCCGAGGCGATCGTCTCACGATGCTCGCCGCCGGGTTCGCCGATATGGACGCGCGCATCGACGAGGCCGGGCGTCGCCACAAGGCCCGTGCAGTCGCGGATGACGGCGCCATCAGGCGCGCCCTGGTTCTGCGCCGCATGGCCGGCGGCGATGATCACGCCGTTTTCGGCGATGATCGTTCCGACTTCATCGAGGTTGCGCGAGGGATCGATGATGCGGACGTTCTTGAGGACGATCGGGTTGCTCATGCCATCATTCCATCGCTGCGGGGACCCTGGTTCTGCGAGACGAGCAGCGTCTCCATGACCGCCATGCGCACCGCCACCCCCATCTCCACCTGTTCGGCGATCACACTCTGCGGCCCGTCCGCCACCTCGGACGCGATCTCGACGCCGCGGTTCATCGGGCCGGGATGCATGACCAGCGCATCCTCCTTGGCGGCTTTCAGCGTTTCGGCGTCGAGTCCGTAGAAGTGATAATATTCGCGCACCGAAGGCACGAAGGCGCCGGACATGCGCTCGCGCTGCAGCCGCAGCATCATCACGACGTCGGCGTCCTTCAACCCTTCCTTCATCGAATGGAAGACCTCGACGCCCATCTCGGCGATGCCGGCAGGCAGGAGGGTTGCAGGTGCGACGACACGGACGCGGGCGCCCATCGCGTTGAGCAATAGGATGTTGGAGCGCGCCACCCGCGAATGCAGCACGTCGCCGCAGATTGCCACGATGATGCGCGACAGCTTGCCCTTGGCGCGACGGATCGTCAGCGCGTCGAGCAGCGCCTGGGTCGGATGTTCGTGCTGCCCGTCGCCGGCATTGACGACCGAGCAGGAGACCTTCTGGGCGAGAAGGGCGGCGGCACCTGCGCTCGAATGGCGGATCACCAGCACGTCGGGGCGCATCGCATTCAGCGTCATCGCGGTGTCGATCAGCGTTTCGCCTTTCTTCACCGAGGAATTGCCGACCGACATGTTCATGACGTCGGCCCCGAGCCTCTTACCGGCAAGCTCGAAGGAGGCCTGTGTGCGGGTCGATGCCTCGAAGAAGAGATTGATCTGCGTCAGCCCGCGCAGCGTCGACGTCTTCTTTTCTCTCTGGCGGCTGATCTTGACGGCCTCATCCGCCTTGTCGAGAAGATAGGTGATATCCTGCTCGGTGAGGCCCTTGATGCCGATGAGGTGGCGGTGGGGGAAAAAGACCATGACCTTGCCTCTTGCTGTCTCTGCCGGGTCTATAAAGAGTGCTGCCCGCCGGGGCAAGCATGCGCTGTGGGCAAAGGCTTATGTCCCCATGCATTTTCGCCCGAATTCCGATAGAGCAGAATGAACCGAATCATAACTTCCGGTTTCCCTTTGCCGGGTTCTTACACTAGAAGCGAATTATGACCTCCGCCAACCGGACTGACGACAAACTCGCAGAACTCAACCAGCCGAGCCTGTGGTCCGGCATCAACGCCTATCGATCCGATCCGCTGATCGTCGACCTGACGGCGGCCCTCCCGCGCGGCATCCGCGAAGACCTGGAAAATATGGGCCGCTACGTCACCTCGCCGGAGGCGCAGGAACTGGCGCGCATGGCCAACCAGGGCGCGCCGCAGCTGCGCACCCATGGTCCGCGCGGTGAGCGCCTCGACGTCGTCGAGTTCCATCCCGCCTGGCACGCGCTGATGCGCCGCTCCATGTCGGTCGGGCTGCATTCCTCCGTCTGGGACCCGCAGGCCGATACCGAGGCCAAGGATGAGGCGCACAAGGTTCGCGCCGCGCGGTTTTATCTGACGTCACAGCTGGAATCCGGCCATCTCTGCCCGCTGACGATGACCAGCGCCTCGGTTGCGGCGCTGTCGGCTTCGCCCGCTGTCCAAAAGGACTGGGCGCCAAAGATCCTCTCGCGCAAATATGATTCGTCGAACAAGCCCGCCATGCAGAAATCCGCCGTGACCATCGGCATGGGCATGACGGAAAAGCAGGGCGGCACGGATGTGCGCGCCAACAGGACCGCTGCCGAAAAGGTCAGCGAGGGTATCTACCGGCTGTCCGGCCACAAATGGTTCATGTCCGCGCCGATGAGCGATGCCTTCATCATGCTGGCGCAGACGAAGGAGGGCATGGGTTGCTTTCTCGTGCCGCGCCTTCTGGAAGATGGTTCCGCCAACGGGTTGCAGTTCCAGCGGTTGAAGGACAAGGTCGGCAACCGCTCCAACGCCTCTTCCGAGGTCGAGTTTACAGACACATTCGGTTTCCTGCTCGGCGGTCCGGATGCCGGCATCCGCACCATCCTCGATATGGTGACGCTGACCAGGCTCGACTGTGCGCTGGCCTCATCGGGCATCATGCGCGCCTCGCTTGCCGAAGCCGTGCATCACACCCGCGGCCGCAGCGTCTTCGGTAAGATGCTGGTCAACCAGCCGATCATGACGCGCGTGCTCGCCGACATGGCGCTCGATGTCGCCGCCGCGACGGCGCTGTCCTTCCGTCTTGCCGACGCCTTCGACAAGGCGCGCGGCAATGCCGAGGAGGCGGCCTATGCCCGCGTCATGACGCCGGTCGCCAAATACTGGTGCTGCAAGATCGCGCCGGCGCTGATCTACGAGGCGATGGAATGCATCGGCGGCAACGGCTACATCGAAGATCGCCCGATCGCCCGCCATTACCGCGAGGCGCCCGTCAACGCCATCTGGGAAGGCTCCGGCAACGTCATGGCGCTCGACGTGCTGCGTGTGCTCAACCGTGGCAAGGATCTGTTCGAAACCGTCTTCGCCGGCCTTGCCCGCGATCTCGGCCCTGCCGGCAAGAAGACGATCGACGTGTTGCGCGCCGCAATCGCGCTGTGTGAACAGGACGAGGGCGCCGCGCGCCTGCTTGTCGAGCAACTGGCGCTGGCTGCCGGTGCCGCCGAACTCTATCGGCTGGGCGCCGGGCGCATTGCCGATGCCTTCATCGAGACGCGCCTTGCCGGCGGCTGGCGCTCCACTTACGGCATGCTCGATTCCCGTTTCGACGCCAGCTACATCGTCGACTTGCTCTATCCGCCGGCGGCCTGATCGCAACCGGGGATGATGGTCGCTCTTCGCCGGCGTCGAGCCGAGCGATAGTGAAGCGCTCTATGCCGTCTCGCTTGCGGTACACAGTGGCAAAGTGCCGCCCATTTCTACTCCCCACGCTATCGCCATAAACGAAAATCCGGCCGCGTCGCCGCGGCCGGATTTCAGTGTTTACGTCCGAAAATCAGCGTTCAGAAGAAGCCACGGCGCTGCCACCAGCCGGCTTTCTTCGGCTTGCCGTCATCGCCGTCGCCATTCTCGACGCGGGTGGTGGATTTCACCGTCGGCTCGGAGGAGGAGATATTGGATTCGCGGTTGGCGCGAACCGGCTTTGCCTCTTCCTGGACTGATGTTTCGAGATCGGCGGAGGCTTCCACCAACTCCGGTTCTGCCTCGACCACAGGTGCGGTCTCCGCCACCGGTTCCTCGACCGGCGCTGCCGCCGGTTTGCGGCGGCCGCGGCTGCGGGCGGGCTTCACATCTTCGGTGATGACCACTGCGCTCTCGACGGCTGCCATCGCGGGCTGAGCTTCGTCAGCCTGCTCGGCAATCGCCTCGACAGCTACGGCTTCACCAGGAGCGCCGTCGTTCGAAACGTCGTCACCTTCGTCCTCGTCGCCGCCATTGTCTTCACCGGCTTCGCCGGCCGTCAGCTCGGAGCCATCCTCGGCGCGATTGCGGCGACCGCCACGCTTGCCGCGACGGCGGCGCTTGCGGCGCTGCGATTCCTCGCTTTCAGCGCGCGTCTCGGGTGTGGCTTCGGTGTTTTCATCACCTTCGCCGCCCTCGTCGTCGCCATCCTCATCCTCGTCACCGGCTTCGCCTGCTGCCGATACCGGCTGCTCGGCATTGCCGTTGCGGCCGCGGCGGCGCCTGCGGCGCTTGCGCTTGCGGTTACTGTCACCTTCGCCTTCCGAGCGCGCTGCTGCGGGGCGTTCGGCAGCGGCCGGCTTTTCCTCGAGTTCTTCGTCTTCCTCTTCATCCACTTCGATGACGATATCGTCGTCGTCATCCTCGGGAATGGCTGCGAAGTTGAAGAGTGTTTCGATCTTGACCGGGTTTTCCACGGCTTCGCCGCGATCGATCGCGAAATGCTGCGCACCGACCGAACCGTCCGCGTCGATGACGATCGCGACGCCGAAACGGCTTTCGTAATCGATGATCGTCTGGCGCTTGTGGTTGAGCAAATAGAGCGCGATGTCAGGAGTGGTGCGCACGGTGATGTTGTGCGTGGTGTTCTTCAGCAGATATTCCTCGATGCCGCGCAGCACATGCAGCGCGACGGAGGACTGCGAACGCACATGGCCGGTGCCGCCGCAATGCGAGCACACCTGCGTGGTCGATTCGAGAACCGAAGCGCGGATGCGCTGGCGCGACATTTCGAGCAGGCCGAAATGCGAGATCCGGCCGACCTGGATGCGGGCGCGGTCGTTCTTCAGGCATTCCTTCAGCTTCTTCTCGACGGCGCGGTTGTTGCGCTTTTCTTCCATGTCGATGAAGTCGATGACGATCAGGCCGGCAAGGTCGCGCAGGCGAAGCTGGCGGGCGATTTCTTCCGCGGCTTCGAGGTTCGTCTGCAGCGCGGTATCCTCGATTGAGTGTTCGCGCGTCGAGCGGCCGGAGTTGACGTCGATCGAAACCAGCGCTTCCGTCTGGTTCATGATCAGGTAGCCGCCGGAACGCAGGGTCACCTGCGGCTGCAGCATGCGGTCGAGCTGGGCTTCGATGCCCGAGCGCGAGAAGATCGGGTGGATGTCGCGATAGGGCTGAACCACCTTGGCGTGGCTCGGCATCAGCATCTTCATGAAGTCTTTCGCTTCACGATAGCCGTCTTCGCCGGCAACGATGATCTCGCTGATGTCCTTGTTGTAGAGGTCGCGGATCGAGCGCTTGATCAGCGAGCCTTCCTCATAGACGAGGCAGGGAGCGGTGGACGCCAGCGTCAGCGTGCGTACGTTCTCCCACAGGCGCATCAGATATTCGAAGTCGCGCTTGACCTCGACCTTGGTGCGGTTGGCGCCGGCGGTGCGAAGAATGACGCCCATGCCCTGAGGTACCTCGAGCATGCGCGCGATTTCCTTCAGGCGCTTGCGGTCGGCAGGGTTGGTGATCTTGCGGGAAATGCCGCCGCCGCGCGCCGTGTTCGGCATCAAGACGGAATAGCGGCCGGCGAGCGAGAGATAGGTGGTAAGGGCTGCACCCTTGTTGCCGCGCTCTTCCTTGGCGACCTGCACGAGCAGGATCTGGCGGCGCTTGATGACTTCCTGGATGCGGTACTGCTTGCGCGGCTTGCGCTGCACGCGGTCCGGCACTTCTTCCATCGCGTCTTCGGCGCCGACGGATTCGATGACTTCCTCTTCGCCGTGATCGTCATCGTCGTCATCATCATCGTGGCGACGCTTGCTGGTATCGACGTCCTCGGAAATCTCGTCGGTTTCCACCATGGCGGCCATCGCGCCGCCGGTCGAGCCGTCATCCTCGTTGTCGACGGTCGAAGCGCCTTCGGCTTCGACGTCTGTGGGAACGGCGTCCTCGGTCGCGGTCGTTTCGGCGACCGGTTCGGTCACCTTCTTGCGGCTGCGGCGCGGCCTTGCCTTCTTGGCCGGCGCTTCGTCTGCGGCCTCGGGCGATGCCGCGGCCTCTGCCGCTGTCGTCTCTTCCGTTACGGCAGCCGCTTCCGGCGCCTTTGCCGGAACGATGCCGACATCCGGCTGATCCTGCTTGGAAAGATCGACCATCGGCGCGGTTTCGACATGCTCGACATCTTCGTCGCGGCGATGCTCCTCGGCTTCGGCACGAAGCAGTGCCTGACGATCGGCAAGCGGTATCTGGTAATAGTCGGGATGGATTTCGGCGAAGGCCAGGAAGCCGTGCCGGTTGCCGCCGTAATCGACGAAGGCGGCTTGCAGCGAGGGCTCGACCCTCGTTACCTTTGCAAGATAGATGTTGCCGCGGATCTGCTTCTTGTGCTGGGACTCGAAGTCAAATTCTTCTATGCGGTTCCCGCGAACGACAACGACGCGCGTCTCTTCCTCGTGAGACGCATCGATAAGCATTTTGTCTGCCATGTAAGCTGTGCTCCTCGGCGTGGCCGCGAGAGCGCATTCCCGACTGCTGTTGAAACAGAAAGAATGCGGTCCACTGTAGCCGCGCCGGATAATGAAAGTCGCGCCTGATGCGAGGGGGAGGGCAGCAGCCAGACAGCAGCCGGAACCATTTCGGTCCGGGGCCTGTACACTTCAGATAAAACCTGCTGCGAAACCATCAACAACCAAGCGTGATCGACAAATACGAAGACCCGTTCGGGTCCGATGAGTTTGCTCCCTGAGAGCGTGGTGGCTGATCCACCAATGAATTCCGACAATAAGCCGGAAAATCAGGATCCAGTTCTAGGGATGAAGCGCATGAGACGGCGGACGATGACCGATGTGGCGCCAGGTCCTGATCTGGCTGGCAGCCTTTGCGGCGACTCTATCCCGTCAACACTTTACCCTGAAATTCGTTGTATGTTTTCTGTGTCACAATAGCAAGGGAAAAGCCAAATGTGCCATAATATTGATGGATTTCGTAACGCATAGAAGCTGGGGATAAAGTGATCGCGATTCGGCAGGCTAACGGGTGTTTCGTCACGGGGACGTTCGCTGCAGCCGCGTCGGGTTCATGGCAATTCAAATAGGGTGTGGCGGTTTATTGTATAAGAGGGCTCGGATCGCGGCGAAATCCGC
This sequence comes from Rhizobium anhuiense bv. trifolii, assembly GCF_024346605.1. Lineage (NCBI taxonomy): Bacteria > Pseudomonadati > Pseudomonadota > Alphaproteobacteria > Hyphomicrobiales > Rhizobiaceae > Rhizobium > Rhizobium anhuiense. The sequence continues at coordinate 2,014,527 of NZ_CP098803.1, forward strand.
AGCGCGGCGATCGACATTCGCAAGGCGGGTTCTGACGGCAATGCTTCTGGCCGCCAGCCTCCTGGCCGTTGCCGGCTCCGTCGAAGCCGGAGATCCGCTGCTCGCCTATGGTGCGCGCATCGTCGGCGACGACGCCAGGACCCGCATCGTCATCGACTTCGATCGCGAACCGCGCTTCTCCGTCCACTATATCGCCAATCCGGAACGCATCGTCGTCGACCTGCCGGCCACCGCCTTCGGCTTTCCGGCGAAGGATCTTGCCGCCCGCGGCCTGTTCAAGGACATCCGTTACGGCAAGATGGACGAGGAAAGCGCCCGCATCGTGCTGACGACGGCAAGGCCGGTGAAGCTGGCGCTCGCCAAAGTGCAGGCCGACGAGGCAGGCAAGGGGCATCGCCTCGTGCTCGATGCCGAGATGATCGACAAGCAGGCCTTTGCCGAGCTGGTGAAGACCCAATCCTGGAACGATCAAACTGAGGCGGACCAGACGACCAGCGCCATTCCGGCGCCTGAGAAAGCCGCTCCCGGCGATTTCGTCATCGCCGTCGATGCCGGCCATGGCGGCATCGATACCGGCGCGATCGGCGTCGACACCAAGACCGAGGAAAAGCAGGTAACGCTCGCCTTCGCCAAGGCGCTGACCGACCGGTTGAACAAGGAACCGGGCATCAAGGCTTTCCTGACGCGCGAGGATGACGAGTTCCTGTCGCTTTCGCAGCGCGTGCTGATCGCCCGCCAGAACCATGCCGGCCTGTTCATTTCCCTGCATGCCGACACGCTGAAGCAGAAAGATATCCGCGGCGCGACCGTCTACACGATCTCCGACAAGGCATCCGACAAGCTCGCCGCCGACCTTGCCGATCGTGAAAACCTTTCCGACCAGATCGCGGGCAAGGAGACGGTCGCCGAGCCGCCCGAGGTCGCAGACATCCTGCTCGATCTGACCCGGCGCGAGACCCAGGCCTTTTCGATCTCGCTGGCCGAGAGCGTGCTGAATTCCTTCAAGGATCAGGTTGGCACCATCAACAATCCACACCGTCACGCCGGCTTTCGCGTGCTGCAGGCCCCTGACGTGCCGTCGATCCTTCTCGAGCTCGGCTTCCTCTCGAATGCCGATGACGAGAAACTGCTGCTCGACGAGACCTGGCGCGACAAGATCGCCGGTCTCTTGACCGACGCAGTGAAGCGATACCGCGCCGCCGTCATGGCGAATGGCGGCTAATCAATGCCACGCAAAGAGCTGTAGCGGGTTGTGGCATGGCGATATGCATAAAAAACAACGACTTAAAGCGCGTCACACGAATCAAGTTCTGAGCAAGATGCCTCAGATTGGCGGCGGCGACGGCGTTGCTTGGATGTGACAGTTCTAATGAAACGCTGCTGCAGCGGTGAATGCGGCGGGCAGAGCCCTATTTTGCTCACATTCGCGCCGTTACTCCGGCTTATGTTTCGTAGGCCTGAGGCGCGGAATCGGCTTGTGGCGGTAACGCTCATGGAGTAAGCCGCGCAACGTGCAAATTGCCTTGATCCATGCAATCGTTGCGTCTGCGCCGATTGAAGATCGAAAAGACCGGTAGCTGAAATATGGTTAGACTTTTTGGATATTTCTTCGGAATGGCCTGCGTCCTGTTTCTGGTCGCGGCGGCGGGTGTTGCCATCTATATCACCAATGTCGCCAGGGATCTGCCGGACTATGCCGTTCTGAACAGCTACGCGCCGCCGGTGACCACCCGCGTTCATGCCGGCAACGGCGCCCTGATGGCCGAATACGCCAAGGAAAAGCGTCTTTTCCTGCCGATCCAGGCCATTCCCGACCGCGTGAAGGCCGCTTTCCTGTCGGCCGAAGATAAGAATTTCTACAATCACCCGGGCGTCGATCTTACCGGTCTCGGCCGCGCAATCCTCGTCAACCTGCAGAATTTCGGCTCCGGCCGCCGTCCGGTCGGCGCCTCCACCATTACCCAGCAGGTCGCCAAGAACTTCCTTTTGAGCTCGGACCAGACGATCGACCGCAAGATCAAGGAAGCGATCCTCTCCTTCCGCATCGAGCAGGCCTACAGCAAGGACAAGATCCTCGAACTCTACCTGAACGAGATTTTCTTCGGCCTGAATTCCTACGGCATCGCCGGCGCAGCACTCACCTATTTCAACAAATCCGTCACCGAACTGACCGTCGCCGAGGCAGCCTACCTGGCCTCGCTGCCGAAGGGGCCCGCCAATTATCATCCTTTCCGCCACCCGGAAGCTGCGCTCGAGCGCCGCAACTGGGTGATCGACCGCATGGTCGAGAACGGCTATGTCAGCCAGAGCGACGGTGAGGAAGCCAAGAAGCAGCCGCTCGGCGTCACCGCCCGCACGACCGGCCCGTCGCTCTTTGCATCGGATTATTTCGCCGAAGCCGTGCGTCGCCAGCTGATCGACCAATATGGCGAAAAGGTTCTCTATGAGGGTGGCCTTTCAGTGCGCACGTCGCTCGATCCGCAGATGCAGCTCGCTGCCCGCAAGGCGCTGCAGGACGGTCTGGTCACCTATGACGAGCGCCGAGGTTTCCACGGCCCCCTCAAGCAGATCGATGCGAGCGGTGACTGGGGCAAGGCGCTTGCCGATATCCCCGCACTGTCCGACGTGCCGGAATGGCGGCTTGCCGTCGTGCTCGCCGTGTCCGACAGCAATGTCGACATCGGCCTGCAGCCGGCCAAGGATGGAAGCGGCAAGGTCGCGGCTGAGCGTCAACGCGGCACGATCGATGCCAAGAACATGCAGTGGGCCTTCCGTTCGGCCGACGGCGCCCGCAAGACCGCGAAGTCGCCGGTCGGCGTCCTGGCCCCCGGCGACGTCGTTTATGTCGCAAAGCTCGGCGACGACGCCTCGACCTCCTACCGCCTGCAGCAGCCGCCGAAGGTGCAGGGCGGCCTGGTCGCCATGGACCCGAAGACCGGCCGCGTGCTGGCCATGGTCGGCGGCTTCTCCTACTCGCAGTCCGAATTCAACCGCGCCACCCAGGCGATGCGCCAGCCGGGCTCCTCGTTCAAGCCCTTCGTCTATGCGGCGGCGATGGACAATGGTTATACGCCGGCCTCCGTCATCATGGATGCGCCGATCGAGATCGTGTCGGGCGGCCAGGTCTGGAAGCCGGAAAACTACGGCGGCGAAGTCGGCGGGCCCTCGACGCTGCGCTCGGGCATCGAGCATTCGCGCAACCTGATGACGGTGCGCCTCGCCAACGATCTCGGCATGAACATCGTCGCCGAATATGCAGAGCGCTTCGGCATCTACGATCACATGCTGCCGGTTCTCTCCATGTCGCTCGGCGCCGGCGACACGACGGTGCTGCGCATGGTCTCGGCCTATTCGGTCATCGCCAATGGCGGCAAGCAGATCAAGCCGACATTGATCGACCGTATTCAGGACCGCTATGGCAAGACGATCTTCAAGCATGAGGAGCGTCTGTGCGAGGGCTGCAATGCCGGTGACTGGCAAAACCAGGAAGAGCCGAATGTCGTCGACAATCGCGAAACCGTTCTCGACCCGATGACCGCCTACCAGATCACCTCGATGATGCAGGGCGTCATCCAGCGCGGCACCGCCGCCGGCAAGATCGACCTCGGCGGCCGCGACGTCGCCGGCAAGACCGGCACCACCAACGACGAGAAGGATGCCTGGTTCGTCGGCTTCACGCCGGATCTGGTTGCCGGCCTCTATATGGGCTTCGATACGCCGGCCCCGCTCGGCCGCGGCGGCACCGGCGGCGGTCTCTCCGCCCCGATCTTCAACGAATTCATGCAGGCCGCCGTCAAGGATACGCCGGAATCCAAATTCGTCATCCCGCCCGGCATGAACCTGATCCCGATCGACCGCAAGACCGGCATGGCGGCCGCGGACGGCGATCCGAACACCATTGTCGAGGCTTTCAAGCCCGGCACCGGCCCGGCCGACAGCTTCTCCGTCATCGGCATGGACAGCACCATGGCGCCGGAGGAGATCCTGAAGACCTCGCCGCAGGCCAACCAAGCCGTCCAGACCGGAACGCCCGGCCTGTTCTGACCGTCGCCGAATTTTGGAACGCTTGCCGCGGCCCTTTACATCCGCGGCGGGCGTCTCTAGAGCATTTCCAGCAAAAGTGCGCAGCGGTTTTGCGTCCGGAATTGCGTGAAACAAAGACGTAAACCAGCACTTGAAGAGACCGAGCAGAGAAGCGGAAAATGCGAGCGGAAATCGAAAACGTAGTCGATGAAACCAAGCAGGCTATCACCCTGCTGAGGAGGCATCTTTGACTGGGACCAGGCGATAAGACGACTGGACTGGTTGAACAACAAGGCAGAGGATCCGAACCTCTGGAACGATGCACAGGAAGCGCAGAAGCTGATGCGCGAGCGCCAGCAGCTCGATGACGGCATCAACGGCGTCAAGCAGCTCGAACAGCAGCTGAACGACAATATCGAGCTGATCGAGCTTGGCGAGGAAGAGGGCGACCAGGGCGTCGTCAAGGAAGCCGAGGACACGCTGAAGGCCTTGAAGGCCGAGGCCGCCCGCCGCCAGGTGGAGGCGATGCTCTCCGGCGAAGCCGATAGCAACGACACCTATCTCGAAGTCCATTCCGGCGCCGGCGGTACCGAAAGCCAGGACTGGGCCAACATGCTGTTGCGCATGTACACCCGCTGGGCCGAACGCCAGCGTTTCAAGGTCGAGCTTCTCGAAGTCCATGACGGCGAAGAAGCGGGCATCAAATCCGCGACCCTGCTCGTCAAGGGCCACAATGCCTATGGCTGGCTGAAGACGGAATCGGGCGTGCACCGGCTGGTGCGCATCTCGCCTTACGACAGCAATGCGCGCCGCCACACCTCATTCTCGTCGATCTGGGTCTATCCGGTTGTCGACGACTCGATCCAGATCGAGATCAACGAAAGCGACTGCCGCATCGATACCTATCGTTCGTCGGGCGCCGGCGGCCAGCACGTCAACACCACCGACTCGGCCGTGCGCATCACGCATATCCCGACCGGTATCGTCGTGCAGTGCCAGCAGGAGCGTTCGCAGCACAAGAACCGCGCCAAGGCGTGGGACATGCTGCGTGCCCGCATGTACGAAGCGGAACTGAAGAAGCGTGAGGACGCCGCCAACGCCGAAGCCGCCTCCAAGACGGATATCGGCTGGGGCCACCAGATTCGCTCCTACGTACTGCAGCCCTACCAGTTGGTGAAGGACCTGCGCACCGGCGTCGCCAGCAGCGCCCCGGATGATGTGCTCGACGGTGATCTGAACGAGTTCATGGAAGCGGCCCTTGCCCACCGCATCAGCGGCGCCGCGGACGCGGTTGTCGAGGATGTCGACTGATAGGGTACAGCAGAATCGAGACACGAAGGCCCCGGAGACGGGGCTTTTCTTTGTTCAGACCATGGCGCTGACGTCGCTGTCGTGAAACAGCGCGGCCGACAGATCGGCAATCTCGTCATGAATGGCGGCGCGTTCGATGCCCGGGGGATCGGTAAAGAGTTCTGCGGCAAAGGCGAGGCCGAGCGCCGTGCCCTCCGGCACGAAGACATAATGTCCAAGGCCGCCGCCGAAGATTCTAAGACGACTGCGTCGCAGCCGTGCATGCAGCCATGACGAACATTCCTCCGCCGGTGCCGCCGTGTCGGCATCGCCGACCAGGATAAGGGTGGGCGCATCGACGGCCTTCAGGCTTTCCTCGCTGAAACAGAGAACGGACCGGCCCGGCGCGCAGACGAGCGCGGCCTTGATTCTCTCGTCACGGTAGGACTGCGACACGCGCGACCATGAATCGCGAAACACATCGCTGGTGCGCAGCAATGTCGGGATATGGTCGGCCAGGTCGGGAAATTCCCTTGGTCCGCGCGAACCACCGGATTTCATCCGGGACGGGTCAAACTGCGAGAACTGGGCGACAGCACCAAGCAGCAGCATCACGCTATAGGCTCCAGCCGAAAATCCGGCCGCAAACACGCGGGCCGTTTCGATATGGCCCGAGAGATCGCCGAGCCAGTCATCGCTATGGTCGAGCATGTAGCTGAGGTCGGGCGCCCGCTCCCAAAGGCAGGCAAAGCCTTCGGCGCGATAAGGCTCGATGCCCGTATTGCCGTGATGGCTGACGCCGAGCGCTGCAAATCCGCGATCGACCAGGCGTCGCGCCAGCCACTCCAGTCCGGCCGCGGATCCGCCGGTGCCGTGCGACAGAAGGACGAGGGGGTAGGGCCGGGCCGCCGGCCGGATGGGCGCATCGCGGGCAACAGTCGCCTTCTGAAACCAGCTTCTTTCCGTTATATCGCTTTCCCGGGCGTCATCGGCAGCCGGGTACCAGAGCGACCAGTTGATCGGCCTGGGGCCGGCTGCGTCCCAATTCGACCTCTTCTTGTCGTAGAGGATGCCCTCGCGATAGCCCAGTTTCATCGCCCAGATGTCTCTCCGAACAATTCCCAGCCGTTCAATTCGTCGCCTTCTCCACGGTGATGTCGCCGAATTCGTCGATCAGCACGGTCCAGCTATCCGGCTCGGCGGCGGGATCGGTCTTCAGATAGATCGTGGCAAACAGCCCCGGCTCCTTGATGATGCCGTTCGAATTCTCCGGGCGTATATCGGTAACGTAAGGCTTCAGGTCGCTGATTTCCTGCAGTTCGATGGTCGAGGCGATCGCCGGGCCGGTCTCTGTCTGGGCAATCTGCTGCAGGTAGACCTTCGAGGTCCTGTCGGCCTGGCGGACGGCAAAGAGCTTGTAGTAGCCGTGGCGCTGGGTGGCCTTTCCCTCGGGGTTGGCGACGCTCTCGGCACCCATCGGCGCCCGCTCGACATCAGGTGCGTTGCCGTCATCCTCCCAATAGCCGGTGCTGGTCGCGAAAATCACCGATGCCGGCAGGATGGCATCCTGCGCCGGGGCGGCTGCGACCGACCATCCCAATAGGAAAATGGTGGTCGTCAATATCCCTCGCATGGCCATCGTCTCAATCCTTGAACTGCTCGGCGAGAATACGGTCGGACCAGGAGCGGTCGGGATCGGAGAGGATGCGCGCCGTCATATGCTCCGACTGGGCGATTCGGATATGCAGCACCGACTTGACCTCGGTATTGTCGGCCACGGCGTTCACCGGCCGCTTCTCCGGCTCGAGAATGTCGATATCGACGGTCACTTTGTTCGGAAGCAGCGCGCCCCTCCAGCGCCGCGGCCTGAACGCGCTGACCGGCGTCATCGCGAGCAGCGGCGCTTCGAGCGGCAGGATCGGGCCATGGGCGGAAAGATTATAGGCCGTCGATCCGGCCGGTGTCGCCACCATCAGCCCGTCGCAGATGAGTTCCTCCAGGCGGACGCGCCCATCTATCATGACCCGCAGATTCGCCGCCTGATAGGACTGGCGAAAAAGATAGACCTCGTTGATGGCCAGCGCCGTCGAGTTGGTGCCGTCGGCATTGGCCGTCGTCATCTGCAATGGCCGGAAGACGTTTTCGACGGCAAGGCAGATGCGTTCCTGAAGCTGTTCGGTGCGATAATCGTTCATCAGGAATCCGACCGAACCGCGATTCATGCCGTAAACCAGTTTGCCGGAGTTCATGGTGTGGTGCAGCGTCTGCAGCATGAAACCGTCGCCGCCAAGCGCGACGATGACGTCGGCTTCGTCAGCCGGCACGTCACCATAGAGGCGAATCAGCTCCTCGCGAGCGGCAAGCGCCTCCGTCGTTGGTGAGGCGAGAAAGGATAGCGTCTGAAATGAACGGCCCATGCAATGCCCTTTATGATGCTGTCCTAGCTAAAGGATAAAGGCCTTGTACGACAAGGACGTTTTCTGCCGCGAAGCGTTTTGAGCCGCAGCCGACCTGTTCGCGCAGGCACGGATTTCCCTTTACAGAATCATAGAATCTGCTAGTTGGGCAATTATTGCCCTTGTAGCTCAGTTGGTAGAGCACCTGATTTGTAATCAGGGGGTCCCGGGTTCGAACCCTGGCGGGGGCACCAGCCTACGCTCTGTGAGCTTCGGCTCGGCGAGCTGAAGAAAGCTGCTAAGCGAAGGCGCCGCCTTCGGAGGCCATAACCTCGGTTCGACGCTGCTTTGTTCGATCGCACCCAGCAGATTTTTTTAATAGCCCGCATCGCTCGATGAACCGCGCGTGAAGGGCTGCTTCAGCGCCAATTCAGCCGCGCCCGACTATCTTCGCCTCATCATCAATGAGGAAACAGCCATGAGGCTCGCACATCTCTTTCTCGCCGCAACCATTTCAGTCGGTGGGGCTTTCGCGTCCGTCGCACCGGCGGCCGCCATGCCGGTCGAGCGGCCGGCAGTGTCGGCACAGGGCGATATCGTTCAAATTCGTGATGGCTGGCGACGTGATCGCGACCGTGACGATGGTGACGACCGTGGCTGGCGTGACGACCGTGGCTGGCGCGACGAGCGCGATTGGCGCCGCTCCCATTGGCGCGATGATCGCCGTCATTGGCGGCGGTGGCGTGCCGAGCGTTGGCAGGAACGCCGCGAGTGGCGCGATCGTGATCGCGGCATGCCTTTCTGGCTCTACCGCAGCTGAAGATAAAGGCCCGGATCATTCGGGCCTTTGTTTTAATGCGCGATAGGTTCATTGACGCTCGCCTCGATCCTGTCGCCATTGCCGGTCTCTCCGGCGCCCGATGGCGACATCATCGCGATGCTGAGCACGGAGACGACCATGAAGGCGACGACGGCGATCATTATGCGCATGAGCGTTCAATCCTCGTTCGATTCCGGGATTAACGCGTAAGCGCCCTCCGCGTTCCGGCCGGGATTATTGCACCGGTCCCGGCGTCGCGGGGCCGGGCGCCGTCGGCGACAGGGGATCGGGCTGGTGGATGGGATGCGAGGTGTCCACCCAGATGATGCTGAGAATAATCACGACGAAGACCGCGACGAAGAGGATACCGAAAATCAGCGGTCGAATGGCCATGATGGGAATCGTTCCTTCTTGCTTCTGACCGGTCGCGCCAACCGGTCATCGCCCGATCATAGTGTTCCGGAAGGTCTTTCCAAGGCAAAAGTGGATTTCTCCGGCATCGGCCAGGCGTTGCACGGGTCTTGCCGGCATCCGTTTCCCATCTGTCGCGCCGGATCGAACCATGTCAGAGATACCGAAGCATTTCAGAGGCGGACTGTGATGAAGCGGACGATCAAGACATCGACTATCCTTGCGGCACTGATTTCCTTGGCCGGAGCGTCCGAAAGCCCGGCACCGTTCGACAGGCCGATAAAAGTGGACGTCGTCGCGCTGCCGAAGGACGAACTCAATCCTGATGCAAAGCCGAAGATCACCTGCAGCCGTTATCCCGCCTTCATGGTCAAGGAAGTCGATCTCGGCGAGGTCGGAGCCGAAAAGCTGGCGCTGCTTGCCGCCGATGCGCCCTGTGAGCGCGCCGACGAACGCGAGCGGGTGATCGAGGACGATATAGCCGGTTATCTCATGGGCGTCAGCGGCGGTTTCGTCTTCTTCCGGGCAGCGGACGGGTGGAACGGCGGACTGCCTTTCGTCGTCTACGATGCGGCGACGGGCGAGCGGCTACTCGACGATTCGTTTGAGGGCGACAATTTTGCCGCGATAAGGAGCGGGAAGGGGGAGCTGACCCTCGACTTCCGCCGCGTCTACACGGCGTCCTGCTCGCTCTATCTCGATGGTGCTGCCTGCGCAAAGGCGATCGCCGCCGACACCGGGCTGCCGCTGAAGCAGCTGCCGGATTGTGCCTCAGCCTACAAGGCGGAAATCAAACGCAGCCCCGGCCACGCTGGTGAAATCGAGAAGCTGCCGAGCGTGATCGTCTATCCCGTCGAGGTGGCCTATGTGGCGGGCGATACACTGCGCCGACCGCTGGACGGACCTGCCAGCTGCCAGACGCCGAGCTGAGCAGGAGCGCGGCGTCCGAGCAGGCCAGCCTATGCCTTCAGGTGGAGACGCGCCGCATAAAGCGCGATCGCTGCGGCATTCGAGACGTTGAGCGATTTGATCGCGCCCGGCATATCGAGGCGGGCAAGTGCGTTGACAGTTTCCCGCGTCTTCTGCCGAAGTCCCTTGCCTTCGGAGCCGAGCACCAGCGCCACCTTCTCGCCAGAGAAGGTGCCTTCGAGCGGCGCCGGCCCTTCCGAATCAAGGCCGATGGTGGAGAAACCGAGCTTGTGCAATTCGCCGAGCGCATCCGCGAGATTGGTGACCTGTATATAAGGTATCAGCTCCAGCGCGCCGGAGGCGGACTTGGCGAGCACGCCTGACTCGGTCGGGCTATGTCTCTGGGTGGTGATAACGGCGCCGGCATTGAAGGCGACGGCTGAACGCATGATCGCGCCGACATTGTGCGGATCGGTCACCTGATCGAGGACGAGCAGGAGAGGGCTGTCCTTCAGCGCTTCGAGTCGGCGTACCGGAAGCGGCCGTGTTTCCAGCATGACGCCCTGATGGATCGCTTCCGGGCCGAGCACCTTATCGATCTCCTGCGGCGAGACGATTTCGAAGGGAATGCCGAGCGTTTCGACGTCGACTTCGAGCCGCGCCAGCGCATTCTGCGTCACGAACAGCTTGATCTTCTTGCGCTCGGGATTGTCGAGGGCGGCGCGCACCGTATGCAGGCCGTAAAGATGCACCTGATCGGGGGCAAGAGCCGGCGGCTTCCAGTCCTCGGCCCCGCGCCTGCGCTTCTGCGGCTGAGGTGTCGGAATCTCGCCGCGTTCGCGCTTGGCGTCCCGGTGGGCGCGCCGCAGATTGGCGTAATGCGTATCCTTGGCGGATGGGTCTGTCGCGGACTTGCCGCCGGATTTGTTGTCTTTGCTCATGCGGCTTTATAGCTATGGCGCTCGCCGCCGCATAGGCTTTCTTTCATATGCCGGCTTTCGGCGGCGAATGAAATTTTTCGTGTTTTTTCCGTTGTCATCGTGTTGACAGACTGAAATGCTCCGGTCATATACGCGGCGCAGACGACGGGCGGCAACGCTTCGAAGTCTGACGAACTTGGTCTAGCGATCCGGACGAAAACTGGAGAGATGCCCGAGTGGTTAAAGGGGACGGACTGTAAATCCGTTGGCTCAGCCTACGTTGGTTCAAATCCAACTCTCTCCACCATTCGTCATCGGATCGGACCACCCCGCGGGTATAGCTCAATGGTAGAGCAGCAGCCTTCCAAGCTGAATACGCGGGTTCGATTCCCGCTACCCGCTCCAGTTTCCCTGAAGCCAGTTCATACGACCGCCGCCGCGGTAGTTTTTGGGTGTTTCCGCGCTGGCGATGAATTCCACGATGGCGGCCATCGCCTGACGGGCGAGGGGCGGTCGGCGCCGACCGCCTGAGCTTCGTCCCCCAGTCGTCCATGCGATTTTCTCTGAGATTTCAGGGATTTTCGAGGGCACTTCGGCGAATCGCCTTGCAGGCGGCGAATTGTCTCCCATATGCGCTGTCAGGCCAAGAATGGCGTCTGCAATTAAGTCTTGCGCAATGTCGCCGAAAGCCTTAAACGGCGGCACTAAACCGGTTCGCCGGGGCCCACCATTTCGTTCACAGGAAGCATTCAAATGGCAAAGAGTAAGTTTGAGCGCAACAAGCCGCACGTCAACATCGGCACGATCGGCCACGTTGACCACGGCAAGACGTCTCTGACGGCAGCGATCACGAAGTACTTCGGTGAGTTCAAGGCGTACGACCAGATCGACGCGGCTCCGGAAGAAAAGGCTCGTGGCATCACCATTTCGACGGCACACGTCGAATATGAGACGCCGGCCCGCCACTACGCGCACGTCGACTGCCCCGGCCACGCCGACTACGTCAAGAACATGATCACCGGTGCTGCCCAGATGGACGGCGCGATCCTGGTGTGCTCGGCCGCTGACGGCCCGATGCCGCAGACGCGCGAACACATCCTTCTGGCCCGCCAGGTCGGCGTTCCGGCGATCGTGGTGTTCCTGAACAAGGTCGACCAGGTTGACGACGCCGAGCTTCTCGAACTGGTCGAGCTCGAAGTTCGCGAACTGCTGTCGTCCTACGACTTCCCGGGCGACGATATCCCGGTCGTCAAGGGTTCGGCGCTCGCTGCTCTCGAAGATTCGGACAAGAAGATCGGCGAAGACGCGATCCGCGAGCTGATGGCTGCGGTTGACGCCTACATCCCGACGCCTGAGCGTCCGATCGACCAGCCGTTCCTGATGCCGATCGAAGACGTGTTCTCGATCTCGGGCCGCGGCACGGTTGTGACCGGCCGCGTCGAGCGTGGCATCGTCAAGGTTGGCGAAGAAGTCGAGATCGTCGGCATCCGCCCGACCTCGAAGACGACGGTGACCGGCGTTGAAATGTTCCGCAAGCTGCTCGATCAGGGCCAGGCCGGCGACAACATCGGCGCGCTGATCCGCGGTGTGAACCGTGACGGCGTCGAGCGTGGTCAGATTCTCTGCAAGCCGGGTTCTGTCAAGCCGCACAAGAAGTTCATGGCGGAAGCCTACATCCTGACGAAGGAAGAGGGTGGCCGTCATACGCCGTTCTTCACCAACTACCGTCCGCAGTTCTACTTCCGCACGACCGACGTGACGGGCATTGTGACGCTGCCGGAAGGCACGGAGATGGTTATGCCGGGCGACAACGTCACGGTTGCCGTCGAGCTGATCGTTCCGATCGCGATGGAAGAAAAGCTGCGCTTCGCTATCCGCGAAGGCGGCCGCACCGTCGGCGCCGGCATCGTCGCTTCGATCGTCGAGTAACTTTCGAGTTATCCGCAATTATGAAGACCCCGCTGGAAACAGCGGGGTTTTTCATTTTCATGGCTTCCGGTAGGTTTAACAGGTGTTGTAAAAATATCGTTAAATTGGCCTGTCACAGTATTTTGTTCATCTCACATTCAGAAACCGGTTTGTGAATGGCCCATTTTAGTCCAGACTCCTTCTTGCAAAGAGGAGAGCCCGGATGATTCCAAAGGCCACATTCGCTGCGACGATATTCGCTATGTATGTTTTCACGATGTTTTTCATCGCTGCAATTCCGCAAGAGGTTGTTCAGGCAGCCGGAGTGCAGGTCAACGAGATAAGCGTCGTCAAGTGACGACGTTGGAGTTAAGCGTCGTCAAGTGACGACGCTGGAGGTAAGTGTCGTCAAGTGACGACCCTTGCAGAGCATCGCAGCCTTCTGCGATGATCGGAAATGATCGGCCAGGCGCTCCCGGATAGGATGCTCCTGGCGACGCGGGGGTGAACCCTTGCACGACGCTCGCTTGCTCTTCGCGCGGAAGCGTCTCACTATGCCTCCGATTTCATGACGCGGAGGATATTCCATGAAGAGACGCATTCTGCTCACGGGCGGTTCGGGCAAGGCAGGTCGCCATACTGTGCCATGGCTCGTCAATGCCGGTTACGAGGTTCACAACCTCGATCTCGTGCCGCTGGATAGCCCCGGCGTCACCAATCTCATCGCCGACATCACCGACAGCGGTCAGGTCTTCAATGCGCTCTCGATGCATCGCGATTTTCCCGATCTCGATGCGGGCAGGGGCGTGCAGCCCTTCGATGCTGTCGTGCATTTCGCCGCCATCCCGCGCATTCTGATCAAGCCCGACAACGAAACCTTCCGCATCAACACGATGGGCACCTACAATGTCATCGAGGCGGCGGTGAAGCTCGGCATCAGGAAGATCATCGTCGCATCGAGCGAGACGACCTACGGCGTCTGCTTCGCCGAAGGCCATCGCGATTTCCACCATTTCCCGCTGGAGGAGGACTACGACGTCAATCCGATGGATTCTTACGGCCTTTCCAAGGTGGTCAACGAAAAGACGGCGCGCGCCTTTGCCGAACGCTCGGGTTTCGACATTTATGCGCTGCGCATCGGCAACGTCATCGAGCCGCACGAATACGAGAAATTCCCCACCTTTTTCGCCAATCCCGAGATGCGCAAGCGCATCGCCTGGAGCTATATCGACGCCCGCGACCTCGGACAGATCTGCCATCTGTGCATCGAGAAGGACGGTCTCGGCTATCAGGTCTTCAACGCCGCCAACGACACTGTCTCGGCCAACACGCCGTCGAAGGAGCTTGCAAAGCGATTCTTCCCGAACGTGCCCTTCATCCGCGAGATCGGCGAATATGAGGGTCTGCTCTCCAACCGCAAGATTCGCGAGGTGCTGGGCTTTAAAGAAGAGCACGATTGGCGGAAATATGTGAACCTCTGAACGGATCTTGGTCGCCCGGTGGAAAAGCCTACTGCTCGCATATGAGGAGAATGGCTTTGAAAATCGAAAATCGTGCTTGCCAATCCCGTGCCGTCGTCTTAAAGGGAGCGCCATGCTTTTCAGCAGCGATTTGCGGGCCTTGGCTCTGGCGCTGAATGACAGGTATGAAGGGGTATAGCTCAGTTGGTAGAGCGGCGGTCTCCAAAACCGCAGGTCGTAGGTTCGAGCCCTACTGCCCCTGCCATTCTCCTTGATGCGGGACAGCGCGGACATGCTCGCGGCATTCCGGCCGGGGATTGATGGGTGGTAAGTAATTTCGTTAAACTTCGGTTTCCCTCTTGTGTATTCGGAAATCGGTGTTTATTTAGGGTTCAACAGACACGCGGTGCGTGGGGCTGATAGTTTCAGCTTTACGCGCCGTAATTGCGTGGGCAGTCGATGGCATCCAAATCCAATCCGTTTGCGTTTCTGCAGCAGGTTCGCTCCGAGACGTCCAAAGTTACATGGCCGTCGCGCCGCGAGACGATGATCTCGACGGTTATGGTGCTTGTGATGGTGGTTTTCGCCGCGCTGTTTTTCTTTGCCGCTGACCAGCTGATTGGCTGGGTTCTGAGCTTCGTGCTGAATACCGGCAACTGATACGGGTGGAGATGAAAATGGCGGCACGTTGGTACATCGTCCACGCATATTCTAATTTTGAAAAGAAGGTGGCTGAAGACATCGAGAACAAGGCTCGCCAGAAGGGGCTGGAGCACCTGTTCGAGAAGATCCTCGTGCCGACCGAAAAGGTGGTGGAAGTGCGTCGCGGCCGCAAGGTCGATTCGGAGCGCAAGTTTTTCCCGGGCTATGTCATGGTTCGCGCCAATCTGACGGATGAAGCCTATCACCTGATCAAGAATACGCCGAAGGTCACAGGTTTCCTCGGCTCCGACAATAAGCCCGTTCCGATTCCGGATTACGAAGCCGAGCGCATTCTCGGTCAGGTCCAGGAAGGTGTCGAGCGGCCGAAGGCCTCCATTACCTTCGAGATCGGCGAGCAGGTCCGCGTTTCCGACGGCCCGTTCGCGTCGTTCAACGGCACGGTTCAGGATGTGGACGAAGAACGTTCGCGCCTGAAGGTGGAAGTGTCGATCTTCGGCCGCGCAACGCCGGTCGAGCTGGAATACGCTCAGGTCGAGAAGGTCTGATTGCAGAGACTGGAGGCTGGCCCTTGCGGCCTGTTTCCTGCGGACTTTGTCCGCATCCGCGTGGAAGGTGAGGGGTCTTAGCCGGACCCTAACGATCCGCACCACGCAACCGCAGCCGCCGGAGAGATCCGGCATCACGGGCCGGGCGACCGGCCGTTCATGAAAGGCAGAGAGATATGGCTAAGAAAGTTGCAGGCCAGCTCAAGCTTCAGGTCAAGGCAGGATCGGCAAACCCGTCCCCGCCGATTGGTCCGGCGCTTGGTCAGCGTGGCATTAACATCATGGAATTCTGCAAGGCGTTCAATGCCGCCACGCAGGAAATGGAAAAGGGTATGCCGATTCCGGTCGTCATCACCTATTACCAGGACAAGTCCTTCACCTTCGCGATGAAGCAGCCTCCGGTCAGCTACTGGCTGAAGAAGGAAGCGAAGATCACGTCCGGTTCCAAGACGCCCGGCAAGGGCGCCAAGGCCGGCTCCCTCACCAAGGCTCAGATCAAGACGATCGCAGAAGCCAAGATGAAGGATCTGAACGCAGCGGATATCGAAGGTGCAATGGCGATGATCGAGGGCTCTGCCCGCGCCATGGGCCTGGAAGTGGTGGGTTAAGATCATGGCTGGTAAGCGCACGCAGAAGATCAACGAAGGTGTTGATCCCACCAAGCTCTACGCTCTGAGCCTGGCCATCGGCATGGTCAAGGAACGGGCTGTCGCCAAGTTCGACGAAACCATCGAAGTCTCGATGAACCTCGGCGTCGACCCGCGCCATGCGGACCAGATGGTTCGCGGCGTCGTCAACCTGCCGAACGGCACAGGCCGTACGGTTCGCGTCGCAGTCTTCGCGCGTGGCGCCAAGGCTGATGAAGCCAAGGCTGCCGGTGCTGATATCGTCGGCGCTGAAGAGCTCGTCGAAATCGTCCAGGGCGGCAAGATCGAATTCGATCGCTGCATCGCCACCCCCGACATGATGCCGCTCGTCGGCCGTCTCGGTAAGGTTCTCGGCCCCCGCGGCATGATGCCGAACCCGAAGGTCGGCACCGTCACCATGGACGTCGCCGGAGCCGTCAAGGCTTCCAAGGGCGGCGCTGTCGAGTTCCGCGTCGAGAAGGCTGGCATCGTCCATGCCGGTATCGGCAAGGCCTCTTTCGACGCCAAGGCTCTGGAAGAAAACATCCGCGCCTTCGCTGACGCCGTCATCAAGGCAAAGCCGGCTGGCGCCAAGGGCAACTATGTCAAGCGCGTGGCGATTTCCTCGACCATGGGCCCGGGCGTCAAGATCGAAGTCGGCTCGGTCACCGCAGCTCCGACTGCATAAGTTCGCGCCCAAGGACTTGGGCGCAATGGTCGGGCTTTGAGCCCGGCGACTGAATTTCCGGCCTCGCAAGGGGCCGGAATATTCCGGAGAAATCCGGAATCCTGTCCGAGATTGCAGGTGGTTTTCCCTTAATCACTTGGCCTGCATGAGACGGGTAAGACCCGAATTGCATGAAGTTCGCTTCTCGTAACTCGGTTCGAGCCTTGGATGCCTTGTGCCTCTTTAGCCTTGATTGGCGCGGGAGCGCGGGGGGACAGGATCCTCAAGCGTCGCTTGGGATCTCACATGATCCCAGGAGGCAAAGGCAACCCGGCAGGTCCGATTTCGGTCCTGCCAACTGGAGATAGGCAGTGGAAAGAGCGGAAAAACGCGAATTCGTCACGGAACTGAACGAAGTCTTCAAGGCTTCGGGCTCAGTTGTCGTGGCCCACTATGCTGGTGCCACAGTCGCGCAGATGAACGATTTTCGTTCGAAGATGCGTGCAGCTGGCGGTACCGTCAAAGTCGCGAAGAACCGCCTGGCCAAAATTGCCCTTCAGGGTACGGAAGCGGAAGGGATTACCAATCTCTTCAAAGGTCAGACGCTGATTGCATACAGCAATGACCCGATCACCGCTCCGAAGGTCGTCATGGATTTCGCCAAGACCAATGACAAGATCATTGTTCTGGGCGGCGCCATGGGAACAACCACGCTCAACGCCGAAGCAGTCAAGTCGCTTGCGACCCTGCCTTCGCTTGATGAGCTGCGTGCGAAGCTGCTGGGCATGATCCAGACACCGGCTACCCGCATCGCTGGGGTTGTTGCAGCACCGGCAAGCCAGCTTGCTCGCGTGTTTGCGGCCTACGCCAAGAAGGACGAAGCCGCGTAAGGCGGTTTTTCGCTGTTTATAATCAACCGGTTCGAACCGAACAAAAGGAACTAGTAAAATGGCTGATCTCGCAAAGATCGTAGACGACCTCTCCTCGCTGACCGTTCTGGAAGCTGCAGAACTGTCGAAGCTTCTCGAAGAAAAGTGGGGCGTTTCCGCTGCTGCTCCGGTAGCTGTTGCTGCCGCTGCCGGTGGTGCTGGCCCTGCTGTCGTTGAAGAAGAAAAGACCGAATTCGACGTCATCCTCGTCGACGCTGGTGCCAACAAGATCAACGTCATCAAGGAAGTCCGCGCCATCACCGGTCTCGGCCTCAAGGAAGCCAAGGACCTCGTCGAGGCCGCTCCGAAGGCTGTCAAGGAAGGCGTCAACAAGGCTGAAGCCGCTGACATCAAGAAGAAGCTTGAAGACGCTGGCGCCAAGGCCGACGTCAAGTAATCTTGAACTGCTTTTGGGAGGCAGCATCTACTGCCTCCCATTTGCCGTTTTTCTGAACGAATTACCCAAAAGCCGCGTCAAAACGGCTTTTGGGTAATGGGTTCTTCAAAAGGATAGTCTCGCACCGAAGGCAGCACAGCAATCCGAGCTGAGCGTTTTCGGGAGTCGGACGAGATTGAATTACTCATTGATTGACGGGATCGACTGGCCATCGGTTCCCGTCCGTTGCAGGCCCGGGTGCAAGATTTTGAAGGAGCGACGATGGCTCAGACCCTTTCGTTCAACGGTCGCAGGCGCGTACGCAAGTTTTTTGGTAAGATCCCCGAAGTCGCAGAAATGCCGAACCTCATCGAGGTTCAGAAGGCGTCCTACGACCAGTTTTTGATGGTTGAAGAGCCGAAGGGCGGTCGTCCCGACGAGGGCCTTCAGGCCGTCTTCAAGTCGGTTTTCCCGATCACCGATTTCTCCGGCGCTTCCATGCTGGAATTCGTGTCCTACGAATTCGAACCGCCGAAGTTCGACGTTGATGAATGCCGTCAGCGCGACCTGACCTATGCAGCGCCGCTGAAGGTGACGCTGCGCCTCATCGTGTTCGATATCGACGAAGATACGGGCGCGAAGTCGATCAAGGACATCAAGGAGCAGTCCGTCTACATGGGCGACATGCCGCTCATGACCAATAACGGCACGTTCATCGTCAACGGCACCGAGCGCGTGATCGTCTCCCAGATGCACCGTTCGCCGGGCGTCTTCTTCGACCACGACAAGGGCAAGAGCCATTCGTCCGGCAAGCTGCTCTTTGCTGCGCGTGTCATTCCTTACCGCGGTTCCTGGCTCGATATTGAATTCGACGCCAAGGACATCGTCTACGCCCGTATCGACCGCCGCCGCAAGATTCCGGTCACGTCGCTGCTGATGGCGCTTGGCATGGACGGCGAGGAAATCCTCGACACCTTCTATACGAAGTCGCTCTACAAGCGCGACGGCGAAGGCTGGCGCATTCCCTTCAAGCCGGAAACGCTGAAGGGCGCCAAGGCGATCACCGAGATGGTCGACGCCGATACCGGCGAAGTCGTCGTGGAAGCCGGCAAGAAGCTGACCCCGCGCCTGCTGCGCCAGCTCTCCGACAAGGGCCTGAAGGCGCTGAAGGCCGGCGACGACGACCTTTACGGCAACTACCTTGCCGAAGACATCGTCAACTACTCCACGGGTGAAATCTATCTCGAGGCCGGCGACGAAATCGACGAGAAGACGCTTGGCGTCATCCTGTCGAACGGTTTCGACGAGATCCCGGTTCTCGGCATCGACCACATCAATGTCGGCGCCTATATCCGCAACACGCTGTCTGCCGACAAGAACGAGAACCGTCAGGACGCTCTGTTCGACATCTACCGCGTCATGCGTCCGGGTGAGCCGCCGACCATGGAATCGGCCGAAGCCATGTTCAACTCGCTGTTCTTCGATGCGGAGCGCTACGACCTCTCCGCCGTCGGCCGCGTCAAGATGAACATGCGCCTCGACCTGACCGTCGAAGACACCGTCCGCATCCTGCGCAAGGACGACATCCTGGCCGTGGTCAGGATGCTGGTCGAATTGCGCGACGGCAAGGGCGAGATCGACGACATCGACAACCTCGGCAACCGCCGCGTCCGTTCGGTCGGCGAACTGATGGAAAATCAGTACCGTCTCGGCCTCTTGCGCATGGAACGTGCGATCAAGGAACGCATGTCCTCGATCGAGATCGACACGGTCATGCCGCAGGATCTGATCAACGCCAAGCCGGCAGCCGCCGCCGTCCGCGAATTCTTCGGCTCCTCGCAGCTCTCGCAGTTCATGGACCAGGTCAACCCGCTCTCGGAAATCACCCACAAGCGCCGTCTTTCGGCTCTCGGTCCGGGCGGTCTGACCCGTGAGCGCGCCGGCTTCGAAGTCCGCGACGTGCATCCGACCCACTATGGCCGCATTTGCCCGATCGAAACGCCGGAAGGCCCGAACATCGGTCTCATCAACTCGCTTGCGACCTTTGCCCGCGTCAACAAGTACGGCTTCATCGAAAGCCCGTACCGCCGCATCGTCGACGGCAAGGTGACGAACGACGTGCTCTACCTCTCCGCCATGGAAGAGGCGAAGTACTACGTCGCCCAGGCCAACGCCGAAATGAACGCCGACGGTTCCTTCGTCGACGAATTCGTCGTCTGCCGTCATGCCGGCGAAGTCATGCTCGCGCCGCGCGACAGCATGAACCTGATGGACGTTTCGCCGAAGCAGGTCGTTTCGGTCGCAGCCGCGCTCATCCCGTTCCTGGAAAACGACGACGCCAACCGCGCGCTCATGGGCTCGAACATGCAGCGTCAGGCCGTGCCGCTGCTGCGTGCCGAAGCCCCGTTCGTCGGTACCGGCATGGAGCCGGTCGTTGCCCGTGACTCCGGCGCCGCCATCGGTGCCCGTCGCGGCGGCGTGGTCGACCAGGTCGACGCGACGCGTATCGTTATCCGCGCCACGGAAGACCTCGAAGCCGGCAAATCCGGCGTCGATATCTACCGCCTGCAGAAGTTCCAGCGTTCGAACCAGAACACCTGCGTCAACCAGCGTCCGCTGGTCACCGTCGGTGACGTCGTCAACCGCGGCGACATTCTCGCCGACGGTCCGTCGACCGATCTCGGCGACCTGGCGCTCGGCCGCAACGCGCTCGTCGCGTTCATGCCCTGGAACGGCTACAACTACGAAGACTCGATCCTGCTCTCCGAACGTATCGTTGCCGACGACGTGTTCACCTCCATCCACATCGAAGAATTCGAAGTGATGGCGCGCGACACCAAGCTTGGTCCCGAGGAAATCACCCGCGATATTCCGAACGTTTCGGAAGAAGCGCTGAAGAACCTCGACGAAGCCGGCATCGTCTATATCGGCGCCGAAGTTCAGCCGGGCGATATCCTCGTCGGCAAGATCACCCCGAAGGGCGAAAGCCCGATGACGCCGGAAGAAAAGCTTCTGCGCGCCATCTTCGGCGAAAAGGCCTCCGACGTGCGCGATACCTCCATGCGCATGCCGCCCGGCACCTACGGCACGATCGTCGAAGTCCGTGTCTTCAACCGCCATGGCGTCGAGAAGGACGAGCGTGCGATGGCGATCGAGCGCGAAGAGATCGAGCGTCTGGCAAAGGACCGCGACGACGAGCAGGCGATCCTCGACCGTAACGTCTACGGCCGTCTGATCGACATGCTGCGCGGCCAGGTCTCCATTGCCGGCCCGAAGGGCTTCAAGAAGGGCACCGAGCTTTCGAACGCCGTCGTCTCCGAATATCCCCGCTCGCAGTGGTGGATGTTCGCGGTCGAGGACGAGAAGGTCCAGAGCGAACTCGAAGCACTCCGCGGCCAGTACGACGAATCCAAGTCGCGCCTCGAACAGCGCTTCATGGATAAGGTCGAGAAGGTCCAGCGCGGCGATGAAATGCCTCCTGGCGTCATGAAGATGGTCAAGGTCTTCGTCGCCGTGAAGCGCAAGATCCAGCCGGGCGACAAGATGGCCGGCCGTCACGGGAACAAGGGCGTGGTCTCGCGCATTGTGCCTGTCGAGGACATGCCGTTCCTCGAAGACGGCACGCATGTCGACGTCGTTCTGAACCCGCTCGGTGTGCCCTCGCGCATGAACGTCGGCCAGATCCTGGAAACGCATCTGGGCTGGGCTTGCGCCGGCATGGGTCGCCAGATCGGCGAACTGATCGAAGCCTACAAGGCCAATGGCAACATCGAGCCGCTGCGCAAGACCATCGGCGATGTCGTCGGTGACGGTCCGAAGGCCGAACAGGTCCACGACTTCGACGATGAGTCGGTCCTGCGTCTCGCCGACCAGTGGAAGCGCGGCGTTTCGATTGCGACGCCTGTTTTCGACGGTGCGCATGAAGGCGACGTCAACGACATGCTGCGTCTGGCAGGTCTCAAGGACACGGGTCAGTCGACGCTTTATGACGGCCGTACCGGCGAGCAGTTCGACCGCCAGGTGACTGTGGGCTACATCTACATGCTGAAGCTCAACCACCTGGTCGACGACAAGATCCATGCCCGTTCGATCGGTCCTTACTCGCTCGTGACCCAGCAGCCGCTGGGCGGCAAGGCGCAGTTCGGCGGCCAGCGCTTCGGCGAAATGGAAGTCTGGGCGCTCGAAGCTTACGGCGCCGCCTACACGCTGCAGGAAATGCTGACGGTGAAGTCGGACGACGTCGCCGGCCGCACCAAGGTCTACGAAGCCATCGTCCGTGGAGACGACACGTTCGAAGCCGGTATTCCGGAAAGCTTCAACGTTCTCGTCAAGGAAATGCGCTCGCTGGGCCTCAGCGTCGAGCTCGAGAACACCAAGCTTGACGAGGCGCAGGCAGCTCAGCTGCCCGACGCGGCCGAGTAAGCACTTGATAGGGCGTGCGCTGCCAATGCGGCGCACGCCGGTCCCGCCGGGCGCCGTATCCGTGTCGGCCCGGGAGGGAAGTTTCGCCGCATCTTGCGGTTATTCTCGTTTAAGCGAGGGAGGCGGCTCCCGGGAAATTGCCGCCGACCATCGCATTTTGAGGGCGCTTTAGCCCATGAAGGAGACAGGCATGAACCAAGAGGTCATGAATCTTTTCAATCCGCAGGTGCCTGCACAGAATTTCGATTCCATTCGGATTTCGATCGCGTCTCCGGAGAAGATCCTCTCCTGGTCCTACGGTGAGATCAAGAAGCCGGAAACCATCAACTACCGTACGTTCAAGCCGGAACGCGACGGTCTGTTCTGCGCGCGCATCTTCGGGCCGATCAAGGACTACGAATGCCTGTGCGGCAAGTACAAGCGCATGAAGTACAAGGGCATCATCTGCGAAAAGTGCGGCGTCGAAGTCACGCTGTCGCGCGTTCGCCGTGAGCGCATGGGCCATATCGAGCTCGCCGCTCCCGTCGCCCACATCTGGTTCCTGAAGTCGCTGCCATCGCGCATCTCGACGCTGCTCGACATGACGCTGAAGGATGTCGAGCGCGTCCTCTACTTCGAAAACTACATCGTCACCGAGCCGGGCCTGACCGCCCTGAAGGAGCACCAGCTCCTCTCGGAAGAAGAGTACATGCTTGCCGTCGACGAATACGGCGAAGACCAGTTCACCGCGATGATCGGCGCTGAGGCGATCTACGAGATGCTGGCCTCGATGAACCTCGAAAAGATCGCTGGCGACCTGCGTTCCGAGCTTGCCGACACCACGTCGGATCTCAAGCAGAAGAAGCTGATGAAGCGCCTGAAGATCGTCGAGAACTTCATGGAGTCGGGCAACCGTCCGGAATGGATGATCATGAAGGTCGTCCCGGTCATTCCGCCGGACCTGCGTCCGCTGGTTCCGCTCGACGGCGGCCGTTTCGCGACGTCGGATCTGAACGATCTTTACCGCCGCGTCATCAACCGCAACAACCGCCTGAAGCGCCTGATCGAGCTTCGCGCGCCGGGCATCATCATCCGCAACGAAAAGCGCATGCTGCAGGAATCTGTTGACGCGCTGTTCGACAACGGCCGGCGCGGCCGCGTCATCACCGGCGCCAACAAGCGTCCGCTGAAGTCGCTCTCCGACATGCTGAAGGGCAAGCAGGGCCGCTTCCGCCAGAACCTGCTCGGCAAGCGCGTCGACTATTCCGGTCGTTCGGTCATCGTCACCGGCCCGGAACTGAAGCTGCACCAGTGCGGCCTGCCGAAGAAGATGGCGCTCGAGCTCTTCAAGCCGTTCATCTATGCCCGCCTCGACGCCAAGGGTTATTCCTCGACCGTCAAGCAGGCCAAGAAACTGGTCGAAAAGGAAAAGCCGGAAGTCTGGGATATCCTCGACGAGGTCATCCGCGAGCATCCGGTTCTCCTGAACCGCGCACCGACGCTGCACCGCCTGGGCATCCAGGCCTTCGAACCCACCCTGGTCGAAGGCAAGGCGATCCAGCTGCATCCGCTCGTCTGCACGGCCTTCAACGCCGACTTCGACGGTGACCAGATGGCCGTTCACGTGCCGCTGTCGCTCGAAGCCCAGCTCGAAGCCCGCGTGCTGATGATGTCGACCAACAACATCCTGCATCCGGCCAACGGCGCGCCGATCATCGTTCCCTCGCAGGACATGGTTCTCGGCCTCTACTACCTGTCGATCCTGAACCAGAACGAGCCGGGCGAAGGCATGGCCTTCTCCGACCTCGGCGAACTGCATCACGCCCTCGAAAGCAAGGTCGTGACGCTGCACACCAAGATCCGCGGCCGCTTCAAGTCGATCGACGAGGATGGCAAGCCCTACTCGAAGATCTATGAGACGACGCCTGGCCGTCTGCTCATCGGCGAACTGCTGCCGAAGAACGGCAAGGTGCCCTTCGACATCTGCAACCAGGAAATGACCAAGAAGAACATCTCCAAGATGATCGACACGGTCTATCGCCACTGCGGCCAGAAGGACACGGTCATTTTCTGCGACCGCATCATGCAGCTCGGCTTCTCCCATGCCTGCCGCGCCGGCATTTCGTTCGGCAAGGACGACATGGTCATTCCGGATGCCAAGGCCAAGATCGTTGCCGACACCGAAAGCCTGGTGAAGGAATACGAGCAGCAGTACAATGACGGCCTGATCACCCAGGGCGAAAAGTACAACAAGGTTGTCGACGCCTGGGGCAAGGCGACCGAAAAGGTCGCCGAAGAGATGATGGCCCGCATTAAGGCGGTCGAGTTCGACGAGAAGACCGGTCGTCAGAAGCCGATGAACTCGATCTACATGATGAGCCACTCCGGCGCCCGCGGTTCTCCGAACCAGATGCGTCAGCTGGGCGGCATGCGCGGCCTGATGGCCAAGCCGTCGGGCGAAATCATCGAGACGCCGATCATCTCGAACTTCAAGGAAGGCCTGACCGTCAACGAGTACTTCAACTCGACGCACGGCGCCCGCAAGGGTCTGGCAGACACCGCGCTCAAGACCGCCAACTCCGGTTACCTCACGCGCCGTCTCGTCGACGTCGCGCAGGACTGCATCGTCACGCACGTCGATTGCGGAACGCAGACGGGCCTCACCATGACCGCCATCGTCGATGCCGGCCAGGTCGTTGCCTCGATCGGTGCTCGCATCCTCGGCCGTACGGCGCTCGACGATATCGATCATCCGATCACCGGTGAGCGCATCGTCGATGCCGGTAAGATGATCCTCGAGCCCGATGTCGTCGAAATCGAGAAGGCCGGTATCCAGTCGATCCGGATTCGCTCGGCACTGACCTGCGAAATCCAGACGGGCGTCTGCTCGGTCTGCTACGGCCGCGACCTCGCGCGTGGTACGCCTGTCAACATGGGCGAAGCCGTCGGCGTCATCGCAGCTCAGTCGATCGGTGAACCGGGCACCCAGCTCACCATGCGTACCTTCCACCTTGGCGGTACGGCAACCGTGGTCGACCAGTCGTTCCTCGAAGCCTCGTATGAAGGTACGGTGCAGATCAAGAACCGCAACATCCTGCGCAACTCCGATGGCAACCTCGTTGCCATGGGCCGCAACATGACCGTCCAGATCCTGGACGAACGTGGTGTCGAGCGGTCGTCGCAGCGTGTGGCCTACGGTTCGAAGCTGCATGTCGACGAAGGCGACAAGGTCAAGCGCGGCCAGCGTCTGGCGGAGTGGGACCCCTACACCCGTCCGATGATGACGGAAGTAGCCGGTACCGTTCAGTTCGAAGACCTGGTCGACGGTCTCTCCGTTCTGGAAGCGACCGACGAATCCACCGGCATCACCAAGCGTCAGGTCATCGACTGGCGTTCGACCCCCCGCGGTTCGGACCTCAAGCCGGCGATCGTCATCAAGGATGCCAGCGGCAATGTCGCCAAGCTGTCGCGTGGCGGCGACGCCCGCTTCCTGCTCTCGGTCGACGCGATCCTGTCGGTCGAGCCGGGCACAAAGGTCTCCCAGGGTGACGTTCTCGCGCGTTCGCCGCTGGAAAGCGCCAAGACCAAGGACATCACCGGCGGTCTGCCGCGTGTTGCCGAACTGTTCGAAGCCCGTCGTCCGAAGGACCACGCCATCATCGCGGAGATCGATGGTACGATCCGCCTCGGCCGCGACTACAAGAACAAGCGCCGCGTCATCATCGAGCCGGCGGAAGACGGTGTCGAGCCTGTCGAATACCTGATCCCGAAGGGCAAGCCCTTCCACCTTCAGGAAGGCGACTATATCGAAAAGGGTGACTACATCCTCGACGGTAACCCGGCTCCGCACGACATCCTGGCGATCAAGGGCGTGGAGGCTCTGGCCTCCTACCTCGTCAACGAGATCCAGGAAGTCTACCGCCTGCAGGGCGTTGTCATCAACGACAAGCACATCGAGGTGATCGTCCGTCAGATGCTGCAGAAGGTGGAAATCACCGATGCAGGCGACTCGACCTATATCGTCGGCGACAATGTCGACCGGATCGAGCTCGAAGACGTCAACGATCATCTGATCGAGCAGGGCAAGAAGCCCGCCTACGGCGATCCGGTTCTTCTCGGCATCACCAAGGCGTCGCTGCAGACCCCGTCCTTCATCTCGGCCGCGTCCTTCCAGGAAACGACCAAGGTGCTGACGGAAGCTGCGATCGCCGGCAAGACCGACGGCCTGCAGGGTCTGAAGGTAAACGTCATCGTCGGTCGCCTCATCCCGGCCGGCACCGGCGGCACCATGACCCAGATCCGCCGCATCGCCACGTCGCGCGACGAGATGATCCTCGAAGAGCGCCGCAAGGGCACCGGGGCTGCCGTTGCTACGCCGATGCTGCAGGACATGGCCGAAAAGGCTCCGGCTGCGGAATAATCCGCCGGCTGAAGTCGTTGAATTGAAAAACCGCCCGGAGCGATCCGGGCGGTTTTCGTTTTTGGTCTGCTCTGTTTGGTCGGGCGGGGAGGGAGCGCGCCCCGCGCGGCTCCCTTCAGTTGAAGCGGATGATCGCGACTTCGCCGTCGACGGCGCCCTGATAGGCGGAGGCGTGCGGTTCCTCGGCAGGCACCTCGGTCAGCATGCCGATCTGGTCGAGATCGGCCTCAATGAAGCCTTCCTCGGCAAGGGCGTTCAGGGCCTCGCGGACGGCGGTGTCGTCGTCGGGCGCCTTCAGCATGATATGCAGGTCGATGCCTTCGCTGGCGTCGGACTCGTAGCCCTTGCCGATGATGATGAAGATCATCGGACCATCGAAATTATTGTCGTTATCAGGTGTCGTGATCATCGCCTGTCCTTCGGCTCTTTGACGATTCGCTCGCTCGAATCCCCTGTGAGGGCCGAGCGCTGCAATTGCTGATTCCTTAGCTGCTTTTGCTGCGATGCCCAAGTTTTTATCTTGGCGCACGGCTGTGAATTCGTCTAGGAGGGTGAAAACAGGGCGTCAGGCCCGCATATCAAGGCGATGCGGCGAGTTTATTTCTTAACCGGCCTTGACGAGATGGGTGGAAACCAGTAGTACCCCGGCCATCAGATCCCATGTGAGGCTTGGCTGTTCGGGGCGACGCGCCCTGAAGTTCACCTCAAACAAGGTTCTAAACGCACGTTGAAGTCATGATGCTGCACGCACGACGCATATTCTATGCGTCCTCTGCTCCTTGTGGTCCATCTGCGGAAGCGGATCGGGCCATATTTTGCGCATTGACGGAAAGCGTGCGTCACTGCCGGAGACGGCGCGAGTTCAAGCCCGCAAGGGTACTGAGATAAAACGTAAGGGATGGTTGAATGCCTACCGTAAACCAGCTGATCCGCAAGCCTCGCCAGGCGAACGTAAAGCGTAACAAGGTTCCCGCACTCCAGGAGAACCCGCAGAAGCGCGGCGTTTGCACGCGCGTCTACACGACGACGCCGAAGAAGCCGAACTCGGCTCTGCGTAAGGTCGCAAAGATCCGCCTGACCAACGGCTTCGAAGTCATTGGTTACATCCCCGGGGAAGGTCATAACCTTCAGGAACACTCTGTCGTCATGATCCGTGGCGGCCGCGTCAAGGACCTTCCGGGTGTCCGTTATCACATCATCCGCGGCGTTCTCGATACCCAGGGTGTCAAGAACCGCAAGCAGCGCCGCTCCAAGTACGGCGCGAAGCGTCCGAAGTAATTCGGTTTTGAATAATTCGGCGCTGCGCGAGGTCCTCCGCGTGATGAAGCGCCTTAACGATTGAAGAGACGAAAACTATGTCCAGACGCCATAAAGCAGAAAAGCGCGAGATCAATCCGGATCCGAAGTTCGGCGATCTCGTCGTCACCAAGTTCATGAATGCCATCATGCTCGACGGCAAGAAGTCCGTTGCTGAAAACATCGTCTACGGTGCGTTCGACGCCGTCCAGGGCAAGTCCAAGCAGGAGCCGCTCACGGTTTTCCATTCTGCGCTCGACAACATTGCCCCGCACGTTGAAGTCCGCTCGCGCCGTGTCGGTGGTGCGACCTATCAGGTCCCGGTCGACGTTCGTCCGGAGCGCCGCCAGGCTCTCGCCATTCGCTGGCTGATCGCTGCTGCCCGCAAGCGCAATGAAACGACTATGGTTGACCGCCTTTCCGGCGAACTGCTCGATGCGTCCAACAACCGTGGCTCCGCCGTCAAGAAGCGCGAAGACACGCACAAGATGGCTGACGCCAACCGCGCATTCTCGCACTATCGCTGGTAATTCCGAACGGTATCGAAAGGCAGTCCACAATGGCTCGCGAATATAAGATCGAAGATTACCGCAATTTCGGTATCATGGCGCATATCGACGCCGGCAAGACCACGACCACCGAGCGTATCCTTTACTACACCGGCAAGTCGCACAAGATCGGCGAAGTCCACGACGGCGCAGCCACCATGGACTGGATGGAGCAGGAGCAGGAGCGTGGCATCACGATCACCTCTGCTGCCACCACGACCTTCTGGAAGGGCCGTGACGGCAAGATGCGCCGCTTCAACATCATCGACACCCCCGGCCACGTCGACTTCACCATCGAAGTCGAGCGTTCGCTGCGCGTTCTCGACGGCGCCATCGCGCTGCTCGACGCCAACGCAGGTGTTGAGCCGCAGACGGAAACCGTCTGGCGTCAGGCCGAGAAGTACAACGTCCCGCGGATGATCTTCTGCAACAAGATGGACAAGACCGGCGCGGACTTCTACCGCTCCGTCGAGATGATCAAGACCCGTCTCGGCGCAACGGCTGTCGTCATGCAGCTGCCGATCGGCGCTGAAAGCGACTTCAAGGGCGTCATCGACCTCATCGAGATGAACGCTCTCATCTGGCGCGACGAGTCGCTCGGCGCCCAGTGGGATGTCGTCGAGATCCCCGAGGATATGAAGGCCAAGGCCGAAGAATATCGCGAAAAGCTGATCGAGACGGTCGTCGATATCGACGAAGCCGCCATGGAAGCCTATCTCGAAGGCGTTCTGCCCGACAACGATCAGATCCGCGCGCTGGTTCGCCGCGGCACGATCGACGTCAAGTTCCACCCGATGTTCTGCGGCACCGCCTTCAAGAACAAGGGCGTGCAGCCGCTGCTCGACGCCGTCGTCGACTACCTGCCGTCGCCGATGGACATCCCGGCGATCAAGGGCATCGACTTCAAGACGGAAGCTGACATCGAGCGTCACGCCGACGACAACGAGCCGCTTTCCATGCTCGCCTTCAAGATCATGAACGACCCCTTCGTCGGTTCGCTGACCTTCGCCCGCATCTACTCCGGCAAGCTCGAAAAGGGCGCGTCGGTCATGAACACGGTCAAGGACAAGCGCGAGCGCGTCGGCCGCATGCTGCAGATGCACTCCAACTCGCGTGAAGACATCGAAGAAGCCTTCGCAGGCGACATCGTCGCTCTCGCCGGCCTCAAGGAAACCACGACGGGCGACACGCTTTGCGATCCGCTGAAGCCGGTTATCCTCGAGCGCATGGAATTCCCCGAGCCGGTCATCCAGATCGCCATCGAGCCGAAGACCAAGGGCGACCAGGAAAAGATGGGCCTCGCGCTCAACCGCCTGGCTGCTGAAGATCCTTCCTTCCGCGTCAAGACCGACCAGGAATCCGGCCAGACCATCATTGCCGGCATGGGCGAACTGCATCTCGACATCATCGTCGACCGCATGCGTCGTGAATTCAAGGTCGAAGCAACCGTCGGCGCGCCGCAGGTTGCCTACCGCGAAACCATCACCCGGACGCACGAAGAAGACTACACGCACAAGAAGCAGTCCGGTGGTACCGGCCAGTTCGCGCGCGTCAAGATCATCTTCGAACCGAACCCGGACGGCGACGACTTCAAGTTCGAATCGAAGATTGTCGGTGGTTCCGTTCCGAAGGAATACATCCCCGGCGTCCAGAAGGGCATCGAAAGCGTCCTGTCTTCGGGTCCGCTGGCTGGCTTCCCGATGCTCGGCGTCAAGGCGACCCTCATCGACGGCGCCTTCCACGACGTCGACTCCTCGGTTCTCGCCTTCGAAATCGCATCGCGTGCCTGCTTCCGTGAAGCAGCCAAGAAGGCCGGCGCTCAGCTGCTCGAGCCGATGATGAAGGTCGAAGTCGTGACCCCGGAAGATTACGTCGGCGACGTCATCGGCGACCTGAACTCCCGTCGCGGCCAGATCCAGGGCCAGGAAAGCCGTGGTATCGCCGTCGTCATCAACGCGAACGTTCCGCTCGCGAACATGTTCAAGTACGTCGACAACCTGCGCTCCATGTCTCAGGGCCGCGCTCAGTACACGATGACCTTCGATCACTATTCGCCGGTCCCGTCGAACGTCGCAACAGAAATCCAGGCAAAGTATTCCGGTCAGAAGTGACCGGCATACCAATTGACCGATAACAAGAATTAGATCCCCTCGGGGACTAGCAAAACGGAGAGCCGAAAATGGCAAAGAGTAAGTTTGAGCGCAACAAGCCGCACGTCAACATCGGCACGATCGGCCACGTTGACCACGGCAAGACGTCTCTGACGGCAGCGATCACGAAGTACTTCGGTGAGTTCAAGGCGTACGACCAGATCGACGCGGCTCCGGAAGAAAAGGCTCGTGGCATCACCATTTCGACGGCACACGTCGAATATGAGACGCCGGCCCGCCACTACGCGCACGTCGACTGCCCCGGCCACGCCGACTACGTCAAGAACATGATCACCGGTGCTGCCCAGATGGACGGCGCGATCCTGGTGTGCTCGGCCGCTGACGGCCCGATGCCGCAGACGCGCGAACACATCCTTCTGGCCCGCCAGGTCGGCGTTCCGGCGATCGTGGTGTTCCTGAACAAGGTCGACCAGGTTGACGACGCCGAGCTTCTCGAACTGGTCGAGCTCGAAGTTCGCGAACTGCTGTCGTCCTACGACTTCCCGGGCGACGATATCCCGGTCGTCAAGGGTTCGGCGCTCGCTGCTCTCGAAGATTCGGACAAGAAGATCGGCGAAGACGCGATCCGCGAGCTGATGGCTGCGGTTGACGCCTACATCCCGACGCCTGAGCGTCCGATCGACCAGCCGTTCCTGATGCCGATCGAAGACGTGTTCTCGATCTCGGGCCGCGGCACGGTTGTGACCGGCCGCGTCGAGCGTGGCATCGTCAAGGTTGGCGAAGAAGTCGAGATCGTCGGCATCCGCCCGACCTCGAAGACGACGGTGACCGGCGTTGAAATGTTCCGCAAGCTGCTCGATCAGGGCCAGGCCGGCGACAACATCGGCGCGCTGATCCGCGGTGTGAACCGTGACGGCGTCGAGCGTGGTCAGATTCTCTGCAAGCCGGGTTCTGTCAAGCCGCACAAGAAGTTCATGGCGGAAGCCTACATCCTGACGAAGGAAGAGGGTGGCCGTCATACGCCGTTCTTCACCAACTACCGTCCGCAGTTCTACTTCCGCACGACCGACGTGACGGGCATTGTGACGCTGCCGGAAGGCACGGAGATGGTTATGCCGGGCGACAACGTCACGGTTGCCGTCGAGCTGATCGTTCCGATCGCGATGGAAGAAAAGCTGCGCTTCGCTATCCGCGAAGGCGGCCGCACCGTCGGCGCCGGCATCGTCGCTTCGATCGTCGAGTAATTAGCGGCTGGGCCACCAGGCCCAAGGAAAGGATAGGGACGCCGATCTGGGTGTCCCTCTCGATCTTTGAAACCGGTGGCCCGCTAACGTAACTGAAGGTAAGTCGTGTCCCTCAATGGTGACACGCGGATAACAGACACAAGGATAAAGTCGAATGAACGGCCAGAATATCCGCATCCGCCTGAAGGCGTTCGATCACCGGATTCTCGATGCCTCCACGCGCGAGATCGTATCGACGGCGAAGCGCACCGGTGCCAGCGTCCGGGGCCCCGTTCCGCTTCCGACCCGCATCGAGAAGTTTACGGTCAACCGGTCCCCGCACATCGACAAGAAGAGCCGTGAACAGTTCGAGATGCGCACGCATAAGCGCCTTCTCGATATCGTTGACCCGACCCCGCAGACGGTAGACGCGCTGATGAAGCTCGATCTCGCCGCCGGTGTCGATGTTGAGATCAAGCTCTGAGACCTCGGGTCTTCGGGCTGAGTGAGAAGGATTGAACCGATGCGTTCAGGTGTGATTGCACAGAAGGTGGGAATGACCCGCGTCTATAACGACGCCGGCGAGCATGTCCCGGTAACGGTACTGCGCATGGAGGCCGTCCAGGTCGTTGCCACGCGCACTGTCGAAAAGAATGGCTATACCGCAGTTCAGCTCGGTGCCGGCCAGGCGAAGGTGAAGAACACGTCGAAGGCGATGCGCGGCAACTTTGCCGTTGCCAACGTCGAGCCGAAGGCCAAGGTCGCAGAATTCCGCGTGTCGGAAGATCAGCTGCTCGAAGTCGGCACTGAGATCAAGGCGGGTCACTTTGCAGCCGGTCAGCTCGTCGACGTGACGGGCACGACGATCGGTAAGGGTTTTGCCGGCGCCATGAAGCGCCACGGTTTCGGCGGTCTGCGCGCCACGCACGGTGTGTCGGTTTCGCACCGCTCGCACGGTTCGACCGGCTCGCGCCAGGATCCGGGCAAGGTTTTCAAGAACAAGAAGATGGCTGGTCACATGGGCCAGACGCGTGTCACGACGCAGAACCTGGAAGTGGTTTCGACCGACGAAGATCGTGGTCTGATCCTGATCAAGGGTGCTGTTCCTGGTTCCAAGGGTGCCTGGATCATCGTGCGCGACGCCGTCAAGTCGGCCGCGAAGTAAGGGAGCCAGATCAATGGAATTGAACGTCAAGACCCTCGAGGGAAAAGACGCCGGGAAGGTTTCCCTTTCGGACGCGATTTTCGGCCTCGAGCCCCGCGAAGACATTCTCGCCCGCGTCATCCGCTGGCAGCTTGCCAAGAAGCAGCAGGGCACGCACAAGGCTAAGGGCCGCGCTGAAGTTTCGCGCACCGGCGCCAAGATGTACAAGCAGAAGGGTACGGGCCGCGCCCGCCACCATTCGGCTCGCGCTCCGCAGTTCCGCGGCGGCGGCAAGGCTCACGGCCCGGTCGTGCGCAGCCACGAGCATGATCTTCCCAAGAAGGTTCGTGCACTCGGCCTTCGCCATGCCCTTTCGGCCAAGATCAAGGCCGATGACGTCATCGTCATCGACAACCTGGTTGCCACCGAAGCCAAGACCAAGGCTCTCGCGTCCGTTTTCGAGACGCTCGGCCTGACCAACGCCCTCTTCATCGGCGGCGCAGAGCTTGATGGCAACTTCAAGCTCGCAGCTCAGAACATCCCGAACATCGATGTTCTGCCGATCCAGGGCATCAACGTTTACGACATCGTGCGCCGCGGCAAGCTCGTGCTTTCCAAGGCTGCGGTTGAAGCGCTAGAGGAGCGATTCAAGTGACCGATCTTCGCCACTACGATGTGATCGTCTCCCCGGCGATCACCGAAAAGTCCACGCTGGTATCCGAAAACAACCAGGTTGTTTTCAATGTCGCCAAGCAGGCGACGAAGCCGGAAATCAAGGCTGCTGTCGAGGCGCTGTTCGGCGTCAAGGTTACGGCCGTCAACACTCTGCTGCGCAAGGGCAAGACCAAGCGGTTCCGCGGTTTCGTCGGCAAGCAGAAGGACGTGAAGAAGGCTGTCGTAACCCTGGCTGAAGGCCAGACGATCGACGTCTCCACCGGTCTCTGAGGTATAAGAAAATGGCATTGAAAACATTCAATCCGATCACCCCGAGCCAGCGCCAGCTGGTCATCGTCGACCGCTCGGCCCTCTACAAGGGCAAGCCGGTCAAGGCGCTGACGGAAGGTCTGACCAAGAGCGGCGGTCGTAACAACCTCGGTCGCATCACCGCCCGCTTCATCGGCGGCGGTCACAAGCGCACCTATCGTCTGATCGACTTCAAGCGTCGCAAGTTCGACGTCGAAGGCACCGTCGAGCGTATCGAATACGATCCGAACCGCACGGCGTTCATCGCGCTGGTGACCTATGCTGATGGCGAAAAGGCTTATATCCTCGCTCCGCAGCGCCTCGCTGCCGGTGACAAGGTCATCGCTTCCGAGAAGGCTGTTGACGTCAAGCCCGGCAACACCATGCCGCTGCAGTTCATCCCGGTCGGCTCCATCATCCACAATGTGGAAATGAAGCCGGGCAAGGGTGGTCAGATCGCTCGCTCCGCCGGTGGCTACGCACAGCTCGTCGGCCGCGACCAGGGCATGGCGATCCTTCGCCTGAACTCCGGTGAACAGCGTCTCGTCCATGGCTCCTGCCTTGCTTCGATCGGCGCCGTCTCCAACCCGGATCACGCCAACATCAACGACGGCAAGGCCGGTCGTACGGTTTGGCGCGGCAAGCGTCCGCATAACCGCGGCGTCGTCATGAACCCGGTCGACCATCCGCACGGCGGTGGTGAAGGCCGCACCTCTGGTGGTCGCCATCCGGTGACACCCTGGGGCAAGCCGACCAAGGGCAAGCGCACCCGGTCGAACAAGTCGACCGACAAGATGATCATGCGCTCGCGTCATCAGCGTAAGAAGTAAGAGAGGAAGTCTCCAATGGCTCGTTCAGTATGGAAAGGTCCGTTCGTTGACGGCTATCTTCTCAAGAAGGCTGAGAAGGTTCGTGAAGGCGGACGTGCAGAAGTGATCAAGATCTGGAGCCGTCGCTCCACGATCCTGCCGCAGTTCGTCGGTCTTACCTTCGGCGTCTACAACGGCAGCAAGCATATTCCGGTCAGCGTCAATGAAGACATGGTCGGCCACAAATTCGGTGAATTCTCTCCGACCCGCACCTACTACGGTCACGGCGCGGACAAGAAGGCGAAGAGGAAGTAACAATGGGCAAGGCAAAAGCCGAACGCCGGCTGAAGGACAACGAGGCGCAAGCAGTCGCCCGCACGCTCCGCGTCAGCCCCCAGAAGCTCAACCTGGTTGCTGCGGCTATCCGTGGCAAGAAGGTCGAGCGCGCACTCGCTGAGCTGGAGTTCTCCCGCAAGCGCATCGCAGGCGCCGTCAAGAAGACGCTCGAATCTGCGATCGCCAATGCCGAGAACAACCACGATCTCGACGTCGACTCGCTTGTCGTCGCCGAGGCCTATGTCGGCAAGTCGATCGTCATGAAGCGTTTCCACGCTCGTGGCCGTGGTCGCGCGTCGCGCATCGAAAAGCCCTTCGCGCACCTGACGATCGTCGTTCGTGAAGTGCAGGCAGTAGAGGAGGCCGCATAATGGGTCAGAAAATCAATCCAATCGGTTTCCGTCTTGGCATCAACCGTACCTGGGATAGCCGCTGGTTCGCGGACAATGCCGAGTACGGCCAGCTGCTGCACGAAGACCTGAAGATGCGCAAGTTCGTCATGAGCGAACTGAAGCAGGCCGGGATCTCCAAGGTGGTCATCGAGCGTCCGCACAAGAAGTGCCGCGTCACGATCCACTCGGCACGTCCGGGCCTCATCATCGGCCGCAAGGGCGCAGACATCGACAAGCTCCGCAAGAAGCTGTCGGACATGACGAATTCGGAAACGCACCTCAACATCGTCGAAGTGCGCAAGCCCGAAGTCGACGCGACGCTGGTCGCTCAGTCGATCGCCCAGCAGCTCGAGCGCCGCGTGGCTTTCCGCCGCGCCATGAAGCGCGCCGTTCAGTCCGCGATGCGTCTTGGCGCCGAAGGCATCAAGATCACCTGCGCCGGCCGTCTCGGCGGCGCTGAAATCGCCCGTACGGAATGGTACCGCGAAGGTCGTGTGCCGCTGCACACGCTGCGCGCCGACATCGACTACGGCACGGCTGAAGCAGAAACCGCATTCGGCATCTGCGGCATCAAGGTCTGGATCTTCAAGGGCGAAATCCTTGAGCACGATCCGATGGCTTCCGAGCGCCGTGCGATGGAAGGTGACGCCCAGGGTCCGGCAAGCCGTGACCGTGACCGCGACAGAGACCGTCGCCGCGACAACGCTTGATAGCGCGCGTGGCAGAGAAGTTCGGAGAATAAGAAAATGTTGCAGCCAAAGCGTACCAAGTACCGCAAACAGTTCAAGGGCCGCATCAAGGGCGTCGCCAAGGGCGGTTCTGACCTGGCATTCGGCGAATTCGGCCTGAAGGCTCAGGAACCCAACCGCGTCAACGCGCGCGAGATCGAAGCGGCCCGCCGCGCGATCACGCGTTATATGAAGCGCGCCGGCCGTGTATGGATCCGCGTGTTCCCGGACGTTCCGGTAACCGCAAAGCCGACCGAAGTCCGTATGGGTAAGGGTAAGGGCTCCGTTGAATACTGGGCATGCAAGGTCAAGCCCGGCCGTATGATGTTCGAGATCGACGGTGTCAGCGAAGAAATCGCCCGCGAGGCGCTTCGTCTCGGCTCTGCCAAGCTCTCGGTCAAGACGCGCTTCGTTCAGCGCATTGCAGAGTAAGGGATTGAGCTCATGAAAGCCTCAGATGTTCGCGGGTTCACCGCCGACCAACTCAAGGACGAGCTTGCCAAGCTGAAGAAGGAGCAGTTCAACCTGCGCTTCCAGAAGGCGACCGGCCAGCTCGAAAAGTCCTCGCGCATCAACGAAGTCCGCAAGGACATCGCCCGCGTGAAAACCATTGCCCGCCAGAAGGCGGCAGAAGTTAAGGCCTAAAGGAAGAAAAATATGCCGAAGCGCATCCTGCAGGGCGTCGTCGTTGGCGACAAGAACGAGAAGACGGTAGTGGTTCGTGTCGAGCGTCGTTTCGCTCACCCGCTGCTCCAGAAGACCGTTCGTCGTTCCAAGAAGTACAAGGCCCACGACGAGAACAACCAGTACAAGATCGGCGATACCGTATCCATCGAGGAATGCGCGCCGATTTCCAAGGACAAGCGTTGGACGGTGATTTCCGCCCAGGGCAAGTAACAGAATTTTGTGCGAGGCCTTGCGTCTCGCCGAAATATCTGTATGAAGCAGCGTCAGAACGCTCGAATGCCGGGCGTTCTTTTGCTTTGAGCGCACGGAAGGTCCCGTTCGGGAAACCACCCTGGCACGATCGACCCCGCGCTATTCAGCTATTGCCGCGTCTGTGTTGCCGTCATGGCAGCTCGGCCGGCGAAAATTTTCATAAGCCGGAGTAGGGGGCTAGCCCAACCATTCCGGTAAACCAAGAAGGCGACCTGATATGATTCAGATGCAAACAAACCTCGACGTCGCGGATAATTCCGGCGCACGTCGTGTCATGTGCATCAAGGTGCTGGGCGGCTCGAAGCGCAAGTATGCCTCGATCGGCGACGTCATCGTCGTTTCGATCAAGGAAGCGATCCCGCGCGGCCGTGTGAAGAAGGGTGACGTGATGAAGGCGGTTGTCGTTCGTACCGCCAAGGATATCCGTCGTCCGGATGGCTCCGTCATCCGCTTTGACACCAACGCAGCAGTCCTCATCGACAACAAGAAAGAGCCGATCGGCACCCGTATCTTCGGACCGGTTCCGCGCGAACTTCGCGCCAAGAACCACATGAAGATCATCTCGCTGGCTCCCGAAGTACTGTAAGGAGCGAAGCGATGCAGAAGATTCGTAAGGGCGACAAGGTCGTCATGCTCGCTGGCAAGGACAAGGGCCGCACCGGCGAAGTTGTCCAGGTCATGCCAAAGGAAGATCGTGCCGTCGTTCGTGGCGTCAACGTCGTCAAGCGCCACCAGCGCCAGACGCAGACCCAGGAAGCCGGCATTATCAACAAGGAAGCCTCGGTTCACCTGTCCAACGTTGCAATCGTCGACAAGGACGGTAAGCCGACCCGCGTCGGTTTCAAGGTTGTTGACGGCAAGAAGGTCCGTGTGGCCAAGCGTTCTGGAGAAGTGATCGATGGCTGAGGCAAAATACGAGCCACGGCTCAAGAAGGAATATGTCGAGCGCATCCGCAAGGCGATGCAGGAGCAGTTCTCCTACGCCAACGAGATGATGATTCCGAAGCTCGACAAGATCGTGATCAACATGGGTGTTGGCGAAGCGACCGCTGACTCGAAGAAGCCGACGGTTGCTGCCGCCGACCTCGCAGCGATCGCCGGCCAGAAGCCGGTCATCACCCGCGCACGCAACTCTATCGCAGGCTTCAAGGTCCGCGAACAGATGCCGATCGGCGCCAAGGTTACCCTTCGCGGCGCCCGCATGTACGAGTTCCTGGACCGTCTCGTGAACATCGCGCTCCCGCGCGTTCGCGACTTCCGCGGCCTGAACCCGAAGAGCTTTGACGGCCGTGGCAACTTCGCCATGGGCATCAAGGAGCACATTGTGTTCCCTGAGATCAACTACGACAAGGTTGATCAGATGTGGGGCATGGACATCATCGTTTGCACGACGGCGACGACCGACGACGAAGCACGGGCTCTTCTGAAAGAGTTCAGCTTCCCGTTCCGTCAATAACCGTAACGACGAGCGTAGAAAAGGAACCTGACATGGCGAAGACAAGCGCAGTTGAAAAGAACAAGCGCCGCCGTACTACGGTCGCCAACCAGGCCGCTAAGCGGGCTGCGTTGAAGGCGATCATCATGAACCAGGCTCTTCCGATCGAAGAGCGGTTCAAGGCCTCGATCAAGCTGGCATCCCTGCCGCGCGATGGATCGAAGACCCGTATTCGCAACCGTTGCGAAGTCTCGGGGCGTCCGCGCGCATATTACCGTAAACTGCGCATGTCGCGTATCGCGCTGCGTGAACTCGGCAATCTCGGCAAGGTGCCGGGCATCGTCAAGTCGAGCTGGTAAGGAGCAGGTTACATGACAATGACTGATCCGTTGGGCGATATGCTCACCCGCATCCGCAACGGCGCTTCCCGCCGCAAGTCGTCGGTCTCGACGCCTGCGTCCAAGCTCCGTGCGCGTGTTCTCGATGTCCTGCAGTCCGAAGGCTACATCCGTGGCTATTCCGTTGTCGATTTCGGCAATGGCAAGTCGGAACTCAGCATCGAGCTGAAATATTATGAAGGCGCATCGGTGATCCGTGAGATCGGCCGTGTGTCCAAGCCGGGCCGCCGGGTTTATGTCTCGGTCAAGTCCATTCCGCAGGTCGCGAACGGTCTCGGCATCACCATCCTTTCGACTCCGAAGGGTGTGATGGCCGATCACCAGGCTCGCGAACAGAACGTTGGCGGCGAGGTTCTTTGCTCGGTCTTCTAAGATCGGGCAGGGGTCTCCATAGCGAACAGACAGGATAGAAACATGTCTCGTATCGGTAAAAAGCCCGTTCAGGTACCTGCTGGGATCACGGCTACGGTCGATGGTCAGAAGGTGACTGCAAAGGGTCCGAAGGGCGAGCTGTTTTTCGTTGCTAACGACGAAATCAGCCTCAAGCTCGAAAATAACGCGGTCGTCGTAACGCCGCTCAGCCAGACCAAGGATGCACGTTCGAAGTGGGGCATGTCCCGCACGATGATCGAAGGCATCTTCAAGGGCGTCAAGGACGGTTTCGAGCGCAAGCTTGAAATCAACGGCGTTGGTTACCGCGCCTCCATGCAGGGCAAGAACCTGCAGCTGGCTCTCGGTTTCAGCCACGACGTGATCTATGAGCCGCCGGTCGGTATCTCGATCGCTGTTCCGAAGCCGACTGAAATCATCGTCAGCGGCATCAACAAGCAGCAGGTCGGCCAGGTTGCCGCCGAAATCCGCGAATATCGCGGTCCCGAGCCTTACAAGGGCAAGGGCGTCAAGTACGCCGACGAGCGGATCGTCCGCAAAGAAGGCAAGAAGAAGTAAGGATCACGCGAAATGGCTAGCAGGAAAGAAGCACTTGCACGTCGTGCCAACCGCGTGCGCCGTCAACTCAAGTCGGTGGCCAATGGCCGTCCGCGCCTGTCGGTTCATCGCTCCTCGAAGAACATCTACGCCCAGGTCATCGATGATGTGGCCGGCAAGACGCTCGCGTCTGCCTCCACCCTCGAAAAGGATCTGCGCGGTTCTCTGAAGACCGGTGCCGATACCGCCGCCGCTGCCGTCGTAGGCAAGCTCGTTGCCGAGCGCGCCTCCAAGGCCGGTGTTACGGAAGTCGTGTTCGACCGTGGCGCCTTCATCTATCACGGCCGCATCAAGGCTCTCGCCGAAGCGGCCCGCGAAGGCGGTCTCACCTTCTGATCAGTTTCCGGCCGGACGCTTTCAGCGCCGGCCGGATTTTCGCCGGACCGCAGGCACTTCCCGAAAGGGGAGGCTGATGCGGTCCACATGTGTTTGCCGATTGCACCCGGAAAAGAAAAAGGAAGAGGACAATGGCACAGGAAAGAAGGCCGCAGCGGGAAGACCGCCAGAGCCGTGAAGAGCGCGATAGCGAATTCGTCGACAAGCTGGTCGCGATCAACCGCGTCGCCAAGGTCGTCAAGGGCGGCCGTCGTTTTGGTTTCGCAGCACTCGTCGTCGTCGGCGACCAGAAGGGCCGCGTCGGCTTCGGCCATGGCAAGGCACGTGAAGTGCCGGAAGCCATCCGCAAGGCAACCGAAGCCGCCAAGCGCGAACTGATCTTCGTACCGCTGCGTGACGGCCGTACGCTGCATCACGACGTCCATGGCCGCCATGGCGCCGGCAAGGTTCTGCTGCGTTCGGCCAAGGTCGGTACCGGCATCATCGCCGGCGGTCCGATGCGCGCCGTATTCGAAACGCTCGGCATGCACGACGTCGTCGCCAAGTCGACCGGTTCGTCGAACCCCTACAACATGGTTCGCGCCACCTT
This sequence comes from Rhizobium anhuiense bv. trifolii, assembly GCF_024346605.1. Lineage (NCBI taxonomy): Bacteria > Pseudomonadati > Pseudomonadota > Alphaproteobacteria > Hyphomicrobiales > Rhizobiaceae > Rhizobium > Rhizobium anhuiense. The sequence goes on from NZ_CP098803.1 coordinate 2,055,525, forward strand.
CGACGCTCTGAAGCACCAGGTTCACCCGAAGGACATCGCAGCTCAGCGCGGCATCAAGTATGCAACGCTGCAGGCTCGTCGTAGCGCCTCCGGCAACGCCTCTGAAGAATAAGAGGAGTTTGACAGATGGCCAAGGCTACCAAGAAAGCTGAAGCGAAGACTGTCACGATCGAACAGATCGGCAGCCCGATTCGCCGTCCGGATGTTCAGCAGCGCACGCTGATCGGTCTCGGACTGAACAAGATGCACCGTCGCCGCACGCTGGAGGATACTCCTTCGGTTCGTGGCATGATCCGTGCTGTCCAGCATCTCGTTCGCGTCGTCGACGAGAAGTGAGACGGAGGAAACGCTCATGAAACTGAATGAAATCAAGGACAACGAAGGCTCGACCCACAGCCGCAAGCGTCTCGGCCGCGGTATCGGCTCGGGCTCGGGTAAGACCGGTGGTCGCGGCGTGAAGGGTCAGAAGTCCCGCTCGGGCGTCGCCATCAACGGCTTCGAAGGTGGCCAGATGCCGATCTATCGTCGCCTGCCGAAGCGCGGCTTCAACAACATTTTCGCTTCCGATTTTGTTGTCGTGTCGCTCGGCCGTATCCAGGCGGCAATCGACGCCGGCAAGCTCGACGCCAAGGCGACCGTTGATGCCGCTGCCCTCAAGGCCGCTGGCGTCATCCGTCGCCCCAAGGACGGCGTTCGCGTTCTCGCCGATGGCGAGCTCAAGGCCAAGGTGACGATCGTCGTTGCAGGCGCCTCCAAGCCTGCCGTCGAGAAGATCGAAAAGGCCGGCGGCACCGTGACGCTGCTTTCGGCTCCGGCTGCTGCCGAATAATAATCTGATGATATATCGCCCGGGGTGCTTCACACCGGGCGATTTTGCTCCCATATGTGGGCCTCACAAAAACTTGGCTGGCGCGCCCGCGTCATGCCGGTAAGACTAAAACGAGGGTGAGGCATGGGGTTGCATTGCAATCCGTTCTGAACCCGGTTTTGAATAATTTTCATACTGATTCCGGGGCCGGCCTATCCCCCAGAGACGCCGGAATTGGTAGCGCGGAGAAACGCATGGCTTCTGCAGCGGAACAATTGGCATCCAACCTCAATTTTTCGACCTTTGCCAAAGCCGAGGATTTGAAGAGGCGCTTGTGGTTCACACTGGCAGCTCTCCTCGTCTACAGGCTCGGCACCCATATTCCGCTTCCGGGCCTCAATCCCGAAGCCTATGCCCAGGCTTTCCGCGGCCAGGCAGGCGGCATTCTCGGCCTTTTCAACATGTTCTCGGGCGGCGCCGTTCAGCGCATGGCGATCTTCGCGCTCGGCATCATGCCCTATATCTCTGCTTCGATCATCGTGCAGCTCATGACCTCGGTCGTGCCGGCGCTCGAAAACCTCAAGAAGGAGGGCGAGCAGGGCCGCAAGATCATCAACCAGTATACCCGCTACGGCACCGTCATCCTCGGCGCGCTGCAGGCCTACGGCATTGCCGCCGGTCTTGAGAGCGGCCAGGGCCTCGTCGTCGATCCGGGCTGGTTCTTCCGTGTTTCCACCGTTCTGACGCTGCTCGGCGGCACGATGTTCCTGATGTGGCTCGGCGAGCAGATCACCTCGCGCGGCATCGGCAACGGCATCTCGCTGATCATCTTCGCCGGCATCGCCGCCGGTCTCCCGACGGCCCTTGCCGGCACGCTCGAGCTCGGCCGCACCGGCGCGCTGTCGACCTTCCTCATCCTGCTCGTCATCATTGTGGCGATCGGCGTCATCGGCGTGATCGTTTTCGTCGAGCGTGCGCAGCGCCGGCTGCTGATTCAGTATCCGAAGCGCCAGGTCGGCAACCGCATGTTCCAGGGCGATACCTCGCACCTGCCGCTGAAGCTCAACACCTCGGGCGTCATCCCGGCGATCTTCGCCTCCTCGCTGCTGCTGCTGCCGGCAACGCTTGCGGGCTTTGCCAACACCACGGCTATGCCCTCCTGGGCGACGTCGATCGTCGCGGCGCTGGGCCACGGCCAGCCGCTCTACATGGTGCTCTACGCGGCGCTGATCGCCTTCTTCGCCTTCTTCTACACGGCCATCGTCTTCAATCCGAAGGACACGGCCGACAATCTGAAGAAGCATGGCGGCTTCATTCCCGGCATCCGTCCGGGCGAGCGCACTGCCGAATATATCGACTACGTGCTGACCCGCATCACGGTGATCGGCGCGATCTATCTCGTCTTCGTCTGCATCCTTCCGGAGATCTTGGTGTCGCAAACCGGCATCCCATTATCCCTTGGTGGGACTTCGCTTTTGATCGTGGTTAGCGTAACTCTTGATACGGTTGCACAGATCCAGGGTCACCTGATCGCGCAGCAATACGAAGGCCTGATCAAGAAATCGAAGTTGCGTGGAGGAAAGAGGGGGCGATGAGACTTATCCTTTTGGGGCCGCCGGGCGCGGGTAAGGGAACCCAGGCCCAGCGGATCGTGGAAAAGCACGGCATTCCGCAGCTTTCCACGGGAGACATGCTGCGTGCAGCGGTCAACGCCGGTACGGATGTCGGCAAGCGCGCCAAGGCGGTCATGGACGCCGGCAAACTCGTCTCGGATGAGATCGTCATCGCCATCGTTTCCGAGCGAATCGATCAACCCGATTGCGCCAATGGCTTCATTCTTGACGGTTTCCCGCGGACGCTCGTCCAGGCGGATGCCACCGAGGCGATGCTGAGGGCAAAGGGTCTCGGCCTGTCCGTCGTCATCGAATTCCGTGTCGATGATGCCGAACTGATCCGCCGTGTCGCCGGTCGTTATTCCTGCGCGCAGTGCGGCAGCGTCTATCACGATAGCGATAAGGTTCCGGCTGCCGAAGGCGTGTGCGACAAGTGCGGTTCGACGCACTTCAAGCGCCGTCCCGATGACAATCCGGAGACCATGACGGCTCGGCTGCAGGTCTACTACAAGGAAACCTCGCCGCTGATCGGTTATTACCATGCCAAGGGCAAACTCAAGTCCGTGGACGGCATGGCGGACATCGATCAGGTGACTGCCGAGGTCGAAAGCATTCTTTCCAAGCTTTAAGGCTTTGAAAATAAACTTGGCGGAACGGTTGCTTTTCAGCAGTGATTCCGCTAAACACCGCGCCAACTCGCGACATTCCATGCGATCGGCGCGGATTTCCCAGGGAAGTCCGGGTGCGGTCGTTTTGACATGTTACGGACGTAAATCTGAACGGGCGGTTCTAAAGACCGCATAACGAAGCCCACTTGCCGGATGGCAACTGGAATGCAAGGAGAACAGGCGTGGCACGTATCGCTGGCGTCAACATCCCGACTGCGAAGCGCGTTGTTATTGCGCTGACCTACATTCACGGGATCGGTCCGAAATTCGCACAGGAAATCGTCGAGAAGGTCGGTATCCCGGCTGAACGTCGTGTGCATCAGCTGACGGACGCAGAAGTCCTTCAGATCCGCGAAGCCATTGACCGCGACTATCAGGTCGAAGGCGATCTTCGTCGCGATACCGCGATGAACATCAAGCGCCTGATGGACCTCGGCTGCTACCGCGGCCTGCGTCATCGCCGCGGCCTTCCGGTCCGCGGCCAGCGCACGCACACCAATGCCCGCACCCGCAAGGGCCCGGCAAAGGCAATCGCTGGTAAGAAGAAGTAATTTCCGGGAAACCGGGGTAGGGAGGCTGGCGGTCTGCGCCGGCCTCTTTTGAGTTTGGAGCGGGACCATATAGGCGCCGTTCCGGTGTAGCCGCTGGCATTACGGCGGTGAAGAGATCAACGAAAGGAATACCATGGCTAAGGAAGCCGTCCGCGTTCGCCGTCGCGAGCGCAAGAATATCTCGTCGGGTGTCGCTCACGTCAACTCGACCTTCAACAACACGATGATCACCATCACCGACGCGCAGGGCAATGCGATCGCATGGTCGTCGGCTGGCGCAAAGGGCTTCAAGGGCTCGCGCAAGTCGACCCCGTTCGCCGCCCAGATCGCTGCCGAAGACTGCGCCAAGAAGGCCCAGGAACACGGCATGAAGTCGCTGGAAGTCGAAGTCTGCGGTCCGGGTTCGGGTCGTGAATCGGCTCTGCGCGCGCTCCAGGCTGCAGGTTTCATGATCACGTCCATCCGCGACGTGACCCCGATCCCGCACAATGGCTGCCGTCCGCGCAAGAAGCGCCGCGTCTGATCATCGCTCTCGTCACCGGTGAGCGCCTGCGCGCTCCCGGTGGTTTTCAAGCTCGGTTGCCACGATTGGATGGTGGCAACGAACGGAAGGCAAACTCATGATTCAGAAGAACTGGCAGGAACTGATCAAGCCGAACAAGGTGGAGTTCTCCTCGAGCTCGCGCACCAGGGCGACGCTCGTTGCCGAACCGCTGGAGCGCGGCTTCGGCCTCACCCTCGGCAACGCGCTGCGTCGCGTTCTGCTCTCCTCGCTGCGCGGTGCTGCCGTCACGGCGGTGCAGATCGACGGCGTGCTGCATGAATTCTCCTCGATTCCAGGCGTCCGCGAAGACGTGACGGACATCGTGCTCAACATCAAGGAAATCGCCATCAAGATGGATGGCGACGACGCAAAGCGCATGGTCGTGCGCAAGCAGGGCCCGGGCGTTGTTACGGCTGGCGACATTCAGACGGTCGGCGATATCGAAATCCTCAACCCCGAGCATGTCATCTGCACGCTCGACGAGGGCGCCGAAATCCGCATGGAGTTCACCGTCAACAACGGCAAGGGCTACGTTCCGGCCGAGCGCAATCGTGCGGAAGATGCTCCGATCGGTCTCATCCCGGTCGACAGCCTCTACTCGCCGGTCAAGAAGGTGTCCTACAAGGTTGAAAATACCCGCGAAGGACAGGTTCTCGACTACGACAAGCTGAACATGACCATCGAAACCGATGGCTCGATCACCGGCGAAGACGCCGTCGCTTTTGCGGCGCGCATTCTCCAGGATCAGCTTGGCGTCTTCGTCAACTTCGACGAGCCGCAGAAGGAAACCGAAGAGGAAGCAGTCACCGAACTCGCTTTCAACCCGGCTCTCCTCAAGAAGGTAGACGAACTCGAACTGTCGGTCCGTTCGGCAAACTGCCTGAAGAACGACAACATCGTCTACATCGGCGACCTCATTCAGAAGACCGAAGCAGAAATGCTCCGCACGCCGAATTTTGGTCGCAAGTCGCTGAACGAAATCAAGGAAGTTCTCGCTTCCATGGGCCTGCACCTCGGCATGGAAGTGCCGGCATGGCCGCCCGAGAACATCGAAGATCTCGCCAAGCGTTACGAAGACCAATACTGAGAAAACAAAAGGCAGGCTCTTTCGGCTGCCTTTCCCCGTCAAACAGCAGGCCGATCGCCTGCATGTGCCAGGAAACGGCAGGCCCATTTAGCGTAAGGGCACCTGCATTAAAGGAGAATAGCAATGCGCCATGGTAAAGCCGGCCGCAAGCTGAATAGAACTGCAAGCCACCGCAAGGCGATGTTCGCCAACATGGCGGCTTCGCTGATTACCCACGAGCAGATCGTCACGACCCTGCCGAAGGCCAAGGAAATCCGTCCGATCGTCGAGAAGCTCGTCACGCTCGGCAAGCGCGGCGACCTGCATGCTCGCCGCCAGGCGATCTCGCAGATCCGCGATGCTGCCGTCGTTTCGAAGCTCTTCGACACGATCGCAACGCGTTACGCCACCCGCAACGGCGGCTACCTGCGCATCATGAAGGCCGGCTTCCGCCAGGGCGACAATGCCGCCATGGCCGTTGTCGAATTCGTTGATCGCGACACCTTCGCCAAGGGCGCAGCCGACAAGGCCCGCGTCGCTGCCGAAGAACAGGCCGTCGCCGCTTAATCTTCCGTTTCGGCGGAAACAAAACAGCCGGGCTGCAAAGCCCGGCTGTTTTTGTTTGTGCGCCGGCGGACAGCCTTTGCTTGATCATTCGATATCTGCACCTCGGCCGTCCAACCGGCGGAAATTGAGATAGGACAGGTCATTGCGCGCAATTATTCAAACTCGCTCTCGAGCGCAGTTCCTGCGTCTCGCAGCCCTGCTTCTTGTCATCGCTCTCGGGCTGGCGCTCCGGCGCTTTGGCTATGCGGCCGATCTGCCCTTCGTCGTCGTCAAATATGGCGGATCGGCGCTCTGGGGCGCGATGGTCTATCTGCTGGTGTCGCTCATAGCCGCAAGGTCCCGGCGGGCAGTCATCGCCGTCATAGCGTTGCTCATCGCGATCTCCGTGGAACTGTTCCGGCTCTATCACACGCCCTGGCTCGACGCCTTTCGGCTGACCACGGCAGGCACCCTGCTGCTGGGCCGGATATTCTCGCTTTGGAATATGCTGGCCTATGCCATCGGCATTGCTACGGCCTGCACCCTCGATCCCGCACGTCGGTGAAGCTTCTCGCCGGTCGTTTGCGCCTCACGAAGCCGAGGCCATTGCGCGATTGCGCGTCCGTCCCTGGCCCTTTTTCCTGTTGCGCGCGATCGGCCGGTAGGAGCGGTAGAGGATGAGCGCGATGATCAGCCCGACATAGATATATTGCTCGAGGTCGAGGATCTTGGTCGAGAGCGCGAAATGCAGCGCTCCGCTGGCGGCGATGATGTAGATCAGGCGATGCAGCCAGATCCAGTTCTTGCCGAGGCGGCGGATCGAGAAATTATTGGATGTCAGCGCCAGCGGAATGAGCATGGCAAGGGCTGCCATGCCGAACATGATGAAGGGGCGCTTCAGCACGTCGTTGATGACGGCAGAGATATCCATGGCCTGGTCGAGCACCATGTAGACGGTGAAATGCATTAGCGCGTAGTAGAAGGTCAGCAGGCCCAGCGCGCGGCGATAGCGCAGATAATTCCAGCCGAAGAGCTCGCGGGCCGGGGACACGGCAAGTGTTGCGATCAGGAAGCGGATCGTCCAGATGCCGAGGAAGAGCTCGAAGGTCTTGACTGGATCGGCGCCGAGCTGATCGGTCGCGCCGAGATAGAAAGTCCAGGCCGCAGGCACCAGCCCGACGACGTAGAGCAGCCAGACGGAGGCGGGTTGCCAGCGCTTGGGGATGGCGAGCGACAGTTCCGCCATCAGAAATTCGCCTTCAGATCCATGCCGGCATAAAGACCCGCCACCTCGTCGGCATAGCCGTTGAAGGGCAGGGTGGGATGGCGGCTCGCACCGAAGAAGCCGCTTTCGCCGATGCGCCGCTCGCTCGCCTGGCTCCAGCGCGGATGATCGACATCAGGGTTGACGTTGGCGTAGAAGCCGTATTCCTGCGGATTGGTCACCTGCCAGGTATTCTTAGGCTGCTGGTCGGTGAGCGTGATCTTGACGATCGATTTGATGCCCTTGAAACCGTATTTCCACGGCACGACGAGGCGGATCGGCGCGCCGTTCTGGTTCGGCAGCGTTTCGCCATAGAGCCCGACGGCAAGCAGCGTCAGCGGATGGCGCGCTTCGTCGAGGCGCAAACCTTCGACATAGGGCCAGTCGAGCGACTGGAAGAAGCCCTTCTGCCCCGGCATTTCTTCCGGCCGCACGACGGTTTCGAAGGCGACGTATTTGGCGCTGCCGAGCGGTTCCACCTTGTCGAGCAGCGATGCCAGCGGAAAACCGTCCCACGGGATGACCATTGACCAGGCCTCGACGCAGCGCATCCGGTAGGTTCGTTCCTCGATCGGGAATTCCTTCATCAGCGCCTCGATGTCGAAGGTGCCGGGCTTGTTGACCATGCCGTCGACCTTGACCGTCCAGGGCAGCGGCTTGAAATCGCCGGAAAGAGCTGCGGGATCGCCCTTGTCGAGGCCGAACTCATAGAAGTTGTTGTAGGTCGTGACATCCTTGATCGGCGTCGGCTTCTCGTCGACCTTATACTTGCTCTGGACGGCGGAAAGCGCCGCAGCACTCGCCTTGCCGGCGCTGTAGAGCGCCACGGCGCCAAGCGCTGCCGCGCCGAGGAATTCACGACGCCGCACATAGATCTGGCGCGGTGTTATCTCCGATGACGCGATCTTCGGTGGGCGATAGCTTGGCATGGCGAAACCTCCTGGGCGGATCTGTGAAATATAGTCTTAAACGAACCACCCGCACACTCGGATGAGTGTCTAAGCCTTGAATATTACCGACGGGAAGCCAATTTTTTGTGTTCGGCGGTGATGGAATAGGCTGTAACGAAACATCGCGCCGAACCGTATATGATCGATGGGCTTGTGGCGCTTGGCCGATGGCGTACCGGATTTGAGCTTCCAGGTAGTGACAGCCCCCGTCGATTGGATTAGGACAATTCCAAAAAGCAGCGTTTGCCCGGCCTGCAGGCTCCATGCCGCCCCGCTTTGCCTGATAATTCCGCCACGTTGAGGAAGACACCGATGCCAGCTTACCGTTCCAGAACCACGACCCATGGCCGCAACATGGCGGGCGCCCGCGGCCTTTGGCGCGCCACGGGCATGAAGGATTCGGATTTCGGCAAGCCGATCATCGCGGTGGTGAATTCCTTCACCCAGTTCGTGCCCGGCCACGTGCACCTGAAGGACCTCGGCCAGCTGGTCGCCCGCGAGATCGAAGCGGCCGGTGGTGTCGCCAAGGAATTCAACACGATCGCCGTCGATGACGGTATCGCCATGGGCCATGACGGCATGCTCTATTCGCTGCCCTCGCGTGAGCTCATCGCCGACAGCGTCGAATATATGGTCAATGCCCATTGCGCCGACGCCATGGTCTGCATCTCCAACTGCGACAAGATCACTCCCGGCATGCTGATGGCGTCGCTGCGCCTCAACATTCCCACAGTCTTCGTCTCCGGCGGTCCGATGGAAGCCGGCAAGGTCGTGCTGCACGGCAAGACGCATGCGCTCGACCTCGTTGATGCCATGGTCGCCGCGGCCGACGACAAGATCAGCGACGAAGACGTCCAGACCATCGAACGCTCGGCCTGTCCGACTTGCGGCTCTTGCTCCGGCATGTTCACCGCCAATTCGATGAACTGCCTGACGGAAGCGCTCGGCCTGTCGTTGCCCGGCAACGGCTCGACGCTCGCCACCCACGCCGACCGCAAGCGGCTCTTCGTCGAGGCCGGCCATCTGATCGTCGATCTCGCCCGCCGCTATTACGAGCAGGACGACGTCAAGGCGCTGCCGCGCACCATCGCTTCCAAGCAGGCTTTCGAGAATGCCATGGCGCTCGACATCGCCATGGGCGGCTCGACCAATACGGTCCTGCACATCCTTGCCGCCGCCCATGAAGGCGAGGTCGATTTCACCATGACCGATATCGACGCGCTGTCGCGCCGCGTGCCGTGCCTGTCGAAGGTCGCGCCCGCCAAGAGCGATGTGCATATGGAAGACGTCCACCGCGCCGGCGGCATCATGTCGATCCTCGGCGAGCTCGACAAGGGCGGTCTCTTGAACCGCGATTGCCCGACCGTCCATGCCGAGACGCTGGGCGATGCGATCGATCGCTGGGATATCACCCGCACCAACAGCGAAACTGTCCGCAAATTCTATCGCGCCGCTCCGGGCGGCATCCCGACCCAGGTCGCCTTCAGCCAGGAGGCCCGCTGGGACGAGCTCGACACCGATCGCCAGAACGGCGTCATCCGTTCGGTCGAACATCCCTTCTCGAAAGATGGTGGCCTCGCCGTGCTCAAGGGCAACCTTGCGATCGACGGCTGCATCGTCAAGACGGCCGGCGTCGATGAATCGATCCTGAAATTCTCCGGCCCCGCCCGCGTCTTCGAAAGCCAGGATGCCTCCGTCAAGGCGATCCTTTCCAACGAGGTCAAATCAGGCGACGTCGTCGTCATCCGCTATGAAGGCCCGAAGGGCGGCCCCGGCATGCAGGAAATGCTCTATCCAACGAGCTATCTGAAGTCGAGGGGCCTCGGCAAGGCCTGCGCCCTCATCACCGACGGCCGCTTCTCCGGCGGCACCTCCGGCCTGTCGATCGGCCATGTCTCACCGGAAGCGGCCAATGGCGGCATCATCGGCCTGGTGCGTGAAGGCGACATGATCGACATCGACATCCCCAACCGTACGATCAGCCTGCGCGTCAGCGAAACCGAACTTGCCGCCCGCCGCGCCGATCAGGACGCCAAGGGTTGGTACCCGGTCGAAGTCCGCAAGCGCAACGTCACGACCGCGTTGAAGGCCTACGCCGCCTTCGCAACGAGCGCCGATCGCGGCGCCGTGCGCGATCTGAACGCCCGTTGAGGCATCTCAACCGATTACCTGCTGATTAAAAGTCAGCGGCTCTACCAACCGGTCGCTTTCACAGCGGCCGGTTGATGTTTTTATAGGTCTCGCCGAGTTGCTTCAGCCGCTCGTCATAAGCAGCCTTGATGCAGGTCGCATCTGCCCCGCATTCCTGCCGTTTCTTCAGCCAGGCCGTCTGTTCGTCCTGCAGCGTGCCGCGCGAGCCCATCGCCAGCAGGCCGGAGAGCAGATCGAAGGTCGTCACCATCTGCACGTCGGCATCGTTGAGCGCGCGGTTGTCGCAGATCGCCTTTTCATCCGGCTTCAATTCTTTCGCGTCGCAATCGAAACTGGCCGCCTGTGCCACGGGCGATGCGAGGAGCAGGGTCGCAAAGCCGAAGGCTGCCGTCATCATTCTTGTCATCATCATGCATATGTTCCCGTTGGTGCCGTTCAGGCGAGCCTGCTGAGTGCCAGAGCCAGGAAGATGATGCAGGCGAGCCAGACGGCAAGGATGAAGATCATTCCGAGACGACTGGAGGGGCGCTCGATGCGCTTGGCCGCCTCCGTGCGGAGCTCGATCATCACCTCCACCGGCACGAGCCGGATAGCCAGCATGATGCCGAGCGGCACGATCAGGAGATCGTCGAGATAGCCGAGCACGGGAATGAAATCGGGGATGAGATCGATCGGCGACAGCGCGTAGGCGGCAACAGTGCCGGCCACCGTTTTGGCATGCCAGGGCACGCGTGGATCGCGAGCGGCAAACCAAAGGGCCACGATGTCACGCTTCAGTGACTTCGCCCAGAGTTTGGCTTTCGATATCAGTTGCATGGCCAATCTTCCTGAATCAAATTCACAATGACTTCAACCGGTTTCCGAGGCGTCCTCTTGCCTTATTCTTCCATGCTTCCGCCCTCTTTCCTTTCTAGCGTCGGGCCGCAGAACGGGACGATTTTAGGCCGGCCGGCCTAAAATCTGAATCCTGTTCGCAATTAAATAGTTAGAGCATGATGTCGTCCGAAAACCGCTCACATTTTTCGGCATCATGCTCTAAAACGTTCCTCAAGAGGATTCAAAAGGGATACCCATGCAAGGCCTGTTCAAGCGCGCGTCCGTCTCGCTCTTCGCTCTCATGCTCATTCTGCCGGCCGCGGCCGATGCGCAGACTGCAAAGACCGTCCCCGAGAGCCAGATGCAGATGCAGCTCTCCTTCGCGCCGCTCGTCAAACAAACGTCAGGCGCCGTCGTCAATGTCTATGCGGAAAAGATCGTCCAGCGGCAGTCGCCCTTTGCCGGCGATCCTTTCTTCGAGCAGTTTTTCGGCCAGCAGATGCCGAACCGTTCGGAAAAGCAGTCCTCGCTTGGTTCCGGCGTCATCGTTGAGGCGAACGGCACTGTCGTCACCAACAATCACGTCGTCGAAGGCGCCGACGACATCAAGATCGCGCTGTCGGATGGCCGCGAATTCCCTTGCAAGGTGGTGCTGCGCGACGACCGCGTCGATCTTGCCGTCCTGAGGATCGATACCAAGGAAAGCTTCCCGACATTGCCGATCGGCAATTCCGATTCGGTCGAGGTCGGCGATCTCGTGCTGGCGATCGGCAACCCCTTCGGCGTCGGCCAGACGGTGACGAGCGGTATCGTCTCGGCACTGGCCCGCAACCAGGTGGTCAGGAACGAGTTCGGCTTCTTCATCCAGACCGATGCCTCGATCAATCCCGGCAATTCCGGCGGCGCCTTGATGAACATGAAGGGCGAGCTGATCGGCATCAATACGGCGATCTTCTCCCGCGGCGGCGGCTCGAACGGTATCGGCTTCGCCATCCCCGCCAATCTCGTCAAGGTCTTCCTCGCCTCGGCCGATGCCGGCGTCAAATCCTTCGAGCGGCCCTATGTCGGCGCCAGTTTCGATGCCGTGACCTCTGAGGTGGCTGAAGCGCTCGGGCTGAACAAGGCGCGCGGCGCGCTCGTCGTCAAGGTCTCGGAAGGCGGGCCGGCGGCCAAGGCCGGGCTGAAGGCCGGGGAAATCGTCACCGCCGTCGACGGCATTTCTGTCGAACATCCCGATGCACTGCTCTACCGGCTGACGACGGCCGGTCTCGGCAAATCGGTCAAGCTCACCGTCGTCGAGAACGGCCGCGAGGAGCAATTGCCGCTGACGCTCGACCGCGCCCCGGAGACCTCGCCGCGCGACCAGCGCACGATCGGCGGCCACACGCCGTTTACCGGCGCCGTCGTCGAGAACCTGTCGCCGCGGGTTGCCGACGAGTTGCGCATGCCGCCGGAATCGGCAGGCGTCGTCGTCTCCGAGGTGAAAGAGGATTCGCCTGCCGCCCGTTTGGGCTTCGAGCCGAAGGATATCATCGTCTCGATCAACGGCACGGATGTGAAGTCGACCAGCGAACTGTCCGAGATCGCCGATAGCGACCCCGGCCTCTGGCGAGTGGAAATCGAGCGCGACGGCCAGCGCATCCGGCAGTTTTTCCGATGAGCAACGATCTCTTCGCGCCGCGTGTTCCGGAGGAGGTCGCCGCCAGGCGGCCGCTTGCCGACCGGCTGCGGCCGAAGACGCTTGCCGATGTCACCGGTCAGGAACACCTGACCGGTGAGGATGGCGTGCTGAAAAGGATGATCGAAAGCGGCTCGCTCGGCTCGATGATCTTTTGGGGGCCGCCAGGCACCGGCAAGACGACGGTGGCGCGGCTGCTTTCGGGCGAGGCCGGGCTGGCCTTCGAGCAGATATCGGCGATCTTTTCCGGCGTCGCCGATCTGAAGAAGGTGTTCGAGACAGCCCGCCTGCGGCGCATGGACGGCCGTCAGACGCTGCTCTTCGTCGATGAGATCCATCGTTTCAATCGTGCCCAGCAGGACAGTTTCCTGCCGGTCATGGAGGACGGCACCGTCATCCTCGTCGGCGCCACCACCGAGAACCCGTCCTTCGAGCTCAACGCCGCTCTCTTGTCGCGGGCCCGTGTCCTCACCTTCAAGTCGCATGACGAGGAGAGCCTGGAGGAACTGCTGAAGCGCGCCGAGGCGATCGAGCAGAAGCCGCTGCCGCTGACCGAGGAGGCGCGCGCCAGCCTGATCCGCATGGCCGACGGTGATGGCCGGGCGGTGCTGACGCTCGCCGAAGAGGTCTGGCGCGCCGCGCGCGAGGGCGAGAGCTTCGATACCGAGGGCCTGACGCGCATCGTCCAGCGCCGTGCCCCAGTCTACGACAAGGCGCAGGACGGGCACTACAATCTGATCTCGGCGCTGCATAAATCCGTGCGCGGCTCGGATCCCGATGCCGCGCTCTATTATCTCGCCCGCATGTTCGATGCCGGCGAAGACCCGCTCTATCTCGGCCGGCGGCTGGTGCGCATGGCGGTGGAGGATATCGGTCTTGCCGATCCGCAGGCGCTGGTGATCTGCAATGCCGCCAAGGATGCCTACGATTATCTCGGCTCGCCGGAAGGCGAACTGGCGCTGGCGCAAGCCTGCATCTATCTCGCCACCGCGCCGAAGTCGAATGCCGTCTACACCGCCTTCAAGGCGGCCAGCCAGGCGGCAAAACAGAACGGTTCGCTGCTGCCGCCGAAACATATCCTCAATGCGCCGACCAAGCTGATGAAGGGCGAAGGTTACGGCGAGGGCTATCGTTACGATCACGACGAGCCGGATGCCTTTTCCGGTCAAGATTATTTCCCGGAGAAGATGGGCCGCCAGACCTTCTACGATCCGCCGGAGCGCGGATTCGAGCGCGACATCCGCAAGCGGCTGGAATGGTGGGCGAAACTTCGCAAGGAGCGCAATCCGCGCTGACGGGTTTATGCCTGTTGGGTTGGCGAAGGGGCTCACCCGCCAAGAGCGATCGCTATTGCAACCAGAAGCAACCCGAGAGAAGTCATCGTCATCCCTGCGCGAAAAGGCCTGCCTCCCGAAAATCTCGCCCACGCATAGCCCGTCACAAACAGCAGCATGATGAGAAACAGGTTGCTGACTCTCAGAGCTAGGTGCGCGCTGTCGATGAGAAGGAAAGGGGTCACTGCCGGAATGGAGGTGATGGAGACCAGAAAGAAGACCGCGATGGCGGCACAGAGATCACCTTTCGATAGGGACACCGTCACAGGATCGGCCCGAGATGCAAGCGTCAGGAGTGATCGATAGAGCGTGTCCGCGTCCCCGGCCTTTGCAGAAAACGGTGCTTCTTCGATCGGGAATTCTTTCGCGAGCATCTCAAGCGCCGCAGCTTCGCTTCTGGCGGCTTTAATTTGCCGAAAAAGGCGCAGCCGTCTGCTCTTGTAAAACGTCGTACCCAGAATGAACAACACGGCATCAATGATCCCCCAAGCGACGTTGCATCCGATTGTTGCGACGATCAACTCGTGGACATCTAACCCTTCATCCTCAAAAACGAGCCTTGAACCTACCGTAAATGTTAGCGCCATGATCAATCCGAAAAGGACCTCACCGAGCGCATCGCCGGGATCGATGATATTGGTGATACGACCGATCGGGCTCGAAGTCATGGACTGCCCCCAGGTGATGAAGATCATGGCCCGCTGTTCCTCACTCTCTAGCAGAGCATGAATGAGGAGCCGACTTGCAACTGGCGGCGCGGGGTAAGCCTCGCGACCACAGAACTGTGACCGACGTCGCGGTCTGATTCATTGATCGCAATCAACGATCGGCAGGATTGGGCGTCTCGTGATCACGGTTTTTCGACAGAGCAGCTTCAGCGCTTGCTTTTGCGCGTCCGAAAGATGCGTGGGTGCTGTAAAATTCAGGAGGGCCGCGGCATCTTCTGATTTGCGGGCGCCGCGATCACCTTGACGGCGGATTCCGCAAGCCCGTGATGGCCCTCCATGTCGACGACGACATGCCAGTGGCCGCTTTCCGGCACGGCGATCCTGATCGGCGATTTGCGCGCTACGCCGCCGATATATTTGAAATCGAGAACCTCGGTGAACCGCTGAAAATTCGGTGACGTCATCAGCCGGACATTGTTCACCGCATTCAACGACACCTCGATGATCGATCCGGCGCGTTGTTCCTTGAGATCGTAATGGGTGAAGCGGAAATTCGGTTTCGGCATCGGTCTCGCGGCGTCTGAAGTCTCTGCGCCAGGATTTTACCAGCATGCCGGTTAAGGAAAAGTTGGAATTGGCCTTTCAGCTCACGTCTTCGCGCTCCGCCTCAGAGCCAGCCGAAAATGACGTAGAGCTCGACACAGGCGAGCACCACGCCGAAGACGATGAACGCCTGGGCGGTGCGCCTCTCGCGCATCTGCCGGCTGCCGCGCGTGATCCTGTAGGGGCGAAGAGGCCGGAAACCGGAGGACATGAGATTTCGCATGGCTTTTTGACCTTTGCAGTGATGGCGAAAGGCTACTGCCGCTTGCGATAGGAAATCCATTCGGAGAGAGGGGCGAAAATGTAGAAATGGCATAAAGGCCGATGGCAGAAATTTCGAAGCGCGGTGTCGGAAACGCATGATCGCCGCCGTCCTTGCGATATCGAAGCAAACATGGGAGCAAGGACATGTCGAAGATGACGCTGATTTCGATGATCGCAACGGCTGCCGCATTCCTGGCCGCACCCGATATGTCAGGTGCTGAAAGTGGAAGGCCTGTCATCGAGGACAATAAGGCCGTAGCGCCGATGGTCAGGAAGGGAAGCGTGCCGGTCAACGGCATCGATTATTACTACGAGATCCGCGGGGAGGGCGAACCGTTGCTGCTCCTTCACGGCGGCCTCGGGCAGATCGAGATGTTCGCGCCGGTCATGCCCATCTTCACCGACCACCGCCAGGTGATCGCCGTCGACCTGCAGGGCCATGGCCGCACGCCGCTCGGCAAGCGGCCGATCGAGCTTCCGGCGATCGGCGCCGATCTCGCGATCCTGGTGAAGCAGCTCGGTTACGACAAACTCGACGTCTTCGGTTATTCCTTTGGCGGCGGGGTGGCGCTGAACATGGCGGCGAACGCGCCCGACCAGGTGCGCCGGCTGGTGATACTCTCTGCACCCTATGCGCAGAACGGCTTCTTCCCGGAGATGCTGCCGCAGCAGGCGGCCGTCGGCGCCGGCATGGCCGAGATGATGAAGGACACGCCGATGTTCCTCTCCTACAAGGCGGTGGCGCCTGATGTTTCTGAATTTCCGAAGCTGCTCGACGCCATGGGCGCGCTGATGCGTGAACCCGCCGACTACAGCGATGCGGTCGCGAAGCTCACCATGCCGGTCATGCTGATCTATGGCGATGCCGACATGATCCGCCCCGAGCATATGGTCGACTTCTATCACAAGCTCGGCGGCGGTCTGCGCGATGCGGGCTGGATGCGGGAAAACATGTCGAAGAACCGGCTGGCGATCCTGCCCGATCTCACCCATTACGAGACCTTCGCCTCTCCCCTCATGGCGAATATGGCAATGACCTTCCTCGATGGCGGCGGCAAGGCGCCGAATTGGGCCGAGCAGGTCGGAAAGTAAGTCAAGGCGGCCGGGTTTCTCCCGGCCTTTCTTTTTCTCCGCAGTCAGCGGTCGCGCTGGTTTTCCCGATCCAATTGTGTCACCAGCGCCAGGATCGTTTCCGAGACTGGGGTCGGAACGGCACTCAGGCGTCCGAGCGCCACCACCATGCCGACCAGCGGCGTGATTTCGAGCGCCTTGCCGCCGATCAGATCCTGCAGCATCGATGTGCGCACGGCGCCGATATGGCGCGATTGCTCGAGCCGCTGCTCGACGGTCATGCTGAAACGCGCGCCCAAGGCCTCGCCGACGGCGCGGACCTCGTTCATCACCTTGCCGACTGTGGTCGAAAGTGCCGGATCCGCCATGATGTCGGTCATCAGCGCCCTGGTCAGCGCGCTGATCGGGTTGAAGGCGGTATTGCCCATCAACTTGCTCCAGATCTCGTCACGGATAACAGCCGTCGTCGTGATGTTGAGGCCGGCGTCGGTCAGCACCGCGGCGATCGCCTTGAGATCGGCCGACATCTCGCCTGAGGGCTCGCCGAGCACGAAGCGGCCGTTGTTGGCAAGCTGGATCTCGCCGGGATAGATGACCTCTGCCCCTTGATAAGCGACGCAGCCGATCACCCGTTCCGGCCCGATCAGTCGCCAAAGCCTGCCGCCGGGATCGAGCTCGTCGAACTGCAGCTCGGCATGCCGGCTCTGGATATCGCGGTGAAAATACCACCACGGAATGCCGTTGAGGATCATGACGACGCGGGTGCCTTCCTTGAGGAGGCCTGCAATACCTTCGGCAGCGGGTGCCAGCTGATGCCCCTTGAGGCCGGTGATGACGAGATCCTGCGGCGGCAATGTCCTGGGATCGTCGGTTGCGGTGAGGCGGACATTGAGCGGCCTTTCCGCACCGGCTTCGCGCAGGCTGAGACCATTGTCGCGGATGGCGTCGAGATGGGCTCCACGCACGACGACGGAGATGATGGCGTCGTTTTCGGCGTGGCTTGCAAGCTTGACGGCGATAGCGCCGCCGAGCGCCCCGGCGCCATAGATGCAGATGGACTTGATGGACATGCTCGCCTCTTCATGGTGGTGATCGAACCTAGATCTAGGCCATTCCATACGCGAGGCGAACGCTAATTTGCCGCATGCTGCACTTTCCTGCACTCACGGCGCGCAGCCGCCGCATCCCGGAGATTCGGGAGGCAACGGCTGCCCCACCTTGGTCTTCAGGCCGAGCCCGTTGCCTCGCTTGGAAAATCCGTGGACAAAGCGAGCTGGCGCCAGGCGGCAAGTTCCTTTTCGACGCTGGCGTGCTGATCCTCGATGACGGCCACCGTATCGCTGCCGAACGGCATGCGCAGCGGCGGATTGGGCGAATTGGCGAGCGTCATGATGCCGGCGGCAAGCTTGGCGGGATCGCCGGGCTGGGTATGGTTGGCATCAACAGCGAAGCTGCGCATGTTGCCGGCCGGCGTGCCTTCGTAATCGGCGATGGAGGCCGGGCTGACCGCCAGCGACGTGTCGGCGAGGAAGTCGGTGCGGAAGAAGCCAGGCTCGACGATCGTCACCTTGATGCCTAAAGGTTCGAGTTCGGCGGCCATCGATTCGGACAAGCCTTCGACGGCGAACTTCGTCGAGCCGTAGACGCCCCAGCCGGGATAGCCGAAATAACCGCCAATTGAGGAAAAGTTCAGGATGTGGCCGGAGCGCTGGCGGCGCATATGGGGCAGCACTGCGCGCGTCACCTTCAGCAGACCGAAGACGTTGGTGGCATAGAGCCTCTCGATCTCTTCGGCCGTGGCTTCCTCGACAGCGCCAAGCAGGCCGTAGCCGGCATTGTTGGCGAGAATATCGATGCGGCCGAAGCGGGCGATGCCGGCAGCCGCAGCCTCTTTCGCCTGCGCCTCGTTGGTGACGTCGAGGGCGACGGCAAGCAGGTTCGGGTGGTCGCCCAACTGCTCGGTCACGGTCTTCGGGTTGCGGGCGGTGGCGATGACGGCATCGCCTGATGCGAGGGCTTCTTTGGTCATCAGCGCGCCGAAGCCGCGAGATGCACCAGTGATGAACCAGACTTTCATGACGAATTCCTTTCGAACTATTCGGTTGGCGGTGGCATCTCTGTGCCGACGAGGTGAATTTGACTGAAAATTCGTTGCTGTATAAGATTTGTTATTCTTGAAACTATGATGAGCTTATTTCAGCAATGCGCGCCACCGAACTGTCCGAACTCGCGGCTTTCGCCGCCGTCGCGCGGCACAAGAGCTTTCGCAAGGCAGGCGAGGAGCGGGGCGTCACTGCTTCCGCGGTCAGCCATGCCGTGCTCAATCTCGAAGACCGGATCGGCATCCGCCTGCTCAACCGCACGACGCGCAGCGTCTCGCTGACGGAGGCCGGCGAACTGTTGATCTCGCATCTTGACCCGGCCTTCGGCGAGATGGCGGCAGCGCTCGATGCGCTGAACCGCTACCGAGACACGCCCTTCGGCAAGGTGCGGATCAACGTGCCGAATTCGATCGGCCCCTTCGTCATCGGCCGCATCATCGGTCCGCTGTTGACAAAGAACCCCAATTTGCAGCTGGAGATCAACGCGACAGACAGGCTGGTCGATATCGTCGAGGAGGGGTTTGATGCCGGCATCCGCTTCGGCGAGCGCGTCACCGAGGGCATGATCGCGCTGCGCATCAAGCCGCGCATCCGCCTGGTCGTCGTCGGTTCGCCCGCCTATTTCGAGACCCGGCCGAAACCGGCGACACCGCATGAGCTCAAGCGCCATCTCTGCATCCAGAACATGTTTCCATCAGGTGCGCGCTATGCCTGGGAGTTCGAGAAGGATGGCCAGACCGTGAGCTTTCAGCCGACCGGGCCGCTGTCGCTCGACGATCACGAGCTGATGATGCAGGCAGCACTTAGCGGCGTTGGCCTTGCCTATATCTGGGAGCCGCGCGTGGAGAAGGCGGTCGCCGGCGGCGAACTGATCCAGGTGCTGGACGACTGGTGTCAGCCGGAGGAACCGCTCTATCTCTACTATCCGAGCCGCCGCCATATGTCGGCGGGTTTCAGGGCTGTTATCGACGCGATAAGAGCGGAGTAAAAAAGGTCGGGATTGGCATCCGTCACCCTTTTGACTCCCATGGGCGAACTGGCCAATGATGCTGCCGTGACCCGCATCATCGGGAGAGGTTGATGAACAATCGGATTTTGTCTGCCGGTAATCGAAGGCTCGCAAGGCGGCTCGGATGTCTGTTGCCTGCGCTTACTGCGATGGCGTTGCTGGCATCCGGCGTGTCTGCGCAGGACATTGGGCCGCAAAGCCAGGCCTCGCGTGAGCAGGTCGAAAAACTCGTCAGCCTTTGGAAGAAACACTTTGCCGGCGCCGACAGCCTGCAGCAGCGGCGGACGGCCTTCAGAACGCTGATGGAGACGACGCCGGGACCGACGCGCATCCAGGTCCGGCAGGTCGATGCCGACGGCGTCGATGCCGAACTGATGTGGCCCGCCCGACTTCATCACCCGATCGGCCAAAGGGTGATCCTCTATATCCATGGCGGCGGCTTTTCCAGCGGCTCCATCCGCACGCACAGCCTGATTGCCGGCTCGCTCGCCAAGGCCGCATCGAGCGACGTTCTTCTCGTCGATTATCGGCTGATGCCTGAATATGGCTATCCCGCGCAGATCAACGACGCGCTGACCGCCTATCGCTGGCTTCTCGACAACGGCTATCGGAGCGAGAACATCATCGTCGCCGGAGACGGCGCCGGCGGCAATATCGCGATCGAGACGGTGCTGCGGCAGATGCAGGTCGCAAAGCCGTTGCCGGCGGCTGTGATTGCGCTCAGCCCCATTACCGATCTTGCCGCGACGGGCGGATCGATGACATCGAATGCCGAAAGCGATCCGCTGGTCGGCAAGGACTGGATCGAGACCTTGCGCAAGACCTATCTCCGCACCCGGTCTCCGACCGATCCTCAGGCCTCGCCGCTCTATGCCGACATGACCGGCTTTCCGCCGCTGCTGCTGCAGGTCGGTTCCGGCGAAGTCCTGCTGGACGATACGCTGCGGCTCGCCGACAAGGCGCGCCAAGCGGGAGTGGACGTCACCACCGAGGTCTGGCCGGGAATGCCGCATCAATGGCAGCTGTTTCCCTCGCTGCTCGACGATGCCGACCGATCGAGCCAGAACATCGCCGAATTTGCGATCCGGCATTTTGCGGACAAACCACAGGAGTAGGGCCGCAGGGGAACAGGGGGCCGCAGGAGCAGGCGCCCTCGGTCATCGCATCATTGCGATGTGCCACGAGACGGTGAGGGCGCCAGAGGCCGCTCCACCTCCCGGCCGACGCTGAGTGTCTTTCGCACATTCGGCTCCAGCCGCTCGATATAGGCGTGGTCGGGTGCAGCGCCCAGCGCATCCAGCATTTTCGAGAAGAAACACCGGGCCGCGGCCGCAGCCGTGACGTCGAAGACATCGGCATCGCTCAGTCCGTGTTTTTTCAGCCCGTCTATATCCTGCTGGGTGACCGACGTCGCATCGCGCGCCACTTTGGCGGCAAAGGCCATGATCGCGCGTTCGCCGGCATCGATCGGCGCCTTCTCCGTCTCGTTGACAACTGCCGTGAGCCCGTCGCTGGTGAAACCCTCGCGCAGCAGCACCGAGCCGTGCGCCAGCATGCAATAGGAGGATTTCAGCTCCTTGGCTGCCGCCAGCGTCACCAGTTCATAGCGCCTGAGGCTCATATGGCTGCGAATGCTCGAAAGCAGCGCCGCCCAGCTCTCCATCACCTCCGGCCGGTGGCCGAAGGCCCGGTACATGTTCGGCAGATATCCATAATTCGCCTCGGCCGACGCATACATCGACGTCGTCTTCTCGCTGGCGGATGCATTGGGGGTGTGAATGAAAGCCATGGCGTGATCCTCCTCTATTGCGAGAAGGATAGGGTAGATATGGCGGACAGCAATCCTGAAACGTCAGGCCGCGTCATTGGTCGCGGAAGCGTTACCGCTTCTCTTGATGGGAAGGGTTACGGTGAATGTCGACCCGCATCCTTTTGCGCTTCGAACCTCTATCGAGCCGTTATGCAGCTCGACGATCTGCTTCACCAGATTGAGGCCGATACCCGTTCCGGCAATCCCGATCGACGTCCGGGCACGAAAATAGCGCTGGAACAGCCGGGGCACGTCTTCCGGATCGATCCCCACACCGTCATCGCTGACCGAAACTTTGACGTTTCCTGTCTCTGCCCATGCCGTGACGCGAATTTCGGAGGTTCCAGGCGCGTATTTGACGGCATTGGAAAGCAGGTTGGTAAAGACCTGTGCCAAAGTGCGGGGATCGCCATCGATGAACTCGGGAAGCCCATCTATGTCCAAAACAAAGCTGTGCGTCTTTGCGATCGTCGACTGCCGCTCGCAGCAGGTTCTTATCAATGATCTTAATGCGCAAGCGGTGTAGCTGATATCGATCTTGCCGGTATCGAGGCGTCCGGCCGACAGGATGCTCTCCATGAGATCGACAATCCGGTTCACCGATGCGCGGATCTGATCGACCTTGTCGCTGAGAAATTCGGGTTCGACCGCCCCTCGTTTACGCAGCAGCCGCTGGGCAGCGGCGTCGATGATGGCAAGCGGGGTCCTGAATTCATGCGATGCCATCGCCACGAACTGCCGCTGCAATTCGTTGATGTTCCGCTCCTGCGTGAGCATGCGTTCTAGTTCCCGCGCTTGCCGCTCGACTTCCGCCGTACGACTCTTCACCGTCGCTTCGAGCTGATCGTGATGCCGGCGCAGCTCTTCGGCAAGGCGCACGGTCTTGGTGACGTCTTCATGGGTGGCGACGTATCCACCGTTTTGCATCGGATTGTGGGTGATCTTGATAACCCGCCCATCGGTGAGCACGATGTTCTGGCTGGCTACCGCACCGCGGGCCGTCGCTTCGAAAACGACATCAAAATAGGTAGCGGTATCGGCCGGGCCATTTCCCTCCCGGCTGCGATAGGCCAGGATATCCACGAGTGGCGTCCCCGGTTGCGTCAGCAGGTCCGGCAGATTGTACATCCGCGCATAGGAGGGGTTGCACAATATCAGGTTCTTGACGGAATCGAACATGCACAGCCCATGCGGCATGTTGCTGAGGGCTGCGTCGAACCGGCGATGTTGTTCGGCCAGGCTGTCTTCGACGCGAATGAGCGTCGAGATGTCTTCATAGCTGAGGATCCAGCCTCCATCCTTCGATGGCGCGCAGGTCAATGAGATCATCCGTCCGTCGGAAAGTACGAACTGAGACGTATGCGGTTTGCCGATCGCCGATCGCCGGGATGCCACCGCACGGCAGTCGGCGCCCAACAATCCGTCGATAGCCATTCCCTTGCGGATGGCGCCTTCCGGAAGGCCGAGAATATCAAGCGTGCGGGAATTGAACGCCGTTACCGCACTGGCAGGATCGAGCAGGACAATGCCCTGAGGCAGGCTCTCCAGAATGGATTCAAACGAGTGTGGCATCATCCGGTCCTGCTTCAGATCTGGTGCGTTGCACGTCTGCGTAGCATTGGTCAGAAACGATAAAGTTTCGCTAATGTCTGTCGGTGGGAACTGCTCGACGGAAAGCTGGGGGAATACGGCTCTCCGGCATTCTTCTATCTTTCTCAGATAGGCGAACCAGCGTTCAGGGGGAAGTTGCTTTGCGTCTGCCTGCAGGCCGCGGCGAACCGTAGGTCGACTTCAGGTGGAACGCCAGGCTGAGCAACAGATAGTCATCCTTGTTGTCGATGTCCTTGCCCATCAACAACTGCGCCCGCTGCAGCCTTTGATAGAGGGTGTTGGTGTGTATGCCGAGGCAGGCCGCTGCCTTGGACGCTGATTTTCCGCTCTCGATGTAGGTTTCCAGGGTCCTGAGAAGGGCGTCGCCGTTTGCTTCCTTCTCGAAGGGAGCGAGTATCTGATCGGCGAATTCGAGGATATCAGCCGCGGATTGTTTGCGCAGCAGTCTGTCGATGCCGGTCTCGCTGTGCATGAGGATGCCCGCCCGATGCCGCATGCTCATGAGATGCGCGGCCTCGACAGCCTGTGCGGCGCCTTCCGGATAAGGATGGGGTGCGCTTTGAATGAGGCTCGCCCCGCAGCACCATCCCTCAGCTACCGCCTGGTCTCCGATGGATGCCAGATTCGTCCGCAGGGCCTCCTCGGTGGCAGCGCAAAACAGCAGGAAGACGCCTTCATCGGTATAGAATGACAGCTGGTTGCGGATCGTCGCCGCCTTCAACGCCTGCTGCAGCGTTCTCTGCAGGAACAGGCTCTGGTTCTGGGCGCTCCCTTGCTCATGCCTGATAAAGATGATCTGGCAGTACTTCCTGATCTGGAAGCCGAACCGGACGGCGCCACCCGATGTGGCCTGATCATCCTTTCCTAAAACCTCGAAGTGCTTCCGTTTCCTGCTGTTGAGGATATCGTCGTGTGAGGCGCTGCGGACAATTTCGAGCGCGACGAAAGCGGAAACCACGCCGAGGATCGCCGCGCAATAGCCTGCATTGTCGCCGCGCTCGGAACGAAAGGTTCCGACGACGTCGTCGGCGACACGGACGGGATGCACGAATATGCTTTCTCGCTGGCGCAGGCCACCGTCGAGGAGTGCGGCCGGCACGTCCTTCGTCGTCTTCGGCTCCTTCCATCCCTTGGAGCCGAACGTCGTTCCAAAAATATCGGCATAGTGGAAATCGATGCCGTAATGGGTCGCGATCTCGTCCAGATGTTCGCCGAGCGGCCGATGGTGCGTGAAGATGGACAGGATGTCGTCATGGGCCGAGAGCGAGCGCGCCAGCTCTGCGTTGCGCCTTTCGATCTCCAGCCGCATCCGGTTGATGCTTTCATTCGACCGAACGGCCTGCTCGTAGGCCTGCGACTTCTTGTAGGCGATGGCAAGCTGCGTCGCCACGGCCGCAAGCAGGCCTACGCTGAATGCGCCATAGGCGGAGCCCTGCCGAAACGACATGACGGTCAGCGTTCCCAGCGTCGTCGTGTCGGTCCTGATGGGAACGCAGATGAGGCTGTGAGAGAGACGCTGTTCGGATAGGAAGCGAACGTTTGGCGCACGCAGATTCGCATGGGCATCTCTGATATCGGCGGCCGAGTTCAGCAGGACGGGTGTTCCGGTCGAGAAGACGCTGCCGGAGATCGATTCCTGAGGCTTGATGCGATAATTGTAATAATCGTCGTCGAAGCCGACTTGTGACACCGGAATGAGGAGACCTGAGGCCTCGTCGTAAAGTCTCAGGACGCCCGCGTCGCTCTCGGCTATCACGCTCAGCGTCTGCTCGAGCGCGTTTACGTTGATCTCGTTCGGATCGAGGGAGTCGAGGACATTGCGATTGATGGCGTTCATGGCCTGGACGGCGCGGTTCTGAAAGCGGATGACTGTGCTGAGTACGATCTCCTGCAGGTGCGCAAGGGCGATTTCAGCGTGGGCACCGGGTATTCGCACCTCGCAGATGGCCCCGGCAAAATAGGAAATATCGGCGATCAATATGGCGTCGTCGCCGTCGCGGTGATGGCTGAATCCGATCGCAGGTTCCGGCGCGTCGGTCTCCGAAACCATGGGCCGGCCCGTAACCCGCCGCCAGCTGATGCGAGGTCGATCCGGCAGGCGCAAAAGCGAAGCCTCGATTTCGTCCATGATCGTCATGTTGGCAACCTTGTGTCTTTTCACATAAATAAACCGAGCATGATGTGTGTTTCAACATCCAAAAGCGACTGCTCACATATTAAGCATGTTTTATAAACGCTCAAAAAAGGGGAGCATTCCATGCTTAGTCAAATCAAGCGAAGGCACGTCATTGTTGCGATGCTGTTTGTCTGCTGGGTCGTCGGTTTCCTCGACAAGACCGCGATCAACATCGCCATCATTCCGATCGTCGACGAGTTCCACCTGACTTCCGAACAGTCCGGGATGATCATCAGCGCATTCTTTCTCGCCTATTCTCTGACGCAGCTCGTCGGAGGATACCTTGTCGATCGGCTGGGAACCCGATCGGTCTTGACCTCCGCAGTCGGTATCTGGTCGCTCGGCACGGTCGCATGCGGCGCTGTCAGCTCCGCCATGGGGCTCGCCGTGTCGCGCGTCCTGGTCGGAATGGGCGAGGCTGTCTTTCCGGCGGGAAGCTCGGTCGCCATAACCGAGAACTTCAAAAAGGAGAGCATGGCCAGGCCGAAATCGGTCATTCAGTCGGGAGCCTCTGTCGGCTTTGCCGTAGGCTCGCTGGTAACCACGGCCTTGATTGCCTACTTCAACTGGCGCGTCATGTTCGTCACCCTCGGCTTGGTCGGACTGGTTCTTGCGATCGCGCTCTATCTGGTCATGAAGCCAGTCGCCGGCGCGGCTTCGATCTCCGCCGGCCCGAAAACGGCAAAGTCGGAAAAAGCTCGGATCACGGCGTTGCTCAAGAATGCACTGACCTGGAAGATCGCCCTCTGCTACTTCTTCACCAACATCGTCTTTTGGGGTCTCCAGTCCTGGCTCCCGTCCTATTGGGTGAAGGTCAAGGGCATGAGCATGATGTCGATGGGCGCCTATTCGGCAATCCCGCCGACGCTCGGCTTCCTGTCCTTCCTGTTCTGCGGCTGGCTGCTCGACCGCTATTTCCACAAGAAGGAAAAGTATCTCATCTGCATCGGCGCCCTGGTGTCGGCGGCGTTCATCTATCTGATGGCCAACGCTTCCTCCATCCCGCTGGCCTTCTTCTATCTCACGGTTTCAAACGTCTTCCTGAACGCGATCTCGATCAGCGTGTTCGTGACGATCATGAAACATTACCCCAGCCACTCGGTGGGGACAGCGACGGGCCTGATCAACTCCCTGGCCCAGATCGGATCCTTCGTCTCGCCGACAGCGATCGGGGCCATCCTGCACGCCACAGACCAGAATTATCAGACAGCCTTCCTGGCGATCATCGGCTGCGCTGTCGTGACCTTCGCCGTGGCGGCGACGCTTCCGACCGGAAGCAAGGACGAACTGGTCGCCGATCAAGCAATTCCAGGACTGGTGAAATGACATATATCGACATCATCGAGCGCGTGCTCACCGACAAGGCGGAAGGGCTGCAGTCGGCAGCCAATGAAATCTGGTCTTTCGCCGAAATCCGCTATGAAGAGTACAAGTCGGCCGCATTGCTCGCCGACCTTCTCGAAGCGGAGGGGTTTGCCGTCGAGCGCCGGGCCGGCGGCATCGAGACGGCTTTCGTCGCAAGCTACGGCGAGGGACAGCCGGTCGTGGCGATCCTGGGCGAGTTCGATGCGCTTCCCAATCTCAGCCAGGAGGGCGAGGTCGTCGGATATAAGCCCATCATCCCCGGCGGCAACGGCCATGGATGCGGGCATAATCTGCTGGGTGTCGGTTCGCTGGCCGCCGCCTTGGCGCTCAAGGCCTGCAAGGAAGAACTCGGGCTTGCCGGTACGGTCCGCTTCTACGGCTGCCCTGCCGAAGAGGGCGGTGGCGGCAAGGCCTTCATGGCCCGTGAGGGACTGTTCGATGGCGTCGACGTTGCCTTCACCTGGCACCCGTGGGATGAAAACCTCGCCTATCATGCAAGAATGCTGGCGACGAACCAGGTCTATTTCACCTTCCGTGGCGTCAGCGCGCATGCCGGCTTCGAACCTCATCTCGGACGAAGCGCGCTCGATGCCGTCGAGCTGATGAATGTCGGGGCGAACTTCCTGCGCGAGCACATCGTTCAGGACGGCAGGATTCACTATGCGATAACCGATACCGGCGGAAAGGCGCCTAATGTCGTGCAGTCGCAAGCCGAAGTGCTCTACAAGGTCCGCGCGCCGCTGATGGATCAGGTGCGCGACATTACCGAACGGGTCAAGGACGTGGCGCGCGGAGCGGCGCTGATGACCGGAACGGAGGTCGAGATCACCTTCGATGCAGCCTCTGCCGACCTGATCCCGAACGCCACGCTGGCAGGCGTCATTCACCAGGAACTCGGCAAGATCGGCGGAGCGTCCTTCTCCAACAGCGAGAAGGCGTTCGCGGCGGAGATCCAGAAGACTTTTCCCAAGGACGTTCAAGCGCGCATCGAGAAGCGCGGAACGATCCTCTCCGCGCATATCAACGAGTTTCAGGAAAAGCCGACGTTCCTGCACGGTTCGACCGATGTCGGCGACGTCAGCTGGATCGTTCCCACCGGACAGGTCTACATGGCGACATCAGCCTACGGAACGCCTCCGCATAGCTGGCAGATGGTTGCGCAAGGCAAGGCCTCCTACGCGCATAAGGGAATGCTTCAGGCCGGCAAGGTCATGGCCGCCGCCGCCGCCAGATGTCTCCAGAACAGCGAGTTGATCGTCCAGGCGAAGCAGGAACACGTCAGGGAACTCGGAGGCGCTTCCTACAAGCCTCTCATCCCGCCCGAGACGAAGCCGATGAAGGTCCGCTAGACAAATGCGGACGGTTATGCGAGCCATGGAATAGTTACGAGCAACAGCGAGCGGCGAGGGGACTTCAGCCGAGTTTGGCTAGTTGCTCCTCCAGCAGATCAAGGCTGTCCTCTCCGACCTCGTTGACATCATTCGGCATGGGATCGCCGGTCTCCTGGTAAACAAGCCAGGCGACGTACATGGCCGCCGTCGTCAGCGCGTTCCAGCCGTCTTCGCTGGGCTTTCCCACGGCCTCGGAGAGCCGACGGAGTGTCCCGCGCTCATCGTCGCTGTAAATGAGGTCGGAGAAATATCGGCCGGTCAGGCGTCCATCGCCACTCCCAATACGGATTGCCGCCAGGGCGGCCCTGGCTTCGGACGCGTCGGGTTCGATGCGCTCGATGTGTGCGACCAAAGCCGCGGCAACGGTTGCCAAGCGCCGTGCTTGTTCGCGTTGCGGCAGGCCGGTCAACTCGGCGCGCAGTTTCATGTCTCCATGCTCTCCACTGAGTTTGTCGCAAAGTTTTTAACACAGATAGAAGCCCTTCCGGCTTGTCCCAGAAGGTCTGCCGATTGCGGCGCATTGCTCGTGTTTAGATCGGTCGAAAAAATCGAACGATGGCGCGTAACGGGTCGTCCTTTTAGAACGTTCCAATTCTAAAATGAAGGGTTCTGCGACAATTAGAAAATCATTACGCCGAAAATAGCCAATAAATGGCATCAGATTAAGATTTCTCTTGACAGAATTGGAACGTTCCAAATATTTAACGATCAATCAACGTTTGGTGTTCGGAGGAAGAGGTGACGAAGGCGCGGGTGACCGTCATCGATATCGCAAAGGCGGCTGGCGTCTCCAAATCGACGGTTTCGCTCGTGCTTCAGGGCTCTTCCCTGGTCAATGAGGGGACGCGGTCCAAGGTCAATGCGGTGATGCGCGAGCTGGGCTATGTCTACAATCGCGGCGCAGCCAATCTTCGCCAAGCCGGCGCCAAATCGCGGATCATCGGGGTCGTCGTGAACGATCTGACGAACAGCTTCTTTGCGGAGCTGGCAGTCGGCGTCGACATGGTCGTTCAGTCGGCCGGATTCGTGCAGTTCCTGTCGAACACCAGTGAGAGCATCGACAGGCAGCGCGAGGTCGTCGCATCGATGCGGGAACATGGCATTTCCGGGCTCATCGTGTCGCCGGCGCGCGCCACCGATGCTGCAGACTTCAAGCCGCTCGTCGCGGCAGGCATACCGGTGGTGGTCGTCGTGCGAAACCTGCCCGGCGCCAAAGTCTCGTCGATCGTCTCCGACAACCGGGCCGGCATGATGTCGGCGGTCAAGCACCTGGCGGGGCTCGGCCACAAGCGCATCGCTTTCCTCGGCGGTTTTCCCGACACCGCCGTTTTCGACGACCGCCTTGCCGGTTACCGAAGCGGCATGGAAGCAGCCGGGCTCGACTACCACCAAGAACTTGTCGTCTCGTCGGCGCCGTCGCGCGCCGGCGGGGTCGAGGCGATCGGAAAAGCGCTCGTTCTTACCGACAGACCGACGGCGGCCGTCTGCTTCAACGATGCCGTCGCCTTCGGTGTTTGCGACGGGTTGCGCGCGCGCCGTCTGGAGCCCGGCTCCGACTTCGCGGTCGTGGGTTTCGATGACGTCATCGAGGCTCAGGCGGCGGTTCCGGCGCTGACAACGGTCTCGGTCGATCCGCAAGGCATTGGGCGCCGCGGCGCGCAGATGCTTCTCAAGCAAATCAGTGCGGGTAAGGCCGAGGCGGAGACGGTGACAACAGCCGTCCGGCTGGTCGTTCGCGAGAGCTGTGGAGCCGGCATGAGCGTCAAGATCAAACAGGACTCTGTCTAATGCCAATGAAGAAGCACCTCACCCCGGCCGAAGCGGCCGCGCTGATCCCGGATGGCGCTGTTGTCACGGTGTCGTCTTCGAGCGGTCTCGGCTGCCCGAACCTGATGCTGAAGGCGATCGGCGAACGTTTCGATGCGACCGGTCATCCCAAGGACATTACCACCCTTCACCCGATCGCTGCCGGCGACATGAGCGGCATCAAGGGCGTCGACTATATCGCCAAGAAGGGACTGCTCAAACGCATCATCGGCGGCTCCTATCCCTCCGGTCCGTCGTCATCAGAGCCGCCACTGATCTGGCAGATGATCACCAGCAACGAGATCCCGGCCTACAACATTCCCTCCGGCATTCTTTTCGACATTCATCGTGAAGCCGCCGCCAAGCGACCAGGCGTCCTGACCAAGATCGGCATCGATACATTCGTCGATCCAGAGCGGCAGGGTTGCGCGATGAACGGCCTGGCGTCGGAACATCCGGTGGTCAAGCGTGTCAGCTTCGAAGGCGACGACTGGCTGTTTTTTCCCGCGATCGTCCCCAAGGTCGCCATAATCCGCGCCACCACGGCCGACGAGCGCGGCAACCTCACCTACGAACATGAAGGCGCCTATCTCGGCGGACTTGATCAGGCCCTGGCCGCCCGCAACAATGGCGGCATCGTCATCGCCCAGGTCAAGCGGATCACCAAGGAAGGCTCGCTGAAGCCGCATGACGTCCGTGTGCCCGGAATGCTGGTCGATTATGTGGTCGTCGATCCGGAGCAGAAGCAGACGACGCAGACGCAGTACGATCCGGCGATTTCGGGGGAGATCTTCCGCCCGCTCGATAGTTTCAGCGTCCCGGAGTTCAATGTTCAGAAAGTCATCGCGCGCCGTGTCGCGCAGGAACTTCAGACGGGAAGCTGCGTCAATCTCGGCTTCGGCATCTCGGCCAACGTGCCGCGCATTCTGCTGGAGGAGGGGCTCCACGGCGCAGTCACCTGGGTGATCGAGCAGGGTGCCGTCGGCGGCGTGCCGCTGCTCGACTTCGCCTTTGGCTGCGCCTCCAACGCCGACGCCTACATGCCGTCTCCCTATCAGTTCACCTATTTCCAGGGCGCAGGCTTCGATGCCTCGCTGCTGTCCTTCCTTGAGATCGGCAAAGACGGTTCGGTCAATGTCTCCAAGCTCTCCTTCCGGCCGCATGTGACGGCTGGCGCCGGAGGCTTCGTCGACATCACCGCGCGGGCGAAGAAGATCGTCTTCTCCGGCATGTTCAACGCCGGAGCGAAGCTTTCGATCGCCGATGGCGCGCTACTAATCGAGAAGGAAGGCAAGTTGAAGAAACTCGTCAACGAGGTCGAACATGTCACCTTCAGCGGTAGGCGCGCGATCGAGCAAGGGCAGGATATCACCTATGTCACCGAGCGGTGCGTGATGAAGCTGACGCGCGATGGCATCGTCCTCACCGAGATTGCCCCTGGCGTCGATCTCCAGTCCCACATCCTCGATCAATCGGAGTTTCCATTGATCGTCGCGCCTGATCTGAAGGTCATGGACGCGGCGCTCTTCGCGGAGGCAGCGATCGGCCTGTCGCTTCCAGAAAAAAAGGCACGCACGATGGAGGGCAGCTTCCATGGCTAGCGGATCCGTCAGAATTGACGTCGATGGACATGTTGCGACGCTGACGATTTCTCGTCCGGAGAAGCTGAACGCGCTCGACCTGGACATGCTGAAAGCGCTGGCGGATGCGGCTGACGAGGTGGAGGCGAACGCCAATGTGCGCGCTGCCATTCTCACGGGCGAAGGAAAGGGCTTTTCCGCCGGTGGCGATATCAAGGCCTGGGGCGGAATGTTGCCTCAGGAGTTCGGTCATCTCTGGGTTCGCCACGGCCACCGTATTTTCGAAAGACTGGCGACACTCAGGGTGCCGTTGGTCGCGGCTCTGAACGGCCACGCTCTCGGAGGAGGGCTTGAGCTTGCGGGCGTCGCGGACATTCGCCTCGCCGAGCAGCACATCAAGATCGGCCTGCCGGAGACCGGCCTTGGCATGGTGCCGGGCTGGTCCGGGACTCAGCGTCTTGTGCGCCGGTTCGGGGCGCAGGCCGTCCGGCGTATGGCCCTGGGTGGCGAGATATTCACCGCCGAGGAGGCACGCCTTCTCGGGATCGTGGACGCGGTTGTTCCCACAGGAAACGCGCTGGCCGCTGCCAAGGAATATGCGCAGCGGATTGCTGCAAGGGGGCCGGCTGCGACCGAGATCGCGAAGTTGATGATCGCATCGGCGAACGGCGAAGACAACGGAACCGCGGTCGAAGCCCTGGGCTCGATCCTCGCTGCGAAGACCGGCGATCTGAAGGAGGGCGTCGCATCATTCAGCGAGAAGCGCCCGGCAACGTTCAAGGGAGAATGGTAATGACGGTCCTCGTCAACCCCACGGCACTGAGCAACCACAGAGCGCGTGATTTCAAGATGCTCATCGACGGCAAATGGGAGGCAGGCTCCTCCGGTCCGATCGAGCGTGTCGCGCCAAGCCATGGTGTCGTGGTCAGCCGCTTCCCGACGGGCAGCAGCACGGACGCCGAGCGGGCGATCGCCGCGGCACGCAGGGCCTTCGACCTTGGGCCGTGGCCGCGGATGACCGCTTCCGAACGTTCCGCCATCCTGCTCAAGGCCGCCGATCTGATTGCGACGCGTGCGGAGGAGCTGGCATTTCTCGATGCGATCGAGGCGGGAAAGCCGATCACGCAGGTGCGGGGAGAAATTGCCGGATCCGTTGACATATGGCGCTACGCGGCAGCGCTCGCACGTGACCTCCACGGCGAAAGCTACAACACGCTCGGCGATGGCACATTGGGGGTCGTGCTGCGCGAAGCGATCGGCGTGGTGTCGATCATCACGCCCTGGAACTTCCCGTTCCTGATCGTCGGCCAGAAGCTGCCGTTTGCCTTGGCCGCCGGCTGCACCACCGTCGTCAAGCCCTCGGAACTGACCTCGGGATCGACGCTCGTGCTGGGAGAAATCCTGCAGCAGGCCGGCATTCCCGATGGTGTCGTCAATATTGTCACCGGCCGGGGACCTGAGGTCGGCGCGGTCATGACGTCGCATCCTGACGTCGATATGGTGTCCTTCACCGGCTCGACCGGCGTCGGCAAGCTGACCATGGCGAATGCCGCCCAGACGCTGAAGAAGGTTTCGCTGGAGCTGGGTGGGAAGAACCCGCAGATCGTATTCCCGGATGCCGATCTTGATGCATTCATCGATGCCGCGGTCTTCGGCGCATATTTCAATGCCGGCGAGTGCTGCAATGCCGGCTCACGGCTGGTCCTTCATAAATCAATCGCTGCCGATGTCGTCAGGCGGATTGCCGAATTGTCGAAGGCGGTGAAGGTCGGCGATCCCCTCGACCCTTCGACGCAGGTCGGCGCCATCATCACGCCGCAGCATCTGGAGAAGATATCGGGATATGTCGCCGGCGCCAGAAGCAGCGGCGCCCGCGTCGCTTATGGCGGCGAGACGCTCGATCTCGGCATGGGGCAGTTCATGTCGCCGACGATCCTCGAAGAGGTCACCCCTGATATGGCCGTGGCGCGTGAGGAAGTCTTCGGGCCGGTCCTGTCGGTCCTGACATTCGAGACATCAGCCGAAGCCATCAGGATCGCCAATTCCATCGACTACGGCCTGTCGGCCGGTGTCTGGAGCCGCGATTTCGACACCTGCCTGACGATCGGGCGGTCGGTGCGGGCGGGCACGATCTGGATGAACACCTTCATGGACGGCGCCTCGGAGCTTCCCTTTGGCGGTTACAAGCAAAGCGGCCTCGGCCGCGAGCTCGGCCGTGATGCGGTCGAAGACTACACGGAGACCAAGACGCTGAACATGCATATCGGCAAACGCACCAATTGGTGGATGCCGCAGACGGAAAAGCCGGCTTAGCCGGCGGCCGAACTACGCTCGAGGAGGGCGGGTGATTGGTGCGGGAATGGGTCCCGCATCTTCCAAACTGGAACTGGGAGGTTCTTCGATGAACAGGTTTTTGACCACGACCGCAATGATCGCATTGGCTCTGGCCAGCGGTAGCGTGTCCGTACGCGCAGCCGACGTGAAGGAAGTGCAGATGCTGCACTGGTGGACGTCTGGCGGCGAGGCAGCGGCGCTGAACGTTCTGAAGCAGGACCTGTCGAAGGAAGGTTTTGCCTGGAAGGATGTTCCGGTGGCCGGCGGTGGCGGTGACGCGGCGATGACGGCGCTGAAGGCGATGGTGGCGGCCGGCACCTATCCGACAGCCTCGCAGATGCTGGGGTATACCGTGCTCGATTATGCCCAGGCCGGCGTCATGGGCGACCTGACGGAGACGGCGAAGAAGGAAGGCTGGGACAAGTCGGTGCCGGCGGCGCTGCAGAAGTTCTCGGTCTATGACGGCAAGTGGGTCGCAGCCCCCGTTAACGTCCACTCGGTCAACTGGCTGTGGATCAACAAGGCGGTGATGGACAAGATCGGCGGCACCCAGCCGAAGACCTTTGACGATCTGATCGCCCTGCTTGACAAGGCCAAGGCCGCCGGCGTCATCCCGCTCGCCCTTGGCGGCCAGAACTGGCAGGAAGCGACGATGTTCGATTCCATCGTGCTGTCGACCGGCGGTCCGGAGTTCTACAAGAAGGCCTTCAACGACCTCGATGAAGAGTCGCTGAAGTCCGACACGATGAAGAAGTCCTTCGACAATCTGGCGACGATCGTCAAATATGTCGATCCGAACTTCTCCGGCCGCGACTGGAACCTCGCCACCGCCATGGTCATCAAGGGTGACGCGCTGGTGCAGGTGATGGGCGACTGGGCCAAGGGCGAATTCGTCGCCGCCAAGAAGACGCCGGATACCGACTTCCTGTGCTACCGCTTCCCCGGCACCGACGGCAGCGTGATCTACAACTCCGACATGTTCGGCATGTTCAACGTCCCCGACGACCGCAAGGCGGCGCAGGTGGCGCTGGCAACCGCAACGCTGTCGAAGAGCTTCCAGTCGGCCTTCAACGTCGTCAAGGGTTCGGTGCCGGCTCGTACCGACGTTCCCGATACCGACTTCGACGCCTGCGGCAAGAAGGGTATCGCCGACCTGAAGGCTGCCAATGAAGGCGGCACGCTGTTCGGCTCGCTGGCGCAAGGCTATGGCGCACCGCCGGCGATTGCCAATGCCTACAAGGACGTCGTCTCGAAGTTCGTCCACGGCCAGATCAAGACCTCCGACGAGGCCGTGACCCAGCTGGTCCAGGCGATCGACGACGCCCGCTGAGATCACTTGTGATGACAATGCTTCCCCGCGTGACCCGCGGGGAAGCTTCAGGCTCCGCGCCGATCACGCAGGATGATCATGCCCGGACGATATCGAGGAGCCATCATGCGGGGAGGAGATGACATTCCATGAGCACAGTTGCGACTACCGATCCGGTTCTGACGCCGCGGCAATCGACGGGTATCTCGTTGCGCGGCCGGCTGCAGGATGCGCTGCCGAAGATCGTGCTGGCGCCGAGCTTCGTCATCACCATCATCTTCGTCTACGGCTTCATCATCTGGACGGCCTATCTGTCCTTCACCAATTCCAAGACCTTTCCCTCCTATGCGCTGACCGGCGCACGCGCCTATCAGCGGCTGTGGCGCTGGACCTTCGAGAGCGATCCGCCGTCCTCCTGGTATACCTCGATCACCAACATGGCGATCTTCGGCTTCCTCTATGTCGGCATCTGCCTGGCGCTCGGTCTCTTCCTCGCCATCCTGCTCGACCAGAAGATCCGCGGCGAGGGGCTGCTCCGGCCGATCTTCCTCTATCCGATGGCGCTCTCCTTCATCGTCACCGGCGTTGCCTGGAAATGGTTCCTCGACCCCGGCCTCGGCCTGGAACAGACGCTGCACCACTTCGGCTGGACGAGCTTCCACTTCGACTGGATCAAGAACAAGGACTTCGTCATCTACACCGTCGTCATCGCCGGTGTGTGGCAGGCGTCGGGCTTCGTCATGGCGATGTTCCTGGCGGGCCTGCGCGGCATCGACGGCGAGATCATGAAGGCGGCCCAGATCGACGGCGCCTCGCCCTTCCAGCTCTACCGCCGCATCGTCATTCCATTGCTGCGGCCGATCTTTCTGTCGGCCTTCATCGTGCTCGCCCATATGGCGATCAAGTCTTATGACTTGGTGGTGGCGCTGACCTCGGGCGGGCCGGGCGGCTCGGCCTGGCTGCCGTCCAACTTCATGTATGAATACACCTTCAAGCGCAACGAGATGGCCGTCGGCTCGGCCAGCGCCATCATCATGCTGATGACCATCTCGGCAATCATCGTGCCCTATCTCTATTCCGAACTGAAGGAGAAGGCGCGATGAGCAGCCTGACCTCTTCACCGGTAACCTCGGCAGCAACGTTCTCGCAGGCCGGCGACAACAGGAGCGACAACAGCAGCAACAGCCGCTGGATCGGCCGCACCGTCATCTACGGCCTGCTCGTGATCTTCGCCATCCTCTATCTGATGCCGCTCTTCGTCATGCTGACCACCTCGTTCAAGACCATGGACGAGATCCAGAACGGCAACATGCTGGCGCTGCCGCAAGCCCCGACCTTCGATCCCTGGATCAAGGCCTGGGGCGAGACCTGCGTCGGGCTCACCTGCGCCGGCATCAAGGGCTACTTCTGGAACTCGATCAAGATGGTGGTGCCGGCCGTCGCCATCTCCACCATCATGGGGGCGCTGAACGGTTATATCCTGACCAAATGGCGCTTTCCCGGCCACACGCTGGTGTTCGGGCTGATGCTGTTTGCCTGCTTCATTCCGTTCCAGTCGGTGCTGTTGCCGATGGCGACGATCCTCGGTTCGCTCGGCCGCTTCGGCATGACGCTGCAGAACGCCACCGGCTTTGCCTTCGGCTTCGGCAATCCGACCGTCAATCTGGTCTTCGTCCATGTCGTCTATGGCCTGGGCTTCACGACGCTGTTCTTCCGCAATTTCTACGAGGCCTTTCCGACCGAGCTGGTGCGGGCCGCCCAGGTCGATGGCGCCAGCTTCTTCCAGATCTTCCGGCGCATCATGCTGCCGAACTCGCTGCCGATCATCGTCGTCACCGTCATCTACCAGTTCACCAATATCTGGAACGACTTCCTGTTTGCCTCGGCCTATGCCGGCACCGGCGATTCCATGCCGATGACGGTGGCGCTCAACAATGTCGTCAACACCTCGACCGGGGTGGTCGAATACAATGTCAACATGGCGGCGGCGATGATCGCCGCCGTGCCGACGCTCATCGTCTATATCCTCGCCGGCCGCTACTTCGTGCGCGGTCTGATGGCGGGCGCTGTCAAAGGGTAATCCATGGCCTTCCTCGAAATCTCCGGTCTTAAAAAGCGCTTCGGCGCCGTCGACATTCTCAAGGGCATCGACCTCGAACTCGACAAGGGCGGCTTTCTCGTGCTGGTCGGCCCGTCCGGCTGCGGCAAGTCCACCCTGCTCAACACCATTGCCGGGCTGGAGACGATCACCTCGGGCGATATCAGGATCGACGGGCGCGACATCAGCGGCCTGCATCCCTCCAAGCGCGACATCGCCATGGTGTTCCAGTCCTATGCGCTCTATCCGAACATGACGGTGGCGGGCAACATCGCCTTCGGCATGGAGATCCGCGGCGTGCCGAAGGACGAACGTGCCAAGGCGATCAAGCAGGTCTCCGACATGCTGCAGATCGGCCATCTGCTCGACCGCAAGCCGAGCCAGCTGTCGGGCGGCCAGCGCCAGCGCGTCGCCATGGGGAGAGCCTTGGTGCGCAATCCGCAGGTCTTCCTGTTCGATGAACCGCTCTCCAATCTCGATGCCAAGCTGCGGGTCGACATGCGCACCGAGATCAAGCGGCTGCATCAGCGCATGGGCACCACCTTCGTCTATGTCACCCATGATCAGATCGAGGCGATGACGCTGGCGACCAAGATCGCCGTGCTGAAGGACGGCGTGCTGCAGCAGTTCGGCACGCCGGCCGAGATCTATAACAGCCCCTCCAATATCTTCGTCGCCGACTTCATGGGATCGCCGGCGATGAACCTCTTGACCGCCACCGTCGAAAACGGCGCCGGCGGGCTCGAAGTCTCGCTGGAGCGGCCGAATGCCGCCCCGCTCAAGCTCCCCGTCATGGCTGGCAACAATGGCCTGACCACCTATACCGGCAGACAGGTGATCTTCGGCATCCGCCCCGAGGCCTTGACCGATCCGGATGGCGCCGACCGCAAGGCGCGCATGCTGAGCGAGGGCGACTGCCTGATCGAAGTCGTCGAACCGGCCGGCTCCGACACCTTCGCCGTCACCAAGCTCGGCGGCAAATCCGTCGTCGCCCG
The DNA here is from genome assembly GCF_024346605.1 of Rhizobium anhuiense bv. trifolii. Classification (NCBI taxonomy): domain Bacteria; kingdom Pseudomonadati; phylum Pseudomonadota; class Alphaproteobacteria; order Hyphomicrobiales; family Rhizobiaceae; genus Rhizobium; species Rhizobium anhuiense. Next base: position 2,093,706 of record NZ_CP098803.1, read on the forward strand.
GCTGCGCGCCGATGCCGGTATCGCGCCAGGCCAGACAACCCGACTGGCCTTCAATCTCGATAAGGCCGTCTTCTTCGATCCACAAAGCCAGGCGAGGATCGGGTGATGGCCAGGTGCTGATATGAGCGGTTCACCAGATATCGTCATCATCGGTTCAGGCGTCGGCGGCTCCACGGTCGCCGCCGGCCTGGCGGTGACCGGCGCCCGGATATTGATCCTCGAGGCCGGCGATCACATCGCCGATCTTCCGGTCAATCGCGACCAGCGCGCCATCTTCCAGCGCGGGCATTTTCGGCCGAAGGAAACCTGGTACGAGGCGAACGGCAAGGGATTCAACCCCGGCAACTACTACAATGTCGGCGGGAATTCGAAGTTTTACGGCGCGGTCTTGTCGCGCTATCGCGAGCAGGATTTCGACGTCATCGAGCACCGGGAAGGTGTGTCGCCGGCCTGGCCGTTTCCCTATGAAACCCTGGAGCCGTGGTATTGCCGGGCGGAACTGATGTATCAGGTTCGCGGCAGTCTGGGCGAGGATCCCACGGAACCGTATCATTCGGCTGCCTACGACTATCCGCCGGTCCCTGACGAGGCGCCGATCGCTGATGTCAGGGCGCGTCTCAAGAAGAAAGGCCTGCATCCGTTTTCCCTGCCGCTCGGCCTGGATCTCGATGCCTGGCTCTCCAAGGCACGCACGCCTTGGGATGCGCATCCCAATTCACGGGACGGCAAGATGGACGCCGAGACTGCAGCCCTTGCCGTGGCGCTGAAGCACGAGAACGTCCGGCTCGAAACCAATGCGCGCGTGACGAGGCTCGACATGGGCGCGGGGAACCGGATCGACCGGGTGACCTATGTCAAGAACGGTGAGACGCTGACCGTTTCGGCGAAGATCGTCATCCTCGCCGCCGGGGCGGTCCAGTCCTCCGTGCTTTTGCTGCGCTCGAAAAACGACCGCTTCGCAAGCGGCCTGGCGAATTCTTCCGATCAGGTGGGCCGCAACTTCATGAACCACAATGCGTCGGCCGTTATCGGCGTCTCGCCAAAATTCAGGAACACGGCTGTCTACCAGAAGACGTTTGCCTTTAACGACTTCTATCTCTCGGACGGTGAGGGAGGACCACCGCTCGGCAATGTGCAGCTCCTGGGCCGCATTTCCGAGAAAGTCCTCAAGGGCTCTCTGCCGCAGGCTCCGGAATGGTTTCTGCGCTTCATCACAACTCATGCCATCGACTTCTATGCCATGAGCGAGGACGTGCCCAATCCCGAAAGCCGGGTCATGGTCGATGGAGACCGGATCATTCTTCAATGGCAGCGAAGCAACTGGGACGCCCATCTTGCCCTTGTCGCCAAGCTGAAGGTCATCCTGAAATCGATCGGATTTCCGGTCGTGCTGTCGCGGCCCTTCGACAAACGCACGCCCTCCCATCAATGCGGAACGATACGCATCGGCAACGATCCCGCGACAGCGCCGTTGGATCCGTACTGCCGTTCCTACGATCACCAGAACCTCTTCGTCGTCGACGCCGGTTTCCTCCCCACCTCGGCGGCGGTCAATCCTGCGCTCACCGTCGCCGCCCAGGCGCTGAGAGTGGCGGATCACATTGCGGCGAAGGACTTTGCGGGCATGACAGAGGCGCTGGCGGTCGCCAGGCCGGATGCAACAGGACAGTAAAATGGGATTCGATTACATCATCACCGGCGCCGGTCCGGCAGGATGCGTGCTGGCAAGCCGGCTGAGCGAAGATCCTGATGTCAGTGTCCTCCTGCTCGAAGCGGGTGGAGGCGACTGGAATCCGCTGTTTCACATGCCGGCCGGCTTCGCCAAGATGACCAAAGGCGTCGCCAGCTGGGGATGGGAAACCGTTCCCCAGAAGCACATGAAAGGCAGGGTGCTGCGTTATACGCAGGCGAAAGTCATCGGTGGCGGCTCGTCGATCAACGCACAGCTCTATACCCGCGGCAACGCTGCGGATTATGACCTCTGGGCGCGGGAGGACGGCTGCGAGGGCTGGGATTACCGCTCGATCCTTCCCTATTTCAAACGCGCGGAGGACAACCAGCGCTTCGCCGACGACTACCACGCCTATGGCGGTCCGCTGGGGGTCTCGATGCCGGCTGCGCCGCTGCCGATCTGCGACGCCTATATCCGTGCGGGGCAGGAACTCGGCATTCCCTACAACCACGATTTCAACGGCCGCCAGCAGGCGGGCGTGGGATTTTACCAACTGACGCAGCGCAATCGCCGCCGGTCGTCGGCTTCGCTCGCCTATCTCTCGCCGATCAAGGACCGCAAGAACCTGACGGTCCGGACCGGCGCTCGCGTCGCGCGCATCATCGTCGAGGGAGGCCGTGCGACAGGCGTCGAGATCGTGACCGCGCGCGGCCAGGAGATCATCCGCGCCGAACGCGAAGTGCTGATTTCTTCCGGCGCTATCGGATCGCCGAAGCTGCTTCTGCAGTCCGGCATCGGACCGGCCGACCATCTGCGCTCGGTTGGCGTCAAGGTGCTTCACGATCTGCCGGGTGTCGGCGGCAACCTCCAGGATCACCTGGATCTTTTCGTCATATCCGAATGCACCGGCGATCACACCTATGACGGCGTCGCAAAGATCCACCGCACGCTTTGGGCAGGGCTTCAGTATGTCCTGTTCCGCACCGGTCCGGTCGCCTCGTCGCTCTTCGAGACCGGCGGTTTCTGGTACGCCGATCCGCAAGCGCGTTCCCCTGATATCCAGTTCCACCTCGGTTTGGGATCGGGCATCGAAGCGGGCGTCGAGCGGCTCAAGAATGCAGGTGTGACGCTCAACTCTGCCTATCTGCATCCGCGCTCGCGCGGGACGGTCCGTCTGTCATCCGCCGACCCGGCTGCCGCGCCCTTGATCGACCCCAATTACTGGTCGGATCCTCACGACAGGAAGATGTCTTTGGAGGGGCTCAAGCTCGCGCGCGAGATCATGCAGCAGGCGGCGCTGAAGCCCTATGTCATGGCCGAAAGGCTTCCGGGACCGAATGTCATGACCGACGAAGAGCTCTTCGATTATGGCTGCGCCAACGCAAAGACCGATCATCATCCGGTCGGTACCTGCAAGATGGGGACGGGGCCTGACGCGGTTGTCGGGCTCGATCTCAAGGTCCATGGCCTCGAAGGCCTGAGGGTATGCGATTCATCCGTCATGCCGCGCGTGCCGTCGTGCAACACCAACGCCCCGACGATCATGGTCGGTGAAAAAGGGTCGGACCTCATTCGGGGCTTGCCGGCACTTGCCCCCACCATTTTCGCCTACGAACGCAACGATGCGCGGCCTCGGGCTCGCGCCGAAATCCGGTGAGCCGCGTCGAGAGGAGAGACGACAATGTCTGAAGTCAAAGTGGCCGTGCTTGGCGCCTCGGGCTGGATGGGGAAGGTCCACACGATGGCCTACCAGACCTTTCCGCATTTCTTCGGAGTGTCGGACGGAACGGCGCGGGTCGTCGCTCTCGTCGAAGGCCCCTCGACGGCAGCCGAGGATATTGACCACCGAGCGCCGGGCGCAAAAATTCTTGGGGATTGGAAACTGGCGGTCGCGGATCCCGATGTCGATCTGATCGATATCTGCCTGCCTGACCATCTTCACTACGAGGTGGCCAAGGCGGCTTTGCTGGCCGGCAAACATGTCTACTGCGAGAAGCCATTGGCAAACACCGCCGCTGAAGCGCGGGAGCTGGCCGACATCGCCAGGGAAAAGGGCGTCATTACCCGCGTCGGGCACGCCTTCCCCCGAAACCCGGTCCATGATCTTGCGAAAGACATCATTCAATCCGGCGAAATCGGCGAGATCAAGCTGTTCCGCGGCTGCCAGCACGTCGACATGTATGGTGATCCCTATGCGCCGTTCATGTGGCGCGCCGATGGAAAGCTTGCGCCGACCGGGATCGTCGGTGATACCGGCTCGCACATTTTCAGTTTCATGGATTTCCTGGTTGGCCGCGTCAGTTCCTTGATCGCCGACAATCTGATCGTGACGCCGCGCAGGCCTGTCGTCGAGGGTCTTGCCTATGGTGAGCAGGTGAAACTGACAGGCAACGAGTCCTGGGCTGATATCACCAACCCCGATGCAACGAACCTGCTCTGCCGGTTCGAAAACGGCGCCGGCGGAATCGTCGATTTCAGCCGTGTCGCGACCGGCCGCAAGTTCATGCAGACCTATGAAATCTACGGAACGAAAGGCAGCATCGCCTTTAACTATGACGAGATAAACCGGCTGCGCTTCTACTCCAACGACGACCGGACGGGGCGGCGCGGCTTCCGGGAGATCGACGTGGGACCTGAAAATTCGACCTTCCGGGCTTTTCTCCCGCTGCCGAATTTCGGATTAGGCTATAATGAAAGCAAGATCATCGAAGTGGCCGAGGTGATCCGCTCGATCGTTGCCAACAGGCCGATGTGGCCGACATTCGAGACCGGTCACCACATCTGCCAGATCGTCGACGCATGCATGGAGTCTTCCCGGCAGAGGCGCTGGGTCGACATCCCGCTGGCTGAACGCCAATGACCATGGACGTTCCGCAGGAAATTCTCGACGCGCTGACCGATGTCGACATGCCGCGGCTGCCACCCGAGGCCGCTCCTTCGGAAACGGTCCGGCTCGCCGGCGTTGAGGTGCCGGTCTATCGGGCCGGCTGCATCGTCGTCGGATCCGGCGCGGCAGGTCTGCGGGCGGCGGTGGAATTGAAGCGGCGCGGCGATGACGTCGTTATCGTCAGCCAAAGCGCGTGGGGTGGAACCTCGGCCTGTTCGGGATCGGACAAGCAGACCCTGCACACTGCGAATACGGCGGATCAGGGCGACAATTACAAGGCGATGGCCCGATCCATCCGCAGCGGCGGCGCGATGGACGAGGACACGGCCTACGTCGAGGCGGTGGGCTCGTCGCGGATGATGGCGTCGCTCCAGTTCTTGGGCCTGCCGCTGCCCCAGGATCCGCTTGGGGGAACGCTGAGATATCAGACCGATCATGATGAGGTCGGGCGCGCCACCAGCTGCGGCCCGCGCACCTCGCGCCTGATGGTCAAGGTGCTGGCCGAGGAGGCGATCCGACTGGGCGTGCCGTTTTACAACCAGACCACGGCGGTCAAGATCCTCACTGGGGGCGAGGGGGCTGACCGTCATGTCGTCGGCATGCTTGTCATGCGCGCCAGCGACCGTACAGAGCAGAATCCGCTGGGTATCGCGCTGTTCGTCAGCAGCGTGATCGTGCTCGCCGCCGGCGGGCCGGGCGAACTCTATCGCGACAGCGTTTATCCCAATGGCTGCTTCGGCTCTCTTGGATTGGCGCTGGAAGCCGGCGTCGAACTCGTCAACCTGACCGAAAGCCAGTTCGGCATCGGAACGCGCAGGGAAGGATTTCCATGGAACCTGTCGGGCACCTATGTCCAGGCGATCCCGCATATCTATTCGATCGATAGCGAAGGCGTCGAACACCACTTCCTGGCAGACTATTACCGCAGCACGCAAGAACTGGCGTCGAACGTCTTCCGCAAGGGCTATCAGTGGCCCTTTCATGCGACGCGCATGCTCGATTTCGGCTCCAGCCTGGTCGATCTCGCCATCTCTAGCGAAACTGCCGCTGGCCGGCGCGTTTTCATGGACTTCAACCGCAATCCGCTGTCCGTACCGGGCGATCTGCCGTTCAGCCTGGAAAGACTGGACGAAGATGTCCGCGACTATCTCGGCAAGGCCGGCGCCGACCAGGACATGCCGATCGATCGATTGAAGCATATGAACCCGCTCGCGATCGAGCTCTACCGCCGCTATAAGATCGATATTGCCGAAGAGCCGCTCGAATTTGCGGTCAACAACCAGCATATGAACGGCGGCATCATGATCGACACCTGGGGCCGCAGCAATCTCGGCGGCTGTTACGCGGTCGGGGAGGCCGCGGGCACCCATGGGGTGACGAGGCCGGGGGGAGCGGCGCTCAATGCCGGGCAGGTCTTCGGCACCCGCGCGGCCGAGCACATCAGCGCGAGCGGCAGGGCGAAGCGGACAGCTTCAGGGGATATAACCGGTACGGCAGAGACAGGCATCTCCGATCTCCTTGCCGCCCTTCGCACCGAGAGCCCACTCACCGTCAAATCGATCCGCTCGGAGGTGCAGGCGCGAATGAGCGAGAAGGCTGGCATCCTCTGCGATCAGCAGAATGTGGCCCGAGCCTTGATCGAAGCGCGCAAACTGAATGTGGACATCCGCGCCAACGGCGTCGCCTATGGTCGCGCAGCGGAGGCGGTCCGAGGCGTGCAATGGCGGCATATGGCGCTCGCCTCGGAAGCCGTGCTCAGCGCGCTTGATTTCTTCATTCGCGGTGGCGGCGGCAGCCGTGGGGCGCGAGCGATATGCGATATAGCGGGCGAATCCACGCCGCTCGCGCGCTCAGGTCCATTGCCGGATTATCGCTTCCGGAAAGAACGCGAATCGCATCGCAAGGAGCAGATCGTCGTTCGTCTCGATGGTGATGAGATAAGGCTTTCAACGCAGGCGAACCGTAGTTTCGATGAAAGCGCCAAGTCCTTCTTCGAGCGGGACTGGCCATCCTGGTTGACGGGCCGCATCTACGACTGAGGTCGGACGAATGAGGGGACGCCAGATCGGCTGATCAATCAGGATTCGCAACCGCGGGCGGAACACGAACTCGCTCGGTGTCGTCAGAGCCTTCGGCAATGGCTTCCTCGCTTCTGCGCATTCGCCTTGGCGGATTCTTGCCTTCGATAGGCTTCGGCGACATTTGGTCGTCGGCCTGGATCTCATCGGTGTTGAGGTAGTTCTTGCTTTCGTCCATAGCGGTCACCTCAGGTTGGGGAATTGCGATGCAGGAAAACGATTCTCCGCATCGGCGCTTTGCACGCTAACGCTCGGCGACATGACGGGTTCCCTCGCTGGTCGGCCAGCGGTGGCCGAGGCTCATAGGTCGGCTCCGGCTTCGGAAACGTCGAGCTCGATTATGACGGGCGCGTGGTCGCTCGTATGTTCCCAGCCGCGCGGTTTTCTCCGGACCGTCGCCGATCGAAGCCATGGCGCGACGGCCGGACTGAGCAGGAAGTGGTCGATCCGAAGCCCCGCGTCACGTTCGAAGCTGTTTCGCCAATATTTCCAGAAGGTGTAGATGCGCTCGCCCGGATGCAGATGCCTGATGGCGTCGGTCCAGCCCTGGCCGACGAGTTGCGCATAGGCCTTGCGCACTTCCGGTCTGAAGAGGGCATCGTCCAGCCAGCGTTCCGGCTTATAGACGTCGATCTCCGTCGGCATGACGTTGAAGTCGCCGGCCAGGATCGAAGGCACCTCGAGCTCGAGGAGTTCGGCGGCGTATTCGTGCAGGCGACGGAACCACCGGAGTTTGTACTCGAACTTGACGCCCGGGAACGGATTTCCGTTCGGAAGATACAGGCACCCGATCACGATGCCGTCGACGACAGCTTCGATATAGCGGCTGTGGCTATCATCGGGATCGCCGGGAAGTCCGCGCCGCGTCAGGATCGGTGTCTTGCCCTTGGCCAGGATGGCTACCCCGTTCCAGGATCGCTGTCCGTGCCAGACGGCGCCGTAGCCGGCCCTTTCGATCTCCCTTCGCGGAAACCCCGCGTCGTCTGTCTTCAGTTCCTGGAGGCACACCACATCAGGGGCGTCCTCCTTGAGCCAGCGCAGCAGGATGTCCAGCCGTCCATTGATCCCATTGACGTTGTAGGTTGCGATTTTCATCATACTCCCGGAAGCCGGGCCCCCGCCGGACATGCTCTAGAAACGCTCTTAAATTTCCTCCTCGGAATGTCTTGCCGGCCATGGCTGGCGCCTCAACGCGTCGCACCGAAGACGAAGGCGATGCCGGCGACGATCGCAACTGCTGTCAGCGGCTGCCGGCGTATCCGATCCTCGAGGTCGTGGACGAAGCTGCTTGCTTCCGCCTTTGCCAGGCGGGCTGTCCCGGAAGCCAGCTCCGAAGCCGACTCCGCTATCCGACCGGCTTCTTTCTGAAGCGCGCGCATCTTCTCGTGATCGGCATCAAATCCTTCGGAGGAACGGGCGAATTCGCCGGTCGAGCGCAGAGCTTGATCCGCGAGCGGAAACGCCTCGTCGAGTTTGGTGGGATCGGGCTCTCGCTTCACGCGCTCGGCGGCCTCGACGTCGCTGCGCCCGGCAGGAATTGAGGTGTGGGTGGCTGACACCGGGTCGGAGGCCGGAAAAGTGTCCTCGATTGCGCTGTCGAGTTCGCCCTTTCGGGACTGCTTCCGCTGCTCTGCCTGTTCTTTTCGCATGGATTGGACTGCGGGGGATTCGTTCGGGTTTGCCATCGGGGTTTCCTCTGTTGCACTTCGACAAACAAAGCGACGACGAGCGGAGAAGTTCCATAGAAATGCTTCCGCGCCTCACAGAGCAACAGCGACGCGCGAAACGAGCAATGCCGGCGCGCGCAATCGCTCGGACTTTTCTGGACGACGAGGGTCACAATCAATCAGTCGGACCAAAGTCTTGCCAGTGCCTACTACCTAGGTCGGTTGCATTCTGCATTGGGAAAAGCGAGAAATCTCATGCGCCATATGGCATATATTGTATGGAAAACGGCGAAGAACCGCCGAACGAGGCTATTGCATGAATATCCGGAAACGCGATTTTCTGAGATTGGGCGGCAGCGCGGCCATCGCCCTGGTCGCTGCCGCATCGCCAGCCACTTTGAATCTCGACGGTTTCCTTCCTGGTCTGGCGGTGGAACGCGCACAGGCAAAAGACGGCAACAACGGCAATGGCGGCGGTAACGGCAATGGGGGAGGGAACGGCAACAGCGGCAATGGCAACGGGGGAGGGAATGGGAATAGTGGCGGCAGCGGCAATGGCTCGGGAAATGGCAATAGCGGTGGCAACTCCGGTAGCGGTTCTGGATCCTCTTCCAGTTCCTCTTCAAATACCTCTTCTACAGGGGCGTCGGGAGGATCGGGAACGAAAGCGACCGAAGCGTCCGATGGCTCGATCAATGTCCGTCACGCGAATGGCATCACGGAAAGCCTGCGCAGTGGCCGCTACATCATGAAGGACTCGAAAGGGCGGACGATCGTAAGCCGGCAGGCGACGGCCAACGATGCCCTCCGATTGAGCCGTTTCTTTCGCTAAAAGCTGAATCTTGTTTTAATGCAGTTCGCGCCATTGCAGAGCCGCTTCCGTCCTGTTCGAGGCGCCGAGCTTGCTCAGAATCTGGGTCATATGGTGTTTCACGGTCTTTTCCTGCAGGCCGAGACGCAAGCCGATATGCTTGTTTGACAAGCCTTGAGCGACAAGATCCATCACCTCGCGTTCCCGTGGCGTCAGACTGCTTTTATCCGACGTTCCGCCATTCAGTGAATTCTCCATGACCTTTGCCGACATGGTTGGCGAGATATATCGCGTTCCACCGAGGACGGTTTGGATTGCTTCGGCGAGACCGCGGGAGCCGACACCCTTCAGAACATAACCCATCGCGCCCCGTTGCAGAGCGTCAAGCAAGGTGTCCACCTCCTCGGATACCGTCAACATCAGCACTTTCGTCGTCGGGCTCCGCTCCAGGACGTTGCTGATCGCAGACAGCCCGCCGCCGGGCATCGAGACATCGAGGAGCATAATGTCGGGGCGGTTGTCCGAAGCGATCATCGCCGCGTCATCGCTGCTGGCGCCTTCGCCAATGACGACAAAGCTGCTGATCTCCGACAAGCTGCGCGTGACGCCCTCGCGAAAAAGCGGGTGGTCGTCCACGACGCCGATGGTGATTGATGTCATCTCTAATCTCCCACTTCCATAGGCTCGAAGGTCATGGTCACGGTCGTCCCACCTTCCCCTGTCTTGATGTCGAAGGATCCTCCGAGGCTGTCGATGCGTTCCCGAAGTCCGACAAGACCGAGGCTCGCTGGCCTCACCTCGGTCGGATCGAAGCCATTGCCGCGATCGCTGACCTCGACACGGACATGGCCTTTGTGCGAGACGGCGCTGACAGCCTGCTGAACGCCGCCGCCGTGGCGATAGGCGTTGTTCAAGGCTTCCTGGACGAAGCGATAGATACAGATCTTCACGGCAGGAGCAAGTTCAGGTCCATCCTCGTCGATGACGGTTTCGACATTGGTTTCTGTCTTATGCTGATGCGCTTCGACGACCCGCATGACGATCTCGGTGATCGATGACTTCTCGATCTGCGGCAGCACCAGCCCGCTACAGATATTGCGGATCTCCGTCATCGCCTCGGCAAGGCTCGAGCGTATCCAGGAAAGCTCTTTCTCGCGTGCTTCGGGCTCTGTGGAAGCGTTGATCAACAAATCGCTGTCCAGCCGCAATGAGGCATAGGCGATGTGCTGGGCCGGACCGTCGTGCAGATCGGCGCCGATGCTGCGCAGATATGTTTCGTTGAGCGCCGCCGCCCGCTGGGAGGCGCGCTGCAGCCGCCGCTGAAGCCCGCGATTTTCCGAAAGCAGCGCAGACAGTTCATTGACCCGTTCCTTGAGATCCTTGCGTTGCGCCTCGATCGTGCGACTGCCCCGAAATACCAGAGCGGAGAGAATAAGGAAAAAGATTGCCGTGAGAGCGGCGACGGCGCCCCAGCTCCGGAGCCTGGCATGCGCCAGACTGTCGCTCAGTCCTTCTGCCGTCTCGTAGAACTCAAGGACGGCGACCGCCTGTCCGGACCAAGGCTGGAGGACAGGATTGTAGATTTCCATGAGCGGCTTGCCGAGTGCGCGCTCCTCGCTGCTTTCCGGATCGCTGGCGATCTCGTAGCGCGCAACCAGAGACCCTGCGAATGCGCTGCGGAGTTTGTCGTTGACCGGGAATCTCTTTCCCACCAGTTCCTTCTCGTTCGAATAAAGGATGGTGCCGTCGCCTCGCCACAGCTTGAACGAAACAAGACGCCTGCCGAGCGCACCCTGGCCGAGCGTCTCGTCGAGAGCCTGGGCACTGCCTTCGTCCAGCAGCGATTCCTTTTGCATGTCGGGAAGCAGCGGCGCGACGACGCTGTCCACATATAGTGCCGTTGCAGCACCGGAATTGTGGATGACTGCCTCCTCTATGAGGTGGGTGACGAGAATGCCCACCAAGAACATGGTGGCGATCGATATGAGCCCACCCGCGACGAAGAACTGGGAGGCGAGGGTGCGGGCATTCCAGCGGCGAAGCCAATTCATTTTGATACCGGCGAGAGACTTGCAGAATAACCTACCGCTTCTTTAGAGTTTTTCCAAACGGTGTCAGGGTGCATTCCTCGTATCGAAGATCTCGGCGCCCGCTATGCTCTGGGTCAACCGGAGGCTATCGCCCGACATGGCTGCGCCGAAAACGTAGAGAAGGGCGGCCAGAACGATAACAAGAGCGAAAACGGACGCGCTGCAGGCGCCATTGATTCGGGATCTATTAGTCCGGGACATGTTCGGATCTCCTTCGGTATCGTTCGAAACGGAGCGGAACCGGTGCCCGTTCCACATTGGGGCTTCGGTCGGAGAAGGGTGGGACCAAGGTCTGATCCCGTGGACATTCGCAGATTCAGGCATATTTCAGGCTCGATGGGCTCGGGTCTGGAGGTTTGCGAGTGACAGCTTCTATCGATATCGAAGGCGGCGCCGGCGCCGGATCTCTGGCGCTTTTTCCGGAAAGCGTTGCCGACCTATACGAGACCTTTCTCGTGCCGATCCTCTTCGAACCCTATGCATCGGAAATGGCAATCATCGCCGAACGGTCGCAACCAGGCAGTGTTCTCGAGGTCGCTGCGGGGACGGGCGCTTTGACACGCGCTCTGCGGGCGAGGCTTGATCCAGCAACCGAGATCGTTGCTACCGACCTCAGCCAGGCGATGATTGACGTCGGCGCATCTTCGCTGACGCTGTCGCGGACCCACTGGATGCACGCCGATGCGCAAGATCTGCCGTTTGCGCCCTCGATGTTCGATCTCGTCGTCTGCCAGTTCGGCGTGATGTTCTTTCCTGATAAGCCGAAGGCCTATGGCGAGGCTAAAAGAGTGTTGCGCAGCGGCGGTCATTTTCTGTTCTCGACGTGGGATTCACTCGAGGCCAACGATTTCGCAAGATGTGTGGATGAATGCCTGGGAAGGTTCTTCCCGTCAGATCCGCCGGATTTTTTCAGGCGCTTGCCATATTCCTACTTCGACCCCGATCTGATCAAGGCGCAACTGACTGCGGCGGGGTTTGATGCGGTGTCCTGCGATCGGGTCGAATTGACATCCGTCGCAGCCACCGCGCGCGACGTGGCTGCGGCGTTCTGCCAAGGCACTCCGCTCAGGGGAGAAATCGAACAGCGGGCGCCGGAACGTATGTCGGAAATCGTCGATCAAGTGGCCGAGCGCGTGGAATCGCGCTACGGAGCCCGTCCTAGCGGCGGCATGAGCGCGCTCATCGCCGCCGGCCGCGCACCATAATGCTGCGTGGCGCGGGGTGTCGTCTCGATCAGGCGCTTCCTCAGGCGGTCCAAGAGATCTATCCGCCCGGATATGACGGCTCATCGGACTTTAGCGGGTCTGCGTAGGAGGCGTCCTCTATCGCGCGGATGACGTGCCGCTCGATCACCAAACAGGTCTCGTCGTACTCTTGCACCAGGTTCGGATTGAACCGTCGCTTTCGAACGGAGTCGCGGGCTTCGACTGCCATCTGATAGGCTTCGAAGAGCTCGAGCAGCCACGGGTCGCGCGCTTCCATGATCAGCTTCCGCATCTGCGGCAGGCGCATCGCCAGGCGCCTGCGTCCGGCTTCCCGACGGTTGGATCGCGCCATCTCCTTCGATCTCCTGCTTATGCCCGCGATTACGCGGCTTCTGGATTCTGAAATAGCGTCGGCAACGGACGTTGGAATGGGTTTAGGACCAAAGGCCGGGATCGCTCAGACTGAGGTCCGGGGCGTGGAACGACCCCGCCTCCAGCCAGTTGGTTTGGCAGCGGTCACGAAGGCCGCTCCAACACAAGGAGGAAACAATGCTCTCCAAACTTATCGTCGGCGCAGCAACTGCCGCGACCCTCATGTCGGGCGTCGCATTCGCCCAATCCTCGACCGTCAATGGTGCGGCCGGCGGTGCAATCACCGGAGCGATCGTCGGTGGTCCCGTTGGCGCTGCTGTCGGCGGCGTTGCCGGCGCAGTCGTGGGCACGGCGATCGATCCGCCGCCGGCAAAGGTCGTCACCTATGTCCGCGAGGCCCCGGCGCCCTCGGCACGCGTGGTCGTGAAGGAAAAGGTCGTTATCGGTCAACCCCTGCCGGAGACGGTCGTCGTCACGCCCATTCCGGACGACCCCACCTATGCTTACGCGGTGGTCAATGATGAACGCGTCATCGTCGAACCGTCGTCCCGCAAGGTGATCCAGGTTATCAAGTGACCTGATCCTCTGCGCGGCCTCTGCCGCACCTTCCTTCCGGAAATCAACTTTTAAGGACCCGAGAACCGCCGCACGACGGACGCCAGCGTCGTCGTGCGGCCAAAGCAACGAGCCGGCGGCCCTGCGCCGCCGGGCCTGAGGAGAGGAACATGATCTATTCCGAAGAGAAATCCGGTGGTCTGGCCGTGCCGCTGATCGCCATCATGCTGGCTATTGCCGGCATTCTCGCCGTGCTTGTCGCTACCGGCGGCCGAGAGAGCGCGGCTGTCGGCCGCGTCTGGGTTCCCCAGGCGCAACAGCAAGGTTCGGGACAATGAACGCCATCGCATCCCTTGCCTTTGGCATTGTCAGCTCTGTCGGAGCCTGCATCGCTGCCGCATCTGTCGCGTCCCACGTCGTGGCGGAGTCCGAACCACACACCTTCAACGACCTCGCAGCACGCGATCTATGGACGACGACGCCAGTGAAAATCGACCCGCGGCAGCAGCGCTATGAGCGAATTCCGCCGCTCTATTCCAGCTATGTCACCGAGGCGCCGGCGATCATGATGTCAGCGGCAAGATCGGATGCCGCTCGCCCGTCAACCGAACTTCCGCCGCCTCAGCCAAAACTTTCGGCCGAACACCTTGCCTGGTGTGGGGAACGCTACCGCTCCTTCAATCCCGAAACGAACACTTATCGATCCTATAGCGGCGAGACCCGCGAGTGCTCGCCGCCGTTCCGGCAGATCACCGCGGAATCCGATGAACGCGTCGGCATGAAAGCGAATGCACAGGCGGCAGCCCGGTGCGCTGCTCGCTACAAGTCGTATCGACCGGAAGACAACACATATCAACCATGGGATGGACCGAGACGCTCCTGCGACATGTCGGATCTCCTTGCGACGCGCAATTGATCATCGGGGGTGGGCGCGGTCTATGCCAAGCTGCACTGACCGGGATGTCGGACCAAAGTCCGTGTTACAAACGCTGCGGTTGTGATAACCGGTTGTATTAGAGGTTGGAGATCGGGGATGGCAACGACGCTGATAACGGAAATCCAGCAGGCGCAGACAAGGCTCCCGTTCTTGAGCAGGGCGGATAGAGGAGCCCTCATCGTTCGCATCCTCCACGAACTGAAGGCGCATCGGCGGGAGGCGCTCGGAAACGTGCCGGCCGAGCGCTGCGTTTGGATCGACACCCTCATCGCCTCCGTGTCTTCGACGATCTCGGAAATCGTCAGCATGCAGGACGCCGAGTTCAATCGTGTCCTGAACGAGTTCGAAAAGCTAATGGCGACGCTCGATGACATTTCGCATACGAAGAAGCGGCCGAAGACAATTCATTGAGGAATACATTGGCAGGCACTTACCCATCAGCTTCGATGGCGTAGCGCATCCACCAGAGCGACGAAGGCTGGAGAGGACTGCCTTCTGCTGGGATAGTAGAGATGGTAGCCATCCCAGTGTGGTGAAAAGGATTGCAGCACGCGTCTCAGATGGCCCTTTGCGATATGGGCAAGAGCGACATCTTCCGGCACGTATGCCAGGCCAAGTCCGTGCAGAGCCGCTTCCACACTCTGATAGGAGTTGTTGAAGGCAAGCTGTCCCTCCACTCTGATCCTGATTTCTTTCCCATTGTCTTCGAACTCCCATGCCCAGAAGCCCCCGTAGGTCGGCAGGCGCTCGTTGATGCAGTTGTGGCGGACGAGGTCCTGCGGATGCTCCGGAATCCCCATGCTGTCGAAATAGGAGGGCGCGCCAACGACGGCAAAAGGGAAATCAGGCCCAATGCGCGTCGAGATCATGTCTTTCGCCACCTGCTCTCCCATCCGGACGCCCGCGTCGAAGCGCTCCGTCACGATGTCGGACAGTCCGTTCTCGCGTATCAGTTCGACTTTGATGTCAGGGTTGTCCGGCAGGAAGCGCTGAAGCTTCGGCCAGATGATGCAGTTGATAGCGTGATCGGATGCCGTGATGCGAATGTTCCCGGCGGGTCTTTCCCGGAGCGCCGTGAGAGCGTCGAGCTGAGCATCGATCTCGTCGAAATGTGGCCCCACGCCTTGAAATAATCGTTCTCCCGCTTCGGTGAGCGAAACGGCTCGGGTGGTCCGGGTCAGAAGGCGGATGCCCAGGCGCGCCTCGAGCTGGCGGACGATATGGCTGAGTGCCGACTGGGACACGCCCAGCTTCGCAGCGGCGCGCGTAAAGCTCTTCTCTCGGGCGACCGCCAGAAAAACCATCAGGTCATTGACGTTCTCGCGCGGCATTGATGGGCTCCTTCGGATCAAATGGCGGTTGTACCGAATTTGCAGGGGCCGGACATTGAAATCATCGTGAACATATGGCCGATACGTGCGCTGTCGGCGGAATTCTCCAACCGTCTCGTCGCAATGGAACAAGTTGCAGCGCTGGCCATTTGTCGTCCATGAAAACAGCCCTGCCGATGTCGCTGCTCGCTCTCACCATCTCCGTTGGCGGTGCGAGCGCGCGGGAACTCCAACCCGAAGCCATCAATACCGCGTCGATTGCTTCCATTGAGGCAGGCAAGCCCAAGCCCGCAGATCCAGACCCGGCGATCGCCCGCCTTCAGGTTCTGCTCGACCGGGCGGGTTCGTCTCCAGGCGAGATCGATGGCCTCTACGGGGAAAACGTCAGCAAGGCCGTGGCCGGCTTCGAGGCGATGAACAAGCTTCCTGTCGATGGCAGGCTGGATCCGGAAGTCATCTCCCACCTGGAAGGCAATGGCCCGATCGTCGCCCCGATCGTTGAAAGCTACGTCGTTTCGGCGGAGGATGCTGCCGGCCTCGTCGACAAGATCCCCGAGGACTATGGCGAGAAGGCGAAGATGCAGAGCTTGGGATATGTGAACGTTGCCGAGAAGCTGTCCGAGCGCTTCCACATGGGTATCGATCTTCTCAATGCCCTCAACCCGGGTTCGCAGTTCGCTCCCGGCGATACGGTGTGGGTCGTGAACTCAGGTCCGCCGAGGGAAGGAAAGGTCAAGAGGATCGAAGCCGACAAGAAGACGGGGCAGGTGCTCGCCTATGCCGAGGACGGATCACTGCTTGCCGTCTATCCCGCGACGATCGGCAGCGAAGACAATCCGGCGCCGTCGGGCAAGCATAAGGTCAAGGGCGTGGCGAAGATGCCGGTCTACCGATATGACCCGAAGCGCAACTTCAAGCAGGGAAAGAACGACAAGGTCCTGACCATCCCGAAAGGACCGAATGGCCCGGTTGGCACGGTGTGGATCGATCTGACCGAACCGACCTATGGAATCCATGGCACGCCGGAGCCGAAGCTCATCGACAAGGTTGGATCGCATGGCTGCGTGCGGCTGACGAACTGGGACGCCGAAGAGCTGGCCGGCATGGTCAAGCCAGGAGTCCTGGTGGACTTCGTCAATCGAAGTGCAGCCACGCCGAAGTGAGGCCCGCACCCGCCGCCTGATCGTCAGCGATTCACGACGCCTTGGCTTCGAAAGCGGGGGCGAAATCACCGAGCGATTTCGCCTTGAGGATCATGCCCTCGATATCCTGCTCCACGATCGCTTCGAGATCGGCGAAGCTGTCGATAACGTAATAGATCGGCTGGAGGATATCGATCCGGTAGGGCGTTCTCAGCACGCTCATGAGATCGAACGGCCGGAACTCGCAGGCCTTGCCTTCCATTGCCGCTTTCGCTTCGCTTGGCGATGAGACGATGCCCGCGCCGAAGCAGCGCCGGCCCTGCGGCGTGTTGATCAGGCCGAATTCGACGGTGAACCAGAAGATGCGGAACAGATGCCAGGAATAACCCTTGCCGAGACCGACGGCGGTTTCGCCGAAATGCCGGACGAAATTGGCATAGCTCTGATTGGTGAGCATCGGGCAGTGGCCGAAAACCTCGTGGAACAGGTCCGGTTCCTCGATATAGTCGATATGTTCGCGACGGCGCAGGAAGGTTGCAAGCGGGAATTTGCCTTGCGACAGAAGCTCATAAAAGCGTGAGGGCGGAATGAGGGCCGGCACGCCTTCGACGCCGAAGCCGGTGGTCTCGTTCAGGCGTCTGTTCACATCGAGAAGCTGAGGCACCTTATCAGGCGTCAGTCCCAGCAATTTGACGCCGTCCAGATATTCGCGGCACGCCGTATCGGCGAGCAGCTTCATCTGACGCCGGTAGAGCTCGCCCCATATCGCATCTTCATCCGGGGTATAGTCATAGAGGCCGTCCGGGCCGGGCAGTTTGGCGGTGTAGCTGCTTTCCTTGGTCATTCGCTGATCCTCCCAGATGCGGCGCTATTCCTCCCATTATGATCCAGGTTTGGAGGATTTTCTTTTCTTTCGTGCTGGCTGTTGCCATACTGTTGGCAAATCTTCCCGAAAGCGGCGCATAAAATGAAAGAAACTGGGAATTTTCACCGCAAGCTTCTGCAACTCGTTCAGGCCGACGGCAGCCTTTCGCTGGCAGACCTGGCCGAAAAGGCCGGCATGTCGCAGAGTTCGGCTTGGCGGAAGATCCAGGAACTGGAAGCCGACGGCGTCATCCGCAAGCGGGTGACGCTGCTCGATCCCGGAAAACTCGATCTCAAGCTCTGCGTCATTGCCCATGTGACGCTGGAGGATCACCACGAAGAGGCGGTTGCCTCTTTCGCTTCCGTTGTGCTGGAGCGGCCGGAGATCATGGAGTGTTACGCCCTGTCAGGTGCCTTCGACTATATGCTGAAGATCCGGGCGAGGGACGTGGAAAGCTACGAAGCCTTCATGACCCGCTACCTCATGCGCAATCCGCATGTGCGCACCGTCGTCTCGAGCTTCGTGCTGCGCGAGCTGAAATTCTCGACCGAACTGCCGCTCTGATTGAGATGCGTCTAGGGCGATGCTGTCGCCGTATCAATGACCCGGCATGTGCACCGGAAAGCCTTCGAATGTCTTCAGCGTGTCGAGCACGATCGACGTCTTCACATGCTGCACCGACTCGTGCGGCAACAGAACGTCGTTGACGAATTTGGAGAGGTCGGCGAGCCCGCGGGTCGCCACTTTCAGGTGATAGTCCATTTCACCGGTCAGCGCATAGGCTTCGAGAACTTCCGGCAGTCCGTTGATCAGCTGCGAAAACCGGCGGGCATTGTCCCGGTTGTGGGTGGCAAGCGTCACCGAAATGACCACCAGCATATCCAGACCCAGCTTCTGCTGATCGAGGTAGGCGCGGTAGCTGCGAATATATCCCTCAGCCTCCAGTCTCGTGCGCCGGCGCGAGCATTGCGACGGTGAAAGCGCGATCCGCTCGCCGAGCTCGTTGTTCGTCAACCGTCCGTCCTTTTGAAGTTCCTGGAGCAGGCGCAAATCCAATTTGTCGAGCTGTTCATCCATTGCGCAAAATCTCCAAAATACTCACGAACCGTGCATAATATCTTCTTGGAACATGAAGAATGCAAGAACTTTGCGCGCGTTTTGGGCCACACTTTGCACCAGTCAAGGTTCAATCCTCAGGAGGAGAAAATGGGCCCTTTTCCACATGACGCGCCGCCTTCGGAAATCACCCCCGACAACCCGGCCGGCACCGACGGCTTCGAATTCGTCGAATTCGCCCATCCCGAGCCCGAGAAGCTCAGCGAGCTCTTCACACGCATGGGCTATGTCGCGGTCGCCAGGCACAAGACCAAGGACATCACCGTCTGGCGCCAGGGTGATATCAACTATGTCCTGAACGCCGAACCCGGCAGCCATGCCGCCCGTTTCGTCGCAGCTCATGGTCCCTGCGCCCCGTCGATGGCATGGCGCGTCGTCGACGCCAGGCACGCCTTCGATCATGCGGTGTCGAAGGGCGCCGTTCCCTATGAAGGGGACGACAAGATGCTCGACGTCCCGGCGATCGTCGGCATTGGCGGCTCGCTGCTCTATTTCGTCGAGACCTATGGTGCAAAGGGATCGGTTTACGATGCCGAGTTCGATTGGCTTGGCGAGCGCAACCCGCATCCCCAGGGGATCGGCTTCTATTATCTCGACCATCTCACCCACAACGTCTTCCGCGGCAACATGGACAAGTGGTGGGATTTTTACCGCAACCTGTTCAATTTCAAGCAGATCCACTTCTTCGATATCGATGGCCGCATCACAGGTCTGGTCAGCCGCGCCATCACCTCACCCTGCGGCAAGATCCGCATTCCGCTGAATGAATCGAAGGACGATACCAGCCAGATCGAGGAATATTTGAAGAAGTACCGGGGCGAGGGCATCCAGCACATCGCCGTTGGAACGGAGGACATCTACGACGCGACCGACAGGCTGGCCGATAACGGCCTGCGCTTCATGCCGGGTCCGCCGGAGACCTATTACGACATGTCCTATGAACGGGTGAACGGCCATAGCGAACCGATCGAGCGCATGAAGAAGCACGGCATCCTCATCGACGGCGAAGGCGTGGTGAATGGCGGCATGACGAAAATCCTGCTGCAGATCTTCTCTAAGACCGTCATCGGCCCGATCTTCTTCGAATTCATCCAGCGCAAGGGCGACGAGGGCTTCGGCGAGGGCAACTTCCGTGCGCTGTTCGAGTCAATCGAGGCCGATCAGATCAAGCGTGGTGTCATCGGCACGGCGGCGGAGTAAACTCTAAGCGCCGCGGGTTTTCAGACCCGCGGCGCTGCGGCGTTTTCGGGGAGGAGTTGAGAATGGACCAGACATCGATCCAGGCTTCCGAGAGTGAAGCCGCGACGGCAAACAAGCTGAAATACATGCCGGGCTTCGGCAACGACTTCGAAACCGAGTCGCTGCCCGGCGCCTTACCGCAGGGCCAGAACAGCCCGCAGAAATGCAATTACGGCCTCTATGCCGAGCAGCTGTCCGGCTCGCCGTTCACCGCGCCGCGCGGCACGAATGAAAGGTCCTGGCTTTATCGCATTCGACCGAGCGTGCGCCACACCCGCCGCTTCTCCAACGCTTCCTATCCGCTCTGGAAAACCGCACCCTGCCTGGACGAGCATTCGCTGCCTCTCGGCCAGCTTCGCTGGGATCCGATCCCCGCGCCCACGGAAAAGCTGACCTTTCTCGAGGGAGTGCGGACCATCACGACGGCAGGCGATGCCACCACCCAGGTCGGCATGTCGGCCCATGCCTACCTCTTCAATGAGGACATGGTCGACGATTACTTCTTCAACGCCGATGGTGAACTGCTGATCGTGCCGCAGCTCGGCGCCATCAGAGTGTTCACCGAAATGGGCATCATGGATGTCGAGCCCCTGGAAATATGCCTCATCCCGCGCGGCATGATGTTCAAGATTTTGAGGGGCGGCGAGCAGACGGTGTGGCGTGGCTATATCTGCGAGAATTACGGCGCGAAATTCACGCTGCCGGACCGCGGGCCGATCGGCGCCAACTGCCTGGCCAACCCGCGCGACTTCAAGACACCGGTCGCCGCCTTCGAGGACAAGGAAACGCCCTGCCGCGTCCATGTGAAGTGGTGCGGAAAATTCTATGTCACGGAGATCGGCCACTCGCCGCTCGATGTGGTCGCCTGGCACGGCAATTACGCGCCTTACAAATATGACCTGCGGACGTTTTCTCCGGTCGGCGCCATCAGCTTCGACCATCCCGATCCGTCGATCTTTTCCGTGCTGACCGCGCCCACCGAAGATGCCGGCACCGCCAATGTCGATTTCGTGATCTTTCCGCCGCGCTGGCTGGTCGCCGAGCATACGTTCCGTCCGCCCTGGTACCACCGCAACATCATGAGCGAATTCATGGGCCTGATCCACGGCCAGTACGACGCCAAGGAGGAGGGTTTCGTGCCGGGCGGCATGAGCCTGCACAACATGATGCTTCCCCACGGGCCGGATGCGCTCGCCTTCGAAAAGGCATCCAATACCGAGCTCAAGCCGGTGAAGCTCGATCACACCATGGCCTTCATGTTCGAGACCCGGTACCCGCAGCAACTGACGAAATATGCGGCCGAGCTCGAAACGCTGCAGGATGACTACCTCGAGTGCTGGGACGGCCTGGAACGCAAGTTCGACGGAACCCCCGGATTCAAGTGAAGTATCAAGTGAAGCATCAAGCGAAGACATCCTCCAGCACAGGAATTCGGACATGAAACTTGCGACGTTGAAGGACTCTACGCGGGACGGCCGGCTGGTCGTCGTTTCCCGCGACCTGACCCGCTGTTCGGAAGTCGGCCACATCGCCCGCACATTGCAGGCAGCACTCGACGACTGGGAGCATGTGGCGCCGAGGCTTGCATTGATTGCCGAAGGCATCGAGACCGGAGCCCAGCCGACGATCCGCTTTCACGAACATGACGCAACGTCACCTCTACCGCGGGCCTACCAATGGGCCGATGGTTCCGCTTACGTCAACCATGTCGAATTGGTGCGCAAGGCGCGCGGCGCCGAGATGCCGGCGAGCTTCTGGACCGATCCGCTGATCTATCAAGGCGGGTCGGACACTTTCCTCGCTCCGCGCGAGCCGATCGTGATGGCCGACGAGGCTTACGGGATCGACATGGAGGGCGAGGTCGCCGTCATCACCGGCGACGTCGCCATGGGTTCCGGCCCGGAAGCGGCGCGCAGCGCCATTCGCCTGCTGATGCTCGTCAACGACGTGTCGCTGCGCGGTCTGATCCCCGACGAACTGGCGAAGGGATTTGGTTTCTTCCAGTCCAAGCCGGCCTCAGCATTTTCGCCGGTCGCCGTAACGCCGGATGAACTCGAAGACGCCTGGGATGGCGGCAAGCTGCACCTGCCACTGTTGGTGAGCTTGAACGGCAAGGCATTCGGCAAGGCCAACGCCGGCATCGACATGACATTCGATTTCGGCCAGCTGATCGCCCATGCCGCCAAAACCCGCCATCTCGCGGCCGGCACGATCATCGGCTCGGGAACGGTGTCCAACAAGCTGGACGGCGGCCCCGGCAAGCCGGTGGAGGAGGGAGGAAACGGTTACTCCTGCATCGCTGAACTCCGGATGATCGAGGCCATCGAGACCGGATCGCCGAAGACCCCCTTCATGAAGTTCGGCGATCAGGTCCGCATCGAGATGAAGGATCATGCCGGCCATTCGATCTTCGGGGCGATCGAGCAGACGGTCGAGAAATACGAGGGGGCCGGGCGGCAATGAACGAGGTCGTTCTCTACGACTACTGGCGATCATCGGCGAGTTATCGCGTCCGCATCGCGCTCAATCTCCTGGGCGTCGACTATCGGACCGTGCCGATCAACCTGTTGGAGGGCGCGCACAGGAGGCCGGACTATCTCGCGCTCAACCCGCAGGGCTTCGTGCCGACACTGGTGATCGATGGGAAAACACTGACGCAGTCGCTTGCTATCATCGAATATCTGGCCGAGACCCGACCGGAATGCGGATTGCTGCCATCGGATATCGCCGATCGCCAGAAAGTCCGCGCCCTCGCATATGCGGTTGCCATGGACATCCATCCGATCTGCAACCTGCATGTCGTCTCGCACCTCATGACGCTAACAGACAAGACGGATGCCCGCGAGGAATGGATGAAGCATTTCATCACCGACGGGCTTCGCAAACTGGAAGCCATGATCGGCAACGGCGATGGCGCGTTCAGCTTCGGAGATACACCGACGATGGCGGACCTCTGTCTCGTTCCCCAGGTCTACAACGCCCGCCGCTGGGGCGTGGATCTGACCGCTTTCACGCGTATCGTCGATATCGACGCCAGATGCGCCGAACTGCCCGCTTTCCAGGCGGCGCATCCTGACCGGGTGAAACCATAACGGCAGGCCTAACCACACGAAATCCGAAGGCGCACTGCCTTTTTCCTGCTGCTCCCACATCAATTGCCGGCACCGCGTCGGATCGCCTGGGCTGGGATCTATCGATCGCGGCGAGCTACCGGCGTTTACCGTGTCTTATCACTTCTGATTGTGCCGCTTGCCAGAAGATCGCTCCTTGTGCATTGATCAGGTCGCTGGGGTAGGTCTGAAATGTTCTCGTCAAAGCTGTTGATCTTCAAACTCGTAATGGACACGGGTTTGATCGCATTGAACGCTGATGGGATTTGATGATCACCCCCGGCAATACATACGTGAGCAAGATATGCTGCGAGTGACGACGGGAGAAATACACGTGCTCGAAGGCTGGAGAAGAATACGGAAATCCGTGTCGTTCATATCGATGCTGCTGGCTTTCGCCGCCCTGGCGCAAGAGACGCATGCGGCAATTTCCTATGAACGTCTCGACGGCGCGCCGGGCAAGCGCGGCCTTGCGATAAAGGGCGCGTTCGAAATCTCCGACGATCCGAAGGCGCTTGTCGACGAGTACAAGCAGTTCCAGCCGGCCTATATTACCTTTGACTCGCCCGGTGGAAACGTGATCGTCGCGATCGAGTTCGGCCGCACCATCCGCGCGTTGAATGCGCGAACGATCCAGCTCAGAGCCGTGGAATGCGCATCGGCTTGCGCCTTCGCCTTCGTCGGTGGCGTTCAAAGATTTGCCGAGCCGGGGTCCATCGGCGTGCATCGGGTTTCCCTATCCGAAGATGCCGCCATGGACAGCAATTTGGCAGTCTCGTCTGTTCAATCGCTGACCGGCGAGATCATCGGATATTTGACCGACATGGGGGTGAGCCCCAATCTGCTGCAGCTCAGCCTGTCGATTGACAGCACCGATATAAGGTATCTCACCGCTGCGGAAATGCGAGACTGGAATATCATCACGCCCGAGGACATGTCCTCGCCATCGGCGGGCGAGCCGCCACCGCCGGGCGCTGCGCCACAGGTGAGCGCCACACCCGCCGTCACGCCATCAGACCCAAGCGCTTCCGAGGAGGCCACCGCAGCCGCACCCGGCGACCTGACCACGGAGGCGGTTGATTTCGTCAACCGTTACAATGACGAATGGTCGAAAGACAGCGCTTCTGCGCTTGATTTCATGAAGAGCGTCTATGCCGATCAGGTTTCCTTCTTCGGGACCGTGGTCGACAAAGACGTCGTCTTGAAAGACAAGGCAGCCTTCGCCCAACGCTGGCCAGAACGCATATACAGCGTCAAACCCGGCTCCGTGACCGCCAGCTGCGCTGGAAAATGCGAAATGTCGGGAATTGTCGAGTGGTTTGCTCGAAACCGAGAAACGGGTAGGACAACCTCCGGGATGGCGGAATTCTCTTTCGTGTGGAACACCGCCTCCCTGCAGATCGAGTCCGAGACCGGAAAGGTGATCGCCACGGACAAAGGAGCCAAAGCGCCGGATCGGTTGATCCAGCAGTGGATAGGACTGGACGACATCTGCCGCGGCAGCACCGATCGCTACGGCATCGAGACGGAGCGGGCCTGCAAACGGCGCAAGCAGATCAGTCCGCTGCTCAATCGCGTCGACTGGTGCTATGGCCATGAGGATGAAGCCGGAATGGATATGCAATGGCACAAATGCGATGCCAACTCCCGTAGGTATTGAGATTAAGTACGAGGCGGTTTCACCGTCGGCTGCGGCGAGCGCGGAGTAGAAGGCAAGAAGACCACGGCGTCTATCTCGAGCTTCAAACGAGTGGCGATCGTCTCGGCCAAATAAAAAGCCGCCGGCAGCTGACTGTCGGCGGCTTTTGACTATCGATCAGTTTGTGTCGGACGCCTTTCAACGGGGCGCGCTAGACAACAAGCGCCCACTCAGCTGCACCCGCTCGTAGCACCACACGTGTCGCACTTCTCGCAGGTCCCATTCCGCACCATCGTGAAGTTCTGGCACTCCGAGCACATGTTGCCGGTATAGCCCTGCATGATCGAGCGTTGGCGGCGTTCGGCCTCCCGCTTCTTGGCTTCGGATTTCGCCGTGGCCGCGTCGGCCGCCGCCTTGTCGGAGAAGAGGGCGGTTGCGTCGCTGGTGATTTCGTCGATCACCTCTTCGGCAATCTCTTCCGCCAGTTCCTTGGCGCGCTCCTCATAGTCGCGCTTGAAGGCGACGATTTCGGAGGTGGAGATGGCGACCGTCGGCTCCAGCTTGCGGGCGGCACTGCCGGCAAAGGCAGTCACGGTACCGGTGGAAGCAGCGCGGGCAGGGGCGGCAGTCGCCGCACCCTTGGGCTCGGCCGCTGCCTGGCGTTCGCCGCCGGTGCCGGAGACCAGGGTCGGCTTGTAGCCGCGGGTCCAGCCGGTGGAGAGCAGGTTGGTCTTGCCCTCCTGGATGCCCTTGCCGAGCGCGGTGTTGGAGAAGTCGGACGTATCAACATGCGCCAAGTCGTGGCGGCCGAGATAGGAGACGGCAAGTTCGCGGAAGACGTAGTCGAGGATCGACGTGGCGTTCTTGATCGCGTCATTGCCGATGACCATGCCGGCCGGCTCGAACTTCGTGAAGGTGAAGGCCTCGACATATTCCTCGAGCGGCACGCCATATTGCAGGCCGAGCGAGATGGCGATGGCGAAATTGTTCATCATCGCGCGGAAGGCAGCGCCTTCCTTGTGCATGTCGATGAAGATCTCGCCGAGGCGGCCGTCGCCGAACTCGCCGGTGCGGAGATAGACCTTGTGTCCGCCGACGGCGGCCTTCTGGGTGTAGCCCTGGCGGCGGTTCGGCAGCTTCTCGCGTTCGCGCGAAACGCGTTCGATCACCCGCTCGATGATCTTCTCGGTGATGGTGACGGCCTGGGCGGCGACCGGCGCCTGCAGCAGTTCCTCCAGCGCATCCTCGTCATCCTCGTCTTCGATCAGCGAGGCATTGAGCGGCTGCGACAGCTTCGAGCCGTCGCGATAGAGCGCGTTGGCCTTGAGGCCGAGCTTCCAGGAGAGCAGGTAGGCGTTCTTGCAATCCTCGACGGTCGCCTCGTTCGGCATGTTGATCGTCTTGGAAATCGCACCCGAGATGAACGGCTGGGCCGCCGCCATCATGCGGATGTGGCTTTCCACAGAGAGGTAGCGCTTGCCGATCTTGCCGCAGGGATTGGCGCAATCGAAGACCGGCAGATGCTCATTCTTGAGGAAGGGCGCGCCTTCCAGCGTCATCGCACCGCAGACATGGATGTTGGCGGCTTCGATGTCCTTCTTCGAGAAGCCGATATGGTCGAGCAGGCTGAAGCTCATGTCGGACAGTTGTTCGTCGGAAACCTTCAGCGTGTCCCTCAGGAAGTCGGCGCCGAGCGTCCACTGGTTGAAGACGAACTTGATGTCGAAGGCGCTCTTCAGCGCGGCGTTGACGGCTTCCACCTTCTCGTCGGTGAAGCCCTTGGTCTTCAGCGTCGAGGGGTTGATCGCCGGCGCCTGGTTCAGGTTGCCGTGGCCGACGGCATAGGCCTCGATCTCGGCGAGCTGGCTCTCCGAATAGCCGAGCGTGCGCAGCGCTTCGGGCACGGCGCGGTTGATGATCTTGAAGTAGCCGCCGCCGGCGAGCTTCTTGAACTTGACGAGGGCGAAGTCGGGCTCGATGCCGGTGGTGTCGCAATCCATGACGAGACCGATCGTGCCGGTGGGCGCGATGACCGAGACCTGGGCATTGCGATAGCCATGCTGTTCGCCGAGCTCGAGCGCCTTGTCCCAGGCCGATTTGGCATGGGCGACGAGATCCTGGTCCGGGTTTTCCGAATGGATCAGCGCGACCGGGTTGATCGACAGGGCCTCATAGCCCGATGTTTCGCCATGGGCGGCGCGGCGATGGTTGCGGATGACCCGCAGCATGCTCTCGCGGTTTGGCGCGAAGTTCGGGAAGGGCCCGAGTTCGGCAGCCATTTCGGCCGACGTCGCATAGCAGACGCCGGTCATGATCGCAGTCAGCGAACCGGCAATGGCGCGGGCCTCGGTGGAGTCGTAGGGAATGCCCGACGACATCAGCAGGCCGCCGATATTGGCGTAGCCGAGACCGAGCGTGCGGTATTCGTAGGAGAGTTCGGCAATGCGCTTCGACGGGAACTGCGCCATCATCACCGAGACTTCGAGCACAACGGTCCACAGGCGAACTGCATGTTCGTAATCGGCAATGTTGATGCGCTTGGTGGCCTTGTCCTTGAACTGCAGCAGGTTCAGCGAGGCAAGGTTGCAGGCCGTGTCGTCGAGGAACATATATTCCGAGCACGGGTTCGAGCCGCGGATCGGGCCGCCGGCCGGCGAAGTGTGCCAGTCGTTCATCGTCGTGTTGAAGTGGATGCCCGGATCTGCCGAGGCCCAGGCAGCGTAGGAAATCGTTTCCCAGAGATCGCGCGCCTTCAGCGTCTTCATCACCCTGCCATCCTTGCGGGCGGTCAGGTTCCAATCGCCATCATTCTCGACGGCGCGCAGGAAGTCGTCCTTGATCGAGACGGAGTTGTTGGAGTTCTGGCCCGATACCGTGAGGTAGGCTTCCGAATCCCAATCCGTGTCGTAGGTCTTGAACTGGAGATCCTTATAGCCCTGGCGGGCGAACTGGATGACGCGCTGGACGTAGTTCTCCGGAACCTGGTCCTTCTTGGCAGCGCGGATTTCGCGCTTTAGGGCAGGGTTCTTGGCCGGGTCGAAGCAATCGCCGTTGTCGCCGCCTTCACAATTGAAGCAGGCCTTCATGATCGCCTTCAGATGCTTGGCGACGACCTTCGAGCCGGTGACCAGGGCCGCGACCTTCTGCTCTTCCTTGACCTTCCAGTTGATGTATTCCTCGATGTCGGGATGGTCGATATCGACGACCACCATCTTGGCGGCGCGGCGCGTCGTGCCGCCCGATTTGATGGCGCCGGCGGCGCGGTCGCCGATCTTCAGGAAGCTCATCAGACCGGAGGAGCGGCCGCCGCCGGAAAGCTTTTCGCCTTCGCCGCGCAGCATGGAGAAGTTGGAGCCCGTGCCGGAGCCGTATTTGAACAGGCGCGCTTCACGCACCCAGAGGTCCATGATGCCGCCTTCGTTGACGAGATCGTCCTCGACCGACTGGATGAAGCAGGCATGCGGCTGCGGATGTTCGTAGGCCGACTTGGACTTGGTCAGCTTGCCGGTGAAGGGATCGACATAGAAATGGCCCTGGCCTGGGCCGTCGATGCCGTAGGCCCAGTGCAGGCCGGTGTTGAACCATTGCGGAGAGTTCGGGGCGACGCGCTGGGTGGCGAGCATATAGGCAAGCTCGTCCTTGAAGGCCGCGGCGTCTTCCTCGGAGGAGAAATAGCCGCCCTTCCAGCCCCAATAGGTCCAGGTGCCGGCAAGACGGTCGAAAACCTGGCGCGCATCGATTTCGGAGCCGGTCTGCTCATCCTTCGGCAGGGTCTTCAGCGCAGCATCGTCGGGAACGGAGCGCCACAGGAAGGAGGGAACGTCGTTTTCCTCGACCTTCTTCAGGCGGGTGGGGACGCCAGCCTTGCGGAAATACTTCTGCGCCAGAACGTCGGTCGCGACCTGGGAGAACTGCGCGGGAACGTCGATATTCTCGAGGCGGAACACGATCGAACCGTCGGGGTTCTTGATCTCGCTCGTCGCCTTGCGGAATTCGATATCCGCATAGGCGCCTTGGCCGGCCTTCGTGAAACGACGTTCGATGCGCATGGTCTTGACCTCGTGTTGGCGCCCGATCCCCAGCGACCGGGGCGCAAAATTCCTATCCGGCGGCACTTTGTCGTCGTGCAGCCAGCCTCGTTTCCGTATCGTGACAGGGGTGTCATCCGGAGATGTCCTTCCTGTATCTTGTGGTGATGGTGGCTGCAAACGCTAAATATAGTATTAACAGCTTATTATCGCCAGTCCCGACGTCACTTTTTTTGGAGGCTGAAAACCGCGCAGAGAACCTGTCGGGTCTGAACCGCTCCCGGCGCATCACCCTGATTCTGCGTCCTGATTTTCAAAAGGGAACCGGGCTCGTTACCTCCGGTCCTGTCGCCGCCGCAACATCGAAAACAGTAAAGTTTGAAACAGCTGATTCCGTCAAGGGCTGGCTTTTAATTGATTGCTAACCACAACATGTTGTGGATGCGCCTGTGGAGATTGGGGAAAGCCGGGGAGCGCTGAAATTACAATGGCTTGCAGGCGTTGCCGGCTAAGGAAAAGGCCGGAACGATAAAAAAGCGCCCTGCGG
Organism: Rhizobium anhuiense bv. trifolii; assembly: GCF_024346605.1. Classification (NCBI taxonomy): domain Bacteria; kingdom Pseudomonadati; phylum Pseudomonadota; class Alphaproteobacteria; order Hyphomicrobiales; family Rhizobiaceae; genus Rhizobium; species Rhizobium anhuiense. The sequence goes on from NZ_CP098803.1 coordinate 2,122,997, forward strand.
CAAATCTTGTGATGGCATTTCCGGCGCAAATGCGCATGGCGATTCGGCGAGAAAACGAGCGGTCTTAAAGCGCGTCGATGGCGATGGTAACGGTGGCCACGCCGATCGGCCTGTTCTCTTCGTCCATGACCACGAAGCTCGCCTGCGTCTCGAGTATCTGAGTGGATTCGTTGCGCTCGGCCCGGTCGATGAAGACCTCTCGCGAGCCGTTGGCGAAGGTTCTGAGATATTTCTCTTCGTCGCCCTGCCAGTAGTCGGCGGTAATGATGCTCTGCCCGACATTCAGTCCATGACTATCGGTGACGAAAAATTCGACGATCGCTCCCTGCGAGGCGTCCTGCCTGGCTTTCAGGTAATGCGACACGGATCTGTCGAGCAGCAGCTTGACCATATGCAGGTGATGCTGATCGACCTCAGATCGGTAAGTGTCATCGAGCACCCGCATATCCATTTCGCTGACGTTGCCGAACTCCGCGTTCTGCTCGGCAATGGCCTTCAGCACCAATGGCGTTTCCACCATTGGCCGGATCTGCTTCTCGACATAGTCGCGCACAAGGGGGATATAGGCAGGCTCGGCGCGGACAGGCGTGAGGGAAAACAGACATGCCGCCAGCCCGACGGTCACAACCGCTGCTCTACGCCCCCACCGCGCCATCTTGTTTCCCTATATCACATCGTTTGCTGCACGCTTTAAGCGCAATTTGATGCGATTCGCAGCTGTCGAGTTTATGCGAACACGATAAAATAGATGTGCTGCTCCCGATAGCGGATTCAGGAAACCCCGCAGACAAAAACTGGAACAATTTCAAGTGGTAAATACGAAGGCCGCGCGCTGTGATCGGTGGCGATCAGCCTGCGCCTTTGGCGATCGGCTCCTGATAGGTGAAGCCCATGTCCCAGGGGAAGTAGATCCAGGTGTCCTGGCTCACCTCGGTGACGAAGGTGTCGACCGTCGGCACGCCCTTCGGCTTGGCATAGACGCAAGCAAAATGCGCCCTCGGCAGCATGGCGCGCACCTGGGCGGCGGTCTTGCCGGTATCCGTCAGGTCGTCGACGACGAGCACGCCTTCGCCGCCATTTTCCTGAAGTTCGGGCGCGATCCCCTTGAGCAGCACCATGTCGCCCTGGTTGACATAATCATGATAGGAGGCGACGCAGACGGTCTCGATCAGCCGGATGTTCAGCTCGCGTGAGATGATCGCCGCCGGAACGAGGCCGCCGCGGGTGATGCAGACGATCGCCTTGAACGCCTGATTGAGGCCGGCTAGCCGCCAGGCAAGGGCGCGTGCATCGCGGTGGAACTGATCCCAGGAAACGGGAAAGGCTTTATCGGGAAGGGACATTCGGGCTGCTCCGCGGCATGAAAAACGATACGCCGTTTGCCGGCGACCAGATGGGCTTGGAACGGCGATCGGCAAAACGAGAAATCGCGTAGCCGAAACTGCGCGAAATCGCGAGCTGCAGCTGCGCGAGATCGCGAGCTGCACTGCGCGAGTTGTGGCCGAGGCTCGAAGCTCTCATCGGTCGCTGCAATTAGCGGGATTTGCCGGCAAAACGCAAGAGCAGCAATGATTGCGGCAAGAGGATCATCGCGACAACAGGGTCAGCGCCGTCATCGATTGCAGCAAGCTCTTCGTCGTGCCGCCGAAGATCATCTGCCAGAGCCAGGAATGCGTATAGGCGCCCATGACGAGAAGATCGATGCTGCTGTCCGAAAGCCGGTTCTCGATGACATGCGACGCGTTCTTGTCCACACTTTGGGCCGTCGAAAGCGTCGTCTTCACGCCATGACGGGCGAGTGTGGCGGCAATCTCGGCGCCGGCGGTGAGCGGCGATTGCAGCGCCGTGTCGGCCGGATCGACCGAAAAGATCTCCACCTCCTCGGCGGCTTTGAGGATCGGCAACGCGTCGAAGGTCGCGCGCGCCACCTCCTTCGAGCCGTTCCAGGCGATCAGCACGCGTTTGATCGGCTTCGGCTGGCGGATGATATAGGGGATCATCAGCACCGGCCGGCCGGTTTCGAAAAGGAAGCTGTCGACGTCGACTTGGCTGTCGGAAGGTTTGGCCGGATCGGCCTGCGAGGCGATCAGAAGGTCGGCGCTGCGTGCACTTTCGATCAGCGGCGCGGAGCCGTAGCCGGTTGAGGTCGCAAAGCTGCGCCACTCGTAGGAGGCGCCTGTCGCAGCCGCTTTTGCCCGGAAGATGCGCTCAACCGCGAGCGTTTCGCTATGCGCCATGTCCTGCAGCGCCTGCACGGCGACGGGATCGGGGATTTCCATCGGCGCCACCAGCGGCACGGCGGAGATGATTTCGGCATGCAGGCCGATCACATGGGCACCGCTTTCAGCGGCGATGGCAAAGGCGAAATCGGCAACCGCAGCACTATTATCGGATGTATCGAGTATGGCGAGAATGGTTTTGTAAGACATATCAATTCTCCTTGCGCTGAAATGGCGTGCGCGAGGGAAGGAATGCACCGGCCCCTTCTGCTGTTCCTTGACAGGGATCAAGGATGACCCCCGTTCCGGCGTTTCCTTCAAGCCTCGGCAGAATGGTTTTCTGTGATGTCCTTCCTCCGGCGGATGGCTTCGATCATCGCCTGCACCTCGGCGCCGGCCGCATCGATCACTGCCTGCGAGCGGCCGCGCACGACGATCTCGGTCGAGAATTTCTGGCCGATATAGCGCGGGTAGGAGCCGATGCTGGTTTCCGGATGCGCTTTCTGGATCGCGGTCAAGGGCGTGCCGATTTCACCTTCGCCGTAAGGGCAGGCGATGGCGAGCGACAGCACCGGCGTGCCGGTCCGAAGCGCCGGCAGCACATTGTCGACCATTGCCTGGAAGACCTGCGGGACGCCGGCCATGACATGGACATTGCCGATGATGAAGCCAGGCGCCGTCGAGACGGGATTGGCGATATGCACGGCCCCGCGCGGCATGCGCGCCATGCGCTGGCGGGCTTCGGTGAATTCCATCTCGCGGCGCCGATACATTTCGGCCAGCAGCGTCATCGCCGTTTCGTCGTATTCGCAGGGCAGGCCGAAAGCCTTGGAGATGGCGTCGGCGGTGATGTCGTCATGCGTCGGCCCGATGCCGCCCGAAGTGAAGACGTAATCATATTTGCCGCGAAGCGCATTTAGCGCCTCGACGATCGCCTCCTCGTCGTCGGCGACGATGCGCACCTCCTTGAGGTCGATGCCGGAAAGCGTGAGCAGATCGGCGAGATGGCCAATATTTTTGTCCTTGGTGCGGCCGGAAAGAAGTTCGTCGCCGATGGCGAGCATGGCGGCGGTGACGACGATGTCTTGGCTCATGGGATGTTCCGTAATGTGAAGCTGGTGAATAGGTAGCGCCGTTCGATCTCTTTGCAAACAGCCGGAGCATTATGCCGCAAGTGCAAGCGGTTATCGGACGGCAGCATCTGCGTCCATTTTGCTGAAATGAAAAGGCAAGTGAATTTTCGTCTACATCAGTTGAACACTGAGTTCTTCAGGCCGGGGCTTTGTTCAAGCAGGCGGGCTGATAGACATCCTCCGGTCACGAAATTCAACCCGATGTTTCAAGAAAGATAGAAGATGGCGAAGGTTCTCGTCCTTTATTATTCGGCTTACGGCCATATCGAAACCATGGCCTATGCCGTCGCCGAAGGCGCGAAGTCGGCCGGTGCCGAGGTCACCGTCAAGCGCGTTCCGGAACTGGTTCCGGAAGAGGTCGCCAAGGCTTCCTATTACAAGGTCGATCAGGCCGCTCCGATCGCCACCGTCGACGAACTGGCGGATTATGACGCGATCATCGTCGGTGCCGGCACCCGCTTCGGCACGGTCGCCTCGCAGATGCGCAATTTCTGGGATCAGACGGGCGGCCTCTGGTTCGCCGGCAAGCTCGTCGGCAAGATTGGTTCGGTCTTCACCTCTTCGGCCACCCAGCATGGCGGCCAGGAATCGACCATCCTCGGCTTCATCCCGACCTTCCTGCACCAGGGCATGGTCGTTGCCGGCCTTCCCTATGCCTTCCAGGGCCAGATGGGCACCGAGGAAGTCAAGGGCGGCTCGCCCTACGGCGCGTCCACCATCACCAACGGCGATGGCTCGCGCCAGCCCTCCGAGATCGAGCTGGAAGGCGCGAAATACCAGGGCGCCCATGTTGCCAAGCTGGCCGCCAAGCTCGCCTGAGCGTTGATACTGACATGATGAAGGGTGCGGCGGGCGTGAGGCTCGCCGCGCCTTATCCGTTTTCGTTGGCGCAGCCGACAAAACGAGCACAATTTTACGCCTCGCGGCTCTTCCCATCGCCAATGACGCAAGATATTGAAAACGCAGCAAGCGGGCGTGGCGAAACTGGTAGACGCAAGGGACTTAAAATCCCTCGGCCTTGGCTGTACGGGTTCGACCCCCGTCGCCCGCACCATCTTCACAATCCTGTTTGAATATGCCTGTATTTTGTGCGTAAAAGCGCGTTGTTGCTTGACAATGACATTTTCGGTGCAAGGATTGCGCCGCGGCGGTTGAGTAAGTGTTGTCTTGTGGGAGTAAGACGATGGTTTACGATTGGAGTGGGGCGAGGGTTCGGCGCATCCGAATCTTCAAGACCAGTGTCGCACTTGTTCTGGGAACTGCGATGGCTGCAATACCACTGTTCTTTTGGGCAGTGCAGTTGCGCGCTTTCTAAGCTGGGACAATCAGCGTTCCGCTAGGGGAAGCGCGTTGGGCGCTTTCGTGTCGCGCCGCCTGTTGATCACCCAGCCGGCGAGCAGCCCGACGGCGGCACCCATGGCCTTGATACCCGCGTCATGCAGGCGCGGATGCCGCGTCGGCGAGAAGTACTGCAAATATTCGATGCCAACCGCACCGGCGATCAGCAGCACCGCCACCAATTTCCACTGTTTCGGATAGGCGAGCGCAAAGGCAAGGCCGAGGAGAACATAGGCGCTTGCGCGATCGGTATTGACCGTCGTCACTGTATCCGGCCTCAGCCCGATCGGTGAAATCGTGACGACGAGGATGAAGGCGAGCAGCAGCCAGGCGAGCGGTTTTGCGAGTTTGAATGTGATCATGGCTTCATATTAGTGGCTGGCCTTTTCATTGACAGTTAAAATCAGTTCATGTGCCGCTGATTTTGCGATTGGCTTAAGAAAAGCTTCCCAGGAGCGAACTGCAAATGGTCGAAGCGGGCTTTCTATTGCCGGCCGGCCTGTGCCATAGCGGCGCTGCAATCATGAGAATGGATCACGCCCGTGACGAGACTTGATGTCGAAAGCGCCGAAGAGGCAATGCGCAGCCTGTTTCCGGCAACGCCACTGCAGCTGAACGACCATCTGTCGGCCCGCTACGGGGCCGACATCTGGCTGAAGCGCGAGGACCTGTCGCCGGTGCGCTCCTACAAGATCCGCGGCGCCTTCAATTTCTTCCGCAAGGCGATCGGGCAGGGTGCGGCCGGCAAGACTTTCGTCTGCGCCTCGGCCGGCAATCATGCCCAGGGCTTTGCCTTCGTCTGCCGCCATTTCGGGGTGCCGGGCGTCGTCTTCATGCCGGTGACGACACCGCAGCAGAAGATCGACAAGACCCGCATGTTCGGCGCCGAATTCATCACCATCCGGCTGTTCGGCGACTTCTTCGACCAGTGCTACCAGGCCGCCCGCGAACATGTCGAGGCGGTCGGCGGCGTCATGGTGCCGCCCTTCGACCATGAGGACATCATCGAGGGCCAGGCGACGGTCGCCGCCGAAATCATGCAGCAGCTGCCGGAAGGAACCGTGCCCGACATGGTCGTCCTGCCGGTCGGCGGCGGCGGACTTGCCGCCGGCATCACCGGTTATCTCGACGGCACCGTGCCGAAATCGGCCTTCGTCTTCACTGAACCCGCCGGCGCGCCGAGCCTCAGGCGCAGCATCGAGGCGGGCAAGGTGACGACACTGGCCAAGGTCGACAATTTCGTCGATGGCGCCGCCGTCGCCCGCATCGGCGACCTGAATTTCGCCGCCCTTCGCCATTTCCCGGCAAGCCAAGTGCATCTGATGCCGGAGAACGCCATCTGCGTCACCATTCAGGAGATGCTGAATGTCGAAGGCGTCGTGCTGGAACCGGCCGGCGCCCTGTCGCTGACGGCGATCGCCGCGATGGACGGCCAAACGATCCGTGGCAAGACCGTCGTTGCCGTCGTCTCCGGCGGCAATTTCGATTTCGAGCGTCTGCCTGACGTAAAGGAAAGAGCCATGCGTTACGCGGGGCTGAAGAAATACTTCATCCTGCGGCTCGCCCAGCGCCCCGGCGCGCTCAGGGATTTCCTCAATCTGCTCGGTCCCGACGACGATATCGCCCGGTTCGAATATCTGAAGAAATCGGCACGCAACTTCGGCTCGATCCTGATCGGCATCGAAACCAAGGCGCCTGAGAATTTCGCCCGGCTGATCGGAAATTTCGAAGCTGCCGGCATGGGTTACGAGGATATCACCGAAAACGAGATCCTCGCCAACCTGATCATTTGACTTGGCGACAGCGATGCCGTCGTGCTAAAGGCGGAGCATGGCTTCGTTCATTTCAAATATCTTTTCGATGTTCTCCGGCGGCGGCAAACCGGCCACGGAAGCGGCAGGCCCTTCCGGCGAGCCCCAGCTTTACGGCGATTGCACGATCTATGCCGAGCCGCGCAGGGAAGGCAGCCAGTATCGCCTTGCCGGCCGCATTGAAAAGAAGGTCGGCGACGAGGTGCTGGTGCGCAATTTCATTCGCGCCGATCTGTTTTCTTCCTCCGACGACGCGATCGAATGCACGGTGCGCAAGGCGCATCAGATCATCGATCAGCATGGTTCGTCACTCTTTGGTGACGGCGAAAAGATTCGTCAGGTCTGAAATCGGGATCCGCCGGATCAGCACGCGATGCCGGCCCGCAATTGTTCTTGTTTATCAATCGGGTGACCCCGGGCCCCCGCCGGCGAACGCGATCTCACTCACGCAATCTTAAAGGATTGGGGTGAAAGGTATCTCCTGCAGGATTTGCAGGACGCCCTCGTGTTTGACTTTTTCCGACGATCGACCAAAGGATTCGCTGTCGCGATCGCCGCGCCGGCAGGAGACCGAGGGCGGATGTCCGGAGCCGAGCTATCGTGATGGAGACACTCAACCTCCTTCTCTTCGTCGTCGAAGCCATCGCCTATTTCGCGCTGATGGTGACGCTTCTGCATTTCCGTCATCGGCTCGGTCTCGGGGTTTTCCTGACGGCGCTCGGCGTCATGCATTTCATGGAGACCTATCTGGCGGCGGTCTTCTACGTCTCGCTGCCGTTCGGGGACGTATCGCCGGGTTCATCCGTCTTCTTCTCCGGCAAGCTGATGATGATCCTGATGCTTTATCTGCAGGAGGATGCCGCGACGGTGCGCCAGCCGATCTATGGCCTGTTCCTCGGTAACCTGCTCACCGTCGGCATCGCCGGGGTGCTCCAGCTGCACCAGCCCCTGCAGATGTCGCCGGACCACACCCCCGACGTCGATTTCCTCAAGGAGATGGGCTGGCTGATGGTCTGGGGCACGGCGCTGCTCTATGTCGATTCGCTCGGCATCATCCTGCTGTACGAAAAACTCGGCGACTTCTTCCGCCGCCGCGTCGTCCTGCGCTTCCTGATTTCAGGCTTCGTGCTGCTGACTTTCGACCAGATCGGCTTCTTTTCCGCGCTGCATTATTTCTTGGGAGTGCCGATCGCCGCCTTCTGGGGCGGCTGGAAGGCAAAGATGTTTGCCGTCTGCCTCTATGCGGCGATGTTCGCCATCTATGAGTATTACATTCGCCGCGGTCGGGCGGCCGTGTCTGCACGCTCGATCAGCGACGTGTTCGGCGACCTGACATTCCGCGAGCGCTACAACGATCTTCTGGAGCGCACCGGCCGCGATATGCTCACCGGCGTCTACGATCGGACGCGCATGGAGATGGAAGCGCCGCTGATGCTGCGCGAGGCGCTGAAGCAAGGCCTGTTCGCCACCGTCCTCATTCTCGATGCCGATCACTTCAAGGATGTCAATGACGGCTACGGCCATCTCCAGGGCGACGAAGTGCTGAAGGCGATCGCCGCCCGATTGGGCACGACGCTGCGGTCCAGCGACCGCGTCTTCCGCTTCGGCGGCGAGGAATTCGTTGCCGTCTGCCCAGGCACTGACCACGAGGAGGGGCTGCGGCTCGCCGAGCGCCTCCGTTGGACGATCGCGACCAGCGTCAAGACGCCGGATGACAGGCCGGTCACCGTCAGTATCGGCGTTGCGACCGCCGATGAGGACGGCGTCGATTTCACCGCCGTGCTGACGGCTGCCGACGGCAGGCTCTACGCGGCGAAGAAGAGCGGCCGCAACTGCGTCGTCGGCCGCTCAGGCGTGGTGAAACTCAATTAGTCCGGCTGGCCTTAATTTTGAAACTCTTCCCACTTGACTGAACTCGATGTTGAGGATGTTGCTCCAACCGCAACATTTGTCATTGGATTTCAGTATTTTCAATATGTTAGTGGAAACATAAAAACGGCTTGTTCGTAAAATCCAAACGTGATCTCCATTGCCGCAATATCCCGGATGAGTTTTCCTGCGAAGGGCGTGGAGACATGAGTGATTCAATGGCACGGAAGAAAGTCGATGGCGGCGAGTTCGCCGTTTTGTGTATCGGAGGGTTTCTTCTTTCGATCGCTTATGGCGTGACCTTTCTGATCCCGGTGCTGGTGGGTCAGCGTGGCGGCGACGAGGCGCTGGCCGGTCTGATCATTTCGGCCGCCACTGTCAGCACCGTCATTATGGTGATCCTCTCCGGCCACATCGCGGATGCCATCGGCTCGGCGCGGGCGGTGGCTGTTTCGGGACTGTTTCTTGCGGCATCGGCGCTGGGATTCGCCATCATCCCATCGGCGGGATTGAGCCTGATGATTGTCGGTTTCATCCTCGGCATCGGTTGGGGCGCGTTTTATACGCTCGGACCCATTCTGGTCGCCGCGATCGTCGAGCCCGTGCACCGCATCAGGTTTTTTGCCCTGCTTTCGGGATCGATGATGTCGGGCATCGGCGCTGGACCGATCATTGGCCGCATTGCCACCGGCTGGTCGATGCCGATCGAGACAGCCTTCGTATTTGCCTTCCTCTCCAGTCTCGCCGGCGGTGCGCTTTACTTTTTGCTCCACATCAGGCTGACCAAGGCCGGCAAGATCTTGCCGCATGTCAACAAGATCTCGTTTGGCGCGACGCGGGAGGTGATTGCTTCGCCGGCCATCTATTCCATCGTCATGGTCGGCATCGGCGGTGCGATGTTCGGCGGGCTGTCCAGCTTTCAGACCAGCTACGCCAAGGCGCACGGGTTCGACTACTCCCTGTTCTTCATCGGCTTCATGTCCGCCGCGATTCTGAGCCGGCTGTTCGTGGCGGGCTATGTGGTCAAGAAGGACCCGCTCTATTCGCTCTTGATCCTGACCAGCCTGACGCTGGCATCGATCCTGCTGTTCCTGATGCTGATATCAAGTCAGCTTGCCTATCTCGGAGGCGCAGCGATGCTGGGTCTGGGCTATGGGCTGACCTATTCCGTCATCAACGGCCTGGCTGCCAATGAGGCTCCCGCCGGCCTTATGCCGCAATCACTTCTGTTGTTCTCGCTGGCCTATATCATCGGCGTCTTCGGCTTTCCGCTGATCGCCGGCAATCTGATCGTTTCCTCCGGCGTGCAGACCATGCTGTACGTCGTGCTCATGCTTGCCGTCCTGAATTTCGCACTTGTCCTGTTTCGTATTGCCCAGCGCGCGACAGGCGCAAACGAAGCAAGCGTCCTCAGGAGAAAATAGCAGCGCTCGAGGACGGCGGACCGGGTCGGCGAGGAGATTGACGGCGGGGCCGGGCAAGGTCACTTGCCCGGCCCGGCAGGTTCAGGCGGCGCGAAAAATCTTGGCGCCGGAGGGGGCGCTCGTCATGCCGCCATCGACGGTGATCTCGATGCCGGTGACGTTGGCCGAATCATCCGAAGCCAGATAGAGCGCCGCCTTGGCGATTTCGTCGGCTTCGCTCATGCGGCCGAGCGGGCTCATGCCGCCGATGCGGGCCTCGAGCGCCGACATTGCATCTTCCGTCTGGGCCATCGGCGACCAGATCGGCGTCTTCGTGCCGCCTGGCGTTACCTGATTGACGCGGATGCCGCGCGGCGCAAGTTCGGACGCCATATTGCGCGTCATCGCCCGGACCGCCGCCTTGGTCGCCGCATAGGCCGACCAGCCGGGAGCGCCGAGCACGGCATGCACCGAACCATTGAGGATCACCGAAGCGCCGTCATTGAGATGCGGCAGGGCCGATTGCACCGTGAAGAAAACCGCCGTCAGATTGGTGCTGATGATCTGGTTGAACTGCTCCGGCGAGGTGTCACCAAGTGGCGTCGCGCCGCCGATGCCGGCATTGGCGAAGACGATGTCGAACTTGCCGACCTTTCCGGCGGCTTCCGCAAAGGCCTTTTCGGTGGCGGCGGCATCGGTGACATCGACCTTCAGCGCCAGCACGCCGGCCCCGAGCGCCTTTTCGGCAGCGGCGAGCGTTTCCGGGTTGCGGCCGGTGATGACGACCCTGGCGCCCTCATCGATGAAGACTCGGGCGGTCGCAAGACCGATGCCGCTGTTTCCGCCGGTGATCAGGGCGATCTTGTTTCTTAGACGCATGATTCATGCTCCTCTTGGAATTGGCAACGATCTAGATTATGATCGTTATCTATCAGGATTACGATAGTAATCCATATGAGTCAAGAAGCAGTACTGGAGAGATTTCGGATGGGCCGTTCGCAGCTGGAGAAACAGAAGACGCACGAGAAGATTGTCGAGACCGCGTCGAAGCGGCTGCGCGAGGAGGGGCTTGACGGTATCGGCGTCGCCGACCTGATGAAGGAAGCCGGACTGACCGTCGGCGGCTTCTACAAGCATTTCGCCTCCCGCGACGATTTGGTCGCCGAGGCGATCCAGTCCGCTTTCGATTCATGGGGACGCAAGCTGGAGGCCGAAGGCATCAACCCGGCGGAGATGACGGCCGCCGATGTCGCCGATCGTTATGTCAGCGCCTATCACCGTGACAATCCGGGTGAGGGCTGCCCTTTTGCCGCGCTGACCTCCGACATATCCCGCAGCGGCGAGAAGGCGCGGGGGATCGCGACGGACGGGCTCCGGCGTAATTTCGCGTCATTGGCGGGCAAGGCTGCGGGAGCGGACGATAGAGAACGGCGGCGCAAGGCGATCATGGCCTTCGCGATGATGGCCGGCGGCGTTGGCCTTGCCAGGATTTCATCCGATGAAGAACTCTCGGCCGAAATCCTGGCGACCGTCCGGGATTTTGTCGCCGATATCGACAAATGACGAACGGCCGGCGAGAGCCGGCCGTTCCATGGAGCGTTTTAGGCGCCGATCAGGCGGCTAAGGCGATTTCCTGGACGCGCGACTTGGCGGCGCCGATGGCTTTTTCGGCAGCTTCCGGTCCGAAGGCCAGGCCTTCGACATAGATGGTCTCGACATCGGTGATGCCGAGGAAGCCGAGAACCGACTTCAGGTACGGAACGGCATGGTTCAGCGGAGCAGCCGGTCCCTGCGAATAGACCCCACCGGAAGCCAGTACCACATAAACCTTCTTACCGGTCAGGAGGCCGACCGGGCCGCTTTCCGTGTACTTGAAGGTCACGCCGGCGCGGGCGACGTTGTCGATCCAGGTCTTCAGCGACGAATAGATGTTGAAGTTGATCAGGCCGGTGCTGATGACGATCGTGTCGGCGGCAAACAACTCGTTGACGAGTTCGTCGGAGGTTTTGATGGCTGCGATTTCTTCGGCGGTACGGGCTTCTGCCGGCTTGCGGATCGCGCCGGTAAAGAGGTCATCGATATGCGGCAGCGGGTTGGTGGCCAGGTCACGGCGGACGACGACGCTGCCCGGGTTCTGGCTCTTCAGCTTTTCGGCGAGATCGACGGCGATCGGCGTCGAGAGCGATTCGGCACGCGGGCTGGACGTCAGAAGAAGGATGGACGACATGGTGCATTTCCTTTCGAATTGAATTTGACGGCCCGTTGCTGGGAGATGAGCCGCAGTCTCGATCAGGAAAATAGGTCTGGCCTGCTATCGAAAAAACGGGGATAATGTCGATCGAAACTATCGATGGAATGGATGGAAGATGCTGCCGAACCCAACGCTGGACCAATTGCAGGTGTTTCTGACCGTTGCCGAAACCGGCAGCTTCTCGGCCGCTTCGCGGGCGCTGAACCGGGCGCAATCGGTGGTGAGCTATACGATCGCCAATCTGGAGGCGCAGCTTGAAGTGCCGCTTTTCGAGCGCTCCGGTGCGCGCCAGCCGAAGCTGACGGAAGCGGGCAAGGCGATGCTGGAGGATGCGCGGCGCATTCTGGGCGACCTGCAGGTCATGCGGGCGCGGGTCAAGAGCCTGAGGGAAGGGCTCGAAGCGGAGGTGTCCGTCGCCATCAGCGTCATGGTGCCGTCACGGGCCATGGTGGATGTATTGCGCGAATTCCGCGAGATGTTTCCCACCGTTTCGTTGAACCTCAATGTCGGCGAGCTCGGAATGGTCATGGATCTCGTCCTCAGCGGCAAGGCGACGATCGGCATTGGCGGCGCAGTCGTCAAGCAGGACGATTCGATCGTTACGGAGCGGATCGGTCATTCCTTCATGTTGCCGGTTGCCGCGCGCAACCACCCGCTGGCTGGGATTGGCCGGCCGCTGACGCTGGGCGATGTGCGTGAGGAAGTGCAGCTCGTCGTTACCGATGCGTCGGGCCGGACGAAGGGCCGCGATTTCAACGTTCTGTCCTACAAGACCTGGCGCGTCAGCGATATTGCAACGAAGCACCAGCTCATCAAAGCCGGTCTTGGCTGGGGCGGCCTCCCGGCTTCCCTGATCCATGACGATCTGGTGAGCGGCACGCTCGTCCATCTCGATCTGGATGCCTATGAACAGGGGGAGTATCCGATATATTCGGTGCGCCAGCTCGCCAACCCGCCCGGACCTGCCGCCACCTGGATGATTGATGCGTTCCGCTCGCGGCTTTCCCATTGCCCGAGCCAGGCCGATTTCCATGCGCAGATGGCCGAACTCCAGGAACCCGCGGCACCGCTCGCGGCAGAATGATGAAGGCGCGGGTGCCGCGCCTTCGTCTACATATCCTTCGATGCGTAGATTCAAGGTGTTAGAGCGTCCTTTGTGCGTCCGAAAGGACGCACGGCGCTCTAGAGAACCAGCCTGAACTTGGAGAAACCGTCGGCGCCTTCGCCGGCATCCTCGATCTTGACGCTCTTTACCTCGCCGAGGAACTGCTTCGCCTTCGGGCCACTTTCGAAGGTCGCGGTCGTACCGGGAAGCGGTTTGAAGGTCCAGTTTGCGTCGGCCGACGGATTGATCGTGCCCTGGTCATGGATATAGCGGACGATGACGTCGCGGTTGGTATCCGGCGCCTGGAAGATCACCTTGTCTGCGGTGATCTCCGGGAAATTGCCGCCGCCGCCGGCGCGGTAATTGTTCGAGACGACGACGAACTTTTGGGCCGGATCGATCGGCTTGCCATCGAAGGCGAGGTTCTGGATGCGGTTGGCGTCCGGATTGATCGCCTTGCCGGATGAATCATATTTCGGCGGCTGCGACAGGTCGATCTGGTAGGTGACCCCGTCGATCACGTCGAAATTATAGGACGGGAAGTCGCTGTTGAGCAGCGGCGCGTCCTTCGAGCCCGCTTCGATGTGATTGAACATGCCGGCCGACATTTCGAGCCAGTTCTTCACCTGTGCGCCGGTGATGGCGACAGCCTGCACCGTGTTCGGGTAGAGATAGAGATCGGCGACGTTCTTGATGGCGATATTGCCGGCTGGAACGTCGGTATAGTAGTCGGCGCCGCCACGCCCGCCGGCCTTGAAGGGAGCCGCCGCCGAAAGCACCGGCAGGTCCTTGAAAGCGGTATCGGCGAGCATCTGCCTGATGTACCAGGTCTGCGCCTGTGAGACGACCTGCACCGAAGGGTCGTCGGCGACCAGCGCGAAGTAGGAGTAGAGCGGTGCGGACGTCTTGCCGACCGGGGTGCGGACATAGGCAAGGGTCGCCTCGTGCTCGGCCTTGGCGGCCTCGACCACTTCCTTCTTGTCTGCGTAATCGGCCACCACCTTCTTCTTGTCGTCGCGATGATAGATCGGCCGGGCTTCCGCGGTGAAATCGACGATCTTCCAGCTATTGCCGTCCTTTTCGAGCAGCAGGTCGATCAGGCCGAGATGCGAGCCCCAGAAGCCGGCCATCACGGTGGGCTTGCCATGCAGGGTGCCCTTGACCGGATCGGCATTGGCGATGCCGTCCCAGCTCTTCGGGCCGGGGAAGACGAGATGCTGGTGACCGGTGAAGATGGCGTCGATCCTGTCGACGGCCGCCAGATGCAGTGAGGCGTTTTCCATCTTTTCGGACGGTGCGCTGCCGTCGATGCCGGAATGGGAGAGTGCGATGACGATATCGGCGCCGGCCTCCTTCATGGCGGGAACCCAGGCCTTGGCGGCCTCGACGATATCGCGCGTTTGCGCCTTGCCTTCGAGGTTCTTGATGTCCCAGAGCATGATCTGCGGCGGGACGAAGCCGATGAAGCCGATCTTGACCGGGCTCTCATTACCGGCGCCGTCCTTGATCTGTTTTTCCAAGACGACGTAGGGCTTGAAGAAGAGGTCGTCCTGCTTCGGGTCCGAGGCAAGCTGGCCCTTGGTCAGGTTGGCGCAGACGAAGGGGAAGTTCGCGCCCGAGAGTACCTTGAACATGAAGTCGAGGCCGTAGTTGAACTCGTGATTCCCGAGCGTTCCCACCGTATAGCCGAGCGTGTTCATCGCCTTGATCACCGGATGGACGTCGCCCTCCTTCATGCCGTGCTGATAGGCCATGTAGTCGCCCATCGGATTGCCCTGCAGCACGTCGCCATTGTCGATCAGCAGCGAGTTGACGGCCTCGGCGCGGATGCCGTCGATGATCGTCCCGGTGCGGGCAAGACCCATCGTGTCGTTCGGCTTGTCGGCATAATAGTCATAGGGGAAGACGTTGACGTGAATATCCGTCGTTTCCATCAGCCTCAGATGCGCCTGGTTGGCGCTGGCCCGCGCGCTGAAGGGGTGCAGCAGCACCAGGGCGGAAGTGGCGGCGAGGCCGCCGAGCAGGGAACGGCGGCTCATTACGCCAACATCGAAAATAGAAGACATGGAAACTCTCCTTCAAGGATCATGCATCGTCCGGCCCGTCAGAATTAGGACGATTTGCCGTGGAGTACACTGCGAAAATGACAGGACGTCAAAACAATCCGCCGGGAAAGCAGCGTGGCTCCGAAATACAATTTATGGTGCAGTGGTCCGGCTGAAATTTCATCGGGGACGGATCATCGGCAGGATCGATCCTGCTCCGCCGTCAACGCCAAGAGCGCCGCCATCGACTTCGGAGGCGTCAGGCTGTCGTAGACGCAAGGGGCGGTCACCCTCGACGTCAACGTCAACCGCAGCTACTGGAACGATCTTAGCCGCTCCTTCGGGGCAAAGGCGGTGCAGCCTTACGATTTCAGTGTCGATGCCGCCAAGTGAGGCGTCCGATCGCCATTGGCGCCTGATATGGTCAACGGGCGGGTCGCCAGTACCGGCCGGACTTCTTTATGGAAGAATCGGAAATAGGAGGACACCTGTGCCCGCGCATTAGAGTTCACGTCGAACTGGATGCCGACGCGGCCGTTGTGCTTCCAGCGGATGACGCCTTCGAGCAGCCCGAGGTTTTCGGCCTCGATCCGCACCTTGCTGCCGGAGGCGGCATGGAACGGCCCTTTCATCTCCAGGGCGGCGCCGGTTACCGACAGGTTGAGAATGCGGGCATCCACCTGGCTGTTCAGATATTTGACATTGCCGAAAACGCGGCAGCTTTTCCGGTCGGCCTTTCGGGCCGTGATTTTCAAATTACGAGTCATACTGTCTCCCTTCTACAGCGAGGGAGCATAGCGCCCGAAAATTGAAATGGTTTTAGGGGCTTGGCTAAAATTGCAGTGAAACCGTCAGTTTGCCGCGGCGGCTCTGCGTCCCACTACATGTTCGCGCCAGACCGTGAAGATGCCGGCGGCGACCACGATCGCCGAGCCGACGATCATGTTGATGCTGAGCGTTTCGTCATAGATCACCATGCCGATGATCGAGGCGTAGACAAGTGACAGATAGGTCAGCGGCTGGACGGCGGCAGCATCGAGAATATCGTAGGCGCGAATGAGGAAATAATGGCTGGAGATGCTGGTCATACAGACGAGCGCCATCCAGCCCCAGTCGCCCGGCGACATCCAGCTCCAGTAGAATGGTCCGACCAGCGTCATCGTGACGCCGCCGACGACGCCGGTATAGAAGAAGCTGGTCATCGACGAATCGTCGCGGCTGACCAGGCGGGTGGCGATGACATAGAAGGCGAAGTTGAAGCAGGAAATGACGGCCAGAAGCAGCTTGAGGTCGAAAAATTCGCCTTCCGGCTTCAGGATCAGCAACACCCCGAACAGTCCGGCGCCGATCGCCGCCCACCGCCGCCACCCGACCCGCTCGCCGAGGATCGGCATTGCCAGCAGCGCGATCAGGATCGGCGTCGCGGAAAAGATCGCCTGTGAACGGGCAAGGCCGATCATGGCAAAACAGGTGATGGCGAGAACCACCTGAATCGCAAGCAGAACGCCGCGCGTCACCTGCAGGAAAGGCCGCTTGGTGCGGGCCGTCGCCTTGAGACCGCCGCGCATCTTCGAGGCGAGAATGATCGTGAAGAGCGCGAAAGCCCAGTAGCGGATCATCGTCACGAAGATCGGCGGATAGGTCGATGCCAGATGTTTCGAGATCGCGTCCTGCAAGGAGAAGATGGTGATTGCCAGCAGGGCGAAAATATAGCCGTGGGTCTTCGATGTCATGACATGCCGTTGAGCGGGAAACGCCCGCGCGCACCGAAAGTCTGGGCAGGCTTTCAATGAATATGCAAGGCCTCAAAGGCCGACATTCGGCCTGTCGATGATTTCTCTGAGCGCGAAACTGGAATTGATCTTGACGACGTGGGGCAGGGCAGACAGCCAGTCGCGGTGGATGCGCTCATAATCCTCGAGATCGCGCGCGGCGACGCGCAGGATATAATCGTATTCGCCCGACATCAGGTAGCAGACGAGCACGTTGGGGCAGAGCTTCACCGCCGCCTCGAATTCGGCCAGCGTCTTGGCGAACTGGCCGGAGAGCGAGATATGCACGATGGCGATCATCTTGTAGTCGAGCGCCTTGTGCGAAAGGCGGGCATGGTAGCCGTCGATGACGCCGCTTCTTTCCAAGATGTCGAGCCGGCGTGAACAGGCCGAAGGCGACAGTCCGATCCTTTCGGCAAGCTCGGCATTGGTGATGCGGGCATCGGCCTGCAGCACCTTCAGAATCGCAAGATCGATGGTGTCGAGATCGGCCATTCGAAGAACCTTCGAAGAAAGAGGGGCATTGCACAATAATCGCCGAAAAAATGCATTTGTGCAAATCGTCTTTGCAAGGACATTTCGCGGCCTTGATGATTGGATTCATCGTCTGAGGAGATCCGCGACTGCGGAGTGACATGAGAGGAACGCCAATGCGTGTCGGTTGCCCGAAGGAAATCAAGAATCATGAATATCGCGTCGGCCTGACGCCGGCTTCGGTGCGCGAATATGTCGCCCACGGGCACGAAGTCTGGGTCGAGACCAAGGCGGGCACCGGCATCGGCGCCGATGATGCCGCCTATGCCGCGGCTGGCGCCAAGATCGCCGCCTCTGCTAAAGATATCTTCGAAAAGTGCGACATGATCGTCAAGGTGAAGGAGCCGCAGCCCTCTGAATGGGCGCAACTCCGCGACGGTCAGCTTCTCTACACCTATCTGCATCTGGCGCCGGATCCCGAACAGACCAAGGGTCTGATCGCCTCCGGGGTGACCGCGATTGCCTATGAGACGGTGACCGACGAGCGCGGCGGCCTGCCGCTGCTGGCGCCGATGTCGGAAGTGGCAGGACGCCTGTCGATCCAGGCAGGAGCGACCGCGCTGCAGAAAGCCAACGGCGGCCTCGGCGTCCTGCTCGGCGGCGTACCCGGCGTGCTGCCGGCCAAGGTCGCGGTGATCGGCGGCGGCGTCGTCGGCCTGCATGCGGCCCGGATGGCCGCCGGTCTCGGCGCCGATGTCAGCATCCTCGACAAGTCGCTGCCGCGCCTACGCCAGCTCGACGATATCTTTTCCGGCCGCATCCACACCCGTTATTCCAGCATCCAGGCGCTGGAGGAGGAAGTCTTTTCGGCCGACCTGATTATCGGCGCGGTGCTGATCCCCGGCGCTGCTGCTCCGAAGCTCGTCACCCGGGAAATGCTTTCCGGCATGAAGAAGGGCTCCGTCATTGTCGATGTCGCCATCGACCAGGGCGGCTGCTTCGAGACCTCGCATGCGACGACCCATTCCGATCCGACCTATGAGGTTGACGGCGTCGTGCATTATTGCGTCGCCAACATGCCGGGCGCCGTGCCGGTCACCTCGGCGCATGCGCTGAACAATGCCACGCTGGTTCATGGTCTGGCGCTTGCCGATCGCGGCCTGCGCGCCATCGCCGAAGACAAGCATCTGAGGAATGGTCTCAACGTCCACAAGGGCCGCATCACCAGCAAGCCGGTCGCCGACGCACTGGGTTACGAAGCTTTCGCGCCGGAGAGCGTACTGAACGTAGCGTAAGCTATCTCACTCAAGGTGATGGCTTACAGCATTATTCTTCGATCGGCAGGGCGGTATCCGAAGGGATGCCGCCTTCTTTGTATGACGGCGCACCTGTAATCGAACCGCGACCGTCGGCGGCGTTGGAGCTATGTTTTTCCTCGTCAGGCAGCGCGATGAGTTGTGTCCCTCCCGAACAGTTGCCATCGTATCATGCCGATGTGCAGTCGCCATCCAAACGGAGCAGCAATGACGGTTGAGAGTCGAGAGCAAACATCGCCGGTTCCGCTTCGAACGTCACCGACCGGGCTCGAAACATATATTGCCGGCAGAACACTCGTCAGCGGGGATGGCCCAGCCTGGACCGACATATTCGTGCAGGTGTTTTCCCGCCTGAAGGTGCAACACCCCTTTCTTGTTCCGGCAGTCGCCGAGCCTCTCGTTGTTTGGGTGATCTCAGGCCAAGCATGTGTCGAGGAACGCGATCTGGGCGGGGAGTGGGAGGCCAATACAGTCAAAGTTGGGGACTTTTTTCTGACGCGGTCGCCCACGCCATACGAAATGCGCTGGCATGCCGAGGGAGACGAACCTTTCCAGGTAATGCATCTCTATCTCTCCGTTCCGTTGTTCGACCGGGTGGCGGAAGGGGTTCTCGGCAAGGCTGCCAGCGCCATGCGCCTGCGCGACGTATCTGGCGGCCGCGACCAGCATCTTTCCACCATGCTGGAACTGATCCATGCTGAACTGACGGCAGAAGGGCAGGGAAGTCGGCTCTTCGTGCAGGGATTGGCGCAGACGCTCGCTGTTCATCTTATTCGACAATATGCAACATTTGATGCAGAGACACGGCCGTCAAATGCCCTCCCGGGCGCCAAGCTACGGCGGGCCATCGCATTCATGGAAGCCAACCTTCAAGAGCCGTTTGATCTCGCACGTCTGGCGCAAACGGCCGGCATGAGCGCTTTTCACTTCAGCCGCCTCTTCAAGAAAGCCACCGGCCTTTCCCCATCCCATTACTTCATTCGCCAACGCATAGCCAAAGCCCAGCAACTTCTGCAGGAAACCAGCACCAGCATCATCGAGATCGGCATGTCCGTGGGGTATTCGAGCCCCAGCCATTTTGCTCAGATTTTCCGCCGGGAGGCCGGCGTCTCCCCCAGCGACTACCGTCGCAGTTAAAACGCGTCGCGATCTTTCAGATTGGCTCCTTGCGCTTTTAGGCCTTTGTTTTTGCGCATGTCTCGCAAAATCGCTGCACAGTTTTGCGTGGCATGCTTTAGGAATTCAGCTTGGTCCTTGCGGTTTTGAGCAAGATCCCAACAGGTCCCGCAAGGTCCCGAGAGAGGGATCATGCCCGCTTCCTTATGTTCCTCCTTGTCGAACACGACCGTCCTTTCGGTTGGAAGGGCGCCAGACAAGGAGATAAACCATGACGAATATCAGTGGAAAAATCGCGCTGGTCACCGGCGCCTCGAGCGGCATCGGCGCCGCTACCGCGTTGAAGCTCGCCGAGGCCGGCGCAAAGGTTGGGATCGCCGCCCGTCGCACCGACAAACTTGAAGGCCTCCAAAAGGAGATCGCCTCCAGGGGCGGTGAAGCCCTTGTGATCGAAATGGACGTGGTCGATCCAGCCTCCGTCGAAGCCGGCGTCAAAAAGCTGTTGGGTGCCTATGGTTCGATCGACATTCTCGTCAACAATGCCGGTCTGATGCCGCTTTCGGATGTCGATCAGTTCAAAGTCGACGAATGGCACCGGATGGTCGACGTCAATGTGAAGGGCCTGCTGAATACCACGGCTGCCGTTCTGCCGCAGATGATCAATCAACATTCCGGCCACATCTTCAACATGTCGTCGATCGCTGGCCGCAAGGTCTTCAAAGGCCTGTCGATCTATTGCGCCACCAAGCACGCGGTGGCCGCGTTCTCCGACGGCCTGCGCATGGAAGTGGGCCAGAAGCACAATATTCGGGTGACCTGCATCCAGCCGGGTGCCGTGGCGACCGAGCTGTACGATCACATCACCGAACCCGGCTATATCAAGCAGATGGACGATCTTGCCAAGCAAATGACGTTCCTGCAGGGCGAGGACATCGGCGACACCATCGTCTTTGCGGCGCAGGCGCCCGCACATGTGAATGTCGCGGAACTCTTCGTTCTGCCGGTCGAACAGGGCTGGTAACCACGCCAGAAGGTCTTTCAGCTTCCCTGCATACGTGCGGGGAAGAAACTCGCGAAGGAACCGCACGATGAAAGAGATTTCCGCTTCCCAGGCCTATCGCCTGCTCGAACCGGGCCCGATCGTTCTTGTGACGACGAGCCTTGAGGGAACGCCCAATGTGATGACAATGGGTTTTCACATGATGGTCCAGCACGCACCGCCGCTGATCGGTTGCGTCATCGGCCCCTGGGACTTCAGCCACCAGACTTTGAAAAAGACCGGCGAATGCGTGATTGCGATTCCAGCCACCGATCTTGCCGAAACCGTGGTGGACATCGGCAATTGCTCCGGTGACACGGTGGACAAGTTCGAGCGGTTCGGCTTGGGGACTCGTCCAGCAAAGGATGTCGCGGCGCCGTTGCTGGTGGACTGCCTTGCCAATATCGAATGCCGTCTTGCCGATCCGAGCCTCGTCGATCGATACAATCTCTTCATCCTCGAAGCGAAGAGGATCTGGATCGACGAGGCCCGCAAGGAACGGCGGACCATGCATCATCGTGGCGACGGCAGCTTCACCGTGGATGGCGGCACACTCGATCTCCGGAAGCGCATGGTTAAGTGGCGGCACTTGCCATAAGGCGCGCCGCCGCACGCAAAACACACATCCCAAACTTCACATTGATTGAAAGGATATAATCATGTCCGCCTACCTCGTTGTCGATCTTGATATCCACGACCCCGAAGCCATTGCCGATTACCGTTCGAAGGCCCTGCCTCTGGTGGCAAAGGCCGGCGGCCGTCTCATCGCTCTCGATGACGCCCCCCTCGAACTCGAAGGCTGGCAGGCGACGAATATGCTGATCATCGAGTTTCTCGATATGGATGCCATCCGTGGTCTCTTTGCATCGCCCGAATATGCGCCGCTCGCACACCAACGGCAGGCTGCCGCAGGTTCGCGGATCATTGCTTTACGCGGCGTTTGATAACATTCGAGGGCGCGATCCTGGCAGCATTCGTCCGGGGAAACCGAAACGGCCCGCCGATTACAGCAGAAGGAGCGTGCCGGCGAATTCACGACTTCTTGTTGCGCCTCGACGGCCGCCGATCAGGCGCCAGCCTCCGCCAGGGCCGGCGCCTTTAGCTTGTCGATCCGGCACTGGAAGCAGTTGTTGCGCGCGGAGCGCACATGCACATAGGCGATATCAGATCGTCCCAGCAGCTCTTCGCCATAGGCCGGAATATCGCCGATCTCAGTCACCGCGCCGGTACCGTAGACGATGCGGTCGTTCTCGCTATAGCCGCGGACGATGAAGTCGCGACTCGTCGTCAGCACCGGCGGCATGATCTCTTCGGCGGCATAACGTGCACAAGGTTGCTTGTGCAGGAAGACCGGGCCGGTTTCGGCATAGGGCTGCAGCTTCGGGAAGGGCCGGTAGGCGAAGACCAGCAACGCCTTGCCGGCATCGATATTCTGAAGGCAGTGGCGGCAGGGATGGCCGGGACCATCGGAAACGATCGTCTCGGGCAGCCTGTCATAGGCGTCGCGCCCGCCGTTCCAGAGGTGTTCGGCGTCGGTCGTCGGCATGGCGACAAAACGAATGGCGGTCATGGCAGATCTCCTTTGTGATTGCCATGAAATGCACCCGGACGAGCGTGCAAGCCACCCGTTTCTTGCGCGCCGCAGGCATTGGGCGATCGTGGGCCAGCTTGCCTCTGCGGTATAATGCTATCGTCGCGTCAATCGTGTCTCTCGTCGCCGCGGCGGGTATGTCTGGCGTCTTCATCCCGTGATACACGATCGGGACGGTACATGTACGGCCCATGCTGGGTCTGAGAGGCTGCGCGGGCCGGGCGGCTAACTCCTCACGAATTTCGGTTTCTAGGGATAGATCATGGCTGACGAAACGGCATTGAATTTCGCGGACTTCTATGATGCCGAGCTTGCTCTTCATAACGCGCATTTTCGGGTCGCCGCCGCGGTTGGGCAGTCTGATTGTGTGCTCGATATCGGTTGCGGCGCCGGACAAACCACTCGTGATGCCGCTCGTGTTACAGAAACAGGACGAGCGCATGGAATCGACCTGTCCGTGACGATGCTGGATATCGCCCGTCGCCGCAGCGCCGAGGAGGGGTTGTCCAATGTTACGTTCGAAGTGGCGGATGCACAGAACCATTTCTTCGCACAAGGGGGGTTCGACCTTTGCATCAGCCGATTTGGCGTCATGTTCTTTGCCGATCCGGCGGCCGCCTTCGCCAATATCGCCAACGCCGTACGGCCGGGCGGGCGTTTCGTTTTCATGGTCTGGCAGGGCAGAGATCGCAATGAGTGGGCGACCGCTATACATGAGGCGCTCAACCCGGATTCAACCGGTCCGGTTGCGGCCGGCAAAGCCTTTTCACTGAGCGAACCCTCGGTGACGTCTCGATTGCTCGAGACGGCCGGGTTCACTGCCGTCGAGTTTCGTGAAATCAGCGAGCCTGTGTTCTACGGTCCGGATCCTGAGACTGCATTGGCGACTATTCAGACATTTGAAAATGTCGAGACGGCTCTCAATCATCCCACTGCTGCGTCCGAAATACGGGCGCGTCTACTCGACATGCTGCGAGCGCACCAGACATCCCATGGAATTCAGTTCGATTCGCGCGCATGGCTGATCACCGGCCACCGGCACGGCTAGAGCCTTTCCGGGTCCGCCGCAACACTGCATGACGAAAAGGAGAAACCCTTGGCCGACGTCGATCTCGCGCTGCTGGCGCAACAGAATGCCGAAATACTGGAAGAGCTGAGGGCTCTGCGCCGGGAGGTGGCGGAGCTCAAGGAACAGTCGGGCCGCACGCTCGATTTCGAGCGCCGCAACGATCCGCGCCGCCCGAACAGCCTTACACAGCGTTAGTCATCTCCACCTATGTCGGGGAGGAGGCCGTCAACTTTTCCGCGCGAGCTCCAGAAGCTCCTTGTCGCTCAGCGGCCGGACGATTCCGGTGCCGGTGGAGACGGGGGAGAAGCCGTACATCTGATAGAGCTGCAGCGCGCGCGGGTGGTCGAGATTGTTGGTGGTGGTGGTGACCCGCTTCGGATTGAGCGACCAGATGGCATAGAGCGCCTGCAGCAGGAACCATTTGCCGATGCCGAGACCGAGCGCATGTTCGATCAGGCCGAAATGGCTGAGCTCGATCACATCCTCGTCTTCGCAGAAATATTCGTAGAATCCGGCGGGTGCGCCGTTCACATAGAGAACGCTGATATTGTTGCGCTTGTCGTTCAATGTCTCGGCAAGCTGCTCGTCGCTCATGCGCAACCGGTCCACCCATTGCCAGCGCGCGCCCACCTGCCGGTAGAGATAACGATAGAAGGGTAGCGGAATCTGGGGAGCGCGCATGATCGCCGTCTGGATATTGACGGGCACCGGCATGCTTGCCTTCGGCGGCGACGTCATTTCGAGCCGGGTGATGTGAGCTTTCAGCGAAGCAGGTGTCTTCCCCATGGCGATCAGGCTTTGACCGGTGTCGGCGGACCGGTAACGATGGGCGTATCGTCACGGCTGCCCCATTCGCTCCACGAGCCGTCATAAAGCTTGTTGTCGTTATGGCCGAGCGATTCCAGCGCCAGCGTGATGATCGCTGCGGTGATCCCCGAGCCGCAAGAGGTGACGACGGGCTTCGAAAGATCGATGCCGGCATCCTCGATCGTCTGCCTGAGTTCGGGCAGCGATTTGAACCGGCCCTGGTTGGCAAATACGCCGGAAGGCAGGCTGCGGGCGCCCGGCATATGGCCGGAGCGCATGCCGGCACGCGGTTCGGGCTCGGCGGCGGCGAAGCGGCCGGCGCTGCGGGCATCGGCGATTTGCATGGCACCGCTGGAGACGATGTCGCGCATTCTATCGAGCGTCACCACGCGGCTTTCGTCGAAGTCAGGCGTGAAACTCGCCGGCGCAAGGTTGGGTGCTGCGGTTTCCAGCGGACGGCCTTCTGCCTTCCAGCCATCGAGGCCGCCGTCGAGCACGAAGACATTCTTTGCCCCCATCACCCGGAACAGCCACCAGACGCGTGGCGAGGCGAACAGGCCGATGCCGTCATAGACGACGATCCGATCCTTCTCGCTGATGCCGAGCCGCCCGACTTCGGTGGCGAAATAGTCGGGCGAGGGGATCGTGTGCGGCAGTGATGTCGAGTGGTCGGCGATCTTGTCCTGGTCAAAGCGGATGGCGCCGGGAATATGGCCGGCCGCATATTCGGCATCGGCATCGCGTTTTTGCGCCGGTAGATAGAAGGAGGCGTCCAGCACGCGCAGATCGGCTTTCCCGAGTTCGGACTGCAGCCAATCGGCCGAAACGACGAAACGGCTCTTGGTCTCACTCATGATGGTCTCCCTTGATGGTCAGGCTTCGTCGCCGGGCGTGCCGAAGCGGATGCGGAAGCGCCGGTTCTCTTTGCCCTTTTTTTCGATCTTGGCGATATGGATCCGGCCGACTTCCTGGGTCTCGGAGACATGTGTGCCGCCGCAGGGTTGGCTGTCAATCGAGGAGTTCTCGCCGATGCAGACGAGGCTGACGCGCCCGAGCCCGATCGGCGGGCGTACATTCTTCGATTTGACGATGTCAGGATTGGCGACAAGCTCCTCGTCGGTGATCCACTGCAGATAGACCGGATGGTTGTCACCGACCAGTTCCATCAGCTTGGCCGTCACCTCATCCTTGTCGATCGTCTCGGCCATGTCGAAATCGACGCGGCTCTCCTCCTCGCCGACGGCAGCCCCGGTTATCGGATAGGAGCAGACAACGGAAAGCAGGTGGCAGGCCGTGTGCATGCGCATCAGCCTGTAGCGGCGCGGCCAGTCGACATGCAGCACCAGCGTTTCGCCGATCACAGGCCTCGGCTCGTTTTCGAGCGGCACATGGATGATGATATCCTTGCTCGGACCATGCTTCGTCTGGCCGAGCGCGATCTTGCTGCCGTCGGCGCGTTCGAACTCACCGGTATCACCAGGCTGGCCACCTGATGTCGCATAGAAACAGGTCTGATCCAGTTCGATGCCCCCGTCTTCGTGAACGGCCGTGACGACCGCTTCGCACGTCGAGAGATAGAAGTCGTCACGATAGAGGGCATTAACGGGCATGGGGTCTCACGCGGGCTCGTAGGGAACGTGGATATCAGGCGACTTGGCCATCCAGCCCGGAACGGGTAGTCCCTTCGACGTCAGGAAATCCGGGTTGAAGAGCTTCGACTGATAGCGGTTGCCGTAGTCGCAGAGGATTGTCACCACCGTGTGACCGGGGCCGAGATCCCGGGCGAGATTGACCGCGCCGGCAATGTTGATGGCTGTCGAGCCGCCGAGGCACAGGCCCTCGTTCTCGACGAGATCGAAAAGATAGGGAAGCGCTTCGGCATCGGAGACCCGATAGGAGAAATCGGGCGTGAAGCCTTCGAGATTGGCGGTGATACGGCCCTGGCCGATGCCCTCGGTGATCGAGGATCCTTCGGATTTCAGCGTGCCGTTCTGGTAGAATTCATAGAGTGCAGCGCCGTCGGGGTCGGCGATGCCGATCTTGACGTCTGATTTGAAAGCCTTGAGGCCGGCCGCCACGCCGGCCAGCGTGCCGCCGGAGCCGACGGAGCAGATGAAGCCGTCGACCTTGCCGTCGGTGTCTTTCCAGATTTCCTTGGCGGTCGTTTCGACATGCGCCTGACGGTTGGCTACGTTGTCGAACTGGTTTGCCCAGATTGCGCCGTTCGGCTCGGTCTTCGCCAGCTGTTCTGCCAGCCGCCCGGATACCTTCACATAGTTGTTCGGGTTTTTGTAGGGAACGGCGGGCACTTCGACCAGTTCGGCGCCGAGCAGCTTCAGCGCATCTTTCTTTTCCTGGCTCTGCGTTTCCGGGATGACGATGACGGTGCGGTAACCGAGCGCCTTGGCGACCAGCGTCAGGCCGATACCGGTATTGCCGGCCGTGCCTTCGACGATGACGCCGCCCGGGCGAAGCAGTCCCTTCCGCTCTGCGTCGCGGATGATGTAGAGCGCGGCGCGATCCTTCACCGACTGGCCGGGGTTCAGGAACTCCGCCTTGCCGAGAATGGTGCAGCCGGTCACCTCTGAGGCGCCCTTGAGTTTGATCAGGGGCGTGTTGCCGATGGCTTCGAGGACGGAGGGGTGGAAGGTCATGGAATCTGCCTCTATTCGAACTCTTACTTTAGGAACGGTCTTTTCCCTTCACAAGGCTGGGTTGGCAAGAAAAGCTATTCCACGCCTCTGTTGGACACGATAAAATTTCGCTTTCCTCCCCGAAATTGTGTACGGCCCGCAATCCCGCCCTGTGAGGGTGATCCGAAGATTGACTTTCCCCGTACGGATGACGACAAAGCGAAACGGAGCGCGGCAACAGGGCGTGACCGAAACAGACATGGTTCACGAGCAGATCGACACGATCGATGCATTGATGGCGCATTATGTTGCCGGCTCCTTGCCCGAGCCGGCGCGCGTGCTGGTACAGTCTCATCTCGAAATGAAACCGGACAATCGCAGCCTGGTGAACAGCCTCGAGCTGCTGGCCGGCGAAGCGTTGGAAAACGTGCCTGAAGCGGCTATTGCCGATCGCGACGGGCGGCTTGCGACGATCTTTTCCTCTGCATCTCCCGGAACGCCGCCGCCGGCGGCGGCGCGGCCGGAAAACGCGCTGTTTCCCCAAGCCTTGCGCGATCTCGTCGGCTTCGAGGCCGAGGATGTGCCCTGGCGCACGCGGCTGCCGGGCTTCAGGGAATATCCGCTCGACATGGACGGCTGCGAGGTCAACCTGATGTGGATCCGTCCGGGCCGCGCCTTGCCGGCGCACACCCACAAGGGCATGGAACTGATCCTCATTCTCGACGGCGCCTTCAACGATGAACGCGGCCGCTTCGGCCCCGGCGACATCTCTATTGCCGACGAGACGGTCGACCATCGGCCGGTCGCCGAAAAGGACAGGCCTTGCATCGCCTTTGCCGTTTCCGACGGGCCGGTCAGACTCACGGGATCCTTTCGTCAGCTGATCGGCGACCTGATCGGCTGAAAGCAGCCACAATGGTGTGATAGAGCCATAAATCCGGGAGAGGTGAGGAACTTCCGGACCTGTTTTCACATTGATCAGGCAGCCCGGAGGAACATGTCATGCGTGATTTCATCGCCCGTCCCGAACATGGAATCGTCTGGATCTCGGGCGCGAGTTCCGGCATCGGCCGGGCGCTGGCGCTGAAGCTGGCCGGCGAAGGATACAAGGTCGCCGTCACTGCCAGAAGCCATGAAAAGCTGGTCGAGCTGCAGACCGAGGCCAGCGGCCTTTCCGGCAGTATTGTCGTTCTCGACGGCGACGTCACCGATGCCGAGGACATGGAACATATCATGGCTTCCATCGAATATGAGCACGGCACGCTCGCCATGGCGATCCTCAATGCCGGCGTCTACCTGCCTGTTCATGCCGAGGATCTGAACCGCGCCGATTTCGAGAAGAGCTTCGCCGTCAATCTTTCCGGCGTCGTCAACTGCCTGTTGCCGGCAATCCGCCATATGAAGGAAAAGGAGCAGGGGCAGATCGCCATCGTCTCCTCCGTCACCGGCTATGGCGGCCTGCCGACAGGCGCTGCCTACGGCGCCACCAAGGCGGCGTTGATCAATATGACCGAGAGCCTGAAATTCGATCTCGATAAGATGGGCATCCGCATCCAGCTCGTCAGCCCGGGCTTCGTCGATACGCCGGCGACGCGGAAGAACGCCTTTCCGATGCCGGCCCTGGTATCGGTCGAGGAGGCCGCCCGGCAGATTGCTGCCGGGTTGAAATCGCAGGTCTTCGAGATCACCTTCCCGAAGCGCTTCACCACCATGCTGAAGCTCGGACGCCTGTTGCCTTACAGCGCCTATTTCGCGCTGGTGAACCGCGCGACCGGCTGGCGGGAGCGGCCGCCCTTGGCTGGTCACCATCCGGCGACGCCGCATCCGGCGGAATGATCAACGGCGCGAGAACACGACCTGGCGCACATCGATGTTGCGGGCGCGGAAGCCGGCTTCGCAATAGAACAGGTAGAATTCCCAGAGCCGCTTGAAACGCTCGTCGAAGCCCATCGGGCGGATGCGCTCCCAGACCGACCAGAAGCGTTCGCGCCATTCGGCCAGCGTGCGGGCATAGTCGAGCCCGAAGCCGAAATCCTTGACCAGCGACAGATCGACCTTGCCGGCAAGCTCGGCCAGATGATTGCGCGTCGGCAGCATGCCGCCGGGAAAGACGTATTTCTGGATGAAGTCGGGGTTGCTGCGATACTGGTCGAAGGATTCCGGCCGGATGGTGATGATCTGCAGGCCGGCCTTGCCGCCCGGCTTCAGACATTGCCTGAGCTTTGAAAAATAGGATGGCCAGTACCTCTCGCCGACCGCTTCGAACATCTCGATCGAGACGATCCGGTCGTAGAGGCCTGTTTCATCGCGGTAATCCTGGAAGCGGAATTTCACGCGGTCGTCGAGGCCGGCCTTTTGGATGCGCTCCTCGGCAAAGGCGAGTTGCTCGCGGCTGATCGTCAGGCCTGTTACCTTGCAGTTCAGCTCGCTTGCGGCAAACTCCGCAAAACCGCCCCAACCGCAGCCGATCTCAAGCACGTGGTCGCCGGGGCCGATGCCGGTCGCTTCGGCAAGCGCCCGGTATTTGGCATTCTGGGCCGATTGCAGGTCGTTGGCGCCCGTGGAATAGAGCGCTGAGGAATAGGTCATGCTCGGATCGAGCCATTGCCTGTAGAAATCGTTGCCGAGATCGTAATGGGCGGAGATGTTGCGTTTCGAGCCCGTCTTGGTATTGGCGTTCATCCAATGGCGGACGCGCTCGAAAAGGCGGCCGAGGCCGCCCTTGCCATGCGCATAGCTGTGCGCGGCCTCGCCGTTGACGAGGAAGAGCTCGAGGAAGGCGGCGATGTCGGGGCTGTCCCAGTCGCCATCCATATAGGTTTCGGCGACGCCGATCGTGCCGCTCGTCAGCGCCCTATAGGCAAGGTTCCAGTTGCGGAGGTGGAGTGCCGCCTTCGGTCCCGCCTTTTTGCCCTCGACCAGCAGCCTGCGGCCGTCGGGGAGTGTGACGGCAAGCGAACCGTGCTGCATGTGCAGAAGTCCGCGCAGGGCTAGCCTTGCCTTGAAGGGCAGACCCTTCACTATGCGGGACATATTTTCGGCCGTCAGCGTCACCGCATCACGAGCCAGCAGGTTCCAATCCTGCGCCTTGCTCATCTTTTCTCCTCCAGCATTTTCGTGCCGGTTAGGGACGACGATACACCCATTATGATATGCACGGCCGCCCCCTCGGCCATTGCATCGAACGCTACCGCATAATTCCCGAAATCGGAATAGATTTAGCAGTTCAAAAAGTTACGGCTCCTTTGCGCGGGGCAACGAGGCTGTCATGTCATTCCGCGGCTTCCGCAAGCGGGCGGGGCTGTCGGACGCTTACTTCAGGCGGCGGTGCCGGACGCCTGATGTAGCGAGCGCCCTTCAGCCACAATTTCAGCGCCTCCCAATGGATCCCGGCAATGATCTTGAAGGTGAGGAAGGGGATGCGCGCCGTCAGCCCCAGCAGCGAGGCGCTGGTCAATTGCATGTGCCTTCCGGAAAATGTCGCCGAGAGAAGCGGGCCTTCATGATCGTTTTCCAGGATGCGCCAGCGGATTTCGGCACCGGGCGGCAGCATGCGGAAATGATAACGCGCCGCCATGCCGATGAAGGGCGAAACGTGGAAGCGCTTGTCGCAGCTCTGGCGAAGCCCGCTTTCCGACATCTCACCGGGGCCGACGGGACAGACATAGCTGTGCCGCTCGCCAAACGTATTGCGCACCTCATAGATCATCGCGACGAGTGCGCCGCCGCCATCATAGGCGTGATAGACAGAGAGCGGGTTGAAGACATAGCCGAGAATTCGGGGGTAACAGACGAGCAGGATCCTGTCCGCGCGGTCGAGCCCCGTCTCGGCGAACAGCCTGTCGACATAGGCGCGCAGCGTCGCGCTCCCGGCACTGGCATGGTCCTTCTCGTGGAACGAGACAAGATTGCGCCGATTGACGGAAAACAGCGACGATAGCCTGCCAGCCTCATCCAGCCTGTCGAGGTCTACGAGCAGCGAGAAGACGCGGTAGCGGAAGCGATGACCGAACGGTTTCATCCGTTGATGCATGATGTCGCCGACATAGAGCGTTGCCGCGGCATCTGGTGGAGGGCCGTTGGTCATCGTATTCATGCCGTGTTTTTCGCCGCGCCCTGTCATGCCGCTACGTCCGGTTGAGGCTTGAGGATGGCGGTTCGGGTAGTTCGCCAGGGGATGATCCCGCCCAAGGCTTCCGCCGCCGCCAGACCGGAAACGAGGCCATCCTCGTGGAATCCGTAGCCCGTCCAGGCGCCGGCGAAATAGCAATGGCTTTGTCCCTGAATGGTGACAAGCGCCTGTTGTGCAGCCATGGCGTCCGCCGAGAATTGCGGATGGTCGTAGGTGAATTCGGCAAACACCTTGTCACGTTCCGGCTCCCGGTCGGGATTGAGAGTGACGAACAACGGAAAATTGTCGTCGATGCCTTGCAGCCGGTTCATCCAGTAGGTGACGGCAACGCCGGCATTTCCCTCTTCACGGCTGGAGCGCAAATAGTTCCACGAGGCCCAAAGCTTGCGCCGCTGCGGCATCAACGATTGGTCGCGGTGCAGGACGACGCGGTTCGGCTGGTAGGGAATGGCGGCAAAGAGCCTGCTTTCCCTATCGCTGGCATCGGCGAGCAGGCGTGCCGTCTGATCGCTATGGCAGGCGAAGATCACCTTGTCGAACAGGTGTTCGCCGCCCGTTTCGTCGATGAGCGTCACGCCGTGCTCGGAGCGGATGACGGCGCGCACGCCGCAGGAAAGTTTCACCCGTTCGCCGAGGGGTCGAAGCAGCCGGTCGAGATAGGTGCGGCTGCCGCCGGTGACCGTCCGCCACTGGTGCTGCCGGCGGTAGATCAGCCGGTGATTGTCGAAGAAATTGACGAAGTGCTCGGCCGGAAACTGCAGCATGCGGGCGGACGGCGTCGACCAGATTGCCGCCGCCATCGGCATCAGATAATTGTTGGTGAAACCGGGCGAGAAGCCGCGCCAGTCGAGATAATCGCCGATCGAGCGTGAGGCGAGATGGCCGGCGGCCCGATCTTCGAGGCAGCTGCGGTTGAAGCGCAGGATCTCGCGGATCATCCACAGAAATGACGGCCGCAGCAGGTTGCGCTTCTGCGCGAAGACCGAGGACAGTCCGCCGCCGCTCCATTCCAGCCTGCCGTGGTCGAGCGAGAGCGAAAAGCTCATGTCGCTGGCATGCGTCGCAATGCCGAGCTCGGCAAACAGCGCCGTCAGATTGGGGTAATTCTGTTCATTATAGACGATGAAGCCGGTGTCGACCGCAATCCGAAAGCCGTTGTAATCGACGTCGACGGTCGCCGTATGGCCACCGGCCCGCGCCTGGTTCTCGTAGAGCGTGACGTCGTGCACGGTGTTCAGCGCCCAGGCAGCGGAGGCGCCCGATATGCCGGAGCCGATGACGGCGATCTTCAGCCGGCGCGATGCGGGACGGACATGCGCGTTCATGCGGCATCCCTCGTGGCGTTGTAGGCGGCGAGCGCTCGGTTGCGTGCGTTCGCATGATCGACGATCGGTTTCGGATAGGTTTGGCCCAGCGTGATGCCGGCCTCGTCGAGCACGCCTTGCGGCGCCTCGAATGGCCGGTGGATGTATTTTGCCCCGAGCCCTCGAAGCTCCGGCACATGAGCTCTGACATAGTCGCCGCCGGGATCGAAGGTTTCGCCCTGCAGCACCGGATTGAAGATGCGGAAGAACGGCGAGGCGTCGGCTCCCGAGCCTGCCACCCACTGCCAGCTTGCCGCATTGTTGGCGGGATCGGCATCAACAAGCGTGTCACGGAACCAGGCCTCGCCGCGTCGCCAATCGATCATCAGATCCTTGATAAGGAAGGAGGCGACGATCATGCGCACGCGATTGTGCATCCAGCCGTGGCGCCAGAGTTGGCGCATGCCGGCATCGACGATCGGATAACCGGTCAGCCCTCTGCACCACGCCTTGAAATCCTCGCCGTCGTTGCGCCATTCGAAGCCGTCGAAACGATCGTTCCAGTTGGCCGAGGCAAGACGCGGGAAATGGAAGAGCAGGTGATAGGAAAATTCGCGCCAGGCGATCTCCTTGCGGAAATGCACGATATCGGTTGCCGGCACCCGTTTCGACAGGCCGCGTGTCGCGTGCCAGATGCGGGCAGGGGATATCTCGCCGAGAGCCAGATGCGGCGACAGCATCGATGTTGCCGGTCTTGCCGGATAATCGCGGTTTTGCTTGTAGCCGTCGAGTGCGTCCTCGGCGAAAGCATGGAGCTTCTTCCGGGCGCCTTCTTCGCCAGGTGTCCAGAGATCGGCGAAATCGCCTGCCCAATCCGGTTTCACCGGCAGCAGCTTCCAGCTCTCCAGCCTTTCCGAGTTCGGAAGTTGCGATGCGAGAAGCAGTTTCGCCGGCGCATCCAGCGGCGGCTCCGGTTCGCAGCCACCCTCCAGCGCGCGCCAGAATGGCGTATAGACGCGATAGGGCGTGCCATTGCCGGTCATTAGCCGGGAAGGTTCGTGCAGCAACTGACCGCCGAAGCTTCTCGCTTCGACCGCCTGCTTCTCCAGTTCGTGCTTGATCCGGATGTCGATCGACATTCCGGATGGATCGTAGCGCCGGTTCCAGAAGACGGCTTCCGCGCCGCTTTCCCTGATCAGGGCGCAGAGCACCGCAAGCGCATCGCCGCTGGCCAGCACCAGCCGCCCCTGCCGCTTGCCCAGCGAGCCGTCCAGCGCCGCCAGCGAATGGTGCAGCCACCAGGCCTGCGCGGCACCCAGTGGACCGGTGCCTGCCGCCTGCGGCTCTCTGATATAGAGAGGGATGACCGGCCGTCCGGAGTGATGGGCGGCGTTGAGAGCCTGGTTGTCGTCAAGGCGCAAGTCCTTGCGAAACCAGAGGATAACAGGTGTTGCCGTGTCCTTTGCCAATGAAGCCATTCCCGTTCGTGTTCTTTCAAGCTGTTACGGCGGTACGGAACACGCGGATCAAAAGTTTCATCCGAAAGAAAAGCTTTCATGGCTGTCATGAAAAAGGCCGGTGTGAACCGGCCTTTTTCAAGCATGGCGCACGTTTGTGCGACATGCTCAGAGCGGGGGACTGTCCGCTCAGTTGTCGTATTCGCGGCAGGCTTCGCTGATCGATGCACCGCTCTGGCCGCCGCGCGTGTCGACGCCGGACATCTGTTGCGGCATTCCGGGGCATTCCATCGTCTGCGGCCGCCCGATGCTCTGGGTCGTCATCGGATCGACCGGCGAGACGGGGACCGGGCGTATGCCATTGTCATCGTTGGTGTAATCGGACGAATAGGTACCCGAGCTCGGATCGGTCGAGCCGCCATTCGTCGGCCCGATCGGATCCGGGTTCGACTGGGCAAAGGCCGACGATGCCATGCCGATCGCGAGTAACGAAGCGGCGATAAGGGATCTAGACATGGGATATATCCTCCTTGGATTTTCATCTTGGATGACCCTGATGTAACTGCCAGGCTGAATCATTGTTCCGAAATTTGCCGAAAACCTGCATTCAAGCCGCACGGCGTGGCCGACATGGTTATGCGTAAACCTTAACGGGCGATGTCGCTGGATCGGTGCCAGCGCATGCCCTACTTGCATGCGGAGATACTAAAAAACCGTGGCATGAGGCCGCAATGTTCATCTCCTTTCGCGAAGCCGCAGATCTCGGTCTCCAGATCGCACTTGCACTCACCTTGACGGTGAGCGGCATGGCGGTCGCCTCTTACGCCGTCAGGAATGACAAGACTAAAATTTCCGCGATCAACGTCAGCCGTCCCTCGCTCTGGACCGCCGTTCCGGTGCGCGTCGACTTGACCACACAGACCTACCTGCGTGCCGACGCTCCAGCCGGACTGGAACTCGCCGGCGCCGCGGATGATTTTTGCCACGATCCGATCGGCCTCCGGCTCTCCTGCGACCTGATCACCACGACCGCCAGCACAGCCTTTTAGGCGAAGCCTCTCCGCAGCCTCCAGCCCGCAGGCATAGGCAGCGAGGCAGGCGATGACTTCAGCGCGAACGGCTGGCGGCCGCCGTCTGAACGGGCAGGATCGTCGATGCCTTGATGTCCTTCAGCACAAACATCGTATGCATCTCCTTGATGCCGGGCAGGCGGCGGATCACCGTCATGGCGAATTCGGCATAGCTGTCGAGATCGGCCGCGACCACCTGCAAAAGGAAATCGGCCTCGCCGGCGACGGAATAACAGGCGACCACCGCTTCCAGTGCGCCGACCTCGCGTTCGAACCGTTCGGCCTCGTCATGGGAATGCGTGTCGATCTGGACGCGGACGAAAGCGAGGACGCCGAGGCCAACGGCGCGGCGATCGACAACAGCCTGATAGCCGCGGATGACGCCGGCCTCTTCAAGCCTTTTCACCCTGCGCCAACAAGGCGAGGTCGACATCCCCACGCGTTCGGCAAGCTCCTGGTTCGTCAGCCGCCCCTCGCTTTGCAGCGCCTTCAATATGCGGATATCTCCCGGCTCGAATTCCATGATCGGTATGTCCTTTCGAATTTTTTCGGTCGCCGGGAAAATCCTACCTGATTTGGATGTGAGACGTCAGGAATAGGCAGGATATTTCTCTGCCTTTCGATAGGGTGAGGACGTCGAACCGAGAAGGAGCGGACGAATGATGGTTGAGGACTGGCGTGTCGCCGTGATCGTCGAGCCGGGGCTGCCGGCCGGCGAACTCGCCAATACGGTTGCGGTGCTGTCGATCGGCCTCGGTGCCGCGGCACCCGCACTTGCCGGGGCACGGCTGAGCGATCATGCCGGTCGGGCATTTCATGTCAGTGCCAATAAGCCGGTTCCGGTGCTGCAGGCGGCAGCGGCCGATCTGAGATCGCTCTTGCTGAAGGCACTGCCGGCGCCCGAAGGGGCGCTGGTGGTGCCGTTCCCGCGTTTTGCTCGAGCGCTGCACGTCTATGCCGATTATGAGGCTTCGATGCCCGAACGCGACCTCTCTTCGGAGGTCATCGACGGCGTCGGGCTCGCCGGCCCGACGAAATGGATCCGCTCGCTGACGGGCTCGCTAAAGCTGCTTCGTTGATCCGAGTGGCCGGGCGTGTGGATAGGCTCGTCTCGCGAAAGCTTGCAAAAGGCCATGATTTGCCGTTTGATCGAGCGATACGACGACCATCCGACACTCTTCCTTAAAAGGATCCGCCTTTGTCCCTGCCGATGCCCCGCGGCTTCGAGAAGCCTTATGCCGCCTTCCTGTTCGATATGGACGGCACCATCCTCAATTCGATCCGTGCGGCCGAGCGTGCATGGAGTGACTGGGCAAGGCGCCACGGGCTCGATGTCGCAACCTTTTTGCCGAAGATGCACGGATCGCGCGGCATCGACACGATCACCCGGCTGAACCTGCCCGGCGTCGATCCCGAACATGAATCCAGGCTGGTGACCGAGGCCGAGATCGCCGATGTCAGCGATGTCGTTGCCATCCCGGGTGCTGCGGCATTTTTGAGTTCACTGCCGCCGGATCGCTGGGCGATCGTCACCTCCTCGCCTCTGCGCCTTGCCCACAGGCGGCTGGAGGCGGCGGGGCTGCCGCTGCCGAAATTCATGGTGACGGCGGAGGACGTGAAGGTCGGAAAACCCGATCCGCAATGTTACATTCTCGGCGCCGAACGCCTCGGCGTCGGCACGCGGGACTGCCTGGTATTCGAGGATGTCGCAGCCGGCATCACCGCCGGCGAAGCGGCGGGCGCCGATGTCATGGTCGTCACCGCAACCCATCACGACAAGATGGAAACGCCCCATCCGACGCTCTCATCCTATGACGAGATCGCGGTTCGCATCTCTGCCGAGCGTAAGATGCTGATCGTCCCCGCCACGGCCTGACATCAGTCCCGCCGCGTTACAGCATCCTTTGCGCTTTCACTCCGCGGCTGCGGCAAGACATCGATCGATGATCCTGCCGATTTCGCTGCGGCAGGAGCCGCAATTGGTTCCGGCGCTCGTTTCCTTGCCGACCGCCTCGACGCTGTGGCATCCGCCGCGCACGGCGGCAGCGATCTGATTGACTCCGACGCTGAAGCAGGAGCAGACGGTGGCGCCCGGATCCGGCCTGCCGGCTCCGGGACGGCCAGCGACCAGCGCAAAGCGCTTCCTGAGGTCGCCATGCGAGGCAGTAAGCTGCGAGATCGCCCAATTGCGCGCGACGGCGACCGGCTCGCGGGCGAGAAACAGCGCGGCAAGCAGGACCTCGCCATCGAAAAAGGCTAGCCTGAGGTCGCCGGATTGCCGGTCGGCATAACCCAGTGGTTCGACCTCGGCCGGAATGGCGAACACCGCCCGGCACCAGGCTGTCCAGTCTTCGACAGCTTCACCGAAGGCAAGCTCCAGCCGCCAGCCGCCGGAGGCTTTCGCCAGCGCCCAATAGGCCGCGTTGGGCGTGGCCGGTTTTGTAGCAGAGACGGCGAAGCCATAATGGGTGGCGCGGAAGGGCCGGATGGCGACAGCAACATTCTTCGACGCCGGCTGACCGGAAACGGGATCGGTGATCGGCGCGACCACGGCATCGATCCGCGCTTTCGCGGCGAACTGATCGTTCCAGTGCATCGGCGCAAAGACGCCGCTGCGAGCCTGACGATCGGTCACCAGCGCCCGGACGATCGCCTTGCCATGGGGGCTTTCGATCTCGACCAGACCGGCGCTTGATATACCGGTCTCGATCGCGTCACGCGGATGGATCTCGGCAAAGGGTTCGGCGATGTGGGCGGAAAGGCGTGCGCTCTTTCCGGTTCGCGTCATCGTGTGCCACTGGTCGCGGATGCGCCCGGTATTCAGCGTGAAGGGGAAATCGGCACTGGTGCGATCCGTGGCCGGCGGTTTGACCGCGACAAAACGTGCCTTGCCATCCGGATGGAAGAATCCACCCTCGGCGAAGAAGCGGGTGACGCCGGGTGCGGTCCCTGCCGGCTGCGGCCACTGGAAGGGCGAAAGCTCGTCATAGGCGTCGCCGCTGATATCGGCGCGCGCGCCGATGTCGAAATCGCGGCTGCCGTTATTTTCGAAGGTGGAAAGCGCGGCGTGCTCCGCAAAGATTGCGTCTGGCGCATCAAAATCGAAGGCGGCGGCAAATCCCATGCGGCGCCCGACCTCGGCAAGCTGCCACCAGTCGGCTCTTGCATCGCCGGGGAGCCCTAGAAACGGCCGCTGCCGGGAAATGCGCCGTTCGGAATTGGTGACGGTCCCGTCCTTCTCGCCCCAGCCGAGCGAGGGCAAAAGCACGTCTGCGTGCCGGGTCGTATCCGTCTCTTTGAGGATGTCCGACACGACGACGAAGGGACAGGCGGCGATCGCGCTTTCGACGCTATCGGCATCCGGCATCGAGACGACGGGATTGGTGGCCATGATCCAGAGCGCCTTGATGCGTCCGTCGGCCACGGCGCGGAACATGTCGACCGCCTTCAGGCCGGGTTTTGCGGCGATGACGGGCGAATTCCAGAAGCGCTGCACGCGGTCCCGGTCATCGGTATTCTCGATCGCCATATGGGCGGCAAGCATATTGGCAAGGCCGCCGACCTCGCGCCCGCCCATGGCGTTCGGCTGGCCGGTCAGCGAGAACGGTCCCATGCCGGGACGGCCGATGCGGCCGGTCGCCAGGTGGCAGTTGAGGATGGCATTGACCTTGTCGGTGCCGGAGGCGGATTGATTGACGCCCTGGCTGTAGCAGGTGACGACTTTCGGCGTCGTCTCGAACAGGCGGAAGAACTCCCTGATCTGCATGGCCGGCAGGCCGGTGCGTTCCAGGAGTTCGTTGATATCAAGTGCTGCGGCCGCCGCAAAAGCCTCGCCGAAACCTTCCGTATGGGCGCCGATATAGTTCTGATCGATGGCCGGGCTTGTCGCGAGATGGGCAAGCAGTCCCATGAACAGCGCGACGTCGCCGTCGGGGCGGATCGCCAGGTGCAGGTCGGCGATATCGCATGTCATCGTCCGGCGCGGATCGATGACGACGATCCGCATGTTGGGCCGCGCCGTCTTGGCGGCGGCAAGCCGCTGGTAGATGACGGGATGACACCAGGCAAGGTTGGAGCCGGTCAGGATCACCAGATCGGCGAGTTCGATATCCTCATAGGTTCCGGGCACCGTGTCGGCGCCGAAGGCGCGGCGATGCCCCGCCACGGAGGAGGACATGCAGAGCCTTGAATTGGTATCGATATTGGCCGAGCCGATGAAGCCCTTCATCAGCTTGTTGGCGACGTAGTAATCCTCGGTCAGCAACTGGCCCGAGACGTAGAAGGCGACAGCGTCAGGCCCGTGTTCGGCGATCGTTTCAGAAAAACGCCGGGCGACCAGGTCAAGTGCTTCGTCCCAACCGCTCCGTTCGCCTGCGATTTCGGGATAGAGAATCCGGCCGTCGAGATCGATGGTTTCGGCAAGGGCCGACCCCTTCGAGCAGAGCCGGCCGAAATTCGACGGATGCTCGGGATCTCCCTTGACGCTGACGGTTCCGGCCTCATCGACCGTGGCGAGGACGCCGCAGCCGACGCCGCAATAGGGACAGGTGGTCTTGACCTCAGCCGCCATCTATTCCGCCGCCATCATCAGGCTTTCGAGCGCGATGAAGAGGGCGCCGTCCTCATTGCGGACCGGGATGGTCCGCACCTGGCCCTCGTCGGCGCCGAGCGCCTTGCCGGTTTCGAGGGAGATCACCCAGTTGTGCAACGGGCAGGTGACCGCCTTGGCATGCACGATGCCCTGGGAGAGCGGGCCGCCCTTGTGCGGGCAATGGTCTTCGATGGCGAAGACCTCGTTTTCAGCCGTGCGGAAGACGGCGATCTTGCCCTGCGGTGTTTTCACGCAGCGCGCGCCGCGTAAGGGGATGTCGGAGATGTCACCGATTGGATGCCAGTTTTCATTGGGCCAGTTCATGTCCATCTCCTTACTCGGCTGCCTGCGGATAGCCGATCGTCGCCATCGGCTTGAACTCGTGCTTGTCCTTGCCGGAAACACGCTCCGACCAGGGATCGACCTGGGCAAATTTCTGGCTGAAGACGAAGCGGTCGTAATAGGCCTGGCGCTTTTCGGCATCGCCCATGATCTGGCGGCGGATTTCCTCCAGGCCGATGCGCTTGGCCCACTTGTAGATGCGCTCGAGATAGCGGGCCTGCTCGCGGTACATCTGCGTCAGCGCCACGATATGCTCCAGCGCCTCGTCCTCGGTCCGGACAAGCCCAAGAACCTCCGTGCCCTTGATGTCGAGACCGGCCGCACCGGCAAAATGGATCTCGAAACCGGAATCGACGCAGATCACGCCGATGTCCTTGCAGGTCGCTTCCGCGCAGTTGCGCGGGCAGCCGGAGACGGCCATCTTCAGCTTGGCCGGCGTCCAGGAGCCCCACATGAATTTCTCGATGCGAATGCCGAGACCGGTGGAGTCCTGCGTACCGAAGCGGCACCAGTCCGAGCCGACGCAGGTCTTCACGGTACGCAGACCCTTGGCATAGGCCTGGCCGGAGACGAAGCCGGCCTTGCCGAGATCGGCCCAGACGGCGGGCAGGTCTTCCTTCTCGATGCCGAGCAGGTCGATGCGCTGGCCGCCGGTCACCTTGACCATCGGGATCTCGAATTTGTCGACGACATCGGCGATGGCGCGCAGCTCGTTCGAATTGGTGACGCCGCCCCACATGCGCGGAACGACGGAGTAGGTGCCGTCCTTCTGGATATTGGCATGCACGCGCTCATTGATGAAACGCGACTGGTAGTCGTCGGCATATTCGTCCGGCCAGTCGCAGACGAGGTAATAGTTGAGCGCCGGCCGACATTTGGCGCAGCCGCAGGAAGTCTTCCATTCCAGCTCCTGCATGACGGCAGGTATGCTCTTCAGGCCCTTGGCCTTGATCAGACGGCGGACATCGTCATGGCCGAGTTCGGTACAGGTGCACATCGGCTGGACGGCGGCCGGATTGTAGCTGTCGCCGAGCGTCAGTGCC
Organism: Rhizobium anhuiense bv. trifolii; assembly: GCF_024346605.1. NCBI lineage: Bacteria > Pseudomonadati > Pseudomonadota > Alphaproteobacteria > Hyphomicrobiales > Rhizobiaceae > Rhizobium > Rhizobium anhuiense. Next base: position 2,163,927 of record NZ_CP098803.1, read on the forward strand.
ATGAGTTGCTCGACGAGGCCGGTACAGGAGCCGCACGAGGCGGATGCCTTCGTGTGGGCACGGACGTCGTCGAGCGACGTCAGCCCCTTGCCTGAAATCGTCGAAGTGATTTTGCCCTTGCATACGCCGTTGCAGCCACAGATCTCCGCGTCATCCGGCAAGGCTGCAACGGCCGCCATAGGGTCCAGCGGCGACCCTCCCTGATAGGCCTGTCCGAAGATCAGCGTCTCGCGCATCTCCGAAATATCGGTGGCCTTCTTCTTCAGATCGTTGAACCATGCCCCGTCGGCGGTCTCGCCGTAAAGCACAGTGCCGATGATCTTGTTGTCCTTCAGCACCAGGCGCTTATAGACGCCGGCGCTGGCATCGCGCAGCACGATCTCCTCGCGGTCGTCGCCGTCGGCGAAGTCACCGAGTGAATAAAGCTCGATGCCGGTGACCTTGAGCTTGGTCGGCGTATCGGCGTGAACGAAGGCGGGCGAGCGATCGCCAGAGAGATGCGCGGCAGCGATTCGGGCCATTTCATAGAGCGGCGCAACGAGGCCATAGACCATGCCGCCCACTTCGGCGCATTCGCCGAGCGCGAGAATATCGCCATCCGAGGTCTGCATGCCGGAATCGACGACGATGCCGCGATTGACCGCAATGCCGGCGTCCTTCGCAAGGCCGACACTGGGACGAATGCCGACGGCCATCACAACAAGCGTTGCCGGGATGATGCGGCCGTCGTCAAGCTCGATGCCTTCGACCTTGCCGTTGCCGATGATCGCCTTGGTATTGGCCTTGCAGATGACCTTGATGCCGCGCTCCTCCACCGCCTTCTGCAATAGATAGCCGGCGGCGGGATCGAGCTGGCGCTCCATCAGCGTCGGCATGACGTGCAGCACGGTGACGTCCATGCCGCGCTGGGCAAGACCGGCGGCTGCTTCCAGGCCAAGCAGGCCGCCGCCGATCACGACAGCCTTTTCGCGCGACTGGGCGGCAAGCAGCATGGCCTGCACGTCGTCGAGATCGCGATAGGTGATGACGCCGGGCAGATCCTTGCCGGGAACGGGGATGATGAAGGGCACCGAACCGGTTGCGATCACCAGCTTGTCGTAGCTTTCGGTGACGCCGTGGTCGGAGGTGACGGTCTTGGCGACGCGATCGATATTGACGATCTTGTGGCCCTTGTAGAGCATGATGCCGTGCTTGATATACCAGCCGTCACCGTGAATGATGATCTGCTCGTAATCCTTCTCGCCGGAGAGAACCGGCGACAGCATGATGCGGTCGTAGTTGACGCGCGGCTCGGCATTGAAGATCGTAACTTCATAGCGTCCGGGCGCCTGTTCGAAGAGGTGCTCCAGCATGCGCCCGGGCGCCATGCCATTGCCGATGATGACGAGTTTTTCGGTCATATTTCCAAGTCCTTAGATCAGGTTGCAGCCACGGGCGCCGAGTGCCCTTGGCGCGACAGTTGCTTGACGGACAGGTGCATCCAGATGAGTGAGGTGACGACGATCGCAAACAGCAGCAGGAAACAGCTGGACCAGAGGCCGGTCATGTCCTTGAGGAGGCCGAAGGCGATCGGAAGGATGAAGCCGCCAAGGCCGCCCATCATCCCGACGACGCCGCCGACTGCGCCGACGTTTTCCGGATAGTAGGCCGGAATGTGCTTGTAGACGGCGGCCTTGCCGAGGCTCATGAAGAAGCCGAGCACGAAGATCACCACGATGAAGATGACCGGCGTGATGGTCGCAGCCGGTAGCGACAGGATGAGGGTGGCGACGGCCGACACGGCAAACATCGTATACATGACGCTGCGCGCGCCCTTCTTGTCCGACAGCACGCCGCCGAAGGCGCGGAAGATGCTGCCGGGAATGGAATAGGCGGCCGCGATCATGCCGGCAGTTTCGAGGTTGAAGCCGTAGACGCCGACGAGGTAGCGCGGCAGCCACAGCGACAGGGCGACGAAGCCGCCGAAAGCGAAGAAATAGTAGAGCGAGAAGCGCCAGACCTGAACGTTCTGCAGCGGCGCGAATTCCTGGGCAAAACTCTTGGACGCGACGTTGCGCTCGCGGCGGAGACGGTAGGCCGGATCATCGGTCGTGGTGAACCAGAAGACGATTGCCATCAGCGCCAGACAGACGGCCCAGATCTCGGCAACCGCCTGCCAGCCCCAGGCGAGCAGCACGAAAGGAGCGGCGAATTTGGTCACGGCTGCGCCGACATTGCCGGCGCCGAAGATGCCGAGCGCGGTTCCCTGCTTCTCCGCCGGAAAGAAAGGCGAGACATAGGCGACACCGACCGCAAACGAGCCGCCGGCAAGGCCGACACCGAGGCCGGCGATCAGCATTTGCGTATAAGTCTGGGCATAGGAGAGCAGGAAGGTCGCCAATGCGGCGGCCAGCATGGTGAGCGTGTAAACGAGACGGCCGCCGTAACGCCCCGTCCAGATGCCGAGGACGATGCGCACGAGCGAACCGGTCAGCACCGGAGTGCCGACCAGCAGGCCGAACTCGGCCTCGTTCAGCCCGAGATCCTGCTTGATGCGAATGCCGATGATCGCGAAGATCGTCCAGACGGCAAAACAGAGGGTGAAGGCGACCGTGGAAATCCACAATGCTTTGGCTGGTTCGCCGGCGGACATGGGTGGCACTTTCTCGATGACAGACATAACTTCTCCGGGGCCCGACAAGGTCGTGCCGATCCATCGCTGAGGGTTAAAACAAAAAGCCGCTGGTCAGGACGCGCATACACGAGGTGCGCGAAATATCCTGATCAGCGGCTTTGCTGGTGGCGCCCGCCGTTGGACGCCGAATTCTTGGGCCTTCCGGCCGGTTACCCGGAGACAATCGACATGATCGCCCAGGTATTTGATTTCAAATCACCGAGATCTGCTTCTTCCATTTGAAGAGGATCTCCGTGTCTTCCGTGAACGCCTGCTGGCGCTCTTTCTGCGCAGATCGCCTTTGACCGGTGCGGTAATATCCTTGCAAGCTGCGTGCCAGTTTGTCGCTTTTTGTGTAATGTATTGATTTATTTACATTTCTCGAAATCGGCCGTTTGCTTGTTTTTCGAGCTGTCGACAGTTGTGCTAATCTTTTGTGCGCTTGCCATGTGGGGCGCAGATCCTTGCTGGCGTTTTGGGCAGGCGGGCGTGGATCAGATTTCGTCGCCGGTAACGAAGGGCAGGGCGCTTTTGACGGCAAAGCCTGCGACATAATCAGGCAGCCTCGCCGGGTCGAAGACATGGCCGTCCATGAAACGGTCGCCCTCGTCGCCGCCTTCGATGCGGATATCGGCATCATCGGGTGCGTTGCCGTCGCCGAGCGCTGTCCGATAGAGATCCGGGCGGTAGGCGGACGCGGCAGCCCTTGCCATGTTGAGGCTGGCCTCGGCCTGCCCCCAGCGGATCATCTGGCTGTATATCCACAGCGCCTGGCTTGGCCGAGGATAATTGGCGAATCCGGAATGGAACATGAAATAATCGGCGATGATGCGCCGGTTGCCCTTTGCGTCGAGGCTGAATTCGCCGGCGAGCACGCGGCGGATGATCTCGACGGGGGCAGCGATATAGCGGGGGTCGGCAAGAGCGGCCGCCAGCGCATCGTGATTGTCCGGCTGGTCGCACCAGCGGGCTGCCGCATCGAGCGCCACGATCAGCCTGGAAACGGTTTCCGGATGGGTTTCCGCCCAATCCGGCCGCATGCCGATCACCTTTTCCGGGGCGGACGGCCAGATATCCTGCTTGGCGGCGACGATGCGGCCGACGCCGCGCTCCGAAGCGACCATATTCCACGGCGCGCCGACGCAGAAACCGTCGATCGCACCGGCGGCCAGCGCATCCGAAGTCATCGGCGGCGGCACCACGACGAGCTTGACGTCCTTATCGGGATCGATGCCGCCGGCGGCCAGCCAGTAGCGGAATTCGTAATTATGCGAGGAGAAGGGATAGGTGACCCCGAAGGTCGGCAGCGGTTCGCCGCGCACCTTCATCGCCGCCAGTGTTTTTGCCAGGGCGCGGGCATTGTCGAGCGCGCCTGCCGTTTCCGGCAGTCCCGCGTCATTGCGCATCCTGTCGAAGAGCCGCGTCGACAGGGTGATCGCATTGCCGCCGCGCCCCAGCGAAAACGGTGTGATCGTCGGTGAGGGATTGGAGCCGAGGCCGAGCATGGAGGCGACGGGCATTGGCGACAGCATGTGGGCGATATCGAACTGGCGGAATGCCAGACGGTCACGCACATTCGCCCAGGAGACATCCTTGACGAGATCGAGCGTCAGGCCTTCCTTCTGCGCGAAACCGAATTCCGCCGCTGCAATCAGCACTGACGCATCGACGAGCGGAATGAAACCGGCCCTGAGCACTTTCGGTCCTTCGGCATTCAGGCGCATGGGCGAGGGCAACTCGCCGCCTGATTTGGCGGTCTTCGTCATCATATCCACTCCGGTTTCCTCCGGAAATTCATCAGGTCGGCCATTACATCAACAGCCCCGCGGCGGTGACGACGCTCTGGGCGATTTCCGACATCTTCTTCTTTTCGTTCATCGCCGTCTGCCGCAGCAGCGCGAAGGCCTCTTCCTCAGACAGGCCGCGCATCTTCATCAATATGCCCTTGGCGCGCTCGATGAGCTTGCGTTCTTCCAGCGCTGAGCGGGCATCGGCAAGCTCGCGCCGCAGCCGGCTGAAGGCGTTGAAGCGGCTGACGGCCATGTCGAGGATCGGCTTGACGCGTTCCTTCTTCAGGCCATCGACGATATAGGCCGAGACGCCGGCATCGACGGCGGCCTCGATCGAGGCGGTGTCGGAGCGATCGACGAACATGGCGATCGGACGGCTGACCGTGCGCGTCAGCTGGAAGAGATGCTCCATCATGTCGCGATTGGGATTTTCGATATCGATGATGATCACGTCGGGCATCAGCGTTTCGATGATTCGCGCAATGCCGTTGACCTCATGGACCACGGTGACGTGCGCATGCCCTGCCTCGCGCAGCCCCTCTTCGATGATGGAGGCGCGAATGGCATTTTCGTCGATCACCAGAATTGTCAGATCGCGATGCGTCATTGCTATATTTATGACGCGCTGCAGCAATTTTGGCAAGGTGTCGCCTGAAAACTGTGCAAAAATAGATATGCGCAAAAAATAATCAAATTGCCGCATTTTCGGGCGAGGGCATTCCGTCGGCCAGCAGCGCATGACCGCACTGCATGGCGCGGTGTTCCAGCAGGCCTTCAGCGAAGGAGCCGCCTATTTCAACCAGCTGATCGTCGATGGTGAAGCCAAATTCGTCGAGACGGCGCTTGGCCATGGCGGAAGCTCCTGAAGCCGGAAGCCTTCGACGAATGGCAGAAGGGCGCCCAGGGCGTATGGGACGATTTCGCGCCTGTTGTCGGCGGCATCGACAGGATCAAATCCATCCAGGCCGCCTGAAGCAAGGGGCAAGGCAGTTGTGCCTGCCGCTTTTGACGGGACCGATGGAAAACCATCGGTCTCTTTGTCGCGCGCACATGCCGGAAAAATAATGCCGGAGCAGGCCGGAAATCGAAAGAGCATGCCTTCGGTAATCGTGGTATATGACTTACTTAAAATCCTGGAATGGGAAGTCTTTTACCTTCGGCCGGTGCGATCCTGTTGACCGCAATCTCGCGACCGCTCCCGGCGGACGGATCCCATGGCCTCGATTTGAGAAGAACAACATTGAACACAAGGCTTTGGAGGGCCGACCATGAGCTTACGCATCAACGATATTGCCCCCGATTTTACCGCCGACACCACCCAGGGACCGATCAGCTTCCATGATTGGATCGGCAATGGCTGGGCCGTCCTGTTCTCGCATCCGAAGAATTTCACGCCTGTCTGCACCACCGAGCTCGGCGCCATGGCCGGCCTGGCGGGGGAGTTTTCCAAGCGTGGTGCCAAGATCATCGGCATCTCCGTCGATCCTGTGGAAAGCCATGCCAAGTGGAAGAACGACATCAAGACCGCCACCGGTTTCGACGTCGAATATCCCCTGATCGGTGACAAGGACCTCAAGGTCGCCAAGCTCTATGACATGCTGCCGGCCGGCGCCGGCGAGAGCTCGGAAGGCCGCACGCCTGCCGACAATGCGACGGTGCGTTCGGTTTTCATCATCGGTCCCGACAAGAAGATCAAACTGATCCTGACCTATCCGATGACGACGGGCCGCAATTTCAATGAGATCCTGCGCGCCATCGATTCCATCCAGCTGACGGCCAAGCACCAGGTGGCGACGCCGGCGAACTGGAACCAGGGTGAGGACGTCATCATCACCGCTGCGGTTTCCAACGAAGACGCGATCACGCGTTTCGGTTCCTTCGATACGGTTCTGCCCTATCTCAGGAAGACCAAGCAGCCGACCGCCTGATCGCTGCTTCCCAACTGCTACAAAGCCGCCGCGAAAGCAGTTTCGCGGCGGCTTTTTGTTGATGCGGAAGGCGGTGATGATCGCCGTAGTTGTCAGATTAAGCGGTGGCTTTTCGTGCCCGAACCGCATCGCCGAATGCCTGAAACAACGCACGGTTCACGGGGTTGGTCTGCGGATCGTATTCGGCATGCCATTGCACGCCGAGCGCAAATCCCGGCGCATCCTTGAACCGTATCGCCTCGATCGTCCCGTCCTCTGCAATGCCTTCGGCAACGACCCTGTCGCCAAGCTCGAGAATGCCCTGTCCATGCAGGGAGTTCACCCGGATCGTCTCCCGGCCGAGGATGCGTGCAAACATCCCATCCTGTATAAGTTGAACATCGTGACGATCGCCGAAAACGATGGCGAGGTCGGGATGGATCTCGCCGGTTTCCAGGCGCGGCATTCGGTGGTTCATGCGTCCGGGCAATTCCCGGATTTCGGGATGCAGCGAGCCGCCGGCCGCGACGTTCATTTCCTGGAAACCGCGGCATATGCCGAAAATAGGAACGCCGCGCGCTACACAGGCTTCGATCAATGGCAGCGCCAGCCCGTCACGATCCTCGTCATAAGGTTCATGCTTGGGATCCGGCACCGTGTTGAAACGGCTGGGATGGACATTGGCTCTGGCGCCTGTCAGCAGAATGCCGTCGACGACAGCCAGCAGATCGGCGATATCGGCCAGTTTGGGGTTGCCGGCAAACATCAGCGGCAAGGCTTCGGCGACATCGGCCACGGCCCGCAGATTGTTTTCTCCGACATGCTGAGCCGGAAATCGGCTTTCGACGATGCGGGCATTCCCGATGATGCCGATTACAGGTCTTGTCATTGCCGGTTACACCCCCAAGTCACACCCAAGTCGCAACGCCAGCTGCTGTCCAAGCCCCCTGGCTCCCCGGCAGGTGATTTAAAGCGCCTGGAAACCGGGACCGACCGGTGCTGGCTGCCGGCTCGGTTGTGGCTATGGTTATCTCCAGCCGGGCCGAAGCTCAATCCGGAACGGGAAGGGCGCGCTGGTTGTAGAGGATCTTGCGGATGCGCGACTGTTCCTCTTCGGAGAGCTTGCTGTTGTCGGTGCCAAGGTCGGCGCCGACCGCAAGGCCGCGCTGGACGCCGGGCCGTGCGCCGACCTCCTCGAACCATCGCTTGAAATGCTTGAATTCGTCGATGTCCTGGCCCTGCGCCTGCCAGTTGACGGTCCAGGGATAGCTGATGATGTCGGCGATGGTGAATTCGTCGCCGGCGAGATAACGCCGGTCACGAAGCCGCATGTTGAGAACACCGTAGAGGCGGTTGGCTTCGTCGGTGAAACGCCGCACCGCATAGGACTGATCGCCCTCGCGATCGCCGAGACGGCGGAAGTGACCGGCTTCGCCGAGTTTCGGTCCCTGGTTGGCCATCTGCCAGATCACCCATTGCGTCACGTCGTATTTGCCGCGCAGATCCTGCGGCCAGAATCTTCCGGTCTTTTCGGCGAGGTAGAAGAGGATTGCACCGGATTCGAAGACGCTGAGCGGCCCGCCGCCGTCGGCAGGCGTGTGGTCGACGATAGCAGGCATGCGGTGATTGGGATTGAGCCTGAGATAATCGGGTTTGAACTGGTCGCCCCGGCCGATATTGACCGGCACCAGCCGGTAGGGCGTGCCGGTTTCCTCCAGGAAGATCGAAACCTTCTTGCCGTTCGGCGTCGGCCAGTAGTGGAGATCAATCATCTGCGCGTCCTCGTTCGCTCGGGATTTCCTGGCGATCAGGATGACGCTGCGACCTTGGCAGGTCGAATATATCTGTTCCAAAATTGATGGCGAAATTAGAAACCTGGTGCAGAGATGGAAATGGGGGAAGCTTCCTACCCGTATCGATGGTATTGAGAATTCCGCGTCGCGATGGAAGTTCGAACCCGCCGAGATCCGATGATAGGCCGGAAATGTCAGTCCGACATGGGGAGGAGATCGGCGAAGGCCATGCTTTCGCTTTGCCTTCTGTTTTCCCACGTGGATGCGGTCACGGCTCAGCCGGAAGGAAGCGCGGGACCGCCGGCCTGTCTCTATTCAGGTCCTTCAGCGTCGGGATCGGGTGAAGCGCTCTGCATCCGTAAGGACAGTTTCAATCGTGACCTTTGCGTCGCGATCGAGCATTTCGCCAGCGCCAATCAATTGCCGCCGGATTATTTCGCCCGTCTCATCTGGCGCGAGAGCACCTTTCGCCCCGATGCCGTCAGCTTCAAAGGAGCGCAGGGGATTGCGCAGTTCATGCCCGGTACGGCGAAACTGCGCGGTCTTGAAGACAGCTACCAGGTGTTGGAAGCCCTGCGGAAATCGGCGCAGTATCTCGACGAACTGCGCAATCGCTTCGGCAATCTCGGCCTTGCCGCTGCCGCCTATAATGCCGGCGAAAACGGCCTAGCATCTTACCTTACGTCAGGAAGATTACCCTACGAAACGCGCAGCTATGTCACGGCGATCACTGCCCATACGGTCGAGGAATGGAAGGATAACCCACCGCAAGATGCGGCCGCCCCGCTCGACAAGGACAAGTCCTTCATCGATGGTTGCGTGGCGCTCGCGGAGAGACGGACGTTGAAGGACACGCCCTGGCGTCAGGAGGGCGAATGGGCCCCCTGGGGCGTCCAGCTTGCGGCGAATGCGAATGTCGCGGTGGCCCGACGCATGTTTCTCGATGCCGTGCAGGATCTGCCTGCGCCCCTGAATGCCGAGCAGCCGCTGATCCTGCGCCAGCGCGATCGCAGCTTCGGTTTTCGCCCGCGCTACGCTGCCCGCATCGGTCGGCAGACGCGTATGGAAGCCAATGATCTCTGCAACCAGATCCGCAAACACGGCGGCACCTGCCTTGTTTTCAAGAACCGGTAGCGGGCCTGGCCCAGCCGCCTGGATCATGAAAAGTCTGCTTGCAGGATCGCCTGAGCGCAGCATATTCGACACGGAAATGCCAAAGGAGGAATGACGATGCGGGTTTTGGTAATCGGGGCAACGGGCCATGTCGGAACCTATCTCGTTCCCCGCCTGGTGGAGGCAGGTCATGACGTCGTCACGATCAGCCGCGGCACGGCGAAGCCTTATACGGAAAACCATGCCTGGGCTTCTGTCGATCAGCGTCAGATGGATCGGGCGGCGATGGAGCGGGTGGGTGATTTCGGCCCGGCCGTCCGTGAAGTGAAAGCCGATATCGTCATCGACATGATCTGCTTCACGCTGGAAAGTGCCGAGCAGCTGGTGACGGCGCTGTCGGGGCATGTCGGCCATTTCCTGCATACCGGCACGATCTGGACGCATGGCCATGCCAGCGCCGTGCCGACGCTGGAAGAGGCGCCGAAATCTCCCTTCGGCGATTACGGCACGCAGAAGGCTGATATCGAAACCTACCTGCTACAGCAGGCAAGGCTTCGCGGATTTCCGGCCACCATCATCCATCCCGGTCATATTGTCGGTCCGGGCTGGGCGCCGCTCAATCCAGCCGGCAATTTCAACCTGCAGGTCTTTTCAACCCTTGCCCGCGGAGAGACCCTGGCGCTGCCCAATTTCGGTCTGGAGACCGTTCATCACGTCCATGCCGATGATGTGGCGGCGATGTTCATGGATGCGATCGCCAACTGGAATGCCTCGATCGGCGAAAGTTTCCACGCGGTCTCTCAGCAGGCGCTGACGCTTCGCGGCTACGCCGAATCCATGTCGCGGTGGTTCGGGCATGAGCCGAAGCTCACCTTCGCGCCGTTCGATGCCTGGGCCAAAGGCCAGACGGCCGAGGATGCGGAGGCGACCTGGGAGCATATCGCCCGCAGCCCGAATTGCTCGATCGCCAAAGCCAGGCGCTTGCTTGGGTTTACCCCGAGATATCAGTCGCTGCAGGCGGTGCAGGAATCGGTCGGCTGGCTGGTCGGGCAGGGGCGGATCAAGACCTGACCCACCATTGCCGCGGGCTGCTAACGGATCAGGATAGCCCTGAAATCATTGACATTGGTTCCGGTCGGGCCGGTTTCAAACAGATCGCCGCTGGCCGCAAAGCCTGAATAGCTGTCATTGCCGTCGAGCAGGCGGCGCGGATCGAGCCCGGCGGCGCGCAGGCGCTTCACCGTGCCGCCATCGGCAAAGGCGCCGGCATTATCCTCCGAGCCGTCGATCCCGTCCGTGTCGGCAGCAAGGACATGGATGCCCTCCTGTCCGTCGATCGCAAGCCCCATGGCGAGCGCGAATTCGCCGTTGCGTCCGCCCTTGCCGCCCTTGGCGCGCAGCGTCACCGTCGTCTCGCCGCCGGAAAGGATGACGACCGGCTTCGAAAACGGCCTGTTCCGGCCCAATACTTCGCGGGCGATCGCTGCATGCACCAGCGCCACGTCGCGCGATTCCCCCTCGATCGCATCCGAAAGGATCGCCGGCTCGATCCCCTGCGATTTTGCCAGTGCCGCAGCGGCCTCCAGCGAAACGCCCGCGGAGGCGATGATGTGGTGCGCGTGCCGTGAGAAGACCGGATCGTCCGGGCGAGGGGCATCGGCCTTCGGCGAGTTCAGATGGTCGAGTGCGGCCTGCGGCAGCTGCAATCCATATTGCCGGATGATCTCGAGCGCATCGTGTCGTGTCGAACCATCCGGCACCGTCGGCCCGGAGGCGACATGGGCCGGGTTGTCGCCGGGAATGTCGGAGACAACAAGACTGACGACCTTCGCTCTGGTCGCTGCCGCAAGCCTTCCGCCCTTGATGGTGGAGAGATGCTTGCGCACGACGTTCATCGCCGAAATCGGCGCGCCCGAGGCAAGTAGCATTTCGTTGAGAGCGATCTCGTCTTCGAGGGTCAGCCCTTCCGGCGGAGCGGGCAGCAGCGCCGAGCCGCCGCCGCAGATCAGCGCGATCACCAGATCGTCTTCCGTCAAGCCGTTCACCGTTTCCATCAACCGCTTTGCCCCGGCGAGCCCCGCGGCATCGGGTACCGGATGGGCGGCCTCGATGATTTCGATGCCGAGCGTCTCGCAACCATAGCCGTAGCGGGTGACCACCAGGCCTTCGATCGCTCCGTCCCAGACGCTTTCGAGGGCACGCGCCATTTGCGCCGCGCCCTTGCCGGCGCCAATCACCACGGTCCTTCCCTTCGGCCTGTCAGGCAGATGCGCTTTGATGCCGGTCAGCGGATCGGCGGCGCGAACCGCCGCGTCGAACAGGCTTTTCAGGAAGTCGCGGGGAGCTGATATCCTCATCGGTGGTCTCTGCTGCTTCGGTGTCGATAGGGATGGGACAGTGCTTTAATTCTCGGCCCCGAAGGTCCGCAAGACATTGGCCGCACCACAGCCTATTGCATAATTCAAACTGTTACAGTGCCGCGCGTCAGTCGGCGAGGGCCGCCAGGATACGAACCCAGGATCGTATGCCTTTGTGGAAGCTGGAGAGATCATATTTTTCGTTCGGGCTGTGGACGCGGTTGTCGAAGCGGGCAAAGCCGACCAGGAGGGCATCGCATCCGAGCCGGCGTTTGAAGTCGCCGACGATGGGGATCGAGCCTCCCGTGCCGGCAAGAGCCGCTTCGCATTGCCATTCTGTCGAAAGCGCCTGAAGCGTCCTGGTGAGAAACGGACTGTCGATCGGCATGACGGTGGCCGGCGAAAGTCCATAATCCCTGAAACTGACCGAACAATCCCTGGGGATACGTGCGCGCACATGCCGCTGGAAGGCATCGCGGATCGCTTGGGGATCCTGTCCTTCCACCAGTCGAAACGAAATCTTGGCGCTTGCCTTCGCCGGAATGACCGTCTTGAAGCCTTCGCCCGTATAGCCGCCGCTCATGCCGTTGATCTCGCAGCTCGGCCGCGCCCAGATCTGTTCGAGGACGGAACGGCCTGCCTCGCCGGCCGGATCTCTCAGGCCGATATCGCCGAGAAAGGCCTCCTCGTCGAAGGGCAGTCTTTTCCACAGCGCCTTGATGGCGTCGGGGAGCTCTTTCACGCCGTCATAGAAACCTTCGACCGCAACGCCGCCATCGGTTCGCCGCAGGCTTGAAACGATGTCTGACAACACCTGCAGCGGATTGCGTGCGGCATTGCCGAACATGCCGGAATGCAGGTCCTGATCGGCGCAGGTGATCTCGATTTCCGTGGTGTAGATACCGCGCAGCATCGTGGTGACGGCAGGCGTTTCACGATCCCACATATCCGTGTCGCAGACGAAAACAGCATCGGCCTTCAACTCGTCCGCCGTGGCATCCAGAAAGGGTGCGAGACTCGGACTGCCGGCCTCTTCTTCGCCTTCGAACAGCATGCTCACCTGCACCGGCAGTTTCCCGGTAACGCTTTTCCAGGCGCGGCAGGCTTCGACGAAGGTCATCAATTGTCCTTTATCGTCGGAGGCGCCGCGCGCCACGATCGCGGTATCGCCGTTCGGCAAGGCTTCCATGCGCGGCTCGAACGGATCGCTGGTCCACAGTGCCAGCGGATCGACCGGCTGGACATCGTAATGGCCGTAAAACAGCAGATGCGGTGCGGATGCCGCCTTTTCATGCGCGACCACCATCGGATGGCCGGTCGTTTTGCGCACCGATGCTTCGAAGCCGATGGCAGCCAGATCCCGGCTCAGCCATTCGGCGGCGGCGCGGCATTGATCGCGATAAGCCGGGTCGGTCGAGACGCTCGGAATGCGGATCAGCTCGAAAAGCCGCGCCAGGCTGTCATCGAGGCTCCGGTCCACATGGGCAAGAACGGCGTCGATATCCTGATTGCTGATACTGGCCATGGTTTCTCCTCAGCGGCTCAATCTTCCGGGTCGAGAATGCAGCACTGCTCGGCAAGCGGGATCAGTACGGCGGACGCCCCTGTTTCCAGCGGGTCGGACAAAGCTCCATTGGCGGTAATCTCTCCCGCCGATGTCGCGCATTTATACTGATAGGCCCGGCCGAGATAGGTGCGGGTGCCGAGCACGGCGGCGATGCCATCGCCGTCACGGCTGACGGCAAGGCCGTCTGCGCGGCAGGCCAGCACGAAGTCGTCCTTGATCGGCCCGAATGCATCCTGAGACAGATGCAGCCGTGCGCCGCCCGTCGCTTCGGCGGTCACGATCGCTCCGTTGCGCGCGGTTACCTTCATCCGGATCAGGTTCTCGAAGCCGACGAACCGGGCGACGAAGGCATTGGCCGGCTGGCGGTACAGCACCTCCGGCGCATCGAGCTGCATGATGCGCCCGGCATTCATGATCGCCACCCTGTCGGAGATCGAGAATGCCTCTTCCTGGTCGTGGGTGACGTAAAGCGATGTCGTGCCGTTGGCGCGCTGGAGCTGCCTGATCTCGACGCGCATGTCGATCCTGAGCTTTGCATCGAGATTGGAAAGCGGCTCGTCGAACATCAGCAGCGGCGGCTCGATGACCAGTGCCCGGGCGAGCGCCACGCGCTGTTTCTGGCCGCCGGAGAGAGCCGAAGGCAGGCGGTCGGCGAAGGCGGAAAGGCCGACGCGCTCCAGCATGGCCATCGTTCTCTTCGTCCGTTCCGGCTGGGGAACACGACGCTGCCTCAGGCCGAAGGCGACATTGTCCTGCACGCTCAGGTGAGGAAAAAGCGCGTAGTTCTGAAAGACCAGACCAATGTCGCGCGCATGCGCAGGAAGGCCGGTGAGGTCGCGTTCGCCGAGCTTGATGCTGCCGCTGGTCGGCTGCAGAAAACCGGCCACCAGGCGCAATGTCGTCGTCTTGCCGCAGCCGCTGGAGCCGAGCAGGGAAACCAGCTCCCCGGCCATGACTGAGATCGACAGGTCCTTGAGAACCTCAGTGCTGCCGTAATGGGCGGAGATGGAATCGATGGTGAGGGATACGGTCAAGAGCGTTCTACTTTGTCAGGAAGGTGAGACCGAGCGTGGCCTCGACGACGGCCATGACGCCGACTGTCACGAACATCAGCAGCACCGATACCGAGGCGATCGTCGGATCGAAGAACTGTTCCATATGCGCAAGGATCTGGATCGGCAGCGTCGAGATGCCAGGACCGGTCAGGAAGACTGACACCGACACGTCGTTGATCGAGGTGATGAAGGCGAGGATGAAGGCGGCAATGACCCCGGCGCGGATATTTGGCAGGACCACGGTCAGGAAGGTTTTCAGCGGCGGGCAACCCAGGCTGATCGCCGCCTCCTCGACGGAAAAATCGAAGGCCGCCAGGCTGGCGCCGACGACCCGCACCGAATAGGGCAGGATCAGCAGCGCATGACCGACCAGCAGGCTGATGAAGATCGGAAGCCCGAGGCCGATCGTGACCGACTTCATCAGCGAGAATCCGAAGACGATCTCCGGCACCAGGATCGGCAGGACGAAAATGGTGGAAAGCCAGCGCGGCAATTCCACCCGGTAGCGGTTGATCGCATAGGCGGCCGGGATGCCGATCAGCAGCGATAGCGCCGTGCCGAGAAAGGCGACCTGCAGGCTGGTCAGCGCCGTCGTGCGGAAGGCCTCGATCTCGAAGATATTGACGAACCAGCGCAATGTCAGGCCCTGCGGCGGGAAGGTCAGATAGGTCGTGTCGCTGAAGGCCGCACCGACGATGATGACCAGCGGTGCGAGCAGGAAGAAGAAAACGCAGGCCGCGAAGGCGGCGAGGATCGGGTGAACGCGCCTGTCCATCACACCGCCATCGGATTGAGCCGGCGTGCAACGCGGCTCATGATGAGGACGACGCCGAGCGTCAGCACCACCATGATGGCGGCGATCGTCGATGCACCCACCCAATCGAAGGTGACCATGGCGCGCTGGTAGAGGAAGGTCCCCATCATCATCTGCTTTTCTCCGCCGAGCAGTTGCGGTGTCGCATAGGAGGTGAAGCTGCCGGTGAACACCAGCACGGCGCCGACGATGAGGCCGGGTGTCGCCAGCGGCAGGATCACCTGAAGGAATGTCATCAGCGGTCTGGCGCCGAGCGAAGCGGATGCATCGATCAGATCGCGCGGGATGCCCTCAAGCACGCCGACGAGCGTCAGGATCATCAGGGGAACGAAGAGATAGACCATGGCGACGATCACCGAGCCTTCGGTATAGAGCATCGAAAGCGGCTCACTGAGGATACCGGTCGAGATCAGCATGGTGTTGAGGATGCCGTTCTTCCCGAGAATAATCAGCCATGCGAAGGATCGGACGACGACACCTGTCAGCAGTGGAAAAACCGCTGCGATGATCATGATACTCTTCGCGCGGCCGGGCATTTGGGCGATCACATAGGCGGTGATGAAACCCACGGTGAGGGAGATCGCCGTGGTGATCAGAGCGATCTCCAGCGTTCGGTAAAGAACCGCCCGGCGAAAGCCGCTGCTGAAGAATGTCACATAGGGCGCAAACACGCCCTTCGGTTCCGCAAACGTCGCCGCGATGGTGATGGCGACGGGAACGATGAGAAGCGCAACGACGGCAATCGTCGCCGGCATCGTCAATCCCCATCTGGCAAAATGCTTCATCTCAAAACTCGTGGCATGTCCTGATATCGGGAGCGCCGCATCTCGGACTCGGATGTGCGGCGCTTCCAGGTCTGACCGAGGCCCGGCAATAAACCGGCCTCGGGCCGGGATACCGGCAGCTTACTGAGCGAAGACTTCGTTCCAGCGGTCGATCCAGTCAGCCTTGGCGGCATTCATCTTGGCATAGTCGATGCGGGTGAGGCTCGCGACCATATCCGCGCCATAGGTCCAGATCTTCGCCTGATCCGGAGTCAGGCTGACCTTGGTCGAGATCGGCGCATCGACGCCTTGTTCGGCTTCAGCCTGCTGGACGTCCTTGGACAGGATGAAGTTGATGAACTGATGCGCCAGTTCGACATTTTCCGAACCCTTCGGGATGTTCACCGTATTCAGCGTGGCGATGTCGCCGTCCTTGAGCTTGGCCCATGTCATCGTCGGAACGGCCGCCTGCATCGATGCCAGGGTAAAGTCCTGGGCCAGCGCAACGCGCACTTCGCCTGTCGATATCAGGTTTACCAGCTCCGAGCCGGTGTTGTAGTTCTTGACGACATTGGGCTTCAGCGCCTCGATTTCCGAGAAGGCCTTGTCGGTGTCCTCATAGGCATCCGCGCCGCCATGCTTGCCGGCTTCCAGAACGACCAGCGGGCCGGCGGTGGTGGTGATGCCGGGCAGGGAGACGGAGCTTTTCAGATCGTCGCGCCACAGGTCGCCCCAGGCGGTGATCGGCGGGTTGACCTTGGCGGAATCATAGACGATGCCGACGCGCCCGATCGTATAGGCGGGGCCGTATTTGCCCTGAGGCGCCTTGCCCAGTTCGTAGATATCCGCAAGATTGGGGATCTTCGAGGGATCGATCTCCTGGAACAATCCCTGTTCGATGCCGAGCTGCGAGAAGCTGTCGGTGAGGTAGATGACATCGACGCCCTTGCCATCGCGCAGTTTCAGCTTGTTGAGCCGGTCGGCGTTGTTGCCGGTCTCGAACACGATCTCGCAGCCGCAGATCTTCTTGAAGGGCGTGATGATGTTGGCGTTCATCTTCTCGCCGTTATAGCCCCACCAGGAGATGGTCAGCGTCTTCGATTGCGCATGGGCCGCAGCGGTGCCGCCGGCGGCGGCAAGCAGCGCAAGAGACAGGATTCGGGCGAAACGTCTGGCCTTCATGAGCAATATCCTTCTGTGAAAACGGCGTTGATAATCGGGATCATGCCCCTTGGATTTGAGGGATACTATTTTTTGATCGATCGGCTCGCAAGCTCAATACTTGGGCAAATGCGTACTTGCTTGGGGAATTTTCCAAGATCGAACCATCAGTAGCTCTCGGTTGATGACGTCTTGTTGTTGATCGCAAAGCGTGTTGCGCCAGCGCTTTACACATTCGCGCGTGGTCTTTACGGTCCGCGGCGGTTCCAGCGTCTCACGGGCATTTCATTCATGGTTACCTCGCGCACCGCACTTCCTGATGACTTGCTGATCAACGCGTCCGACGAGGTTCGGACGCGCCAGGATCTTGTGCTGACGGCGCTCGGACGCCGGCCCGCCGACAGGCTGCTGCGCGTCGGCAGATTGCTCGATGTCCACACCAGGACATGGCTCGACGATCAGGAGATCGTCATCAAGGGCCGCCGTATCGCCTATGTCGGCCCTGCCGGCAGTTATGTTGGCGAGGTGAACGAGCGCTTTTCCGAGCCGGATCTTGCGGCCGTGCCGGGCTTCGGCGAGGCACACAAACATATCGAAAGCTCCCATCTGACGCCCGAATGGGAGGCGGCGCTGGTAATGCCGCATGGCGTGACCTGGACGTGTGAGGCGAGCCACGAATTTTCCAACGTCAACGGCGCCCGCAACCTGGAATTCTGGCTGGAAGCGCGCCGGCGCGGATCGCCGATGAAAATCTTTCCCCTGCCTGGCTCCGCCGTGCCGCCGACCGCCTACGAGTGGGGTGGCGGCTGGTTCGGTTACGACGAACAGAAGGCCTTCCTGTCCGAAAGCCTGATGGTCGCCGGGCTCGACGAAGTCATGGACTGGCCGTCCATATCCGATCCCGGCAATCCTTCCTACAACCGGCTGTGGGGCATGATCGGCGCCACCTTCGAACAACGCGGCGTCATCGAAGGCCACGGTGCCGGACTGCGCGACATGGCCTCGATCAACGCCTTTGCCGCGGCGGGTCTCGCCTCCGATCACGAAGGCTGGTTCCTCGATGAGATCTGGCAGAAACTCCTCCACGGTCTTTTCATCGAGCTCAGGCCACATTCCCTGCCGGAGGTCATCCGCGGCCTGATCGACAAGGGGCTGACGGACTGGTCGCAGATCGCCCTGGTGACCGACGACCGCAGCGCCTCGGACACGCTGAAAATCGGTGCGACCGACCACAATGTCCGCCTCGCCATCGAAAACGGCCTTGCGCCGGAGATCGCCATCCAATGCGTCACCCTCAATCCGGCGCGCCATATGCGGCTGACGCCGTGGGTCGGATCGATCGCACCGGGCCGCTTCGCCGATATCGTTCTTCTCAGCGACGTCGGCAGCCTGTCGATCGAAAAGGTGTGGGCGGACGGGCGTCCTGTGTCCGAGGGTGCGACCTTCATTGGCGTGCGCCCGGAAATCGACTGGCCGCAATGGGCGACGCGCACCGTGACCATAGACAGGACGGTCACGGCAGACGATTTCCGCATCGAGGCGCCGCCGAACCGGGCCACGGTCAACACAGCACTTTTGCGGCCGTTTCACTGGCACGACGATTTCATCACCATGGAATTGCCGGTAGAAGATGGCCTCGTGCAGCGGGATCCCGCGCGCAATGTTACCAAATTCTCGATTGTCGACCGGTTTTCCGGGGAGGCCAAGATCTCCAGGATGTTCTGGCTGGGCACCGGACCGCGCACGCCGGAGACGGCGCTCGCCTCCACGCTCGGGCACGACAAGCACAATATCTGGACGGTCGGTTCGTCGGACGAGGCGATGGCGCTGGCCGTCAATGCCCTGAACGAGCAGCAGGGCGGCTGGGCGCTGGTATCCGGCGGCAAGATTCTCGCCCGCGTCCGCTACGAGGTCGGCGGCCTGATGACGGCCCGTTCGGCCGAAGCGCTCGATGCGGAGATGCAGGCTCTTTATGCGGCCGGTGCCGGGATCGACTGGATGTACGAGCCGACCTTTTCGCCTCGATGGTGGCCGGGCTTTCCCGAACGCCTGTCGTTTGCAACGCTTACCTGCTCACCCTGGCGCTGGGTCCTGGTCGCGCCGTCGGAGCTGGCGCCGGAGGGGTTCGTGAACGTGCTCACAGGCAAGACCCATCCGATTGTCTGGTGACATTGCGGAGCGCCAAAAATCCACCTGATTGATCTTCTGACTGCAGCAATAGAAAGCATTAACCATAGTCCCTTAGATAACGAACAGGATCAAGGGAACCTGTGTTCGATGGCTGATGAAATGACCCACCGCCCCGCCGCCTCCAGTGAAGGCAGGGTGATTGCTTTCCCCTCCGGAACCGGAACTGCCAATATCGAGCGTTGCGCCCGCGAACTCGGCCGACGGCATGGCGCGGATGCGCTGGAATTCTGGAAGGCCGAATGCCGCAGGCTTGCCGATCAGCTTCTGGCGGCCGGGATACCGGAGAGCGACGTCCGTCAGCGGGTGATGTGGTTTCAGGAGGATGTCCAGAACGAACTCGTCCTCAGCCATCAAAAGCGGGCCGTTGCCTCTTCGTAAACTGCCTCTGGCGGCAGCGCCAGCAACCGGTCGGCCATCTCCTGCTTGAGCCAGGCGAGGCGCTCCTCTTCCGCGGGCGTCCGGTCGGTCTTGCGGCCGAGCGTGATGAACTCCTCGCGGACATGGCCGTCACGCAATTGCAGGGTGACGGTTCGTCCGCGATAGCTGAGTTCGAAGACGTAGCGAGCGAGGATGTCGCCGCGCTCCGTCCGGTCGAGCGAGGGGTCGACGCTATAGCGTCCTTCCGTCAGCGCACGCGTCACCATTTCGAAGGCGTCACGCCCGCCGGGACCGCGAAAGGCCGTGCGGATCGAGATTTCGCGGCGCTCCGGTGGTCCATCGACGCTGAGCAGCGGAAACGCGCGCTCCATCACCTTGAAGGCATGGGCGACACCGCCGGGAAAACCGTAGCCATGATAGTGCATGATATCGGCAAAGCCGTAGGCAAGCGGCTTGCCGTCTTCGAGAACTTCGATCTTCGCTTCGTTCATCTCGATCTTCCTTTGTCCAATTCCCGGCGCATCCAGGGAAGAAAACCATCCAGGAAACGCGTCGTCGCCGGCATGAAATGCGATCCGTGGTGGAAGCAGGGGTCGAGGCTGGTGATCACCATGCGCCCCGCCGTCGTGACCTCGTCCACATAGAGGATCGGCTTGCCTTCCTCATTCACCGCAAGAACCTCGACGCCCTCGGGTGGATCGAACCAGCCGTGAAGATGCCAGGTCAGGTCGTCCTGCCCGAGATGTTCGAACAGTGAATGGTGCGGGGAGGCGATCCTGACGCCGAGATCGGCGCCCTCGGTCAGCCACCACCACCAGTTCGTCGGCTGAGGTGTGAAATGGATAGCAGGCAGGAACGCCTGCCAGGCCGTCTCGCCGGTCGCGACGATCGTGCCGCCCTGATCGAGATAGTCGCGCAGCTGGGCCGCATGCGGCGCCAACCGGTCCGCCGGTGTGCGGCAGGGAATGAACAGCACCTGGTGTTTGCCGAGTTCGACCGAGGGCAGGTCCTCCGGCCGCACCAGGCTGTCGAAATAATGCCGGTAACGCGGCGCTTCCAGCGTCTCGATATGGTAGTAGGCGCCAGGATGGATCGCGAGCACGCTCATCGGTTCAGTTCCCCCGCCAGCCAGGCGATGGCGCGGCCGGCCAGCTGCTTCTGGATGTCGGGATCGTCTCCGCAACCCCAGAATTCGTTGCCGGCATGCGACAATACCTCTCCGCCCGCCGGCCGCGCCCAGATCCAGTCGATGGGCACCGCAGCCGGTCCCAATGTATTGATCGCGACGGCGCCTGATGGCATCGGATTGTGTCCCCGGCCGTAGAACCCGGCGACGCCGCGGTTCGTTTCCAGCATCCTCTGATCGATGCCGGCAAAGACCGGATGATCGAAGCGCCTGATTTGGGCGAAGTCTGACCGCTTCGGCTGCGGCATGGGAATATAGACGCCGAGTTCCGGCAGGATCGGCCGGAGCATATGGCCGTTGAAGATCCACCGGCCGCCGCGATCGAGGAAGGACGCCACCGCCGAGGCATATTTGAGAAAGCCGATCTGATCGAGATGGATGGTGGTGATCAGGCCGCTTGCGGCGGCAAAATGCGCCTCCGCAAGCTCCGTCTCGCGTACCGTCATCAGCTTGCCCTGCGCGGTTGCCTCCGCGAAAGCCGGCGCGCTCAGGGTGAAGGGGTCCTGATAGTGCGACTGGATGAGAAGAATGGTCATGCGGCGCGAATTCCTGCAAAGGCGGGCAGGACCGCCTGATGTCTTTCGCCTGCCGGACCGACAAGCTCGACAACCCGCATCGGCACCCCGTAGAGCCGTTCCAGATGGTCCGGCGTGATCGTCTCCGCGACCGGGCCGAACAGCGATTGACCATCAGGCATCATCAGCAGTGCGTCGTCGGCGGCCGCGAGCGCATGGTTCGGATCATGTGTGGTGAAGGCGATCGCCTTGTCGCGCGGCTCGCGAAGGCTCTTGAGCAGGTCGAGCAGCCGCTCCTGGTTGCGAAGGTCGAGTGCCGCTGCCGGCTCATCGAGGACGATCGCCTGCGAGCCGGTGGCGAGCGCCCGTGCCAGAAGCACGAGCTGCCGTTCGCCGCCGGAAAGCCGGTCGAAGAAATGATCGGCAAAGCGGGCAGCGCCCGCCCGCTCGAGCGCGGCATGGGCAATCTCGAAATCATCAGGTCCCGGCTGTCCGAAGAGGCCGAGATGCGCTGCCCGTCCCATGACGGTGACATCGATGGCGCGGTAGCGCTGGTTGCTGCTTCCGGTCTGCGGGACATAACCGACAATGGCGGGCGCGACGCGGCTGCCTTCGTCCAGCCGTTGAAAACCGAGCAGTGCTTTCAGCGTCGTCGTCTTGCCGCGCCCGTTGGGGCCGAGAATGGCGAGCGACCGCCCGACGGCAACCGAGAAGCTGAGACGGTCGAGAATGATGCGCGTCCCGAACCTGACGACCGCATCCGTCAAGCCGATCATGATCCCGTCCT
Organism: Rhizobium anhuiense bv. trifolii; assembly: GCF_024346605.1. Lineage (NCBI taxonomy): Bacteria > Pseudomonadati > Pseudomonadota > Alphaproteobacteria > Hyphomicrobiales > Rhizobiaceae > Rhizobium > Rhizobium anhuiense. The sequence continues at coordinate 2,185,957 of NZ_CP098803.1, forward strand.
TTCCCGATAGTGATGACGCAGCAGCGTTGCGAAGATCGGCGCGCCGACGAGGGCGGTAATGACGCCGAGCGGGATCTCCGCCGCCGTCGCCGCGCGGGCGAGCGTATCGATGCAGACCATGAACCCTGCGCCGAGCACGGCGGCCGCCGGCAGTAGCGCGCGGTGATCATGACCGACCAGCAGGCGGGCGGCGTGGGGAATGACGATGCCGATCCAGCCGATGATGCCGGAGACCGCGACCTGGCTGCCGACGATGACGGCGATGAGGCAGAAGACCAGCCATCTCTCGCGTGTCGTATTGGCGCCGAGGCTGCGGGCCTCGGCCTCGTCGAGCGACAGGATGTTGAGCCGGAAACGGAGCATCCACAGGAAGCAGCTTCCGAGGATGAGGCCCGGTGCCGCCACCAACGTGCGTTCCCAGGTGGCGGTCGCAAACGATCCCATCAGCCAGTAGACGATGGCGGGAAGGGATGTGTTGGGATCGGCGATGAATTGCAGCAGCGAGACGACCGCCGAGAACATCGAACTGATGACCAGTCCCGACAGGATCACGGTCACCGTTTCCGACCGGCCGTTGATGCGCGAGAGCAGTCCCACCAGGATGACGGCCGCCATGCCGCAGAAAAACACCATGGCGATCAGCGGAAATCCCCAGATACCGAGCATGATCGCCAGGGCGCCGCCAAAGGCTGCACCCTGGGATATGCCCAATATGTCGGGCGAGACCAGGGGATTTCGAAACACACCCTGAAGGCCGGCGCCCGAGATGGCGAGCCCGGCGCCGGCAAGTGCTGCCAGCACCACGCGCGGCGCCCGCACCAGCAAGACGATGCGTTCGTCGATCCCGGCAAGCTCCCGCGACGGATCGCTGATCCCCTGCCAGATCAGCTCCAGCGCACGTCCTGGCGGCACCGAGAACCGTCCGACGCAGAGGCTGACGGTGAAGGCAATCACCAGCAGCGCCAGCAGCAAGGCGAAAATCAGCGTCTGCCTGGCGAGGTGGATTCGGCGGGCAGCGGGCACCGCCTCGTCCTGCGTCATCGTCGTCATGACATTACCTAGCCTCGAACTGCGCGTAGTCGGCGGAGGCGCCCTGATCCTTCAGCCAAAGGATATTGTCGATATCGCCGTCGGTCAGGTCGTAGTTGTAAAGCGTCTTGTAGGCCGTCTTCATTTCCGCCCGCAGATCGTATTTGAAGATATCGGGATGGAGCAGGTTGGCGGTCCACATCCAGGACAACGGTGATTCCTGGTTCGGCGGATCCCAGCGATAGCCGCCGAGCGGCATCCTATAGACTCGCTTGGATTTGGCGGCATTGGTCAGGGACAGGATCGGATCCTTATAGACCCAGTCGACGTTCAGCTTGGCCTCAAAAGCATTGAGGAAGATGACGTCGGGGTTCCATTGCGCGATCTGTTCCTTGTTCACCGAGACCGTGCCGTTGAGTTCGGCAGAGGCGTTTTTCCCGCCCGCAAGCGCGATGGACCAGGCATTGTAATTGCCCTTGGTGCCCGATGCGCTGATATCGGAGAGCGCGCGGCCGAGATAGAGAACGTTCGGCCTCTTGTCATCGGGAATAACGGTCGCCTTGGCTTCGATATCCTTCTGGACGCGGTCGCGCCATTCCACCAGTTCGCCGATCCGCTCGGGCTTGCCGATCGCCTTCGAAGCCATGGTCATATAGTCGCGGGTCAGCTCTTCCGTGCCGTAGAGGATCAGCATCGTGGTGAGGCCGGCATTGGTGATCGGTGCGACGATATCGGCGCCGCGATCGCCCCACTGGATCACGAGGTCGGGATTGGCGGCGGTCAGCGCCTCGACATTCGGTACGAAATTCGGCGCCGTCACGTCGGAGGGAATATCCTTGGCTTCGGGGAAGATCTTTCCGAGAATCCCTTCGACCACGGCACTCTTCGCCGTCGGGTTCATGCCGACGAGCTTCCTGGTGCTGCCATCCAGCGCAATGACGGTGGACGCCATCGGGATGACGATCGAGACGACTCGCTCGGCCGCTTTTGCCAGCCGTACCTCGCGGTTTCCCTGATCCTTGAAGACGATCTCTTCGGCAAAAGCTGCCGGTGCAAAAAGCACGGCGGCAAGGGCTGCCGCCATGCGGCGGCGGCAAGCAGTTGCGATAACAAGCGAAAGCGGAACCATGGTGTCTCCCCGTACAGGCATATGCGATGAGCGCCATTCCTATTCCGCGTATTTAATCTTGTCTACAAATCTCCACTTTAATTAGCGACATGTCGTGGAACCCTCATCGATACCTAGCGCAGCAGCCCGGCGGACCGGAGGGCATCTTCAATGACCTTCTGAATACCGCCACGGTCGCTGCCCGCGCCAAATGGATCCGGGGTATTTTCCGGTTGAGTAGCTGAGGGCCTCGCGTCGCGCCGTTTCTCAAACGAGGGAACGAGACCCCAGGACCTGGCAATTTCGACAGTCGAGGAAATTCCGACGTCAAGCATGAAGGGGCCGCTTGCCCCGTAGCCGGTGCCGACATCGAGTGGCGTGCCGTGACCCATGCCGGCAATCGTATAGAGTTCGATCACCTCGCTACCGTGCGGATCGGTCCAGACCTGACGCTGATGTTGTCCGATATCTTCGATGCGCGCCGGCGATGCGCCGACGCCGTGGACATGTCTCCATTGCTCGATGATCGCATTCGCGTTGGATGCGGCGACGGTTCTGTCTGCGGTCCCCTGCCAGAGTGACAATGTCGGCCACGGGCCTTTGTGTTTTGAAGCGTTTCTCAACCGCAGTTCAAGCTCTTTGCCAGTCGGGCCACCTTGACCGCGCATCCGGTCGAACGCTTCGGGAATGGTCGCGGCACTTGCGTATGGCAGGCCTGCGATGATCGCGCCGCCGGCAAAAAACTCGGGATAGGTCGCGAGCATGGCGGCGGCCATGGCGCCGCCGGCCGACAGCCCCGTCACAAACACACGTCTGCCGTCAATACCATGTTCCGCAACGACCTTTGCGATCATCTGGCGAATGGAAGAGACCTCGCCATAATCCCGGCGAATATCCTCCGGGTTGAACCAGTTGAAGCAGAGGTTTGGATTGTTTGCCCTTTGCTGCTCGGGAAACAACAGCGCGAAGCCATAGTCCTCGGCCAATCGCGACCACCCGGATCCGCTATCATAGCCGGCGGCGGTCTGGGTGCAGCCGTGCAGGACAACGACCAGGGCCATGTTTTTCCCGCGCTTCGACGGCAAATAGGTGTAGCCCCCCAAGGCACCCGGGTTTGTGCCAAACGCGTCCAAGGCGACGAGATCGGAGTTGCCCTGCGTGGGTTGAGTGCGAAGTGTTCCTCGCAGCGCAGCAAGGCGTGCAAGGGTGTCTGACATAGATCTCATGAAACTCTCCGCCAATCAGCAGCCGGGATGGCGGTGATGCCTGACTAAACGCTTCAGCCTACGAAAGGTTGCTGCACTGCACAATGTTTATTTTTGGAACGGCAGCCTTTCCAAGGGCGGGCGCGCTCTCCTGAGGAGCGCACCCGCTAAGTTATTCAGATATCTTATTTTCTTTTAGCAAAACGAGGGAACATACCCGCTTGCACCGGGTTATCAGCGGCAATCTTCCCCATGAAGATATGAACGCGAGGAAACCAATGAAAAAGATTCTACTGACAACGGCTGCCTTCCTGATGGCGGCCTCCGTTTCGCTCGCACAGAGCCAGACACCGACGACAAGCCAGGAAACGCCGGCTGTGGCGACGCCTGATACCAACAACCCGGGCGCGCCTGTCCAAGGCAAGAACAGTTTCACCGAAGACCAGGCCAAGTCGCGGCTTGAGGATGCGGGCTACAGCGCCGTCACCGGTCTCAAGCTTGACGATCAGGGCGTGTGGCGTGCGTCCGCGACCAAGGATGCCAAGCAGGTGCAGGTGGCACTCGATTACCAGGGCAACATCGTCGTCAAGTGACGGCCGACCCTTTCCTCAACATCGAAGGATAACATTATGAAGACTGTAACAGGACTGTTCGACAACTACGAAGATGCGAAGTCGGCCGTTGGTGAGCTCGAAGCCGCCGGCATTGCATCGAAGGAAATCAGCATCGTTTCGAATACCGGCGATGGCCGCACCGTCGAGGGGCAGGGCAGTAACGCTGCCGAAGGCGCCGGCACCGGCGCCGGGATCGGCGCTCTCGCAGGCGGTGCTGGCGGTCTGCTCACGGGTCTTGGCATGATCGCCATTCCGGGTGTCGGCCCTGTCGTTGCCGCGGGATGGCTGGTCGCAACGCTGGCCGGAGCAACTGCCGGCGCAGTCGTCGGAGGGGCCGCAGGCGGCGTGGTTGGCGCGCTCGTCAAATCGGGTGTGCCCGAAGAAGACGCCCACGTCTACGCCGAAGGCGTCCGTCGCGGCGGCTCGCTGGTCACAGCCCGTGTCGAGGATGATAAGGCCATGGCGGCCAGAGCGATTCTCGACCGCTCCGAAAGTGTCGACATTGCCGAGCGGCGCGCATCCTATACCAAAAACGGCTGGGAGCGCTTCGACGATACGCTTGACCCCTATACACCGGCCGAAGTGGATGCCGAACGTGGCCGGTATTCGACCGGCCCGCGTATCTGATCTTCTGCGAATAGTTTTGGAAAGCCGGCCTTCACCAGGGCCGGCTTTTTCATGGCGGCGGTTCAACTTGTGAAGGCTGCCAATTCGATGGCAGCTTGCTGGCACAGCAAAGACGGCCGCCCAACTTGATCGGCCTCGGCGGCGCGAGGAACTTCGGCCTGGATATGGAGTTGATGTTGTCGATTGACAGCACTGATGCTGCGATTGAACGAGGCCTTTCAGATGTCGAACAAACCCAACTTCTTCTCTTCCTTTGCAACTGCCGTCGCCGACCTCTCGGGAAAGCCGTTCACCTTTGTCGCGGCTCTGGCGCTTGTGTTCGTCTGGGCGGTGTCAGGCCCGTTTTTCGGCTATTCTGAAACCTGGCAGCTTGTCATCAATACCACCACGACCATCATCACATTCCTGATGGTGTTTGTGTTGCAGAACAGCCAGAACCGTGACGGAAAGGCTTTGCAGGCCAAGCTTGACGAACTCATCCTGACGAGCCAGGCCGCCAACAAATTTGTCGGTATCGAAAAGCTGGAGGAGGGCGAACTCAGGGAAATGAGCAAGACCCTTGCCGAAAAGGCAGAATGCGTCGAGGAAAAAGCGGATGAGAAATCTGCCGCAGAGGCAGCGTCCGCCTAATTCGCGCTCTCTGAGATTTGGCCGTGATGTTGCTGGCGCATTCCCTCGATTGCGTCGGCGTCGTTCTTCTCAGCCGCAATCCAGTGGTTTCCTGCCTTGCTTGAGCGGATCAACTCATCGAGCTTGGCATGGAGTGCCATCATGTCCCGATTCTGGGAGTGCTGCACCAGCAGCAAAATGAAAAATATAGTGAGTGTCCCGAGCATGTTGGTCAGCAGAAACCACTGCCGTGGGAAGGAAATGCTGAGACCCACTGCCGCCCATAGAGCTATGAACGCGATCAGCATGACCGGGACCACACGATGCCCTGCCCATGAGACGGCCAAGTCAGAGATCTGTCGAAAGCGCCAGTGCATACGGCTCTCCACAGCGCGTAAAAGGAAAATAGAGCAGATCGGGACAGCTTCCATCGCCCGGGCTGATAAATAGACGCTGCAAACGACCTAAAACCCGCGTTTCCACGGGTTTTACGTTACGAACATGACGACGAGACGGTCAATTCAATTTGACCGATGGCTCCCGACCCCAGACCCGCAGTTTGCCAAGCGCCTTGATAAAGGCGCTGACATCCTTCGCCGCTCCGAGTGCAATCACGCCCTCATCCAGAGAATCGGCAATGCCGGCTTTTTGCATCAGCGGCAGCGCTGTCTCCACATAGCCGATGAACTTGCAGTGCACGAAGGCATCCGCCACGAAATCGCGGGCCGTTGCCTCCTTCAGCAGATCGCCGGTTCCCTCGGCCGAGGGGAGGAGGGCGACGGCGTCGTAAAGCACCGAAGGTCCGCCGTCGATCATCTGATGCGCCTCGATCCAATTGCCGTCCGAGAGCGTCACGCCGCCGATCTTCGGCGCGATCACTTCGAATGTTGCCTTCTGCTCGGTGATCTCGGCAAGCAGCGCCTTGAAGACAGCGGCATCGCTGCCGTCGCTGACAAGAATGCCGAGCTTGCGTCCTTCGAACCGACCCGGGCCGCGCTCGATAATGCTGAGCGCCGGCGACGGCTCGAGATCCTGCCGGGTCGGCATGGCCGCGTCGGCAGGCTTCGGCATCGACTTGAATCCGAGGGCGTGGCCGACCTTGCTGGCCAGAGTCTCATCGATGTTCATCAGATGCGAGACCATGCGCTCGCGAATGACCGGCGTTTCGACCTTGCTCAGTTCGAAGATCAGCGCCGCGGCAATATGGCGTTGCTCCGGCGGGGTCTGGCTGATGTAGAACTGCCGGGCCTGGCTGTAATGATCGGCAAAGCTTTCCGGCCGCAGCCGAACCTTGGGACCCTGTTCCTCGGCGGGGAAGTGGCGATAGCCCTGCACCGGCGATTCCCGTGGCCCCTGATTCCAGGAGTTCGGCTGGTAATTGACGCGCCCGACAGGATTGCGCATCGCCATATGGCCATCCTGCTGAAAATTGTGGAAGGGACACTTCGGCGCGTTGATCGGCAGATGTGTGAAATTCGGACCACCCAGACGTTTCAGCTGCGTGTCGAGATAGGAGAAGTTCCGTCCCTGCAGAAGCGGATCGTTGCTGAAGTCGATGCCGGGAGGAACATTCTGCGTCATGAAGGCGACCTGTTCGGTCTCCGCAAAAAAGTTCTCCGGCATTCGGTCGAGAACGAGACGGCCGATCGCTTTGACCGGAAGGATCTCCTCCGGAATGATCTTCGTTGGATCGAGGATGTCGAAGTCGAACGTGTCGGCGAAGTCCTGATCGAAGAGCTGCACGCAGAGTTCCCATTCCGGGAAGGCTCCCGACTGGATCGACTGCCAGAGGTCGCGGCGATGGAAATCCGGATCGGCACCATTGATCTTGACTGCTTCGTTCCAGGCGACGGACTGCAGACCGAGTTTCGGTTTCCAATGAAATTTGACGAAGGTCGACTCATCCGCTGCATTGACGAAGCGGAAGGTATGCACGCCGAAACCCTCCATGAAGCGGAAGGATCGTGGAATGGCGCGGTCCGACATCACCCACATGATCATGTGCATGCTTTCGGGCGTCAGCGTGATGAAATCCCAGAAATTGTCATGCGCCGACTGCGCCTGCGGAAATTCCTTGTCGGGCTCCGGCTTTACCGAATGGATGATGTCGGGAAACTTGATTGCATCCTGAATAAAGAAGACCGGGATATTATTGCCGACCAGATCCCAATTTCCCTGCTGGGTGTAGATCTTCACAGCAAAACCGCGCACGTCGCGCGCCAGATCAAACGAACCCTTGCTGCCGGCGACGGTCGAAAACCGCACGAAAGCCGGTGTTTTTTCGCCGGGCCGCTGGAAAAGATCGGCCCGGGTATAGGCGGCCAGGGATGCGTATGTTTCGAAGTAGCCATGGGCGCCGTAACCGCGGGCATGGACGACCCGTTCGGGGATGCGCTCGTGGTCGAAATGAAAGATCTTCTCGCGGAAGTGGAAGTCATCGATGAGGGCAGGGCCGCGGGAGCCGACGCGAAGCGTATTCTGATCGTCGGACACGGGGCCGCCTTGAGCGGTGGTCAGCACAGGCTTGCCGTCTTCGGCAAACTGATGAAGCTCGCCGCCTGCGCCGCGGTGCAGCTTCTGATCATGGATCGTTGCATTGTCCGAGGGCGAGGTTTTGGACGTGTTCTTGGCCATCTCTATTCTCCGGAAAGGGTGTGACCTAACCGAAGCTCCACAATGGCCACATGTTCCGCTTTATGCGAAATAAACCGCCACTGAGGAGAGAAGCCGCTTCACTGCGGCCGAGAACCAGCCACACGAGGCAGGGATAGCCCCAGATAAAATTGGGACGCGGAGCCTTTCGACCTCGCGTCCCCGTTTCGTCTGCCCCTAGGTTCGGGAGGTAACGATAAGATCTTCCTCTTCGTCGCGTTGCGATCCGCCGAAAGCTGCAGCGGCCGCGGCGATGAAAGCCCCGATCAGAAGTGACAACGAGCCGAGCAAGGCCGTCGTGGAGGCCGCCTTGCGTGCCTCATCGGCGGCTTTCTGGGCGGCGACCTTGGCGTCTTCAATGCGCTTCAGGACGGTGTCGACGCGGGTGCGTGCATCGGCTTCGGAAAGGCCGGTGCGCGCAGCGACGATCGTGGCAAGATAGGCCTTGTCGTCATCCGGGATCTGGCCGGCGGCGGCACCGTTGAGGAGAATGCGGGAGACCTCAGCCGTTGCCGCAGTATCATCGGATGTCGCGCCTGCTCGGGCCTGTTCAGGACGCAGCAATGCGTCGGTAAAATAGGCGGTGGAGAGATCGACAGGCGATGAAGTCGACGATGCTGCTGCAGTACCGGCGGCAGTGGCGGCCGAACTCACGGCTTGTGCGCCCGCACCGGCAAGCGAAGTCAGCGACGAGGCGAGAAATCCGGCGACGAAGATCGTCGCCAGCGCCCAGCTTATGAAGCCATGCGCCGTGTCACGGAAGAACACCTCGTCAGTGTGGACGGCCGCCCACTTGGTTCGCAGCCGCCCGGTGATATAGCCGCCGAGCCCGGAGGAGAGCCATTGCACGACAACGAGCCAGATCGCTGCCGTGACCCCCACGGTGCCGAGCGAACTGCTTTGGCCCGACCAGGGCGACACCATCGTCAACCCGACCCCGGATCCAAGCAGCAACAGAATGAGGGTCACTCCGATGGCCGCAGCGGCGCCGCCGAAGATAGGCCCCCATGCCATGGCGGATTTGGAGGATTCGACCGGAGTAGCAATCTCTCCGGCACCTGTCATTGAAACCGACATGATCTGTTCCTATCGCATAAACAGAGCAAGAAGGATGATGATCGGCAGTGGAACACCAAGCAGCCAAAGCAAAATACCGCGACCCATGAAAGACCTCCTGTCAGAACCTGACGTTACGTGGTTGATGCCACTCAACTTTGAACCACGGTCTTTGTTCCCGGCCGGCTTGGTCATCGACGATGCTGATAGGAAGCGACAAGAATCTTCCGCATTCGGAACTAACGCAAGCCGGGCAGCGCCCCTATATCTTCAGGCGAAAGGTGATCTGGAAGGGAGAGCAGCGGCTTTCATCGCTCGGTCACGGCCTAAACGGGAGAAGCATCGATGAACAGATATCGGGCATTTGTCGCAGCCGGCGCAATCAGTCTTGCCGTCATGGCCTCGGCCTGCTCGACGCCGCCGAATTCATATGGCACGGCATCAGGATATCAGCCGGGCGATTCAATGAACCGGGCCTGTGCGGATGGCTTCCGTCCCGGTGACGGCCGTTCGTGTAGCTATTAGAGATAGCCGCCTCTTTGTCGCTTGCGAGAGAGGTGCTGCGTAAGCGGTCATTCCGTTTAGTGACAGCCGCAACGGCAGCGCCGATCGCAGCGTCATCGAACAGTATCGGGCCGAATGCGCCGCCTATTCCGATTCCTATCGCCATGGCGATCGGAGAGCTCGACCGATTTGACGCCGACTGGATTGCGGACGATGAACGGCACGAGAGCTTGTGGCAGATCCCGAGGCTGGCCGCGCCGGATTGTCCTTCGACGGCCCATCCATCCCATTACCGTTTTTTCCGGAGATCACCTGGCAAAGCGTCAATGAGTTGATGCACTTTTCCGGTCGCGAACGCGATGTCCTCGCGCGGCAGATGGACTGTTATCTCAATCTCTTCCCACCTGCCGCCATGGTCTTTTGCGAACCTGACGGCGGCTTCCAAAGATGTGAATTGCACGGCCGGTGCGTTGGCGGTCCAGAACTGCACGCTGCAGTCCGCCGCACTGTAATCTAAAAATGCTTTTTCGGGATCTAACGCCATGGCGTTTGCTTTACACCGCCGGCGGTTGGTTGGCCAGCGAATGCCTACCCGTCGTAAAAAGCGCGTTGTCCGCCGAGGGGGAAGAAAACGCCTGCTTTCGGATTCATCAACGAAACAGAAGATTGCTTGAAAAAATGGCTCCCCGGGCCGGATTCGAACCGGCGACCTGTCGATTAACAGTCGAATGCTCTACCGCTGAGCTACCAGGGATCACTGCTTGGCGCGGTGTGAGTGGGCTAATACAAACGCTTTCCCGATTTGCCAAGCGGTTTTTTCAAAAAAATGAAATGAACTTGTATTTGGGTTGCCTGCGCCCATCTCTGGGGAATGACAAAAGGGAATGATCGCAGAGAGACGAGGGGCGGCGAAAAGCGCGAGGCGCGGGCAAGGCGCTTCGGCATCGATCATGCCAGCGGCAGGCTTGTGCTCGGCTCCTTCAGCATCGGCTTGCCGCGCTCGCGCATCGCGCGGATGGGGCTCGGCGTAGCTCTCATCTTGTGCGGGTTCCTGGGCTTCCTGCCCATCCTCGGCTTCTGGATGCTGCCGCTTGGCTTCATCGTGCTCTCGCACGATCTGCCGTTTGCGCGCCGGCTTCGGCGTCGGCTGGCGGTCTGGTGGCACAGGCGGGGGAAACCAGCTGGCTGACGGCCGCCCCCGTGGAACGGTGGAGCGCTTTTCGCATTTGTGGTTTATGAAGTGTAAGTGCGCCACAATGGCCCAGGTGACGAAATGAAGCTATTTTTTGTGGTTGTCCTGTCCGCGGCGAGCATGCTCTCCGGCGCTCCCGCCGAGGCCCAGAGTGTCGACAGCGGCGGTTTCGACGCCCGCGGCATCTGCCGCCGGCCCGAAGGCTGCGTGGTCGATCATGGCCAGGGTGGCTATAGCGGACCTCGCAACTATCGCAACTTCAACGGTCGCAACGAGCGCAATGGCGACAATGACCGCGACCGGAACAATCGTCGTTATCGTTCTCAGAACAGAAGCGACAATTTCGCCCCCACAGCCAACCGCCTTGCCGCCGGCCCTGTGATGGAACTGGGCGTGCCGCCTATGCAAATTCGGGTCTAGTTGGATCTGAGTTCGCTTTCCTCGAAAACTCCGCCATGGTCCGGGTCGAGGCTGGTCGCCATCAACAGGCTGCAGGCGGCAAGGAGGAGGACGAGCTTCATGGTGTAAGACGCCACGGAAACCGGTTGCCGACGGCCCTGTGATACGCGAGACGGCGCTATATAATATTTATAATAGAAGTGCGGATCATCCGTTTCCAGCAGGTTCCGATAGACGTGCGGTGGGATATTCGCGTGTTTCACCGGCGTAGAACCGGGAAACTTTACATGGAGATCCCTGGTTTCGGCATCGTATGCGGCATGCATATGCTTAGATTTGAGGGCAGCCCAATCCATCGCAGCTCCTTACCCTCCCGAGGATAATTGAGGCCTGGACGGCGATCGAAGTCAAGCTGCCAATTTGTTTCAAATGCAATCATTGGCAGGAAATGGGGCATCGCGACGGTCATGGAAATTCCAGCCTGCACCCGTGCCGTTCCGGGATCGGAAAATGCCCTTTTCGGTAGAGGTGGAATGGCGTTTTTCCGAAATGCCCTCTTGCGATTTCCTTACGATCATTCTAAACGCTCGCCACGGCTCAGATAACGAGCGCGTGAGGCCTCGTGGCGGAGTGGTGACGCAGAGGACTGCAAATCCTTGTACCCCGGTTCAATTCCGGGCGAGGCCTCCAACATCTTCCCACATGACAAACCCGTCTGAAATGCGCCCAAACGATGGGCGCTGCATGGGCGCTTCAGGCGCAAATGCTACCAGACCCGCTGGCCAGGCGAAAAATCGAACTGTGACGGATTGATTCCGGTGAGGCGGTAGAGCGCCTTCAGGCCGCCTTTGCGGATTTCCGCCTGATATTGCAGATCGCTCAATTCAGACCGGTCATCGATTTCAGGGCCGTCGCCGAGCAGCCGTCGCATGCCCTGCGGCGAAATGCGGGTGAAACTGCGAATGTCGCCGCTGCTGTATTTGATCAGCAACAGCCGGGCATCAGCGTTGTAGTGAAGCGCTTCTATACCGCGCGATTGGATCAGGAAGGTTTGCATGCGCGCACCCATAGCGGAAGGTGAGGGCGCTGCAACAAAATGGTTGACGTAACGTTAATGTGCGTGCGGTCGCAAAGGGTTGGAACTGTTGGAAAAATGCGCGCACCTGCGGTCGCGCCGCTATTTCAAGTGGAATGGAGCGCATGTCAAAACTGCGTCCGCCAGCGTGAGGTTGCCGCAGACGCGATGCGGGGGAGATCGCCGAGCGTAGTTCGGCGCGCTATCGCCTCCAGGTCGTTTCGCCGTCCAGCAGCCCGCAGCAGAATATGCCGACAAGCGCTGCGAGGATGAAGAAATCGAACAGCGTGAAATATTCGAAAATCGCAGACATGGCCTGCTCCTCCCATTTCCTCCGTTGCAGATCATATCATGAAGGGGCAGAAGCTTCCACGCTGGAGTTGCAGCGTCCACTCCGTCTCCTGTGGCGCGGAAGAGGCGTCTGCCGGATTCTTTTCGCCGGCGGCTGCCAAGCCTTGAAAGCATCCGTGGCGGGGATTAAGAGACGAAGGACAGGAACCGCTTTTCAAAGAGCGAGAGGACATGATGGATTTCGAAGCAGCGCGCGTAAAGATGGTCGACACTCAGGTTCGCACCACGGACGTTACCTCCCATTCCGTGCTGATGGCGCTTCTCACGGTGCCGCGTGAGGCTTTCGTGCCGGAGAAGGCGAAGCTGTTGGCCTATATCGACAACGATGTCGAAATATCAGCCGCCGCACCGGGAAAGCCGGCCCGATTCCTGATGGAGGCGTCTCCGCTCGCCAAGCTGCTGCAACTCGCCGCGATCACCAAGGATGATTTCGTCCTCGAAGTCGGTTGCGGCACAGGTTACACCTCGGCGCTGCTGTCAATGGTTGCCGGCTCCGTCATCGCGCTCGAATGCGACGAGACGCTGGCCGCCGAGGCGAAGGCCAAGCTTGCCGACTATGCCAAAGTCGAGGTCGTCACCGGCCCGCTCGAAAAAGGTTACGCTGCCGGCGCTCCCTATGATCTGATTTTCGTCAACGGCGCCGTCGAGGAAGTTCCAGCAGCCCTTCTCGGTCAACTGCGCGATGGTGGCCGCCTGATCACGGTCGAGGGTTACGGCAATGCCGCCCGCGCCAAGGTCTTCGTCGCCGAACGCGGCGCGGTTTCGGAAAACGTCTTCTTCAATGCCTCGGTCAAGCCGCTGCCGGGTTTCGCCAAGGCGCGCGAATTCGTTTTCTGACATCGTTCTTGTCGACGAAATTCAACGACGGGCGCCATCGGCGCCCGTTTTTTATGAGCGCCGCTGGAAAGCCTTCACAAACATAATTTATCCTGACGCCGCCACAAAATCACGGCAGGCTTTGCGGGTGGCAAACATTGGGTAACAAAACTGTGCATGGCCGCATTCATTTGATTCGCGATGATTTTTTTCCCGCCTGGGGTATTCTAAGGTCGTGGTGATTCGGATGAATGCTCCACACCATCCGGTCGTTGTTTTGGAATAACGGGGATAGATATGGCTCAGCCAAGTGTAGCGCGTGAACCGTCCATGGAAGAAATTCTGGCCTCCATCCGCCAGATTATCGAAAGCAATGAGCCCGGCGCCGGCAAGGCGATTTCCCCATCCCTGCCGCCGGTCTACGGCGCCGACGAGGATGAGAACAGCTCCGAAATCCATTTGACGGTCGACGACACCTATGCCGGTGTGGAATTCCCCGAACCGGTCATGCGCTCTTCCGATCCGCGTTTTGTCGCCGCCAATTCGGCCGGCACCCCCGAAGCGGAAGTGCCGGCCCGCGCGCTGTCGCTTGCCGATGTCGCCGCCCGCGTGCGCGCCGCCTCCGAGCGCAGCGCCGTGCAGGCCGGTCAGGCACTGCGCGAAATTCCGAGCGGCTTCCGTCAGCCCGAACCGCAACCGGCCGCAATACCGGAGCCGCCGCGCGCCGTGGCGCCACAACCCCAACCGCAACCCTCACAGCCCTTTTTCCCGGCTGCCGCAGCGCCTGCTCAGCATGCTCCGATCCAGCAGCCGGCCGAGCCGGTGCTGACGGAAGCGCCTGGGGTGGCCGTCGCCGAGCCGGCGCCTGCCGTCGAAACAGCGCCGCCGGCTATGGAGCCTGCTCAGTCGTCGGTCGAGCGTTTCCTGCCGAGCGTTATGGACGAGGTCCAGCCGGCGCTGCTTTCGGAAGATGCCGGCCTGCAGATCAGCCGTTCCTTCGAGGAGCTCGCCGCCGCGATCGACGGTGCTGAACGCCGCTCGCTGGACGAAATCGCCGAGGACATGCTGCGCCCGATGCTGCGCGAATGGCTTGATGACAATTTGCCGACACTGGTCGAGCGGTTGGTGCGCGAAGAAATTGAGCGCGTGGCACGCGGCCCGCGCCGCTGATCGGATTGCTTTTTCCTGAAAAGCCGCTCCGGTCTCCGGGGCGGCTTTTTTATTGACTTGCCCGTGGCCATCCTATTTACAACCTCCATCCTCGAACCTCGAAATTGGTCAGAAAATGCTCGACAAGACCTATGATTCCGCCGCCGTCGAACCAAAAATCGCCGCGAAATGGGATGAGGCGGACGCTTTCCGCGCCGGCGCGAACGCCAAGCCCGGGGCCGAGACCTTCACCATCGTGATCCCACCGCCGAATGTCACCGGTTCGCTGCATATGGGCCATGCGCTGAACAATACGCTGCAGGATATCCTGGTCCGTTTCGAGCGCATGCGCGGCAAGGACGTGCTCTGGCAGCCGGGCATGGACCATGCCGGCATCGCCACGCAGATGGTCGTCGAGCGCAAGCTGATGGAACAGCAGCTGCCGGGCCGCCGCGACATGGGCCGCGACGCCTTCATCGACAAGGTCTGGGAATGGAAGGCCGAATCGGGCGGACTGATCTTCAACCAGCTGAAACGTCTGGGTGCATCCTGCGACTGGTCGCGCGAACGTTTCACCATGGACGAGGGCCTGTCGAAGGCCGTTCTCGAGGTTTTCGTCACGCTCTACAAGGAAGGGCTGATCTACAAGGACAAGCGTCTGGTCAACTGGGATCCGAAGCTCCTGACGGCGATCTCCGACCTTGAAGTCGAACAGCACGAGATCAAGGGCAATCTCTGGCATCTTCGTTATCCGCTGGAGCCGGGCGTTACCTACCAGTACCCGATCGCTTTCGACGAGGAAGGCAAGCCGACCGAATGGGAAACGCGCGACTATATGGTCGTTGCGACCACGCGACCGGAGACGATGCTGGGTGATACCGGTGTTGCCGTCAATCCGGAGGACGAGCGTTACAAGTCGATCATCGGCAAGCACGTCATCTTGCCGATCGTCGGCCGCCGCATTCCGGTCGTTGCTGACGGCTACGCCGATCCGACCGCCGGTACCGGTGCCGTCAAGATCACGCCTGCGCATGACTTCAACGACTTCGACGTCGGCAAACGGGCTGGCCTGCGCGCGATCAACATCCTGAATATCGACGGCACGATCACCATCAAGGACAATGAGGATTTTCTCGAAGGCCTCGACAATCCGGCGGCGCTGCATGGCGCCTGGGATCGCCTGGAAGGGCAGGACCGTTTCTATGCGCGCAAGGTCATCGTCGAGATTTTCGAAGAGGCCGACCTTCTCGACAAGATCGAGCCACACAAGCACATGGTCCCGCATGGCGACCGCGGCGGCGTGCCGATCGAGCCGCGGCTGACCGAACAATGGTATGTCGATGCCAAGACGCTCGCCGAGCCGGCGATCGCCTCGGTCCGCGAAGGCCGCACCAGGATGGTGCCGAAGAGCTGGGACAAGACCTATTACGAATGGATGGAAAACATCCAGCCCTGGTGCGTCTCCCGTCAGCTCTGGTGGGGTCACCAGATTCCCGCTTGGTATGGCCCGGACGGCCAGGTCTTCGTCGAAAAGACCGAGGAAGAGGCGCTGCAGGCGGCGATCCAGCATTACCTCTCGCATGAGGGGCCGATGAAGGCCTATGTCGAGGACCTGCTCGAAAACTTCAAGCCGGGCGAGATCCTGACGCGGGACGAGGACGTGCTCGACACATGGTTCTCCTCCGCGCTCTGGCCCTTCTCGACGCTCGGCTGGCCGGACGAGACGCCGGAGCTGGCACGTTATTACCCGACCAACGTTCTCGTCACCGGTTTCGACATCATCTTCTTCTGGGTCGCCCGCATGATGATGATGGGCCTGCACTTCATGAAGGACGAGGACGGGCAGCCCGTCGAGCCCTTCCAGACCGTCTATGTCCACGCGCTGGTGCGCGACAAGAACGGGCAGAAGATGTCGAAGTCGAAGGGCAACGTCATCGATCCCCTGGAACTGATCGACGAATACGGCGCCGACGCGCTGCGCTTCACCTTGGCGATCATGGCCGCGCAGGGCCGCGACGTGAAACTCGATCCGGCCCGCATCGCCGGCTACCGTAATTTCGGCACCAAGCTCTGGAACGCCACGCGTTTTGCCGAGATGAACGGGGCGAAGAGCGATCCGCATTTCGTGCCGGAGGCGGCCGAGCTCACCATCAACCGCTGGATCCTGACGGAACTTGCCCGTACGGAACGTGACGTTACGGAAGCACTCGAAGCCTTCCGCTTCAACGATGCCGCCGGTGCGCTCTATCGCTTCGTCTGGAACGAGGTCTGCGACTGGTATCTCGAACTCTTGAAGCCGGTCTTCAACGGCGAGGACGAGGGCGCCAAGGCTGAAGCCCAGGCCTGCAGCGCCTATATTCTCGAAGAGATCTACAAGCTGCTGCATCCCTTCATGCCCTTCATGACCGAAGAGCTTTGGGCCCATACCGCAGGCGATGGCAAAGAGCGCGACACACTGGTCTGCCACGCCGAATGGCCTGCGCCCTCCTATGCCGACGACGGCGCCGCCGACGAGATCAACTGGCTGATCGACCTCGTCTCCGGCATCCGCTCGGTGCGCGCTGAAATGAACGTGCCGCCGTCGGCGACAGCCCCGCTCGTCGTCGTCAAGGCCAACAGCCTGACGCGTGAAAGGCTGTTCCGCCACGACGCGGCCATCAAGCGGCTTGCGCGCGTCGAGGCGATATCGCTGGCGGAGGACGCGCCGAAGGGTGCCGCACAGATCGTTGTCGCCGAGGCCACCATCTGCCTGCCGCTCGGCAAGCTGATCGACCTTTCCGCCGAAAAGGCTCGGCTCGAAAAGGCGATTGCCAAGATGGAAGGCGAGATCTCCCGGATCGACGGCAAGCTCTCCAACGAGAAGTTCGTCGCCAATGCCAATCCCGAAGTGGTCGAGGCCGAACGCGAGCGCCTTGAGGAACTGAAGGGTCAGATCGGCAGCCTGACGACCGCTCTTTCCAGGGTGAGCGAAGCCGGGTAAATTTCCCCGACCCATTTTGGTAAGTTATTTCAAAGACGCGCCCTTTGCGGGGTGCGTCTTTTTTACTGCTGCCTCATGCGATTCGGTCCCGAACCAGCAGATTTTAGGCGTCTCAGCCTGTGGATTGTTGTCGTACAAGGGGCCTGCCGGCGAAAAGTGCCACTGTTGTCGGATTGATACAGCTTCTGCAATGTTTGGAATGAAAACCCAAAAGTACCGCTGAAATGCCGCCAAGTTCGAAAAAAATTTTATTAACCAGATTTTTTGACGTGTCCGTCAATTTCTTTACGTAAATTAGCCACTGCAATGGCCGGGAGCGCCGCTGAGGGGCGCGTTGCCATATCACGCGAACACTTACTAGAGTGGGGTCACATCAATTGCTGGAGTGGGGGAGACACAATGGCATCTCGTAGGTTTTCCAAGGGCATAACATCGCTCGTTCTTTTTTCGTCGCTTGCATCGCCATCCTTTGCCGGCGGTCTGGAGCGCGGCGGATACAATATCGACCTTCTCTTCGACAATTCGCGGTTTGCCGTGCAGTCCGGTGCGACCTATGTCATGCCGCAGCGTAAGCTGAAGAACGTCAAGGACACCGATCCCACCGATGGCCTCGGCACCAACGGCATCGGCGGCGGTTCGACCACGGCGGATGATACCGAGGATTACTGGGTCCCCTATCTCGGCGTGAAGGTTGGTCTCGGCGACTCGATCGACTGCATGGGCGATTTTTCGACACCCTTCGGCGCACACACCAATCCCGGCGCTGACTGGCTTGGCGTCAACGACAATATCGAAACCAAGATCAGCACCCGCAATTACGGCGCCACCTGCTCCTATCGTTTCGATATGGGTCCCGGCCAGCTTCGCCTGATCGGCGGCGGATTCTATCAGACGGTCGAAGGTTTCAAGACGCGCCTCGTGGCGCCGATCACCACAATGCCGGCCGCGCTGATCTATGACGGCACCGGTCGTCTGGATCTTGCCGACCAGGCTATGGGATGGCGGGCGGGCATCGCCTACGAAATCGAGGAATATGCCTTCCGCGCCAGCCTGGTCTACAACAGCAAGGTCAAGTATGACGATCTCACCGGCACGGTCGACCTGACCGAGGTGCCGAAGGCCGCCAATCCCAAAAATCCCTACCTCGGTGTCGTGACGCCGGTCTATGGGGAGGCCGAGGCGCCGGATTCCGTTGAGCTCAAGCTTCAGAGCGGCATTGCGCCCGATTGGCTCGCCTTCGGGTCGGTCAAGTGGACGAACTGGAGCGTGCTGCAGTCGATCGCCTTCTGCCCGAAGGCCACCAAGGGCGTCGTCGCCTGCTCCGCCAGCAGCCAGCTCACCTCGCTCGATCTCTTCTACCGCGACGGCTGGACGGTCAGCGGCGGCGTCGGCCACAAGTTCAACGACCAATGGTCCGGTGCCCTCAGCCTGACCTGGGATCGCGGCACGAGCCAGGGCTACGGCGCCCAGACCGATACATGGACGCTCGGCGCAGGTGTCGCCTATACGCCGGTCGAGAATGTCGAGTGGCGTCTGGCCGGCGCGCTCGGCATCATGACGGGCGGGGATTCCGGTACCTACGTCTATAATGGCCGGACCTATGGCAACGACGTCTCCTATTCCTTCGGCGACGATCTGGTCGCGGCTCTTTCCACCAGCGTAAAGGTCAAGTTCTGATCCTGCGATCCAAGTAAAAGTGTTAAAGCCCGGCAGTTTGCCGGGCTTTTCTTTGGGCGGTCGGCAAGACAAATCGACGTTCCAATTTGTGACGATTCAGCAACACTTTTTTACGACGATTGGCGTAAGGTGGCGGCGGGGCGAATTTGTCCATTTCCCGCCACAAAGAGGGCGCAGCGCTATTTGCAGGCGAGGAGATGGCAGGCTTACGGTGCGTGTAAATAGTAGCATGGGTCGATTTTTTTCCGGTAACACCAGATCGCACGGCGCGATTGGCGACAGTCGTTTGATTGCAGTCGTTTCGCTTTCCGAACAAGGCTGTTCCGGCCGCCAATCCGGCCTTGCGATGACGTCGCCGATCCATCCATTGTCGTTGTTTTCGACCCGTTCGGATGAGCAGCCTAGCTTTGCCGGAGACGTCGATACCGCTTTCGTCACATTTGCTGTTTACGAATGCGATGAGGCGGGAAGGCGGATGCCGCACCTGCCGAAAGAATGCCACGGAGATTGCAGTCGGGGCCATGCCGGGAGCCGGGTGGTTCTGAATGATGGGCTGAGAATAGCGCCTTTGAGAAAAGGCCACTGGGCTGGATGCGACGCGGGTAAGGGAGCCATTGAGCTCGCCGCGGGATCGCTCGCCTCGAAGGAATACATCCGCGGGATGCAGGGCGCGAGCGCCGTTGCCGCCTGCCTGAGATGAACGAAAGAAATCGGTTGAAATGGTGACGTCCGAGTTCAAACTGTTCAAATTCATGCTGATGGGCATGTCGATAGCCGTCGCGCTGGCGCTGTCCGGTCCGTGCCGCGCATTCGATATCAAAGGCGGCGTCAGCAAGGAATCCGGACCCTTCGACCTCTTCAAGTTCGGCTTCAAGGCCTACAAGAACGGCCAGAAGGAAGAGGCGGTGGAAGCCTATAGATACGCCGCCGAAAAGGGGCACACCGGCTCGCGCTGGGCGCTTGCCAACATGTATGCCGATGGCGACGGCGTCACCCAGGATGATTTCGAAGCCTTCAAGATCTATAGCGAGATCGCCCAGCAGGGCGTCGAGCCCGGTTCGGAAGATACCGGCTTCTTCGTCAACGCGCTGCTCTCGCTCGCCAACTATTACAAGCACGGCATTGCCGGCAGCCCGGTCAGGATCGACCTCAGCCAGGCACGCCAACTTTATTTCCAGGTGGCCTCCACCTTTGGCGTCCCCGAAGCGCAGTTCCAACTGGCGCAGATGATGCTCGCCGGCGAGGGCGGCAATGCCAGCCCGCAGCAGGCGAAGAAATGGTTGAACCAGGCCCGCAAGAGCGGCCATCCCGGCGCCATGGCGGTCTTCGGCAATATCCTGTTCGACGAAGGCCAGACGGCCCGTGGTCTGGCGCTGATGACGGCGGCACTCGACCGCTGCAAGCCCAAGGACTGTGGCTGGATGGAAGCGTTGCAGGAGCAGGCCTTCTCTGTTGCGAACGAGGCCGACCGCCGCACGGCGGTATCCCTCTCGCACAGCATCGCGACCGGTTCCGACGACTAGAGGAGTGCCGTGCATCCTTTCGGACCCACGGCACGGTAAGGCGGAAAAGCCTCAGCCTGCAAAATCGAAATAGGCGATAACAGGCACGTGGTCGGACGGCTTTTCCCAAGCCCGCACATGTTTCTCGATCGCGGCCGACGTCATCCGGTCGGCGGCTTCCGGCGACAGCATCAGATGGTCGATGCGGATGCCGTTGTTCTTCGGCCAGGCGCCGGCCTGATAATCCCAGAAGGAATAGAACTGCGTCGCATCCGTCGTCGCGCGCACCGCATCCGTCAGCCCGAGATTTTCGAGCCGGCGGAACGCCGCCCGCGTCTGCGGCAGAAACAGCGCATCGTTTTCCCAGACCTTGGGATCGAAGCAGTCGTGCGGTTCCGGGATGACATTGTAATCGCCGGCAAGGACCAGCATCTCCTCATAGGCCAGCCGTTCGGCGGCGAACGCCCGCAGGCGCTCCATCCAGGCGAGCTTGTAGGGATATTTCTCCGTGTCGACGGGATTGCCGTTCGGCAGGTAGAGGCAGCAGACACGCAGGATGCGCGTGTCGGGGAGCGTGAACACGGCTTCGAGGAAACGCGCCTGTTCGTCCAGCGGGTCGCCGGGTAGGCCGCGGTTCACTTCGAAAGGGGAACTCTTGGAGAGGATCGCCACGCCGTTGAAGCCCTTCTGGCCGTGCGTCTCGACGTGATAGCCGAGCGCCTCGATCTCCAGCCGCGGAAACCCTTCGTCGACGGTTTTGATTTCCTGCAGGCAGACGATATCGGGATCGGAATCCTTGAGCCATTGCGTGAGATTGTCGATGCGCGCCTTAACGCCGTTGATGTTCCAGGTCGCGATCTTCATGGCTCTGTCCCGTTAGCTTCGTGCGCTTCTTTTATCGCGGTATTTCACCAGGGGACAAGACGATAAACCGGCCGGAAATAGTTCTTCGGCCGGTTCGTTGGGGAGAAGGCCGTGCGTTCAGAAGTCAGATCGAGAAGCTGGTGCCACAGCCGCAGCTTGCCACCGCGTTCGGGTTCTTGATCTGGAAGGATTGGCCAAGCAGATTGTCGACGAAGTCGATCTCCGAGCCTGCCATATAGACGAGCGACAGGCTGTCGATCAGCACCTTGGCGTCGTTCTTTTCGACGACGATGTCGTCGTCGCCGGCGTTATCGGCAAGATCGAACTTGTAGGAAAAGCCCGAACAGCCGCCGCCTTCGACGGAAACGCGCAACGCGCTCTTGCCGGCTTCGGCGCCGACGATCGCAGCGATACGCTTTGCCGCGGCATCTGAAAGGGTTACACTCGTATCCGTCATGTTTCCTCCTGCCGGGGTCAAGATCCGGAGA
Organism: Rhizobium anhuiense bv. trifolii; assembly: GCF_024346605.1. Taxonomy (NCBI): domain Bacteria; kingdom Pseudomonadati; phylum Pseudomonadota; class Alphaproteobacteria; order Hyphomicrobiales; family Rhizobiaceae; genus Rhizobium; species Rhizobium anhuiense. Next base: position 2,207,854 of record NZ_CP098803.1, read on the forward strand.
GAATGGGTTTTGGCACTGAAATGTTCAAATGCCTGATATCAAAGAAACTTACCATAATCCTAGCGAAAAGGCGATGATACGCCGATGCGGTTGAGAAAGCGCCTCTTTGCCGTTTTATCGGGCTATAGGTATGAAGGGCGAAGAGCGGCGTCAATGGGCAGATGCGGCAACATGCAGGATGACGGTGAAGAATGACGATCGATACGCGTGCTTTGGGTTTCGGCAGCAGTGAGAGGGCGGTCTATGCGGCCGACCCCTGGACGAGCCGCGGACGACTCTATCAGGAAGACGGAAGCCCGACGCGCTCCGATTTCCAGCGCGACCGCGACCGCATCGTCCACACCACCGCCTTTCGCCGGCTGAAGCACAAGACGCAGGTCTTCATCGCCCAGGATGGCGATCATTACCGCACCCGGCTGACCCATACGATCGAGGTGGCGCAGATCGCCCGCGCGCTCGCCCGCGCCCTGAAGCTCGACGAGGATCTGGCCGAAGGCGTCGCCCTCGTCCACGATTTCGGTCACACGCCCTTCGGTCACACCGGCGAGGACGCGCTGCACGAGGTGCTGCTGCCCTATGGCGGCTTCGACCACAATGCACAATCGCTGCGCATCGTGACCAAGCTGGAGAGGCGTTATGCCGAATTTGACGGCATCAACCTGACATGGGAAAGCCTCGAAGGTCTCGTCAAGCACAATGGTCCGCTTCTGACGCCGGATGGCGTCGGCACGCGCGGCCCCGTTCCCCAGCCGATCCTCGATTATTGCGAGCTGCACGATCTCGAGCTTGCAAGCTATGCCAGCCTCGAGGCCCAGGTCGCGGCGATCGCCGACGACATCGCCTATAATACCCACGATATCGATGACGGCCTGCGTTCCGGTTACCTGACTTTCGAGATGTTAGAGGAAATCCCGTTTCTCGCCGGGCTGATGGCCGAGGTGAGGGAGCGATATCCGCATCTGGAGCCGAGCCGCTTCACCCATGAGATTATGCGCCGCCAGATCACCCGCATGGTCGAAGACGTGATCGGTGTCGCGCAGGCGCGCCTTTCCCTCCTTCGCCCCGAGAGCGCCGGCGACATCCGCGGCGCCGGCCAGGTGATCGCCACCTTTTCCGAGGCGATGGCCGAGACCGACCGGCAGATCAAGGCGATGCTTTTCAAGCGCATCTACCGCAATGCCGATATCATGCGCATCCGCGCCGGCGCGGCAAAGATCGTTACCGATCTGTTTGGCGCCTACATGGCCAATCCCAAGGAGATGCAGAGCCATTACTGGGTCGATCATATCGCCGGCCTGTCCGATGCGCCGAAGGCCCGCCATGTCGGCGATTATCTGGCCGGCATGACCGACACCTATGCGATCAGCGCCCACAGGCGGTTGTTTGACCACACTCCGGATTTGCGATAGGCAGCGGTCGCCCACGCCGAGGGTCGATTTGAGCCTTTGGCACAGCCTATGCATGGAAGAGTGCGATGAACCTTTTTACCGACTTCGAAGCCAGGATCAAAACCGCCCTTGAACAGATCGATCTGGTCAGGGAAAAGCGATCTGAGCTCGATTTCGGCCGCATCACCGTCGAGCCGCCGCGTGACGCGAGCCATGGCGATGTCGCGACCAATGCCGCGATGGTGCTGGCAAAACCGCTCGGAACCAATCCGCGCGCGCTGGCCGATGTCATCATCGCCAAGCTGAAAGAGGATGCCGACGTCGCCGATGTCTCGGTTGCCGGCCCCGGTTTCATCAACATCCGTCTCGCCGTCGGCTACTGGCAGCGGCTGCTCGCCTCGATCATCGGCGCCGGCACCGATTACGGCCGCTCGACGCTGGGTGAGGGCAGGAAGGTCAACGTCGAATATGTCTCGGCCAATCCGACCGGCCCGATGCATGTCGGCCATTGCCGTGGCGCCGTCGTCGGCGACGCGCTTGCCAACCTGCTGGCTTTTGCCGGTTACGGCGTCGAGAAGGAATACTACATCAACGATGCCGGCTCGCAGATCGATGTGCTCGCCCGCTCCGTTTTCCTGCGTTATCGCGAAGCGCTCGGCGAAAAAATCGGCGAAATCCCTTCGGGTCTCTATCCCGGCGACTATCTCGTGCCCGTTGGCCAGTCGCTTGCCGCCGATTACGGCGTGCGGCTGCACAACATGCCGGAAGAGCAATGGATGCCGATCGTCAAGGACCGCACCATCGATGCGATGATGGTGATGATCCGCGCCGATCTCGCGGCGCTGAACGTCCATCACGACGTCTTCTTCTCCGAGCGCACCCTGCATGCCAATGGGGCCGCGGCGATCCGCACGGCGATCAACGACCTGACCTTCAAGGGTTATGTCTACAAGGGCACGCTGCCGCCGCCGAAGGGCCAGCTTCCCGAGGATTGGGAGGATCGCGAGCAAACATTGTTCCGCTCGACCGAAGTGGGTGACGATATCGACCGGCCGCTGATCAAGTCGGACGGCGCCTACACCTATTTCGCCGCCGACGTCGCCTACTTCAAGAACAAGTTCGACCGTGGTTTCGACGAGATGATCTATGTGCTCGGCGCCGATCATGGCGGCTACGTCAAGCGCCTGGAAGCGGTTGCACGCGGCGTTTCGGATGGTAAGGCGAAGCTGACGGTGCTGCTTTGCCAGCTCGTCAAGCTCTATCGAAACGGCGAGCCGGTGAAGATGTCGAAACGCTCCGGCGATTTCGTCACGCTTCGGGACGTCGTCGAGGAAGTCGGTCGTGATTCGGTCCGTTTCATGATGCTCTACCGCAAGAATTCCGAGCCGCTCGACTTCGATTTCGCCAAAGTGACCGAACAATCGAAAGATAATCCTGTTTTTTACGTGCAGTATGCGCATGCCCGCTGCATGTCGGTCTTCCGGCAGGCGAGGGAGGCTTTTCCCGACCTCGAAGTTTCGCCCGAGGATCTCGCGAAAACCGTTGCTGGCATTGGTGATCCGGCCGAATTGCAGCTTGTCGCCAAGCTCGCCGAATTCCCGCGGATCGTCGAGGCGGCCGCCCAGTCGCAGGAGCCGCATCGCATCGCTTTTTACCTCTACGACGTCGCAAGTTCGTTCCACGCGCACTGGAACAAAGGTAAAGATCAGCCGGAATTACGATTTGTTAATGATAAAAACCGAGAATCAAGTATTGCCAGACTTGGGCTGGTGTACGCCGTCGCGTCGGTTTTGAAGTCGGGACTTGCCATTACAGGCACTGCCGCACCGGACGAAATGCGATAACGTCACCATTTCCCCACAATGCGCTGGCATTTGAGCGTTGGCGTTTGCGAGTGGGATAGGCATGGCTGATAAACAACTTGCGTATGATACGCGCGGAAAAGACGATCTGTTTGCCGACGACGATCCGTTGGCCGAACTTGCCCGTATCGTCGGCTTCGAGCCGCGTGTTGCAGCGAATACGATGACCGAGGCGGCTCGGCGCGAGCCGGCCCTCGATCTCGAGGAAGAGCTTGGGCGCGAGTTCGACCGTTACGATTCGCCACGTCCGCTCGCAGAGCTCGACCGGCCCGCCGAGCCGATCTCTGACGACCTGCCTGAAGATTACGTCGAGCCCGTTCTCGATGTTTCTCCCGCTGACGAACGTGCGGAGGCTGCTGAGCCGGTGTCCGTCGCTCCCGATGACGCTGACGAAGACGTGACTTTGGCCGTGGAGAATCAGGACACGCCCGCCGCCGACTGGGCGGAGCAGCTTTCCCCCGAGCCCGCTCCCGAAGCGTCGGTGCAGTCGGTCTTCGGCGGTGCGCGCGACCTCATCGAGGAGCTTGAGCTGTCGATCGGTGCAGCACCGGTCTCTTCGCTGCCGCAACCCGCCAAGGCGCCGCAATGGTCGGCTGCCAGCATCAGGCTGCCGCTCGCCAATTTCCATGCCGCGAAGCGCGAGGAGCCGGTTGTTGCGCCGGCGCCTGTGGCCGAAACGGTCGCAGCACCGGTCGCTGAAGCGCCGTCCGTCGATCTTCCTGTGGTCGAGCCGCAATCTGTAATCGAACCGCCGGCGCCTGTCGCCGCTGTCGAGCCCTCCGAGGAATTCGAATCCGCTTCGCCGTCGCTTGGCTTCCCCGCCGAACTCGATCGCCATGATGAGGTCGTCGCGTCGGAAGAGGCTGCCGAGGCCGAGGAATTCGTCGAAATCGAAGACGAGCTGGAGGATTTCGGCTCCGACGCTGGTTTCGATCTCATTGCCGCGGCTGTCGAAGGCGAGGTCCAGGCCGATGCGGCGCTGACCGAGGTCGTGCCGGAAGTTCCACACACTGCCGGCACGTTCGATCTCGACGATCTGCTGGCCGACGTCTCGCGTTATCCGGTGCCGCAACGCGCCAATCCGGCGCCCGTTTCGCCGCAGCCCGCATCGATCGAGGCGGCACCCGTTCCTGCCGTCCCGGTGGCCGCAGCACCTGTTCAGCCCGAGGTGATCGCGCCCGCGCCGGTCGCCGCAGCATTCGTTCAGCCTGCGCCGATCGAGCCGGCTACGGTCTATGCTGCCGAAGCCGCACGGCCTGTCGCGCCGCAACTTGCCGAAGTCGTTGCGCCGCAGCCTGCTGCAACGGCATATTCGCAGACGCCGCGGCCCGTACAGGAAGCCGACGATCCCTTCGCCGGCCATGATTTCGAGCTGGATCTTGCCGGCATCGAACTGGAACTCGCCGATCTCGATTTCTCCGAGCAGATCGAGCCTGCGCCCCAGCCGATAACCCCTGCGCCGCAGCAGGTCGCCGCCGTCTCTCCGCGGCCGGCTCCCGTTTTTGCGCCTGAGCCGCCAGCTCCTGCTCCCCAGCAGGCTGCCGCCGCCTCGGTGCGGCCCGCTCCGGCCGCCGTTCCTGAGCCGCAGGCGCCAGCTCCGGCGCCGGCTTTCAACTGGGCGGCGCCTGTCGCCGAAGCCACCGAAGACTTGCCATTCGATCCGGCGATGATCTCCGATCCGGAGGATCGTCCCGAGACCGTCGACGATATGCATGTGCCGGCGCTGCCGCCGGTCGAGCAGCCTGCGCCGGTCGCGAAAACTGCGGATTTCGATTTCGATCTCGACGCAGAGATCGCCAGCTTCTTTGAGCCGGCCAAACCGCGGGAAACCCCGGCGCCGGTCCGGGATACGGCTGCTGCCGCGGCAAAGCCGGTCAAGCCCACCATCGCCGATGGCCTCGATGATTTCGAACGGGCGCTGGAGGAGGATTTCCGCCGCAGCGTGCGCGAACCGGTCGAGCGCCGTGAAACCTCCGAAGTCCGTATCGAATCGGCAAGCCAGGCCGCTGATTTCAGCCGCGCCCGGTCGATGCGCCGGCTGCTGGCCGGGGCTGTCGTTCTCGTCGTTTTTGCCGGCGTCGGTTATGGCGTCTATTCCTCCGTCTGGAACGGCGAGGGGCTCGGCATTGTTGCAACCGGCGAGCCGCGCGTGATCACCGCCGACAAGGAGCCGGTCAAGGTCGTTCCGGAAAATCCGGGCGGCAAGACGGTGCCGAACCAGGACAAGGCTGTCTACGACCGCGTCGCGGGTTCTGCCGAGGAGCCGAAGCAGAAGGCGCTCGTTTCTTCCGACGAAGCGCCCGTCGATGTCGTCCAGCGTACGCTGACACCGGAAGCGCTGCCTGAGGACGACGAGAACGCCAATGCCGGTGATCAGGTCACGCCGACCGCGGTCGGTGAGACGCAGGATCCGCGTCTGCTGCCGAACCAGGACAATGCCGACAACGCTTCTGCAACCGATGCCGACAAGGCGCCGTCCGTTTCGCCGCGCAAGGTCCGCACGATGATCGTCAAGCCTGACGGCACCTTGGTCGCCCGCGAGGAGCCGGCGCCCGCCGACCAGCCGACACAGGCGGCGCAATCTGCCCAGCCGACGCCGTCGGCTCTGCCGCCGTTGACGGCCCAGACGACGCCATCGACCCCGACCGCGCCTCCGGTCGCCGGAACGGCCGCAAGTTTCCCGGCAAGCGCCGAGGTTGCTTCCGCCGATGCTCGTTCTGCAGCACCTGCTGAAACCGCGCCGGCTGAGCCGCCGCTTGCAGGCAGCGCCGACGCGCAGGCCGCAAATCCCGCCCCGGTCGAGCCGCCGGTGCGCCCGGTCAAGACCTCGGCGATTGCCGATACCGCTCCGATCCCGACCGCCCGTCCGGTCGACCAGCCCGTCAACGTCGTCGGCACCGTGACCGAGAAGGGCAATGTCCGGCCGCCTGCACAGCAGACGACGGCTGAGGTCGCGGCCGCAGCACCGGTTGCCGCAAAGCCGCAGCAGGCTGCGTCCGCCGGCGGCTACGGCATCCAGATCGCCTCGCTGCCGTCGGAAGACGAGGCGAACAAATCCTATGCCAACCTGTCGAAGAAATTCGCCGGCGTGCTTGGCGGCCGTAGCCATGAGATCCGCAGGGCCGATATCGCCGGCAAGGGCACGTTCTACCGTGTTCGCATTCCGGCCGGTTCCAAGGACGAGGCGGCTGCGCTCTGCGAACAGTATCGCGCCGCGGGCGGAAGCTGCCTGATCTCCAAGTAAGAATCAGGCTCATTGATATCGGAAGCGGCGGACCGGATTGGTCCGCCGCTCTTTTTTGTGCATCGCGCTGGACCTTGCTCGCATTTGGCAGGGCGCCGTCTATGATTCTCACATGACCGAATCAAAAGCGATGATCCTTGGCTGCAGCGGCCTTGCCCTCACATCCGAAGAAAAGGCCTTTTACCGGGGCGAACGGCCCTGGGGCTTCATCCTCTTCGGGCGCAACATCTCCGAAGCCCGGCAGATCACCGATCTCGTCGCCGATCTGCGCGAAAGCGTCGGCTGGCATGCGCCGGTGCTGATCGACCAGGAAGGCGGCCGCGTCCAGCGCATCCGCCCGCCCATTCTGGCGCGTTATCCTTCCGGCCAGGCGCTCGGCGATCTTTATCGCCGCGACCCGGCGCTTGGCCTGCGGGCCGCATGGCTGATGTCGCGGCTGCATGCCTTCGACCTTTCGAGCCTCGGCATCGATGTCGATTGCCTGCCGGTGCTCGACGTGCCGGTGGAGGGCAGCAGCAACGTCATCGGCGACCGCGCCTATGGCGGCGATCCCGACACCGTCATCGCCATGGGCCGGGCGGCTGCCGAAGGCCTGAAGGCCGGCGGCCTGTTGCCTGTGATGAAGCATATGCCCGGCCACGGCCGCGGTTTCGCGGATTCACATCTGGAACTGCCTGTCGTCACCGTCTCGCGTGATGAGCTGGAGACCCACGATTTCCCGCCCTTTATCGCGATGAAGGACGAGTTGATGGCGATGACCTGTCACCTCGTCTTCACTGCCATCGACCCGGACAATCCGGCGACGACCTCGCGCAAGGTGATCGACGGCATCATCCGTCAGCATATCGGCTTTACCGGTCTGCTGCTCTCCGACGACAGCTCGATGAACGCTCTTTCCGGTACGATCGGTGAGCGCGCGGCGAATATCATTGCAGGCGGATGCGATATCGTGCTGCATTGCAATGGCGATATGGACGAGATGCGGGATGTCGTGGCAAATGTTCCGCCGCTCGCCGGCATCTCGCTTGCCCGCGCAAAAGCGGTGGAAGCAGGCTTCGCGGCGCCGGATAGGTCCGACGAAGCGGAATTGAGGGTGGAATTCGAGGCGATGTTTGCGACGGTCTGATCGTAAGGGAGCAGCTAGGTGAGCACGGTCAAGGGCACGGAACGTCCGCAGGCGGCAACGCCGATGGACAAGCTGTGGCAGGATAACGGTGCCGAGCGCGCCAGCCACGAGCCAGCGCTGGTGATTGACGTCGCCGGCTTCGAAGGCCCGCTCGACCTCTTGCTCTATCTCGCCCGCAACCAGAAGGTCGACCTGTCGCGCATCTCGGTGCTGGCGCTTGCCGAGCAATATCTGCTCTTCATCGAAAGCGCCCGGCGGATCCGCATCGAGTTGGCCGCCGATTATCTCGTCATGGCCGCCTGGCTTGCCTATCTCAAGTCACGGTTGCTCATTCCCCAGCAGGTCAAGGATGACGGTCCTTCGGGCGAGGAACTGGCGGCAACGCTCGCCTTCCGCCTGAAACGCCTGGAAGCCATGCGCCGGGCGGCGGAGGGCCTCGTCAATCGCAACCGTCTCGGCCGCGATATCTTCGTGCGTGGCGCCCCCGAGCATATTCCCGACCGTCAGCAATCCGCTTATGCGGCAAGCCTCTACGATCTCCTGACCGCCTATGCGGCGCTGCGGCAGCGCAATGCCGTCACCCAGGTGACGATCGAGCGGCGCAGTGTCTGGTCGCTGACCGATGCCCGCGAGCTGTTGACCCAGATGATCGGCGAGATCGGTGACTGGACGGCGATGGAGCATTACCTGCTGCGTTATCTCGCAGCACCCGAGGAACGCGTCACGGCAATCGCCAGCGCCTTTGCCGCCTCGCTGGAGCTGGTGCGTGAGGGCAAGCTCGAAATCCGTCAGGATGGCGCCTTTCAGCCGATATACATGCGCCGCGGTCCGAAACATGCCACGCTGCAGGTGGTGGAGCAGGAGCAGCCGGCTTGATCGATCCGAAGAGCGAAGAGGATTTCGAAGGCGATTTCGACGACAGGAGCCGCGAACTGCAGGCCGAGATCGAGGCCGAGCGCATCGCCGAGGCGCTGGTCTTCGCCTCGTCGCAGCCGGTCTCCGAAGGCTTCCTCGCCGAGCGCCTGCCTGAGAAGACCGACGTGCGCGCCATCATGCTGCGCCTGAAGGAGCAGTATGCGCCGCGGGGCGTCAATCTGGTCCAGGTCGAGGGCGCCTGGGCCTTCCGCACTGCCGCCGACCTGTCATTCATCATCCGCCGTGATGACAATGAGGTGAAGAAGCTTTCGCGCGCAGCATTGGAAGTGCTGGCGATCATTGCCTATCACCAGCCGGTGACGCGCGCCGAGATCGAGGATATCCGTGGCGTCCAGACCTCGCGCGGCACGCTCGACGTGTTGATGGAGGCCGGCTGGGTGCGGTTCCGCGGCCGCCGGCGCACGCCGGGCCGGCCGGTGACATTGGGCACGACACGCGATTTCCTCGACCATTTCGGTCTCGAAGAGCTGCGTGACTTGCCGGGTCTCGAAGAGTTGAAGGGAGCGGGCTTGCTGTCGGGCCGCATTCCGGCGAATTTCAATATTCCCTCGCCGTTGATGAACGACGAACTGACCGAGGACGAAGACCCGATCACCCAGATGGACCTCGAGGAATTGGGGTTGTTGGCGCCGCGCGGCACCTCTGAAGATTGAGGGGTTTGCGTCTTGCTTTTGCCATGCATGGCGAAAACAATAGAACCAGCACTTTTCGGCGGGTCAATGGCTTGTCACAAAGGGCGATACCGTGACATTAAGCGCAGTTCAAAGGGCTTGATGTTGGAAACGGTGTCGGAAATCCTTACATCGTGGGAACATAGAAACAGGGAGTTAGCGTAATGGGTTCTTTTAGCATGTGGCACTGGCTGATCGTTCTGGTCATCGTGCTGTTGTTGTTCGGTCGCGGCAAGATTCCGGAACTGATGGGCGACGTTGCCAAGGGCATCAAGAGCTTCAAGAAGGGCATGACGGACGAGGACGCGCCGGATACGGCAAAGACCGTCGATCACAAGGCCGACGAAACGAAGTAACCAAGTCCGGGAAAAAGCGCAGCCCCCGCGCTTCCCGTCCAGGAGCCTTGCATGTTCGATATTGGCTGGACCGAGCTTTTGGTCATTGCGGTCGTACTGATCGTGGTGGTCGGTCCGAAGGATTTGCCGCCGATGCTGCGCGCTTTCGGCAAGATGACGCAGCGCGCCCGTAAGGTCGCGGGTGAATTTCGTGCGCAGTTCGACGAAGCGTTGCGCGAAGCCGAGCTTGACGATGTCCGCCAGACGATCAGCGACGCCCAGAAGCTCAACCCGGTCAACAGCCTGCGCGAGGCGATGAACCCGCTTCGCCAGATGGGCAACGAGATCAAGGCCGACCTGCAGAAGTCGACCGTGGTCACGGAAAACAAGACCGAGGTGCCGGCTGCTGCTGTCTCGGCTCCGACGCCGTCGATGAGCCTGCCGGAAACGCCGCCGCTGGTGCCGGCGCCTGCGCAGCCTGAACCCGTCGCAGCAGCGATCGTCCAGGCCGATACGGTTGCCGCCAAGCCGAAACCCGTGCGCAAGCCGCGCCTCAAGGCTACCGACAAGGTCGATGCTGCGGCGGCCGTTGCCGTGCCCGTGGAAAAACCGAAGCGCACGACGGCAGTCAAAAAGACTGCAACGCCGAAGAAGCCGGCGCAGACGAAGAAGGACGAGGCATGAGCGGTGATATCGAAGACAAGCCGCAGCCGTTGATCGAGCACCTGATGGAGCTGCGCACGCGGCTGATGTGGTCGATCGGCGCGTTTTTCGTCGCCTTCATCATATGCTTCTTTTTTGCCAAGCACCTCTTCAACTATCTGGTCATTCCTTACAAGACGGCCGTGGAATGGGCGCATCTCGACGTCGAGAAGGCCCAGCTGATCTACACCGCGCCGCAGGAATTCTTCTTCACCCAGGTCAAGGTGGCGATGTTCGGCGGTCTCGTGGTCGCTTTCCCGATCATTGCCGCCCAGGTCTACAAGTTCGTGGCGCCGGGCCTCTACAAGAACGAGCGTCAGGCCTTCCTGCCGTTCCTGATCGCCTCGCCGGTCCTGTTCCTGATGGGCGCGGCACTCGTCTATTTCTTCTTCACGCCGATGGTCATGTGGTTCTTCCTGTCGATGCAGCAGGCGCCGGGTCATGACGAGGTGGCGATTTCGCTGATGCCGAAGGTCTCGGAATATCTGAGCCTCATCATGACGCTGGTCTTCTCCTTCGGCCTCGTCTTCCAGCTTCCCGTCGTCACCACGCTGCTTGCCCGTGTTGGCCTGCTGACGTCGCAATGGCTTGCCGAAAAGCGCAAGTTCGCCATCGTCCTCGCCTTCGTCGTTGCTGCCGTGCTGACGCCGCCGGACCCGATGTCTCAGATCGGCCTTGCGATACCGACGATCCTTCTCTACGAGATTTCCATCTATGCGGCGCGACTCGTGGAGCGCCAGCGTGCCCGGCAGGCGGTCGAAAAGGACACCGGATCCGCGGACGTTGCCAAGACGGACAGCGTCTGAGCGGCGATCCCAATCCCCTTTGTGAACGCTGCTTAACATCCGGTCGAGGCCCGTCAGGCTTTGGCCGGGTCATTTCTGTTGCAACGACCTGGAACGACGATGCTCGATATCAAATGGATCCGTGAGAATCCCGAAGCGCTCGATGCCGCCCTTGCCAAGCGCGGTGCGGAGCCTCTGGCCCAAAGTCTCGTCGCCCTCGATGAAAAGCGCCGCTCCGCCGTGCAGAAGGCGCAGGATTTGCTGTCCCGCCGCAACATCGCCTCCAAGGAGATCGGCGCGGCGATGGCCCAGAAGAACGGCGAGCTTGCCGAGAAGTTGAAGGCCGAGGTCGCCGAACTGAAGACCCTGCTGCCGGCGGTCGAGGAAGAAGACCGGCAGCTGACGGCCGAACTCAACGACGCGCTCTCGCGCATCCCGAACATTCCCTTCGACGACGTCCCGGTCGGCAAGGACGAGCATGACAATGTCGTCACCCGCACCGTCGGCGAAAAGCCGCGTTGGAACCATGCGCCGAAGGAGCACTTCGAAATCGGCGAGGCGCTCGGCTATATGGATTTCGAGCGCGCCGCCAAGCTCTCCGGCTCGCGCTTCACGGTTCTGACCGGGCCGCTCGCCAAGCTCGAGCGCGCGCTCGGCCAGTTCATGATCGATCTCCACACCAGCGAGCACGGCTATACCGAAGTCAGCTCGCCCCTGATGGTGCGCGACGAGGCCGTCTATGGCACTGCCCAACTGCCGAAATTCGCCGAGGATCTCTTCAGGACGACGGACGGCCGCTGGCTGATCCCGACGGCCGAAGTGACGCTCACCAATCTGGTGCGCGAAGAAATCCTCGATCAGGACAAGCTGCCGCTCCGCTTCACCGCATTGACGCCGTCTTTCCGCTCGGAAGCGGGATCCGCCGGCCGCGATACGCGTGGCATGCTGCGCCAGCACCAGTTCTGGAAATGCGAACTCGTCTCGATCACCGACGCCGAGAGCGCCGTTGCCGAGCACGAACGGATGACCGCCTGCGCCGAGGAGGTGCTGAAACGCCTCGGCCTGCATTTCCGCACCATGACGCTTTGCACCGGCGACATGGGCTTCGGTTCGCGCAAGACTTACGACCTCGAAGTCTGGCTGCCGGGACAGAATGCCTTCCGCGAAATTTCCTCCTGCTCGGTCTGCGGTGATTTTCAGGGCCGGCGGATGAATGCGCGCTACCGCGGCAAGGATGACAAGAACAACAGGTTCGTCCACACGCTGAACGGTTCCGGCACCGCCGTCGGTCGCTGCCTGATCGCTGTCCTTGAAAATTATCTGAACGAGGACGGCTCCGTCACGATTCCGGACGTTTTGCTCCCCTATATGGGCGGATTGACCAAGATCGAACGGGCGGCCTGAGGCGATGCGCATCCTGCTTACGAATGACGACGGCATTCACGCCGAAGGGCTCGCCGCCCTGGAGCGGATCGCGCGCACGCTGTCCGACGATGTCTGGATCGTTGCGCCCGAAACCGACCAGAGCGGCCTGGCCCATTCGCTGAGCCTGTCTGAACCGTTGCGGCTGCGCAAGATTTCCGACAAGCATTTCGCGCTGCGCGGCACGCCGACCGATTGCGTCATCATGGGCATCCGGCAGGTGATGGACATCAAGCCGGATCTCGTGCTGTCAGGCGTCAATTCAGGTTCGAACGTTGCCGACGACGTCACCTATTCCGGCACGATCGCCGGCGCCATCGAGGGCACGATGCAGGGCGTGCGCTCCTTCGCGCTGAGCCAGGCCTATCTCTATGAGGACGGCGCGCGCATCGTGCCGTGGGAGGTCTGCGAAACGCATGCCCCAGCGCTCCTGGAAAAGCTGATGGTGCTGGACCTGCCGGAGGGCACGTTCCTCAATCTCAATTTCCCGAACTGCCGTCCCGACGAGGTCGATGGCGCGGAGGTGACCATGCAGGGCAAGCTCGCCTTCAACCTGCAGGTCGACGCGCGCTCCGATGGCCGGGGCTTTCCCTACTACTGGCTGAAGTTCGGCGAACGCGCCGGCGCCTTCATCGAAGGCACCGATATTCACGCCTTGAAGCATAATAAGATCTCGGTAACGCCTTTGAAACTTGATCTGACCGATTATTCCGTGACGGACCGCGTGGCGCGGGCCTTGGGATACGGAGCACAAGTTTGACGGCTAAACTGGCGGAGAAGGAGGGCTTTGCGGCGCTCGTCCTCAGATTGCGTGCCGAAGGCATCTCCGACCTCGATCTGCTGACGGCGGTCGAGCAGACGCAGCGGTCACTGTTCGTGCCGCCGCAATTCGCCGACGACGCCTATTCGAGCCGGACGATACCGATCGAATGCGGCTCCTTCCTCGAAGGCATCGATTTTGCCGTCCGCATCCTGCATCACCTGAAGCTCAAACCAGGACAGCGCGTTCTGGAGATCGGCACCGGCAGCGGCTTTACCGCCGCCGTCATGGGCCGCATGGCCGAGCGTGTTCTGTCCATCGACCGCTACAAGACGCTGACCACGGCAGCGCAGCGACGCATGGAATCGCTTGGTCTGCGCAGCGTCATCGTTCGCCATGCCGACGGAAGCGCCGGCATGCAGGGAGAGGGAACTTTCGACCGCATCCTGGTGACGGCCGCCTTCAATGCCATGCCGCGCTTTTATACCGACCAGCTCGTTTCCGGCGGTTCGATGATCGCGCCACTGATGATTTCAGAAAACGAGTGCCGCATGGTGCGGCTGACGAAAACCGGCAGCCGTTTCGAACGCGAGGAACTGTTCGAAGCTCCCTATCTGCCGATCGTTCCGCGGCTTGCCTCGCTGCTGTAGGGCCTGGCTGCCGCAGGCATAAATGTTTTTCGGCCGGATCGGCCTGAAATCTGAATATGCATCACAATCAGAAAAGCGCTCGAAGTTTTGGGCATCATGCTCTGCGCACTGCGATTTTTTACCCCTAAGCCTATGGTTATCAACTTCTCAAAAATATCGCACTGATTCCAGCATCTTAACCGCGTGGTAATACTAACGCGTTTTAATAGACTCACAAATGGTTGCGTTCTCAGTGGGTCGAGTCATGCGTTTCAGTCTTTCGCCAAAGTTCGGGAAGTCGGCCGGTAATCTTCTGGTTGTTGGCCTGCTGGCAAGTGCCGCAACGGGCTGCAGTTCCGATGTGACACGGTTTGGCGGCTTGTTTTCCTCCTCAGGGCAGGATCAGATCACCACAAGTTCCATTCCGCGCAGGAATATGAACGGTTCTCAGGGTGATCCGGTGCCGCGTGCCGATCTCGGCGGTTCGGCCGTTGCGAGCCAGCAGGGCTATGGCGGCGGCAATGACGCGCTGAATCAGCCTTATCCCGCCCGCCCAAGTTACGATCCGATCCGCGCGTCGAGCTCGAGCGCGCGTCTGGCTTCCGCGCCGGTCTCGGTACAGCGGACAGAACTTGCCGCACCGTCGGCTGTGGCGCCATCCCGCCAGCGGGAAAAGGAAGTTGCGCTCGCCCAGCCTTTCCCGGCTACGCCGCAGGCTGAAAAGCCGCGGTTGGTGGCGCCGGCGGCACCCAAGGTGACGCCCGATTCTTTGACGACAGGCACGACGCCGAGGGTTTCCGGCTGGTCCGCAACCAATGCCCCTTCGGTGGCGCTGCGTCCGGGTGAAAACATTGCCACGCTCTCCAGGCGCTTCGGTGTTCCGGAAAAGGAAATCCTTCGCGTCAACAATCTGAAGACCGCATCTGCCGCCCAACCCGGCCAGGCGATCCTGATCCCGACCTTCAACGGCGGCAATGCCGCCAAGGCGGCATCGCAGACGGCCGATCTCTCCAAGCCCGGCAAGCTGCCGGAGCCGGTCAAGGCGCCGGAGCAGAATGTCGCTGTCGTTCCAGGCGCCAATTCCGCCCGCGACAAGACCATGGCGAACGCCGATGTCACCGGCAAGCTTCCGGTCGGCGCCGGCAAGGATCCGAAAGCGCCCGCCGGCACCTATGTCGTCAAGCAAGGCGATTCGCTGGCAAAGATCGCCAAGGCGACCGGTACCAATGTCGACGATCTCAAGGTCGCCAATAGTCTTTCGGCTAGCTCGCTGCGCGTCGGTCAAGCCCTGAAGATCCCGAACGGCACCGCCGACAACATCAAGACCGCCTCGATCCCGGCCGAGAAGGTCGATCCGAAGCCGACCCAGCCGGCTGCCGCCCAGCAGACGGCTTCCGTTCAGCCCGCGCCCTACAAGGCGCCGGCTGCCACCCAGACCGTCGACGATGTCGAGAAGAAGTCGGACGTCAGCTCCGACGCGCCGGAATCGACCGGCATCGGCAAATATCGCTGGCCGGTGCGCGGCCAGGTCATTGCTTCATACGGCGCCAACGTCAACGGCAACCGCAATGACGGCATCGATATTTCGGTACCGCAGGGCACGCCGATCAAGGCTGCCGAAAACGGCGTCGTCATCTATGCCGGCAACGGCCTGAAGGAACTCGGCAACACGGTTCTCGTCCGTCACGACGACGGCACCGTCACCGTCTACGGCAACGCCGATACGCTGAGCGTCACTCGCGGCCAGAAGATCCAGCGCGGCCAGACCGTCGCGGTCTCCGGAATGAGCGGCGACGTCAAGCAGCCGCAGGTCCATTTCGAGGTGCGCAAGGACGCGTCCCCGGTCAACCCGATGACTTTCCTGGAATAGGTACAGCGTACCAGGAAGCGCAAAAGCCCGGCCACCCGCCGGGCTTTTGTTTTTTGGCATGTCGTCCGAACTGCGCCTGATGCTAGGCGATTTAGGCTCTGTCGATGTGAACGCGCATGCGCCCGGCCAGATCCTGGATATACTGCCAGGCGACACGGCCGGAGCGCGCGCCGCGGGTCGTCGCCCATTCCAGCGCCTCCGCATGCATCTTGCTGCGGTCGAGCCCGAGCTTGAAGTGATCGGCATAGCCGTCGATCATGCCGAGATAATCCTCCTGGCTGCATTTATGGAAGCCGAGCCAGAGGCCGAAGCGGTCGGAAAGCGAAACCTTCTCCTCGACCGCCTCCGACGGATTGATCGCCGTCGACTGCTCGTTTTCCATCATGTGCCGCGGCAGAAGATGGCGCCGGTTGGAGGTGGCGTAGAAGAGCACATTGTCCGGTCGTCCTTCGACGCCGCCGTCGAGCGCTGCCTTCAGCGACTTGTAGGCGGTGTCGTCGTGATCGAAAGAGAGATCGTCGCAGAAGACGATCACGCGGTGCGGTGTGTCCTTCAACAGGTCGAGCAGGTTGGGAAGGCTGGCGATATCCTCGCGATGGACTTCGACCAGCTTCAGCGAGACGCCGCTTTCGCGCCTGACATCCTCGTGCACGGCCTTGACCAGCGAGGATTTGCCCATGCCGCGCGCGCCCCAGAGCAGCACATTGTTGGCGGCATAACCGTCGGCGAAACGCACCGTATTCTCATGCAGGATGTCGCGCACGTGATCGACGCCGCGGATGAGCTTCAATGCCACCCGGTTCGGTCGCTTGACCGGCTGCAGATGCTGGCGCGATGGTGCCCAGACGAAACAGTCGGCGGCATCCCAGTCGTTGAGGGTAGGCGCCGGTCCGGCAAGACGCTCGACGGCGTCTGCGAGCCGTCTCAGTTCGGCAAGCAGGGCTGTGTTGATTTCCTCGGTCATCGGTGGCCTCCTGATTTCTCACTGCGGCAATCTGCTTTGATCTTTGGATGCCGGGTACCATGGCGTTTTGACGGCGGAAAGGTTATGAGGCAGCGGAATCGGTACTGTTTCCGGCTGTTTCTGTTGCATTCATCGAAGCGGTAACTATAGTCCGGCAACCTGAAAAGAGAGGCGGAGTTCCGCCGCCCAAGCCTGAGGAGTTTAGCATGTTCATCACCCCGGCATTCGCCCAGAGCGCGACCGATACCGCAACGGGATTCGGCGGCTCCGGTTTCGAAATGATCATCCTGTTCGTGCCGCTGATGGTCGTCTGGTACTTCCTGCTGATCCGTCCGCAGCGCGCACAGGCAAAAAAGCGTGAGGAGACCCTGAAGGCGATCCGTCGCGGCGACCAGGTCGTCACCGGTGGCGGTCTCGTCGGTAAGGTCACCAAGGTCATCGACGACAAGGAAGTTGAAGTCGAGATCGCTGAAGGCGTTCGCGTGCGTATCGTCCGCAGCGGCATTTCGGACGTCCGCGTCAAGGGTGAACCAGTCAAGGCCGACGCAGCGTAACAAGCGATAACGGCAGGACCGCCGGATCGGAAGATCGTCGAGAGAATGTTGCATTTTTCCCGCTGGAAAACACTTCTGATTTGGCTGGTCGCGTTTGCGGCCATCGTCATCGCTGCGCCCAATTTGCTGACCGAGGCGCAGCGTTCCTCTCTGCCGGACTGGTTGCGCCACGACCGCATGACGCTCGGCCTCGACCTGCAGGGCGGTTCGCATATCGTTCTGAAGGTCGAGCGTTCCGATATCGTCAAGGACCGCCTGGAGCAGGCGGTCGCCAATGTGCGCAACGCGCTGCGCGGCGCCGGCATCCGCTACACCGGGCTGACCGGCAATGACCAGACCGTCACCGTCCGGATCACCGATCCGGCCCAGACACAGGCGGCGGTCGATCTCCTCAAGCCTTTGACGACGGCTGCGGGACGTTCAGGACCAGAGATCGCGCTGCAGCAGGGCGGGGAGGGGCAACTTTCGCTGCAGATTTCCGACGCCGGCATTACCGCCGACGTCGCCTCGGCCCGGACCCGGTCGCTCGATATCGTAGGCCGCCGCATCGCCGGATTCGGCTATGACAATTTCCTCGTTCGCCCCGATGGCGCCGATCGAATTGTCGTCCAGGTGCTGGGCTCGCTCGATGCGGAGCGGCTGAAAAACATCCTGAACCAGCCGGCCAAGCTTTCCTTTCATCTGATCGATGAAAGCATGTCGGGGCAGGAAGCGCTGAACGGCCGTTGGCCGGCCACATCGCAGGTGCTCTATTCGCTGGACGATCCGCCGGTACCTTATCTCGTCGACCGCACCGCCTTCGTCACCGGCAGCAACATGGTCGATATCGAGCCTGTCGTCGACCCGCAGACGCAGGATACCTCGATCACCTACCGTCTCGACGCCGAGGGCACGCAGCGGCTGGCGCAGGCGACCGGGCAGAATATCGGCAAGCACCTTGCCATCGTTT
This sequence comes from Rhizobium anhuiense bv. trifolii, assembly GCF_024346605.1. Taxonomy (NCBI): domain Bacteria; kingdom Pseudomonadati; phylum Pseudomonadota; class Alphaproteobacteria; order Hyphomicrobiales; family Rhizobiaceae; genus Rhizobium; species Rhizobium anhuiense. The sequence goes on from NZ_CP098803.1 coordinate 2,226,051, forward strand.
TCGATGACCAGGTAATGTCGTCACCGGTCATCGATGCGGCGATCACCGGCGGTGAGGGCCGGATTTCGGCAAACTTCTCCGAGGATGGCGTCCGCGACCTTGCCATCATGCTGCGCGGCGGCGCCTTGCCGGCGACGCTGACGAGCGTTGAGGAGCGTAGCGTCAGCCCCACATTCGGCGCCGATTCCATCTTCAGCGGCCTTATTGCCGGCCTCGTCGCCGTTGTGCTCGTCGCAGCGCTGATGATCGCGCTTTACCGTATTCTCGGCGTCATCGCCGTCGTCTCGCTCTTCTTCAACCTGATCCTCATCGTCGCGGTGCTCAGCCTTGCCGGCGCGACGCTCACCTTGCCGGGCATTGCCGGCATCGTGCTCATCGTCGGCATGGCCGTCGACTCGAACGTGCTGATCTACGAGCGCATCCGGGAAGAAGAGAAAACCACCCATTCCTTTGCGGAGGCCGTCGGCCGGGGTTTCTCGCGCGCATTCGCAACGATCGTCGACGCGAATGTCACGATCTTCATCGCCGCCATTATCCTCTTCTTCCTCGGCAGCGAAACCATCCGCGGTTTCGCGGTGACGCTGGCGGTCGGCATCCTGACGACCGTCTTCACGGCTTTCACGCTGACGCGCTCGATCGTCGGCGCCTGGCTGAGACGGCGCCATCCCCGGCATCTGCCGAAGAGTGTCCTGACCCATCTTTTCGAGCATGCCAATATTCGTTTCATGGGGATCCGCCGTTATGTCTTCACGGCCTCGGCGGTTATTTCGCTGATCGCCATGGCCGCTTTTGCCACCGTCGGTCTGCATCTCGGCATCGATTTCACCGGCGGCTCGCTGATCGAGGTAACGGCGAAGCAGGGCAATGCCGACATCGCCGATCTCAGCTCGCGTCTGAATGATCTCAATCTTGGCGATATCAGTGTCGAGCGTACCGGCGGCCCGGCGAACGCGCGGATCCGCATCGCTTCCCAGGGCGGCGGCGAGAATGCCGAACAGTCGGCGGCGACGCTGGTGCGCGGCGAGCTCCAGGAGGATTATGATTTCCGCCGAGTCGAGGTCGTCGGCCCCGCCATCTCGGGCGAATTGACGATGATGGCGACGCTCGGCGTGCTGGCAGCGCTGGCGGCGATCCTGATCTACATCTGGATCCGCTTCGAATGGCAGTTCGCAGTCGGCGCCATCGTCGCAACGCTGCACGACGTCATCATCATGCTCGGTCTTTTCGTCCTCACCGGCATCGAGTTCAATCTGACGAGCATCGCCGCGGTCCTGACCATCGTCGGTTATTCCCTGAACGACACGGTCGTGGTCTATGACCGCATGCGCGAGAATCTCAAGCGATACAAGAAGATGCCGCTGCCGATCCTGATCGATGCCTCGATCAACCAGACGCTGTCGCGCACCGTTCTGACCGCGGCGACGACGCTGCTCGCCTTGCTCGCACTCTATCTCTTCGGGGGCGACGTCATCCGCTCCTTCACCTTTACGATGCTCTTCGGCGTCGCTCTCGGCACTTTCTCTTCGATCTATATCGCCGCTCCTGTATTGATCGTCTTCCGGCTGCGGCCGGAGGCTCCCGACGGGGAAGAGAGCAACAAGACGGATGCTGGTGTAAAATCCGGCACGGTGGTTTGAAAACATGGCAAAAGGCATAGAAATCCGCGCTGCGCATTTCCCCGGGCGCGCCCCGATCGACACTTACGGCAATGGCGGTTTCCGTTTTGCCGACATGTCGCATCGCGGCTCGATCCTTTGCCTGCCTTCCGGCATTCATGGCTGGGACATGGATATGTCGAAACCGCTGTCGCCGGAAAATTTCCGCCGTGTGCTGGATGAGGCTAGTGATATCGAAGTTTTGCTCGTCGGCACCGGAACCGAGCTTCGCCGTCTGCCCGAGGAATTGAAGCTGGCGCTGAAATCGCGCGGCATCTCCTCCGATCCGATGAGCACCGGGGCTGCGGTGCGCACCTTCAATATCATGCTCTCGGAGCAGCGCGCCGTCGCCGCGGCATTGATCGCGGTCTGACGATGACGGAAGCGAATAGTACGACGAACCAGGAGATCTGCCTGGCGATGCTGCGTGACAGCGATCGCGACCGCTATCTCGCCTGTCTGCTGTCGCAGGAGGAAAAGCGCGGCGCGCTTGCAGCTCTCTATGTCTTTAATGCCGAGCTTGCCCGCGTCCGCGATCTCGTGCACGAGCCGTTGCCTGGCGAAGTCAGGCTGCAATATTGGCACGATCTGCTGGAAGGCAGCGCACATGGCTCGACGGCGGCCAATCCCGTCGCCTCTGCACTTCTGGCCGCGATCGAAACGCACCGTCTGCCGCGCAAGACGCTGATCGACATGATCGAGGCCCGCACTTTCGATCTCTATGACGATCCGATGGAGACCCGTCTCTCGCTTGAAGGTTACGCCGGCGAGACGGCATCCGCCCTGATCCAGCTGGCAAGCCTCGTGCTTTCGCCTGAGGAGGCCGCACGATCGGCCGACGCTGCCGGCCATGCCGGCGTTGCCCAGGCCGTCGCCGGGCTATTGCTGCTGATGCCGCTGCATCGCCGCCGCGGCCAGGTCTATATTCCGCTGCAGATCCTGTCGGCAACCGGTCTCGACCGCGATACCTTCCTTGCCGGCGACGACAGGGCGCGCATCTCCGCCGCCATCGAGGCTTTTGCCGGTCTTGGTCGCGAACATCTGGCGAAGGCGAGAGCGGCAGGGCCGATTGCGGCAGCCGTGTTTCCAGCCTTCCTGCCGACGGTGCTCGCCGAACCGGTGCTCGTCAAGGCGCAAAAACGCGGCGCCTCGCTGTTCGACCATCCGCTGCAGCCGCCGCAATGGCGCCGCCAGCTGCGGATGGGGCTGGCTGCGGCACGCCGGAAAATCTGACATCGGTCAAATTCGCGCAAGTCTCGCGCGGTACAACACTTCCACCGCTACCCTTTGATCGGAGACTCGGCGTGGGCATTATCGTCTGGTGCGTTCTTTTCGCCATCGTTGTTTTCTTTGCTTTTGTGGCCACACGCATGGCCGCGCAGAACAAGGAAGATGGCCTGCATGACACGGGCCTCGCCATCATCGAGTTCGGCCGCGCCTTTCCGACCGAGGCGATCCGCCAGTTGCAGGCGACGGAAAACGGCCAGGCAATCTTCGTACGCCTGCACGATAACAAGGCGGGCTTCATGCGCAACATGTCGCGCCACTTCGCCTGCCATCTGATCGAGCCGGGCCGCGTGCGTGTCGTCGGTTCGGAAACGGGCAGGGGACTGATGGTCGACTTCCTCGATGCGCCCCATCACAATGGTGATTTTGAATTCGCTTCCGCCAAGGAGGCTTCCGAAGTGTCGCTCTGGCTGCTCGGCAATTATATTGCCGAGCCGGATAAGGACCTGCCATCCGGCAATCTGCCGGCGGCGAACAAGCAGTAGAAGCGCCGGTCAGGCGCTCTCGGCAAGCGTCAGACTCTGGCCAAGCCAGGCGGCGCAGTCTGCCAGCGCGCGGCGCGCGATCAGTTGCCGCTTCATGATCGTCTTGTCCTTGCCGCGGAAACGCTTGACGCCTTCGGGTTTTACGATCGAACCGGGTTGGAGCTCCGGAAACAGCCCGAAATTGATGTTCATCGGCTGGAACGATCGTTTACCCGGCTCCTCGTCGGTGACGATATGACCACCGGTGATATGGCCGAGCAGCGAGCCGAGCGCCGTCGTCGCCGGCGGCAGCGAGATCGCTTCGCCCTTGCGTTCGGCGGCGGCGAAACGCCCGGCCAGCAGCCCGACGCTGGCGCTTTCGACATAACCCTCGCAACCGGTGATCTGACCGGCAAAGCGCAGGCCGGGCCGCGATTTCAGCGTCAGCGACGGGTCGAGCAGGGTGGGGGAGTTCATATAGGTGTTGCGGTGCAGGCCGCCGAGACGGGCAAATTCTGCATTTTGCAGACCCGGGATCATCCGGAAGATGTCCGCCTGTGCGCCATATTTCAGTTTCGTCTGAAAGCCGACCATATTGTAGAGCGTGCCGAGCGCATTGTCCTGCCGCAGCTGCACGACGGCATAGGCCTTGACCGTCGGATTATGCGCGTTCGTCAGCCCCATCGGCTTCATCGGCCCGTGGCGCAGCGTCTCGCGGCCGCGTTCGGCCATCACTTCGATCGGCAGACAGCCGTCGAAATAGGGCGTGCCTTCCCATTCCTTGAAACCGACCGTGTCGCCTGATACCAGCGCGTCGACGAAGGCATTGTACTGCGCCTCGTCCATCGGACAGTTGATGTAATCCTTGCCGGTGCCGCCGGGACCGACCTTGTCGTAGCGCGACTGATACCAGCAGATATCCATGTCGATGCTCTCGCGGTAGACGATCGGCGCGATGGCGTCGAAGAAGGCGAGCGAATCCTCGCCCGTTTCCGCCTGGATAGCGTTTGCGAGCGACGGCGCCGTCAGCGGTCCGGTGGCGACGATGGCGAGATCCCAGTCGCGGGGCGGCAGGCCGGTGATCTCTTCCCGCACGACCGTGATGAGCGGGTGCTCGTGGATTGCCTTGGTCACGGCCTCAGAGAAGCCATCGCGATCGACGGCGAGTGCGCCGCCGGCCGGCACCTGGCATCGATCGGCAGCGGCCATGATCAGCGAGCCCGCCATGCGCATTTCGGCATGGATGACGCCGACGGCATTGCTAGTCGCATCGTCGGAGCGGAAGGAGTTGGAGCAGACGAGTTCGGCCAGGCCGTCGGTCTTGTGCGCATCGGTGCCGCGTACGCCGCGCATTTCATGCAGGATGACGGGAATGCCGGAACTGGCGATCTGCCAGGCGGCTTCCGAACCGGCAAGCCCGCCGCCGACGACGTGGATGGGGGAATAGGAGGAGGTCGTGTTCATCCCGGGCTGATATCATGTCGGCAGGTGCGATCCAACACCCCGGAATCAAAAACGGCGCCTGATGGCGCCGTCTTGGAAGCATCGTGCCCGTTATTAACGGAACGAGCGGGATGCGATATTGCGGATGTCGTAGCGGCTGACGCCGATATCGGACAGGGTCTGGTTGGAAAGGCCGCCGAGTTCGTTGAGCGTACGGCGGTAGCTGAGCCAGCTTTTTGCAATGCGGATCGGGTTCATCGTTTTCTTCCTATGTCCGCGGGACGGCGGGATCGCCTGTCTCTCTGCGGTTGGTGTTTATATAGGCGATATCGGTCCTATTGTGCAGTGCAAATAAAAGGCGTCTGCCATGCAATTGTGCAATGTGATGCTCGTAAATTGGGCGGTGAATATTTTTTGAGCGGGCTAAAGAAGCGGAAAAACATGCAACCGCGGTGCCAGCCGCATGCAGACAAAAGAAAACGCCCGCTGTGGGTACAGCGGGCGTTTCAATCGAGAACAATCGCGCTTGGGAGGAGCCGCGATCGCCTGGAATTAGCGGGCAGAAGCCTCACGGGCAACGCGATGGATATCCGAACGGTCGATGCCGAGATCATGCAATTCGCGGTTGGTCATGCGGCCAAGTTCCGTGACGGTCTGACGATACTTGCGCCAGTTATTGAAAGAGCGAGAGAAGTTCATGTTAAGCCCCTTTCCGAGGGTTTCATCTGCCAGCAGCCACCGATCGGCGCTGACCTCTATTTGATGACTGGAATATATGTTGCGGCGCAAAAGACTAAAACAGCCAAGTTTTCAAATCACCTATGCGGCATACGCAATGCTCCAGGGGTATTTGACGCAGACTTACCGTTTTTTGGTCAACGAATAGGCAGAATGACTCTTGGGGAAGCAATCCGGTTGAGAGCGACCAATGGCGTGCCGTTGTCGAAAAACGCCGCGCTCTCCGGTGAAGCCGCCCGCCCAGCCGGAGCAAAGAAGTGTTTCGCTTCAAATTGGAAGCCGCCCATTTGTCTGCAGGCTCGGTGGGGCGGTGTGGCGATAATGTGGCGCGACGGCGCCATGCGAGGGAAAGCCCCGGACCGTCAATGCTTTAATCGGGCTGTCGCTCAACAAAAACGCCCGCCGGGGGAGGATCCGGCGGGCGTGTTATGGTGACTGGCAACTGGGAGGAGGAGTGTTGCCAGCCTATCGCAGCGCGCTGGGAGGAGGAGTGCGCAGCTGCGAATCTCGTCACGGACAAGCATCCGCGGGCGTCCGGCTGATGCCGGGCCGGGGCGCCATCCCCGTGCTTCGATACCTCAAACAAATAGTATGACTAATGATTATTTTGCAGTGCAATAAATTCATGAGTGGTATGCGTAATGCGCATGCCTCTCCGTTCATATGTCTATATTAGCGCTTCTGACGTTAGCGGCCGGTTAACACTCGATACAAGTTAGACCAATGAGGAACTTGTATATTTGCCGCAGGAGCGTTTGCGAACACCTCTGCTGCGTCTATAACGGCGAGAGCCGCAGTGCCGCAGTCGGCGTCGCGGAAATAAGGGGTGGAGCATGTATCGCGGCAGATTGGAGCGGGATCTCTCCCTCTGGGTGGGCAAGGGCCTGCTCGGTCAGGAAACGGCAAGCGCACTTCTCGCCGAATATGACAGCCGCCCGGCAAGTTTCAGCCTCGGCAGGGTGCTGATGGCGCTGGCGGCGGTGCTGCTTGCCGCTGCCATCCTGCTGGTCGTCGCCTCCAACTGGGAGGCCATCCCGCGCCTTGTCCGCGTCGGCGGCATCCTCGCGCTGATCTGGGTGGTGCACATCGCCGCCGCCCGGATGCTTGCCCGCGGTTCGACAGCGGCCGCAAGCGGCTTGCTGGTCATCGGCGCGATGAGTTTCGGCGGCGCCATCTCACTTGTCGGGCAGATGTATCATCTCTCCGGCGACGAGCAGACGGTGATGTATCTCTGGTTCGCCATCGCGACGATCTCGGCAATCCTGTTCCGTTCGGGCGCCGTGACCATCGTCGCCGGCTTCCTCTCCTGGGCGTCGTTCGCCGTCTACCTGCAGAATAACGACACGCATTGGATAGGCTTCGATCCCTGGATGGTGCCCATCATGGCGGCGATCACAATCGCCCTGGTGCGGTATACCGGCGCCGAGCGGGCCCGCCATCTGGCCTATCTGCTTTTGATCGGCTGGCTCGCCTGGCTCTATACTCTCTATGAGGAGATCGCCGTGGCGCTCGCCTTCGCGATCGGCGGCATGGTGGCCTTCGTCCTGACGGCGTTGCCGCTCCCGCGGATCGCCTCCCTGGTCAGGAGCGCCGGTGCGGCCCCGGCCTTCTACAGCTTCCTTGTCGCCGCGATCGGCTTCCTGCTGCTGCATATCGAGATCGAGGACGGCTGGCGGCTGGTGGTGCTTGGCGTGGCGACGCTTGCCGCTTCCGTGCTGGCAATCGCCCTGCATGGCAGGAATAACGGCGCGGTGCGTTATCTCGCCTACACCACCTTTGCCGCCGAGATGCTGTATCTTGCCTCCGTCACCGTCGGCTCGATCCTCGGTACGTCGAGCCTCTTCCTGTTCTCCGGTCTCGTGGTGGCACTTGTCGCGTGGATCGTCATCCGTCTCGAGCGGCGTTTTTCGGCGAATGCACAGTCGGCGAATGGACAGGGGGAGCGCGCATGAGCTCGTTCATGGCAAGGCTGCAATCAGGTAGGGGTTATCTCTTTTCGGCGATCATCGTCGCCGGTCTGCAGACCCTTATCCTCGGCACGATCATCCAGAGCCGGGCGTCTATCCTCAGCAATGGCGCCGAGGTGCTGCTGAAGACGGCGCCCGTCGACCCGCGCGATTTCCTGCGCGGCGATTACGTCGTCTTGAACTACGACATTTCTTCGGTGCCGGTGCAGACGGTTTCCGGTGGCATTCCGGCCGAGCCCGGCGAACGCGTATTATGGGTTCGGTTGAAGAAGCAGGAGGACGGTTTCTGGACGGTGATCGAATCGTCCTTTCATGAACTGTCGCCGCAGCCGGAGACCGTGATCCTGCGCAGCCAGCCATTCTACAGCGGCGGACTTGCCGCGGGCGACAGCATCCGTGTCGAATACGGCATCGAGCGCTATTACGTTCCGGAAGGCGAGGGCAAGCCGATCGAGGAGGCCCGCAATGACGGCAATGTCGCTATATCAGTGCGGGTTTCGCCTGATGGAAGCCCGCAGATTCGCAGCCTTCTCGTTGACGGCAAGCCGGTTTACGACGAGCCGCTTTACTGATCCGGCGGCACTTCTTGGCAGGGCGGCTTCTGAAGCGCAGATCGCCGTCATTGACCGTTCATTTTTCCTTTGCCTCGGCCAAATCGGGTGATATAGAGACGCCGCGCTCCGGAAGGCCTCATGCGCAGGCATAGGCATGCGGTTTTGTGAACGCGGGTATGGTGAAATTGGTAGACACGCCAGATTTAGGTTCTGGTGCCGCAAGGCGTGGGAGTTCAAGTCTCTCTACCCGCACCAAGCTGTTTGCAGGCGGGAGACTGAGAATCGGTTGTTCCAGAACAATTGAAAGTTGTCCCGAATAGCCCGCGAGTGCCGTTCCGCTTTGGGCGGAATGATATGGAATTGGAAAAGCCACGCGCGGCACGCTGCCGGCGTCGTGCTCATTGAAACGAACGGCGTCTGGGCACGGCCGCCACGACATGAAGGTAGGAAGACATGCAGGTTATCGAAACGCTCGCTGAAGGGCTGAAGCGCGAAATCAAGGTCGTTATCCCGGCCAAGGACATGGAAGACAAGATGAATGAGCGTCTTGCCGATGTGAAGGACAAGGTTCGCATCAACGGCTTCCGTCCGGGCAAGGTCCCCGCTGCTCACCTGAAGAAGGTCTATGGCAAGTCGATCATGGCCGACCTCGTCAACGAGATCGTCCGCGAGCAGCCGGCCGCCATCCTGTCCAGCCGCGGCGAAAAGTCGGCCACGCAGCCGGAAATCGCCATGACGGAAGACAAGGACGAAGCCGACAAGATCCTCGCCGCCCAGCAGGATTTCGAATTCACGCTCTCCTATGAAGTGCTGCCGCCGATCGAACTGAAGTCGGTCAAGGGCATCAAGGTCACGCGCGAAGTCATCGACATCTCGGACGACGAAGTCAACGAGCAGGTCCTGAAGGTCGCCGAAAGCGCTCGCGCCTACGAGACCAAGACCGGCAAAGCCGCCAACGGCGACCGCATCACCATGGATTACGTCGGCAAGGTCGACGGCGAAGCCTTCGAAGGCGGCACCGACCAGGGCGCCGAACTGGTGCTCGGCTCCGGCCGCTTCATTCCTGGCTTCGAAGACCAGCTCGTCGGCGTCAAGGCTGGCGACGAGAAGACCATCACCGTGACCTTCCCGGCCGACTATCCGGCCAAGAACCTCGCCGGCAAGGAAGCGACCTTTGATGTCACCGTCAAGGATGTCGCAGCCCCCGGCGCTGTCGAGATCAACGACGAACTCGCCTCCAAGCTCGGCATCGAATCCGCCGACCGCCTGAAGGAAATCGTTCGTGGCCAGATCGAATCGCAGTACGGCTCGCTGACCCGCCAGAAGCTGAAGCGTCAGATTCTCGACCAGCTCGATGAGATGTACAAGTTCGAGACCCCGAATTCGCTCGTCGACGCCGAATATAACGGCATCTGGAGCCAGGTGAACAACGACCTCGCCCAGTCCGGCAAGACCTTCGAGGACGAAGACACGACCGAAGAAAAGGCACGTGAGGAATACAAGACGCTCGCCGAGCGTCGCGTCCGCCTCGGCCTCGTTCTCTCCGAAATCGGCGAAAAGGCAGGCGTCGAAGTCAGCGAAGACGAAATGCAGCGCGCCATCTACGATCAGCTGCGTCAGTATCCGGGCCAGGAAAAGCAGATCCTCGAATTCTTCCGCAGCCAGCCGGGTGCCGCCGCTTCGATCCGCGCGCCGATCTTCGAAGAAAAGGTCATCGATCACCTGCTCACCGAAATCGACGTTACCGACAAGAAGGTGACGAAGGAAGAACTGCTCGCCGAGGAAGAAGGCGAGGCTAAGGCCGAGACCAAGAAGGCCGCGCCGAAGAAGAAGGCTGCCGCCAAGGCCGAAGCAGCTGAGGCCGGTGAAGGCGAAGAAGCCGCACCGAAGAAGAAGGCTGCTCCGAAGAAGAAGGCGGCTGACGAAAGCGCCGAATAATCGCTTTTCAGTTCAGAAGTTTGGAAGGCCTCGCCATCGTGCGGGGCCTTTTTCTATTATCTGGGGCAGTTTCATTCTCGCCGCCTACTCCATTGTGCCTATTCATCCGGAACAACAAAGAGTTGCAATAAAGTATAATTCGATGCAGATTTCGCTGATGGTGGGGAGGACCTGAAGATGACTGCAAAGCATGACATGAAGAAGCTTGTGGAGGAAATCTATGCTGTGCGTGACCGCGGCGATATCGAGGGCACGCTGGCGCTGATCGGCGAGGGGTGCACCTTTCGCATGGCCGGTAATACACGGCTGGCGCCCTTTTCGACTGAAGCAAGCGGGCATGCTTTCCGCCAAGCGATAACGCAGCTCATTACGGTATGGGATCTATCGAATATCAAGACATCAGGCATCTATGTCGACGAAGATGAGCACATGGTCTTTGCCCACCGCGAAGGCGAGGTCAGGCACATCCCATCGGGTGTGAGCTTCCATACGGAATTCGTCGACAAGATCCATTTCCGGGATGGGAAACCGGTCAAGATCGTCGAATTCGTCGACACGCTGCAAGTGGCCGAGACGAGCCGGATCATCCAGCTCGCTTAAACGGCCTCCAAAGTCCGAGCGCTTCAAAGCGCGTTGTCAAACTTGATTTGGGGTTTGGTGCGGCCGACTGGGCGTCGGCCGCCGTTAAGATTTAGCGCTCAATGCGCTGTCAGTTGCGCGACTTTCCTGACATGGTTGACGGCTGCGGCGCCGCCGGCGGTCTGGGTGAAGAGGTGGAGCGTTTCCTCTTCGTCGTCGGCGACAGGCGTCAGGGCCTGATCCATATAGGTCTTCGACTTGGCATCCCTTGAAATCAGGAATGCCGAAATCGTCAGGCCAATGATCGTGCCGGCGAGCGAGGCATGTTTGCGGAAGGTTTCCCAGGCGAAGCGCGGCCAGAACACCAGCGGATTTTCGCGCGGCAGGTCCGGGCGACGCTCCGACGGCGTCTTCAGGCGCAGCAGGCCGCTTTGCAGTGGATGCACGTTTTCCAGCGGCACGGTGGTCGCGAAGGAGACGAGAACCTTGACGAGCCTTGCAAGCGGGACTCCGGTTGCCACGGCGCGGCGCAGCAGCGTCTTCATATGATCAGGCGAATAATAGAGCGACCAGGCCTCGTGGTAGATGTCTTCCCACTGCTGCTTGCTCATCTTGGGATGCGCGGTGCAGACATGCTCGACATCGTAGATGTTGAGATCGGCATCCATCTCGACGCCCTTCTTCCATAGGACCTGATGGTCCTCGGAGCCCGGCAACGGCGTCAGGATGAAGAATTCGATGACGTCGAGCGGCAGCTCTTCCTGGATGATCGTAATGTCGCGGCGGATCGATTCCGGCGTATCGGCGGGGAATCCCAGGATATAACCGGCAAGCGTCATGATGCCCTGCGCCTTCCAGGCGAGCAGCATCTTGCGGTATTCGGTGATCTTGTTCTGGTTCTTCTTGGCGGCGGTCAGATTGTCTGGATTGACGTTTTCGAGGCCGATGAAGACACGCGTGACGCCGGCGCGCCGGGATTTCTCGATGAAATTCGGGATCTTGTGGCAAAGCGTGTCGACCTGGATCATCAGGCCGAGCGGAATGCCGTCGCGCTCCTTGAGCTCGATCAACCGGTCGAAGATCGCTTCCCAATCCTTGTTGCGGGCGAAATTGTCGTCGGTGATGAAGAATTTGTGGATGCCCTGCGCCCAGTTCATCCGCACCAGCTTTTCGACGTCGTCGGCCGAGCGGAAGCGCGACTTGCGTCCCTGTACGTTGATGATGGTGCAGAACGAGCACTGATAGGGACAGCCGCGTCCGGCATCGAAGCTGGTGCTGAGCCCGAGCGTGCGCTGGATATTGTCCTTCGGCAGGAAGGGAACCGGTGTGCCGCCGATGCCGGGAAGGTCGTTCATGAAATTGTAGAGCGGCTTCAGCTCGCCGGCGGCGGCGTCGCGCAGCACCATGTCGAGCCGGCCCTCGGCCTCGCCGGCAAACATCGAGATGCCCATGTCACGGCAGGCATCGAGCCCGACCGCCTTGCCATCCAGCATCGACAGGCAGCCGGAAACATGGAAGCCGCCGATGGAAACCGGCAGGCCGGCATCGCGGAAGGGCCGGGCGATATCAAGGGCGCGCGGATATTGGTTGGTCTGGACGCCGACAAGCGCGATCATGCCGAAATTATCGTGACGCTTGAACTGCGCCAGCAGGCCGGCAAAATCGATCCGCGTATTGGTCTCGTCGATCACGGTGATGTCGATCGCCGTATCGTCTCCGAGCACCTTGCGCTCGGCGCATTCAGCGGCGATGCCATAGAGTGCCGCGAGCGAATTGGAGGGAATCATCGCCCGCCACCAGCGGATGACGTAGCCATCATCGTCATAATGCGACGGCTTGATCAGGATCAGCTGAAAACGTCTGCGGGCAGCTTCCAAGACATGGGACAAGAGTATCTATCTTTCTTTAGAAGCTTTTGCCCGAAGGCAAAATGGATTTGAAGGCATCTATCAGGCACGGCGTATCAATGCGATTTAGGCGGTCAAACTAAGGCGTAAAAAAAGGCACGGCGCGCAAACGCTTCGCGAAACTTGTCATTCCTTAATATACTACCCGATATCCAGCAGCAATGCGCGGTGGTCGGAGACCTCAGGCGCCTCGACCACCTCGAATTTGGCAACCTTCACCGGCGGTGTAACCAGCATGTAGTCGGCAAAGCGGCCCTGCTTCAGATAGTAGGAGGTTCGCGTGTCTACAAGGCCGTTTCCGGTGACGAGATCGGAAAGCCCGAGTCTGGCGAGCATGGTGAAGGTCGCGCTGTCGGGCAACACATTGAAATCGCCGCAGACGACGAGCCCTTCGTCACCGGGCCAGACGCGCTCGATCAGCCCGACCAGCGCTGCGGCCTGCTCCTCGCGCGCCGCCGTGTCATCCTTGCCTGCGGGATCGCGCAGGCCATGCATGTGGGCGATGGTCACGGTCGAAGCGTGCTCATGGCTGAAGAGGCGGATGCAATGGGCGTTTCGCGGCCGGGGATGGTCGCCCCAGCCATCAGCGGAAAAATGGCCATGCACGAAGTCCAGCCCCTGGGCAATGACGGAATGGGTCTTGCGCACGAAGGTAGCCAGCCCGAATTCGGCGGCAATGGCGGTATCGCCGTCGAACAGCTCGCCTCTCGATGTCGGGCAGAAGAAGCCGTCATGGCCGGGCAGGGCGGCGCTGACCTCCGTGAATAGATTGAAGCGCTGTGGCAGCTCCAGCCCTGCATCCCGATAGATCGACCATCCGCAGCCCGTACCTGGCGCCCGCAGCACCTCCTGCAGGCACAGCACATCCGGATCTGCCTGCCTGACATAGCCGATCAGGGCCTCATGCAGCCTGCCGCCCCACGCGTTCAGCGAAATGATGCGCAATGTCGTTCGGCTCCGTTTGGCGGCCGGATCTGCTGTCTACACGGCGAGCTTTAGAGTTCCGACTTGATGTCGCCCATCCGGTTCCAGGCATCGAGGCCGGCGATCTTGTAGGCTTCGGCAAGCGTCGGATAGTTGAAGGTGTTTTCGACGAAATATTCGACCGTCCCTTTGAGATTGAGCACCGCCTGGCCGATATGGACCAGCTCGGTGGCGCCTTCGCCGACGATATGCACGCCGAGCAGACGGCGAGTCTTCAGCGAGAAGATCAGCTTCAAAAGGCCGGTGTCGAGGCCCATGATATGACCGCGCGAGGTTTCGCGGAACCGGGCGATGCCGCACTCATAGGGAATACCGCGCTCCTTCATCTCCTCTTCGGTCAGGCCGCAGGTCGAAATCTCCGGCACGGCATAGATGCCGTAGGGGAAATATTTCGGCGGCTCCTTGGCGACCGCGCCGATCGCGACGCGGGCGGCGATGCGGCCCTGTTCCATCGAGGTCGAGGCAAGGCTCGGAAAGCCGACGACGTCGCCGGCGGCGTAGACGTTGGCAACCGATGTCTGGAACGTCTCCGGATTGACCTTGAGACGGCCGCGGCTATCGGCTTCGAGGCCGATGGCCGGAAGGTTCAGCGCGTCAGTCGCCCCCATGCGGCCGGCGGCGAAAAGCACCATGTCGGTCGTCAGGCGCCGGCCACTGTCGAGCGTCAGCTCGACCTTGCCGTTGTCGAGCGTCTCAACCTTGTCGGCCTTCTGGCCGAGCAGCAGCTTCATGTTGCGGTCGCGCAGCTGATAGGTGAAGTCCTCGACGATTTCCTTGTCGATGAAGTCGAGCATCGTCGCCTTCGGGTCGATGACGGTGACGGCCGTGTCGAGCGCGCTGAAGATCGTCGCATATTCGATGCCGATGACGCCGGCGCCGATGACGACCATCGATCGCGGCAACTCCTGGATGTCGAGCAACTCGTCGCTGTCGAGTACAGTCTTGCCGTCGAAAGGTATGTAATCGGGACGGAACGGCTTTGTGCCGACGGCGAGCAGTACGCTGGCGGCGGTGACCTGCGTGGTCTCGCCGTCATCCTTGATCACCTGCAGCGTCGACGCATCGATGAAGCTCGCCTTGCCGCGAATGTGCTGCACGCGGTTGCGGGCGAACTGGTGTTCCAGCACCTCGACCTCGTGGTTCAGCGTGATCAGCAGGCGGCGGCGCAAATCATCTGCGCTGATCTCTTCCTTGACGCGGTAAGACCGGCCGTAGAAACCGCGTTCGCGCCAGCCGGAGAGGTTGAGCGCGGTCTCGCGCAGCGTTTTGGAGGGGATGGTGCCGGTATGCACGGACACGCCGCCGACGCGTTTGCCCTGCTCGATAACAAGCACTTTCTTGCCGAGTTTTGCAGCCTGGATGGCGCCGCGGCGCCCTGCGGGACCGCTGCCCACCACAACGAGATCGTACTGAAGCATCATCAAGCCCCGGATTGGAAAGGAATCATTTTGCGACGCAAAATGTCGCCCGTCCATCGTTAGCCGGTCAATGTTACAGATTGTTTTACGGCCGCCTGATTGGTCCTGACGGGCGCTTTTTCGGGCAAGTGAGCCCTTCGGGAAACAGCTTTACGCCATGATGTCGGCGCGCGACGGTTTTCATGCGCGGGTGATGTAGTCCGCGGAAATATCGCTGACCTTGGTAACGCCGAGCAACGCCATATTGCTGTGCAGTTCCGTCTTCAGGATGTCCGCCGCCTTAAGCACGCCCGGTAACCCCGCGACGGCTGCGGCATAAAGGAACGGCCTGCCCACGAACACGAAACAGGCCCCGAGCGCGAGAGCCTTCATGATATCAGTTGCACGCCTGAAACCGCCATCGACCATGACGGCAACGCTGTCTCCGACACGTGCTGCAATCTCCGGAAGCACCTGAAGCGGTGAAGCGGTGCCGTCAAGCTGGCGGCCGCCATGGTTGGAGACGATCACTCCATCCGCCCCGGTGTCGGCAGCCCGGGCCGCGTCGTCAGGATGCATGATCCCCTTGACCACAAGTTTGCCGGACCACCTGTTGCGTATCCGCTCCAAATGATTCCAGTTGAGGTGGTCGCGCCTGCCGAAATCGCGCGTGACGTTCGAGGAGATGATCGGCGCGCCTCTTGTGGCATAGGAATTTTCAAAATGCGGAATGCCGTGCCGAACGATCGTGCGCAAGAATGTGCCGGTGGTCCAACGCGGGTGCGAGATGCCCTGCCATGCCAGGCGCAGACCTGGACGCAAAGGCGTCGAAAATCCGGCCCTTACATTGTTTTCCCGATTTGGCAGCGTGGCTGTGTCCACGGTCAGCAGAAGTGTGCGCAAGCCGGCGGCGCCGACGCGATCGATCAGAGCATCGATACGATCGGGTTCGCCGGGGAGATAGGCCTGAAACCACGCTTGTGGCGAAACCGCAGCGATCTCTTCCAAGGGGATAAGTGAGGAACCGCTTATAATCATCGGGATTCCCGACTGTTCCGCTCCCCGCGCGAGCACGATGTCACCTCGATAGGCCATCAGCGCGCTGATACCCATCGGCGCGATGCCGAATGGTGCGGCATGGGTCTTGCCGAAGAGGCTCGTCTCGGTGCTGCGTTTCGAGACGTCCCGAAGGACACGAGGCCGGAAGGCATAGGCCTGGAAAGCTTCCGCGTTATGCCGCAGCGACGCATTGGTCTCGGTCGCGCCGGCGATATAACCGAACAGAGGCTTTGGCAGATGTCGCCGCGCCTTCATTTCAAAATCATCGAGGCAGAGCACGTCGCGGCAGAGCCGGGTCGATCGATCGGTGTTGCCGCTGCGGATCGTCATAGAGCTTCATCTTCTCGGTATTTCGGGCGGGCATTGTTCAGACATGGTGGTTGCAGGATTGCATACAATCCCGCACGACCAACTGCTGTCAACTCCAGCATTCCGCAGTCTTCCCACGCCGATGGGCCGCCGCAGGATCGACGTGCGGCGGCCTTGCACCTCGTCGGCGGTCGGTCCTGGCTTTTGTTCAGATCAGCTTCAGCCCCTTCAGGCTGACATGGCCGTCCTTGCCGATGATGACATGGTCGTGAACGGTGATATCGAGCGCCTTGGCGGCATCGATGATCACCTTCGTCATGTCGATGTCGGCGCGCGACGGTGTCGGGTCGCCGGAGGGGTGGTTGTGCACCAGGATCATCGCCGTTGCCGAAAGCTCCAGCGCGCGTTTCACCACCTCACGCGGATAGACCGGCGTGTGGTCGACCGTGCCGCGCCCTTGCACCTCATCGGCGATCAGCACATTGCGTTTGTCGAGAAAGAGGATGCGAAACTGTTCGCGGGTTTCGTGCGCCATGGCGGCATGGCAATACTGGATGACCGAAGACCACGAGGACAGGACCTGTTTGCTCCTGAGCTCGCTCTTCAGGGTCCGATGGGTCACAGTCGAGATCAGCTTCAGGTCGAGCGCCACGGCCTCGCCGACGCCCTTCACCTCCGTCAGCAGCGCTGCTGGCGCACCGAAGACGCCGGAAAGCGAGCCGAATCGCTCGATCAGCGCCTTGGCGATCGGCTTGGTATCACGCCGCGGGATCAGCCGGAAAAGCAAGAGCTCGAGGATTTCGTAGTCGGCAAGCGCGGTGTCGCCCAGTTCGCGGAAGCGGTCACGCAACCGCTCGCGATGACCATGATAATGTTCTTGCGCGGCGAGCGAGGCGGGCAGGGCGGTCCTGCCATTCGCCGCGGACGGCTTTTGCGGTCGTCCGCCGAAGAACGAGCGTTCGTCGGCGGCAATGGGCTCTTGCGTTGGGAAAGGCAACTCGTCGTCGGAAGATGTCGCAACAGGTCCCTTCGCCATCGGATCGTTACCCGTTGTGCGACGGCAGGCCCGGGCGGTCGAGCCCGCCCGGCGACAGCGTGAAGATCTCGCAGCCATCGGAGGTGACGCCGACCGTATGTTCGTACTGGGCCGAAAGCGAGCGGTCGCGGGTCACCGCCGTCCAGCCGTCGGCCAGCACCTTCACATGCGGTCGGCCGAGGTTGATCATCGGCTCGATGGTGAAGATCATGCCTTCGCGCAGTTCCGGCCCCTCATTGGCGCGGCCGTAATGCAGGATGTTCGGCGAATCATGGAACAGCCGGCCGACACCGTGGCCGCAGAAATCGCGCACCACCGAACAGCGCTCGGCCTCGGCATAGGTCTGGATCGCCTCGCCGATCGCGCCGGTTCGGGTGCCCGGCCTGACGGCTGATATGCCGCGCATCAGCGATTCATAGGTGACCTCGAGCAGGCGCTCGGCGGCGCGCTTGATCGTGCCAACAGGATACATCCGGCTCGAATCGCCGTGCCAGCCGTCGAGCACGAAGGTAACGTCGATATTGACGATATCGCCTTCGCGCAGCGGCTTGTCGTTCGGAATGCCATGGCAGACGACGTGATTGATCGAGGTGCAGGTCGATTTGGTATAGCCGCGATAGTTCAGCGTCGCCGGATAGGCGCCGTGCTCCAGACCGAAATCGAAGACGAATCGGTCGATCTCATCGGTCAGCATGCCAGGTTTGACGATGTCGGCAAGCGCATCGAGGCAGCGCGCGGTCAGCTGGCATGCCCTGCGCATACCCTCGAATGCTTCAGCGTCATAAAGCCGGATGGCGCCGGTATTCTTCGGCGGCGCGGAAGAGGCTTCGATATAGTTCACCATTGCAGGGCCTTAGCGGAGATTATTAGATTTGTTCATAATGCAGCTATGCCGGGTTCGTCCATCGCGATCAACTGCCAGGACGAGATTTCTGACCGGATCGGATCCGTTTGGCGTGCAGCTTTCCAAATCGGTCCGAGGCCAAATCGTTGGACCGGATGGAATATCCACAATCTTCCCAAGGGGATAGGATTGATTGCCTGAAATCTCCCCGTTACTCACCGATTGGTGACAGCGGGGAAGGGGCATTCATGCTGAACGAAGCGATTAATCTTGAGATCTTACCGGAGGTCGCCGGCGAGCCGGAACGGCGCGTGCGTGATCGCGGCGCCACCGAACGCGCCATCCTTGCCGCCGCCAAGGGTCTGCTGGCCGAGCAAGGCTTCCAGAATTTCGGCATCAACGCGGTCGCCCGCCGCGCCGGCTGCGACAAGCAGCTGATCTATCGCTACTATGGCGGCCTCGACGGCCTGGTCGAAGCGATCGGCGCCGATCTCGGCACATGGGTGAAGGATCGCATTCCGGAAGACACCGGCGGCATGTTCCTGCTCACCTATGGCGACCTGATGGAGCGGCTGTCGCTTCTTCTTCTCGATGCCTTGAGAGATGATCCGTTGATGCGCCGCATCCTCGCCTGGGAAATATCGGAAAACACCGAGCAGGTGAGGCGGCTGTCCGAAGCGCGTTCGAAGGCGCTCGCTCTCTGGCTGGAGCGCATGCGCGGCTCGCTGGCGCCGCCGAAGGGCGTGGATGCAGCAGCCGTCAACGCCGTCGTCATCGCGGCGATCCAGCACCTCGTGCTCGCTGCTGCAGCCGGCGGGCAGTGCGCCGGCCTGTCGCTGAAGACATCCAAGGATTGGGAAAAGGCGGCGACGGCGCTGAAGCGCATCGTGCGCGGCGTCTACGGTTGAGATCTGCTCATCCACAGGGGGCGGGTTTCGCGTTAACCTTAACAAATGGTTTACGTTGCGCGGGCCTGGTTAAGCCGACAGTGTGGCGGTGAGCAGAGATGGTATGAGTGAGAGTGCCCGAGTTGACGCCCATGGGAACGAAGATCGCTAAAGCCGCGTTTCTGGTGACGGCGATGATGTTTTTCGCAGTCCTGGCGCTGGATATTGCAATTCCGACGCTGGTGCTTTGCATCATGGCATTGTCAACCTGGTTGGTCTCCCTCGATCTGCCCGTCGCGCGCAAGCATGGAGGAGAGGCCGCATGAAGTGGTTTCTGATCTTCTGGGCCGGCCCCATCGTCTTTCTGGGCGGATGGTACTGGCTCTCCTATTACGACATGAATTTCGGCATCTTCATGCTGTCGCGGCAGGTCCATGACCTGACGTTCGAGCTTTACGGAAAGGCGCTCGGCATTCCGCCGGAGACGATCCCACCGCTCGTGGCCCGCGCGATCGCGGTCGACAGCCTCGTCGTCTTTGCCATCCTCGGCTTCAGAAAGCGCAAGTCGATCATCGCCTGGTGGACGGCGCGTCAAGCGCTGAATTCGTCTCCCGACCTTGCCAGCAAGGAAAGCCTGTCGAGCGCGCCCTGAAGGATGAAACTTGCCGCGGCCGAATCGATCCGTTCGGCCCGCTTGGCGCGCGAGACGTCCATTTCGAGCAGCGTCCGTTCGGCCGCGACCGTGGAAAGCCGCTCGTCCCAATAGACGAAGGGCAGCGCCGTCTTCTGCTCCATGTTGCGCACGAAGGCGCGCGTCGCCTGTACGCGCGGACCCGCCGATCCGTCCATATTCATCGGCAGGCCGATGATGAAGCCTGCGACCTTTTCCGATTGTGCAAAGTCCAGCAGCGCCTGCGCATCGATGGTGAACTTGACGCGCCGGATCACCGTGCGCGGCGTGGCGAAGCGCCGCCCGAGATCGGACATCGACAGCCCGATCGTCTTGGTGCCGAGATCGAGGCCGGCAATCGCCTGTCGCGGGGCAAGCGTCTCGGCCATTTCCTCGATCGTCAGCACCGTCATCGCCATGTCATCCCGTCAAAAGAAATTGAAGTCGCCGCCGCTTTTCTTTGCGGCCGCATAAGATATGTCCTTAGAGCATGATGTTGAAAAGCGTGAGCGCTTTTCGGACCTGTTTTTACATCACGTAATAAAGGAGACATTTCATGAAGATCACCTGGCTCGGCCATTCCGCCTTCCGCATCGAGACATCAAAGGCGAAGATCCTGCTCGACCCGTTCCTCAGCTATAACGCCTCCTTTTCCGGCCAGGATATCAAGGATGTTTCGGCAGGCGTCACCCACATCCTGCTGACCCATGGCCATGGCGATCACGTCGGCGACACCGTGGCGCTTGCCAAGGAAACCGGCGCCGTCGTTCTCGCCAATGCCGATCTCGCCGCCTGGCTCGGCTCCAAGGGTGTCGACAAGATCGAGATGGGCAATACCGGCGGCACGATCGCGCTCGGCAGCTTCTCGGCGACCTTCACCAATGCGCTGCACTCATCTGCCCAGATCACCGAAGACGGCGTCTCGCACGCGCTCGGCAACGCCAACGGCCTGATGCTGCACTTCGACGACGAAGCCTCGATCCTTGCCATGGGCGATACCGACATCTTCTCCGACATGGCGCTGATCAATGAATTGCACCAGCCCGATATCGGCCTCGTGCCGGTCGGCGACCGCTTCACCATGGGTGGCGCGGTGGCGGCACTTGCCTGCCGGCGTTATTTCAACTTCAAGACCGCGATCCCCTGCCACTATGGCACCTTCCCGATCATCGACCAGACGGCCGAAAAATTCGTTACCGGCATGGAGGGATCGCAGACGGATGTGAAGGCGATCAAGCCCTCCGAGAGCCTGTCGATCTAGCGAAACCCCGTTGCGTAAGGCGGACATGGCCTTTATAGCGGGTAGGAAAAATCCTATCCGGAGAATGCCATGTCCGTCGATCTTGCCACCGTGAAGCGCGTCGCCCGCCTTGCCCGTATTGCCGTCTCCGAGGATGAGGCAAATCGCATGGTCGGCGAGCTGAACGGTATCCTTGGCTTCGTCGAGCAACTCTCCGAAGTGAATGTCGATGGCGTCGAGGCGATGACGTCAGTCACCCCGATGGCGATGAAGAAGCGGAGCGATGAGGTGACCGACGGCGGCAAGGCGGCCGATATCGTCGCCAATGCGCCCGTCACCGATCATAATTTTTTCCTGGTGCCGAAAGTCGTCGAATAAGGCTTCGAAGCCTCTTTCCGACCCTGTTGCCATTTCCAGATCTGAAGCGAAAACACGATGAGCGAACTCACCAGCCTGACCATTGCCGAAGCCCGCCAGAAGCTGCGCGCCAAGGAAATCACCGCGACCGAACTGACCGAAGCCTATATCTCGGCGATCGATGCGGCCAATGGTCAGCTGAATGCCTACATAAAGGTCACGCCGGATCTCGCCCGCCTCATGGCGAAGAATTCCGACGCGCGCATCGCCGCCGGCAAGGCGGGCGATCTCGAAGGCATTCCGCTCGGCATCAAGGATCTCTTTGCCACCGTCGGTGTGCACACCCAGGCCTGCAGCCACATTCTCGATGGTTTCGAGCCCCGTTATGAATCGACCGTGACGCAGAACCTCTGGGATGACGGCGCCGTCATGCTCGGCAAGCTTAACATGGACGAGTTCGCCATGGGCTCCTCCAACGAGACGTCGTATTACGGCGCGGTCATCAACCCCTGGCGCTCAGCGGGTTCCAACCAGCAGCTCGTGCCCGGTGGCTCCTCCGGCGGCTCGGCCGCAGCCGTCGCCGCTCATCTTTGCGCCGGCGCTACCGCGACCGATACCGGCGGCTCGATCCGCCAGCCGGCAGCCTTCACCGGCACCGTCGGCATCAAGCCGACCTATGGCCGCTGCTCGCGCTGGGGCACCGTCGCTTTCGCTTCCTCGCTCGACCAGGCGGGCCCGATCGCCCGCGACGTGCGCGATGCCGCCATCCTTTTGAAGTCGATGGCAAGCGTCGATGCCAAGGACACGACGTCGGTCGATCTGCCGGTGCCGGATTATGAAGCCGCGATCGGCCAGTCGCTGAAGGGCATGAAGATCGGTATTCCCAACGAATACCGCGTCGATGGCATGCCGGATGAGATCGAAGCCATCTGGCGCCAGGGCATCGCCTGGCTGAAGGAAGCCGGCGCCGAGATCGTCGACATCTCGCTGCCGCACACCAAATACGCCCTTCCGGCCTATTACATCGTCGCTCCCGCCGAGGCATCCTCGAACCTCGCCCGTTACGACGGCGTGCGATACGGCCTGCGTGTCGACGGCAAGGATATCGTCGACATGTACGAGAAGACACGTGCCGCGGGCTTCGGCAAGGAAGTCAAGCGCCGCATCATGATCGGCACCTATGTGCTGTCCGCCGGCTATTACGACGCCTATTATATCCGCGCCCAGAAGGTCCGCACGCTGATCAAGCGCGATTTCGAACTCGCTTTCGATGCCGGCGTCGACGCCATCCTGACGCCGGCAACACCGTCGTCGGCCTTCGGCGTCGCCGATGAGAACCTCGCCGCCGATCCGGTGAAGATGTATCTGAACGACATCTTCACGGTGACGGTCAACATGGCGGGCCTGCCCGGCATCGCCGTGCCGGCCGGCCTCGACCAGAAGGGCCTGCCACTCGGCCTGCAACTGATCGGCAAGCCCTTTGATGAGGAAACCCTCTTCAAGACCGCCCATATCATCGAGCAGGCGGCCGGCCGGTTTACGCCCGCCAAGTGGTGGTAACCGACTTAACGATCCATTTGCGCCGATCGCAAGGCGGTCGGCGCCCGGCCTTTTTCCTGATCGACAGGCCATTTTTTCATATTTGTTCCTTCGAGCCGGAACTCAGCGCCTCGCGTTGTCCGTAACCATCATTCAGTCGATCTGACGGAGGCCGGTGCGAACTTGTCGGCTAACGCTGATAAGACCTGCTGTCGATGAGGAGGACTTCCCGCTCGTTGATATGTCCGTGAAGAAACCTCGTACCTTTAGGGATCGGTATCAGGCCGCAAAATCGGTGCATGTTGACCTCGCGCCAGATGCTCGAACAGTTGACGCGTGATGGGTTGGAGTTCTTGAACGGCTTGAGAGCACAGCAGAAGTCGTCGCGTCGCCCAGGCGTCAGTGAGTCTGACAAATGCGATCGGCATGGTGCGACGGCAGCGGCGCGCGGCGATCTCGGGAACAATGCCGAAACCCACGCCATCCGCCGCCATCCTGCAAATGCCTTCAAAGGTTCTGAGATGCACGCGCGGCTGCAACCTGTGGCCCGCGCGCGCCGCGTGGTCATCGACATGCTGCTGAAGAGCACCTGCAAAGCCGATCTGGTCTTCGCCGAGGAGTTGAGAAAAGGCGATCCGCCTTTCCCTGGCCATGGGGTGAGTGCTCGACATGACGGCGACGAGACGATCGACCGCAAATGGCGATGTTGTCAGCGGTGAAGTCTCGATCGCGTCGGAGACGATCCCAATCTCCGCCAGTCCGCCTGCTATTGCCTTGACGATCTCGGAACTCGGTCGCTCGGAGAGATTGACGTCGATGCGGGGATGCGCCGCCAGCCACGGTCCAAGACGGCCGGGTAGGAATTCGGCCATTGCCGCCGTATTGGCGAAGAGCCTGATCGTGGCCCGGACTCCGCGCGCATGCTCTGACAATTCCGCCTGCATCGCTGCCACCTGGTGCAAAACGAGACGGGCATGATGCGCCAATGCTTCTCCGGCCCGCGTCGCGCTGACGCCCCGCCGCCCGCGATCCAGAAGCGATACGCCGCCGGATGCTTCCATCTGACGGAGTCGCTCGCTTGCCGCAGCCAAAGAAAGATTGGCCGCCGAAGCGCCATGCGTGATGCTGCCAGCCTCCACAACGGCGAGAAAGAGACGTAAATCTGCAAGATCGAAGCGCATGGCGGAAAGATAACACACGGTCAGGCTTCGGAAAAACCGAAGCCTGACGATGGAAGTTCCCGATTGTGGCCAAGCGTCGGATTGCTCTAAGTGGCAGCATGGAGCAGATCAACTTCACCACTGTCACAATCGCCGTCATTTTCTTTGTTGCCGGTTTCGTCAAAGGCGTCACGGGCATGGGCTTGCCCACAGTGGCCATGGGTGCACTCGGCGCGCTCCTTAATCCATTGACGGCGGCCGCGCTGCTGCTCGCGCCATCCTTCGTCACGAATGTTTGGCAGCTTCTTGTCGGTCCACGATTTGGGGCGCTTCTGCTGCGACTGTGGCCCATGATGGCGATGATCGTCATTGGCACGCTGGCCGGCTCCACCCTGCTTGCAGGCGGCAATGCCGGCCGCACCACAATAGCTCTCGGGCTCGCGCTGGTCTTCTACTCAGGCTACACGCTCCTTGCTCATCAGCACCGCGTGCCCTCCCATTGGCAGCCTTGGGCATCGCCTCTGGTTGGGCTGGCAACGGGCGTCATGACAGGTGCTACGGGCGTATTCGTCATTCCCGCCGTTCCGTATCTTCAGGCGCTCGGTTTCGAGCGGGACGAACTGGTTCAGGCATTGGGCCTATCCTTCAGCATTTCGACCATTGCGCTTGCTATCGCCCTTTTCTCCCATGGGACTCTGCCAATCAGCGCACTGACGACGTCGGTGCTTGCCGTCATCCCCGCCCTAGTTGGCATGGTGGCTGGGCAGGCGATCCGCACGCGGATCAGTCAAGATGTCTTTCGGCGTGGATTTCTCGTCTGTCTCCTGATTCTGGGACTGGAAATGGCGCTTCGGCCCCTTCTGTCGCAATGACCGCTTGTGGTGGCACGAGGTGGATGTCAGTTGCTGACAACCCGGTCACGCTGCGTCTGAAGGACCTCGGGGGCCTTGAAACCCTTGCCGGCAAGGCAGGTCACCTGACCATTTGCTTCGCGACTGAAGAAGGCGGGTGCCGTCTCGGATTTCGAGGTGGCGCCTGTTATAGAAAGAAGACTTTGCGGGGAGGGCCTCATGCCGAACAATGATCTTGCGCGATTGATCGAGGCAGCTGATCGCCTCGCTGCCGGTGGGTTCACTATGGGCGCTGATTGGCAGGCGGTACACGAAATCTGCCAGCGCCACGAAGGTGAACAGCCGTTCGACTGGGGTCACGCGCTCTGCCATCGCATCGAAGGCGACGACTGGAATGCCGACTACTGGTATCGTCGCGCCGGAAAGAGACGAGGCGCCGGCTCGATGGCCGACGAGTGGTCGGCGATGCGGACGGAACTCTCTGCAAAGGCTGGAGGCTAACACCCTGACTACGCCGGTTGGAGCATAGTCAGGGTGGGTTGCCCGATTACCTGTTATTTAGTTGCGACCTGACCAGCCTCAGTCCTTTTTCGGTGATCCGGTAGGGTTGGCCGCTCGAGGACTTGATGGCCCTCAGCTGCTTCAGCCTGCGGAAGAGATCGAGATCGACGCCGGGATAGAGCCAGCCATCGCGGGTGAAGCAACTGACTGCCTCGATCTTCCTGTTGTCGTCGCGAGAAATTTCGATGCGGCCGCCTTGGGCCATGAGATGCAGGATGCGCTGCTCCGTGCGAGAAATGTCCATGTGTTGAGATCCGGTATCGCGCCCGGCAGGGCGCACAAAAACGATCTGGCGTTCATTCGAACGTCAGGGCTTCGTTTTTTCGGGCCCATGCGCGCAAGAAAACTTGCGGGCAGGGCCTTTACCGGGTCTCAGGCAGGCTCAACATAAAACACCTCGATAAGCTTTATTATTCAGCCGGGAAAATTCGGTCAAGAGCGTGCTCTCAGGTTAAAACCGGTCGAAAACCGCAATTTCCAGCCATCATCTCCTTGGAGCCACTGGTAAATTTCGCGACTCAATGGTCTAGTTGAGGGGTAACGCGGAGGTGTCGTTGATCCACATTCGCAATGCCCGCGATGGTGAAGCGGAGCTATTGAGCGAGATCGGGCTCAGGGCCTGGCAAAATGCGATGGCGTCGATCGGCGAATCGGACGCGATGATCGATGCAGCGCGCAACGCCTTTCGGAACTTCGTGGAAAACGACTGGCTGACCATCACCGTCGTCGAGCAGAACGGCCAGGTGGCAGGCTGGGCGGCGCGCGAGCGATTGGACGAAACCATCTCGGATTTCTGGATCGATCCTGCCTTCACTCGCCAGGGGCTTGGTTCGGCGCTTCTCGTCCGCATCGAAAAGGAAATCTCCGATCAGGGCTTCGAGAAGGCGGGGATGCAGACCCATTCCGGCAATAGCGAGGCGATCGGCTTCTTCCGGAAACACGGCTACAGCATCCACTGGCTCTCGGTCGCCTATAATCCGAAGCTCGATCGCGATGTGCCCTCGGTCGGACTGACAAAACAGCTCGTTTCCGATGGCGGCGGATACGGGCAGGAATTCTGACGTTTGAAAGGTGCTGCAGGAGGCGGAGGATTGCTTACTGCCGCCGGGCGTGGTTCCCGGCTCATAGCGGGCTATTCGGACGTCACGCAAAAATTGTTGCCTTCGGGATCATTCAATACGCTGTAGGCATCCGTCTCGCGGACGAATGTCGCCCCGAGGGATAGGAGCCGTTCCACTTCTTTTTGCCGATCCGGGGCGGCGATATCGAGATGAACACGGTTGCGGGCGGGACGCTCTCCCTGGCGAAGGTGGAAGCAGAGGCGTGTTCCGGGACCATCGACCATCACCGTCGGATCCGTTTCCGGTGTCAGCCCCAATGCGGCAAGGCGGGCCAGCTCGGCATCGTCATAAGGCATCACTTCGTAGCCATCGAGCGCCGCCGCCCAGAAACGAGCAACTCGCCAGGGATTGTCGCAGTCGATGACGATTTCTTTCAGCCTTGCCATGGCGCTTCTAAAACTTGTCGGATCGACGCTCGGAGACGCGCTCAGCGATCGCCCCGCCGATGGCCGGCAGCAATGCGAAAAGCACGAGCTGTGGTGTTCCCCGCAACGTCAACAGACCGGAAATAGTGAGCGCGAGCAGTAATCCCGCCAGCGTCCCGACCAGATAGGGCAGATAACCCTTCAATAGCGCCTCCCTATCGCGATGGCCAAAATCCAAGCGCATTTGGACTGAAGATAGAGATCACTATGGTATCGACAACTGGGGCGGTCAGAATTCGTGTCGATCGCTCGGCTTATGCCGATGTCGCCGTCCGTGGTGCAGACGGCCTCTCGCCCCAGACAGAAGCCGCCGACGGCAACTCTTGCACAAGGGAAAGCCTTGCACCGCTACGCCATTTCCGTTACCTCACCAGTGGAAAAGAACAGCCTGCAAAGAGTATCAGATGACCCTTGTCGACGTCCGCACGCCTGATCCGAAACGCTTCATCCCCGGTGCCACCGGCGACTGGGAAGTCATCGTCGGCATGGAAGTCCATGCCCAGGTGCTGTCCAATTCGAAGCTCTTCTCCGGCGCCTCGACGGAATTCGGCAAGCCGCAGAATTCGAACGTCTCGCTGGTCGACGCCGCGATGCCCGGCATGCTGCCCGTCATCAACGAGGAATGCGTCAGGCAGGCGGTGCGCACCGGCCTCGGCCTGAAGGCCGAGATCAACAAGCGCTCGGTCTTCGACCGCAAGAACTATTTCTATCCCGACCTGCCGCAAGGCTATCAGATCTCGCAGTTCAAGGATCCGATCGTCGGCGAGGGTAAGATCGTCATTTCGCTTGGGCCGGACCGCCAGGGCCAGTTCGAGGATATCGAGATCGGCATCGAGCGCCTGCATCTGGAACAGGATGCCGGCAAGTCGATGCATGACCAGCATGCGACCATGTCCTATGTCGACCTGAACCGTTCCGGCGTCGCGCTGATGGAGATCGTCTCCAAGCCCGACATGCGCTCGTCCGACGAGGCCAAGGCCTATATGACCAAGCTGCGCTCGATCGTGCGCTATCTCGGCACCTGCGACGGCAACATGGACGAAGGTTCGATGCGCGCCGACGTCAACGTCTCGGTCCGCCGTCCGGGCGAGGGTTTCGGCACGCGCTGCGAAATCAAGAACGTCAACTCCATCCGCTTCATCGGCCAGGCGATCGAATATGAAGCCCGACGCCAGATCGGCATTCTGGAGGAGGGCGGCACGATCGATCAGGAGACACGCCTCTTCGACCCGAACAAGGGTGAGACGCGCTCCATGCGCTCCAAGGAGGATGCTCACGACTATCGTTACTTCCCCGATCCGGACCTGCTGCCGCTCGAATTCGACGATGCCTTCATCAAGACGCTCGAAGCCGATCTTCCCGAGCTGCCCGACGACAAGAAGGAGCGCTTCGTGCGCGAGCTCGGCCTGTCGATCTATGACGCTTCGGTGCTCGTCTCCGAGAAGGCGATTGCCGATTATTTCGAAGCGGTCGCCGCAGGCCGTGACGGCAAGACGGCGGCAAACTGGGTGATCAACGATCTGCTCGGCGCCTTGAACCGCACCGGCAAGGATATCGAGCAGACGCCGGTTTCGCCGACCCAGCTCGGCGCCATCATCGATCTCATCAAGGCGGGAACCATCTCCGGCAAGATCGCCAAGGATCTCTTCGAGATCGTGCTCACCGAAGGCGGCGATCCCGCCGAGATCGTCGAGACGCGCGGCATGAAGCAGGTGACGGATACCGGCGCGATCGAGAAGGCCGTTGACGAGATCATCGCCGCCAATCCCGATCAGGTCGAAAAGGTCAAGGCGAAGCCGACCATGGCGGCATGGTTCGTCGGCCAGGTGATGAAGGCGACCGGCGGCAAAGCCAATCCGCAGGCTGTCCAGGCCCTCGTCAAGGCGAAGCTCGGCATCGAGGAATAAGCGGTGTACTTCGTCCGCACCGCCGGCGAACGCGACGTGGAGAAGGTGCGCGCCCTGCTGGCGGAGAGCTTTCATGCTACCTATGACGACCTCCATGGCGCAGCAAAGGTGGATGATCTCATCGCCCATCTCTTTGCGGCGGCGGCGCTGAAGGCGCGGCTGGCGCGGAAGGATGCCGAATTCCTCGTTGCCGATGACGGCCGCAATATTGGCGGCATGGGTTATGCGGCAATGTCGCAGCAATTGACGAAGACGGTCATGCTGCATCTCCTCTACGTCAGGCCGGCGCTGCAGCGCCAGGGTATCGGCCGCGATATCTTCGCCGAGCTCGAAACCTGCTTTCCGGATGCGGAGATCATGCGTCTCGAAGTCGAACCCCAGAATGCAGCGGCGATCGCCTTCTATCTCACGCACGGCTTCACCGAGGTCGGCCGCAATGAGAACAGTGGGGCCGGGCAATCCGGCATTCCCGCGCTGATCTTCGAAAAACCGCTCGAAGGGCATTGAGGCCGTGGCGGGGGAATTGCCCGACATACTCATTCGTCAGTGCCGGCGCTCGTGGCAATCTTTGCCGCCGATGCGCTCGGCGGTCATGGCGATAGCACGGAAGCTGAAGCCTTCCCGGATTATGCCAGGGCCTTTGCCGCAATCGAAGCTTCGCCAGACCAGATGCTTTACGTTGCAGAGCGCGGCGGTGAGGTGGTTGGCACGTTCCAGACGATGGTGACGACGTCGCTGACCAGGCGTGGCTCCTCGGCGATGATTATCGAGGCGGTGCAGACGCGGGCCGATCTGCGCGGGCAGGGGATCGGTGCCGCGATGATCGAATTCGCCATTGCCGAGGCAAAAGGCCGCGGCATGCGGCTGGTGCAGCTGACCTCGAATGCCCTGCGTAGGGATGCCCACCGTTTCTACGAAAGGCTGGGCTTCAGGGCCTCGCATCTGGGCTTCAAGATGGCTTTGAAATGACCCGTGGCTGTCGTGGAATCGCTGGACAATTCGGCTTCGCGACGGCATAAGCGAGGGAATGAATTCTGGTTTGGCCCGCACCCGGCGGGCACAAGGAAAAGACATGTGGAATCTTCTGGTTCAAACCTTCACCTGGTGGAACAGTCAGACGATGGGCACGCGTTTTGCGACCTGGCGTTTTGGCAAGCGTGTCGGCGAGGATGAATTCGGTAACGTCTATTACGAAGGCGGCATGTCTTCCTACGGTCTGCCGAAGCGCTGGGTGATCTACAAGGGTTATGCCGAAGCCTCCGCCATTCCGCCGGGCTGGCATGGCTGGATGCATCATCGCACCGACGTTCCCCCGTCCAAGGAAAACTACGTCGCCAAGGAATGGCAGAAGGGGCATCGCCCCAACCTCACCGGTTCGCCGCAGGCTTACCGTCCGCCGGGCTCCATCGCCGTTCCGGGTGAGCGGCCGCGCGTCACCGGCGATTACGACGCCTGGACGCCCGGCAACTGAGACGGCTCGAACGGGCAATCCCAGGCCCGGCTTTTGGCCACAATTGACCTTTACCCGCAGGTTGGCCGCGCTTGACCGCGGCCGTGAACTGAAAATGTCTGGAGACGGGTACATGAAGCTCTTCACGCGGAACATGGTGCTGCGTGCCGCCGGATCGCTGCTGGCGCTCTCGGCCCTGCTTCCGCCAGTTGCGGCAAATGCCGCACGCATCGAAAATCCGGTTGCCGTCTTCTCCGGGCTGGACAAGATCACCGGCCGCATCACGACCTTCGACGTCTATGTCAACGAGACGGTGCAGTTCGGCGCGCTGCAAGTGACACCGAAGGCCTGTTATTCGCGCGACCAGGCCGAAGCGCAGAAGATCGACGGTTTCGTCGAGGTCGATGAAATCACCCTCGACCGCAAGATCCGCCGCATTTTCACCGGCTGGATGTTCGCCGCCAGCCCCGGCCTCAATGCCGTCGAGCACCCGATCTACGACGTCTGGCTGAAGGACTGCAAGACGAGCTCGGACGTCCCGGCGCCTGACGGCGCCAAGGCGACAGCCCGCTAACGCGACCTGACGGCCGCGTTATGCTGTGGGTGTCTTGTTCCTCTTGAAAAGACCCTTGGCAAAGCGAAGCGCACCGGCGAGTAGGATGAAGACGAAAACGCCGGCCTTCTTGAAGAAGGCGAGGGCGAGTGCCAGCAATCCTACCTTCGCGGCAATCTTGGCGCCCGCGCCCGCAGCGATCATTCCCGCCATCCCATAGGCCGCGATCTTGTCGCCCTCGACATAGTCGCCATAAGCCATTCCCTTGTCGAACTCTACGAGCTTGGTGACGGTCGGAATGACGCCTTCGATCTCTTTCAACTGATCGAGGCCGGCGACGAAGTTGAATTGAAATACGCCCTGGCGGCCGAACACACGCACGGAATAATTCAGCGTGTGCTGCGGCTGCGTGTCGTCGCCGAAGATCAGATCCCGAGCCCAGTGCATCGCATGCGCAGATTGGTCGTAGTGCGGCGTGGAGGCCCAGCCGACAAGCGTGATCTTCGGAAACCCCTGCTTTTCGCGTTCGGCGTTGTTTTCGCGGATCGCGTCTTTGATGTTCTGCAGCAATTCGTCGTAGTTGGTCGTGGCGGCATCGGCGTCGGAAACATAGCCGTCAGCATTGTATTCGACGGTGGAACCCCAGGCCTCGATATCGGTCGGCGCGTATTTTGCCGGGAAGATCATCCCCATCGTTCCCTCCGCCGCCGCCGGCGGGTTTCCCCAGATATCGACGAGCACCGTCTTCGCGTCGGCAGGGCTGAGATAGTAGAAGTCGGCGGGTACGTTCAGCGTTGCCTTGGCTTCAGGCAGCTTGATCGCGCCCTGCTGAAAATCGAGCTTTTCCAGCAATGGTTTTTCCGCGTCGGAAAAATCGCTCCTGTTCGCGAACATCTCTTGGTAAGGGCGTGCGCCGGCCTGACTCGTCAACAAGGCGAAAAGGATCGCGGCTGCAAAATATCGTTTCAAAGTTCTATCCCCCGTTGCATTCCGGAGCCTAGCCAAGCCAGGTGGAAAATCAACGTTTGGATGAATCAATCGGGCTTAAAACTTGAGGTGCGGCGACTCCATCGCCGTCGCAAGCATCACGGCATAATCGGCCTTTGGAACGTCGATCGCTCCGAACGTCTTCAGGTGCCCGGTGGTGAATTGCGTGTCGAGCAGGGTGAAGCCCCTTTCCCGTAGCCGGTCGACCAGATGCACGAGGCAGATCTTCGAGGCATCCGTGCGGCGCGAAAACATGCTTTCGCCGAAGAAGGCCGAGCCGAGCGAGACGCCGTAGAGACCGCCGACCAGTTCGTCGCCATCCCAGGCTTCGACGGTATGGGCATGACCCATGTCGAAGAGCGTCGCGTAAAGTGATCGAATCGTCTTGTTGATCCAGGTACTCGGGCGCCCGGATGTCTCCTCCGCGCAAGCCGCGATCACCTGATCGAAAGCGTGATCGAAACGGATCTCGAAGGGTTTCCTTCGCACCGTCTTGGCAAGACTCTTCGACACATGGAAATGGTCGAGCGGCAGCACGCCGCGCAGTTCCGGTTCGACCCAGAAGATCTCCGGGTCGTCGGCGGATTCGGCCATCGGGAAGAGGCCGATGGAATAGGCGCGCAGGAGAATGTCAGGGGTGATGCCTGGTGACTTCCTGCGCGATCCTGCCATTCCTGCCCTATGCCGCCGGTGTGTTGGCGAGGTAGTGTTCCAGCCAGTGGATGTCGTAGTCGCCGTTGGCGATATCCTGGTTGGAGACGAGATCCTGGAACAACGGCAGCGTCGTATTGATGCCGTCGACAACAAATTCGTCGAGCGCCCGGCGCAGGCGCATCATGCATTCAACACGGGTGCGGCCGTGCACGATCAGCTTGCCGATGAGGCTGTCGTAATAGGGCGGGATCTTGTAGCCCTGATAGGCACCGGAATCGATGCGCACACCGAGGCCGCCCGGCGCGTGGAAATGGGTGATCGTGCCGGGCGAGGGCACGAAGGTGCGCGGGTGCTCGGCATTGATGCGGCATTCGATGGCGTGACCGGAAAAATGCACTTCGTCCTGCGTCACCGAGAGACCGCCGCCGGAAGCGACGCGGATCTGCTCATGCACCAGGTCGATGCCGGTGATCGCTTCGGTGATCGGATGCTCCACCTGCAGACGGGTGTTCATTTCGATGAAATAGAACTCGCCATTCTCGTAGAGGAATTCGATCGTGCCGGCGCCGCGATATTTCAGCTTCTTCATGGCGTCGGCGCAGATCTGGCCGATTTTCATGCGCTGCTCGACGTTGAGTGCCGGCGAATTCGCCTCTTCCCAAACCTTCTGGTGGCGGCGCTGCAGCGAGCAGTCGCGCTCGCCGAGATGGATGGCATTGCCTTCGCCGTCACCGAACACCTGGATTTCGATGTGGCGCGGTTTGCCGAGATATTTTTCCATGTAGACGGCATCGTTGCCGAAGGCAGCTGCCGCTTCCGTGCGCGCCGTCGACCAGGCTTCGATCAGGTCGGCCTCGCTCTTGGCGACCTTCATGCCGCGTCCGCCACCGCCGGCCGTGGCCTTGATCAGCACGGGATAGCCGATTTCGGCGGCCGTCTTCAGCGCGTCCTCTTCGGTCTTCACTTCGC
This sequence comes from Rhizobium anhuiense bv. trifolii, assembly GCF_024346605.1. NCBI lineage: Bacteria > Pseudomonadati > Pseudomonadota > Alphaproteobacteria > Hyphomicrobiales > Rhizobiaceae > Rhizobium > Rhizobium anhuiense. The sequence continues at coordinate 2,259,543 of NZ_CP098803.1, forward strand.
CGTCCGAGCCCGGAACGACGGGAATGCCGAGTTCGAGCGCCGTCGTCTTGGCGGTGATCTTGTCGCCCATGATGCGGATGTGGTCCGCCGTCGGCCCGATGAAGGTGATCCCATGGGCATCGAGGATATCGGCGAACTTGGCATTCTCCGACAGAAAGCCGTAGCCCGGATGCACGGCATCGGCGCCGGTGATCTCGCAGGCGGCGACGATCTGGTGGATGTTGAGATAGCTCTCGCGCGAGGAGGGCGGGCCGATGCAGACGCTTTCGTCGGCAAGGCGCACATGCATGGCATCGGCGTCGGCGGTGGAATGAACCACGACGCAGGCGATGCCGAGCTCCTTGCAGGCCCGGAGCACGCGAAGGGCGATTTCCCCGCGATTGGCGATGAGGATTTTCGAAATCATGGGCATCGGCCTATTCGATGACCACGAGGGCTTGGCCGTATTCGACGGGATGTCCGTCATCGACGAGGATCTCGGTCACCTTGCCGGACTTCGGCGAGGGGATCTGGTTCATCGTCTTCATCGCTTCGATGATGATGAGCGTCTGGCCTTCCTTGACGGTCGCGCCGACCTCGATGAACGGACGCGCGCCCGGAGCCGGCGCCATGTAGACGGTGCCGACCATCGGAGCATTGACGACGTTGGCGGGGTTACGGGCGGGCGCTGCGGCCGGCGCGGTAGCGGCTGCCGGCGCAGCGGCTGCGGCATAGCTGGGTGCTGCGATCGGCGCCTGGACGTATTGCGGCGTACCGGCGCGCGAAACGCGGATGCGCAGGTCGTCCTGCTCGACCTCGATCTCTGTCAGATCCGTATCGTTGAGAATATTGGCGAGATCGCGGATCAGTGCCTGATCGATACCCGATTTCTTTTCAGCCATGGTGTTGCCCTGTCTTCTTCTTATGCCGTGATGTTCTTCAGCGCGTGGAGCGCCAGGATGTAGCTGTGAGTCCCGAAGCCGCAGATCACGCCCTTGCATGCCGGCGCGATCATCGACTTGTGACGGAATTCTTCCCGTGCATGCACGTTGGATATGTGGAGCTCGATGACGGGAATGGAAATGGCGCGGATCGCATCATGCAGCGCGACCGATGTATGCGTATAGGCGCCCGCGTTGATGGCAACGCCGGCGGCCTTTTCATCTGCCTCGTGGAGCCAGTCCACAAGCGTGCCTTCGTGGTTGCTCTGCCGGAAATCGATATCAAACCCGAACTCGCGGCCGGCGGCCTTGCAGTCGGCTTCGATGTCCTTCAGCGTCTTGCCGCCATAAATGCCGGGCTCTCGTTTACCCAGCATGTTCAGGTTGGGGCCGTTCAGGACGAAAATCGTTTGCGTCATCGAATGTTCCGTAAAATGTACGACGGCAACCTATAGACTCCGCGAAGGCTGAATGAAAGCCCTTACGGGTTGGCCAGCGGGAATCACGCCACATTTGTCCACATGGCTGAAACGCTTCGATTTTGGCGATTTGATGGGCGGCCGACCGGCGGCTGGTTTGCTCAGCAGGCAGTCTTGCCGCAACTGCGCATGTTCTTGACCTTGGCTTCGAGATCGTCGAGCCCGACGGCGCCCGGCACCAGTTCGTTGCCGATCACATAGGAGGGCGTGCCGCTGATGCCGAGGCTGGAGGCGAGCTGGTAGGTCGCCTGGACGATGCCGTCATTCGGGCTCTTTGCCATCTCGGCGCGGATCTTGTCCTCGCTGACGCCGAGCGAAGCGGCGACCGCGATCGCTGTTTCGTCGGAAGCGCGGCCCTCGGTGCCGAGAAGGGCGACATGGAAATCGGCATATTTCTCCGGCGCCAGCTTGCGGAAGGCATCGGCTACCTTGTGGGCGGCGACCGAATCCGGTCCGAGGATCGGAAACTCCTTGAGCACGAAGCGGACGTTCTTGTCCTTCTTCAGCATCGCCTGCATGTCGGGAAGTGCGTGCCGGCAATAGCTGCAATTGTAATCGAAGAATTCGACGACGGTGACATCGCCCTTGGGATTGCCGAGCGTGACGTCGTTCTTCGAATCGAAGACGTCGGCGGTGTTCTCTTCGATCGCCATATTGGCCTTCACCAGCCGCTGGGCTTCCTGCTTTTTCTGCAGCGCATCCTGGACTTCGATCATGATCTCGGGATTCTCGATCAGATATTGCTTGATGAATTCGCCGAACTCCTTCTTCTGCTGGTCGTCGAGCGCCGCCGCCGGAAGCGGAAGGGCGATCGATGCGGCAAGCGCCAGTGCGGTGAAGGTTTTCGGGAAGAATGCCATGATATCCTCGTCAGCGGCGGTGTGGCCGTCTCTTTGTCGAGAAGACCGTCGTCGGGTTAATGGACTTGAATGCGTCGCGTCAAGGTACGGCGCGTCCGGTTCTCATCAAACAGGAATTTTTCATCCCCGCGCGGCCCTCGCGGGATTGTGATGAGCCGATTAATACGGCAATTGTCGGGCCGTCATTGAAGAAGCCGAGTGAGAAGCGATCTTGTTTTCCATATCGAAACGCAGCGAAGTCGAGCCTTTTCACGCTATGGACGTTCTGGCGGAGGCGACGAAACGGCGTGCAAGAGGTCATCCCGTGATTTCGATGGCGGTCGGTCAGCCCTCGCATCCGGCGCCTCAGGCAGCCCTCGAGGCGGCGCGCGCCGCACTTTCTGACGGCCGGATCGGTTATACCGATGCGTTGGGGACGGCGCGGTTGAAATCCGCACTTGCCTGGCACTATAGGGATCGCCACGGACTGGAGATCGATCCCGCGCGCATTGCCATCACCACCGGCTCCTCGGCGGGCTTCAATCTGGCCTTCCTGTCGCTCTTCGATGCCGGCGATGCGGTGGCGATCGCAAGGCCCGGTTATCCCGCCTATCGCAACATTCTCGGCGCGCTGGGTCTGAAGGTTCTCGAAGTGCCTGTCACGGCCGAGACCCACTTTACGCTCACCCCTGAGAGCCTGGAAGTGGCGCAGAAGGAAAGCGGCCTGACGCTGAAAGGCGTGCTGCTTGCAAGCCCCGCCAACCCGACCGGCACGGTGACCGGCCGCGAGGGGCTGAAGGCGCTTTCGGATTATTGCGCCGCCCATTCCATCGCCTTCATCTCTGATGAAATCTATCACGGGCTGGCCTTTGCCGGCGAGGAGGCGAGCGCGCTGGAGCTGACAGACGAGGCGATCGTCATCAATTCCTTCTCCAAATATTATTGCATGACCGGCTGGCGGATAGGCTGGATGGTGCTGCCGGAACGGCTGGTGCGGCCGATAGAGCGGGTGGCGCAGAGCCTTTATATTTCCCCGCCCGAGCTCTCCCAGATCGCCGCCACCGCCGCTCTCGGCGCCGGTGCCGAGCTGGATCGTTACAAGGCGAGCTATGCCGCCAACCGCGAGCTGCTGATGCGGCGCCTGCCGCAGATCGGCCTTTCGATCGCCTCGCCGATGGACGGCGCCTTCTACGCCTACCTCGACGTCACCCGCTTTTCCAATGACAGCATGGGCTTTGCCAAACGCATGCTCGCGGAAATCGACGTCGCGGCAACGCCCGGCCTTGACTTCGATCCCCTGGAAGGAAATCGAACCCTGCGTCTATCCTATGCGGGCTCGGAAGCCGAGATCGCCGAGGCGGTGGAACGAATCGCAGCCTGGTTGAAGTAGCGCGCCGGCAGCCGGCTGCTCGCTCTCCTATCGGCTAGCTTCGCGATGAAAACAGCGAGGCGAGCGTCGAAGCCGGTTTGTTGTTCAGCCGCGGCACTACCACGAGCTGCTTGATGTCGCCGCGCTTGTAGGCGGCGAGGAAGCGCTTGTAATCCTTGAACGAGACGCAGCCGTTGGAATCGCCGTTCCTGCCGAGCATGTAGGTGTGGGCCAGCAGGCCGACGCGGTCAAAGATGGCGTCCGAACCCTCGACCGGCGTCAGGCGCAGCGCCTCGACGCCGTGGAAAAGGGCTTCGCGCATGGTGAGGACATAGGTGTGCGGCGGTGTCGGTCCGCGCATCTTCTTGTCCACGTAGCGCGGGTTGTCGCGCATCTTGCCGAGGCCGGAATGGGCTTCCAGCCGTTCGCCGTTCGGCAGATAGACGGTGCTGTTCTCGATGTCGTAGATCGCCACGCCTGCGCGCAGTTTGGGCGAAAAGACCGGCTTGTCGTAACGCGGCACGGCATCGTCTTCGTCATCTTCGATCGGCGAGTTCGGCTGGGCGTAGGCAAGTGCCGGCTCGCCAGCGCGCTGCGAACCCTTGGCGGTCGGCGCCGGTTTGCCGACGAGGCCATCGGGACGCGCCATCGGCAGCGGCACGGAACCTTCATCCGGGGCCAGGACGAGATCGAAGGGCGGCGCTTCTTCCGCGGCGGCAACCACGACAGGTGCGGGTTCTGAGGCGGGAATGGAGGCGGTTCTGACGGGAGATGCGGCCGGCTCGACCGGGGCCGGCGCGATCTGCCGGGGTCCGGCATCGGCAAGCGCAAGCAGGGCCGGGACTTCGGCTGCGGCGATGGCCTCTTTCGAGGGAATAATGATCCGGTCGCTATCGCCTTCTTCTGGCTCTACCGAGGCAAGCTCGACCGGCGGCGGCGCGATCACATCATCCTTGCGGAATTTGGCGCTGTCGGAAATCGGGGCGACGACCGGTTGCTCGGCAGCTATGGTGAGCCGATTGTTCTTTGTCAGAGACGCCAGCGCCGTTGCCGCGGCGGCGGTCTTTTCGGCATGGGATTGGATGAGGCTCGCCGTTAGCGGCATCTTCGGTTTCGCGTCAAAGGGAGCCAGCCGATCGGCCTTGCCGACATGAATCAGCCGCTCATGGTGTGACGGCGGCGCCAGCTTCGGCGCGGTCCCGACCTGTGTCAGGCGATCAGACGGAGAATAGGGCACGGCCATCGAATGCATCGTCGCGAAAGTCGCGATCAGCCATGTGGAGGTCAGAAATCCGGCGCCGACGACACCGTAAAGAAAACCGCGAGATCTGCGCCAACGGAAAGCAGATCCGCCAAGAGGGGTGACGTTATCGAACGTCCCGACCGCAAACGCCATACTAAACTCGTCTTTCAAACTCGCTACGCAGGCCGGCGGCACTGACTGACTAAACTTCGCCGGGGCCGGTAAAGGCGCAAATGGGCCGAATTTAGACCAGTTGCGACATCCGACCGTTTCGCAAGGATGACGAATTATGGTTTCTAATTTATTTACGCGGCGTCGCTCTTTCTCTCGACGTCTCAAAAAGAGATGCTTTGGGCCTTCTCAGGCGCGCTCCATCACATAACTTCCCGGCGCTTCCTCGATCGCGTTCAACGCGTCGCCGCCGGGTTTGCGCGCCGGCACGCGTCTGCCGTCATGCGTCTCGATCCAGGCCTGCCAATGCGGCCACCACGATCCCGGCGTCTCGGTCGCCTGGTCGAGCCAGGTCTCGTAGTCGCCCTTGGCGGGGCCGCCGGTCCAATATTGATACTTCTTCTTGTCGGGCGGGTTGACGACGCCGGCGATGTGTCCCGAACCGGTGACGACGAACTCCACTTTGCCGCCGAAGAACTGGCTGCCGAGGAAAACGGACTTGGCAGGGGCGATGTGATCCTCGCGGGTGGCGAGATTATAGATCGGGATCTTCACATCCTTCAGCGACACCGGCTTGCCGTCGAGGATCATCTCGTTTCGCGTGAGCGCATTCCGGAGATAGCAGTTGCGCAGGTAGAAGGCATGGTTTGCCGCCGCCATGCGGGTCGAATCGGCATTCCAGAACAAGAGGTCGAAGGGCAGGGGATCCTGGCCCTTGAGGTAGTTGTTGACGAAATAGGGCCAGATCAGCTCGGAGGCGCGCAGCATGTTGAAGGCCATCGACATCTTCGTGCCGTCGAGATAGCCGGCCGCCTGCATATGCTCTTCGAGCGCCGTAAGCTGCTCCTCGTCGACGAAAACCTTGAGATCGCCGGCATGGGTGAAGTCGACCTGGGTGGTGAAGAGGGTCGCGGTCTTGATGCGCTTGTTCTTTTCCTTGGCATGCAGCGCCAGTGTCGCCGCCAGCAGCGTGCCGCCGACGCAGTAGCCGACGGCGTTGACGTCTTTCTCGCCGGTCGCCTTCTCGATTGTCGCAAGCGCGAAATCGATGCCCTCGCGGGCATAGGCCGCCCAGTCCTTATCGGCGTGGCGCGCATCCGGATTGACCCAGGAAATGACGAAGACGGTCTGACCCTGGTCGACACACCATTTGATGAAGGATTTCTGCGGGTTGAGGTCGAGAATATAGAATTTGTTGATCCAGGGCGGGCAGATCAGCAGCGGCCGCTTCAGCACCGTTTCGGTGGAAGCCTCGTATTGGATAATCTGGCAGATGTCGTTCTGGGCGATCACCTTGCCTGGTGTCAGCGCCATGTCGCGGCCAACGGCAAATTTCGTCATGTCGGTCTGGCGAAGGCGAAGATCGCCATGTCCGGCGGCGATATCCTCGGCGAGCATTTTCATTCCCCGCACCAGATTGGCGCCGCTGGTCGCGATCGTCTCGCGGTAGAGCTGCGGATTGGTGGCGACGAAGTTGGTCGGCGATAGCGCAGCCGTAATCTGCTTCACATAGAATCCGGCCTTGTGCTTGGTGTGCTCGTCGAGGCCGTCGGTCTCCGACACCAGCTTTTCCGCCCAGTCTGATGTGACGAAATAGACCTGGCGGAGAAAATCGAAGAACGGATTCTTCTGCCAGTCCTCGTCCGAGAAGCGCTTGTCCTTGCGGGTATCCGGCTCCGGCGGCGTGGGGCCGCCCTGCAGGCCGCTCGCGCCTTGCATGCGCTGCATCGATCGCATCCAGATACCGAAGAACGAGGACATCAGCTGGGTCTGCGCCTCGAAGGTCCGGCGCGGATCGGAAATCCAGTATTCGGTGACCTTGGAGAGCGTCTTGACCATGTCGGTCATCGGATCGATGGCGCTTTCGGTGATCTCGCCGCGTTCGCGCGGCGCAAGCCAGGCAGACGCTGCCTGTCCGAGATTTTCGAGCGCCCGGGCGAAATTCATCGCCATGGCCTCGGGATCCTTCAGCAGATAGGGATCGAGATCGGTCGCGTCGATACCGGCCTTGCCGCCACTCTCCTTCTTGCTGTCGGTCACCATTTCCTCCGGCGGCAGCACTCTTTTTATCCAATCGTTGTACATCGTGATTGAACGAGAAAACAAGTTCCACGCGCGTCGGCTCATGCTATTGCTTTGTGGCTGCGACAAATTTAACAGTCGAAGCAGTCAGAACTGGATTTTTGAGGCATGACGAAGAACGGCATTTTGCGCATCGCAACCTTCAACCGCACCGCACTGATCTGCGCCGCGGCGGCGATGGCCCTTGCCGGATGCAATCTGACGGCGGAACAGAAGGCCGCCGCCGCCGCCAAGCGAGCGGCGCCGACCGCCGTCGTCATGCCGGCGACCAAGGGCGAGGCGGTCGAAGGCGGCCTTGCTAAGTCGCCGGACGGTTATCCGAATTTCGGCGCGCCGCTGACGGCCGCCAACGTCCAGATGAGCGACGAGCAGGCGGCCAACCTGCAGCATCAGCTGACCGCACTTGCCGCCCAGCGCAAGGCCGGCACCCTCTCGGAAGCCGATTATCAGGCCAAGGTCGCCGAAATGCGGCGCCTGGCCGCCGAACACGGCACCGATACGCTCTCCGAAATCTCCAAATAGACCTTGCCTTTCAGGCAATTTGGACGCAAAGCCTTCCGGATGGATCGGAAGACATAATTTTCCCGATAAAGCGCGTTACGCGGCCTTTCCGTCAAAGATTTGCCGCGTGGCTTGGGTCTGATGAATACGGCGTTGCGATTCTGAAGTTCGTGTCGCAGCCGCCGGGAGACGGAACGAACTTCGACTGCGGCCCGAAAAGCCGCCTTTCCATGGGGAATGAAATGGAAGAGTTTCACAAAGTCCGGCGTTTGCCGCCTTATGTTTTCGAACAGGTCAACCGTTTGAAAGCAAGCGCGCGAGCGGGCGGCGCCGATATCATCGATCTCGGCATGGGAAACCCTGACCTTCCGACTCCCCAGTCGATCGTCGACAAGCTGTGCGAGGTCGTGCAGGATCCGCGCACGCACCGTTATTCGTCGTCCAAGGGCATTCCGGGGCTGCGCCGCGCCCAGGCCGCCTATTACGCCCGCCGTTTCGGCGTCAAGCTCAACCCGGATACGCAGGTGGTCGCCACCTTGGGCTCCAAGGAAGGCTTCGCCAACATGGCGCAGGCGATCACCGCGCCTGGCGACGTGATCCTCTGCCCGAACCCCACCTATCCGATCCACGCCTTCGGCTTTCTGATGGCAGGCGGCGTGATTCGCTCCATGTCGGTGGAGCCGGATGCGAGCTTCTTCGAGCCGCTCGAACGCGCGGTCCGGCATTCGATCCCGAAGCCCTTGGCGCTGATTCTCAACTACCCCTCGAACCCGACAGCCTTTGTCGCGACGCTCGATTTCTACAAGGACGTCGTCGCCTTCGCCAAGAAACACGACATCATCGTGCTTTCCGACCTCGCCTATTCCGAGATCTACTTCGACGGCGCCCCGCCGCCGTCGGTTCTCGAAGTACCGGGTGCGATCGACGTCACGGTCGAGTTCACCTCGATGTCGAAGACCTTCTCCATGCCCGGCTGGCGCATGGGCTTTGCCGTCGGCAACGAGCGGCTGATCGCGGCGCTGACCCGCGTCAAGTCCTACCTCGACTACGGCGCCTTCACGCCGATCCAGGTGGCGGCGACGCATGCGCTGAACGGCGACGGCTCCGACATTGCGGAAGTCCGCAACGTCTATAAACGTCGCCGCGACGTCATGGTCGAAAGCTTCGGCAAGGCCGGCTTCGACGTGCCGCCGCCGGCTGCCACCATGTTCGCCTGGGCGAAGATCCCGGAAAAGTTCCGTCATCTCGGTTCGCTGGAGTTCTCCAAGCTGCTGGTCGAGAAGGCCGACGTCGCCGTTGCCCCTGGCATCGGCTTCGGCGAAATGGGCGACGACTATGTCCGTCTGGCGCTTGTCGAGAACGAACACCGCATCCGCCAGGCTGCGCGCAACATCAAGAAGTTCATGTCGACGGCAGACGAGACGATGCATAACGTCATCTCGCTGAACGCGCACCGCTAATCCAACTCTCCGGCAGCCGTGTTTCGCGGCTGCCGCCACACAGACATTCAGGATCGATCCATGGCAGATGCCCTCAAAATCGGCATTGCGGGCTTGGGCACCGTTGGCGCCTCGCTAGTCCGCATCATTCAGCAGAAGAGCAACGAGCTTGCCGTCACCTGCGGGCGTCCGATCACCATCACCGCGGTCTCCGCGCGTGACAGGACGAGGGACCGCGGCATCGATCTTTCCGCTGTTACCTGGTTCGACCGCCCGGAAGACCTTGCCGAAAAGGGCGATATCGACGTCTTCGTCGAGTTGATGGGTGGCGCCGAAGGGGCGGCCAACGTCTCGGTGCGCGCCGCACTCCAGCGTGGTCTCCATGTGGTGACAGCCAACAAGGCGCTGCTTGCCTATCACGGCGTCGAGCTTGCGACGATCGCCGAGGAGAAGGGCGCGCTGTTGAACTTCGAGGCGGCAGTCGCCGGTGGCATCCCGGTCATCAAGGCGCTGCGCGAATCGCTGACGGGCAATGCCGTCTCGCGCATCTACGGCATCATGAACGGCACCTGCAATTACATCCTGACCAAGATGGAGAAGGAGGGGCTTTCCTTCGCCGAATGCCTCAAGGAAGCGCAGCGGCTGGGTTATGCCGAGGCCGATCCGGCCTTCGATATCGAGGGCAACGACACGGCCCACAAGCTGTCCATCCTGACGACGCTCGCCTTCGGCAATCGCATTGCGGCCGACGATATCTATCTGGAAGGCATCACCAACATTTCGATCGAGGATATCCACGCCGCCGCCGAGCTCGGTTATCGCATCAAGCTCCTGGGTGTTGCCCAGCGCACCGATACCGGCATCGAGCAGCGCGTCCATCCGACAATGGTGCCGGTCGATTCGGTCATTGCCCAGGTCGACGGCGTCACCAATGCGGTGGCGATCGAATCCGACGTGCTCGGCGAGCTGCTGATGGTCGGCCCCGGCGCCGGCGGCAATGCCACGGCCTCGTCGGTGCTCGGCGACATCGCCGATATCGCCAAGAGCCAGCCGGGCGCCCAGCGCGTACCGGTGCTCGGCCATCCCGCAACGACGCTGGAGCCCTACCGCAAGGCGCAGATGCAGAGCCATGAAGGCGGCTATTTCATCCGCCTGACCGTGCTCGACCGCACCGGCGTCTTTGCCAGCGTCGCAACCCGCATGGCAGAAAACAACATCTCGCTGGAATCGATCGTCCAGCGCTCCAAGCAGCATCTGGCCCCCTCGCATCACCAGACGATCATTCTCGTCACCCACGCGACGATGGAGGAGTCGGTGCGCAGGGCGGTCGCCTCGATCAAGTCGGAAGGTTATCTCTTCGGCGAGCCGCAGGTCATTCGCATCGAGCGGCCGAAAGAGGAAGGCTGAGCCATTCTTCCCGTTTCGGAACGGTTGAACCGCCCTGTCTCTGGCAGGGCGGTTTTTTTATTATTTGTTCAACCTTCCGTTACGGAAGCCTATATTAACAGATACCGAAATATTGATATAACTAAACCAGAGATGGTGAGTCGTCTGCGTGGAGAATTTCATGAGCAAGGACAGCCACGCCGGTAAGGGGTATGGCCGCCCGAGCGACGCGCCGCCAGACCGTCCTGATATGCTTGAGCAAATTCTCAAGCCGGCCTACCATGAAATTCGCCAGGAGGTCCCTGATGAGGCTGACGGCGACGAACACACGGAAGGCCGTAACTGGGCCATTCTGCTGACGCTGTTTTCGGTCATACTGGTGCAACTGGCCGGCATCGCCCTGATCGTCTGGGCGGTATTCTAAAGCGTGTCGCGATCTTTCAGATTCGCTCGCGCTTTAGAGTTTTTGCTTGCACGCATGTCGTTTTCGCAAAACCGCCGCACACTTTTGCGCGACATGCCTTGGTAAATATCCGTGTCTGTAAATCCACCTCTATGTTATCTCCGCTGCTCCTGTAGAAAGAGCAGATGAAGTCAGCGGAGTATGGCATGGCAGATCCCGTCGATCCGGTACAGCGCGCGTTTCTCGGCGTGGAGAAATCCGCGCTCGACAATCGCTGGGTGGCGCGGCTCGACCAAGCCGGGCAGAACCGCGCGCTGGCCATGTCGCAGATTCACGGACTGCCGGATCTGATCGCCCGCGTGCTGGCCGGGCGCGGCGTCACGGTGGACGAGGCGATCGAATTCCTCGATCCGACGATCCGCAGCCTGATGCCCGATCCTCACACATTGACCGATTGCGAAAAGGCCGCAGTCCGCCTCGTGAGCGCCATCGAGCGCGGCGAGAGCGTCGCGATCTTTGGCGACTATGATGTCGATGGCGCGGCCTCCTCGGCGCTGATGTATCGCTTTCTCAGCCATTTCGGCGTCAAGGTGAACATCTATATTCCCGACCGCGTCTTCGAAGGTTACGGCCCCAATCCGGCGGCGATCAACCAGTTGATCGACAATGGCGCCCAGCTGATCGTCACCGTCGATTGCGGCTCCACCAGTCACGAGGCGCTTTCAGCCGCTGCCGCGCGCAATGTCGATGTCGTCGTCATCGATCACCACCAGGTGACACATGAGCTGCCGCGCTGCCATGCATTGGTCAACCCGAACCGCGAGGACGATCTCTCGGGGCAGGGGCATCTTTGCGCAGCCGGCGTGGTTTTCATGGTGCTGGTCGCAACGCTGAGGCTGCTGCGTGCGGCCGGCAACAAGCGCATCCTGGCGATCGATCTGCTGCAATGGCTGGATATCGTGGCGCTGGCGACGGTCTGCGATGTCGTGCCGCTGAAGGGCCTTAACCGCGCCTATGTGGTGAAGGGGCTGGTCGCCGCCCGCCACCAGAGCAATGCCGGGCTTGCGGCACTCTTCCGCAAGGCGGGGCTCGCAGGTCCGGTGACACCCTATCATTTCGGCTTCCTGATCGGACCGCGCATCAATGCCGGCGGGCGGATCGGCGATGCGGCGCTCGGAAGCCGCCTGCTGACGCTCGACGACGCCGGTGAGGCAGAAATGATCGCGCAGCGCCTCGACGAGCTCAACCGCGAACGCCAGGCGATGGAGGCCATCATGCTGCAGGAGGCGGAAGCCGAGGCGCTCGCCGAATATGGCGACGGCGAAGGGGCCTCCGTCATCGTCACTGCCCATGAGAAATGGCATCCCGGCATCGTCGGGCTGATCGCGGCGCGGCTGAAGGAGAAATTCAAACGGCCGGCCTTCGCCATCGCCTTCGATCCCTCCGGCCGCGGCACCGGCTCGGGCCGCTCGATCAACGGCTTCGACATGGGCAGGATGGTGCGATCTGCGGTCGACGAGGGGATTCTCGTCAAGGGCGGCGGCCACGCCATGGCCGCCGGACTGACGGTCGAGCGCGCCAATCTCGGCAGGCTGAGAAGCTTCTTCACGGAGAAGGCCGAAAGGACGGTGGCCAGCCTCGTCGCCAACGAGACGCTGAAGATCGACGGCGCGATCGGCGCAAGCGGCGCCACTCTCGAACTCATCGACCGCCTGGAGGCCGCCGGCCCCTATGGCTCCGGTCACGCCCAGCCGCTCTTTGCCGTGCCGGCACATCGCGTGCGCGATGCCCGCCTCGTCGGCGAGAAACATGTGAAGGTGACGCTGGAGGCAATGGACGGATCGCGGCTCGACGGCATCGCCTTCCGCGCCGCCGATACGGCACTCGGCAATCTTCTCATCAATTCACGCGGCGCCAGCCTGCATGTCGCAGGTTCGCTCGGGGCCGAGCACTACCAGGGTTCACGCCGCATCCAGCTGCGCGTCTGCGACGCGGCTCCGGCGCGGTAATCTTCTGCGAATTTCATCAGCTGCCGGCGGTCATGACACTCATCAGCATCTCCGCTTGCGACCGGCTCTTCATGGCCGCAAAGCCCTTCGCGGCGATGGAATCGCGCTCGGCGGCATCTGCGATCAGCTTATGGCAGCGCTCGATCATCTTGTCATAGGGCTCGACCGCCAGGCCGCCGCTGAAGGGCTGGAGATCCGGGTCGCGGATATCGCCTTCGGTCAGCACGCAGACGCGATTGGCGAGCAGATAGGAAATGCGCACGATCTCGAAGACGCCGCTCGTATAATGATGGATGTTGATGACGATCTTGGAACGGGCAATCGCCGCGTCGCGTTCCGCACCATAGATGTTGAAGAGGTGCGCGACCTTGAGTCCGCCTTGCTCCAGTGTCTTCAGGATATGGTGGCGGCGTTCGTTCATCGAGCCGTAGAAGAGCACGTCGATATCTTTGACGGGGGCGTGCTGTATCTGGCTGAGGCAGCGGCTATAGCCGACCTCGAGCACGCCGGCATGATCAATGCCCTTGGCGGCGAGATTTTCCCGGTTGCGCGGGCTGTAGTCGAGAACCGGAAGCGACTTCAGGATCGAGGTGTAGCGCGAATTGATCCAGATGCTTTCTTCCGACACCTGCTCGAGATTGATGACGACGCTGTCCTGCGGCAGATGGCCGACGATCTCGGCGGGGAGAAGATTGCCGCCGTAGATGATCGGCGCGCGGCCGGCGAACGCATTCATGTCGCGGACGATCGGTGCCGAGCCGCCGAGTTCCTCGAAGGCGCCCTGCAGGCCGAGCGCGACTTCGTCGAAGGCGTGGCTGTGACTGTAGTTGGCCGGCGTCACGATCCAGATGCAATGACGGTCCTTGTGCGCCTGCCATCCGCCGGCAAAGGGCTGCAACGGGTTGCGGAGCGGCTGCTCGATCTTCGGAGCGGCTGGCATAGCGGGCCTTTCGGTCCGTACCGGCTGTTGCGGCGCCGCAGAGGCGCCTGAAGCCTGCGAAGCATAGGCGCGCATCAATTCGCGGCCGCCGATGAATTGGCCGCGCGGCATCCAGGCGGGCGGATCATCAGTCCCCCAGATCAGATGCGGCTGCTTGATGAGCGGCTGGCGGCCTTCCTGCCACGAGGTCAGGAGAGCCTGGTCACGGCTGCGCAGAAAGGCTTCCTTGGTGGTGAAAAGACCATGCAGCATACGGCCGAGGCGGACACCGAACTTCCATTCGAAATCGGCAACGGTCGGTACGAAGGCGGCGATCTTCAATCCGGCGGCGGCAGCCTGCTGGACATAAAGCCCGAGCAGACGTTCGATCACGAAGGGGCGCATCTTGGCGTTGGCATCGCGTGAATAGTGAGCCTCACCGGCATAGGCGGTGCCCGCCGGCGTGCCGACGCGCGCTTGATTTTCGAGCGATTCGAGAATGCGTTCGCAAAAGGCGAAATAGCCGGACCAGAATTTCCGGTTGCCGCAGAAATAGTTGCAGAACATGAAGGCAGTCTTGTCCTGCGGCGGCGCAATCGGATAGCCGAGTTCCTGGATATGCAGGAAGATCGGCTCCATGCCGGGATGGCCGCCAAGCAGCGAATGTTCCCAAACGTTGCTGTAAATCGCCGCGTGGCCGATCAGCGGATTGTAAAGATAGGCGTCCGCACCTTCGGCCCTGGCTTTTTCCGCCTCGGTGACAAAGGACGGGAAGCTGGTCACCGATTTCATCTCGAATTTGCTCGAGAGCAGCCCCCAGAACACGTCGTCACCGAGGCCGATCGCCTCGTGATGCTGATGCAGGATGTGGAAGAGCTCATATTCGCGGGTTGTCGCCTGCGTATTGAACGAGATGTCGAGCGGCACGGCAGCCGCGTCGAGTTGGCTGCGCTGCGAAGGATCGAGATAGGGCTGATAGACGATGACCGATCCCGTGCCGGCCGCTTTTTCCGTGAGAAGCGCCAGATCAGGAAGACCGGCCGGCAGAGCGGAAATGGGCTGATTGATCGTCAAGGCATCGTCCTTCGTGCATGGCCGCCGTCTCCATGATTCACGAAACGGCATTCGGGCTGGTTTGGTGCCTGACTATTGGACGTGAAGCTTGCGCCACACTGTTGGCAGGAATTTCGCTAGACCAGAGAGCGGTTGATCGGCGCTCCGAATGAGCGAGCGCGAATGCCACGCGAGGCTTGCGCAAGGGGAGGGACGAGCGGCAGATAAAGCCGCTGATCTGGCCCGAATAACCGGCTGAATGTCTGAGAGAAAAGTGGCACGCCCTAGGGGAGTCGAACCCCTCTTCCCAGAATGAAAATCTGGTGTCCTAACCGATAGACGAAGGGCGCTTCCTTCGTGGTGGCGCCCTTATAGTCAGCACCTTCGAAGGCCGCAAGCGCCAAGGCGTGAAAAAATCATCGTTTTCGCCGATTTTTTTCGGCTGTGGAAAAACCTTGTATCGTCAGGCGACGGAGACGGGAAAGAGGGGCCGGCGGGCTGATTTAGACGCGTTTGCGCAAACCCGGTGGTACGCCCTAGGGGAGTCGAACCCCTCTTTACAGAATGAGAATCTGTCGTCCTAACCGATAGACGAAGGGCGCAGGCAACTTTACTGAAATAGGAATGCGCGCCGGCTTATGCAAGCGGGTGCGGTCGCTTCGATATGGAGAGAAAGTGGCACGCCCTAGGGGAGTCGAACCCCTCTTCCCAGAATGAAAATCTGGTGTCCTAACCGATAGACGAAGGGCGCTTCCTTCGTGGTGGCGCCCTTATAGTCAGGCGTTTTGAATCCCGCAAGCGGAATTGCGGTTTTTCTTTCAAAAAAATGACAAGAAATCCGAGGGCGTTCGAAAAGCCGATTATTGAAGCTGAATCAATAGGCTGTTGGCCGTTTCTTTAACGAGACGAGGCGGTGCTTCCGTAACGTAATGCGCAAATCGCGCGGCCGTCAGATCGCTCTTGCGGTCGTTATCGGCGCGCGTTTGCCGCCGCAGCCCCAGTTCCAGTCACGGGTTTTGCCGGTGTCGAGATGGACCGAATCCGTATGGCAATAGGTGCCGACGCCGCCGCGGTTCGGGAGCGAACGGATATAGGCGGCGATATCCCATTTCGTTACGCCGTCGATCTGGATGTCGGCCGCCTCGCAGCTCTTGTGCATCGATTCGTCGGCGCCACCGACCAGGCGGTTGTGCTCTTCGTCGCGGTAGCCTGACGTGACAATAACCGGCCGGCCGAAATGGTTTTCGACCGTCTTGATCACTTTCAGCAGGTCGGGCTTGAAGCAGCCGACCTCGACCTTGTCGTTCTGCACATGCAGGCCATTCGGCGCGATACGCGTCATGCCGGGCAGGGCGGCCTTTTGCAGCAGGCCGGAAAGACTGCCGAGCAGGTTCTGCTTCGGCGCGCTGTAGAGCGCATTCATCGTCGAGGTCGGAATGCTGCCCGTGGCGAGCGACGCTGTTTGAACTGGCGCAAGCTGGGTGCTGTTGTTCTGTGAGGATTGCTGCGGCAGCACCGGCTCCGCCGGCGGCTGCGGCACGTATGGCTGGCTGTAGACGCTGCTTCGCGCGGGTGCCGCCCCTTGCACCGGCGTATAGGCCTGCGGCTGGATGACGGTTGACGTGCTGTTGTTTTGCGGCGCCGGCTGATGATCGGAAAAAATGCTCATCGCCTGCGCGTTGATCCGGGTCGACTGCAGGACGAGCCCGCCGATATTGGCAGGTGCTGTGCTCGCCGGATCGGCCGGCGGGACGGCGGCATTCGGATCCTGCGCGACGAGCTGAGGCGCGGCCTGGGCGCCGGAGACGTTGACGAGTCGAGGGTCCGTGTAGCCCGAACGAGGGACAGAGCCTGCGGGCGCTACCGTGGCAAGCTGAGGGACTGTGGCCGACGCTGCCGGAGCAACTGCGGCGGAATCGAGCGCCTTCTTGTCCGACGCGCAGCCGGACAGCGCCAGCACCGAGGTGGCGATCAGCAAAGCGCCTGTCACGGGCATCCGCATCTGCATGTTACGCAAGCGAGCAGTCTCCAGTTGATGCGGAAAATGGGCATAAACGCCGCCTTCCGCTTCGAGTCATCGGGAGATTGCCTGCGGGGCCGGATCGCGGCAAGCGGCAAGGCGCCGGCCGGACCCGAAATCGCAAAAGCCGCAAGTTTCGCAAAAGCCTTGCGGCGAAAAACCCTTACCAGGCGCCGGTATTGCCCATCGAGGCCCAGGGTTCGGCGGGCGGAAGCGGGCTGCCTTTCTGCAGGATTTCGATCGAGATGCCGTCGGGCGAGCGCACGAAGGCCATGTTCCCATCGCGCGGCGGCCGGTTGATGGTGATGCCATTGTCCATCAACTTCTGGCAGATCGCATAAATATCGTCGACCTCATAAGCGAGGTGGCCGAAATTGCGTCCTCCGCTATAATCCTCTGTATCCCAGTTGTAAGTCAGTTCGAGGCAGGGAGCTTTTTCGTTGCGTGCACGGTCGAGATCGTCGCGAGCGGCCAGGAAAACCAGGGTGAAGCGGCCCTTTTCGTTTTCGTGGCGGCGAATCTCCTCCAACCCGAACAGCGTGGTGTAAAAGGCGAGCGAGGCATCCAGGTCTTTCACCCGTACCATTGTGTGGAGATAACGCATTCTATCTACTCCTTTATTGGGGCTGGCTTTTTTCAGCAAGCCGAGGTCAGCTTCGGGCAAGTCAACTTTATAAAATGTGCAGCTGGGAATAACCGAAAACTAGGACTTGCGCTTATCCGTTACCAAGATGTTAATCTTGATTTCAAGAATCAGTTAACCGTAACAGTGTGACGCGTATTCGAGGGGCTGGCGACAATGGCTGACAGGATTTCATCGAACGAATACTCCGATCTCGACGAGCTATCAGGAGAGGCGGTCGATCTTGTTGAAATCACCGGCGTCGTCAAGTGGTTCGACGTCGCCAAGGGTTTCGGCTTTATCGTACCCGACAACGGCATGCAGGATGTTCTCCTGCACGTGACCTGTTTGCGCCGCGACGGTTACCAGACCATCCTCGAGGGAACGCGCATCGTCGCCCTCATCCAGCGCCGCGAGCGCGGCTACCAGGCTTTCAAGATCCTCTCTATGGACCAGTCGACCGCGGTTCATCCGTCGCAGCTGCCGCCTGTGCGCACCCATGTGCAGGTCACCGCTACGAGCGGGCTCGAGCGTGCGCTGGTCAAATGGTTCAACCGCACCAAGGGCTTCGGCTTCCTGACGCGCGGCGAGGGCACGGAAGATATCTTCGTGCATATGGAGACGCTCCGTCGCTTCGGCCTGACGGAACTGCGTCCCGGCCAGGTGGTGCTTGTCCGCTTCGGCGACGGCGAAAAGGGCCTGATGGCCGCAGAGATCCATCCTGATGTTCCGAGCCCGGCAAGCCGGTCGCACTGACATGCGTGGCCTGTCCCTGTTTCATGCCATCCGAAGCGCCATCCTGGCGCTTTTTTTCATGGCTGCGCTGCCGGCCTTGGCCGAGGAGCAGATGCGGTTCGACAAGGAGCCGCTGCTCATCCAGACCGCCGCGGGCAAGGTGCTGCATTTCACCGTAGAGATCGCCTCTACCCCCGATCAGCGCGCCCGCGGGCTGATGTTTCGCAAGACGATGGCCGATGATGCCGGCATGATCTTCGATTTCGACGAGCCGCGGCGCGTCACCATGTGGATGGAAAACACCATTCTGCCGCTCGACATGCTCTTTGCCGACGACACCGGCACGATCCGCCACATCAAGGAAAACGCAAAGCCCTATTCGCGCGATATCATCGATTCGATGGGCGAGGTGAAATACGTCGTCGAACTCAATGCAGGCGTCGTCGCCAAGCTTGGAATCAAGTCCGGCGACAGGATCGTCAGCGCCACGACGACAAGCAAGGCGAAGTGACGGCGGCAGGGTCGCGCGCAGGCGGCTGCGAGGGAATTCAGGAATATCAGGATATTGAATGGTCGGAGTGGAGAGATTCGAACTCCCGACCCTCTGGTCCCAAACCAGATGCGCTACCAGACTGCGCTACACTCCGTGCCGTGAATGGCAGGGGAGATACACGGTTCACTTCGCCGTCGCAACCCATAAATCCAGCGCTGGTCGAAGATTCCTCGCCTGCCCTGTGGATGCTATAGAAAAATCTTGATGGGTCGCACGTCTGCCGTGCCGGGCGCATTGAACGTCAGGACAAGGCTGCCTCAGCCATGGGCGATCAGGCCGAGATATTGGGCGTAGCTGATGACGACGTAGAAGAAAGCCGTGATACCAGCTCCTAACGCAATGGCATTGAACTCTGGCGAACGTTTCATCATGAGTGCAAATCCACTGAAACCGATGGAGCCGTAGATAGTGCCAGGGACCGGCTGCGGCAATCAGCTTGTAATCACAACATGCGACGATCGGTAACATTGCGCAATTCGGCCTGAGGTCCCTCGGCCATGAAGAGAGGGCTGGATCGACAGGTGGGAAGACGACCCAAAGCCGCTTCGCCCGCCGATAGCCTTGTTTCCCCAATGCCTCGGCTTGTCATGAGATGGAGCAGGCAGCGTGCGTCGCGCACCGCCTTTTTTCTTGAAAAGCCAAGGATTCGCGGATAAGCAAAATTCATCTCTTCGCGCTATCTCTAGCGATGAAGCAAAAGCCCCGGCAACGGGGATTGAGACCATGAAAGGCGGGCGCTGCCCGCATAGTCGGAGACGCCGCAGTCATGTCTGCCAAGATCTATCGTCCAGCCAAGACCGCCATGCAGTCCGGCAAGGCCAAGACCCATCTCTGGGTGCTTGAGTTCGATCAGGAGTCGCCGCGCAAGATCGATCCGATCATGGGCTACACCTCCTCGGGCGACATGCGCCAGCAGGTGAAGCTGACCTTCGAAACGCAGGAACTCGCCGAGGCCTATGCCCAGCGCAACGGCATCGAATATCGCGTCATTGCGCCGAAGGATGCGGCCCGCCAGGTGGTCGCCTATCCCGACAATTTCCGCTATACCCGCACGCAGCCCTGGACGCATTGAGATTTCTCGTCCAAATATGCCGCATTCGGTCGCGCGCCTTGAACGCGACCGCCGGACGGCCCCTTAGCTCAGCTGGATAGAGCACCTGCCTTCTAAGCAGGTTGTCGCAGGTTCGATTCCTGCAGGGGTCGCCATCAATTTTCAAGTATTTGTTTTTGCTTTGTTTTCAGGCGTTAACCCCTCAATGGATTTGGTTTGAGGGGTTAGGCTGTTCTCGTTCAGTTTCGCAGCGCTCGAAATAGCGAGCTTCCGCTTGTCGGCCTTCCGCGTGTAATGGTTGACCATAGAAACGCTTCTCCAGCCAAAACGGGCCTTGAGTTTGCTGTTGCTGTTGCCGCTTTCGACCAGGAGCTGGGCGAGCGTTTTCCTCAGGTCGTGCGCCCGGCCATCCACGCCCGTCTCAGCGCACATTTGACCGAACCAATTCCCGAACGCGGCCGCGCTCTTAAATGGCCGGCCATGAACCGGCGTCACCAGATAAGCCAGATGCTCTTTCTTCACCGCATCGAGAATGGCTCTAAGATCTGGGTGAACAGGAATATAAACCCACTCGTCATTCTTGCCTGCGCGGTACTCGATGATGTTATCTTTGACGTGCTGCGGGCCGATCTGGAAGATGTCCGAGCGGCGCAGGCCAGTGAAAGGCAGCATGTCCATGGCGAGTCGCTCCTGCGAGCCTTCCGGGTGCGTGGCATAGAACTTTTCGACGTCGGCCGCTTCCCAAGGCTTGAAGCCTTCAGTCTTCGCCTTTGGCATTTTCACATCTCGGACGGGATTGTTTTTCACGATACCCGCGTCCACAGCGTAGACGCGCAATGACACGATCAGATTCATAGTCCAGTGGATGGAGAAGAACACCCCTATCTCCCGGTGCACAACCTCGATGAAGACGGCGACGTGGATGGGTCGGCATGAATTTCGATAACCCAAAATCCGTATTCGGGATGTCGGCGTCAGTGTCGCTCGAGCGTCCTTGGGAACATCAAGACAGTCCGCGCGCACTCGGCTTGCCTGAACGAGCTTTTGCATCAATAGCCCACCCCGCGGAGCGAATTCCCACGGCCCCAGTTTGGAAAGAGACCATAGGAGATAACAGTGTCTAAATCAGTGCTCTTCATGTCCATGTCACTGGACGGGTATATCGCGGGGCCTAACGATGAAGTGGGCAATCCCGGCGGCGACGACTTTATGCGGTTGCACGAGTGGTACGGGGATTTTTCCCGGCCGACCGGACCGGTCGGACAATTGTGGGACGAATGGAACGCGCCAGGTGCGATTCTGGCGGGTCGGCGAACCGTGGAGCAGGTCGATCACTGGGGCGGTGACAATCACGGTGTCGCGATCTTCGTACCCAGTCACAGGCCGCCCGGGCCATCCGTCGCGAATTATCCGCTGGTCAAATACGTGAGCGACGGGATCGCGAGCGCAATGGCGCAGGCGAAGGCCGTCGCCGGGGACCGGGACGTGTTGATGCTTGGCGCGTATACGGCGCAACGGGCGCTGGAAGCTGGCGTGCTCGACGAACTGCAAATACACCAGGTTCCAGTCTTGTTCGGAGGTGGCCGCCGAATGTTCGAAGTCTTACCATCGCGCGTCGAGTTGGAGATCGTTCGGGTGATCGATACACCCGAGGCCACGCACATCCGCTACCGCGTCCGCCGCTGAGCCCGCCACCCAGCCGTCATTCGTTGTGGTCGCCAGCATCAAGGCGCGGAGGGACCACGTGGCCGTTATTCCGACGGTTTGGAGAAGCCGCGGTAAAAGCGTGTCGGCTGCAGCAGCGAACTGACGATGTTGGCCACGATCGGCCCATCCGCCTCGCTCTTCGCCTTCGCTTCCCGCCACTCCCGATCGGCGATGAACTCGGCCCATTTCTGCTCGCGCTCCGCCAGCGACCGCCATTCGAGCAGGTAGGTCAGATCGTTGCTGGAAGAACCGATCATCGTCGTCCAGAAGCCGAGTGAGCGGATGCCGAGACGTTCCCAGATCGCCAGCGTTGCGGTCTCGAAACGCTGTTGCAGTGCCGGCAGCCTCTCCGGCAGACATGTATAGATGCGCAATTCGTGGATCATCGGATGCTCCTCATGCTGGATGTCCTTTGGAGCGTCCTCAATCCGCTCTCGGAAATGAAGGGCAGCTTATAAAATTCCATAAGGTAATCAACACTTGCGCGGCGCCCCTCAGATCAAACAATTTTCATTGAAATTACAGCATAATTTCAGAGTTTTGGCATTCCTGCAGGGGTCGCCATTATCTCCCACCGTTTTTGCGGTTCGCAGAATGGCCCACGGCAAGCAGGGGCTGCCGGGAGACTTGATGGTTTTACATGTGCTTCGAACCCGGCCCGGTCGGATTTCGGATCACGCTTGCCACCCGGCCAATCGGCACGGACATCGGTGCGCGTCGTTTACATCGCGGGCGTCGTCGCCTAGTGATTGCGCGAAACCTTAGAGTTTGTGGGTGAACGGCCATGTTGATCAAGCAGAGCGACTACCATCGGATTTACCGCATTATCAATAGCCTGCTCATCAACGAAAATGCCGACCCTGCCACAGCCTGTATGTACTTCAGCACCTTCGGGGCTTTCATCCTCGAACAACACTACAAAATCAAAGCCACGCCTAAGGGCGGGCTTGCTGCTTACAATCTCGGGGGCACGCTCATACTGTTCGCAGACTATCGCGAAGACGGCTATGTGACTGGCGCTGGGGAAAATTTCCACTGCTGGGTGGAGGCGGATGGTTGGGTTATCGATTTCATGGCTCCGGCATTTTCCGAGACTGCCCGAGAGCTTTCGGTGCCTCCGAAAATGTTTCAACGTCCGCTCTCATCAATGGCTTCGTCGATCAACAATCTTGGCCAATCCGGTGATTTCTTTTATCAAGCCGAACCCGAGGCGACTGCCCGGCGTTTCGCAGCCTGGCACAAACACGCGATGATCGGTGATATGGCGACGATCGCCGCGAACTGGTTTCGAAAGTCGCCGAAGCAATTGCTGACGTCGATATCGGTTGCCGATCAAAACGGAAAGCTGAAAAAGGTTCCGCTTTCGGGCAACGCGCTCGTTGGCGCGTGGTGATCGCTCCTGACGTCTTGGCCAAGAGAACGCCGCTATATGTGTTATCCGGGTTGTAACGCCCAACACCGTCACCAGAAACTTGTTTTAAACACATTGCCGGCCTATCGATTCTTCCATCGAAATTGCTTGTCGAGCTTTGGTTCGCGCCTCAGGCGGCCCAGCTGATCTTTCCTTTCAAAATCGATTTCTACGCCGTCCAGCAGTCGCCGGAGGGCGATTGTTTATGCGCTTGAGAGGAGACCGTCATGAACACAGGCACGGTTAAATTCTTTGATCCGACGCGGGGCTTCGGCTTCATTCAGCCGGACAACGGCTCGACCGATATCTTCGTCCATATTTCAGCCGTCGAGCAGGCTGGCATGGCGTCCCTTGATAAGGGGCAGAAGGTTGGCTTCGACGTCATCCAGGATAGCCGTTCCGGCAAAAGCTCCGCCGGCAACATCGTCGCTGCCTGACATGCCGCTGGTCTTTGACCGCGGATGCAGGCGACAGCATTTCGGCTGGGTTTTCCGGCCATTGAGGAGAATGTCATGAGCAAGACCAATGCAGAGGCGCTGTTGCGCAGAGCGCAGCGCCAGGTCGCCAACACCAGTGGCGGCGGTCATCTCGGCGGCACCAACTTCGGTCAGGGCAACGATGCCAAGACCGCGTCCGGGAGCGGCAATCGCCAGACGGGCAAGGGCCGGCCGCCAGGCGGCGCCAAACGCTGACATCTGCCAGCCGTGTTAATACAGCCCCGCCAAATTGGCGGGGTTTGTGTTTCATGCGTGAGACGCTGCGGCAGATTGGAACTGATTAGCTCTTCTTAGCGATCCAGGAAATGATCGAAGTAGACCTGAGGGATGGGGTAGGCGTAGACGCCTCTGTCGACAAAGCTGCGCCTGTAGAGGCAATTTCTGAGCACCGCGTTGTAATCTAGGCTTCGTGGATCCGGCGAGCCGCGTCGCCATGACCCTGCCTCCGGCACGCACCGCTGGAGAGCTTTTTCGTATCGAGCCAGAAGAACCGGGTCGGTATCGACCCGAATGCCGCTGTAGGATTGATAGTTTGAAGGAGATTCTGCGGCCGAAATACAGCCCAAGCTAAGTGCAAGACCAACGACTGCCATCAATCTCATCGGATTTATTCTCCCTGATCGATTTATCGAAGTATCGAGCGGAACGTTATTGGTTCCAGTGCCTGCGGGCAAGGGGACGCCTTGTTTCGCGGTCTGCTCCGGCTGTGATCTCTCTGGCGGCTGGATAGCCGCCGCCATATCATGGCGGCAGCCATTCGCTGCGTTCAATCCAGGAGATCGGCCGGGACCTTGCCGCCATTTTCCGAAAGCCGCTTCATTAGGGCCTTGTGCAGCCACATATTCATTTTTGCGGAATCGTTGGTGTCGCCGGTATAGCCGAGTTCAGCGGCGAGTTCCTTGCGCTCAGTCAGGCTTGCATCCATCCCGACGGCTTTCATCAGGTCCACGATCGAGCGACGCCAATCGAGTTTCTGGCCGCTTTTCTTCACCGCTGCGTCAAGGAGGGGCACGATATCGACTGTGACCGTGGCGGGCTTGCTCTGAGCGGGAGCGGCTGCAGGCGTCGGACTGGGCGCCGCCGACGGTGAGGCAGGCGCTTGCGCCGGCTCTATCTGTTGCGGGCTGACAGCGACGGGTTCGGCTGCTTTCGCCTCTCCGAAGATTGCATGTTTGATCTTGTCGAAAATGCCCATTCTAAACCTCCAGTTCCATTAGATGAGAACATGCTGAAACATGGAATTCCCGCCCGATATATCCAGGCGGAACGGGAGTTATTTTTACCGGTCTCAATCGACGATGGAAAAGCCAAATCCGGGGCAGGGGCAGCCGATCGGCAACTGCAAATGGATCTCGCCGTCAATCGCATCGAGAACGGCGCTTTGCTTGCAGGTTCTGCAACTGCCTGAAGATTGCTGGCGCGATTGCGAGGGAAATGACTTCGTCGGCTCTCCAATCGCCGCCAGACATGGCCGTTTTCGGCACAGTCGGTCGGACAATTCGTATTTCGATAAGCATGTAACATCATTGCCGGCCGCCGGACCGACTTGCCGTGCCGTGTGGCGAAACATTCGCCAACCCTTCACGTTGCTTTGCCATGGACGCCCTGCAGGTTGCAGGCATCCAACGATCGAAGGTACGCGCGTTCCTCGATTTTCGACTGCCGGACAGATCGTTCGGCGAATGGAAACGGAGGAAAACCATGAGTGAGAACCATCATAGAATGTCCTTTGCAGTGCTCGCATCCACCTGCGCATTGCTTGCCATGCCGGCAAGCGATGCGCATGCGATCGATGTCGGCGTGTCGGTGAATGCAGGCAATGCCGTCAGCGCTGATGTCGGGACTTCGCTTGGCGGCGGGCGCGGCGTCAGCGCCGATGCTTCCGTCGGCGGCTCGAACGGCGTCAATGCCGATGCGACTGCCAATGCCGGCGGCGGCCAGGGCATCGATGCCGATGTCAACGCCGGCGTCGGCAACGGTCTCGACGCAAGCGCCAATGCCAGGATCGGCGGCGGACGCGGCGTCAATGCCGATCTCAACGCACGTGCCGGCGGTTCAGATGGGGCCGATGCCAACGCCACGGCCTCGATCGGAGGCGGTAGTGGCGTCGATGCCAATCTCGCCGTCGGTAGGGTAGGCGGGGTGGACGGGGCTGGCGCGGCAAGTGGCGGTGACGGATCCGTGCCTGGCGGCGGTCTCAGCCCGTCGCAGGTCCGCACTCTGGAGGCCTTCCGGGCGAGGCCCGTCAACGAGCAGCGCAAGATGCTTGTCCGTTGCGCCGATATCTCCGCCTCAAGCGGCTCTGCTTCCGGCGGTTCCGATTCCGGTCTTGTCGGTCTCTGCAGTCTGTTGCAGGCGACACCCTCTCGCTGAACGTAAAAAGACCCGCCGAACCGGAAGGCGCGGCGGGTCCTTTAAAAAGCTTCGGCTCCCAAGCTTAGTGCAGGATCTGGCTGAGGAACAACTTGGTGCGTTCGTGCTGCGGATTGTCGAAGAACTCGGCCGGCGAATTCTGCTCGACGATCTGACCCTGGTCCATGAAGATGACGCGGTTGGCGACCTGACGGGCAAAGCCCATTTCATGGGTGACGCAGAGCATGGTCATGCCTTCCTCGGCAAGGCCCACCATGGTGTCGAGCACTTCCTTGATCATTTCCGGATCGAGCGCCGAGGTCGGCTCATCGAACAGCATGATCTTCGGATTCATGCAGAGCGAGCGGGCGATCGCCACGCGCTGCTGCTGGCCGCCGGAGAGCTGGCCCGGATATTTGTTGGCCTGTTCCGGGATCTTGACCCGCTTCAGGAAGTGCATGGCGATCTCTTCCGCCTGCTTCTTCGGCATCTTGCGCACCCAGATCGGCGCCAGCGTGCAGTTTTCGAGGATCGTCAGGTGCGGGAAGAGATTGAAGTGCTGGAACACCATGCCGACTTCGCGCCTGACCTCGTCGATCTTCTTCAGATCGTTGGTGAGTTCGGTGCCGTCGACGATGATCTTGCCCTTCTGATGCTCTTCCAGACGGTTGATGCAGCGGATCATCGTCGACTTGCCCGAGCCCGACGGCCCGGCGATGACGATGCGCTCGCCGCGCATGACCTTCAGGTTGATGTCGCGCAGCACGTGGAAATCACCGTACCACTTGTTCATGTTGACGATCTCGACCGCCACTTCCGTTGCGGAAACGGTGAGTTTTTTCGCTGGAGCTTCAGCCATGACTATTTTCCCTCATTCTTATCGTTTTAGCGTTCTTATCGTTTGTGGCCGGTATCGAGATGGCGTTCCATGAAGCCTGAATAGCGCGACATGCCGAAGCAGAACAGCCAGAAGATGAAGCCGGCAAAGATCAGGCCGGTGATCGGCGTGACGGCGCTTGCCCAATTGGCATCGGAGAAGTTCAGCTTGACGATACCGAGCAGGTCGAACATGCCGATAATGGTGACCAGCGACGTGTCCTTGAACGTTCCGATGAAGGTGTTCACGATGCTCGGGATGACGAGCTTGATGGCCTGCGGCATGATGATCAGCCGTGTCTTCTGCCAATAACCGAGGCCAAGCGAATCGGCGCCCTCGAACTGTCCCTTCGGGATCGCCTGAAGGCCGCCGCGGATCACTTCAGCCATATAGGCCGAGGTGAAGATCGAAACACCGATCAGCGCCCGGAGTAATTTGTCTACGTTCCAGCCGGTGGGAAGGAAGAGCGGCAGCATGACACTGGCCATGAACAGGACGGTGATCAGCGGAACGCCTCGAATGACCTCGATGAAGGTAACGCAAAGCATCCGGATGACGGGCATCTTCGAGCGGCGCCCCAGCGCAAGCAGAATACCGCAGGGCAGGGAAACGGCAATGCCGACGAAGGACAGGACAAGGGTCACCATCAACCCGCCCCAGAGCGGAGTATCCACCACTTCGAGGCCGAAACCCCCGTGAAGAAGCCAGAAGGCGATGACGGGCAGGACGGCGAACAGAAGAATGGCGTTCAGTCCCTTGCGCGGCGCCGACGGGATCAGCATCGGAACCAGCAGCACAATGAACAGGATCCCGACGATCGCCGGCCTCCAACGCTCGTCGAGCGGATAGCGGCCGAAGATAAACTGATCGTATTTGGCGCTGACGAAGGCCCAGCATGCTCCACTCCAGCCATCAGGCTGGATGCCGCCCTGGATCGTCGTCGCGCAGAATGTGCGGTCCGGGCCGGACCATACGGCCTGGATGAACAGCCAGTTGACCAGTTGCGGCACGGCCCATGCGATCAGCGCAACAGCCAGGATCGTCAGGATTATGTCTTTCGGGGTTGCAAGAAGATTGCGGCGTATCCAGGCGACGGCTCCGCGCTCCCCGGGGGGCGGCGGTTCGGCCGCAAGGATGGACGTTCTGACGAAGGGTTTATCGGCGACCGACATCTTATCTCTCCACCAGTGCCATCTTGGCGTTGAACCAATTCATGAACAGCGACGTGAGAATGCTCAAGCCGAGATAGACGATACCCCAGATGCAAACGATCTCGATCGCTTGACCGCTCTGATTGAGGATTGTGCCGCCGACGGCAACGA
This sequence comes from Rhizobium anhuiense bv. trifolii, assembly GCF_024346605.1. Classification (NCBI taxonomy): domain Bacteria; kingdom Pseudomonadati; phylum Pseudomonadota; class Alphaproteobacteria; order Hyphomicrobiales; family Rhizobiaceae; genus Rhizobium; species Rhizobium anhuiense. The sequence continues at coordinate 2,287,503 of NZ_CP098803.1, forward strand.
GATCCGAAAAACCGATCGCGATGGCGAGGGAGGAGTTCTTGGTCAGATTCAGGTACTGGCTCGTCAGCGGCGGGATGATGATGCGCAGCGCCTGCGGCACCACGACAAGTCTCGTCACGCTCGACGGGTGCAGCCCCAGCGCGCCGGCTGCCTCGGATTGTCCCTTCGCAACGCCGCGAATGCCGCCGCGAACGATCTCGGCGATAAAGGATGCGGTATAGAAGGACAGAGCGAGAAACAGCGACATGAATTCCGGGCCGACGACCGAGCCGCCCGTCAGATTGAATTTACCGGCGATCGGAACATCGAAGGTGAGCGGAAAGCCGGAAGCAATGAAAACCAGCAATGGCAAACCGACGATCAGCGCGATCGACGCCCATACCGTATGGAACGGCTGGCCAGTTGCGGCCTGGCGTTTATGGGCCCAGCGCGCCATGATGATGGTGGCGACAATCGCAATCACCAGGGCGATGCCGACCGCGATCATGCCTGTCTCGAAGATCGGCTTCGGGAAGGCTAGTCCTCTGTTGTTGAGGAACATATTGAACGGCAGCCCCACCGATTCGCGCGGCTGTGGCAGGACGGAGAGAACGCCGAGATACCAGAAGAAGATGACGAGCAGCGGCGGAATGTTGCGGAAGATTTCGACATAGACCGTGCAGAGCTTGGAAATCAGCCAGTTCCGCGACAGCCGGCCGATCCCGATAATGAAACCGATGATGGTCGCCGTGATGATGCCCGTCACCGCCACCAGCAAAGTATTCAGAATGCCGACGAGAAGTGCGCGTGCATAAGTCGAGTCGCTTGAATAGCCGATCAGCGACTGGCCGATTTCGAAACCGGCGCGACCGCTGAGAAAGCCGAAACCAGATGCCGTATTGCTGCGGGCAAGGTTTACGGCCGTGTTATGGGCAACCCACCACACAAACGCCACGAGGGCAACAATTGTCAAAACCTGGAAAAATATGCTCCGGTATTTCGGGTCGTACATTGCCGACCGGAAACTCCAGCCGGTGTTATGCAAAGGTGTCCTATCCACAGCCTCATGCGTCATGCCGCGCCAATCCCCTTGTGCCCGTTTTCGGGCTTTCTTTTTAACTTTTTGGAAGTGGGAAGGCGGCTGGCCGCCTTCCCGGCATTTCATGCTGGTGCTCGATTAACGAACCGGCGGTGCGTACTGGATGCCGCCCTTGTTCCACAGAGCATTCAAGCCGCGTGCGATCTTGAGCGGGCTACCCTGGCCGATATTGCGCTCGAAGATTTCGCCATAGTTGCCGACGCCCTTGATGATATTGGCGGCCCAATCATTGGTCAGGCCGAGATCGGTGCCAATCTTGGTGTCGGCCTCGCTGCCGAGGAAGCGCTTGATGTCCGGGTTCGGCGAGTTCTTCATCTCGTCGACATTTGCCTGGGTGATGCCGAACTCTTCGGCATTGATCAGCGCATAAGCCGTCCAGGAAACGATGTCGAACCACTGATCGTCACCCTGACGGACGGCCGGGCCAAGCGGCTCCTTGGAGATGATCTCAGGAAGGATGACGTGTTCGTCGGGATTCTTGAGCGTCAGACGCAACGAATAGAGACCGGATTGGTCGGTCGTGTAAACGTCGCAACGACCGGCGTCATAGGCCGCGTTGACCTCAGGAAGATTCTCGAAGACGACCGGATTGTACTGCAGATTGTTCGTCTTGAAGTAATCGGCGAGGTTCAGTTCCGTGGTCGTGCCCGACTGTACGCAGACCGCGGCGCCGGAAAGTTCGAGAGCCGACTTCACGTTCAGGCTTTTGCGAACCATGAAGCCCTGACCATCATAATAGGTGACAGGACGGAAGTTGAAGCCGAGTGCGGTGTCGCGGTTGATCGTCCACGTGGTGTTGCGCGAGAGAACATCGATTTCGCCGGACTGAAGGGCAGTAAAGCGCTCCTTCGCGTTTGTCGGCGTGTACTTGACCTTGGTGGGGTCGCCGAAGACAGCCGAGGCGACCGCCTTGCAGAAGTCGACGTCGAAGCCGGCCCAATTGCCGGAAGCGTCAGGTGCGGCAAAGCCGGTAAGGCCGGTATTGACGCCGCACTGAACGAAACCCTTTGCCTTTACATCTTCGAGTGTCGTGGCCGAAGCAGCCGAAGCGCCAAGAGCGAAAACTGCTGCGCCGATTGAGGCCGACAGAAGCTTGTTCTTCATTTTTTTTCCCAACCTTTTCCGTTGTCTTGTATTTTCTTGTGGGAAGTTCCGGCGAAATCTGCCGCCTCCCCATTTGCTCGACACCCTCCCGGCGCGAGTTGTTCTATCACAGTCGCAAATGTCACCATGGTCAAGTGTCGCGGTCAATAATTGCGGCAAATTTCAGCATTTTGGCAGATTGCGCCGCGTTGATGGGCACTTGGTTATGAAATAGGCGGCTAGTTGCGGAAAATTAACGCGAAATCGTGAGTTCCGCCGCTTTGGTCCGTCGCTGGCGATCCATCTCCAAGGGGTTGACCGGATATTACGGGGCGTCCAAAAGTCTGGTTTCGCGACCCTTCGCCAAAGGCTATTTCCGACATGAAAGACAAAGACAGCTTGCTGCAGAATGCCGGCATCAACACCCGCCTGACCCATATCGGCAACGACCCCTTCGACTATCACGGCTTCGTCAATCCCCCGGTCGTGCACGCCTCGACGGTGTTGTTTCCGAATGCGCAGGTGATGAAGACACACGCGCAGAAATACACTTACGGGACGCGCGGCACGCCGACGACCGATGCGCTCTGCGAGGCGATTGACGCGCTCGAAGGGTCAGCCGGCACGATCCTCGTGCCCTCGGGTCTCGCGGCCGTCACCATTCCGTTCCTGGGCTTTTCCGCCGCCGGCGATCATGCGCTTGTCGTCGATTCGGTCTACGGTCCGACCCGGCATTTCTGCGATACGATGCTGAAGCGTCTCGGCGTCGAGGTGGAATATTACGATCCGACGATCGGCGCCGGCATCGAGGCGTTGTTTCGGCCGAATACCAAGATCGTCCACACCGAGGCTCCCGGCTCCAACACTTTCGAAATGCAGGACATTCCGGCGATATCGGCCGTTGCGCACCGCCTTGGCGCCATCGTCATGATGGACAATACCTGGGCGACGCCGCTCTATTTCAGGCCGCTCGATCACGGCGTCGACATCTCCATCCATGCGGCGACGAAATATCCGTCCGGCCATTCCGATATTCTGCTCGGAACGGTTTCGGCCAATGCCGAGCACTGGGAGCGGCTGAAGGAATCGAACGGCGTGCTCGGCATCTGCGGCGCACCCGATGATGCCTACCAGATCCTGCGCGGATTGCGCACCATGGGCCTGCGCCTCGAGCGGCATTATGAAAGCGCGCTTGATATCGCCGAATGGCTGGAGGGCAGGGAGGACGTCGCCCGCGTGTTGCATCCGGCCCTGCCGAGTTTCCCCTCTCACCATCTTTGGAAGCGCGATTTCAAGGGCGCCAGCGGCATCTTTTCCTTCGTGCTTGCGGCCGACAGCCCCGAGAAATTCACGGCAAAGGCGCATGCCTTCCTTGATGCGCTGAGGATTTTTGGGCTCGGCTATTCCTGGGGCGGCTTTGAAAGCCTCGCCTTGCACGCCCATCTCAACGATCGCAAGGTCGCCAAGGCCCCGCCGGATGGCCCTGTCATCCGCCTGCAGATTGGCATCGAGGATGTGGCCGACCTCAAGGCCGATATCGAGCGGGGTTTTGCTGCTGCAAGTGCCGTCTGAGCGGCATCGCCGGGCGATGCTGCCGCTTGCAGCGCTCTATGGCAACTGCACGGACCGATAGCCGTAGATCCAGTCGAGATCCGCCGCCAGGCTTTGCGGCGGCTTGAGGCCGAGCACGAGATCGCGGCCGATCCGGATCGGCCCTTTCGCATGATAGGCAAACCGGTTGAAGGCGCCACGCTGGCGAAGTTTCGCGATACGCGGCGCCCGATGTCTTTCGAACAGCGCCAGTGCTTCCGACACGGGATGGTTCGAGAGAAAGGCGGCGAGTTCATAGGCGTCTTCGATCGCCATCGCCGCTCCCTGGGCGGCAAAAGGCATCATCGCATGCGCGGCGTCGCCGATCAGAATCGTCTTTCGGCCGTCCTGCCAAGCGCCTGATGTGGTTTCGAACAGCGGCCAGAACGTCAGCTTCGGGTGTTTTTCGAGCAGCGAGACGATTGCGGCGTTCCAGCCGGCAAGCCGCGTCCGCAGTTGCGTGCGCTGTTCGGCCGTCGGCTCGCTTTGCCAGGCCTGCGGTGCGATGTTGCCGGCGGTGATCGCCACCATGTTGAAGCTGCCGGTCTCCTTCAGCGGATAGCAGACGAGATGCGCCGAACCGCCGAGGAAAGCCGAAACGCTTGCCCGGTCGAGGAAAGCGGGCGCTTCATCCTCGGTTATCGTGAAGCGGTAGGCGATATTGCCGGAAAAGCGCGGCGAGGGGCTGCCCGGAACGGATTGCCGCAGCTTCGACCAGACACCATCCGCACCGATCACGACATCGGCGGTCTGCTCGAAAGGCGGCAGCGTCGATTCCATCCGCACACCCAGATGAAGCCGGCAGAGCGGGTCGGCCGCGACTGCAGCCAGAAGGGCTTTCTGCAATGTGGTGCGGTGCAGGACGCCATAGGGCGCGCCCCAGCGTTGCCGCGCGAATTTGCCCGCCGGCACCGCCGCGAGTTGGCGCAGTGAACTGCCCGATATCAGCCGGATCGCGTCCGGCTCGAGCCAGAGCTTCGACAGGCCTTCAAGAATACCGAGTTCGGCAAGGATGCGCGAGGCGTTCGGCGAGATCTGCAATCCGGCGCCGATGTCGGCGAGTTCGCCCGCCTGCTCGAAAATCTCCGAGCTGATACCCCGGCGCGAAAGCGCAAGGGCGGCTGTCAGCCCTGAGATCCCCGCGCCGATGATGGCGGCATGTTCGACCGGCATGGTTCGCCCGATCCAGATCTGGACCGACTACGCCGCCTTCACGTGGAAAACGCAGCCGGCCGGATTGGTCTGGCTGGGCTTGAGCGCCGAATTGAAGCGGTAGAGCGTCGAGCAGTAGGAACAGACTTTTTCGTTGTCGTCGCCCATGTCGATGAAGATGTGCGGATGATCGAAGGGAGCCGAAGCGCCGGTGCACATGAATTCCTTGACGCCGACTTCGATAACGCGGTGACCGCCGTCGTTCTGGAAGTGGGGAATGTTGTGGCCGGCCATGTCGCTCTCCGAATGCTTTGAAATGTGCGCGAACCTTATAAGTCTTCGCCGCAAATGTGTAGAGCCAAAGCGCCGCGCCAGTCACAGTTTTCGGGCACAGTTTTCAGCCACAGTTTTTGGCTTCACGATAAAAGGCGGCTCGATTATGGTCGCGCCAAAAGGAAGACCCGATGAACCTGAATACGCCCGCATTTTCAAGCTTCACCCATGACGGATTGCAGCTCGCCTTCTTCGATGAGGGCGATCCGGCCGGTGTCCCCGTCTTGTTGATCCACGGCTTTGCCTCGACGGCAAACGTCAACTGGGTGCATCCGGGCTGGCTGAAGACGCTGGGTGATGCCGGTTACCGGGTGATCGCCATCGACAATCGCGGCCATGGTGCAAGCGACAAGCCGCACGATGCCGAAGCCTATCGTCCCTGGGTCATGGCCGGCGATGCGATCGCGTTGCTCGATCATCTCGGCATCCCCGAAGCCAATGTCATGGGCTATTCGATGGGGGCGCGCATTTCCGTCTTTGCCGCACTTGCCAATCCGCATCGCGTCCGTTCGCTGGTGCTCGGTGGCCTCGGCATCGGCATGACCGACGGTGTCGGCGACTGGGACCCGATCGCCGATGCGCTGCTGGCGCCCTCGCTGGAGGCGGTGACGCATAGCCGCGGTCGCATGTTCCGCGCCTTCGCCGAGCAGACGAAGAGTGACCGCACTGCCCTTGCCGTCTGCATCCGCGGCTCACGCGATCTCGTCGCCCGTTCTGACATGGCCAAGCTCGACATGCCAACGCTGATCGGCGTCGGCACCAAGGACGATATCGCCGGCTCACCGCAGGAATTGGCGGCGCTGATGCCCAATGCCGAAGCACTCGATATTCCGGGCCGCGATCATATGCTCGCCGTCGGCGACAGGGTTTTCAAGCAGGCGGTGCTGGCCTTCTATGCAAGGGTCGCTCATCGCTGACATCATCGTGATGGCGAAAAACCATGCTAAAAAACCATGGCGACGGCACCCATTTATGTTATTGGCGTTTTCCTCTATATATTGGCATTCCGAAAACGGCATTCCGGCTGGCAACGAGGAGAGCGGCGATGGTCGCAAAGACTGACATCCGTGCTTTTGACACAGGCCATCCCGTGAAGGTGATGGATCCCATCTGGGACAGCCTGCGCGAGGAAGCCCGGCTCGCCGCCGAACGGGACCCCGTTCTCGCCGCCTTCCTCTATTCGACGGTGATCAACTACCATTCGCTCGAGGAATGCGTCATCCACCGCATCTGCGAACGTCTCGATCACCCCGACATGCAGGCGAACCTGCTTCGCCAGACCTTTGAGGAGATGCTCCTCGACTGGCCGGAATGGAGCTCCATTCTGCGCGTCGATATCCAGGCCATCTACGACCGCGATCCCGCCTGCCTGCGCTTCATGGAGGCGGTGCTCTATTTCAAGGGCTTCCACGCGCTGCAGACGCATCGACTGGCCCATTGGCTGCTGAACCGCAGCCGGCGTGATTTCGCGCTCTATCTGCAGAGCCGCTCCTCCAGCGTCTTCCAGACCGACATCAATCCCGCCGCCCGTATCGGCAAGGGCATTTTCCTCGATCACGCCACCGGCCTCGTCGTCGGCGAGACGGCCGTTATCGGCGACAACGTCTCGATCCTGCACGGCGTGACACTCGGCGGCACCGGCAAAGAGGGCGCTGACCGCCATCCGAAGATCGGCAGCGGCGTCATGATCGGCGCCGGCGCGAAGATCCTCGGCAATATCGAGATCGGCTACTGCTCACGCGTCGCCGCCGGTTCCGTCGTATTGAAGGCGGTGCCGCCCAAGAAGACGGTCGCGGGCGTGCCGGCCAAGGTTGTCGGCGAAGCCGGTTGTTCGGAGCCGTCGCGCAACATGGATCAGGTAATCGGCGCTGATATCTGAGCGCCTGTTGGATAAAGGATAGGAACAGTCGGCGGAGCCTGAGCGGGGACAGAATCGCCAAGCGGCAACCCTTGCCTTTACACCGCTGCTTTTCCTGTGCAAGAAGCGGCCAATCAAGACTGCTTACGGAGATGACAGAGTGAAGCCAGAAGAAATCAAGAAGCTCGACGCCTATTTCAAACGCATGTTCAACCCGCAGATCATCGTCAAGGCGCGTCCGCGCAAGAATGATTCTGCGGAAGTCTATCTCGGCGAAGAATTTCTGGGCGTCGTCTATATCGATGACGAGGACGGCGACCGCTCCTACAACTTTTCGATGGCGATCCTCGACGTCGATCTCTGATCGTTCTCGAAAACTTCAAGGGACCGGGCGGCGCGATCCGCCCGGTCTTTTTTTGTTTTTTTGTTGCCGAGTCAAAATTTTTTTAAAGCCTCCGGTTGTGTCTTTGTGATATATATTAGCAAAATCAACTAAAGACGTACGTGCCCCGGCGCGCATGCTTTGTTATCTTTTTGTAATGCAACCTTCGGATGTTTTGCAGCGCACAAGACTACTTGACTATTTGTGCATTGCAGCTACCCTGCCGCCAGCCACAGCCCAACGGAGGATGCCTCATGTTCAACTTTGACGATGCCAACAAAAAGAGCAAGGAAGCCGTCGACACGGCGCTGAAAACCTATTCCGAGACGGCCAAGGGCTTTCAGGCGATCGCCGCCGAAGCCGCTGAATATTCGAAGAAATCCTTCCAGGATGCGGTGACGCACTTCGAAACGCTGGCCGGCGCCAAGAGCTTCGAGGTAGCTTTCGAGCTGCAGACGAGCTATGTCAAGTCGTACTATGAGAACCTTGTCTCCGAGACGACGAAGCTCGGCGAGATGTATGCCGATCTCGCCAAGTCCGCTTACAAGCCCTACGAGGCTCCGATCGCCGCTGCCGTCGCCAAGGCCACCAAGTCGGCGCCGGCGGCGACATCAGCCGCCGCGTGAATTGATTATCCCGGCGCAACCTGCGCTACATATTGAAATATGAGGACCGGCTACGCATCTGTGGCCGGTCTTTTTGTTTCCACTTTCGCTGCAGCGCTTCCATGGAATGGGCTAAGGCGCGGCGCAATCTTTTAGATTCGCTCTTCGCGCTTCAGGTCTTTGTTTTTAGGCATGTCGTTGCCGCAAAACCGCTGCACGGTTTGCGCGACATGCTTTGGGGACTTTTTTGGTCTTTCCCGTGCATGCCGGCCATTTCTTGATTGCAGTGACTGACAGGGGGCTTAAAATCAGCCTATTATGAACTAAGTTAGTGTTTCAGATATTCGGCGGGAAAAGCACCCTCCCATGCTCCGCCGGATTGCTTGAGGAATGAATGACAATGATCGCAACGCCGATCCGGATGCAGAACGACAGCGAAAGGAACGGGGACAACGCAAATCGAACCTCGGTCATCACACGCACTAAGCCGAAGACCAAGAAGCCCAATCTTTATCGTGTGCTGCTTTTGAATGACGACTACACTCCCATGGAATTCGTCATCCATATTCTGGAGCGTTTTTTTCAGAAGGATCGTGAAAGTGCCACCCGCATCATGCTCCATGTCCATAACCACGGCGTCGGCGAATGCGGAATATTCACATACGAGGTAGCGGAAACGAAGGTCAGCCAGGTGATGGACTTCGCCCGGCAGCACCAGCATCCGCTGCAATGCGTCATGGAAAAGAAGTGAGGATCTGAACGTGCCAACATTTTCGCCTAGTTTAGAGAAGGCGCTCCATCAGGCACTGACCTTTGCCAACGAGCGGCACCACGAATATGCGACGCTCGAGCATCTGCTGCTCGCCCTGATCGACGATGCCGATGCGGCCGCGGTCATGGGCGCCTGCAATGTCGATCTCGACGCGCTGCGCAAGACGCTCGTCGAATATGTCGATAATGAACTGTCCAATCTGATCACCGGTTATGACGAGGATTCGAAGCCGACCTCCGGCTTCCAGCGCGTCATCCAACGTGCCGTCATCCATGTGCAATCCTCCGGCCGCGAAGAGGTGACCGGCGCCAACGTGCTCGTCGCGATCTTCGCCGAGCGTGAGAGCCATGCTGCCTATTTCCTGCAGGAGCAGGAGATGACCCGCTACGACGCTGTCAACTACATCTCCCATGGCATCGGCAAGCGGCCTGGCGCTTCGGAGGCTCGCCCGCCGCGCGGCGCCGAGGACGAAGCCGAAAGCAGCAAGCCGACGGCGCGCGGCGGCGAAGAAGAGGGCGGCCCCAAGAAGCAGCAGGATGCGCTGAAAGCCTATTGCGTCAATCTCAACGAGAAGGCCAAGGGCGGCAAGATCGATCCGCTGATCGGCCGTCACGCCGAGGTGAGCCGCACCATCCAGATCCTGTGCCGTCGTTCGAAGAACAATCCGCTCTACGTCGGTGATCCCGGCGTCGGCAAGACGGCGATCGCCGAAGGCCTTGCCAAGCGCATCGTCGAAGGCAAGGTTCCGGAAGCGCTCGCCGATGCGACGATCTTCTCGCTCGACATGGGCACGCTGCTCGCCGGCACGCGCTACCGCGGCGATTTCGAAGAACGCCTGAAGCAGGTCGTCAAGGAACTGGAAGAATATCCGGGCGCCGTGCTCTTCATCGATGAGATCCACACGGTGATCGGCGCCGGCGCCACCTCGGGCGGCGCGATGGATGCCTCGAACCTCCTGAAGCCGGCCCTGTCATCGGGCGCGATCCGCTGCATCGGTTCGACCACCTACAAGGAATATCGCCAGTTCTTCGAGAAGGACCGGGCGCTGGTGCGTCGTTTCCAGAAGATCGACGTCAGCGAACCGTCGATCGATGATGCAATCGAAATCATGAAGGGCCTGAAGCCCTATTTCGAAGAGTATCACCATCTGCGTTATTCGAACGACGCCATCAAGTCGGCCGTCGAATTGTCGGCCCGCTACATCTCCGACCGCAAGCTGCCCGACAAGGCGATCGACGTGATCGACGAAACGGGTGCGGCCCAGATGCTGCTGCCGCCGTCGAAGCGCCGCAAGCTGATCACTGAAAAGGAGATCGAGGCGACGGTCGCGACGATGGCGCGTATTCCGCCGAAGACCGTCTCCAAGGACGACGAAGCCGTGCTCGCCAATCTCGAGCAGGAACTGCGGTCGGTCGTCTATGGCCAGGATATCGCGATCGAAGCTCTTTCGACGTCGATCAAGCTGGCGCGCGCCGGTCTTCGCGAACCGAACAAGCCGATCGGCGCCTATGTCTTCTCCGGTCCGACCGGCGTCGGCAAGACCGAGGTGGCAAAGCAGCTGGCCTCGTCGCTCGGCGTCGAACTCCTGCGCTTCGACATGTCGGAATATATGGAGCGGCACACGGTTTCGCGTCTGCTCGGCGCACCTCCCGGCTATGTCGGCTTCGACCAGGGCGGTCTTCTCACCGATGGCGTCGACCAGCACCCGCATTGCGTGGTCCTGCTCGACGAAATCGAGAAGGCGCATCCGGATATCTACAATATCCTGCTGCAGGTCATGGACCACGGCACGCTGACCGACCATAACGGCAAGAAGATCGACTTCCGCAACGTCATCCTGATCATGACGACCAATGCGGGCGCTTCCGAAATGGCCAAGGCGGCGATCGGCTTCGGCTCGTCCAAGCGCACCGGCGAGGACGAGGAGGCGCTGACCCGCCTCTTCACGCCGGAGTTCCGCAACCGTCTCGACGCGATCATTCCCTTCGCGGCGCTGCCGACGGCCGTTATCCACAAGGTCGTGCAGAAGTTCATCATGCAGCTGGAGGCCCAGCTTTCCGAAAGGAACGTCACCTTCGACCTGCATGAGGACGCGATCGCCTGGCTTTCGGAAAAGGGTTACGACGAGAAGATGGGCGCCCGCCCGCTTGCCCGTGTCATCCAGGACACGATCAAGAAGCCGCTTGCCAACGAGATCCTCTTCGGCAAGCTGAAGAAGGGCGGCGTCGTCAACGTCACCGTCGGCCCGAAGGAAGACGGCAAGCCCGGCATCGTGCTGGAAGCCATTCCGGATACGGCGCCGATCAAGCCGAAGCCGGAAGCTGAGGTCGTGCATCCCGAAGCCGGCGATGAGGGGGATGGCGAGCTGAAGACGAAGCCGGCTCCCAAGGCTCGCGCCAAGACCGTGCCGCAGGCCGAGCCTGAAGTCCGCGACGCTCCGAAGAAGGGAAGCACGGTTCCGAAGGTTCCGCGCAAGAAGTGAGCTTTCGTCCCACCAAATTGGAAACGGCCGCGTCTTACACGCGGCCTTTTTCGTTTCTGGGCATCGCCAGGGATCGATGTTACGCCAGTGCCGCCCTGATCTTTTCGGCATGGGCGGCAAGCATGGCGCCATCCTCCATCTTGCCGGAATGCGGCTTGAGCGCAGCACCCTCATGGCGCGGGATGACGTGGAAATGCAGATGAAACACCGTTTGCCCGGCGGCCGGTTCGTTGAACTGGGCGATGAAGACGCCGTCGGCATCGAAGACGTCCTTGACCGCAATGGCGACCTTCTGGACGACTGATATCGCGTGGGCGAGGGTCGCTGGATCGGCATCGAGGATATTGCGCGACGCCGGTTTGGGAACGACGAGCACGTGGCCCGGCGCCTGGGGCATCACATCCATGAAGGCGATCGTGTGCGCGTCCTCGTAGATCCGGTGTGAGGGGATTTCGCCGCGCAGGATCTTGGCGAAGATATTGTTGTCGTCATAGTCGGCCGGGTCGGTCATCGCGAAATCTCCTCGGTTCCTACCGCGCCGCGCGTCTTTTCTGACGCCCAAAGGACGCTGTAGCATTTTAAATTACTGCATAACTCCTTAAATCGATTCCGATTTATGGAGCTATGCAGGGGTTGATCGGGTAACGCGCCCGGCAGGGCAGCGTCAATCCTCCTGCAGGCGCTCGCCCTTGCGGAAAGGACTGTGCTCACTCAGCACCTCGCTCATATGCTCGACATCGGCGCGCTCGCGCGCGAGATAGTCGCCGATTGCCCGGCGAAGGCCGGCATGGGCGACGTAGTGGGCCGAATGCGTCGTCACAGGGAGGTAACCGCGGGCAAGCTTGTGTTCGCCTTGCGCTCCGGCTTCGACGCGCTTCAGCCCTTTCGAAAGGGCGAAGTCGATCGCCTGGTGGTAGCACACCTCGAAATGCAGGAAGGGATGATCCTCGATGCAGCCCCAGTGACGACCATAGAGCGTATCGCCGCCGATGAAGTTGATTGCGCCGGCGACATAACGCCCGTCGCGCTTGGCCATGACGAGCAGGATGTCATCGGCCATGCGCTCGCCGATCAGCGAGTAGAATTTGCGGGTGAGGTAGGGCCGGCCCCATTTGCGGCCGCCGGTATCCATGTAGAATTTGAAGAACTGGTCCCAGATGCGCTCCGTCAGGTCGCGGCCGGTCAGCCAGTCGATGCTGATGCCGTTTTCGAGCGCGGCGCGGCGCTCCTTGCGCAACGCCTTGCGTTTGCGCGAGGCGAGCGTTTCGAGAAACGCCTCGTGATTGGCATAGCCGTCATTGATGAAATGGAATTGCTGGTCGGTGCGGTGCAGATAGCCGTCCATCTCGAAAACGCCGATCTCCTCGTCCGGCACGAAGGTGATATGGGCCGAGGAGATGCCGAGCCGGCGCACGACCTCCTTCAGACTTTCGGCGATGGCGCTCTGGATCGGCAGCCGCTGCAGCCCCTCGGCGACAAGAAGACGCGGACCTGTCGCCGGCGTGAACGGAATGGAGCACTGAAGTTTGGGGTAATAACGCCCGCCGGCCCGTTCGAAGGCGTCGGCCCAGCCATGATCGAAGACATATTCGCCCTGGCTGTGGTTCTTGAGATAGCCGGGCAGGGCGCCGATCAGCTCGCCGCGATCGGTTTCGAGCAGCAGGTGGTGGCCGAGCCAGCCGGTCTCGGCGCTGGCTGAACCGGATTCCTCCAGCGACGACAAAAAGGCGTGCGAAACGAAGGGGTTGTAGGCAAGCGTGGCGCAAGTCTTCGAGGCCCCGGAAAGCCTGGACCAGCTCTCCGGGGAAATCGCGGTGAAGGAGCGTTCTACGCGAATGGACAGTTCATCAGTCATGGAGCAAATGCGAAGCCTGTGGGAGGCTGGTTTCGGCTCTGCCTTACAGCGCCACGCGTCTTTCAGACGCGCAAAGGACGCTGTAACGCTTTGAGTTGCTGCACAATTTTATCCTTAAATCGATTCCGATCTAAGGAATTATGTGGCAGTTTGCGCATGATCTTGGCCAAAAAGCGAGCGTCAAACCGCCACGCGCGGATCGAAGCCTTCGAAAGTCATCTGGTCTGCGTTTGCGAATGTACGCCGGCGCGCCTCTTCGTCACGCACCGTCCAGGTAATGACGGGAATGCCCTTTTCGCGTTGACTTGTGATGAAGGCATTCGGCAGCTCGTCATAATAATAGGAGATGAAATCGAGACCGATCTCCATCGCCTTCGCATGCGTCTTGAACTCCTCCGGCGTGTTGCCGTTGGCCGTCAGCCCGAGCGGGTAGGGTGAGCCAAGCGCCTTCAGATCGCGCAGCAGCCAGTGGTCGAAGCTCATCAGCGCCACCTTGCCCTCATAGTTTTCGAGCACTTCGAGAACGGCTTCGGCAAAACCCTCGTCATCGGCCTCGCGACCCTTGAGCTCCAGCACCAGCGGCACCTTGCCCTCGACGAGGTCAAGGAGCTGGCGCAACGTCGGCACCTTGTCGCTGGTCCCGCCGACGGCGATCAGGCCAAGCTCCCGCGACGTGCGCTCACGGATGTCGCCGTTGAGATTGCACAGGCGCTGCAGGTCCTCGTCGTGAAAGATGACCGGCACGCCGTCGGAGGCGTAATGCAGGTCGCATTCGATCGCAAAGCCCGCTTCGACGGCACGCGAAAAGGCCGAAAGCGTGTTTTCCCAGACATGCTTGTTGAGGTCGTGATAGCCGCGATGGGCGACCGGCACGTCCTTGATCCAGGCAGCATTGGTGGTCATTCGGCGATTTCCATGATAGCATCTATCTCGACGGCGGCGTTCAGCGGCAGGGCAGCCATGCCGACGGCGGCGCGCGCATGTTTGCCGGCCTCGCCGAGTACGCCGGCAATCAGGTTCGAAGCGCCATTGATGACGAGATGCTGCTCGACGAAGTCGGGCGCCGAGGCGACGAAGCCGTTCAGTTTGATGACGCGCCGGATACGGCCGAGATCGCCGCCAAGTGCCGCCTTCGCCTGGGCGAGGATGTTGATGGCGCAGAGTTCGGCGCCGCGCTGGCCGCCCGCAACGTCGACGGTCTTGCCGAGATGGCCCGTGACGGCGACCTTGCCGCCTTCGAGCGGCAGCTGGCCGGAGATGTAGAGAAGATTGCCGCTGATGACATAGGGAACGTAATTTGCAGCAGGTGCTGCGGCTTCGGGCAGGGTTATCCCCATCTCAGTCAGGCGTGCAGCAATTTCATCGGACATTTTCGTCTCCGCTTTTGTTGTCAATTCTTCAAAAATTATGCATCAAGACTAGAATCTTTAATATGACAGGTTCGAGCCTCGATTTGGCCGAAAGCGTTCTTATAACATCGCGACCGAGTCCAACAGGAGTTAATGAATGTTCCGATCGAGTCTTGTCGCTCTGCTTCTCGCCAGCGTTTCCGCCAATGCATGGGCGGCTGCGCCCGCGGTAAGCGCTGCGATCGCGACCGGCCTCGTCGCACATCGCGCGGTCTACGATCTGGAATTGAAGGACGCTTCGGACCGCTCCGGCATCGCCGGCATGTATGGTCGGATGGTCTATGAGTTCGACGGCAGCTATTGCCAGGGCTTCACGACCAACTTCCGCTTCGTCACGCAGATCGATACCGGCGACAGCGTGCGCGTCAGCGACCAGCAGACGAAGACCTTCGAGAACCTGAAGGATGGCAAGTTCACCTTCGACACCAAATCCTTCACCGACGACCAGCTCGATAAGGAGGTCAACGGTGCCGCGCAGGATCAGCCCGACGGTGTCAAGGTCGATCTCAAGCAGCCGTCGAGCCGCGAACTGCAGCTTGCCGAAAGCCGTTTTCCCACGGAACATATGCTCGACGTCATCCAGAACGCCAAGGACGGCAAGCGCTTCTTCGAGGCGCGCGTCTTCGACGGTTCCGATGACGGCGACAAATCGCTGGTGACGACGACGATCGTCGGCAAGCAGGAGACGCCGATTGCCGAGGAGGCCGATGCCGGGAATGCCGGCGCCTTCTCCAAGACCGCCTTCTGGCCGGTGACGATCGCCTATTTCAACGAGAATGCGAAATCGGATGCTTTGCCGGTCTACCGCATGTCGTTCAAGCTCTATGAGAACGGCATCACCCGCGACCTGACGATGGATTACGGCGATTTCGTCCTGACCGGCAAGCTTGCCAAGCTGGAGTTGCTCGAACGCAAGGCCGAGGTCTGCAAGTAGACGCAGGCTTTTGAAAAAACCACGGTCGGGTGATCGGCGACGATCAAATCGTCCACGCACCGCCCTGATCTGCAAGGGTGATGCGATCCTTGCAGCAAAGCTGTTGGCAGGGCACCTGCATCCAAATTGATGTCTGTCGCAGGTCTCGCGCTGGCGAGTTGAACGGCGGCGTTCGCAGAAGCCGACAGTTATCCTTTTCATTTTTTCCCGCATCGATACGCGGTGCCGGGTTAATGGGTCGGTTTTTTCGGCATAAGCCTTGCTTTTGCGCCAAATCGAATGTATGGGCACCGGCATTCCACACGTAAGGCATGGGATCGTCCGGGAGAAATCCGGGCTGTTCCGCCCGGTGGCATCCTCGAAGAGGGTGCTGTTCGCCTTGCGGAGGTTCAACCGGAAAAGGAGTAACAAGGCATGGCATTGCCTGATTTTTCTATGCGCCAGCTTCTCGAGGCAGGCGTCCACTTCGGCCACCAGACGCATCGCTGGAACCCGAAGATGAAACCGTACATCTTCGGCGATCGCAACAACATTCACATCATCGATCTGGCCCAGACCGTTCCGATGCTGTCGCGCGCCCTTCAGGTCGTCAGCGACACCGTTGCCCGCGGCGGCCGCGTTCTCTTCGTCGGCACCAAGCGCCAGGCGTCTGAGATCATCGCCGACAGCGCCAAGCGTTCGGCCCAGTATTACGTCAACTCGCGCTGGCTCGGCGGCATGATGACGAACTGGAAGACGATCTCCAACTCGATCCAGCGCCTGCGCAAGCTCGACGAGATCCTGAACGGCGAAGCCCAGGGCTTCACCAAGAAGGAACGCCTGAACCTCGAGCGCGAGCGTGAAAAGCTCGACAAGGCTCTCGGCGGTATCCGCGATATGGGCGGCACCCCCGACCTGATGTTCATCATCGACACCAACAAGGAAAAGATCGCGATCGACGAAGCCAAGCGCCTCGGCATCCCGGTTGTCGCCATTATCGACTCGAACTGCGATCCGGACCTGATCGACTATCCGATCCCGGGTAACGACGACGCATCGCGCGCCATCGCTCTTTACTGCGAGCTGATCTCCCGCGCCGCCATCGACGGTATTGCGCGTCAGCAGAGCTCTTCCGGCCGCGATCTCGGCGCATCCTCCGAGGTTCCGGTCGAGCCGGCTCTCGAGGAAGCAGCCGAAGGCTGATGAAGGCGGGCGGATCGAAAGCTCCGCCAAAGCTTACAGAGACTGGGAAAGGCCGCTCGCGACTCATCGAAGTTCGGCGGCCTTGCCTGTTTCAGGGCGAGGGCGTCAGGCTCTTCGCCAGACTAAGTTTCGGTATGGCGCGTCTTCATCACGCTGTCATACATACAGGTACATTTCGTGCCTCAATCCGGTGCCGAGCCGCGCTCTGCGGCCCACCGTATGAACCGACAAGAGGAAGCTAATGAGCGAGATTACGGCTGCAATGGTGAAGGAACTGCGCGAAAAGACCGGCGCAGGCATGATGGACTGCAAGAAGGCTCTTGCTGAAACCGGTGGCGACATGGAAGCGGCGATCGACTGGCTGCGCGCCAAGGGCATCGCCAAGGCCGACAAGAAGTCCGGCCGCACCGCCGCTGAAGGCCTCATCGGCGTTTCGAGCCAGGGCACCAAGGCCGTCGTCGTCGAAGTTAATTCCGAAACCGACTTCGTCGCCCGTAACGACGCCTTCCAGGATCTCGTCCGCGGCATCGCCAAGGTCGCCGTCTCCACGGACGGTACCGTCGAAGCCGTTGCGGCTGCGACCTACCCGGCATCGGGCAAGTCCGTTTCCGACACGATCAAGGATGCGATCGCAACGATCGGCGAGAACATGAACCTGCGCCGTTCGACCGCTCTCTCCGTCGAGGACGGCGTCGTCGCCACCTATATCCACAATGCTGTTTCCGACGGCCTCGGCAAGCTTGGCGTTCTCGTGGCGCTGAAGTCGACCGGCGACAAGGAAGCCCTGAACGCAATCGGCCGCCAGGTCGCCATGCACATCGCTGCGACCGCGCCGCTGGCGATCCGCCCGGAAGAAGTCGATGCCGCCGTCGCCGAGCGCGAGCGCAACGTCTTCATCGAGCAGTCGCGCGCTTCCGGCAAGCCTGACAACATCATCGAGAAGATGGTCGAAGGCCGTATGCGCAAGTTCTTCGAGGAAGTCGCCCTTCTCTCGCAGGCTTTCGTCATCAATCCGGATCTGACCGTCGCAGCCGCCATCAAGGAAGCTGAAAAGGCCGTTGGCGCACCGATCGAAGTCGCCGGCATGGCCCGTCTTCTGCTCGGCGAAGGCGTCGAAAAGGAAGAGACCGATTTCGCAGCCGAAGTTGCGGCTGCCGTCAAGGGTTGATCTTCCAGCCATAATTGGGAAAACACTAGGGCATCGCGTGACAACGCGATGCCCTTCGTGTATCGGGCATTCACGGCAATTTACGAGGAGCCAAGATGTCTTTAGAGCCTGTCTATAAACGCGTTCTACTCAAGGCCTCCGGCGAAGCGCTCATGGGTGGCCAGGGTTTCGGGATCGATGTCGCGGTGGCGGACCGCATTGCATCTGACATCGCCGAGGCAAGGCATATGGGCGTGGAAGTCGGCGTCGTCGTCGGTGGCGGCAACATTTTCCGCGGGGTCGCGGTAGCGTCCAAGGGCGGCGACCGGGTCACCGGCGACCATATGGGCATGCTCGGCACCATCATCAATGCTCTGGCGCTGGCGACCTCGCTGCGCAAGCTGAACATCGATACGGTGGTGCTTTCCGCCATCTCCATGCCGGAGATCTGCGAGAGCTTTTCGCAGCGTGCAACCCTTTATCATCTGTCGATGGGACGCGTGGTGATCTTTGCCGGCGGCACCGGCAATCCCTTCTTCACCACCGATTCTGCCGCAGCTCTCCGCGCCGCCGAAATGGGCGCACAAGCGATCTTCAAGGGCACGCAGGTGGACGGGATCTACACCGCCGACCCGAAGAAATATCCCGATGCGACCCGCCTCGACCGCCTGACGCACCAGGAAGTGCTGGATAGGGGACTAGCGGTGATGGACGTTGCCGCCGTCGCGCTCGCCAGGGAGAATTCCATTCCGATTATCGTCTTCTCGATCCACGAGAAGGGCGGTTTTGCTGAAATCTTGACGGGCGGTGGCCTCAAGACCATCGTCTCCGACAACTGATATAAGCTGCGCCGCTTTATCAGGCGCAGCCCTGGATAGAACATGATGATTTTAGGCCGGTTGGCCTGAAATCTGAATCATGTTCTACATTAAATAGTTAGAGCATGATGTCGTCCGAAAGCCGCTGACGCTTTTCGGCATCATGCTCTAGAGCATGTCGCGCAAAAGTGTGCAGCGGTTTTGCGATGACGGCATGCGCAAACCAAAGACCTAAAGCGCGGCAAGCGAATCTGAAAGATCGCGACGCGCTTTATACGGGAGCATCGACATGAGTGAAGGTATCGACATCAAGGAACTGAAGCGCCGCATGGATGGCGCGGTTTCCGCATTCAAGAGCGACATCGCATCGCTGCGCACCGGCCGGGCTTCGGCCAACATCCTCGATCCGGTAACGATCGAGGCCTACGGTTCGCGCATGCCGCTGAACCAGGTCGCCAACATCACCGTGCCTGAGCCGCGCATGCTGTCGGTTTCCGTCTGGGACAAGTCGATGGTCAGCGCCGTCGAGCGCGGTATCCGCGAATCCAATCTCGGTCTCAACCCGATCGTCGACGGCCAGAACCTGCGCATTCCGCTGCCGGAGCTGAACGAGGAGCGCCGCAAGTCGCTCGTCAAGGTGGCTCACGACTATGCTGAAAAGAGCAAGGTCGCGATTCGCCACGTCCGCCGCGACGGCATGGACGGCCTCAAGAAGGCCGAAAAGGATGGTGTAATCGGCCAGGACGAGAGCAGGGCGCAGTCGGAACGTGTACAGAAGATGACGGACGAGACGATTTCCGAAATCGACCGCTTGCTTGGCGAGAAGGAAAAGGAAATCATGCAGGTCTAGTGGATCTGTGCCTTTGCCTGGAAAGACCGGACGGGAAATGTCGGAATCTGTATTTGTGACCGTGCCTGAGCATGTTGCCATCATCATGGACGGCAATGGCCGTTGGGCCAAGCAGCGTGGCCTGCCGCGCACGATGGGCCATCGCAAGGGCGTCGAGGCGGTCCGCGAGACAGTGCGCGCCGCCGGTGCCGTCGGCATAAAATATCTGACCCTCTTTGCCTTCTCCTCGGAGAACTGGCGCCGGCCCGAGGCCGAGGTTTCCGATCTGCTCGGCCTGCTCAAGGCTTTCATTCGGCGCGACCTCGCCGAGCTTCATCGCCAGAATGTGCGCATCAAGGTGATCGGCGACCGCCACAGCCTGCGCAGCGACATTCTCGGTCTGCTGCTCGAGGCGGAGGAAACGACCAAGGACAACACGGCGCTGACGCTGGTCATCGCTTTCAACTATGGCTCGCGCGACGAGATCGCCCGCGCCGTGGTGAGTTTGGCCCGGGATGTCGAGGCCGGCTGCCTGAGGGCGCAGGACATCACCCCCGCGCTCATCAACGCCCGTCTCGACACGGCAGGCATCCCCGATCCGGATCTCATCATCCGCACCAGCGGCGAGGAGCGGCTTTCCAACTTCCTGCTCTGGCAGGCCGCCTATTCGGAATTCATCTTCCTTCCGGAATACTGGCCGGATTTCAGCCCCGAGATCTTCCGCCAGGCGCTCGAGAAATTCGCCTCTCGTGACCGGCGCTTCGGCGGCCTGTCGTCGCAGGCAGCCGCGGTCGGCACCTGATGCAGAGGGAATTGAAGCTCCGCATCGTTTCAGGACTGATTCTTGCGGTCATCGTTCTTGCCGCCACCTGGTATGGCGGTCTTGCCTTTCGTATCCTGGCGGCCGCGATCGGCCTGCTGATCTATTATGAATGGTCGAAAATAACAGGCATCGCGCGTGATTGGGTCGCCAATGCCGTCGGCTGGATCGGCGAGGCGGCAGTCGCCTTTCTCGTGCTTGTCGGCAATTTCGAATTCGCCGCCGGGATGCTGGCCGGCGTCACCGCCGTCGGCATCGCCCTGATCATCCTGCACGGCACGAGCCGCTGGTTTCCGGCTGGCCTGTTTTATGCCGGCGCCACCGGCCTGGCGCTCGCCGCGATCAGAAGCGATGACCGGCCTGGCCTTTATGCCATGCTCTTCGTCTTTGCCGTCGTCTGGGCAACCGATATCCTCGCCTATTTCGTCGGCAGGGCGCTCGGCGGACCGAAGCTTGCCCCTTCGATCTCGCCTGGAAAGACGTGGTCGGGCGCAATCGGCGGCGCCGTTTCAGCCGTCGCTGCCGGCGTCGTTCTCGTCCATTTTCTCCTTCCGGGCGCTGAAATCATCGCCGCCGGCGTAGCGCTGGTTCTGTCGGTTTGCAGCCAGTCGGGCGATCTTTTCGAATCTTTCATCAAACGGAAATTCGGCGTCAAGGATTCAAGCCATCTCATTCCGGGCCATGGCGGCGTCATGGACCGTGTCGACGGACTGATTTTTGCCTGTTTTTCGGCGTTCTTGCTAGCTGGGCTTTTTTCCCTGATAAAGGGGGCTGAGATGACCTCGCTCGGCGCGGCATTGTTCGGCCTCTGATGACGCGGCAGCTTGACGGAAGGGACTCATGGAAACGGTGACCGGCATATACGGATTCTTGATGGGGAATATCGTCACCTTCATCCTCGTGCTCTCGCTGCTCGTCTTCGTGCATGAGATGGGCCACTATCTCGTCGGGCGCTGGAGCGGCATTCGCATCCTTGCCTTTTCCGTCGGCTTCGGTCCGGAGATCTTCGGCTTCACCGACCGCCACGGAACACGCTGGAAGATTTCGGTGATCCCGCTGGGCGGTTATGTCCGGTTCTTCGGCGACGAAGACGCCTCGAGCAAGCCAGACGCCGACAAACTCGCCGCCATGTCCGAGGAAGACAGGGCGCGCTCCTTTGCCGGCGCCAAGCTGTGGAAGCGCGCTGCCACCGTCGCAGCCGGCCCGATCGCCAATTTTCTGCTGGCGATCGCCATCTTCACCGTTCTTTTTTCTGTCTATGGCCGCATGATCGCCGATCCTGTCGTTGCCGAGGTCAAGCCGGATGGCGCCGCTGCTGCCGCCGGCATCCTTCCCGGCGACCTGCTGGTCGCCATCGACGGCAACAAGGTCGAGACCTTCGACGACGTGCGCCGCTATGTCAGCATCCGCCCGAGCCAGAAGATCGTCGTGACGATCGAGCGTGGCGGCGAGAAGCTCGATCTGCCGATGGTGCCGCAACGCACCGACCAGACCGACCAGTTCGGCAACAAGATCGAGCTGGGCCAGATCGGCATCGTCACCAATCAGCAGGCTGGCAACTTCCGCCTGAAGACCTATACGCCTCTCGAGGCGCTGCAGGAGGGCGTGATCCAGACTCGCGACATCGTCACCGGCACTTTCAAATATATCGGCAACATCTTCGCCGGAACGATGCGGGCCGACCAACTGGGTGGGCCGATCCGCGTGGCGCAAGCTTCGGGCCAGATGGCTACGCTTGGCATAGGCGCGGTGCTGCAGCTTGCGGCAATGCTTTCGGTTTCGATAGGATTGCTTAACCTGATGCCGGTTCCGGTACTTGATGGCGGCCACCTGATGTTCTATGCGGTGGAAGCGGTGAGGGGGAAGCCGCTGGGCTCCACGGCTCAGGAAATTGCATTTCGCATCGGCTTGGCAATGATATTGACATTAATGGTTTTCACGACCTGGAACGACATCGGCTCGATCAGAGGGTAAACGAGCAAGGCGAGGGAATTACTGTTTATTTACGATGTTTCAAGGCTGTAGTGGCGAATGGGTCACGCTTGCAAATGAAGTAAACAGAAATTAACGACCTCGCTTGCTTGTATGTCAAAAGCGGGTAAAACGACACACGTGACCGGAATCGGGTTCTCCCGGAGCCGGGGACGAGGGAAACAAAGGTAATAGGTGAAATGAAGGCTGGTTCAAAGTTTTTGAACGCAGTATCGGCGGTTGCGCTGTCTGCTAGTGTTGTTGCTTCGGGCGCAGGTGCTTTGACGTTCGTTTCCGCTACGGCTGCTGAGGCCGCCGTCATCCAGCGTATCGATGTGCGCGGCGCAAGCCGCGTCGGCGCGGAAGCCGTCCGGTCGAACCTCACCATCTCTCCCGGGAAGAGTTTTTCCAACAGCGATATCGATGCTTCGGTCAAGCAGCTTTACGGTACGGGGTACTTCTCCGACGTGAAGATCTCGGTCTCGGGAAGCACGCTCGTCGTCAACGTTCAGGAAGCTCAGCTCGTCAATCAGGTCGTCTTCAACGGCAACCGCAAGATCAAGGACGACAAGCTCGCGACCATCGTCCAGACCCATGCCGCCGGTCCCTACAGCGACACCCAGATCCAGTCCGACATTCAGTCGATCAAGGATGCCTACGCTGCCACCGGCCGCAGCGAGGTCGAAGTGACGACGCAGGTGGTGCCGCTCGGCGAAGGCCGCGTCAACCTTGCCTTCGTCATCAACGAAGGTGATCGCACCAAGATCGATTCGATCAACTTCGTCGGCAACAATGCCTACAGTGCCGGCCGCCTGGCTGCCGTCATCAATACCAAGCGTTCGAACTTCCTTTCGTTCCTGACCCGCAAGGACGTCTATAACGAAGACAAGCTCCACGCCGACGAAGAAGCGCTGCGCCAGTTCTATTACAATCGCGGCTACGCCGACATGCGCATCGTCTCTTCCGATGCCACCTTCGACGACGCGACCAACAAATACACGCTCACCTTCAACATCGAGGAAGGCCAGCGCTACGATTTCGGACCGGTGACCGTCCAGTCGACCGTCGAAGGCGTCGGTTCCGATCAGTTGCTGCCGCTCGTGCGCACCCATGAAGGTCGTGTCTACAGCGCCAAGGACGTGCAGAAGTCGATCGAGGCGATCTCCGATCAGGTGGCGTCTGCCGGTTATCCTTTTGCGCGCGTCACGCCGCGCGGCAACCGCGACCTCAACAACAATACGATCGGCGTCGAATATCTGGTCGACCAAGGCGAACGCGCCTATGTCGAGCGTATCGAGATCCGCGGCAACAGCCGCACGCGCGACTACGTGATCCGCCGCGAATTCGACATGAGCGAAGGCGACGCCTTCAATCAGCAGATGATCACCAAGGCCAAGCGTCGCCTCGAAGCGCTGGGTTACTTCTCTTCCGTCAATATCTCCACCCAGCCGGGCAGCTCGCCCGACCGTGTCGTGGTGGTCGTCGACGTGCAGGATCAGTCGACTGGTTCGTTCGGTGTCGGCGCGGGTTATGCCGCGGGCGGCGACGGTCTGCTGCTCGAAGCATCGATCGAGGAAAAGAACTTCCTCGGCCGCGGCCAGTATATCCGCATTTCGGCCGGCGGCGGTCAGGAAGGCTCGCGCGCCTACGGCGTCAGCTTCACCGAACCCTATTTCCTCGGCTATCGCCTGGCGGCAGGCTTCGACGTCAACCGCAGCGAAACGTCGAGCAACGACGACTATGACTACGAGGAAACCAGCGTCGTTCTGCGTGTGACCGCACCGATCACCGAAGATCTGGCGACGACCTTCCGCTATAACTACAAGCAGATGAAGTATGACGGCGATACCTCCGATCTTTCGGCGACCTATGCCAATCTGGTCGATGAGAGCCCGTGGACGCGCTCTTCCGTCTCGCAGACGCTGACCTACAACACGCTTGATGACACCGTCCTGCCGCGTGAAGGCATCTATGCGACGGCGACGCAGGAACTTGCCGGCCTCGGCGGCGACTCGCAGTTCTACAAGATCTACGGCAAGGCCCGTTACTACCATCTGCTCGCCGACGATGCCGACATCATCGGCTCGGTCTCGGCTTCGGCGGGTTATGTCGTCCCCCTCGGCGACCACCTGAATGTCTTCGATCAGTTCACCCTGACCAACGGCGATATTCGTGGCTTCGAGAACAAGGGGATCGGCCCACGCATCAGCGGGGATAATGATGACCCGCTCGGTGGCACGACCTATTTCACGGCGTCGGCGGAAGCGACCTTCCCGATGCCTGGCTTCCCGCGTGACTTCAACCTGCGCGGCGCCGTCTTTGCCGATGCCGGCACGCTGTTTGGCAATGATGTCGAGCTTCTCGGCTCCGATCAAGCGGAGGGCACCAGTGCTTCGCTGCGCGCTTCCGTCGGTGTCGGTGTTGTCTGGCAGTCTCCCTTCGGTGCATTGCGTCTGGATTACGCAATCCCGGTCCTCAAGGAAGACTTCGACAAGACGCAGAACTTCAAGTTTGGCATCAACAACCAATTCTGATATCGGCAGTCCGGAACTGTAAGACTCAATTCCGTTCTGGAGCATTGCCGATGGAGCAAAACGTTTTTTTTCTGCCCCATGAAGGTCTGAAGCTCGCTGAGCTGGCAGAGTTTCTTGGGGCAGAACTCGCCAATCCCGATCATGCCGATGTCATCGTCAGATCCGTGGCTCCCCTCAACCGGGCCCGGGCAGGCGATGTCTGCTATATCCTGTCGCGCCGCAGCCGCGATGAGCTGGCGACATGCGAAGCCTCTGCGGTGATCTGCGACAAGGCGCTCGTCGATCTCATCCCCGAGCACATTCCGGTCATTCTGTCGTCCAATCCGCACGCAGCCTTTGCGATGGCGGGCGGTCTGTTTTATCCCGCGGCCTTGCGCCCGGTCGTCTTTTCCAGTGAAAGCGAGATCGCGCCAAGTGCTGTGATCGATCCGAGCGCCAAGCTCGAAAAAGGTGTGATCGTCGAGCCGATGGCCGTCATCGGTGCGCATGCCGAGATCGGCGAGGGGACGCGCATCGGTGCGCACAGCATCATCGGCCCGGGCGTCAAGATCGGCCGGGATTGTTCGATTGCGGCCGGCGCGAGCATTCTCTGCGCGCTGATCGGCAATGGCGTCATCATTCACAACGGCGCCCGCATCGGCCAGGATGGTTTCGGCTATGCCCCGGGCCCGCGCGGTATGATCAAGATCGTCCAGATCGGCCGGGTGATCATCCAGGACAATGTCGAGATCGGCGCCAACACCACGATCGATCGCGGCGCCATGGACGATACGGTGATCGGCGAAGGCACCAAAATCGACAACCAGGTTCAGATCGGCCACAACGTTCAGATCGGCCGCCACTGTGCCGTCGTCGCCCAGGTCGGCATCGCCGGCAGCACAAAGATCGGCAATGGCGTGCAGATCGGCGGCCAGGTCGGCATCAAGGGGCATGTGACGATCGGCGACGGCGTGCAGATCGCCGCCAAAAGCGGTATCATGACCGACCTTGCCGCCGGCGGGCAATATGGCGGCGTACCCGCGCGCCCGCTAAAAGACTATCTGAGAGAGGCTGCGCAGCTGATGTCCAAGACCAAGCAGCGCGAGAGTAAACCTGGAGGCAAGCAAAATGACTGAGGAAGCCACGACAACGCTTTCTTCGGCTGACATCATCGAGATCATGAAGCTGCTGCCGCATCGTTACCCCTTCCTCTTGGTCGACAAGATCATCGAGATCGACGGCGACAACAGCGCGATCGGCATCAAGAACGTCACGGCGAACGAACCGCATTTCACCGGCCATTTTCCGGAAGCTCCGATCATGCCGGGCGTTCTCCTGATCGAAGGCATGGCTCAGACTGCGGGCGCGATCTGTGCCAAGAAGGAAGGCCAGCCGGGCAACCTCGTCTATTTCATGACCATCGAGAATGCGCGCTTCCGCAAGCCCGTCGTGCCCGGCGATCGCGTTGAATTCCATGTCAAGAAACACAAGCAGCGCGGCAATATCTGGAAATTCCATTGCGACGCCAAGGTTGACGGCGCGCTTGTCGCCGAGGCCGATATCGGCGCGATGATCGTTCGTAAGGATCAGGCATGAGCAATATCGCCGAAAGCGCCCTTATTCATCCGATGGCCGCCGTCGAAGACGGTGCCGTTATCGGTGAGGGCGTCAAGATCGGTCCCTTCTGCCATGTCGGGTCGCACGTCGTCCTGCATGCGAATGTCGAGCTTTTGTCGCATGCGGTCGTTACCGGCCGCACCGTGATCGGCAAGGGCACGCGCATCTTCCCGATGGCCGTCATCGGCGGCGATCCGCAGAGCGTGCATCACGGCGGTGAGGAGACGACGCTGACGGTCGGCGCCAACTGCACGATCCGCGAAGGCGTGACGATGAATACCGGCACCTCCGACTTCGGTGGCCAGACGATCGTCGGCGACAACAACCTCTTCCTCGCCAATTCCCACGTTGCGCATGACTGCCGCGTCGGCAATCACGTGATCATGTCGAACAACGTCATGCTCGCCGGCCACGTCGTCATCGAGGATCGTGTCATTCTGGGCGGCGGTTCTGCCGTTCACCAGTTCACCCGTGTCGGCCGTCAGGCCTTCGTCGGCGGGCTCTCGGCGGTCAGTTACGACGTCATTCCCTACGGCATGCTGAACGGCAATCCCGGGCTGCTGAGCGGCCTCAACGTCGTCGGCATGACGCGCGCCGGCATCGACCGCGCCGTCATTCACCGGGTGCGTCGCGCCTACAAGGCGATCTTTGAAGGAACGGGCTCCGTCCGCGAAAACGCCGCCGCCATCCGCGACGAATATGCCGATTGCGAGCAGGTGGTCCACATTCTCGACTTCATCGCCGCCGATAGCGACCGCGCCTTGTCCTCGCCGACCCGGGGGCAGAAGGGCTAGCCCGTGACATTTTCCGGCGAAACCGCTGCGGGCCGGCTGGCGATTATCGCCGGCGGCGGTCTTCTGCCTTCCTATGTCGCCGAAGCCGCGCGCGCCGCCGGCGAAAATCCGGTCATCGTCGCGCTGAAGGACGAAAGCGACCGGCGTTGGGAAGGCTATGACCACGCTGTCATCGGCATCGGCGATTTCGCCGCCCTCGATGGGTTGCTCAACCGGTATGGCATTGGCCGTGTCGTGATGTCGGGCAGTGTGCGCCGCCGCCCGGAATGGCGCGAGGTGCGCCCGACGCTGCGCATCCTGATGAAAGTGCCGGCCGCCATCCGCACCTTGCTGTCCGGCGGCGA
Source organism: Rhizobium anhuiense bv. trifolii (assembly GCF_024346605.1). NCBI lineage: Bacteria > Pseudomonadati > Pseudomonadota > Alphaproteobacteria > Hyphomicrobiales > Rhizobiaceae > Rhizobium > Rhizobium anhuiense. Next base: position 2,315,071 of record NZ_CP098803.1, read on the forward strand.
CGATACGGTTCTGCAGATGGTGATCCGCCTGATAGAGGGAAACGGCCGCCGCGTCGTTGGCGCCCATGAAATCGCCCCCGACCTGCTTGCCTCCGTCGGCCCGCTTGGTGCTGTGGCGCCCGGCGAGGACGACCGGCGTGATATCAGCCGTGCTGGGGAAGCCGCCGAAATGCTCGGCCGGCTCGATGTCGGGCAGGGCGCCGTCAGCATCGGCGGGCGTGTCGTCGCGCTGGAGGGTCTTGAAGGCACGGATGAGATGCTGGACCGCGTGACGGGTCTCAGAGCCGCCGGACGCATCTCGCCACGCCGCCGCGGCGCACTCGTCAAGCTCTGCAAGCCGCAGCAGGATATCCGCGCCGATCTGCCGGCGATCGGCGTATCCACGGTGCTGAACGCGAGGAAAGCCGGCCTTGCCGGTGTCGCCGTTGAGGCCGGCCGTTCACTGGTGCTCGATCGCGCCGCCGTCATCAAGGCCGCCGACGAGGCCGGGCTTTTCGTCTGCGGCATCGATCGCGGCCTGCCGGCATGGGGGCTTGTATGAACGGGGCGCCGCTGAAGATCGCCGTCATTGCCGGTGAGGTGTCGGGGGATCTGCTCGGCGCCGATCTCATCGCCGCCCTGAAACGGATTCATAGCGGACCGGTGGAACTGGTCGGCGTCGGCGGCGAGGCGCTGCAAGCAGAAGGCCTGAGATCGCTGTTCGATTTCTCCGAGTTGTCGATCATGGGCATCACCCAGGTGCTGAGCCGGCTGCCAAAGCTCTATACCTTGATCCGCCGGACGACGGCTGAAATCATCGCCGCAAGGCCGGACATTCTTCTCATCATCGACAGCCCGGATTTCACCCATCGCGTTGCAAAGCGCGTCCGCACCGCGCTGCCCGATCTGCCTGTTGTCAATTATGTCTGTCCGAGCGTCTGGGCCTGGAAGGAATATCGCGCCACGCGCATGCTCGCCTATGTCGATCATGTGCTCGCCGTTCTGCCCTTCGAGCCGGAAGTGATGCGCACGCTTGGCGGCCCGGAGACGACTTATGTCGGCCATCGCCTGATTGCCGATCCGGCATTGCTCGAAGCGCGGCGGCTGCGCGCCGGCAGGCAGCCCGGCAACGGCCCGATCCTTCTTCTTCCCGGTTCGCGTTCATCCGAGATCAAGAATCTCGTGCCTTATTTCGAGGCCGCAGCGAAGGAGCTTGTTGCCCGCAATGGGCCGATGCGCTTCATTCTGCCGACGGTGACGCACAAGGAGGCGCTTGTCCGCGAAATGACGGCGGGGTGGGCGGTAAAACCGGAGATCGTCGTCGGTGCGGAAGCGAAATGGAAAGCCTTCGCCGAAACCGATGCAGCCATGGCGGCATCCGGAACTGTCATTCTTGAGCTGGCGCTTGCCGATGTGCCCGTCGTCTCCGCCTACAAGGTCGACTGGATCATGCGGTTGCTGACATCAACCATCAAGACCTGGACAGGCGCGCTGCCAAACCTGATCGCCGATTACGCGGTCGTGCCGGAATATCTCAACGATATCGTTCGCGGCGCCAGTCTCGCCCGCTGGATGGAAAGGCTGTCGGCCGATACCTACCAGCTGAAGGCGATGAAGGAAGGCTATGACCTTATCTGGCAGCGCATGCAGACCGAAAAGCCGCCTGGCGAGCATGCCGCCGAGATCCTTCTCGATGTCCTGAAAAAGAAAAAACCCGGCCGTTTCTGACCGGGTTTTCTTTTAGGCTTTGAAGCGATCAGCGCTTCGAAACCGGGATATAGTCGCGCTTGGGTTCGCCGACATAGAGCTGGCGCGGACGGCCGATGCGCTGTTCCGGATCCTCGATCATCTCGTTCCACTGCGCGATCCAGCCGACGGTGCGGGCGAGCGCGAAGAGCACGGTGAACATGGTCGTGGGGAAGCCGAGCGCCTTCAGCGTGATGCCGGAATAGAAGTCGATATTCGGATAGAGCTTCTTCTCGATGAAATATTCGTCGGTGAGCGCGATGCGCTCCAGCTCCATCGCCACTTCGAGCAACGGATCGTCCTTGATGCCGAGTTCGCCCAGCACTTCATGCGTCGTCTTCTGCATGATCTTGGCGCGCGGATCATAGTTCTTGTAGACGCGGTGGCCGAAGCCCATCAGGCGGAACGGGTCGTTCTTGTCCTTGGCGCGGGCGATATATTCCGGGATGTGGTCGACTGTGCCGATTTCGTTCAGCATGTTCAGCGCTGCTTCGTTGGCGCCGCCATGTGCAGGCCCCCAGAGGCAGGCGATGCCGGCCGCGATGCAGGCGAACGGGTTGGCGCCCGACGAACCGGCGAGACGGACGGTCGAGGTCGAGGCGTTCTGCTCGTGATCGGCATGCAGGATGAAGATGCGGTCCATGGCGCGGGCAAGCACCGGATTGACCACATATTCCTCGCAAGGCACGGCAAAGCACATGCGCAGGAAGTTCGACGCATAGTCGAGGTCGTTCTTCGGATAAACGAAGGGCTGGCCGATATGGTATTTGTAGGCCATGGCGGCGAGCGTCGGCATCTTGGCGATCATGCGCAGGCTGGCGACCATGCGCTGGTGCGGATCGGTGATGTCCGTGGAGTCGTGATAGAAGGCCGACAGCGCGCCGACGCAGCCGCACATGACGGCCATCGGATGTGCATCGCGGCGGAAGCCGGTGAAGAAGCGGCTCATCTGCTCATGCACCATGGTGTGGTGCGTGACGCGATAATCGAAATCCTTCTTCTGCGCGGTGGTCGGCAGTTCGCCGTAGAGAAGCAGGTAGCAGACTTCCAGGAAGTCGCCATGCTCGGCGAGCTGCTCGATCGGATAGCCGCGATGCAGCAGAACACCTTCGTCGCCGTCGATGTAGGTGATTTTCGATTCACAGGATGCGGTCGAGGTAAAACCCGGATCGTACGTGAAGGAAGCCGTGTTCTTGTAGAGGGCACCGATATCGATGACGCTCGGGCCGATCGTGCCGCTTTTGACGGCAAGGTCGACAGATTTGTCACCGATTTTTATTGTAGCGCTTTGATCCGTCATGCTGATCCTCCGAAATGGCGGTGGCGCCTTAAAAGCGCCATAGGGGTTAAGCGTCCTCACCGATAGCTATATGATCGCGAAGCTAATGCCAAGTTACCGTGACGGCATTTTGTGCATTGCGGTATCACCTTTTAGGCACTGCAGCGATGAGCCGCGTGCATATCGGAAGCTGATGATTCGACTGGTCTTTTGGCACTCGCGATTTTCCCTCATATTTCAATCGATTATTCTTGCCGGATTTGATGGGAGGTTGCATTCTGGCCGCCTTGGCGGGTGAGCTTGGGCGGCGGATGCAGGAATTGACGACAGTCGAATTGCGGCCGGAAGCAGGCGCCGGCCTTGCCGATACCTCCGGTTTTTCTCCCCCTGCCGTGGTGTCGCGGCCGGCAAGGACGCAGTCGGCGACACCGTTGCGCCATCGCCTGCCGGCTTTGGCCTCGCAATCGCTGCGTGCCGGCAGGCGCATGCTGGGCGAGGAGGCGGATCATGGCCGCCTGCTGCTATTCTCGCCGGTCTTCCTCGGCGCCGGATCAGCCTTCTGGTTTCTTGGAGCATCGGATTTTCCGGTCATTGCACCGCTGCTCTGCCTGTTGGTGCTGACGACCGCGGTTCTGATCGCCAGCCGTATGCGGGCGGCATTGCGGACCGTCCTGCTGGCGCTTGCACTTGTGGCCGGTGGCATGGTCTCGGCGGAGTTCGAAAGCTGGCGGGCTTCGACCGTGATCCTCGACTCCGCCGTGACGACGACGGTGACCGGCCGTGTCGAACGGCGCGAAGGCGATGGTCGCGGCCGGTGGCGCTACATTCTGGCCGTCACCGGCACCGAGGCGCCGCAGGTGAAGCGGCCGCCGGAACGGATAACCGCGATCGCCCGCGGCGCCGACGCGCCTTTCGAGATCGGTGACATCATCACCGGCAGGGCTCGGCTGACACCGCCGTCAGGCCCAGCACTTCCAGAGCTCAACGACTTCTCTTTCGGGGCCTATTTCGATGGCATCGGCGCCAATGGTTTCTTCTACGGCGCGCCGACGAAAGTCGATTTGCAGGCGGGCCCGCAGGCTGCCAGATCGACGGCGGAAGCCCTGCTCGAATGGCTTTACCGGCTGCGCAGCGGCATCGGCGACCGCATCCGATCGATTCTGCCCGGCGACACCGGCGCTTTTGCCGCTGCTCTGGTGACGGACGAACGGCGCGCCATCTCGAATGCGACCACGGAGGCGCTGCGCCAGTCCGGTCTGGCGCATATCATCGCCATCTCCGGCCTCAACATGGCGCTGTCGGCCGGCATCTTCTTCGTCGGCTTCCGGATGCTGCTCAGCCTCTTTCCCGGCGTCGCCCAGGCCTATCCGACGAAGAAGATCGCCGCCGCCGGCGCGCTCATCGCCGTCACGGCCTATTTCCTGATCTCCGGCTTCGCGGTCTCGGCCGAGCGCGCGTTCATCATGATGGCCATCATGCTGATTGCCGTCTTCTTCGACCGGCCGTCGATCAGCCTGCGCAATGTCGCTCTCTCCGCGCTCGTCATCCTCGCCATTTCGCCGTCCGAGGTCCTGGGTCCGAGCTTCCAGATGTCCTTTGCCGCAACCTTGGCGCTCGTGTCGGGCTATCAGCTGTGGAAGGATCGGCGCGTCCGCGAGAATGCCTTCCTGAAGCTGCCGATCGTCAGGCCTTTCGTCGCGGTTGCGGGGTTCTTCGGCGGTGTCTTCCTGACCTCGCTGATCGGCGGTTTCTCCACCGCACTGTTTTCGATCGAGCATTTTCATCGCCTGACCGCCTACGGCCTGCCGGCAAACCTCGCGACGATGCCGATCATCTCCTTCATCATCATGCCGGCCGGGTTGCTGGCGATGCTGCTCATGCCTTTCGGTCTGGACGTTTTGCCTTGGAAGATTGTCGGATTCGGCCTCGATCTGGTGATCGCCGTCGCCAAGACCGTGTCCGGCTGGGGTGGCGACATCGGCATCGGCCGCTTGCCCGCCTGGTATTTCGCGGTCGCCGTGGCAGGCTTCCTGCTGCTGACGCTGCTCCGCACTCGGCTGCGCCATATGGGCACGTCGATCATGTCAGCCGCAACGCTCATCCTGCTGCTTCTGCCGGTTCCCCGGCCGCCGGATCTGGTGATTTCGGAAGATGGCAGTCTCGTCGCGGTCGTCGAGGCGGCGGCAATGGCCTCCAACCGTGAAAACCCGCCGGATTTCATCTTCGACCAATGGCAGCGCGCGCTGGTCCTGCCGGCGCATGACCCGCCGAAGATGCTGGATGGTCCTGCTGTCCCGCCAGCGGGAGAGGACCGCCGCGTCAAGCTCTCCCGCGATCAGCAGAACGAAGCGAGGGCGGCGATGCGGGCGGCTGCAGCCGGCGGTGACGCAAACCGCTTTTCCTGCGTCAAGAAGGCCTGGTGCATATCAAGGCTTGGCAACGGTCATGTGGTCGCCGTCATCGACAATGCCGCCTATCTCGCTCCGGCCTGCGATGCGGCCGATATCGTGGTAACGTCGGTCCGCCTGCGTTTCAACAGCTGCCGCTCAGGCGCGACGCTCTTCACCGGCGAGACGTTGCGCCGGACCGGTTCCGTCGAGCTGCGCTTCGCGGAGGCCGGCATGGAGGTCACAACCGCATTCGATGATCTGTGGCGGCCATGGATCCGCCATCGCGCCTATGACTGGCGCAGCAACAGCTTTGTCGAAACCGGCCAGGGTGTTAGTGATAGCGGCGAATAAGGCCGACGAGTTTGCCCTGCACCTTGACGCGGTCTGGCCCGAAGATCCGGGTCTCGTAAGCCGGGTTGGCCGCTTCCAGCGCGATCGAGGCGCCCTTGCGGCGGAAGCGTTTGAGTGTCGCTTCTTCGTCGTCGACGAGAGCAACGACGATGTCGCCAGGGCTTGCGGTGCTGCCATTGCGGATGATCACGGTGTCGCCGTCGAAAATGCCGGCGTCGATCATCGAATCACCCTTGACCTCCAGCGCGTAGTGTTCACCGGAGCCGAGCATATCGGCCGGAACGACGATGTCGTGGGTGTTGTTCTGGATTGCCGAGATCGGAACGCCGGCGGCGATGCGGCCCATGACCGGCACGGAGACTGAGTTGCCATTGTCGGCGACGGGTTTTGCAGGAGCGGGAGTGGCGACCGGCTGGGGCTTGCCCAGGCTGCCCTCAATGACGCTCGGCGAAAAGCCGCGCCGGGGCTGGATGCTGGGGCTATAGGCCTCCGGAAGCTTGATGACCTCGAGTGCGCGGGCCCGGTTCGGTAGGCGGCGAATGAAGCCACGCTCCTCGAGCGCCGTAATCAGCCGGTGAATCCCGGACTTCGAAGCGAGATCCAGGGCGTCCTTCATTTCGTCGAAAGACGGCGGAACGCCGGATTCCTTCATGCGCTCATGAATGAAGAGGAGAAGCTCCTGTTGTTTGCGCGTGAGCATCGACGTTGTGACCTCGTGATTGAAACAAATCCAGAACAGACACTATATGTTCCATATGTGTTCCGCAAGTAGCTAAATTTCCGTAAAACTTGGCGCCAACTCGTTGAGATTTTTATTTTCATTTGCCGGATTGGCCGACAAGTCTTGCCTTGGGCGGCACTGTCGCACATCTCTGCCGTGTCAGGAGAGGGGATATCATGAACGAGCATTCCGCCAAACCACGCCCGCTGGATCATGTCGTGCTGCCGGTCGTCAATATCGATCTGGCGCGCGAGAGGCTCGGCAAGCTGGGCTTTACCGTTGCCGCCGATGCGCGTCATCCCTTCGGAACGGAGAATGCCTGCGTCTTTTTTGCCGATAAGACCTATCTGGAGCCGCTCGGGATTGCGAGCGTTAGGGAAAGTGAAGCATCGGCGCGGCAAGGCAATGTCTTCACCGCCCGCAACCGCGCCTTCCGATTCCGCTGCGGCGAGGAAGGGCTTTCGGCGGTGGCCTTCGGCAGCGAGGATGCCGATATCGATCATCGGAATTTCGTCGGCGACGGAGCGAGCGCCGGCGAGATGCTGGCGTTCAGCCGGCCGATGACGATGCCGGATGGTTCTGAGAGCATTGCCGGCTTCAGGCTGGCCTTTGCCGGCGACCTGCGCGCGCCCGATCTCTTTCTCTTCACCGTCGAGCGCGTCAATCCGCTGCCGGCCGACCGCAGCGCGCTGGAGGCGCATGCCAATGGCGTCACCGGCATTGCCGAGGTGGTGCTTTGCGCGCCCGATGCGGCTGCCTTCGCCGCCTTCGTCAGTCTTGCCAGCGCGCAATCGGCAGTCGAGAAAACCGGTTTCGGCGTCACGATCGCGGCGTCGAATGTGAAAATCAGCCTGATGACGCCGGAGGGTTTGGAGGCCTATTTCGAGGTCGCTGTCCCATCCGCCGACCGCGGCCTGCGCGGCCGGGCGATTCTCTTCGCTGTCGCCGATCTTGCCGTGACAGAAGCGCATTTGGCTGCTAACGGGGTGACATATACGCGCAAGAACAATCGCATTCTGGTGAAGCCCGCGCCCGGGCAGGGCACGCTTTTCGCCTTCGAGGAAACACGATGAGCACAGATACGAATTCCCAAGTCAAGATCGGCGAGGGCCAGGGCCAGGTCACCTTTTCCAACACCGGCCGCCTGTCGCTGATTGCCGGCCCTTGCCAGATGGAGAGCCGCGACCACGCCTTCATGGTGGCCGGCACGCTGAAGGAGCTTTGCGGAAAGCTCGGCATCGGCCTCGTCTACAAGAGCTCCTTCGACAAGGCAAACCGCACTTCGCTTTCGGCCGAACGCGGCATCGGCATTGAAAAGGGCATGGAGATCTTTGCCGACCTCAAGAAGGAATTCGGCTTTCCCGTCCTGACCGACGTTCATACCGCCGAACAATGCGCCGAGGTGGCAAAGACCGTCGATGTCCTGCAGATCCCGGCCTTCCTTTGCCGCCAGACCGATCTTCTCATCGCCGCCGCCAATACCGGCCGCGTCGTCAATGTCAAGAAGGGCCAGTTCCTCGCTCCCTGGGATATGAAAAACGTCCTGAAGAAGCTTAACGCCAGCGGCAATCCGAACGTGCTGCTGTGCGAGCGCGGCGCCTCGTTTGGCTACAACACGCTGGTTTCCGACATGCGTTCGCTGCCGATCATGGCGTCGATGGGTGCTCCCGTTGTTTTCGACGCCACCCATTCCGTGGCGCAGCCGGGCGGGCAGGGCGATTCCTCGGGCGGCCAGCGGGAATTCGTTGAAACGCTGGCGCGCGCAGCGGTGGCGACCGGCATTGCCGGCGTCTTCCTCGAAACCCATCAGGACCCCGACAATGCGCCTTCCGACGGACCGAACATGGTCTATCTCAAGGACATGCCGCGGCTCCTCGAAAAGCTGCTTGCCTTCGATGCGGTCGCCAAGGCCTGATTACCCAGCTTGACGTTCAACAGTCTGACATGATCGCGCTATAAGCATGTCGCGCAAAACCAAAGAGCAAAGCGCGGACCATGCGAATGTTAGAGATCGCGACGCGCTTTCGTCCACATCGGAACGCTGGTTCGAAGGCTGGCAATTGCGGCATTGTAATTTGCTCGCCTTCGATTAAGACAGGTTTCGAACGACTTATCACCCACTGAGCAGGAAGAACCCATGACTGCAATCACCGATATCATCGCCCGCGAGATTCTCGATAGCCGTGGCAATCCCACCGTCGAAGTCGATGTCTATCTCGAAGACGGCAGCATGGGCCGCGCGGCTGTTCCCTCGGGCGCCTCGACGGGCGCGCATGAGGCGGTCGAACTGCGCGACGGCGGCAAGCGCTACCTCGGCAAGGGCGTCCAGAAGGCGGTCGATGCCGCCAACACCGAGATCTTCGATGCGATCGGCGGCATCGACGCCGAAAACCAGATCCAGATCGACAACATCATGATCGAGCTGGACGGCACGCCGAACAAGTCGCGCCTCGGCGCCAACGCCATCCTCGGCGTGTCGCTCGCCGTCGCCAAGGCTGCCGCCCAGGCCTCCGGCCTGCCGCTCTACCGTTATGTCGGCGGCGCTTCCGCCAGCCTGCTGCCGGTGCCGATGATGAACATCATCAACGGCGGCGCCCATGCCGACAACCCGATCGATTTCCAGGAATTCATGATCCTGCCGGTCGGCGCCGATACGATCGCCGAAGCCGTGCGCATGGGTTCGGAAGTCTTCCATACGCTCCGCAAGGAACTTGCCGCACAGGGCCACAACACCAATGTCGGCGACGAAGGCGGTTTCGCACCGGGCCTGAAGAGCGCTTCCGAAGCCCTCGACTTCATCGTCAAGTCGGTCGAAAAAGCCGGCTACAAGCCGGGTGAGGACATCTACCTCGGCCTCGATTGCGCCTCGACGGAATTCTTCAAGGACGGCAAATATGTTCTCGAAGGGGAAGGCCGCACGCTCGAATCGGGCGCCATGGCCGAATATCTGGCCGAACTCGCCGCCAAGTACCCGATCATCTCGATCGAGGACGGCATGGCTGAGGACGACTGGGATGGCTGGAAGACGCTGACCGACCTGACCGGCAAGAAGACCCAGCTCGTCGGCGACGATCTCTTCGTCACCAACTCTGCCCGCCTTCGCGATGGCATCCGCATGGGTGTCGCCAACTCGATCCTCGTCAAGGTCAACCAGATCGGCTCGCTGACCGAAACCCTCGACGCCGTCAACACGGCGCACAAGGCAGCCTATACCGCCGTCATGTCTCACCGCTCCGGCGAAACGGAAGATTCGACCATCGCCGATCTCGCGGTCGCCACCAACTGCGGTCAGATCAAGACCGGCTCGCTGTCGCGTTCCGACCGTCTTGCCAAGTACAACCAGCTGATCCGTATCGAAGAAGGCCTCGGTCCTCAGGCCCAGTATGCCGGCCGCTCGATCATTCGCGGCTGATCGCATCTGATTTTCAACGGTTCGACCCGCGCCTCTCCGGCGCGGGTTTTTTGTTGCTCTTTTTTAGAGTCAACGAACGGTTAATCTCTGCGCTGTAGATTGAGCGAATTGGTAATGCGTTCAAGAGCATGCGTGTATGTGGACAAAGCATCATAAGAAGAGAAAGCTCGGCCGCTTCGTCATTCCGGCCATGACGGTCGCCTTCCTTTCCTATTTCGGTTATCACTGCATTCACGGCGATTACGGCCTGCGCGCGACGGAAGCGTTCGAGCACCAGCGTGTCGCGCGTGAAAAAGAGCTTGCAGTCTTGAAGACGAAGCGCGAACATCTGGAAAATCAGGTCGCGCTGCTCAGTGACGGCTCGCTCGACAAGGACATGCTGGACGAAAAAGCGCGCTATCAGCTCAATGTGTCGCGCGCGGACGAGATCGTCATATTCAACCATTATTCCAATTAACCGGAAACAGGTTAATTGGAATTTCAGGCGTTTTATCAACGATTTAGCGCCGAATACGAGCCATGCAATTATGGCATTGCTGTGGTCATATTTCTTCCCTATGGTACGCGCCACCAAGAACCGACAAACCCATAGGGAGGGTTGAATGGCGCCGCGAAAGACCGCGACCGTTTCCAGCCGCAAAACTGCAGCAAAACCCGCAGCCAAAGCATCGAATGGAGGCCCGGTAGCCGACTTCGATCGCGATGAGGAGCTCAAGGCCTATCGCGAAATGCTGCTGATCCGCCGCTTCGAGGAGAAGGCCGGTCAGCTTTACGGCATGGGCTTCATCGGCGGCTTTTGCCACCTCTACATCGGTCAGGAAGCTGTCGTCGTCGGCATGCAGATGGCGCAGAAGGAAGGCGACCAGGTCATCACCGCCTATCGCGACCACGGCCATATGCTGGCGACCGGCATGGAAGCGCGTGGCGTCATGGCGGAACTGACCGGGCGCCGCAGCGGCTATTCCCACGGGAAGGGCGGCTCGATGCACATGTTCTCGAAAGAGAAGCATTTCTACGGCGGTCACGGCATCGTCGGGGCCCAGGTCTCGCTCGGAACCGGTCTGGCTTTCGCAAACAGCTACCGCGGCAACGGCAATGTCTCGATCGCCTATTTCGGCGACGGCGCTGCCAACCAGGGCCAGGTTTACGAGAGCTTCAACATGGCGGCTCTCTGGAAACTGCCGATCGTCTATATCGTCGAGAACAACCGTTACGCCATGGGCACCTCGACCGCCCGCGCCACGGCGCAGTCGAACTATTCGCTGCGCGGCTCCGGCTTCGGCATCCCCGGCATTCAGGTCGATGGCATGGACGTTCGCGCCGTCAAGGCGGCGGCCGACGAGGCGCTCGAACATTGCCGCTCCGGCAAGGGCCCGATCATTCTCGAAATGCTGACCTATCGTTATCGCGGTCACTCCATGTCCGATCCGGCGAAGTATCGCTCCAAGGACGAAGTGCAGAAGATGCGCTCCGAGCATGACCCGATCGAACAGGTCAAGGCGCGCCTCATCGAAAAGGGCTGGGCCTCCGAAGACGATCTGAAGGCGATCGACAAGGATGTCCGCGACATCGTCGCCGACAGCGCCGACTTCGCCCAGGCCGATCCGGAGCCGGATGCATCCGAGCTCTACACCGACATTCTGCTCTAATCGGGGGAGGGAACCCATGCCTATCGATATCCTCATGCCCGCCCTCTCTCCGACGATGGAAGAAGGCACGCTGTCCAAATGGCTGAAGCAGGAAGGTGACAAGGTCACCTCAGGCGACGTGATCGCCGAAATCGAAACCGACAAGGCGACGATGGAAGTCGAAGCCGTCGATGAAGGTGTCATCGGCAAGCTGCTCGTCGATGCCGGCACCGAAGGTGTCAAGGTCAACACCAAGATCGCCGTGCTGCTGCAGGATGGCGAATCCGCCGCCGATCTCTCCGCCGCCAAGCCGGCCGCAGCAGCCGCGCCTGCCGTTGCCCAGGAAGAGAAGCCGACCGAAACCGGTTCGGCCTCCGCGCCGCTTCCGGCCGAGCCGAAGGCCGTCGTTCCGAATGACCCCGAAATTCCTGCCGGCACCGAAATGGTGTCGACGACCGTGCGCGAAGCGCTCCGCGACGCCATGGCCGAGGAAATGCGCGCCAATGAAGACGTCTTCGTCATGGGCGAAGAAGTTGCCGAATATCAGGGCGCCTACAAGGTCACGCAGGGCCTGCTGCAGGAATTCGGCCCCCGCCGCGTCATCGATACGCCGATCACCGAGCACGGCTTTGCCGGCGTCGGCGTCGGCGCTGCCATGGCTGGCCTTCGCCCGATCGTCGAATTCATGACCTTCAACTTCGCCATGCAGGCGATCGACCACATCATCAACTCCGCCGCCAAGACGCTCTATATGTCCGGCGGCCAGATGGGCGCTCCGATCGTCTTCCGCGGCCCGAACGGTGCCGCAGCTCGCGTCGGCGCCCAGCACAGCCAGGACTATGCTGCCTGGTACTCCGCAATCCCCGGCCTGAAGGTCGTCATGCCTTACACGGCATCCGACGCCAAGGGCCTGCTGAAGGCTGCGATCCGCGATCCGAATCCGGTGATCTTCCTCGAGAACGAAATTCTCTACGGTCAGCACTTCGATGTGCCGAAGCTCGACAATTTCGTCCTGCCGATCGGCAAGGCCCGCATCCATCGCCCGGGCAAGGACGTCACGGTGGTCTCCTTCGGCATCGGCATGACTTATGCGACCAAGGCGGCGGCCGAACTCGAAAAGATCGGCATCGACGTCGAACTGATCGACCTTCGCACCATTCGCCCGATGGACCTGCCGACCGTTATCGAATCGGTGAAGAAGACCGGCCGTCTGGTCACCGTCGAGGAAGGTTATCCGCAATCGTCGGTCGGCACCGAAATCGCCACCCGCGTCATGCAGCAGGCCTTCGATTATCTCGATGCGCCGATCCTGACGATTGCGGGCAAGGACGTTCCGATGCCCTACGCCGCCAATCTCGAAAAGCTCGCACTTCCGAACGTCGGCGAAGTCGTCGATGCGGTGAAGGCTGTTTGCTACAAATAAGGGGAGGGCAGCTCGATGCCGATCAATATCACGATGCCCGCCCTCTCTCCGACCATGGAGGAAGGCAATCTTTCCAAATGGCTGGTCAAGGAAGGCGACAAGGTCAAATCAGGCGATGTGATCGCCGAGATCGAGACCGACAAGGCGACGATGGAAGTCGAAGCCGTCGATGAAGGCACGGTCGCCAAGCTCGTCGTTGCCGCCGGCACCGAAGGCGTCAAGGTCAATGCACTGATTGCGGTTCTCGCCGCCGATGGCGAGGATGTCGCCGCTGCCGCAAACGGTGCGGGTTCTGCCGCTCCGGCGCCCAAGGCTGAAGCCGCGCCTGCGCCGAAGGCCGAGGCTGCACCGGCTCCGGCCCAAACCGCTCCGGCTGCAGCACCGGCACCTGCCGCTGCACCCGCATCGGTTTCGGCTGATGGCAACCGCACCTTCTCGTCGCCGCTCGCCCGCCGTCTGGCCAAGGAAGCCGGCATCGATCTTTCGGCAGTCGCAGGCTCCGGCCCGCATGGCCGCGTCGTCAAGAGCGACATTGAGGCGGCTGTTGCCGGCGGTGGCGCCAAGGCTGCTGCTGCGCCTGCACCCGCTGCCGCCCCGCAGGCTGCTGCGCCGGCTCCGGCCGCTGCCGCACCGAAGGGCGCCTCTGAGGAAGCCGTGCTCAAGCTCTTCCAACCTGGCTCCTACGAGCTCGTGCCGCATGACGGCATGCGCAAGACGATCGCCAGGCGCCTGGTCGAATCCAAGCAGACGATCCCGCATTTCTACGTCAGCGTCGATTGCGAGCTCGATGCGCTGCTGGCGCTGCGCGCCCAGCTGAACGATGCGGCGCCGCGCAAGGACAATGCTCCGGCCTACAAGCTCTCGGTCAACGACATGGTCATCAAGGCCATGGCGCTGGCGCTGCGCGACGTTCCGGATGCCAATGTCTCCTGGACCGACAGCAACATGGTCAAGCACAAGCATGCCGATGTCGGCGTCGCCGTCTCGATCCCCGGCGGCCTGATCACGCCGATCATCCGCAAGGCCGAGGAAAAGACCCTGTCGACGATCTCCAACGAGATGCGCGATCTCGGCAAGCGGGCCAAGGACCGCAAGCTGAAGCCTGAGGAATATCAGGGCGGCACCAGCTCGGTCTCGAACATGGGCATGATGGGCGTGAAGAACTTCGCAGCCGTCGTCAACCCGCCGCATGCGACGATCCTCGCGGTCGGCGCAGGCGAACAGCGGGTCGTCGTCAGGAAGGGCGAAATGGCGATCGCCACCGTGATGTCGGTCACGCTGTCGACCGACCATCGCTGCGTCGATGGTGCACTCGGCGCCGAGCTGCTCCAGGCCTTCAAGGGCTACATCGAAAACCCGATGGGCATGCTTGTCTGATAGCAGCGCGGAGGCGGAAATGACCAAGACCGTTCTTTGCTATGGTGACTCGCTGACCTGGGGTTATGACGCCGAGACGATCGGCCGTCATGAGTACAAGAATCGCTGGCCGAGCGTGCTTCAGGCAGCGCTCGGCAGCGAGGCCCGCGTCATCGCCGAAGGCCTGAATGGGCGCACGACCGCTTTCGACGACCACCTCGCCGATTGTGACCGCAACGGTGCGCGCATCCTGCCGACGATCCTGCAGACGCATGCACCGCTCGACCTCGTCATCCTTCTGCTCGGCACCAACGACATGAAGCCGGTCGTGGCGGGGTCCGCCTTTGCCGCCTGCCAGGGCATCAGCCGTCTCGTGCGGCTCATCCGCAATCATGCCTGGCCCTTCGAATTCGATGGGCCGGAGATCTTGATCGTGGCGCCGCCGGCGATCTGCGCGACGGGCAATGTGCCCTTCGCCGCATCCTTTCCCGGCGGCATCGAGGAATCGGCCAAGCTCGCAACGCTTTATCGTGATCTTGCCGACGAACTCGGCTGCGGCTTCTTCGACGGCAACTCCGTCGCCAAGACCACGCCGATCGATGGCATTCACCTTGATGCGGACAATACGCGTGCGCTCGGACGCGGGCTGGAATCGATCGTGCGGATGATGCTGGGGATCTGACCATGACCTCCTTCATCGCCCTCCGGCAGGCCTCACGGCGGGATGCTTCGGAGCTGGCGATTCTGGCGGATATCGCCTCGCGCGGTTTTGCCTCCTGGCTCTGGTTCGCCGATGTGGCGACCGGCATGAGTGACACGCCGCTGGAGCGGGGCCGGCTGAAGATGAGCGAGGAAGAGGCTGTCGGCGGCTGGCGGGATGCCGTCATCGCCGAGGCCTATGGCGAGGTCGCAGGCGTGGCGATCGGCCACGCGCTGGAGGAAGGCATAGATAAGATCGAGGCGACAGTTCCGGCGACCGAGCCGATGCTCGCCTTGCAGAAAACGGTTGTGGGTAGCTGGTTCATCGGCAGTCTCGGCGTCTATCGCCACCTGCGCGGCATCGGCATCGGACGCAGATTGCTGGAGGATCAGATCGAAAGGGCCGATCGCCGCTCCGTCAGTCTCATTACCGCAAGTGATAACGAAGCGGCTTTGTCGCTTTATGGAAGAAACGGATTCTTGGAGGCTGCGCGTGCCGATGCCGTGCCGCTCTTCGATAACAGCAAGAGACACGCGTGGGTGCTCATGACCCGCAGCGCAGCGTAACAAAGGCAGGAAACACATGGCTGAATCCTACGACGTCATCATCATCGGTTCGGGTCCCGGCGGCTATGTCGCCGCTATTCGCGCCAGCCAGCTTGGCCTCAAGACCGCGATCGTCGAGCGCGAGCATATGGGCGGCATCTGCTTGAACTGGGGCTGCATACCCACAAAGGCGCTGCTGCGCTCGGCCGAAGTCCTCGATCATGCAAATCACTTCAAGGATTACGGTCTCGTTCTCGAGGGCACGGTCAAGCCGGATGCCAAGGCCGTCGTTGGCCGCTCGCGCGCCGTCTCTGCCCGTCTCAACGCGGGCGTCGGCTTCCTGATGAAGAAGAACAAGATCGACATCATCTGGGGCGAAGGAAAGCTTTCCAAGCCCGGCGAGATCGTCGTCGGCAAGTCGTCGAAGGCCGTCGTCGAGCCGCAGCACCCGCTGCCGAAGAACGTCAAGGGCGAGGGCACCTATACCGCCAAGCACATCATCATCGCCACCGGCGCCCGCCCGCGCGCGCTGCCTGGCATCGAGCCGGACGGCAAGCTGATCTGGACCTATTTCGAGGCGCTGAAGCCGGATGCGCTGCCGAAGTCGCTGATCGTCATGGGCTCGGGCGCGATCGGCATCGAATTCGCAAGCTTCTATCGCTCGATGGGCGTCGACGTGACGGTCGTCGAAGTCATGCCGACCATCATGCCGGTCGAAGATGCCGAAATCACCGCGATTGCCCGCAAGCAGCTTGAAAAGCGTGGCCTCAAGATCTTCACCAGCGCCAAGGTTTCGAAGGTCGAGAAGGGCGCCGGCAGCGTCACCGCGCATGTCGAGACGGCCGATGGCAAAGTGCAGCAGATCACTGCCGACCGGCTGATTTCGGCCGTCGGCGTTCAGGGCAACATCGAAAATCTTGGCCTCGAGGCGCTTGGTGTGAAGACCGACCGCGGCTGCGTCGTCGTCGACGGTTACGGCAAGACCAATGTCGCCGGCATCTATGCGATCGGCGATGTCGCCGGCCCGCCGATGCTGGCGCACAAGGCAGAGCATGAGGGCGTCGTCTGCGTCGAAAAGATCGCCGGCTTGCCGAACGTTCATCCCACAGACAAGGGCAAGGTCCCGGGCTGCACCTATTGCAATCCGCAGGTCGCCTCCGTCGGCCTCACCGAAGCCAAAGCCAAGGAGCTGGGCCGTGACATCCGCGTCGGTCGCTTCTCCTTTGCGGCAAACGGCAAGGCGATCGCGCTTGGCGAAGACCAGGGCATGGTGAAGGTGATCTTCGATAAGAAGACCGGCGAACTGCTCGGCGCCCATATGGTTGGCGCTGAAGTCACCGAGCTCATCCAGGGCTTCGTCGTCGCGATGAACCTCGAAACAACCGAGGAAGAGCTGATGCACACGATCTTCCCGCATCCCACCGTGTCGGAAACGATGAAGGAAGCGGTGCTCGATGCCTACGGCCGTGTATTGAATGCTTGATAATTTCCCAATCCGCCCTGTATCACGGGGTGGAAAAAACGAAAGGAAATCATCATGTCTATGGAGACGCAGGCGTTGCTGGTATTTCTGCTGATCGGCCTGGTTGCAGGCTTCCTCGCAAGTCTGGTCGTCGGCGGCGGCGGGTTGATAAGATGCCTGCTGAGCGGCATCATCGGCGCCTTCGTCGGCGGTTATCTGTTCAGCGCGCTCGGCATTTCGCTGGGCATCGAGAACGCGCTGGTTGTGCAGATCATCCACGCCACGGTCGGCGCCATTATCGTGGTTCTGATCGCAAGAGCGGTCGCTTAAGGGGCAAAAGAGGGCAGGAATGGAAGGCGTCGGCTGGATTTCGGCAATCATCATCGGCGGACTTGCGGGCTGGCTCGCCGGCAAGCTGATGGAAGCGCGATACGGGATTTTCCTGAACATCGTGCTCGGCATCGTCGGCTCGGTCGTCGCCAGCGCCGTCCTCGCGCAGTTCCATGTCCAGGTGGTCGGCGGACGGCTCGGTTACTTCGTGACGGGTTTCCTCGGCGCCTGCCTGTTGATATTCCTTGTGCGACTGGTGCGGCGCTAGATCCGAATGATGTGCCGCATAGAGGCGGTAGAAAGCTGAAACTGCAATGGTGACCATCCTCGACACGATCAATCCCGACGCCAAGCGTGTGCGCCATCCGGAGAAGGCGCATCGCCCGGACACGGAAGTCATGCGCAAGCCGGACTGGATTCGCGTCAAGGCGCCGACCTCCAAGGGTTATGCCGAGACGCGTGCGATCGTGAAGGAGCACAAGCTCGTCACCGTCTGCGAAGAGGCCGGTTGCCCGAATATCGGCGAGTGCTGGGACAAGAAGCACGCGACCTTCATGATCATGGGCGAGATTTGTACCCGCGCCTGCGCCTTCTGCAATGTCGCCACCGGCAAGCCGAATGCCCTCGACATGGCCGAGCCTGAGAATGTCGCCAAGGCAGTCAAGGAGATGGGCCTCAGCCACGTCGTCATCACCTCGGTCGACCGTGACGACCTGGCAGACGGCGGCGCCGAGCACTTCGAAAAGGTGATCTGGGCAATCCGGGCGGCCTCGCCGATGACGACGATCGAGATCCTGACGCCGGACTTCCTGAAGAAGCCTGGAGCGCTGGAACGGGTCGTCGCCGCCAAGCCCGACGTCTTCAACCACAATATGGAGACCGTGCCCGGCAATTATCTGACGGTTCGCCCCGGCGCCCGCTACTTCCATTCCATTCGCCTGCTGCAGCGGGTGAAGGAACTCGATCCCACCATGTTCACCAAATCAGGCATCATGGTCGGCCTCGGCGAAGAACGAAACGAAGTCCTCCAGCTGATGGACGATCTGCGCACCGCCGACGTCGATTTCCTGACGATCGGCCAGTACCTGCAGCCGACCCGCAAGCACCACAAGGTCATGAGCTTCGTCACGCCCGACGAGTTCAAGTCCTACGAGACCGTCGCCTACAGCAAGGGTTTCCTGATGGTCGCCTCGAGCCCCCTGACCCGCTCCTCGCACCATGCCGGCGACGACTTCGCGCGATTGCGGGCGGCACGGGAGAAGAAGCTGCTGATGGCCGCCGAGTAAGATCCGGTACTTGCTTTTTGAATGAACCGCGGCGATTTTTGCCGCGGTTTTTCTTTGAGCAATCGACGATGAACGGCACATCCGGATTGAAATCGACGCTGGTCGAAGCCGACCGTATCCTGGTGATCGGCTGTCCCGGCAGCGGTAAGAGCACGCTGGCAAAGCGGCTGTCGCAAGCGCTCGGCCTTGATTACATCTCGATGGATCGCGACTTCTACTGGCTACCTGGCTGGCGAAAGAGGCAGCGCGACGAGATCGACAGTCTGATCGCCAAGGCGGTGGCGGAAGAACGCTGGATCATGGATGGCACCGGGCTCAGCTCCTTCCATTTGCGCCTTCCGCGTGCCGAAACCGTCATTTGGCTTCGGTTGCCCAGATCTGCCTGCCTGTACGGAGCAATATCGAGAGGCTTGCGCTATTTCGGGCGCAACCGTCCCGAGCTGCCTGCCGGCTGTCCCGAACACCTCTCGCTGGGCTTGCTTGCCTATATCTGGAATTTCGAGCGGGATGCCGCCCCCTTGATCGAAGCAGCACTTCGGGATTATCGGCTTCTCAATTCCACTGTCATCATAAGATCGCGAAAGGCAGCTCGCCGCTTCGCCGTTCTCGCGTATGGGCTCAAGGGAGTTGCATGATGGACCTGAGGGCAGAGCTGCCACCGCGACAGCAGATCGCCGATCTCAGACTGGCTGCGCAGCATATCGGTACAGCACGCCGCATCCTCGTCATGGGCTGCTCGGGCGGCGGTAAATCCACTCTGTCGTTGAAGATCGCCACACGCTTCCGGCTTTCCTATATTTCGCTCGACCGCGACGTCTTTTGGCTTCCCGGCTGGGTGACGCGCGACAGGGGCGAGCAGAGAAATATCATCGCCAGCCGGATACTCGAAGAACGTTGGATAATGGACGGCACGAACCCATCCTCCTTAGACATTCGGCTACCGCGCACCGATTTCGTCATCTGGGTGCGCATGCCGCGGCTTCTCTGCATCTGGGGCGTGGTCAGTCGGTGGGTGAGATGGATCGGCCGCACCCGGCCGGAAATGGCGGCGGGTTGCATTGAGAAGATCGATTGGGAGTTTGTCCGCTTCATCTGGACCTTCGAAGACAAGTTCGTGCCTCGCATTATCTCCGGCATCGCCGAGCACGGTCCTGATGTGCCCGTTCTCCAGCTAAAATCCCGCCGTGAGGTGCGCGAGCTTCTTGATCTTCTCCACGCGCCCGCTTAATTGCCGCCTATGCCGCAATTCGAAACGCACCGTCCCGTCCCGCACACGCCCGAACAGATGTTCGATCTCGTCGCCGATGTCGAGCGCTATCCGGAATTCCTGCCGCTCTGCGAAGCGCTGACCATTCGAAGCCGCAAGGAGCGCGACGGCAAGATCCTGCTCGTCGCCGATATGACGGTCGGCTACAAGGCGATCCGCGAGACCTTCACCACACAGGTGCTTCTGAACCGGGCCGAGCAGGTCATCGAGGTCAAATATATCGATGGCCCCTTCAAATATCTCGACAATCGCTGGCACTTCTCGGAGATGCCGACTGGCGGCTGCACCGTCGATTTCTTCATCGATTACGAGTTCAAGAGCCGCATTCTCGGCGCGTTGATGGGTTCGATGTTCGACCGCGCCTTCCGCATGTTCACCGAAGCCTTCGAGACCAGGGCAAACAGGATCTACGCTGCGGCCTGACGGGACGATTACCCTTTCAGCCGGCGAAGAGCGAATGCACCATCTCCAGCGCCGTCCTGACGGTTGCCAGCCGAACCTCGCCGCGGCCGATTTCGCCATAGAGCATCTTTCGGTGGATGAGCGCGCCGGCGCGCGATTTGGCGGCGAGATGCACGAGGCCGACCGGTTTTTCCGCCGATCCACCGCCGGGGCCGGCAATACCGGTGACGGCAACGGCGATCTCGGCGCGCGAGCGGAAGAGGGCGCCATGCACCATCTGCCACGCCGTTTCCTCGGAGACCGCCCCGAAGCGCTGCAGCGTTTCCGC
The DNA here is from genome assembly GCF_024346605.1 of Rhizobium anhuiense bv. trifolii. Classification (NCBI taxonomy): domain Bacteria; kingdom Pseudomonadati; phylum Pseudomonadota; class Alphaproteobacteria; order Hyphomicrobiales; family Rhizobiaceae; genus Rhizobium; species Rhizobium anhuiense. Next base: position 2,335,676 of record NZ_CP098803.1, read on the forward strand.
CTGCACGCCGAGCATGTCCACCTTGGCGCTATTCGTATAGGTGACGAAGCCGCGATCGACGACGGCGGAGGAGCCCGATATCTCAGTCAGCGCCCCGGCGATCAGCCCGCCGGTGCAGGATTCGGCTGTGGACAGCATCAGCCCGGCGGCCGTGAACTCACGGATGATCGTCTCCGCCGTCGAAATGATATCCGGAGGAAACAGGCTCATCACTTTCTCCCGCGATAGACGACGGTTGCCGTCGCAATCGCCGCAATGCCTTCGCGCCGGCCGACGAAGCCGATCGTCTCGTTGGTCGTCGCCTTGACCGAGCAGCGCTCGATATCGATGCCGAGATAATCCGACAGTTTCGCCCGCATGGCGTCGCGATGCGGGCCGACTCGCGGCGCTTCGGCGATCAGCGAGACATCGGCATTCATGATCGTGCCGCCGCGCTCGCGCACAATCCGGGCAGCGTGTTCGATGAAGATCTTTGAGGGCGCGCCCTTCCATTGCGGATCGGACGGTGGGAAATGATCGCCGATATCGCCGGCACCGCAGGTGGCAAGCAGCGCATCCGTCAGCGCATGCAGCGCGACGTCGGCATCGGAGTGGCCTTTGAGCTTCTGGTCATGCGGAATGAACACGCCGCAGAGTGTGACACCATCGCCGGCTTCGAGCTGGTGCACGTCGTAGCCGTTGCCGGTGCGCACGTCCGGAAGCAGCGAAGCCGACAGCTTACCGTCGGCCATGGCGATATCGTCCTTGACCGTCAGCTTGACGTTATCGGCCGTGCCCTCGACGATCGTCACCGGAATGCCCAGCCATTCGGCGATCGAAGCATCGTCGGTGAAATCGCTTCGTCCGCTGGCGGCCGCCTTCTCATGCGCATCGAGGATCGTTTCGAAGGCGAAGGATTGCGGCGTCTGCGCCGCATAGAGGTGCTCGCGCGAAACCGTCGCCAGCACGGTGCCGGTGCTGTCGGCGCGTTTCAGCGTATCGGTGACCGGGATCGCCGGCAACACCGCCTGCGCGCCGTTGCCAAGGCTGTCGGCAATACGATCCAGAAGCTCATGGTCGAAGAACGGCCGCACGGCATCATGGATCAGCACGTGGCTGATCTGCTTGTCCTTGAGGTATCTGAGGCCGGCCAGCACGGATTGCTGCCGGGTCGCGCCGCCATGCACCGTTTCGATCGGCGTTGCCGAGATGATGTGGCGGAAAGCTCTTGCAAACAGCGCCTCGTCATCGGGATGAATGACGACGACGATCTGCTTTGCCGCTTCCCATGTCATGAAGTTTTCAAGCGTATGGACGATAACCGGCTTGCCGCCGATCATGCGATACTGCTTGGGGCCTTCCTTGGAGGATCCTGCGCGCTCGCCGCGGCCGGCGGCGACGATGACAATTCCAGCCGATATCGGTTGCTTAGAAGGCATTTGCAGCATAAATCCCCTAATTATGCGGAATTGACCCGAGTGCTCTAACGTCTTGCTTTGGCGTTTTCCAGCATCTGCCCGAAAAATATCAATTCCCATCCCAGCCCCCTTGGCAAGCTAGGGAATAGTGGCTAAAAATAATGCAGTTCTATTGTGTGCCCGAAAGATAATCATTTGATTTCCAAGGACCTCGCAGCGCCTTTCCGAATCGGACCTGTGTCCGTGCGGAACCGCGTTGTGCTGGCGCCGATGTCCGGCGTCACGGATATGCCCTTCCGCGAGCTTGCCTGGCGCTTCGGCGCCGGCCTCGTCGTCACCGAAATGGTGGCGAGCCGCGAATTGGTCAATGACACGGCCGAATCATGGTCGCGGCTGCGGGCTGCGGGCTTCCGGCCGCATATGGTGCAGCTTGCCGGACGCGAGGCGCACTGGATGGCGGAAGCCGCCAAGATCGCCGCCGATCATGGTGCCGATATCATCGACATCAATATGGGCTGCCCGGCCAAGAAAGTGATCGGCGGTTATTCCGGTTCGGCGCTGATGCGCGATCCCGATCACGCGCTCGGCCTCATCGAGGCGACGGTCAAGGCCGTCGACATTCCGGTGACGCTGAAGATGCGCCTCGGCTGGGATGAGAATTCGATCAATGCGCCCGACATCGCGCGCCGCGCCGAGGCGGCCGGTATCCAGCTTGTGACCATTCACGGGCGTACCCGCATGCAATTCTACGAAGGCCGTGCCGATTGGGACGCGATCCGCGCTGTCCGCGAGGTGATCTCCATACCGCTGATCGCCAATGGCGATGTCGAAACCGCAGGCGACGCGCAGGAAATATTGCGCCGCTCCGGCGCCGATGCCGTCATGATCGGCAGGGGCTGCCAGGGCAGACCGTGGCATGCCGGCGTCATATCAGGTGCGGCCGAGCCGCTGTCGCTTGAAATCGCCGATATCGCCGTCGAGCACTATCGGATGATGCTGGATTTTTACGGCGAAGCGGTGGCGATCCGCCATGCCCGCAAACACCTGGGCTGGTATCTCCAGCGTTTCGCCCCGGATCTCGCCGGCGGCGAAAAGGCTGCGATCATGACCTCGCGCAATCCCAGCGAGGTGGCTGCACGGCTTTACGATGCATTGGCGGCAGGTGTTGTCGACAGCCGGGAGGCGGCATGACGAAGGATATGACATCTCCGACCGATCAGGCCGGCGGAACCACCGTCGCCATGGCCGTGCTGAACGCCATCCAGAACCCCGTTATCATGGTCGACGAATCCGGCTTCGTCGTTTTCGCCAATTGGGAAGCGGAGGCCTTCTTCGGCGCCAGCGCCTCGCATCTGGCGCGGTACCGGATTTCGACCTTCATTCCCTTCGGCAGCCCGTTGCTGGCCTTGATCGATCAGGTGCGCGAGCGCAAGGCGCCGGTCAACGAATATCGCGTCGACCTGAGTTCGCCGCGCCTTGGCCAGGACAAGCTCGTCGATCTCTACGTCGCCCCGGTGCTCAGCGAACCCGGCGCCGTCGTCATCGTCTTTCAGGAACGCTCGATGGCCGATAAGATCGACCGGCAACTGACGCATCGCGCTGCTGCCCGCTCGGTGACCGGCCTCGCCTCGATGCTGGCGCACGAGATCAAGAACCCGCTTTCCGGCATACGCGGCGCTGCCCAGCTGCTCGAGCAGTCTGCGATCGACGACGACCGGGCGCTGACCCGGCTGATCTGCGACGAGACCGATCGCATCGTCTCGCTGGTCGATCGCATGGAAGTCTTTTCCGACGAACGTCCCGTCGACCGAATGCCGGTCAATATCCATTCCGTGCTCGATCATGTGAAGGCGGTCGCCAAGGCGGGTTTTGCCCGCAACATCCGCGTCACCGAGAGCTATGACCCGTCGCTGCCGGCCGTTTATGCCAATCGCGACCAGCTCGTGCAGGTCTTCCTCAATCTGGTGAAGAACGCCGCCGAAGCGGTCGGCGATCGGCCGGACGGCGAGATCATGCTGACGACGGCCTATCGCCCCGGCATCCGTCTGTCGGTCGCCGGCACCCGCGAAAAGATCTCGCTGCCGCTGGAATTCTGCGTCCACGACAATGGTCCCGGCGTTCCCTCCGATCTGTTGCCGCATCTCTTCGACCCGTTCATTACCACCAAGCCGAACGGCAGCGGCCTCGGCCTGGCGCTGGTCGCCAAGATCATCGGCGATCATGGCGGCATTATCGAATGCGACAGCCAGAACAGCCGCACGACATTCCGCGTTCTCATGCCGGCGTCGAAGGACGCCTCGCTCGAAGACGCCACTACCGCAAGCTCGACAGGACCTTCTCGATGACAGCCACGATCCTTGTTGCAGATGATGATGCGGCCATCCGGACCGTGCTCAACCAGGCTTTGAGCCGCGCCGGCTATGACGTCCGCATCACCTCCAACGCCGCTACCCTCTGGCGCTGGATTTCCGCCGGCGAGGGCGATCTTGTTGTCACCGACGTGGTGATGCCCGACGAGAACGCCTTCGACCTGCTGCCGCGTATCAAGAAGGCGCGTCCCGACCTGCCGGTTCTCGTCATGAGCGCGCAAAACACCTTCATGACCGCCATCAAGGCCTCCGAGAAGGGCGCCTACGACTATCTGCCGAAGCCCTTCGACCTGACCGAGTTGATCGGCATTATCGGCCGTGCGCTCGCCGAGCCGAAGCGCAAGCCCGCCAAGCTCGAAGAGGACATGCAGGACGGCATGCCGCTCGTCGGCCGGTCGGCGGCGATGCAGGAAATCTACCGCGTGCTCGCCCGCCTGATGCAGACGGACCTGACGCTGATGATCACCGGCGAATCCGGCACCGGCAAGGAGCTCGTCGCCCGCGCGCTGCATGACTATGGCAAGCGCCGCAACGGTCCCTTCGTCGCCATCAACATGGCGGCGATCCCGCGCGACCTGATCGAATCGGAACTCTTCGGCCACGAGAAGGGCGCCTTTACCGGCGCGCAGACCCGCTCGACCGGCCGCTTCGAGCAGGCCGAAGGCGGCACGCTCTTCCTCGACGAAATCGGCGACATGCCGATGGACGCCCAGACGCGGCTCTTACGCGTCCTGCAGCAGGGCGAATACACCACTGTCGGCGGCCGCACGCCGATCCGCACCGATGTGCGCATCGTCGCCGCCACCAACAAGGACCTGAAGCAGGCGATCAACCAGGGCCTGTTCCGCGAGGATCTCTATTACCGGCTCAATGTCGTGCCGCTGCGCCTGCCGCCGCTGCGCGACCGCGCCGAGGATATTCCCGATCTCGTGCGCCATTTCATCCAGCAGGCCGAAAAGGAAGGCCTCGGCTCCAAGCGCTTCGATCAGGAAGCCCTGGAACTGATGAAGGCCTATGCCTGGCCTGGCAACGTCCGCGAGCTGGAAAACCTCATCCGCCGTCTGATGGCGCTCTATCCGCAGGATGTCATCACCCGCGAGATCATCGACGCCGAGCTGCGCTCCGACGTGCCCGACAGCCCGATCGACAAGGGGCCGATCCGCAGCGGCTCGATGACGATCGCGCAAGCCGTCGAGGAGAATATGCGCACCTACTTCGCCAGCTTCGGCGAAAACCTGCCGCCGCCCGGCCTCTACGACCGCGTGCTGACCGAACTGGAATATCCGCTGATCCTCGCCGCCCTGACGGCGACGCGCGGCAACCAGATCAAGGCCGCCGATCTCCTTGGTCTCAATCGAAATACCTTGCGCAAGAAGATCAGGGAACTTGGCGTGTCGGTCTATAGGAGCTCCCGCACCGCCTGAGCGGGCTCTGGCCGGGCTCCGGGTCGCGAGGACGTTTATGAATGGCTCATCGGCGCACGCTCCGACTGAGTTGGCCTGATGTCGGACATCGCTTCACCAGCATGGTGACCCTGCAACTCAGGCTTCAGATCGACTGCGCGCAAGACTGGCAGAAAGGTGTGTGAGGAACGGCGTCAAGCCTCCTCTCGCTGATCGGCCTGCCGCACTTTACACAAGTGCCAAAGGTTCCGGCTTGTATCCGGTCCAGTGCCGCCTGTACGGCCAGGAGTTCCTTCTGTCCAGCCTCGCCGAGCTCTTCCAGGACTTCATCGTTATTGCGCTCTGTGGCGCGATCATCGTCATCAGGATTGCGAGGCTGCACGAAATCATGTTCGATCGCTTGCAGGCGGGTTTGTAGCTCGCGCCGGCGTTGGTCAAGGATCGCCTTGTGCTTTTCGAGATGCTGCCTCGTTTGCGAGGAGGAATGCTTCTGCATGGACGTTCTCCGGCCGGCCTCATATTCGCGACCGACACCTTGGTTTACTGGGAAGTCTTGCCCTTGACGGGAGCCGCAAACCTAGGCGTGTTGGGCGTGCGTCGCATTGATCCGCATCAAGCTGGCTTGCGGTTGGCCAGTGTCGAGATTTCCTCGGGCGAAGGCCAGCTTGCAGGTGCTGTTTCAGTTTGGCTTTTCGCCGACGGCGTTGAATCGGAAACGGCAGAAGCAGGTCATGGATCCATCCGGACAGTTTCCGTCAATGCGACATGAGCACTGGCAGCAAAGGCTTTTCCAGGACGCCATCGGTTGCCCCGCCCAGGACGAAATCTCGCAACCTCGAGTGTCCAAATCCTCCCATGACCAGCATATCGGCGCTCAGTTCCAGTGCCGTTTGCTGAATGCTCTGACCGATCGACGGCGAAGTAACGCGAGCGGCCGTTGCGCTTGCATTGACGCCGCTCGAAACCAGGATCTCAACAAGGTGCGCTCCGCTTGTCTCCGGCAGCGGCTTTTCGCCCGTCAGCGATAGGACCGTAACCCGCTTGGCCTTGCGAATGAATGGGTTTGCATCGCTGACGGCCCGAGCGGCGGTTCGGCTTCCGTCCCAGGCGATGACCAGATGGTCGATCGGACCCGCCAGGGTCTTGTTGGGGATGATGACGGCCGGCCGGCCGGAGCCGAATATGACCGCTTCGGCGACAATACGAGTGTCCGGAACATCCGCGACACATTCGAGAATGGCCAGATCGAAAAAACGTGCTTCGGTGGCTGAGGTCTCGTGCAGCAGCGGCACGGTGGTTTTGACCGTTCGGCAAGATAGTTCGACCTTGGCGTTCGCTGCGAGGTTGGTCGCTGCTGCAATAAGCGTTTCGGCGCGCTCACGGCTCAGGGTCTCGGCATGCTCGATCATCTTTGGAGTATCGAGCAGTAGCGATGACCAGGCGTTTGGAATGTGCGGAATCCCGACCCTCAGCGCGCAGGCATGAAGACTGGCACCGTAGTGCCCGGCAAACGCTACAGCGTTTGAAATGATCAGTCCCGAACTTGAATCGGGATATGTTGATAGCGGGAGAAAATATTGTGCCGTCATGTCCTGCTCCATCTCTCGCGAACCGCCACGATTGCAATCATCTATCTCCATTCGTCGCCATTCGGCATTGATGTAACGCAATTGCACCGGCCAAGTTGATCGTTGTCAAATCCTTGTTGGCCGAGGACCGATATGAAATTGGCTGTGTGATCGCGCGTGCGGCGTTGCTCATGTTCGATGTTGCTGCCCTTCGTTAATGTCGCATCCTGGAGACCGTCATGAGCAGATTGCATTCGGAAAATCACCTCGTCTCCCGCATCGGCTGGCTCCGGGCCGCCGTCCTCGGCGCAAACGATGGGATCGTCTCGACGGCGAGCTTGATCATGGGCGTCGCCACCGCATCCGCCGGAACCTCGCAGATACTTGTCGCGGGCGCGGCTGGTCTGGTTGCGGGCGCGATGTCCATGGCAGCCGGTGAATACGTGTCGGTGAGCTCGCAGGCCGATACCGAGGAAGCCGATCTCGCGCGGGAACGGACGGAGTTGGAGACGCAGCCCGATGCTGAACTCGATGAGTTGACGCAAATCTACGTCAAACGCGGCCTCAGCCACGATCTGGCCAGGCAGGTCGCGGTCCAACTGACGGCCAATAACGTTCTCGACGCGCATTCGCGTGACGAACTCGGTATCGTTGATCACATGGCAGCCCGGCCCATTGAGGCCGCCTTGACGTCGGCCGTCACCTTCGCGGTGGGAGCTGCATTACCCCTGATGATGGTTGTCCTTTCACCCGCCTCGATGCTGGTCTATGGCGTTGCAGGCGCGTCTTTGGCTTTCCTCGCGCTGCTGGGCGCGATCGGTGCGCAAGCGGGTGGCGCAAATGTCCTGAGAGCCACGACTCGCGTCACCTTCTGGGGCGCCTTCGCGATGGCGCTGACGGCCGGAATCGGAGCGCTGGTTGGCACCGCAGTCTGACCGGACGGGTCAGATGCGAGGATTGGTCGATTTCTCTGCCGCGGCCGTCACCGTGTTCTCCGATCCACATGCAAAACGGATTCTGTAGCCGGCTCTCCGTTGGGTGGGTTTCAAACGTCCGTCACAACATCCGCAAGCATCGAGCGGACCTTGCCTGCCAAAGTGGTCAGCATTTCGTTGTCGATTGCCTGCATCGACGCGACCGGATCGATGGCGCTGACCATGACATTGCCGCCGTCGACGGCGCGCAGGATGACATTGCACGGCAGCATCGCCCCCACCTTCGGTTCCAGTTTCAGCGCCTCGAACGCCATGCGAGGATTGCAGGCTCCGAGGATGAGGTAATCGTCGATGTCGGCATCGATCCTTTTCTTCATGGTCGCCTTGACATCGATCTCCGTCAGAACCCCGAAACCGTGCTTGATGAGAGCGGATCTCGTTCTGCCGACCGCATCGTCGAAACTGATCGCCCAGAGGGTTCTATCGAGCGTATAGGTCATGAGAAGTCTCCTTTCGGCGGTTGCTTCCCTGCAACGGCCGGCAAATGCCGAGTCTCCGATCACATGTCCTGCATAAAGGCCTGCATTTCCTCAGGCGTAACCTTACCGTCATTGTTCGCGTCGACCGCGTCGAAGACGCGCTTGTGGATGGCGGTCAACTCTTCGAAAGAAACCCCGCCGTCCCCGTCGCTATCTGTGATGGCGAACATGATCTTCATCATATGACCGCGCATTGGTCCCATCATGCGCATTCTTTCGTACATGCCCGGTGTCATGTTGCGGCCCATCATGCCTGGCATCATTTCCGTTTCATCGGCCCCAGGCTTATCCTCCGACGAGGCCGGGTCTGGACTTTTCGTCTGGGCGGATGCGGTGCCGAAAGCGCCGACCACACCGAGCAAGGCCAGCAGAGTGATCGTTGGCAGTCTGACCATGGACATACTTCGTCTCCTCTTTGAGCATTATCCTCCACGAACTGGAGAGGCGATTGAGAGTAGGATGCATCCCGGCTTCACACATTGCGCTGGATCAAACCACTTGGATGGTTGGTCTAAAGCCGCGTGGCAGATGACCTTTGATCTGGCCGTTCGGAAGGTGATCACCGCGCAAACAGGCCGCATCCGATTCCTGTCGGCTGGTCATGCTTGAGGAAGAGAACGGAGAGACCAAGCTTTTCGGCGAGGGCAAGACCGCACGCTTCGCCGAGAACCATCATTGCCGTCGCCCAGGCGTCGGCGCTCATGCAATCGCAGGCGAGCACGGTCGCTGAGGCAGGCGGATCTCTAAGCGGCATGCCGAGCTGCGGGTCCATAGTGTGCGACAGACGATAGCCGGCGACGTCGATCCAGTGTCGATAGTCGCCGGACGTTGCCACGGCGCAATCCTGTAGCTCGAGCATGGAATGCGCGGCGCGCACTTCCGGGTTTGGCATCTCGACGGCGACGCTCCAGCCGCGACCGTTGGGCTGAGCGCCGAGCGCTCGCACTTCGCCGTCGATGGCGAAGAGGCCGGCTTCGATACCGTGCTGACGCGCAGCCTTCGACAGCTGATCGGCGCCATAGCCCTTGGCGATGCCATTGAGATCGAAGCACATCTCGGAGTGCTTGCGGGCGCGGCCGGCGGCCCTGTCCAGCTCCAGAACATCATGAGCCGGGCTGCGTTTCGCAAGGCGGGCGGTCCTGATCCGGTCCTCGCTTGCCTCCGCCGGACCGAAACCCCATGCGGCGGTGGCATCACCCATGCCGATATCGAAGGCGCCGCCTGAAATGTGGCCGATGGCAAGACCAGTTCCCAGCACGGTGAGCAGCCCGTCGGGGAGGGCAACCCATCCACCGGGCCGGGCGGCGTTCAAGCGGTTCAGGTCGCTTTCAGGCCTCCAATTGGACATTTGTTTGTCGACTTCCGTCACGGCGTCGATCATCGCCCTGCGGGCGGAAGAGACATCGAAATCCGATGGCATGTGAAAGACGGCGGACCAGCGCGCACCCATGGTCGGACCGTTGATCGCGTAGCGCTTCATCTTAGTAGACGTCCTCGGCATAGCGGCCGTCGGCTTTCAGGCGTGTGAGGTTGAAGCCCTGCGCCGCCAATATGTCGGCGAGCACGGCGGCGACGGCCGCCGCCATATCCCGACTGCCGCAGATGAGAACCTGACCGCCTGCGGCGATCAGTTTGCCGATGCGCTCGGCGTCCTTGCGCAGAATATCCTGCACGTAGGCCGGGCTCGCAGTTCGCGAAAAGGCGGTCGATACCGAGGTCAGCCGGCCATCCTTTTTCCAGTGGGAAAGCTCCTCGGCGTAAAACGCGTCGCTGGTTGGATGGCGAGTTCCGAAATAGAGGTGCATGGCGCGGCCCGCCCGGTTTCGGCGGGCGAAGCCGGCAAGAGGACCGATTCCGGCGCCGGCGCCGATGAGAATGACGGGTTTGCCTCCCCGGGCCGGGCGGAACGAGGGGTTTGGCCTCACGAAGGCCGCAATGGTATCACCGGGTTTCAATGCGATGAGTTGGCTCGAGCAAAGCCCTCCCACTTGCTCGCGGACGCAGATTTCGAGAAAGCCATCCTTGAGACCGGAAGCAAGCGAGTAGAAGCGCGGCAGATCCGAGCCCTGCGGCACGATGCCGACCAGATCTCCCGCCTCGAACCGCGGGAATGCCTTGCCCGCCAGACGCTGCCAGAGCGAAGTCTTCGGCAGGGCAAAGCGGAGGATGGCGGTGGTGGCCTGTATGCTTGCGCCATAGTCGCGGCGGGATATGAGCGGCAATCTCCAGGTCTTCGGAACAGTCGGTTGGTGGTTCAGTTCGAAATCGAGACCAAGCGTCTCGGCCAGGCGCCGTCCCCAGCGGGCGAAATCCTGTGGCGATTGGCGATCTACCGTGTCGAAAGGTATAAGGGAGGCCCAGCCCTTGTCCTTGGCAATTCTCGCAACCTCGGCGGCGAACCCGCAGAAGGCCGGGAAGCTGCGATCGCCGAAACCGAGTACCGCGAGCGGCAGGCCGGCGCTTGCATGCGCTCCCCCGAAGCGCTCGATGAAGCCTTTGGCGGAGGCGGGTGCTGTACCATCGCCATAGGTCGCGGCTAACAGAATCACACGCCGAGCCTTCAACCAGCGGCCCGGCTCGAATTTGGACATCGGGCCGACGTAGACGCGAACGCCCTGTGCGGAAAGAGCGGTCTGCAGCGTATTGGCGAAACCCCAGGTCGTGCCGCTCTCGCTACCGACAAGCAGGATTGTATCGGCCTCGCCAGCGGCAGCCGAGGCGAGCTTCGGGTCGCGGCGTCCCCTGAGCCAGACCCATAGGCCTGTCCAGCCGAGGACGGGTACCGCAAGCGCGGAGAACCCGAGGATGAGCCCGAGCCAAGCCAGCCCGTGCCCCGTGTGCAGCATCGTGATGAGGCGCGTGACCGTGTCGACCCAACCGGCGTCCGACCAGGCCAGCAGCGCACCGCTGCCTTGGTCGATATAAGCTTCTCCCCTTGCAGTCTTGAGTGTGAAAACATCGGTCGCGTCGCCCGTAGCGGGGAAATTCAACGAGAGCAGATCATCGACCGGCGTCTCTCGAAACAGAGGGACAGAGGTGAGCGCCACGCCGGTATTGCCGCTGACGTCGGCAGGGAAGGCCGGTGCACCGGCGCCTTCCGGCAATACCCCGAAAACAGCAGCCGTCATCCAGAGCGCAGTGAGCGCGGAGAGGAAGAGGCCAGGCAGGGCAAGGCGCGAGACCACGGCATGTAATCGTCCATCACCTGTGCCGCGAACGGATTTCAGAACGAAGCGCCAGCCGCCGGCGCGCCTTGCCGTCAGGAACAGTCCGGAAATTGCAAGGGCAAGCATTGTGGCCGCACCGCCAGCCGCTATGAGCCTTCCGGTATCGTCAAGGAAAAGCGATCGATGGAGATTGATCAACCAGCGCTCCAGCGCCGAGGTTTCGCCACTACCGACCGGCATGCCGGTGGCAGAGTCGATGACGGCGGAGGCGGGTTGGTCGCCTTCGTAGTAATAGGCGGTGATCTGCCCGGACGGCGCCCGTCTGATCTGTTCCACCGTAGGCTCTGCCGCCCGGACTCGCGCGGCGAGTTCCGCGACGCTGACGCGTTGCGCGGCAGGCATGGTGAGCGCCTCTGCGGCAGGGAAGATAGAGAGTAGGGCGCCGCTCAGCGCGAGGACGGTGAGAAGCGCCGCGGCGATCAGCCCGAACCAGCGGTGGAGCGAGCGGTTCATAACCGGCGGCCTCCTGCTCAACGCGCATAGGTGAAGGCGGCGATGTAGCGCGTACCCTTCACCTTTTGGCCTGAGCCTGCCGATGTCAGCGGCACCACGATCTCGTTCGGGCTGTCGCGCATGTCTTCCACGGCGGAATCGATATGAAGCTGATAGCCGGCATCGAACAGTGTATCGGCAAGATCGACCGTGACCTTGAGTGAGCGGCCTGCACCAACGCTGGCGCCGGTGATACCGTTGATCTGGGTGGTATCGCCGCCGGTGGCGCGGTACCAGCCGCTGAGATGCTCGTAATACCTGGTCTTGCCCCCTGCCATCCAGAGGCTGCCGACATATTTGTTCTGCGCATCGGTCACGTAATATGCGAGATAGGCGCCATCCCCGCCATAGTTGCGCATGCTGGTGGTGAGGGTCACTTCACGCGCCATGGCAAGGCCGGGAACGGTAAGGGCCGTGGTGACTGCAAGCATGGCAAGAAAGGATTTCATTCTCATCGATATTCTCCTTGGCAGGACTGGCGCTTCAGTTCGTCTGGGCTTGCGGCCTGGAACCAGGTGTGAATAGGCCGTTGTTTGGCGGAGTGGCGTTCAGTTGCTGCGCCGCGCTGCCCCGACCGCAGGCCTCGACATCCTCGTCTTCGCAGTCATCGGCGGCATAACGGCCGTCGTCGTCATGCCGGCGCTGCAGTTCCTTCTGGTGATCATCGTCGTCGCTTTCTTGGTAACCGGCCAATACCGTGCCGGCGCTCGTCGTCAGTGGGGGGAAGGGCATGGCTTGACTGCCAAAGGCGGCGAAGAAGCCGATGCTGGCGTATGCGGCCAGAAGAATTTTGCGGTACATCATATGTGATCTCCGGTTGGGCATCTTGCTCGGGAGAGGGGCAGCGATCCGCGCAGCGTTCATCGAGCGGGACGACCTTCCTCTCGTTTCGAGCGGATCAATCGCGTCCTAAACTGACCGGTACCTGACAAGCGGCGCGACATTGCTTCAGCTTCCCGTAAGCTGGCCGGTGGACTAGGAGATGAGAGAAACGGAAAAAGCGATGCGGGTTCTGCTAATCGAGGACGATACGGCGCTGGGCGCGGCTATTCGCGACCAGATCGCCGCCGACGGACATTCCGTCGATTGGGTTAACCGGCTCGACCAGGCAAACGATGCGATCGTTGCCGCTGCCTACGATCTGGTGCTGCTCGATCTGATGCTGCCCGATGGGCTTGGCATTCCCTTCCTGAAGGCGTTGCGCGGGCGGGGTGACGTCACACCTGTCATGATCCTGACCGCGCTCGATCAGGTCTCCGACCGTATTGCCGGATTGAACGCCGGCGCCGACGATTACATGGTGAAGCCCTTCGATCTCGCGGAGCTTTCGGCGCGGATCGGGTCGGTGGCGCGCCGTTATGCCGGCAATCCCAATCCCAACATCACGCTCGGCCCGCTTGCCATCGACCTCGCCGCCAGAAGCATCACGGTGAATGGCAAGGCTGTGGTTCTGACGGCGCGAGAATGGGTCTTGTTTGAGGCCTTCCTGCAACGTCCCGCCCAGCTTCTTTCGAAGGCGCAACTCGAAGAGCGGCTCTATTCCTTCGATAGGGAAATCGACAGCAACGCCATCGAGGTCCACGTCAGCCGGTTGCGCAAGAAGCTCGGCACGCATGTGATCGAGACCGAGCGCGGGCTCGGCTATCGTCTGGGGCGGCCATGAGAATCGGCGCTTCGTTGCAGACGCGCCTGGCGCTCGCCCTCGGCCTTTCGGTGACGCTGCTGTGGCTTGCGGCGGCAGCCGTGACGGCGCACCGCCTAGGCGGGCAGATGGAAGAGGTGTTCGACGATGGGCTGAAGGCCACAGCGCAGCGCATTTTGCCGATTGCCCGGCACGACCTGCGCGAAGGCCATCAAAACCGCGATGCGACTGACCACGACGACAATGTTGAGGACGACGACGGTGATGCACGCCTCGGCCGAGAGGCACGCTACGGCGAAGACGTAAGCTTCATCGTGCGTGATCAAAACGGGCAGGTGCTGCTCGGTTCGAAGGGTGCTGATGCCTCAAGCTTCCCGCCGTTCACGAAGCGAGGCTTTCTTCGAACCGAAACGCACCAGCTCTATTACGATGCGAGCTTCGACGGCAACCTGACAATTGCCGTTGCCGAACCGCTCGACCATCGCACGGAATTGTCACGCAAGATGCTGCTGGGTCTCGTCCTGCCGCTGATCGTCGTGATCCCTCTCAGCCTGCTCGCAATCTATTTCGCGGTGCGCCGCTCCTTGCGCCCGGTGCGCGCACTCAGGCAGGAACTGGCCAATCGCGGCGCGCAGGATTTGTCGCCCGTCACCGACAGTGGCCTGCCAACCGAGCTTCTTCCGATTTCGGCAGGTGTCAACCAGCTTCTCGACCGCCTGACAGCGGCGTTCCACGCCGAGCGCGCATTTGCTGCGAATGCCGCGCACGAGCTTCGTACGCCGGTGGCCGGCGCAATCGCGCAGGCGCAACGCATTCGCTCTGAAACCAAGGAAAAGCTGACGAGCCAGCGGGCGACGGAGATCGAGACTACGCTGAAGCGGTTGATGCGCATATCGGAAAAACTGATGCAGCTTGCTCGTGCCGAGGGTGGACGTCTGCAAAGTGACGAGCCTTCCGATCTCAGAACCGTCCTGCAGATGGTCCTTCAGGATTTTGCCCGGGCCGGAGAGGGACGAGTCTCGTTGACAGTGCCGATGGTGCCGGTGCTTTCGATGCTGGATCCGGACGCAGTCGGCATTCTCTGCCGCAATCTGGTTGAGAACGCGCTGAAACACGGAGCGCAAGATGGAAAGGTCGAGGTTTCACTTCAGCGGGGCGGCCTGCTGATCGTTGCCAATGACGGCCCGACGCTGTCCCCCGATGCCATAAACAGACTGATGCAGCGCTTTGAGCGGGGGAATGTCAAAATCGGGGGAAGCGGTGTAGGGCTTGCCATTGTCACGGCCATCGCCGATCGCATCGGAGCCGATGTGAAGATGGTGTCTCCGCGAGTCGCGCGGAGCGAAGGTGTTCAGGTTGAAATAAACCTGCCTGTGGCTCACCCCTGACGCCGGTATGTCCCGCCCTCGCCATTGCGGACGCAGTATCTGCCGGCTCAACCTCGGTATATCGGCACCTTGCCGCTGGCAAAGCGACGTTAACCCGCCACCGAGATCGAACGCTTCGCCTCGGCTATCGATGGACTCCGGACGATGCGGTACCGTGCCTCTACAAGATTGTAGATTCCGAAAGCCGCCAAGCCAACGGCGACGGCGATGTACAGAAATGACCCGAGCGGAAGCTGGTGGAGCCATTCCAGAGCATCGCCCATACTGCCGGCCTGTCTGGGATCCACCCGGAAACCTGCATAGGCGAAAAGTATTCCTGTAACCGCGAAGACTACGCCGCGGGCGACCAGGCCGTAAATGCATACGAACGTCACGATACCCTTGTTGTCAGGGACCCGAAGGTAGCGCTCGAACTTCCTGGTGATGCCCTTCACAGCTGTCACGACGCCGCCGATGACAAAACCTACGCCTACGGCGATCGCAAGGTAGGAACCGAACGGCTGCGACATGATCCATCCCGCCAGGCCCTTCTCACCCGAACCCTCGCTGGCGCCCCCCGGGAAAAGAGCATTTCCAAGGGCATAGCCGGCAACTCCGAGGTAAGTGATGGCACTGCCGAAGAGGGCGGCCCGAATCGCCAATGCTTTTGCGTCCCTCCCGTGGCCGTCTGTATCCGCCAGCGATTGGGCAGGCCTCCAGGCAACAAATCCGAGAAGGCCGAGGCCGATCACTCCGACCCAGACGCGGCCGAGCGGCTGCCCAAGGAGCGTCGAAAGCGCCGATTTCGTCTCGGGCCGGCCGCCTGTCACGCCGGAGAAGAGGGCAAGCCCCGCTACAAGCAGAAAGACGATGCCGCGCGCCGCGTAGCCGCCTTTGGCAAGCATATCAAATCGAGATCCTTTGATCATCTGCGGTCCCTGTCTGTCGAAATGCGCGATGTTAACGCGCCAATCTCCCGAAAGTTTGCTGGGGCTGGCAAAGCTTTGCTGGATTGCAGACAACGGCACATCACTGGAATGGACCGGGCGCTCGCGGCCGGGCGTCAGACTGGACGTGGATACCGTCGCAGAACGAGGTGGCGCGGCTTGACAATGTGACGGGGTGCGTTGCATTTTCGCCACAATGCGTTGCTTAAAGGTCACGCAAGGGTTTAGGTATTTCGCTCCCGATCGAGTCGTTGCGCGCTGGCTTTCTGAGCCGGCGTTGCTTGGTTTCGATCGATGGCGAGGGCGGCAGGTGCCGCCTGAAGAGAGGCCGAATGACGCAGGATGGGGTATCGCCGGCGGCGGCGAGCGAGACGGTGACGACGGTGACCGATCGCCGCGCCCTTTTCGCCGTGCCCGGCCTGGTGCTTGCCGGCGGCGCGCTGCTCTGCGCGACGGCGACACTTTTCGTGCTGCTCGGCTTCACGCCGATCGCGCCGACTTCGCATGTCGTTATCACCTCGGTGATCGTCAATTCCTTCTTCGTCCTGACGCTGCTCGCCCTGATCGGCCGCGAGGTGGCACGGTTGCTCAAGGCGCGTACCCGCGGCCGGGCTGCCGCGCGCCTGCATATCCGCATCGTCGTGCTTTTTTCGATCGTCGCCATCACGCCGGCGATCCTCGTCGCCATCTTCGCCAGTATCACGCTGAATGCCGGCCTCGACCGCTGGTTCGCGCTGCGCACCCAGTCGATCGTCAGCTCGTCGCGCAATATCGGCCAGGCCTACATGATGGAGAACGCCAGCTACCTGCAGGGGCAGACGGTTTCCATGGCCAACGACCTGGAGCGCAACCGCGCGCTCTACAGCCTCGACAGGACGGGTTTCGCCGAATTGATGACGCGCCAGGCGAGGGGACGCGGCCTGCTCGGCGCCTTCCTCGTCGAGCGCGACGGTTCCGTGAACGTCCAGGCCGACATCGCCACCGAAAAGCCGCTGCCGGCCATTCCGCAGGATGCGCTGGAAAAGGCCGCTGCCGGCCAGCCGACGCTGATTCCGCCCGGCGTCACCAATCTCGTCGGCGCCATCATCAAGCTCGATGCCATCCAGGGCACCTTTCTCTATACCGTGCGCGCCGTCGATCCCAAGGTCATGGGCGCCATGCGCATGATGGAGGAGAACGCCACCGAATACCGCTCGATGGAGGCCAACCGCTTCTCGCTGCAGGTCGCCTTTGCCGTGCTTTACATCGGCTTTGCGCTGATCGTGCTTCTGGCGGCGATCTGGACTGCGATCGCCGTCGCCGACCGCATCGTCCGGCCGATCCGCCTGCTGATCACGGCGGCCGACAGCGTTGCATCGGGCAATATGGATATCGTCGTGCCGGTGCACGCGGTCGATGGCGATGTCGCCAATCTCTCGCGCACCTTCAACAAGATGATTTCGGAAATCCGCACCCAGCGCGATGAGATCCTCGAAGCCAAGGACGAGGTCGACGACCGCCGCCGCTTCATCGAAGCGGTGCTGTCGGGCGTCACCGCCGCCGTCATCGGCGTCGAGCAGGACCGCCGCATCGCCATCGTCAACAGTTCGGCCGAGACGCTGATGTCGCTGTCGGCCGACGAGATGCTCGGAAAGCAGCTGGCCGACATCGCGCCCGAGGTCGATCAGGTGCTGAGCGAGGCGGCGGCGCGCCATCGCGGCGATTTCCGCAAGCAGATCGCACTCGTGCGCGGCGGCACCGTGCGGACGTTGAGCGTGCAGGTCACCCGCGAGGAAGTGCGCGATATGAGCGAATCCTACGTGATCACGCTCGACGACATCACCGATCTCGTCATCGCCCAGCGCTCCACCGCCTGGGGCGACGTGGCAAGGCGCATCGCCCATGAGATCAAGAACCCGCTGACGCCGATCCAGCTGTCGGCCGAGCGCATCCAGCGCCGCTACGGCAAGCAGATCGACCAGGGCGACCGGGCCGTCTTCGACCAGTGCACCGATACGATCATCCGCCAGGTCGGCGACATCGGCCGCATGGTCGACGAATTCTCCGCCTTCGCCCGCATGCCGAAGCCGACCAAGGAGCCGGGCGACCTGCGCGATATTCTGCGCGACGCGATCTTCCTGCGCGAGATGGGCAATCATCACGTCACCTTTGCGCAGGATTTCGGCGACCAGCCGCTGGAGGGCCTGTTCGACAGCCGTATGCTCGGCCAGGCTTTCGGCAATCTCATCAAGAATGCCGTCGAAGCAATCGAGGCCGTGCCGAGCGACGAACGGGACGAACGCAAGATTCTCGTCCGCGCCGCACTCGATACCAGCCGCGACCGCTTTACCGTCGACGTGATCGACAATGGTCGCGGCCTGCCGGTGGAGAACCGTCACAGCATTCTGGAGCCCTATATGACGATGCGCGAGAAGGGCACTGGCCTCGGCCTCGCCATCGTCAAGAAGATCATCGAGGAACATGGCGGGCAGCTCGAGCTGCATGATGCGCCCGCCGATTTTGACCGGGGAAGAGGGGCCATGATCCGCGTGCATCTGCCACGCCTGGATCCGTCGCCTGCTGCTCCCGCAGCCAATGACAAGGAAAGCGTTTATGGCCTCTGATATTCTCGTCGTCGATGACGAGCACGATATTCGCGAGATCGTTTCCGGCATTCTCTCGGACGAGGGGCACGAGACGCGCACCGCCCACGACAGCGACAGTGCGCTGGCGGCGATATCAGATCGCGTGCCGCGGCTGATCTTCCTTGATATCTGGATGCAGGGCAGCAAGCTCGACGGCCTGTCGCTGCTCGACGAGATTAAGACCCGCCATCCGGAACTGCCGGTCGTGATGATCTCGGGCCATGGCAACATCGAGACCGCCGTCTCGGCGATCAAGCGCGGCGCCTTCGATTTCATCGAGAAGCCCTTCAAGGCCGACCGGCTGATCCTGATCGCCGAACGCGCGCTGGAGAATTCCAAGCTGAAGCGCGAGGTCTCCGAGCTGAAGCGCCGCACCGGCGATGCGCTGGAGCTGATCGGCACCTCGGTCGCCGTTTCGCAGCTTCGCCAGACGATCGAGAAGGTGTCGCCGACCAACAGCCGCATCATGATCCTCGGCGCCTCGGGCTCCGGCAAGGAGTTGGTGGCGCGGATGATCCACAAGAAGTCGACCCGCGCTAACGGCCCCTTCGTTGCGCTGAACGCTGCCAACATCACGCCCGAACGCATGGAGGTGGCGCTGTTCGGCACCGAGGGCACGCCTGGCCAGGCGCGCAAGATCGGCGCGCTCGAGGAAGCCCATCGCGGCATCCTCTATCTCGACGAAGTCGGCGAAATGCCGCGCGAGACGCAGAACAAGATCCTGCGCGTGCTGGTCGATCAGCAGTTCGAGCGCGTCGGCGGCTCCAAGCGCGTCAAGGTCGATGTCCGCATCATCTCTTCGACCGCCTACAACCTCGAAAGCCGCATCGCCGAAGGCTGGTTCCGCGAGGATCTCTATCATCGCCTCGCCGTCGTGCCGGTGCGGGTGCCGGCGCTTGCCGAGCGGCGCGAGGACATTCCCTTCCTTGTCGACCAGCTGATGCGCCAGATCTCAGAGCAGGCCGGCATTCGTCCGCGCCGCATCGGCGACGACGCCATGGCGGTGCTGCAGGCGCATGATTGGCCGGGCAACATCCGTCAGCTGCGCAACAATATCGAGCGGCTGATGATCCTTGCCCGCACCGACGGGCCGGATGCGCCGATCACCGCCGACATGCTGCCGACCGATCTCGGCGACATGCTGCCGAAGGTTTCCGCCAAGAACGACTATCACATCATGACGCTGCCGTTGCGCGAAGCCCGCGAGATGTTCGAGAAGGATTATCTGATCGCCCAGATCAACCGTTTCGGCGGCAATATCTCGCGCACCGCGGAATTCGTCGGCATGGAGCGTTCGGCGCTGCATCGCAAGCTGAAGTCGCTCGGCGTCTAATCATGCTAAGGCGCGGCGTATGCCGCGCCGCATCCTTCCCATCCTGATTCTTAGAAGACCAGGTTTCCCATGCCGAGAATTGCCTATGTGAATGGCCGCTACGTCAAGCATTCCGATGCCAGCGTCCATATCGAGGACCGCGGTTATCAGTTCTCCGACGGCGTCTACGAGGTCTGCGAGGTCCGACACGGCTACATCGTCGACCTGACGCGCCATCTGAACCGTCTCGACCGGTCGCTCGGCGAATTGCGCATCGCCTGGCCGATGGGCCGGGCGGCGCTGACCCAGGTCATTCGTCAGACGCTGCGCCGCAACCATGTCCGCAACGGGCTTTTCTACATGCAGGTGACGCGCGGTGTCGCCCGCCGCGATCATGTCTTCCCGGCCGAGGGCACGCCGCCGTCGCTTGTCATCACTGCCAAGAGCACAGATCCCAAAATCATTGCTGCCAAGAACGCCAACGGCATCAAGGCGATCACCCTTGCCGACAATCGCTGGGACCGCGTCGACATCAAATCCGTCGGCCTGTTGCCGAATGCCATGGCCCGTCAGCAAGCCAAGGAAGCCGGCGCCCAGGAGGCGATCTATGTCGATGGCGACGGCATGGTGAAGGAAGGGGCGGCGACCAATGTCTGGATCGTCGACCGGGACGGGACGCTGGTGACGCGGCCTGCCGAACACGGAATTCTGCGCGGCATTACCCGCACCACATTGATGGATGTTGCAGCCAAGCTCGGGTTGAAGATCACGGAGCGGAATTTCTCCGTTTCCGAGATGCTCGCAGCCCGCGAGGTCTTCCTGACTGCAGCCACAAGCATTTGTTTTCCGGTCGTTTCCGTCGATGGCCAGCCTATCGCCAACGGTCATCCGGGCAGTGTTTCGCAGAAAGTCCGCGAAGCCTTTTTCGACGTTGCGGAAAAGATTGCGATTTGATACCAAGATTTGCTGGACGGGTGGAATGAGGGTGCTGCCGGTCTTGCATGGTGAGGTTGATTGATATTCTACCGACCAGATCAGGTCGGCAATAAAGAAAGAAGCGGCGCGATGGCGGAACGTTCTCAGAATCTGCAGGACTTATTTCTCAATACTGTTCGCAAGCAAAAGATTTCCCTGACAATCTTTTTGATCAACGGCGTGAAACTCACGGGCGTTGTTACGTCTTTTGACAATTTCTGTGTTCTTCTTCGCCGTGACGGCCATTCGCAGCTCGTGTATAAACATGCGATCTCGACGATCATGCCGGGCCAGCCCATGCAGATGTTCGAGAGCGAAGAAGCAGCGTCCTAACAGGATCAGCCGTCATTTCGACACGCGATACCAAGAACGATTCGATCATCCCTGAAGCCGCCAAGCACAGGGACGACATGCGCGCGACTGTCGTCGTGCCGGTTCTGAAATCGCGCAGTCGCGGCGGCCAGTCCGAATCGGCCTCGACCCGCACGCCGGAAAGCCGGCTCGAAGAGGCGACGGGTCTTGCCCAGGCGATCGACCTCGATGTCGTCAACGGCTCGATCGTCCCGGTCAACGACCCGAGACCGGCCACATTGCTCGGCACCGGCAAGATCGAGGAGATCAAGGCGCTGCTCGACGAGCGCGATTCCGGTCTCGTCATCGTCGATCATCCGCTGACGCCGGTGCAGCAGCGCAATCTCGAGAAGGAATGGAACGCCAAGGTCATCGACCGGACGGGCCTCATCCTCGAAATCTTCGGCCGCCGCGCCTCCACCAAGGAAGGCACGCTGCAGGTCGACCTCGCCCATCTGAACTATCAAAAAGGCCGTCTGGTCCGAAGCTGGACCCACCTTGAACGCCAGCGCGGCGGCGGCGGCTTCATGGGCGGCCCCGGCGAAACCCAGATCGAAGCCGACCGGCGGCTGCTGCAGGATCGCATCATCAAGCTCGAACGCGAGCTGGAACAGGTCGTGCGCACCCGCCAGCTCCACCGCGCCAAGCGCCGCAAGGTGCCGCACCCGATCGTAGCGCTCGTCGGTTATACCAATGCCGGCAAGTCGACGCTGTTCAACCGCATCACCGGCGCTGGCGTGCTGGCCGAAGACATGCTCTTTGCCACGCTCGACCCGACGCTGCGCCGCATGAAGCTGCCGCACGGCCGCACCGTCATCCTGTCCGACACCGTCGGCTTCATCTCCGACCTGCCGACCCATCTCGTCGCCGCCTTCCGGGCGACCTTGGAAGAGGTGCTGGAAGCCGATCTCATCCTGCATGTTCGCGACATGTCCGATGCCGACAACCAGGCGCAGAGCTCCGATGTGATGCGCATCCTGAACGACCTCGGCATCGACGAGGCCGAATCGGCCAAGCGGCTGATCGAGGTCTGGAACAAGATCGACCGGCTGGAGCCCGAGGTCCACGATACCATGGTGCAGAAAGCCGCCGGCGCCAGCAACGTCGTCGCGGTTTCGGCCGTCAGCGGCGAGGGCGTCGATACGCTGATGGAAGAAATCAGCCGCAGACTGTCAGGCGTGATGACCGAGGCAACGATCCGCCTTCCGGTCGACAAGCTGGCGTTGCTGCCCTGGCTTTACGATCATGCCATCGTCGACGGTCGTGAGGACAATGAGGACGGCTCGATCACCCTCGACCTGCGCCTCTCCGAAACCGAGGCAACCGAACTCGAGCGCCGCATCGGCAACGGACCGAAGCCTGATAAGGAAGATTGGGAGCGGTGAGCGAAATCAAGACTTCCTTCGGCCCCACTGCGGAGAAGGAAGATTTGGCAATGTTTCGCCTCCGCAGGCCGGCTGGTCGGCGACAAGGCCAGCCGCACCCTCCGTCATGCTCGATCCAACCTACCCAATCAAAACAGCCCGTTCGATTGCCTTCGCCGCCTGCCAGATCTCCTCCATCCGCTCCAGCGTCGCGTCTTCCAACGTTTCGCCTTCTGCTTCAAGAACATGCTCTATATGACTGAAACGACGACGGAATTTCGTATTGGTTCCGCGCACAGCCTGTTCCGGATCCGCCTTCACGTGCCGGCCGATATTGACGACGGCGAAGATCAGATCGCCGAGTTCGTCGCTGACCTTGGCCTGGTCGCCTTCCCGAAGTGCCGCCCGCAATTCGCCGATCTCCTCCTCGATCTTGTCGAGGATCGGTTCGGGCGCCGACCAGTCGAAACCGACCTTGGCGGCGCGTTCCTGCAGCTTCAGCGCTTCCGTCAAAGCCGGGAAGCTGCGCTGCACCGAACCGAGGAAGCCGCTCTTGAAGTCCTCGGTGATACCGCGCCGTGACCGGCGCTCGGCGCGCTCGCGTTTCTCCGCCTGCTTGATCTCGTCCCACTGCTTCTTCACTGCATCAGGCGTATCTGCCGCCGAGCGGGCAAAGACGTGCGGGTGGCGGCGGATCATCTTGGCGGTGATGGCGTTGACGACGTCGCCGAAGGAAAATTCGCCCGCCTCTTCGGCCATCCGCGCGTGGAAGACCACCTGAAGCAGCAGGTCGCCCAACTCGTCGCAGAGATCGTCCATATCACCGCGCTCGATCGCATCGGAGACCTCATAGGCCTCTTCGATCGTATAGGGCTTGATGGTCTCGAAGTTCTGCTCGATGTCCCAGGGGCAGCCGGTTTCGGGATGGCGCAGCGCCGCCATGATCTCGATCAGCCGCGAAATATCTTTGGAAGGTTCCATGTTGCCTCAGTTGAGCGGAATGTCGTTGGCGCTCTTCGACGACTGGTAGGAGTTGGACAGCGCGTCATAGCGCGCCTTGATGCGGGCGGTCTGCGCCTTCAGCGCGTTTCTCAGCTGAGCCTCTTCGGTTTCGACGAGATCGGCGATGGCAAAGCTGTTCCAGAAGGCGTTTTGCCTGCGGTAACCGCCGGGTTCAAGCCCGAAGACCTCCTTCAGGATCTTCAGGTCGTGCGGAATCGCGAAGGCATCGCGGGAATCCTCATGGCTGAAGAAATAGTAGAAATTGTCGAAGCCCGCCCAGGTGATCGCCGACATGCACATGGTGCAAGGTTCGTGTGTCGACAGGAAGATCAAATCCTTGGTTGGTGGCTTGTCGCCAAGCTCGTAGAAGCGCTTCAGCGTGTGCACCTCGCCATGCCAGAGCGGGTTCTCCAGCTCGTTGTTGGTCTCGGCGACGACAAGCGAAAGATCGGATTTCCTTAAGATCGCCGCACCGAACACCTTATTGCCAAGCGAAACGCCACGCTCCGTCAGCGGCAGGATATCGTCTTCCATGACCGAAAGCAGGCGGGAGGCAATGGTCGTATCAGGCATGAGGGCCCTCCAGTTTTCCTCAGTCTATCGCCTTGGCGGCGCGAGTGAAATGCGTCAAGCACCGGTGGACGTCTTTTGTCACAGGCTTTATACTGCACTGCAGCAAGCGGGCTTGAGATATGCGGCTTTTTGGCAGCACGGGTGACTTTTCTCAAATCATTGACGGCACGAGCAAAAGAATACCTGCTTGCTTGGGCTTTCGAATTTCTGTTCCTTCAATCCCTTGTCGATCAAGGGCATATTCCGGCAACTTCGAAGTGGATTGATGATGCCTCCCAAGACTGAACAGCTTTCGGTATTTCCCGCCTTCTTTCGCGTGGAAGGCCAGAAGACGGCTGTCTTCGGCAATGGCGACGAAGCTTTCGCCAAGGTGCGGCTGCTGCTCAACACACGGGCGCGGATTGTCGCCTATGCCGAGCGGCCGGAAGCCGATTACCACGCCTTCCTGATCGCCAACCGTATCGAAACCGTGCGCGCTGCCTTTTCCGCCGACCAGGTCGAGGGTTCGGCACTCGTCTTCGCCGCAACCGGCAATGACGCTGACGACCGCGATATCGTCGATGCTGCGCGTGCCGCCAGAATTCCGGCCAATGCCGTCGATCAGCCCGATTACTGCGATTTCTTCACGCCGGCGCTGGTCAATCGCGCCCCCGTTGCCGTCGCGATCGGCACCGAAGGGGCAGGGCCGGTTCTGGCGCAGATGATCCGTGCGCAGATCGATCAGCTTCTGTCGCCCTCGCTCGGCCGCCTCGCAGCATTGGCGACCAGCTATCGCAAGGCCGTTGAACAGCGGGTGCCCCGCGGCGTCTCCCGCCGTGTCTTCTGGCGCCGCTTCTTTTCAGGCCCCGTTGCCGATGCTGTCGCCAATGGCAACCTGCCGCAGGCGCATCACGCGGCCGATGGGCTGTTGGGCGCGGTGGACAAGGTCGCAGGCCACGTCTGGCTGGTCGGCGCCGGTCCGGGTGCCGAGGATCTGCTGACGCTGCGTGCCCAGCGCGTGATGATGGAAGCCGATGTCATCGTTTATGACGCCCTCGTGCCGCAAGCGATCGTCGATATGGGGCGCCGCGATGCCGAGCGGCTTTCCGTCGGCAAACGCAAGGGCTGCCACTCGAAATCGCAAGAAGAAATCAACGACTTGCTGGTCGATCTCGGCAGCCAGGGCAAGCGCGTCGTCCGCCTGAAATCCGGCGATCCCCTGGTCTATGGCCGGGCAGGGGAAGAGATGGCCGCGCTGCGCGCTGCCGGCATCACCTATGAGGTCGTGCCCGGCATCACCTCGGCTTTCGCCGCCGCTGCCGATTTCGAGCTGCCGCTGACGCTGCGCGGCGTCGCCTCCTCGCTGGTCTTCACGACCGGCCATGATTTGACCGGCGACGTGCTGCCCGATTGGGCAAGCCTTGCCGTGTCAGGCGCGACGATTGCCGTCTATATGGGCCGCACGGTTGCAGCCTCCGTTGCTGAGCGGCTGATGCAGGCGGGCATTCCCGCTGAGACCACCGTTGCCGTCATCGAAAATGCCAGCCGCGCCGATCGCCGCCTGCTGCATGGCACGCTCGCTGATCTGCCCGATCTGCAGCACCGCGACGAATTGACAGGACCTGTCATGGTCATTATCGGCGATGCGGTCGCCGGCGCCAATTTCGAACTGTCCGAGCCCCTGGTGCGCGCAAACGCCCGGCTCGAGGAACTTGCAAGGAGCTGAATATGGGTGACAAGGTTCTGACCGCCAACCGGCTGACGGACGGCATTGCCGTCTGGCTGGATGCGAACGGGAAGTGGTCCACCTCGCTGCAGGAGGCGCTCGTTGCCCGTCACGCCGAAGCCGTTGCGGCGCTGGAGGCGATCGGCAAGAAATCCTATGCCGACAACGAGGTCGTTGACGTCGCCGTCGTCGACGTCCAGGAAACCAACGGCATTTTATGGCCGCTTCGCCTTCGCGAGCGCATCCGTGCTCAAGGGCCGACCATGGAATATGCCCCGGGCTACGCTCCGGCCGATCCCGAATTCATTGCAGTCTGAGGAAGACGATGTACCGTTACGACGAATTTGACCATGCCTTTGTCAGCGAGCGCGTCGAGCAGTTTCGCGATCAGGTCCAGCGCCGCCTGTCCGGCGAGCTCGCCGAGGACGCGTTCAAGCCGCTGCGTCTGATGAACGGCGTCTACCTGCAGCTCCACGCCTATATGCTGCGCATCGCCATTCCCTATGGCACGCTGAGCGCGCGCCAGCTGCGCATGCTCGCCCATATCGCCCGCACCTATGACCGCGGTTATGGCCACTTCACCACGCGCCAGAACCTGCAGTTCAACTGGCCGAAGCTGTCCGACATTCCCGATGCGCTCGCCGATCTTGCCAGCGTCGAGATGCATGCGCTGCAGACCTCGGGCAATTGCATCAGAAACGTCACGGCCGATCATTTCGCCGGTGCCGCCGCCGATGAGATCGCCGATCCGCGCCCCTACGCCGAGATCCTGCGCCAGTGGTCGTCGGTCCACCCGGAATTCTCCTTCCTGCCGCGCAAGTTCAAGATCGCCGTCACCGGCGCCGAGCGCGACCGCGCCGCGATCCAGGTCCATGATATCGGCCTGCACGTGAAGAAGAACGACAAGGGCGAGATCGGCTTTGCCGTCTATGTCGGCGGCGGCCAGGGCCGTACGCCGATGATCGCCAAGCTGATCCGCGACTTCCTGCCCGAGGAAGACCTGCTCTCCTACACCACGGCTATCGTGCGCGTGTACAATCTGCACGGCCGCCGCGACAACAAGTACAAGGCCCGTATCAAGATCCTCGTGCACGAGACCGGCGCCGAGGAACTGACGCGTCAGGTTGAGGCCGAATTCGCCGCGCTGAAAGATAGCGAGCTCAAGCTGCCGGAAAAGGATGTCCAGGCAATCGCTGCCTATTTCGCGCCACCTACACTGCCGGTGCGCGCCGAAGGCTGGGAAAACCTTGCTCGCTGGAAGAAGGCCGATGCCGGCTTCGCCCGTTGGGTGCAGCAGAACGTGCAGCCGCACAAGAACCCCGATTACGGCATGGTGACGATCTCGCTGAAGCCGATCGGCGGCATTCCGGGCGACGCCTCCGATGCGCAGATGGATGCGATCGCCGATCTCGCCGAGGAATATGGCTTCGACGAAATCCGCGTCAGCCATGAGCAGAACCTGATCCTGCCGCATGTGGCGCTGGCCGATCTCGAAGCCGTCTATCGCGGCCTCGTCGCCATCAATCTGGCGGAAGCCAATGCCGGTCTGATCACCGATATCATTGCCTGTCCCGGGCTGGACTACTGCGCGCTCGCCAATGCGCGCTCCATTCCGCTCGCGCAGGAAATCTCCCGCCGCTTCGGCAATGCCGAGCGCCAGGCGGAGATCGGCGAGCTGAAGATCAAGATCTCCGGCTGCATCAATGCCTGCGGCCATCACCATGTCGGCCATATCGGCCTGCTCGGTGTCGAGAAGAAGGGCGCCGAACTCTACCAGATCACGCTCGGCGGCTCCGGCGACGAACATACCTCGATCGGCGAGATCATCGGCCGCGGCTTCGAGCCGGACCGGGTGACCGACGCGATCGAGACGATCGTCGACACCTATCTCGGCCTGCGCCTCGATCATTCCGAGAACTTCCTCGCCGCCTATCGCCGCGTCGGACCGCAGCCTTTCAAGACCGCGCTCTACGGCTCGGCCGCCGAAGCGGCATAAGGAGGGGATGATGACGAAGATCTGGAGAGAAACCGGTTTTGTCGAAAACGATCCCTGGGTGATCGAAACCGATGAGGTGAAGGCGACCGAGGAGCAGAAGCCGCTGCTCGGTCTCGACGAATTGATCGCCAAGGCCGACGAAAGCAACGATGTCGGCCTCGGCGTGCTGATCAAGCCGGCCGACGATGTGCGCAGGCTCGAGCCCTATCTCGATCGCCTCGAAATCGTCGCCGTCGCCTTTCCGGCGTTCAACGACGGCCGCGCCTTCAGCCATGCCTCGCTGCTGCGCCAGCGCTTGGGTTATACCAACGAGCTGCGTGCCGTCGGCGACGTGCTGATCGATCAGGTGCCGCTGATGCTGCGCGTCGGCATCGACAGCTTTGCCGTCACCAACGCCACGGCGCTGAAGCGGCTTTCCGAAAACCGTCTTCCCGCCATTCCCCATCATTATCAGCCAGCGGTGCGTGACGCCGACGCCGGCAAGGGCTATAGTTGGCGCCGTCAGGCGAAGCCGGCCGCATAAGCGGACGGTCCGCCTTTTTACGATGGCGGAACAGTAGCATGAAGACATTCGAAGTGGCGGTGATCGGTGGCGGGCTCGCCGGCATGATCGCCGCAATCGCGCTCGCGCGCGGCGGTCGCGATGTGGCGCTTGTCGCTCCTCTCGCTCCGAAGGAAGACCGGCGCACCACGGCGCTGATGGACCAGTCGATCCGCTTCCTCGACCGGCTGACGCTCTGGGAAAAGCTTCGGCCGGCAACCGCTCCTCTCACCAGCATGCGCATCGTCGACGGCACCGACCGGCTGCTGCGCGCGCCGACGACCACCTTCCGCGCCGCCGACGTCGGCCTGAATGCCTTCGGCTACAATTTCCCCAACAAGGCCCTGACCGACATCCTCGAGGCGGCTATATCAGGCGAGGGCAATATCACTCGCTTCTCCGACATGGCCGAATCGATCGAAATATCAAGCGATACAGTCTCGATCACACTTGCCGGCGGCGAGACCTTGTCGGCCGACTTTGCCGTCGGCGCCGATGGCCGCGGCTCGAAGCTGCGCGAAACCGCTGGCATCGGCGTGCGCAACTGGTCCTATCCGCAATCGGCCATGGTGCTGAATTTCGCCCATTCGCTGCCGCACCAGAACATCTCGACCGAATTCCACACCAAGCACGGCCCCTTCACCCAGGTGCCGCTGCCAGGAGGCCGCTCCAGCCTCGTCTGGGTGCAGGATCCCGCAGAAGCGGCAAGCCGCGCGGAATTGCCGCTTGCCGAACTCGGGGCTATTGTCGAGGCGCGCATGCAATCCATGCTCGGCAAGATTGATGTCGAGGAGGGCGTCCAGGTCTGGCCTCTCTCCGGCATGATGGCGCATCGTTTCGGCAAGGGACGTATCGCGCTGATCGGCGAGGCCGCCCATGTCTTCCCGCCGATCGGGGCGCAGGGGCTGAATCTCAGCCTGCGTGATATCATGGCGCTCGCCGATATCCTCTGCGACAGGGCGGAACTGCCGGTGCCGGCCGATGCCGGTGACAGCTTCGACCGCAGGCGCCGCGCCGACATCATGACGCGCACGGCCAGCGTCGATCTCCTCAACCGCTCGCTGCTCTCGGATTTCCTGCCCGTCCAGATGCTGCGCGCCGCCGGCCTGCATATTCTCTCGGCCATTCCGCCGCTGCGCAACATCGTCATGCGCGAAGGCATCGAGCCCGGCCGCGGCTTCCGGGATATTCCGGATGCTCTACGGGAAAAGCTGAAGCGGAAGAAGGCCTGAGCGGATCACGATCAGCCAGAGCGAAACAGTCACCACCGATAGCACTGTCGTGATCAGGATCGTCGCCGAGGCGCGCTCCTGCCAGACGCCGTACTGCTGGCCGATGACGAAGACATTGGTCGCCGTCGGCAGGCAGGCAAGCAGCACGGCCGCCTGGATCCACACCGGCTCGAAACCGCCAACCGCCGTCAGCGCGACGAAAACCGCGATCGGATGCAGGATCAGCTTCGCCGGCACGATATAGGAGATCTCTGCTGGGATCCGCTTCAGCGGCCGGAGCGCCAGAGTCACGCCCATGGCAAAGAGCGCGCAGGGCGCGGCCGCCTGGGCGAGGTAATCGACGAGGCGCTGAAAGGCCAGCGGCTGGTCGATATCAAGGGCGGCCACGGCAAAGCCTGCCGCCGTCGACAGGATGAAGGGATGCAGCGCCACCTTGCGCAGGATATCGGCGGCGAGTTGGCTGGTTGAACGCTTGTCGTCGCCGGCCGCCGCCATCAGCGCCGGCGCCACGATGAAATGCAGCGCGTTCTCGAAGCAGATGATCAGCGCCACCGGCACGGCGGCACCTTCGCCGAGCGCCAGGAGCGCCAGGCCCGGCCCCATATAGCCGATATTGCCGTAAGCGCCGGCAAAGGACTGGATGGTGCAATCGGCGAGCGAATTGCCACGCAGAATGCGGCCGATGGCGAACAGCAGGATGAAGACCGCATAGGTCGCCGCGATATCGGTGACGATGAAATCGACGCGCGTCAGCTCCTCGATCGGCGTGCGTGAGACCAGCTTGAAGAACAGAGCGGGCAGGGCGGCGTAGATGATGAAGGTGTTCAGCCATCCCAACGTTTCGGCTGGCTGTTTGGTCGCCTTGGCTGCGATGTAGCCGATCAGGATCAGGCCGAAGAACGGCAATAGCAGGCTGACGATATCGGCCAAGAGGTCTTCCAGTGCAGGGGACGATCGGCGGGTCAGGTTCTGACTTAAGCAATTCCAGCAAAAGTGTGTAGCGGTTTTGCGTCCGGAATTGCGCAGAAACAAGAGCAATTCCAGCAAAAGTGTGTAGCGGTTTTGCGTCCGGAATTGCGTAAACTAAATCGATAGAGCGTGTACTCATTGAGTACACGCTCTACGACCAACCGAACAACCGATCAGTAGTCCCAGAAGGCCGCTACCCAGCGAAAGGCGTCGCCGTCGACCGCCACCCGGCCGACGGAGGGGAACGGCAGGTGAGTGGCCACCAGTTGCTCGCCGGTCTCCGCCAGTTCCCGCAGAAGGCGGACCCGAACGCGCACCGCTTCCTCGGGGTCGTGTTCGAAGCCGTTGAACCAGTCCGGATGTTCAAACCCGACCGCGAACACGGCGTCGCCGGCAAACATCAGCCGGTCGCCGCTGGACGCCAGGCGGATCACGCTGTGCCCGGGCGTGTGGCCGCCGGTGCGATGGACGACCACGCCCGGCGCCACCTCGTACTCATCATCGAACAGCCTGAGATGGCTACGATACTCCTTCGCGAACCGCTTGGCGGTCGCCCGAAGCGCGTCCGGGAACCCCGGCGGCATGGAGACCCGGGAGAAATCGGGCGCCTCCCAGAACTTGACCTCGGCGGCCGCCACGTGGATCCGCAGGTCCGGACGCAGTTGCTCCTTCACCCCGTCGACGAGCAGTCCGCCAATGTGGTCCATGTGCATGTGGGTCAGGACCACGTCGGTCACCGACGCAAGATCGATGCCGGCGGCCTCCAGTCGCTTGATCAGTTGCCCGGCCCGCGGCAGGTGCAAGTCCGGGTCGAGCCCCAGCCCGGCGTCGAGGAGTATGGTCTGGTCGCCGCTGCGCACCACGACCACGTTCAGCGCCCAATCCAAAGCGTCCGGCGGCAGGAACATGTCTTTCAGCCAGGCCGCTCGGACGGCGGGATCGATGTTGTGTCCTAGCATCGCGGTTGGGAGCGGTAGCACGCCATCGCTGATCACCAGCACCTCAATCTCGCCGACCTGCACCGCGTAGCGCGACGGAACCAATTCGTCGAGCGGAGGTCTGCCGGTGTGTGCGGTGTTTTCCAGGCTCATCTTTGTCTCAAGGTTCATGTTCGTCTCCTTCTGACCGCCGCCTCAAACACGGCATCGACGACGCTACATGGAGGCGTGTTTGCGATCGATTGGGTCGAGGGATAAGGGCGGGTGGGGCCGAGGGACAGGGCAAGCCATACCACCGAATAGGTGCGGGCCTCGCTTCTGACTGCCGGCGGCGTGCTGGACGAGCGCGGAGTCGATCAGATCAGCGAACGCGGCAAGCCTGGGAATGGGCTCGCCACAAATGCCTGCCGTATCGTCTCGCCAGGGGCGACGGTCACGATCCCTCGTCCGGGATGTTCAAGACGTCTCCGCACGCCTTGCAATGAACGGCGTCGGCGTCATGGCGCTGGAGGCCACATCGGTGACAGGCAAAGGTCACCTTGTGAGGCCGCACGACTGCCTGAGCAAGCCTGACGAATAGGGAGATGCCGACGATCATCGTCACCACGGAAGTGAGCTTGCCCAGCGTTCCCGGAAGCGTGATGTCTCCAAATCCCGTCGTCGTCACCGTCGCGACCGTGAAATATAGCGCATCGACGAATCCTTCGCCTCCCTCCCTGTTGTAGAAGAAGGACGTATAGACGAACCCGGTTGCCATGAAGAGGAACACAAGGAAATTGATCACCGCCCGGACGACGTCGAGAAGGTGTAAATAGCCGGCCTTGCGCAGCAAATCCTTGAGCAGCGGACTCGTGCCGATCGCCCAGAACCGCATGATCCGCAGGAATGCGAAATTGAAGAGCAGGTCCGGCAGCAACAGCGTGGCCAGCACCACGAAGTCGATCCAGGTCATTGGCCGCCGAATCCACTCGCGCACGGAGGCTGCGGCGATCGCCCGGCCGACCATCTCGGCGGCGATCCACACTGCTATCGCATAGTCGATAATCAGATAGGACGGACCGGATCGCAGGTACGGGCCGAGCAGGAAGAAGGCGAGAATGGCAACGTCAATGGCAGCAAATACCACCCGAAAGGCGACCGCCTGTCTGCCGTCGGCCCTATCGAGCCTTCGCAGCACCTGGCGGAGCGAATTCTGCTGAGAGCCGTCGCCGGATTCGAAGATTTTCATCCAGGGAATGTAGATCCCTCATCGGCGTCCGCAAGTCGCCGAAGAGATCCTTGTCGGGGGAAATCATTGTTCTCGTCTGGACAAGGTTTGCGCTGCAGGTTCCGCCTCGCCTCAGGTGACGGACCATCCGCCGTCCACCAGCAGGTTCGCGCCGGTGATCAGGCTCGCAGCCGGTGATGCCAGGAAGACGACGGCACCCACCACATCATCGGTTTCGCCGATTCGGCCGAGCGGAATGTGATCGAGCGTCGCCTTGCGATTGTCGGCATCGGACAGAAAAGGTGCTGTGCCATCCGTGTGGATGAACGTTGGCGATACGGTGTTTACGGTGACATTATAGGCTGCCCATTCGGCGGCAAGGCAGCGGGTGAGGTGATTGATTGCCGCCTTGCTCATGCAATAGATTGCCTCGCCGCGCAGTGCCACGGTACCGGCCTGGGAGCTGATGTTGATGATCCGGCCCCCATTGCGCTTGATCATCTGGCGGCCCACAGCCTGCGTCATCAGAAAGGTGCCCTTGATGTTGACATCGAGTATCTCGTCAAGGTCCTTCTCCTCGACGAGTTCTGCGAGATTGCCCGGAGCCACCCCGACATTGTTGACGAGGACGTCGATCCGACCGAACGTAGCAAGCGCCGCGTCGACGGCCTGCGCGATATGGGCCTTGTTGGGAATGTCCAGTTCAACAGGGAGAACTCTTCGTCCCGTGCCTTCGAGTTCGGCAACCAGGCCCGCCGAAGCTGCGACATCGCGGACCCCTAAAACAATATCGGAACCTGCTGCGGCACAGGCAAGTGCGCAAGCTCGACCGATGCCACGGCTCGCTCCCGTCACCAAAGTCACCTTGCCCTCAAGGCTGAAGTCCGGCGCGTTCTTCTGCATCATCATGCCTCCCTCGATGAAATCAATTTATGACAGCGTCGGCGTGCGGATGCCAGATATTCTCAACATGCTGAGGAGCGTCCCCTTGACCAATGGGCGATCCCGCAACGTGGGACACTTTCCCCGATAGGCCCCGGCAAAAATCCGCATTGCCCGTCGGATCCTGCACACGACGACCGACGGCGCGGGAGGAAGCGACGAGGCTGATCTCGCGGCGGCTTCCGATACCGCCACCCACACGACCTGGAAAATCGGTATCCGGTGGCCTAGCCGATCTGCATCAGGATCGGAAAGGTCTGCTGGAACCAGATCGCCACATTGCTGACCCATCCGAACAGGAAGGCGAGGCCGGTAAGCACCAGGAAGAGACCCATCACCTTTTCCACCGTGCCGAGATGGCGGCGGAAGCGCGACAGGAAGCGCATGAAGGCGCCGGAAAAGCCGGCGGCGATCCAGAAGGGGATGGCAAGGCCGAGCGAATAGATGGCGAGCAGCCCGGCGCCGGAGCCGACCGTCTCGCGCGAGGCGGCAACGCCGAGGATGGCGCCGAGCACCGGCCCGATGCAGGGCGTCCAGCCGAAGGCGAAGGCAAGGCCCATGATATAGGCGCCCGTCAGCGTCGCCGGCTTGCCGCCGCCTTGGAAGCGCGCCTCGCGGGTCAGCAGCCCGATTCGGAAGAGGCCGAGAAAGTTCAGCCCCATGACAATGATGATCAGCCCGCCGATCTTCGACAGGAGGTCGAGATGCTGGCGAAGCGCCATGCCGATGCTGGAAGCGCCGGCGCCGAGCGCCACGAAGACGGTGGCAAAGCCGAGCGTGAAGAAGAGTGCGGAGAAGAAAACGCCGCGCCTGACACCGGGCGCGACCACAACCGCACCGCCGCCGCGGAACTGCTCGACGGAGATGCCGGCCATATAGCAGAGATAGGGCGGGACGAGGGGAAGCACGCAGGGCGACAGAAAGGAAAGCGCCCCGGCAATCAGCGCGCTCCACAGGGAAATATCGGCAATCGACACGCATTCTCTCCGGCTGCAATCTGCGTGATGTTCCTAGCTTTGCAGGCCCGGGATTGCCAATCACCTTTTTGCGCGCGCAAGAAATCTGTCTTTGCACGCGAGACATCCGTCTTGCGCCGGCAAGAAATGTGCCGACCGTCGAAAAAAGGCAAATTTTTCGGTTGACCGCAATGGGTCACCTGCCTATGTTCCGCCCACTTCCAGCCGGGGTGGTCACACCCGCGGAGAGGGAGAGCGTAGCTCAGCCGGTAGAGCAACTGACTTTTAATCAGTAGGTCTCGGGTTCGAACCCCGACGCTCTCACCAAAGTCTCCAACAAAGACAAGCACATAAAGTTTCGCATGAGGAACGATCGCTCTGGTAGATCGGCCTGGGGGAAAATTGGCTTCCGGTTTTCCCCGCCTCTGTGGCATCCTCCCGGCATGCCCGGGCCATCCAAGAAATTAAAGCTCACCCTGTCCTCGAGGAGAACCCCTTTCATTCGCGCGCCCATCCGGCCGATGCGACGAACCCTCGCGACGTCGTCGCAATGATAAACGTCCGGGAAAGCGCCATCACGACAATGGCGGCACGGGGCGTTCTCGATCCTGCTCAGGTGGCCGCCGCGACGCGGTTCCGTGCATTATGGGAGGCCATGGGCGGCAAGGGAGCCGGCGCCTTGCCACCGTCGACATGTTCCCGGCCGTAATCAATGGCGCGCGAGCAAAGAGCTGGCCCGGTCGGGCTCTCCTCGGCACCCGGATGTATGGTCTTGTGTCCGCCGTTTGCGGTGAGGGCTACGCGCTTCATGAGGTGGTCGGCGACGGCAAGCGGGAACGGCTCACAGCGGCGGATATGCTCAGGATGGGTCTGGACGATCTCGCTGAACTGTGGCGGCTAGCAATGCGGCCCTGATGCCCCGCTTTGCCGCCTGTGGAGCCCAACAGCGCGCGTCGCGGGTATAACCGGGGAAGGAATAGCGCCTTCGTTTCCAGAGCCTGAGAAGTGACGTTACGTTTACGGTTCCCATGCGAAAGTTGAGCATTTAATGGGGGAACTGCGATGGCAACTCAATTCCAGTCAGCTGCTCGGCGCAGCTATTGGTTCAGCGTTCTTTTCAGCAGCCTTGTCGATTTCGTAGTCGCATTCATCATCGCGCTGTTCTTCGATAACACGGCAGGCCAAGCTTTTATCGTGGCACTTATCGCAATCGCGGCGTTGTACATTTTCCAGTTGCTCTACGCGCTTCTCGGCGTAATCAAGGTTGCGATCTTGTTCTACTGGTTCGACAAGAAGAAGCGCGTCCAGGCAACGGTGGATGAGATGATCGCGCGGAGGATGCCGAAGCCGGTGCGCTTCTATGCCGACGCCAGCGAGTATCTTCTGAGTGTTGTTAAATCGGACACAGCTAACAACGACGCGAAGCTATATGCCGGCGCAGCGCTTGGTAGCATCGATACCTTACGGGCCACCAACCATAGCTATCAGCTGATCAATCTGGGTTTGGTGTTAGAGGAGGCGATCAAGGAATATGGACGCCTTGTTGGTTTCGTCTGGGATGATGGTTTGGATATCGCGCCTGAAGACTTGGCTGAAATCGAACGTTAAACGCAAGTACTGTCAGCCGCATGGCGGTGGGGCGTATTCGCTCCAACCGAAGCGCGCCTTCAAAATAAACTTGATCGCCCGCAGTGCCACATCGTCACTACCGCCGGCGAGGCGGAGCAGATGACCGACAAGAGCGGCTTCAAGCTTGGCGGCGCCGATGTCCAGCTCGTGGCGAAAGTGTTGCCTCAGCGTTTTCGGGTCGATCTCCAGCGCACGGCTGATTTCGCGTTGGGGAATGCCCTCGGCGGCAAGCATCTGGACGAGACGCCGACGCAGTTCCGTGGGCTGATGTGGAGGTCTGCCAGCGTGTTTTTCGGGTTCTTCATTCATAGAGGGGAAAAATCGAAGTCCAACCCACCTGATGTTTCGTCGGCGTCAAAAAAATTCTCCAGATGAGCGGGCACGCGGGTCCATGGAGCCGTGGCCTTGCAACCTTTCACCCGCTCCCTACGGCTATTGGGTGGAAACCCTACGCCAGATGGCGGGATGGAAAATGAACAACCTCTGCGCCAATTTAGATGCCATGAGTATCATTCATTTGCCTGTACGCGCCGTGCTGATCGTCGTCTGCGGTTTCCTTTCAGGCTGCTGGCAATGGGAGTGCGATCCTCCCGTGCCTGCGCTGCTGCGCAATTTACATGCCACGGGAGGCTGGTGGAGCCAAGGATGTCCTCCTCCCGAAGATTTCCTCCGGCACTCCTTGAAGGAACGCGTTTCGCCGGAGCTAACACGACGTTTGCGCGCGCGATTTCCGCCAGAGAGTGACGGGGCGGCTATGGAGCGATATCTGCTGGCGGAGGGGTTCCAGATTTCCTCACCCTGCGGCGAGCGTGCTCCAAGCGTCCGTCAAGCTCAGTTTCACCAAGACGGTTGCCCATACCCGATGAATGTCAAAATAGCCTGGGAAAGAGCGGAGGACGGAAAATTGGCCTGGATCAAAGGTAGCGTCTCTTACA
Source organism: Rhizobium anhuiense bv. trifolii (assembly GCF_024346605.1). NCBI lineage: Bacteria > Pseudomonadati > Pseudomonadota > Alphaproteobacteria > Hyphomicrobiales > Rhizobiaceae > Rhizobium > Rhizobium anhuiense. The sequence continues at coordinate 2,372,813 of NZ_CP098803.1, forward strand.
AATATCCCTGACTGCGAATGACCGAGAACACGATTGTTCATTCCTGCTGCCGGCTTTCTCTGGGCATTCCCGTCTTTGCCGCAGGATGGAGCTTCGCGGAAATCTGCTGAGGCACAGGAACCAACTTCCGCTGCGGTCCGTTTTCTTCTCATCAGCAAAGAGGAGAAATCGACCATGGATTGGAATCGGATCGAAGGAAACTGGAAGCAGGCGAAAGGCAAGATCAAGGAGCAGTGGGGCAAACTCACCGACGATGATCTCGACCAGATCGCCGGCAAGCGCGACCAGCTGGAAGGCAAGATCCAGGAGCGGTATGGCATCGAAAAGGACCGTATCAAACGCGACATCGATGACTGGAGCGGCCGCCAGACTTGGTAGTGCCTGAACAAAAACCCGGTGAAAGCCGGGTTTTTGCCGAAGGAGCTACAGCGATCAAGGGCTCTCGGATGTCACGAACCACCGAAAGCCAAGAGAAGTACGCCGATTGCGATAACCGCTAGCGCTGGCCAGTTTTGGGATATCCCGAGGAATCTGAGGCCTTGGCGTCGTGGTTCCAGCGTGGTGCTGCCTTGCGGCAGCATTTGATGCGGATTACTCGGTTTTCGACGAAGCGCCGACGTAAAGAGAAAAAGAAGTCCGCCGATGATGAGAGCGGCTCCGATCAGGATTGCCCACATGGTGACCTCCATAGAAACCAGGGTCTTGGGGTAAACCAGATCCGGACCTGATCGTTCCGTGAGTAGCTCCTCGCGTGAACAACCTCCACGGAAAGATTGAAGCAAGCTCGCCGGAACCAAAAGCGCTCGCAGTGAATTTGACCGCTGAGCAATCTTGGAGATCCTGATGGACCAGACACCGATGACGGCCATCCGCGGAATGATGCTGTACGTCATCGCTCTTCTCGTCTTGGGCATTCTGGCCGGCGCCGCCTACACGATCTATGGCCATCCCGCCGATCCGTCTGAGCGACCGGCAGCCGATACGATTCCGGAAAAAGCCACGGCTCCGCAGTGAGATGCGCCGTACCAGCTCATGGATTGATCGCCGTGGGAATGATGACCGGGAAAGGTGCTTGCCAGATCCGGCGCGCACCCGGTCAGGTCGTGTTGAAAGGCCCGCGCTCCCCGGCAAAAGATCCGCAAGTGGCGACCAACATGGCTTTGGAAAGCAAGCCGGAAATCCTGTCGCAAGTCGTTCCAACCAGTCAGAAGATAACATTATAGGGAGAACAACCTGCGACAGAGAAAATCGGCACCTGGGTGGGATCATTCAGATTGCGAAGAAGCCGCTGTCCGAGGCTTTGAGATATTGCATTGGGACACCAGGCCAAGGGGAGTTTGCGGATGAAAGAACATGTCGTCGTGATATCGGGAGCAGGTCCGACAGGCCTGATGCTGGCAGGCGAGTTGGCCTTGGCAGGCGTCGACGTGGCGATCGTCGAACGCCGTCCCAACCAGGAGCTTGCCGGTATGCGGGCCGGCGGTTTGAGTGCGCGCACGCTCGAGGTTCTCGATCAGCGTGGGATCGTCGACCGCTTCCTCGCCGAAGGCCAGATTGCCCAGGTTACCGGATTTGCGGTCACGCGTCTGGATATCAGCGATTTTCCGACCCGGCACAATTACGGGCTGGCGCTGCGGCAGAAGCATATCGAGCGCATTCTGACCGGCTGGGTCGAGGAGCTGGCGGTGCCGATCTATCGCGGCCGTGACGTGACGGGTTTTGCGGAGGACGATATCGGCGTCACCATCGAACTCTCCGGCGGCGCCTCGCTCAGGGCAGGTTATCTCGTCGGCTGCGATGGTGGCCGCAGTCTGATCCGCAAGATTGCCGGCATAGAATTTCCAGGATGGGATGCGACGACCAGCAACATTCTCGCCGAAGCCGAGATGGAGGAGGAGCCGCCATTGGGTGTCCATCGCACGGCCCTTGGCATGCATGCCTTCGGCCGGGAGGAATATGAAATTCGCGACGGCAAGGTCGTCTTTGCCAGTGAAGGCCCGATCAATGTCATGGTAACGGAAAAGACGGTCGGCGGCACGGGCGAGCCGACGCTCAGCGATCTCAAGGAAGCCCTGATTGCCGCATGCGGGACAGATTATGGCATCCATAGTCTCAAGTGGATTTCCAGATTCACCGACATGTCACGCCAGGCGGCGGCATACCGCAAGGGCAGGGTGTTCCTGGCCGGCGATGCCGCCCATGTGCATTCTCCGGTGGGCGGACAAGGCCTCAATACCGGTGTGCAGGATGCCGTCAATCTCGGTTGGAAGCTGGCCCAGGTGGTGAAAGGAATGTCGCCTGAAGCCCTGCTCGATACTTACCACGCCGAACGGCATCCGGTGGCCGCCCGGGTGTTGCGGGCGACGATGGCGCAGGTCGCGTTGCAACGGACGGACGATCGAACGGAAGCCTTGCGTGAGATGATAACGGAGCTCCTCGGCATGGAGGAGCCTCGCAAAAGGATCGCGGCCGAGATGTCCGGACTGGCGATTCATTACGATCTCGGCAAAGGCCATCCGCTGCTCGGCCGCCGCATGCCTGACCTTGAGCTCACCACGCCGGATGGTCCTTTGCGTCTCTTTACGCTCCTCCATAATGCACGGCCAGCGCTCGTGAATTTCGGCGCACCCGGCAGCGTCGACATCACGCCGTGGTCGGACCGCGTCACGTTGGTCGATGCCCGATGTGATGGTGCATGGGAACTGCCCGCGCTGGGCATTGTTTCCGCGCCGGCCGCGGTGTTGATCCGGCCCGATGGCTACGTGGCGTGGGTGGGTGACGGGACGCAGGATGGTCTGCAAGATGCGATGAATAGCTGGTTCGGACCAGCCGGCTAAGGACCGAGAATTCGTGAGCTGTTGGCCTATGCGGCGAGCGAAATCGAACCGCAATCCAAAATCGTCTCGGGCTCGGGCATCGGTTTGCCGCGGCGTTCCCAGGTGCGACGGCTGATGCCGAAAGCCTCCCAGGGGCGCGCTTGGCTAAGGGCGTTGGCAAGATAGTCAGCTCTGGGCAGCGCGCCTGCCGCACGCCGTCGCTCTTCTTTTCGGGCTCGGTCCCGCTGCCGCCGCCTTTCGTTTTGAAGTTTTGTTCTTTTCCGCTTCGGCACATCGAATGCACCAATGGTGCGAATGTCGAGCGCGCTCCGCTCTGAGTAACTCAGATGCAGGGCATGACCGAGAGCGTCGGCGGACAACGAGGAAAAACGCACCTTTGTCCGCTCGTAGATGATGTCCTCTATATCGGCTTTTCCAGCCCATGGAAGCCAGCGCGCCGACCAGCCAAGCACCACGTCGACGAACTCTTGCCTGAATTCGACGAACGCGAGGCTGGCGATCACCTCGACGTAGATCAATGCGTCATCCGCCTCCGGCACGATGTCGCCGTGACGATGCCTGATCAGTTTTTCGATCTCGCGCACCCGGCCCCGGAAATGGTTCCAGCGGCTGACCCGCATGCGTCGCTGTACGACCTTGTATCCCAGCAGGCAGTCGCCGAGCTTGATGGTCGTAACATCCCGAGCAAGGCCATCCCGTTGATCCGCCCTTGCAGCCCGTTTCTCCGATTGAGCCGCTTCATCTGCGCCAATAAGACGATCCATCGAGTTCCCCTTGCGATCTGCCTCGGAGGCCGAAACGACGGATTGTAAAGGAAGTCGAAGGGGGTGATATGCACTCTTTACTCGGCATTCTGTGGATTGTTGAAGAAACGGCGGCCGTTCGATGACCTCGACGCTTCCTAATTAAATGCAAAAGACATTGCAGTTGCACTCGGCGGAATCGCCGGGCGGAGAAAGCGCGGTCGAGCCGCCATGTTTACATCAGCGACGATCAGCGAAAGCCGAAGAAACTCAAAATCGCGAGTACGATAACGACAGCGCCGACAAGCCAGATCAAATTGTTCATGGGGAACCGTTCTCCTGTTAAATCGAGCCAACCGTGACCCGATGACGTAATGCGGGGCGGGGCTTGCGGTTCCCTAACCATTCCGATTGCTGCAGCGCGCCTTCTCTCGCGACGCAGTCGTTCAACGGCTGTTTTCTTGCAAAGCGGGGTTCAGCAGCTGCTTGCGCCTCGGCGGTTAGACAATCTCAGCAGCGAAGCGTTGAACGAATGTCGGCCGTCTGTGCTTCAATAGCTGCACGAGCGCGCATTGCCGGGTCTGAATCCACCCGCGCAGGCAGGGTTTATCGAGCTATCGCGTTGATATTGAAAATCCTGGTTGTCGGGCCTTGCCGTCGACGTGCAGGCAGAAGTAATCGTGGATGTACCGAGCAGCGCTGCGGCGGCCACAAATGAAAGAAATCGGTTCATTTGAACTTCTCCTTGCGAGATTGTCATGGTCGCAACCTATTATGCCAACACGAGCCTATACGAAAACTTCCGGCCGGCTTGATCACGCTCACTTGATCTGAAGCATTCGTTACATTGATCAATCGATCTCACTTCGTGATGCGTCGAGGCTCGATTGATGTTCAAATCTATTCTTCTTTAATCTAATCGGGCTATTCTGCCATTATGGAAGTAGTTTCAATGGCGTTTTGAGCGTGACGTAACCAATTTTGACTTGAATTAAACACGTTTTTTCAGTAAATTTATAGCATAAAAAGTATTATAAATGGGAGGATACTATGTCTTCAACTCGGTTTGACCCGGTTTTGCTTCATCGCAAGCATTTCATCGATGAAATCACGTGCCTCGATGAAATCCTGGATTTCCTGGACGAATGGCCGGAGGACAAACGAGGTTTGGCATATGACACGCTGTTGAAGGCGTGCAGGGATACGGCCAGCGGCCGTTTCCCGCTGAGCGCCACGCGCGAGAATTTTCGGCGTTTTCTGAAAATGTCGGGCGTGCTGGCAAACGTCGAGGCTGCCCCCAAATTCGAGCGGCTGATGAACGAGCGAACTGTCGGCAATGCTTAGCAAGATATAGGCTCGTCAACGGGCCTATCCCGCAGGCGAGGGCGCGCCGTAACATCAGTTGCGGCGCGTTCTGGTCTCGGTATTTACGGATCTGACCATCGCCTATTTCTTGGCCACAAAGCACCGCGACAAGCACCTGTAAGAGGCAGGCGGTTGTCGGTTCTCAGCAGACTTAGGCCGCGCCCGCACTGGCCCAGTCGCATCGGAAGGCCAGCACAGGCTTCGAAAACCCTTTGAGCCGTCGGCGCGTTGCGTGACCGAAAAGATCGGCGGCGCCGTATTCCCGAAAAATATTCTCCGAGACGAGGATCTGGTCGCTGGAGGCTGCTGCGCAGAGACGCGCGGCAAGTTGCACGGTCGAGCCGAAAAGGTCATTGCTGTCCTCCACTGGTTCGCCGCAATCCAGTCCGATGCGGATATGAATCGGCTCGGCGTTTCCGCCGTTGTAACGATCGAATTCGCGCTGAATCGCCATGGCGCATTCCACCGCTGCAGCCGTCGTGGCAAAGGCCGCCATGATGCCGTCGCCGGTGTGCTTCACTTCCCGGCCTGAATTCTGGCTGAGGCACCGGCGCACGATCGCGTCATGAGCCCGGACCATTTCGGTCGCCATGCGGTCGCCGAGGCGTGATGTCATCGCGGTCGAGCCGACGATATCGGTAAACAGGATTGCCCGGTGGCCGGGATCCACGTCGACAGAGGATTGGCCGGGCGCCGGCTCAGGATCGTGAATGCGGCCGAGGAAAGCCTCGACGGCTGACAAGGCGACCTCGACGATCTCGTTGGCGACGAAGCCGTGCGCCTCGCGATGCACACATTGCGCGGTTTCCGCGTCCGGCGCATCCACCAGGCAAAAGGCGGTTCCGCGCCGCTGATCGAACCAGTAGGTGAGGAACTTGACGCCGTACCGATCCTGAATGTCGAGATCCATGCGATGCGCCCGGGCGACGTCGGCGGCTGACGTTCCCTCAAGATAGTGCCGGTCCATGAAGATAGGCATCGCGCGCTCCTCCCAGATCCGCCGCGTGAGAGATGGACGGCATTGTACGACCTGGAGGCAACTCCGTCCATCTATGGCACAGTCAAGGAATGATCATAAATGCTCTTTCTTCCAGAAAAACATGGCGTTGCTGTAAACCATTTGGAGTATAGAAAGGAGATGTTTGAGTTTTAATCAGTCAACCCTGGATGTGAACCCGATTTTTACCATAATTGATCGATTAGTGGCTGATCGCAGGACTCTGGCGGCCGTTCAGCAGGCTTCAGGCGTTTCATCTTCAAGGACGCCGGGAGATCTGGCGGGCCGGGACACCGCAGGGCCGGGAGACTGAAGGGATGGAGAGACACGTCTGTTCCAACATCAAATCCGTGCAACACGCTTCGGCTGTACCTAGCCTGGCAACGGCACGCAAATTGCATCGCACTCATAAGCTCCACCGAAATTGGGAAAAGCTGTAGCAAAGTGAGACAGACGGCACATTTTCGACCGGTCGGCTTGGCCTCGATGGGGCTCGGTCATTATGCCGTTATCAACTCTGTGTGGGACGCCGCGCGTACGCTTTTGCACGACTGGCCCGTCGATGACGGCGAAGATTATCTCGAGGCCGTCAAGTCATGCCTGGATGCGATCATCGGCGATCTCCCGCCCGACGAAGTGCGGGCGGCATTCATCCGGGCGGCGCAGGAGGCGGGCATCGCCGTTATAGAGGCTGCGGACTGAATGTCTGCCGCGCCCAAGCCGCCAGCTTGATACGCCCGTCCCGAACCCGAAATCACCCCAGCGCTTGACTTCTTCGGCCAAAGTTCTATTTTAGAACAAAACAGGAACATTGGAGATGATCATGACGCATACGGAACAGGTGATCGCCAACGCCCTTGCGCTTGTCGAAGCGTCCCGCGCAGCGCGCGAGCGGGATCAGCTGCGGCGTGCCGCCTGGCAGAAGAAGGTCGAACTCAGCCGGCCGCTGCCGCCTTTGCCGCGTCCGGTTCAATTGCCGCTGGCGCTGAACTGATGCAGCCGGCAACGATCTTGGAACCCAATCGCGCAAGCACGAAACAGGCATTGTCCGACCGAGCTGGGCCTGATCAAGCCTCGTCGGATCAAGCTTGGCCCGATCAGGCTTGGGAAGTCGAAGCCGTGCTTGCCTGGCATGACGACAATGCCAAGGCGGCGATACGCTCGCTGCTCGACGACTGCAAACATCTCCGCCAGCAACTGGCGCTGGCGGAAAGCATGATGAGCCGCGGAATGGCCCGCGGTTGGACGCCGCGATACGAGCGCGACGCCCTCTGAAACGGAGGCGATCCGGAGCGCCAATCGGCCGCGTGACATGCGCCCGTTCCGAAAAACCCGCATAGGCGCACACATCCGGCTCGTCCGCGATCGCGGCGGTTTTCCCGCAGCCGGGGCTCCGCGCCGCCTGTTATCGGATCCGGCGATGACCCCGTGACTCTTTGAATTGGCGCCTATCCCGTCAGGCCGACATTCGCGAGATAGGCCTCCAGCGCCCACACATCCGCGGAGGCGACGATGGCGCCGACATAGCCGTCCGGACGCACGAGCACCCAGTCGCCCGCTGTGGGGGCATAGGCGTCACGGAAGTGCCCGCCGTCGTCCATGAGGTCGCCGCGTCGGCCGATCCGGTGGATGTGCAGGCCTGTACGCGGCGGCAAGGCGACTTGCACTTCATAACCGAGCAGCGTCCAGTGCGCGCCCTTGAACAGCTCGAACAGACGCACCGGCTGGCCGGCGGCGCCACGCATCGGCGCATCCGGCGCACGGTCGCCCGCAAGCAGGCCGCCATGTCGCTCCGGCTTTTCCAGCGCGAAGGAGGATTCGGGGTAGCCGATGTCGAGTTGATGGACCTCGCGGCCGCGCCGCATCTCGCCGCGTTTGAGAGCGTCGAGAAGACTGGTGGCGAGACCGAGCATCGTCGCTGCGACGGGGCGGCGCTCTTCCTCGTAGCTGTCGAGCAGCGCGTCGGGGGCGCCCGCTTCGACCGCCGCCAGTTTCCATCCGAGATTATAGGCGTCCTGAACGCTGGTATTGAGACCCTGTCCGCCGGTCGGCGGATGCGTATGGGCGGCATCGCCGACCAGGAAGACGCGGCCGAGCCGGTAGCGATCGGCAAGCCTTGCATTCATGTTGAAGGCCGAAGCCCATGAGACCGACTGGACCTCGATGTCGTCGCGGCCGCTGCGCTCCTTGACCAGAGCGGACAAGCCTGCCGCGGAAAGATCGACCTCGCCTTCGAGCGGGACGGGTGCCTGGATCTGGAACAGATCCGTTCCGGCGAGCGGGCAAATCGCAATCTGCCGCTGCATGTCACCTTGGCCGAAGCGATGCCATGCGTCGCGATCCAGTCCGGTCAGAAGGACATCGGCGACGATGGCGCGCACGCCGAGCGTCTTGCCGGGAAAGCCGATATCGAGCGCATGGCGCACGAAGCTGCGGCCGCCGTCGGCGCCGACCAGCCAGCGCACGCGGACGGTCTCTTCGCCGGATTGACCGCTGAGCCGCGCAGTCACGCCGGCCTCATCCTGTTCGAAGCCGATGAGTTCGCTGGCGAATTCGGGCCGGCGGCCAAGCTCGAGCAGGCGCCCGCGCATCACGCCTTCGGTGAGGAACTGCGGCACCATCAGCGGAAGATGATAGGGCTCGGCAGGCGTCGGCTCCTCACCCACCACGGCGTCGGATTCGCTGAAGCTGCCGTCATCTCGATATTCCCGCTGCCGGGGATAGGCGCCGCCGAGTGCGACGATCCGGTCGAGAATGCCGAGATCCTCGAAGACTTCCTGGGTTCGAGGCTGGATGCCCTTGCCGCGGGAACCGCGGAACGGGTCGTTCAATTTCTCGATCAGGCGGAAGGATACGCCGCGCCGCGCGAGCTCGATCGCCAGCGTCAGGCCGGCCGCACCGGCGCCCGATATCAGCACGTCGACTGTCGAATTCTCTGTCATTGTTTTCTCCATATGTGTATTATGCACATAATAGGAGAATCGGCATGGCGTCAATAAAGAATGTGCAAAATACACATATAAGCGAGAAGCTGCGCGAGTTGCATGGAGCATTGATCGAGATCGTCAGCGTCATGAACCGCCCGCAGCGCGACGAGCAGATGGTCCGCGAGGCGGGCATTTCGCTCGATCGCGCCCTGTTTCCGCTGCTGGTCACGATAGAGCGGCTCGGTCCCATCGGGGTGGTCGAGCTCGCCGACCGCGCCGGACGCGACTACACCACCGTTAGCCGCCAGGTCGCCAAGCTCGAAAGCCTCGATCTGGTGGAGCGCCGCGGCAGTGCCGCCGACCGGCGCGTGCGCGAGGCGGTCATCAGCCCCAAGGGCAAGGCAATGACCGATCGCATCGATGTCGCCCGCGAGAGGATCGGCCGCGCCATCTTCGAGACCTGGGACGAGCAGGACTTCAATGAACTCGTGCGGCTCATGCGGAAGTTTGCAAAGGATATCAGCGGCGATATCGGCAGCAGCGCGGGGGAAACGCAGGGCGAGGGCGGACCGCAACCGGGTTAACCTCGGAATCCTTGCTTGATCTGGCGGTGAATTCACCGGAGCCATTGCGCCGATGCGTCTGCAATGGTTTTGTAGCCTCCTGCAATCGCAACGCTTTCCGGTGATTCCCAATGTTCGATATTCTGTGGCGCGGCCTGTTGATCGGCGCCGGCGCAACCATCCTCATGGACCTCTGGGCGATCCTGCTCACCCAGTTCGGCCAGGCGGCGCCCAACTGGGCACCGGTCGGCCGATGGTTCTGGCACCTTCGCCGCGGCAAAGTCTTTCACGACAGCATCGCCGATGCCGAGCCCTATGCCAATGAACTGGCGCTCGGCTGGATCAGCCATTACGCCGTCGGCATTCTCTATGGGATGATCTTTGCCATCATCATGGGCTCGGCCTGGTTGGCGGCCCCGACATTTCTTCCCGCCTGGATCTTCGGCATCGTCACCGTCGGGGCAGGGTGGTTCTTGCTGCAACCGGGCCTCGGCATCGGCTGGGCCGCCTCCAAACACCCGACCCCGAACAAGGTCCGCTGCTTCAACCTGCTGGCTCATACGGTGTTTGCATTGGGGCTCTATGGGACTGCGCTGATTATTGGGTGAGCGCGGGGTCGGTTTGGTCCGGCCTAAGGGCTGCCCCTCACCCTAACCCTCTCCCCCTAAAGACGGGGAGAGGGGACGTGCCCTGCGAGAGCGAGGTGGGACGGATAGGTTTCGGCATGTCCCTTCGCCCCGCGAGCGGGGAGAAGGTGCCGGCAGGCGGATAAAGGGCAGGCGGCGATCATGGGGCGACGCAGAGCCCTTGCCAAAGGTCTCCCCAGACAGCCTCGCCTTACCGCGCCGCCCAGTTGGCGCCGCGGCGGAAGATGGTCTTCATCTGGGGCACGTCGAACTCCTTGGCCTGATGGCCGAGCGAGGAATAGAAGACGCGACCCTTGCCGTATTTCCGTTTCCAGACGACCGGCATGACGACGCCGTCGATCCAGTAGGCGTGCTCGCCGGTGAATTTCGTCGTCGCCAGAACCTCGTTCGAGGGGTCGACATGCATATAATATTGCTCTGACGTATAAGGGAAATCGGCGATCCCTTCGACGAGAGGGTCGTCGGGTCGGGTGATGTTGACGGTATAGTCGATGATGTTGCCGGGGTGAGCCACCCACTGGCCGCCGATGATGAACTGATAGTCGACGGAATCGCGGAAGGCATCGCCTGCACCGCCGTGATAGCCGGCAATGCCGACGCCGCTTTCGATTGCCGCGGCGAGGTTCTTCACCTCCTCCTTCTCGATCTTCGACATCGTCATGATCGGCACGACGAGGCTGAGATCATGGACGGAAGGATCGGCAAGCGCCTCGGTGCCGTGTTCGAGATAGACCTTGAAACCGTCTTCCTCGAGCATGGTCTTGATGATTTCGGCGCATTCCTGCGGCTCATGCCCGCTCCAGCCGCCCCAGACGATCAGTGCTTCACGCATAGTCTTTCCTCCTGAAACTTATTTCGCCAGTCGTCCGTCGACGATGGAATCGGACAAGGGGGCAGGGCGCTCCGTTGCCGTGGTGATCGCCACTGTCTGGCCGGTCACGGCTGCGGTATGGAACGCTTCCATGACTTCGAGCACGTGCAGCGCCAGATCGCCATTGGCCCGATGCGGCCGGTTGGAGCGGATCGCATGCGCCATGTCGGCGACGCCGAGCGAGCGATAATTGCCGTCGGCATAAGGTGCTGTGACCGGCTGGTCCTCGAACGAACCACCCTTCTTCAGATATTCCACCGGGCCGGCGAACTTGTTCGGATCGGGCACAAGAAGCGTGCCCTCCGTTCCGTAGATTTCGAGCGGCACATGCTTGTGGCCGGCGACATCGAAGCTCATGGCGATCTGGACGACGGCGCCGTTGGCAAAAGCCATCATGCCGGCAACATGGGTCGGCACATGCACGGGAATGCGCTCGCCATTGCGCGGTTCGCTTGATATCAGCCGTTCCGATCGCGGCGTCGTCGCAAAGCCTGCAACCTGCGCAACAGGTCCGAGAAGATTGACGAGATCGGTGATGTAATAGGGGCCCATGTCGAGCATCGGCCCGCCGCCGACTTCGTAAAAGAAGGCCGGGTTCGGATGCCAGCGCTCATGGCCCGGGCACATGAAGGTGGCCGAGCCGCCGACCGGCTGGCCGATGACGCCCTGGTCGATCAAGGCGCGGGCCGTCTGGTGGCCGCCGCCGAGGAAGGTGTCGGGAGCAGCGCCGATGCGCAGATTCCTGGCCTTGGCGGCCTCCGCCAATTTTTTCCCTTCCGCGAAATTAATCCCGAGCGGCTTTTCCGAATAGGTGTGCTTGCCGGCCTCGAGCGCCTGCAACGCCACCGCAACATGGGCCTTCGGGATCGTCAGGTTGACGATGATCTCGACCTTGGGGTCGGCGAAAAGCTCCTCGACCGATTTGACGGGAATGTTGAATTCCGCAGCTTTTGCTTCCGCCAGCTCCCGGTTGAGATCGGCGACGCCGCGGATATCCAGGATAGGGAAGGATGCCATCGCCGTGAGATAGGCACCCGAAATATTGCCGCATCCGATGATGCCGATACCGACTTTGTCCATGAATTCCTCCATTCAATCTTGATTGTGCTGCCCGTCAGAGCGCCGGCCCTGTCGTGTTCCAGGGCGATTCGTAGAGTTCGTAGAGCGCCACCGCAGCCGCACCTTGCGCCCAGAAATCATCGCTCGAATCGTCGAAGACGAGTTCGCTCACCCCTCGCAGCGACGGTGGAATGGCGAGCGCATAGGCATCGCGCAGGCTGTTGAGGAAGGGTTCGCCGAGCGCCAGGCTCGAGCCCACAAGAATGACCCGCGGCGGCGCAAACAGCGTGACGATATTGGCAATCGTCAATCCGACCGCCTCGCCGGCGCGGATGGCGGCGCTGATCAGCCGGTCGTCATCGGCCTTGATCAGGGCCTGGGCATGGTTCATGCCGCGACCGAGGCGGATCGCTTCGGCAAAACGCCCGTCGGCCTGCTGTTCGCCGAGGATGGCACTTTCGCCGGCCTGGCTGAAAAGCCGCACGACGCCATTCGGCCCCATGCCGAGCACGAGGTCGCCGAGATTGTGGCTGAGACCGCCGGCGCCGCGAAACAGGCTGTTGCCGTGCAACACGCCGAGCCCCAGCGTCTGTTCCAGCGAAATCAGCACCATATCCTCGAGATCGCGTGCCTTGCCGAACCAGTGATGGCCAAGCGTGATGGCATGGGCGTCACTTTCGACAATGGTCGGCGTCGAAAGCCGCGCCGACATCTCGGCGGCGAAATCGACATTGGTGTCGCGAAAGATCGGGCTGCTTCTGATGTAGCCGGTGCGGTGCTCGATGACGCCGGGAAAGCCGAGGCAGACGCTGTCAACATCCTCCAGCGACAGCCCGGCATCGACGACGCAGCGCCTCACTCCATCCTCGACCAGATCGGCGATGACGCCGATCGGCTGCCGGTCGATGCGGATCGGCAGAGCGAGCTTCGACAGCACGTCGCCGCGGAAATTGGTGACGACGAAGACCATCCGGTTGGCGGCGATCTTGGCGCCCACCACGCGGGCTGCATCGGGATTGAGTTCCAGCATCACCCGCGGGCGCCCACGCACCGCCTCGTTGCGGATATCGCCTTCATGACGCGGCAGGATCAGCCCGTCGTCGAGCAGCGAGGCAGTGATGGCGGAAACGGTCGTGGTGGAGAGTTCGGTGCGCTCGCTGATCTCGATACGCGAGATCGGACCATGGCGCCGGACGGTATCGAGCACGTTCAAGCGATTGATCGCGCGCATTAATTCTGGATCTGCGGTCTTCATTGGGTCTAGCCAGGCGATCGTTTCGTTGGGTCGGGACCCAAATATTTGTAACGGGTTACGAAATAAATAGCGGGCAATTCGGCGGCTCTGTCAAGCGCATTTGATAAAAATACAGGCATTGGGTTGACATTGCGTCAAAGCTCCGTTGAATTAATCCGCATAGGGGAAAAATTGTGAGGACAAGCCCCTGGGAGGAAAAATCATGAATTTTATGTTGAAGAGCGCCGGTCTCGGCGGCAGACGCATCGCATCCATGGCCGCGGCCGCCGGCATGTTGCTGGCCGGGGCAGGTGCGGCCTCGGCGACGACGGTGGTCAAGTGGCTGCATCTCGAGCTCGACCCCAAATACGTCGCGGCCTGGGAAGACATCGTCAAGAAATACGAAGCCCAGCATCCCGACGTCGACATCCAGATGCAGTTTCTCGAAAACGAGGCCTTTAAGGCCAAGCTGCCGACCTTGCTGCAGTCCGACGACGTGCCGGATTTCTTCTTCAGCTGGGGCGGCGGCGTCTTGAAGCAGCAATCCGAGACCGGCGCGCTCCAGGATGTGACAGCGGCACTCGATGCCGATGGCGGCAAGCTGCGCAGCGCTTATAGCCCGGCTTCGGTCAGCGGCCTGACATTCGACGGCAAGACCTGGGCCATTCCCTACAAGGTCGGTCTGGTCAGCTTTTTCTACAACAAGGAACTGTTCGCCAAGGCCGGGGTGAAGGCCGAGGACATCAAGAACTGGGCTGATTTTCTGGACACGGTGAAGAAGATCAAGGCGGCGGGCATCGTGCCGATCGCCGGCGGCGGCGGTGAGAAGTGGCCGATCCACTTCTACTGGAGCTATCTCGTCATGCGCGAAGGCGGCCAGAAGGTCTTCGAAGCGGCCAAGACGGGACAGGGAGAAGGTTTCCTCGATCCGGCGATCATCAAGGCTGGTGACGATCTTGCCGAACTCGGAAAGCTCGAACCTTTCCAGCCCGGCTATCTCGGTTCGACCTGGCCGCAGGCGCTCGGCGTTTTCGGTGACGGCAAGGCTGCGATCATCCTCGGCTTTGAAAATACCGAGGCCAATCAGCGCAAGAATGCCGGCGACGGCAAGGGCCTCGCACCCGACAATATCGGCCGTTTCGCCTTCCCGGCGGTCGATGGCGGCGCCGGTAAGCCGACGGATACGCTCGGCGGTCTGAACGGCTGGGCCGTCACCAAGAAGGCCTCCAAGGAAGCGATCGATTTCCTCGCTTTCCTGACGAGTGCGGACAACGAGCGGGCGATGGCCAAGGCCGGCATGTTGCTGCCCGTTGCCGTCGGCGCCGGTGACGGCGTCACCAACCCGCTGCTTGCCGAATCGGCCAAACAGCTTGCCGGCTCGACCTGGCATCAGAACTATTTCGACCAGGATCTCGGCGCGGCCGTTGGCCGTGTCGTCAACGACGTGTCGGTGGAAATCGTCTCCGGTCAGATGAATTCCAAGGACGGCGCCCAGATGATCCAGGACGCTTTCGAACTGGAGCAATAACCAGCGCCTGCAGACCCTTCCTGGCGCTCCGCTAAAATTCGGAGCGCCAGCATTGCTGCCGACGAGATGCGAAAGCAGGAACCATGGCCAATATCTCAGTCCCATCGATAACGACGGCCGCAAGGCCGGCAAGAAAAGCCGCAAACAGCAGGAGCTCGGTCGCCCATGACCGGCTGACGGTGCTTTTGATCTTCCTGCCGCCGGCGCTGCTGCTTTTCACCCTCTTCGTCATCATGCCGATGGGCGAGGCGGCCTGGTACAGCCTCTACAAGTGGAATGGTTACGGCACGCCGACGGAGTTCATCGCGCTCCGCAATTTCCAGGTTCTGTTTCGAAATGCGGCTTTCACCCAGGCGCTGGTCAATAACGGCCTGATCATCGTCATCTCGATCTGCATCCAGGTGCCGCTCGCCATTTGGCTGGCGACCATGCTGGCGCATCGCATTCCGGGCGTCGTCGGCTACCGCCTGATCTTCTTCCTGCCCTACGTGCTGGCAGACGTTGCCGCGGGTCTTATCTGGCGCTTCGTCTATGATGGCGATTACGGCCTGTTTGCCGCCGTTTCCAACTTCTTCGGCTTCGCCAACCCCTATGTGCTCGCCGACAAGGATGTGGCGATCTATGCCGTGCTTGGGGTCATCGTCTGGAAATATTTCGGCTTCCACATGATGCTGTTCATCGCCGGCCTGCAATCGGTCGACAAAAGCGTGCTGGAGGCCGCCGAAATCGACGGCGCCACCGGCTGGCAGAAGTTCCGTTACGTCACGCTGCCGCTGCTCGGCTCGACCTTGCGTCTTTCGATCTTCTTTGCCGTCGTCGGCTCGCTGCAGCTCTTCGACATGATCATGCCGCTGACCGGCGGCGGGCCGTCCAACTCCACCCAGACGATGGTCACCTTCCTCTACACCTATGGCGTCATGCGCATGCAGGTCGGCCTCGGCAGCGCCGTCGGTGTCGTGCTCTTCGTCATCTGCGTGACGCTCGCCTTCGGTTACAAAAGGATTTTCATGCGCCATGACTGATATGAGCTCTTCCATCCGCATGAGCACGTCCACGCGCGTCTATCTCTACGTGTCGCTGAGCCTGATTGCCGCAATCGTGCTGGTGCCGCTGCTGACGACCGCACTCGGCGGCTTCAAGACGCTGGGTGACCTGCGCACCAATCCCTTCGGCCTGCCGACGGAGTGGCAATGGGCGAACTATACCGATATTCTTTTCGGTGAGCGCTACTGGCTGCAGATCGGCAATTCGCTGGTGATCGCGTCGCTCACCGTCCTCCTGACGCTGATCGTCTCGTCGATGGCGGCTTTCGCCTTTGCCCATGTCCGGTTTTTCGGATCGTCGTTCCTGCTCAATTATTTCCTGCTCGGCCTGATGTTTCCCGCGGCGACCGCGATCCTGCCGCTCTTCATCCGCATCCGCGATCTCGGCCTGCTCGATACCTATTGGGGCGTGGTGCTGCCGCAGGTGGCCTTCGGCCTTGGCATGAGCATCCTGCTGTTTCGAAACTATTTCCGCAACCTTCCGGAAGAATTGTTTCAGGCGGCCTTCGTCGACGGTTGCGGCTATCTCCGCTTCTTCTGGCATATCTCGCTGCCGCTTTCCCGGCCGATCGTCGCCACCGTCAGCATCATTTCCTTCGTCGGCAGCTGGAACAGCTACATCCTGCCGCTGATCATGCTGAACTCGGAATCGAAATATCCCTGGCCGCTCGGCATCATGGTCTATCGCGGCGAATACGGCACGGAATGGCAGCTGGTGCTGGCCTTCATCACGCTGACCATCCTTCCCACCATCATCGTCTTTTTCGTCGCCCAGAGACACATCATCGCCGGTCTGACAGCCGGCGCCGTCAAGTCCTGAGCCGAACCACCATTGGAGCTGCAATCATGGCATCCGTTGAACTCACCGATATCAGCAAGACCTATGGCGCCGTCGACGTCATCCACGGCATTTCGCTTCATATCGAGGATGGGGAATTCGTCGCCCTCGTCGGGCCGTCCGGTTGCGGGAAATCGACACTGCTGCGGATGATCGCCGGCCTCGAGGAGATCACCGATGGCGAGATCGCGATCGGCGGCAAGGTCGTCAACGCCATGACGCCGCGCGAACGCAACATCGCCATGGTCTTCCAGTCCTATGCGCTCTATCCGCACATGACCGTGGCTGAAAACATGGGCTTCAATCTGAAGCTCGCCGGCGTTGCCAAACCCCAGATCGAGGCCCGGGTGGCCGAGGCCGCCCGCATGCTGGATCTCGCCGAGCTCCTCGACCGCAAGCCGGCCCAGCTTTCCGGCGGCCAGCGCCAGCGTGTCGCCATGGGCCGCGCCGTCGTGCGTAATCCCGCCGTCTTCCTGTTCGACGAGCCGCTCTCCAACCTCGATGCCAAGCTGCGCGTGCAGATGCGCTCGGAAATCAAGACGCTGCACCAGAAGGTCAGGACGACCTCTATCTACGTCACCCACGACCAGATCGAAGCGATGACGCTGGCCGACCGCATCGTCGTGCTCAATCAGGGCAGGGTGGAGCAACAGGGCACGCCGCTCGAACTTTACAGGAAGCCCGCCAATCTCTTCGTCGCCGCCTTCATCGGATCGCCGGCGATGAACATGCTGGACGGCACGGTCGACGGCGAAAACGGTGAACCCGCCGCCCGTCTCGAGGACGGCACGGCAATCCGCATCGCCCCCGACCGCAAGGTCAGACCCGGCCAGGCCATCACCATCGGCCTGCGCCCCGAGCATCTCGTTCCCGGCATATCAGCCGGCACGCCGCTCGCCGGCCGCACGATGCTGGTGGAACCCACCGGCGCCCAGACCCATGTCGTCTTCGACCTCGCCGGCCAGCAGGTGACCGCCATCGTCGACGGCGAATATCCCGCCCGTTACGGCGCCGTCTTCGAGGCGAGTATTACAAGCGATCAGGTGCATGTCTTCGATCGCGGCACGGGTGTGGCGCTGTAGCGAATCCTCGGCCCAGGAGATCGCCGATAGCAGCCCCTTGCACGTTCAATTTGCGCTGATTGTTGGATGATCGGTGCGCACTCCGGCGGATGGCGATCCACCGGAGTGCGGACGGCCGGGACGTCCCGGCCGCCTGCTGCCGCGATATATTATTCCGCCGCAATCCGTTCGACGCCGTTGGCCTGCACGATCTTCTCCAGCAGCGCGAGCTCGTCCGGGGTGAGATCCGTCAGAGGCGGGCGCACAGGCCCCGGATTCTGCCCGAGCACCCGGAGGCCGGCCTTGATGATCGAGACGGCGTATCCCTTCTTGCGGTTGCGCAAGGCGACGAAGGGGAAGAAGAAGCTCTTCAGGATCTCGTCGACGGTCGCCTGATCGCCGGTGCGCAAGGCGCCGTAAAAGCGTTGGGCCAGTGCAGGCACGAAGTTGAAGACCGCGGACGAATAGGTCGTCACGCCGGCGGCAAAATAGGCTTGGGCATAGACCTCGTGGGTCGGCATGCCGCCGACATAAACGAGACGGTCGCCGAGCAGGGTGGTGATCTCGATCACCTTGTCGACATCGCCGACGCCGTCCTTGAAGCCGATCAGGTTCGGGCATTCCTCCGCCAGGCGCGAAATGCTTTCGGCCGAAAGAATGGCGTTGTCGCGGTTATAGACGATGACGCCGATGCCGACCGACTGGCAGACCGCCTTGACGTGGGCAATCAACCCGGCCTGTTCGGCAAACATCAGATAGGGCGGCAACAGCAGCAATCCGTCCGCGCCGGCCTTCTCGGCCGCCTTTGCGATCTCGATCGCCAGCGACGTGCCGTAGCCGGTTCCCGAGATGATCGGCGTCTTGCCCGCCGACGCCTTGGCGGCCCGGACGACCTGTGGAATCTCGGCGGGATTGAGGGAGAAGAACTCACCGGTGCCGCCGGCGGCAAACAGCGCGGCCGCGTCATATCCAGCAAGCCACTCGACATGACGGCGGTACTTGGCTTCGTCGAACTTGAGTTGATCGTCGAAATGCGTCACCGGAAACGAGAGGAGACCACTGCCGACGGCCTTCTTCAATTCAATCGGGTTCATCATGAATTCCTATTCTTGACCTGTTGAAAATAGTCAGGCGCTTTCGAGCGCTTGCAGAAGTGCCGCGATATAGCCGTAGCAGAAGGCAAAGGCGGTGGCGGAAGGGTCCTTGCCGCTGACGGTCGGCACATGGTCCGGCATCAGCATGTATTTGAAGCCGACTTCCTTGTAGATCCTGACCGAGCGAACCATGTCCATGTCGCCCTCATCCGGGAAGGTCTCCATGAAGGAAAGCTTACCGCCGCGAATGTTGCGGAAGTGAACATTGAAGATCTTGCCGCGCTGGCCGAACCATCGAATGATGTCGTCGATCTCTTCGCCCGGATTTTCGAGCATCTCGCCGACTGAGCCCTGGCAGAAATTGAGACCGTGATATGGGTTTTCCCGCATCAGCACGAATTTCTTCAGGCCTTCCACCGTACCCAGCACCCGCGTGACGCCGCGATAGCCCGGCGGCGTATAGGGATCGTGCGGATGGCAGGCGAGCCTGACGCGATTGCTTTCGGCCACCGGAACGACGCGTTCGAGGAAGTAGTCGATCCGCTCCCAGTTTTCGTCTTCGGAGAGAACGCCGGCAAGGCCGGGCGCGGCCTGCTGGTCCGTCTTCTCCCAGCGGAAGCTGGCGTTCAGCGAGCCGCCGCGTCCCGGTTCGTCCGGCGTGCGCGGAATGCCGATCAGATTGAGATTATATTTGACGGCGGGAATGCCGGCCGCCGCGACATTCTCGATCATCTTGCAGACGGCGTCGATCTGTCGGTCGCGATCAGGTCCGGCGAGCAGGATATCGGGATAGGACGCCTTCTCGATCGGCTGCGAGGGCAGGGGCAACTGGATCATGTCAAGGATCAGGCCGAAGCTCTCGACCTTGTCGCGATGCCGCTCGATGTCGGAAAGTGTCCAGCTGCTCGGCTTTCCCGGCGGGTCGGCACTGATATGCTTCACGCCCAGTTGCGCGAAGATGCGATAATCGTCGTCATCCCGCGCGGCCACCTGTGTTCCCAGATACATTTGAGTCTCTCTCGAAATTGCACAATGTCATATGACATAATATGAATTTCGGAGAGTGTCGAGCCCTATTGCTGTTCGGCGAGCATGCGGTAGCGGCGTTGGCTGGCCATCAGATGCGCGCGCATCGCCTGGCGGGCGCGTTCCGGATCCTGATCGGCGATGGCCGACAGGATTTCGACATGTTCGGCATAAACCTTTTGGAGATAGTCGCGGTCATTGGCCTCGGGCAGCGTCGGAAACTGGCCGCGGGGGATGGCTCGGGGGCCGAAATGGCGCAGCACGTCGACATAGAATCGGTTGTTGGTGGCAGCCGCAATCGCCATGTGGAAGGCGTAATCCGCCTCCACGGTCTGCTGTCCGGTTTCGATGAGTTGCGCCATTTTGCGGTTGGCATCGCGGATCGCTGCCTCCTGCTCGGCCGTGCGGCGATAGGCGGCGATTGCGGCCGCTTCACCCTCAGCCGCCATGCGAAACTCCAGCAATTCCAAGGTTTCCGGGATGCTTTTGATTTCCACCGGCGTCAGTGACAGGACCGAATGCGCCTTCGGATCCGCGACAAAGACGCCTTTGCCCTGGATCGGCTTGACGAAGCCCGCGGCCCTCAGATCGGCAATCGCCTCGCGCACTACGGTGCGGCTGACGCCGAATGTCGATTCGAGCTGCGGCTCGGTCGGCAGCTGGTCGCCGACCCGCAGCTTCCCCGTCTCGATTTGTGCCCGCAGTTGATCGATGACCTGCTGCGCCAGTCTTTGCCGACCACGGCCGAGTGTTGTCATAGTCCGTTCCCCAATCCCTCTGCATCAAGTCTCCCGCTCGGGTCTTGCAAATCATATCAGACTTCGATAAATCATAATACGACATACGGGCGACATAATATGTCTCTTATAGTAGTCTAGGGAGGACTGACAATGAAGCATTTTTCTAAGGGCTTGTTCGTCGGCGCCGTGATCGGCGCCCTGACGATATCAGCACCGCAGCTATACGCCGCCACGCCGAAGGACCAGCTGGTGATCGGGACATCGCTGGCGCAGGTTCTGTCCCTCGACCCGCATCAGGCGACCGAGGGAAAAGCGGTCGAGATCATGTCGAATCTCTACGACCGGCTGGTCAACAGCACGCCGGATGGCAAGATCGTGCCGCAGCTGGCCGAAAGCTGGAAAGTTGACGACAAGGGCATCACCTTCACGTTGCGCCAAGCCAATTTCGCCACCGGCAATCCGGTAACGTCAAAAGATGTCGTCTATTCGCTGGGACGGCTCTTGAAGCTCGACCAGGCAGCCGCCGCCAACCTCAAGCGCATCGGCTATGACAAGGACAATATCGACAAGCTCGTCACGGCAGTCGACGACAAGACGGTCCGCGTCGATTTTTCCGGCCAGGTGACGGCCGAGATGCTGCTCTACCGGCTCACGACCTCGACCACCAGCGTCGTCGATAGCGTCGAAGTGCAGAAGCATGTCGCCGACAATGACTGGGGAAATGCCTGGATGCGCACGCATTCGGCCGGCTCCGGTCCGTTCACGCTCAATCGCTGGTCTCCGAACGAACTTGTTATTCTCGACGCCAACAAGGATTATGTGGCCGGCGCGCCGAAGATGAAGCGCGTCATCGTTCGGCATGTTCCGGAAAGCCAGGTCGAACGGCTGATGCTCGAACGCGGCGATATCGATATCGCCAGCGCGCTGACCGCATCCGATCTCGCGACCTTCAAGGACAAGCAGGGCTTTACGATCCAGCGGATTCCGACAGGCGGATTCTACGTGCTGTCGATGAATGCCGGCAACCAATACCTTTCCAACCCCAAGGTCCGCGAGGCCATTGCCTACGGCATCGACTATAAGGGCATCGAGAAGACGATCATGGGTCCTTACGGGCGGGCGAGAAACGTTCCCGTTCCGGAGAATTTCGAATATGCGATCGCCAATCCCGATTGGCATCTCGACGTCGAAAAGTCCAAGCAACTGTTGGCCGAAGCGGGGTTCAAGGACGGATTCTCGCTGACGCTGAAGACGATCGCGCAGACGCCGCGCATCGATCTTGCCACGGCCATCCAGGCATCGCTTGCCCAGGTCGGCATCAAGATCGATATCCAGCAGGGCAACGGCTCGGAAATCATCGCCGCCCACCGCGCCCGGGATTTCGATCTGCTGATCCCGCAGACGAGCGCCTATATGCCGAACGTGCTCGGCTCGATGGAGCAGTTCTCGTCCAATCCCGACAACTCGAAGGAAGCCAACAATGCCGGCAACTTCGTCTGGCGTTCGGCCTGGGACATTCCCGAACTGACGGCCCTGACCGCCAAGGCATCGATGGAGCCGGACCCGAAGAAGCGCGGCGAACTCTACGTGCAGATGCAGAAGATGTTCGTCGAACAGAAGCCGGCCGTGCTGCCGATGTTCGAGCGCTTCGAGCCGATCGTCCTGTCGAGCAAGGTCCAGGGATATATCGGGCATCCGACCCAGCTGACGCGTCTCGAGAACGTCACGAAGTCTGAAACCCAGTAATACTCCCGAGGCAGCCGATCATGAAGGAACTCTCCGTAGCCGAATTTGGCCGACGCCTGGCGCATTTGCTGGTCAGCCTGTTCATCCTCTTATGTGTGACCTTCGTGATCGGCCGCATCCTGCCCACCGATCCGGTCGGCGCGATCGTCGGCGAGCTCGCCGATCCCGCCGCTTATGCGGCGATGCGGGCGCGTCTCGGTCTCGATCTGCCGATCTACCAGCAGTTTTTCCTCTATCTGAACGGGTTGGCGCATGGTGATTTCGGCACCGCCGTCCTCACCGGCAATCCCGTCTCTTCGGACCTGGCCCAGGCGTTTCCGGCGACATTCGAACTGGCGACGCTGGCGGTAATCATCTCCACTTTCGTCGGCGTCCCGCTCGGACTGGTCGCCGCACTGTTTCGCGACAGCTTCATCGACAAGACGGCCCGCGTGCTTGCGCTCGTCGGTCATTCGATCCCGGTCTTCTGGTTCGGCATCGTCGGGCTCGTCATCTTCTATGCGGGCCTCAATTGGGTCGGCGGGCCGGGCAGGATCGATGTCTTCTACGAAGGCCTCGTGACGCCACAAACCGGGCTGTTGCTGGTCGACAGCCTGCTGCAGGGCGAGACGGAAATCTTCTGGAATGCACTCGGCCATATCATTCTTCCCGCCATCATCCTTGCCTATGCGGCCATGGCCTACATCACCCGCATGACACGCAGCTTCACCCTGGAACAGTTGAGCCAGGATTATGTCATCGCCGCCCGTGCCAAGGGTGTGAGCCCCTTGGGCACGATCTGGCATCACGTCCTGCCGAACATTGCCGTGCAGCTGATCACCATCCTGGCCATTTCCTATGGTGGGCTGCTCGAAGGCGCTGTTGTCACCGAGATCGTCTTCTCCTGGCCCGGCATTGGCCAGTACATGACGAACGCGCTGATGATCGGCGACATGAACGCCGTCGTCGCCGGCACCATTATCGTTGGATTCATTTTCATGCTGTTGAACTTCTTCGCCGACGTCGCTTATGCCGTGTTTGATCCCCGTATGAGGGAGGCGGCCCGATGAGCGACGTTATCCGCAGCGAGATTCAGATCCGCCCTCCCAGTGTGTCGAGCCGCATGGCGGCGTCGCTGGCGCGCGCCGGCCGCAAACTGGCCCACGAGCCGCTTGGCCTTGCGGGGTTCGTCATCCTCGGTCTTCTCTGCTTCATCGCGATCTTCGCGCCGCTTCTGGCGCCTTATGATCCGGCCATACAGGCGCTGGGCGATGCCCTGCAGCCGCCGAGCCTTGCGCATCTCGCAGGCACCGACGAATTCGGTCGCGATATTCTGAGCCGCCTCATCTTCGGCACGCGCATCACCATCCAGACCGTGCTTTCCATCTCCTTGATCGTCGGGCCGATCGGCCTGTTGATCGGCGTCGTTGCCGGTTTCTTCGGCGGACGCGTCGATGCGCTGCTGATGCGCGCCACCGATATCGTTCTCTCTTTCCCGTCGCTGATCCTGGCTCTGGCTTTTGCCGCGGCACTTGGCGCCGGCTTGACCACGGCCATCATCGCGATCTCGCTGACCGCATGGCCGCCGATTGCCAGGCTTGCGCGCGCCGAGGCCCTTGTCGTCAGAAACGCCGACTATGTGGTTGCCGCCCGCCTTTATGGCGCCTCGCCGATCCGCATTCTTTTCCTCTATATCGCGCCGATGTGCGTGCCCTCCGTCATCGTTCGCCTGACGCTCAACATGGCGGGCATCATCCTGACGGCGGCGTCACTCGGCTTCCTCGGTCTTGGCGCCCAGCCGCCGGCCCCGGAATGGGGTGCGATGATCTCCAGCGGCCGCAAGTTCATGCTCGATTATTGGTGGGTCGCCGTCATGCCGGGTATCGCCATCCTGCTCACCAGCCTTGCCTTCAACATCGCCGGAGATGCTCTGCGCGACATTCTGGATCCCCGCCATGCAAGATCGTGATCAAAAGCCCGTTCTTTCCGTCAAGGGGCTGAATGTCCGTTTCGGGCGAGGCGCCGTGCCCGCCGTTTCCAATGTCAGTTTCGACGTCGGCCGTGAGCGTGTCGGCATCGTCGGCGAATCCGGTTCCGGCAAATCGACGACGGGTCGCGCCATCATGCGTCTTCTGCCGCCGGCCGCGGTGGTCTCTGCCGAACGCCTGGATCTTGCCGGCAGTCCTTTGCTGTCAAAGACCGAGCGTCAGATGGGCGCGCTTCGCGGCAAGGATATCGCACTGATCATGCAGGATCCGCGCTATTCGCTGAACCCGGTGCTCTCGATCGGCAAGCAGATCGCCGAAGCCGCACGCCTTCACCTCGGCCTTCACAAGAAACAGGCGTTTGAGGCCGCCCGCGCCATGCTCGAACGCGTGCGCATCAGCGATCCCGATCGGGTGATGGCGCTTTATCCCCACCAGATATCGGGCGGCATGGGCCAGCGGGTGATGATCGCCATGATGTTGCTGGCGCGGCCGAAGCTCGTCATCGCCGACGAACCGACCTCGGCTCTCGATGTCAGCGTCCGCAAGGACGTGCTGCTGCTGCTCGACGAACTGGTGCGCGAGAACAATTCCGGACTGCTGCTGATCAGCCACGACATTCGCATGGTGGCCGCCTTTTGCGAGCGCATCATCGTCATGTATGCCGGCCGGATCGTCGAAACCCTGACCAGCCTTGAGGACGCCCGCCACCCCTATACCCGCGGGCTGATAGCAGCGCTGCCCGACCCGAAGAACCCGGTTCGCCGGCTTGCTGTTCTCGACAGGGCGAAACTCGATCTGGAGACGGCGCAATGATCAATGTGCGTGACCTCGATGTCGTCTTTACTTCCGGCAAATCAAGCAACCATGTCGTCAGGGGCATCAGTTTTCAGGTCGGCCAGGGGGAGACGCTCGGCATTGTCGGTGAATCCGGATGCGGCAAATCGACGGTGCTGCGCTGCCTCGCCGGGATGGAGTCCGGTTGGACCGGTCACATCGAGCTTGGCGGAAAACCGATCGGAAGAAAGCGCTCCCGCGAGGAGCTGAAATTCGCCCAGATGGTCTTTCAGGACCCTTACGGATCCCTACATCCGCGCCATCGCATCGGCACCGCGCTCGCCGAGCCGCTACGCGCCA
Source organism: Rhizobium anhuiense bv. trifolii (assembly GCF_024346605.1). Classification (NCBI taxonomy): domain Bacteria; kingdom Pseudomonadati; phylum Pseudomonadota; class Alphaproteobacteria; order Hyphomicrobiales; family Rhizobiaceae; genus Rhizobium; species Rhizobium anhuiense. Next base: position 2,398,233 of record NZ_CP098803.1, read on the forward strand.
TGGGGCATTCCGATATCTGGTCGAAGGTCGAAAAAGCACTGGTCCAGGTCGGCCTGCCGGCGAGCTTCGCCAATCGTTTTCCGCACGAACTTTCCGGCGGCCAGAGGCAACGCGTGGCGATCGCCCGGGCGCTGATCCTGTCGCCGCCCATCCTGCTGCTCGACGAGCCGACATCGGCGCTCGACGTCTCGATCCAGGCCGAAATCCTCAACCTGCTTGCCGATCAGCGCGAGGAAAAGGAGCTGACTTATCTGCTTGTCAGCCACGACCTCGCGGTCATCGCTCATATGTGCGATCGGGTGCTGATCATGAAGAACGGCTGTTTCGTCGACGAGCTCACCAAAGCCGATCTGCAGGCCGGCGTCACCCATGATGCTTATGCACGGGAACTGTTCGAGGCGAGCTTCATCGAGGCTTGATATCCTTAAACGTGGTGTGAGTTCAGCGATCCTCCGTTGCGACATGGGCGCGGTTGACCGCCGCAACACTGCCCCTTTCCACGAGATGGCAGGCGAGCTCGACGCGGCGGCGTGGCGTCGCAAGGCCGAGCATCATGTCGCGCAGCAGATCGAGCGCGGTGGCGCCGAGTTCACGCATCGGAATATGCACCGTCGAGAGCGGTGGATTGAGAAAGGCTGACTGCGGCAGGTCGTCGATGCCCATGACGGAGATGTCCTTCGGCACGGCATAACCCATCGCCTGCAAGCCGCGCACGGCGCCGTTGGCGAGACTGTCGCCCGCCGTCAGGACGGCGGTGAAGGAGAGACCTTTCTCGCGGACAAGACGGGTAATCGCCTCGGCGCCGAGGTCCGGCAGCCAGTCGTCGACTTCGAGCACCATATCCGCGTCGGCCTTCAGCCCATGAAGCTGCAGGGCATCGCGCCATCCCTCCAGGCGCCGCTCGATCGTCCGCCGTCCCGGCCGCAGCATGAAGAGAATACGTTCATGCCCGGCCTCGATCAGCCGTTCGGCGGCGATGAAGGCGGCCGAGCGGTTGCAGGGCGTAACACTCGAAAGCCGCATATAGGGATCGTCGCTGTTGACGAGCACGACGGGCTTTCCGAGATCGGCGGCTGCCGCCAGCATGTCCTCTTCGTCGACGGTCAGGATCAGCATGCCGCCGAAACTCGGATCATCGCGCATCTCGGCGACGACGCGCGCTTCATCCCCCTTGTCGGCGATCGGGCGCATCGAAAGCTCGATGCCGAGGGCGGCCGCACGCACATTCAACCCTTCGAGCACGTAGAGCGTAAACTGGTTGCGGACATAGTCGATCATTGCCGCACCGGAGGCGACGAGCATGACCTTCTTGCCGGCCACGCTGGCCGGCAAGGCGTAGCTGACCGCACTTGCCGTTTCCAGCACCAGCTTGCGAATGTCAGGCCTGACGCCCTTCTCACCGGCCAGCGCCCGCGACACCGTGCTGATCGACACGCCGCATTTGGCGGCGATGTCGTCGAGGCGCGTACGCCTGGCTTTTTTCGGTTCCCCTGTCATCTCATCTCCTCGCTCCTTCGCCATCATGCAAAAATCTTTCAGATTGCGCAAATGGAATGCCTATGCACAATTACCTGCGAGGAGTCCGCGGCAAGCGGCAGAGCAGGGAGGCTTTGAAGATGCGGCTTGACGGCCAGTCCATGCGTCGGCGGTTTGCCCGGCGTGGCAATGCTCGAGCGGACTGAAGCATGGCCGCCGAGCAGCAATCTTATCTCCGCCGATCAACTGCCAAGTACAGTCCGATCGTCTACTGGCAACTCGCCCAGCTGTGGCAGGAGCGCTACGATGTCGCCGACCGTCCGATGGACGGCAGGATGGATCCGTTCTTCTTCGTCACCAAGACAAAGAACTTCATCCCGCATGAATATCCCTGCCGCACCGAATTCAAGACATCCTTCTCCGGCCGGCGGCCGCAGCCGGCTGGCGAATTCGAGGCCGTCCGCTGGTGGCTTCCCTTTGCCTCTCCGCGAGTCGATCTCTCCGGCTTCTGGTTTCGCCCGACGCGCATCGGCTGCTGGGCACGCACGTTTCTCGATGCACAGTCGGCGGGGCCCGCCACGCTTCGCCTGTCGACCTGTGGCGGCGCGATCCTCTTCGTCAAGGGCCGCGAGCAGGGCTTCATGGCGCCTTACCAGCGCAATCTGGAAGCCCAGCAGCTCTTCGAGATCGAGCTCACGGCCGGCCTCAACGAGATCCGCATCTATTTCGACGATCTCGCCGAGCGCGACGCCCGCTTCTATTTTCAGCTGGATTATCTCGAAGGGCCTGAGGTCGAAACATCGGTCCCTGTTCCCGTCGCCGCCGGTGATGCGGATGCGCTGGAGGAGATCCTCGAAGGCATGCGTTTCGACCGCACCGCCTATCTCGGCGAGGATGTGACGATCCTCTTTCCCTTGCCGCTGCCGGTGGCGCTGACCTGCCATGTCGAGATCGAAGGCGACTTCATGTCGACCGAGCGCTTCGACTATGATTTCGAGCTGAAAGCAGGAGCGACCAAGCTGGAGCTCGGCGCCTCGGCTGATATGCCGGCCGATTTCCGCCATTTCCGCATCACCTTCACAACAGGCGAGCTTTCGCTCGGCCGCACGCTCGGCGTCGAAATCTGTCATCCCGAGCGGCAGGGCGAGGCACCCGCCGCCCTCAATGACCGCGTCGCCGAGGCGCTGGCCGAGGTCGCCGCCCATTCCGAGCCCGACACGGTCTGTGCTTTTGCGCGTCTGGCGCTGGGGCAGGGCGGCCAGGAAACCGAGGCGATGATCGCGGCCATGCTGCCGGTCATCGAGGATTGCCACGACTGCGCCGATTTCGTGCTGGTGCCGCTGCTCTTTGCCTATACCCGCTGGAGCGATCTGCTCTCATCCGAACTGCGCGACAGGATCAAGCAGGCGGTCCTCAATTACCGATACTGGATGGATGAGCCCGGCAACGACGTCCAGTGGTATTTCTCGGAAAACCACGCGCTTCTCTTCCATACCGCCGCCTATCTCGGCGGCAGGCTGTTCCCCGATGCCGTCTTCGCCCGTTCCGGCCGCACCGGCGCCGAGCAGATGCAGATCGGCGAAGAACGTGTCCGCGCCTGGCTCGATCATTTCGAGCGCTGGGAAATGGCCGAGTGGAACTCCGTTCCCTATTTCCCGATCGACCTCAAGGGCCTGACGGCGCTCGCCGCCTGCGCGCCGGATGAGACGATCCGCAGCCGGGCGAGCGCCAGCATGATCCGCCTGATGGAGATCGTCGCCCGTTCGGCCCATCACGGCATGCTGACCGGCAGCCAGGGCCGCTCCTACGAACATACGCTGCGCCCCGGCCGCTCGGTCGAGCTGTCCGCCATCGCCCGCCTGCTCTGGGGCCGTGGCTGGTACGGCCGCCGTGTCCACGCTTTGCCGCAGCTTGCCGTCTGCATCCGCGACCACGGCCTGGACTTTCCGGAACGGCTTGCGGCGATCGCTTTGCATCAGGCCGACGCCGCGCAGGAATGGACCTTTTCCCAGGGCGAGAATCGTTTTGCCGCCCTCTACCACTACAAGACGCGCGACACCGCACTCGGCACCATCGCCCATTATCGCCCCGGCGCCTGGGGTTATCAGGAGACGGTGCTGCACCTACGCTTGGGCCACCGGCCGGAAGCGCAGATCTGGATCAACCATCCCGGCGAAACCATCCAGTTCGGCTATGGCCGGCCGAGCTTCTGGGGTGGTTGTGGAACGCTGCCGCGCGTGCACCAGTATCGCGATCTGGCGATCCTCGATTTCGACATCCACGAGGGTCAGCCGGATTTCACTCACGCCTGGTTCCCGCTCGAGGCCTTCGACGACGCGAGGGTCGACGGCAATCTGGCGGTCGCTCGCTCCGGCAACGGGATTGCGATGCTGATCGGCAACGCGGCGCTGGTGCCGGTGAAACAAGGGCCGACGACGGATATCGAGCTGCGTCTGCCCGGCCGCAAGGGCCGCTGGATCGTCCGTCTCTCCGATATCGAGCGCGAGGCTGGCCTTGACGGCATGCAGGCGCGTTTCGTCGCGCTCTCGGCTCGCCGCGACGACGAGGGCGCATTGGTCGTTATCGATCCGGATTATGGCCGGGTCGTCTTCGAAGAGGACGGCACCGTGCGTGCTGAAGGCCGTATTCTTCGCCCTGCGGACTGGTCGGTACGAGGAGAAGCGGTACATCTCAAGATACCGGGCAGGCAGCCTCGGCGCGCGGCCTCGTAGACGACGTGTCCGGCAGGTGGAGGACCGGCCGGACGCAGCAATTCATCGGTCAGAGGAGGAGAAAATGACCAGAATGAAATCGATCGGCGCGGCCTTTGCTGCGGTTCTCTTGAGTTCCGTTGCCGCACACGCCGGAGACGTGCGCATCATGTGGTATTCCGACGGCGGCGAAGGCGAGGTGATCAAGGACCTGCTCTCCCGCTTCTCGAAAGCCAACCCCGACGTCAACGTCGTCCTCGACGAGGTCTCCTACGACGTTGTCAAGGAACAGCTGCCGGTGCAGCTCGAAGCCGGGCAGGGGCCCGATATTGCCCGGGTCACCAATCTGAAGGCGCCGGCGCAGCACTGGCTCGACCTCCGACCCTACCTCACCGACGCGAAATACTGGGAGGACAATTTCGGCGCCCAGGCCGACTGGATGCGTCCGGACGGTTCGAACGCCATCACCGGCTTCATGACGCAGCTGACACTGACCGGTGGCTTCGCCAACAAGACGCTGTTCGAGCAGGCCGGCGTCGAGATCCCCGGCCCGAAGGCCACCTGGGACGATTGGGCGGCGGCGGCCAAGAAGGTCGCAGACAGCCAGAAGGTCTTCGCCATGGCGATCGACCGCTCCGGCCACCGCGTCTCCGGTCCGAACATTTCCTACGGCGCCAACTATATCGCCGCCGACGGCAAGCCGGCGCCGATCGATCAGGGCGCCAAGGACTTCCTCAGCCGCTTCGTCAAGTGGAATGAGGATGGCACCGTCAACAAGGATGTCTGGGTGAGTGCTGCCGGCACCACCTACCGTTCCGCCGCCGGGGACTTCATCAATGGTGGCCTCGCCTATCTTTATTCCGGCAGCTGGCAGGTGCCGGGCTTCGCTCAGAAGATCGGCGACAGTTTCGACTGGGTGATGGCCGGCAGCCCCTGCGGCACGGTCGCCTGCACCGGTATGCAGGGCGGTGCGGGTCTCGTCGCCGTCAAATACACCAAGAACCCGAAGGACGTCGCCAAGGTGATGGATTACCTGGCAAGTGCCGACGTGCAGAAGGAATTCGCCGAGCGCAGCCTGTTCATCCCGGCGCATAAGGGTGTTGCCGCCGGCCAGATCGACTTCAAGACCGACAATCCGCATGTGCAGGCGGCACTGAAAGCCTTCGTCGAAGCGGCCGGCCAGACTGCCGCACCCGCCATGAAACTGCCGGGCTGGAAGTGGTCGGACGCCTATTACAGCGCCATCGTCGCCCGCATCAGCCAGGTGATCGCCGGCGAATTGAAGCTCGACGACGCCTATGCCCGCATCGACGAGGACATCAAGGCCAAGGTCGCCGGCAACTGACGGAAGAACAGATGACGGCGAAGACGGTTTCTTCAGCACCACCTGTCAAAAAAACCAGTCTGCGGCAGGCGCTCCTTGCGCCTGTCCGGCTGGCGATGGGGCTCATCGATATTCCCATGCGCGCCTGGCAGAAACTGACGGGGCTGAATGGCATGGCGGGCGTCTTCCTGGCGCCCAATATGCTGATTTTCACCGTCTTCGTGCTTCTGCCGCTGGTCATCAATTTCATCTATTCGACGACGAGCGGCAGCGCCATCTTCCTGCAGAACAGGACCTATGTCGGCGCTGACCAGTACCGCATCCTCTTCGATTGCGGCAGCTATCTCGACCCCTCGACATGCGCGGCCGACACCTTCTGGGCGGCCGTGCGCAATACCGCCGTCTTCGTCGTTTTCCAGGTGACGGCCATGTTGATCGCGGCGCTCGCAACGGCACTGATCCTCAACCGCGAACTTTCCAATCGCGGCTTCTGGCGCGCCGTCTTCTTCTTCCCGGTGCTGCTGTCGCCGGTCGTCGTCGGCCTGATCTGGAAATGGATCCTGCAGCGTGAAGGCCTGTTGAATTTTGCGCTGAGCCCCTTCGGCTTCGAACCCTCCTCCTGGCTCAGCGATCGTTTCTGGGCCTTCTTCTTCGCCGTCTTCGTCTCGGTCTGGGCGCATATGGGCTTTTATGCGCTGATCCTCCTCGCCGGCCTGCAGGCGATCCCGCGGGATCTCTACGAGGCGGCGGCGATGGATAGCGCCGGCCCGACCCGCATCTTCCGGCGCATCACCCTGCCGCTGCTGATGCCGAACCTTATTGTCGTCCTGGTCTTGGCGCTGATCCGCGCCGTGCAGATCTTCGACGAGGTCTTCGTGCTGACCGGCGGCGGGCCGGGCACCAGCACCATGTACATCACCCAATATATTTACGAGACCGGCTTTGCGAGTTCGCTGCGCAACCCGGGGCTTGCATCGGCCGCCTCGATCCTGATGGGTATCGTGCTCGTCATCCTGACGCTGATCCAGCTCGGCGTCAGCAGCCGCAACGAGAAGAAGGGAGCACGCCAATGAGCGCTGTCGGCGCCTTTCTGCTCCGCCGCCGCGGCCGAGGCTGGCACTGGACGGATGTGGTGACCTGGATCTGGCTGATATCGGGCGTCTTCCTGATGTTCGGCCCGGCCGTCTGGCTCGTCTTCTCCTCCTTCAAGACGCCGGCGGCGCTTGCCGAATTCCCGCCATCGGTCCTGCCCTATGTCACTGAACAGGCAGTGGTGCCGGGCTACGACAAGCCGTTGCCGCTCTATCAGGTGGCGATGCCGGATGGCAGCACGCGTGTGCTCGCCGAGGTCCGCCGCATCGGCATCATCGCCCAGATGGTCGATCCGAAACAGCCGGGCGAAATCGTCAAGGTGAACATCAAGGACCGCACGCCGGTGCGCAAGGTCGAATTCGCCGGCGGCAATTATACCGAACCTTTCCAGCGCTTCGATTTCTTCCTGTTCCTGCGCAACTCCGTCTTCGTCACCGTGGTCGCGACGGCGATTACGCTGCTCGTCAATTCCATGGCTGCCTTCGCCCTGTCGAAATACCAGTTCCCCGGCCGCACCGCCGTCATGTTGATGATCCTGGCGACGCTGATGGTGCCGCTCTCGGTCATCGTCGTGCCGCTCTATTCCGTCATCGGCACGTTGAACCTCTTCGACAGCCTCTGGGGCGTCATCCTGCCGACGGTCGCCACCCCGACCGGCGTGTTCCTGCTCCGGCAATACATGCTGACCATCCCGGACGAATTGATCGATGCCGCGCGCATGGACAAGGCCAGCGAATGGCAAATCTACTGGCGCATCATCCTGCCGCTGTCGGCGCCCGCACTGGCGGTGCTGGCGATCTTCTCGGTCGTCTGGCGCTGGAACGACTTCCTCTGGCCGCTGATCGTGCTCTCGCGCAAGGAACTCTATACGCTGCAGGTCGGCCTCAACGTCTATGCCGGCGAGCTCAATGTGCAATGGCATTACATCCTCGCCATGACCGTGGTTTCGATGATCCCGGTTGTGCTGATCTTCGTCGTCCTGCAGCGGTTCATCACCACAGGCATCGCCGGCTCGGGGCTGAAATAAATGAAACAGGAGAGTGCATGAGCGGACTCGAGCTCAGGAACATCGTCAAGAATTTCGGCGCCGTCGAGGTCATTCGCGATGTCTCCCTTGCCGTTAACGACGGCGAGTTCGTCGCTTTCGTTGGCCCTTCCGGTTACGGGAAATCGACGCTGCTGCGCCTGATCGCCGGCCTCGATAAGCCCACAGGCGGCAGCATCGCCATCGACGGCAAGGATGTTACCGGCATCAGCGCCGCCGATCGCGGCCTTGCCATGGTCTTCCAGTCCTATGCGCTCTATCCGCATATGAGCGTCAGGGAAAACCTTGCCTTCGGTCTTGAAAATACCAAGGTGGCGAAGGCCGAGATCGAAGCGCGCATCACTGAGGCCGCGCGCATGCTGGAGATCGAGCCTTTCCTGCAGCGCCGTCCGGGCCAGCTCTCCGGCGGCCAGCGCCAGCGCGTCGCGATCGGCCGAGCCATCGTCCGCCGGCCGGATGCCTTCCTGCTCGACGAGCCGCTCTCCAATCTCGATGCCGAACTCAGAGTCACCATGCGTGCCGAACTCGCGGCCCTTCACGCGCGATTGAGGGCGACGATGATCTACGTCACCCATGACCAGGTCGAGGCGATGACGCTTGCCGACCGCATCGTCGTGTTGAGAGGCGGCAGGATCGAGCAGGTGGGAACACCGCTGGAACTGTACAACAAACCGGCCAACCGCTTCGTCGCCGGCTTCATCGGTGCGCCGCACATGAATTTTCTCGAAGGCGCCATTGTCGGTCACGAGGGCAGTTTCGCTGAGGTCGAAACCGTCGGCGGCCATCGTCTTTCCGTGATTGCCAAGGAGGCGCGCCCGACGGGCGAAAGGGTCAGCATCGGCATCCGACCGCAGCATATCACCTTTGCCGACGCAACTGCTGAGAGGAGGCTGGACACCCGCATCATCCTTGTCGAGGAACTCGGCTCGGAGACCGTCGTCCACGCCGACGCGGGGGGTAAGAAGCTGATTGCAGTCTTTGCCGGCCAGCAGCGAATGAAATCCGGCGACAGCCTGCCGCTGCATCTTGATCCCGAAGTTCTGCACCTCTTCGGCGAGGATGGACGGCGTCTGTCCCAATAGGCTGCTGCGAAACGTCTCGTCAGCTTCCAGTCAAGCGCTCCCAATTTCGATGGGCGAACTTCGGTTTGTCGGCATCGTCGAGTTCGAGGCCTTCGACAAATCGGCGCGCTTCGCCTCCGGACCGGTACTGGTACGGGTAGTCTGTGGAGAACAGGATGCGATCCGTCCCGACCGCGTCGATCGCCTGCCGCAGATATGCCGGGCTGAACATGCCGCTAGCGGTCAGATAGAGATTGTTGCGGACGTAGTCTAGGAAGGGGCGCTGCAGTCCGGACACCCGGTCGAGCATGGCCAAACGCTCCAGATAGAAGATCACCAGTTCGCCCCAGTGGCCGAGGATAACCTGAAGGCCTGGATAACGGTCGAACACGCCGGCGAGAACGATGCGGACGAATTGAATGCCGGCCTCAAAATGCCATCCCAGACCGAAGGTCGACAAGGCAAGATCGATCGGCGCTGCGAAGCCCGCATAATAGGCTTCGCGAACGCTCACCTGAGGAATCTGAGGGTGGATGAGCAGCGGAACGCCAAGCTCTGCTGCGTAGGCGAATGTCTGTTCGAAGATCGCGTGGTCGAGGTTTTTCTCGCCGACCCGGCCATAGAGAATGGCGCCCTTGCACCCCAGTTCCCGAACAGCACGCCGAAGTTCTTGGGCGGCGGCATCAGCGTCTACGGACGGCAGGACCGCGAGCGCCTGGAAGCGGGACGGATTGGCAGCCACGGTGTCGGCGAGGAGATCATTGACGCGGCGGGCCAGATCGACGCCGTGACGTCCCAGATTGTTGAGGCCCGGTGTTGTTAGCGACAGGACCTGCACATCGACTCCGGTCTCATCCATCAGCGCCAGCCGCTGTCGCCCCATATCGGCGAGCCGTTTTCCCAGCACACCTGGATTGAGCCCCAGCGTTCCGTCGTCGGCGCCGGGTATTGTGCTCCATGCGTGCTTCACCTGATCGGGAAGGACATGCTCTTCGATTGCAATGATCTTCATCTTTGAAACCCTGGAATCTACGCTTTCTAAAGCGAGTGGCGATCTTTCAGATTCGTTCGTAATGCCGTTATCGAGCGTTCTTGCCGCTTGTGTTAACCGCGACGCCAGATGACACGCCACTTTTCATCATCCCGCGTGGATGTAAGGATGAGCTGATCATTCACGAAGCTGTATGCTCGCGGGAAATCCTGGCCTACCAGCTCGTGAACCAAAGCTCCCTCGACACGATAGAGGAAGATGCTGTTTGCGGAATCCAGCGTGATTTTACCGAAGCTCGCCTCGTATCCACCCCTGCTGTACGCACTGTCGACATGTCCGGGTTCGAGGTTGCGGACCTGGACCGCCATGTGGCCATCGCGCGTAAAGACGAGGAGACCATTCACGCGCGCAGTCTTCACCGCGCCCTTCGCATCGGGCTGCTCGATCTTCACGAGGCGCCAGCCCCCATCCAATTGCGCAATGATCTCGGAATCGGCAGCGGATTGTCCACTCGTACCGGCGGTCGTCATTGGCTGTTCTCCTCTATCTCGATCCTGTCGGGCTCCGGGTCCGACCGGAGACAGCCTCTCACGAGGAGTTGCCTCATCAGGCTGCGGCCGGAGCGCCGGATGTCGTTCAGGACTTCGCGGTAAGCTGATTGGCCACAGCCTTGCCGACGCCATGCGCCGAAGCCGGGTTCTGCCCTGTGATCAGGCGGCCATCGACCACCACGTTCTCCGTCCAGTTCGGTGCCGGCTGGTGCAGCGCGCCACGGTCCTTGAGGGTCGCCGCCAGCAGATAGGGCACGACCTTGGTATACTTGACCTCGGCCTCTTCCTCGTCCGTAAATGAGGCGACCTTCCTGCCAGCGACAAGATGACTGCCGTCCGACAGCGTCGCGTTTACCAGCGCTGCGGGGCCGTGGCAGACCGCCGAGACGATGCCGCCGGCCTCGTAGATTTCGCGGGCGACGTGCTGCACGGCTGGATTGTCGGCGAAATCCCACATGGTGCCATGGCCGCCAGCGAAGAACACCGCCGAATAGCGGGAGGGATCGAGCTCACTCAAAACCAGGGAGTTGGCCAGAGCACCGCGGAACTCGCGGTCCTTCCAGAAGCGGTCATTGACCGGATCGCTAAGATCGAAGAAGTCGATCGGCGGATGGCCTCCCCGAATCGAGGCGATCTCGGTCGGAATCCCGGCCGCGCGGAACACCGCGAGGGGGTGGGTGAGTTCAACCATAGCAAAGCCGGTGGGCTCACCGGTGTCGCCTCTGATCGGGTGGCTGGTGACCACGCAAAGGATGGGCTTGATGTTATCTGCCATTGTCTTGGCTCCTCATGACTTGAGCGAAGCCATGTCGATGACGAAACGATATTTGACATCGCTCTTCAACATGCGCTCATAGGCCTGGTTGATCTGATTGATGGAGATGATTTCAACGTCCGATACGATGCCGTGCTGCCCGCAGAAATCGAGCATTTGCTGTGTCTCTGCGAGACCGCCGATGAACGAACCTGTGATCGCCCTGCGGCCGCGCACGACCCCGCCGGCGTTAACCGCCGTGCCAAGTGGCCCCATATAGCCGACGAGCACGAGCACGCCTTCCAGCGTCAGCGTCGGCATGTACGGATTGACGTCATGGTCATAGGGAACCGTGTCGATGATCACGTCGAAGCGGCCCGCGACCGACGCCATCTGCGCCGGATCGCTCGAGAGCACGACATGATCGGCTCCGAGACGGAATGCGTCTTCCTCCTTGCCGGGGGAGCGCGTGAACAGGGTGACGTCGGCGCCGAGCGCCTTGGCGAGCTTTAGCGCCATATGGCCGAGACCGCCGAGACCGATCACTGCGACCTTGCTTCCTTCGCCGACATTCCAGCGATGAAGCGGCGACCAGGTGGTGATGCCGGCGCATAAGAGCGGTGCGGCCCCAGCCGGATCGAGCCTGTCGGGAAGCGCGAGAACGAACTTCTCCGTCACCACGATCGCGTCGGAATATCCGCCTTGGGTCGGCATGCCGTCGTGCCTGTCGAGGCTGGCATAGGTGAAGGTGGGACCTTCGGCGCAGTCCTGTTCCCATCCAATCAGGCAGGGTTTGCAGTGCTGGCAAGAGTCGACCATGCAGCCGACGCCGACCATGTCTCCGGCCTTGAAGCGGCTGACCTTCTCTCCGACCTGACTAACCCTTCCGATGATCTCGTGGCCCGGAACGATCGGATAGGTCGTGAAGCCGCCGTGGTTGCGAGCCAGATGCAGATCCGTATGACAGACCCCGCAATAGAGGATGTCGATCAAGACATCATCGGGCCGCATCGCGCGCCGTTCAAAGGTGAAAGGCTCGAGAGCGCCGGCGGGCGACGGAGCGGCATAACCGAGTACGTTCATATTCATATTCCTTTCGACCCTGACGCGATCGAAGCGCGTGGCAAACTCACTGCGCCCGTCGAGCCGAGGTCGGGCGCAAAGTCTTCCGTGGTTTCCCGGACGGGAAATCTCAGGCGTTCGCTGGCGCGAACAGCGTTTCCCAGTTCAGGAAGGGGCCAAGCGGGATGACCTCCCAGTCGATAAGCCCGGCCTTGGCCAACGGAAACTCGCGCAGGGCCTGCTTGGCGGCATCGACTGACTCGCATTCGGCGATGATGGCCACACCGGGGCGGTCCTGGCGGAAATAGATGTCGCGGATAACGCCGCCCTTATACATTTGCCAGGCGTGCCGGGCTTCATCCGACATATGCGGCTGGTATTTTTCCAGGTTGGCGCCGGGCTGGGGAATATCGAGGCAAAGCAGTTTCATCGTGAGTTTCCTTGATTGAAAATACGGTTCAAGCGGCCTGAAGCCGGCGCGCAGTCTCGGTAACGCGTCGCCCCAGATAGGCAGCGGTCGCCAGATCGCTCTTGATGGGAGCGATATCCGCCGCCTGATCCGTGTTCGACTGGGTCATGACGCCCAGCCAGCTTCCGAGCCGGTTGAGGTCGTAGACACTGCCGGTGCTGCTGCTGTTTCCCGGCATCAAATCGAGGCCGACCCAGATCATGCCATGCTGGGCTGCAAACAGTGCCATCGACACGAGCGAGTTCAGCTTGTCGCCGTGCTGGGCTCCGGAGTTGGTGAAGCCGGCAGCGATCTTGTTGCGCCACTTCAGCTCTGACCAGGCTGCTTTGGTGGAGTTTTCGAAGAACTGCTTGAGCTTGGCGCTGATCAGGCCGTTGTAGGTCGGCGACCCGAAGATGATGGCGTCGCTTCGCTCAAGGGCTTCCCAGTCCATCGCGCCATCCGCGACGGCGATAAGTCTCGCCTCCGCCCCTTGAACCTCGTGGATGCCGGCGGCAACCGCTTCCGCGACGCGTGCCGTATGGCCATAGCCGCTGTCATATACAATGGATATTAGCAATTGCCGTCCTTTCATTGACGAGTCGCCCGCGAACCGAGCGCCATGGTTGCCCGCTGTTTCGACGACCGCATTGGTCGTCGGCGGCACGAATATCGTTTGCTTGGCCGGCGTTATATCGTAGAATGGACCTAACAATTAGAAATCGTTTTTATCTTCTTTGGTTCCTCGAATTCTCCAATCGCGGAATCGGCCATCCCGGGAGGATTCGCACGGTGCGCGACAGGTTTGATGGTGTACAGGCGTTCGTCGAGGCGGTTGAGACGGGCGGCTTTGCCAAGGCGGCCGATCGACTTTCGTTGACACGTTCCGCGGTCGGCAAGGCGATCGCGCGTCTTGAAGAGCGCCTGGGTGTCCGGTTGTTTCACAGGACCACACGAACGCAGAGCCTGACCGAGGATGGTCAGCAATATTATGAGCGCTGTATCCGTGCCATCGAGGAATTGCGCGCAGGCGAGTCTCTTCTGGAATCCGGCAGGCGTGAGGTCGTCGGCAGGTTGCGCGTGTCTTTGCCTGTTCTGTTCGGCCGCTACTGCGCCGCGCCCATCCTGCGTGCCTACGCGCGCCAGCATGAGAAGCTCGAACTCGAACTCAGCTTCAGTGACCGTCAGATCGATCTGATCGCCGATGGCTTCGACCTGGCGGTGCGCAACGGCGCCCTCGGCAATGGAACCGCACTCCACGCCCGGCGACTGGCCAGCCCCCGCAAGGCGCTATGCGCCTCTCCAGGCTATCTCTCCGCACGAGGGGAACCGCACTCTCTGGCGGATCTGTCCGAACATGAAACGCTCGTATACTGGCGCAATGATCATGGCCTGACCTGGCAGCTTCCTGATGCGACCGGCGCGCTCATCGACCTGTTGGTGACATCCAGACTGCGCTTTGATGATCTCGAAGTGATCGCCGATGCTGCCGTCGACGGCATGGGCCTGGCCTGGCTTCCCTACTGGTTGATCCATGAGCGCGTGCAAGCCGGCGAACTGATTGAACTCTGGGCCGATCGGCCGCGCGCCGCGATGGAATGCTATGCCGTGTGGCCAACCAACCAATATCTGCCGTTGCGGTCGCGACTGGCCATCGATGCGCTCGCCACCGAATTGCCGAAGCGTTTCGAATTCTGAAGCGGGCCGCTACACTTTTTGTCGACCACTTCGCGCTTCCTCTCCTGGCGTTGGCGCCGGTCCCGCGCACCGTTCACAAAGCGGCTTGCCGCTGTCGCCTCGCAGCCGCTCACGTTGAATAACGCAACGCATTCACGAGAAGAGAAAAAGCGGGCGAAGATTGGCGCCGGCTTGGATAGTAGAGATGAAAGCCCTCCCAATAGGGCGAATAATCTTCCAGAAACCGGTGGAGGCGACCGGTCTCGAGATAGCGCTTGGCGATATCCTCCGGGACATAGGCGAAACCGAAGCCGTCGAGAGCCGCTTCGAGAACATTATAAATCGTGTTGAAAACGAGTTGTCCGTCCACCCGAACCTTGATCTCGCGGCCGTTCTCTTCAAATTCCCAGGCATAAAGACCTCCATAGGTTGGCAAGCGCAGATTGATGCACCTGTGCTGCATGAGGTCCTTCGGATGCTTCGGAATATCGCGTGACGCAAAATATGATTCTGCGGCAACGACCGCGAAGCGAACATCGGGCCCGATCCTCGCAGAAATCATGTCCTTGGCGATCTGCTCACCGAAGCGCACGCCAGCGTCATAGCCTTCGCTGACGATGTCCTGCAGACCGTAGTTCACGTCCAATTCGAGCCTGATGTCGGGATACTGGTGGAGAAAGGTTCGAAGCCTCGGCCATATGTAGCACTGGATCTGGTAGTCGCCGGCGGTCAACCGGACGGTGCCCGCCGGCTGGTCTCGAAGTGTGTTGAGCCCATCAAGCGCAGATCCGATCTCGTCGAAAAGCGGACCGATGCTCTGTAGCATCCGTTCGCCGGCCTCGGTCGGCGAGACGCTGCGTGTCGTCCTCGTCAGAAGTCGCACGCCCAGCCGCTCTTCAAGCTGACGGATCGTGTGGCTTAGCGCCGACTGTGAGACGCCGAACTTGGCGGCGGCTTTCGTGAAACTGCGCTCTCTCGCGACGACCAGGAACACCATCAGGTCGTTGATATTCTGGCGCTCCACTGATGATTCCTTTTCATAGACAGGCGCTCATTATAAACGCGTGTCCATGAAATGGTAGCAATGAAGCCTGGAGCAACAAGGAGGCTGGATCACCTTTGCGGACCGGCATGCTTCCGCTGCAGGTTGGAGCCTCACATCGCCCGGCTGCGCAGTACCTCTCCGACAACCGACGACGCAGAGAAGGCGTTCGGCCAGCCGGCGTAGAAGGCCGTATGGGCAACGACCTCGCCGGCTTCTTCGGCGGTAAGGCCGTTATCCATGGCGCGGTTGAGGTGATAGGTAATCTGGGTGCTCTGGCCAGATGCGATCAGCGAACTGACCGTCACAAGGCTACGGTCGCGCGGTGCAAGGCCCGGCCGCTGCCAGAGATCGAGGAACAGTGGATCGGTGGTAAACTGCACCAGCCCCGGAGAGATCGGGCCCACATTCTTCTCAACGCCGGTCGCGCGTTGGCACTCGGTCTCTTCGTTGAGCGGCAGCAGTTGTGGAGAGGCCGCAGGCATCTGATCGGCCGTGATGCCCCGATCTTTGAATACGTCCTTCGTCGCGACGATTGCGAACATCGCGTTCGACCAGCCTGAGTAGAAAGCCAGATGCGTGATGATCTCGGAAACCTCCGTCGGGGTCACCCCGTTATCGAGAGCGACGCCAAGATGGTGCTTCAGATCGACTGCTTGACTTCGGGCGATCAAAACGGCCACCGTGACGATGCTGCGATCGCGGCGTGACAGTTGCGGCCTTTGCCACAGGTTTCCGATCACGTCTTCTTCTGCGTAGCGGCCAAGGGCCGGCGATACGGACTGAATGTCGCTGAGCGACAGTGATGAAGCACTTCTCGGCATGGCTCCGCCGCCAATACTTTCCTGGGCCATGACAGGCTCGCCCATAGTGACCGAGATTGCCGTGGCGGCCAAAAGTCGTTTCATGATGATATCCTTCCAGCTTGGTGGTTCCGGCATCGCCTTGGGCTAACCCTGCAATAGATGCCACAGTGTGCCGCTAGAGACCGGATCGGCGCAGCATTGCGTCGGGGTAACGAGCTCCCTGAATGATGATGTTGGCTTGCGCGATCTCATCCAGATCGACCTTGTCCAAGGTGACGTTCAGCGCCCCGATATTCTCCTCGAACCGCTCGAGCTTGCGTGTGCCGAACAGTGGAACTATCCAGGGCTTCTGGGCCAGCAGCCAGGCTAGCGCGACCTGCGCAGGCGTTGCGCGATGCTTCTCGCCGATTTGGCGGATCAGATCGACCAGCTTCTGGTTGGCGATACGTGCTTCCTCGGAGAAGCGGGGGATTCCCGCTCGGATATCGGAATTGTCGAACGTGGTGTTGACGTCGATCTTGCCGGTCAGAAATCCCTTGCCGAGCGGGCTAAACGGCACAAGCCCGATACCGAGTTCCTCGATCGTCGGGATGACTTCGGCTTCGGGCTCGCGGGTCCACAAGGAATATTCGCTCTGCAACGCTGCCACCGGCTGCACTGCATGCGCTCGCCGTATGGATTGGGCACCCGCCTCAGACATGCCGAACCACCGCACTTTGCCCTCGGCAATCAGTTCCCCGACCGTCCCGGCTACATCTTCCATAGGCACTCCCGGATCGACCCGGTGCTGATAATAGAGGTCGATGTGGTCGATGCGCAGGCGCTTTAGGCTGCCCTCAATGGCGCGGCGGATCTGTGCCGGCTTGCTGTTGACGCCACCACGGTGCTCGCCAGTCTCCTGATCGATATCCCAGCCGAACTTCGTCGCGATCTTCACCTTGTCGCGAACCGGAGCAAGCGCCTGGCCGACCATCTCCTCGTTCGTCCAGGGGCCATAGACTTCGGCGGTGTCGAAGAAGTCCATGCCGTGTTCGACAGCAGTTCGAATCAGGTCGATCATGTCAGCCCGGTCCGGGAGCTCGCGGGCCTTGCCATAGCCCATGGCGCCTAGCGATAAAGCGGATACTTCAAGGCCCTGGCCCAGCGTGCGCTTGATCATTTGCTTCTCCTTCTTTGAAGTTGATTTGAAGAGCTATCGACGACGCGCGCCTCGACGCGATGCCGACCGCATTCGATCCGGCCGCCGTTAGGTATTTTCCTCTCGTGGCGTGATCCTAACGGTTGCCGCGCGTGCTCGGGTGCTGACCATCGGTGGTAGATACTGGCTCTTGCCGTATTTCGCGCGGTAGGCGTCATCGATGCGATCATTGATCGGACCGTCGACCGGCTCGAAGGCGACCATGCGCGTCATGCCGGCCGCAATGATCCGTCCGGCCTTCTGGTGGACCGCGGCCTGATACCAGCGGGACTTCTGACCATGGTAGCCGCGTACGTAGAGCGCGCCATCGACCACGACCTCCCAGATCCAGGTCGGGGTCCCATAGGTGACGCCATCTTCCCGAAACGGTGCGATTTTCAAATCGTCGGCTCGATCGATTTTGCTAAGCTCGTCATTCGACCAGTTCATTGTCGCTCTCCGCTCGTCTCGGCCACAGTCGTCGACCGCTTCCCGATCTCATGCTCTGAATATAAAGCGCGCGCCTAGCTATGATTAGGCGTGGCAAATCGCATGAACTTATGAGCGAGAATCATCAATACGGATGAAGAGTGCCGGTCGTGTATTTTCGGGCAAAGGTGCGTCTTGATTTCGCAAATGAAGTTGAAGGCAAGTCGAGTTCTGAGAAAGCGTGGTGCCGGAAACTGTCACCATGCGGGTGTATACCGCGTCTCAACAGAGCGAGACCTCAGTTTCCTTCATGCGTTGAAAAGGCATTTGAAAACATGTCCAGATTTGAACCACTCGATCCTGCCTATCCCGTCGCGCGTCAGAAAGACCTTGAAGGCGGCCCAATAGTGATGATCAATCTCTTAACTATGGTCCCGGAGGAGGAAGATGCCTTCCTTGCTGCCTGGACCGCTGACTCGCTGTTCATGAAACGCCAACCCGGCTTCATCTCGACGCAGCTACACCGTGCCATCGGCGAGAACCCAACATATCTCAATTACGCTGTCTTCGACAGCGTGAGCGCATGGCGCGAGGCTTTCCAAACTCCCGAATTCCAGGAGAAGCTCAAGGCCCATCCGCCATCAGTCGTCGCGCGGCCTCACCTATTCGCCAAGGTGGCGGTTGCCGATCTGTGCACGGCTTGAGATGGAACTGTGACACGCAGATGAAACGCATTCAATATCACCAGTATGGCGGTCCGCATCTGATGCGGCTCGAAGACTTTAAACTGGCCATGCCTAACAAAGGCGAAGTGGCTGTTAGGGTCAAGTTTGCAGCTATCAATCCCATTGACTGGAAGCTGCGGGCCGGCAGCATGAAGATTGTTACCGGCAAGACCTTCCCCCGTGCGATGGGTATGGACATCTCCGGGACGGTTATTGCCATCGGCCCGGGTGTTGCGCGTTTCAAGATCGGCGACCCGGTGTTCGGCCTTGCCCGCTTCAAGGAAAGTGGTGCGCTAGGGCAGGCCGTTGTCACCAAAGAAATCTTCTTGGCAAAGAAGCCTGAAACAGTTTCGTTTGAGGATGCCGCCTGCCTCGGAACTCCGGGAGCCACCGCTTGGAACGGCCTGGTCGACAAGGCGGAGCTGAAGGCCGGCGAGCGTGTCTTTATCAATGGCTGTACCGGCGGGGTGGGGGAAGCGGCGGTGCAAATCGCGCTCATGCGAGGCGCGACGGTTTCGGGCAGTTGCAGCGCAGGCGCCATGGAGCGGGCACGGTCTCTCGGAGTTCAAACCGTCTTCGACTATCGCACGACTGATTTGTCGACTATTCGCGAGCGCTTCGATGTAGTCTATGACACCGCTGCCACGATGCCGATAGCGGTGGGTACTGGTCTTTTGCGTGAGAAAGGTCGATTTTTGGATATCAATCCCACACCAGCAAAATTCGTTCGTGCGATGTTTAATCGGCGTCTGAAGGTTGTCGTGTGCACGCCGAGAGCCGATATTCTGGATAACCTTGCGCGCGCAGCCAAAGACGGAAAAATTCGCCTTCCAATCGCCGAAATTGTGCCCCTTACCGAGGCGATCCAACTCATCACAGCTCTTGAGGCTGGGCGCCGGCTTGGTGGGAAAGCCCTTGTTGGGATGGATTAATCGTGTCGCGAAGCCACCGATTATTTGACCTCATGCAGGTTCTTCGCCGTCACCGTGGGACGGTGTCCGGCGAGGTATTGGCACGAGAGCTCGGCGTTTCGCTTCGAACGATTCGTCGTGACATGGTTACGCTACAAGCGATGGGTGCAGATATCGATGGGGAGCCAGGCGTCGGCTATCTACTGCGCCCAGGATTTCTTTTACCGCCGCTTTCTCTGACCGAAGAGGAAATTCAGGCGCTTGTAGCCGGGGCGCAATGGGTTAGCCGGCATACTGACGACGCTTTGGCGTGCGCTGTTCAAAACGCGCTCGCAAAAATTGGCGGTGTCCTTCCTCCTGACATGCGGCAAGGCTTGGACGACAATACATTCTTTGTTGGCGGTGCTGAGAAGGGCTCAACGTTGCTTGACCTGGCGCAGGTCAGACGAGCGATGCGCGACCAGCGGAAGATCCACATCACGCACACAGATCAAATAGGCACTGTGTCGGACCGGACCATATGGCCCATCATGCTGGGATTTATCGACTCAAAACGGTCTGTCGCTGGCTGGTGCGAATTGCATAACGAATTTCGCGTTTTTCAGGCCGACCACATTTTGGCGGTCGATTTCTTGGACGATCGCTATCCGCGCAACCGCCGCCAGCTGGTGAGGGAATGGCGCGCGCAAGAGGAGCATCCTTGCAAGAAAAAGAAGGTGGAAGACGGCGGATAACTGCCTTCCTCGCTAAGGAGCGGGCAACCAGAGCCTAAACCATTTCATTGTTTTATAAAGATAGGAACCAGTTATGGTCTATCCAACGTCTGCCAGTCTTCCGTTCAAGCAGAAGCGGCGAATCTTTGTGCTTTGGGCACTCACGGTGGCTTTTGTAACCGTCCAGCTTATTGTGCATCCGATATTCCCTTCGGAAAGCATTATTCCGACGTTACTCGCTCAAGTCGGAACATTGCTGATCGCCTTTGGTGTAATCGGACGAATCTGGTCGACCGTCTATATTGGAGGTCGAAAGAATTCCGAGCTCGTGACTAAGGGACCCTATTCGATCACTCGCAACCCTCTGTACGTCTTTTCGCTGTGCATGATCATCGGCGTCTGCCTGGTGTTTGGAAGCCTGCTCTCTACCGCAATTTTCACATTGCTCGCCTATCTCGTCTTCAGATATACGGCGGAGCGAGAGGCCGTATATTTATCTCACCTGTTCGGCGAGCAATATGCAGAATACTCTCGGCGTACCCCGTTGTTCTGGCCCCATTTCTCGAATTTCGAATGGGGGCAGGTTCCCGTGATTTCCAGCCGGGCTCTGCTGGTTACGTCCAGAGATTCTCTCTTCACTATCGCCACCATCCCCTTTTCTGAACTGGTCGAATACCTTCGAGAAAGCGGCTTTCTAGCCATGGCTATTATTGTCCCTTGATAGTGACCGTGTGAACAGCACGTCGAGGCGAGTCAATAAGCGTGTTAGGCTATCGCGGAACTCTCCGGCTTCATGGTGAAGGGATGGCGTCAACGAGGCGGACCGGGCGGGTAGGGAACTCGTCTGCCATTTCGTTGGCCATCGGGAGAAAGCGGAAAAATCCCGATGTTCTCCGGCACCGCCGCGTCCGCTTGGCGCGGCCCGCAACCTCGGTCCGATAACCCACATATTGGCGAAAAGGTTCCAGGAAAACAACCGCATTCCCCCATGCCGGAAGCCTCGATGCGGCGCGCCGGCTCTTTCCAAATCGACGGGTCGCACTAGCTTAAAGGGGACGTGACGAAAAGGAGAAAACCATGACCGACGCACCGAATACGGCGACCCCGGCGCGGAGAGTGTTGCGTGGCCGCCCCTACAGCATCGGCGAGTTTGCCAGGAAATACCGGTTGGATGACAAGGAGGCAAAGCGCCTCTACGACAAGTTCGGCCCGTCGGCGACCGAACTCGACCTGTTGATGGCGGCGAAGCGGCGCCCGCCGGGCCTGCCGACCAATCTCGACGCCTGACGGCGCTTTATGAGGATCCGAACCGGAGGCTGCCTTTGCGGAGCGGTCGCCTACAGGGTGGAAGGCGAGCCGCTTCGCGTCGGCCTCTGCCACTGCGCCGATTGCCGCAAATCGAGCGGCTCCGCCTTTGTGTTCTTCGCGGTCTGGCCACGTCAGGCTTTTTTCCACAGCGGTGAGATCGCCACGTTCGCCGGCCGCAGCTTCTGCCCTGCTTGCGGCAGCCGGCTTTTCTGCCTCAGAGACGATGAGGCGGAGCTCCGCCTGGGCTCGCTCGACACGCCGCCGACCGACCTTGCGCCCGGCCATGAAGTCTGGATCAAGCGGCGTGAACCCTGGCTGCATCCTTTGCCCGGCGCCGGCCAATTTGTCGAGGATGCGAACTGACGGGCGCTAAAGCGCGTCGCGATCGACATCGCTTGCCGGGCTTTAGGTCTTGGGTCGGCCGCATGTCGGGATCGCAAAACCGCGGCACACATTGCGCGACATGCTCGGCGCACCCAAAACTTGATTTTCCTTACCAATATTTCATTTCACCCATCCGCAATTCCGTGCCACTTCCGCGGCAACGCTAATCGCCGGTTCATCTGCGTTGTGATTATTTCACCGCAGAGGCCGCAAGCGGCACTGATCGAGGACAGCATGAATAAAATCGTAAGCGGCAGCGAAACCGGAGCAAAGGCAGGTGAAGCGTCCGACCTCGCAGCGATCCTTGCCGCGTCGGGACGTCAGGGCAAGCGCAGCCGCTGGCGTGGGCGCCTGCTCATTCTTCTCCTCGTCATCGCCGCCGCCGCAGGCGCCGCTTATGTCTATATGGGCAGAGGGCAGAGCGAAGTGAGCTACGCCACCCAGCCGGCAAAACGCGGCGACCTGACCGTGCTCGTCACCGCCACCGGCTCGGTGCAACCGACCGAGCAGGTGGATATATCGAGCGAGCTTTCCGGCACGGTTCGCGACGTCAATGTCGATTACAACAGCACGGTCAAGTCAGGCGAAGTACTCGCCCTTCTCGACACCAACAAGCTCGAGGCGGATGTGAAAAGCTCGCGGGCCAAGCTCAATTCGGCCAAGGCGAACGTCGTCAAGGCCAATGCCGACATGCAATCGGCAGGCACCTCGCTCGAGCGGTTGAAGAGCCTGGTCAGGAGCAATGTCTCCACCCAGCAGAGCCTGGACGACGCCACCTACAAATATGATTCCGCCGTTGCCGCCAAACAGATCAACGAAGCCGAAGTCCTCGCCGCGGAAGCCGACCTGCAGCTTGCCGAAGTCAATCTCGCCAAGGCGAAGATCATCTCGCCGATCGACGGCGTCATCCTCACCCGCTCGGTCAATCCGGGCGCGACGGTCGCAGCCTCGCTTTCGGCTCCGATCCTTTTCACCATTGCCGGCGACCTGAAGAAGATGGAGCTGCAGGTCGATGTCGACGAAGCCGATGTCGGCCAGATCGCCGTCGGCCAGAAGGCGAAGTTCACGGTCGACGCCTATCCCGACCGGACTTTTCCCGCCGAAATCGAGCAGATCCGCTTCGCCTCCGAGGTGGTCAACAATGTCGTCACCTACAAGGCGGTGCTGTCGGTCGACAATGCCGATCTGCTGCTGCGCCCCGGCATGACGGCGACGGCCGATGTCACCGTCGAGGCCGTCAAGGACACGCTGATGGTGCCGAACGCCGCGCTGCGCTACGCTCCGGCGCAGGCGGAACGGCGCGGCCGCGGCATTTTTGGTATCTTCGGCCCGCCACGCCAGCGCAACAACAATGCCGGTTCGGCGTTGACGGGCACGCAGCGCCGTGTCTGGGTGCTGCGCAACGGCCGCCCGGTACCCGTCATCATCCAGGTCGGCTCATCCGACGGCCAGTTCACCCAGGTCGTCTCCGGCGACATCAAGCAAGACGACGCACTGGTGACCGACGCCACGACGCGTGCGAACTAGGCGGAGAGACGGATGGCAAGCCCGCCGCTCATCGAATTCAGGCAGGTCTCGAAAATCTACGGCGAGGGCGAGGCGGCGATCCGCGCGCTCGACCACGTCGACCTGGCGATCAACGCCCATGAATTCGTCGCGATCATGGGTCCGTCAGGCTCCGGCAAGTCGACGGCGATGAACATTCTCGGCTGCCTCGACGTGCCGACATCAGGCGACTACATCTTCCAAGGCATTCCGACCAGCGGCTTCGACCGCAGCCAGCTGACGCTGCTGCGCCGCCATATGCTCGGTTTCGTCTTCCAGGGCTTCAACCTCCTGTCGCGCACCTCGGCCGTCGAAAATGTCGAATTGCCGCTGATCTATCGCGGCATGGCGGTGCGCGAGCGGCGCGAACGGGCCCGCGAAGCCCTGGCGCTGGTCGGCCTCACCGGCCGCGAACATCACAAGACACAGGAACTGTCAGGCGGCCAGCAGCAGCGCGTCGCCATCGCCCGCGCCATCGTCACCGAGCCGGCACTGCTTCTGGCCGACGAGCCCACCGGCAATCTCGATACGAAGACCAGCGTCGAGATCATGGATTTGATGACGCGGCTGAACCGCGAGCAGGGCATCACCATCGTCATGGTCACCCACGAACCTGATATTGCCGCCTATGCGCAGCGGCTGCTGCGTTTCGTCGATGGAAAGCTGGAGACCGAAGTCGAGCACCGGAGGAGGGCGGATCATGTTCTTTGAGACGCTGAAGCTGGCGCTGCGGGCCATCAGCCGCAACATGCTGCGCTCCTTCCTGACCGTGCTCGGCGTCGTCATCGGCGTTGCCGCCGTCATCGCGCTGGTGACGATCGGCAACGGCACCACCGCGCAGGTCTCGACCGAACTGTCGCGGCTCGGCACCAACATGCTGTTCGTCCGTCCCGGCCAGTTCGGTCCCGGCCGGGCGAGCTCCGAGGCCAAGCGCTTCAGCGTCAAGGACGTCGCGGCGATCCGCGACCAGATTGGCGGCCTGAGGGCTGTCGCGCCGCTCAACCAGTCGACGGCGACGGTGATTTTCGGCGGCCAGAACCATTCGACCAGCGTGTCGGGCACCACCAACGATTATTTCGTCGCCCAGGACTGGAATCTGGCGCTCGGCCGCACTTTCACTCCCGCCGAGGAACGCGGCCAGTCTCGCTGCATCATCGGCGAGACGGTGCGATCGCAGCTCTTCGGCAGCGCCGACCCCACAGGCCAGCAGATCCGCGTCGGCAAGGTCTCATGCCCGGTCATCGGCGTGCTCGCCAAACGCGGCCAGTCCGGCATGGGCAACGACCAGGACGATGTCGTGATCATGCCGGTCAAGGTATTCCAGCGGCGTATCAGCGGCAGCTCCAACGTGCCGCAGATCATCATCTCGGCGCGCGATGGCGTCTCCACGGCCAAGGTGCAGTCCGATGTCGAAAATCTCCTGCGCGAGCGCCGCAAGATCGTGCCCGGCCGCCAGGACGATTTCAACGTCAACGACATGACGCAGATCGCCGAGGCGATGACCGGCACGACGACGCTGCTGACCGGCCTGCTCGGCGCCGTCGCCGCCATCAGCCTGCTCGTCGGCGGCATCGGCATCATGAACATCATGCTGGTCTCCGTCACCGAACGCACCCGCGAGATCGGCATTCGTCTCGCAATCGGCGCCCTGGAAAACCAGGTGCTCACCCAGTTCCTGGTCGAAGCCGTGGCGCTGTCGCTGTTCGGCGGCATCACCGGCATCGTGCTGGGGCTCAGCCTCGGCTTCGGCGCGGTGACGTTGCTGAAAGTGCCCTTCGTCTTCAGCCCGATGATGATCGCCGTCGCCTTCCTGTTCTCCGCGGCAATCGGCATGATCTTCGGCTATTTCCCGGCGAGAAGGGCAGCGCAGCTCAACCCCATCGAGGCGTTGCGGCACGAATAAATGCGTTGTGGGATGATGTGTCTCCACGCTAACGGAGGGTGGGGGAGGCGCTGGTATCGCAACACCATTCACCGAACTTCGCAGGCTCGCTATGTTATCTATCTGTCTCTATTCTGATATATCAGTCTGACTTGCCATCGGTTTTCGAGCGTGCGACTATGTGATATATCAGTAGGGCAACGGAACCAGGCATGCAGACTTCACAAAGCCATCTTGCCTATCTCGCGCTGGAGCATCTGATCGTGACGCTGGCGTTGAAGCCCGGCGCGCTTGTCACCGAAAAGCAGCTGATCGATATGGCGGGCCACGGGCGCACGCCGGTGCGTGAGGCCATCCAGAAGCTCGCCTGGCAGGGGCTGATCCTGGTGAAGCCGCGCGTCGGGCTGCAGGTCGCCAAGATCGCGGCTGGGGATCATCGCAATGTCATGCAGGTGCGCCGCGAGCTGGAGCCGATCGCAGCAGGCTTGGCCGCCGAACATGCGAGCGACGAACAGCGCGCGCGTCTCGTCGACTGTGCCCGCGCCATGGACGAATGCACTGTGACGGGTGATCTCGCCGGATTTTTTGCCGCTGACAAGGCCTTCGACGAAATTCTCGAGGATGCCTGCCCGAACGGTTTCATCATGGCCGCGCTCGGCCCGGTACAGACGCATTCGCGCCGCCTCTGGTATTCCACCGCAAGCCCGGAGCGCATGGATCGCGCCATCGCGCTGCATGTCGCCGTCATCCAGGCCATCCATCAGGGCAGGCCGGACGAGGCGCGCGCCACCATGGCGACGCTGATCAATTATCTCAGCCAGGAATAGAAACGGCCCCGTTTCCGGAGCCGCTGTCTGATCGGATTGTCGGGAAAAATTTCAGCCGACGAAAGCGCGCTCGATGACGAACTCGGCGGGCTTGCTGTTGGCGCCTTCATCGAGGCCGGCCTTTTCGAGCAGTTCCTTGGTGTCCTTCAGCATCGCCGAGGAGCCGCAGATCATGCCGCGGTCGATTGCCGGGTCGAGCGGCGGTACGCCGAGATCGGTAAACAGCTTGCCGGAGGAGATCAGGTCGGTGATGCGGCCGCGATATTCGAAATCCTCGCGTGTGACGGTCGCATAGTGGCGCAGCTTGTCGCCGACGACTTCCTTCAGCAATTCGTCGTTCTGGATTTCGTGCACGAGGTCGAAGCCGTATTTCAGCTCGGCGACATCGCGGGTCGTATGGGTGAGGATGACTTCCTCGAACTTCTCATAGGTCTCGGGATCGCGGATCAGGCTGGCGAAAGGCGCAATGCCCGTTCCCGTCGAGAACATGTAGAGACGACGGCCGGGCGTCAGCGCGTCGAGCACCAGCGTGCCGGTCGGCTTCTTGCGCATCAGCACCTGGTCGCCCGGCTTGATCGCCTGCAGATGCGAGGTCAGCGGGCCGTCCGGCACCTTGATCGAGAAGAATTCAAGCTCTTCGGCCCAAGCTGGGCTGGCGATCGAATAGGCGCGGAAGACCGGCTTGCCCTCGACCATCAGGCCGATCATCGCGAATTCGCCGGAACGGAAACGGAAGCCCTGCGGCCGGGTCATCGTGAAGCGGAAGAGCCGGTCGGTGTAGTGCGTCACAGCGAGCACCGTCTCGGCGTAAACGCCGGCGGGGATGGACGGGGCGAAGTCTTCGGTCTTTGCAGGCGCGTTCATTGCGGTAGAGGATCCCGTTTCGTCGGATGAACTGTCGGATGCGAGGCTGATATTACATATCGGGCCGGAATTAAAGGCATTCCATTCCATGCAGCGCCCATCAGAGGAAATATGCATGTCATTGTCAGGATTCAATGGCCACTAGGGGGCAAGCAGGGGCGGGCGGGGAAAGTCGTATTTCCTGCTGGCGAAGCCCGGCAAAGGATGCATATTAGAGCGGCGCGCCGAAATGGATGCCGGTTTTCGGCAAAAACGGTGCGACAACAAAGACCTACGGCGTCGGAACCCTCAGCAACAGGTCCGGCAATGGTGGCGAAATAAAAAAGATGCTTGCCGGGGCGAGCGCGATAGGGCGGTCGGGGGAATATGAAGATTTTCAACTACAAGCGTGTTCCTTACGCGGAGATGCGCGCCTTTTCCGTCCATATCCTGACGGCATCCGGCTCCTTCCTTGCCTTTCTCGGCGTCGTTGCCGCCGCTGAGCATCGCTTCATCGACATGTTCTGGTGGCTGGGTCTCGCCCTTCTCGTCGACGGCATAGACGGGCCGATCGCCCGCAAGGTGCGCGTCAAGGAAGTGCTGCCCAACTGGTCGGGCGATACGCTCGACAATATCATCGATTACGTCACCTATGTGCTTCTGCCGGCCTTCGCGCTCTATCAGAGCGGCATGATCGGCGAGCCCTGGTCCTTCGTCGCCGCCGGCATGATCGTCGTCTCCAGCGCCATCTACTATGCCGATATGGGCATGAAGACGGATGAGTATTTCTTCTCCGGCTTCCCGGTCGTCTGGAACATGATCGTTTTCACGCTGTTCGTCATCGATGCCAGCGCGACGACCGCGCTTGCCGTCGTCGTTATCTCGGTGGTGCTGACCTTCCTGCCGATCAATTTTCTGCATCCGGTCCGCGTCAAGAGACTGCGCCCGCTCAACCTCGGCGTCTTTTTCCTGTGGTCGGCACTCGGCATTTTTTCGCTGCTGATGCATTTCGACACGCCCGAATGGGCACTCATTCTCTTTATCGTGACCGGGCTCTATCTTTACGTCATCGGCGCGGTGCTGCAATTCTTCCCCGCCCTTGGACGCGAAGCTTAGGATAGGCAGATGACCAAAACGCAGGCTGTTTCATTTTCGAGGACGGGCGGGCCGGAGGTTTTCGACTATGTCGAGATCGATCTCCCGCCGCCCTCGGCGGGCGAAGTGCAGATCAAGCAGGCGGCGGTCGGCCTCAATTTCATCGACGTCTATTTCCGCAACGGCAGCTACAAGGTGCCGCATCTGCCCTTCGTCACCGGCAAGGAGGGCGCCGGCACCGTGACATCGGTCGGCCCCGGCGTCGAGGATTTCAAGGTTGGCGACCGCGTCGCCTATGCCAGCGCCGATGGCGCCTACAGCGCTGAGCGCAATATCGAAACGCGCCATCTGGTGCATGTGCCTGACGGCATTGCGCTCGAAACGGCAGCGGCGATGATGCTGAAGGGCATGACCGCCGAATATCTGTTGAACCGCACCTTCAAGGTCGGGCCCGAGACGGTCCTGCTGTTCCACGCTGCCGCCGGCGGCGTCGGCCTGATCGCCGGCCAATGGGCAAAGGCGCTCGGCGCCACCGTCATCGGCACGGCGGGCTCCGAAGACAAGATCGAGCTGGCGCTTGCCCATGGCTACGACCATGTGATCAACTATAAGAGCGACAATTTCGTCGACCGTGTCCGCGAAATCACCAGCGGCAAGGGCGTCGATGTCGTCTACGATTCGATCGGCCGTGATACTTTTCCACAGTCGCTTGACTGCCTGAAGCCGCGCGGTCTCTTTGCCTCCTTCGGCCAATCCTCGGGTCCGATCGAGAGTTTCACCCTGGCGATGCTGGCGCAGAGGGGTTCGCTCTTTGCGACGCGGCCGACGCTCTTCACCTATATCGCCGCGCGCCGGGAACTGATCGACAGCGCCAAAGCGCTATTTGATATTGTGCAAAGCAACAAAGTGCGTATCAATATCAATCAAACTTATCCGCTGCGTGAGGTTGGGCGGGCTCACGCGGATCTGGAAACAAGAAAAACAACAGGAACGACGCTGCTGATTCCATGAGATCCGAACGGACCGGTTGGCAGAAGAAATGAGGGGAACGTGTCGCCATTGAATGTGCCGGATTCCGGTGCGTTATTATCGGTCCAGAAGCTGACGAAGTTCTTCGGAAGCTTTGCCGCCTGCAATGAAATCGATCTCGATATCGCGCCGGGCGAAATTCACGCGCTTCTCGGCGAAAATGGTGCAGGCAAATCCACTCTGGTGAAGATGCTGTTCGGCGTTCTCGAGCCGACGGGCGGGCATATCCTGTGGCAGGGCCAGCCGGTTGCGATCACCTCGCCGGGCGAAGCCCGCCAGCTCGGCATCGGCATGGTCTTCCAGCATTTTTCGCTGTTCGAGGCGCTGACGGTTGCCGAAAACATCGCGCTGTCGCTCGATGACGCCATCCCGATCGACCGGATCGCCGAGGAGGCGAGGGCGCTGTCGGTCGCCTACGGCCTGCCGCTCGATCCGCATGCCCATGTCGCCGATCTCTCGGTCGGCGAGCGCCAGCGCATCGAGATCGTCCGCGCGCTGCTGCAGAACCCGAAGCTGATCATCCTCGACGAGCCGACCTCGGTGCTGACGCCGCAGGAGGCCGACAAGCTGTTCGAGACGCTGTTCAAGCTGCGTGCCGAAGGGCGTTCTGTTCTTTATATCAGCCATCGCCTGGAAGAGGTGCAGCGCATCTGCGATCGCGCCACTGTGCTGCGCCATGGCCGCGTGACCGGCGCCTGCGATCCCAGGCAGGAAACGCCTGCATCGCTCGCCCGCATGATGGTCGGCAGCGAAGTCGCGACGGTGACCCACCCGGAACGCAGCGACAAAGGCGAGGTACAGCTTGCCGTCGCCAATCTTTCCGTCTCTGCCCGCACCCCCTTCGCCATGCCGCTGCGCGATGTGTCTATGGCGGTGCGCTCGGGTGAAATTCTCGCCATTGCCGGTGTCGCCGGCAACGGCCAGAGCGAACTCTTCGATGCATTGTCCGGTGAATATCCGGTCGCCTCGGCAGAGGCGATCGTCATCCGCAAAAAGCACGTGGGCAATCAGGGCATTACCGCCCGCCGTATTCTCGGCGCCGGCTTCGTACCGGAGGAGCGTCACGGCCATGCCGCCGTCTCCGCCATGAAACTCTCGGATAATCTCGTCCTCGCCCGCAGCCAGTCTGACCGCAAGGCGTTTCTGGGCCTGCTCGGCATCATCCGCCACGCTGCGGTGAAATCTGCCGCACGGCGCATTTCCGAGGCCATGGATGTCCGCAAGAGCGGCGATGATCCTGCCGCCGGCTCCTTATCAGGCGGCAATCTGCAGAAATTCATCGTCGGCCGCGAGCTCGACCGCCAGCCGGCGGTTCTCGTCGTCAACCAGCCGACCTGGGGCGTCGATGCCGGGGCGGCAAGCCGCATCCGCCAGGCCCTGGTCGATCTCGCAAGAAACGGCTCGGCCGTCGTCGTCATCAGCCAGGATCTCGACGAGATTTTCGAAGTGGCGACCGATATCGCTGTCATCTCCGAGGGCCGTCTTTCCCGCCCGTTCCCGGCGGGCGAACTGACGCGTGAAAAGATCGGCCTGCTGATGGGCGGCCTGCACGAGAGCAGCTCTGTACCCGAGGCGCCCCATGCGCATTGAACTTGAAAAACGCCCCGACGTCTCGAAGCTCTACGCTTTCGTCTCGCCGCTTCTGGCCCTTGTCCTGACGCTGGCCTTTGGCGCCATCATGTTCGCCATGCTCGGCAAGGACCCGGTCGAGGCCCTCGACGCCTTCTTCATCGAGCCGCTGCTCGAGGTCTGGTCGCTGCACGAATTGGCGATCAAGGCCGCTCCGCTGATACTGATCGCCGTCGGCCTTGCCGTCTGTTACCGCTCGAACAATTGGAATATCGGCGCCGAAGGCCAGTTCACCATCGGCGCCATCACCGGTTCCTATCTGCCGATCGTCTTCTACGACTGGCATTCGCCGCTGGTGCTGCCGCTGATGCTGATCCTTGGCGCACTCGGCGGTGCGCTCTTCGCTGCCATTCCGGCGCTGCTGAAGGCGCATTTCAACACCAATGAGATCCTGACATCGCTGATGCTGGTCTATATCGCCCAGCTCTTCCTCGACTGGCTGATCCGCGGCGCCTGGCGCGATCCGAAGGGCTTCAATTTTCCGGTCTCGCGTGATTTCGCACCGGAAGCGGTGCTGCCGGCGATCTGGGAAGAATCTGGCCGCGCCCATTGGGCCTTCATCTTCGCCATCATTGCGGCGATCGGCGTCTGGTTCATGCTGCGCTATACGCTGAAAGGTTTCGAAATCGTCGTGCTCGGCCAATCCGAGCGGGCAGGGCGCTTTGCCGGCTTTTCGTCGAAGAAGATGATCTGGTTCAGCTTTCTCTTTTCGGGCGCGCTGGCCGGCCTTGCCGGCATCAGTGAGGTCTCAGGCTCGATCGGCCATCTGCAGCCGGCGATCTCGCCGGGCTACGGCTTCACCGCCATCATCGTCGCCTTCCTCGGCCGCCTCAATCCGCTCGGCATCATCGCATCCGGCCTGGTGCTGGCGCTGACCTATCTCGGCGGCGAGGCAGCACAGCTTTCGCTCGGCGTTTCCGACAAGGTCACCCGCGTCTTCCAGGGTCTGCTGCTCTTCTTCGTGCTCTCCTGCGATACGCTGATCTATTACAAAATCCGCATTGTCTGGTCGCGGTTAAGGGGTGGGGCGGCATGAGCATCTTCGAAGCCATTCTGCTGACCGTCATCACCGCCTCGACGCCGCTCGTCATCGCGGCACTCGGCGAACTCGTGACCGAGCGCTCCGGCGTTCTCAATCTCGGTGTCGAGGGCATGATGATCATGGGCGCGGTCGCCGCATTTGCCGGTGCGCAGAACTCGGGCTCGCCCTATATCGGCATTGTCTGCGGCATTGCGGCGGGTGCGCTGTTTTCTCTCCTGTTCGCCTTCCTGACGCTGACGCTGGTGGCAAACCAGGTGGCGACCGGGCTGGCGCTCACCCTACTCGGCCTCGGCGCATCCGGCATGCTCGGCGAAGCCTATGTCAGCGTGCCCGGCATCCGGCTTGGAGAGATCGTCATTCCCGTCGTGTCGGATATTCCGGTCGTCGGCCACGTTCTCTTCAGCCAGGATCTGATCTTCTACCTGTCGATCGCGCTTGTGGTCGGCGTCAGCTGGTTCCTGTTTCGCAGCCGGACCGGGCTGAAGCTCAGGGCGATCGGCGACAATCATGGTTCGGCCCATGCGCTCGGCATTCACGTCATCCGCACGCGCTACCTGGCGGTGATGTTCGGCGGCGCCTGCGCCGGTCTCGCCGGCGCGCAGCTTTCGCTGGTCTACACACCGCAATGGGCGGAGAACATGTCGGCCGGCCGCGGCTGGATCACTCTGGCGCTGGTGGTCTTCGCCTCTTGGCGGCCATGGCGGGTCTTTGCCGGCGGCTATCTCTTCGGCGCGGTCACCATCCTGCAGCTTCACGCGCAGGCCTTCGGTCTCGGCATTCCCTCGCAATTCCTCTCGATGCTGCCCTATGCCGCGACTATTGTGGTTCTCATCATCATTTCCCATAATCGGCGTACGACGTTGATCAACACGCCCGCGTCGCTCGGAAAAGCCTTCGTACCGGAGCGATAAAGCAACAACACAAGACGGGTTTCCGGAATAACTTCAAACCAACAGGGGTCACCATGAAGAAGTTCGCATTCGCCCTTGCCGCCTCGGCTGCCGCCGTGATTGGCATCTCTTCCGCCGCTCAGGCCGCTGACAAGACGAAGATCTGCTTCGTCTATGTCGGTTCGCATACCGACGGCGGTTATTCGCAGGCCCACGATCTCGGCCGTCAGCAGGTCCAGGCCGAGTTCGGCGACAAGATCGAAACGCCTTACCTCGAAAACGTGCCGGAAGGCCCGGATGCCGAGCGCGCCATCGAGCGCCTTGCCCGTTCCGGCTGCAAGCTGATCTTCACGACGTCCTTCGGCTTCATGGATGCGACGGTTAAGGTCGCCGCCAAGTTCCCTGACGTCAAGTTCGAGCACGGCACCGGCTACAAGTCCGGCCCGAATCTGGCGACCTACAACTCGCGTTTCTATGAGGGCCGCTACATTCTCGGCCAGATCGCCGCGAAGACCTCAAAGAATCACGGGGCGGCCTACATCGCCTCCTTCCCGATTCCTGAAGTCGTGATGGGCATCAACTCCTTCGAGCAAGGCGCCAAGTCGATCGATCCGAGCTTCAAGCTGAAGGTCATCTGGGTCAACACCTGGTTCGACCCCGGCAAGGAAGCCGATGCCGCCAAGGCGATGATCGACCAGGGCGTCGACGTTCTGACCCAGCACACTGATACGACTGCGCCGATGCAGGTTGCCGAAGAACGCGGCATCCACGCCTTCGGTCAGGCGTCGGACATGATCGCAGCCGGCCCGAAGGCACAGCTGACGGCGATCGTCGATACCTGGGGTACCTACTACTCCAAGCGCGTTCACGCGCTTCTGGACGGCACCTGGAAGTCCGAGCAGAGCTGGGATGGCCTGAAGGACGGCATCCTGAAGATGGCGCCGTACACGAACATGCCTGACGACGTGAAGAAGATGGCCGAGGAGACCGAAGCCAAGATCAAGTCGGGCGAACTGCATCCCTTTACCGGCCCGATCAACAAGCAGGACGGCACACCTTGGCTGAAGGCCGGCGAAAAGGCCGACGACGGTACGCTGCTCGGCATGAACTTCTACGTCGAAGGCGTCGACGACAAGCTGCCCGCGCAATAAGCCGCACTCAATTCGCAGTTGCGAAGGGCGCCCCCTGTGGGCGCTCTTTTTTTGCTGCAGCGCATCCCAAGATTCCGATTTACAAAAGTAATACTATATGATTTTTTGACCCTGCGCCGCGAGATGCGGCATTGGGAGGAAATCATGAAATTGAAGACTGCACTTTTGAGTGCCACGATTCTGGCTGCCTGCATGTTCGGTTCGGCTTCGGCCGCCGGCCTCACTGTCGGCTTCTCGCAGATCGGCTCGGAATCGGGCTGGCGTGCGGCTGAAACGACCGTGACCAAGGAGCAGGCCAAGAAGCGCGGCATCGATCTGAAATTTGCCGATGCGCAGCAGAAGCAGGAAAACCAGATCAAGGCTCTGCGTTCCTTCATTGCTCAGGGCGTCGATGCCATTCTCATTGCTCCGGTCGTCGAAACCGGCTGGGACGACGTTCTCAAGGAAGCCAAGGAAGCCAAGATTCCGGTCATCCTTCTCGACCGTACCATCAAGGCTCCCGACGATCTGTACCTGACGGCGGTCACCTCCGACCTGGTCCATGAAGGCAAGGTTGCAGGCGACTTCCTGGTCAAGACCGTCGGCGACAAGAAGTGCAACGTCGTCGAGCTGCAGGGCACCACCGGTTCGTCGCCGGCCATCGCCCGCAAGAAGGGCTTCGAAGAGGCTCTTGCCGGCCACGACAACCTGAAGATCGTTCGTAGCCAGACCGGTGACTTCACCCGCACCAAGGGCAAGGAAGTCATGGAAAGCTTCCTGAAGGCCGAGAACGGCGGCAAGGATATCTGCGCTCTCTACGCCCATAACGACGATATGGCGGTCGGCGCCATCCAGGCGATCAAGGAAGCCGGCCTGAAGCCCGGCAAGGATATCCTCGTCGTCTCCATCGACGCCGTGCCTGACATTTTCAAGGCCATGTCGGAAGGTGAGGCCAATGCCACGGTCGAGCTGACGCCGAATATGGCAGGTCCGGCCTTCGATGCGCTCGATGCCTACCTGAAGGACAAGAAGGCTCCGGCGAAATGGATCCAGACCGAGTCCAAGCTCTACACGCCTGCCGACGACCCGATGAAGGTCTATGAGGAGAAGAAGGGTCAGGGCTACTGATTGAACCTGGAACCGCACCGGCCCATCATGGACCGGTGCGGAACTGCCGGTGCCGGCCGGGCATCATGCCCGGTTTTGGCACAGGCGTAAGGCGCAATATCAGGAAACAGCAGCCCTCATGGTTCACAATTTCGAGAATATTCTCGCAGCCTCCGGCATATCGAAATTCTTCCCCGGCGCCGTCGCACTGGATAAGGTGGATTTCACGCTGCGCCGTGGCGAGGTTCATGCATTGCTCGGCGAAAACGGCGCCGGCAAATCGACGCTGATCAAGTGCATCACCGGCGCCTACCATCGTGACGAAGGCAGCCTGATGCTGGACGGCCAGGAAATCAATCCGGCCAATACGCTCGCCGCCCAGAAGCTCGGCATCGGCACGGTCTACCAGGAGGTCAATCTCCTTTCCAATCTGAGCGTCGCCGAAAATCTCTTTCTCGGACGCCAGCCGAGGCGTTTCGGCATGACCGACGTCAGGGCGATGAACCGCAAGGCGCGCGATCTGCTTGCCGGCTATGGCATCGATATCGACGTCACCGCCGAACTCAGCCGTTTCTCCGTCGCCGTCCAGCAAGTGGTTGCCATCGCCCGTGCCGTTGATCTCTCAGGCAAGGTACTGATCCTCGATGAGCCGACGGCAAGCCTCGACAATCAGGAGGTGGCGCTGCTCTTCCGCATCATCGAGGACCTGAAGCAGCGTGGGCTGGGCATCGTCTTTATCACCCATTTTCTCGAGCAGGTCTATGCGATCAGCGACCGGATCACCGTGCTGCGCAACGGCAAGCTCGTCGGCACCCGTGACGCTGCCGATCTGCCGCGCCAGGGCCTGATCGCCATGATGCTCGGCCGCGAACTGGCGCATGTCGAGGAGGCGGTGAAGGAACGCAGCCACGCGGCAGGCGAAGTCCGATACCGTTTTTCAGGCTACGGCAAACGCGGCAAAGTCAAACCCTTCGACCTTGAGGTGCGGGCCGGAGAGGTGGTCGGCATTGCCGGGCTGCTCGGCTCCGGCCGGACCGAAACCGCCGAACTCCTGTTCGGCATCGAACACGCCGACAGCGGCAGCGCCACGATCGACGGCCAGCCTGTGACGCTTTCGAGCCCGCGCGCCGCAATCGAAAAGGACTTTGGCTTCTGCCCCGAGGACCGCAAGACCGATGGCATCATCGGCGACCTGTCGATCAGGGAAAACATCGCGCTTGCGCTGCAGGCCCGCCGCGGCTGGACCCGGCCGCTCTCGCGCGCCGAACAGAACGCGCTCGCCGACCGCTACATCAAGGCGCTCGATATCCGCACCACCGATCGCGAAAAGCCGATTCGCCTGCTTTCCGGCGGCAATCAGCAGAAGGCGATCCTCGCCCGCTGGTTGGCGACCAATCCGAAGTTTCTGATCCTCGACGAGCCGACCCGCGGCATCGATGTCGGCGCCCATGCCGAGATCATCAAGCTGATCGAAGAGCTCTGTGCCGGCGGCATGTCGCTGATCGTGATTTCCTCGGAACTTGAAGAGCTTGTCGCCTATAGTTCACGTGTCATCGTCCTTCGCGACCGGCAGCATATCGCCGAATTGACAGGCGAACGTATCACGGCCGCCGGCATCGTCGAAGCCATTGCCGCCGCCGAACATAAGATGGAGGAGGCATGAGGTCCTCGCTGAAGGCGCTGGCCTATCGCCTGGCGCCGCAATTGATTGCGCTTGTTGTCATTCTTTTGTTGAATTTCATCACGTCGCCGCAGTTTTTTAATGTCGTGGTTCAAAATGACCGGCTGTATGGCAGCCTGATCGATGTGCTCAACCGCGGCGCGCCGGTGGCGCTGCTGGCGATCGGCATGACGCTGGTGATTGCCACCAAGGGCATCGACCTTTCCGTCGGTGCGGTCATCGCGATCTGCGGCGCTGTCGCCGCATCGTCGATTGTGTCTGGAAATTCAGTTGCTTATACCGTTATCCTAACGCTTTCTATTGGGCTTGCCTGCGGCGTCTGGAACGGTTTTCTGGTGGCTGTCCTGAACATCCAGCCGATCATTGCGACGCTGGTGCTGATGGTGGCCGGCCGCGGCATCGCCCAGCTCATCACCGAAGGCGCCATCCTGACCTTCAACGATGACGGGCTGACCTTCTTCGGCAGCGGTTCGCTGCTGCTTCTGCCGATGCCTGTCGTCACCTGGATTCTCGTCGGCCTGCTCGTCATTTTGCTTGTCCGCCGCACGGCGCTCGGCATGCTGATCGAGGCCGTCGGAATCAATCGCCGCGCCAGCACGCTCTCCGGCATTCAGACGCCGGTACTGCTGATGGCTGTCTATATGCTGAGCGGCCTCTGCGCCTCGATTGCAGGCGTCATCGTCGCCGCCGACATCAAGGGCGCCGATGCCAATAATGCCGGCCTCTGGCTGGAACTCGACGCCATCCTCGCCGTCGTCGTCGGCGGCAATTCTCTGCTCGGCGGCCGTTTCAGCATTCTCGGATCGCTGATCGGCGCGATGATCATCCAGGCGGTGAATACAGGCATCCTGTCTTCCGGCTTCCCGCCCGAATTCAACCTGATCATCAAGGCCGTCATCATTATCGTCATCCTCGTCATCCAGTCGCCGGCGGTGCAATCGCTCGCTATCTTTGCCAGCCGCCGGCAGGGCGGAAGGGAGCAGTCGAAATGAACTCCAAATACCTGCCGCTGCTTGCGACCATCGTCATCTTCGTGCTCGCCTATGCCGGCTGCACGCTGCAATATCCGAACATGCTGTCGACGCGCGTCATCGGCAATCTCCTGACCGACAATGCCTTTCTCGGCATCGCCGCCGTCGGCATGACCTTTGTCATCATCTCCGGCGGCATCGATCTGTCGATCGGTTCGGTCATCGCCTTCACCGGCGTCTTCCTTGCGGTGATCCTGCAGAACACCTCGATCCATCCGCTGCTCGCCTTCGCCCTCGTGCTCGTCATCACCACTGCCTTTGGCGGTATCATGGGCGCGATCATCCACTATCTCGACATGCCGGCCTTCATCGTTACGCTCGCCGGCATGTTCCTGGCGCGCGGCATGGCTTTCGTGCTGTCGATCGACAGCATCCCGATCGATAACGAATATTATTCGACGCTGACGAGCCTCTATTACCGTCTGCCCGGCGGCGGCCGGCTGACGCTGATCGGCGGCATCATGCTTCTGGTCTTTGCCGTCGGCATCTTCATCGCCCAGCGCACCCGCTTCGGCACCAATGTCTATGCCCTCGGCGGCGGTCCGCAGACGGCGCGGCTGATGGGCGTGCCGGTCGGCCGTACGACGATCCAGATCTACGCGCTGTCGGGTTTTCTTGCGGGTCTATCCGGAATCGTTTTTTCGCTATACACCTCTGCTGGATATTCCCTTGCAGCAGTCGGCGTCGAGCTCGATGCGATCGCGGCAGTCGTCATTGGAGGGACGCTGCTGACCGGGGGAGCGGGATTCGTGGCGGGAACCTTGATCGGTATCCTGATCCAGGGGCTCATTCAGACCTACATCACCTTCGACGGCACGCTGTCGAGCTGGTGGACCAAGATCCTGATCGGCCTCCTGCTGTTTGCATTCATTCTGATGCAGAAGGCTATCCTGTTCCTTTCCAGTCTGAACAAGAGGTATGCCTGAGGGGGAGACGGATCGCTTGCGCAACAAATTGGACGAGACACGGAAGACCGGACGCAGAACCCGGACGAGCCATGCGCAGGTGGTCGATGAGCTCGGCAAGGCGATCGTTGCCGGCACCTATCCTGTCGGCTCGATCCTGCCG
Source organism: Rhizobium anhuiense bv. trifolii (assembly GCF_024346605.1). Lineage (NCBI taxonomy): Bacteria > Pseudomonadati > Pseudomonadota > Alphaproteobacteria > Hyphomicrobiales > Rhizobiaceae > Rhizobium > Rhizobium anhuiense. Next base: position 2,436,719 of record NZ_CP098803.1, read on the forward strand.
GGCGATACGGAACTGGCGCAACGCTTCAAAGTGTCCCGCACCGTGTTGCGCGAGACGATGAAGACGCTCGCCGCCAAGGGCATGGTCGTCGCCAAGGCGCGGGTCGGCACACGTGTGACCGAAAAGAACCTCTGGAACATGTTCGACAGCGAGATCATCGCCTGGCACTTCGACAACGGCGTGACGGAAGAATTCCTGCTGCAGCTTTATGATATCCGCCTCGCTGTCGAACCCTTCGCCGCCAGTCTCGTCGCCGAACGGGCGAATGCCGAGGATATCGAGACGCTGCGGGGGCTGGCGCTCGATATGGCGGCAAGCGGCCATACGGCCGACAGCCTGGCGCTCGCCGACCTTCGTTTCCACCTGGCGATCGCCGAAGCCTCGCACAATCCCTTCATGCGCACCTTGGGCAGCCTCATCGAAGCGGCCCTCGTCGGCATGTTCCGGATGAGCACACCGCCAACCGAAAACGGCTTCGCCAATATCGCCGACACCCATATGCGCATCGTCGATGCCATCGTTTCCGGCGATAGCGCTGCCGCGCGCCGCGCAATGGAGGACGTCATCCTGGACGGCCGCCATCATGTGCACGAGGCCTTCGCGGCTCGCGGTTCGGAGGCTGTGACAGGGCCGATTTCGGCGGCAATTTCACCTTTGTGAAGGTTCTGCCTATCGACAGCGCCAGGCCTTTCTTCAGACGCGCAAGGCACGCTGCGGCACTCTGAACTGCTGTGCAATTTTATCCTCAAATCGATTCCGATTTCAGGAATTATGCAGTAAGAGGCAACAAAGCCGCCTCATGGCGCGGATTCGCGGAGCACATCATGGAACGCACTTGTCTTGCCGTCATCCTTGCCGCCGGTGACAGCACGCGGATGAAATCCTCGAAATCGAAGGTGCTGCATCCCGTCGCCGGACGGCCGATGATCGCCCATGTGGTCGATGCGGTCGCCTCCGCCGGCATCTCATCCGTGGCGCTTGTCGTCGGCCGCGATGCCGAGGAGGTGGCAAAGGCTGGAAGCGTTGCCGGCGTCGGCATCCAATCCTATCTGCAGAAGGAACGCCTCGGCACGGGCCACGCGGTGCTGGCGGCGCGCGAAGCGATCGCCAAGGGTTATGACGATATCCTCGTCACCTATGGCGACGTGCCGCTCCAGACCGACGGGCCGCTAAAGGCCGCCCGCCAGGGCCTGGCCGACGGCAGCGACGTCGTCGTCATCGGCTTCCACACCGACCGCCCGACCGGCTATGGCCGCCTGCTCGTCAAGGATGGCGAACTCATCGCCATCCGCGAGGAAAAGGATGCGACCGATGCCGAGCGCACCGTCACCTGGTGCAACAGCGGGCTGATGGCGATCAACGGCCGCAAGGCGCTCGACCTTCTCTCGCGCATCGGCAATGCCAATGCCAAGGGCGAATTCTACCTGACCGATCTCGTCGAGATCGCCAGATCACTCGGCGGACGCGTCACCGCGGTCGATGCCCCCGAGATCGAGATGACCGGCTGCAACACCCGTGCCGAACTCGCCGTTATCGAGCGCTTCTGGCAGGAGCGCCGCCGCCACGAGATGATGCTTTCAGGCGTCACCATGATCGCCCCGGAAACCGTCTTTCTCGCCTACGATACCGTCATCGGCCAGGATGCGCTGATCGAGCCGAATGTTGTCTTCGGTCCCGGCGCGGTGATCGACAGCGGCGCCGTCATTCATGCCTTCTCGCATATCGAAGGCGCCCATGTCAGCCAAGGCGCGACGGTCGGCCCCTTCGCCCGGCTGCGGCCGGGTGCCGACCTCGCCCGCGGCGCCAAGGTCGGCAATTTCTGCGAGGTCAAGAACGGCCGGCTCGGTGAGGGCGCCAAGGTCAATCATCTCACCTATATCGGCGATGCCGTCATCGGCGCCGGCAGCAATATCGGCGCCGGCACGATCACCTGCAACTATGACGGCGTCAACAAGAGCGAGACGGTGATCGGCGAAAACGCTTTCATCGGGTCCAACTCGTCGCTGGTCGCGCCGGTGACGATCGGCGAGGGCGCCTATGTCGGCTCCGGCAGCGTCATCACCGTCGATGTGCCGGCCGATGCGCTGGCGCTAGGACGTGCCCGGCAGGAGATCAAACCCGGCCGCGCGACCCTGTTGCGCGAACGGGCGCTCGCCATCAAGGCGGCGAAGAAAGCGAAGGGCTGACCGGCCTTGCGTAACCGGCGGAAATTGAAAGTGACCGCCGAGGTGATTGAGAAATAAGCAGGAATCGCTAGGACTGGCCTCATTGTCGAAGCCTGAAGCAATTCCAGCAAAAGTGCGCTAGCGGTTTTGCGTCCGGAATTGCGCAGACGAATGAGGATACTATATGTGCGGCATTGTGGGGATCGTCGGAAATCAGCCTGTTGCCGGGCGCCTGGTCGATGCGCTGAAGCGTCTCGAATATCGCGGCTATGATTCCGCCGGCGTCGCCACCATTCATGACGGCGTGATGGATCGCCGCCGCGCCGAGGGTAAGCTGTTCAATCTGGAAAAGCGCCTCGACACCGAACCACTGCCCGGCACCGTCGGAATCGCCCATACACGCTGGGCGACCCACGGCGTTCCCAATGAGACCAATGCCCATCCGCATTTCGTCGAGGGAGTGGCCGTTGTCCATAACGGCATCATCGAGAATTTTTCCGAGCTTCGCGACGAGTTGACGGAAGAGGGTTCGGTCTTCGAAACCCAGACCGACACGGAGGTTGTCGCTCATCTGATGGCGAAATATCTGCGCGAAGGCCTGGAGCCGCGCGCCGCCATGCTGAAGATGCTGAACCGGGTGACCGGCGCCTATGCGCTGGCCGTCATGCTGAAGGCCGATCCCGGCACGATCATGGCCGCCCGTTCCGGCCCGCCGCTTGCCGTCGGCTACGGCCGCGGCGAGATGTTCCTCGGCTCGGATGCGATCGCGCTGTCGCCCTTCACCAACGAGATCAGCTATCTCGTCGACGGCGATTGCGCCGTCCTCACCCGCGACGGCGTGTCGGTGCTCGATTTCGCCGGCAAGCCGGTCAAGCGCGCCCGCCAGATCTCGCAGGCGACCGCCTATGTCGTCGACAAGGGCAACCATCGCCATTTCATGGAAAAGGAAATCTACGAGCAGCCGGAGGTGATTTCCCACGCGCTCAGCCACTATGTCGATTTCGCCGCAAACACCATCGGCGCCAATGCCGCGGCGATCGACTTCAAGGCGACGACCGGCCTGGCGATCTCGGCTTGCGGCACTGCCTATCTCGCCGGTCTCGTCGGCAAATACTGGTTCGAGCGTTATGCCCGCCTGCCTGTTGAAATCGACGTCGCCTCCGAATTCCGCTACCGCGAAATGCCGCTGTCGCCGTCGCAGGCGGCACTCTTCATCTCGCAATCAGGCGAGACCGCCGACACACTGGCATCGCTGCGCTATTGCCGGGACAACGGGCTGAAGATCGGCGCCGTCGTCAATGTCCGCGAATCGACGATCGCGCGCGAATCCGACGCCGTCTTCCCGATCATGGCCGGCCCCGAAATCGGTGTCGCCTCCACCAAGGCCTTCACTTGCCAGCTTGCCGTGCTGGCGTCGCTGGCGATCGGCGCCGGCAAGGCGCGCGGCACGGTGACTGCGGAGGAGGAGAGGGCGCTGGTGCGCCATCTCGCCGAAATGCCGCGCATCATGAGCCGGGTGCTGAACCTGATCCAGCCGCAGATGGAAAGCCTGTCGCGCGAGCTGTCGAAGTGCAAGGACGTACTTTATCTCGGCCGCGGGACCAGCTTCCCGCTCGCCATGGAAGGCGCGCTGAAGCTCAAGGAAATCTCCTATATCCATGCCGAAGGTTATGCCGCCGGTGAGTTGAAGCATGGACCGATCGCGTTGATCGATGAGAACATGCCTGTCATCGTCATCGCCCCCTATGACCGTTTCTTCGAAAAGACCGTCTCGAACATGCAGGAGGTCGCAGCCCGCGGCGGCCGCATTATCTTCATCACGGACGAGGCCGGTGCTAGCGCCTCGAAACTGCCGACCATGGCAACGATCACCCTGCCTGTGGTCGATGAAATCATCGCGCCGATGATCTTCTCGTTGCCGATCCAGCTGCTCGCCTATCACACCGCCGTCTTCATGGGCACCGATGTCGACCAGCCGCGCAACCTGGCGAAATCCGTGACCGTGGAATAAGCCTGCAACGCCGGGATCGTCGCGCCGAAACATATTGTGCGACGTCCCGAATTCTGGCAATTTTGGTGTGCGGACAAGGGGGAAGGGCCGGCGTTCCGGCCTGTCCACGACTGAGATGGAGTTCATCAGGAAACGATGACCGACAACACCCCCAGAATGCCGGTCGCGACCCGGCTGAGGAATAATTTTCTCGCAGGGCTGATCATCTGCGCCCCGATCGCGATCACTATCTGGCTGACCTGGACATTCATCCACTGGTCGGACAGCTGGGTCAGGCCCTATATTCCGGCGCGCTGGAATCCGGAAAGTTATCTCAATTTCGCCATTCCCGGTTTCGGCCTGCTGATCGCCGTCGTGCTGATCACCGTCGTCGGCTTTCTCGGCAAGAACCTGATTGGCCAGAGTATCGTCCGCTTCGGCGAATCGATCGTCCAGCGCATGCCGCTGGTGCGCACAATCTACAGAAGCGTGAAGCAGATTTTCGAAACCGTGCTGAAGGAGCAGGCGAACTCTTTCAAGAAGGTCGGCCTCATCGAATATCCGGGTCCAGGCCTCTGGGCGCTGATCTTCATCGCCACAGACGCCAAGGGCGAAATCGCTTCGAAGTTCGATGCCATGGGCCAGGATATGGTCGCCGTCTTCCTGCCGCCGACGCCGGTGCCGACGGCGGGCTTCCTCATCTTCGTGCCGCGCGAGAAGATCGTCATGCTCGATATGTCGCCGGAAGACGCCGCCAAGTTCCTGATTTCAGGCGGGCTTGTGGCGCCCGAACACAAGCCGGCCGATCCGAAGCAGAAGCATTTGCCGCGGCCAAAGCCGGTGGCGGTTTCCAAGGCGGATTGATGCCTGTCGCCCAACGCTGCGGCGTCGCGTTTCAACCCGCTCTCAAAAACCGGATCGCCTCGTCACGGCGGAAAAGATAGAGCAGGGTGCGGATCGCCTGTCCTCTTTCACCGGTCAGCTCCGGATCGCGCTCGATCAGATAGGCGGCATCCTTGCGGGCGATCTCCAGCAGGTCGGCATGCGCCTCGAGGCTGGCGATGCGGAAACCCGGCGTGCCGGATTGTCTTGTGCCGAGCAATTCGCCTTCGCCGCGCAGCTTCAGGTCCTCCTCGGCGATGCGGAAACCGTCTTCCGTCTCGCGCATGATCGAGAGCCTGGCATGACCGGTCTCGCCGAGCGGCCCCTTATAGAGCAGAATGCAGGTCGAGGCCTCGTCGCCGCGCCCGACCCGGCCGCGCAGCTGGTGCAATTGCGCCAAGCCGAAGCGTTCGGCATGTTCGATCACCATGATCGTTGCATCCGGCACGTCGACGCCGACCTCAACGACTGTCGTGGCGACGAGCAGCCGGGTCTCGCCGTTCTTGAACGCCAACATCGCCGCATCCTTCTCCGGTCCGCTCATCCGGCCATGGATGAGGCCGATATCGGGGCCGAGCGCGGCGGTGAGCGTCGCATGCCGCTCCTCGGCCGACATCAGGTCGAGCTCTTCGGACTCCTCGACCAGCGGGCAGATCCAATAGGCCTTCTTGCCTTCGGCGATCGCGCTTTGCAGCCGCCCGACGATTTCGCCGGTTCGTTCCATCGGCACGGTGATCGTCTGGATCGGCTTGCGGCCGGCCGGTTTCTCTGTGAGCTTGGAGACGTCCATATCGCCGAAGGCGGCGAGCACCAGCGTGCGCGGGATCGGTGTCGCCGTCATGACAAGCATATGCGGCGAGATGCCCTTGGCCGTCAGCCGCAGGCGCTGATGCACGCCGAAACGGTGTTGTTCGTCGACGACGGCAAGCATCAGATTGGCGTAGGTGACGCTGTCCTGGAACAGCGCATGTGTGCCGATGACGATCTGTGCAGCACCCGAGGCGATGCGTTCCTGGATCTCCTCCCGTTCGCGTCCCTTGGTGCGCCCGGTCAGCACCTCGATGCCAAGCCCGGCGGAGGCGGCGAATTTCGAGATCGTCGCATGATGCTGCCGCGCCAGGATTTCGGTCGGCGCCATCAGCACGGCCTGGCCGCCGCTCTCGATCACCGCCGCCATAGCCATCAGCGCCACCAGCGTCTTGCCGGAGCCGACATCGCCCTGCAGCAGTCGCAGCATGCGCTCGTTGCCGGCCATGTCCTTCAAAACCTCGGCGATCGCCTCGTTCTGGCTTGTCGTGAGCGAGAAGGGCAGGGTTTTCAGGATCTTGCCGCTGACGGCACCTGTCGCATGCACCGGCTGGCCCGCCACCTTGCGAAGCCTCTGCCGCACCAGGCTCAGCGACAGCTGGCCGGCGAGGAACTCGTCATAGGCAAGTCGCCGCCGGGCAGGGGCCTGCGGGTCGATATCGGTGGGGTCGCGCGGCTCGTGCAGCATGTGGAAGCTGTCGCGGATCGACGGCAGGCCCTGCTTCTGTGTCAGCGAGAGATCGATCCATTCCGGCAGCTCGGGAAAGCGCGGCAGGCCGGCGTCGATGATCTTGCGCAGCGTCTTCGGCGAGAGCCCCGCCGTCAGCGGATAGATCGGCTCGACCAGCGGCAGGCTCTCCGCCTCGTCGGCCCTGACGATATAATCGGGATGCACCATCGAGGCGCGGCCGTTGAACCAGTCGATCTTGCCGCTGACCGTCACCTCGGCATCGATCGGCAGCTGCTTTTCCAGCCATGCCGCCTGTCCGCGGAAGAAGACCAGCGTCAGCTCGCCGGTTTCGTCATGCAGGAAGACGCGGTAGGGGATATTGCTTTTGCCGCGCGGCGGTACCTGATGCCGGTCGACGCGCGCCGTGATCGTCACGATCGCCCTCTGCGGCGCGCGCGCGATTCCCGGCTGGTTGCGCCGGTCGATCAGCGAAAAGGGTGCGTGGAAGAGGAGGTCGATGACCCGGCAATCCTCCAGCGTCTCGCGCCCGAGCAGCTTCACCAGCAGGTCGGCGATCTTCGGACCGACGCCCGGAAGGCCCGAAATGGGGGAAAACAGAGGATCGAGAATGGCGGGGCGCATGCGGCCAAAATGCGATGAACAATGCGGCCTTGGCAAGGCTGACAAGCCGCTTTCCAGGGTCTATAGAGGCGCATCAACAGGAAGGTAATGCCATGACAGGTGTCACGCTCACGAGTGCCGGTCTCGACCCGCGCCGCCGCAGGATCCTTTTCCGCTGCTGGCATCGCGGCATCCGCGAGATGGATCTGGTCTTCGGCCAGTTCGCCGAAGCCGAGGTCGCGACGCTGTCGGAAGCCGAACTCGATGAGTTCGAGACGATCATGGCGGAAGAGGACAATGATCTCGTCCGCTGGATCATGGGAACATGGCCGGTGCCTGAGCGTTTCCAGACACCGATGTTTGCCCGCATCGCCGCCTATAAGCCCGATTTCGACAAGCCCCTCAGGACGCCGGAATGATCCCTGGTTTCGATGCGAAGAAGCTTGCGGCCATTGCCGAGCCGCTGACGATCGGCAATGTGCCGGCAGGTCTGGAGACGCTGCTGCTCGCCGAGCTCGCCCGAACGGGAGAGCCGGTCGCCTATGTCATGTCGGACGGCCACCGCATGGCCGATCTCGAACAGATGCTGGGCTTCGTCGCCCCCGACATTCCGGTTCTCACCCTGCCGGCCTGGGACTGTCTGCCCTATGACCGCGTCTCGCCGAGCGCCGACACGTCGGCCCGCCGGCTAGCCGCACTTGGCGGCCTGATTGCCCATCGCAAGAAGCCGCATGCCGCAATCGTGCTCGTCACCGCCAATGCCATGCTGCAGAAGGTGGCGCCGCAGGATGTCATCGAGAGCCTCAGCTTTTCGGCCCGTCCCGGCAACCAGCTGCGCATGGACGATCTCGCCGGCCGCCTGGAGCGCAACGGCTTTGAACGCGTCGCGACCGTTCGCGAGGTCGGCGAATATGCCGTGCGGGGCGGCATTCTCGATGTCTTCGTGCCGGGTTCGGAAGAGCCGGTCCGCCTGGATTTCTTCGGCGACACGCTGGAATCGATCCGCAGCTTCGATCCGGCCAGCCAGCGCACGATCGGGCAGGTGCGCTCCCTCGATCTCAATCCGATGAGCGAGGTGACGCTGACGCCGGATACGATCAGTCGCTTCCGCAAGAATTACCTTTCGGCTTTCGGCGCCACCACCCGCGACGACGCGCTCTATCTCGCCGTGTCCGAAGGCCGCCGTTACCCCGGCATGGAGCATTGGCTGCCGCTCTTCTACGAGAAGCTCGATACCGTCTTCGATTATCTCAGCGGCTTCCGTATCGTCATCGACCACACGGTGCGCGAGGCGGCGGAGGAGCGCTCCAAGCTCGTTTTCGACTATTACGATGCCCGCCTGAATTCCGGCCAGCCGGCCAAGGGCCAGGTGAACCAGGGCACGCCCTACAAGCCGGTGACGCCGGGCCAGCTCTATCTCGACAGCAAGCTTTTCGTCAAAACCCTCGACGCGCTCGGCGCAATCCGCATCAGCCCCTTCAACGAGCATGAGGGCGAGGCGAGGCGGGTCGTCAATGTCGATGCCCGCCAGGGCCAGCGTTGGGCCCGTTCGAACGCCGAGGGCGGCGGCGATGCCGAACGCATCAACATCTTCGACGTCGTCGTCAAGCATATTGCCGATCGGCGTGCCGCCGGCGCGAAAGTGCTGGTCACCGCCTGGACCGAAGGTTCGCTGGAACGCCTGCTGCAGGTGCTGAACGAACATGGCCTGGAAAAGGTCAAGCCGGTCGAGGCGCTGAAGGATGTCGGTTCGCTGGCGAGAGGCGAGGCGGCCGCGGCCGTGCTCAGCCTCGAATCCGGCTTCGAGGCCGGCGACCTCGTCGTCATCGGCGAGCAGGATATATTGGGCGACCGCATGGTGCGCCGCTCCAAACGCCGCAAACGCGCCGCCGATTTCATCTCCGAGGTTGCGGGCCTCGATGAGGGCTCGATCGTCGTCCATGCCGAACACGGCATCGGCCGCTTCGTCGGGCTGCGGACCATCGAGGCGGCCGGTGCGCCGCATGCCTGCCTCGAGTTGCAATATGCCGACGAGGCCAAGCTCTTCCTGCCGGTCGAAAACATCGACCTGCTCTCGCGCTACGGCGGCGAGGGCACCGACGCCCAGCTCGACAAGCTCGGCGGCGGCGCTTGGCAGATGCGCAAGGCCAAGCTGAAGAAGCGCCTGCTCGACATGGCCGATGCACTGATCCGCATCGCCGCCGAGCGCCTGACGCGCCACGCGCCGATGCTGACGACGCCGGACGGCCTCTACGACGAATTCGCCGCGCGCTTCCCCTATGACGAGACCGAGGACCAGGATAACGCCATCGAGGCGGTGCGCTCCGATCTCGGTGCCGGCCGGCCGATGGACCGCCTCGTCTGCGGCGACGTCGGCTTCGGCAAGACCGAAGTGGCGCTGCGCGCCGCCTTCGTCGCAGCGATGAATGGCGTCCAGGTCGCCGTCGTCGTGCCGACGACATTGCTCGCCCGCCAGCACTTCAAGACCTTTTCCGAACGTTTCCGTGGCCTGCCGGTGCGTGTCCAGCAGGCCTCGCGCCTCGTCGGGGCCAAGGAGCTGGCGCTGACCAAGAAGGAAGTCGCGGACGGCAAGACCGATATCGTCGTCGGCACCCATGCGCTGCTTGGCGCCGGCATCAAATTCGCCAATCTCGGCCTGCTCGTCATCGACGAAGAGCAGCATTTCGGCGTCAAGCACAAGGAGCGGCTGAAGGAGCTGAAGAGCGACGTGCACGTGCTGACGCTGTCTGCAACCCCGATCCCGCGCACGCTGCAGCTTGCCATGACCGGCGTGCGCGAATTGTCGCTGATCACCACGCCCCCGGTCGACCGCATGGCGGTGCGCACCTTCATCTCGCCGTTCGACAGTCTTGTCATCCGCGAGACGCTGATGCGCGAGCATTATCGCGGCGGCCAGAGCTTCTATGTCTGCCCCAGGCTTGCCGACCTCGAGGATATCAGTGCCTTCCTGCAGTCGGATGTGCCGGAGCTGAAGGTGGCGATCGCCCATGGCCAGATGCCGGCCGGCGAACTCGAAGATATCATGAACGCCTTCTATGAAGGCCGCTACGACGTGCTGTTGTCGACCACCATCGTCGAATCCGGCCTCGACGTGCCCACAGCCAACACGCTGATCGTTCACCGCGCCGATATGTTCGGCTTAGCCCAGCTCTATCAGCTACGGGGCCGCGTCGGCCGCTCGAAGGTGCGCGCCTTTGCGCTCTTCACCCTGCCGGTCAATAAGGTGCTGACGGCAACCGCCGAGCGCCGCCTCAAGGTGCTGCAATCGCTGGATACGCTCGGCGCCGGCTTTCAGCTGGCGAGCCACGACCTAGACATCCGCGGCGCCGGCAACCTGCTTGGCGAGGAGCAGTCCGGTCATATCAAGGAGGTCGGTTTCGAGCTCTATCAGCAGATGCTGGAAGAGGCGGTCGCCGAGGTCAAGGGCGTCGACGAGATCCACGACACCGGTTGGTCGCCGCAGATCTCCGTCGGCACGACGGTGATGATCCCGGAAAATTACGTGCCGGACCTGCATCTGCGTATGGCGCTCTACCGGCGTCTCGGCGAAGTCACCGAGCTCAAGGAGATCGATGGCTTCGGCGCCGAGATGATCGACCGCTTCGGCCCGATGCCGATCGAAGTCCAGCATCTCTTGAAGATCGTCTATATCAAGTCGCTCTGCCGTACCGCCAATGTCGAAAAGCTCGATGCCGGCCCGAAAGGCGTCGTCGTGCAGTTCCGCAACAAGGAATTCCCCAATCCGGCAAACCTCGTCGGTTATATCGGCAAGCAGGGCACGATGGCGAAGATCCGCCCCGATCACAGCCTGTTCCTGACCCGCGACCTGCCGACCCCGGAAAAACGCCTGCAAGGCGCCGCGGTGATCATGACGCAACTGGCCGAGATGGCGAAGTAGGCAGAGGGAGACGAAGATGGCGACATATGGCGCGACGATCCTGTGGCAGCGGAACGGCGAGACTTTCACCGACAACCGCTACAGCCGCGCCCACTGCTGGACCTTCGACGGCGGCATTGAGGTGAGGGCGTCTTCTTCCTCGCATGTCGTCCCATTGCCCTATTCGGCCGAGGACGCGGTGGATCCGGAGGAGGCTTTCGTCGCTTCGCTCTCCAGCTGCCACATGCTCTGGTTCCTGTCGATCGCCGCCAAACAGCGCTTTTGCGTCGACAGCTACACCGATGCCGCCGAGGGCATCATGGAGAAGAATGCCGAAGGCCGTCTTGCCATGACCGTGGTGACGTTGAAACCGCATGTCGTCTTTAGCGGCGAAAAGCAGCCTTCCCTAAGTGAACTCGAAGCCCTGCATCATCGCGCCCACGACGAATGTTTCATCGCCAATTCGGTGAAAACAGAGGTGCGCTGCGTTCCTGTTCTGGGTTGAGTTAAAGCCGAGGCTTCAGTCGCCCGGTGGTTCCGACCAGCCGATCAGCTTTGCCCATTCATTGGCGCCGTCCATGATGATGTCGAACACCGGGTCCTTGATGTCGTAGTAGAAATCTACATCCTCGGGAAAACGGTGGGCGAGCCGCTGCTTGATCAGCGCGTAAGCGTTCGCTGCTACCCGATGGGCGCGCAGGAAGTCTCGGCAGAGCAGGGACTAGCGCTGATTGAAACGGCCTCTTTGCCGGACATGCAGATTGGCGGCGCGTCCTCTGCTGCGATAGAAGGCCTTGCGCAATTCGCCTTCCGCCAGTTCAAGTCCCGGAGGGCAGTGATCGATGGTGATTGGCCGACGCTCGAAACCGGCCTGTTCGAATGCGTCGGCATCGACATCGGCCAGATCGTTCACGGTCAGTTGGAGATCGATGATATCCTTGGCGGGAAGGCCGGCAACGGCTGTCGAGCCGATGTGATGCAGATAGGCTCCGGCCGGTGCTGCGCCCATGATGGCGTTCAGCGCTGCGAAATCCTCGACCCAGCTTTGCCGCGGCTCTTCGATCTCGATTCGCATCGATAGCCTCAGTTCAGCCCCGATCGCGCCTCGGCCTTCGCCTTGGCGATGTCGCGCAGCGCGTTCGCCAGCACGTCGGGCGTCTGCGCGCCGCTGACGGCATATTGCTGGTCGAAAATGAAGAACGGCACGCCGTTGACGCCCATTTCCTGCGCCGCTTTGATCTCGGCGACGATCAGGTCGCGATCGGCGTCGGAGGCGAGCAACGAGGCGATGACCGAGCGGTCGAGGCCGGCCTTTTCGGCGATATCGAGCAACACGGCGTGGTCGCCGACATCGCGGCCTTCCTCGAAATTCGCCTTGAACAGCGCGCCAACGACCTTGTCCTGTTTCTCGCGGCCTTCGATCATCGCCCAATGGATCAGTCGATGCGCATCGAGCGTGTTGGGGCCGATCTTGATCGCCTCGAAATCGAAGGCGATGCCGACGTCGCGGCCGTAATCGGTGAGCATTTTGTGCGCTTGCGCCACGCGCTCCTCGCCGCCGAGCTTCTCAGCCAGCGCCTTCTTCTGGTCGACACCTTCCTTGGGATAGTCGGGGTTGAGCCGGTACGGCCGCCAGTTGATATCGACGCCGATCTCGTCCTGCACCTCGGCGATGGCGAGCTCCAGCCGCGCCTTGCCGAGATAGCACCAAGGGCAGACGACATCCGAGACGACGTCGATGGTGATACGCTCCATGATGATTTTCCTTATTCTCATGCGTCTCCCAAGGGAGACATTTGGCTGGCGGTTCGGCTGATTCTTACTGCACGCTCGTATCCCACCATACCGGCAGCTGATAGCCGTAGAGCGGCACGCTGTCGGGACGGCCGATGCGCTTGCTGCGCGCCACCCATTGCTGGTCGATGTGGTAGAGCGGCAGCACATAGTGGCCTGAAAGCAGCAGCCGGTCGTAGGAGCGCACCGCCGCGGTGAAATCCTCGGCCGAGCGCGCCCGAAGCAGATGGTCGATCAGCGTGTCGATATCGGGGTCGGCGACACCGGCGAAACTGTCGGTGCCTTCGCGGGTTTTGGCGGCTGAAGACCAGCGGCCGAGCTGCTCATTTCCGGGTGACAACGAAGACGTATAGGACTTGAGGATCATATCGTAGTCGAAGCTGTTCGTCCGGCTCTGATACTGCGAATCGTCGACGGTGCGGATTGAAGCGGCGATGCCGATCGTCTGCAGCGAACGCTGATAGGCGACGGCAAGCTTCTCCTGGTCGGCATTCTGCGTCATGATCTCGAAAGCGAGCTGGCGGCCGGAGGCATCGAGCATCTTGCCGCCCTGGATCGTATATCCGCCCTGTTTCAGCAGTTCGACGGCCTGCTTCAGCACATTGCGGTCGCGACCGGAGCCGTCGGTCACCGGCAGCTTGTAGGCGCCGTCGAGAATCTCCGGCGCGATTTTGTCCTTGATCGGCCCGAGCAGGGCAAGCTCGGCTGCATTGGCGGGAACCCCGAAACTCGACAGTTCGGAATTCTGCCAGAAGCTCTGCGTGCGCTTGTAGGCGCCGGAATAGAGGTTTTTGTTCGCCCATTCGAAATCGAACACCAGCGACAGGCCTTCGCGCACCTTGAGATCGGCAAAGATCGGCCGGCGCGTGTTGAACACGAAGCCGAGCATGCCGCTCGGCAGTTTCGGCGTGAATGTGTCCTTGACCACGGCCCCCGAGGTGACGGCGGGGAAATTATAGGCATTGGCCCAATGGCCGGGATTGCCGTCGGGATAGATGTCGACATCGCCCTTCTTGAAGGCCTCGAACAGCGTCGTGTCCTGCAGGAAATACTGGACGGTGATCTGGTCGTAATTGTCGGTGCCGACCTTGGCGGGAATGTCCTTGCCCCAATAATTCGGATCGCGCTCATAGGTGATGCTCTCGCCGGGCTTCACCGTCTTTACCTTGTAGGGACCGGAGCCGACCGGCGGCGTCAAGGACGAACGGTCGAAGGTTTCAGGATCGATCGCATGTTTCGGCAGCACCGGGAAAAGACCGAAGATCAGCGGCGTTTCGCGATCGGCCTTGTCGTTGAAGGTGAAGCGCACGCTGTGTTCGCTGACCTTCTCCATCTTGGCGACGACGTTGAGGCGGTTGGCGAAGGGCACGCGGCCCTTGTCGCGCATCAGTTCGAAGGTGAACATCACGTCTTCGGGCGTTACCGGCTGGCCATCGGCCCATTTCGCCTTCGGATTGAGGTTGAACTGAATGAAGCTTCTGTCGTCGTCCCATTCGACTGTCTCGGCAAGCAGCCCATAGAGCGTGAACGGCTCGTCCCTGGAGCGCTGCATCAGCGATTCGTAGACGAGATTGCCATATTCCGGATCCCACATGCCGCGCGCCGTCGTGCGCATGCTCTTCAGGATGAAGGGGTTGAGGCTGTCGAAGGTGCCGACGACGCCATAGGTGATCTTGCCGCCTTTTTTTACGTCGGGATTGACGTAAGGGAAGTGTTTGTAGTCCGCCGGCAAAGCCGGCTCACCGTGCATCGCGATGCCGTGCAGCGGCTCGGCGGCGACAGCGCCGCACAGCAGCGAGAGGACGAGGGGGACGATAATCCGGAGCATTCGGCAATCCTTGATCCGTGAAAAACGGGGCATGATTCACGCGGGAGATTATCATGGGGTCGAGTGATTCCAACACGCAGCGGCGTTTTCTTTGACGTGGCTGCGAAATTGCCTCTCAAATTGCCAAAGAAATGCTGGATATCTTGAACGCTGCGATGTAACAGGTGAACCCGAAGTTTCGGGGTCATGCATTTGCCTTATTTTTTTAAGAGGTGGAGTGCCGAACGACCCGATGGTTGGGGCGGCAAAGACGCTGCCCCGAACGGATATCAGGAGACGGAATTCGTTATGATGTTCAAGTCTGAAAAGAAAATGCGGGCAGCACTGTCCGTTCTGGCAGTGATGTTCGGCGCCGCTTCGGCTCCGGTCTCCTCCTTTGCCCAGGATGCGGCCGCACCGGCGCCTGCCGATGCGCAGGCCTCCGGTGCGCCGAAGCTCGGCTGGTACAAGACCTGCAGCAAGCAGGAAGACAACGACATCTGTGTTGTCCAGAACCTGATCCTCGCCAATGGCGGCCAGCTCGTCACGGCCGTCGGCCTGATCTCGGTTTCCGGCAAGATCAACCGCAAGCTCCTGCAGGTTTCGGTTCCCACCGCACGCCTGATTCCTCCGGGCATCATCATGCAGATCGACGGCGGCAAGGGCCAGAAGCTCGACTACGCTGTCTGCCTGCCGGATAAGTGCACCGCCGAAATCCCGCTGACCGACGCGATGATCGCCAGCCTCAAGAAGGGCAGCGACGTGATCTTCACCTCGATCAACTTCCGCCGCGCCCCGAACCCGATCAAGATTTCGCTTGAAGGCTTCACCGGCGCTTATGACGGCGAACCCGTTTCGGAATCCAAGCTCGCTGAAAGTCAGCGCAGCCTGCAGGACAGCATGCAGAAGAAGGCCGAGGAAGCTCGCAAGAAGCTGGAAGACGCCCAGAAGGCAGCCAAGGCGCAGTAATCCTGCCATCATCTTTGAACAGAAACCCGGCTTCGCGCCGGGTTTTTTGTTGCGCCACGAAAAAGGCCTCGCCGGGAGTGTGCGAGGCCTTGTTTCCTGCGGTCGGTCAGCCTGATTTAGTGGGCGAAGCTCATCTTGGGTTTGAACTGCCCTGACGGGGCCTGATCGAAAATCTGGTAGATCTGTGGGTTGCGAAGCGGCGCGCCGCTTTCGTCATTCATCAGGTTCTGCTCGGAGACATAAGCGACATATTCGCTTTCATCATTTTCGGCGAGCAGGTGATAAAAGGGTTGGTCCCTGCTCGGGCGCACCTCGGCCGGAATGGAATTCCACCATTCCTCCGTATTCGCGAACTCCGGATCAACGTCGAAGATGACGCCGCGAAACGGAAAAACCTTGTGCCGAACCACTTCGCCAATGCTGAACTTTGCTACTCTTTCTTTCATGGTACGACTTCCTTTCATCACCGAATTTGGTGATTGGTGTCGCGCAAATCAAGATTTGTGCGCGAGTTCGTCACATGAACGTCATATCCTCCTACTGCATAATTCCTTAAATCGGAAAGGATTTAGGGACAAAATTATGCAGCACTCCAAGTGCTACAGCGTCTTTTGCGCGTCTCAAAGCCGCGCGGCGCTGTGGTGGCGTCCATGACCTGGGAGGTGAAAGCCCCGGCGAACCGGGACTTTCGGTCTTCGCAGCCGATCAGGCTGAATAGTACATGTCGTATTCGACCGGATGCGGCGTCATTTCGAAACGCATCACCTCGGCCATCTTCAGCTCGATGAAGGCATCGATCTGGTCGTCGTCGAAAACGCCGCCGGCTGTCAGGAACTTGCGGTCCTTGTCGAGGCTTTCGAGCGCTTCGCGCAGTGAGCCGCAGACAGTCGGAATCTTCTTCAATTCCTTCGGCGGCAGGTCGTAGAGATCCTTGTCCATGGCCTTGCCGGGATGGATCTTGTTCTTGATGCCGTCGAGGCCGGCCATCAGCATAGCGGCGAAGGCGAGATAGGGGTTGGCGGTCGGATCGGGGAAACGGACTTCGACGCGCTTGGCCTTCGGGTTGGAGCCGAACGGAATGCGGCAGGAGGCCGAGCGGTTGCGGGCCGAATAGGCGAGCAGCACCGGTGCTTCGTAACCCGGGACGAGACGCTTGTAGGAGTTCGTCGACGGGTTGGTGAAAGCGTTGATCGCCTTGGCATGCTTGATGATGCCACCGATGTAGAACAGGCAGCTCTCGGAGAGGCCTGCATATTCGTCGCCGGCAAAGGTCGGCTTGCCACCCTTCCAGATCGACTGGTGCACGTGCATGCCCGAGCCGTTGTCGCCGAAGATCGGCTTCGGCATGAAGGTCGCCGTCTTGCCGTAGGCATTGGCCACCTGATGCACGACATATTTGTAGATCTGCATCTTGTCGGCGTTGCGCACCAGCGTATCGAACTTGATGCCGAGTTCGTGCTGGGCGGCAGCGACTTCATGGTGATGCTTTTCGACGACGACGCCCATCTCGGAGAGCACCGTCAGCATTTCCGAACGCATGTCCTGGGCGCTGTCGACCGGAGGAACCGGGAAATAGCCGCCCTTGACGCGCGGGCGATGGCCGAGGTTGCCGGTTTCGTAATCGGTGTCGTCGTTCGACGGCAGTTCGGTCGAATCGAGCTTGAAGCCGGTATTGTAGGGATCGGCCTTGTACTTGACGTCGTCGAAGACGAAGAACTCGGCTTCCGGGCCGACGAAGATCGTGTCGCCGATGCCGGATGCCTTGAGGTAGGCTTCGGCCTTCTTGGCGGTGCCGCGCGGATCGCGGTTATAGGCCTCGCCGGAAACCGGATCGAGGATATCGCACATGATGACCATGGTCGACTGAGCGAAGAACGGGTCCATATGCACCGTCTCGGTATCGGGCATCAGCACCATGTCGGACTCGTTGATGGCCTTCCAGCCGCCGATCGAGGAGCCGTCGAACATCACGCCGTCGGCGAACATGTCCTCATCGACGCAGACGACGTCCATCGTCACATGCTGCAGCTTGCCCTTCGGGTCGGTGAAACGCAGATCGACGAACTTGACGTCGTTTTCCTTGATCTGCTTCAGAATTTCGCTTGCGGTCGCCATTAATTAGTTTCCTCCGATTTGCGATGACGGTGTAGGTCGGCGGTGACGGTAACGGACTTTGCGCAATTGGCAAAGTGGTCAGATGGCATCGATGCCGGTCTCGCCGGTACGGATGCGGATAACCTCTTCGACGTTGGAGACGAAGATCTTTCCGTCGCCGATGCGGCCGGTCTGCGCCGCCTTGCGGATCGCGTCGATGACGGCCTCCGCGTTCTCGTCGGCCAGCACGACCTCGACTTTTACCTTCGGCAGGAAATCGACGACGTATTCGGCTCCGCGGTAGAGTTCCGTGTGGCCCTTCTGACGGCCGAAACCCTTGGCTTCCGTGACTGTGATACCCTGCAGGCCGACTTCCTGAAGGGCTTCCTTCACTTCGTCCAGCTTGAAAGGCTTAATGATCGCTTCGATCTTTTTCATGAGAAAATGTCTCTCCGCTTCTCCCGTTATGGCAGGAATTTTCCCGCTCGCCGGATATGATGCAGATATCGTGCCAGTTTGAAATCCATCTTATCGAAAAAAGGCGTCGATTTTGTCGAAACAGCCGCGTTTGCGGGGAATTTCATGTCGTTTTGGTGACGGAACAGGTGGAAAAACATTGTCTCTGATCAAAAACACATCCGAAACCGAAAAAGTCAGGTATTTTCGCAACTGCGAATACACGGATCTGAAAGATTAAAATATATGCAAATGCCTAAAATGAGTCCTTCACTTTGATGTTTCAGGCGGTTGTTTTTTAGGCGTTTTTCGATTGAATAGGATGATGAGTAAAGATCTGTCCCAGCTCCTCCTGACGCCTGCCGAAATGGCTGCCGTCGATGCCGCTGCTGCCGCATCCGGCATCGATTCCTTCGGCCTGATGGAGAAGGCGGGTGCCGCGGTTGCAGCTGCCGCGCTGCGACGTCATCCCGACGCTTTTCGTTTCGTCGTGCTTTGCGGTCCCGGCAACAATGGCGGCGACGCCTATGTCGCGGCACGACATCTGCAGCAAAGCGGAGCGGCGGTGGCGCTGTTCCATCTGGGTGATCCCGCGAAGCTGAAGGGCGATGCCGCCCGTGCCCGAGCCGGCTGCGCGCTTAAGGGACTGGAACTCGGCATCTACCAACCCGAAACCGGCGATGTCGTTATCGACGGTCTGTTTGGGGCGGGGCTCGGCCGCGAGGTCCCGGTCGAAGTGCGCGCGCTGATCGGACGCGTCACCGCGGCCGGTCGTCCGGTGCTCGCCATCGATCTGCCCTCCGGCCTCGATGGCCGCACCGGCAAGGTGCTGGGGGCTGCCTTCCAGGCCTGCAGCACCGTCACCTTCATGACGCGTAAGCCCGGCCATCTGCTGATGCCGGGCCGGGAGCTTTGTAATGAATTGGAGGTTTTCGATATCGGCATTCCCGCCCGCATCATCCGCGCTGAGGCTGCCGGTCTTATCGCCGAGAACACGCCCGATGCCTGGAAGGGTCTGCTGCCGGCCGAGCAGCTGGAAACCCACAAATACAAGCGCGGTCATCTGGTCGTGTTCTCGGGCGAGGCGGACAAGACGGGTGCTGCGCGCATGTCGGCGACCGCGGGCCTGAAGGCCGGCGCCGGCCTGGTCACGATCGCCGCTCCCCGCGCGGCGATCTCCGCCAATGCGGCGCATCTCACCGCCGTCATGCTGCATGCCATCGACGACGAGGTCGACCTCGGCGGCTGGCTCACCGACAAGCGGCTGCAGACTTTCGTTCTCGGCCCCGGGTTTGGCATCGGCGCCAGGGCGCGCGGCTTCGTCTCCGCTCTTGCCGATCGCCATCTGGTGCTCGATGCCGACGGCATCTCCTCGTTCAAGGACGATCCGCAACAATTGTTTGATCTTTTCCGCGGTGAGCCGCGTCTGGTGCTGACGCCGCACGAGGGTGAATTCGCGCGGCTCTTTCCCGATATCGGCAGCGATGATGCGCTCGGCAAGGTGGACAAGGCTGTCGCTGCTGCCCGCCGCGCCAATGCAGCGATCGTTTACAAGGGGGCCGATACTGTCATCGCCGCGCCGGATGGACGTGCGCTCATCAATACCAATGCCCCGGTCTGGCTTGCCACCGCCGGTTCCGGCGATGTGCTCGCCGGCATCATCGGCGGATTGCTCGCCCAGGGCTTGCCGACCTTCGAGGCCGCGGCGGCCGGCGTCTGGCTGCATGGCGAGGCCGGCCAACGCGCCGGCAAGGGGTTGACGGCGGAGGAGCTTGCCACCCACGTCTTGCCGCTTTAGCCCGCCCGATGCTTCAGCTTCGGGCCGCCGGTGCTTTGAGCCCCGGGCCAAGTCTCACCAAGCTTATTTCGCCAGCGCTTGCTGCAGGGCGATCGCTCCGTGTGGCGCATTGACCTTACCCTCATGGATCATGAAGGCGAAGACGTCGCGCGGCTCGGTCTTCACTTTGCGATCGGCATCGATCAGCGGCAGGTCATCGGGGATCTTGCCTTCGGCCCAGGTCTCCAGTCGCTTTGCCCAGGCCTTCAGCTCCTTGTCCGGATAGCAGGTGGCAATATCGTCCGATCCCTTCTGCAGCCTGGCATAGACGAAATCCGCCGTGACGTCGGCGATCATCGGATATTCGAAATGTTCGGCACAAACAGGCGCCACCCCATATTTCGCCAGCAGGCCCACGAATTCCGGCACCTTGAAGGAATCGTGCCGCACCTCGACCACGTGGCGCAGCGCCAGCCCGTCCTGTTTTGCCGGCAGCAGCTTCAGGAAGGCCTCGAAATCTTCCGGATCGAACTTCTTCGTCGGCGCAAATTGCCAGAGCAGCGGCCCAAGATGATCGCCGAGTTCGCTGATACCCGATGTCAGGAACCGCTCCATCGATTCACCGGCTTCGGCAAGCACCCGCCGATTGGTGACGAAACGCGTCGCCTTCAGCGAAAAGATGAAGCCATCGGGCACGTCTGCCGCCCATTTGGCGAAGACTGCAGGCTTCTGGGTGCTGTAATAGGTGCCGTTGACCTCGATGACCTTCAGCTGGCGGCTGGCATAATTCAACTCGTCTTTCTGTTTCAGGTCATCAGGAAAGAAATGCCCGCGCCAGGGCTCGAAGGTCCAGCCGCCGATGCCGGTGCGGATAGTGCCGGATTTCGTCATGTCGTCCTCCCCGTTGGCAGCCGCTCAGGCCGCATCGATTTCTTTCGTCATGTCGACGAGCGTCCATCCTGGCCGATAAGGGCTCGGCCGACGACCCGTTTCCTGAAAACCGAAGGCGCGATAGAGCGCGATGTTCCGCTCCATCCGCGCATTCGTGTAGAGCCGGATTTCCGGCACTGCCCATTCCCGCGCCTTGCCCTCCAGCCAGCGCAGCATCGCCAACCCGTGCCCGCCGCCCTGAAAGGCCGGCGAGACCGCGATGCTGAACAGCATGAGGTGATCGGAATGCTGCTCGACCACCACCAGGCCGGCCGTTTCGTCGCCGACCTCGCGCAGCCAGACCTCGCCGCGTTCGATGCGCGGCGCGTAATCCTCCGTCACCGGGATCGGCGCAGCGCCGAAGAGTTCGGTATAGGGCCGATAGGCGGCAGCTGTCAGCGTCGCGATCATTTCCAGATCATCGGGCGACGCTGGCCTCATCGTCATTCCGCCGCAACCGCCTTCTTCGCCGGCCGCCGTTCCAGCAATTCCTTCAGGAAGTGTCCGGTATAGGAGCGCTTTTCCTTGACGATCGCTTCCGGCGTGCCGGTCGCGACGATCTCGCCGCCGCCATCGCCGCCTTCGGGGCCGAAATCGAGCACCCAGTCGGCGGTCTTGATGACTTCGAGATTGTGCTCGATCACCACCACCGAATTGCCCTGGTTGACCAGTTCGTGCAGCATTTCGAGCAGCTTGGCCACGTCGTGGAAATGCAGGCCGGTCGTCGGCTCGTCGAGAATGTAGAGCGTGCGTCCCGTCGAGCGTTTCGACAGTTCCTTGGCAAGCTTGACGCGCTGCGCTTCGCCGCCCGAGAGCGTATTGGCCTGCTGGCCGACCTTGATGTAACCGAGGCCGACATCCTTCAGCGATTGCAGCTTGTCGCGCACGGCGGGCACCGCCGCGAAGAAATCGACGCCTTCCTCCACCGTCATGTCGAGCACGTCGGCGATCGACTTGTGCTTGAAGGTGACGTCGAGCGTCTCTCTGTTGTAACGCTTGCCATGGCAGACATCGCAGGTGACGTAGACATCGGGCAGGAAGTGCATCTCGATCTTGATGACGCCGTCGCCCTGGCAGGCCTCGCAGCGTCCGCCCTTGACGTTGAAGGAGAAGCGGCCCGGCTGGTAGCCGCGGGCCTTTGCCTCCGGCAGGCCGGCGAACCAGTCGCGGATCGGCGTGAAGGCGCCGGTATAGGTCGCCGGGTTCGAGCGCGGCGTGCGGCCGATCGGCGACTGGTCGATGTCGATCACCTTGTCGATATGCTCGAAACCGTCGATGCGGTCGTGATCGGCCGGGTTTTCACGTGCGCCCATGACGCGGCGCGCTGCCGACTTATAGAGCGTTTCGATCAGGAAGGTGGACTTGCCGCCGCCGGAAACACCGGTCACCGCCGTGAACACCCCGAGCGGGATCGATGCCGTGACGTTCTTCAGATTGTTGCCGCGCGCGCCGACCACCTTGATCTCGCGGCCCTTTTTCGGCTTGCGGCGTTCATCGGGAACGGGAACGCCGAGTTCGCCCGAGAGATATTTGCCGGTCAGCGAGTTCGGACTGTCCATGATGTCCTGCGGTGTGCCATGGGCGATGACCTGGCCGCCGTGAATGCCGGCAGCCGGGCCGATGTCGACCACGTCGTCGGCCGTCAGGATCGCATCCTCGTCATGTTCGACGACGATGACGGTGTTGCCGATGTCGCGCAGGTGCTTCAGCGTGTCGAGCAGCCGGGCATTGTCTCGCTGATGCAGGCCGATCGACGGCTCGTCGAGCACGTAGAGCACGCCTGTCAGCCCTGAGCCGATCTGCGAGGCAAGCCGGATGCGTTGGCTCTCGCCGCCCGACAGCGTGCCGGAATTGCGCGACAGGCTCAGATATTCCAGGCCGACATCGTTGAGGAAGCGCAGCCGGTCGCGGATTTCCTTGAGGATGCGCACGGCGATCTCGTTCTGCTTGGCATTGAAGCTTGCCGGCAGCGCCTCGAACCAGTCGCGGGCGACGCGGATCGACATCCCGGTCACTTCGCCGATATGCAGCGTGTCGATCTTCACCGCCAAGGCCTCAGGCTTCAGGCGGAATCCGTTGCAGGAAGGGCATGGGGCGGCCGACATGAAGCGCTCGATATCCTCGCGCGCCCAGGCGGAATCGGTCTCCTTCCAGCGGCGCTCGAGATTGGTGATGATGCCCTCGAAATTCTTCTGCGTCGTGTAGGAACGGGCGCCATCGGCATAATGGAATTCGATCTTGTCGTTGGTGCCGTTGAGGATAACGTCCTTGGCCTCGTCGGAAAGCTCGTTCCAGCGGGTGCCGAGCTTGAAGCCGTAATGTTTGCCGAGCGCTTCCAGCGTCTGATTGTAATAGGGCGAGGTCGACTTCGCCCAGGGCGCGATCGCCCCGTCGCGCAGCGTCCGTTCGGGTTCGGGCACGATCAGGTCCGGATCGATTTTCTGCTGGGCGCCGAGGCCGTCGCAGGTCGGGCAGGCGCCGAAGGGATTGTTGAAGGAAAACAGCCGCGGCTCGATCTCGGGAATGGTGAAGCCCGAGACAGGGCAGGCGAACTTCTCCGAAAACAGCACGCGTTCATGCGTCTCGTTCAGCGACTTGTTGGCCGAGCCGCCGGCCGACGTCTCTTCCGGCGGCAGCGGCTTGTCGGCGAATTCGGCGACCGCCAGCCCGTCGGCAAGCTTCAGGCAGGTCTCCAGGCTGTCCGCCAGACGCGCCGAGACATCCGAGCGCACGACGATGCGGTCGACCACCACGTCGATGTCATGCTTGTATTTCTTGTCGAGCACCGGCGCCTCGGCGATCTCGTAGAACTGGCCGTCGACCTTGACGCGCTGGAAGCCCTTCTTCATCAGCTCGGCCAGTTCCTTCTTGTATTCGCCCTTGCGTCCGCGCACGAGCGGCGCAAGAATATAAAGACGGGTGCCCTCGCCGAAATCGAGGATGCGGTCGACCATCTGGCTGACGGTCTGGCTCTCGATCGGCAGACCGGTCGCCGGCGAATAGGGAACGCCGACGCGGGCAAAGAGCAGGCGCATATAGTCGTAGATCTCGGTGACGGTGCCGACCGTCGAGCGCGGATTGCGCGAGGTGGTCTTCTGCTCGATCGAGATCGCCGGCGACAGCCCGTCGATCTGGTCGACGTCGGGCTTCTGCATCATTTCGAGGAACTGCCGGGCATAGGCCGACAGGCTCTCGACATAACGCCGCTGGCCTTCGGCGTAGATCGTGTCGAAGGCGAGCGAGGATTTGCCGGACCCTGAAAGCCCGGTCATGACGATTAGCTTGTTACGCGGCAGATCGAGATCGATGCTCTTGAGATTATGCTCGCGCGCGCCGCGGATGGAGATCGTCTTCAGTTCGCTCATCGTCTCTGCTTTGGTTTTCTGGATAACAGCCCTTATTTAGTGATGCCGACGGGCGAGTCGAGGCTGAATATCCGGGAAGGCTCAAGGTTTTCGATTCTGTTGACAGGATCATACGGATAAACTAGAACAAATAAAGAACAAAATTCCTGATGAATGCATGCGGCTTTCTGATGGATAAACATGTGGATTAAATGCCGCCCATGCGCATCGGCGGTCCGTGATGGTTTAAGGTGCGCCGATCGATTAAACGCCGCCGGGCAGGGCGGCAGGCAGGGTGAGAAGTATGGCTGGTAGCGTGAATAAGGTAATTCTGGTTGGAAACGTGGGTGCAGACCCCGAAATCCGCCGCACTCAGGATGGCCGGCCGATCGCCAATCTTCGTATCGCGACCTCGGAGACCTGGCGCGACCGCAATTCCGGCGAGCGCCGTGAAAAGACCGAATGGCACACTGTCGTCGTCTTCAACGAAGGCCTCTGCAAGGTTGTCGAACAATATGTGAAGAAGGGCGCCAAGCTCTATATCGAAGGCCAGCTGCAGACCCGCAAGTGGCAGGACCAGCAGGGCCAGGACCGCTACAGCACCGAAGTGGTGCTACAGGGCTTCAGTTCGACGCTGACGATGCTCGACGGCCGCGGCGATGGCGGCGGTGCCAGCTCCGGCTTCGGCGGCGGCCGCGGCGGCAGCGGCGGCAACGATTATGGCGACGACTACGGCGCGCCGGCTCCCTCTTCATCCCCGAGCCGCGGCGGCGCTGGCGGCGGCAATTTCTCGCGGGATCTCGACGACGACATCCCGTTCTGATCGCGAGCCTTCCTGGGCTAGTGAAAGACCTGAGAGCATGATGCCTTTGACGGCGTCATGCTCTTTTTCTTTGATTTCTAGCCCTTCTCAGTGCGGCGTCGCGCTGATCAGATTGAGCGCCGATTTCGCGCCATCGACGACGAATTGGGCGGCGAGGGCGGCGAGGATGACGCCGAGAAGCCGTGTCAGGATCGCCCGGCCGGTGACGCCGAGGAAACGGTCCAGCCGTTCGGCGACGAGCAGCATGAGGAAGGTCAGCAGCAGATTGGCAGCAAGAACGCCGATCAGTTGCGCTTTTCCGACGGAGGTGGCGAGCGTTCCAGCAAGCAGGATCGTCGCCGAGATCGCGCCCGGGCCGGCAATCAGCGGCAAGGCGAGGGGAAAGACGGCGATATTTTCGATGTGATCCTTGGTGATTGCCACCTCGGTGGCCTTCTCCTTGCGGTCCTGGCGCTTCTCGAACACCATCTCGAAGGCGATCCAGAACAAGAGCAGCCCGCCGGCGATGCGGAAGGCGCCGATCGAAATCCCCAGCACGCTGAGCACGCCGGCGCCAAACAGCGCGAAGACGGCGAGAATGATGAAGGCGATGGTCGAGCCACGCAGCGCTACCTGTGTGCGCTCACTGCGGCTCATGCCTGTCGTCAGGCCCAGAAAGATCGGTGCGAGACCGGGCGGATCGATGGTGACGAGCAGCGTCGTGAAGGCGTTGATCAATTGGTCGGCGCTTGCCATCGTCTCTCCGGAACCCCATATAGTCACTTGGTTTTTATGATTGTGAAGCGGGGATTCCGATTTGGCAAATTTCCCGCGGCGGCCGGGGGCGGATTTGTCCGGTCCGGCCGCGCAACTTATATGTTTTACCCTCTTTAAGCCGCAAAAGCCTGTTCAAAACGCGCTGTGAAAATTGGCGTGGGAACAGGCTTTCCGCTATAAATCTTCAAGTGATTCTAGAAGAGATCGTGATCTGTTTTGACTGAGCAAACACCCCCCGGCGGCGGGAAGCTCCCGCCAGGCATCGAGCCCATCTCCATCATGGAGGAAATGCAGCGGTCGTATCTCGATTACGCCATGAGCGTCATCGTCAGCCGCGCGCTGCCCGACGTGCGCGACGGCCTGAAGCCCGTGCACCGGCGCATCCTCTACGGCATGTCCGAGCTCGGCATCGACTGGAACAAGAAATACGTCAAATGCGCCCGCGTCACCGGTGACGTGATGGGTAAATACCATCCGCACGGCAATACTGCGATCTATGATGCGCTCGCCCGCATGGCGCAGCCCTGGTCGCTGCGTCTGCCGCTGATCGACGGCCAGGGCAATTTCGGCTCGGTCGATGGCGATCCGCCGGCGGCTGAACGTTACACCGAATGCCGCCTCGAAAAGGCTGCCCATTCGCTGCTCGACGATCTCGACAAGGAAACCGTCGACTTCCGCGACAACTACGACGGCACGCTCTCCGAGCCGGTCGTGGTGCCCGCCAAGTTTCCGAACCTGCTCGTTAACGGCGCCGGTGGCATCGCTGTCGGCATGGCGACGAACATCCCGCCGCACAATCTCTCTGAAGTCATCGACGGCTGCATTGCGTTGATCGACGACCCGGCAATCGAGCTGCCGGAACTGATGCAGATCATCCCTGGCCCCGACTTCCCGACGGGTGCGAAGATCCTCGGCCGTGCCGGCATCCGCTCGGCTTACGAGACCGGCCGCGGCTCCGTCATCATGCGCGGCGTCGCCGCCATCGAGCCGATGCGCGGCGACCGCGAGCAGATCATCATCACCGAGATTCCCTATCAGGTGAACAAGGCGACGATGATCGAGAAGATGGCCGAATTGGTGCGCGACAAGCGCATCGAAGGCATCTCCGATCTGCGCGACGAATCCGACCGCCAGGGTTATCGCGTCGTCGTCGAGCTGAAGCGCGACGCCAATGCCGAGGTCATCCTCAACCAGCTCTATCGTTACACGCCGCTGCAGACGTCCTTCGGCTGCAACATGGTGGCGCTGAACGGCGGCAAGCCCGAGCAGCTGACGCTGCTCGATATGCTGCGCGCTTTCGTCTCCTTCCGCGAAGAAGTCGTTAGCCGGAGAACGAAATTTCTGCTGCGCAAGGCGCGCGACCGCGCCCATGTGTTGGTCGGTCTCGCCATTGCCGTCGCCAATATCGACGAGGTCATCCGCGTCATCCGCCAGGCGCCCGATCCGCAGTCGGCCCGCGAAGAGCTGATGACCCGCCGCTGGCCGGCGGCAGATGTCGAAAGCCTGATCCGTCTGATCGACGATCCACGCCATCGCATCAACGACGACCTGACCTACAATCTCTCCGAGGAACAGGCCCGCGCCATCCTCGAACTGCGCCTTGCCCGCCTGACGGCCCTCGGCCGCGACGAAATCGGCGACGAACTCAACAAGATCGGCGACGAAATCAAGGATTACCTCGATATTCTTTCTTCGCGCGTCCGCATTCAGACCATCGTCAAGGATGAACTCACCGCCGTCCGCGACGAGTTCGGCACGCCGCGCCGCACCGAGATCGTAGATGGCGGCCTCGAAATGGACGACGAGGATCTGATCGCCCGCGAAGACATGGTCGTCACCGTCTCGCATCTCGGTTACATCAAGCGCGTGCCCCTGACCACCTACCGCGCCCAGCGCCGCGGCGGCAAGGGCCGCTCCGGCATGACCACCCGCGACGAGGATTTCGTTAGCCGGCTATTCGTAGTCAATACCCATACGCCGGTCCTGTTCTTCTCTTCGCGGGGCATCGTCTACAAGGAAAAGGTCTGGCGCCTGCCGATCGGCACGCCGACCTCGCGCGGCAAGGCGCTGATCAACATGCTGCCGCTCGCACCCGGCGAGCGCATCACCACCATCCTGCCCTTGCCCGAGGACGAGACGAGCTGGGACAATCTCGACGTCATGTTCTCGACGACGCGCGGCACGGTTCGCCGCAACAAGCTGTCGGACTTCGTCCAGGTCAACCGCAACGGCAAGATCGCCATGAAGCTCGAGGAGGAGGGCGACGAAATCCTCTCCGTCGAGACCTGCACGGATCAGGATGACGTGCTGCTGACGACGGCGCTCGGTCAGTGCATCCGCTTCTCCGTCGACGACGTCCGCGTCTTTGCCGGCCGCAACTCGATCGGTGTGCGCGGCATCAATCTCGGCGATGGCGACCGCATCATCTCGATGACCATCGTCGGTCATGTCGATGCCGAGCCGTGGGAGCGTGCTGCCTATCTCAAGCGTTCCGCCACCGAGCGTCGGGCGACGGGCGTGGATGAAGAGGATATTGCGCTGGTTGGCGAAGAAGTCACCGAAGAGGGGCAGCTTTCCGACGAGCGTTATGAAGAGCTGAAGGCACGCGAGCAGTTCGTGTTGACGGTCTCGGAAAAAGGCTTCGGCAAGCGTTCGTCCTCCTACGATTTCCGCATCTCCGGCCGCGGCGGCAAGGGCATCCGCGCCACCGACACGTCGAAAACCGGCGAGATCGGCGAACAGGTCGCGGCCTTCCCTGTTGATGACGGCGACCAGATCATGCTGGTCTCCGATCGTGGCCAACTGATCCGCGTGCCGGTCGGCGGCATCCGCATCGCCAGCCGCGCCACCAAGGGCGTCACCATCTTCTCCACCGCCAAGGACGAGAAGGTTGTTTCGGTCGAGCGCATCAGCGAGCCGGAGGAAGACGAGACGGAAGAGGCTGTCGAGGTCGCCGAAGGCGCCCCTGCGACCGATGAAGGCGCCACCGATCAAGGCCCGGTTGCCGATGGCGATCCGGCCGCGCCTGCCGGGGAATGATCACATGAAGGGGGCGGCTTCGAGCCGCCCTTTTCTTTTCAAGCCGCCCATTTTTTCTCAAGCCCGGGGATGGCTCAGATCACACCCAAAGAAAAAGCCGGATGCTGGGTGCATCCGGCTTTGAATGGCCCCGGCGACGGAAGGGTGCCGCTCGAGGGTGGGAAGTGGGTGGTCAGAGAGGAAGGTCAGAATGCTCTATGTTTTTCGTTCAGAGCTTTCACCTCTTCGCCTTCACGCCGAAGCGCTGAGATCGTCGAGGCCACGGACACGATGAACATCACGCTGATGAGGGCGGTGAGCACTGTCAAGATCGTGAACATAGGCATTCCTTTCCTGGGGAGTTGCGTTCTCGCCCCTCAGTACTGGCCCAGCACGGCCGTCCGGGCCGAAGCATAGGGACCATAAACCTTGGACGTATCGACCTTCTGATCATAGAGAGCGACAGTTGCGGTCAGCATGCCCGTGACCATTACCATCCAGAGCAGGTTAATCATCGTAATCTTACCGGGCATCTTTAGTCCTTCCTGCCGCGCTGATCGCATCTATGGGGTCGGTTGAATGAACGCATCCGTTTGAAAATGGTTCCGCGGATGTTGAGGGGGTGTTTACCAATGGCGATCTGAAGCCTCCTTGAATGTCTCGTTCATCTGGCGTTCAGATTCGAAGCCCGTTTTCGCGCAGCCGGCCTTGGGCGCGCACGATCGCCGCATGTTCGGCAAGCTCCGGCCGTACCCAGCTCACCTCATATCGATCGGCGAAATAGCCATAGGCCATCTCGGCGGCGAGGGAGGAAACGACGGCAAGTGCAACAAGCACGATCAGCATGGACTTGGTCTTTCAGGAAGCGCCGGATGCCGGAATGGCATCGGCTGAATTTGATGATCCGAGTAAAGCAGATCCTGTCTGAAACGGCCTTGAACGGACCATTCATCCGCCGTTCAACCGCCTGCCAATTCAAAATGATAGAACGTCCTTGGCGTGTCCGGATGGACGCGCGGCACTCTCGCCGGACCTGCCCAAATCACTTGCGGCAGAGCGGCATCCGTGACAAAAGGCGTCAAATCAACGGTCTGGTCACATGACGACAGCTTTCTATCCGGGGTCTTTCGACCCGATCACCAATGGGCATGTGGATGTTCTGGTCCAGGCGCTGAACGTCGCCGAAAAGGTGATCGTCGCGATCGGCATCCATCCCGGCAAGGCGCCGCTCTTCTCCTTCGAAGAGAGAGCCGAGCTGATCCGCCGTTCGCTGGCTGAAGCGCTGCCCGGCAAGACCGGTGACATCACCGTCGTCGCCTTCGACAATCTGGTCGTCGATGCCGCCCGCACCCATGGCGCAACACTGTTGATCCGCGGTCTTCGCGACGGCACCGACCTTGATTACGAAATGCAGATGGCCGGAATGAACCGGACGATGGCGCCCGATATCCAGACCATCTTTTTGCCGGCGGGCACGGCCTCGCGGCCCATAACCGCCACATTGGTCCGCCAGATCGCCGCCATGGGCGGCGATGTCAGCGCTTTCGTGCCGGCCGCCGTCTTGCAAGCCCTCACATCCAAGCGCCCAAACTAGTAAGAACAAAGACTAGCAAGCGCAAAGACCAGGCGGAACCCGCCGCAATGGAGCTCATATGAAACTCTTTTATCTCGCATTTGCCGGCGTGCTTTATCTCGCCTCCTTCGCCGGCGATGCCTTCGCCCAGTCGGCCGATCACTATCTCACCATCCAGCTGACGAACGGCCCCGTCGTCATTCAGTTGATGCCTGAGGTGGCGCCGAAGCATGTCGCCCAGATCGAAGCACTGACAAAGAAGGGCGAATACGACAACGTCGCTTTCCACCGCGTCATCGACGGTTTCATGGCTCAGACCGGCGACGTCAAATACGGCAATATGGAAAAGGGCTTCGATGCGAGCCTCGCCGGCACCGGCTCTTCCGATCTGCCTGACATTCCGGCCGAATTCTCCAAGACCCCGTTCGTGCGCGGCACGGTCGGCATGGCCCGTTCGCAGGATCCGAATTCCGCCAATTCGCAGTTCTTCATTATGTTCGCCGACGGCTCCTTCCTGAACGGCCAGTACACCGTCGTCGGCAAGGTCGTTTCCGGCATGGAGAACGTCGATAAGATCAAGCGCGGTGAAGGCCAGAACGGCGAAGTCAAAAGTCCCGACCGGATGATCAAGGTCACCCTGGGCAAGAAGTAAGTTACGAGAGAAACAAGAGGAGAAGGCAATGGCCGAGATCAAGGATCCCGAAAACACCATCATTCTGGAAACCACCAAGGGCAAGGTTGTCATTCAGCTTTTGCCGCAGGTCGCCCCGGAACATGTCGCCCGCATTAAGGAACTCGCCCGCGAGAAGGCCTATGACGGCGTCGTCTTTCACCGCGTCATCCAGGATTTCATGGCCCAGACGGGCGATGTCGAATTCGGCAAGAAGGGCTCGGAAACCTTCAATCCCAGCCGCGCCGGCATGGGCGGCTCCTCCAAGCCGGATCTGAAGGCAGAATTCTCGGCAACCACCCATACGCGCGGCACCTGCTCGATGGCCCGTTCGCAGAACCCGAACTCGGCCAACTCTCAGTTCTTCATCTGCTTTACCGACGCGCCGTGGCTGAACAAGCAGTATTCCGTCTGGGGCCAGGTCATCGAGGGCATGGACAACGTCGACAAGATCAAGCGCGGCGAGCCGGTTTCCGATCCGGACTCGATCGTCTCCATGCGGGTTGCCGCCGACGTCTGATTGTGATTTCTGCTGAAACCCGCCCTTGCGCGAAAGCGTGGGGCGGGTTTCGCTTTGCCTGAAAGTGCCCTGATGCGCGTAGACCTTTTCGACTTCGACCTGCCCGATGAACGCATCGCGTTGCGGCCCGCCGAGCCGCGCGACAGCGCGCGGCTGCTCGTCGTCGATCCGAATGCGGAAAATATCCGGGATTATCGCGTCGGCGATCTGCCGTCCTTCCTGCAGGCAGGCGATGCGCTCGTCTTTAACGACACCAAGGTCATTCCGGCCCAGCTTGAAGGCATTCGCCATCGCGAGGGTGCGGGCGGCCAGCAGGTATCGGCGACGCTGCACATGCGTATCGGCGCCAACAAATGGAAGGCCTTCGCCAAGCCCGGCAAGCGCATCAAGGAGGGCGACCGCATCGCCTTCGGCCATAGCGGCGAAAGCTGCATGATCGGCTCGCTCGACGCCACCGTCGAGGAAAAGGGCGAGGCAGGCGAAGTGACACTGGCCTTCGATCTCTCCGGCCCCGCACTGGACGAAGCGATTGCCAGCGTCGGTCACATTCCTCTGCCGCCCTATATCGCCGCCAAGCGGCCGGAGGATGAACGCGACCGCGCCGACTATCAGACCATCTATGCGCGGGAGGAGGGCGCTGTCGCAGCCCCCACGGCCGGCCTGCATTTTACACCCGCTTTGTTCGAGGCGCTCGACAAGGCCGGTATCGAACGCCATTTCGTGACGCTGCATGTCGGCGCCGGCACTTTTCTGCCCGTCAAGGCCGATGATACCGCCGATCACAAAATGCATCTCGAAAGCGGCTATGTCGGCGCCGAAACCGCCGCCCGGCTGAACGCCGTCAAGCAAAGAGGGGGACGCATCATTTGCGTCGGCACCACCTCACTGCGGCTGATCGAGAGCGCGACGCAAGATAGTGGCGAAATCCGCGCCTGGAGCGGCGCCACCGGCATTTTCATCACGCCGGGTTACCGCTTCAAGGCCGTCGATATGCTGATGACCAATTTCCACCTGCCGCGCTCGACACTCTTCATGCTGGTCTCGGCCTTTTCAGGCCTCGACACCATGCGCGCCGCCTATGACCACGCCATCCAGACGGGCTACCGCTTCTATTCCTATGGCGATGCCAGCCTTCTCTTCCGGAAAGATTAGATGACCGACCACTTCCAATTCACGCTTGACAAAACCGATGCCGGCGCCCGCCTCGGCAAGATCTCCATGCCGCGCGGCGAAATCCGCACGCCGGCCTTCATGCCGGTCGGCACCGTCGGCACGGTTAAAGCCATGTATCTCGATCAGGTGCGCGAGACCGGCGCCGACATCATCCTCGGCAATACCTATCACCTGATGCTGCGCCCGACGGCCGAGCGTGTCGCCCGCCTTGGCGGCCTGCATAAGCTCATTCGCTGGGAACATCCGATCCTGACGGACTCCGGCGGTTTCCAGGTCATGTCGCTGTCCGGCCTGCGCAAGCTCGACGAACAGGGCGTCACCTTCAAGTCGCATGTAGACGGCAGCCTGCACCATATGTCGCCGGAGCGCTCCATCGAAATCCAGGGGCTGCTCGGCTCCGACATCCAGATGCAGCTTGACGAATGTGTGGCGCTGCCGGCCGAGCCGAAGGAGATCGAGCGCGCCATGGAGATGTCGCTGCGCTGGGCCGAACGCTGCAGGGTGGCCTTCGGCGAGCAACCTGGCAAGGCGATGTTCGGCATCGTTCAAGGCGGCGACATCCCGGCGCTGCGTATCCGTTCGGCCGAGGCATTGAGCCAACTCGACCTCAAGGGCTATGCCATCGGCGGCCTCGCTGTCGGCGAGCCGCAGGATGTCATGCTGCAGATGCTGGAAACGACGCTGCCGGTCCTTCCTCTGGAAAAGCCGCGTTACCTCATGGGTGTCGGCACGCCGGATGATATTCTGAAATCGGTTGCGCGCGGCATCGACATGTTCGACTGCGTCATGCCCACTCGCTCCGGCCGCCATGGCCTGGCCTTTACCCGCCGCGGCAAGGTCAACATCCGCAATGCCCGCCATGCCGAGGATATGCGCCCGCTCGACGAACAGTCGAATTGTCCGGCCTCACGCGATTATTCGCGTGCCTATCTGCACCATCTCGTCCGCTCCAACGAGGCGCTCGGCGGCATGCTGCTCTCCTGGAACAATCTCGCCTATTACCAGGAACTGATGCAGGGCATCCGCAAGGCGATCGCCGAAGGCCGCTTCGCCGATTTCATGGCGGAAACGCAGGAGGAATGGGCAAGAGGCGATCTCCAGCCCGTGTGATCCCGATCAAACCTGTTTGATCCCGATCGAACCTGTTTGATCCAATCCAACGAGGTTGGATCGATCGGGATCAAATACCCTTGCTGTCCGCATCTGGGATGATCTGCACGCCGTTGATCCGGTAGCTGCCATCCGGCTGGCGGGTGATCTGGTAGATCGCCGTCCAGTCTTTGCCATCGCGGCCTGAAATCAGCACTTCGTGATAGATCAGCGCGCCGTTGTCGATCGAGCGGCTGCGGCCGAAGGCGTAGTTGCCGGGATGATAGACCGGCTCGTAGCTCTTCTTCACCATGGCGAAGAACAGATTCTTGTCGGGATACATCGCCCGGATGCCGGGAGCGGCGAAGGAATAGGCGGTCTCGGCATCGTCCTTGAGGAAGGCCTTGATCTGTTCCTCGATCATCGTCCGCGTCGTGTCGATCGGGTCTTCGGCGCGGGCCGAGACGATGGAGAGGAGGGACGCGGCACACAGAATAAGAACTGCGAAGAAGGCGCGCATGGGTTATCTCCAGCTCTATCGGAGAATAATCCCCGATAGAGCAGAAGTGTAGGCGATTTCCAAAGCAATGCCAGCAAAAGTGCGCAGCGGTTTGCGTCCGGAATTGCGTAAAACAAAAAATGAGAGCGGTTCTGTGCTTCCATGAAAACTGAACCGGCCTACCGCAAGCAAAACAGACTTTACGACCAGCGCCGGAAGAGGGCGCTGGCGTTCACTCCACCGAAGCCGAAACCATTGGTGATCGCATAGTCCATGGTGAGCGGCCGCGCCGTCTTGCCGACGATATCGATGCCGTCGGCGGCCGGATCAGCCTCATCCAGGTTGCGGGTCGGCGGCGCGATCTGGTCGCGCAGCGCCAGGATGGTGAAGATCGCCTCCAGCCCGCCGGCAGCCCCGAGCAGGTGGCCGGTCGCCGATTTCGTCGCGCTGACGGCAATGCCGCCATTGCGGCCGAAGACCGTGCCGATCGCGGCGATCTCGCCCCTGTCACCGACGGGTGTCGAGGTCGCATGCGCGTTCAGGTGTTTGACGTCGGAAGCGGAAATCTTCGCTTGGCAGAGCGCCGCCTCCATCGCCCGCCGCGCACCGTCGCCGTCTTCAGGGCCTGAGGTCATATGGTAGGCGTCCGCCGCCGTGCCGTAGCCGACGAGTTCGGCGAGCGGTGTGGCGCCGCGGGCAAGTGCGTGCTCCAACGTTTCGATGACCAGAATGCCGGCGCCTTCGCCCATGATGAAACCGTCGCGCGCCGTGTCGAAGGGCCGCGACGCCAGCTCCGGCGTTTCGTTGAAGCCGGTGGAAAGGGCGCGTGCGGCGGCAAAGCCGCCGAGGCTCACCTTGTCGATACAGGCCTCGGCGCCACCGCAAATCGCCACATCCGCCTCGCCGGAGCGGATCAGCCGCGCCGCATCGCCGATTGCCTGGACGCTGGCGGCGCACGCCGTCACCGGAGCGCCGAGCGGCCCCTTGAAGCCGTAGCGGATGCTGACCTGGCCGGCGGCGAGGTTGACGAGGAAGGAGGGCACGGTGAAGGGCGACAGGCGTCGGACGCCGCGCGTCTCGCCGATCCGTACTGCTTCGGCGATCGCCGGAAAGCCGCCGACGCCCGACGCGATGATGGTCGCGGTGCGTTCACGCTCGCCTTCGTCGGTCGGCATCCAGCCGGCCTGCTTGACCGCTTCCTCCGTCGCCGCCATGGCGAAATGGATGAAGCGGTCCATCTTCTTCTGGTCCTTGGGCGGGATGTATCGGTCGGGATCGAAGCCGGCTTGCGCATCCTCGGTTATGCCGGGAACGATACCGCCGACCTTGGCCGCGAGCTCGCCGACGATGTCTTCCGCCAATACCCGCAGCCCCGAACTGCCGTCGAGAAGGCGTTTCCAGGCGGGCTCGACGCCGGTGCCGAGTGGCGAGACAAGCCCCATGCCGGTGACAACGATGCGGTCCATTCTGTTCTCCTTCTATGCGTCGATGCCGAGATACCAGGCGCGCATGCGGGCGATCCGCGCGTGCACCTCGTCATCGGCGGCGGGGCCTGCAAGCAGGCTGGTATTTTCGGGTGTCACCTGTTCGCCGGTGCGCGCATCGACCAGCACGGTCTCGCGCTCTTTGCCGGAAGCGGCATCGCCCAAGAGAAAGGCGAGGTCCTCCTCCGGAATGTGCCGGCTTCCCCAGGAAAACAGCGTCATCAGGACGGGAAAGAAATCACGGCCCTTTTCCGTCAGCCGATATTCGTAGCGGGCAGGGCGCTGCTGGTAGAGCCGCCGTTCAAACAGGTCCTGATCCGTCAGGTGTTTCAGCCGCCGTGCCAGGATGTTCGGCGCCACGCCGAGGCTCTTCTGGAATTCGTCGAAGCGCGACAGTCCTTGGAAGGCGTCGCGCAGGATCAAGATGCTCCACCAGTCACCGACGCTGTCGAGCGCGCGTGCCGCCGGGCATTTGAAATCGCTGAAGCTTGTTCGCTGCATGGCGATGTCACTACATTAGTGACTATCATAATGCAAGTTACTATCGGGACTCGCGCTCGAAAATCCGGGCGAGCACGATGCCGGTGACGAGCATGCCGACTGCCACGAAGATCGTGTCGCCTAGCGAGCCGATATAAAGCGGCCCGATATTGGCAAAGAGCAGGAAGGCGATGAGGAAATTGACCCAGCCCCAGACGACATTGGCTGTCGGCGAACCGAGCTTTGCGAATGGAGTGCGGAAGGGCCGGCCGCTGACGCCGTTGACGAAATGCGGGATGCCATTGGTCAGAAAGGCCGCGGCGATGAAATGGGCGATATAGGCGATCCAGGGCAAAGGCTTCTCCGGTGCTGCGAGTGGCATTGACGGAGGAATGTGGCCGGGAATGTTATGCCGGCAAGAGGAGGCTAAGCATGTCGCACAAAAGCGTGCAGCGGTTTTTGCGGCAACGACATGCGTAAAAACCAAGAGCTAAAGCGCGAGGCGCGACGTTGAAAGATCGCGACGCGCTTTAGAAACATAAGTGGTGCCGCAGCCCGCCGCCGAATAGCGACGGACCTGGCCGGGTCAGATCAGCATGAAATCCTTGAATTGAAGCGCCGGGGAATTGTCGAGATCGGCCACATGGATTGCCGCACCCGCGGCACTTCCATCCGCATCAAAGGATAGAATGCCGCTGGTCTGGTCGTAGATCAGTCTATCGTCAGCTTCGAGTGCTTTGGTGCCGACGACGAAATTCTCATCCGAAAATCTCGATAGGCTGAGTGCGGCGAAAATCGAATGGTCGAGTAGCAGCTTGTCGCCGGCCGCCGAGGAGAAATCCCGGATCTTGTCGATGCTCACATTGTCGGGCTTAACGTCGAAAACGAAGGAATCGGCCCCTCCGCCGCCGGTCAGAATGTCTGC
Source organism: Rhizobium anhuiense bv. trifolii (assembly GCF_024346605.1). Taxonomy (NCBI): domain Bacteria; kingdom Pseudomonadati; phylum Pseudomonadota; class Alphaproteobacteria; order Hyphomicrobiales; family Rhizobiaceae; genus Rhizobium; species Rhizobium anhuiense. Next base: position 2,473,933 of record NZ_CP098803.1, read on the forward strand.
GCCGGCTTTGCCGATCAGCTTGTCGTTGCCGAGTCCGCCGCTCATCTGGTCGGCCCCCTTGCCGCCGTTGAGACTGTTGCTGCCGTCGTTGCCGGTCAGCACGTTGGACGTGTTGTTGCCCGTCGCGCTGAGATTGGCCGTTCCGGTCAAGGCAAGGTTTTCGATCGTTCCCGATGTATGCGCCTGATCGACCAGGCTGAAGGAGATTGCCGACCGGACGCTGTCCTTGCCGGATCCACTGGCTTCATCGGCAAAGTCGCCTTTATTGTCGATCACATAGGTGTCGTTGCCGCCGTGCCCCGACATGCGGTCGGCACCAGTGCTTCCGTCAAGAATATTGTTGCCGGAATTGCCGGTGAGAACATTCGCCAGGCCATTCCCGGTGCCGTTCAGATTGGCGGTGCCGGTCAGTGTCAGATTCTCGATGTTTCCGATCGTATGCGCCGTATCCTTGAGGCTGAAGCTGATCGACGACATGACGGTATCCGTCCCGCCGCCCCGGCTTTCGTCGACGATTTGAGCAGAGTTGCTGACGGTGAATATGTCGTTGCCGGTGCCGCCATAGATATGGTTGGGTGCCGGCGGCGTGCTGGTGGTGCCGCCTTCGATGTCGATGATTACGGGATGATCGACGACATTAACCGTCAGGGACGAGACGTTGCTGAGGCTTTTGATCGCCGTCGTCCCGGTCAGCGGGTCGAAGACCTTCACGGAGCCGAAGGCGGCGCCGAGATTGACTTTGACGGCTGTATTTGCAGCCTGAATGGCCGTATCGGTGGACTGGTTCCAGATATCGGGCTCGTTCCAGAGGATGATCTGATAGCTTCCGTCCGATTTTTCCGTGAGCAGGCTGCGGGCCGAGGACGGCAGGCCGTCGATCGAATAGTTGAGCGCTCCGGCGCTGAAGCTCGCCTTCTGAGCGCCGTCATCCGCAAGGATTTCGGTCAGATTGTGGATCGCCGTCGCAGCCGGCTTGGCCGAATAGTCGAGATGAAAGAGGCCGAAATGCTTTTCCTGATTGGTGCCCTGCGGATCGGTATAGGCGTCCAGCAATTCGTAGATGAACGTGTTTTTCGATCCGAGTGCCGCGCCGTCCATCAGCGTATTGAGCAGGAGCTTTGCCTGCGTCGCTTCGTTGACGCCTTCCCAGCCGCCATTGGTGTCGGCGGTCAGCGACGTATGGTAACCGGTCTCGGTGATCGCAAGCGGCTTGCCCGGATCGGCAGCGCGCTGAACGCCGGATTCTCGGGAAAGCCATGAATATGGCTGGTCGCCATCCTTCGCATAGGTGTGGATCGTCGTGTAGTCGGACGCGGAAGCGACCGTATATCCGGTAAAGCTGAGGACCGGGATGTCCTTCAGCAACGGATCGGCGTTGACGGCGGCAGACAGGTCCCTCTGATAGGCGACCGCTGCGGCCTGGCCGCTCAGGCCGTGATAGCTGACCGGCCAGTTATTGACTTCGTTCGGGCCTTCGATGCCGACGACCGATCCGGGATGGGCCTGCACGAAATCATGCAGCCGCTGGACCACGGTGGCGGGGTCGACTTCCCGCTGCGCGCTGAAGACGAATTGCACGCCGGCCTTGGCCGCGTCGCCGAGATGCGTTTGGCCGTTGGGATCGGAAGCGGAGTTGGGGGCGTGATCGCGGACTGTATCAAGGCCAAGATAGTCGAGTGCTTTAACAACTTCTCCGACATTGGAATATTTTCCGTCGGTGTAGTCGATATGCGTATCAATTCCAAAGGAGCGAATAATATCGTTTATTCTAACGGCTTGAGCCATAAGTTATTCTCCCGGTTTACGAGGGAATTGGCGATGGGAATGAATCCCCATTTGTTGAAACCAATTCGATTTAATACACGAGGAGGGTCGTGCGGCGATGACTCGTTATCCATGATATATTGTCCCGAATGTGGCTCGCTTCGGATTGTATTTATTATGAAATCTGCGCTTGCATTTTTTCGTCCGGCCGGTTGATCATGCCCGAGTGGGACGGCCCATAGGCAGAGTCCGGTGAAATCCGACATGGTTTTGGAGGATCCGATGACCGTCGATGTTCAATTCCGGTTTCGCAGCGGCTTGCCATCGATGGCGTTCGGCGATGTCCGTCTCTGCGGCAGTTGGGACGAGCAAGGCCGCGTCTCGCATGAGTGGACATCTGTTTCGATGCGGCCTTCCCGTGATGAGGATGGTTATGATGTCTTCGTCGCCGATGTATCGTTTCCCGACGCCGGGATCGGCACGCATTTCCGCTGGGGGGTCGAGCTGGATCGGCCTGATGCTTCCGGCCTATGGGCGATCGCCGCCGAATTGGACGACGAGGTCTCGACGCGTCGCGAACGCTCCTTCGACCTCCACCCGGACCTGGCGCCGCAGACCTATTATCTGACGTGGATCGGCCGTCTGGGGGCGAATCGAACTGAGCGGCGCAACAGTGCCGACGGCATTCGCTTCGCGGTCTGGGCGCCGAACGCCAGGGCGGTTTCGCTTGTCCTGGCCGATCCGGCCATCGGCTACATCGCCGACGACGGCACCGGTGCAGTCGCAACCATCGCGATGCGCAAGACCGTCGACGGCTTCTGGACCGTCGAAACCGGCGATGATGACGGCCTTGCCGATTTCGACGGCATGGTCGCCACCCCCTATATGTACCGCATCACGAAGGATGACGGATCGCTCGTCTACCGCACGGATATCTGGTCGCTCATGCAGATCGGCGCGGGGGACTTCGATCCGGATGGGGCGGTCTATCACGGATCGCCGGCGTCATTGGACGGACCGCAGAGCTGTTCGGTCGTCTGCGACCCGAAGCGGGTGGTACTGCCATCGGGAGAGGAGCTTACCGCCGAGGCCTTCTGGGCCGACGAATTCGCCGGCGGCCAAAAGATTCCCGATCGGCTCGAGGATCTGGTGATCTATGAACTGCATGTCGGCGCCCTCGGTTTCGGCAAGCCCGCGCCCGGTACGCTCGATGATGCCGTCGCCTTCGTCGAACATCTCGCAGCGCTCGGCGTCAACGCGGTGGAACTGCTGCCGATTGCGGAATTCGAGACCCGGGCCAACTGGGGCTACGGCACCTCGCATTTCTTTGCCGCCGATCAAGGGGCCGGCGGCACCGACCGGCTGAAGATGTTCATCAAGACCTGCCACCAGCGCGGCATCGCCGTCATCCTCGATGTCTGTTACAACCACTTCGATCCGGATGGCGAGCGGGCGCAATGGGCCTATGATTCCAACGATCACACCCGCAATATCTACTATTGGTACGAGGGACGGCCCGGCGATTACGCCGATCCCACGGGCGGCTACATCGACAACATCTCGACGGGATGGGCGCCGCGCTTCCATGAGGAAGCCGTGCGCCAGCTTTTCATCTCCAGCGCCGCCTTTTTCGTCTCCGTCTGCCATATCGATGGTTTCCGGCTCGATCAGACGAGTTCGATCCATCAATATCCGGTTCTGCATGCCGATGGCCGGCGCGCCGATCGGGCCGCCGCCTTCGGCGCCAAATTCCTGAAGCAATGGACCCGCACGATGCGGCTCATCAAGCCGCAGCTTTTCCTGACGGCCGAGGATTATTCGGACTGGTCGGCGATGACCGAGCCAAGCCTGACCGGCGACGGGCTCGGCTTCGATGCGACCTGGTATGGTGACTTTCATCACAATCTCGTCGAATATCACGGCGGTGCGCAGGCGCAGCTGTTGAAGAATGCCGGCTTCGGGGACCAGCGGGCGCTGACCATGTCGTCTCTTGCCGGCGCTTTGCAGACAAGCGCGCACTCCAAGGTAGTCTATAACCAGTCGCACGACGATTGCGGCAATCGTGAAGGATCGGCGCGAACCGCTGTGATCGCGGTCAATTTCGCGCCTGTTGTCGGTGAGACCAGGACGTGGGCGGAGGCGAGATCGAGGTTCGCGGCGGCGATGACGCTGCTATCGCCGGGGACGCCGATGTTTTTCATGGGCGAGGAAATCGGTGCCCTGAAGCCCTATCGCTACAATGATTTCCTCGCCAACCGGGAGAATATTCTCGGCGCAGCCGATGGCCACGGGGCAGGGATGATCAGCTGCTATCGCGATCTGATAGCGCTCAGTGTCGGAGAGGCAGCCATTCGCTCGCGCAACATCGCCATTCCCCTGGTTCACGACGAAAATCGGGTGATCGCCTTTCATCGCTGGAACGACGGCGAGGATTTCCTCGTCGTGGGCTCGCTGAACGATGCTCCCTTCGAACACGGCTACCGGTTGCACAGCGACCGCTTGGGAGATGACCTCTGGGAGGAGGTCTTCAACAGCGATTCTCGCAGATATGGCGGCTGGAACGTCGGCAACGGCGGCGGAAGGCTCCGAGCCACGGCGGGAGTGCTCGATCCCGTGCTGCCGGCGTCAGGCGTTCTGGTCTTTCGCAGGCTGTGACAAGTGCACGCCGGCAACGGTCAAGCAAAGCCGAGCGGCAGATTTTCCAGTTTCCTGTCATTGCCGTAGTCGCGCTCATGCGGCGAGCGACGACGGCCGTCGCGGCGAACGGAAAGATCGATCCGGTTTTCGGCGAAGATCCCATCGGGCCAGGTGCCGGTGTCATGGCAATCGGCGTCGATTTTGGGGGCAAGGATTTTCAGGATCATTGGGGTTCCTCCACGGCGCGGCATCAACACTCGGAAAGGCCGCTTCGTTCCATTTATAAAACCCGAATTATTAATAAATTAACCATAATCGCCAGGCGAGAACCAGTCATCGCCTGACGTTGACCTGACGTTGAAATGATTGGCCCATGGAACTCCGGATGTTGATCGCCGTTGATGTCAATGAACACAGGAGGTTCCGATGCAGTTGATCGATACGCGAGTGACACAGGCCGGCGACATCTTCACCGTCGAATTCTTGGGCGAAGGCGGAGAATCGATTTCCGTCAAAATCGACAACTCCCATGGCGAGCTTGATGATGCGACGGCGGTCGACCACGCCAAGGTCATGATGGTTCAGCTGACCAGCTTTGCCGGCAGCGAGCCGGACGGCAGCATCAACCGTTACGATGCCTTGAGCAACGGCAATTTTGACGAAGGCAGCAAGGGTCTGATCGGCCAGCCGAGCGCGCGTTCGGCTGGGGACAGCGAGACGCTGGAGGAGGAGTTGAACGAGGGCCTTGAAGACAGCTTCCCTGCAAGCGACCCTGTCTCGGCAACGGTATCGTCCATCCCAGCCAACGCACCACGGCATTGATTTCACCGCAATCTCAATCCCAAATGCTGGCCAAGGCTGCCCCGGTTCCTGCGGGCAGCTTTTTCTTGCATGACAAATTGATGTCAAAACTGAAAAACAGCTGAAAACAGCAGATGTCTGATTGACATGGGAGCCTTCTAGAGAGGGCCCGAGAAGGAAGCGCGGGTGACGCGCTTCCGACGTCTCGGAGATGCGCCCATGAAGATGATTCAGACATGAAAATCATTCAGATCACCGACACCCATTTCAGTCCCGACAAGCCGCATTTCAACGGCAACTGGGCGCCGCTTCTGAGCTGGATCGAAGAGACCGGCGCCGACCTGATCGTCCATACCGGCGATCTCACCGTCGACGGCGCCGACAAGGACGCCGACATCACCTTCTCGATGGACCTGATGCGCCAGGTGTCGATCCCGATGCTGATCGTCCCCGGTAATCACGATGTCGGCCATCTCCAAGGATCGGACCAGCCGGTCAATGCCGAGCGGCTCGCCCGCTGGCGCAGCCTTGCTGGCCCCGACCGCTGGCTGGAGGATGCGGCCGGCTGGCGTTTCATCGGCTTGAACGCGCTGCTTCTCGGCCATGAGGATGACGAGGAGGAGGCCCAGTTCGAATGGCTCGATCAGGCGCTTTCCGACAGGGCAGGGCGGCGCGTGGCGCTGTTTGCGCACAAGCCGCTGTTCGTCGATGCGCCCGACGAGGGCGATACCGGCTATTGGAGCGTTCGCCCGGTCCAGCGTCGGCGGCTCTATGATCTCATCGCTTCCCATGACGTGGCACTGTTTGCGAGCGGCCATCTCCACTGGGCTTGGCAGGGGCGCTTTAACAACACCCAGCTGACATGGGGTCCGTCGGCCGCCTTCATCATCGACAAGATGGAGCGGGAGATGCCGGGTGAACGTCTGATCGGCGCCGTCATCCATGAGTTCGATACTTCAGTCGAAAGCACGATTGTCGCCGTTCCCGGCATGACCGCCCATGTGCTCGACGACGTCGTGCATGAGGTGTATCCCCAGGCGGTCAAGCAGCGGGAACCGGTCGAATGAGCGCGCTCTCGCTTCGCGGCATCACCAAGGCTTTCGCCGGCAACCAGATCCTCGATGGCGTCAGCCTGGATATTGCGGCCGGCGAATTCATCGCGCTAGTCGGCCCCTCCGGCTGCGGCAAGAGCACGCTGCTGCGCGTTCTGGCCGGCCTCGACCATGCCGACCGCGGCGAGATCCTGATCGGCGGGCGCGACATGTCCGGCGTCGCAGCCGCCGACCGCAACATCGCCATGGTCTTTCAGTCCTACGCGCTCTATCCACATCTGACGGCGTCTGAGAATATCGCCGTGCCTCTGGCGATGCGCCGGCTGTCGAGGATGCAGCGGCTGCCCTTCATCGGCTCGCTGATGCCCGGCCAGCGCGCCACCCGCGTGAAGATCGCCCGCGACGTCAGGGAGATGGCGACGTCGCTGAAGATCGACCACCTTCTCGACCGCAAGCCCGGCCAGATGTCCGGCGGCCAGCGTCAGCGCGTGGCGCTTGCCCGCGCCATGGTGCGCCAGCCGAACATCTTCCTGATGGACGAGCCGCTGTCCAACCTCGACGCCAATCTGCGCGTCCACGCCCGCGGCGAGATCGTCGACCTGCATCGCCGAGCCGGCGTGCCGACGCTCTATGTCACCCACGATCAGGCGGAAGCGCTGTCGATGGCCGACCGTGTCGCTGTGATGATGGGCGGAAAATTGCTGCAGATAGCAAGCCCCGAAGTCATCTACGACGATCCCGCCCATATCGAAGTCGCCCGCTTCATCGGCCAGCCGCGCATCAATCTGCTGCCGGCCTTTGCCGAAGGCGGCGTCATTCTCTGCGGCGGCCTGCGGCTTATGCTCGACAATGCGCCGGACAGGAAGATGCCGGTCACGATCGCCATTCGCCCCGAATTCGTCTTTCTGTCCAGGAGCCGGCATGATGGACTTGCCGCCCGGATCGAACGCGTCGAATTCCTGGGCTCCGAAGTCATCCTCCATTGCCGGCTCGAAGCGATCAGCGAGACCATCATCGCCAAGGTTCAACCGTCCGAAGCCGCAGGCCTTGCCGCCGGTGATGCCGTCGGGCTGCGGCTCTCGCCCGGCCGGACGCTGATCTTTGCCGAGGATGGCAGCCGGCTGGCCGGCAGCGTTGCCACGGGTGATGCCGGGCTCACCGCAGGTGATGCCGGGCTCGGCTCTGCCGATGCCGGGCTCGGCTCCGCCGATGCCGGGCTGATGGCGGGCCACTCTCAATGGGAGAGGGCGCATGGCTAGCGTCGTCTCGATGGCTGCGCCGCATGATTCCGCCGCTGCGCATCGGCGCAGCGAGGCCCAGATCGCCTGGATGCTGGTGCTGCCGGCGATGATCCTGCTGTTCCTCTTCGTGCTCTTGCCGGTTGCATCTGTGATCGTGCTCGGCTTCACCGATTTCGAACTCGGCTTCGGCAAGTTCCGTTTCGTCGGCTTCGAGAATTATGCGCACCTGATCACCGACCGCACCTTTCGCAAGTCGCTGTGGAATACGACGGTCTATACGGCGATCGTCGCCCCCGTCTCGATCCTTCTCGGCCTCGGCATTGCCATGCTGATCGAGAGCGAAACCGCGGCGCGCAGCTTCTTCCGCACCGCCTATTTCCTGCCGGTCGCCTCGCTGATCGTCGCCATGGCGACCGTCTGGCAATATATGTTCCACCCCACAATCGGCCCGATCAATGCGCTGCTGGCCCTTGTCGGGCTTCCCGGTCCGAACTGGTTGGGCAGCTCCGGCACCGTGCTTTACAGCCTCTCGATCATCGGCGTCTGGCAATCGGCCGGCTTCAACATGGTGCTGTTCCTGGCCGGACTGACGGCGATCCCGCGTGAGCTTTACGCCGCCGCCGAAGTGGATGGCGCCAGATCCTCCTTCGACCGCTTCCTGCTGGTGACCTGGCCGATGCTCGGGCCGACGACGCTCTTCGTCATCACCATCAGCATCACCAATGCGGTCAAGGTCTTTGAGACGGTCAAGACCCTGACCGACGGCGGCCCCAATAAGGCGTCGGAAGTGCTGCTCTTTACCATCTACCAGGAAGGCTTCGTCTATCTGCGCGTTGGGTATGCCTCGGCGATGACGGTGGTCTTCCTGCTGATCCTGGTGGTGCTGATGTTCCTGCAGTATCGCGTCCTCGATCGCCGGGTGCATTACACATGATGACCAGCGCTTTTTCCCTCGGCAGGATCATCCGCCTGACCCTGCTCTCACTGGGCGCGATCGTCTTTCTGTCGCCCTACGCCTTCATGATCTCGACGGCTGGCAAGGCACAGAGCGATATCTTCACCTCGTCGCTATCGCTCATCCCGGCGCATCTCACCTATGTCGAGAATTTTGCCAAGGCTTTGAGCCGGGTGCCGATGGCGCGGCTCTTGTGGAACGGCGTCGTCGTCTGCGGGCTGATCTTCTTCTTCCAGGTGCTGGTGGCGATCCCCTGCGCCTACGCCATGGCGAAGCTGCGCTTTGGTGCCGCCCGCGCCATGATGGTGCTGGTCATGCTCGGCCTGCTGGTGCCGATCCATGCGACCGCGCTGCCGCTCTATGTCGCCTTCGACCGCGCTTCGCTGCTCAACAGCTATGCCGCCCTGGTCGCGCCCTTCACCATTTCGGTCTTCGCGATCTTCATGTTCCTGCAGTTCTTCCGCGCCATGCCGGATGATCTCATCCATGCCGCCCGTCTCGACGGCATGTCGGAAATCGGGATCGTTGCCCGCGTCATCGTGCCGAATGCCTGGCCGGCGGTCACCGCCTTTGCCATCTTCTCGGTCGTTGCCCATTGGAACGATCTCTACTGGCCGCTGATCGTCATCAGCAAGCAGGACTACGCCACGCCGCCGCTGGGCCTGATGTATTTCCGCGCCGCAGAGGCCGGCGACGACTACGGCGCACTGATGGCGGCGACCCTCATGATTACCCTTCCCCTCGTCGCCGCCTTCCTGCTTGCGCAGAAGCGTTTCGTCGAGGGCATCACCATGACCGGACTCAAAGGCTGACCGGTTTCAACCCAGGAGAACGAGCGATGAAACATATCACCCAGATTCTCGCCGCAGCGGCCGTATCCTTGGCAATCGCGCTTCCCGCGCATGCCGAGACGACGCTGACGGTTCACTACCCGATGCCGGGCTTCTTCAAGGACGTGATGGACACGATCTCGAAGAAATTCATGGTAGAAAACCCCGATATCAAGATCCAGTTCGCCAGCCCCTCGGCCACCTATGAAGAAGGCATCCAGACGATCCTTCGTCAGGTCGGCACCAGCGAAATGCCCGATATCACCTTCATCGGCCTCAACCGCCTGCGCATGCTTGACGAACGCGACGTCGCCGTCGACCTCGGTCCGCTCGTCAAGAAGGACGGCAACATGGCCGAGCAAGGCTTCTCCGACACGATCCTCAAGCTCGCCCAAGTCAAGGGCAAGCAGGTGGGGCTGGCTTTCGCGACCTCCAACCCGATCATGTATTACAACGCCGATCTCGTGAAGGCGGCTGGCGGTAACCCCGACAATCCGCCGAAGACCTGGGATGAGGTCATCGCGCTCGGCGGCAAGATCAAGGCGCTCGGCAACGGTGTCGACGGCATCGATTTCCGCTGGCAGGGCGACGACTGGATGTTTTCGGCTCTCCTCTTCGGCGCCGGCGGCAAGATGCTGAGCGATGACGAAAGCAAGGTTGCCTTCAACGGTCCGGAAGGTCAGAAGGCCGTCGAAGTCCTGCATCGCTTGGTCACCGAGGGCGGCATGCCTGTCTTCACCAAGCCCGCAGGCGAACAGGCTTTCGCAGCCGGCAAGGTCGGTTTCGAATTCCAGACGACGGGCGCGCTGCGCAACACGATCAAGAATGTCGGCAACAAGTTCGATCTGCGCACTGCCAGGATCCCGCTGATCGATTCGGTGAACGGCCGCCTGCCGACGGGCGGCAACGCCGTCGTCATCCTGACGCATGACGCCGCCAAGCAGGATGCTGCCTGGAAGTTCGCTAAATTCGCCGCCGGCCCCTACGGTGCTTCCGTCGTCGTGCCTGGCACCGGTTATGTTCCGAACAATGAGCTTGCCGCGAAGTCACCCGAATATCTCGGCGATTTCTACAAGCAGAACCCGCTGTTCCAGGCCGGCCTCAGCCAGATGCCGGTGATGATCCCCTGGTATGCCTTCCCCGGCTCGAACGGCGTCAAGGTCACGCAGACGATCGTCGACAACCTGTCGCGCATCGTCGACCAGTCGGCCGAGCCGAAGGAAGCGCTCGACGACGCGGCCGCTGACGTCGAGGACATGCTGCCGCGCAGCTGATCTCCTATCTCACCAGGCATAGGGCAGGGGTCGCCATGCCGAGCGCGTGGCGGCCTCTTCTTTTCCCTAGCTTCTCAGATGGCGCGCACCGTGCCGCCGCGGCGTAGCGTATAGGCGACGTCGAGATGACGGGCAGGGGCGGCATTCTCCGCCATGTCGAGGAGCAGCGAGGCGGCCGTCGCCCCCATGCTGGCATCCGGCATTTCGATCGTCGTCAGCGGCGGATCGATCAGCCGGCCGATGGCGATGCCGTCGAAGCCGGCGACCGAAACATCGCCCGGCACCGAGAGCCCTTCGCGCTTCAGCGCGCCGATGACGCCGAGCGCCAGAAGATCGTTCGAGGCGATGATCGCCGTCGGCGCAAGCGAGTTCATCGACATGCCGAGATCGAGCTGGTCAAAACCGTTGACGAAGGGGATCTGCATCACATCGAGCGCTGTCAGCCCGCTCTCGGCCATGGCGTCGAGATAACCCCGGTAGCGAAGATGTGCGCGGTCGGAGGCAGCGAAATTGCCGGAAAGAAACAGAATGCGGCGATGACCCATGCCGATCAGGAACGCCGTGATCTCGCGGCCGGCGCCGCGATTGTCGGCGGTGACAGCCGCCGGAAATTGCGCCGTCGGCAGGTTGTTGAGCAGCACGGTCGGCGGCAGCCTGGCAAGCAGCGCCTGGCTGGTCGAGGGATCGCAGACGGTGAGGATCAGCCCGGTCGGCCGGTCGTTCAGGAGGGCTGCCACGGCATCGGCCTCGCGCGCCGGATCGTAATTCGACTGGGCGATCAAGACGCCGTGGCCGGCCACCAGCATGCGGTTCTGGATGCTCGACAACGACGAGGCAAAGACCGGATTGGTGATGCTCGGGATCAGCACGCCGACCACGGGCCTGCGGCCAAGCCTGCCGGCGGAGTGATAACCGAGTTCGGCGGCCGCACGGCGCACTTTGCGCACCATCAGGTCGCTCGCCGGTCCGTTGCGGTTGAGAACACGGCTTGCGGTCGCCAGCGAGCAGCCTGCCCGGAATGCGACCTGCTCCAACGTCGCCATGAAAGCGCCTCCTGGTAACCTCATCAAGGCGCAATCCTTTAAGTGGGTTCAATGACATTGGTCTGACGCTCGGCCGGAATTGTCTCCTTCTTATCCATTCGCGCACATGGACGTTGATGCGAAATGCAACCTGTGGAATAGTCGAATCGACGCCATCTACGCTTTTCCTGCTCATCACCTGGACAAGAATGTCTCACAAACAAATGGAATGCTCCACGGCGCGGTGGTTTCTCGCGGCGGTCTGCCTTGCTGCAAACTTCGCGTTGCCAGCCTATGCGGACACCCCATCCGAGCCTTGGCCGCAAACGCAAAGCGACCTGCAAGCCGAGACTGGCGTGCATTTCGGCACGCTCGCCAACGGCATGCGGTTTGCGATCATGCGCAACGTCACGCCGCCCGGACAGGCCGCGATCCGCTTTCGCATCGGCGCCGGCTCGCTCGAGGAAAACGACAACCAGCAGGGTCTGGCGCATTTTCTCGAGCACATGGCCTTCAAGGGTTCGACGCATGTCGCCGAAGGGGAGATGATCCGTATCTTGCCGCGCAAGGGCCTGGCCTTTGGACCGGACACCAACGCCCATACCTCTTATGACGAGACTGTCTATGCGCTCGATCTGCCCGAGGTCGATGCGGACACAGTTTCGACGGGCCTGATGCTGATGCGGGAAACGGCGAGCGAGCTGACCCTCGATGCCGGAGCTTTCGATCGCGAACGCGGCGTCATCCTGTCGGAAGAGCGGCTGCGCGATACACCGCAGTCTCGCGCAGCGCTCGGAATCATGAATTCGTTGCTCGCCGGCCAGCGCGCGACCATGCGCGTGCCGATCGGCAAAGCCGACATCATCAGCAATGCGCCGGTAGACCTCGTCCGTGATTATTACCGGGCCAACTACCGACCCGATCGGGCAACGTTGATCGTAGTGGGCGATATCGACCCGGCCGCCATGGAAACCGAAATCCGGCAGCGCTTCGGCGACTGGAAGGCCGTGGGGCCGGCGCCGGCAAAACCGGATCTTGGCACACTGGCGGCGAAAGGCGAAAGTGCCGAGGTGATCACTGTTCCCGGCGGCATGACGAGCATACAGGTCGCCTGGACGCGTCCCTATGACGCCGCGCCTGATACCTCTGCCAGGCGCCGCGCCGAGCTTATTGAGGATCTCGGGCTGCTGGTGCTCAAACGGCGGGTGAGCGCTATCGCCAGCAAGGCGGATGCCCCTTTCATCAGCGCGGGCGTCGGCTCGCAGGATCTCCTCGATTCCGCGCATGTCGTCCTGGTCTCGGCAAATTCCGAGGCGGACAAATGGCAGGCGGCGCTCACGGCCATCGACCAGGAACAGCGTCGTATCCAAAAATTCGGCGTTGAAAAGGCGGAGATCGATCGCGAAATCCGCGAATATCGCTTGGCTCTGCAAGCTGCCGCAGACGGAGCCGCGACGCGCGCGACCATCGACATCGCCTCGGCGCTGGCTGGCAGCGTCGACGACGATCAAGTCTTCACCTCGCCTGCCGAAGACCTCTCGCTGTTCGAGACGATAACGAAGGGCGTCACGATGGCCGAGGTCAATCAAGCCCTTCAGCGTGCTTTCTCCGGCAACGGTCCGCAGGTCGTGCTGCAGACGCCCCAATCACCGCAGGGCGGAGCCGACACGGTTCGGCAAGTCTATGACGCTTCGAATGCCATTGACGTCTCGGCGCCATCCGGTGCTGCTGACGTCGCCTGGCCCTACACCCATTTCGGCGAGCCGGGCGCAGTGGTCGAACGCCGCGCCGTCGAAGATCTTGGCTTGACCATGGTGCGCTTTTCCAATGGCGTGCGGCTGACCGTCAAGCCAACCAAGCTGCGTGCCAACGAAGTGCTGGTGCGCGAAGATATCGGCCGCGGTCGGCTGGATTTGCCGCGCGACCGTTCCCTCGCGACCTGGGCATCTCCGGCCGTCGTGCTGTCCGGCGTGAAGGCCATGGATTACGAGGATATACAGAAAGCGCTGACCGCCAACATCGTCGGCGTCGACTTCTCGGTCGGCGACAGCTCCTTCAGGTTCGACGGTCGGACACGGACGGAAGATCTTGCGACGCAGCTGCAGCTGATGACCGCCTACACCTCCGATCCAGCCTACCGTCCCGAGGCGTTCAAGCGTGTGCAGCAGGCCTATTTGAGTGGCCTCGATCAGTATGACGCGTCGCCCGGCGGCGTTGTCAGCCGCGCTTTCGCAGGTCTCGTGCATTCCGGCGATCCGCGCTGGACCTTCCCCGACCGCGCGCAATTGTCCGCCGCCAAGCCGGACGATTTCGAGGCGCTGTTCCGGCCGATGGTTTCCAATGGCCCGATCGACATCACCATCGTCGGCGACGTAACGGTGGACGACGCAATCGGGCTGACGGCTGAAACGTTTGGCGCTTTGCCGCCGCGCCCGGAGACGGCGTCGAGCACCGATCGGGACGAGGTGCGTTTTCCGGCGACGACCGTAAAGCCCGTTTTGCAGGCCCATAGCGGCAGGGCAGACAATGCCGCCGCCGTCGTTGGAGCTCCCATCGGCGATCTGCTCTCCGATCTGCCGCGCTCCTTCACCGCCAATGTCGCCGTGCAGATTTTCCAGAACAGGCTGATCGACCAGTTTCGCATTGCAGAAGGCGCAAGCTATGCCGTGCAGGGCGACGTCGACCTGTCAAGGGAAGTCCCTGGCTATGGCTACGCCTATTTCTACGTCGAGACAGGCCCGGAAAAGGTCGCGCGCTTTTACGCCCTTGTCGACGAGATCGCCAATGATCTCAGATCGCAGGAGGTCTCCCCGGACGAGCTTGCGCGCGCCCGGGAACCCATCATTGAGACATTGAAGCATCAGCAGCAGAGCAATGAATATTGGCTCTCATATCTGCACCATGCTCAGACGGATTCGCGTCGTTTAGACCGGATACGCGATAGTCTCGGCGGCTACGACAAGGTCACCGCCGGCGATATCCGCGCGTTTTCCACGGCCTATTTCGGCCCGGAAAAGTTCTGGAAATTCGAAGTGCTGCCGGCGGCGGTACGATAGGAAGGGAACACCGCTCAGGAACGGCGTTTGACCACGCGCATGTTCATCTCCGAGCGAAGAGTAAAACCCTGCGTTTTGTAGAGGGAAATGGCCGAGATATTCGCCGCATAGGCATGCAGATAGGCCGTGTCGCCGCTGGATGCGATTTCGCCGGCAACGAAACGGAAAAGCAGGGTGCCGAAACCGCGCCCCTGGAAATCGGGATGGGTGCAAAGCCCGCTGAGCTCGATGAAGCCGGTCTGCCGCATTCGCTGACCGGCCATCGCCACCAGGCGGCCTTCGCTTCTGATCCCCCAGAAGCTGCCGAGGCTCTGGGCCCGCAGCGTGAACGGCCCGGGTTTGGTCAATGTCGCCAAGGCCAGCATGTCGGCGGCGTCCGCCTCCGTCAGCGGCTCGATGCGAGAATCCGAAATTCGCCCTTGAGGCCGCTCGGCAACCATCTGCACCACCGATGCCTCGGCGACGACGGCTAGCCCCGCTGGGATGACGATCGGTCCGGCTTCAACGAGGATCATGCTCTCCTCCGACGCCGGCAGCGCCTCCAGCGCGTCGAGGCTCTCCGGCCTGTCGTCGGCAGACGCCGCGAAGGGGACGATCGACGGCGGGTATCGCCGCGCATTTTCATTGCCTTCCGCAAGATGGGAGTGCGCGCTCTCCAGCGCGCTCCAGATTGGACGGTCGAGAACATGTTTCATCGTGTTTTCTCCTTGGCGGGGCTCCGCTGTGCCAGCGGCGCCTCTGCAAGCCCGTCCTCGATGGCGGCGAGCTGTTCGAGAATCGGCCCGTCGAGATCGCCGCAGAGATCGGCGACGGCTGCCGCGACACGCGGCCAGACCGATATCTTCGAATAGTCGATGAGTTCCTGGCCCTTGTCGGTCAGCGAGACCAATCGGCGGCGCTGATCATCCGGCGCCGGCTGCATGTCGACGAAACCGAGTTCGAGAAGCTGGCCGGTGGTCCTCGTGGCGCCCGGCTGGGTAATGCCCACTGCCTGCGCCAGCTCGCCGACCGTCAGCGGGCCGGCCCGGTCGATCGCCGCCAGGAATGGGTATTGGCCCGCCTGGATGCCAAGGCCGATCTCGTCGATGATCTGCTGCGTATCTGCCTGCAACCTCTCGCCGATGCGCCTCAGACGGCTGCCCATGCACAGAAACCCGAGCGTTCGGACCACATCCTCGACCATGCCATTCCCCCATTTGTATCGATGGTTATATAACGTGTTATATATTTGCTCAACCTGCTAAATTGAGTGCAGGTGATCCATCGCAAAACCGGGCTGCTTGTGAGACGCCAAGCCCGCATTTGTGTCAAACCCAGTGGCTCGCTCAGCCCCGTCGCCTTTCCGCGATCAGAAGCACCGCCAATATGCAGCTGAGCAGGGCGAGCGACGATGGCAGCCCCTGATGGCCAATCCGTTGCATCGCCAGTCCTGTCGCGGGCGAGCCCACGATGCCGCCGATGCCCCATACCAAGGCGAAGGCGGCGTTACCGGCGATCAAGGCCTGGCCGGTGAAACGCTCGCCGAGCTGGATCAGCGACAGGGTATAGATCCCGAACGAGACGCCGCCCCAGGTGAAAACCAGCGGCCAGATGAGCCACGCATCGAAGACGAGCGGCAGCAAGAGGCAACTGGCCAGGCAAGTCAGGACGCAAAGCAACATGGTCCGTGTCGACCCGAACCGCTCGGCCACGCGCCCGAGCAGGATCTGCAGCGCGGCATTGCCTGCGATGAAGCAGGTGATCAGCGAAGCGATACGCTCCTCGCCGCTGCCCAGGGCGGCGCCATAGACCGCAAACAGCGAAAGCAGGATCTGCTCAAAGGCGGCCGCCGCGA
This sequence comes from Rhizobium anhuiense bv. trifolii, assembly GCF_024346605.1. Taxonomy (NCBI): domain Bacteria; kingdom Pseudomonadati; phylum Pseudomonadota; class Alphaproteobacteria; order Hyphomicrobiales; family Rhizobiaceae; genus Rhizobium; species Rhizobium anhuiense. The sequence goes on from NZ_CP098803.1 coordinate 2,490,399, forward strand.
AAACCGCAAACAACAGCAGCGGCGCCAGTGCGAAGAAGCCGCCGACGGATGTTGCCTTGCCTTCCTCAGGCGTGGCGGGCAGGCGCGGGGCGACCGCAAGCACGATCAGGCCGCAGAGGAGGAAGGCGGCGATGCCGATCATGAAGGGCGGCCAACCCTCAGTGCCGGCGAGGCCGAGCGACAGCGGGCCAATGGCGAAGCCACCCGAAACGATCGATGAATAGAGGCCCATGATGCGGCCTCGGCGTGGTGCTGGCGTGATGGAGATCAGCCAGGTTTCGCTGATCACGTAGAGCGGATTGGCGAAGAAGCCGAGCAGGAAGCGCAGCGGTATCCAGGCCCAGACGTCCTGTTTCCAGGCGATCGCGATCAGCGTGAGGGCGGCGAGGATCGAACACAGGATCGCCAGCCGCGCTCCGCCCACGCGCCGCGAAAGCGCCGGAATGAAGGGGGCCGACACAATGAAACCCAGCGGCGTCATCGCCGCCGACAGGCCAATCAGCCCGGATGTCGTTCCCTGTCGCTCCAGGATAAAACTGAGCAGCGGATAGGTCAGTCCCTGGGCCACGGCGAACACCGTGACGGTGGCGATAATGCCCGTCATCGCCGCCCATGGAATGCGGTCCGCGTGCGGTGATGTGATGCTTTCGGCAGTCATGCAGATTATCCTCGTCAGACCATAGGCTTTGAGGCTCCGGGAGCCTCGACGTCAAAGAGGATGAATTCTGCAGGACAGAGGGGAGCGTCGTACTTAAGTTTTTCCAAAAAGTTCTCAAAAACGTCCAAAGGGATTAAACAGGTCAGCCCCCAATTTCATCCCAACCGTAAACCCTCGGCACGACAGTTTCAGCCAGACATCATCAGGACCATCAGGAAATGACAGCTCCGCTTTCCTTTCTCGGCCTTCCCGATCGCCTCCCCAATGGACGTTTGCCCCGTGCGGTGATCTTTGCAGCCGCCCATGGCAGCACCTATCCCGGCAAGAACAGCAGCGGCTACGCCCTGGCCGCTGGTGCCATCCGCGCGGCGAGCCAGGACGATGCACCACTCCTTGAGCACTGGGATTTCGATCTCGGCGGCCCGCTGTTCGACGGCGGGCCGGTCTCATGCATCGATGCCGGCGACATCCAGACCATCCTGCATGACAATCCCGGCAACCGGGGCCGTATCGAGGCGAAGACGCGCGAGGTGCTGGCTTTGCAGGCGGTACCGATCCTGCTCGGTGGCGACTGTTCCGTGACCATTCCCTTCCTTGCCGGCTTTGCCGATCAAGGGCCTGTCTGGGTCCTGCAGATCGATGCCCATATCGACTGGCGCGACGAAGTGCATGGTGAACGCTACGGCTATTCAAGTCCGATGCGTCGGGCAAGCGAGATGCCGCATGTCGCCGGTATGGTGCAGGTCGGCCTGCGCAGCGTCGGCAGTGCGCGCCTCGCCGACATCGAGGCGGCGCAGCGCTATGGCAGCCGCTTCGTGACCGCCCGCGAGATCCAAGCTCGAGGCGTCGAGGCCGCTCTTCAGTATATTCCGGAAGGAGCCCGGGTCGTCGTCACCCTCGATTGTGACAGCATCGATCCCAGTATCATGCCGGGCGTGGCGGCGCGTACCGCTGGCGGCCTCACTTATACGGAGGTGATCGATCTGATTGCCGGCCTCGGCAAGCGGGCTGAGATTGCGGGATTCGACCTTGTCGAACTCTATCCTCCCGCAGACGTTGATGGTCTGTCAGCCCTGACCGCCGCGCGCCTTCTGGTCAATGTCATCGGCGCCATCGTCCGGCAGGATTGAAATCCTGCTTCCTCTAGCAGCAGGCCGTGCATTCGTTGCGTTTTGGATTCTAGGCAACCTTGCCCAGACGCGGTTCCGTCCCCGCCAGCAGTCGCCGAATGTTGGCGCGATGGCGCACAATCACGTAAATGCCGCCTGTGATCACCAGTAGCCGATAAGGCAGCGGCTGCTCCAAGCCGCAGACGAGAGCGATGGCCGTTAATGCCGCCAGCATCGAACTCAGGGAAACAATCCGGAACGCCGTCAACGCAACTCCAAAAACCATCGCAGCACCTAAACCTATGGGCCATGACATCGCCAGCAACACGCCGAGTCCCGTTGCAGCCGACTTGCCCCCTGTTAAATTCAGCCAAACCGAACGGCCATGCCCTAACAACACGGCAAGTCCCGCCAGGCAAACAGCCCAAGGCATCGAGTTTTGCAGATCAAGCGCCGTCGGTGGCGTGTCCGAAGAGACTGTCGAGAACCAAGGATAAAACCAGCGGGCAAAGATAACTGCTCCGACACCTTTCAGCACATCGATCAGGAGCACCGCCAATGCAGGCCATTTGCCGAGCGTTCGCAATACGTTCGTTGCTCCTGTGGATTTGGAGCCATGCTCTCGAATGTCGATGCCCTTGAGCATTTTGCCCGCCAGATAGCCCGTGGGTGTGGAACCAAGGAGATAAGCGATCGCCAATCCAACCGCAGCCGCTATCCAAAAAACCATGGAAGTCACCTCGACGCTCTATTTTTCAGCGAGTTATTGATGGTCGTTATCGTCGTCAGCCCCGGAATACACCGCTCGCGTCCTTGATGCCATGGTGGCTTAAGCGGACGAATAGTTCCATCCAAGCTTTAAAGTCTCTAGGATGCGCCCCATGGGATCGCGCTTTGCCTTTGGTCCGTTCGTGCTTGATCCGGGGGCGGGAACGCTCCTTCGGAGCGACGATCCCGTTGCCGTTGGCCATCGCGGGGTAAAGCTGCTTGCAGCACTTGTCAGGCGGTCCGGCGAAATCTTGGGGAAGGCCGAGTTGATGGACGCGGCTTGGCCGGGCAGGGCGGTCGAGGAAGGCAATCTCACCGTCCAGATCGCGCAGTTGCGCAAGCTGCTCGGCCCGGCCGCCGATGGCGGTGAATGGATCGCCACGGTGCCGCGCGTCGGCTACCGCTTTACAGGCGCCATCAATCATCTCGGCGGCGTGAACCGAACACCTCTGCCGCTGCCCGACAAGCCATCGATCGCCGTGCTGCCCTTCGCCAATATCAGCAACGATCCCGAGCAGGAATCCTTTGCGGATGGGCTGACCGAGGACCTGATCACTGATCTCTCCAGGATGCCAGGCCTGTTCGTCATCGCCCGCAACTCGGCCTTTTCCTATAAGGGAAGGGCGATGGACGTGCGCGCCATCGCCGAGGAACTCGGGGTGCGCTACCTGCTGGAGGGGAGCGCAAGACGCGCCGCAGGGCAGGTGCGGATCAACGCCCAGTTGGTCGACGCGGTCAGTGGCGATCATCTATGGGCGGAACGCTTCGACCGCAGCCTGGACGATATCTTTGCCGTTCAGGACGAGGTCACCGGCAAGATCGTCGAGGCGCTGCTCGGCCGTCTGCGCGCGCCGCCGCGCAACCGACCGAAGAACCTCGAGGCTTACGATCTCTGTGTGCGGGCGCGCAGGCTGATGGATGATTCACCGCAGACGGCGCGGGAAGCGCATCTGATGCTGACGCGTGCGATCTCGCTCGATCCGGACTATGCCGAGGCCTATCGCTGGCTCGCCATCAACCACTGGATGGGAGAGGTCCACAGCGGCGGACCAACGCAACCGACCCGCAGCCTTGCCTTGGAACTGGCGCGCAAGGCTGTCGCAATCGACCCCAACGATGCCGGCTGTCGTTGGATCCTGGCCTATCTGTTGGCCTATGAGCGCAGCTTCGACGAGGCGGATGCGGAGTTCGCCAAGGCGATCGAGCTCGATCCCAACGAGGCCGACACCTTTGCGGCGCTGTCCGATATCGCGGTTCTCGCCGGGCGGATCGGGGAGGGGCGTGAGCACATCGCCAAGGCCTTTCGGCTGAACCCGTTTCCGGCAAGCTGGTATTATCTGACGCTCGGCCAGGCGCAATATGCCGCCGGTGAGTACGAATCTGCCGTCGAGACGCTGCGCCGGGACGAGACCTATCGGACGAGCTCACGCCGTTTCCTGGCGGCAAGCCTTGCCCAGCTCGGCCGGCTCGACGAGGCGCGCGCCGAGGTCGAACTGTTCCTCGTCGCCAACCCGCATTTTTCAACCCGCCACTGGGCGGCGACCGAGCCCTTCCGCGACGCCCGGACGCTTGCACATTTCATCGACGGCTACCGCAAGGCCGGTCTTCCGGAGTGACGCCGCGTGACGCAAACACGGCCGGCCAGCCATGCGAATATTCGCGTGGTCTCCTCGGATATGATAGGATCGAGATGCATTGACCACGGGAGGGGTAAATGCACCGGATGCTTCTGCTTTTGATCCTTTGCACGCAGTCCGCATCGATATCGGCGGCGTCCGAACTTGCGATCTTCCATACTGCTTCGTTCGGCAGCAGCCGGTCGATCAGCCTCAGTCTGGCAGAGGGCAGGCCCGCCCGCGATCCCACCTTCGATTTCGACGTCGTCATTGCGCTTTTGGAGTTCGACGGCGGCGGGACGGTGCTCTATCGGGACGGAGGAAGACACCAGGCGAGCGTGCGCTGCGTTTCGCCCGCCATGGTCCGGATCAATTCCGCCGACTATGCGGTCGACGTGTCGGCGCGGCCGGGGGCCGACTGGAAGCACGATCTCTGGGCGGCGCTCTGCAACAGTCCGGTTTCCTGAGCGGTCGTACGACATGGCTTGGCCGATCGAGTGCGTCAGCCCTTCCGGGGGCGGACCTCCATGAACACGTATGGCGTGGCGGTCCCCGAGGGGATCGCATAGACGTCGAAGGACGCCTGCTGGTCGTCGCCCATTCCCAACGAACCAGGAGGCATGCCGGGCACGGCCAGCCCACGGACCGGCGGCCGTTCCCGCAGCAGACGCTGGACGGCTTCGAGCGGAACGTGTCCTTCGAGGTAGTATTCCTCGACGACGGCAGTGTGGCATCCCTCCAGGTCGACAGGTACGCCCAGCCGCGCCTTGACCGCGGCAAGATCGTCGGTGTCGCGGGCGTCGACCGAAAATCCTGCGGCCGCCATCGCCTTCGACCATTCATGACAGCAGCCGCAGTTCGGATCCTTGTAGACGGTCATCTTCGCCGGCGCGACGGCGAAGGCCCTTCCGCCAGGGAACGCCAGGGCTGATGCCGCCCATGCGATGAAGCTTCTCCTGTGCATCGTTTCCACTCCTCGATGTCCTGCCGCCCGGATCGAGGCCGGGCGGCAGGAGTCCCCTACTTTACTTCGGTGACGGTCAGCTTGCCATTCACGCGTTCGGCAACGAACTCGATGTTCGAACCTTCCTTCAGCTTTTCGAGCAGCGCCGGGTCCTCGACCCGGAAGACCATCGTCATCGCCGGCATGTCGAGGCCCTTCAGGTCCTCATGCTTGATGGTGACTTTCTTCGCCTTGGTGTCGACCTTGTTGACGACGCCCTTGGTGAATTCCTGGGCGAACGCACCGAAGGCTGCGCTGGCCGAAAGCAGGGCGGCAACGCCGATTTTGATCATAACAGTTTTCATGTTTATGGCTCCTTTTGCAGATTACTTGCCAGCGACGGTGACGTCGCCGTGCATCCCGGCTTCGTAGTGGCCGGGGATCAGGCAGGCGAACTTGAACTCGCCGTCGGTGGTGAACTTCCAGACGATCTCGCCGGACTGGCCGGCTGGAAGACGAATCGAGTTCGGATCGTCATGCTCCATCTCCGGGAACTTCTCCATGACGGCCTTGTGCTCGAGAATCTTGTCTTCCTGATCGAGCACAAACTCGTGGTCGACGGTTCCGGCATTCTTGATCGCGATCTTGACCGTCTGTCCCTTGCGGACATTGAAGACGGCCGGAGTAAACAGCATCTTGCCGTCCTCGGTTTCCTTCATCGTGACGCGGATCGTCTGCGTCGCCTTCGCCTTGTCGCCAGGCTCGCCGATGGCCATCTTGTCGCCATGGCCGCCGGCGTGATTGCCGGACGCGAGCGCCGGGGTTGCGAGGGCGACGAGCGCCAGTGCCAATACGCAGTTCTTCATGCATAGATCCTTTCTTGACGTGGGAGATTGGGCCTCAGCCTTTTGTCGGCTTCGGCGTGATTTGCGTCTTTGCGTCTTTGGCCTTGGTCGCGTCCGGCAGCTCGCCGGTCCACTCCCAGGCCTGCGTTCCCGGCGGGTTTTCGTACCAGCCCGGATCGGAGTAGTCGTCCGCCGAGATGCCCTCGCGAACCTTCACGACCGAGAACATGCCGCCCATCTCGATGGGGCCGTGTGGCCCCCAGCCGGTCATCATCGGAACGGTGTTCTCGGGAATTGGCATTTCCATTTCGCCCATATCGGCCATGCCCTTGGTACCCATGGGCATGTAGTCCGGTTGCAGCTTCCTGATCTTCTCGGCGACCTTCGACTTGTCTGCACCGATGAAAGTCGGGATGTCATGACCCATGGCGTTCATCGTGTGATGGGACTTGTGGCAGTGGATCGCCCAGTCGCCGAGGTACTTGGCATCGAACTCGTAGGCGCGCATCGCGCCGACCGGAATGTCGATGCTGACCTCCGGCCACCGCGCCTCCGGCCGGACCCAGCCGCCGTCGGTGCATGTCACCTCGAAATCGTAGCCATGCATATGGATTGGATGGTTCGTCATCGTCAGGTTGCCGACACGCACCCGCACCCTGTCGTTCTTGGAAACGACGAGGGGGCTGATGTCCGGAAACACGCGGCTGTTCCAGCACCACATGTTGAAGTCGGTCATCTCCATGATCCGCGGCACGTAGGAGCCGGGATCGATGTCGTAGGCGTTGAGCAGGAAGACGAAGTCGCGATCGACGCGCATGAACTTCGGATCCTTCGGATGGATGACGAAGAAGCCCATCATGCCCATGGCCATCTGGACCATCTCGTCGGAATGCGGGTGGTACATGAAGGTGCCGGACTTCACGAGATCGAACTCGTAGACGTAGGTTTTGCCGACCGGGATGTGCGGTTGCGTCAGGCCGCCGACGCCGTCCATGCCCGACGGCAGGATCATGCCGTGCCAGTGGATCGTCGTGTGCTCCGGCAGCTTGTTGGTGACGAAGATACGGACGCGGTCGCCTTCCACCGCCTCGATCGTCGGCCCCGGAGACTGGCCGTTATAGCCCCAGAGATAGGCTGTCATGCCGTCGGCCATCTCGCGCTCGACCGGCTCGGCGACGAGGTGGAACTCCTTGACGCCGTTATTCATCCGGTGGGGCAGGGTCCAGCCGTTGAGGGTGACGACCGGCTGGTAGTCTGGACCCGAGGTCGGGTGGAGCGGCGGCTGCATGTCCGCCGATTCCATTGTCGGAGCGTCGGGCAGACCCATCGCCGATGTCTTCGTCCAGGCTCCCGCCGCCAGTATGGCCGCGCTTGCACCGAACAGTTGTCGTCTGTTGAACATGGTAATTTCCTTTCTCAATGGCCGCCGCCACCGCCGCTCCCGGAAGCAGCGGCGACCTCGGTCTCTGCCGAGGCGTTCGTCGCGCCGCCGCCGTAGATGGCAGGCGCGAGATTGGCTTCGGCCAGCCAGAAGTCTCGCTTCGCGTTGACGGAGAGCAGGATGGAGTTGATCTTGTCGCGGGTGTCGGTCAGCAGCTCGAACGTGTTGGTGATCATGCCGTTGTAGGTCAGCAGGGATTCCTCCTCGACCTTGGCGCGCAGCGGAACGACGTTGTTGCGGTAGTGCCGGGCGATGTCGTAGTTCGAGCGGTAGGCCTCGTAGGCGGAGCGCGCTTCCGAGCGCACGTTGACGGCTTTCTCCGCCAGTAAGTTCGCCGCCCGCATGTATGCCACCTCGGCCTTGCGCATCCGGGCCTTGCCGGTGTCGAAGATCGGGATTGCGAACTCCAGTTCGACCTGGGGAGTCGTCCTTGTCTTCTTCTCGTCGTCCTCGATTTCCCGTTCCGTTTCGAAGCCGGTCAGGATCTCGAGGTCGGTGACGTAGCGCGTCGCTTCGGTCAGGCCATAGGACCTGGCTGTGGCTTCGAGTTCGAGCTTCGCGACCTGGAGGTCTATCCGGTTTCGGAGTGCTTCGGCTTCGATGGTGTCGCGTTTTGCGACGGACTTGGGCAGCGGCGGCAGGCTGTTCGGAACCTGATAGTCCAGCTCGGAGCCCCAGAGGCCCATCAGTCGCGTCAGCTCCTCTTTGGCGAGGCGGGCCGCCAGGCGGGCCTTCGCCGTTTCTCCGGCGATTTCGGCGACGAACACATGTTCACGTGCCTGGGCGCCCTTGGTCATCGCACCGGTCTCGCCCAGCTTCGCCGCGAGCTCCGAAGCGGCATCGGCCGTCGCCTGGGCGCGCTGGAGCTGCCCGACGTTCTCCCAGGCCGCGACTGCGCCGATCCAGGCACGCCGCGTGTCGGCGGCAACCTGGAGCGTTCTCACGGCCGCGGTCAACTGCGCCTGCCGGAAGCGTGTGTCGGCGATCGCCACGTCCCTGCTCTTCGTCGCGAGCGCCAGGATGTTCGTTGTGATCATCCCCTCGATCGTCTTGAACGCTTGAAGTTCCGGAGTTCCGATCCCTGTGGTGCCGAAGGAGACTGTCGGGTTGATGAACATCGTCGACTGCCAGGCGTCAGCCGCACGGTAGCCAAGATCGGCATAGGCGGCCTGGAGGCCTTTGTTGTTGAGCAGGGCGATCTGGACGGCCGTCTCGACGTCGAGAGGTTTCGTTCGAGCAAGCAGGCTTTTGACCTGCGCCCCCGCAGAACGGGCCTGGTTCTGGTTCTGGATCCAGACGGTCTCTTTCGCCTCGACACTGGCGGTCTTGTTGGCGACGGAAATGAAGCCCGCCTCATTGCGGGAATAGTCGTCGCCCGTGACGCAACCGCTTAGCGCCAGCGGGAATGCCAGCGCCATGATTATTCTTCTAGGCCCGATCATGAGGCATCTCCATTTGCTGGAGACTGCAGATCGTTCTGTCTGCGCCAAGGCTTGGGGTCGACGGGCTGCCTGGCTTCATAGCCCGAGATCGGCGACCGGTATGTGATGGGGCGCGCGGACGGCTGTTCGACGGCGGCGGAGGATGCCACCACGTCGGGAGGAAGCGTGGATGCGCAGCCGCCGACAAGAAGCGGCAGCCCCACCACGAAAAGCGAGGGTTTCATTATGAAGTTTCCGAACAAGAGATAACCGGTGGGCGCTCGCCTAAAAGGCACGCGACCGACGGGACCCGATCAAGCGGGTGTGTCTCTATTCAGATATTTGGGGGACGGTGGAGGGGCGGCAGTTCGCCAATGGTCGTCCGGTCGTCGACGAACTGCCGGATCGAGGTCACGACGGGTCCGCCGACGTCGGGGCCATCACAAATGATGCCAAGCCCGCCACAGAAGTCCTTGCAGCATTCCTGCTTGACGAGCTTCGACGGGCCATCGCCATCATGAGATACGTCGCCATGCGCGTGGCCATGATGGGCGGCCTCCGTCATGTCGTGGCCTTCATGGGGCGACGTCACGTCGGACACAACGGCTTTGAGATCGGGGAAGGAGGAGCCGTGCATCGCTGCGTTAGCGTTCGACAACGAGTACCCCGCCAGTGATACGACGATCACCAGCCGTATCATCACGAGCAGCTTGCTCATTGCGATTCGGTACATCTTGCCCATTCCCAACGGCCTACATGCAATGCAGCCGGATTTCAATTAAGACCTCTGTATCACGGATGTTCGAGTCCTTTATGTGGCGCGAACATCACGTTGTGCACAAGCTAGAGCTTCCTTTGGCGCTATAATGCTACACGATCCCGGTTTTCGTCGCCAAGGCGGGCCGCTATGTCCTGCTGACGCTCGCCACGTTACAGATTTTTGGCTGACCGCTTCCGGCGCGGCAGCAGTATCCGGTCGACCGTATCGTCACGGACGACGAGCGTATGCCAGATCGCCGCGGCGAGATGCAGCGCGACCATCGCCAGGATGATCCTCGACCCGATAACGTGGTACGGCGCGATCCCGAACCAGACGTAGCTCGCGACCAATCCCATGCAGGCCTGTCCAATGATTGCGGCGTAGAAGGCGTGATGAAGCGCCGTGGCGGCTCGTCCGCTCCATGTGCCGGGCGCGCCGATCTCTGGCGGCTGAAGGATACGAAGAACCAGCCGTGCGCCCATCAGCAGTCCGATCGCCATTCCTGCATAGTTATGGAGCTGGTGCTGAACGACGTCCCAATAAGCCGGCGCCATCCCCATGTGGACGGCATGGTGGGTTCTCTCGATGCTGCCACCCGTCAGATACTGCACCGGCACCATGAGGGCGACCAGCCAGTGAAGCCCTATCTGGGCCAGTGAATAGCCACCTTTCATCGATCCTCTCCTGCCGAGGGGCGCAGACTAATCGGCGGCGGTTAACGCTTCCTGATCGGCTTGGAGCATCGCGAGATGCGGCGTATCGGGGAGGGCGCCCGCCCTTTTATTGCCCCGATGAGAACGGATATCGGTAGTCGCAAGCGGCACGATCTCGAATTCGGAAAGCAGCCTTATGAGACGGACCATATTTGCGAACATCTTCGGATTGCTCTTCGTCGCGGGAGTGATGCCGATCACGGCAGTCTCGTCGCCGGCGACCGAGGATGTCGTAGCGCTTCGGCAGGCCGACATGAAGGCCATGGCCGCGGCGGTTAAGACCATCTCCGGCATGTTCAAGGATCCGGCGAGCTACAAGGCTACCGAGTTCAGCTGGGCTGCCGACACAATCCGCGAAAGGTCGGGTGTCGTTCTCTCCGGACACTTCATGTCCGAGGCCGTGAGTCCACAGTCGAAGGCCAGGCCGAACATCCCCGCGGAGCGCGAGCGGTTCGACCGGATCGCGAACGACCTGCGCGACTACGCGGTCGCGCTGGACGCCGCCGCCCGGAGTAACCCGGGATCGATGTCCGCCAGCATGCGCATGAAGCCCGGCGAGGCCATGGGCGGCGGACCGCTCGGCACTCACGTCCGCAACGAGCAGGATCTCCTGGCAATGCCGGCGGAACACGCGTTCCACCTCATGCTCCAGACCTGCACGACCTGCCACGCCAAATTCAGGGCGGAATGACGGCGAGCACGCGGGTTTGGAATGGCCCGCCTTGCTCCGGCGTTCAACCGGTCAAGAACGGCCTCTTTTGCTTCAAACAGCCATGTTCGACGCTGCCGACATCACTTCGCGAGGGGCAGGGCCGCCGAACATATGACGACCATCCTCCTCGACTTCGGTGAAGCACCAGCGCACGACGCCATCCCGATCGAGCAGGAATTCACCGACAAGCTGGCCGTGGCCGGTGGCGATCATCTGCTTGTCATCTTCGGTGAATTCGTAACCATCGGCCCTGTCGAGAAATTCCACGGCTGCCATCAGGTCCATGGGCGCTGGAAGCTCGTCCGGCATGTCGATGCGCATCGACGTCACCGCATTCATGCTGATTTTATGCGGCCAGTCATTCTCGTCTTCGGTAAATTGAAGGTTCGGCAGGCCGAAGGCCTTGTGCGATACCCGCTCCGGGTCCGAGGCCGCCAGCAGATTGGGAAGCGGATGGTAGCGAAAATAGAGGCGGGCGCGGTCGATCGGTGTGTTGACGACGGTCAGGCTGTCGATGCCCTTCTCCTGCAAGGCATCGGTGAGTTCGGCCATGGCGGCGATCTGGCGGCGGCAGAAGGGGCAATGCAATCCGCGGAACAACCCGACGAGCACCGGCTTCTGGCCGCGAAAATCGTCGATGGCAACTTTCCCCTGGCGGGTGATGGCATCCAGCACCACGTTCGGCGCGCGATCTCCCGGCTGCAATGGCCTTGCGGCGTGGTTCTCCTGCATGTTTCGTTCCTCCCTTTATATTTTTGAATCGACTTGCCAAATCGATCTCCGGCGATCACTGCAACGAGGACGGGTCAGTCGAGAAACGGCAAGACGACGAGCGTGCCTGGATCGAGGTTGTGGCGGATGCACACATCCTGTGCCAGCGTGAAATACCGTTCTGCCGCGTCCATGTCGTCATGCTCGAGGCTGAGTGTCGCCAAGCCATCATAGCACGGAAAGAGCAGTTGCGGTTCATCAATTTCCTTCGCAACCTCAAGGGCTTCCTCGTAATACTTACGAGCTAGCTTCGGCTGCCCGTGGCATTGATGAATCTGGCCGAGCACGATCAGCGGCACGGAGAGATGGTCGCGCTGATCGAGCGCCCGGTCGATTTCGACTGATTTCTCCGCCGCCGGTACGCCCTCGGCGGCGCACCGATCGGTAAAGGTGCAGCAGGCAACGGCGAGATTGGCGAGAAGACGCGCCTGGAAGCCGAGATCGCCAATACGGGTCGCGACCTCCAGTCCTCGCCGGCAGATCTTGATGGCGCTGGCCGGATCGACGATCGTGTAGAGAACGCCAAGATTGGAATAGGCGCGGCAGGCGGCACTTTGCAGATCGGCCTTTTCGGCGACGGAGAGACTGCGCTCCACTTCCTGCACGGCCTCGCGGCTACGTCCGAGTCGCGCAAGGGCTGCACCCTTGGTATTCAGCGCCTCTGCCATCGCCCGCGCCGTCTCCCGTCCGGCCTCGGTCGTGCCGTCGATCGGCAGCGTTTGCAGGCATTGCAGCGCCTGCGTCGCCCACTCGGCAGCGGCAGCCTGATCGCCCATGCGGAAGGCGAGATGGCCGCGCTCTTGCAGGACATGCGCACGTTCGACCGGCGCATCCACGGTTGCGATCGTCGCTTCAGCTTCGGCGCAATGGATCTCCGCCTGATCGCGGCGGCCGGCATCGAGATGCAAACGGCCGATCTTGCGCAATATCCTCGCCGCGGCAATCGGATTGTCTTTGGCGCGGTGGATCGCAAGCGCTCGCTGATAATGGGCCAAGGCGGCGTCGCGCAGGCCGGCAGGACCGCAGAGATCGGCAAGACGCTCCAGCAGTGCCAGTTGCTCCGGTGTCACTTCCGCCTCGTTGGCAAAGGCCGCAAGCGCCTGCCGATAGAGACGCATGGCGTCATCATTGGCGTAGGTCTTGCGCGCCAGATCGCCTGCCGCCATCAGATAGCTGGCGCCCTTGGACTTTTCGGTGGTCAGGCTGAAATGATGGCCAAGTTGCGCCAGATGCTCGGGCCGGTCGGGCGCTGCGCCATACTGACGTTCCAGAGCCCGGCCGATCCGTTGATGAAGCTCCACCCGCCGCTGCAGCAGGAGATTATGGTAGATGACATCGTGCATCAGCGTCTGGCTGAAGCGATAGCCCGGCGATACCACGGCATCGGACCCGCGCAATTCCTCGATGATATTGGCATCGCAGAGGTAATCCAAGGCAGCGTCGATGCCGCTCGGGTCGGTGGCGACGGTGCGGAGCAGGGCGGTATCGAACTTCGGGCCGACCACCGCCGCCTCCTGCGCCAGCCGCCTGATCTCCTGCGGCAGCCGATCGACGCGGGCAAGCAGCAGGGCCTGCAGATTGACCGGGATATCGACATCGGTGTCTTCGGCGGCGACATGCCAGTGCTGGCCGTCGCCATGCTGACCATCATCGTGCAACGTGCCCATGTCGATCAGTCCGCGCAGGATTTCTTCGATGAAAAGCGGATTGCCGCCGGCGCGATCGAGGATGCGCTTGCGCACCGTCACCGGCAACTTGCTATGGCCCTCGCCAAAAAAGGCAGCAAGCAGCTTCTGCCCGTCGGCTGCAAAGAGTGGCTCAAGACGTTGCACGGTGACGCTGACACGATTGGAGTTCAGCGGGTCGGTCTGCGATGTCGGCCGGTAGATCACAAGCAGCATCAGCCGGCTGCGCTCCAGCCGATCCATCATGAAGCGCAGCACCTCAAGCGAGGCGGCGTCCGCCCAATGCAGATCCTCGATGACGAGCAGCAGGGGGCCTTGTCCCAACCGCCGCTCGAAGACGGTGCGGACGGCATAGAAAATCTGCCGCCGCAACTGCTCCGGCTCAATGTGGCGCAACGCGCCATCGGGATCTCCGAGACCAAGGACATGCAAAAAGAGCGGCAAAAGTGCCTCCACGTCCTCCGGCGTCAGATCGAGCGCGGCGAACCCCGTTGCCAGCAATTGCCGCGTCCTGGCAAGATCATCCCGCTCGCCGATGCCGTAGGCGCTGCGCACCACGGCGGCGAGCGTCCCATAGGATTGTTCGCCGAGGGGAGAGCAGGTCGCTTTGCGGATGGCAAGGCCCTGAAAACGGGCAGTATTGCTAGCGATTGCGACGAACTCGTTGACCAGCCGCGACTTGCCGATACCCGCTTCGCCAATCAGGCGGACAAGCTGTGCCGCGCCGCCGCAGGCGAGGTCGAGGCATGTCAGCAAGCCCGACAACTCCCTGTCCCGTCCGATCATTGGCGCCCGCAGGCCGAAACTTTCAAGTCCACGCGCCGTATGCGGCGCTTCCGACAGCCCGGTCAGCCGATGGACCTGCACGTTTCCGCTTTTGCCTCGCAAGGTCTGAGCCCCGAGACTGTCGAAGGCGAAGGCATGGCGGGTGAGGCGGTAGGTCAGCGGCCCAACGAGGATCTCGTTTTCGCCGGCCATGGATTGCAGGCGTTGCGCGGTATTCACCGTATCGCCGGTCACCGAATAGGATTTCGTACTGACTGCACCGAAGCCGCCGGTGACAACAGGGCCGCTATTGATGCCGATATGCAGACGCAACGGCACGCCGGCGCGTGCGTGCCAGCGCTCGCCGACCTCCGTGGCGCGCTTGATCATATTGAGTGCGGCGTTAAGCGCCCGAACCGGATCGTCTTCATGGGCGACCGGCGCGCCGAACAGCGCCAGGAGCGCATCACCGACGAACTTGTCGACAAAGCCGCCATAAGCCTCGACCGCCTGTGCCATCTCTTCGAACAATTCGTTCTGCAGCACCCGCATGACTTCGGGATCGATCTGCTCGCTCAGCGTCGTGAAGCCGCAGAGATCGGCAAAGAGCACGGTCACCGGCCGCCGGTCGGCATCGCTGTCCGGCTTAGGCGCTGTCGCTTCGATGTTGGGCTTCGATGCAGGTTGGACTTTGCCTGATATCGATGCGCCGCATTGCGGGCAGAAGGCAAAATCGGGTTGACAGGGATAGCCGCAGGCGGCGCAGGTGACAGGCTGCCTTGCGCCGCATCGCGGACAGAAAGCAAAACCGCTCTGAATATCGAAACCGCAGCCCGCGCACTCCATCGGACGCATCTCGCGAAAACCCGATGCGTTGCAGCTCATTCAGCCGCAACCAGCGGACGGGACAAGCATGAACCTGCTTCCCCAGGCCTGCAAGTGAAGACTTTGGCAGGCGTTCGTTGACCGAGCACCTGCCCAGTGGTGATAGGCGAGGGCGACGTCCCGATATCAGATGGTGCCGGGCCGCCCGGAGGTGGTTGATTGACTCGCGGATGACAAAAACGCCTCTTCGGCACTGGGCACTTTCCCCTCTGGTGTCAGATCGTCGACAGCCTTGGGAAGGTCGCGGCTCAGCCGGCCCAGAATCTCCTCATGAGAAAGGCCGGTATTGGCGGCGATCTCGTTGAGAACGTCAGGCCCGAGTGCTTCCGCCAGCTGCCCATCATTGATGTCGGCATTCTGACCGGGCTGTACCCAAGACTCGATCTTGTCGCCGTGACCGTTCTGCTGAAATGTCTTCAGTAGATCGCCCAGCCCGCCGCTGACGATGCCGCCGGATGTTAGCCCGCCGAGGAGGCCGCCGAGACCGCCGGAACCGCCCAGTCCGCCGAGGATGCCCCCGAGACCGCCCGGCTGCTGGTTCCCCGCGCCAGCCTGCTGAGGGTTCTGGATGCCCCGCAGGAGTTCCCCGATCTTGTCTCTGTTCTGGTAGCCGGCAACGGCAAGAACGGCGAGAAGCGCCTTCAATTGACCGCTCATCATGATGAATCCTCCTATGGTGCTCCAACGTGCAGACGGCCCAATGCAGGTCGCCGCATGGGCAGCAATGTCCGGAGCGCCCAAAGGTTCCGCGCCGGTGCGCAAACAAGGCTGCACCGGGCGGATTCGTTCCGCAATCGCAAAGGCCGACCGACTTTACAGCTCACGCCGCTACTCAGATTTCCGGGCAGCCTCGCTGGTTTGCAAAGACCATTCGCTCCGGTCCGCGGCGCGTCATGCCCTGGACGACGATGCTGCGGGCAGATATGCGGACGATCTGCGCCCTGCGAAGTCCTTCGCTACGGGCGATGTCGAGAGCATCGTCCGGATCACAACCGCGCCGTCCGCGGTCGCGGCGGTCATAACGGTCATAATCACGATCACGGTCATAAACGCCGACGCCACCAGGGCCGAGCCGCAACTCCAAGTCCTGCGCGGCAACGATCGTCGGCGAGATAGTCAGCCCAGTTATGGCGGCCAAGCCAACCAGGACGAATTGAAGAGATTTCCGCATGAGTTCCTCCCATGGTCTTGTGCTTATCGCAATGACAACCTCGCCATACGAATTTTGTTCCTCATGACAAGCGGAGACGGCGCGGCGCCTGTCTGCCGGAGCCGCATTCGATGGACGTTTTGCGGAGCGCAACATCCAAGAGAACCTCATCCTGGTGCCCCGAAGGGCCTCGAAGGAGGGGGCGGGTGCTCAGGCCAATCGATTATTGTCTTCGTTGCATTTGAAAATGGAATCTGCCCGGCTACAACAATCAATCGCATAAGATAGATTATGGAACATAAGGATGCCGTTTGATTACAAAGGCATACCCTCTTCATCCATCTCATAGGCCCACGCTTTTAAAATCGGCCTGCTCGAATTTGCGTCTTGACGATCCAGCGCATCGACGAGTTCACCGCGAACGTGACTCATAGAACAGCTGATCCGAGCCAATAGACTCTTTTGAAACCCATGTCTCGGACGGACGCGCACTTGGCGGCAACGTGCGGGTCAGAGTGTTGCTCGACGGGATTCGGCGGAAGCTCACCTGATCCGCTCGCCGTTGCTATTCCTCAAGTGTCGAGATGACTTTCGATGGTCTTTGCAGCTCCGAGGCGGCAGCGGTTGCTGCTGCATCGGCGGGGCCGCCGGAAACATGAACGGTCGGCGTTGCAAATTGAATGCCCTTTTCCGCGAATGTCTTCTTGAGCATGGCGAGCGCCTTTCGGCGAACGCCGAACTGTTCGCCGGGCTTCGTCATGAACTTCAGCCGAATCTGCACACCGTAATCCGCCATCTGCTCAATCCCCTGCATTTTTAGGGGTTCGATGATGTTGGGCCCGAGTTCGGCATCTTCGAGAAGCTCAACGCCGATGCGCTTGATGGTCTTGCGGACCTCCTCAAGGTCGCTGTCATAGTTCAGGGTGAGCGTAATGATATCGATGACCCAGTCGCGGCTTAGGTTTTGCACCGCGCCGAGTTCCCCGAAGGGAACGATGGTGACCGGACCGCGATGGTGTCGCAAGCGGATCGATCGCAACGAGAAACCTTCGACAGTCCCTTTATATTTCGCCGCCTGGATATATTCGCCGATGCGAAAGGCATCGTCGAACAGATAGAAGACGCCGGAGATGATGTCCTTGACGAGTGTTTGGGCACCGAAGCCGACGGCTATGCCGACGACACCGGCGCCCGCCAGCAGCGGTCCGATCTGAATGCCTACGGCATCCAGGATCATCAGGAAGCCGACAGCGCCGATCGCCAGGAAGAGTACATTGCGAAGAATGGGAAGGAGGGTATTCAACCGCTGACGCCGGCGCGCGTCGGGTCCCTCCTGATGTCCCGCCTGCACGCTTCGCGACGCCATCGCCATCTGACTGTCGATCAACGTGCTTGCGAGCTTCCAGATAACGTCGGTCACTAGCAGCACGATAACGATGCGAATTCCGGCGCGGATCAAACGCGTGGTCACCGTTTCGGCAGCGGCAAGGTCACTGAGATTGACATTCCATGCGCGGGCAATGAGCAGCGCAGCGACCACGATGAGAGCGTTCCGCAGCGTTTGCATGATAACGACGGACCATCCGACGATGGCCGGATCCTCGACCGCCTGCCCCTCCCCAGATTGAATAATGCGACGAATGATATCATGAGCCACCGAAACGGTCAGCGGCAGAAGCGCGATGACGACCACTGTCCAGAATGCACCGCGGAGACCGGAAACCCATAACAGCCACGAGAGCAGGATGCTCGCGCTGAAGCCAACACAGACCAGCCGGCTCACGGGTGGCCCGTCAGAACGATAGTGCCGCAGCCAGATCATAACGATCAAAGCGATTGAAACGACACCAAGCCATGCTGCGGTAAAGAGGTCGACCAAGATGGGTGAAGCTCGGATCGTCCCGATCACTTCAATGGTGGCCCAGCCAGCCGCCAGCACTGCGACGATTGCGAGGAGCCAGTAGTACCAGAACCAGGCAAGTGAGGTGACAAGCGTCAGAAGCCGCATATGCGGCAGGCGGGCGCCTGGCGCGATGACAATACGGCCCACGAGCACGCCAAGGCGCACCATGAGCGCGGCCGATAGCAGGATGAGCGCAATATCGCGAAACACGGCGGGCCATGGAAAGAGGATAAACGCGCCGAGGCTTCCGATCAGGTAACCGGCCAACGCGAGAAGACCCATTGAAAGCCGGGCTGCGTGGAGCTTGATCCGTTGCCGGACGGTGCCGGCGGGCGCGTTCAGCACAAAATGGAGCAGCCCTCGCCCTGACCACCAGGCCAGGCGCTGCGCAACGAACCCGCCGGCGACGAAGAGTATGACCGCCAAGATCAGGCCGACAGGTTCGATACGATCATCCGTTTGGAAGACCCGGATCGCCGACTGGATCTGCCCGGGAAGAGTTGGAACGGCATCGACGAGTGTGAGCAACCTCTGGCGCAAATCCTGTAGTGACGTCGCAATCGACGTCGGTGCCGCCTCTTGCGAGACTGCTACCGGCTGCGCCGCTTCCTGATTGCCCGGAACGATCCGATTGACCAGCGCTCGTCCGGAATCATCATTCGGCAATTCGATAATAACCCGGATCGGGGCCGAGGAATTGGTCGGCTCAGCCGCCGATGCGAGGTTTGCGCTCGCGAGCAGAAGCGTTGAAAATACCAGCGTCAGGAATGCGCACATTCTGTGGCGGGAATGACGGTCGTCGTTGATGCGCATGTGGCCGTGGTCCCTGCGACGTTGTCGTCACTTTTGCTGGGTTGGTCGAAACTTCGGACTTTGTGAAGCGTTGCACGACCAACGTCAATCGACGAACCGGTCTCGGGGCGCAGACTGCGAACCAACGGCCAGAAGGCGCTAGAGCATTTACGTTTTTCTCCCAATCACGGAAATGCTCTATCTCTTTGTTTTCACGCAATTCCGGAGGCAAAGCCACTACGCACTTTTGCTGGAATTGCTCTAAGATCGCAAGCTTCTGAACCCTGCCCTGATCTCCTGGCTGAAGAGTTCCGGCTCCTCCCAGGCGGCGAAGTGACCGCCCTTGGAGGAGCGGTTGTAGTAGATGAGCGTCGGATAGGCCTTGGACAGCCACTGCCTTGGCGGCTTGTAAACCTCTCCGGGAAACACCGTGACCGCCACCGGCACTTTGACGGGCGTGAGCTTCGCGCCCGACATGGCGTTTTCCCAATAGATGCGGCCGCTGGAGGGGCCGGTGTTCGTCAGCCAGTACAGGGTTATGTTGTCGAGAATGGCATCCTTGCCAAGCGCCTGTTCGGGGTCGCCGGGGGTAAACACCCAGTCGGCGATCTTGTCGTAAAGCCAGGCGGCAAGGCCGACCGGAGAATCCGCAATGCCGTAACCGATCGTCTCCGGCCGTGTACTCATGATCGCTGCGTAGCCAAAACCGTTGTTGAGGAAATCTCGAGCCTCGTCGAAGACGACTTTCTCATCCGCAGACAGGCTATCGGGCGCCGGCCCTCCATTTTTAAGCGCCTGGGCTGCGTCTGATGGGAGGGTCGTGGCACGTTCGACCCTGTTGACGTGGATCGCCAGCAGCCCATCGGGTGCCAGGCGACCCAAAGCGTCGCTGATGATTGCCCCCCAGTCGCCGCCCTGCGAGACATAGCGGTCATAGTTCAGTCGCTTCATCAGTACGTCCCAGGCAGCCGCGATCCGCTGAGGGTTCCAACCGGTTGCAGCAGGCTTTCCGGAGAAGCCGAATCCCGGGATCGACGGGATCACCAGGTGGAAGGCATCTTCCGCCATGCCGCCATGCGCCGTCGGATCCGTGAGCGGCCCGATGACGTCAAGCAGCTCGAAGACCGACCCCGGCCAACCGTGGGTCATGATCATCGGCAGCGCGTTTTCGTGACGGGAACGGACATGGACGAAATGGATATCGAGTCCATCGATATTGGTGAGAAACTGCGGGAAACTGTTCAGCCTGCTCTCCGCCTTCCGCCAGTCGTAGGACGACTGCCAGTAGCGCACCAGTTCCTTCAGCCTGTGGGGTTGGACGCCCTGCGAACGATCCATGACGGTTTCGACGTCGGGCCAGCGCGTCGCGGCAAGACGCCGCCTGAGGTCTGCGAGCGCCGCCTCGGCGACTTCGGCCTTGAACGGTTGGATCTCCCCGGGTGTGGCGGCGACGACATCGGCAGCATCCGATGTGGGTGGAAGGAGAGCGGCAGACATGCCGGCCGCGGCAACCGCTAACAGCAGTGAGCGTCGTGACATATGTCCATGTTTCAAGGCGTGGCTATGCTTCATAGAGGTCAGTGCCATGACACGTGTCCTTTCATGACATCGAGAGCCAACGGAGAGATTTTCGACAAGGACAAGCCCCAGGTGACCACATAGGTCGCCACCTCGGACGCCCTGCCCTCGCCGATCTTTCTTGCTGACGGGCGTTGAACCTTATCGGTTCGCGCTCCTCGTGCTCGTATTCGAGGAGTATCAGTTCTTCCTTATATTGTCGCGGTCGGCTGCCGGCCGGAACCTCGGAAAAGTGAGAGGCACCCTCTCGTTCGAATGTCAGCCTTGGGCAGCCGTTACGGCGCTGCCGCCGTCGAGAGGGTGCCTCTCACTTTCTCCGGCTGCCGCGCGCTGACGCCGTGCTCAATTGTGTCAGGAGACAGCCGGCTCTGGGCTTTGGCTGACCGCCGTTCAGGAAAGGACCTCCTATGTCTAGGGACAAAACCGCAAATACGGCTGCATCGGTCGCAGCAACTCCCACTTCCCGCACGTCTGAAACCGTCGCTTCCCGGGAGGCCGCGCACGACGCCGTCGACTTCATCGAGATCGATGAGATCCTGACGCTGAGAAGGATGATTGTCCGAGCCCCGGCGCCGAAAGGCACCGTGCTTTTCCTGCATGGGTTTCCGGAAACGCTGACGGTCTGGAAGGACATCGCGACGATGCTTGCTCGCGACTACGACGTCCATGCCTTCGATTGGCCGGGCTACGGGCAGTCGTCGCGCCCGGTTCCTGAATTCTTTTCCTACGCGCCGAAGGCGTATGCCCAGGTGTTGAAAGCCTATCTCGAGCGGGCAGGCATCGACCGGTCGAACCTCGTGATCTATGCGACTGACATCGCCGCCCTCCCCGTTCTGTTGCTCGCTCTCGATGAGCCGACGATCGCCAGGCGGATCATCGTCGGAGACTTCGCGCCGTTCGACCGGCCGCAATACATGTGGGAGAACCTGCAGAACCTCAAAGCCGAGCCGACCGCCTCGCCGACGCGCGCCTACATGAACAAGACGAGCGACGAGATCCTTCAGAACGTGCACAGGCGCGGCCTCTCCCCCGCTGAGCAATTCGATCTACCTGTCGACGTCCAGCAAGACATGGCTCGCTCCTGGAGCCTCGACGGCGCGACGGCGGCAGATGCCTTCGCCCACTACTACGCGAATTTCACACGTGACCAGAACTTTCTCGAGGCCAACCTCGACCGGCTGAAGACGCCCGTGAGGGTGATCTGGGGCGAGAAGGACATCTACATCAGAAGCGAAATGGGCATCGAGTTCGCCGCCAAGATCGGTGCAAAAGTCGATACCCTGCCGGGCATCGGTCATTTCCCGCACCTTCAGAATCCGAAACAAACGGTTGAGGAAATCCACGCATCATTCAGATAATATTTGATTATCTTTATGGTTTGTCTGCACCCGCAACCGCGGCAGCGCCCAGTCGACGAAAGCCCGTACCTTCAAGGCGAGAAGCCCCTGGCGCGCGTAGACGATATGGATGGGCTGCGGTGCGCCGTCAAAGTCGCGCAAGATGGGAATGAGCGCGTCGGACGCCAGTTCGTCCGAAACCTGATAGTCGAACAGCCGCGCGATCCCTGCCCCGCCGACAGCCGCCGCAACACAATTCGCCGCGGTATTCACTTCCAGCCGGTTGCGGGGCACGGCCTCCATCGGCGTGCCGTCGACGTCGAATGTCCAGAAGAATGTCCGCTTGTTGAAGATGATCCCGTCGCGATGGATGAGATCGCCGGGACGCTCAGGCATGCCATGCCGCTTGATATAAGTGGGGCTCGCGCAGGTCAGCAGCCGGAACTCCCCGACCTTGGCGGCATGGAGGGAGCTGTCGGCGAGGTCGCCGAGACGGATCGCGATATCCACCTGCTCGGAGACGAGATCCACTGTGCGGTCGAGCGACAGAAGGTTCAGTGACACCTCCGGGTACTTCTCCATGAAGCTCAGCGCGACCGGCAGGACGTATCGGCTACCGTATTCGACCGGCGTCGTGATCGTCAGCACGCCTCGGGGCGTCTGGTATTCCCCGGACGCCCTTCGCTCGGCCTCCTCCAGATCCGCCATGATCTTTCGAGCCGCATCGACATAATCGCGTCCGGCGTCCGTGAGCTGAAGATTGCGGCTGGTGCGGACGATGAGGTTCGCCCCAAGATGTCGTTCGAGCTCGGCCACCTTGCGGCTGACGCTCGGCAGTGGCGCGTTCAGCTTCCTGCTGCCGGCTGAGATGCTCCCGGCGTCGACGACCGCCAGCAATATGCGCATTGCTTCAAGACGATCCATCAGCCGCCGCCCATGAGATACCGCTTCTGTTTATTGTCGTACGAGTGTCGGACGTTCGCAACGTCCTCAACCGCACGCCCGCCAGATTACCACCTTGCGCCGAGCCGCAGGCCTAGTCGAGCAGCTTGCGTATGGCCATGATCCCCTTTGCCGCATCCGACCAGGACTGACGCCAGATCAACACGCCGACACTGAGGATGGTGGCAACAATGAACGGGATTGGCCCGATGAACCAGAACGCGGCTGCGACGGTGAAGTAGTAGGATCGGACGCCGACGCTGAACGATCGAAGCGCAGGGTTCAACACCAAAGTCAGAGCATTCGTCCAGCCGACAATGTCCCTGTCTTCATCGCGAGAGGGGCTCGCCCCGATCGCCGCCAGGCAGTAGTTGATCTGCCGGACCGCCCATATGAAATCGGATAGGCCCCGCAGCAGCGTCGCCATGATCAGGAGGACCTTGCACTGGAAAAACCAGGTGGGGTCCTGAGCCGCAAACATCGCAATCAGGCCACCCGATCCATAGTTCGGTTCCATGAAAAGCGCGCCGCTCAGCCCAACGATGACGATGAGATTGGCCGAGCCGAAGAAGGATGCCGAATTGATCGTGTGCCCGAGGATCGCGGCGTCGCCGATAAAGTTGTTGTCTCGCGTCAGCACCTCCCGCATCCAGGCCGCGCGAATGCGCACCATATCGACGGAAAGACTATCATTCTTCCTCGGCCACCCCACGGCCATCAAAGGCTCGACCGCCACCCAGACAAGTAGGAAGAAAACGATCGCCGCGACGTTCAGAAAATCCATGGTGCCCCCGAACTTTACGTGGATTTTCTGAAACACTACTTCGCGGCAGCGGCAGCTCCAAGCACGTATCGCCGCTCCCGGAGTTCTTTCCGCCGGTTCCGCTGCCCGCCGGACGTGGGCTGCGGGCGATGTGCGTTCAAGCCTGCCATTCATCCGCCACAGATTGACCCCATCAAACATGGATCGCTGCCAAGCAAGGAAACGATGGTCGGCGCTTGGAACCTCCCTGCTGTTGCGTTCGATGGAAACGCGGCTAAGATCTAAGATCGAGGTTGAAGTGGTCGACCGCCCTGTCATTGATCGAGCGTGTCGTGAACTGGCAGCATTGGCGAGCAGACCGGGGATGGCGAATGAACCTTGTCGACGGAGCTTTTGGAACCTCCGAATTTCCTCTCTCTGAAGAGGCTGGCATCTTCACCTGGGTGTTGGCGACCGACACGGTTTATGCGGATACGGCGCTGGCAAATCTCTTTGGCCTTGATCCGGAAGAGACCATCGCGGGGCTGCCGGTCATGCGATATCTCGACCGGATTCACCCGGACGACAAGCCATCCGTGGCCAAGGCGATTTCAGAATCGGTGATCACAGGAAATCCGTACCGCCATGACTATCGGGTGTTTGACCGAAGCGGGCAGATGGTCACCGTGGCCGCCTTCGGCCGGTGCTTCAGGGATGAAGCCGGAAACCCGTCGCAATATGCGGGCATCGTATTCCCGACGAACGACCACATCCACCAAGACCACCAGAAGGACCAATTGTCTGTTCACTGCCGTGAGGCGCTGAAAATTGCGCAGTCATCCGGCCTGCAGGCGACGGCCAATGCGCTTGAAGCAATTCTCAAAGAGCTTGCCAAGCCGATGCCTTCGGACTTCGCGCAGATTCATTGAATCCTCCCCAAGCGTTCGTTGTCGCATCCGACTCTCGGTGATCGCTATGGTTTGTGCGAGCCTTGCTTACCTCCCGTGCAAGGCGCTCTTCTCCAGGAGTGATCGATGTTGCAGTCATCGGCAATGCCTTGCGCGCATTGTAATCAGTGGCAAAGAAGGGCGGGCATTTCGAGGCGGCTCAACAGCGACCGTGTGACCCCTCCGAGATGAATTCGCGCAGTCTCGAATGACCGAATGCGCCCGCGACGAGTAAATCGGCCTTGCGTTCTGGGGCCATCGATTGAATGACGCTGGCTGGCGAGTCTCCCTTCGCTTGCATGGCCACGACGTCGACGGCAAAACCAGCTTTGCCGAATGCCGACGCAAGGTGGTCTCGACTGCGCTCGTCAATCTGCTTGTCGTCGGTGACGGATATCAGGACAACGCGCGAGGCCTGTTCCAGAAGCAATCTGGCGCCTGTCAATGCCCTTGCGGCAGTGGCTCCTCCGTCCCAGACGACGGCGACAGCATCGATGCGGCCGCAGCAATTGTCCGTTGGCTGTAACGCAGCCAACGGGACGCCGACGGACGAGTCAGATGTTCTTCACTGCCGAGGTGTCGCGGCACGCCGACTTTCGTCAGCACGTCTCGTCGACGATTGGATTGCGCAGGCTGCCAAGCCGATCGACCTCGACTTCGACCACGTCTCCCGGCTTCATCCAGAGCGGCGGATTGCGCTTTGCACCGACCCCACCCGGCGTACCGCTGACGATGACGTCGCCGGCTTCGAGCCGGGTGAAGGCGGAGCAATATTCGATCTGGCGCGCAATATCGAAGATCATCTGGCTGAAGGTCGCCTCCTGCACCACCTCGCCGTTCAAGCGCGTCTGCAGCCGCAGCTCGCCAAGCGGGCCGAGTTCATCCGGTGTCATCATCCATGGCCCGAAGGCGCCGGTATCTGGAAAATTCTTGCCCGGGGTGAACTGGTGGGTATGTCGCTGGAAGTCGCGGATGCTGCCGTCATTGTAGCATGCATAACCGGCGACATGGTTCATGGCTTCGGCGTACGGAATGTAGCGGCCGGGTTTGCCGATGATGACGGCCAGTTCGCCTTCAAAATCGAGTTCGGTCGAGACCTTCGGGCGTATGATCGGAGCGAGGTGTCCTGTCTGGCTATTGGCATAGCGGGCGAAGATGGTGGGGTTCTCCACCTCCGAACGGCCGGTCTCCTTGCGATGCATTTCGTAGTTCAGGCCGACGCAGAGGATTTTGTCGGGATTGGGAATGACCGGCAACCATTCGACCGCGTCGACAGGCGTGGCGGCCGCGGCAGCAGCGGCCTCGGCAACGCCGTCAAAGCCAGCAGCGACAGCCGATTTGAGGTCGGCATAGCGGGCCGAGAGCGTGGCGCCGACATCGAGGAAGCGTTCGCCTTCCACGACGCCCCAGGTCGTTCGGCCGGCGATCTTGACGGTGGACAATCTCATGACTTCTTCTCCTGTCTGTGATCAGAATTTCCTGCGCGCCGTTCAGACCCGCTGCATTTGTTCGGTGAAGCGCGTCATCCTGCCGAAGCGCTCGATGGTGCGGTCCGGGAAGATCAGCGCGAAGGCGGAAATTGCACCAATGATGAGGATGCCGGCGGTGAACAGCATGGCGTTCGCATAACCGGCAGCCACATGGTCGGGTCCTGCGGCCTGCACGATCATGCCGGTGACGGCGTTTGACGCGAGTGCGGAGATGGCGTTCGCCGAATAGATCACGACGATCAGCCGGCCGCGTTGGGCGGCGGGCGCCACGCTGCCGAGCGTGATCGGGCCGTAGATCGTCGTCAGGCTCGGCGCGGCAAAGGCGATCGCGATCAGTACCAGTTGCAGCGGGCCGCTCACATGAACGGAGGCGATGAGCGCCACGCCGCTGACAAGCAGCGCATAACCCGAGGCGCTGCCGAGCGTGGCGCGCTTGCTGACGCCCTTCTGCAGCATCCGCTGCGCGATCCATGAACCGACGAGCAGCAACGGAGACTGGAAGATGTAGACGGCCGAGATGACTGAACCGGTCTCAGTCTGCGAATAGCCGAGGCCTTGCTGCAGGAAAGGTGGCAGCCAGGTGGCCGACATGCCGACGATCCAGTAGGACATGGTGGACATGATGATGACGCCGATCACGGTCGGATCGAGCCAGAGCTTGCGGGCCGGAACCGGCGAATCTCCGACAGTGGCGCGAACTTTTTCATTCTCCGTGCCCGCATGCGGCCCCTCGCCGCCGATGAACAGCCAGGCCACGATCCAGACAATGCCGATCAGGCCGCAGAACAGAAAGCCCGAACGCCAGCCGTGGCTGACGATGATATAAGTGAGGATCGGACCGCCGGCGAGCAGGCCGACGCTGATGCCCTGCAGCACGACGGCGCTCGGCACACTGCGCTTTTCCGGACTGAACCAGTTATGGCAGGCATGCAATGCCGTCGGCAGGCCGGGTCCCTCGCCAAGGCCGAGCAGGATGCGGCAGGCGATCAGGACCGTCACCGAACTGGTGAAATAGATCGGGATCTGGGCGATCGACCAGATCGCCGCCAGAATGACGAGGATCCACTTGACCGGCATGCGGCCGATCACGAAAAGGCCGACGAGGACGCCGGAGATCGAAAACAGCAAAAAGAAGCTGCTGCCGATCAGCCCGAACTGCTGTGGCGAAATCCCAAGCTCCTTCATCATCGGCACCGCCGACAGCCCGAAGACGAGCTTGTCGAAAAAGTTCAGCGTCTGGAACAGAAAGAGAAGGGCAAGAACGGCAAAGGGGCGCCATTTGCCTGAGGTAACAGTGGTTGGTTCGGTCATATCTTCCTCCCAGAAACCGATTGAACTTCAATGTGTGACAGGCCCTGCTCTTCAGGCGAGGCGAGCATGCAAATCCGCGATCTGCTGGCGAAGCGCCTGAACGTTCTGGGCAGCGCCGAAAACATAGTGGTCAGGACGCACCAGTGCGGCGATTGCGCCATGCCGGTCGAACCAGGCGGAAAGCACGCCATCCTTCTCGCGAAGGGCCGAGGGATCGACTGTCTCCGCACCTTCAGGGACGACGGTCTTGATCACGATCCCATCGATCTCCCCGGCAAATGCTTCTCCCTCCCCGGCCCCGATCCGGCGGCCGTCGAGAATGAGCCGCCACTCCGGGCCGGTGAAACGATCCAGCAGGCGCGTCGAAGCGCCTTCGACGATGGCAGGCTGCGGAAAGAGCAGCCCCCGCGCCGGCGTTCCCGCCGCGGCAAGCAGACCTTCTTCGATCGGCGGAACGATTTCCTGGCGGGTGATGGTCGGCGGCTTGCCGCCGCCCTCGGCGAGAATGCGGGCATCGCGCGCGGCCGCTGCCGCCGGATCGCGTTCGCAGATCATCTGGCCAATCGCCTTGATCTTGCCGGTCAGGGTCTGCACGTGGCGCTTGCGCTCGACCGTATAGGTATCGAGCAGCGCCTCCGAGGATTGTCCCTTCAGCACGCGATCGAGCCGCCAGACGAGATTGGAAACGTCGCGCAAGCCCTGGCACATGCCCTGGCCGATGAACGGCGGCTGCTGGTGGGCGGCATCGCCGGCGATCAACACCCTGCCGCGGCGCCATTCATCGGCAACCAGCGCATGGAAGCGATAGGCGGCGGCGCGCCAGAGCTCGCCCTCTTCCGACGTGAGCCAGGGCGACAGCAACCGCCAGACGTTTTCGGATCTTTCCATTTCGCGCGGATTTTCGCCGGGCAGCAGCATGATTTCCCAACGGCGATGGTTCTTCGGCCCCATGATATAGCTGGTCGGCCGCGAGGGATCGCAGAATTGCGCCGAGGTCTGCGGCAGCTTGGTGAGTGCGGCATCATGCACTTGCACGTCCACCACCAGCCAGGGCTCGTCGAAGGTAAGATCCTCGAGCGTCATGCCGGACAGTTCGCGAACCCGGCTCGAAGCGCCGTCGCAACCGACCAGGTATTTTGCCGCGACCGTCCGGGACTTGCCGGAGGCGTCCCTCAGCGTTGCAACGACCTGATCGGCCTGCGGATCGAGATCGGTCATCTCGGTTCCGAGTTCGACCGTGACGCAATCGAAGCTTTCGGCATGCCGCCTGAGCACGGCCTCGACCGGAGGCTGGGTGAACACCATGCTTGGCGTGTAGCCGAGCGGATAGGGCGCGGGCACCATGTCGATGCGGCGAATGAGTTGCCCCTGTGCGCCGAAGTGCTGGGAAGCGGTGAAGGGCGCGATATGGGGCAGTACGTCGTCGGCGATGCCCATATTGTCGAAATGGCGCAGGATCTCGTGGTCGATGGCAATGGCGCGGGGCTTGTCATAGATGTCAGTCAGCCGGTCGACGATAAGAGTGGAATGACCGCGCGCGCCCAGCATGCCGGCAGCCACGGCGCCGGCCGGGCCGAAGCCGACCACCAGCACGTCATAACGATGGGAAATGTTGTTCTCGCTATTCAACGGAATGCCTCTGCTATGATGATGGCCGCGTCAGGCGCCGGAAAATCCGATGGAAATCTGTGCCTTCTTGCAGGCGTCGCTCTTGGGGGCGGCGATGCCCCAATGATCGGTGCGGCCCGGCGGCCAGACCCATTCGTCCGGACCCCGCACGCGATAATCATCGTCCACCTCCAGAACCTCAGCGGTGTATTCGACCACGACGCCCTGCGGATCGACGAAGTAAGCAAAGACATTGTCGCCTGGCCCGTGGCGGCCGACGCCCCAGCCGATCGGGTAACCGTGATCGACCACCCGGCCGGAGCCGCGCATGACCGATTCTAGATCGGGCATCAGAAAGGCGATATGGTTCAGGCCGTTCCCCGGCGCTTCCGCCAGCACGACGGCGTGGTGATCGTCATTGCAGCGCAGGAAGGCCATCAGCTTCGACCGGTCGGTCAGGCGGAAGCCCAGGACATCGCGGTAGAAATCCGAAAGGGCCTCGATGTCAACGCTGTTGATATTGACGTGCGCGAGGCGTTCCGGCCGGTTGGCGACGACTGTGCCCGACTTCCTGTCGTCGCCATAGACGAATTCCAGCACCGAACCCTGCGGCTCCCGAACGACGAAGCGCTCCCCGCCGGACGGTGCGTCGGCAGGTCCCGGCTCACGCATCGTGACGCATCCCGCCGCAACGGCCTTTGCAAAAAGCGACTTCAGATCTTCGGCGGAATGGGCGCGGAATGTGATCTTGCGCAGTTCCGAGCGGTCGCTCGGCTTCAGTTCCAGCACATGGAAATCGTCGCCGGTCGCGGCGAGGAAAACCTTGCCGCCGGCTTCGGCGACCACGTCCAGTCCCCAGACCCGGCTATAAAAATCGACGGATGCAGCCAGGTCGGGCGTGCCGAGTTCGACGCTGCGCAGGGCGGTGACGGGAAAGTCGGACATCTGATCAAACCTCATCCAGGGCAAGGAAGGCCTGCGCGTTCCTGAAGGACAGCCGTTCGCGCAGTCCTGTATCGGCGAAAGCGGCCTCGATGCGCGCAACGGGCTGCTGGTCGCGAAAATTGAAGGGGTAGTCCGTGCCGAGCAACACGCGTTCCTCTCCGAAAACTGAAACCAGGCGGCGCAGCGTGTCCGTATCGAAGACGAGAGAGTCGACGTAGAGCCGGCGGGCCTGTGCCGAGGGCGGTTCAGCCATCGTTTCCTTCAGAGCCGGGAAAGCCGCATAGCCCTGCTCCAGCCTCGGCAGAAGCGAGGCGAGCGTGCCACCGCCGTGGCTGAAGGCGATCCGCAGCTTCGGGAATTTCAACAGCAGCCCGCCGGTGATCACCGAGGCCGCTGCCAGCCCCACATCCGTGGGATAGCCGAGCACCTGCTGAAGCGGCGCCGGCCCGACGAGCCGGTCCATGCCGGCCGGTCGCACCGCATGGACGAAGACGGCCGCTCCAAGCTTCTCTGCTTCCGCAAAGAACGGATGGAACCTGGGATCGCCGACCGGAACGCCATTTATATTGCTGCCGATCTCGACGCCGCGAAAGCCGAGGGTGCCGACCGTGCGGCGAAGCTCGGCGATCGCAAGGTCGATATCCTGCAGAGGAACGCCGGCCAGCCCGACGAAACGCTCCTCTCCTTCCGCAACGAGTGCTGCAATCGCGTCGTTGACGTGACGGACGAGGTCGTTCGCCGCGTTGGTTTCGATCCAATAGCCGAAAAGTTCCGGCATTGGCGAAAATGCCTGAAGCCTTATGCCGCAATGGTCCATGTCTTCGAGACGCCGCTCGGCGACCCAGCAGGCGTCGCTGACCGTGCGATAGGGCTTCTCGTCGATGACGACGGTGGCATGGCAATCGTCCGAGGCGACCATAGAAGGAAAGCCGCGCACCGGCGCGCCACTAGCCGGCAGCGGAAAACGTGCCGGCACGACATGGCAGTGAATGTCGATGCCACAGCAGCCGCAACCGCTGTCGAACCGCCCTGCGCTTTGCTTGCCTACGCTCACGCTGTCCTCCTGTGCTGGCTTTCGAATAATATCCATAAACGCTCGTGTAAAGTAAAAATTTATAAATTTTACGAATTGCATGTGGTCGTGTATATGAAAACAGATTTGAACAATGGACTCGATATGGACGCAGATGCGCTGAATAGGGGGGCGGAGAGCCCCGCAACACTGGCAACCAGCATTTACGAACGGCTGAAGGCCGACATCCTGTCCGCGCGCTTGGAACCCGGACGCAAGCTGCAACTGCGTTTCCTGATGGAGCAATACGAAGCGGGGCAAACGCCTTTGCGGGAGGCATTGAACCGCCTGACCACCGAGGATCTGGTCATCGGTAAGGAGCAGCGTGGCTTCTTCGTGAAACCGATCAGCTTGGGGGAATTGGGGGAGCTGACCAAAACCCGCTGCTGGGTGGAAAGTCTGGCTTTGCGGGAGTCGCTCGCAAACAGCACACCGGCATGGGAGGAAGCCCTTCTCGTTGCGCACCACAGGCTGGAGCGCGCACCTCGCTCATTGAACCCGGAGCGGTTCGAGAGCAATCCGGAATGGGAGCGGCTGCATCGCGCCTTCCACGCGCAGCTCATCGGCGGCTGCGGCTCGCGACCGTTGATCGGCTTCTGCGAACAGCTTGCCGACCGGCTTCACCGTTATCGCTCACTTTCCAGCCGCAAGGCGTTTCGCGTGCGCAACGTAGCGCAGGAGCATGCGGATATTCTGAAAGCCGTGCTCGATCGCAATAGCGACGAGGCTGTACGCTTGCTGCAGCAGCACTACGAACAGACCGCCGATTTCATCAGGGCCGACCTCGAAAGCGAACCCCCGGACGCTGCGGCGTCCACCTGACGGTTGAGTTTGAGAAACTATGAACGCTGTCTGAGTGTCGAAAAGATCTATAATTTCTGATTATGGTATTTGCTAAATCCATTATTGGACGAATGATAATGCGCTCCTGAATAATCCGCCGCGGAATTCAGGAGGAGAAGACAGTGATTTCCAAATTGCTTTTTACTGCGACCACTGCAGTCGCGCTTTGCTTCGCAGCCTCTGCGAATGCAGATGAAATCAAGGCTGAGGTAATTCATCAGTGGACCTCCGCCGCCGAGTCGGCCGGCGTCAAGATTCTGGCCCAGAAGTTCACCGAGCTTGGGGGAAGCTGGGTCGACAATGCCATATCAGGCGGACCGAACGCCCGCGCGACGGCCGTCAACCGGGTGGTCGGCGGCAACCCACCCGCCGCCATGCTGTTCAATACCGGTGCCCAGTTTATCGAACTCCAGGAAAACGAACTGCTTCGTGATCTGACGGAGACCGCCACGGCCGACAACTGGCAGGAAAAAATGCCGCAAGCCCTGCTGAATTCGGGCACGGTCGACGGCAAGATCTGGGCGCTTCCGATCTCCGGCAACGGCGCCAACTGGTTCTGGTTCAACAAGCCGATCCTCGACAAAATAGGCGTGTCGACGCCCAAGACCTGGGACGAGGTATTTGCTGCGCTCGACAAGGCCAAGGCGGCTGGCCTCATTCCTTTCGCGCCCTCCGGGGAGCCGCGCTGGGAGCGGCTGATGTTCAATGCCGTCGTGCTCGGCGTTGCAGGGCGCGAAACCTATGATGCGGTTATCTACAAGAGGGATGCGGCAGCGGTGCGGGGCGACAAGTTCAAGGCCGCCGTCAAAGTGTTCGAAAAGCTCAAGGACTATGCCGATGCCGGCTCGCCGGGGCGCTCCTGGCCGGATTCGACCAACCTCGTCATCTCAGGCAAGGCGCTTATGACCCAGGGCGGCACATGGTTGAACGGAGCCTTTGCTGCTGCCGGGAAATCGGCCGGCAGCGACTATGAATGTGCAATCATCGGCGCCGATCAGGGCATGATCATCTCGGGTGACGTGTTCCTGTTCCCCGAACCCGCGGATGATGCGATGGGCAAGGCGCAGGATCTGCTCCTCAAGACCTTCACGGATATTCCGACACAGACCGCCTTTGCGGTTGCCAACGGTACGATCCCTATCCTGAAGGGCGCCGATACGTCCAAGCTCAACAGCTGTATTGCGCAAGCGTCGCATTATTTCAGCGACGCCAAGCTCGCAACGGCGGGCGACCAGATGATGTTCCCGCCGGCCGTTGTCGGTGCCGTTGAGGATGCGATCACCCGCTTCTGGAGCAAGGGCGGCCTGACTGCCGACCAGTTCATCGAGGCCTATGCGAACGGGCTCTCCGCGAGCTGACGCAACCGCTTCGGGGGGAGCGTATTCCGTCGCCTCCCCCGAACGACTGAGATATTCGGAGTCCCCAGCCGTGTTCGCAACGTCGCCTTCAAACAGTCGCCTTCAAGCGACCCTGACACTTGTTCCCGTCGCATTCGTCGTTTTGTCGGTCTATGTCGGAGGCGTTCTATGGGCGGCGGGCATATCCTTCACCCGGTCCTCCATGCTGCCCAATTACAGGTTTGCCGGTTTCACCCAGTACATAAACCTGTTCTCCAACGCCCGGTGGCATGTCTCGCTTACCAATATGGCCCTGTTCGCTGTGATTTTCATCCCGGTCACGCTGTTCATCGGCTATTCGCTCGCCGCCATGATCAACCGCGGCGTCCGCGGTGAGAACGCGCTGCGGACGATCTACCTCTATCCCTTCGCCATGTCCTTCATCGTCACCGGCTTGGTATGGCGCTGGCTATTCGATCCGAATTACGGCATTGCCGACGTTGCTCGCAAGCTCGGCTTCGAGAATGCCTCCTTCGACTGGATCGTCAATGCGGATACGGCGATCTTTACGATCATCTTCGCAGCCGTCTGGCACTCGTCCGGCCTGGTCATGGTCGTTCTCCTCGCCGGGCTACGCGGCGTCGACGACGATCTGTGGAAGGCGATCCGCATCGAGGGCATCCCCGCCTGGAAGGCGCATCTCTATATCATCGTCCCGAGTATCGGCGCGAGCATCACGACTGCGCTGGTCCTGATGTGTCTGACGGTCGTGCGCCTCTTCGACGTCGTGGTTGCCATGACCGGCGGCGGACCGGGCATTGCAACCGATGTGCCGGCCAAGTTCATCATCGATCACATGTTCGAACGCCAGCAGGTGGGCCTTGCATCCGCCGCGGCCACCACGCTGCTGCTTCTCGTCCTGCTGGTCTCCGTGCCGCTTCTCTATCTCAAGAACCGTCGCAAGGGAGCTGTCGAATGACCACTGAAAACGGCCGCGCTCCCGTACACCGCAATGCCTATGCCGCCCCGCTGTCGCGCGCGTTGACCTACGTTTTGCTGATCGCAATCGCGATCGTGGTGCTGATCCCGCTCTACGTGATGATCGTGACGGCCTTCAAGTCGATGGAGGAGATCCGGACGGGTACGCTGCTGTCCCTGCCCCATGCGCTGACCTTCGAATATTGGTCCAAGGCCTGGAATTCTGCCTGTACGGGACTGCGTTGCGAGGGTCTCAAAGTCGGCTTCGTGAATTCCGTGCTGATCACCATTCCGAGCGTCGCCCTTGCCATCGCAGCCGGCGCGGTCACCGGTTATGCGCTGAGCTTCTGGCGGGTGCGCTTTGCCAACGTGCTTTTCACCGTGCTGCTGATCGGCGGCTTCTTTCCCTATCAGGTGCTGATCTATCCGCTCGTGCGCATCACTTCCACCATCGGCCTGTTCAATTCACTGGCCGGCGTGATCGCGGTGCATGTCGTATTCGCTCTGCCCGTCGTGACGCTGCTGTTCCGCAATTATTTCGCAACGATCCCGATCGATCTCTTTAAGGCCGCTCGTGTCGACGGTGCCGGCTACTGGCGCTTCTTCTTCTCCATCCTGTTGCCGATGTCGGTTCCGATGATCGCCGTCGCCGGCATCCTGCAGGTCACCTTCATCTGGAACGACTACATCGTCGGCCTCGTCTTCGGCGGCATCAACTATGCGCCGATGACCGTCCAGCTCAACAATATCGTGCACTCCACCTATGGCGAGCGGGAATACAATGTGGAGATGGCGGCAACGCTGCTCACCTCGATCATCCCGCTTCTCGTTTACTTCACCTCGGGCCGTTGGTTTGTCCGCGGCGTGGCCTCCGGTGCCGTGAAAGGCTAATCATGACAGGCGTTCAACTGCGAAATCTCGGCATCCGCTACGGGCAGGTCGAGGTCCTCAAAGGCATAGATCTCGACATTCCGCCGTCGGAATTCATCGTCCTGCTCGGGCCTTCCGGCTGCGGCAAGTCCACGCTTCTGAATGCGATCGCCGGGCTCCAGGACGTTGCCGAAGGGCAGATCCTGATCGGCAGTCACGACATGACCAATGTCGAGCCGAAGAACCGCGGGATCGCGATGGTTTTCCAGTCTTACGCGCTCTATCCTCGGATGAGCGTGCGGGGAAATCTGAGTTTCGGCCTGAAAGTCGCCGGGACCGCCAAGCCGGAAATCGAAAAGCGCGTCGCCAATGCGGCAAGGATGCTGCAGATCGAACCCTTGCTGGACCGCAAACCGTCGGAACTTTCCGGCGGCCAGCGGCAGCGCGTGGCGATCGGCCGCGCCGTCGTGCGCGACGCGGGCGTGTTTCTCTTCGACGAACCGCTCTCCAACCTCGACGCCCAATTGCGCTCAGACCTACGCGTCGAGATCAAGCGTCTTCATCAGCGGCTCAAGTCGACGATGATCTATGTGACCCACGACCAGATCGAGGCGATGACGCTTGCCGACCGCATCGTCGTCATGAAGGACCGGATCATCCAGCAGCAGGGCACGCCAGACGAGATCTACAACAAGCCGGCGAACACCTTCGTCGCCCGTTTCGTCGGCTCGCCCGCCATGAATTTCCTCGACGCCGCCGTTGAAGGCGGCGATGTGATCATCGACGGCAAGGCGGTGCGCATCACGTCCGCGCTGCAAGCGCCGCTGGCCAACGGCCGAAAGGTGATCGTCGGCATCCGCCCCGAAGACGTCGTGCTCCATGCAGAAGAGGCCGCATCGGGCGTGGCGGTCGAGGTCGACGTCGTCGAGCCGATGGGAGCCGAAAAGCTCGTCTGGTGCAAACGCGGCAGCATTGGCATCTGCGCCAAGACATCAGCCTCCGTCAGCATAAAACCCGGCGACAAGGCGTGGCTCGGCCTGTCCGAGGATCGCCTTCACATATTTGACGCAGACAGCGGAAAGCGGGTTTGATGACCGAGACCATCCTTGAAAAGCTTGCAGGACATCCCTTCCATCTCGATGACACGGCTCTTGCGTGGGTGAGATCCACTTTCGACAGCCTGTCGCTGGACCAAAAGCTCGGGCAGATCATGCTGCCTCTTTGCCGCGACCTCTCGCCGGAAAATCTCTCGGCCCCGCTGCAGCGCCATGTCGGCGGCATTCATCGCATGCCCTCCCGTTCCGAGCAGGAATTGCGCGACAGCGCGCAATTCCTTCAGTCGCAGACGGCGATACCGCTCCTGATGAGCTGCGACATCGAGTTCTCGGAGAAGAGCAGCGTTGCGGCCGGAACGCCCTACCTCAACCAGATGGCCATCGCTGCGACGGGAGACGCCGAGCATGCGCGGCGCATGGGTGTCGTTGCGGCGCGCGAGGGCGGTTTTCTCGGCTTCAATATCTCCTGGACGCCGGTTGCCGATCTTGCGGTCAATTTCCGTTCGAACGTGGTCAACACCCGGTCATTCGGCGCGGATGTCTCGACAGTCATGGCAATGACGACGGCCTATCAGCAAGGCGCCCGCTCGGCGGGTTTCGCAAGCTCGATCAAGCATTGGCCGGGTGACGGCATCGACGACAGGGACCAGCATTTCGCCACCACCCACAATACGATGCCGATGGAAGAGTGGCGCCGGACGTTTGGCAAAATCTATGCCGACGCCTTTGCGAAGGGGGTGCAGGTCGTCATGGCAGGCCACATCACCCTTCCCGCCTACACGGCCGAGCTGGGATCGTCGGCCCTGAGCCCCGCCCATATGCCTGCGTCGCTCAACTTCGACCTCACCACCACCCTTCTCAGAGAAGAGCTGGGCTTCAATGGCCTGGTCGTTTCCGATGCCTCCGGCATGGTCGGCTTCAATGCGCGCGGCGCGCGGCGGGAACTCGTGCCGCTCTGCATCGCCTCGGGCTGCGATATCCTGCTGTTCCCGGCTGATCTCGACAAGGATCTCGGCTATATCAGGGAAGGCCTTCAGAACGGTCTTCTCAAG
This sequence comes from Rhizobium anhuiense bv. trifolii, assembly GCF_024346605.1. Classification (NCBI taxonomy): domain Bacteria; kingdom Pseudomonadati; phylum Pseudomonadota; class Alphaproteobacteria; order Hyphomicrobiales; family Rhizobiaceae; genus Rhizobium; species Rhizobium anhuiense. Next base: position 2,527,443 of record NZ_CP098803.1, read on the forward strand.
CAGGAGCGTGTCGATGAAGCGGTCTTGCGTGTGCTTGCGCTCAAAGCATCGATGAAGCTCCACGAGACCGGCGGCCATCCCCCGGAGGCGGAAGATCGCCCGCGGCTGCTCGGCGGCGCCGAGCATGCCGCATGGTCGAAATCGGCCGCGGAGGCCGGGATCACGCTGGTCAAGGACCAGCAGGCTCTGCTGCCGCTTGATCCGAGCCGGCACAAACGTATCCTGCTGGCGCAACTGGAAAGCCGGATGAGCCCTTCCGGCCCACTGCCGCAACTGCGCGTGGCCGATATGCTGCGCGAACGGGGTTTTGACGTCACGCTCTATCGCCGGGGCGATGCTATCGATCCGGCCGCCCACGATATCGGCATGTATCTGATGGCCGAGGAAGGTGTGTCCGCCAAGGAAAACCTGGGGCCGCGCTGGGAGGACCTGCACGGCTTGTTCCCGCTTTCGATGCAAAGACTGTGGGACTATCTTCCCACAGTCTACATCTCGCTCGGCACGCCGTTCCTGCTGTATCACATGCCGGAATGCAGAACCTTCGTGAACGGCTATGCCGCCGTGCCGCCGGTGCAGCAGGCGCTGGTGAAGGCTCTAATCGGTGAAATTCCGTTCGCAGGACAAAGCCCCGTCGATGCAGCTTGCGGTCTGCAGGAGGCTTCCCTTTAAATGAACAGGCGAATTCTTCCAGAAATCAATCTGCAAGTTTTGCGATAGGCCGGAACCCGGCCTTCTCGATGCCGGCAATGGCGCAAAGCTCGTCATTGTCTCCGAGATCGCCGGAAATTCCGACCGCGCCGATGATGTGCCCTTGTCCATTGGCGATCAAGACACCGCCCGGAGAAGGCACCATGCGCCCACCACTGACGGCCGATAGAACCGTGACGAATGTTGGGTTCTTGCCGGCGCGTTCCGTCAATTCGCGCGACCCGAATCCCATGCCGAGCGAGCCCCAGGCTTTTCCGAAGGCGATGTCGAAACGAACGATGCCGGCCCCGTCCTCGCGTTTATACGCGACCAGATGGCCACCGGCGTCGAGGACGGCGACAGCCAGAGGCGCGAGACCACGGGTCCGTCCTTCCGCAAGGGCGGTGTCGATGATGGTTGAGGCATCGGAAAGTTTGAACATGACAAGATCCATCTATTCAAAAGACAAAAATCAGCGGCTGGCGGCCTGCCAGCGCAGGAGGCGTTTTTCCGCAACCGATAGCAACCGGCTTCCGGCGAGGCCAATTGCCCCCAGAATGACGATGCCGGCGAAAAGATCGGGGGAACGGAAACTTCGGCTGGCCGCCAGAATGCTCTGGCCGAGCCCTTCGCGGCTTGCAAGCATTTCGCCGACGACGGCCAGAATGAGTGAGATGGTCAGGCCGAGCCGCAGGCTTGCGAGGATCATCGGCATGGCGCTCGGCAGTGCCAACTTCCAGATCACCTCTGAACGACTGAGGCCAAGCACCTGACTGACCTCATAGAGCCGCGGCTCCATGGCGGCGAAGCCGTGCATCGTGGCGAGCAGCATCGGCCAGAGAGCACCGAAGGCGATGACGACGAGGACCATGTGATCGGAGAAACCGAGAAAGGCGATTGCGATCGGAATCATGGCCGAAGCGGGAAGCGGCCGAAGCAGTTCGAGCGTCGGAGCGATGAATGCGCGAGCCTGTTTCGACACGCCGATAAGCGCGCCGAGAAAGACGCCGACGAACGAAGCAAGCAGCCAGCCGAGTAGCATGCGCTGGATCGTCTCCAGCGTCTGCGTGAGAAGGGCGCCGCCGAAGAGCCCCTTCACCAGCGCGGCATAGGTTCGCTCCGGGCCGGGGAAGAAGATCGGCGAGACAATTTTGGCATCGGTCACCAGCTTCCACGCAAGAACGAAGAGTACCAGCGCCCCAGTGCCGAGCAAAAGCCGTCGCAGGGAAAAATGCCTCATCGCCCCTCTCCCTTGACGAAGGCCGGAAAGAAGGCCCGTTGCGCCGCGTTGAGAAGCAGGCTGATGAGCCAGCCGATCGCGCCGATCCAGATCAGATAGGCAAACATTTCAGCCGGCCTCAGGGCCTGCTGCGCCATCATGATACCATAGCCGAGGCCGAGCGGATTGGCCGTGATCTCCACCGTCACTGCGACCACAAGCGCATAGCCGGCGGCAAGTTTCAGCGACATGAAGAGCTGTGGCAGGATGGCCGGCAGAACGATCTTGCCGAGCCGGGCGGCAAAGCCGAGTTGAAGTACGCTGGATACCTCTATCAGGCGCGGCTCCACCTCCTTGACGGCGGCGCGTGCCAGCAGGACCGAGGGCCACAGCATGCCGAGCGCGATGATGACGATCTCCATTTCCGCCCCGAAGCCGAGCAACATCATCACGACCGGGATGAGCGCCACCACGGGGATCGGCCGCAGCAGCTCGATCGTCAGATCGAGTGCATCGTCTGCAATGCGGGAAAGGCCGAGCACGATGCCGAGAAGCGATCCTGCCCCGACACCGAGAAGGCACCCGGCGGCAGCCGCTTTCAGCGTATCCGCCGTCGCCCGCAGCAGCGAACCGTCTGCGACGACGGAGAAGAAGGCCTTGGCAATATCGAACGGGCTCGCCAGGCTGTCGCTTTCCAGCGCAGTCGCGGTCGCGGCAAGCTGCGCCAGGCCGATGAGGGCGACCGGCAGCAGAGCCGCGCGCCAGCCAGTGCTCAGCAGGCGCTGCGCGGTCATTGGTGATCATCCTTGATGAGATCGTAGAGCTCACGGCGCAGACGCAGAAATTCCGGATCCTCGCGGGTCAGAAGCTGGTCGCGTGGCCGCGACAGCGACACGTCGACGATCCGCCCGACGCGGCCGGGATTCGGCTGCAGGCAGACGATCCGGTCGCCAAGATAGATCGCTTCCTCGAGATCATGCGTGACGAAAACCATGGTGGCCCCGGTTGCGGCAACCAGTCCGAGAACCTCGTCCTGAAGCGCCTGCCGCGTCATGGCATCAAGGGCGCCGAAGGGCTCGTCCATCAGGAGCACCTTCGGCTCCTGCGCCAGACAGCGGGCGATCTGCAGGCGCTGCTGCATGCCCCCGGACATTTCACCCGGATATTTGTCGGCGTGAGCGCCGAGGCCGATCTTCTCGAGGAGATCTCGGATGATCCCAGGCCGGTCGGCGGGGCGGCAGCCGCGTGCTTCCAGCGCCAGCGATACGTTGCCTGCTGCCGTCCGCCAGGGCAGCAGAGCCTTTCCGTAGTCCTGAAAGACGATCGCCACGGAGCGGTTCGGTCCGCCAAGCCCCGCGCCATCGAGTTCGACGCTGCCGGAGGTCGGTTTTGCCAGACCGGCCAGCATGCGCAGCAGCGTGGTCTTGCCGCAGCCGGATGGGCCGATGACGCAGACGGTCTCACCGGCCGCGACATCGAGGCTGATGCCGCCGATGATCTGGAGCGGGCCATAGGAGAGCGTCACGTCGCGGATGCGAATCCGCGTCTCGCCGGAGGCCGGCGCATTGCTTTCACCATGGGGTCGGCGGGTGGAAAATTGCGTCACAACCACATCAAACTCCCTTCACAAGAGCGGCATGCGGGCCGCCTGCCCCCTGCGGGAATCCATAGGCATTCATCTTCGCGAAGTAAGGCATGCTGGGATGCGCCTCGAAACGGACGTGGCAATCTATCACCGCCGGGAGGCCGGAGGCGATAGCCCGCTCGAGAGCCGGCCCGATCTCTTCCACCGTTGTCACCCGCTCTCCATGGCAACCGAAACCGCGTGCGACGTCGGCATAGTCCACACCGTCAAGATCCGTACCGAACGAGAAGTCGTAGGTCTTTCTCTGGCCCATCTTGATGACGCCCCAGGAGGCATTGTTGTGGATGATGTTGATGATCGGCAGACCGTAGCGCCGGGCGGTGTCGAGCTCGGAAAGCGTGAAGCCGAAGGCGCCGTCGCCGCAGATGTTGAAGACCGGCCTGTCTGGATGAAGTAGCTTGAGCGCCACCGCATAGGGCGTGCCGAAGCCGAGCTGGCACATGCCGGGCTCGTGGAAACGGGTGCGTTCGATGGTTGCCGGGGTGAGATCATTGCTCCAGAAGGAGGTGTGGCCACCGTCGTAGGCGATCAGCGCATCGGCGGGTAGAAGCTTGCCGAGCGCGGTGCCGAGACGGGCGGGATGCATGACCGGGCCATTGTCCTCGTTCATGCGTTCGAGCTTGCCGCGATAGCTGGCGTAGATATCGCGCATGCGCGCCAGCCACCGCGACCGATCCGGTATCTGCCGGCTCCTCAGGGCATCAAGCAGATCGGCAAGCGCGCTGGCGGCATCCGCCCATATGCCGAGGGCATGGCGGGCATTCGCGCCAAGGCTCATCGGATCGATGTTGATATTGATGAGGTCGGCACCGCCGCCTGCAAGGGCACCGGTTTCGTTCCAGAGCCAGGAGGAAAACCGGCATCCGACGGCCAGTATGACATCAGCTTCGGCAAGGGCCGAAGAAACCGCGTCGCCGCCAATGATGCCGCCATGGCCGATGAAGAACGGCGAATCCGAAGGAACCGTGCCGATGCCCATCTGCGTGGCGAGCGCCGGGGCCTTCAGAACCTCCAGAAGATTGCGGAACAGCGCGCCCCCTTCCGCGGACACGACGCCGCCGCCGGCAACCAGCACCGGGCGCTCCGCCTGCGCCAGCATGTCGGCGGCGCGGGCGATCTGGGCAGCGGAGGCTCTCGGGCCTTCGACGGTGCGATAGGCCGATGGCGGCAGCGAAAGCGCCGCGTCGTCGAAATCGAACTTGGTCGTAAATACGTCCTGCGGCACATCGAGATGAACCGGGCCGCGCCGCCCGGTCAGCGCTTGGCGGAAGGCGTCGCGGACGAGATCGGGCAGCCGTCGCCCGTCATGCACCACCGCGCTCCATTTGGTCAGCGGCTTCAGGAGCGCATGCGTGTCGAGATCCATGAACATGCCGCGGTGGGGATAGGCGCACGCATGGTGATTGTTTGAGGTGACGAGCACGAGTGGCAAGTTGTTGTTGAAGGCGGTGCCGAGGCCGCCGACCAGATTGGACGAGCCCGGTCCCATTTCACCGAGCGCCACGCAGATCCGTCCGCTCGCTGCGGCAATCGCCGCCCCCATCAGGGGGCCAGATGCCTCATGGCGCACACCGAGATAACGGATCGACGGTTCGCGCGAAATTGCATGCAACAGCGGGTTCAGCTTGCCGCCGGCGACGCCGAAGACAAAGGGAACCGCTTCCCGAACAAGCAAAAGGGTCAGCGCTTCCGCGCCGGTCATCTGGGCCATGATGTCACCTGTGGATATTGACGAAGGGGGCTCAGGGAGCGATCAGGCCAGCGGTATCGATCTCGCCGGTCAGCATGCCGCCTTCCCGCATCGCCTTGTCGAAATAGTCGAGCGCGGCCGTGGTCGGCACGGTCTTGCATTCCGGCAGTTCGATCTTGTTCAGAACCTCAATGGGCAGCTTGGTGTATTTCGAGACGATCTCGCGGGTTCTGGTCTGATTGGCGGCCACCAGGTCTGTCGCCTGAGCGAAGGCGGCGCGGAACGACTTGATGGTCTCGGCATTGTCCTTGGCCCAATCGCGGGTCGCCACGAAGGTCGTATAAGGCAGGCTTTCGGGAAGGTCCGCCATGAAATTGAACGCCACCTTGCCATTCGACTGGCTGACGGCGCGACCGAGTGAAGGCTGTCCGGCGATGATTGCATCGATGGTGCCGCCCTTGAGGACGTCAGCGGTGTTCGGGATCGGCACCTCGATGAAGGTGATGTTCTTCTCCGACACGTTCTTCTGCTTGAGCCATTGGCGGAACAGGATATCCAGGGTGCCGCCGATGCTTGGCGTACCGATCTTCTTGCCCACCAGGTCCTCCGGCTTGGCGATCTCGACACCCTCGCGCACCGCAAGACCGACATTCCTGGCCGTGCGCGCTGCGGTCACGCCGCAATTGGCAACGACCACGAGGTCGATCCCGCTGTCGACCGCCTGCAACAGCACGGTGGGCGAAACGGCGACGATCTGGTGCGAGCCGGCGACCAGCGATGCCACCAGCGTCTGGTTGGAGCCGGTCGGCAGGAACTCGACGTTGAGGCCATTCTTTTCAAACAGGCCCTCATCCTTGGCCACGAAGGCGGCTTCCACTTCGGCGATGGGGGGCGTGCCGATGGCGATCCGGGTTTCGGCCCAGGACTGGGTCCCGCCGGCGATGACGACAGTTGCGATCAGAATTGCGCGCTTGAACATAAAGATCTCCTCGAACACGGGCTCCTCAACCCATTGCGACTATTCCAAGTGCGGCGCCTTTCATCAATAGACAGAACGGCAGTTCAGCTATAACCTTAAATGCATATCGCGGCACGAACGGAGGCGAGGCTGTGAACCTTCGAAAATGGGAATATTTTCTGAAGGCCGCCGAGTTCGGCAATCTGTCGCGCGTGGCCGAAAAGCTCGACATCTCGCAGCCGGCGCTCAGCCGGCAGATCACAGCCTTGGAACAGGAGATCGGCGCGCCACTGTTTCATCGCACGGGTCGAGGCTTGACACTGACGCCGGCCGGCGAAGTGTTCCGGACGCGCGCGGAAGCGGTTCTGGAAGAGATCGCCAGGATTCCGGAGGAAGTCATGCACGCCGCCAACACGCCATCAGGCCGGCTTGCCTTCGGCGCGCCGCCCTTCATGGGACGCGTATTGACCGGCGAACTTGTGGCAAGCTTCGTGGAGACCTACCCGCATGTGCGCCTTCGCGTCCGCGGTGCACATTCGGTCCAGCTTCGCGAGGCGATCTTTTTCCGGGACATCGACATCGGCATTCTGGCTGCACCGTTGACGGAGCCCGATCTGCACACCGTGCCATTGCTTCAGGAGCAGCTTTACCTGGTCGGGCCTGTCGACAGCGGTCTGTCGCCCGATCGGCCGGTCAGCCTCGATGCGGTGGCGGACCGACCGCTGATCCTGACGCCGCGTCCCGACGGCCTGAGAACACTGGTCGAAGCAGAATTCGCCCGTATCGGCCGCCGGGCAAAAGTTGCCGTAGAAACCGAATATGCGCCTATGGACGACCTCATTCGGCGCAAGGTCGGCTTTGCCATCATGCCCTATTGCGGGATGGTCAACTCACCGCTGACCCAGTTCGCCTGGTCGCCGATCGACAACCTCAACGTCACTTGGCTGATCGCCTCGCTTCAAAATACGGAGCGCACGCTTGCAGCGATACGCTTCACTGAAATGCTGCACAAATCAACCGAGGAAAACGTCAGGACGGGCAAGTGGCAGGCACGTTATCTTGGCAAGCAAGGGGCGTGAGGATGGATCAGACAAATCCTGAACTCAAGCAGTTCCGCGCGGTGAAACAGCGTCGAGGAAACGGCCGGGAACGACCCTGCCGTTGTCTTCATGGTTGATATATTCGATGCCAGTTTGCCGGAGTCAGAACTCTTGCCAATCTTCATTTGAGGATTCGAGTGCTAGATTGCCACGGCTCGTTTGAGGCAAGGGGCGTCGAACGCTTCTGAGTTCTGTGGCAGCTCTTTGTATGCGAATGTCCTTCCGCCCGGTCTCGAAGCGGAAATGCTTCAACAGCGTCGCCAAACTCCGGCTCTCCTGTGCAAGACTCGCACCGGCTGCACTCATCTCCGCGACCATGCTGGCATTTTGCTGCGTTGTCTGATCCATGTGATTGACGGCTGTATTGATCTCGTGAAGTCCGGAGGACTGCTCTTGGGACGCCATCGCTATCGCGTCCATGTGAACGTTGACATCAAGCACGAGTTCCTCGATCGTCCTCAGCCCCGAACCGGTTTCACTGACAAGTTTTACCCCCTCCCCGACAGCCGAAGCCGAAGTGTCGATGAGCTTCTTGATTTCCTTCGCCGCGTTGGCAGAGCGTTGAGCGAGTTCACGGACTTCCTGGGCGACGACCGCAAAACCCTTCCCGGCTTCGCCCGCTCGCGCCGCCTCGACACCTGCATTGAGCGCCAAGAGGTTGGTTTGGAAGGCAATCTCGTCGATGACCCCGATGATCTGGCTGATCTGTTGGGAAGAGCCCTGGATACGGTTCATGGCGCCGATCGCGTCACGCACCACACGACCGGATATCTCGGCATGATCTCGCATGCGTTGAACGGCGCCACGGGCTTCCGAAGTCCTTTTGGTGGTGGACATCACATTGGCGGTGATTTCCTCCAACGCTGCCGCAGTCTCTTCAAGCGAGGCGGCCTGCTGCTCCGTGCGTTTCGAGAGATCTTCGGAGGCGGCGGACACGTCGGCGCTGCCGCTGGTCACGCTTTCAACAGAGCGCCCGACCGTCTGGAGCGCGTCCCGCAGTTGCCGTATAGAGGCGTTGAAATCCTCGCGCAGGCTTTCGAATTGCGGAGCGAACGGCTCCTCTAGCTCACAGACCAGGTCGCCATGCGCCAATCGCTTCAAACCTGTCGCGAGCGCCGTGGTCGCCCGCGTAAGCCGGTCTTCCGCCTCGCGCTCGGCGCTTTCCTGGATGTCGAGTTTTTCTTTTTCCGAGCGATCCCGCTCGGATTCTGCCGACGCTTCGAGGTTCTTCTTCTGAATCGCTGCCTCACGGAAGAATTCCAGGCTTCGCGCCATCTCACCGATTTCATCGCGTCGGCTCGTCAACGGCACTTCCGTTGCGGTATCGCCCTCCGCCAGTCCCGTCATGCGTCCGGTCAGCGACCGAATGTAGCGGGAAATCCTGCGAATGACTGTTACGCAGAGCAAAAGGACAATCGTCATGATCGCGAGTGTCAAGCCGGAATAGCCCAGGAAGGATTTCCGAAGTTCGGAGTAGCGTTTGGCGGCCGTCTGGTCGAGCCGTGCGCTGGCGCGTGTGACAAGCTGGCCCAGCAGTTCGGCTCTCCGCCCAGTTGCGGCATTCCAGCGATCAGCTGTATCGGCGGGAAAGGAGACGTTTGGCAGGTTCGCGTAAACCCGATCGCGCACGCTCGCTATGAACCTGCCCTCGGCGCCAGCCTCGAAATCGTCGTAGGGTTTTACCAGGTCCGCTGGCAGAAACTCATGCATCGGCGCGAAATAAAGCTGTCGCAGGCTCTTGGAATACAGAAGCGACGAAAAGAGATCGACCGCCATTGTCGAATTCTTGATATAAGCCCTGCCCGGCCTGATTTCCATGAACCCCGCCTCCCTGAATTGCATTAGGGCGTGGAAGCCGTTGATGAAACGCGCCAGTTCGAGATCGTCGATCGTCGCGCCGGTGCGGCGGATCAGATCCAGACCGGCCGCCGCAGCGGGACGCAGGGCAACACCTCCTTCAGTCTCGCCGGCGGTTCCGGCATCGACACGGCTGCGGAAATTCGCAAGATTGTCGCGCTTCTCGCCAATGATCTGTACGGCATGCTCGATCGCGGGATCGGCAAGACCGGACGCTTTCCAGGCGTCGTAGGCAGACTGAACTTCCGCAAGAGCAGCATCCGATGCGGCCCGGCGCGCCTGACGGTCGTCAGCAGAAGAAAACGCTTCTGCCGGGATGACCTGTGCCAGAACGCCGCCAGCCCTTCCAAGGCGTTGCGTGACGTCCGCCTGCTCGAAAGAAGAATACCCATGGTAGTATTCCAATGCGGTCGACGCACCCATAAGCGCGAAGGCCAGCAGTGGAAATATAGTCAATAACATAAGTAGCAACGTTAGCGGCAATCTCGACATTCCAACCTCATCAGCTCAAATACGCTGCTTGCCGACACAAGATGGATTTCACCGCAGCGAAATTGGTCTGCGAATATCGGCAAAGCATGCACTTCCGAGCGATAAGTGAATGGCGCGCGCTTACCAGAAACTTAAACCGCGAGAGGCCGTACGATTCCGTCTCGGATATCGGACCTTTCCCGCGATATGTGGCTCACGCCGGCATCCTCGATACCCCCGGCGCTGACGAGGGACGCGGCTATTCAGTCGGCCGAACTCGACCCCGAGCTCCGCAATGTTTCTGACGGAAGCACGCCGTAGCGCTTTCTGTAGTCGGCGGAAAATCGACCGCGGTGGACGAAACCCCACTTGAGCGCGACTTGCTTCACCGACAGGTCCGATCCACCTGTCATCAATTCGCGATGAGCCGCCTCCAGCCGCAGGCGCTGGAGAAAGGCAAAGGGAGTCGTATCACGAAAGTCGCGAAATCCCTGCTGCAACGTCCGCGGGCTGACGCCGCTTGCGGCTGCGATGTCGTTCACGGTTATCGGCTCCGAGATATGCGCGCGCATATAGTCGATCGCCCGCTTGACGCTCCTCGGCAGGGGCGGCTCGGCAGTGCGGTACAGCAGGTCGCTCGAATAGCGATGCCGAGCGGCTTCCATCAAGAGTTCGATCGTTGTCTCGGTGAGGTTGCTCAGCGCTATCGGCGATTGAACCAGGCTTCCATCTGCCAAACCGGTGTACATAAGGGCCGACAGCCGCACCAACAGGGATCCTGAGGCCGTCGACAAGTCGATGTCCGGCGCGAAATCGAGATGGCCGCGTATTGACATGTTGAGGCGCAGCGCCAGGCGCCGTATCAGTTCGTCGCGAGGGATCCTGAGGCCGAGGTGTCTTCTTGATCCGATGAAACGCGTCGCGCTTGCGGCCAAACTGTTCACGAAGACGCCACGAGTTCCCTCCGATAACATCTCTTGACCGTTCATGGTAACGACGGAGCGTCCGGAGAGAGGAAGGATAATCACATCGGTCTCCGTCGGACTCCGATGCCGGACCGTCAGATCACCTTCATAAACGCCGGCGATGAGAGAGATTGGTCCGGCCGTGATGGAATGGATATTGTAAGAGACGGCTTCTCTGCTCTCCAGAACGGCTTCGGTTCGCAGGCAGAGGCTGGAAAGAGCGGCCGCAAGCTCATCAACGTTAGAGCCTTTGAGCGACAATTGACGGATTGGGATCGTTGCATGCCGGCGGTTCAATTTCAGCCCCACATTTCGAGAAACGGAACGTCTTAATCCGAGCGGCGCCCTTCATACAGCCCCCATCAGCGTGATGTACACGCGAGATAGCGCATACGATGGCCCAACGATACGACCCGCGTCGGCGACCAAAACATCCATCCGCCGGCAATATCGATGTGTGGGCTCACCCAACAGCATGAGCCCACACGGGTGCAGCCGCTCAGCGGATAACGAGGTCGTAACGCGTCATCGTCATCGTTGAGGCGTCGATCATGCTCATGAACTCTGATGCTGCCGGTGCATCGGCAAAACTGTCCATCGAAGCCTGCGCGGCGGCAGCCGATTTCCAATGCACGATAACAAGCCATTGGCGGCCGTTTATGGCAGTCTCACGCGAAACGAAACCGGGCTGCTTGCTGACGTGCTGATCTTCGAGGGCCTTGTCGACCTTCGCGAAGGCTTCGGCTGATACGCCATCCTTCAAGTTCATCGTCACGATTTCGACGACATGCTTCTCTTGGCCCATCGCTGTACCGGACATGGAAACGAGAAACGCCAGAATGACTGACAGGACGAATTTCATTTCGCGCCTTCCTCAGAACTTTCCGTTGTCGTGGGCCATTTGAGCCGGGATGGTGGAAATCGTATCCCAATGCTCGACAATCTTGCCGCTCTCCACGCGGAAGAGGTCGAAGAAGGCAGTTGGTGTTTCGCCGAACTTCCCTTCCGAGGCCGTGAAGACGAAGTTGCCCTCGGCAACGATCAAATGTGTCTTGGTGTAGGCCATCGGCTGGCCGGCTTCGGCCATCGCCTTCAGCGCGGCGCCCAGGCCGTCCAATCCGTTGCCCACCATCGGGTTGTGCTGGATATAGGTTTCCGTCGAAATATAGTCGGTGATCTTCTGCGGTGCCGTGCCGAGCAATACGTCATGCACGAAGTTCTCGACCAGCGTACGGTTTTCGGCGGTTTTGGCGAGATCTTTGATTTCGGTCGCGCCGTCCGTCATCGAATTGCCACTGGCTGTTTTCGACGCGGGGACGGCAGCCTGTAGATTGTCCCAATGTTCGGCAACCTTGCCGTCTTCGACACGGAACACGTCGAATGCGACCATCGTCTGGCCGCCAAAGGCCTGGGCATTTTCATAGGTCGAATGCAGGACCACCAGATCCCCCTCTGCCAGGACGCGATGAGTTGTCGCCGTCAGGCCGCTTTGCTTGAGCGCAGGCAGAAAGCCGAGGATAGGAGCGGCGCCCGTGGGTACGGCGGGATTGTGCTGAATGTAGTTTTCCTTCAGGAGCTGGCTTGCCGCTTCCGGATCAAAATTGGTGAACAGCGCGACGACAGCGCTCAGCACGATTTCCTTTGGGCTCATTTTTAAAATCCCTTTTACCTGGTTTGCATGAGGCAGCGCGGAACTGCGCTGCAGAACTTGTGAATTTCGCGCCCGACGACCGGTCGGGACCGGGTTGACGGTATCTTCGTCGAACGCGATACGGCACGCCGATTGCTCACCGCCGGAACGCCGCGTGCGATCGAGAGCGGCAGTTCGGAAGCAACCATCTATGTTTCCTGGATCTGCCGGGTTCCGATTTAGCACTGGCAATTAATCGCCAAAATGGCGATTATAGCGTCTCAGTTTCGCCAAAATGGAGACAATCGGTATGGATAAGATTGACGGCATGCGAACCTTTGTCGCCGCGGTCGAGGCGGGATCGTTTGCCGCCGCAAGCGAGCGGCTGGGCATTTCCGGTAAGCTCGTCAGCAAATACATCGCAACACTTGAAGCTGACTTGAGAATGAATCTGCTTCATCGCACCACTCGATCCATGTCGTTGACGCATGACGGTCGGATCTATCTCGAGGGATGCCGACGTGTTCTGAACGAACTCGATCTGCTGGACATGTCCCTCGAGGCATCAAGTGGCTTGAAAGGCACGCTGCGTGTGGCAGCACCTCTGACCTTTGGCGAAACGGTCGTCGCAACCGCAATTCTCGAGTTCATGGATCTCCATCCGGAGGTTACGGTTGAGCTGGAATTGTCCGATGAATACGTCGATCTCGCTGAAGACGGTTTCGATCTGGCCGTGCGCATCGGCACTTTGAAGGACTCGAGCCTCGTGGCACGAAAGCTCGGAGAGGCAAGGCTTCTGGTCGTCGCCGCCCCATCCTACATCGAACGCCATGGCGCACCGGCCCATCCGGACGAATTGTCCAGCCACATTTGCATTCGCGACGCCAACAATCCTGACCCGAACCGTTGGCCCTTCCTGATTGAAGGGAAGCAGATCCAAGTGTCGGTCACCGGCCCCTTCCTCTCCAATAGCCCCCCCGCCTGCCTGATACCTGCGCGCGCGGGAAAAGGTATCTTCATCTGCCCCGACGTTTTTCTGGCTGACGACCTTGCCCAAGGCCGGCTCGTTCAGCTGCTGGCCGGTTTTCCATCGAGAATGATCGCGATCCAGACAGTCCAGTTGCCATCGGCCTTCCGCAAACCCAAGGTCGCAGCATTCATCAACGTTTTAAGAAAGCACATGAAGACATGAATTCGGCAGCCTCATGAAAAGTTGCCGATGGAAATGCGTGGCGTTGGGCGGCGCTGTAGGGCCTCCATTGCGGACGTGCTATTCGACGGAATTCTGAACACACCCACGCCGAAGGTCTGGTGACAAATGGACTTGGATCCCCGACTGCTTCGCTACCTTCTCGCCATCGACCGCGCCGGCTCCTTCCTCAAGGCGGCGGAAGCGCTTCATATTTCCCAGCCGGCACTTTCTGTCAGCGTCGCGCGTCTGGAGGACGTAACGCAGATGCAGCTTGTCGACCGCGGTCGACATGGTGCGATCATGACGGAGGCTGGCAAGATACTGGTGCGCCATGCCGAAAGCATTGAAGCCATTCTGGAGATAGCCGGACGGGAATTGGAAGCGCGTGGCCGCGGTGTTGAAGGCCCGCTCCACATCGGCGGAACGCCGCTCGCGACCGGCAGTTTCGTGCCGCTGGTCGTCGGCCGCATTCTCGAGGAAAATGGCAATGCTGCCATCGAGGTAGTTGAGGGCACGGACGAGCAGTTGATGGAGCGGCTCCTGACCCACAAGCTCGATCTCGTCATTTCCAATGTCGGACAGAGACCGGCACCGGAGAGAGTGGAAGTCATTCCGCTCTTCACGGCCCGATCGGTGATCGTGGTTCGGGCGGGGCATCCATTGGAGGGGCGGCAAGACGTCTCTCTCGCGGAACTCGCCTGCTCGACATGGGTGATGCCCCCGCGCGGCGGCGCTTTCCGCAAACAGATTGAAGCCCTGTTCACGACAAATGGCGTCCCCTTCCCGGTACACCTTGTCGAGGCAGCTCCCTTCAGCGTGCTGAAGGCAATCGTGGAACGCTCGGATGGCGTTAGCATACTGTCCGATGAGTTCCTGCGCGAGGAGATCCGCCGGGGCGTGCTGACAGCGATTCCGCTGCAGGAACACATCGCCTCACGCCAGTTCGCTCTGCAGAAAATTGCAGGCCGGCAACTCAATTCGCTCGGTCAGCGCTTTGTCGACATCGCCATGGAACTGGCATCGGCATCGCAGACGGAAGCGGAACATTCGGTGCGCAGCGGCCAGAGCAATTCCAGGAAAAGTGTGTGAAACGGTTTTCCGTCCGGGATTGCGTATAAACAAAAGGATAGAGCGGTGCTGCGCTTCCGTGAAAAGCTGAACCGCTCTAGACCGATCGTAGCGCGCTCATGCGGCTTCGGATGCCAGGTGTTCTCGCGTCCGTGAGATGACCGGCAAATCCGGCAAGCATGACCCCGAGTGGAAGGCGCCGAACCAGTCTGGCTGCAATGAAGGTTGCGCAGATAGCCGCGGCGAGCTTCAGCCAGGGATAGTCGCCGAGCTGGACATGGGCGCTTGCATCGACCGATGTGGCCTTGGCTTTCAGCGCCGCCTCGGCGTCCTCGCGCAGCGCGCCGATATGGGCCTTCAGCAGCCTTAGCTCCTGCTGCAGGGCGTTGAGATCCTGGTCGGCTTTTTCACGCGCAGTCTCCACGGCGGCATCGGCAAAGGGCGGCTCACCTTCTGCGATCAGTTCGTCGGGGTCTGGAAGGCGGCCGTCGCGATTGATGGATGATTGCATGGACATATCCTCGAATAAACAAGCGGGATGAGATCAAGGCCCGGCATCGCCGCCGGGCCGTGATCCACGTCAGGCGCTATCAGTGATCGCGTCGGAAGCCCTGGCTCTGGTGAGATCCGCCCTGGGATTGCGACTGGGTCTGAGATTGGCCTTGGGATTTCCCATCGGCATCGTCCGATGGTTCGGAACTGCTGCCGGGCAAGGTATAGGCGCGCACCTTGGCGCTTCCATGCGTGGTGTCCCGCATTGCCAGCGGGCGCGCATCGTCGAATGCGCTTTCGGACACGGCGAGGTCTTCCGACGCCTTGCCGCCAGAGGATTGGCCGGCAAAGCCGGTATTTGATGCGCCTTGTTGCCTGTCCTCCAATGACCAGAGGTCCGCCCGTTCATCCATGTCGATGCTGCCCTCGTCGTCCAGAATATCGTGGACGGTCTCGTAGAGCGCGTCATCGATATCATTGACCTGGACGAGGAAGCCGCCTCGCCGCAACCCTTCTGCGTAGACCGCCCGATCTTCGTCAGGGAAGAAGAAGTCCGCCAGCGCGTCGAAGAAGCCGCTGCGGTCGTCGCTCATGGCGCCGGGATTTTTTCCATCCGCCTCATATCCGGGCATCAACCTTATTCTTGAAACCGGCACGCCTGCGTCCTCAAGACGGGAGACGGCGGATTCGGCTTCTGACCGGCTGTCGAAAAATGCGGCAAGGCTGCTGCCGCCTGTCGGGCCTGAGAAAGCCGGGTTGGTATCGTTGTAAATGCTGCTCACGGGGTTCTCCTCTCGATGTCTCGATCCTGCCATCGATCGACGGCAGCTTTCCTGACTTGAAGAACCGGTGGCTGACGTGAATGTTCCAAGGCAATGGCGATGGGAATAGCGATGCCCCGCCGTGTTTCCGCCTTGCATGTCTGATGCACAGAGTCGCGAATTGTGCCGCCTGCGAAATCCGTCAGCGGTTGACGTTAAACCTTCGAGACGCTAGCACGGTTTTGACGCATTGGGGATAATTCATATGGACATCTTTACGGCAGCCGGTCTGACGGCTTTGCTGCAGGTCATTGCTATCGACCTCGTTCTCGCCGGCGACAACGCCGTAGTTATCGGTCTTGCTGCTGCCGGCCTCGAGGCGACGCAACGCCGTAAGGCGATCATCGTCGGCATCGTCGCCGCAACTGTTCTGCGTATTCTCTTTGCCAGCGTCGCGGTCTATCTGTTGGCGATCGTCGGCTTGCTACTGGCCGGCGGCCTGCTGCTCCTGTGGGTCTGCTGGAAGATGTGGCGCGAGCTTCGCGCCGGCCATGGCGAGAACCACGAAGCTACGGGCGCCGAACGCGCGCCGAAGAAGACCTTCTTCCAGGCGGCGACCCAGATCGTCATCGCCGACGTCTCGATGTCGCTCGACAACGTGCTCGCTGTTGCCGGTGCGGCGCGCGAACATCCGAGCGTGTTGGTGATCGGTCTTGCCCTGTCGATTGCGCTGATGGGCATCGCCGCTAACCTGATCGCCCGGTTGCTCAACAACCATCGCTGGATCGCCTATGTCGGTCTGCTGATCATTCTCTACGTCTCGCTCGACATGATCCATCGCGGCGGCGTCGAAGTGTGGCCCTACGTGCAGGCGAGCGGGCTCAAGCTTTAGACTAAATCCTGACCTCGGTCTCGAAGCTCATCTGGTCATACGCCGGCACCACATGGTCCGGCGTCTCTGCCATGACAGCGTCGTAATCAAGCGGCGTGTGCATATGCGTGAGGATCGCCTGTTTCGGCTTCAACCGGCCGATCCAGTCAAGCGACTGTTCCAGCGACAGATGGCTCGGGTGATAGGTATATTGTAGCGCGTCGATGATCAGCACGTCGAGGTTCTGAAGCTTTTCGACGGTCTGCGGCGGGAAATCGCTGATATCGCTGCAATAAGCTACATCGCCGATCCGGAAGCCGAGCGAGTGGATATCCCCGTGCTGCTGGAGATGCGGATGGAAGGCGATCGTGCCGCCCGGGCCGCGAATTTCGACGGGTTCATCCAGGTTTTCGATCACAACGGGCAGTACGATCGGTGGATAATTGCTGCCCGGCGGCGTTTCCAGACAATAGCCGAAGGCTTCCCGCAGCCTGTCCATCGTGAATTGGTCGGCAAAAATCGGCACCCGTCGGCGGGTATTGTGAAAATAGCCGCGCAGATCGTCGATGCCATGAATATGATCTGCGTGCGGATGGCTGTAGAGCACGGCATCGACATGGTCGGCCCCTGCCCTGATCATTTGCTCGCGAAAATCCGGCCCGGTGTCGATAACGACCGTGGTGACACCGCCATCCGGCGCGAATTGCTGCACCATGAAGGCGGCGCGCGTGCGCCGGTTTTTCGGATTGTCGGGATTGCAGGCGCCCCAATCGCCGGTAATGCGCGGCACGCCCGGTGACGACGAACAGCCGAGAATGGTGAAACGCCGCCGGTAGAGCACGCCGCTAGACCCTCGGCATCTTCGAGAACAGACGGAAAGCGTTCTCGGTCGTGATCCGCGCCACCTCTTCGTAGGAAAGGCCGATCGTATCGGCGAGCACCTCGGCCGTGTTGACGACATAGGACGGCTCGTTGCGCTTGCCGCGCCAGCGCTTCGGCGCCAGATACGGCGCGTCCGTTTCAACAAGCAGTCTGTCATGCGGGATCGTCTTAGCGATCTCGCGCAGCTCCTCCGACTTCGGAAAGGTCAGGATGCCCGAGAAGGAGATATAGCCGCCGAGCGCGACGCCGGTCGTGGCAAGCTCCGGGCCTGCGGAGAAGCAGTGGAGGATGAAGGGGAAGGCCCCCTTCCCGGTTTCCTCGGTCAGGATCGCCGCCATGTCCTCGTCGGCGCTGCGGCTGTGGATGACGAGCGGCAGCCGGGTCTCGCGCGCCGCCGCGATATGGCGGCGAAAACCGGTCTGCTGGTCCTCCGGCTTCTGCGTGTCGTAGAAATAGTCGAGACCGGCTTCGCCGATCGCCACCACCTTCTCATGGGCATTGGCGAGACGCACCAGCTCTTCCGTCTGGATATCAAGCTCTTCGTCGGCATTGTTCGGATGGGTGCCGACCGAGCAGAACACCGAGGGATACTTCTCCGTGATGGCAAGCAGCGCGCCGAGTTTGCGCACCCGTGTCGAGATCGTCACCATCTGCGAAACACCGGCCGAATGGGCGCGCGCGACGATCTCGTCCCGCTCCGCCTCGAAGTCGGCGAAATCAAGATGGCAATGCGTGTCGATCAGCACGGCTTCAAGCCTCCGGAGCCACGTAGCGCGGGAAGACCGGGGTCGGCGCTTCGAGAGCCGTTCCGGCAACGAGACGGCCTGCCTCGCCGAGGGCGGCGAAGTCGCGCTTGTCAGCGGGTGCGGCAACCAGGTCGAGCAGCTTGCCCGATGATTCCGGCATGAAGGGCTGCAGCAGGATGGCGATCTGGCGAACGACTTCGGCCGTCACATAGAGCACCGTGCCCATACGCTCCGGATCGGTCTTCTTCAGCGCCCAGGGCGCCTGGCCGGCGAAATAACGGTCGGTCTCGGAGACGACTGCTATGATCGAGGCGAGCGCCCGGTGTATCTGCTGCTTGCCCATGTCCTCGCGCGTCGATGCATGCAGCGCGTCCACTTGGGCCAGCATCGCCTTGTCCTCGTCGCTGAGCGTCCCGCATTCCGGGATCTTGCCGTCGCAGTTCTTGACGATCATCGACAGCGAGCGGCTGGCGAGATTACCGATGCCGTTGGCGAGGTCGGAGTTGATGCGCGTGCCGATCGCCTCTTCGCTGTAGCTGCCGTCTTGGCCGAAGGAGACTTCACGCAGGAAGAAGTAACGCACCTGGTCGAGGCCGAAATGGTTCACCAGATTGACGGGATCGACGACGTTGCCGAGCGACTTCGACATCTTCTCGCCCTTGTTGAGCAAGAAGCCGTGGGCGAAGACGCGCTTCGGCAGCGGCAGCTTCGCCGACATCAGGAAGGCCGGCCAGTAGACGGCGTGGAAGCGGATAATGTCCTTGCCGATGATGTGCACGTCGGCCGGCCAGTATTTCGCCCGCGGGCCGTTCCTGTCTTCTATATAGCCGGTCGCTGTAATGTAGTTGGTCAGCGCGTCGACCCAGACATACATGACGTGGGCAGGATCGTTCGGCACCTTGATGCCCCAGTCGAAGGTCGTGCGCGAGACCGAGAGGTCCTTGAGCCCCGACTTGACGAACGAGATCACCTCGTTGCGGCGTTCGGCCGGACCGATGAAGTCGGGATTCGCCTCGTAATGAGCAAGCAGCTTCTCCTGGTATTCGGAGAGCTTGAAGAAATAGCTTGCCTCTTCCACCCATTCGACGGGCGTGCCCTGCGGCCCGTAGCGCACACCGTCGGCGCGCAGCTCCGTCTCGTTTTCCTGGTAATAGGCCTCGTCGCGCACCGAATACCAGCCGGCATAGCTGTCCTTGTAGATGTCGCCATTGTCGGCCATCAGGTTCCAGATGTTGCGCGACGTCTCGTGATGACGCTCCTGCGTAGTGCGGATGAAATCATCGTTCGAGGCGTTGAGCAGCGTTGCCATCGCCTGGAATTCGCCGGAGTTGCGGTCGGCAAGCGCCTGCGCGGTAATCCCCTCGCCGCGCGCCGTCTGCTGCATCTTCTGGCCATGTTCGTCGGTGCCGGTCAGGAAGAACACATCCTTGCCGTCTAGACGCTGGTAGCGCGCCATCGCATCCGTCGCGATCAGCTCATAGGCATGGCCGATATGCGGCTTGCCGTTGGGATAGGAAATCGCGGTGGTGATGTAGAAGGGTGTCTTGTCTGTCATGGAGGCCAATGTCCGGCTAACTCTATAAAAATGGTCAGCCGCTCTTAGCGCATGTCACCGTCGAGCGAAACCTCAACTTTCCAGCTGTCGATGATTTCCCGGACGCTGGCGTGGTGAACTTGACTCCGCTTCTGCCGCCATCTACCCGTCATGGAAAAGAGGGCGGGACAAAACGAAGTGGCAGTTTTCATCTATCGGAATTGTCGTGGCTGCGCGCTGACAGGGGCGCCTGTTTGACATTCGAGCCGCTCTATTCGCTTTCCGGCCTGTGTGTGGGCGCCCTCGTCGGCATCACCGGCGTTGGCGGCGGTTCGCTGATGACGCCGCTGCTGGTGTTGCTCTTCGGCGTCCATCCGGCCACCGCCGTCGGCACAGATCTTCTCTATGCGGCGATCACCAAGACGGCGGGGACTGCCGTTCACGGCATGCATGGGCGGGTCAACTGGAAGATCGTCGGCAGTCTGGCCGTCGGCAGCGTGCCGGCCGCCCTGCTGATGCTCTGGCTGTTGGCGGGCGTCGACCGCAAAAGCATCGGCGTCACCAATACGATCACCACCGCGCTGGGCTGGCTTCTCGTCATGACCGCCATCATGCTGGTCTTCCGAGGTCCGATACTCCAGCTTGCGCGCCGCGCCATCGGCGACCGCACGCCGCCGCGGCCGGCAACCATCCTCGCCCTTACCGTCATTCTCGGATTCCTGCTCGGCGTCCTCGTCACCCTGACCTCGGTCGGCGCCGGTGCGCTGGGGGTGACGATCCTGCTGATCCTCTATCCCAGGCTCGATGTGCGCGAGATCGTCGGTTCCGATATCGTCCATGCGGTGCCGCTGACCTTGATCGGCGGCACCGGCTATTGGCTGATCGGCGAGATCGACTGGCCAATGCTGTCTGCCCTGCTCATCGGCTCTATCCCCGGCATCATTATCGGCAGCCTTCTGGCGCCGAAGCTGCACGAGCGCACCATCCGCATCGTGCTCGCCGCCACGCTAGCAGTGGTCGCAGGCAAGCTGCTGACCTAGAGCAATTCCAGGAAAAGTGCGAAGCGGTTTTCCCAGGCAAAGCGCGAAGCGGTTTTGCCGGGAATTGCGTCAAAACAAAAGGATAGAGCGGTTCTGCGCTTCCGTTAAACGCTGAACCGCTCTAGAGGCCCGGCTGTTTGATATCGGCGAGAATGCTGATGATCGTCTGCTTGCGGTCGAGATTATAGGCGTCGGAAACGGTCAGCCGCTCGGTAATGTCCGAATAGAGCCGAGCCAGCCGCTCCGCAGCTGTGATCTGCCCCTCGCTTGCTGCCGCCCGCGCGCGGTTCATGATATCGTCGCCGACATGGCTGACGAAGAAATCGAAGATCGTGTCGCTTTCCCTGCCCGAAAGCGCGTCGGCCAGCCGATGCATCGCCTTGCGCGCCGTCGGTCCTTGGGCGGAAAGCATCTCATCATAGGCGGCAATGATCTCGCCGCCACCGTAGTTCAGGAGTTTCAACGCCTCGCCGACGCTGCCCTTGGCGGCCGAAAGTACCGCCCCGCCCTCGCCTGATATGCCGAGATGGTCAAGGGCCGCGACCAGCGCGGCGTCGGCAAGCGGCGCCAGTTTCAGCGGCAGGCAACGAGAGCGGATCGTCGGCAGCAGCCGTCCCGGCGCATGCGAAAGCACCAGGAACAGCGCCCGCTTCGGCGGCTCTTCCAGGATCTTCAGGATGGCGTTGGCGGCATTGCGATTCATGTCGTCGGCCGGATCGATGATGACGATCCGCCAGTTGCCGGTGCCCGAGGTCTGCGAGAAGAACTTGCCGGCGCGGCGCACCTCGTCGACGGTGATCGCCGATTTCACCTTGCCGGTCTTTTCGTCCACCGGCCGGGCAAGATGCAGCAGATTGTGCGAGGCGCCGGAGGCGATCTGCCGGCTGACGGGAGAGGCAGGGTCCGGATCGCCGATCATTTCAGGCGCTCGCTCGGGATCGGGATGCGATAGCACGTGATTGGCAAAGCGGAAAGCGAGCGTCGCCTTGCCGATGCCCTCCGGGCCCTCGATCAGGATGGCGTGGTGGCCCTTGCCGGAGCGGTAAGATTGCGCAAGGAAGGCTTCCGCCTCCTCATGGCCGAACAGCCTGGTATTTTCTCCCGGCCAGATGGCGCCGTCGAGCAGTCCGGGCCTTTCCTCACTCATGATGGGCTTCACTCATGATGGGCGGCTTCCGGCATTCGCAAACGGTCGGCGGGCGACTTGAGTTGTTGGACGATCGCCAGGATCTCGGCAGCGATCGCCTCTTCGCTCTGCATGGCGTTGACCACGTGGCAGCGCTCCGGCTCGCGGGCGGCGATGTCGAGAAAGGCCTCGCGCCGTTTCTCATGCGTTTCGAGCCGCTCCTTCTCGAAGCGGTCGGGACCGTCGGCTGGAGCGCGCTTCTGCGCCCGCTCCAGCCCGATCTTGGCGGGGATGTCGAGGATCACGGTGCAATCCGGCATGACGCCGTTGATGGCGATGCGCTGCAGCGTCTCGATGAAATCCGGCTCGAGATTGCCGGTTATGCCCTGATAGACGCGGGATGAATCCATGAAACGGTCGCAGAGCACGATCTTGCCGGCGGCCAGCGCCGGCCGGATCACCTCTTCGACATGGTCGTTGCGCGCCGCGGCAAAGAGGATCGCCTCCATCCGCGTGCCGAAGGCTTCGGCAGCCCCTGACAAAAGCACGTGGCGCACGGCCTCCGCGCCCGGCGATCCGCCTGGTTCGCGCGTCATCAGCACGTCGTGACCTTCGCCCTTCAACGCTTCGGCGAGGCGGCGGATCTGCGTGGATTTCCCCGCGCCTTCCCCGCCTTCAAACGTAACGAACAATCCCGTACCGGATGACAATGACAACTTCCCGCATTCCAGGCGCCGCACGCGCCGTGCTCCATCTATCTATCCGAAGATGTCAGGGAGGAAAACCTTTCGTCGCGGCGACATATTCACCTTTCCCGGCAAATTGCACCAGAAAGTGGCCGCTCAGCCGGGTGCCGACTTGTCCCAGAGCCAGGAGAAGAACAGCGATTCGCCGAGTTCCAGCATGGCGTCGACCGCCCGGCTGCTGAGCGAGCCCTCGCCGACCGCCTGCATCGTATAAAGCGGCACTTCTCGGAGCAGCCGGCTGCCTGCGAAAATCCTCAGCACCCCTGCCTGGGTATCCGGCTCGACCGGCGCCGTCAGCGGCCAGTGATAGATGATGCGCGCCGACAGCCGATCGGGATTGCTGATCGGAATATAGACGCTGACCGGCGCCTTGGCGACGAGATCGACGGTACGCGCCGTACCGCCATAGACGCTGGCGGCGCCGATCACTTCCTTCTCACCGAAGATCTGCCGGTCCTCAAAGGCCGTCAGTCCCCATTCGAGCACTCGCTTGGCCTCCTCCGTCCGCTCCTTGTCGGAAGCGATGCCGGCAAGCGCCAGAAACAGCCGCCTGCCATCGCGCTGGACTGAGGCGACGATCGAATAACCCTCGCCCTCGGTAAAGCCGGTGGCAAGCCCGTCGGCGCCGAGATCGAGCCCGAGCAGCGGATTGCGGTTGCGCTGGAAAATCTTGTTCCACTCGAAATCCGGCTGGGCGAAATAGGGATAGAGATTGGGATAAGACTGCTGCAGGGCGGCCGCAAGCGTCACCATCTCGCGCGCCGTCACCTTGCTCTTGCCGTCGGGGAGCCCGGTGGAATTGCCGAACTCAGCCTTCTCCATGCCGAGTTCACGGGCGCGGCGTGTCATCGACACGGCAAATTGCTGCTCGCTGCCGGCCATGCCTTCGGCCAGGATGATGCAGCTGTCGTTGGCGCCCTGGATGGCGACGCCCTTGATCAGGTCCTCGACGCGCACGCGCGATTTCAGGCTGGCAAACATCGTTGCCGTCCTCGATGGCGCGCCGCCGGTTCGCCAGGCATATTCGGAAACGGGATATTCGGTATCGAGCGTGATCTGCCCCTTCGTCACCGCCTCGAAGGCGAGATCCATCGTCATCAGCTTGGCGAGCGAAGCCGGCGAAAAGCCCTGGTCCTCGTTCTTGGCGAGAAGCACCGTGCCGGTGGCGGCCTCGATCATATAGGCCTGCGCCGCCTTGGTGGCGAAACCGGCGGTACCGCTATCGGCTGCAAATGCGCCGGTGGAGAGCGGCATGATGCATACAAGCAGACGAAGCAAAGGCTTCAGCATCAAGAATTCCCATCGATCAGGGGGCGTATTTCAGGAGGTTAGAGCGAGAGGAAATTCGATGCAATTGCCGCGCTCAGCGCGCGGCGGATTTTGCCTGATGACGCTTCGTCGCAGCAAGGATCGACTCCTGCGTCAGCCCGTCATTGCGCACCATCACAGCGTCGAAGGCGAGATCGACCGTCACGGTCTTCACATCCTCGTTCTGGTAGCCGAGCGCGAGAGACCCCAGCGGCCGTTCGTAGGGCATGGGGCCGATCTCCGGCAACACGACCATCTGGTCGAAGGACGGAGCGGCATTGGTGGCGGATGGTGCTGATGGCGCTACCAGAACATGGGCGGGCGCTGCCAAAGCGGGTGCTGCGACGGGGGCCGCATTGTAGCGTGCGCTCGGCGTCGACCCGGCATAGGAAGTGGCCGACATCGGTACCGGCACGTTGGCCGGCGTCTCATAATCTTCCGAACTCTGCAACTGATCGCGGGTGATCTTGCGGCTGTTGGAGGCGACCATCACGCCGGTTGCGATCTGGCCTTCCGGATTGACGCCGGGAATGCGGCTGCCCTTCGGCACGTAGGACGCCATCAGATAGGGCATGTCGTGGCCGTCCATGCGGGCGCGGCCGACATATTGCACTCGCACCTTGCCGGTGCCGCTGTGCTGCAGATCCAGCATGTCGGCCGTCTTGTTGGAAAGGTCGATGATGCGGCCTTCGTGATACGGGCCGCGATCGTTGACGCGCACGATGACGGAGGAACCGCTTTCGAGATTGGTGACGCGCGCATAGCTCGGCAGCGGGAAGGTCGGATGCGCGGCGGAAAGATGCATCTGATCGTAGACTTCACCGTTCGCCGTCAGGCGCCCATGAAAGGCCGAGCCATACCAGGAGGCGACGCCGACCTTGTTATAGGCGAAGTCTTCCTTCGGATAATACCACTTGCCCTTCACCTCGTAAGGATTGCCGACGATGTAGCGGCCGCCGCCCTTGGGGATGTTGTTGCCGGTGGCGACGCGCGGACTTGCCTTCACGCCATATTCGGATTCGGAGAAATATTCTTTGCCGTGGAATTTCTTCTTCGGCACCGCCTGTGTCGTGCCGCATGCCGCAACCGTTGCACACATCGCCGAGATCGCCAGCCACCGTGCTGTCGTTGCGAAAGACGCCGCCCCGTATTCCAGTTTCATATGTCCCACGCCGCTCAAAGATCGTTATGGTTAAGGAACCTTGCCCCATCCTGGGCCAATAACGCCTTATCCCCACCCGCCTAACGAGACTTTAATCATGCGAAGTTCGTGGCAAATTTACGAACGATTTCGCAGCGATAGCGACAATTCTAATGATTATGGTTTATAAATCACTAACGCGGACCTCTCCGCCCTGCCCTTCCGCCGCCGCAACAAGGTCCGAAATCCTCGTGTCGATGCGGGGCATATGGTAAACGCAAGCCCGCTTCCGATGCCCGAAAAGCCTGGATTGGCACAGGCGGCGCAAGCTTCCCAAACTACGCGGCGTCACCTTGCCTCATCAGGCGAAAGGACGCTATGCATTCTGTGCGCAGGGTTGGGGGATTGCCGTGGGCGGAATTGTCAAAAGCTTGATTGTGTTGGTCATAATGACCGCCTCATCGGCCGTCGGCGCCGCCGCGGAGGATTTCCCCGGCTATTGGCGCAAGACGATGACCAATGATCCATCGACGAATTTCTATCTTGCCCAGGCCCTGAAGCCCTTACCGAACAAGGATGCCGAAACCATCAGAGTGCTCAGGCTGTCGCTGATCGCCGGCAATTTGTGCCTCGGCGCCAGCATCAATACGAGGACAGGCGAGGCCTTTCTGCAGCAGGCCGGATATGATCGTCTCCGCGGAAAGGCCTGGGACGAAGCCGCCTTCCTCGCGAACGACTGGTTTAAACACTTCAACTACCGCTCTCTCGCCCATCTCTGCGCCGGCATTGACTATATTTTCGGGCCGGAGGGAAAACTGGCGCCCAATCTGGTCAAGCCCGGCAAGGGTGAACCGAAGGGATCCTACGACCCCCTGGACTCCTACTACATGCGGCTTCCGCCCTTGCGCAAACCAAACGGCTAAGTCACGTCACCAATTGCCATAATGGAACGAAATGCCCGCCGGGAGCTTTGAAGGTTTAGACCTTTGGAGGATCACCATGAATAATGAAACCATTCTGCAGCTCGACACGGTCAGCCAACAGTTGCACGCTCGATCTCGCGCGCTTTCCCAGCCAGATAAAGACAACGACATCTCGATCCTGATGTCGGCACTCGCCGTGACGATGGAGGCGGTTCGTTCTCTTTGCGAGGATATGAACCAGCTCAACGGTCCGAAGGGCCTTGGATCCGACGGGCGCTAGCTGCCACTTCCCAAAGCCGTTGGAATTGCGTCTATGCGCAGCATCCCCTCCGGAATCACGCCAAGGGCGGGAACGACACGCGCGCCTCAAAGACCTTCAAAACGGTTCGCCAGCCAGTCCCTGAAAATCAGGGCGACCTTTCTGCGGTTCGGGGCACTTGGCGTTACCGCATAGAAACGCCTCCCTGTCTTCAGGGTGCGGTCAAGAGCAATGACGAGGCGGTTTTCTCGAAGGGGACGATCAATGAGAGGTCGCCAACCGAGCGCGATGCCTTCGCCATTTTCAGCAGCCTTCATCGCGACAAGGGAATCGTTAACCTGCAGCGATGTCGGCAAGGTCGGCGGAGCGCCGACGCCTGTAGCCCGCAACCAGTCGGCCCAACCGATCCTGAAGCGATACGGGTCAACGTAGTGTATAAGCCGATGGCACAGTATATCGCTGGCAAGTGACAGAGGCTTGCTCTTCGCCTGATAAACCGGGCTGCAAACAGGCAATATTTCCTCGTTCCACAGCGGAATGGCATCACAATCCGGCCAGTTTCCATCGCCGAGCCGAATGTGAACATCGATGTTGCTCGTCGTCATCGCTGGATCGCGGTCCAGGCATCGCAGGTCAATCATCAAGTCGGGATGGACTTGGCGAAATTCCGGCAGCAGCGGCATCAGCCATTCTGTTGCCATCACCGTCGAGGCGCTGATGACGAGGGTGTCTCGGCGAGGCATGCCGGCGATATCGTCAAGCATTTCGGCGATCGACGCAAATCCCCCCGATACCGCCGAATAGAGGCGTTGGCCTTGCGTTGTCAGGCTTAACGCCCGCCTTTCCCGGACGAAAAGCGCGTGGCCGAGAGACGACTCGAGTTGTCGGATCCCGTGGCTGACCGCAGGCTGAGTGATGGACAATTCCGCGGCGGCTTTCGAAAAATTCAGATATCTCGCCGCAGCCTCGAACAGGATCAGGCTGTGGAGGGAGGGAATTGTCCGTCGTAACGACTGACTATCATGACTCATGGTTTCGAGTTCTTCGCCGTTCGAAAATTGCAGCGCACGGAATCTCCGTCACACGGTGCAAGACTGCGCACCGGCAAGAAGCGAAACACCTTATCGTTCGCGTGGTCAACAAGCCTGGAGGACGATCACCCACTCACCTGCCGGCCGATCCGGTCTTTATCCATCCTGCCTCATACTTCCATGAATTTATTTGCCCTTTACGGCCTCACGCCCTCGCCGGACATTGTCGTTCACCCGCCAGAACCCGACGTCGGGAGAACAGGCGACTACGACAATAGGCCGTCACGGGAACAATTGAGATGTCAAACGATCCATTGCTCCAGCCTTTCCAACTCAAGCATTTGACACTCCGAAACAGGATGATGTCGACGGCGCACGAGCCGGGATATACTGAGGACGGACTCCCGAAGGAGCGCTATCGTCTCTACCATTCGGAAAAAGCCAAAGGCGGGATAGCAATGACGATGATCGGCGGTTCGTCCGTCGTCGACATCGACAGTCCCCAGGCGTTCGGCAATATCCAGCTCCACAAAGACGAGTCCGTGAAGTGGCTTCGAGAGCTTGCCGACGACGTTCACGACCACGGCGCTGCCGTGATGATTCAGATCACTCACCTGGGAAGCCGAACCAACTGGAACAAAGGCGATTGGCTCCCGATAATCGATGCGTCCCACATCCAGGAGCCCGCGCATCGCGCCTATCCCAAGGCGATGGAGGATTGGGACTTCGAGCGCGTGATCACAGCCTATGCCGACAGTGCGGAGCGGGTCAAAGCGGCAGGGCTTGACGGGATCGAGCTCGAATGCGCCTCGCATCTCATCGCGCATTTTTGGTCTCCGGCAACAAATAAGCGGGAGGATGAATACGGCGGCTCGCTCGAGAACCGGATGCGCCTGGTGAACGATATTCTCACCGCCATCCGTAAGCGCATCGGTCACGAATTCATTGTCGGCGTCCGCATGGTTTGCGATGAGGTTTGGGATAAAGGGCTCTCGCGAGACGAAGGGGTGGAGATTGCCCGTCGATTGAAGGCCGGCGGATTGATCGATTTCGTCAACGTCATTCGCGGCCACGTCTCAGAAGACGAGGCCTTGAGTCATGTGATTCCGAACATGGGAACCGCATCTGCTCCCCATCTCGATTTCGCCGGAGAGGTTCGTCAGAATGTGAAGATACCGACCTTTCATGCGGCAAGAATTCAGGATGTGGCTACCGCGCGACACGCGATTGCGAGCGGCAAGCTTGATATGGTCGCCATGACACGCGCGCACCTTGCCGATCCTCACATCATCCGCAAGGTGATCGAAGGGAAGGAGGATCAAATTCGCCCCTGTGTCGGCATGGGGTTCTGCATCGATTCCATTTACCCCGCTGGCAACGCCACCTGCGTGCACAATGCGGCGACTGGTCGGGAGGGCAGCCTCGCGCATGTGATCAGGAAGACCAACGGGCCAATGCATAAGATTGTGGTCGTCGGAGCGGGACCGGGCGGTCTTGAGGCAGCACGGGTCGCGGCCGAGCGGGGCCACAAGGTCACGGTTTTTGAGGCTGGATCCAAAGCAGGCGGACAAATTCTAATAACCGCGGCACTGAAACGCCGTCGCGAAATCCTTGGGATCGTGGACTGGCGCTTGTCTGAATGCGAGCGCCTCGGCGTCGAATTCCACTACAATCGCTTCGTCGATGAGAGTGACGTTGTGGCGGAAGAACCCGACGTCGTCGTCGTTGCCACGGGCGGACTGCCTAATGTTGACTGTCTTGAGGAAGGACAGGAGCTTGCGACGACCAGTTGGGACATCCTCGGCGGAAGCGTTCAGCCCGCGAAAAATGTGCTGGTCTACGACGACAACGGTTCGCACCCCGCCATGACGATCGCTGAGTTTCTGGCCGACGCGGGCTCGAATCTTGAAGTTGTCACGCCTGCACGAACCCTTGCGCCGGACATCGGGGCAACGAGCTACCCCGCCTATTTCCGTGCCCTCAACAAAGCCGGCGCAAAGATCACCCTGAACCTGCGCATTGAGCGCCTCGAACGTCGCGGCAACCGGATCGCAGTCATACTTTTCGACGAGTATTCCAAGGTCTGCGTCGAAAAAGAGGTGGACCAGGTTGTCGTCGAAAGCGGGACGAAGCCGATGGACGAACTCTATTTCTCGCTCAAGCCGCTCTCCCGGAACCAAGGTGAAATCGATTACCGGGCGTTCATAGCGGGCAAGCCGCAAGTTGTTGCCAATAATCCCGGTGGCAAGTTTCAGCTGTTTCGGATTGGCGATGCGGTCGCAAGCAGGAACATCCACGCGGCCATATACGACGCGCATCGATTCATGGCCGCGGTTTGATCAAGGCCGTAGGGTTGAATTCCCGCCAATCAGTTCGATTTCGGCCAGTCCTCCAGGGATCGATCTTAAAGGCATACGCAAGTCAAGGCATGCCTGAAGTCCCGAAAGATGTGGGCCTCGCCGTCTACAAGGTCGTGGCCATGATGGCTACGAGCGGGACTCGGTGATCTGATTGCAGGAATTGCGCGCAGGGATGACCCCTCGCCGCGCAATCATGAAGGCCAGGCCGACCGCTGGTGTTTCATGAAAAGGGGAACGAAAACTAGGAGCAAAAAATGATGAAGTTGCGGAAAATGCTTTGTGCCGCGGCCATGTTCGGAATGACCATGCTGCCCGCGCACGCGGAAGAAAAGACCATCACCATTGGCACGATGCAGTGGGAAGATCTGGGAGCGATCAGCGGTGTCACCAAGAAGGCGCTGGAAGATTCCGGCTACACCGTCAAGGTCGTGTCGTTCTCCGAATGGGGCATCGCCTATGCCGCTCTCAGCAAGGGCGATATCCAGATTCTCGCCTCGCTGACCGACTACGTCGCACAGGACTATTGGGACAAGAACAAGAAGAAGCTGGAGAAGATATCGCCGGTTTCGTTTGGCCTGTACCAGGCTATTGCGGTTCCGAATTATGTGCCGATCGACTCCATGGAGCAGTTGAACGCTAACGCCGACAAGTTCAGCGGCAAGATCGTCGGTATCGAACCGGGTTCAGGCCTGATGCGCGATGCCGCCAACTCGGTCAAAGCCTACGACCTCAAGCTACAGCTTGTCGAAGGCAGCACGGCTGCGATGACGGCTGAATTGAAGTCGGCCATCGACCGAAAGGAATGGATTGCTGTGACGCTCTGGGAGCCGTCGTGGATGATACAGAAGTACCCGGTCAAGTTTCTGAAGGATCCGAAGGCGATATTCCCGCTGGCGCAGACCTACAACTGGATAGCCAAGAGCGGCTTCTCCACCGAGAACCCGCATGCGCGCGAAGTCATCGCCAGCGTATATCTCCCGCTCGCAGATATCACCGCGATCGCCGGCGCGGTCGCCGACGGCAAGACAATGGACGAGGCGGTTAAGGGCTGGACCGACACCCATGCCGACCTCTTGAAGCGCTGGGAAAACATCAAGTCGAAGTAACGCTTAACGGCCGGGCCACCGAGCAATCGGCGGCCCGGCTCAGACTTTACGCGGAGAGCCGCGGAGGGCTCGCTGGCATTAAGCTCCTGCTTATTACGCGGCCGGTGGACGATATCGAACCGACTTCGCCTTTTCCAACGCTTCGATCGTATCCTCGACGCTGAGGAGGACAGTGGTCTCCATCGCGCTGAGCGCGCCGCCTGCGCCGATAGCCAGTGCGACCGCCGCCATCGCGACGTTATCAGGCGCCTCCCAAAGATTCCAACCATCATGCTCGCCGAAGGCGTACCAGAACCCGTGGAGCTTTCCGCCTACGGATTCAATATAGCTGCGTGCCGCCTCCCGGCGATCCTCGGGGTTTTCGATCATGCGCGCCCATGTCTCGGGCGTGTAGCTGAAGCGCGTGAGATACATGGCCATGGTGTGTGTCCTCCGCCAGAATAGCACAGTAAACGCTCAAGCCGGGGCGAAGGCGAGTCATTTCCAGCGGGAGGAACAGGCCGCTCAACGCTTCCTATCGCCAGTCTGCGGAAGCACCGCGAATACTGACGTCTAAAGGTCACTCCGCGTTCATTGAAAAGTAGATTTTAGCCGTTATTCGGAGCCCGCTTCTCATCTCATATCGGGTTCCGGCAATGGATCTTGCGACTGTCCTTCTTCTACATAAGTCTTCCTTCATCGTCGGAGCAATCTGCTTCTTTTACGTGAGATGGCGCTCCGGAGCGACGCCAGGGCTTGGCGTACTTGCCGGCAGTTTCTCTTTGCTTGCGATCGCATCAACGCTCGCAGGTTTGGATGAGAGCCTTCATATGTCCGACGATGCCAGGACGTTCTGGAGTTTTTCACTCGGCGCCAATGGTTATGGGCTCATGGCGGTTGGGCTTTTCGGCCTCAGCCGGCGTCAAAACTCTCTACGAGACTGGTGGCCGTTACTCCTGCCCGTCGTCCTGACGCTGAGTGCGGTGATAACGCCATGGTATTTGAACAACGGATTGAGAGCATCGGTGTTCAACGGCAGCGCCGCCGTCCTGCTTGCCTTGTCAGGTTTCGTGATCGCCCGCGACTTCTTCCACGAGCGCCTTACCGCGCGGCTCGGTCTTTCCGCATCCATATGGGTGGCGACGTCTCTCTCCGTTTTGGTGGTCGTCGGCTTCGTCTTTCCGAACGATGCGCCCCTTCCTCCGCGCTACGCATTCTTTTTGCTGATCATCTGTCATTTCGCGGTGGCGCTGTTTGTGCTCGTGCTCGTGCAGGAGAGAGCCGAAGAGAAGCTTACCAGACTTGCAAATACCGATATGCTGACCGGCATTCCCAATCGGCAGCATTTCTTCAATTCGCTTCCGAAAAGCCTCGGCCCCGGAGACGCCTTCGTCCTCATCGATATCGACTTTTTCAAGCGTGTGAACGATATGTACGGGCACGACAAAGGCGATGTCGTTCTCATAAATGTTGCTCGGACAATTGCACAGAATGTCCCCCCTTCCTGCGTGTTCGGCCGGCTGGGCGGCGAGGAGTTCAGCCTCTTTCTTCGCGGCCAAACGCAATCTTCCGCTTTTGCGCTCGCTGAGCAGATACGCGAGGCGGTAAACGCCGTCAGCCTTGTCTTCGAAGGAAATCAGGTCACCCCTTCCGTCAGCGCAGGCGTGGCACTTTGGGAAGCGGGTCTGACCGACCAAGACGTCCAGAAACGTGCAGATCAGGCGCTCTACATTGCCAAAAACAACGGTCGTAACAGAGTTGAATTGTTTAGCAGTACCGGGTTGCCCAGCAGCTTCCTTGCGCCGGAACTGGCACAGGCTCGCGCAGGCTGAAGAACGGTTGAAGGTCGGTTCTCTCCCGAGCTATTTGCCCATCATAGCGGAGATGCCGGCAAATGCTGCAGAGCACGTTGACGCTGCGATCAAAGCTGCTAAAAAGCCAGCCATCGAATGATTGGGTCGCAAATCGGCAGCAATGACCGGTTGCTGGAAATCAACGAAATGTCGATTTCTTAACCTTTTCAATCAGATGGAAGAGTGTCCGAGTGGTTTAAGGAACCGGTCTTGAAAACCGGCGTGCGGGAAACCGTACCGTGGGTTCGAATCCCACCTCTTCCGCCATTTCATATTGATTTTGTTATATAATTTCCGATTTCCGCTCGGGAATTGCGCCCTTACCTTAACGGTAGGATGCCGTCTCAGTAGCATCGGCGCGGTATCGCAGGCTTCCGTTTTGCTGTTGCCCCAATGATTCTGCTCGCCCTGACGCTCGCGGGCAATCTCCCAAAAAATCACGATTGTCTTTTGGCGCGATTTCAATCATCTCGACGTTGCTGGGATATTCACTTGCGAACAAGTCAGCGAAACTGCCCAAAGTCATTTGGAGATAATTCGCTTGAAGCTTTTTGCATGGCTTTCCTGGATGAGTTGCTCGACTGAATGGGCGCCTTTCCCTTCCGAAGAAAAAGGAAACCTTGGCGGCATAGTCATGCGACGGCGCGGCGCGAAATTTCCATTGGTTGAAACCCGTATGCCGACGCCGGATGAACAATATGAAGCGCAGCTTTACTTCGCCATACGTTAGGCGGGCAGCTGCGCGTTGCCGTGGTCGCACTGATCCTTTGCGTTGACGATGAGATGATATACAGGCTGCAGCAGGACGCGACTGCCATTAACTTAAGAATGGGGTCGGGCGGCAGATTGACGTCACGTCGCTGCCACGAGATCACGTGGCCGTCCTCTGAGCCGGCGTCGCAAAGACGTTCTCGCTGCAGCCTTGAAGCGAGTTTGGCTTGGTTCAACCTTCCAGCTGAGCGGCATTCTCCGCCAAAATTTTCATCAGACATTCCTTCACGATCAGGCCCCTCGGCGTCCGAGCAGCCCGATCCTCTACGAGGAGCCACAGATCCTGGAATTGCTCTGGTGAGTGCCCTCACGAGAGGTGCGAGTATATCAGGACGCCAACAGAACCCCAGAAGATTACTGGCATAAGTATCATCCCCGCAACAATGATCTTGGTCACAGCAATAGCTCCGCAAACTCCACCAAAGTCCGCAAAACCTATTGCAGCGACCGAAGCTTTGGTATCGGCATGAAGTCCGGGACAGATCGGACCTTGGTCTGAGTTTCGCTCGGCGGCCGATGAGGGTCGGGCTAACTCTCCCCGAGCGCTCGGCGGCTCCGGCAAGTCCCGGTCGCAATGGCGAGCGCAACGACAATCAGCGCTGCCGCGACGGCGAAGGTGATCCGCATGCCTGAGTGAACCGCGTCGGGATGCGCCGCCGCAATATCGTGCGCTCCCGAAGAGAAAGTGAAGACGGCGCCCATGACGGAAGCGCCGGTGATCAGTCCGAGATTGCGCGACAGATTGAGCACGCCGGAGATGACGCCGCGCTGGTCGGGGCTGATGTCGGCCATGACGGTGGTGTTGTTGGCCGCCTGGAACAGTTGATAGCCTGGCGTCAGCATGGCGATGGCAGCGATATAGCCTGTAATGCCGGGAAGCACGGCCACGGCGACGGAGCCCGCCGCCATGGCGACGAGCCCGGCGATAACCACGAATGATGCGTCCAGACGATCGACCAGGCGGCCGGCCGGGATTCCGCTCAAGATGGAGATGACAGGGCCTATCGACATGACGAGCCCAACGAGAGTTTGATCGAGCCCGAGCGCGTGGGAGAGGTAGAACGGCGCGACCACCAGCGTCGCCATCATCACCGTTGCAACGAGCAGGTTCATCGCCAAGCTGGCGCTGAACACCGGGTTGCGGAACACCGCCAAGCGGACCAGCGGCGATGCCGTTCTCGCCTCGGTGAACACGAACAGACCGGCGCCGAAGACGGCCGTGAGCAGCAGGGCAATGTTCAGCGGACCAAAACTGCCGCGCCCGATCGTCATCGCTAACGCATAGGCTGACAGCGTCAGGGCAAGCACCAGCGTGCCCATCGTATCGAAGCTGGTCCGATTCGCCTTCCCCTTGCTGAGATCGGCGGGCAGATAGCGATGGACGAGAACGAAGGTCAGCACGCCGAGCGGCACGTTGACGAGGAAGATTGCCGGCCAGCCGAGCCCGGCGATCAGGAACCCGCCAAGCGAAGGCCCAAGAGCGGTGCCGATCGCCGACATGGTTCCGAGCAACCCCATGGCGCTCCCGGTCTTCGCCTTCGGCACCGTTTCGCTGACGAAGGCCATGGTCAGCGCCATCATGATGGCGGCGCCCAGGCCCTGCACCGCACGCGCGGCAATCATCAGCCAGAGTGTCGGCGCCAGGCCGCAGAGGATTGAGGCCAGCGTGAAGAGCAGTATGCCGATGAGCAGCAGCCGGCGGCGGCCGGTGATGTCGCCGAGCCGTCCGACGCTGACGATCAGGGTGGTGATGGCGAGCAGATAAGCGAGCACGATCCACTGGACATCCTGGAAAGTGGCGTCGAATGCCTGCGCCAAAGTCGGCAGACCGACATTGGCGATGCTGGTGCCGAGCGATGGCAGCAGCATGGATAGGGAAAGGCTGGCAAGCGCCCAGCGGACGGAGGGTATCTGTTCGGCGACCGCCTCGCCTCGCTCTGCAATGACTGGTTTCACAATGGCCTCCTTTTCCGCGGGCTCGAAAGGAGCCGATGAAAAGCTAGTCCGCTGCGTGGCGTGGCGGAAGGCGCACGATATGCATTTCATTCATGCGTCTGACGCCACATCATGATGAAACCATGTTATATCGGATGCATGTCGACACCCGATCTCAACCTGCTCGTCACCCTGAACGTCCTGCTTGCAGAAGGCAGCGTTGCGCGCGCCGCCCGCAGGCTGCGGCTGAGCCCGTCGGCGATGAGTCGGGCGCTGGCCCGATTGCGGGAGACGACGGGTGATCCGCTGCTGGTGCGCGCCGGCCGCGGCCTCGTTCCCACGCCACGGGCGCTCGAACTGCGCGAGCGGGTCGGTCGGGTCGTCGAGGAGGCGCAGGCGGTGCTGCGGCCCTTGGAGGCGCTCGACCTCCAAAGCTTGGTCCGGACGTTTACACTGCGCAGCAGCGAAGGCTTCGCCGAGAATTTCGGTCCCGATCTCATCGCCCGCCTCAGCCGGGAAGCGCCAGGCGTCCGGCTGCGCTTCATGCAGAAGCCGGATAAGGACAGCAGTCCGCTGCGCGACGGTACCGTCGATCTCGAAACCGGCGTCGTCGGCGATACGACCAGTCCGGAGGTGCGGGCGCAGGCCTTGTTCCGGGACCGTTTCATCGGCGTGGTGCGCAGGGGCCATCCGCTCAGCGAAGGCGAGATCACGCCTCCCCGTTACGCGGCCGGCCGGCACATCATTGTCTCCAGGCGCGGGCTCGACAAGGGGCCGATCGATGAAGCCCTGAATGCGCTCGGGTTGGACAGGCAGGTCGCCACGATCGTCGGCGGCTTTTCCACGGCGCTGGCGCTCGCCCGAACCTCCGATCTGATCGCCAGCGTGCCCGAGCGTCACACGGAATCGCTGCGCGCGGGGATGCATAGTTTTCCCCTGCCCGTTCCGACGCCTGAGATCACGATTTCCTTGCTTTGGCACCCCAGGATGGATGCCGATCCCGCCCATCTCTGGCTGCGCGAGTGTGTCCGGGATGTCTGCGCGGCTATGTGATTGAAGGCCGCCTAAGGTTGACTATGCCATGTCGCCGTGATTTCCCGTCTCGCATCAACAAGCGAGGACATCATGGCTGACGACATTATCGTAAAAGACAGCAACGGAAGCCAGCTTCACGACGGCGATTCCGTAACGCTGATCAAGGACCTCAAGGTCAAAGGAACTTCGGAGACGCTGAAGCGCGGAACGCTGGTCAAGGGCATTCGCCTCACCGACAATCCCGGTGAGATCGAATGCAGCACCAAGCAGGTCAAAGGTCTCGTGCTGAAAACCGAGTTTTTGAAGAAGGCATAGGATCTCCGTCGCCCACCATCAATCGTTCCTGGGTGCCTCCTGCGGCACTTCCTCGGTGATCACCTCGAAACGGGAAAGCGTTGCCGGCCCGAAGGCCGTCGACATCGCGACATCCGTGGCGTCGCGGCCGGTTCCCATCAATATTCTGCCGATGCGCGGCGTATTGTGGCGGGCGTCGACCGTATGCCAGTGGCCGCCGAGAAAGACTTCGAACCAGGCGCTGAAATCCATCGGGTTGGGATCGATCGGCACGCCGATATCGCCGAGATAGCCGGTGCAATATCGGGCCGGGATATTCATGCACCGGCACAGCGCGATGGCGAGATGGGCAAAGTCACGGCACACGCCCGCCTTATCGGTGAAGCCGCCATGGGCGGTGCGCAGGAGGTCGGCCTTCTGGTAATCGAAGGTGATATGGTCGTGGACGAAATCGCAGATTGCCTGGACGCGCGTCCAGCCGAGCGACGTCGACGAGAAGGTTGCCCAGGCAAAATCTGCCAGCCTGTCGGTGTCGCAATAGCGGCTGCCGAGCAGGAAAACCAGCACATCGTCCGGCAGGTCATTGATCGCGTGCTGGACCGCATCATCGGGAACAATATCGGGTTGCCCGCTGTCGTAGATCTCGAATTCGGTGGAAATGGTCGTCAGTCCCGGCGGGGCGACGATCCGGCTGCAGGCATTGCCGAACCCGTCGGTATATTCCCAGGCCTCGATCGGCCGGTCGAATGTCAGGACCTGCTCACTCAGCAGATCGGCGCGCCGAGAGGGATGGATGTTGAGGACGAGCAGCATCGGCGTTGGTTGCGTGCATTCGTAGCCCAGATGAAACCCGGCGCGTATCTTCATTGTGGCTTCCCTATCGCGGCTCCGCATGTGCGGAGGTGAGTATGGAACGTTGATCGCGCTACCCGGTTCCCGCAAGGGACAACTGTCACCATACAGAGACTTGGTGGTGATCCGAGATTGCCCCGGAAGATTATCTCGGAGGTAATCCGGATTACCTCGGAGAGAATCGAGATTATCTCGTGGTGACGTTGACCTGCACCGTCATGCTGTCGAAATCCGCCCCGTCGCCATCATAGCTGCCGCTCAACGGGACTGCCTGGCGCGGATCGCGGGCAACCGCGACACGAATGAGATCGCGGTTGCCGACGATCCCGTTGGTCGGATCGAACTCCGCCCAGCCGGCGCCGGGGAGATAGATCTGGCACCATGCATGGGTGGAACCGCCGCCGAGCACCGTGGAGCCGTCCCGGTCGGGAACATAGACATAGCCCGTGACGAAGCGCGCCGCGAGCCCAAGGACGCGGGCGGCCTCCATCATCAAAAGCGCGAAATCCCGGCAGGTGCCGGAGCGAAGCTGCAAGGTCTGCACCGGGGTCTGTGTTCCATGTTCCATCCGGCGCTGATAGACGAAGCTTTCCCGAATGGCGTAACAGAGCGTCATCAGCAGATGCCCGGTTTCCGTCGGACGCCCCTGGCGCACGAACTGCCGTGCCCAGCGTCCGACCTCGTCGTTCGGATCGGGATAATGGCGCTGCATTGCCGGCGTCAGATCGGCAATCTCCTCCTTGTCGTAGGAGAATGGATAAATCAGGGCCGCCTCGTCGACCTTGAGATCCAGGGCGACCTGGGGCGTATGATCGAGGGTGATCCAGGTTTCGAAGCGAAGCTCGGACGCTGGCCTCGAAATATCGATGAGCGCCACGCAATTGCCGAAAACATCGTGGATCCAGCGGACATGACTTTCCTCGGGATAGGTCGTCAACGACGCTTCGATCAGCCGCTGGTCGAAACTGTCGCGCGGCCGGAACATCAGGCGATGCTCGCCGAAATCGACCGCCCTGACGTAACGATAGGACGTTATGTGGCGGACGGAAAAAATCGTCATCGGCCGCCGTCCGGTAATCTGTTCACCTTGCTGCTCCAAGGCGGTGACGCCGCCTCTCCTCTGCGGGAGCGCCCTGCCCGCTTTTCCGCTTATCCCGATTTCTTGTCATATAAGCACATTCGAAAGATTGCTATTGTAGCTTCACCGATCGACGGCAGAGCCGTCCAACCTAAGAGGATAACATGCATATCATCTGGGACGTTCTGACACTTCTGCTGACAATCGGCTCGCTCTATGGCGGTCGCGAATACCGGATTATTCGCGCCCGTGCCCGCGCCCAGAACTGGGGCAACTTCTGATTCGATTCCGAGACATGGTCGCATCGGATCGTTGCCGGTCGCGGCTACGTCGAATGACGTAAAGCCATACGCTTAAGGAAATGCTTTATTAGACGAGACGGCTTCCATCCGTCCATTCTCCCTGTTATTTGAAGCCCGCCTCACCCCAGGCGGGCTTTTTTAGCGATTAATACGCATCACTTCTTGGCGCCGGCCGAAAGCACCCGATGGGTCGCGTTGTCCATTGCGTGGCTCGCTTCCTGTCCATCCTTCTTCAGCCCGTATGCGGTATTGCCGCAGCCGGAAAGGGTGAGCAGGCAGATGCAGGCGATGGCGATTGCAGCTTTTGACATCGAGTGTTTCCCCCGGATCGAATGGCTTCTGGATAAAATGATGCGCTTCGTGGCAAAATCAATCCGTCGGGGCTGGCATGACGGCGAAGTTATTCTGAACTCCGTCCATCACCGGAATTGCTTCATTTGCGCCTGGAAACAAATTTCGCCCCGCCACGGAATTAATCCTGCGTATTTCCAACGGAGCGAACGGCCGACGGGTTGGGTTAATCCCAAAACGCCGTAAAATATTGAAGTGTACTCCCCCGGAGGCATTGCTTGTCATCGCGAGTTTGACCGCAGTCTTTTCAAAGCAAGAATAACATTCACTAGTCATCTATCGCACGACTCGTCGCCAGCTATTCGAGTATTTATTAATCCGTGTCGCAAAAGAACAGGTTGTGTCATTTTGATATCTTAAGTTTTACTCAAATGCAGCGCTTAACTATTTATTAGTAATAATCTTGCGCGTCGTCCGCTTCAGCTTATGCTTTAAGCATAGGGGAGAGGAAAGATGTTTACGAAAAGTCTGATCATGCCTTTGGGATTCGCAATTCTCGCCATATCAGGCCTGCTGTTTCAGATAGCCGCCTACGTGCTGAACTCCCCGGTCACCGTGCTGCAGCCCTGAGTCACATAAGTTGCTGAACCCGCAAGCAATCTCGGTAACTGGGAGTGGAACTTCCTCTCGTTTCGTGCATTCTGTGACTCGTTTTGCCAGGAGGGAGATAACCATGGAAAACGCAGGCGTGGGTTGGATTGCAGCCATCATCATCGGCGGTATCGCCGGATGGCTGGCGGAAAAGGTCATGAGCAGCAACATGGGCTTGCTCATGAACATATTGCTCGGCATCGTCGGCGCCATTGTCGCCAACTGGATCCTGGGTCTGTTACACATCCAGCCGCTTGCCGGTTGGCTGGGCTATCTGATCACCGGTTTTATCGGTGCCTGCATCCTGATTTTCATCGGCCGTCTCATCCGCCGCTGACCCCGGCCGCTGGCCTCAATCTGCGCGTTAGACATATCGAAAGCCGGGCGTTGATGACGTCCGGCTTTTTCTTGAGCTCTGAATTCCCGTTCAGCGGCGGCTGAGCAGGCCGAACACATAGGCAATGCCTGCCGTCACCGCGAGTGCCATGAGCGGTTCTTCGCGCACCTTGTCGCGCAGCCGTTCGGTCATTACCGAAGCCTCGTCCGTCACCGCCGATTTTGCGCCCTGCCCCAGCGCGACCACGCTTTCCGTCAGCCGGGAGAGATCGTTGCGAAGGGCTGCGACCTGCGCCGACAGATCGTCTGCTGCGATATCAGCCTTGACACGCGCGGCGGTGGATTCGGCGGAAGCGGTTTTCAATTCTGCCATGGTCTGCTCCTGTTTCATGGGATGCCGCTTCAACGAAATGGCGGCCCGAAAAGTTCCGCCGCAACCGATCTTTTGTTCGCCGCAAAGCCGCCGCGGCCGGGCAGCCGCCTTGTGCAGCTTTTCGCGCGACAAACCCTTCATTTCCTGTCGGGTTTGTTTTAAGGAACGTCGAATGTCCGCCGGCGCGCGGCTCAATGATACTGCGAGGTTTGCGTTTCCATGTTCCATATCCTGAGAAGAGCTGCTCAGACCTGGGTTGCCAAGCTCCTGCTGCTTTTGCTCGTCGTCTCCTTCGGTGTCTGGGGCGTGTCGCATGAGCTGTTAACGGGCGGCAACAGCACCACGGTCGTGACCGTCGGCGATCAGCATGTGGACGTCAACGAATTCCACCTCGCCTATCAGCGCCAGGTGGCAAGCCTCAGCCAGCAGTTCGGCATGCGCCTCACCCCCGAGCAGGCCCGCGCCTTCGGCATCGAGCAGCAAGTGCTTGCCCAGCTCGTGGCCGGCGCCTCGCTCGATCAGCTCGCCGAAGACATGAACCTCGGCCTGTCGGAGGATCGCCTCGCCCAGCTGATCGCCGACGATCCGGCTTTCAAGGCCGTCAACGGCCAGTTCGACCGTGAGCTCTTTGTCTCGCGCCTGCGCAATGCCAACATCCGCCAGGACGACTACATCAAGGAGCGCAGCAAGGTCGCCGTCCGCAGCCAGGTCGTCGATGCCATCTCGAACGGATTCACCGCGCCGAAGACGCTGGTCGACGCCTTGAAGCTTTATGGCAATGAAAGCCGCAGCGTCGATTACCTGCTGCTCACCAACGCCAATATCGAGCCGATCAAGGCGCCCGCCGACGACGTGCTGGCGACGTGGTTCGAAGGTGTCAAGCAGCGTTATCGGGCGCCAGAATACCGCAAGCTCATTTATCTCAAGCTGCAGCCCGCCGATATTGCCGACGCTGCAACCGTCACCGACGATCAGATCCACGAAACGTTCGACAAGAGCAAGGATATCTACCGCACACCGGAAAGCCGCACCATCGAACAGTTGACCTTCGCCAGCAAGGATCTTGCCGCCGCCGCCGAAACGGCGCTGAAGAGCGGCACCAGCTTCGATCAGTTGGTCTCCGACCAGGGCAAGACGGCAAGCGACGTGCTGCTCGGCGAATTCACCAAGGACAAGGTTCCCGACCAGGCCGTTGCCAATGCAGCCTTCGCGGTTTCGCGCGATGGCGGCACGACGCCTGTGGTCGACGGCTCCTTCGGGGCCGTCATCCTGCGCATCACCAACATCAAGCCGGAAACGGTGAAGAATTTCGACGAGGTGAAGGAGGATATCCGCAAGCAGCTGGCGCTTTCCAACGCCTCTCAGGAGGTGATCAACGTTCATGACCGCATCGAAGACCTGCGCGCCGGAGGTTCCACGCTCGAGGATATCGCCGGTCAGCTGAAGCTCCAGGCCGTCACCGTCGATGCCGTCGACATGACCGGCGCCGACAAGGAAGGCAAAGAGGTCAAGGATCTCCCGGCCAAGCAGCAGTTGCTCGGCGAAGCCTTCAAGACCGAGGTCGGCGTCGATGCGCCGCCGCTGCCGATCGGCAATGACGGCTATGTCTGGTTCAACGTCCTTGAAATCACGCCGGACCGCGATCGCCCGATCGCCGAGGTGCGCGAAAAGGCCGTCGAGGACTGGACCGCCGAACAGCAGAAGGCCGAGCTCGCCAAGAAGGCCGACGCATTGAAGGCCGAGGCGGCGAAGGGCACGGCACTTGCCGATATCGCAACGCCGCTCGGCATCGCCGTCGAAAGCAAGAGCGGTGTCACCCGCTCCACCGACGATCCGGTGCTCGGCCGCGCCGGCGTCACCGCCGCCTTCTCCGGCCCGGTCGATACGGTCGCGAGCGCCGTCGGCGCCGATCCCTCGACGCAGATCCTGATGAAGGTCACCGAGGTCAACAGTGAGCCGACCGGCGACGTCCTGAACAACCGCGATGCCCAGATCACCGCCATGGCCAATGCCGCCGGCGACGACATCCTCGATCAGATGGTCAACCTGCTGCAGACGCAATACGGCGCGCAGATCAACCAGAAGCTCGCCGAACAGGCGACAGTCCGCTAGGAGGCCTTATGACCGATCTGAAGCCGTTCCTGGCCAAGGCCGCAAGCCGCGAGCCGCTGACGCGTGACGAGGCTCGTGCCGCCTTCGACATCCTGATGTCGGGCCAGGCGACGCCCTCGCAGATCGGTGGCTTCCTGATGGCGTTGCGCGTGCGCGGCGAAACCGTCGACGAGATCGTCGGCGCCGTCACCGCGATGCGCGCGAAAATGCTGGCCGTCGAGGCGCCGGCCGATGCGATCGACATCGTCGGCACCGGCGGCGATGCCAGCGGCACCTACAATATCTCGACGCTGGCGGCGCTGATCGTCGCCGGCGCCGGTGTCCCCGTCGCCAAGCACGGCAACCGGGCGCTGAGTTCGAAATCGGGCGCGGCCGACAATCTGGCCGCACTCGGCGTCAAGCTCGATGTCAGCCCCGAGATCATCTCCCGCTGCATCGCGGAGGCCGGCGTCGGCTTCATGTTCGCGCAGATGCATCATTCCGCCATGCGCCATGTCGGCCCCTCCCGGGTCGAACTCGGCACGCGCACGATCTTCAACCTGCTCGGCCCGCTCTCCAATCCGGCCGGCGTCCGACGCCAGCTGCTCGGCGTCTTCTCGCCGCAATGGCTGGTGCCGCTCGCCGAAGTCATGCGCGATCTCGGCTCCGAATGCGTCTGGGTGGTCCATGGCGACGGCCTCGACGAGATCACCACCACCGGCGTCACACAAGTCGCGGCGCTCGAGGACGGCAAGATCCGCACCTTCGAGCTGTCGCCCGCCGATTTCGGCGTCAGCCCTTGCGTGCTCGCCGACATCAAGGGCGGTGACGGTGTTGCCAACGCCGCAGCGCTTCGCGAGGTGCTCGGCGGCGCCAAGAATGCCTATCGCGATGTCTCGCTCGCCAATGCCGCCGCCTCACTGGTCATCGCGGGCAAGGCCGGGACGATCCGCGACGGCATGACGCTTGCCGCGCAGTCGCTGGATAGCGGCGCCACCGCGCTCGCCCTCGACAAACTCATCGCCGTTTCCAACGATATCGACTAGGATTGCCCGATGACCGATATCCTGAAGAAGATCGAACTCTACAAGCGTGAAGAGATTGCCGCCGCAAAGGCGACGGTGTCGCTCGCCGACTTGAAGGCGATGCAGGCCGGTCAATCCGCCCCGCGCGGTTTTCACAAGGCGCTCGTGGCCAAGCGTGATGCCGGCAATTTCGGCCTCATCGCCGAGATCAAGAAGGCGAGCCCCTCGAAGGGTCTCATCCGTCCGGATTTCGATCCGCCGTCGCTGGCGAGCGCCTATGAGGCCGGCGGTGCCGCCTGCCTGTCCGTCCTGACCGACAGGCCGAGCTTCCAGGGCGCGCCGGAATTTCTAACGGCCGCCCGCGCGGCCTGCGCGCTGCCGGCACTGCGCAAGGATTTCATGTTCGAGACCTATCAGGTGCACGAGGCCCGCGCCTGGGGCGCCGACTGCATCTTGCTGATCATGGCTTCGCTGTCGGATGATGAAGTCGAGCGCCTGCAGGACGAAGCCTTCGACCTCGGCATGGACGTTCTGGTCGAGGTCCACGACGCCGAGGAGATGGAGCGGGCGCTGAAGCTCTCTTCGCCGCTCGTCGGCATCAACAATCGCAATCTCCGCACCTTCGAGGTCAGCCTCACCGTCAGCGAAGCGCTTGCATCAATGGTGCCGGACGACCGGCTGCTGGTCGGCGAAAGCGGTGTCTTCACCCATGCCGATTGCAAAAGGCTGGCCGCCAGCGGCATCAACACCTTCCTGGTCGGCGAAAGCCTGATGCGCAAGGACGACGTGGCGGCCGCCACCCGCGCGCTGCTCTTTGGCGAAGCCGTGCTGGCGGCCGAGTGAGATGGGCAGCGAGAAGCCCCGTCTGACCCATATCGGCGCTGCCGGCGAAGCCCATATGGTCGATGTCGGCGACAAGGCGGAAACGGTCCGCATCGCCACCGCCG
This sequence comes from Rhizobium anhuiense bv. trifolii, assembly GCF_024346605.1. Classification (NCBI taxonomy): domain Bacteria; kingdom Pseudomonadati; phylum Pseudomonadota; class Alphaproteobacteria; order Hyphomicrobiales; family Rhizobiaceae; genus Rhizobium; species Rhizobium anhuiense. The sequence goes on from NZ_CP098803.1 coordinate 2,572,064, forward strand.
AGGGCCACGTGCGCATGGCCGAGCAAACCCTGAAGCTGATCCGTGACGGCAACGCCAAGAAGGGCGACGTCATCGCCACCGCCCGCCTTGCCGGCATCATGGCCGCCAAGCAGACCGCCAATCTGATCCCGCTCTGCCATCCGCTGATGCTAACCAAGGTGACGGTCGATATATCAGAGGACGCCGCTCTTCCCGGCCTGCGCGTTACGGCCATGGCCAAGCTGACCGGCAGGACCGGTGTCGAGATGGAAGCGCTGACGGCCGTATCAGTCGCTTGTCTCACCATTTACGACATGGCCAAGGCTGCCGACCGGACGATGGAAATCGGTGGCATCCGGCTGCTGGAAAAATCCGGCGGCAAGTCAGGCGATTTCCGTCATCCGGAGGCCGGTCGATGAGCCTGCTGCCCGTCGCCGAGGCGCAGAACCGCTTGCTGTCGCGCGCCAAACCTGTCGAAACCTCCGAGACGCTCGACCTTGCCGAGGCCGAGGGCCGTGTGCTCGCCCGCGATCTCACGTCAAAGCTCACGCAGCCGCCGTTCAATTCCTCCGCTATGGATGGTTATGCCCTGCGCCGCGACGATGCACCGGAGCCCGGCGCCGTGCTGAGGTTGATCGGCATCTCGGCTGCCGGCCGTGCCTTCGAAGGCGAGGTCGGCAAGGGCGAGACTGTTCGCATCTTCACCGGCGCCCCGGTTCCCTCGGGCGCCGATAGCGTGCTGTTGCAGGAGGATGCCGAACGGCTGGACGACGGCACCATCCGCACGACATTCCCCGTGCGTCAGAACCAGCATGTGCGCCCGCGCGGACAGGATTTCGTCGAGGGCGAAGCCGTGCTGCCGGCAGGCACGATGCTCGATTTCACCCGGCTGACGGTTGCCGCCGGCATGAACAATGCAACGGTGGAGGTACGACGCAAGCCGCTGGTCGCCATCCTTGCGACCGGCGACGAGCTGTTGCCGCCAGGCAGCCAACCCGGCCCGGCGCAGATCATCGCCTCGAACGGTTTCGGCATTGCCGCCCTCGCCCGCAAGGCCGGCGCCGAGGTGCTCGATCTTGGCATTGCGCCTGACGACCAGGCAGCCATCACCGCCGCGATCGGCAAGGCTGAGGCGGCCGGCGCCGATGTGATCGTGACGATCGGCGGCGCCTCCGTCGGTGACCACGATCTGGTGCGGGCGACGCTGACGGCTGCCGGCATGGAACTCGATTTCTGGCAGATCGCCATGCGGCCGGGCAAGCCTCTGATGGTCGGCAGTCTCGGGCCGATCCACGTGCTCGGCCTGCCCGGAAATCCGGTCTCCAGCCTGGTCTGCAGCCTGCTGTTCCTGGAGCCGCTGATCCGCCGGCTCGCATCGCTGCCGCCGGTGCGGCGCGAGGCGACAGCCGAGACAGCCATATCGCTGCGAGCCAACGATCATCGCCAGGATTATCTCCGCGCCAGACTGGCGAAATCGGCCACGGGCGGCTGGATCGCCGAACCATTCGGCAAGCAGGATTCCTCGATGATGAAGGTCTTCGCTGCAGCCGACTGCCTCGTCATCCGCCCCCCGCATGCGGGTGAGTTGCCGGCCGGCGCACCCTGCCCGGTCATGCTGTTGCGGCCTGACCTCCTGGCATAATCCCCGCCTTCAACTGGTGCCGGAGCGTGAAGACCCCTGCCGGCACCGCCCCGCCGCCTGTGCCGGCGCCGAAATCGGCAACGGCATGGGTCGCGATTCGACTCAATTCTCGCTGTGGCAGATAGGGCCGCTCGGGATCGCCAATCAGCACCTCGATGCCGCTTGTCTGACAGCGCCACAGGAAGGCCATGACCCGCAAGGCAAGGGTGGGTTCGTAGAACAGGTCGCCAACCACGAGAAGGTCTGTCTCCGGCGGCGGTTCATCGATGATATCGGCGGCGACGGCCACGATGTTCACATCATTGATCGCCGCGTTGAGGCCGGTTGCGGCAATGGCATTGGCATCGATATCGACCGCCGTCACCGCCACTGCGCCGGCTTTGGCCGCCGCGATGGCGACGAGCCCGGAGCCGGCGCCGAGATCGAGGACACGGCGGCCCCCGACCGTCTCCGGCTGGTCGAGCAGATGGCGGGCAAGCACAGCGCCGCCGGCCCAGGGATAGGCCCAATAAGGCGCCGGATCGGCTTCTCCGCGGCCTGCAAGCCGCCAGAGCCCGCTCGCGGGGCCTGCGGTATGGAGCCGGATCTCGGGAATGCAGGGAACGGCTGATATCGGCAGATTGGCCTTGATGAAGGCGACTGGATCGGGTTGCGAGATGACCGGGCGTTTCATTGTCTCTCCTGCCTGGCTGAGCCCGATGGTTCAGTAGTTCTTCATGGCGAGATGCGGCATGCCACCATCGAGAAATTCCGTGCCATAGGCGACGAAACCAAAACGTTCATAGAGCGGTAGCTTGCCGGCCTGCGCTGTGAGATAGAAGCGGTTGTCGCGCGCGCTGCGATGCAGGTCCATCGCCCGCCCGATCATATCAGCCGCGATGCCGCGACACGGCCGATCTTCACATGTTCCTCGGCGTAAATGACCCGCAGCGTGCCGGAGACTTCGCCCGCCGTGAGGGCGACGAGATGGTGGGCGCTGAGATCGTCGGCATCGAATTCTTCGGCTTCGGGAACCTTTTGCTCATGCACGAAAACGGCACGCCGCAGCCGGAAGGCCTCATTGCAGAGCATACTGAAAACCGGAACGCTGAGGATCGTTGTTTCCACCATCACAGGAGCTCCCCGAGGAATACGACCCAAGGCCCTTCGCCCGAACTGGCGAAGGGGTCCCGCGATTCAAACTGCTGCAGCATCCAGCGCTGTAGCAGCAAGATCAGCCGGGCTTCTTTTTTGAAAATTTGGCCTTCGGTCCGCCGCCCTTGCCCTCATGTCTGGGGGCCTCAGACCTCACGCCTTCGAATTTCGGTTTGTCGAATTTCGGCTTGTCGGATTTCGGGCCATCGAAAGCAGGCTTGCCCGGCTTTTTGCTCCAGGGCTTGCTATCCCGTCTTTCCCCGCCGGCATTGTCAGCCGCAGCATATCCGCCGCCCGGACCCTTGCCGAACTTGTTCTTCGGCCGCTCGTTGCGGAATGAGTCGTCCGGACGCTCGTCACGGGATGGCTTGCCGGCATAGGGTTTCGGCGACGGCGCCCGGCTGAAATCCGGTGTGCCCGAAAGCCGAGTCACGCGGATGCCGCGTTCGAGTGCCTTGTTCGGTCCGATCGCCGCCTGGAAGCTTTCGGCGCTCGCCGCGGCGATCTCCACGAAAGTTTCCTCGGGCTGCATCTTGATCGCGCCGATCTCGCGCTTCGTCACATTGCCGTTGCGGCAGAGCATCGGGATCAGCCAGCGCGGCTCGGCATTCTGCTTGCGCCCGACCGAGATAGAGAACCAGACGCTGGCGCCGAAATCCTCACGCGGTCCCTTCTGCGCAGGCTCGTACGGCTCGGCATTGTCGCGGCGCTTGCGGTTGCGCTCGTCCTGCACGGTAACCTCAATGAGATCCTCCGGCGCCGAATGATTGGTGCGGTATAGACGCAGGAAGGCGGCGGCAAGCTTTTCGGCGCCGTGGCTGGCGAGAAGCTGCTGCACCAGCCCCTGTTCTTCTTCCTGCGGTGTTTCGTTGAAGATCGGGTCGGCAAGCAGACGTTCATCGTCGCGCTCGCTCACCTCCTCGGCCGAAGGCGGCCGCGCCCAGGCAGCCGAAATTCCGGCATTTTCGAGCAGGCGCTCGGCCTTGCGACGTGCGTTCAGCGGCACGATCATGGCGCTGATGCCTTTGCGCCCGGCCCGGCCGGTGCGGCCACTGCGGTGCAGCAGCGTTTCCGGATTGGTCGGCAGGTCGGCATGGATGACGAGATCGAGACCCGGAAGGTCGATGCCGCGGGCGGCGACGTCGGTCGCGATGCAGACGCGGGCACGTCCGTCGCGCATCGCCTGCAGCGCATGGCTGCGCTCGTTCTGCGTCAGCTCACCGGAAAGCGCCACCACGGCGAAATTGCGGTTGTTGAACCGCGCAGTCAGATGGTTGACGGCAGCGCGCGTCGAGCAGAAGACGATGGCGTTGGTCGCCTCATGATAGCGCAGCACGTTGATGATCGCGTTCTCGCGGTCGCTGGGCGCCACCATGAGCGCGCGATATTCGATGTCGACATGCTGCTTTTCCTCGGCCGCGGTGCTGATGCGCACGGCATCGCGCTGGTAGCTCTTGGCAAGCTTGGCGATCGCCGCCGGCACCGTTGCCGAAAACATCAAGGTGCGGCGTTCGTCCGGCGCCGAATCGAGAATGAATTCCAGGTCCTCGCGGAAGCCGAGATCGAGCATCTCGTCGGCCTCGTCGAGCACGGCAGCCTTCAGCTCAGACATATCGAGCGCCCTGCGGCGGATATGGTCGCAGAGCCGGCCGGGCGTGCCGACGACGATATGGGCGCCGCGCTCGAGCGAGCGACGCTCGCTGCGGATGTCCATGCCGCCGACGCAGCTTGATATCACCGCGCCGGTCATTTCGTAGAGCCATTCGAGCTCACGCTTCACCTGCAGGGCAAGCTCGCGCGTCGGGGCGATGACGAGGGCGAGCGGCGCGCCGGCATTGCCGAAGCGCTCTCGGCCTTCGAGCAGCGTCGGCGCCAGCGCCAGGCCGAAGGCGACAGTCTTGCCGGAACCGGTCTGGGCCGAGACCAGCGCATCGGAAGCGGCGAGCGCCGGATCGAGCATCGCCTTTTGCACCGGGGTGAGTTCGGCGTAACCGCGCTTCTGCAACGCCTTGGCGATCGCCGGGACGACGCCGTTGAATTCTGTCATGGGTTCGATCTTTCGGAGCTGTCAGGCGCGTGACTGCGCCATGGCCGGAGCCAGCCGGCGGGGTATTTGCGCCGTTCCTAACCGCTCCCGCGGCGATTGTCAAAGCGTGCGGCTACGCCACAGCCACGCGTCGATGTGGCTCGCCCGACCGCGCAGCGTCGTTTCCAACGGTCCCTCCATCCGGCCGGACTGCGCAAGCACGCTGTCGGGGCCTGCCGCGCGGACGATTTCGGCGCTCAGCGCCAGCTCGACGCCATGGCGGGCGGCCACTTCCATCAGGCGGCTGCCGACATTGATGGTGTCGCCTGCCGCGGTGATCTGCTGCCGGTCGCCGGTACCGAGACGCGAGGCGACGATCGGCCCGCAATGGGCGCCGACCTTGAAGCCGATCTTCTTTTGGGCGAAGCCCGCATGCGCTTGAAGCCAGGCCCGCGTGCGCTCACACAGGCTCACTGCGCAGGCAGCAGCCCGGGCGGCATCGTCATCGGAGGGTTCCGGCAGGCCGAACAGGATCATCGCCCCGTCGCCCATGAAGCTGGTGATGGCGCCGCCATGGGCGCGCGCCTCCTCGTCGATCAGTTCGAAGAAGCCGCTCAGCACCTTGCTCACCGCCACCGGTCCGACGGTTTCGCTGAGGCCGGTAAAGCCCGAGAGATCGATGAAGATGACGGCGGCGTTCTGGCGCACCGGCGTGGCGAGGAAATTCGGATCGCGCGCCAGCCACTCGCCGAGGCCGGGCGCCTCGATGCGCTGCAGGAGCGCGCTCTGTTCGGCATAATGGCGGGCGCGGCCACGGTCGCGCCAGAGTTCGGCCGCGCCGAAGATCAGCGCCGGCGGCAGCGCTGCGGCGATCGGCAGCGCCGCACTCAGCCAGTAGCCATGCGCATAGGCCGACAGATTGAGCATCGCCCAGACGATGAGCGTCAGCACGATGATGACATAGCCTGCCGCACTGCGGCGCCAGGCGACCAGCGAAACGAGCACGACCGTCAGACCGATGGCGGTGGCGGCATCGATCAGCCTTATCCTGTGGTCGCGCACCATGCCGTCGCCGGTGACGAGATGGGTAATCGCCGTCGACATTACCTCGACACCTGGCATGACGGGATCGAACGGCGTCGGAAAGACGTCGCCGCCACCAGTGACCGTCGAACCGATGACGACGATGCGGCCGGCGATCGCATCCGCCGAAAGCTTGCCATCCAATGCATCGGCGGCGCTGAAGGTGGCGATTCTGCCGTGCCCGCCGTAGAAAGTCACCGGCAACCGCTGGCCGATATCGGTGGGAATGCGCAGCTTTCCGAGCATGATGGCGTCGGGTTCGATGGTGGGATTGACGCCGAGCGCCACTGAAGCGACACGCAGCGGAAAAGCCGGATCCAGCCGCTCTGCGGTACGCGAGATCAGCGGAATGAAGCGCGGCGTGCCGGTCTGGTCGGTTGCGACATTGACGATGCCGACCGCGGCTGCCTCGGCGAAACGGGGAAGCGGCAGGAGAAGCTGGTTTGCCTCAGGGATGGCGGCAAGCGGATCGTCGGCGGTATCGCTCACGCGCTGCCGGCTCTGTGCAAAGGTGGCCGCAGCCGCAATCACGCTCGGTCCCTGGCGAAGGGCTGAGGTCAGTGCCGCGTCGCCCTCCTCCGGCCCCGGATCGACCAGCAGAATATCGATGGCCACGGCTTTCGGCTTCAGCGCGGTGATCGCCTCGATGAGGCGCGCAAGCGTCGCCCGATTTAGGGGATAACCATGCGCCCCGGCGGTGCGGTCGTCGATCGCAACGATCGAGACAACAGGAGGCGGTGTCTTCGCCCCGACGATGACGCTGCGGATATCGGCAAGCGAGGCCTCCATCCGGTCGAGAATGCCGCTTCCGGCATTGAGATTGGTATAGCCGAGTGCTGCCGCCCAAAGACCGGCGAGCAGCAGCGCGATCACAGTCTGCAGGCGGTGGTTCATAGGATTTATTGGCCAAGGCGGGCAAGAAGGGCGGCGGCGCGCGGCGCCGGCCAGCGACGCACGACGAGTGGTTCGGTTCCGCCGCTGACATCGACGCCCTCACCCGGCGACAGCACCACCGGCTCGCCGGCCGGCCGGCGGACCGCGACGCTGCCTCTGACGACCAGCACCGAGGTCTTGCCACCCGCGACATCGACAGCCCATTGAGTGCCGCGCACGGCGGCGATCGCCTGCGGCGTCACGACCTGGAACCCGCCGGCATGCTGCGTGCTGTCGACATCGACGAGGATCGCCTTGCGGCGCAACGCCGCCGAATCAGGGCTGCCGTCGCGGTTGCGGTCGACGAGGCTGTAGACCGCGCCGGCCTCCGCCGTTACCGTGACACCACCTGGACAACTGAGCACCTGGCGGGCGCCGGCATCACGCGAGACCGTGCAGCCGGCAGACTGCGCAACGGCCACCACATACGGAATGAGGCCGACAGCGAGTGCGGCGGCAAGCAGGCTACGAAGCGTCCTATTCATGGAAAGTCCCCTTGACCGCGCGGGACAGCTTTTCGAAAGCGCCCCGCCAACCGTCTTCTTCCATGTGCGGCATGATAGCCGAATTCGGATATTTCCCTAGGCAAAAAAGCGAAGCGGCGGAATTCTTAAGTTCTGCGGTCCGTTTCAGGTGCCGGTCCGACATAACGCGCCCGCGGCCGGATCAATTCGCCGCTGTCGATCTGCTCCATCGCATGCGCAAGCCAGCCGGCGGAACGGGCAAGCGAGAAAATGATGATCGGCGCCTCCCTCGGGAGATCGAAAGCGGCTGCCATCGCAGCAAGCGCGAAATCGACATTGACCCTCTCGCCGACCATCTCCTCGCCGGTTTCCCGAACCGCGGCAAACTGCGGCGGCAGGGGAAAGTGCGGCAGCAGCGCCAGAGCCCTGATGTCGCCATCGGGATAGAGCGGATGGCCGAAGGCCGACAGGCGATTGCCCTGGGCAAGCGTGCGGCGGATCGCCTGCTCCGCCCCAAGGGCGGCTGCTGCCTCGATCAAGGCGTCGACGCCCTGCCAGGCGGCCCCATGCAGCGGTCCTGTCAGCGTCGCCAGTCCCGAAAGCACGGCGGCGGAAAGGGCCGCACCCGCCGATGCCGTGACCCGCGCCGCGAAGGTGGAGGCGTTGAGTTCATGATCGGCCATCAGCACCAGCGCGCGGCGCAGGCAATCGGCAGCATCCGGCCGCCGCCAGCTGGCAGCAAGCCGCAGATGCAACGGCTGCTCCGGCGGCCCCGGGGCCAGCGCATCGGCGAGGGTGCAGAGAACCCCGCCTGCTTCACGGCGAAGTGCGGCCTGTGAGCGGCCGAGCGACGGTAGATCGGATGTCACCCGCCCTGCCAACGCCCGGAAGGCCGCCTGAAGCGACGGAGAGGTATTTCCGGTTCTGCTCCCGGAGAGGAAGGCTTCCGCGCCGTTCCAGAGCAGTGCTGCCGTCTGCTCCAGCGTCGCGACGTCAGCGAAATCGGCCGCATCCCGGCCGCGATAGAAAAGCCGTCCGCCTGTGATGGTCGAGATTGCCGAGGGGAGAACCGGATCGCCCCACCTTATCGTCTCGGCCGCAACCGTTTCGGCCTTGCGGCGGCCGGCATGGCGTTCGGCAAGCCTCTGCACGTCGCTGGCCTGGTAAAGGCTGCGGCGCGGATCGGAGGGATCGGGCTTGGCGTGGATGCGCCCGCGGCTGACATTGGCGTAGAGCGTCTGCGGCTTGGTCTTCAGCGCCTGTAGCGCCTCCTCGGCGGTCAGCCACGACATCGGAACCTCATATTGATCATTTACATCAAGATTGACGTCAATGAGACTAGGTCGGATCATCCGTGGCGTAAAGGAGAAAACAACATGACGAATGGCTTGGAAGATGTCATCGCCGCCGAAACGCAGCTCTCGGATGTCGATGGCGAAGCGGGACGGCTGATCATCCGTGGCGTATCGCTGGATCATCTGGTCGCAGACGGTACCTATGAAGGCGTCGCCGCCCTGTTGCTCGACGGGCTGATGGAACGAAGCTTCGATGAAGCCGAATTGCGCGGCTGGCTCGCCAAAGCGCGAACCGGGGTGTTCGACCATATCAAGGCTGCCGATGCCGCACTGCTCGCCCTGCCTCCGGTCGATGCGATGCGAGCGTTGATCGCCCGGCTGCCCGACGGCGAGGATTTCGATACCGCGCTCAGCCTTCTGGCGGCGCCCGCAGTCTTCCTTCCGGCGGTTCTGCGCATGCAGCGCGGCAAAAAACCGATCGCGCCCGACGCTTCACTGCCGCAGGCGGCCGATATCCTGCGCATGCTGACCGGAAAATTGTCGAGCAGAGAGCAGACGGCGGCACTCGACGCCTATCTGGTGACGATATCAGACCATGGCCTCAACGCCTCGACCTTCGCATCGCGCGTCATCGCCTCGACACAGGCCGGCCTCACCTCGTCCGTGCTCGCAGCACTGAGCGCACTGAAAGGACCACTGCATGGCGGCGCGCCCGGTCCCGTGCTCGACATGCTGGATGCAATCGGAACGGCGGAAAACGCTTACCCGTGGCTCGGCGAAGCGCTCGACCGCGGCGAACGGCTGATGGGCTTCGGCCACCGTATCTATCGTGTCCGCGATCCGCGTGCCGATGCGCTGAAGGGCGCACTGAAGCCGCTGATATCAACCGGACAGGTCAACAGGGCTCGCAGCGCGCTGGCGGAAGCGGTGGAGGCTGCTGCATTGTCGATCCTCAAGGCGCGCAAGCCGAACCGGCCGCTCGACGTTAATGTCGAGTTCTATACCGCGCTGCTGCTCGAAGCCCTCGGCTTTCCGCGTCAAGCCTTCACCGGGGTCTTTGCGATCGGCCGCACCGTCGGCTGGCTGGCGCATGCGCGCGAACAAGCGCTCGACGGCCGGTTGATTCGCCCGCGTTCTGTCTATATCGGGCCGTTGCCGGCCGCGGCTTGAAGGTTGATCCGGCAGAGCATCCGGACCTAATCCAGATCGCGCCTAACCGCGCGATCTGGTGCGACTTTCATCAGACGAGACGGCTCTGTTCCGTCGCCGCTTCGATGAAGCTGGCAAACAGCGGATGCGGGTCGAGCGGCCGGCTCTTCAGTTCCGGGTGATACTGCACGCCGATGAACCAGGGATGATCGGGATATTCGATCGTCTCCGGCAGCACGCCGTCCGGCGACATGCCGGAGAAGACGAGGCCGCAGTTCTCCAGCCGGTCCTTGTAGTCGATATTGACCTCATAGCGATGGCGATGACGCTCGGAAATATCGGTCGAGCCATAAATCTCCGAGATCTTCGTGCCCTTCTTCAGCGCCGCCTTGTAGGCGCCAAGGCGCATCGTGCCGCCGAGATCGCCGGCCGCTGTCCGCTTCTGCAGCTCGTTGCCCTTGATCCATTCGGTCATCAGGCCGACCACCGGCTCTTTCGTCGGGCCGAATTCCGTCGAGGATGCGGCCGGCACATCGGCAAGATTGCGCGCCGCCTCGATCACCGCCATCTGCATGCCGAAGCAGATGCCGAAATACGGCACCTTGCGCTCGCGGGCAAAGCGGGCCGCATGGATCTTGCCTTCCGAACCGCGCTCACCGAAGCCGCCCGGCACGAGGATGCCGTGCACCTTTTCGAGATAAGGCGCCGGATCTTCCTTTTCGAAGACCTCGGATTCGATCCATTCGAGCTTGACCTTGACGCGATTGGCGATGCCACCGTGATGCAGCGCCTCGATCAGCGACTTATAGGCATCCTTGAGGCCGGTGTATTTGCCGACGATCGCGATCGTTACCTCGCCTTCCGGCGTGCGGATCCGGTTGCAGACCTCTTCCCACTGGTCGAGGCGCGGCTTCGGCGCCGGCTCGATGCCGAATGCGGCGAGCACTTCGTCGTCGAGACCTTCCCGGTGGTAGGCCATCGGCACGTCATAGATGTTGGCGACGTCGAGCGCCTGGATGACGGCGGACGGACGCACGTTGCAGAACAGCGACAGCTTGCGGCGCTCTGCCTCCGGAATTTCGCGGTCGGCGCGCACCAGCAGGATATCGGGATGAATGCCGAGCGCCTGCAGTTCCTTCACCGAATGCTGGGTCGGCTTGGTCTTGAGCTCGCCGGCCGCCGGAATATAGGGCATGAGCGTCAGGTGGACATAGACAGCGGTGCCGCGCGGCAGGTCGTTGCCGAGCTGGCGGATCGCCTCCATGAACGGCATCGCCTCGATGTCGCCGACCGTACCGCCGATCTCGCAGATGACGAAGTCGTAGTCGTCATTGCCCTCGACAACGAAATCCTTGATCTCGTTGGTGACGTGCGGGATGACTTGCACCGTCGCGCCGAGATAGTCGCCGCGCCGTTCCTTGTCGATGATGTTCTTGTAGATGCGGCCGGTGGTGATGTTGTCGGTCTTGGTCGCCGAACGCCCCGTGAAGCGTTCGTAGTGACCGAGATCGAGATCGGTTTCCGCGCCGTCGTCGGTGACGAAGACCTCGCCGTGCTGGGTCGGGCTCATCGTGCCCGGGTCCACGTTCAGATAGGGATCGAGCTTGCGAAGCCGGACCCGATATCCACGGGCCTGCAGCAACGCTCCGAGAGCCGCGGCCGCGATTCCTTTTCCGAGAGAGGAAACCACGCCGCCAGTGATGAATACGTATCGCGCCATGGGATTCACCGGATACCTTTTCAAAAACGATTCCACCAGCCCAAAAATTCTTTTCCAGAACTTTCGGAGCGTGACGCGGGAATCTGAACAAAAGAAAACCGGCAGACCCGAGGGCCTGCCGGCGGTTTATGTCGAAGACCGGTTTATTGTCCCGTCGGGACACCGGAGGGCTGAGCCGGCGCGGCCGGAACTGCCGGGGTAGTCGTTGCAGGTGCGGTAGCTGCCGGGGCCTGAGTCGCCGGAGCGCCAGTTACAGGAGCTTGAGCGGCGGGAGCCTGCGGTGCGGGCGTCGCAGCCCCGCTGCTCGGAACGCCGTTGCCGGCCGGCTGACTTGCCGGAGCCTGTGCGCCGCCACCGAGCGAATCGAGAATACCGTTGCCCTGGCCGCTTGTTGCCGGAATGCGGTCGAGAATATCGCTCGGGCGGCCTTCGTAACGCGTCAGAATGCCGAGGCCGAGCGAAGTCAGGAAGAACAGGGTCGCAAGGATCGCGGTCGTGCGCGTCAGCGCATTAGCCGTGCCGCGGGCCGACATGAAGCCCGAACCGCCGCCGATGCCGAGGCCGCCGCCTTCCGAGCGCTGGATGAGCACGACGCCGACGAGGGCGAGCACGATCATGAGATGGATGACAATCAATACTGTCTGCATGGGTCCAGTCCTGCCCGCCTGGAGACGGACAAAGTTAAGAATTCTGGCGGCTCTTTACATGAGGCTTTGATCTATTCCAAGCCCTTCGGCCCGGAATACGCCCTGGAATAAACGAATAAACCCAGGAATAAACAATGCCTCAGGCGAGCAGCGCCTCATAGGCCCGGTAGATGGCGAGGAAGTCTGCCGCTTTCAAGCTCGCCCCGCCGATCAGCGCGCCGTCGACATTGGCGATGCCCATCAGCTCCCCGGCATTGGCCGGCTTGACCGAGCCGCCGTAGAGCAGACGCATCTTGCGACCTTCATCGCCGAAGCGGGCCACAAGCTCTGCCCGCATGAAGGCGTGCGCCTTTTCGACATCGCCCGATGTCGGCGTCACACCGGTGCCGATCGCCCAGATCGGCTCGTAGGCGATGACGGTGTTCTCGGCGGTGGCAGCGTCCGGAACCGAGGCGGAAAGCTGGCGTTTGATGACATCGAGCGCCTGGCCGGTCCGGCGTTCATCCGCCGTCTCGCCGATGCAGATGATCGCCGTCAGATCCGCGGCGAAGGCGGCTTCCGCCTTGGCGCGGACCAGATGATCCGTTTCGGCATGGTCGGTGCGCCGCTCGGAATGGCCGACGATGACATAGGTGCCGAAACAATCGGCAATCATCTCGGCCGAAATGTCGCCGGTATGGGCGCCGGATGGCTTCTGATGGCAGTCCTGAGCGCCGATCGCCAGCGGGCTGTCGGTGCAGAGCGCCGTTGCCACATAGAGCAGCGTCGTCGGCGGGCAGATCAGCGCTTCCACCTTGTCGGCCAGCGGCGAACGAACGCCCTCGGCGATCGCCTTGATCTGATCCAGGGAGGCACGCATGCCGTTCATTTTCCAGTTTCCCGCCACAAGCGGGCGCACGTCAGGGGTCATGCCAGCCTTCCAAAATCTGCTTATGCCTTGGGCAATATCAAAAGCGCGCGGCAAAGAAAAGCATCATGCCCTTGACGTAAGGGGAATCTCGGCGATCCCGCGTATATTTCTGCCGAAAACCAGCCGCTAACTGGCAAGAATCCAATTCAACACGATACGCCAGTCGATCATCCGGATCGGCGTCCCGTGATTGCCGGTCTGAAACAGTGTGAAGCGTGTCGGATATTTCGCCTTGTGCAGGTTTTCGAACAGCGCCTGCTGGTTAGCGGCGGCGTAGACCGGGTCGCGGCTGCCATGGGCAAACCACAGCGGCAGCTTCGCCTTGTAAAAGGCGCTCTTTGTGAAATCAGGGTCAGTGACCCCGCTCATGACAAGCATGCCCTTCAGCCGCTTGACGCTGTCAGCGTCGCGCGCAATGCCCCAGCAGACCTGGCTGCCCATCGAGGCGCAGGAAAGGATGATCGGCCGGCCGGGCGATTGCGCGCCGGCATAACGGATCAGGCCGGCAATTGCGGCAACGCCGCTGCTGTCGAAACTCCTGACCGTCGGCGAATAATAAACGCCGCCATTGCCGGCGACGAGGTTCTTCAGCCGGTTGAAATTGCCGCCGAAACTGTAGTCGTTGGCCCCCAGCCGCCGGTCGCCGTCGCGGCCATGGATGAAGATCACCGTGAAGGCGGCATTCCCGGCCGGTCCCACCCTGGTGACATCGAGCTTGGCGCCATCGAGAGACAGCGTCTCGTCCGCTTGGACCTTGCGGATGCCGAGCGCCACATATTTCTGCTGCACCCGTTTTTGTGGGATCTGGTCGCGGCCGTTGATATCGCGCATCTCGTCATAGTCGATGACCTCGAAGGCGCCGTCATCGCCGGTCTGCAGCACGGTCTGCTTCGAAAACAGATCGTCCTTGAAGGGCGGCAGCGCATCGGCTGCCTGCGCAGCACCGGCGGACAGGATGGCTGCGGACAAGAAAAACGCCGCAATTGCGGTGATGATGGTGCAATGACTTGTGGACATTCGCATTCGGATGGTTCCTGAAGCCTGCCGCCGCTTGCCATTCCGCGCCCGGCAACGCAAATCATTTGGGAAAAACCCGCCAAGTCAGGCGGTGTCGCGTATAGAGGTGCTTTCTGGCAAAATCTGCCTGATTCGCAAACGTGGCATGAAATGCGGTGATTTTGGGTCGACGGGAATGCCAGACCTAAGACAGGATGAAGATCTGAACGGCTCCATGGACGATAGCAACGACCTTTTTTCCGGAATGCCCCTCTCTGAAAAACGCGAGGAGGCGCAGAAGCCTGCCGCTCTGGCCGAGCGGCCGTCGGTAACGGCTGCGCCCGCCGTCGCTGCAGCGCCCTCTGCTGGCGGGGCGTCAGCGCGTCCGGCGCCCGCCGCCTCCAACTCGGATGAATACGGTGCCTCGTCGATCCGCGTCCTCGAAGGCCTCGAGCCGGTGCGCATGCGCCCGGGCATGTATATCGGCGGCACCGATGAAAAGGCGCTGCACCACCTGTTTGCCGAAGTCATCGACAATGCGATGGACGAGGCGGTCGCCGGCCACGCCAATTTCATCGAGGTCTATCTTGATCTCGAGGGTTATCTCACCGTCTCCGACAACGGCCGCGGCATCCCGGTCGAGAACCATCCGCAGGTGCCGGGCAAGTCGACTCTCGAAGTCATCATGACCAAGCTGCATGCCGGTGGCAAATTCGACGGCAAGGCCTACGAGACCTCGGGCGGCCTGCACGGCGTCGGCGTCTCCGTCGTCAACGCGCTTTCCGACGACCTCGAGGTCGAAGTGGCGCGCAACCGCAAGCTCTACCGCCAGCGTTTCTCCCGCGGCCTGCCGCAGGGTGGGCTCGAAGAGCTGGGCGACGTCCACAATCGCCGCGGCACCCGCGTGCGCTTCCATCCCGATCCCCAGATCTTTGGGGATCACATGAAGTTCGATGCCGCCCGCGTCTTTCGCATGGCGCGCTCGAAGGCCTATCTGTTCGGCGGCGTCGAAATCCGCTGGAGCTGCGAGCCGGGCGTGCTGCCCGAAGGCTCCGAAGTGCCCGACAAGGCCGTCTTCCACTTCCCCGGCGGCCTGAAGGATTACCTGCAGGCGACGATGGGCAAGGAGTTCACCGTCACCCGCGAGATCTTCGCCGGCAAGACCGAGAAGGTGAGCGGCCACGGCTCGATGGAATGGGCGATCACTTGGTATGGCGGCGATCCGCAGGTGCATTCCTACTGCAACACCATCCCGACCCCCGAAGGCGGCACGCATGAGGCCGGCCTGCGCATCGCGCTGACCAAGGGCCTGAAAGCCTATGCCGAGCTGACGCAGAACAAGCGCGCCGCCCAGATCACCACCGATGACGTCATGATCTCGGCCGTCGGCATGCTGTCGGTGTTCATCCGCGAGCCGGAATTCGTCGGCCAGACCAAGGACAAGCTTGCCACCGTCGAGGCCCAGCGCATCGTCGAGAATGCGCTGCGCGATCCCTTCGACCATTACCTTGCCGACAATCCGAACGAGTCAGCCAAGCTGCTCGACTGGGTGATCGAGCGCGCCGAGGAGCGTCTGCGCCGCCGCAAGGAAAAGGAAGTCAACCGCAAGACGGCGGTGCGTAAATTGCGCCTGCCCGGCAAGCTCGCCGACTGCTCGCAGAACACCGCCGAGGGTGCCGAACTCTTCATCGTCGAGGGCGATTCGGCAGGCGGTTCGGCCAAGCAGGCGCGCAACCGCGCCAACCAGGCCATTCTGCCGCTGCGCGGCAAGATCCTCAACGTGGCCAGCGCCGGCCGCGAAAAACTCGGCGCCAACCAGCAGCTCGCCGATCTCATCCAGGCGCTCGGCTGCGGCACACGCTCGAAATACCGCGACGAAGACCTGCGCTACGAGCGCATCATCGTCATGACCGATGCCGACGTCGACGGCGCCCATATCGCCTCGCTGCTCATCACCTTCTTCTATCAGGAGATGCCGGAACTGGTGCGCGGCGGCCACCTCTTCCTCGCCGTGCCGCCCCTTTACAAGATCACCCAAGGCTCGAAATCCGCCTATGCCCGCGACGACAACCATCGTGCCGAGCTGATGCAGACGGAATTCAAGGGCAAGGCCAAGGTCGAGATCAGCCGCTTCAAAGGTCTCGGCGAGATGATGCCCGCCCAGCTCAAGGAAACCACCATGGACCCGTCCAAGCGCACCCTGCTCAAGGTGCTGATCGACGAGGTGGATTTCGAAGGCACCCGCAGCGCCGTCGACGATCTGATGGGCACAAAACCGGAAGCCCGCTTCCGCTTCATCCAGGAGCGCGCGGCCTTCGCGGAGAACCTCGATATCTAGAGCAGGGCGATACCTGCCAGCTAGTTTGCTTCAATAATCGCGCTCATGGGACCGAGCCGTGTCCAAAAAGCAATGACCGGCTTGAGAGCAATTAAACTAGTTCAAGAGAAACTTGCGGCCCAAGTACGCGCGAAGGGGCGCATCGAAGCAACCGTGCAGAAAATGTGCCACCCCGACAGCGACCAGGAGCGTCCCGCTCACCGTGACCGGCAATGGAATGAAGCCATCGGTGAGGTATTGGAAATGATCGCCGAACTGAATAACAGGCAGATGGACGACATACAGGGGATAAGACAACTGCCCGAGATAGACAGCGAACGGCCGCTCCGCGCCCTGCGGTACTGCTGAAGCTAGCGTGACCACGATCGGAATTAAGACCGCGATGCAAGTGAAATCGTAGACGTCACTCGGGACGGCAAAGGGGAAAAATAGCACGGCGATCAGGACGAAAAGCGGGATCTGAGGTGGAACAGCCCCGACGCGACGATGGATATTCCAGCGGAAGATCAAGACGCCGGCAAGAAACGAAAAGCCGACCCTGACAAATCCTTCGAAGAATGCTCGCCAGTTCGCAAAACCAACCGGCCCGATAGCACCCTCGAACATGACAACTTGGAAAAGCGCTGCGGCCAACAACGCGAAGACCGCTATCTCATGCCAAAAATGTATCCGACGGTGAGCGACTGAGCCGTAAACCACGCTAGCGACCATTTCAAAGCAGATGGACCAGAGTGGGTTGTTGATCGCGAAGGCCTCCTGCCCTACCAAGAGCCCCAGGGGCAATAGGAATAATGCGCCCACAGCAAGAATCGAGACCTCGGCGAGAGCAATATTGGGCGTCAAAGCAAATTGCGACGCGAGGACGCCCAAGGCGACGCCAACCACCATCATGGGATAAAGCCGTACCACGCGCTTCAGCAAGAATGCCCTGCTCCCCAGAGCACCCGCCTTTAGCTTTTGGTCGTATCCATTTGCGAGAACGAAGCCACTCAGGCAAAAGAAGAAATCCACGGCCAAGGAGGGGTGGGAGTTGAGCCGAAAGCTGAAAAGCTGGCTGGCATGCAAGAGAACCACTGATAGCGCAGCCAGTCCTCGAAGCTCATCCAGAAAGATAAAGCGGTCTTTCGCTTGACCTGCACCGTGACCTAGATCCTGCGTATCGCTCGGACCGGGACGCGCAGCCGCAGGGAATACGGAACGGGCTAATGCGTCGGCAGTGGTCAGGAGCCTGTCTTCCCCTGGTCTTTGATCAAAGCGCCGCATCTTTCTTATTCTTCCTTGAGCGCCCGTGCGACCTGATCCATGAACGGCTTCGTCAGATAGGCCAGCAGTCCGCGCCTTGGTCTGTATGAAAGCTTCGACCGGCATGCCGGGTACAGCCGTGACCTCGCCAAGCCTCTGCCATCTACGTCGGAAATCTCGGCTCGGACGTCAGAGTTGCTGAGACCCGAGCGTTGATCTGCCGCCTCGCTGGTCTCTCACGTTGATCACAGATACCATCTGCGAAGTTGCAATTCAGCGCCGATGACCTCAAAAAGAAGACTACAAATTGAATTTGCAATTGCAAGGTAATTTCTGTTTTTCCCGCATTAGGAGAAACAATGTGATAAAAATGCACTCTAGATCGAAAGGGCTGAATGCGCTTGTGGTACGGGTGAAAACGGTTCGGCGCATCGCATTTTAGCATCGACGATTTCACGGAACTGACGAAGAACCGTAACAACTCCTTCAAACAACCGGCGCATGAAGCGGTCGGCGCGCGTTCCCCTTGAGGGAGCGGCGGCGCCGTTTCGAACCGTTTTCAAACCCCTTGCCGGATATTTGTCATGACCAAGCGTTTTCTCGCGGCTGCCGCTTTCGTTTTCCTGTCCAGCACCGTCACCGTCAGCGCCACCGAGATCGGCGCCACCGTCGAGACTGCCTGCCCCTTCGGCGATTGCGCCGCCGGCATTTCGCTCTCCTATCTCGGCGAATTTGTCATCCCCACGGGCCATATGGAAAACGGCGTCGAATTCGGCGGCATATCAGGTCTCGATTTCGATGCCGCCACCGGTCACTACATCGCCATCAGCGACGACCGCTCGGAAAGAGGCCCTGCCCGCTTCTATGAACTCGACGTCGATGTCGACGCATCGGGTCTCAAGAGCGTTTTGGTGGTCAAGCAAGTCACTTTGAAAGATAAGAACGGCGAGCCCTTCGCTGCCAGGACCGTCGATCCGGAATCGATCCGCCTCGGCAAGGACGGCATCTATTGGGGCAGCGAAGGCGACGGCAAGGCGTTGCTTGCACCCTTCGTCCGCGTCGCTTCGCCGGACGGTTCCTTCGTCCGCGAATTCAAGCTGCCGGAGGGCTTTGCGCCGACCGCCGACAAGTCGACCGGCATCCGCGACAACCTCGCCTTCGAGGATCTCGCAGTCGCGCCCTCGGGCGATGTTTTCGTCGGCGTCGAAGCTGCCCTCTACCAGGACGGCCCGAACCCCTCACTGACGTCGGGCAGCCTGTCGCGCATCATCCGTTACGACGGCGCCACCGGTGAGCCGAAGGCTCAGTACGTCTACCCCGTCTCGCCGATCCCGCAGGCCGCCACCAAGGCCGAAGGCGGCAATGACAACGGCATGTCCGAGATGCTTGCCCTCGACGATCATCGGCTGCTCGCCGTCGAGCGCAGCTATGCCCAGGGCTTCGGTAACACCATCAAGATCATGATGATGGATCTGGCCGATGCCACCGACGTATCAGCCATCCCGTCACTCGCCAAAAACGACCAGCGCGTCGTCCCTGCCCACAAGAGCCAGGTCCTTGATCTGAGGGCCATCGGCCTTGTTCCCGACAATATCGAGGCCATGTCGCTGGGCAAGGCCAAGGACGGCGCCGATGTCCTCATTCTCGGCTCTGACAATAATTTCTCGCCCAGCCAAAAGACGCAATTCTACGCCTTCAAGGTCTTGCGCCGTCCGCAGTAGTAAGACGTTCGATTCTGAGAGTCGAATAGCGACGCTTTGTATACGCTTTCACGTTGCGGACCTTGAAACCGTCGGGATCATGGCCCATAACCAGAGTACAAGAATAAGAAGAGGCGCGCGTGGGTGTATTCGACCGTCAGAAAAACAATCATGAACCGCGATGGCTCGGATCGTCGGCGCAAACACGCACGCCGCTGATTCCCTCCATCTCGGCGGCGCGCTGGCTGCTGGTTCTGATCGTCGCCGCCGGCGTTTATTTCTTCTACGGCTTCCTCGTGCCGGTGCTCGCAGCCCTCGTCATCGGCTTTGCCAGCTGGCCACTCTACCGTAAGCTTCTTGCCCGCGTCGGCGGCAACACGACGATCGCCGCCACCATCGCCATCATCATGATCATCACCTTCCTGGTCATCCCGATCGGGCTTGCGGTCACTTATACAACGGGCGAAGTGCGCACCTGGGTCACCTGGGCGATCCACGCCAACCGCGCCGGCGCCCCGACACCGGACTGGATCGTCGCGCTGCCTTTGGCCGGCGCCTATCTCGATGAAGCCTGGACCAAATATATCGGCAGTCCCGGCGCCCTGGGTGAGGTCATTCAGGCGGTCAGCGGCGCCAATATCGGCAATATCTATCGTGCCGTGCTTGCGGCCGGCGGCGGCGCCTTCCATCTGCTGCTGACGCTGCTCTTCATGCTGATCGCGCTGTTCTTCGTCTATCGCGACGGTTTCTCCTTTTCCAAGCAGATCGACATGCTCGGCGAGCGCATCCTGCCGAACCGCTGGGAACGCATTTCCCGGGTCGTGCCGGCGACGATCAGCTCCACCGTCATGGGCATGACGCTGATCGCGATCGGCGAAGGCATCGTGCTCGGGCTCGCCTATTGGATCGCCGGCGTGCCGTCGCCGGTCACCCTCGGCGTGCTGACGGGCGTGATGGCGCTGATACCGGGCGGCGCGCCGCTCTCCTTCACGCTGGTCTCCGTCTATCTGCTGGCCAGCGGCTCGCATGTCGCCGGCATCGGTCTTTTCGTCTGGGGTACGGTCGAACTTTTCATCGTCGACAAGACGCTGCGGCCGAAGCTCGTCGGCGGTCCGATCAAGCTGCCCTTCCTGCCGACCTTCTTCGGCCTCGTCGGCGGCGTCAAGACAATGGGTTTCCTCGGCCTCTTCATCGGCCCGGTGCTGATGGCGCTGATCGTCGCCATCTGGCGCGAATGGATCCACGAGGCCCGCAATGCCGACAAGAGCGAGACGGGGCCGCAGCTCCTCATCGACGAACAGGCCCCGCCGGCAATCCCCGGCTCGTCGAAACCGATCCCGCGCGTTGCCGAAGGCTGAACCTGCCGTAGGTCCAATCGACATTCAGGATTCACGTCAGGCTTCATGTGTGATGCATAGGTCTCCGGATTGATTGATTTGGAGACTTCAGATGGCCAAGCGCCGGCATCTCACTGGCGTCGTATCTGCGATCTTTTGCCGGGCAAGCCCAGAGATCCTAGCCGATTCGGGGCCGATAACCTTTTGTTTGTCAACGCGGTTTTGTGAGTGTTGCGGTCTGGAGCCCATTGGCATGACCTGCCTGAGCGCTACGGCAAGTACAAGACAGTCCACAAGCGCTTCACCGGTGGGCCAAGGCGGGCGTCTGGGAGACGGCGTTCGATCATCTCGTCCAGGATCCCGACAACGACTATGTCGCCCTCGATTCTTCGCTGGTGCGCGCCCACCAGCAGGCGGCCACCGGAAAGGATGGCAGCCAAAAAGGGGACCAGGCTTTGGGACGCTCCCGAGGAGGACTGACCACCAAGTCCACATGGCCACCGATGGCAGAGGGCTGCCCCTCAGGATCATCCTCACTCCCGGCCAGCGCGCCGATGTCACCCAGGCCTCAGCCTTGCTCGAAGGACTCCAAGCTGGCCGCGTTCTCGCCGATAAAGCCTATGATTCTAATGCATTGCGCCAAGTCATCAGCAATCTGGATGCCGAAGCTGTCATCCCATGCAATCCGACGCGTAAGCATTCCATCCCATACGACTTCGACGCGTCGCAACCCGATACGACAAGCTGCTCGTCAACTTCATGAGGTTCGTCAAGCTCGCCGCAATCGCAATATGGCCCGGTGCGGAATTATTGTTCGAACTGATCTCGCAACACCGCGCACGGCTGCCACGTTGATCACCAGCAACCTTCCGTTCGACGAATGGACCGAGACCTTGGGATCTGAGCGCCTGATCGACGCTCTGCTGGACCGCATCACCCACCAAGTCAACATCCGCGAGATGAACGGCGACAGCTATCGCCTCGCGCAAAGCCGCGCCCGAAAGGCCGGCTGACACCCGTCGAAAAATCGCAGCGCGCGGATGGGAACCCCGCTCGGGCTACGCCCTCCCGGTGGACTCATCCGCGCGCCGAGTAACCGATTTTTGCGCGTCGCGTGGCTGGTTATTACTCTGCCATTGACATATTTTCAGATCGCTAGCGCGATTGTTGTGGCGATCGAACGACCGCCACAACGGATATCGTTACAGGAGAAAATCGCCTGCCCCCAGCTGGACGTGGCCATGCAGCTGAACCTGGAAGTCCTGAACACCGTCGCCGTTCAGGTCGCCCTGGACAACGGTAGCATCAGCTTTGTCTTCATAGTGCCAAGTGAGCGCGCCGGCCTTGTGGTCGAAAGAGGCACCCTCCTGCGCCAGGAAATGGAAGGCTCCATTGCCCTGTGCAGAGCCATTCGCATCGATCGCCAGGAGATCGATCTTATCGACGCCGTGCTGGAAGTCGGTGATGACGTCGCGGGTCGAGCCGGACCCGGCTTCCGCCGCTGTTTTGAAGACAAACGTATCCGAGCTGATACCGCCGGTCATGATGTCCTTTCCGGCACCACCGATGAGGACGTCCGTGCCGGCGCCGCCGCTGAGCTTGTCCGCGCCGGCCCCGCCATCGAGAACGTTGCTGCCGCTATTGCCGGTCAGCACGTCGTTGTAGCTGGAGCCAGTCAAGTTTTCGATGCTGACGAACTTGTCACCGGTGGCATACCCACCCGATGCGGCCCCAGTCGCCAAATTGACGTTGACCCCGCCAGAACCCGCATAGCCGGCCGTGTCGTTGTCGGCACCACCATTGAGGACGTCCCCGCCGGCGCCGCCGCTGAGCTTGTCCGCGCCAGCCCCGCCATTGAGAATGTTGCTGCCGCCATTGCCGCCAGTCAGCACGTCGTTGTAGCTGGAGCCAGTCAAGTTTTCGATGCTGGCGATCTTGTCACCGGTGGCTTGCCCGCCCGATGCGGCCTTAGTCGCCAGGTTGACGTTGACCGCGCCGGAGCCTGCATAGCTGGCCGTGTCGGTGCCACTACCACCGTCGAGCACGTCCGCGCCGGCGCCGCCCTTCAACACGTCACTACCGCCGAGACCCTTGAAGGTTTCGTTGCCGCCGTTGGACTGACCGGTGTGTGGCAGGATGTCGTTGCCGTTGGTGCCGACGAATTCCTTTGTCGTCGGCGTAGTTGGCGTGGTTGGCGTGGTCGGGTTCGTCGGTGTAGTTGGCGTCGTCGGATTCGTCGGCGTGGTTGGCGTTCCCGGTGCCGCGCTGGAGCCCGATTCGTAGGCACCCATATCGACAGTTCCAACGACGCGAGCGTGGCCGTCCAGATCGACCGAGCCGACGCCGTACTTGTTGGTTCCGCCGTCGATCGCCGACGAGCCGGAGCCGAGGTGGAAGTCGCCGCTCGCTGCCCCCAGGAATTTCGGGTCGACGCCGAGCTTATTGCCGTTCGCCGTGCTCGGCATCGCGTTGCCGCCGTCAGTCCTGACCGAGGACTGGCCGGCCGTCCCATTGTAGGTGATGTTGTTGGCCCAGACGGTGTTGGCGTTGGTGTAGCCGCCGTACGACGTGTTATCGACCGCAGTGTTGTTCTTGTTCACCGATGGGTCCGCTACGGCGATGTTGTTGACCCAGGTGTTATTGCTCGACTGCGCGTTGCTGAGTTCGCCGCGCCAGGTGCCGTCGTTCAGCGGGTCCTGATTGTTGTGGTATGCGGTGTTGTTTTGCACCGTGACGGAGTCGCTCCAGGCAACCTGGATGCCTTTGCCGCCGTTCTCGTAGACCAGGTTGTTGTCGACCAGGGTCTTAAACGTGTAGTTCGGATGACCGCTCGCCTGCGTGCTCTGGAAATCGTCGATGATGATGCCGTTGCCATCGGTGTGTGCACCCGACTTCGTGACGTTGTCGTGCGAGATGTTGTTCTGCACGATATTCCGGTAGCCGGTCGTCGAGGTATCGCCGGTGATGTTCCGGTTCTCGTAGATCGAGATGCCCGAGTACCAGCCCGACGACGCGTTATTGTAGGTCTCGTTCCCTACGATCTTGACGAAGTCAGAATAGTTGAACTGAATGCCCGACTCCCCGCTGTCGTGGACCTTGTTGTTGAGAATTGAGACGTGATGGACGTTGTTCGCTTCGATGCCGTCGCCGTTGCCGCCCTTGATGTCGAAGCCGTCGATTGTCACGTAGTTGGCGTTGACGCTGATCCCGGTGTACGAGCCCGAGGGCGGACGGATCAGTGCTGCGCCAGGCACTTCCGAGCGCAGCGTGATGTCGCCAGCCGCCGAGCCGTCCTTGTCGATGTTGATGCTCTCGTTGTAGGTCCCCGGCTTCACCACGACCTCGTCGCCGGGTTTAAGGTTTGCAGCCATTGCCTCGCTGATCGTGCGAAAAGGAGACGAGGCACTGCCGTTACCGCCGCTGCCGGTCGTCGCTACGTAGTATGTCGTCATGTTCTTGTTCCTCAACCTTAGCGTTGTCTTTGCCGGTTACTATTTTTAGTTAATCAGGCGTTACGGCGGGAGGTTATAGGGCGACGTTTTGGAGGGCGCAACAGCAACGCGACAGTAAGTGCTTGAGAAGTATAGCCATATTGCTGCCACATTATCTAAATCGATCCGAAGTTACGGTTTGAAATATTTGGTGAATTTCGAGTCGCCCAAAATGTGGCAAAATATATGTCTCGCGTACCGCGAATTATTCTTTCTGCAACTATAGCGAAATGCGTCCATTGAAAACATTAGAAAAAGCTAGTGGGCGTGACTGGATTCCTGCCGTCGAAGGCGGAATCGAAATTTTTTTCTGAATTTAGCTATTTTGGGCAGCTTTTCCCCAAAGATTGGTACTAATCGAGATGATAATGGGGGCTGCCGTGGCAGATTCGACCAAACCGATTGCGCAAGTGAGGACCAGATTCGGCCGCGAATTTGCTCCCGCACACATCGCTCATACCCCCTCCAAAAATGCTCGATTGTCCGTGCGGGAACCGCGCTTGCCTTTGGTTCGACCCGGCACAAAGCCGCTGATACGCTCCCATCGATCATCTCGAAGTGCGTCGCAATCCATCACCGACCTGCAAAAGTCGGTGTGGAATCTGATTTGCTCCAGCCTGGGAATCCCTGACTGTTAAATCGTCACCCCGCCCTAGCGGGTGATCATCCCAGCCGCTTTTCCGTGAACAGGCTGAGCGGATCCGGCAGGTAAGCGCCGAAAGGCTCGATTTCCCGATATCCGTATTTGCGGTAGAGGCTGATCGCCTCGGGCTGGTAGATGCCGGTTTCGAGCCGGATCGCCGTCAGCTGCTTTTCCCCGGCGATCGCTTCCAGCGCATTCACCAGTCCGCTGGCGATCCTCAGCCCCCTCGCCTCTGGATCGACGAACATGCGCTTGATCTCAGCCGTGCCGTCGCCGGCCTCGACCAGCGCGCAGCAGCCGACGATCACATTGTCGCTGCGTGCGACGAGGAAGCTCACCGAAGGTTTCTCCAGCAAGGAGAGGTCGACCAGATGGTTGCTCTGAGGGGGATAGAGCGATTGCGCATAGGCATCGGAAAGATCGAGAAGCCGGATGACACCCGCCTGACGCGGCGGCTCCAGGGCGATGGTGACGGACATGCTGACTCCCTGCTGGCACTGGGACACAATTTTTGCCGACATGACAAAGAGTTAATCCCGTTGCCTTCATTCGGTTGGAATTGCGCCGTCTAAGACGATGACATGCTCAATAGTCAAGGAAGCAGAATATGCAAGCGGTGCTGATCGCGATGACCATTCTCGGCTGCGATGATTCCATCAGCCAGTGCAATTATCTCGCGACGGTCGATAAACGCTGGGAAACCGTTGCCGCCTGCGATGCCGAAGCCGAGCGCCGGCTGAAGACCTATGTGAATGTCAATTATCCCTCGGTAATCGCGGTGTGCGAGGCCCCGAAGACCGTTGCCGCCGCCGAGCCGCCGAAACCGGCGCCCGCTCCGCCGGCTGTTGTTGAAGCGACAGAACAGCGTCCGCAGGGACTGCTTGGTTTTGCCGATAATATTGCCCAGCAGGTGCGCGACCATCTGCCTTCCGGCAAGAGCGTCAAGGACACGCTCACCAAGCCGGTGCATTTTGTCTCCACCAGCTATTCCTGGGTGGTGACACGGCTCGCCGATTAGAGCATGTCGCGCAAAACTGTGCAGCGGTTTTGCGCCAAAAGACGGGCGGAAACAAAGACCTGAAGTCCGGCAAGCGAATTTGAAGATCGCGACGCGCTTTAGGCCGCAGCGAGCGCCGCATAAACACGGGCGGATTGTCGCTGTTCGGTGACGTGGAGTTTTTCCACCATGTCCAGCAGTTCACCGATCGCGCCATGCGCGTCGTGATGGCGGAACTTTTCCAGAAGACGGCCGCAGACATTGCCGAGCACGCTGCCCGGCGCTTTTCTGGCGGCGTCGCGCCACAGCATCGTCGCCTCGACGAAGATGACACTAATATCTCTCGGCAGGCCGGCGGACTCGTAGAGCGCGCGCACCGCATGCATGCGCCCGGTTGCCAGGATCGAGCGCACCCGGCGCTCGCTGCAGCCTGTGAGATCGACGATCGCGCCGGCGAAGAAGTCGACCTTTCCGGCACAGAGCGCATGCATCAGGAAGGATGGCGTCAGCCGGCCGTTGAGTCGCAGATGCTGGACGAGATCGGGTATTTCGCGCGGCGCGATATCGCCGGCGATCGAAACGATGGCAGCCTCGGTCGCCTCGCGGCTGATGCGCTGGAGCCGCTGCAGGCCGATAGCCGCCTGCGCCAGCGGTAGCCCGACCAGCGCATTGCTGACATGTTGGGTCAGCAGCTGGCGGGCATCGGCCGGAAGATCGCTGCGGTCGAGAAGCAGGTTGCGGATATCGCAGCAGTCGCCGAGCCGTTCGGCGATGCGTTTCAACGAAAGGCTGGAGATCACCGCGCCGTCATTCTCGAGCAGGCACAGCAGTTCTTCCTCGTCACCAACCTCGGCAAGCGCGGCGGAAACCGGGCGCGTCACATGCGCTCTGGCGGCGATCAGCATGCGGGTGGCGCCATTGCCGCGGGCGGCGAGATCGACGAGATCGGCATCGCTCAAAAGCGGCGAACAGGTCACTGCGTGGCAGGCGACTTCCGGCTGGTCCTCGGCAAGCGAAAGGATCAGGCTGCGCGGCGCATCGGGCGACCAGGCGATCGCCTCGGCCAGCGCCAGCCGCACGCGCGGCGACGGATCGTCGAGAAGAAAGGTCATCGCCATCTCAGCCGCCGCTCGCTCATCCGCAGACATCTCGGACTGCAGATAGGCTCGCCCGAGCGCGTTTGCGGCCCGGGCCCGGTCACCCGTCTTGGCCGTTTCGATCCAACGAAGGAAAGCTTCTACGATCACGCGACGCCCCAGCACTTGAACGCGATTCCCTCGCGCTCCATTCAATGCTGCGACGGTAGCGGCAAAAGGTTTAAGATTGGTTCACCATGTTTCTTAAGCCTTTGCATGCCTTGATTAGCCATCAATCGGCGGCAATTGCGGCCGGACCATCTCGAAAACATCGCTGCCCTCGCTGTAATCCATATAGCCCATGCGGGCGACAGGGCGGGCGATCGACATGTCGAGGCGGCCGTCCCTGACGATCGCCTCGTCGATGCGGATGCCGACCACTTCGCCGAAGACAAGGACGTTTTCGGACGGTTCACCCGACAGCGTCTTCGGCTCGATGATCTCGGTAACCCTGCATTCGAGCACTGCGAAGGCCTCGCCGACATAGGGCGCATCGATCAGTTCGGCCTGCTTCGGCGTCAGACCGGCGAAGTCGAATTCACTGTTGCCGTAGGGCAGTGCCGCCGAGGAGAGGTTCATCTTCTCGGCAAGATCGCGGCTGACGAAATTGCAGGTGAAGACGCCGGTCTCGGCGGCATTGCGCTGGCTGTGTTTACGCCCGGCGGAAGAAAACATCACCAGCTTCGGCCGGTCGGCAACGGCATTGAAGAAGGAATAGGGCGCGAGATTGATCGAACCGTCCCTGCCCTTGCTGCCGATCCAGCCGATCGGACGCGGCGACACGATCGCCTTGAACGGATCATGCGCGAGCCCGTGCCGGTTCCCGTCGGTGGCGTAGAACATCAGTCTTCTCCACCGACCCAGGTTACGGTATCGGCAAGCTCCGGCCGCGGCCGCTCGATGGCTGGAAATGTGGTCGAGCCGATATGGATGAAGCCCGCCACCTTTTCATCCGGACCGACGCCGAGCAGCGGATAAGCGCGCTGGTCATAGGCGAACCACTCCGTCAGCCAATTGGCGACATAACCACTGGCATTGGCGGCGAGGATGACGTTGAGGCAAAGCGCACCGGCCGACATCAACTGCTCCCATTCCGGGATCTTGATATGCGGCCCCGCCTTGCTGACGACGGCGACGACCACGGGCGCGCGGGTGAAACGGGTGCGCTCGACCTGGATCATCTCTTCGGAAAGGTCGGGCTTTGCCTTGAGCGCCAAGGTCAGAAGCTCCTCACCGAGACGGGCGCGCTGCTCTCCACGATAGACGATGAAGCGCCAGGGCGCGATCTTGCCATGATCGGGAACCCGCGAGGCAAGCCGCAGGATCTCCTCGATTTCGGCCTTCTCAGGGCCTGGTTCACACATCTGGAAAGCGGGGATGGAGCGGCGCACGGCGAGGTAATCAATCAGCTTGATATCGGATTTCATGCGGGAGAAACTCTCATTTTAATGCTGCTGCGAAGGGTGGGTCTTGAATTTGCCATCGCGTTGGTCTTGAAGTGGCCTTTGCGATTTCAGAAGTCAATCGGTTCACGAAACAGATGTTTGGCATTTCGCCTTTTGCACGCATCGGCCTTGCCATTGCCCTGATGATACTGACGCCCTTGGGCGCCGGCGCTCAGGATGCCTTCAAGGAATTCAAACAGCTTGAATCGACGCCGAAGATGCCGAAGCTCGATGCTTTCATCGCGCCTGGCAATGCGCCTGAAGGGGTCAAACTGCGTGACGTCCCGATGGAGGCCAAGCTGACGGCGGACGGCACGCCGGTGGAGGAAGGCCTCTCCTGGTACGTCTTCAGCCCGATCGCCGGAACCGACGGCAAACTGCCGCTGATCGCCAGCGCCAAGGGCGGACCCGCCGCCTTTCAGCTCGCCCCCGGCGATTATTTCGTCAACGTTTCCTTTGGCCGCGCCGGCGTCACCAAGAAGCTGACCGTGCCGGCTGAAGGCGATGTCGACAAGCAGGTGATGGTGCTCGATGCCGGCGGCCTGCTGCTCAATGCCGTCTCCGGCACCGATGCCCGCATCCGCCCCGACCAGTTGAGCTTCTCGATCTATTCCTCGGAAGTGCGCGACGATGGCGAGCGTGGCCTCGTCGTTGCCGATGTCTCGCCGAATACCATCGTCCGCCTCAATGCCGGCACTTATCACATCGTTTCCGAGTACGGCAACGTCAACGCCGTGATCCGCGCCGACATCCAGGTGGAGGCCGGCAAGCTGACCGAGGCGACGATCCAGCATCGCGCCGCGCAGGTCACCTTCAAGCTTGTCTCCGATGCCGGCGGTGAGGCAATCGCCGATACGGCCTGGTCGATCCTGACGGCCGCCGGCGACAGCGTCGGCGAAAGCGTCAGCGCCTTCCCGACCATGGTTCTCGCCGAAGGTGGCTATTCCGCCGTCGCCCGCAACAAGGACAAGATCTACCAGCGCGATTTCACCGTCGTCGCCGGCAGGAATACCGATGTCGAGGTTCTGATGAAGGACCAGCAGCCGCAGCCGCCGGCGAGCGCGGCTCGCACAGTGCAACAGGTGCCGGTTGGCACACCGCCACCGCCGGGCGTCCAGCCGGCTCCGGTCGCTCCGCTGCCCTCCTACGAGCAACTCGCGCCACAAGGCGGCGACGACACCAGCCTCGATTGATTTAACCTCGATCGGCTTGGCCCAGCCGAGACCTTTGGGCAAGGCCGCGCTTCGGCGGGCAGCGTCATCGACAGAGTGCGGCTTTATATCAGATTTCCGACAGCGCCGGGCCAGGGCCCGGCGCTGTCGTAACTCGCTATTTTCAGGCCGCCTTGGCTTTCCGTGCTTCGGCCTTGCGACGAATGTCGGGCGGCGTTGCCTCAAGAGTAAGGCTCTCGACGGCGGCATCGAGCCCCATCGAAACCTGGTCCTGGCTGCCGAGGCGGCGGATGTTGACCGTGCGCTCCTCGGCCTCCTTCCTGCCGCAGACGATGATGACAGGAACCTTGGTGACCGAATGCTCGCGGATCTTGTAGTTGATCTTCTCGTTGCGGAAATCGGTTTCGACGTTGAGACCGGCATCGCGCAACGCCTCGGCCACTTCGAGGCCATAGGCATCGGCTTCCGAAGTGATCGTTGCCACCACCACCTGCAGCGGCGATACCCAGAGCGGCAGATGGCCGGCGAAGTTCTCGATCAGGATGCCGAGGAAGCGTTCCATCGAGCCGCAGATGGCGCGATGGATCATCACCGGCTGCGTCTTTTCGGAATTGCTGTCGATGTAGAAGGCCCCGAAGCGTTCCGGCAGGTTGAAATCGACCTGTGTCGTGCCGCACTGCCATTCACGGCCAATCGCGTCCTTCAGCGTATATTCGAACTTCGGCCCGTAGAAAGCGCCCTCGCCCGGCAGGATGCCGGTCTTGATGCGACCTTCGGACTGAGCCTCGATCGTCTTCAGCACATCGGTCATGACGGCTTCCGCACGATCCCAGAGCGAGTCGGAGCCGACACGCTTTTCCGGACGGGTAGAAAGCTTGACGACGATTTCCTTGAAACCGAAGTCTTCATAGACCGACAGGATCAGGTCGTTGATCTTAAGGCATTCGGCAGCCATCTGCTCGTCGGTGCAGAAGATGTGCGCGTCGTCCTGCGTAAAGCCACGCACGCGCATCAGCCCATGCAGCGCGCCCGAAGGCTCGTAGCGGTGCACCAGGCCGAATTCGGCGAGACGGATCGGCAATTCGCGATAGGACTTCAAGCCATGCTTGAAGATCTGCACATGGCCGGGGCAGTTCATCGGCTTTAGCGCAAAGACGCGGTTATCCGCCTCCTTGTCTTCGGGATGCGTCATTGCATGCGCCGATTTCACGGCGAACATGTTTTCCTGATACCAGCCCCAGTGCCCCGAGGTTTCCCAGAGCGCTGTGTCGAGCACCTGTGGTGCGTTGACCTCTTCATAATCAACGGCGAGCCGGCGACGCATATAGGAGACCAGCGACTGGAAAATGCGCCAGCCCTTGCCGTGCCAGAATACGACACCCGGGCCTTCCTCCTGGAAATGGAACAGGTCCATTTCCCGGCCGAGCTTGCGGTGGTCGCGCTTTTCGGCTTCGGCAAGCATGTGGAGGTAGTTGTCGAGTTCCGACTGCTCGGCGAAAGCCGTGCCATAGATGCGGCTCAGCATCGGATTGTTGCTGTCGCCGCGCCAATAGGCGCCGGCCACCTTCAAGAGCTTGAAGGCGTTGCCGATCTGGCCGGTCGAGGCCATATGCGGGCCGCGGCAGAGGTCGAACCAGTCGCCCTGGTAATAGATCTTGAGATCCTGTCCTGCCGGGATCGCGTCGACGAGCTCGACCTTGTACTGCTCGCCCTTGTCGGCGAATACCTGTTTGGCCTTCTCGCGCGACCAGACCTGCTTGGTGAAGGCGGCGTTGCGGGCGATGATCTCCTTCATCTTGTTTTCGATCTTCGGCAGATCGTCGGGCGTGAAGGGCTCGTTCTTGGCGAAGTCGTAATAGAAGCCGTTTTCGATGACCGGGCCGATCGTCACCTGGGTGCCGGGCCAGAGCTCCTGCACCGCTTCGGCCATGACGTGCGCCGCGTCGTGGCGGATGAGCTCCAGCGCGCGGTCGTCGTTGCGGGTGATGATCTCGATCCTGCCCGTCGTGACGGAATCGGAAAGGTCGCGCACGGTGCCGTCGATTGCGACGGCGACCGCCTTCTTGGCGAGCGATTTGGAAATGGATTCAGCGACATCCCGGCCGGTTGCGCCAGCATCGAAGCTGCGCACGGAACCATCGGGAAATGTCAGGGAAATAGCTTGGGACATCGAAATTCTCCTTGTCCAGTCCCGCCAACGAATGCGGGTGGTTGCAACGGCAGCGCCTCCGTCCTCGGAAACGCTGCCGCCTGATACTCAGATTTCCTACGTGAGTAAAGAAGAAGCCGGCCTAGATGATCATTTCAGTCAGACCGCACACCGTGTTCCAGTTGCGCATCGTACCGACGCCGAGCCGCTTGGTCGTCAGCGCCGAAAGCAGCTTGGATTGGCTCGGCTTGCCGGCGAAATCGATCCAGAGATCGCCGCCGACGACGGCGATGCGTTGTCCCTCGGTCAGCAGCGGTTTCAGCGCCTCCACCTTCTTCGGGTCGACCGGCAGGCGCATTACCCGAACGATGACCTGGTCACCATTACCGTCCTTGAAAGGATTGGTGCTGCAAAGCGCCATCCAGGTGCAGTCGCTGCGCACGATGATATCAACATGTTTGCCGAACTTTTCTTCAAAACCCTCTTCGAGGGCGACTTCAAGTTCGTGCGGCCGCATATCGTCGGCCTCGAAGACGAGATTGCCAGTGGAAACCAGCGTGCGCGGCTCGCGATAGCCGAGCTCTTCGGCAAGTGCGCGCAAATCCTGCATGATAACGCGGCGATCGGGCGTCAGGACAATGCTGTGCAGGAGGGCGATGAAGGTGCTCATGGCCGCCAGAACTCCTCTGCGCCGTCGGGCAATGTCTTCAGCACTCTGTCGAATGCGGCGACGTTGACATGTTTTCGCACAGCCCTTGCCACGTCTCGGATGGCAGTGTCGGGGGCAAAATTATGGTCACCGCGCAGTGACTGCGCCTCCCGCGTCATCGCGGCACGATCCTCAAAGGACCGTTTGGCGTCATGCGGGTTCCAGTCGG
Organism: Rhizobium anhuiense bv. trifolii; assembly: GCF_024346605.1. Classification (NCBI taxonomy): domain Bacteria; kingdom Pseudomonadati; phylum Pseudomonadota; class Alphaproteobacteria; order Hyphomicrobiales; family Rhizobiaceae; genus Rhizobium; species Rhizobium anhuiense. The sequence goes on from NZ_CP098803.1 coordinate 2,604,570, forward strand.
AGACGAAGATTGCGCGCAGCACCGGCGGCAGCACATCGGCGAACCGGAGTGCGTCTGCGACATCGAGGCGGCAGCGGAATGTCTGAAAGACCCCTTGGGTCATCGTGTAGACCACATTGCGGCTGTCGATCAGCGCATCGGCTCTCACATCATCGAGATAGCTGTCGAAATCCTCCGATGCACGCCTGTATTCACCGGGCATCGTCATGGCGCTCACCCTCTCTTGCGTCCGAGAGCGAGATAACGCCAAGGGGTCCACCAGCGGAAGCGGTCGCCGAGCCTCTCCGGCACCTGGTCGAGGCCGCTGGTGCCGCCCGGGCCGCAGCGGCCGACGCGAAACAGCGTCATCCAGCCGCCAGCCCACAGGCCATGGCGGGCGATCGACTCGTAGCCATATTCGGAGCAGGTCGGGATGTGCCGACAGGAATTGCCGACAAAGCCGGAAAGCGTAAGCTGATAGAGGCGGATAAGCCCCATGCCGAGCAAGCGGTCGGGGGTCTTGCGGAACGGGCCGTTATAGTTGCGGGAGATACGTGCGGCTTTTTCACGCGGCTTGTCGGAACCGGCGGCACCGCCGTCGTCCTCATCATCAACCTGCCGGACGCACAACTCGCACATGTCAGCTACGCCTCGACAACTTCCGCCCGTTTCGCCTCGATCTGCCCGATCGCATCGACAACGGCATCGAAGGTCAGCATCGTCGAAGCATGGCGAGCCTTGTAGTCACGCACCGGCAGAAGATAACGCATATCTTCGAACCGTCCCTGCGGCCCCGCTCCATCGGCCTTCAGCATGGCAAGCATGTCCAGGCGTGCCTGGCGCAGTTCGCCCGATGTGGCGCCGACCACGTGGCGGGCCATGATCGAGGACGAGGCCTGGCCGAGTGCGCAGGCCTTTACGTCATGGGCAAAACCGCTCACGGTATCGCCATCCATCTTCAGCCAGATCCGCACCTTCGAGCCGCAGAGCTTGGAATGGGCCTGGGCGGTCGCATCGGCATCCGCCAACGTGCCGATCAACGGAATATTGCCTGCGAATTCGAGAATCTTGCTGTTGTAGATGTCATCCATGCTGGATTTCCGCTCCAAAATCGCTGCGGATCGGCCTCTTTGCGGGTGTTATTGTTATTGAAACAAAAAACACACCGTGTCGTCCGAGGATACTTACATATAATGGCCGTCTTCCTATATGTATGTCGTTCGAAGGCCATGAAAATGCAATGGCCTCTTGTAAGTTTGATTGGGAAACCGTGCCGGACGGGCGTTGAATCTGCCCCGAAAGCCCCGGAGCCTGCCAAAGGTGCATGAATTCCCGCATGGGATTGACCAGTGGCGATTCCGACAGATGGGCCCGCGGTGCGGGCCAGGAGACCATTGTTCATGGACGCCATCGTAAAGAACTTTCCGCAGACGAACCGGGACTCCGATCGCCCTTCCCAGCAGGAGGCCGAGGAAGCCGTTCGCGTTCTGCTGCGCTGGGCCGGTGACGACCCGACGCGCGAAGGCCTGCTCGAAACGCCGGCCCGCGTCGTCAAGTCGTATCGCGAGCTTTTTTCCGGTTACGACATGGCGGCGGAAGACGTGCTCGGCCGCACCTTCGAGGAGGTCGCCGGTTACGATGACATGGTCCTCGTCAAGGACATTCCCTTCTTCTCGCACTGCGAACACCACATGGTGCCGATCATCGGCAAGGCCCATGTCGCCTATATGCCGGACGGGCGTGTGCTCGGTCTGTCGAAGATTGCCCGTGTCGTCGAGATCTATGGTCGCCGCCTGCAGACGCAGGAAACGATGACCGCGCAGATCGCCAGGGCCATCGACGATACGCTGAATCCGCGCGGTGTTGCCGTGATGATCGAGGCCGAACATATGTGCATGGCGATGCGCGGCGTTCAGAAGCAGGGCTCGACCACGTTGACGACCACGTTTACGGGAACGTTCAAGACCGAGCCGGCCGATCAGGCCCGTTTCATGACCATGGTGCGGAGCCGCTGATACCGGCTCCCTCAGGAGGGCCGCGATGAGTCAACTGATCTTCAATCAACCATCCGGGGACAAGTCGGCGTTGGAAGACGCCGGCGATTTCACGCCGCGTTTCGACGACCGCGGCCTGATCACCGCGATCGTCACCGACGCCAGGGACGGCGAACTGCTGATGGTGGCGCATATGAATGCTCAGGCGCTGGCGCTGACCATCCAGAGCGGTACGGCCCATTATTTCAGCCGTTCGCGCGGCAAGATCTGGAAGAAGGGCGAGACCTCCGGCAATCTCCAGACGGTGAAGGAAATCCGCACCGATTGCGATCAGGACGCCATCTGGTTGAAGGTCGAGGTCGCCGGCCACGACGCCACCTGTCACACCGGCCGCCGCTCCTGCTTCTACCGCACGATCACGCTTCGAGACGGAAAGCCGATGCTGGATATCGTCGACGACGAGATTCATTTCGATCCACACGATGTCTACGGAAAATAGCCCGAATTTCTCCGGCATTTGCTCCTTATTGCGCCAGAAACCGCTTCTATATACCATTTGGAAACTGATCGGGCACACTATCGGAAACCAAGTGTTCTGCTGGGAGGGGAGAGCGCCATGCTGAGCTGGAGTCTGCATCGTCAAAGCTCTGAAGGCGAAGGTCCTGGTTCCGGAATGTCCACGACGCTGGAGACGATCCCGCCTCCCGCGCCTGTCAAGAAAATCAAGATCGCCTTGGCGCTCGGCGGCGGCGCGGCCCGCGGCTGGGCTCATATCGGCGTGCTGCGCGCGCTCGACGAGGCAAAGGTCGAAATCGGTATGATTGCCGGCACCTCGATCGGCGCGCTGGTCGGCGGCTGCTATCTCGCCGGCAAACTCGATGAACTCGAAAGTTTCGCGCGCTCGCTGACCATGCGCCGGATTGCAAGTCTCCTCGATCTCACCATCGGCGGCAGCGGCCTTTTCGGCGGCATGCGGCTGACCAAGCGCATGCAGGAACATCTCGAAGGCCTGAATGTCGAGGATCTCGATCGGCCCTTCGTCGCGGTCGCGGCCGAGGTCAATACCGGCCATGAGGTCTGGATTGCCAATGGGTCGCTGATTACAGCGCTGCGCGCCTCCTATGCCCTGCCCGGCATCTTCGAGCCGGTGCGCAGCAATCACCGCACGCTGGTCGACGGGGCGCTGGTCAATCCCGTCCCCGTCTCCGTCTGCCGTGCCTACGAGCAGCCGCTCGTCGTCGCCGTCAATCTCAACTACGACCTGTACGGCCGCTCGGCCGTCGTCCGGCACAATGCCAGCCTCTCGCCGCAGGAAGTGCAGAAGCAGGAAGAGGCGCCCTATGCGCGCCTCGGCATGACCGGCGTCATGGTGCAGGCCTTCAACATCATCCAGGATAGGATCGCCCGCGCCCGTCTTGCCGGCGACCCGCCGGATATTTCGCTGCAGCCGCGCCTCAGCTATATCGGCCTTTCCGAATTCCACCGGGCGGGCGAAGCGATCGAACGCGGCTACGAGGAAGCCAGAGCCCGGCTCCCCGAGATCAAGCGCATGCAGGAAGTCTACGCTAGCCAGCCCTGATGCATGCCGTCCGAAAGCGTGTGGCGTTTGGAACGGCGACATCAATCAGGCACGGCCGGCAAAAACCTCAGCCGGCGATATAGGCCTTGATTTCCTCGGCCTCACGCTCGACTTCGGCGATGCGCGATTTCACCACGTCGCCGATAGAGATGATGCCGGCAAGCTTGCCGTTGCTTTCCACCGGCACGTGACGGAAACGGCGGCTGGTCATCAGCTCCATCAGCTCGTTGACGGTCGTCTCCTCATGGCAGCGGTAGACCTTTGCGGTCATGACCTGAGCGAGCGAGTGATCGAGGCCTTCCTTGCCGTGCTTGGCGATCGCATGCACGAGATCGCGCTCGGTGAACATGCCCGAAATCCGGTTTTCCATGCCGACGACGACGATCGCGCCGATCTTCTTCTTGCTGAGGATGGCCGCCGCCTCGGCGACGGTGGTGTTCGGCCCGGCAGTGACGACGTCCCTGCCCTTCAGGTCGAGGATTGCTTTGACTGAACTGGTCATTCGAACCTCCTATGTCCGTGAAACACTTGTCACAGGCATCCGCGGCGGTTTCTCCCCCCAGCGCGGATAAGGCAATCGTGCACTGCCCGGCTCAGGATTGCAACACATCCTTCTCGGTGCCCGCAGGTTCCATCACAGGCGGGCGCGGCGCCCGGTCGAACAGCGAAAACAGGAAGAAGCCGAAGACGAAGCCGCCAATATGCGCGTCCCAGGCAATCGCCTGATCGCTGTCGCCGACGAGCGGGATTCCGACGGCGATCAGGGCGTTACCGACCAGCCAGAGCAGCATGAAGATGATGACGGTGCGGCTCTTCAGCGCCTCGAAGATGGAAAGCCGGGCATTGAGATGCGCCGGCAGCATCGGCCGTCGTTCGGCTGGAAAGGCGAATCGGCAGGCAGCGCCCATCAGCCCGGAGATTACCCCTGACGCGCCGATCAAAAGCGACACGTCCCCCCAGTTCAGGACCGCGTGCAGGGCAGCGGATGCGACGGAGGAAAAGAGCCAGAAGAGTACGAAACGCAGCGTCCCGATACGGCGCACCACGGGCGCGCCGAAGGCCATCAGCCAGAACGCATTAAAGACGATATGCTGAACGCTGCCGTGCAGCAGCGAATAGGTGACTGGCGTCCAGAACAGCTCCGGCCCCTGCTGCGACAGCGGAATCACATAGCGGGCGGGAACGAAGCCGAAGGTGAAGAACAGCCAGTTCAGCGCATCGTCGGAGAGCAAGAGCTCCTGCACCGCGTAGATGGCGGCCAGCAGGCAAAGGCTGAAGAACAGTGCCGGCGGAAGGTTGAAGACCGGTTCGCGCGCTGGCCGTGCCGGCGGCTGGACCTTGGAAGGTTCGGGCGCCTCGTTCGGCTCGGCCGTCTGCTCATTCATCTGCGTATCGCCTCGTTGAGGCCACAGCCATACAGGAGCGACTGTCAAAAAAAAAGCCGTCCGAAGTGCCGGACGGCGTGTCGGGAGTTCGAGGAAAAGACCTCGGCCCGGGCAGGTTGTGCTGAACTTCGAAAGTCGAAGCGATGCGGGACAGTGGCACGACTGGCGCAGCACCTCAACCGAAACCCTTTCTTAACCTTAACCGCCGCGGTTTGGCATGAAATCCGCAAGGTAGAGCCTGTAGGGGCAATGAGTGCCCGAAAATGATCCGGAATGGGACAGGTTGGTGTGAAATGCGTGTGCAAACGACCATCGAAATTTTTGACTACTGGAACCGTATCCGCGGCGCTGCCGATGCGCCGCTGAAATCAGAGGTCGAACCCTCCGCCGTCCCGCATCTGCTGCAAAGTCTCTTCATTCTGGAGGCGCGCGAGGGCGGAGATATTGGTTTCCGGCTCGCCGGCACCCGCATCTGCGATCTCTTTGGCCATGATCTGCGCGGCGAACGTTTTTCATCGCTCTGGGCCCATGGCCAGCACGCCGATATCGAACGCACGGCGATGGGCGTCATGGACCATGCCATGCCCGCCCTGTTCAATGCCACCGGCTACAGCACCGTCGGCCATCAGGCCTCCTTCGAGATTATCATGATGCCGCTGCGCTCACCGAACGGCGCCTGTGATCGGTTGCTCGGCGCCATTGCCCCGACTGCGGCTGCGAGCTGGCTGGAGATCGTACCGCTCGAATTCCTGGCGCTCGACCGCAGCCGTCTGCTGCCCGGAAAGTTCGGCAAGGCAGCACCCGTCGAACTGCGCCCCATCAACGAGATTGTCGCCGGCAGAAGCGCCCGTTTCGGACAGGTCATGCGCCGCATGGTGTCGCAGCTGCTGATGAGTGCGGAGGCGCGCTGAGGGTTTCGTTTCGGGACATCGGGCATACTCGTTTTCGGCTATGTCGGGACGAGACGGAACAACCTTCTGTTAATGGATTGCGGGTAATGATCGGACTCTCAGATTTGATGAAGAAGCCCTTTGATGCACTCGTTCCAGCCAGCTCAGACGCAACGACCTGCGCCGCGCCCTGAACAGGGCGTTTTTCAGCGTGTGCCCATCAACATGCAGGGCCGGCTGATGCTTGCGAACTACGAGGAGTTCGAATGCATGGTGATCGACATGTCGCCCGGCGACATGTACGTCACGTGCTCCGGGCGGCCGCGCGCCAACGAACGCGTCGTCGCCTATATCGATCATCTCGGACGCGTCGAAGGTTATGTCCAGACGCTCGATGGCCGCGGCTTCACCATGTCGATCAACGCCACCGACCGGAAGCGCGAGAAGCTCGCGGCCCAGCTCACCTGGCTCGCCAACAAACATGAACTCGGCCTGCCGGAAGATCGCCGCCACGACCGCCTGACGCCGCGCGACACGAAGACCGAGCTGACGCTCGAAGACGGCACGCGTTATTCCTGCCGCATCATGGACCTTTCGCTGTCTGGTGCTGCCGTCGACGTCGAGATGCGTCCCTCGATCGGGACGGCGGTGCGCCTCGGCAACATGCGCGGCCGCGTTGTGCGCCATTTCGTCGAAGGCGTGGCGATCGAATTCCTGTCGATCCAGTCCCGCGAGACGCTGCGCGAATTCCTGTAACAATGGCTGAAAATGAGGCTGCCCTGCCGAGGGTTCTGTGGCGGGGGCAATTCTTGACGGGCTTCCATCGAACGCGATTGCCGGATCCGGCGCGCACCCGGTCAGGTCGTGTTGAAAAGCCTGCACTTCATGGCAAGAGCTTTGCAAGTGGCAACAAATCCGGCTTTGGAAGGCAAGCGTCTATTCCTGTCGCAAGTCGTTCCATCCAGTCGGTAGATAATATTATGAGTGGAACAAGCTGCGACACCGATCGGCGCCCGATGAGGTCGCCCAGGATTGTGCAGTAATTTGCGTCCGGGAATGCCCCGCCCTCGCCCATCTTCCCTTTGTCAGCGATATGATGGATAAGGTCGGCTTCGACCGCAGGGGCACCGATGTCAGCTCTCTATTCGGAAATCGAACCCTATGATCATGGTCTGCTCGATACGGGTGACGGCAATCTGATCTACTGGGAGGCCTGCGGCAATCCGGCGGGCCAGCCGGCGCTGGTGCTGCATGGCGGACCGGGCTCCGGCTGCTCGACCACGGCGCGGCGCTATTTCGATCCCGGTGCCTACCGAATCATTCTGTTCGATCAGCGCAATTGCGGCCGCAGCCTGCCGAGTGCTGCCGATCCCGAAACCGATCTCTCCCTTAACACCACCTGGCATCTCGTGGCCGACATCGAGCGGCTGCGCACCTGTCTCGGCATCGACACCTGGCTGCTTTTCGGCAATTCCTGGGGTTCGACGCTGGCGCTCGCCTATGCCGAAACCCATCCGGAGCGGGTCGCGGCGATCGTCCTGTCAGGCGTGACCACCACCCGCCGCTCGGAAATCGACTGGCTCTCTCGCGGCATGGCGCCGCTCTTCCCGGAAGAATGGCACCGTTTCCGTCAGGCCATTCCCCCAGGGGTGCCGGGTCGAGAGGAAGACATGGTTGCCGCCTATCATCGTCTCCTCAACGATCCGGACCCGGAGACCCGCCTCAAGGCGGCGCGCGACTGGCATGATTGGGAAGCGGCCTCGATCCTGCTTGCTGATCCCCAAGGCCTGCCGCGCCGCTGGGCTGATCCCGCCTATCTGCTGACGCGCGCCCGCATCATCACTCATTACTTCAGCTATGGCGCATGGCTGGAGGATGGCGAACTGCTGAAGAACGCCACGCGGCTTGCCGGCATTCCCGGTATCCTGCTGCAGGGAAGGTTCGACATCGAGGCGCCGCTCGTCACTGCCTGGGAACTCGCCCGCGCCTGGCCGCAAAGCGAGCTCAGCGTCCTTCCGCGTGCTGCCCATTCCATCGCAAATCCGGACATGAGCGCGGCGATCGTCGCAGCGACCGATCGATTTCGCGATATCCAGCAAAAATAATTTTCCCGCCGGCATCAGGGGTCTGAGCGATATTCCGCTTTTGAACCGACCGAATCGGTCCATTCCGGCGACCTTTCCGGCCGGTCGCACCCCGCCTGAGATCGCCAGCCGGCCACCGAAAATTATCCGGCTCAACGAAAACCCTTAACATGAGGACGGCAACGCAACCTCTTGGCGGGTGAAAGCCTTGTTGCGTGAATTACAATTTTAATCGATTTCGCGACAAATCCGCTTCGAATTTTATGCGCATTCGAATCTGTTTTTAGCCAAGTTTTATCGGCATTTGAATCAACTAAGCCTTTAATTCTATTGCGTAATTTTGCGTGAGGTAAAAACGTCTGTGCCATTGTCACCCTAACTTACGGGGAGACGGCAATGACAACTGCAAATATCCTGAAAGGCGGCCTTCTGGCCGGTGCCATCACCATGGCAATGGCGGGTTCGGGACAGGCGATGCCCGCCAGCATGGCCCTGGCGGGCAATGCCAGCCCGCCGATCGGACACTATGAATTCTGCAAGGCGAATCCAAAGGAATGTGTCGAAGTCGGCGGCGATGCCGGACCGGCCATCCTCACCGAGGATCGCTGGAAGGAAATTCTCAAGGTCAACTACGCCGTCAATTCGACGATCCAGCCGATGACGGATGAGCAGATCTACGGTGTCGAAGAGCGTTGGGCCTATCCAACCACCGTCGGCGACTGCGAGGACTATGCGCTGCTGAAGCGCAAGATGCTGATCGACGACGGCTTCTCGCCGTCCGATACGCTGATAACAGTCGTGCTCCAGCCGAATGGCGAAGGCCATGCCGTGCTGACGGTCCGCACCGATCACGGCGACTTCATCCTCGACAACATGCGCAACAAGGTGCTGCTGTGGTCGGATACCGAATACACCTATCTGAAGCGCCAGTCCGCCGACGATCCGGCCCGCTGGTCGAAGCTTCAGGACGGCCGCGCTGTCGCGGTCGGTAGCGTCAAGTAGGAACAAGCCTGCCGGCCATGTCGGCTGCAGTCTGCGGCCCGGTCAGTCCCCGCATCCCGTCCCCGACCGGCGCCCAAGAGCCGTTCCCGCTGTCCCGGGAACGGCTCGCCCCTTTTTTAAGGCTTGCCTTCAGCCCCTTAGCAAATTGTTAACCATACCGATCCGATCATACCGATGAGATTCATCATCGGTACCGGCGGCTCATGTTCTTCCTGGGGCGGACCGAAACGCGAAGAACCACCATGAGCCATGCCGCGCACAGCGCAACCGACGAGCAACCGCTTCTTTCCATGGGGTTTCTCTTCCGCACGATGGCGGTGATCGCCATTCTGGCGGCCCTGACTATTGCCATCAGCATCGGCGGCCGTTGGTTCGGCAGGCATATCTCGCTCGCCGGCAACACCGACAGCACGGCTGAAATCATGCTGGCCATCGGCCGCGACACCGTCAAATTCCCGGAAAATGCCATCCGCTTCCCCAGTCAAAGGCATGAGGGCGCTGCCGAGCGCGTCGATCTCTACCTCGCCTGGCCCGAAATGCAGGGTTACGGCAAGGAAAATCACCTTCGATTCGACGATGTCGCTCAATCCTCCGGCCTGATCTTCCTGCAGATCACACAGAGCACCATGTCGCGCGACATGTCGGGGCGGCTGGAGCCGATCTATTCGCATCTGCTCGAAGGACCGGCCGAGCCTTTCCGCGACGGACTGACGCTGCATCGTCTTCGCGCCGATGCCGGTTACGGTGACGAAGTGTTGCTGACGGCGCCCCTCAAGGGCAGGCCGGACTACGTCGTGCGCTGCATTTTACCTTCAGCCCCGGACAAGGCGGCGAGCGGAGATTGTCAGCGCGATATCAAGGTCGGCAGGGATCTCAGCGTTCTCTACCGTTTCTCGAGCAGCCATCTCGACGAGTGGGAACATATTGATGCCGCTATCCGCACCTTTGTGGACGCGCGTCTTGTGAACCGTTCTGCGACAGGTCCCTAAAATGCCCCCCGGACAGCGAAATAAACGATTCATCATAAACGGATTGGTAACGCCCAACCGGTAATTTTGAAAGACGAGCTGTGCGGCGGGAGGTGTGCGGTTCCTGCCCCAATATCCGAAATGCCAAATATCTGAAAATGCAAGCGAAGAGTGGAATAGTGTCAAGGTCAGTCTCCTCCGTATCATCGTCCCGATCCGGCAGCTTTTTCGCAAAGCTGCTGGCGATCCTTTCGGTGGCTGTCACGATCGTCCTGGTCGATTCGGTGAATGCCGACGCGGAAGCGGCGAACCCGAAATATGCGGGCATCGTCGTCGACGCCAAGACCGGCAACGTTCTCTACAGCGAGAATGCCGACCGGCTGCAATACCCCGCCTCCCTGACCAAGATGATGACCCTCTACATGACCTTCGAGGCGCTGGAGCAGGGTCGCATCCGTCTCGATACACCGGTTCCCTTCTCCGCCCATGCGGCAGCCCAGGCGCCGACCAAGCTCGGCGTGCGCGCCGGCGGCACGATCACCGTCGAGCAGGGCATTCTCGGCCTCGTCACCCTGTCGGCCAATGATGCAGCAACCGCACTCGGCGAAATGCTAGGCGGCGGCAGTGAGGATCGCTTCGCCCAACTGATGACCGCCAAGGCACATGCGCTCGGCATGACCCGCACCACCTATCGCAACGCCAACGGCCTGCCGAATACGGCGCAGATGACGACAGCCCGCGATCAGGCCCGCCTCGGCATCGCCCTTCGTCAGCATTTCCCGCAATATTACGGCTATTTCTCCACACGCGCCTTCAAGTTCGGCAGCCGCACGATTCGCAGCCACAACCGCCTCGTCGGTTCGGTGCGCGGTGTCGACGGCATCAAGACCGGTTACACCCGCGCTGCCGGCTTCAACCTGGTGAGCTCGGTGCAGGTCGACGGCAAATCGATCGTCGGTGTTGTGCTCGGCGGCGCCTCGACGCCTGCCCGCGATGCCCAGATGCGCAATCTGATCGCCACCTACCTGCCGAAGGCATCGAGCCGCGGTGGATCGTCGGCGCTGATCGCCCAGGCAGCCCCTGCCCCGGCGATGATCGAAACACCTGCTCCGGTCCAGCCGCAGAAGGCCCAGCAGAAAGCTCAGCCGCAAATGGCCCAACAGCAGGTCGCAAAGACGATCACCGCAGCGCAGCCGCCGGTCTCTGCCACCGCTGCCGATCTCAGCCTGCCGCATAAGGGGCCGATGCCGGATGCCCGCTATCAGGTCGCCGAGACCGAAGTCGCTTATGCCGAGACCGCTCAGTCGAAATCCGACAATCCGCTGGTAGCACAGCCGATGCCGGCGCCGACCAAGGTCAAGACCATGACCTTCAAGCAGCAGGCCTCGGTCACGGTACCGACGCCGGCGTCCGCCTCCATGGCGCCGGAACAGGGCGATACCGCTGTCGATAACGTCACGACCGCTTCGACCACTCCCTCCCCGACTCGTGCTGCTTCAATCAGCAACGGCCCGACCGGCTGGGTCGTGCAGGTCGGCGTCTCGCCGAGCCGGCAGATGGCCATGGACCTTCTGGAAAGCGCCAAGAGCAAGGGCGGCAAGGCACTGGCCTCGGCAAAGCCTTTCGCAGTCGCCTACGCCGCTGGAGGTGACCAGCTTTACCGTGCCCGCTTTGGTGGCTTCGACGACCAGCGCGATGCGGTCAACGCCTGCAAGGCCTTGAAGAAGGCCGGCATCAAGTGCTGGGCGGCTGCCCAATGAGCTATTCGATGCTGCCTGCAAGATGGCCGGCGGCATCGGTAACGGCCGGAATCGGTGTTTGCGTTTCCGGCCACAATTCTTGAACTCGATCAGTATTGCGTACGAGGAAAACAATGGCGATCAATGAGAATTTTCCGGGAGTGCCTTCAGACCGCCGCACGGCGACCAAAGGGCGCTCATCTCTGCATCCGCTGCACGAGGCGGCTTTGCGCCTGGCCGAGATCGGCCTGCAGCGGCCGAAGGCGAAATCTCCGAAGACCCGGGATCTCATTAATCTGCTGCTTTGCCATGGCGCGCGCGCCTGGCGCTATTCCCAGCCCGAAGCCCGGATCCACCTGCATGTGACCTCGCCGGACGGCAGCGCGCCGGTGCAGTTGCGCCTGCGCTGAACTGCGGAGAGTGGCAGCGTCTCCGATCGGACGGCTGCCACACGCATAAATCGTTCGGAAATTGTTTCTGATTTACGGGCTTACAGCAGGCCAAGTTCCGTAAGCTCGCGGCGAAGATCCGCGGGCATTTCGGCAATGCCGGCGCCAAGGCTTGTCAGGTCGCGCGGCACGTCGTCCTCAGTGTAATAACGCCAGCCCTGGAAGGGACGCTTCGGCTGCACCGCCGTCTCGATGACCTCCGGGCCGAGCACCAGGCGGCAGCGCGAAATCCCCTCGCCGTCCGTGAAGGTCTCGATGCCGAGCAGCTTCTGCCGTGCCTGCACCTGCCCCTTGATCACCCAATAGAGCGAACCGCCGTCAAGCAGCTCCTCCATGCGTTTCGGCACCATGCGCGTCGTATGCACCGAATGCGGCTCGAGGCCGGCGGCAATGGCGCGCAGCGCGCGTTCCGCCACCCATTCGCGCAGATCGTCTATCGAGTCGGCGCCGACACAGAGTTTGATGAGATGCAATGCCATGCTGCCGTTGAAATCCTTTTGGCAGCGAGCGTCAAGAGCAAGCTTCCAGCGTCCACAAACTCAGCATTCGACGACATTGACGGCGAGTCCCCCGGTCGATGTTTCCTTGTATTTCTCGCTCATGTCGTGGCCGGTCTGGCGCATCGTCTCGATACAGGCATCGAGCGGCACGAAATGCTGGCCGTCGCCCTTGACGGCAAGTGATGCCGCGGTGACCGCCTTGACCGCGCCGAGCGCGTTGCGCTCGATACAGGGAACCTGCACCAGGCCCGCGATCGGATCGCAGGTCATGCCGAGATGGTGTTCGAGCGCGATCTCGGCGGCATTCTCGATCTGCTCCGGCGTACCGCCCATGACCGCGGCAAGGCCCGCGGCCGCCATCGCCGCCGCCGACCCGACCTCGCCCTGACAGCCGACCTCGGCGCCAGAAATCGACGCATTGTGCTTGATGATGCCGCCGATGGCAGCCGCCGTCAGCAGGTAGTCGCGAATACCGTCCTGATCCCAGTCCTCGTGGAAATGTTCGTAATAGCGGATCGTCGCCGGAATGACACCGGCAGCCCCGTTGGTCGGCGCCGTGACGACGCGCCCGCCGGCTGCATTCTCCTCGTTGACGGCCATCGCATAGACGCTGAGCCAGTCGTTAGCGAGCAGCGGGTTGACGCGGTTGCTGCGCCACTCCTCCTCGAGCTTGACGTGAATCCGGCGGGCGCGACGCTTGACGTTGAGGCCGCCGGGCATGATGCCCTCGACCTTGAGGCCGCGCTCGATGCAGGAGCGCATCGCTTCCCAGATGCGGTCGAGGCCCTGATCGAGCTCCTCGCGGCTACGCTGGCTTTCTTCGTTCGCCCGCTTCATCTGCGCGATCGACAGTCCGGAGCGCTCCGCCATCTCAAGCATCTGCTTGGCGGTGGCGAAGGGATAGGGGACGCGCGTTCCGCCGGCCGCGTTCTTCTTCGCCCGCATCTGTTCGAGCTCGGTGTCGGTGACGACGAAGCCGCCGCCGACCGAATAATAGATGCGCTTGAGGAGCAGCCGGCTATCCCTGTCATAGGCCGAGAAGATCATGCCGTTGGCGTGGCCGGGCAACGGCTGTTTCTTGTCGAAGATCAGGTCGGTCTTCGGCTGGAACTGATAGGCGGGATGGCCCGCCGGCGTGATGCGGCCGGTGCGCTCCACAGTATCGATGATGCCGTCCATTTTGTCAGGATCGACGCTGTCGGGCGCCTCGCCCATCAGCCCGAGAATGACCGCCCTGCCCGTGCCGTGGCCGATACCGGTATGGGCGAGCGAGCCGTGCAGGCTGACCTTGATGGCTGCGACCTGTGCGCCCGACGACGGGCGCGGCCATTCACTCGACAGGATCAGGTCGAGAAACCGGTTGGCCGCCGACATCGGACCCATCGTGTGCGAACTCGACGGCCCGACACCGATCTTGAAGACATCGAATACCGAGAGAAACATGGGTGCGCCTTCTGAATACAAGGATGCAAGCATAAGCGGGGCCGGTTTAAAATCCGCGCGGCACACCGACATCGCATGGAGCCGGTGCGACATTCGGTGCACACGAGAGCGTCCCGCGTCCAATGGGACGCTCCAGCACTTTGAGTTTGCGCATAATCCTTTCCGAAAATCGAATCCGATTTTCGGGGTTATGCGCCAAACCAAGCGGTCCGCCTTGTCAGTCACTATAGCATTTCAAATGGGAAGGTTTGCACAACTTGTCCGTTGTTAGACGAGACGACACATTGTAAATTGAACGCATGGCGCTCAAACGGATGGACAACGTAGGAATCGTCGTCGACGACCTCGGAGAGGCGATTGATTTCTTTGGCGAGCTCGGTCTCGAGCTCGAAGGGCGGACCACGATCGAAGGAGAATGGGCCGGACGTGTCACTGGACTGGGCGATCAGCGCGTCGAGATTGCCATGATGCGCACGCCGGACGGTCACAGCCGGCTCGAACTCTCCCGCTTCCTCACGCCACCCACTGTCGCGGATCACCGCAATGCCCCGGTGAACGCTCTGGGCTACCTTCGCGTCATGTTCACGGTCGATGATATCGACGAGACGCTTGAAAGGCTCCGCAGGCGCGGCGCGCAACTCGTGGGCGAAGTCGTGCAGTACAAGGACGCGTATCGGCTCTGCTACATCCGCGGGCTTGGAGGGCTTCTCATCGGACTCGCCCAAGAGCTCAACTGAGCACTATGCGCGAAGCTTCTCGTCGCGACTATCCTGAATGACCGTGCCGTCGGCCCCATCCTGGGTTTCGGGCATAGCGCCGTGCAGCAGGCGCTTTTCGATCTCTTGCAGGTTGACGATCGCGCGATCCATTTGATCGGCCGGAGTTTCGTGCGGAACCATGCGCGTGCGATTATTCTGCCATAGCCTGACCAGCAGCCGACGACCGGGAGCCTCGATCGTCTCGTGGATGAACCATGCCCCGGCTACCGCTACGAAAAGCGTCGCCACGATGAGCGCCGGTTCGGGCATCAAGCCATCAAAAGTCAGACGCGCCAGGAACATTATGGGGACATGGAAAAGGTAAAGTGAAAAGCTGATCTTCCCGAGAAACCGTACTGGTGCAGCTGCCAGGACATCTGCAGCGATCGGGGGTTGTCGAGCGACGAGCCCGACGATGACGGCTGCGGCCACCGCGCTTTGCAGGCTCCAGAATTCAGGGGAAAAGCCCGGGAAGATATGCCTGTAAGTGAAAAACACCGCCAGAAGGAAAAGCGTTGAAATTCCCGTGAGGGTCGATGGAATCCAGCTGCTCCAGTAGGAATGCATCATCCCGGCAAGTGCGCCGAAAAGAAAATAAGGGAGCTTGGAGACGAGCAATATTCCCGGGCCTGGCAATTCAACCAGTCCGTCCACGACGACGACCACGGTCAGGCCCACAATCATGCCGCTATAGCGTTGCGGCTGGGCCAAGCAAAGCCACAGGACGGGAAAGAGCAGATAGAATTGGATCTCAGGTGGTATCGACCAGAAAACACCACTGGAGCCGAGAAGAAAGACATGGCGCACAAAATCCGCGCCGCCCGCGATCGGCTGAACAAAATCCAGATTTTGCACGCTCGACAGCATCGCTACCAGAACGACGGCCGCCAGATAGACCGGGTAGATGCGGGCAAAGCGGCTCACAAGAAAATCCAACACGTTTTCTCTCGTGACCGGCCGTGAGCCGTAGAGATGAGCCATCAGGAAGCCGCTAAGAGCAAAAAACAAACCGACAGCTTCGTCGCCCATCGACACGAGATGCGGAGCTGTGATTGGAAAGATAAAGCCAATATGGGCTCCAACGACCAGAAGCGCAGCGACACCGCGCAGGCCATCGAGACTCGGGATGTAATCCGGCCGGCTCATGGGTCACTTTTGAATCAGCTGTTCAGGTTCAGTCCTGAACAATTGGCCATCACAACTTTACAAGCGGTTAACACGGTGCGCTCTCGTCTGCCGGTTGCCACGCAAGCTCGTTGATAACAGGGATTTCAGCGCGCTCCCTCCGGAAGATGCCGGTCGGTTGTCCACTAAGCCTTGTCGTTTCCCGACGGCTCTATTATGCCGAAGTGCCGCATGGCCAAAAGCCCGCGTATAGCCGCCGAACTCGGCCATACGGCACAATCCGACTTGCGGCATAGTGGCCGCGTTCATGCGGAGACTGAATCACTGATGACGACGGCGGATTATATCGCTCTGGCCTTCTTTGCCTGCGTCTGGATGGGCTATTCCTGGCTGCTGCACGGCCGCACCTTCTTCGGACGCACCAGCCTGACCCATGCGATGACCGAACGGCGCCGGGAATGGATCTACAATTCGCTGCGCCGCGACCTGAAGATGATCGACACGCAGATCATGGCCGGCTTGCAGAACGGCACCGCCTTCTTCGCATCCACCTCGATCTTCGCGATCGGCAGTTGCTTTGCCTTGCTCGGCGCGACCGAGAAGGTCGACGCCGTCTTCGCCGACCTGCCTTTCGTCTTTCATGGCGGCCACGCCGTTTTCGAGATGAAGGTCGGCGGGCTGGCTGCGCTTTTCGGCTACGCCTTCTTCAAATTCGGCTGGTCCTACCGGCTGTTCAACTACTGCACCATCCTATTCGGCTCGATCCCAATGATGCGCGACACCGAGCGCGACGTCATCGCCGCCGAGCGGGCCGCCGAACGCGTCATCCGCATGAACGTCATTGCCGGCAGTAATTTCAACGAGGGCCTCCGGGCGATCTTCCTGTCGATCGGCTATCTCGGCTGGTTCATCAACCCTTATGTCTTCATGCTGACCACGGCGATCGTCATCTTCGTGCTGGCGCGGCGGCAGTTCTTCTCGGAGGCGCGACTGGCGATCATGGATGCCGGCCCGCCATCAAATCTCAACCTTTCTGCTATTCGCCGCGACAGGCCGTCAAGCGGCGGACGTGATTTGCCCGAGGGACTTTGATGACATTGCCGGCAACGGAAACCGATGTGGTGACAAAACCGCCGCGCATCGGTCTATTGGATACGGCGCGCGGCGTCGCGCTGATCGCCATGGCGAGCTACCATTTCAGCTGGGATATGGAGTTCATGGGCTATCTCGCGCCGGGCACGGCCGAGACCGGCTGGCTGAAGATCTATGCCCGGGCGATCGCCACGACCTTTCTCTTCATCGTCGGCATCAGCCTGGTGCTCTCGAGCAAGCCCGAGATTCGCTGGCCCTCCTTTTGGAAGCGCTTCGGCATGATCGCCGCGGCAGCCGCGGCAATCTCGATCGCCACGCGCATCGCGATGCCGGACGAGTGGATCTATTTCGGCATCCTGCATTGTATCGCGGTGCTCACCCTTATCGGCGTTGTTTTTTTGAGACTGCCGCTTGCCTTCACCCTTATCGCCACGCTCGCGCTCTTTGCCGCCTGGATCACCGATAATTTCGGTCCACCCGGCCTGCTTCGCTCGTCCTTCTTCGATCCCCGATATCTCGCCTGGATCGGCCTTGCGGTGATGCCGGAACGATCCAACGACTACGTGCCGCTGTTTCCCTGGGCAACGCCCTTCTTCGCTGGTTTAAGTATTGCCTCGATCGCCATCAGAACCAGACTGCTGCACCGGCTTGCCGCCATCGGCACCGGTTCCTGGTGGCCGGCAAGGCTTGGCCGCCACAGCCTTGCCTTTTACCTCATCCACCAGCCGGTATTGATCGGTATCACCTATGGGCTTTCCCTCGTGGTCCCACCGCAGGCGCCTGATCCGGTTGCGACTTACCTAAGGCAATGCAACGCCTCCTGCGTCATGCAGCAGGGCGAAGCTCTCTGCCGCAGCTTCTGCGAGTGCACGCTGGAGAAATTGCAGGCGCAGGCCCTGTTCACGCCACTTCAGGCGGGCGCGATCGATATACAGAACGACGAGCGGGTCCAGACAATTGCCGCAGAATGCAGCGCCGAGGCTGAATGAATTCGCCGACAATACCGCGCGTGATCAGGTGGTGACGCCGATTTCGGCCAGGCGGCCGAGGCAGGTCTCTTCGATAGCGTCGAGTTCCGCCAGCGTGTCGTCGATATCCTTGCGTTTCTGGCGCAGGTCGTCACGCTTCTCATCGACGCGCTTCATCAGGAGCTTCAGCTGGCCGAGTTCGCCCGGCGGCTCCTTGTAAACCTGGATGATCTCGCGGATTTCGGCGATGGTGAAACCGATGCGCCGGCCGCGGAGAATTTCTGCGATGAGCCGCCGGTCGGCTTGTCGAAACAGGCGGGTGCGCCCACGCCGCTCCGGATGGATCAGTCCCTCGTCCTCGTAGAAGCGGAGCGTGCGCGTCGAGACCCCGAATTCGCGCGTCAGTTCCGTTATGCTATAAAACTTGTTCACCGGCATGTGTTCCCCGTCGTCGGACAGACGATAATATTGACTTTTACGTAATAGTCAATTTTTGGCGGCTCAGATACCGAACCACCAGGTGGCGATACCGAGAAAGGCGAAGAAGCCGGTACAGTCCGTCACCGTCGTGACGAAGACGGAAGAGGCGATCGCCGGGTCGGCCCCCACCTTGTCGAGCAGCAGCGGCAGCAGGATGCCGGCAAGGGCTGCCGCTATCAGATTGATGATCATCGCCGCCGCAATCACGCCGCCAAGCTGGTAGTCGTGGAACCAGGTGCCTGCGATCGCGCCCATGATCGTTGCGAAGACGATTCCGTTCAGGATGCCGACGCCCGCCTCTCTGCGGATGATGCGGCCGGCATTGTAGATGTCGAGATCGCGAGTGGCGAGCGCGCGCACCGTCACCGTCATCGTCTGCGTGCCGGCATTGCCTCCCATCGAGGCGACGATCGGCATCAGCACGGCGAGCGCGATCATCTTCTCGATCGAGGCGTCGAACAGACCGATGACGCTTGCCGACAGCATCGCCGTACCGAGGTTGATTAAAAGCCACAGGAAGCGCGAACGCGCCGTCGAGAGCACATTGTCGGATAGCTCTTCGTCGCCGACGCCGCCGAGGCGCTTGATGTCCTCGTCGGCCTCCTCGTGGATGACGTCGACGACGTCATCGATGGTCAGCACGCCGACCAGTCGGCCGTTCTCGTCGACGACAGCAGCCGAGAGAAGGTCGTACTGCTCGAAAAGCTGAGCAGCCTCCTCCTGGTCCATCTCGGCAGGGACCGGATGGTTGGTCTCGCGCATGATCTGCTCGATCTTCGTCTGCCGCTTGGTGCGCAGGATCTGATCGAGATCGACGGCGCCGAGCAACTTGAAGGTCGGATCGATGACGAAGATCTGCGAGAAGGAATAGGGCAGATCCTCCTCGTCGCGCATGTAATCGATCGTCTGTCCCACCGTCCAGAACGGCGGCACCGCGACGAATTCCGTCTGCATGCGGCGCCCGGCCGAGCTTTCGGGATAGTCGAGCGCCCGGCGCAACCGCACCCGCTCGGTGAACGGCAGCTGGGCAAGGATTTCTTCCCGGTCTTCCTTGTCGAGATCTTCGAGAATGTAGACGGCATCGTCCGAATCGAGCTCGCCGATCGCCGCGGCGATCTGCTCGTTCGGCATCTGGTCGACGATCTCGCGGCGGATCACCTCGTCGACCTCGGTCAGCGCCGTCATGTCGAAATCGTCGCCGAGCAGGCGCACCAGCGCCAGGCGCTGATCCGGCTGGATCGCTTCCAGCAGGTCGCCTATTTCGGATTCATGCAGGCGGGCGACGTTCTGGCGCAGGAACAGCGTGTCGCGGTCGGCGATTGCGGCGCCGACGAGCGCCAGAAAATCGCTGCGGACATTGCCGTCCTCGTCGTAGATATCGGCTTCCTCGCCGTCAGGACGCCTGCGAATGCGGTCTTCCCCGTCGGTGGTCGTCATCTGCCGCCCTCGCACCTGGTTCGAATTTCAACGACTGCCGTGCCGCATTCGCAAATGTCGGCCGAAAACACATTGTCAACAAGCGGATAAGCGAATCCCGCGCGAGGCTCCCGCAGCCGGAATTCTTGGCCCCTGCTAGCCCAAAGCATTCGCGTCGTAAAGCGGCAAACCGTGCTTCGTGATGACAATGCCTGCGGCCGGCGATAGTTTCCTCACCCGTCCAAGCAGAGCCCGTCTAAGAGGAAGCCAGCCCCATGCCCATCCGTCCGATTCTGCGTTATCCGCATCCGGGTCTGAAGACAGTCTGCGCGCCGGTGACGGCATTCGATTCCTCACTCACGGCACTTGCCGACGACCTGCTGGCGACCATGCGGGCCGCGCCCGGCGTCGGCATCACCGCCGCCCATATCGGCGTCTTCAGCCGCGTGACCGTGCTGGAGCTCAACAGGGCCGACGGCGTACGTCTCTACGTCAATCCGGAAATCACCTGGTTTTCGAAGGAGACGATGAGCCATGCCGAAGGCAGCGTCTCCATGCCCGGCGCGACCGACGAGGTCACGCGCCCGCGAGCGATCCGATTCCGCTATCAGGATGCAGAAGGCGCCATGCACGAGGACGCCGCCGAAGATTTCCTCGCCATCTGCATCCAGCACGAGGTCGACCAGCTCGACGGCATTTTCTGGCTGCAGCGCCTCTCGCGGCTGAAACGCGAGCGTCTCGTGAAGAAATGGGAAAAAACGTCGGCCTGACAAATCCCCTCCACACCGAACCATTCGCTGATGCCGGCGTTTCCAGCAAAGGAACCCGGCAAAAAACAAGGAGCGACTGCAATGGCAAGGATCGGTGACAAGACCCAGTTCTCCCGGGAAAAGCCTGAGCTTTCCCGCGAAGAAGATTATCGCGACCTCGAGGAACGCAATCTCGACGCCGGCTGGCCCTATGCCGACGGCACCGGCGCCGACCCCGCCAACCGCCCCTATGGCGAGACCGCAGCCAATTTTGACAGCGATCCCAACAAGGGCTTCCGGGTCGATGGCACGGACGAGGACGGTAACGAGAATCGCCTGAAGGATTCGCTGCGCGCCGATACCATCGACCGCGATGAAAGCGACGACCTCGAAGCGCGGGTCAACGACAATCTCGAAAACATTCCTGAAGTCGACATCGACAGCATCGAGGTTCACGCCGACGGCCACGTCGTCACCCTGGAAGGCTCGGTAGAGACGATCGGCATCGCCCGCAAGGTCGAACTCGCCGCGCTTTCGGTCGATGGCGTCCATCATGTCCGCAATAAACTGCAGCTGACCGGCGTCGACGCGCATATTCCGAACGAGGACTGACACCCAACATACCGATCATAAGCGGGAGGCGCCAAGGCCTCCCCACCCCTCCGCCTACATTACCAAAAGTTAACAATTTAAGATTGCAGGCCGATCCATTTTTGTGAGTGCCGTATTTTGTTATTTTGCTTAGGCGGCTTGCGTAACGAGAACGTCAATTTCGTTGACAACACTGTGATTTCATTTGGACAAAAGGTCGCGGCTACGTCGCCATCTTTTCACAAAATTGCCTGAATTGGGGCGCGAACTCGTGCGTGCCGAGGGTTAGTTTATGTTGTGGAATTCAACAGCAGATTGAGGAGATAGACCCATGCGCATCAAATTTGCCCTTGCCGCGTCCCTGTTCGCCGTCAGCCTTGCAGGCGCTGCCTTCGCCCAGCCGACCTATTCCGACGACTACACCAATGACAGCGACGGTTTTGCACCGAGCCCGGTGTCGAAGCCGGCCCCGGTCCATTACAGCAGCCGCAAGGCCCCGGCCTATTCCAGCGACTACACCAATGACAGCGACGGTTTCGCCCCGAGCGCCATGGCGACCCCTGCCGTCGACAAAACCGCAACGGCGAGCATCGCCCCCCTGCCTCCGTGCCACAGCATGATTGGCCCCAAGGGCTCCCACACCAAGGGTGCCGACAGCGGCGCATCCCGCACCGAAGCATGCCGGGCAACGCATTGATCCGATAAAAGAAAGGGCCGGAAATCGGCCCTTTCTTTTTCGATCTATTTGTCTGTCGTTTCAGAATAGGAATGGAACGAGCCGGTAACGGGTTCTGCCCATGAAGGCCTCGTAAGCAGGATCCTGTTTGAGCAGGCGCTCTTCCGCCAGAAGGCGGAAACACTGCGCGGCAAGGGCGGTCGCATAGATGGCAAAATTCCAAAAGCTCGGATGGGCCAGGAAGAAGCCGATATGCGTCATCAGATAGCCCGCATACATCGGATGGCGGATAATCTTGTAGGGTCCACCGATCTTGACGCCACGATTGGCCGGCACCAAGCCAAAGCTTCGCCGCAATGTCAGCTTTGCCGATATCTGCAGGATGAAACCGAGTGCCATCACCGTCCCGCAGAGTGCGAGCGGCGCGAGAGGCGTGGTCGCGGAGGGTGAGACGAGCAGCGGGAAGAGCGTGCCGATGGCGGTGACCGTCCAGTCAAAAAGGCGCAGCGACGCATTTCTCGTCGGTCGGCGTGTCAGGATCAGGAAGGCCGCAGCGCCCTCCGAAACGATCAGCAGGAAATCGATGATCGCCCGGTTATCCTGCATCTGCGGCAGGACACGCATGACGATCGCGACGAAAAAATACCCGATGAGGACCTTCTCGACAATATCGAGAACGAAATACACATCGAAGATCGACCAGCTTGCCGCTGAGTTTTTTTTCATTGTCCGCAAGACTTCCACATCCACAGCGTTGTGATGTCCTATATATTTGACACCGCTAATTATAGGTTAAGACCTTCACCCACATCTCGCAGTGCAGCGATTTGATTTGCTGATCCTGACCCTAAAATGCGCCAGGGGACGTCGTCCGAAGGGAAATGGGCGCTCAAGAACTGCGCGTCTACCATGTCGCGCGACGCATTGATCCGCGGAAAAATGCAAATTGCCCCGGACAAGTCGCCGTCATGCTGAGTCAGTTCTCGCCCGTCGTTTCGCCGAAAACCGACTCGAAGGCGGTGCGCAGCCGGATATCGACATCGGCCATCATCACGGGCAAGCCAAGATCGACGAGACTGGTCACGCCATAGGCTGATATCCCGCAGGGCACGATCCCGCCGAAATGATCGAGATCCGGATCGACGTTAAGCGACAGTCCGTGGAAGGTCACCCATTTGCGCAGCCTTATGCCGAGGGCGGCGATCTTGTCCTCGGCCATCGTCCCGTCCGCCAGCAATGGCTTTTCCGGCCGACGCACCCAGACGCCGACGCGATCTTCACGTCTCTCGCCACGAACATTCATCATGTCGAGCGTGCGGATGACGACATCCTCAAGGGCGGCGACGAAGGCGCGCACGTCCTGGCGCCGCCTTTTCAGGTCGAGCATGACATAGGCGACGCGCTGGCCGGGTCCATGATAGGTATATTCACCGCCACGCCCCGTCGCAAAGACCGGAAAACGGTCCGGCTGGACGAGATCGCTCGCATTGGCGCTGGTGCCGGCAGTATAGAGCGGCGGATGTTCGACGAGCCAGACGAGCTCGTCTCCGCCATCTGATATCACCGCCACCTCGCGCTCCATCGTCGCCACCGCCTCCTCATAGGCAACGAGGCCATCGGCGATGCGCCAGCGTACCGGGCGGGTGCCGGGTTGGGGAAGCATGGAGAATTCGAGATCGGTGCGAAGCATGGCCATTCCTTGCCGCTCTCCCCGAAATGCCTGCAAAAAAGGGGCGGCAGGACCGCTATATGGACCCGTTTCGGGGCCAATTCAAATGCTGTGAGCGGTTTTCAAAAAAACTGTCATATCGCCCTTGTGCACCCCAGATGCTTTTGCTACATGCTGCCCCGCCGACGCAAATCGGCACCTACCACGATGCGGTCGTGGCGGAATTGGTAGACGCGCAGCGTTGAGGTCGCTGTGGGGCAACCCGTGGAAGTTCGAGTCTTCTCGACCGCACCATTTCCCTTCAGGGGAGCGCTTTCTAAGCGACGATTTCGACATCACCTCGAAGCTATTTGCGGCTGCCTGGCTTGATCGCCCGGCTTTGCCGTGATTGATGGCGTCATCCTCGCAAGAATCAGCAGCCATGTCAGAGCCCCATCAAAATTCCCTGCAGGGCATGGCCATCATGTCCGGCGCCATGCTCATCCTGCCGACCATGGATGCGATCGCCAAATACATGGCGACCTTCGAGGCGATGTCGCCGGGTCAGGTGACCTTCTATCGATTCTTCTTCCAGATCGCCTGCACCCTGCCGATTCTTTTCGCCCTTTTCGGGCTCAAGGCGCTTTCGGCCCGGCGGCCGTGGATGAACCTGCTGCGCGGTGCGCTGCATGGGGGCGCGAGCCTGCTGTTCTTCGTCGCCGTCAAATACATGCCGCTTGCCGATGTCTTCGCCATCTATTTCGTCGAGCCTTTCATGCTGGCCGCCCTGTCGGCGCTGTTTCTCGGAGAGAAGGTCGGCTGGCGGCGCTGGATAGGGATCGTCGTCGGATTCGGTGGCGCGATGATCGTCATTCAGCCAAGCTACGAGATTTTCGGCCTGAAGGCGCTGCTGCCGGTCGCCTGCGCCTTTCTGTTCTCGCTCTATCTCTTCCTCAACCGCGCCATCGGCGAGGCCGATTCGCCGCTGACCATGCAGACGATGGCAGGAATCGGCGGAACGGTGTTCATGGCCGCCGCCCTTCTCGTCGGCAACAGTTCCGGCAATGCCGATTTTGCCGTCTCTCTGCCCTCCTCCGGTCTCGGCCTTGTCCTGTTGCTCGCCCTCGGCACGATCTCCGGATATGCGCATATGCTGGTGGTCCGGGCTTTCCGCCTCGCGCCGCTGTCGCTGCTTGCGCCGTTCCAATACTTCGAGATCATCTCGGCGACCGTTCTCGGCTATGCGCTGTTCAACGATTTCCCGAGCTTTTCCAAATGGATCGGCATCTTCATCATCGTTGCATCAGGCCTCTTCATCATCTGGCGCGAGCGGTTGCAGGCGCAATCGTTAAAATCCTCCTGACCCCGGGAATATCGGGTTAACTCCGCTTCTTGAGGGATCGTCAATTCGCAGACGATAAAACAGTCTCCGGTTTCATGATGAAGCCTGGAGTTAAAACATGAGCGAATTTCGTCTCGCTTTTCCGGCCTGTGTCGTGGCCGGCAAGCATCGGCTGACGGCCGAAGATATTATACTGTTGCGCAAACATGCTTTTCCGCATGGCATTCGGACATCCGACGATGTCGTGGCGATGTTGGCGCTCAATAATTCCTGCCCTGAAAAATGTGCCGCGTGGAACGCTTTCTTCGTCGAACAGCTCGCCGGTTTCATCGTCCATTATACCTATCCGCAAGGCTCGCTTGATGAAATCAACGTCGCCTGGATCATGCGCATGTTCACGACCGATGGTGTCGTCAACTCGGCGCTGGAACTCGAGCTCATTCTCCATGTCATGGAGGTCTCGGCCGATGTCCCGGGTGAATTGAGAGCGCTCGCCCTCGATCAGCTCCGCCTGGCGATCACCGACAATATCGGTGGCTACAAGCTGTCGCGTGCCGTCGATCGCCGGGGCATTACCCGCCAGGACGTCGATTTCGCGATGCGCATCTTCAGAAGCGTCGCCGAAGGCGGCATCATCCCGGTCTCGCCGGTCGAATACGGCGTGCTCCAGCAGATCGAGCAGGCAACACTGGCCGGCGCCAATCATCCGCATTGGGCGGGGATCATGGCCGCCGTCAAGCTGCGCGAATATGCCGAGCCGCGGCGCAGCCGCTGGCTGCGCATCGTCGACGAAGAACCCGTCTCGGAAGCAGCCGTCGCCTGACCCTCCGCAAGCCTGATTGTGCGTTCCGGTGTTTTGTGCGTAAAACTCCGGGATGCATTTCTGGGTGGAGTCTCGATGTTCAAGAAAATCCTGATCGCGAATCGCGGCGAAATCGCCTGCCGCGTGATCAAGACTGCGCGCCGCATGGGCATTCAAACCGTCGCGGTCTATTCGGATGCGGATCGGGACGCGCTGCATGTCGAGATGGCCGACGAGGCCGTGCATATCGGCCCGGCCGCCGCGTCGGAAAGTTATCTGGTTGCCGAAAAGATCATCGCTGCCTGCAAGGCGACTGGCGCCGAGGCGGTGCATCCGGGCTACGGCTTCCTCTCCGAACGCGCCTCCTTCTGCGCCGAGTTGGAAAAGCAGGGAATCGTCTTCATCGGCCCGAAGCCGAAGGCGATCATGGCGATGGGCGACAAGATCGAATCGAAGAAATTCGCCAACGCCGCCGGAGTCTCCACCGTGCCCGGCCATCTCGGCATCATCGAGGATGCCGTCCATGCGGAAGTGATATCAGCCGGGATCGGCTATCCCGTCATGATCAAGGCTTCGGCTGGCGGCGGCGGCAAGGGCATGCGTATTGCCTGGAACGAGGCGGAGGTGCGCGACGGCTTCGAGCGCGCCCGCTCGGAGGCGAAGAGCTCATTCGGCGACGACCGTGTCTTCATCGAGAAATTCGTCGTTGAGCCGCGCCATATCGAGATCCAGGTCCTGGCCGATGCACATGGCAACGTCGTCTACCTCGGCGAACGCGAATGCTCGATCCAGCGGCGGAACCAGAAGGTCGCGGAAGAGGCGCCCTCGCCTTTCCTCGACGAAAAAACCCGCAAGGCGATGGGTGAACAATCGGTCGCCTTGGCGAAAGCCGTCGACTACCAGAGCGCCGGCACCGTCGAGTTCATCGTCGACCGCGACCGCAATTTCTATTTCCTGGAAATGAACACCCGTCTGCAGGTCGAGCACCCGGTGACCGAACTCGTCACCGGCATCGATCTCGTCGAGCAGATGATCCGTGTCGCAGCGGGCGAGCCCCTTCCCTTTGCTCAAGGAGATGTCAGGCTCGACGGCTGGGCGATCGAGAGCCGGCTCTATGCCGAAGATCCCTACCGCAATTTCCTGCCCTCGATCGGCCGCCTGACGCGCTACCGCCCGCCGGCGGAAGGCAGGACCGGCAATGTCGTCATCCGCAACGATACCGGCGTCTTCGAGGGTGCGGAGATCTCGATGTATTACGATCCGATGATCGCCAAGCTCTGCACCTGGGCGCCGACGCGGCTCGAGGCGATCGAGGCCATGGCCCGGGCGCTCGACGGCTTCGTCGTCGACGGCATCGAACATAATGTTCCTTTCCTGGCGGCGCTGATGAAACATCCCCGCTGGCGCGAGGGCCGGCTTTCCACGGGCTTCATCGCCGAGGAATATCCCGATGGTTTCGCGCCGATGAAACCGGAGCCGCAAGAGGAGGCCGTGCTTGCCGCCATCGCGCTTTCCGCATCGCTGATCGAGGCGAACCGCCGCGAACGTTTCGCCGATCGCCTGCGTGCTGCATCGGGCGCGCTGCGCGAGCACTGGGTGGTCAAAATCGGCGACAACCACGTCGCCGCAAGATTGCTCGACGGTCTCGTCACCATCCCTTTCGATATGGACATGGCGATCGAGGGCGAGAACCGGAGTGTTGTCACCGACTGGAGACCGGGAGACCCTGTGTGGAGCGGCAAGGTCGGCGGTCGCGACATCATCGCGCAGGTCCGTCCCGTTCTCAACGGGTTGCGCATCGACTGGCAGGGGCTTTCGGTGAGGGCCAAGGTGTTTTCGCCACGTCATGCCGAACTCGACAGGCTGATGCCGGTGAAGCTGCCGCCCGATACCTCCAAGCTCCTGCTCTGCCCGATGCCCGGCCTCGTCATCGCCATCGCCGTTGCCGAGGGTCAGGAGGTCAAGGCCGGTGAGACGCTTGCGATCGTCGAGGCGATGAAGATGGAAAACGTGCTGCGCGCCGACCGCGATCTCGTCGTCTCCAAGATCAATGCTGCAGCCGGCGAAAGCCTGGCCGTCGATGCCGTGATCATGGAATTCGCCTGAAAGGGAAAGACCGGGCGGCCGGGTGTTTTTGCTTGAGCCGAGTTCGTCGACCATGCCAAGCTCGAGCCCGATAAATCAGCTGGGAAGCAACAAAATCAGCAGGGAGATATGAAGATGGACGTTCGCGCCGCCGTTGCCGTTCAGGCCGGAAAACCGCTCGAAGTGATGACCGTGCAGCTGGAAGGGCCGAAGGCCGGCGAAGTGCTGGTCGAGGTCAAGGCGACGGGCATCTGCCACACCGATGATTTCACTTTGTCGGGCGCCGATCCGGAAGGCCTGTTTCCGGCCATCCTCGGCCATGAGGGCGCCGGCATCGTCGTCGATGTCGGTCCGGGGGTCACCTCGGTGACGAAGGGCGATCACGTCATTCCGCTCTACACGCCTGAATGCCGCGAGTGCTATTCCTGCCTGTCCCGCAAGACCAATCTCTGCACCTCGATCCGCGCGACCCAGGGCCAGGGGCTGATGCCGGATGGCACCAGCCGCTTCTCGATCGGCAAGGACAAGATCCACCACTATATGGGCTGCTCGACCTTTTCGAACTTCACCGTGTTGCCGGAGATCGCCCTTGCCAAGGTCAATCCCGACGCCCCCTTCGACAAGATCTGCTACATCGGCTGCGGCGTCACCACCGGCATCGGCGCGGTCATCAACACCGCCAAGGTCGAGATCGGTTCGACGGCGATCGTCTTCGGTCTCGGCGGCATCGGTCTCAACGTGCTGCAGGGCCTGAAGCTTGCCGGCGCCGACATGATCATCGGTGTCGATATCAACAGTGATCGCAAGGAATGGGGCGAAAAGTTCGGCATGACCCACTTCGTCAATCCGAAGGAGGTCGGTGACGACATCGTGCCCTATCTCGTCAACCTGACCAAACGCAACGGCGACCTGATCGGCGGCGCCGACTACACTTTCGACTGCACCGGCAACACCAAGGTGATGCGCCAGGCGCTGGAAGCCAGCCATCGCGGCTGGGGCAAGTCCATCATCATCGGCGTGGCCGGCGCCGGCCAGGAGATCTCCACCCGTCCGTTCCAGCTGGTCACCGGCCGCAACTGGATGGGCACCGCCTTCGGCGGCGCGCGCGGGCGCACCGACGTGCCGAAGATCGTCGACTGGTACATGCAGGGCAAGATCCAGATCGATCCGATGATCACCCACACCATGCCGCTTGATGACATCAACAAGGGCTTCGAGCTGATGCATGCGGGCAAGTCCATCCGCGGCGTGGTCGTGTACTGATGACTGCAGCCAACTACAGGGTCGATCTCAAGAAGCTCGAAGAGCTCCCCGCGCGGGAGCTCTTCGACCTCATGAGAATGCGCGTCGATGTTTTTATCGTCGAGCAGAACTGCCCGTATCCGGAACTCGACGGCAAGGATATCGATGCTCTGCATTTGCGCCTTCTGGAGGACGCTGAGCTCCTGGGCGCGGCGCGAATCCTGAAACCGTATGAGCCGCGGGATCCATCAAAGATCGGCCGCGTCGTCGTCTCGCCTGCCCATCGCGGCAAGCGGCTGGGCGATGCATTGATGCGCGAAGCGATCACCGCCTGTGAGCGGCTTTACCCGGCAAATCCGATCGCCTTGTCGGCGCAGGCCCATCTGCGCCGTTTCTACGAATCCTTCGGCTTTGTCGGGATATCGCAGGAATATCTGGAAGACGGCATTCCCCATATCGATATGATCAGACAGCCGGCCATTCAGCCGGCATGAGGATATAGCCATGATCTATGTCGACGCCGATGCGTGCCCGGTAAAACCGGAAATCCTCAAGGTGGCCGAACGTCACGGCCTCGAAGTGACCTTCGTCGCCAATTCCGGCCTGCGCCCTTCGCGCGATCCGATGATCCACAACGTCATCGTCTCCAATGCCTTCGACGCCGCCGACAACTGGATCGCCGAACGCGCCGGTGCGGGCGATGTCGTCGTCACCGCCGATGTACCGCTAGCCGTGCGCTGTGTCGCGACCGGCGCCTTCGTCAGCGGCCCGACCGGGCGCGTCTTCGACGAAACCAATATCGGTATGGCAAGCGCCATGCGCGATCTCGGCGCGCATTTGCGTGAAACCGGCGAGAGCAAGGGCTATAACGCCGCCTTCAGCCCGAAAGACCGGTCACGCTTCCTCGAAACCTTCGACCGCCTCTGCCGCCGCGCCAAGAGCCTTTCCGCGCAAGCCGGCGGCCAAGGCTGATCGCATCCCCAACCAGCAAAACAAGTCAGCAACAAACGGGTGGCATGGCAGCCATGCCGATTCCTACCTTGAAGTAAGCCGTCTCCTCACGCATATACGCCCCATCGCAGACGACTGCGGCATCCCTCAGGATGCAACCGTCGCGGGGACGGCCTCGCTCTTGAACAAGGAGAGTCGTATGGCTTGGTTTCTGCTTTTTCTCGCCGGCCTTTTCGAATGTGGCTGGGCGATCGGTCTTAAATATACCGAGGGTTTCACGCGGCCGCTGCCGACCACGCTGACCGTCATATCCATGGTGATCAGCATCGTGCTGCTCGGCCTGGCGGTAAAGCACCTGCCGATCGGCACCGCCTACGCGGTCTGGACCGGCATCGGCACGGTTGGCACCGTACTGCTTGGCATCTGGCTGCTTGGCGATGAGGCAAGTGTCTCCCGTCTTGCCTGCACCATGCTGATCGTCGGCGGTATCGCCGGCCTCAAACTCACTGCCTGAGATTGAGGCTGAGGGGCGTCGGCGACGTCCCTCAGCTACGGTTCAGACTGTCTTGCGGTTGTCGACGGCGAGAGCGCCGGGACCGGAGAAGAACAGGTAGAGGAAGACGAAGCAGAACAGGATCGCGGCGTCGCCCTGGTTGACCGCCGGGAAGAAGCTGCTCGGCGCATGCGCCATGAAATAGGCGACCGCCATTTCGCCGGCGAGCAGGAAAGCGACAGGGCGCGTCAGCAGGCCAATGAGAATGAGGATACCGCCGATGAGCTCGAGAAGAGCCGCGAAAAGCATCAGCGGCGGCAGCGAGCCGGACATCTGCGAAGCCGGGAAGCCGAAAAGCTTCATCGTGCCGTGTTCGATGAACAGCAGTGCGGTGATGATTCTGAGAGCGGCCAGCCCGTAGGGGCGATAGGCAGAAAGACGCTCGAAACTTGACATTAAACCTCTCCATTAAAACAATTACAGCCGAGCGTTAGCCCGTCCTCGTCAGCGATTGAACACACGGATCACTGACGGCCGTTCACATTTTCGACAGCGGGTAAACACCCGATCGCGCAGCTTTATTCGGCGGAAACGTTAAAGCGGAATGTTGTCGTGTTTCTTCCACGGATTGGCGAGATCCTTGTTGCGCAGCATCTTCAGGCCGCGCGCCAGCCGCCTGCGGGTCGAATGCGGCATGATCACCTCGTCGACATAACCGCGCTCGGCGGCGACGAAGGGCGAGAGGAACCGATCCTCGTACATTTTCGTATGTGCGGCGATCTTCTCGGGATCGGCGATATCCTTGCGGAAAATGATCTCGACCGCGCCCTTGGCGCCCATCACGGCGATCTGCGCCGTTGGCCAGGCATAGTTCAGGTCGCCGCGCAGATGCTTCGACGCCATCACGTCATAGGCACCCCCGAAGGCTTTGCGGGTGATGACGGTGAGCTTCGGCACCGTTGCCTCGGCGTAAGCGAAGAGCAGCTTGGCGCCGTGCTTGATGAGGCCGCCATATTCCTGCGCCGTGCCCGGCAGGAAGCCCGGCACGTCGACAAACGTGACGATCGGAATATTGAAGCAGTCGCAAAAGCGCACGAAACGGGCCGCCTTGCGCGAGGCGTCGCTGTCGAGAACCCCGGCCAGCACCATCGGCTGGTTGGCTACGAAGCCGACGGTGGAGCCTTCGACGCGGCCGAAACCGCAGACGATGTTGCCGGCAAAACTCGCCTGGATCTCGAAGAAATCGCCCTCGTCCGCCACCTTCCGGATCAGTTCCTTGATATCGTAAGGCTTGTTGGCGCTCGCCGGCACCAGCGTGTCGAGAGAGGCGTCGATTTCTGTCACCGACTGGTAACATTCGATCTCCGGCAGCGGCGCGGTATTCGACAGCGGCAGGAAATCGATCAGCCGGCGCACCTGCAACAGCGTTTCGACATCATTGTCATAGGCGCCGTCGGCAATCGACGAGCGCACCGTATGGACGACGGCGCCGCCGAGTTCTTCGGCCGTCACTGTCTCGTTGGTCACCGTTTTCACCACATCCGGACCGGTGACGAACATGTAGGAGGTATCGCGCACCATGAAGATGAAATCGGTCATCGCAGGCGAATAGACGTCACCGCCGGCGCAAGGCCCCATGATGACGGAGATTTGCGGGATGACGCCGGAGGCCAGTACATTGCGCTGGAACACCTCGGCATAACCGCCGAGGGCCGCGACACCCTCCTGGATACGGGCGCCGCCGGCATCATAGATGCCGACGATCGGCGCGCGGTTCTTCAGCGCCATGTCCTGTACCTTCATGATCTTCTCGGCATGCGCTTCCGACAGCGAACCGCCGAAGACGGTGAAGTCCTTGGCGAAGACGAACACCGTGCGGCCGTTGACCGTCCCCCAGCCGGTGACGACGCCGTCGCCGGCAACACGGCTCTTGTCCATGCCGAAATCGGTGGAGCGATGTTCGACGAACATGTCGAACTCCTCGAAGGAGCCCTCGTCGAGGAAAAGGTCGATGCGCTCGCGCGCCGTCAGTTTGCCACGCTTGTGCTGGGCGTCGATGCGGGCTTTGCCACCGCCGAGACGGGCGATGTCGCGGCGCCGTTCCAGCTCTTCGAGAATTTCCTTCATGCGATCTCCCTCGCCGCTGCGGGCGGCAATCCGGCGGTAGATTTGTCCTAGCGGCTGCGGCCGCTGAGCGAGAAAACCGAGCGTATCCTTGCTGCAACGTCCTCGGCCAGGATCTCGTCGGCAAGCTTGGGATCGGCAGCGATGCTGGTCACGTCGAAGGCGCTGACGGCGATGACCGAGCCGTCCTCGACCGAGGCGGCGTCGATGCTGATCTTGGCGACGTTGCGGTCCTTCTGAAAGCCGAGGCCCTTTTCGACGGACACCACCCGGATCGTCAGCACCACCCGCGGCAGCACCGTGTTGCGCACCGTGGCGTTGATCGCGGCGTTGACGCGGTCGTTGATGCCGGAAAGCAGCTCGGCCGGCATGTTCGGGCCGGAGAGAACGACGGCGCTGCGCACATCATAGACCGGCGTCTCCGGCTTCGTGCCCGAGAGACTGACGCAGGCCGTGAGCGCGATACAGACGAGTGCGGCCCGGCAAAAACACGACCTCAGCCAATTCATTGCAAAATCCCGCACCACCCCGTTGGAGTCGCAGATTTCGCCATAATGCCTGGGAAGGCAATATGTTTCAGGCGCTTAGGGCGAAAAAAACATCCGTCGCCGCCTTGAACTCGGCAAAGCGCTTGGCCCGCCGCTCCTCAGCTTCCTCGTCGCTGCCCCAATGCTCGATCGTCCAGTCCTCGTCGAGATGGGCAAGCGACCAGGCCTCCTCCATCGTCACCCGGCCCTCGGCGAAGGCGAGCGCCAGGATCGCCGAACCTGTGAGCGTGGTGACCGTGTGGAGTGCTGCAAGCGCCATCGCGCTGTCATATCTGGCGAGCGTGACGGCGAAGGCGGCGGTCGCCTCGCGCGGCTGCTCCTGCGGCATCACCCCTTCGACAAGGATGAAGCGAGCGCCGAGATCGTTTGCCGCCCAGTCGATGACGGGGTCCCAGCGCTCCGCCTGCCGTTCGACCAGCAATTCCGGCCCATCGGCGCGATAGCAGAGCAGGTCGCTGGAGGAAAAACGCAGGATATCCTCGAAAATCGCCTGCGCATTGGCGGTAACGCCGTCGAGCGCGGTGTTGACGAGCCGTGTTACCGGCATGCTCACCGGATTGATTTCCTCGCCCTGCGCCTGCCATTCGGCCGCGACAAGCCGCGCCAGCACCTCTGTCGGAACGGCCAGAACCTGCCGCGCCGGCGTGCGCACCATCTTGCCGTCGAGCGTGATCGCAAAACCGCCCTCGTGCTCGGCAACGGAGACGTCGGTATAGAAACGCTTCGGCAGCGGCTTCTTCATCTGGATCTGCGCGCGGCGGATGGGATCGGGATGGCTCAGGCCTTCGGAAAGGTCGTTCAGCAGATCGCGCATGGGCTCACCTCAGGAAAAATGACGCAATATCTCGTTCGGATGGTAGGCGATGGCATCAGCGCCGTTGGCGATCAGCTCATCCACGCTGGCATAGCCCCAGGCAACACCGATCGCCTTGGCGCCGGCAGCCTTTGCCATCTGCATATCGTAAACGGCATCGCCGATGACAATGGTGTCGGCAGCATTCATGCCGGTTTCATCGCAGCATTCCGTCACCATGGCCGGATGCGGCTTGGAGGGGCAATCGTCAGCGGTCCGTGCGACGATGAAATGCTCGTCGAAGCCATGCGTCTCCATCACCAACTTCAGCCCACGCCTGGATTTGCCGGTCACCGCGCCGATCAGCAGGTCCTCGCGGCCGCTGATCGCATCGATCATCTCGCGAATGCCGGGAAACAGCGGCTCCTTGTAATCAAGATCCTGACGCACGATCGAAAACAGCGATTTGTAATGCGCCGTCATGTCGATGTCTTCCTGTTCCACATGCGGCCTGCCCTGCATACGGGCGATCGCAATATCGAGGGACAGGCCGATGATCGCCTTGGTGTCGTCAAATCGCGGTTCCGGTTTGCCGAACTTATCGAAGGTCCGGCGCATGGTTTCGTGGATCAGACCGGCGCTATCGACCAGCGTGCCATCACAATCGAAAAGCGCCAGTTTCATTCGTCGTCCCTTTCGGCACTGGAGAGATCGAAGCCGAGAAGGTTCCAGGTCTGGACCATGTGCGGCGGCAGCGGCGCGCTGACGCGCAGCCGCCCGCCGGACGGGTGCGGAATGTCGATGTGACGCGCGTGCAGATGCAGCTTCTTCTGGACGCCGCCCGGAAAATCCCAATTCGGATCGTCGTCGAAATATTTCGGATCGCCGATGATCGGGTGGCCGATATGCAGGGCATGGACGCGCAGCTGATGGGTCCGGCCGGTATAGGGCTCCATCTCCAGCCAGGCGAGGTTCTGGGCGGCGGTTTCGAGCACACGGTAGAAGGAGACGGCATGGTCCGCCCCGTCTTCGCCGTGTTTGGCGATCCGCATGCGGTCGCCGTCGGCAGTCGGCTCCTTGACCAGCCAGGTCGAGATCTTGTCCTCATGCTTACGCGGCACGCCCTTGACCAGCGACCAATAGGTCTTCTTGGTGTCGCGCTCGCGGAAGGCCGCCGTCAGCTTCTGCGCGGCGCCACGCGTACGGGCGATCACGAGAACCCCTGACGTGTCGCGGTCGAGGCGATGAACGAGCCGCGGCTTCTCGCCTTTCGGGCTGGTCCAGGCTTCGAGCATCTGGTCGATGTGCCTGGCGACGCCGGAGCCGCCCTGCACCGCAAGACCGGAGGGCTTGTTGAGCACGATCACCTTGTCGTCCTCATGCAGCACCATGCGCGACAGCAGTTCGAAATCGGTCGAATGCTTGAGATCCTTGCCGGCGATCGGTCCGGATTTCAGCTTGGCATCGACATCGAGCGGCGGCACGCGCACCGTCTGGCCGGGCTGCACGCGTGCATCCGATTTGACACGTCCACCGTCGACGCGCACCTGGCCGGAGCGCAGCAGTTTCTGCAGCGGGCCGAAACCGAGCCCCGGAAAGTGCACCTTGAACCAGCGATCGAGCCGCATGCCGGCTTCGTCGGGTTCAACCTTGATATGTTCTATGCCAGCCATGAAAAATCTTTCGGAAATTGCTGCGCGGGCCGAGCCGGCGTTCTTGCCGCTGCCTTTAGAGCATTTTCACGCAAAACGGAAACCGGAAAAGAAATCAGGCCAAAGCGCGCATGACGGCAAGGCCCGCGATGACAGCCGCCATCGAAAGCCCGACGCTCGCAACGATGTAGACGCCGCCGGCAACAGCCTCACCACGCTCGAACAATGAGATGGCATCGAGCGAGAAAGCCGAGAAGGTGGTGAAGCCGCCAAGGAAGCCGGTGATCAGCAGCAGGCGCAGTTCCACCGAGGCGTTGAACTTCCGCGCGATCAGCTCGGCGAAGACGCCGATGACGAAGCAGCCGACGACATTGACGGCGAGCGTGCCCCAGGGAAAGCCTGGCCCCATGAGCCTCAGCGCCCACTGGCCGACATAATATCTGAGGAGGGAACCGATGGCGCCGCCGACGGCGACGAGAAGAGCCTGGATCATGAGCCGGATTTACCGCGTTGCGAAAGTGATTCTAACCGAACCCCTATGAATTCTTACCATTTTGTAAAATGCCAATGATTTTCTTATGATGGCGCCAAGATCATGCCGATACGGTGATGGCATGACCCAGTTGCTGTCGATATCGGCCAACACCGCCGCCGTTGCCTTCGAATCGCTGCGCATCCCGCAGCGTGTCGCGACGAGCACGGCGGCGCGCGACGCACGACGCCTTGCCGACCGGCAAGTGAAGGCTGAGAGCACCGACGAGATCGACGAGCCCTCCAGCATCATCCAGTCGACGGAGGTGGCGCTCGACCTGATGGCCAAAGGCAATCGCCAACCGCAGGCGGGCCTGAAACAGGCGCTGCGATCCTACGAAGATTTCTGAGGCATCCGCCTTCCCCGAACGAAAAGCCCGCGGCTGCAATCGCAACCGCGGGCTTGTCTGTCCTAACTGCCGCTGCTCTTATTTGCCCTGGGCCGACAATACCTGCAGCACCAGATCGACCTTACCGGCCTTTTCGAAGGTCAGCGTCACCGGCACCGTGTCGCCCTGCTTGAACGGCGTCTTCACCTTCTGGAACATCAGATGCA
This sequence comes from Rhizobium anhuiense bv. trifolii, assembly GCF_024346605.1. NCBI lineage: Bacteria > Pseudomonadati > Pseudomonadota > Alphaproteobacteria > Hyphomicrobiales > Rhizobiaceae > Rhizobium > Rhizobium anhuiense. The sequence continues at coordinate 2,641,204 of NZ_CP098803.1, forward strand.
GGTTGCCGGGCTCGAGCTTGACCGTCTCGCCGGCAGCGATGGCGATGCCGTCCTTCAGCTGGCGCATCCGCATGACATTGTCCTTGGTCTCCATCTCGTGGATCTGAACCTCGCCTGATGCAGGCGAGCTCACCGACACCAGCCGATCATCCGTCTGGCCGTTGTTCTTCACCGTGAAGAAACCGCCGCCGACCGGCTGGCCGGGCAGCATCGCCTTGGCGAAGCCGCCGGAGATTTCGAGATCGCCGGCCTTGACCGTTTCGCCGGCGGGCGCCGCAGCACCCAAGCCCGCCATACCGGACATGTCCATGCTGGTTTTACCGGTCATGTCCATGCCGGTTTTACCGGTCATGTCCATGCCGGCCATGTCGTCATGATCGTGGCCGTGACCTTCGCCGGCGACGACCTTCAGGAGCGGCGCCGGGCTTTTCAGCCCATGCGCGTCGTCGCCCTCCTTCGCCACCTGATCCCAGGCCGCGACGGTATCGCCACACATCTGCGTCACCGGAAAGGCGAGCGAGGTGCCGGCTTCGACGCCCGAAACCTTACCCTGGATCACGAAGGTGTCATAGAAATCGTCGGAGAGATTGCCGTTCTTCCAGCGGATCTCGATCGCGCCTGATTTCACCTTGTCGCCGTGATTGTCGTAGGTCTTCTGGTAATCGCCCTTGATCACCTCGAGCTCCCAGCCGGCCTTCGGCTGCGGCTTGGCGAAGACGAAACCTTCCGGCAGCTTGACCCGCACTTCCGTGGTCGCCTTGCCGTCGCAGCCGTGCGGCAGCTGCAATGTGGCGAGAATGGTGCTGTCCTGCTTTGCCTGCTTGTCGAGGAAGGTCACATGCGCCTCGGCGCCGGCAAAAGCGGTGGCGGAAAGAATGGCGGCAAGCCCGAATGTCTTGCCAATTTTTTCGAAAGTTTTCATCGGATATCTCCTCGCCGGCCGCGGACTTCTCTCAAGTGGACCGGCATTACTGATCATGGTTGCGATAACAGATCAGGCGAGGATGGGGGGCGCGCGGGAATTCGCCCGGCTGACGGCGCCTGCGCCGACAACGACAGAGATTTCGACCGGCGCGTTGATCAGCGAGCCGAGCTTGCGCTCGAGCCAGGAGCCCGCATCCGGCGTCGGCAGGATGACCGAGGCCGACAGCCGGCAAGCTTCACAATTCGGTTTGAAGGTAAGGGTCTTGCCGTCGGCGTCCTTTATGGTGACGCAGAGCGAGGCGAAGGTGCCGTCGGGCAGCACATAGGCCGCGGCATCGTAGCCCTCGGCGGCGGCAGCCTGCGGCGCCTGATGGGCAAGGCCGAGCAAAACCAAGCTCAATGCGCAAAGCATGCGCAGGAAGAGCGTCGCTTTCAGTCCGGTCTGCCGCATGAGATCCCCTTCAACAGCATGTCGCGATAGCCGGTTTCCCCGCCGAATGCAAAAGCAGATTTGCCGCAGATTAGGGCTTGGTTGGAATAAGACGACAAAAATTTGCCCGGTCACGACATTTGCCCCTTGCCAAGCGCTGCACCCGCCGGATAATTGCGCCAACCTTGTTGGGAGAATCCGGTGCTTTCGCCACCGGTGCCGAAGGAGCAACCGCCCCGGAAACTCTCAGGCAAAAGGACCAGCAAGGGGCAGACGGAACTCTGGAGAGAAGCGTTCTCGAAACGCTCGCCGAAGGGATAACAATCTCAGGCACTCAGGACAGAGGGGGCTCAGGAGAGAAGTGCGCAACCGCGCCTTCAGATTTGAGCCCGCGCCTTCCTGAGAAGGCGCAAACCCCGGAGGCGTCTTTTGGACGATACTGCTGCCCTGAAGAAAACCCCGCTGCATGCCCTGCATCTTTCGCTCGGCGCCCGCATGGTGCCGTTCGCTGGCTATGACATGCCGGTGCAATATCCTGCAGGTGTCATGAAGGAACATCTTCATACCCGCACCGAAGCCGGCCTCTTCGACGTCTCCCATATGGGCCAGGTGATCGTGAAGGCGAAATCGGGCAGCTACGAAGATGCCGCGCTGGCGCTCGAAAGCCTGGTGCCGGTTGACATACTGGGCCTTGCCGAGGGCCGTCAGCGCTATGGCTTCTTCACCGACGACACCGGCTGCATTCTCGACGACCTGATGATCACCCATCTCGACGATCATCTTTTCGTCGTCGTCAACGCGTCGTGCAAGGAAGCCGACCTCGCCCATCTGCAGACCCATATCGGCGACCAATGCGATATCACCCTTCTCAATCGTGCTCTGATCGCGCTGCAGGGACCGCGTGCCGTCGAGGTTCTCGCCGAGCTCTGGGCCGACGTCGCGGCGATGAAATTCATGGATGTGCGCCACTGCCGCCTGCACGACGTTTCCTGTCTTGTCTCGCGCTCCGGCTATAGCGGCGAGGACGGCTTTGAAATCTCGATTCCATCAGACAAGGCCGAGGATGTCACCATGCGGTTGCTCGAACATCCCGACGTCCAGGCAATCGGGCTTGGTGCCCGCGATTCGCTGCGGCTGGAAGCCGGCCTCTGCCTCTACGGCAATGATATCGACACGACCACCTCACCGGTCGAGGCGGCGCTGGAATGGGCCATGCAGAAGGCAAGGCGCGGCGGTGGTGCACGCGCCGGCGGCTTCCCCGGCTCCGGCCGCATCCTTTCCGAACTCGAAAACGGCGCCGCGCGCCGCCGCGTCGGCCTGAAGCCGGAAGGCAAGGCCCCGGTACGCGGCCATGCCAAGCTCTATGCCGATGCCGAGGGCAAGGTCGAAATCGGCGAAGTCACCTCGGGCGGCTTCGGTCCCAGCGTCGAAGGCCCCGTCGCCATGGGTTACGTGCCAATCTCTTATGCTGCGGCGGGCACACTCGTCTACGCCGAGGTGCGCGGCAAATATCTGCCGATCACCGTCAGCGCCCTGCCCTTCGTCACACCGACCTACAAACGCTAACCTTTTCCAGAGAGGACGAACAATGCTGAAATTTACCGAAGAACACGAATGGCTGAAGATCGAAGGCGGCGTTGCGACGGTCGGCATCACCAACTATGCCGTCGATCAGCTCGGCGACCTGGTTTTCGTCGAACTGCCGGAAGTCGGCGCGACCTTCTCCAAGAACGGCAATGCCGCGACCGTTGAATCCGTCAAGGCTGCTTCCGACGTCTATTGTCCGCTTGATGGCGAGATCACCGAGGTCAATCCGGCCATCGTTGCCGATCCGTCGCTGGTCAATTCCGATCCTCAGGGAGCCGGCTGGTTCTTCAAGCTGAAGCTTGCAAATCCTGCGGACGCCGATGGCCTGCTCGATGAGGCGGCCTACAAGGAGCTCACTGCGTAATGACGACGCCGACGGAATTCCAGTTTACCGACTATCAGCCCTACGATTTCGCCAATCGCCGCCATATCGGCCCCTCGCCGGCTGAGATGACCGACATGCTGAAGGTGATCGGCTATAACAGCCTCGACGGCCTGATCGACGCGACACTGCCGCCCTCGATCCGCCAGAAGGCGCCGCTCGTCTGGGGCGCGCCGATGACCGAGCGTGAGGCGCTCGACAAGTTGCGCGAGACCGCCAACAAGAACAAGGTGCTGGTCTCGCTGATCGGCCAGGGTTACTACGGCACCATCACGCCGCCTGTCATCCAGCGCAACATCCTGGAGAACCCGGCCTGGTATACGGCCTATACGCCTTACCAGCCGGAGATCAGCCAGGGCCGCCTGGAAGCGCTGCTCAACTACCAGACGATGATCTGCGACTTGACCGGCCTCGACGTCGCCAACGCCTCGCTGCTCGACGAGGCGACCGCCGCCGCCGAAGGCATGGCCATCGCCGAGCGCGTCGCCAAGTCGAAGGCAAAAGCCTTCTTCGTCGATGCAGACTGTCATCCGCAGACCATCGCCCTCATCCGCACCCGCGCCGAGCCACTCGGCTGGAGCGTCATCGTCGGCAATCCCTTCACCGATCTCGACCCCGTCGATGTCTTCGGGGCGATCTTCCAGTATCCGGGCACGCATGGTCACGTGCATGATTTTACCGGCCTGATCGCGCGCCTGCACCAGACCGGCGCCATCGCTATCGTCGCCGCCGATATCCTGGCGCTGACGCTGCTGAAATCGCCCGGCGAAATGGGCGCCGATATCGCAATCGGTTCCTCGCAGCGCTTCGGCGTCCCGGTCGGCTATGGCGGCCCGCATGCAGCCTATATGTCGGTCAAGGATGCCATCAAGCGCTCCATGCCCGGCCGTCTCGTCGGCGTTTCCGTCGATGCCCGTGGCAACCGTGCCTATCGCCTGTCGCTGCAGACCCGCGAGCAGCATATCCGCCGCGAGAAGGCGACGTCGAATATCTGCACCGCCCAGGTGCTGCTCGCCGTCATGGCCTCGATGTATGCCGTCTTCCACGGTCCGAAGGGCATCAAGGCGATCGCCCAGCAGGTGCACCAGAAAGCCGTGCTGATGGCCAAGGGCCTGGAAAAGCTCGGCTATAAGGTGGAACCCGACACCTTCTTCGACACGATCACCGTCGATGTCGGCCACATGCAGGGCCTGATCCTGCGCGCCGCCGTTGCCGAAGGCGTCAATCTGCGCAAGGTCGGCGAAACCCGGATCGGCATGAGCCTCGACGAGCGCACCCGCCCTGCGACGCTGGAAGCCGTGTGGCGCGCCTTCGGCGGCAATTTCACCATTGCCGATTTCGAGCCTTCCTATCGCCTGCCGAAGGGCCTGCTTCGGACCAGCGACTACCTCACCCATCCGATCTTCCACATGAACCGCGCCGAAAGCGAGATGACGCGTTACATCCGCCGGCTCTCAGACCGGGATCTGGCGCTCGACCGCTCGATGATCCCGCTCGGCTCCTGCACGATGAAGCTCAATGCGACGGCGGAAATGCTGCCGATCACCTGGCCGGAATTTTCCGACATCCATCCCTTCGTGCCATCAGACCAGGCGCTCGGCTACCGCGAGATGATCGACGACCTGATCGAAAAGCTCTGCGCCGTTACCGGCTACGACGCCTTCTCGATGCAGCCGAATTCCGGCGCGCAGGGCGAATATGCCGGCCTGCTGACGATCCGCAACTATCATATCGCCAACGGCGACGGCCATCGTGACGTCTGCCTGATCCCGACCTCGGCGCATGGCACCAACCCGGCCTCGGCCCAGATGGTCGGCATGAAGGTGGTCGTCGTCAAGGTCCGCGAGAATGGCGATATCGATCTCGACGATTTCCGCGCTAAGGCTGAGCAGCATGCGGCAAATCTCTCCTGCTGCATGATCACCTATCCCTCGACTCACGGCGTCTTCGAGGAAACGGTGAAGGAAATCTGTGATCTGGTGCATGAGCATGGCGGCCAGGTCTATCTCGACGGCGCCAACATGAACGCCATGGTCGGCCTGTCCCGCCCCGGTGACATCGGCTCCGACGTCAGCCATCTGAACCTGCACAAGACTTTCTGCATTCCGCATGGCGGCGGCGGCCCCGGCATGGGCCCGATTGGCGTCAAGGCGCATCTGGCGCCTCACCTGCCGGGCCATCCCGAAACCGACGGCCGTTCGGGTGCGGTCTCGGCCGCCGCCTTCGGCTCCGCCTCGATCCTGCCGATCTCCTGGAGCTATTGCCTGATGATGGGCGGCGAAGGCCTGACGCAGGCGACCAAGGTGGCGATCCTCAACGCCAACTATATCGCCACCCGGCTGAAGGGCGCCTATGACGTGCTCTACAAGTCGAAGACTGGCCGGGTCGCGCATGAATGCATCATCGACACCCGCCCGCTGGTCGACAGCTCGGGCGTCACCGTCGACGACGTCGCCAAGCGTCTGATCGACTGCGGCTTCCATGCGCCGACCATGAGCTGGCCGGTCGCCGGCACGCTGATGATCGAGCCGACGGAAAGCGAGACCAAAGCCGAGCTCGACCGTTTCTGCGAGGCGATGCTGGCGATCCGCGAGGAAGCCCGCGCCATCGAGGATGGCCGCATGGACAAGACCAACAACCCGCTGAAGAACGCCCCGCACACGGTCGAAGACCTCGTCGGCGAATGGGACCGTCCCTACAGCCGGGAACAGGCCTGCTTCCCGCCCGGCGCCTTCCGCGTCGACAAATATTGGTCCCCAGTCAACCGCGTCGACAACGTCTATGGCGACCGCAACCTGATCTGCACCTGCCCGCCGGTGGAAAGCTACGCAGAGGCAGCCGAATAACGGTCACACCTGACGCCGTAGCGAAAGCCGAGCAATCCAAGCCCCTTCCATCATGGGAGGGGCTTTCCTCATTCTGATAGAAATGTGCGAAGGAAGGTCATTCCATGCCCCAGGATCAAAGCGAAGCAAGAATGCAGGCGCCATGGTCGAAACCTGTGCTCGTCGCCCTCGAAGAGTCCGGCAAATACACGAGCATCGATACCACCCAGGCCGCCTCCTGGGCGATGATCGAGGATTGGCCGACCGAGGACGGTGCCGCACTCGACCAGGCGCTGCTGATCTGCGCCGACGTCATCAAGGGTAAGCGCACCGGCGAGGATGCACGCAAAGCATTCATCGCCGCCGCGGTCGAAGCTGGCCTCGATATCAAGACCTGAACGGCGGAGACACGACGCCCCGCGTAGGTTCAACGTAAGAGAAGCGGACCGGTTTGCAGCCGATCCAGCTTCAATACCTCGGCAGGGGCACCCGTTCCCGGTTCCCCTGCTCTCCGTCAGTACCAAAATGTGCGGTTTGCCGCTTAGAAGCGCTCGCCGACCATGTCCTCGCTCTTGGCCCACAATGCCTTGGCCGTCGCGGGATCGAGCGCGTAGCTGCGCACGCCTTCGGAAATCGGGCTGATTTCCGCATCCGTTACTTCGGAGACGTGGCAATTTTCGCAATATCTGCCGCCGACCGCGTCTGCCGGAGCGACGAAACCTGCCCAGACTGAGGTCGCGGCACCTTGCGGGATCGTCTTCCGCTGGAAGGGCGGTTTGCCCTCGGCGGCAAGTGCTGCGTTGATCTCAGCCATCATGCCTTCGATCGCGCCGGCGCCGACATGACGGTCGAGCTCGGTCTGGATGCCGCCGGGATGCAGTGCCGTCGCACGGATACCACGCTTCTCGAGGCGCCGGTCGAGCTCCACCGCGAACAGGATATTTGCGGTTTTCGACTGGGCATAGGCCGCCCAGGGCTCATAGGTCTTGCTCTCGAAATTGAGGTCGTCGAGGCTGAAAGGAGCCATGCGATGGGCCGAGGACGCGACGATCACCACACGGCCGCCCGATTTGACGAGCGATGCGATGCGATTGACCAGCACAAAATGACCGAGATGATTGGTGCCGAACTGCGTTTCGAAACCATCGGCGGTGCGGCCGAAGGGAGCAGCCATCACGCCGGCATTGGCAATGACGACGTCGAAGGGGCGGCCATCCGCGATGAGCGCATCGGCACAGGCCCGCACGCTTGCCAGAGAAGCAAGATCGAGCTCGACGATGTCAAGACTGCCGCCATTGGCTTCACCGGCGCGCACGACTTCCGTTGCCGCTCTTGCCTTTGCAAGGCCACGGGCCGTACCCACCACCTGCGCTCCACGGGCTGCCAGGACACGTGCGGTTTCCACGCCGAGACCGGCCGAAACACCCGTCACCAGAACACGCTTGCCCTTGAGATCGACGCCGGCGAGCACCTCATCGGTGGTCGATGTCGCGCCAAAAAGTCCACTCATGATTATCTCCTTGATCATGGCGCACCGCTCCGGGCTGGAGGACCATTGTCCGCCGGCCTCAAATGAAATAAAAGGAGGATGCCTCCAGATAAATATGGAGGGCGCCTCCGTTTATCAAGAGGACTTCTTGGAAATGGCTGAAAAAAGTGACGGACCCACCGTCCGAAAGCCGCGTGCGGATGCCGAACGCAACCGCCTTCTGCTGATGGAAACGGCAAAGACCGTCTTTGCCGACAAGGGTTCCAGCGCCAGCCTGGAAGAAATTGCCCGCATCGCCGGCGTCGGCATCGGCACACTTTATCGCCATTTCCCGACGCGCGATGCATTGGTTGCCGCCATCTACCGCAACGAGACGACGCAGCTTGCCGCCGCCGCCAAAAGCCTTGCCGAGACACATCCGCCTGTCGAAGCGCTTCGTCTGTGGCTGGTGCAGTTCGTCGATTATGTCGTAACGAAACACGGCATGTCGGAGGTGCTGGATTCTTTGGTCGGCGGCACCTCCGAGCTCTATGCCGATTCGGCCGACTTGATCATAGGCGCCGTCAATCTGCTGGTGGATCGCGCAGTCGCCACCGGCGAAATCCGCCTGGCGATGGACCCGCTCGATATCCTGCGCGCGCTGGCGGGCGGCGCAAGCATCAGCTGCGGCCCCGCCTGGCGGGAGGCGGCAAGACAACTCATCGATATTCTGATTGCGGGGATGAGAGCCAGTCGCTGAGAGGGAGCCAAGTCGCAGTGGCTAAAGGCCCCTCCCATAGGTTGGGAGCGGCTGGATGCTTCTGATGCACAAGGATCAAATTTAACCTTTCTTAGCAAGTCTCTGTTAGCAATTCATAAAGGCGGCTTCCATCAACATGGATCATCGTCGATCCCTTGTTTTGCGTGCAGGTTCTTATGCGTCCATCGGCTGTGCCAGCAATCCTCCTCGCCGCCCTGATTCTCTCGGGATGCTCCGCAAGTTCTGGCGCCGAAGATGTGCTCACCCCTGTACCGTCGCGCGAAACGACCAATGCCATTACCCAGCCGAGCGGCCCGATACCGGCTGCAGCCGTGGGCGATCCTGCTCCGCAGGCAAGCCCGCCGCAGGAGGCATTGAGCTGGACGGGGCAGGTTCCGGAGCCGCAGGCGCTCGTCCCCGCAGACAGGCCGGTCGGCATGCCGATGCCGACGGAAAAACCGGTCGCCATGCTGATGCCGAGCAATCCCGCGGGCAATGCGATGCCCGATCTCGGCGCGAGGCCGCCCTCACGCGGCCAAATTTACGGCCACCGGTTCCGCGATGCCAAGCCGATCAACTTCGGTTCCACCTCGCCGAGAAAGCTTGCCGTGCACGGCGTCGACGTGTCGCGCTGGCAGGGCGAGATCGATTGGGAGACGCTGCGCAGGCAAGGCGCGAACTTCGTCTACATCAAGGCGACAGACGGTGGCGATCACCTCGATCCGATGTTCAAGAAGAACTGGCGCCGGGCCAAGGAAGCCGGGCTGAAACACGGCGCCTATCACTTCTTCTATTGGTGCCGGACAGCCGGCGAGCAGGCCGACTGGTTCATCCGCAACGTACCGAAGGAAGCCAACGCTCTTCCGCCTGTGATCGACGTCGAATGGAACGGCGAATCGAGCTGCAAGAGGCGCATCTCGCCTGAACGTGTCCGGGAAAAGATGCAGGTCTTCATGGACAAGCTGGAGCGCCATTACGGCCAGCGTCCAATCATCTACACCGCGCCGGACTTCTACCGGGATAACCTGAAGGGCCAAATGCTCGACTATCCCTTCTGGCTGCGCTCGGTGGCCGCTCACCCCTCCAAGGTCTATCCGGGCCGCAAGTGGCTCTTCTGGCAGTATTCCGGCTCCGGCCTTTCGGATGGCGTCGACGGCAAGATCGACCTGAACGTCTTCAACGGCAATGAAAGCGACTGGCACGACTGGGTGGCGTCGCGATAGCCAAGCTGTCCATGATTTCCGCGCCTTTCCAACATCGTTCCGTGTCAATCCGGAACAGATGAATGGCAAGACGCACTCAGCTGTAGGTCTTTGCTAACGCAACGCCTTCAGCATTCTCTAAATCCTCGCGTGTACAAGAATTTCATCCAGTTCTGGGGAAACGGCTGATGAGCATATCGGGCATGACGAGCACTGCTCTTTCGGGAATGCGGGCGCAGACGACGCGTGTCAGCGCGATTGCCGACAACATCGCAAACAGCAGCACGCCGGACTATGCCAGGCTGAACACCAGCCTCGCCTCCGTTGAAGCAGGCGGTGTCCAGGCCGTCGTCAGCCCGACGGCGTCGGATGTCGATCCCGCCACCGAATTGACCGGCCTTGTTGAAGCCGAGCAGAGCTACAAGGCAAACGCCGTGGTCTTCGAGACCGGCGCCGATATGTGGGAAATGCTGATGAGCATCAAGCGCGACTGAGCACGCCCGATTTCATGGAGTTGCTGGCGGAGAATTTTCCGTCGGCCTGAAGGCCATCAGGAATGCGCCGGCTCGGCCTGGCGCTGGGCGGCAAGGGCCGCGAGATCGGCAGGCTTCAGCTCGACGGATTCGCCGCAGCCGCAGGCCGACGTCTGGTTCGGATTGGTGAAGGTGAAGCCCGAGCGCAGCGTCGTCGTTTCGAAGCCCATTTCGGTGCCGAGCAGGTAAAGAGCCGCCGACGGCTCGACCCAGACTTTTGCACCATCGCGCTCGATCAGGTCGTCCTTGGCATTGGGCTCGGTCACCAGGTCGATGGTATATTCCATCCCGGCGCAGCCGCCCTTCTTGATGCCGACGCGAATGCCTTTGGCGTCCGGTCCCGAGTTCTCGACGATCGCCTTGACGCGGGCCGCAGCCCCATCCGTCATGCTCATGATTGCAAAGCCCATCGGCTTATTCTCCTTCCGCAACCGGGGTCAAGATCCGGCGCATCGTGACTCGAATGTAGTCGTCCGAGGTAAACGGATCAATACCACGGCACCGTATCAGTACCAGCCGACGGCGACCTGCGCCTCTTCGGACATGCGGTCCGGCGTCCACGGCGGATCGAAGGTCATTTCGACCTCGACGCCCGATACGCCCTCGACGGCGCCGACGGCGTTCTCGACCCAGCCTGGCATCTCGCCGGCCACCGGGCAGCCGGGCGCTGTCAGCGTCATCATGATCTTCACCATCCGGTCGTCTTCGATATCGATCTTGTAGATCAGACCGAGTTCGAAGATGTCGGCCGGAATTTCGGGATCGTAGACGGTCTTCAGGGCGCTGATGACGTCGTCACTCAGCCGCGCCAGTTCATCGGCCGGAATGCTGGAATGCACGATGCCTTCGCGCACGTCGATCTTCTGTTCGCTTTCGTCCAGGCTCATCACGGACACTCCTCAAGCAAAGAACTTGCGCGCATATTCCAGCGCATCGGCCAGGGTATCGACCTCGGCGCGGGTATTATACATGCCGAAGGATGCACGGCATGTGGATGTAACGCCGAAGCGTTTCAAGAGCGGCATGGCGCAATGCGTGCCGGCCCTGACCGCAACACCCTGCCGGTCGATCACCATCGAGACGTCATGGGCATGGATTCCGGCAAGCTCGAAAGAAAAGATACTCCCCTTATCGGGCGCCGTCCCGAAGACCCGCAGCGAATTGACCGATTTCAGCCGCTCGACAGCATAGGCCGCAAGATCGGCCTCATGCCGGGCGATCGCCTCGCGGCCGATCTTCTCCATATAGTCGAGCGCGTAACCGAGCCCGATCGCCTGCACGATCGGCGGTGTGCCGGCCTCGAAGCGATGCGGCGGGTCATTATAGGTGACGACGTCCTCGGCGACTTCAAAGATCATCTCGCCGCCACCCTGGAACGGACGCATCTCCTGCAGCCGTTCCTTCTTGCCGTAAAGCACGCCGATGCCGGATGGGCCGTAGAGCTTGTGGCCGGTCATGACGTACCAGTCGCAATCGATATCCTGCACGTCGACCGGCAGATGCACGGCGCCCTGGCTGCCATCGATCAGCACCGGGATGCCGCGCTCATGCGCGATCCGGCAGACTTCCTTGACAGGAACGATCGTGCCGAGCGCATTCGACATGTGGGTGATGGCGACGAGCTTGGTGCGCTCCGTCAGGCTCTTTTCGAAATCCTCGATATGGAAGGCGCCCTCGTCGTCGACGGGCACCCAGACGAGTTTGGCGCCCTGCCGCTCGCGGATGAAGTGCCAGGGCACGATGTTGGAATGGTGCTCCATGATCGTGAGGACGATCTCGTCGCCTTCGCCAATCTTGGGCATGCCCCAGCCATAGGCGACGGTGTTGATCGCTTCCGTCGAATTCTTGGTGAAGACGATGTCATCAACCGAAGGCGCATTGAGGAAGCGGCGGACTTTTTCGCGCGCGGCCTCATAGGCGTCCGTCGCGGCATTCGAGAGATAGTGCAGGCCGCGATGCACATTGGCATATTCATGCGAATAGGCATGCGAGATGGCGTCGATCACCACCTGCGGCTTCTGTGCCGACGCGCCGTTATCGAGATAGACCAGCGGCTTGCCGTGCACCTTCTCCGCCAGGATCGGAAAATCCCGGCGGATGGCTTCGACGTCGTACTCAGTGGCCGGCACTATCTTGTCCATCGATATATCCGATCAGGCGTGCTTTTCGAGCCAGGCCGAAATCACGCTTTCCAGCGCCTCGACCAGGGCCTCGTCTTCCAGTTCCTCGACGATTTCGGCGACGAAGGCGTTGACCAGCATCGCCCGCGCCATCTTCTCCGGAATACCACGCGCCATCAGGTAATAGAGGTGATTGGCGTCGATATCGGTCACCGTCGCGCCATGGCCGCACTGCACGTCGTCGGCAAAGATCTCAAGCTCGGGCTTGACCGAGAATTCGGCATCGTCGGACATCAGCAGCGTGTTGCAGGCCATCTTGGCATCGGTCTTCTGCGCATCGGGCGCCACCCGGATCATGCCCTGGAACACGCCCTTGGCGCGGTCGAAGACGACGTTGCGGATCACCTCGGTCGAACCGGTGTTCGGCACATCGTGGCCGAGCACCATCGTCACGTCGGTATGGCTGTCAGCGCCCAGCAGGTTGATGCCGCGTAGCGTCAGATCGGCGCCCTCGCCCGTCACCTTGATATGCAGTTCCTGGCGCACCAGCTTGCCGCCGGCATTGATGACGAACAGCCGAAGCTTGGCGTCAGCGCCGAGATCGATGCGGATCTGCCCAAGATGCGTATCGTCGGCTCCCTGCTGCTGCAGGATGATCCAAGTCAGCTCCGTTCCCTCGCCGACCGTAATGTCGCTGACATGGGAGACCAGCGCCGCATCATTTGTCGCCGCAAGGTGACGCTCGATGACGGTCGCCTTGACGCCGGCGCCGAAGGCCACGGGAAGGCGCGTATGCGCTTGCCCGCCGGCATGGATGAACTGGATTTCGAGCGGAGCTTCAAGCTCGGTGCCGGCAGGCACGTCGACGACATAGCCGTCGCGCACGAAGCTGCCATTGATGCGGCCGACGGCGTCGTCGTTGCCGAGCGCATCGAGCCCGTTTGCGGCGGAGCCATCGAGCAGATGGCCGGAATAGGTCGAAATGCCAAGACCGTCGGCGGCAGCCTTCTGGTTGGAATGGCCCTGGATCACCGCCAGCACCGTGGCATCGGCAACGAGCGGCTCCAAAGCTTCGGAGCCCGCATCACCCGCCTGTGGCGGAACGGTGCGCAGAAGATTCTTGAGGTCGGTATAATGCCAGGCCTCGATGCGGCGCGTCGGCAGGCCGGCCTTCTTCAGGTCGTCGAGAAGCCGGTCGCGCAGCGCCGTCACCGCGCCATTGCCGGACAGCTCACCGATCTGCTGGTTGAAGGCCTCGATCAGTGCCGCTTCGGCCGCTGTCAGGCGGCTCGTCGTCTGCATGTTCATGGACGTCGTCCTTTCCACCCGAACTCAGGCCGCCGTGCCGATGATGTCGGCATAGCCATTGGCTTCCAGCTCATGCGCCAGCGTCTTGTCGCCCGACTTGATCACCTGGCCCTTATAGAGCACGTGGACGGTATCGGGCACGATATAGTCGAGCAGGCGTTGGTAATGGGTGATGACCACCACGGCGCGATCCGGCGAACGCAGCGCGTTGACGCCGTCGGCGACGATCTTCAGCGCGTCGATATCGAGGCCGGAATCGGTTTCGTCGAGCACGCAGAGCTTCGGTTCGAGCAGCGCCATCTGCAGGATCTCGGCGCGCTTCTTCTCGCCGCCGGAAAAGCCGACATTCAGCGGCCGCTTCAGCATCTCGGTATTGATCTGCAGCTTGCCGGCGGCATCCTTGACGCGGCGCATGAAATCCGGCGTCGTAAGCTCGTCCTCGCCGCGCGCCTTGCGCTGCTCGTTCATCGCCACCTTCAAGAACTGCATGGTGGCGACACCGGGGATTTCGACCGGATACTGAAAGGCAAGGAAGATGCCCTTGGCGGCGCGCTCGGCCGGATCGAGCTCGAGGATGCTCTCGCCATTATAAAGAATGTCGCCCTCAGTCACTTCGTAGTCGCTGCGGCCGGACAGCACATAGGAGAGTGTCGACTTGCCGGAGCCGTTCGGCCCCATGATCGCGGCAACTTCGCCGGCCTTCACCGTCAGGTTCAGGCCACGGATGATCTCGGTGCCGTCTTCGGCGATACGGGCATGGAGGTTTCTGATTTCAAGCATTTCGTTTTTCCTGTCCATAAAGCGGGTTCAAGTGCCGCCCAATTGACCGTTCTCATCGGCCTCAATCGTCATCCTAGGGCTTGTCCCGAGGATCTAAGCTTTAAATTGTAATCGTCCTAATGTTCCGGCGCGACCTTCCGCATAGGTGCGCAGATCCTCGGGACAAGCCCGAGGATGACGGAGACCTGTTTAGCCCACCGAGCCCTCGAGCGAGATGCTGATCAGCTTCTGCGCCTCGACGGCGAATTCCATCGGCAGTTCCTGCAGGACTTCCTTGACGAAGCCGTTGACGATCAGTGCGATCGCCGCTTCTGTCGGGATACCGCGCTGCAGGCAGTAGAACAGCTGGTCCTCGGAGATCTTCGAGGTCGTGGCTTCATGTTCGAACTGCGCCGTCGAATTCTTCGCCTCGATGTAGGGCACGGTATGAGCGCCGCACTTGTCGCCGATCAGCAGCGAATCGCACTGGGTGAAGTTGCGTGCGTTCGACGCCTTGCGGTGAGCCGAGACCTGGCCGCGATAGGTGTTGTTGGATACGCCGGCGGCGATGCCCTTGGAGACGATGCGGCTCGACGTGTTTTTGCCGAGATGGATCATCTTGGTGCCGCTGTCGATCTGCTGATGGCCGTTGGACACGGCGATCGAGTAGAACTCGCCGCGGCTGTCGTCGCCGCGCAGGATGCAGGACGGATATTTCCAGGTGATCGCCGAGCCGGTTTCGACCTGCGTCCAGGAAATCTTCGAGCGGTCGCCACGGCAATCGCCGCGCTTGGTGACGAAGTTGTAGATGCCGCCCTTGCCTTCCTTGTCACCGGGATACCAGTTCTGGACGGTGGAATACTTGATCTCGGCATCGTCGAGCGCAACCAGCTCGACCACGGCAGCATGCAACTGATTTTCGTCGCGCTGCGGCGCCGTGCAGCCTTCGAGATAGGAGACGTAGGCGCCTTCTTCCGCGATGATCAGGGTGCGCTCGAACTGGCCGGTGCCCTTCTCGTTGATGCGGAAATAGGTGGAAAGCTCCATCGGGCAGCGAACGCCCTTCGGAATGAACACGAAGGAGCCGTCGGTGAAAACAGCCGAATTCAGCGTCGCATAATAGTTATCGCTCGTCGGCACCACGGAGCCGAGGTATTTCTGCACCAGTTCCGGATGCTCGCGGATGGCTTCCGAGATCGACATGAAGATCACGCCGGCCTTCTTCAGCTCTGCCTTGAAGGTGGTGACGACCGAAACGCTGTCGAAAACGGCGTCGACGGCGATCTTCGGCTTCTCGACACCGGCAAGGATCTCCTGCTCGCGCAGCGGGATGCCGAGCTTCTCGTAGACCTTCAACAGCTCCGGATCGACCTCGTCGAGCGACTTCGGACCCGGCGTGCTCTTCGGCGCGGCGTAGTAATAGATGTCGTTGAAATCGATCTTCGGATAATTGACGCGCGCCCAGGTCGGCTCTTCCAGCGTCAGCCAGCGCCGATAGGCTTCAAGGCGCCATTCCAGCATCCACTCCGGCTCCTGCTTCTTGGCCGAAATGAAGCGAATGATGTCCTCGGACAGGCCTTTCGGCGCTTTGTCCATCTCGATGACGGTCTCGAAACCGTATTTGTACTGGTCCACATCGATCAGGCGGACCTGGTCGATTGTTTCCTGCACCGCAGCCATTTCATTCTCCAATCTCGCCGGATACAAGGTCCGGCAGCTTGTAGCGTTCGGGCAATTGTCCTGCCCTGATGTCGGGCAAATGCCTTACCCTGATGTAAGAGGCCAAAAGGGACTTTTCAGCCCGATTGGCAAGCGGAAATTTGCGTTTCCGCAAGTTTATGATGCGGCTTATGCCGCCTCACCCGCCGACCTTCGCCGGCAGGCAATCTTCGCGAAAGCCGCAATCGCCCTGTCGACATCGTCTTCCGTTGTCGAAAAGCCGAGCGAGATGCGCAATGCCCCGAGCTTGGCGTCACGTCCCATCGCCGTCAGCACATGGCTTTCGCCAAGCCGACCGGATGAGCAGGCCGAGCCTGCGGAAAGGGCAACGCCTTCGAGATCGAAGGCGATCTGCCCGGTCTCGGCCTTCAGCCCTGGCAGGGTGAAGAAGATCGTGTTGGCGACACGTTCGCCGCCCTCGCCGTGGATCATTACATCGGCTGCCGCCCGACGCATGCCGGCTTCCAGCCGCTCGCGCAACGCGCCGATCGCCGCATTGCGCCCATCGAGTTCCTCGGCCGCAGCTTCCGCCGCCGCGCCGAAGCCGATCAGCGCCAGTGAATTCTGTGTCCCCGAGCGGTGACCCCGCTCCTGCCCGCCGCCCTGGATCAGCGGCCGCGGCATCAGCGCCTCACCGCGCGCAATGAGCGCGCCGGCACCCTTCGGTCCGCCGATCTTATGCGAGGAGACGATCATGAAATCGGCGCCGATCCGATTGATGTCGAGCGCGAGGCGACCGGCGGCCTGAACGGCGTCGACGACCAGGAGCCCACCATGGGCATGCACGATCTTTGCCGCTGCCTCCACAGGCTGGACGATGCCCGTCTCGTTGTTGACGAGCATGATGGCGACCATCGGCAGGCCGGCAGCCTTGTCGTGAGCATCGAGCAGGGTGCCGAGCGCATCGAGATCGACGATGCCGGCTTCCGTCACCGGGATCTCCATCATCTTCTCTCTGGCGAAGCGGCCGCCTTCGCGCACTGCCGGATGCTCGATCGCCGAAAAATAAAGCTGGCCGAGCCGGAGCGGCGTGCGGCCCATGCGGAAATCCGGTGTCAGCACCAGGTTGGCGGCCTCGGTCGCACCGCTGGTAAAAACCACATTGCCGGCATCGGTGCCGGCAAGTGCCGCCACTTTGCGCCGTGCGCCTTCGATTGCAGCGCGGGCGGCGCGGCCTTCGCCGTGCACGGAATTTGGATTGCCGAAAATGTCGATGGCGCGCATGATCGCCTCGCGTGCTGCGGGGTGCAGCGGCGCTGTGGCATTCCAGTCGAGATAAAGGCGTGGCGGCGCCATGATCTTCAGTCCTGCGCTTGACGAGCTTGCTTCAGCGGCCGCGGTTCATTTTTCTTGAAATTTCCGCCGGGCTTGCCTTATGACACATTCCACGATGCGTGGATCGCCATGCAAGTTTCGAATTGTTCTAAACTGCGTTTTAGAAAAGCTGACAACACTAGTCAAGTCAATGTTGTCGTCCAACGCAGCGCGAACGCGAAATAAAACCCGGAGTACCAATGCCCGAAGTAATTTTCAACGGCCCAGCCGGCCGTCTTGAAGGCCGCTACCAGCCCTCCAAGGAAAAAAGCGCGCCCATCGCCCTGATTCTGCATCCGCATCCGCAGTTCGGCGGCACGATGAACAATCAGATCGTCTATCAGCTCTTCTACATGTTCCAGAAGCGCGGGTTCACGACGCTGCGCTTCAATTTCCGGGGCATCGGCCGCAGCCAGGGCGAATTCGACCACGGCGCCGGCGAACTTTCGGATGCCGCCTCGGCGCTCGACTGGGTGCAGAGCCTGCATCCCGATTCCAAGACCTGTTGGGTCGCCGGTTATTCCTTCGGCTCCTGGATCGGCATGCAGCTGCTGATGCGCCGGCCGGAGATCGAAGGCTTCATGTCGATCGCGCCGCAGCCGAACACCTACGACTTCTCCTTCCTGGCGCCCTGCCCCTCTTCCGGCCTGATCATCAATGGCGAGGCCGACAAGGTAGCGCCGGAAAAGGATGTCAATGGCCTTGTGGAGAAGCTGAAGACCCAGAAGGGCATCCTCATCACCCACCGCACCGTTGCCAACGCCAACCACTTCTTCAACGGCCAGGTGGAAACCCTGATGGGCGAATGCGAAGACTATCTCGACCGCCGCCTCAACGGCGAACTGGTGCCGGAACCGGCCGCCAAGCGGATTCGCTGACACCACAAAATCTCGGCCCCATCGATGCCGTGACGGTCCGGAACCTCACCGGACCGAACGTGTCAGAACAGATCACCTATCGTGTTGCAATGTATGTTGCAGTGCGGTAGGGTCCTCGCGATCCTAACAAAAGCGAGGTCCGCAATGACCAAGTCGTTCGGGGAAGTCCTGGATAAGTATAGGGGAATCGGTCCGGGGTTCGATTTTCTTCGAATAGGGCTCGCCTTTTCCATCGTATTGACCCATTCCTTTTTGTTAACCAGGAACAATGACTTCATCAGGGGGTCGGTATTCTGGTTCACGGAATACGCTCTTGTTCCGATGTTCTTCGCGCTGAGCGGATTTCTGATCGCCGGCAGCGCCCAACGCCTGAGCCTCAGAAATTTCCTGATCAACCGAAGCTTGCGTATCGTCCCGGCGCTTGCCGTCGATATCGTCGTTTGTTCGCTGATCATCGGGCCGCTCGTCACGATCGTCTATCACGCCGAATATTTTACCGATCCGCGGTTTTTCAAATACTTTCTGAATATCGTCGGTTGGATCCATTACGAGCTGCCGGGCGTTTTCCAGGACAATCCGAGCCAACGTGTCAACGGCGCGCTCTGGACGGTTCCCTGGGAGATCTTCTGCTACATCATCATGTCGTTCCTGATGATCACTGCCATCGTCAAGACGCGCTACAAGCTGCTTGCGGTGACGATCGCCTATATCGTCATCGGCCTTGTCGTGCAGAAGATGCCCTATCTGCTGCCAGGCTCGGTCAAGCCGATCGCTCGCTTCCTGTTCATGAGCCGAGGCTCCCAGCTGATAACGGCCTTCATGATGGGCATCGTCGTCTTTCAGTTCAAAGCGGTCATTCCGCATTCCCGCTGGCTGTTCGCCGCCGCCGGCCTGGTTTGCCTCGTCGCCATTCTCACCCTGGACAGCCAAGCGACGGAGTCGGTGATGAACCGGCCCCTGGTCATCACCTCTCTCGTTTATATCACCGTCTTTATCGGCCTGTCGGAGGTACCCATTCCGGCCTTTTTCAGGAAGGGCGACTATTCCTACGGCGTCTATCTCTATCATGACCCGTTTTTGCAGATCTGGATCAGCTCGTTTCCGTCCGTATTTCTCTATCCGAAATATGGTGCGCTGGCGCTCTATCTCGTCGGCCTGCCCTCGGCCCTCGCCGTGGCGGTGCTGTCCTGGCATTTCATCGAGAAGCCGATCCTTGGCCTTCGCAAGAAGTTCTCGTTCATCGCCCAGGTCAGGGGCGTCGAGGATGGCAATCAGGCTGGGCGCGAATCCCACGTCCGGCCGCCGGTTGCCGTAAAGAGTTAAATTAGCACTTTGCCGGCCGCATATCGGCGGTGAGTTCAAAAGCTGGGTCAAGCACTCCATCGATCAGGATCGGCACGCGTTCACGCATGCCGATTTTCCTCAGCACACGCTGCGAGGCGATGTTATCGGGATGCGTGAAGGCGATGAGGCGCTGCGCAAGCTGCCTTTCGAAGAACCAGTCGACCACCGCACCTGCCGCCTCGGTCGCCAGGCCCTTGCCCCACACCTCCTCGCGCAGGGAACAGCCAAGTTCGAATTGCTCGTTCCTGACCTTCGAAATCCCCGCGCGACCGATAAACCGGCCGTCCTCGTCGAGGATCTTGTATTTCGTCGTGCCGTGGCGCGCCTGCTCCTCGAACCAGCCCCGCAGCCGCTCCTCAGCCTTTTCGAGACTCCATGGCCCGTTGCCGGACAGATATCGGGTCGTCGCCATCGTCGAATGCAGTTGCTGCACGAGGGCCGCATCGCCTTCGTCCCACATGACGAAGTTGAGCCGCGGCGTGCTCAATATGACGCTCTGCTCTCTCATGGCGTCGCCAGCACCCCGCCGCTGACGGGGGCGCCGACGCCCGTCGTGCCGGGAAACGTCAACGGCAGCCCGTCCAGCGAGCGGACGGCGAGATAGGCCCAGGCCTCAGCTTCCATCGCATCACCGTCGAAGCCTGCCTCCTCGGCGCTCAACACCCTCGCGCCCAGCCTTCCGGCCATGGCGGAAAACTCCGCCATCACGGTGGCGTTCAGCCGCCCGCCGCCGCAGACGATATAGATCGATGGGCTCTCGGGCAGAAAACCGGCAGATTTGATGATCGAGGCGGCGGCGACATGGGCGAGCGTCCGGGCGCCGTCTTCAAGGCTCGCGTCCTCGGGCCGAAGCGGCGCGAAATCGCCGCGGTCGAGCGAACGGCGAAGATTGCCGCGGAAGAACGGGCTTTGCAGATAACGTTCCGCGAGAGCGGCCACGACCTTGCCGCGCCCACCGATTTCGCCGCCGGGATCATAGGTTCTGCCGGTCTGCATCTCCACCCACTGGTCGATCAGCGTATTGCCCGGCCCACTGTCGAAGGCCGATATCCGGCCATCCGTGCCGATAAAGGTCAAATTGGAGATGCCGCCGATATTGACGAAGCACACCGCCTGTCCAGCCTGCTGGAATTTTCCCGCAAGTGCGGCGTGATAGGCAGGCACCAGCGGCGCGCCCTGCCCGCCATGAACCATGTCGTTGGCGCGCATGTCGTACACCACCGGAATGCCGGTTCGGCGCACCAGTTCCGGACCGTCACCGATCTGGATCGTCAATCCTTCGTCAGGGCGATGCAGTACTGTCTGGCCATGAAAGCCGAGAACATCGACGGCATCGGCAGAAAGCCCGAAACGCTCCAGGAATGCCGTAACGGCAATTGCATGCCGTAAGGTCAGTTCCAGCTCGATGTCGCGAAGCTCAGCGGGCCGTTCGCTCCTGTCGCTGAGCGGACGCGCCAATTCCAGCGCCCGTTTCAGCCGGCCGCGAAAATCGGCGTCATAGGGCACGCCCATGAACGGCCCGTGCTCGATGAAGCCGCGGCCGTCGGTCCTGAGCAGCGCGACATCGATTCCGTCCATCGACGTGCCGCTCATCAGACCGATCGCAGTCCTGATGACATCCATGAGGCTTGCCTCCCATGCGATTCCCGGATGCACTTTGATAAAAACAGTGCTAAACGCGCCGCGACAGATCAACAACAACGAACTTGCGCGAGACCCGCATGGGCGAGCGCAGATATCAAGAGACGAAGGCCATGTCCGAGTTCAAGTCCGATTTCCTCCGCACGCTGAAAGAGCGCGGCTTCATTCATCAGATCTCTGATGAGCGCGGCCTCGACGACATGTTCGCCAAGGAAACCGTGACGGCTTATATCGGCTTCGATCCGACGGCGCCCAGCCTGCACGCCGGCTCGTTGATCCAGATCATGATGCTGCACTGGATGCAGAAGACCGGTCATCGCGCCATCTCGCTGATGGGCGGCGGCACAGGCATGGTCGGCGATCCCTCCTTCAAGGAAGAGGCGCGCCAGCTCATGACCGTGGACACGATCGAAGGCAACATCGCCTCGATCAAGCGCGTCTTCTCCAACTATCTGAACTACGGCGACGGTCCGAAGGACGCGCTGATGATCAACAATGCCGAATGGCTGCGCTCGCTGAACTACCTCGAATTCCTGCGTGATGTCGGCAAGCACTTCTCGGTCAACCGCATGCTGTCCTTCGACAGCGTGAAGACGCGTCTCGACCGCGAACAGTCCCTGTCCTTCCTGGAATTCAACTACATGATCCTCCAGGCCTACGACTTCGTCGAACTCGCCAAGCGCTACGATTGCCGCCTGCAAATGGGTGGTTCCGACCAATGGGGCAATATCGTCAACGGCATCGACCTCGGTCACCGTATGGGGACACCGCAGCTCTATGCGCTGACCTCGCCGCTGCTGACGACATCGTCGGGCGCCAAGATGGGCAAGTCGGCGACGGGCGCTGTCTGGCTGAACGCCGACATGCTCTCGGCCTATGATTTCTGGCAGTACTGGCGCAACACCGAGGACGCCGACGTCTCGCGCTTCCTGAAGCTCTACACGACGCTGCCGATGGATGAAATCGCCCGCCTCTCGGCACTCGGCGGTTCGGAGATCAACGAGGTCAAGAAGATCCTTGCGACCGAGGTCACGGCGATCCTGCACGGCCGCGAAGCCGCCGAACAGGCAGCCGAAACGGCGCGCAAGACCTTCGAGGAAGGCGGTCTTTCGGAAAACCTGCCTTCGGTCGATATCCCGGCCGGCGAACTCGATAGCGGCATCGGCCTGCTGTCGCTGATGGTCCGCGCCGGCCTCGCCGGCTCGAACGGCGAAGCCCGCCGCCACGTCCAGGGCGGCGCTGTCCGCATCAACGACGAGGCGGTCAGCGACGAACGCCGTCTGATCGACAGCAGCGAAATCACCACCGACGGCGTCATCAAGCTCTCGCTCGGCAAGAAGAAGCACATCCTGATCCGCCGCGTAAGCGGCCTCAATTCCGAACAGATATGAAAGCCGGCCTCCGCGCCGGCTTTTTCGATTTCGCTGACGGCGGTGTCGAGGCATTTGCGAAGTTGACGATACAGCCGCGCGTACCGAGAGTTTCGCGGCACTACCGCATACGGTCACTCGACTCCCGGCCGGGATGGCGCATCCGTCCGTTCAGCCTCTCGAAACACATAGCTTGGCGGATTGACGTCTGAAGCAGGTTTGACGCGCGACCACCAGCTGATCGAGAAGACAGGCGGCGTCATCATCGCGTCGAGAGGAACCGTCAGCACATGGGCCGACCGGATGAGCTCCGGCGGCTTCAGTCGCTCGCTCTTTTCGGCGGGATATGCAGCATGGCCGCCGACCGCAGCGGCGATCACCGCGACCGATACGAAAGAGACTGTCCGAGCGCACTGCATGGCATCCTCCGACATCGCAACGGCCGTTGCCAAGGCCGGAGACGCAGCTTACATCAAATTTCCCTAAAATAGCAGGCCAAGCGTCGTTCGCTCGTTTCGACACCGGGCTTCGGATCGATTCTGATCGGGTCGATGCTTGCGCGTTTTGCTGATCCTACTCAGGCGGAAAGGAATTTAGGCGTTCTCGCCACGACCTCTGCCGTCCGGCCTTCACAGCCTCACTGGAACTCGAAGATCTGCCGGAAGACGCCAGGCGCGATAATCGACAGCGGATTGATCTGCAGGTTCGGTTGGTCGAACTTGCCCGTCAGTTTGAAGGTGATGCCGATCAGGCCGCGGTCGCTGCCATTTCCGAGGATGACGCCGATCAGCGGCAGCTCGGCAAAGAGGCGGTTGAGGCCGTAGGCCGGCATGAAGGTGCCGGTCATGTCCATATTGCCCTTGCGGTCGCGCACGACGCCCTGGAAGGTCGCGCCGATCTGGTCGCCGCGCAGCACGCCGTTCTCGATGCCGACCATGCCATTGCGTGAAACGACGCGGGCAAAGCCACGCTGGAAGCGCTGCGACGAGGTATCGATGTCGCGCTTGACCGCCTCGTTGAGGCTGCGCTGTTCACTTCCGACAGGCGTCGAGACGATCGAGCGCAAGCGTTGTTCGTTGACGATCGAGAAGCGGCGCACATCGAGCGAGCCGTCCCAGCCGCCCTCTGCCCCCAGCCGGATCGCCAGATTGAGCAACCCTCCCTGCATGTGCTGGTAGAGATCGGCGAAACGCGATACCGCGCCGGCATCGCCGCTGGTGATGTTGATGACGCCGCCGTCCTTCATCTGGCTGACCACGGCCTCGCCGCTGTCCGTGACGGCGGAAAAGTTGAGCGTCTGCAGCTTGTCGCCGCGCAGTGATATCTGCGCCTGGAAATTGCCGACCTTCTCGTCGTTGAAACCGATGACGTTTTTCAGCCGGGCGCGCACCGATACGCTGGTGTCGCCGCCATCCCCGTCGCCATCGCCGTCCGAGCCCGATTTCAACCGCGCGATAACAGGCCGCGCATCGGCGCTGTCGCCGGAGACCGAGACGTCGAAATTGCCTTTGCTGCGCTTCACCGAGAGAGCGAAATCGTCGAGCGAGGAAAGCTTGACACTGTCGAAATCGGCCGAGGTCAGCCCACCCTTGCCGATATTGAGCGATCCGTTGGCGCCGAAACCGTCGCCTTTCAGCCGGAAGTTCTTGATCTGAGTGTTGTCGGCCGGGCCGGAGGTTTCAAATTCGGCTGTTGCGGCAATGCCGCTGCCCTTCGACCAGCCGATCCAAGGCAATTCGAGCAGCGATTTGGTGAGGTCGAGCTGGACGTCCTGCCGGTCGTTGTCGATCCGCGTCAGCACCATCTTCACGCTGCCGCCGATGATGCCCGAAAGGCCGGGTATCAGCTTGTTGCGCTGGTCCTCGGAAAGCGTCGCGGTGATCACCCGCTGCCGCAACGCACTGTCGGATGCCTCAACCGGTTCGGTAAGATCGATATCGGCCGGAACGCCGTCGATCTGGGCCTTGGCATCGAGCGTGATCTGTTTCGGATTGCCGTTCAGCGTGCCGTCGAGATTGGTGATGGTACGGCCGGAAAATGGCTTGGCGAGATCAATATCGCTGAGCTTCATGGCCGCCGCCCATTCGGCCGGCGGCGGGTTCTGCGAGGAGAGCAGGCCGAAATGCGCCTTCACATTCGCCTCGATCCGGCCCTTGAAATCGTCGGGCGTAAAGCCGGCGCGCTGCAGCACCCGGATCGGCCTGTAGGTTAGAAGCTCGCCGACCGCGTCCGCCGCGCCGGACACCGCGAGATCGATATCGGCCATCAGCGGCTTGTCATAGGCGGATGGTATGACGAATGTCCCCTGCCCGAGACCGACGGACCGGCCGGAGGGGAAATAGGACGTGCCGCTTTTGATCGCGATCGTCGCAACGGGGCCGGTCAGGTCGAAATGTGCCGACGTGTCGCGGATGGGCGGAATGTCGCCGGCGACGTTCATCCGAGCCCCCGCGATGTCGAAACCGATGCGGATCTGGTTGGCGTCGAGCTTCAATCCCTTGCCGCCGGCTGCCTCGTCCAGCCGGCCGAAGGGAATGAAAACGGAAATGGAAGCGTCGGTGACGGTGCCGCCGAAGAGATTGCCGTGCACCCAGTTGCGCACCTTGGGCGCCATCCAGAACGGCCAGAGCTGCTTGATCGCCGTCGTCTGCAGCTGCGACGACTGGCCGGCGAAGCTGATCTCCGGCGATTTGTCGCCGAGCTTGATATCAAGCGATCCGTAGAGCGCGCCGAGCGGGCTGGAAACGGTCATGTTGGGAAACCGGAATTCCCGGCCGGCGACCATGTAGCGCCCGGTCGCCTGGATATCGAAGGCAACAGGCGGCTCGCCGGAACCGCCGGGGGCCGCCGTGCCGCCGCTGACCAGCAGGTCGATGCCGAAGCCCTTGCCGGCCTGCGGGTCGAGCTTGTCGAGATCGATCAGCGCGCCGTTGATCGGCAGCGTGGTCGCGCCGAACCGGGCGTTGGACCGGGCAATCTCGATCGTCTGCTTGGCGAAATCATAAACGAGGTTGATTTGCCCGCCCGACAGCTCCTGCGGATCACCGTCCGCATAGATCAGGCCGGGATCGATATCGACCGTTGCCGCAAGCGCCGGCTGCGCGCCATCGCGCGCCCTGGTGGCCGACACCGTCATGTCGACAAAGGCGCTAAGCCCCTGCCGTATCACACCCTGATCGTTGCGTTTCAGCGCGAACGGCGTGAGGTCGGCATGCTTCAGCGCCGCCACCACCTTCGAGACGTGGCCGTCTTCCTTCTCGGCCAGCACGTCGAGTTCCGCCACCTCGCCGTTGAGCGCCACCTCGCCGGTCAATTGCAGCGAGGACGGGCCGGCATGGGCAAAGACCAGATTGTCGATAACAAGCGACAGCGGGCCATTGGCGGTATCGGCAAGCTTGATGTCGATGCCGGAGATGCGCACCGAATTCGTCGAGCCGCGTGTGGCGATACTGTCGAACATGTCGAACTGCGAGAAGATCCTCTCCATCGCCGCCGGCATGGCGTCGATGCGCAGATCGTCGAGCTTGACGGGATTGCCGGAAGGCAGAAGCGCGGTATCGAGCGCGATATCGTCAGCCTCGATGTCCGTGACGGCGATGCGGCCGCGGAAGAGCTGCAGCGGATCGAGCCCCAGGCGCACCGAACCCGTCGTCGACAGATGCTGGCCGCTCTCCTGATCGATCATGTTGACGTTGCGCGCTTCCAGCGCCAGACGTAAGCCCGAGGTGAAGCGGATGACGGTGGAGCCGACCTCGGCGCGGTAGCGCGGTCCGGCCACGCCGTTCAGCGCCGCCTGCGCCTGCTGCGACAGCGGTTTGTCGAACATGCCGCTCTCGACGGTGAAAACAATGCCGGCCAGAATAACAAGGATCAGTCCCAGAAATCCGCAGGTCAGCTTCGCCGTGCGGCGCATCGGCGAACGCGGCGGCGGGCAATGGACGATGATCGGATCCTCGGCCTGGGCGGACGGCAAGCGGTCCAGCGCAACGATATCCTTCTTGCGAAACGTGACCTTTTCGCCGCGGATGGCTGACATGCGCCCTCGGGCTCTCCCTTTAGTGAAGAATTGAACCCGGCCATGCTGGACGGGTTTCCATCCACTATATAATTCGGGGAGAGAAAGTGTCATCCACAAACCCGGCAAAAGAAAGGTTTTCCCAATGGCGGTTCCCGGCATCGGCGCCACGGCCCCTGATTTCAACCTTCCCCGCGACGGCGGCGGCCGCGTCTCGCTGGCCGAATTCCACGGCAGGCCGCTCGTGCTGTTCTTCTATCCCAAGGACGATACGACCGGCTGCACTGCCGAATCATTGGCTTTCACGGCCTTAGCAGCCGAGTTTGATGCGGCGGGCGCCGCCGTCATCGGCATGTCTCCCGATTCGGCCGCCTGCCATGACAAATTCGTCAAGAAGCACCGTCTTTCGGTGGCGCTCGCCTCGGACGAGGAAAAGACGACGCTGCAGGCCTATGGCGTCTGGAAAGAAAAGAGCATGTATGGCCGCAATTTCATGGGCGTCGAACGCACCACCTTCCTCATCCGCAAGGACGGCATCATCGCCACCATCTGGCAGAAGGTAAAGGTGCAGGGCCATGCCGAAACCGTGCTCGAGGCCGTGCGGAATCTCGCCGCGTGACCGGGCATCTGGCGATAACCTCGCTGCGCGGTGGCGCCATCGATGCGATCTCTTCCGCCGATCTCGACCGCAAGACGGCTCTTGCGCAGGAAAGCGCCACCCGCTGGTTCGCCCGCCGGGTGTCGCTGCGCTCGCCGCTCGATGCCGCCCTGCCGGACAGGCCCGGCCGTCCCGACAAGCCGGAGCTGACGCCGCCGACCCAGGTGAAGAAGCGCTCGCTGCATACGCTCAAGGGGCGAATCGCCCTGCTGCATGCCATTGCCCATATCGAACTCAACGCCGTCGATCTGGCGCTCGATATCGTCGCGCGATTTGCGACAGAGCAGGTGCCGAATTCCTTCTTCGACGGCTGGATGCAAGTCGCTTTCGAGGAGGCGAAGCATTTTCGCATGGTGCGTGCCAGACTCAACGATCTCGGCGCCGATTACGGCGATCTCCCCGCCCATGACGGGCTCTGGCAGGCCGCCCATTCGACGCGCAACGACCTGACGGCAAGGCTCGCCGTCGTGCCGCTGATTCTCGAAGCCCGCGGCCTCGACGTCACGCCGTCGCTGCAGGCGAAGATGCGCGAAACCGGCGATCTCGAAAGTGCAGCGGTCCTCGATGTCATCTACAACGACGAGAAAGGCCATGTCGCCGTCGGCGCCAAATGGTTCCGCTTCCTCTGTGCACGAGAGAAGCGCGACCCGGCAAAGGCCTTCCAGGAACTGGTCCGCGCCAATTTTCGCGGACCGCTGAAGCCACCCTTCAATGATCTCGCCCGCGCCGAGGCGGGGCTGACGCCGTCCTTCTATCGCGCACTGGCATCGATCAGCCACGCTTGAAATGCCTGGTATTTCTGCCGCGGACGGCGGCAATGAAAGCATTCATTAACCATAAGCGTGTCTAATTTTCCGAAAGAGGCGTAGAGCATCAATCGGGAGAGCCTGCGTGAACAGCGGACATCAGCACCGGGTATTCGGCAGGCGGGCACAGGAACATATCCTCATCCTGGCAAGCGGCGACAAGGTCCGCCACATGACGGTCCGGCCGTGGATGGCAGCCCTTGCCTTCTGCTTCATCGGCGTGTTCTCGATCGGCTATCTCCTGGCCACGTCCTATCTCGTGCTGCGCGACGACCTGATCGGCGCTACCATGGCGCGCCAGGCCCGCATGCAGCACGATTATGAAGACCGCATCGCCGCCCTTCGCGCTCAGGTCGACCGCATCACCTCCCGCCAGCTTCTCGACCAGCAGGTGGTCGAGGACAAGGTCGACAAGCTGATGGAGCAGCAGATGGCGCTGACCTCGCGCCATGGCAAGCTCGACAATCTGCTCGATCGGGCCGAAAGTTCCGGCCTGACAGAGAAGGATGGCGCCCCGCCCGCGCCGTCTTCCCCCGTTCAGTCTTATGCCCCCGAGATCAAAGACAAGCGCGCTTCGCTTGACGGCGGCGGTATCCAGGCGATCGAGAAACAGCTGGCAAGCGGCGCCCCCGCCGATGCGACGCCCGACAATTCGACGCTTGCCTATGTGCCGACCGCGGAGACCGTCGGCGACCGCGCCGACCGGATCTTCTCCAAGGTGACGCTGTCGCTGAAGGATGTCGAACAGGACCAGCGCAGCCGGGTCGAACAGCTGACGAGCGATGCCGGCAGTGCCGCCAACGCTATCGAGACCGTGCTGACCCGCTTCAAGATCCCGATGCCCGAGACCGCGGCCAGGAAAGACGATGACGATGCCGTCGGCGGCCCCTATGTCGAGCCTGAAAGCAACGACGACTTCAACAATTCGCTGGTCGCCCTCGACGGCGCGCTGACCCGGCTCGAGGCCGTGCGCAGCACCGCCGAATCCCTGCCCTTCCGCAATCCCGCCGTCGGCAAGGAAGTGACCAGCCCCTTCGGCAATCGCCGCGACCCCTTCCTTGGCCGCCTCGCGCTTCATTCCGGCATCGACTTTCGCTTTTCGCCGGGCGAAAGGATCCGCCCGACGGCGCCTGGCAGGGTGATTTCGGCCGGCTGGACCGGCGGCTACGGCAACATGGTCGAGGTCGATCACGGCAACGGCATTTCGACGCGCTACGGGCATATGTCGGAGGTGCTGGTCAAGGTCGGCGACACGGTCGACCGCAACGACGTCATCGGCCTTGCCGGCAGCACCGGCCGCTCGACAGGCACGCACCTGCATTATGAAGTGCGCCAGGACGGTCACGCGGTCGATCCAGTATATTTCATGAATGCCGGCCTTAAACTCGCCACCTATATCAAGTAATACCCGGCCGGTAACCATCGCTTCACTCTGCACGGGGTGCGGCCTCTCTAATTCTTGACTTGCCGGCCATTCGGGGCTATGTCGCGCTGCATTGCGGCATGCAATCCCGCCGACTCGTTCAGAGCTCGGCCGAACCGGAACGGAAACAGTTTTCCCTTTGACGACATTTGCTGACCTTGGCTTGAGCCAAAAAGTGCTATCCGCTGTTGCCGACGCGGGCTACACGATCCCCACGCCCATTCAGGCGGGAGCTATTCCCTTTGCGCTCGAGCGCCGCGATATTTGCGGCATCGCGCAGACAGGCACCGGCAAGACGGCGTCCTTCGTTCTGCCGATGCTGTCGCTTCTGGAGAAGGGCCGCGCCCGCGCCCGCATGCCCCGCACGCTGATCCTCGAGCCGACGCGCGAACTCGCCGCCCAGGTCGCCGAGAATTTCGAGAAATACGGCAAAAACCACCGCCTCAACGTCGCCCTGCTGATCGGCGGCGTTTCTTTCGAGGACCAGGACCGCAAGCTCGAGCGCGGCGCCGACGTGCTGATCTGCACGCCCGGCCGCCTGCTCGACCATTTCGAGCGCGGCAAGCTCCTGATGAGCGGCGTCGAGATCCTCGTCATCGACGAGGCCGACCGCATGCTCGACATGGGTTTCATCCCGGATATCGAGCGCATCGCCAAGATGATCCCGTTCACCCGTCAGACGCTGTTCTTCTCGGCGACCATGCCGCCGGAAATCCAGAAGCTCGCCGACCGGTTCCTGCAGAATCCCGAGCGCATCGAGGTCGCAAAGCCGGCTTCCGCCGCAAAGACCGTGACGCAGCGCTTCGTCGCCTCGCACAGCAAGGACTACGAAAAGCGTGCGGTTCTGCGCGAACTCGTCCGTGCCCAGACCGAGCTGAAGAACGCCATCATCTTCTGCAACCGCAAGAAGGATGTCGCCGATCTCTTCCGGTCGCTCGAGCGCCACGGTTTCTCCGTCGGCGCCCTGCATGGCGATATGGACCAGCGCTCCCGCACGATGATGCTGCAGAGCTTCCGTGACGGCAATCTCCAGCTGCTGGTCGCCTCCGACGTTGCAGCCCGCGGCCTCGACATTCCCGATGTCAGCCACGTCTTCAATTTCGATGTCCCGATTCACTCCGAGGATTACGTCCACCGCATCGGCCGCACCGGCCGTGCCGGCCGCTCGGGTGCCGCCTTCACCCTGGTCACCAAGCGCGACACCAAATTCGTCGACGCCATCGAGAAGCTGATCGGCGAAAAGGTCGAATGGCAGAACGGTGACCTGAATTCCCTACCGCCGGCAGAAGAAGGCAAGGACAGCGAACGCCCGCGCCGCAACAGCCGCGAGCGTGGCGGTCGGGACGATCGAGGCGAGAAGGATCGCGGCCGCGGCCGCGGCAGTCGTGGCGCCGCGAGTCATAAATCTGACAACGACATACAGGATAATGACGTCCAAGTGATCCAGGCAGCACCAGTAAAGGCCGACATCGTGAAGAACGAGCGCAAAGCAGAGCAGAAGCCGCAGAACAACGCGCGCAACAATCGGCCTTATCCGGCAAATGATGACAGCCGCGACCGCCGCCGCCATCGCGACCACGACGACGGCCCGACCCCGATCGGTTTCGGCGATGATATCCCCGCTTTCATGCTGATCGCCGGCAGCGCCAAGGTCTGAGCATTGCCATGGCCAGACCCGGTATCGATTTTCCGGGTCTCGGCGTCGGGCTGGTGATTCTGCGCGACGCCAGGATCCTTCTCTACAAACGTATGCGCCCACCTGAAGCCGGCTATTGGAACATTGTCGGCGGCAAGGTCGATCACATGGAGCCGGCCGAGGAAGCCGCGCGCCGCGAGGCCGAAGAAGAAACCGGCCTGACGATCGGGCGCATCGAACGAATCGGCATGACCGAGCAGATCATCGATGCCGATCGCCAGCACTGGATTTCAGTTCTCTATCTCGCCCGTGACATCGAAGGCGAACCACAATTGACCGAACCGGACAAGCTTTCGGATTTCGGCTGGTTTCCGCTGACGGACTTGCCCGAGCCGCTGTCGGCCTTCACCAAGGCGGCGATAGCGGCTTTGCCGACTGCCGAACGCAGCTAGTCATTCGGCGCGAAGCGACGCCTCATAGGCTAGCCGCACCCATTTCGCCATCAGATCGGGATCGTCATAGGCCTCGTCGGGGATCGACCAGTAGGGCATCTTCACCGGCTTGCCCTTCTTGCCTTCATAGCTCCACTGCGTGGCGCCGGCAGCCGCAAATTCCGGGGCACTCTTCTCATCGGCCTTCAGCAGCATCTCGTCCCGCACTTCGAGCGCGATGATGCGCCCAAGATGATAGATGCCCTTGCCGCCGAACATGCGCTTGACCGTGACCGGGCCGAGCCCCTGAAACATTTCCTCGATCCCGGCATTGTCCATTCTCTATTCCCTCGAAATCTCGGCCACGGCGCTCTCATCACAGCGCGTGATAATCCCGGTCCATATAGATGAGCGCTGGGTGTTTTTCGCTGAAGCGGACGGCCGCAACTTCGCCGAAGATGACATTGTGCGTCGGCATTTCCTTGATGTCGGTCACCCGGCAATCGAAGGCGGCAAGCGCGTCGGCCAGGACGGGCGCGCCGGTGACGAGCATCTCAAAACGGGCGCTGGCGAAACGGTCGTCATCGGCAAGCGCCGTGCGTCCGGAAAAGGCATCGGCGACGCCCTGATGATGGGCGCCGAGCGTATTCAGGGCGAAGATGCCGCTCCTGAAAAAGATGTCGTTCTTCGGGTTGGTGTTGTTGAGGCAGATCAGCACCGAGGCCGGATTATCCGAGACCGAGCAGGCGGCGGTGATGGTGACGCCGCGGCGCAACTCGCCCATCGCCGTCGTCACGAGCTGCACATGGCCGGCATAACGGCTCATGGCATCGCGATAAAGGCCAGGGTCGATATGCTGCCTGTTCAACACCTGCTTCTCCCGTGCGCGCTTTTGCATTGATCGACTTGTTATCGCGCCAATATGGCGAGCATCGGTTACCTTTTCTACAATAGGACCGGTGAAAAGCGCTGCGTTGCGCTTGTTTTTCTTTGACGATCGCGGCCTTGCGGATAAAAGGGCATGGACGACGGCTAGGGATCTTCGCCTTTCATGATCAACCTGCGTGGCATAGCAGCCTTTCTGACGCTGCTGGGAGCGGCCGTGCCGAGCCATGCGGCAGGCGTGACGATCGGCGTCGTCGCCCCTCAGAACGGCACGCTCGCCCTCCTCGGCGCCCAGATTGCCGCCGGCGCCGGTTTCGAGATTCAACAATCAGGCAATACTCTGGTCGCCATCAACGAGACCTGCGAAGAGAATAGCGGCGCAGCAATTGCCGACGCGCTGATCAATGCCAAGGTGCAGGTCGCGATCGGCTTTCTCTGCAGCGAGACGCTGGAAGGCGCACTGCCGAAGCTGAAGGACGCCAACATTCCCGCGATCACCGTCTCCGTGCGCTCCCGCATCCTGATGGAGGATGCGCTGAAGAACGGCTGGCCGCTCTTCCGGGCAGCGCCCGCCGACGGCGCCGAGGCGGCAAAGATCATCGAAATCATCCTGAAGGACTGGGCCGCCGATCCGATCGCCCTGATCGAAGACGGCACCATCCATGGCCGAGAACTGACGGAAGCAGTGCGCAACGCGCTGGAGCAGAACGGCCTGAAGCCGGTCTTTACCGACACCTATCGGCCGGGACAGGAACAGCAGATTGCCCTCGTGCGCCGCCTGAAACGGGCCGGCGCCACCAGGGTCTTCATCGGCGGCGACCGCAACGACGTTGCCGTCATCGCCCGCGACGCCAAGGCGGAGAACATCCCGCTGTCCATCCTCGGCGGCGATGCCATGCGCGCCGCCGACCAGCCGCTGCCGCTGATTACAGGCGTGCGCGCCGTTGCCCTGCCCGAATATACCGTTCGGCCGGAAAGCGCAGCTGCAGCCGACGCTTTGCGCGCCAAAGGCATCGAGCCGGAAGGTTATGTCCTGCCGTCGCTGGCCGCGGCACTCATTGCCGGCCAGGCGGCGGAAGCCGCCGCTGCAGCGAGCAAACCCCTCCAGGAGATGCTTCTCGGCACGACATTCCAGACGCCGATCGGCACTATGGCCTTCACCGGCGCGCATGAGCTTTCGCAAAACCCCTACCGCCTGCTCGAATGGCGGGGCAACGGCTTTTTTCCACCCGCCGCGCCAACGCAATGAGCGGCGCGCGCCAGCCTTGAATCAGGGCGCCGCAGTCAAATGGCGACCCATATGGAGTAAGATTTGATGACGCTGCCCATTCGCATCGCCCCCTCGATCCTCGCGGCGGATTTCGCCAGGCTCGGCGAGGAGGTGCGCGACGTAACGGCCGCCGGCGCCGACTGGATCCATCTTGACGTGATGGACGGGCATTTCGTGCCGAACATCTCCTTCGGCCCTGATGTCATCAAGTCGCTGCGCTCCTACACATCAGCCACCTTCGACTGCCACCTGATGATCTCGCCGGTCGACGATTATCTCGAAGCCTTCGCCAAGGCCGGCTGCGATCGGATCACTGTCCATGCCGAAGCCGGACCGCATCTGCACCGCTCGCTGCAGACCATCCGCAATCTCGGCAAGAAGGTCGGCGTGACGATCAATCCGGCGACACCGCTCAGCGCCATCGAGAACGTGCTCGACGATGTCGACCTCATCCTGATCATGTCGGTCAATCCCGGCTTCGGCGGACAGAAGTTCATTCCGGCGATGGCGGCCAAGATCGCGGCGGCGAAGTCACTGATCGGTGATCGGCCGATCGAACTCGAGGTCGACGGCGGCGTGACTGTGGAAACGGCGCCGGCAATTGCCCGGGCGGGCGGCAACGTCCTCGTCGCCGGCTCGGCAATTTTCAAGGGCGATACGGTCGAGGCTTACCGTCGGACCATCGCCGATCTGCGTCAGGCAGCCGAAGGGGCACGAACATGAAGAAGCGTCTCATCATTGGCGGCGTGCTTGCCGCCGCACTTGCCGGCCTGCCCGGCATGTCACTTGCCGGAGACATTGCCAATATCCAGCCGATCGGCTTTTCCGCCGACGGCAAGGTCTTCGGATTTCAGGAATTCGGCATCAAGGAGGAGGGCCGCATCCCCTACTCCAACACCTATTTCGTCAATACCGGCAGCGGCCAGTATCTCGAGGGCACGCCGTTTCGCACCGAACTGACCGATAAGGACGCCAATCTTTCCAAGGCGCGGCGGCAGAACCTGACGGCGGCACGCGGCGAGATGGACAAATACGATCTCCTGACCAATCCCGGCCTGATCGCCGCCTTCAATCCGCCGACCGAACTCGGTTCTCCTTCGAAGACGATCCGTTACACGACGCTTGCGACCGACGGTCCGCCAAAATCACCCTATACGCTCTCGCTCGGCGAGATGCCGGTGCCGACGCCGAAGGAGTGCGCTTCGATCGACAAGCGGGTGCTTGGCTTCAGCCTGCAGATGATCGAGAAGGAGGGCGCTCCGAACCGCCAGGCGGCACGCCAGGCCACCGCCGTTCCGGCCGAACGGGTATGTTCGGTCGAATACCGGATCGGCGGCGCGATGGTCTATCAGCCGGAAACCGGAAATCAGGTTCACATCGCCCTCATCCTCGCCTTCGATGCCGAGAGGAACGGACGCTGGATCGCCGTTCCGGTTCATCCCTGAGCATGGATCGCCCCAGGACGGATCGCCCGAGGATGGATCGTCTAAGAGCTGCGCGGCCGCCCTACCCTGATCTGATTGCCGGCGCGCTGCTTTGGGGCATGCAGATGCTCGCCGCCGCCATGCTCGGCCTTTACCTGCGCAACGGCCTGGAGACGAGCCGTCTAGCCGAGGTCGCCACACTCTATTTCCTCGGCGGCCTGCTCGCCTGGCCCTTCGCCCTGCCGGTCGCCCGCTTCCTTGCCTATGACAGGCCGCCGGAAGCACGTTTTGCCGCTTTTTTCGTGACGCTGACAGCAGCGACGATTGCGATGACCGCCTTCCTCTTCGCCATGGAATACCGGATCTTCTATTCGCGCTGGCACGCCCCCTTCGGCAGCATCATCTGGGCTTTCCAGTTCGTCTTCACCAGTATCAGCGCTGTCTACCAGTTCCTGGTGATCGGCCTGCGTCTTTTCCTGCCGCTTGGTCTCGTCTGCCTTGTCGTAAGCAGCTATCATCTTGCCAAACGCATGCGTTGAGATTGCCGCCCGTCTTTGCTACAGGGGCTCCAACTTTGAACAAATCTCTTGAAGTGAAGGCAGCAGCCCATGATCCCGCGTTATTCCCGGCCCGAAATGGTCGCCATCTGGTCTCCCGAAACCAAGTTCCGCATCTGGTTCGAGATCGAGGCGCATGCTTGCGACGCGCTGGCCGAACTGGGCGTCATCCCGAAATCCGCGGCTAAGACAATCTGGGAAAAAGGTGGCGCCGCCACCTTCGACGTTGCCCGCATCGACGAGATCGAGGCCGTCACCAAGCATGACGTCATCGCCTTCCTCACCCATCTTGCCGAAATCGTCGGCCCGGATGCGCGTTTCGTCCACCAGGGTATGACCTCGTCCGACGTGCTCGATACCTGCTTCAACGTCCAGCTGGTCCGCGCCACCGACATCCTCATCGCCGATCTCGATCGCCTGCTCGAAGCGCTAAAAACCCGCGCCTTCGAACACAAGGACACCGTCACCATCGGCCGTTCTCACGGCATTCATGCCGAGCCCACCACCTTCGGCGTCAAGCTGGCGCTCGCCTATGCCGAATTCGAGCGCTGCCGCCAGCGCCTAGTCGCCGCCCGCGAGGAAGTCGCGACCTGCGCCATCTCGGGCGCCGTCGGCACCTTCGCCAATATCGATCCGCGCGTCGAGGAACATGTCGCCGAGGCGCTCGGCCTGAAGGCCGAACCGGTCTCGACGCAGGTCATCCCGCGTGACCGCCACGCCATGTATTTCGCCACCCTCGGCGTCGTCGCCTCGTCGATCGAGCGGCTGGCGACCGAGATCCGCCACCTGCAGCGCACCGAAGTGCTGGAGGCGGAGGAATATTTCTCGCCCGGCCAGAAGGGCTCTTCGGCCATGCCGCACAAGCGCAATCCGGTGCTGACCGAAAACCTGACCGGCCTTGCCCGCATGGTCCGCTCCTATGCCATGCCGGCGATGGAAAACGTCGCCCTCTGGCACGAGCGCGACATCTCCCATTCCTCGGTCGAACGCATGATTGGTCCGGATGCGACCGTGACGCTCGATTTCGCCCTCTCACGCCTCGCCGGCGTCATCGAAAAGCTGCTGGTCTACCCCGAGAATATGGAAAAGAACCTCAACAAGTTCCGAGGTCTCGTCCATTCCCAGCGTGTCCTGCTGGCGCTGACCCAGGCCGGCACCTCCCGCGAGGACGCCTACCGCCTGGTCCAGCGCAACGCCATGAAGGTCTGGGAACAGGGCAAGGATTTTCTGGAAGAACTGCTGGCCGACGCTGAAGTGCGGGCTGCGCTGTCCGAGGAAGACATCCGGGAAAAATTCGACCTCGGCTATCACACCAAACACGTCGACACGATCTTCCGTCGCGTCTTCGGC
The DNA here is from genome assembly GCF_024346605.1 of Rhizobium anhuiense bv. trifolii. Taxonomy (NCBI): domain Bacteria; kingdom Pseudomonadati; phylum Pseudomonadota; class Alphaproteobacteria; order Hyphomicrobiales; family Rhizobiaceae; genus Rhizobium; species Rhizobium anhuiense. The sequence continues at coordinate 2,678,223 of NZ_CP098803.1, forward strand.
AACGCCTGAGCGATCTGCAATCAACGATATGGCGGCGCCCTTGCAGGCGCCGCTTTATTTCTGCCTTTGTCTTTCTGCGATGGCAGATCGGATGATGGTTTAGCTTTTCTCAAGCGGCCGTTGTTTCTGCTTGTTTCCTTTGGCGGCAACAGGGCGCTTGCGTGCCGCGGCCTTTTTCAAAGGCGCCGCTTTCGCCGCCTCCTCTGTCCTGCAAGCCTCCGTCTCACCCCTGCCCTTGGCGGCCTTGGCGACCAACTCGTCGAGGCGCTTCAGCTCCTCCTCGTCGAGGTTCTCGATACCGATGAAACGGTTCTCGGCGTGGCTCGTCAGGATGATTTCGTTGAGTTTGGCCTGGATCGCCCGCGTGTCGCGCGTCTGGGCGTTCTGCAATACGAAGACCATCAGGAAGGTGATGATTGTCGTGCCGGTATTGATCACCAGCTGCCAGGTTTCCGAATAATCGAAGAACGGGCCTAGGCAGGCCCAGATGATAACGGCGATGAGCGCCAGGATGAAGATAACGGGCTTGCCCGCCCATTCTGATGTCTTGGTTGCGAAGCGGGCAAACAGATGCTTTATCGCCACCTCTGAAATCCTCCCTCGACGTCTCCAGAGCATGGTCTCGACGACATCATGCTCTGGCAAAAAACTCCGAGGCAGGTTTGAGGTTCCCCAGGGATTCGAGAATTCCCTGGGGGCGAGGCTTGGTTACGCGGCGGCTTCCCGCGCAATCAGCTTGCGATAGAGATGCCAGGTCGCATGGCCGAGGATCGGGATAACCAGCGCAAGCCCGGCAAAGACCGGGATCGTGCCGATCACGAGCAGTGCGGCGACGATCAGGCCCCAGAGCAGCACCGGCACCGGATTGAGAACCATCGCGCGGATCGACGCCGTGACGGCGGCCACCGCCCCGACATCGCGGTCGAGCAGCAACGGAAAAGTGATGACGGTCATCGCCAGCACGACGAGCGCGAAGACGAAGCCGATGAGATTGCCCCAGATGATCAGCTGCATGCCCTGGGACGTGCCGAAGACCTGGCTGAAGAAATCCGCCATGCTGCGCGGGAACACTTCGCCGAGCAGATTGCTGTAGAGCGTCTGCGCCGTCACCAGCCAGACGACAAAGAAAGCGCAGAGCATCAGTCCGACCGCCACGATCGATGGCAGAGCCGGCGAATGGCGCACTTCGAGCGCGTGCGTCCAGGACGTGTCAAGGCCGGCCTCGCGCCGGCGGCTGATTTCGTAGAGGCCGATCGCCGCGATCGGGCCGATCAGCGCGAAACCCGCCATCAGAGGGAAGACCATCGGCAAAAGGTTGGCGCCCGAGGTCCACAGCGTCAGGAAGACGCCGGCGATCGGGTACATCAGGCATAGGAACACATAGTGGGACGGTTTCTCCATGAAATCATCGTACCCGCGCTTCAGCGCGTCGAAGACGTCGGCGATACTGATGCGATTGACGACGGGGCGCACAAAGTTTTCACTTGAACCCGTCATGACATGAAATGCCGCCATGGCTTTCTCCTCCTCAGCCGAGACCTGATCGGCGGCGGACAGCATCGGCGGGCAAGCCGACACGAAATCCGCAACCGGCACTCGAGCAATATAACAAGTTTCAGCCGCCCTGTCGCTCTCTCCCTTGGCATCCCCTCTTGACATCTCGGCCAAGCTTTCTCACATCGGCGGCACTATGAAAGCCTCAGACGCAGATATCCTCATCATCCCCGGCTACACCAACTCGGGCCCGAGCCACTGGCAGAGCCGCTGGGAGGCAAAGCTCAGCACGGCGCGCCGTGTCGAACAGGCCGAATGGACGAAGCCGGTTCGCGAGGACTGGATCGCCCGCATCGCCGAGGAGGTGAACGCCTCGACCCGCCCGGTCATTCTCGTCGCCCATTCGTTGGGCGTGCCCTCGGTGATCCACGCCATCCCGCATTTCCGCAACCGGGTGGCCGGCGCGTTCCTCGTTGCTCCGCCCGATGTCGCCAATCCCGACATCCGCCCGAAGCATTTGATGACCTTCGGCCCCTATCCACGCGATCCGCTGCCCTTCCCGTCGATCACGGTCGCCAGCCGCAACGACCCGTTCGGCAGTTACGACCATGCCGACGATATCGCCAGCAGCTGGGGCTCCTTCCTCGTCGATGCCGGCGAGTCCGGTCACATCAATGCCGATTCCGGTCACGGTCCCTGGCCCGAAGGCACCATGGTCTTTGCCCAGTTCCTCAGCCGGCTCTCCGCTGAGTGAGGAAAACCCGCCTTCTCGCTTGTTGAGCAAGTGCTTTCTAAGTCTTTCTTAATGGAATGACAGCAGACTGCACCGAGGTGAAATAAGCGAGAATGCCCGTGAAGAAAGCCCTTCCAGAGGCTGATGATCCGCATGGCGAAGCCGCAGCGGCTGAGGCAGGCATAGGCAATGGGGCGGCCGACGATTCCGACCTGGCGGAGCGGGAAAGCCGCTGGAACCACGCACTCGTCGGCTCGGGCCTTGGCGTATGGGATCATAACTACCGTCTCGATCGGAAATATTACTCGCAGACGTGGAAAACCATGCGCGGCATGGCGCCCGACGAGGAAGCCGCCGGCGATTACGACGCCTGGCTGCAGCTCGTTCATCCCGACGATCGCGATTTCGTCGTCCATGCCATCGACCGGCAGAACGCCGGCGATCCCAACTACCAGATCTTCGAATATCGCGAGCGCCACAGGGACGGCCACTGGATCTGGATCGAGTGCCGCGGTGCCTGCGTGGAATGGGACGAGAGCGGCGTGCCGACGCGCATCGTCGGCACGGATACCGATATCACCGCCCGCAAGCAGGCCGAGGAGACGCTGGCGCGTTTGTCGCGCCGGCTCGATCTGGCGCTGGAGGTTTCCCGCATCGGCGTCTTCGAAGCCGATATCGAACATGATACCGTCGAATGGGACGAGCGCCTCATTGCCATTTACGGTCTGCAGGGCGCCCCGCGTCAGATCGGCGGCGACGCCTGGGCGAAAAGCCTGCATCCCGACGACCGGGAACGCGTGCTTGGCTTGTCCGACCGCAGCGTCGAAAGCGGAAGTGATTTCCAGCAGGAATACCGCATCATCCGCGGCGACGGCGCCGAACGCGTCATCCGCGCCCGCTCGGCCTTCTTCATCGACGGCAATGGCAACCGCAAACTGATCGGCGCCAACTGGGATGTTACCGAAGAGGCCGCGCTCCGCAACGAGCTGCAGCGCGCCAAGGATCTGGCGGAAGCGCGCAACCGCGAGCTCGAAGCCGCCAAGGAGAGCATCGAGCATCTGGCGCTGCACGATTACCTTACAGGCCTGCCGAACCGCCGCTACCTCGACAAGATGCTGGGCGAGCGCTCGGCCGAATGCCGGGCCAAGGACCTTGCACTGGCGATCCTGCATATCGATCTCGACCGCTTCAAGCAGATCAACGACACGCTCGGCCACCGGGCCGGCGACGCCATGCTGCAGCATGCCGCAAACGTGCTGAGGAATTCCGTCCGAACCGCCGATTTCGTCGCCCGCATCGGCGGCGACGAGTTTGTCATCCTCTGCGCCGTCGATCCAGCATCGAAGAAGATCGCCGGCCTTGCCGAACGTGTCATCCGCGAATTGCGCAAACCCGTCAGATATGAAGGGCACGACTGCCGTTTCGGCGCCAGCATCGGCATCACCGTCGACAGCGGGCCGACGCTCGACGCCAAGCAGATGCTGCTCGACGCCGATATCGCGCTCTATCGGGCCAAGGGCCTGGGCCGCAACCGTTTCGAATTCTTCTCGGCGTCTGACCGCCGCGACACCATCTCCGCCAAGCACCTCGCCGACGAGATACTGATCGGCCTCGAACGCAATGAATTCGTGCCCTTCTATCAGCTGCAGTTCGATGCCCGCACGCTCGATGTCACCGGCGTCGAAACACTAGCGCGCTGGCAGCACCCGGTGCACGGGCTGCTGACGCCCGACCGCTTCCTCGATATCGCCGAGGATCTCGACGTCGTCTCGACCATCGACGCGCTGATCCTGGAACGCGCGCTGGCCGATCGCAGCGCCTGGATCAAGGACGGGTTGTCGATTCCGAAGATATCGGTCAACGTCTCCGCAAGGCGGCTCGCCGATCCCGATCTCGGCAAAAAGCTCCGCGCTCTGAAGATCGAGCCCGGCACCATCTCCTTCGAACTGCTGGAATCGATCTCGCTCGACGATTGCGACGAGGGGGTAGCCGCCAACCTGAAAAAGCTGCGCAAGCTCGGCATCGACATCCAGATCGACGATTTCGGCACCGGCCATGCCTCGATCGTCAGCCTGTTGCGCCTAAGCCCCAAGACGCTGAAGATCGACCGCGAACTGATCCGCATGCTGCCGCAATCGGCCGAGCAGCGCAAACTCGTCGGCTCGATCATCGATATCGGCCGCTCGCTTGATATCCTGGTCATCGCCGAGGGCGTCGAGACGGCGGATCACATCCGCATCCTCGAGGAACTCGACTGCGACACGCTGCAGGGCTACGCGCTCGCCCGGCCGATGCCGGCCATGCAGATCCCCTCCTTCATCCGCGCCGGAAGCTGGCGCCACGGGCAAATCGCCGCTCGCGCCTTGCAGACTGAGCTTCGCCGCGCGCTGCGCAGCAGAGCCGCCAAATAAACACCTGCATAAGCGGCCCGCCATTTCGCCTTCATTCCACCGTAGAGGAAAAGGCGCTAGACTCGTCTTGCGAATTCATTCGATTCTCTTGGCGGTATTCCGTAAAATCGGAAACCGGGGCTAGGAAATTCGGAAACCATGGAAGGAGCGACAGGCGGATTGTGAAACCCTCTCTTTTCCTTTAAGGGGACGCCACGAGATCGATCCACTCGCGCTATCCCAAGAGCGCCAACAACAGAGAATGACCACGATGAACCGTCGCCGCCGTATCTACGAGGGCAAGGCAAAGATTCTGTATGAAGGCCCGGAACCGGGCACTTTGATCCAGTTCTTCAAAGACGATGCCACTGCCTTCAACAAGAAGAAACACGAAGTCATCGATGGCAAAGGCGTCCTCAACAACCGCATTTCGGAATATATCTTCAGCCATCTGAACAAGATCGGCATCCCCACCCATTTCATCCGCCGGCTCAACATGCGCGAGCAGCTGATCAAGGAAGTGGAGATGATCCCGCTGGAGATCGTCGTGCGCAACGTCGCCGCCGGTTCTCTCGCCAAGCGCCTCGGCATCGACGAAGGCGTCGTGCTGCCGCGCTCGATCATCGAGTTCTATTACAAGTCCGACGCGCTCGACGATCCGATGGTCTCCGAAGAGCACATCACTGCCTTCGGCTGGGCCAATCCTGCCGAGCTCGACGACATCATGGCGCTTGCCATCCGGGTCAACGACTTCATGACCGGCCTGTTCCTCGGCGTCGGCATCCAGCTCGTCGACTTCAAGATCGAATGCGGCCGCCTCTTCGAAGGCGATCTGATGCGCATCATTCTCGCCGACGAGATCTCGCCGGACAGCTGCCGGCTCTGGGATATCGAGACCCACGAGAAGATGGACAAGGATCGTTTCCGCCGCGACCTCGGCGGATTGCTCGAAGCCTATTCCGAAGTTGCGCGCCGTCTCGGCATCATCAATGAAAACGAGCCTGTGCGCGGCACCGGCCCGGTTCTCGTCAAGTAAGGCAGGAAAGACAAAGTGATCAAGGCTCGTGTCACCGTCACGCTGAAAAACGGCGTTCTCGATCCGCAGGGCAAGGCTATCGAGGGTGCGCTTGGCGCCCTCGGCTTCTCGGGCGTCGGCCATGTAAGACAGGGCAAGGTCTTCGACCTGGAACTGGAAGGCGCCGACAAGGGCAAGGCCGAGGCCGACCTCAAGGCAATGTGCGAAAAGCTGCTCGCCAATACGGTGATCGAGAACTACGCAATCGCGATCGACTGACGATCGCAGACCCGTCTTCCGGCGGACCTTGAGGATTTGGCGTCATGATGAAAGCAAAGCTGGAGACGGAAGTCTCGAAATATATGAGCTACGTTTTGCGTCATGCGCCTGATGCCGCGGGTTTGACGCTTGATGGCGAGGGTTGGGCGTCGTTCGATGCGCTCGAAAAAGCGTTGGCGTCGAAATTCGACGTTTCCCGCGCCGATATTATCGAGATTGTCGAAAACAATCCGAAGAAGCGCTTCGCCCTCGCCGATAATAGAATTCGCGCAAACCAAGGTCATAGCGTCGACGTCGATCTCGCATTGAACCCGGTTGAACCGCCTGCCGCTCTATTTCACGGCACATCTCTGACGAACTGGCAGTCGATCGAGCGCGAAGGCTTGAAGAAGATGCAGCGACACCACGTTCATCTCTCAGCAGATGTCGACACGGCTAAAATCGTCGCAATGCGTCGCAAGGGTGAATACATCATCCTGCGTGTCGACGCGGCCCGCATGTTTTCAGAGGGTCATTCTTTCATTGTCTCCGACAATGGAGTATGGCTCGCCGAAAGCGTTCCAGTTCAATATCTTTCGCCAGACGCAGGGACCCCATGAAATCAGCCGTCGTTCAACTTCCGGGCCTCAACCGCGACCGCGACATGATCGCAGCCTTGGCCAAAATCTCCGGCCAACAGCCGGTGACGATCTGGCAGACGGAAACCGAGATCCCCGATGTCGACCTGATCGTCATCCCCGGCGGCTTTTCTTATGGCGATTACCTGCGCTGCGGCGCGATCGCTGCCCGCATGCCGGTCATGCAGGCAATCATCGACAAGGCTGCGAAGGGCGTGAAGGTGCTCGGCGTCTGCAACGGCTTCCAGATCCTCGTCGAGGCCGGCCTGCTGCCCGGCGCGCTGATGCGCAATTCCTCGCTGAAATTCGTCTGCCGCGAAATCAAGCTCGAAGTCGTCAATGCCGAGACGGATTTCACCCGCGCTTATGCGCAGGGCCAAGTCATCCGCTGCCCGGTCGCCCATCATGACGGCAATTATTTCGCCGACGAAGCGACGCTGGCTGCGATCGAAGGCAATGGCCAGGTGGTATTCCGTTATGCCGAGGGCACCAATCCGAACGGCTCGATCAACGATATCGCCGCAGTGATGAACGAAAAGGGCAACGTGCTCGGCATGATGCCGCATCCAGAGAACCTGATCGAAGCCGCCCATGGCGGTTCGGACGGCCGCGGCCTCTTTGCTTCGGCGCTCGACGTCATCGCCGCCTGAGACCTGCACGTTGCCCCGCGCGTAGCGGTTTTGGGCAACGGCATGCACCCGAAAATCCTTCCGTCCGGATCTGGAGCAAGATTGATGCGCCCTCGCCTCGCAAACGCCGCCCTGTTGACCGCTCTCGCAGCCATGGTCGCAGCCTGCCAGACGCCGGCACCGACGACAGGCCCGAACCGTGGCGCGCTGCCGACGATGGAACGCGTGGCGCTCGGCGCCAATGCCTGCTGGTTCAAGTCGGGCGATCCGGCTTTTGCCGCCTATAAGCTCGCACCGGAACTCAATTCCTTTTCCGGCCGGCCGCGCATCCTGGTCGTCCACAAGGGCAGCCCGGAAAGCCGGCCGCTGCTCGTCGTGCAGGCTGAGGGAAGCCCCTCGCGTCTCCAGGCCTTCGGGCCGATGATGCAGGAGCCGGTCGCAGGCCGCATCGCCGCCGACGTCAATCGCTGGTCGGCAGGCAACAAGGCCTGCAGCTAGAGCCTTTCCGGGTTAGCTTGCAGCATTCTGTTGGCTCAAACGGAGTCGGATGGTCGACCGGCCGGCGCGCGTCGTAGCCCGGCTCTACGGCCAAGCCGGCCGGTCGATCAGCCGGCCCGTTTCAGCCAACCCGAAGGGCCAGGCATCTTTCCGCCAGGGCAAAGGCGATCGGCTCGGACGTACCAAGAGGTATGCCCTTCGCCAATCGCCTTTGCCCTGACGAAAACCTGCTCCGGCAGAATGCTGCAATCTAACCCGGAAAGGCTCTAATCGCCCCGTTCAGTTCCGAAAGCATGATCCGTTCGGAAAGCATCTTCAGTCCCAGAAGAACGACTTGCTGACTTCGCGCGCCGCATCGGACTGCGACACGCCGATATCCTTGAGCTCGTTCGCCGTCAGGTTTCTCAGCGCACGCCGGCCTTCCCGCTTCTGATGCCAGAGAAGAGTGGCCGCCCAGATCCGGCCGAGCCGCGTCGTCGCCTCAGCGGGCACGTCGGGGAGAATGATCTGTCTCCTGTCTTCATAGGAGACAATCGGTACAATCGGCATTTTGATCTCGGGTAAGGCAGACATTCCAGGAATCCTCACGGCTTGTCGTTGGAATTGACTCATACGCTTGACCGATACAATGTGCCAATATATACAATTGTCACCATGACAAATTGGCTACCCGATATTTCCCGCGGTTCCGGGCCGGTCTATCTCCGGCTCGCCGACAGCATTGAATCCGCAATATCAAGCGGCGCCCTGCCCGCCGGCAGCAAGCTGCCGCCGCAGCGCAATCTTGCCTATGATATCGGCGTGACAATCGGCACGATCGGCCGCGCCTATGCGCTGGTGCATGAGCGGGGCCTGGTCGCCGGCGAAGTGGGGCGCGGCACCTATGTACTGAACCGCTCCGAAACGCCGCCCGGCGAGCAGATCGATCCGCTGACCGTCTCGCTCGGCGGCACCCGCGTCCAGGATGCGCCTGCCAACAAGATCCGTTTTGACACGACGGCCGCGCCCGATCTCGGTCAGGGCAAGGTCATAGCGGGCATCCTCGCCGAGATCGGCGAACAGCATCTGTCCGAAATTTCCTCCTATTCCCGGAGTTTCCCGCGCAACTGGTTCGAGGCCGGCCGCCTCTGGCTTGCCCGCAGCGGCTGGACGCCGGAGGTCGAGAACGTCGTGCCGACGCTCGGCGCCCATGCGGCGGCGATATCAGTGATCTCGGCCGTCTCGGCGCCGGGCGACAAGATCGTCTTCGAGGACCTCACCTACACGCAGGTCAGCCGCAGTGCTCGCCTGCTCGGCAGGCGCACGCTGACGGTCGATTCCGATGAGCTCGGCGTGATTCCCGAGGATTTCGAGCGGCTCTGTCAGCAGCAGCATCCGAAGATCGCCTTCCTGATGCCGACCGTCCACAATCCGACGCTGGCGATCATGCCCTATGAGCGACGGGTGGCAATCGCTGCAATCGCTCGGAAGCACGGCGTCTGGCTAATCGAGGACGATCTCTACGGCGGCATGGCCGATGACGACACGCCGCTGCTCGCCTCGATTGCGCCCGATCGCACCTTTCTTGTCAACGGCCTGTCGAAATCGGTCGCCGCCGGTGTGCGCGGCGGCTGGGTCGCCTGCCCGCCGCATTTTGCCCAGCGCATCAAGGTGACGCACAGGATGATCACCGGCGGCCTGCCCTTCATCCTGGCAGAGACCTGCGCACGTCTCGTCGAAAGCGGCACGGCGCACGAAATCCGCAAGGCAAGCGTCGAGGAACTCTCCCGGCGTGTCCGGCTCGTCCGCGAGCAGTTGCAGGGCTTCGATTTCGAATCGCACCCGCATGCGCCGTTCCTCTGGCTGAAACTGCCCGAACCCTGGATGTCCGGCACCTTCAAGAACGCCGCCTATCGCGACGGCGTGCTCGTCGACGACGAGGATGAGTTCAAGGCAGCCCGCGGCGAGAAAACCTATCACCGCGTCCGCATCGGTTTTTCCTCGCCGAAGACAGGGCAGGAACTCATTTCGGGCCTGATGATCCTGCGCCGCCTGCTGGAAAATGGCGGCTCCGCCTATGACGGTGAAATATGACGTGTTGCAAATCGACGCCATAAATCGGAAAAAACGCCGAAGCTTCTTCGAGGTGCTTTAGCGACTCGACGTCCATGTTACGCCTTTGTTGTTCCCGTCTGACGCGAATCAAAGGACAGCAAATGAGGCTCGATTACGGAAGGATCGCGTTGCGTTTTTTGGGCATGGCATCCGTGGCAGCGACAGCCGCGGGTTCGGCAACGGCCGGCGAGCAGATATTCGATGAATTGCGCTTCGGCGTCTCGACCTCGGTACAATCGGGCCATTCCAGGGAAGACGGCGTCTTTCCCGAGATTACCGCTCTCTTCGATCCCTTCGGCTACGACGCGGCGGTCGGCTGGCAGCAGCTGCTGCATCCCCGTATCCATCTCGGCACGTCGATCGGCACGTCAGGCGAGGCCACCCAATTCTTCACCGGCTTCACCTGGACGGTCGATTTCAACGAAAAGCTCTTTACCGAAGCCGGATTCGGCGGCGTCATCCATACCGGCGATCTCGAGGGCGACAGTGACGGTCCGGAACTCGGCTGTCGCGTCCTCTTCCACGAATATCTGGGCGCCGGCTACCGTTTCACCCGCAATTGGAACGTGATGGCCCAGATTGCCCACTCCTCGCATGCCAATCTCTGCGACGGCCCGAACGACGGCATGACCCGCGCCGGCCTGCAGATCGGCTATAAGTTCTGAGTGGTTGCCGCCTTTGTGAAGAAAGCCTGCCCGCCCTCTGTTGACGGCGGGCTTTTTTTCTGTCGCGCGCCGCCGCTACATAAGCTAAAGACAGCGCAAAACGCGCCAGGGACTTTCCGCTCATGACCATTCCAAACACCATCCCGATCACGCCGGAACTCATTGCAGGCCATGGCCTGAAGCCGGACGAGTACCAGCGTATTCTAGATCTGATCGGCCGCGAACCGACCTTCACCGAGCTCGGCATCTTCTCGGCCATGTGGAACGAGCACTGCTCCTACAAATCCTCGAAGAAATGGCTGCGCACGCTGCCGACCAAGGGGCCGCGCGTCATCCAGGGTCCGGGCGAAAACGCCGGCGTCGTCGACATCGATGACGGCGATTGCGTCGTCTTCAAGATGGAGAGCCACAACCACCCCTCCTATATCGAGCCTTATCAAGGTGCGGCGACCGGCGTCGGCGGCATCCTGCGTGATGTCTTCACCATGGGGGCACGCCCGATCGCCGCGATGAACGCGCTGCGCTTCGGCGAGCCGGATCATCCCAAGACCCGTCATCTCGTCTCCGGCGTCGTCTCCGGCGTCGGCGGCTACGGCAATTCCTTCGGCGTGCCGACGGTTGGCGGTGAAGTTGAGTTCGACGCCCGCTACAACGGCAACATCCTCGTCAACGCCTTTGCCGCCGGCATTGCGAAATCCAACGCCATCTTCCTGTCTGAAGCCAAGGGCGTCGGCTTGCCTGTCGTCTATCTCGGCGCCAAGACCGGCCGCGACGGCGTAGGCGGCGCGACGATGGCCTCGGCCGAATTCGACGAATCGATCGAGGAGAAGCGCCCGACCGTTCAGGTCGGCGACCCCTTCACCGAAAAGTGCCTGCTGGAAGCCTGCCTGGAATTGATGAAGACCGGCGCCGTCATCGCCATCCAGGACATGGGTGCGGCCGGCCTCACCTGCTCGGCCGTCGAAATGGGCGCCAAGGGCGATCTCGGCATCCTGCTCGAGCTCGACAAGGTGCCGGTTCGCGAAGAGAGGATGACGGCCTACGAAATGATGCTGTCGGAAAGCCAGGAGCGCATGCTCATGGTGCTGCAGCCGGAGAAGGAAGACGAAGCCAAGGCGATCTTCGTCAAGTGGGGCCTCGATTTCGCCATCGTCGGCAAGACAACCGACGACCTGCGCTTCCGCGTCATGCACCAGGGTGAGGAAGTCGCCAACCTGCCGATCAAGGATCTCGGCGACCAGGCGCCGGAATATGATCGCCCCTGGCGCGAATCCGGCAAGCAGGCTCCCCTGCCCGCCAATCTCGTCGCGGCACCTCAGGATTACGGCCAGGCGCTGCTGCAGCTCGTCGGTTCCGCCAACCAGTCGAGCCGCCGCTGGGTGTATGAACAATATGACACGCTCATCCAGGGCAATTCGCTGCAGCTTCCGGGCGGCGATGCCGGCGTCGTGCGCGTCGACGGCCATCCGAGCAAGGCGCTCGCCTTCTCCTCCGACGTCACCCCGCGTTATGTCGAAGCCGATCCCTTCGAAGGAGGCAAGCAGGCGGTCGCCGAATGCTGGCGCAACATCACCGCGACAGGCGCCGAGCCGCTCGCCGCCACCGACAATCTCAATTTCGGCAACCCCGAAAAGCCCGAAATCATGGGCCAGTTCGTCGAGGCAGTGAAGGGCATCGGCGAAGCCTGCCGCGCACTCGATTTCCCAATCGTCTCCGGCAACGTCTCGCTCTACAACGAGACCAACGGCGTCGCCATCCTGCCCACCCCGACGATCGCAGGCGTCGGCCTGTTGCCGGATTGGAGCCAGATGGCCCGCATCGGCACCGCCAACGACGGCGACAAGGTGATCATGATCGGCGTCGACGGCAGCCATCTCGGCCAGTCCGTCTATGTCAGAGACGTGCTTGCCAGCCGCGAAGGTCCGGCGCCGGAGGTGGATCTGTTCGCCGAGCGCCGCAATGGCGATTTCGTCCGCTCCGTCATCCGCAACGGCCAGGCGACCGCCTGCCACGACATTTCTTCCGGCGGTCTTGCCGTGGCGCTCGCCGAAATGACGATGGCCTCAGGCAAGGGTCTCGTCATCGATCTCGGTGAAGCCAAGGGCGCGCCGCATGCGCTGCTCTTCGGCGAGGATCAGGCGCGCTACGTGCTGACGGTGCCTGCGGACGTCGCAAATTTCGTTTGCGCCAATGCCGAAGGCGCCGGCGTCCCCTTCCGCCGTCTCGGCACGGTCCGAGGAACGGCGCTCATCGTCGGCGATCTCATCTCGCTGCCGATTCAGCAATTGCGCGATGCCCATGAATCGTGGTTCCCTGATTTCATGGAAGGCCGCGGCGAACTGGCTGCGGAATGATGCGCAAGGAGTAACGATCATGGCCATGAAACCCGGCGATATCGAAGACATGATCAAGGCTGGGATTCCCGGTGCCAAGGTGACGATCCGCGATCTGGCGGGCGACGGCGATCATTACGCCGCCGAAGTCGTCGCCGAAGCCTTTCGCGGCAAGAGCCGCGTGCAGCAGCACCAGATGGTCTACGAGGCGCTGAAGGGCAATATGGGCGGCATACTGCACGCGTTGGCGCTGCAGACCTCCGCACCGGAATAGAGCCCGACGCGATCCGGATAAACGGTGCCCGGCCCTCAGCCGGGCATTCTCTTTTCGTCGGGATCGGCAAAGACCGAGGCCGGCATTGGCCCCGATGTCAAAAGCGTGAAATCGAAGGATGCCTGCAGATCAGGCCCCAGCACATATTGCCGGTGGACGCGCAGCTGGTCCTTGCGGATCTTGCGATAGTGCTCGGGCGTCAGCATCTGCTTGACACGGATCAGGATCATCTTCGCCGGAGGTGCATCCGCATGGCCGGAAATGGCGACGACCGGCACCTTGTAGAAATTGATCGAATCCGTCAGGCACTGCACGTCGAGCCAGGAAATCTCGGGACAGCGCGCGATCAACCCGACGCGGGCGCGCAGCTGCGTCGCCGACGATAGCAGCGCGCATTGCAGGATGGCGCTGCCGAGCGTGGCAAACACCACCCGCTTGCCCCTGAATATCTCCGGCTCCCGTTCCAGCAATATGCCGATGACATGGGCGGCAACACTCGATCCCATGCTGTGCGAGGAGATCACATATTCGTCCGCCTCTTCGTCAAGCGCGTTACGCACGGCAGCGGCCCGGTCTTCCAGCCAGTCGTTGAAATCTGTCCGGTCCATGCGGCCGAGCGCCACGGCCATTACCCAATCGGCGAAGAGATGCAGCGTATGGAAACGTTCGGAAAACGGCAGGAAGGCGAAGATGAAGAAACAAAGCGCCAGCGGTCCGCTCCAGAGCATGTGCCACGGCGAAAAGCCGAGACCATAGGGCATGATGGCGATCTGTGCCGTCAGCGCGATCGCCAGCGCGGTCAGCAGGAACGGGAAGAGGAAGAACAGACCGAAGCGCCAGGCGTGGCGAAAATATCCCCGCATCCCGCCTTCGAGCATGATCTCGGCGCAGCTTCGGAAACCTGCCATAATCTGGCTCAGCGTGTTGCCCCCGCGCAGCCTGGTTACCAGCGTATCGTGATCGACCATGTGGATCCGGCTCTTCGTCTGCCAGCTGGGGAAACCGGTCCCTTCCCCGGCCGCCGCTTTGTCGGCATCCCGTCCGCCCGTCGTGACCACGAAACTGAGGGGATCACTTCCCGCCTCCGGCGCACCCGTTTCAAGCGAATAGCCCCAAACGGCGGCACTCTGCCTGGCCGAACGCTCGTAGCGTGCCCTATGGGCAACGCCGTCGAGCGGCTCGAAGCCCGTGAAATGCAGGACGACCCGCTTCTCGATCAGTTTCATTCCACTCTTCCGGCCGGCGAATGGCCGGCATGTTGCTGCGATCCGGCTGCTGCGCCGCTGATAGGGACAAAAAAGCAGCTATGGTCTCGAAGCCGTCTTGCTAACCGAACTCTTCCGGAATTCAATAGCGTCCATGTCGTTTCCATCACGAACGGAGGGGTTTTGTGGCCGACCTAGTCAAAGAATTGATATCAGGCGTCGTCGACAGCGTGCTGAAGGAGATCCTGAAAAAGACCACCGGCCGCGTCGCGACGAAGCGCAGGAGGCGTAAGACACGACCCGCCGCGACGACGAAGGTTGCGCGCAAGACGACCTCGGCCAAGGCTAAGCCCGCCCGCAAACAGGTCAGCAAGCGCCGCACCGCCGCTGGCCGCAGCCGCCAGCGACGCAGCTAAGGCACGATCAAATGTGAGCGGCTTCGGACGAATAGCGGCGCTCTTGAGGGCATAAACCGATGATGCGCATGTTGAAAATCATTCTTGCGGCCGTCGTCGCGATCTGTCTCATCGCGGCTGCCGGCGTCTACGCCCTGTCGGAGATGCGCCTTTCCAGGACCTACGACGTCGCGGTTGCCGATTTCACCGTCAAGACGACGCTGCCTGCCGAGGAAGCCGAACGCCGCGCGCGCACGCTGATGTGTGGCGGCTGTCATCACGATGCCGGCAACGTGCTCATCGACGAACCGGGCCTCGGCCGCATCGTCGCGCCGAACCTGACCCGCTTCGTGCCCATGTACAGCGATGCTGAACTCGTGCGCCTCATCCGCCATGGCGTCAAGAAGGACGGTACCGGCGCCTTCATCATGCCGGCAAGCAACTTCGCCAATATCACCGATGACGATATGGCGGCGATCATTGCGTGGATGCGCAGTTTGAAGCACCTTCCCGATGCGGTGGCCGGAACGACTCAATGGGGACCGCTCGGGCGAATCGGCCTGGCGCTCGACAAGATCCCCTTCGAGGCCGATCTGGTGCCTGCCGTGGGCACCCCTGCCGCGACGCGTCCGGCCGATATCGGCGAATACGCCTTCAGGACCGATTGCAGCCACTGTCATAATCTCGATACGGCAAAGCAGTCGGAAGCCTTCCTGGCGCCGGCGCTTAAGCCCCTGGCGCAATCCTATTCGGCTGCCGATTTCAGGACGCTGCTGCGCACCGGCGAGGGTGTCGGCAACCGCGATCTCGGCGTGATGACACAGGTTTCCCAATGGGATTTCAGCCATTTCACCGATGTCGAAATCGAACAGATTCAGACCTATCTCGCCAATCGACCGTAACGCGACGGCAACAACCCGGCAACGGCCTGCGCGAATTGGTCTTTTTTTGGTTCGGGCGGCTGGAATTCCTGCCGTCGCATGCTATCTAAAGGCAACGATTGAAACGGCGGGCCTTTAACCCGCCTGTTGAAAGGATCAGGTCCTATGAGCGGCATTCACGAATTCATCGACAACGAAATCAAGAGCAACGACGTCGTCCTCTTCATGAAGGGCACGCCGCAGTTTCCGCAGTGCGGTTTCTCCGGGCAGGTCGTGCAGATTCTCGATTACATCGGCGTCGACTACAAGGGCGTCAACGTGCTTGCCGATTCGGAAATCCGCCAGGGCATCAAGGAATACTCCAACTGGCCGACAATCCCGCAGCTTTACATAAAGGGCGAATTCGTCGGCGGCTGTGACATCGTCCGGGAAATGTTCCAGGCTGGTGAGCTGCAGCAGCACCTCCAGGAAAACGGCATCACCGTGCGCGGCGCCGCCTGACCGGTCACCGGACGTCCGCCCGGTTTCCAAATCTGTTTCTTGAGTTCGAGGCGCTGCGGCTAGCAGCGCCTTGACCTGTTTATGGGAATTTCATTGTGACAGATTCATCACAAGCCGTGTCCGCGGGCCACCTGCCCATGGGCAAGCGAGAATTCATCGCGCTTGCTGCCTTCCTGATGGCCGTCAATTCGCTGGCGATCGATATCATGCTGCCGGCCTTGCAGCAGATCGGCGCGAGCCTCGGCGTCGAGAGCGAAAATCATCGTCAGTTCGTCGTCTCCACCTACCTGCTCGGCTTCGGCTGCGCCCAGTTGTTTTACGGTCCGCTCTCCGACCGTTTCGGCCGCCGCACGCCGCTTCTAATCGGCCTCGTCATCTATATCCTGTCCGCCATCAGTATCGTCTTCGTTCCGTCCTTTGCTGGCTTGCTCGCCCTGCGCTTCATCCAGGGCGTCGGCTCCGCCGCAACCCGCGTCATCACCGTCTCCATCGTTCGCGATATCTATGGCGGCCGGCAGATGGCCGAAGTCATGTCGCTGATCATGATGGTTTTCATGATCGTGCCAGTGATTGCGCCCGGCACCGGTCAGATCGTCATGTTCTTCGGTAACTGGCACCTGATCTTCCTGTTCATCGCCGCGATGGCGATTGCTATCGCCGTCTGGGCCTATCTCCGTCTGCCGGAAACCCTGCATCCCGGCAATGTCCGCCCCTTTACCGCCCGCTCGGTCTTCGGAGCCTTCAAGCTGGTGCTGACCAATCGCGTGGCGCTCTGCTACACCATCGCCAGCACCTTCATCTTCGGCGCGCTGTTCGGCTTCATCAATTCCGCCCAGCAGGTCTATGTCGGCATCTACGATCTCGGCGTCTATTTCCCCTTCGCCTTCGCCGGCGTGGCGATCTTCATGTCTTTGTCGTCCTTCTTCAATTCCCGCTTCGTCGGCAAGCTCGGCATGCGCCGCCTGTCGCACGGCTCGCTGCTCGGCTTCATTGCCATCAACACCATCTGGCTGATCGTCCAGATGGCCAGCACCGAGCCGATGCCGTTTGCCCTGTTCATCTCCTTCTTCGGCCTTGCCATGTTCCAGTTTGGCTGGATCGGCTCGAACTTCAATTCGCTCGCCATGGAACCGCTCGGCCACGTCGCCGGCACCGCCTCCTCCGTCCTCGGCTTCATGAGCACGGTCGGCGGCGCCATCATCGGCGCCGGCATCGGCCAGGCCTTCGACGGCACGGCACTGCCGATGGTCGCCGGTTATTTCGCCGTGTCGATCGTCGGCCTGGTCTTCGTGCTGATCGCCGAGAAGGGCCGCCTCTTCCAATCGCAGAACCCAGCCGTCTGAACGGCCGGCCTCATTCGCATCCGGGATTTCACCACATGACGCCGCCGCATAAACCGCACCAGGAAAACCAAGGCTCTCGCCGCATCGGCATGGGCTTTGGCGAATTCGTCGTCACCATCGCCATCATGACCGCCAGCGTCGCCATGGCGATCGACAGCATGCTGCCGGCATTGCCCAATATCGGCCATTCCCTCGGCGTCACCAATACCAACGACGCGCAGCTGATCATCGGCGTGTTCTTCTTAGGCTTCGGCGTCTCACAGATATTCTTCGGCAGCCTTTCGGATACGTTCGGCCGCCGCAACATCCTGCTCGGCGGCCTGGCCTGCTATATTGTCGGAATGTTTGCCGCCGCAGCGACCGGCAGTTTCGAAATGCTGCTCGTCATGCGTTTCGTCCAGGGCATCGGCGGTGCGGCCGTGCGCATCACCACCATGGCCATCGTCCGCGACTGCTTCGGCGGCCGCGAAATGGCGCGCGTCATGTCTTATGTCATGATCGTCTTCATGATCGTGCCGATCGTTGCGCCTTCCGTCGGCCAGCTCATCATCCTCTATGCCAACTGGCACTGGATCTTCATCCTGCTCGGCATCATCGCCGCCATCCTGTTCGTCTGGGCTCTTCTGCGGTTGAAGGAATCGCTGCCGCCGGAAGAGCGGCTGCCGCTGTCGGTTGCCTCTGTCGGGGATGGCTTCAAGACCGTGCTCACGAACCGTATCACCTGCGGCTACATGATCGGCCTCACCATGTTCACCGGCGTCATCAGCGCCTATGTGATCTCGGTGCAGCAGGTCTTCGGTGAAGTCTATGGCCTTGGCGACTGGTTGCCGATCGCCTTTGCGGCCACCGCAGGCGGCATCGCCGTCGCCAATTTCGCCAACGGCTTCTTCGTGCGCAAATTCGGCATGCGCCGCATCTCGCACGCCGCCCTGCTGATTTTCACGGCACTGTCGGCTGTCGGCTTCTTCTATTCGCTGGCCGGCAAGCCGGATTTCGCCATCGCCTACGGCATCTTCACCATCGTGCTGATGATGTTTGCCCTGATCGCCACTAATTTCACCGCCATCAGCCTCGAGCCGATGGGCAATCTCGCGGGCACGGCCACCGCCATCACCGGTTTCGTCTCGACGACCTTCGGCGCCATCCTCGGCGGCCTGGTCGGTCAGATGTTCAACGGCACGGTGCAGCCGCTCTTCGGCGGCTTCGCGCTCTTCGGCGCGGTGACGATCGCAGCCACCCTTTGGGCGGAGAACGGCAAGCTCTTCACCCACCCCGGCGACAGCCCGCAGCTCGATCCGGGTGCGGCCCACTTTTGAAGTGCGAGCTGCTGGGTGGTTCGGTCCCGGCGGCATTGCATTTAAATAACAAACTCGGCACGTTCCTAAATCTGGATGCCCTTGGAACAAGGAGCTCAGTTTTGGATGTAGAATATCAACATCTCCCCCCGCCATTGCAGGGTGGGATATTTCAAGCCAAAACAAATACCGCCACTGGCGTTGTGGTACTCGGCGGCTCCAGTGGTCGGGTCGATGTGGCCCGTGCCAGGTTGTTTGCCAGCCAAGGGGCAACGGTAATCGCGCTTCGGTGGTTCGGCGGCGAAGGCCAGGTGCCAGGTATTTGCGAGGTGCCGCTGGAAATCTTCTTCGCCGCCACCGATTATTTGATGGAGCTCGGCTGCAGACGTATCGTCTTGGTGGGGACATCGAAAGGCGCCGAAGCCGCGCTGCTCACGGCGGTATATGATCCACGCATCAGCGCCGTCATCGCAATGAGCCCTTCTTCGGTCGTATGGGGAAATATTGGTCCGGGGCTTGACGGCATCAGCTGGCCGGAACGCTCATCCTGGACGTTGCGAGGGACACCGCTTCCCTTTGTATCGTCCGACCCTGAATGGGTGCAGGAATACCGAGACGGGCTCGTTGCCTACCGGGGCCTGTTCGAACGATGTCTTCAAGTGCACGAGTCTGAGATCGAGCCAGCAACTATCCCTTTGGAGAAAACAACTGCCGAAATTCTGCTTGTGGCAGGAGGCGATGATGCGCTTTGGCCGTCAGACGAATTTGCCGCAGCAATTGTTCGCCGGCGCGCAGCTTCGGGCCTATTCACCCAGCTTGTGTTGGGAGAAGATGCGGGCCATCGCATTTTGCTGCCGGGGGAAACGACTCCCCGATCATCGCTGCGTGCTCACGGTGGAAGTGAGACAGCCGATGCCAAATTGGGACGACTGGCGTGGGAGTACATTCTCGCTGCCCTATAACAGGATAGCAGTAGTCATTTGATCGATGGTTCAAGCCATCGGATTGGTGCGGCAGTGCGCGAAGGCATCCTCTATGGACGACCGAATTCTGATCAGGTCTTACGCGCCCGGCGACGTGGACGCGACGATTGAAATTTTTCTGCGTGCGATTCGAGAGGTCTCGTCGAAAGACTACTCACCCGCTCAGATCCAGGCTTGGGCGAAGGTGGAAGATCGCGGACTATGGGCAGAGCGAAGGAAAAGCAGGCCTGCCTGGATCGCAGAATTTGACGGACAGCCTGTTGGGTTTTCCGACCTGACCGGCGACGGGTGCCTGGACATGATGTTTGTGCATCCCGAATTTCAAGGGCTTGGAATAGCAAGCCGGCTGTTGAGCAGGATCGAGGACGAAGCTCTGAAACTGGGGTTCAGCCGAATTTATACCGAAGCCAGCCGAACTGCCCGGCCGTTTTTTGCGCGAAAAGGCTTCCGCGTCATAACGAAGCAAATCGTCGAGAAACGTGGGCAAAGCCTGGAAAACTTTCTCATGGAAAAGTTCTACGGATAACAGGCGGCAGTCGGACCGCTTTTCAGACCGTGAAAACCTCACGCCGTAGCACGTTCCACGAGGCCTTGTCGGGCGCAATCAGCAGACCGCCGTCGAGGTGATGCGGCTGGTAGGGCGAGCCGTCGAAGCGCGCCGCATAGGCACCGGCCTCCTGCGAGATCAGCGTGCCGGCAAGATGATCCCAGGGCATCAGCTTGTTGTACATCAGGTAATGCACATGGCCGCCGGCAAAGGTGCGGTATTCTTGGGCCGCACAGCGGTAATTGGTGAGGAAACGCACCTTGGCCAGATTGCCGAGAATCTCCGCCCGCTTCTCCTGCGGCAGGTAGCCGGTCGAGGCCATGCCGACCATCTGGTCGAGCGCAACCGGGTCTGCAACCGCGAGCCGCTGCGCTTCGCCATCCGGCCGGCGCAGCCAGGCGCCGCCGCCTTTTTCCGCCATCACCCAGTCGTCGCCCATCGGATCGTAGATGATACCGGCAACCGTCTCGCCGGCCGAGACGACAGAGGCCATGACGCCGAAAGCCGGAATACCGGAGGCGAAGTTGAACGTACCGTCGACCGGATCGACGACGATGGCGAGATCGGCATCTTCGAGCCCGTAGAGCAAATCAGGCTCGGCCGCGACCGATTCCTCGCCGAGGAACAGCGCACTCGGCCAGAGCCGCTGAGCTTCCGCCTTGATCATCCGCTCGGCCTGTTCATCCGCCTCGGTGACGAGATCGGTCGCCTCGCTCTTCGCGCGCACGTCGCCCTGGCCGAGCCGGCGGAAGCGCGGCAGGATCTCCGCCTTCGCCGCGCGGCGCAGCAGATCGGCAAGAACGGTCACGTCAACGGTCGAAGTCATGTCAAATCCTTTCGGTCCGGCCTTTCGGGAAGGGCCTCACATCAAATGCCGACGATCTCACGTCGGATCAGCTGCCAGCTTTCCCGATCGGGTGCGGAGATGATGCCGCCCGTCGTCTCGCCGGGGCGATAGGGCGTGCCGTCGAATTTCGCCGTATGGCCGCCGGCCTCCTGATGCGCGAGCACGCCGGCCAGGTGGTCCCAGGGCATCAGCTTCGCATGGCCGATGAAGTGCATCTTGCCGGAAGCGACCATCCAATATTCGTAGGCCGAGCAATTGAAGGAGAAGGTCATCCGGATCTTCGCCATGTTGGCGCAGATGCGCGCGCGATCCGGGTCGTCCATGTGGCCCCATGAGAGGCCGCCGACCATCTGGCTCAGGCTAGCAGGCTCGGCCACCTTCAGCTTTGTCGACTGCCCGTCCCGGCGTGTCAGCAACGTGCCGGCACCCTTGATCGCCGTCACGGTATCGCCGAGAACGGGATCGTGAATGATGCCGGCGACCGTTTCGCCCCTGGCAGTCACCGCCAGCATCGTCCCGAAGACGGGAAGCCCGGCGGCGAAATTGAACGTCCCGTCGACAGGGTCGATGACGAAGGCAAGCTCGGCATCGGCAAGGGCCGGCACGACGGACCGATCGGCATCATAAGCCTCTTCGCCAACGATGAGTGCTTGAGGAAAGCGCTCCCTTAGCGCCGCGGTGATCCTGTGTTCGGCATGCAGATCCGCCTGTGTCACCAGATCGATTGCCGAAGTCTTTTCCGAAACATCGGCATCGGCGAGATTGCGGAAACGCGGCATGATCTCGGCACGCGCCGCCTCCCGGATGCAATCACCGAGAAAGAGAATGTCCTTGTCAGAAATAGTCATGCGAAATCCTGTCCGTCATACATGAGCCGCCTGCTTAGCCGGCCATTCATGACGGGTCGGTGACAGCAAGGGTGGAAAAGTCGAAGAGTTTCGGATCGAGCAGATGTGAAGGGTTCACATGCGAAAGCGCCCGCAGCATCGTGTCCTTGCGTCCCGGCATGCGCTGTTCGATATCGGCGAGCATATCCTTCATCGCATTGCGCTGCAGCCCGTCCTGCGAGCCGCACAGATCGCAGGGGATGATCGGAAACTGCATCGCGACAGCGAATTTCGCGAGGTCTTCCTCGGCAGCATAGGCAAGCGGCCGGAGCACCATCAGGTCGCCCTCGTCGTTCAGAAGCTTGGCCGGCATCGAGGCGAGCCGCCCGCCATGGAAGAAATTCATGAAGAAGGTTTCGAGAATGTCTTCGCGGTGGTGACCGAGCACCAGCGCATCGCAGCCCTCTTCCCGCGCGACGCGGTAGAGATTGCCGCGCCGCAGCCGCGAACAGAGTGAGCAGTAGGTGGCGCCTTCCGGCACCTTCTCCTTCACGATCGAATAGGTATCGCGATACTCGATCCGGTGCTGGACGCCGATCTTTTTCAGATAATCCGGCAGCACGTGCTTCGGGAAATTCGGCTGTCCCTGGTCGAGATTGCAGGCGATGAGTTCCACCGGCAGCAGGCCGCGCCATTTGAGATCGAGCAGCAAGGCCAGCAGCCCGTAGGAATCCTTGCCGCCGGAAAGACCGACCAGCCAGCGCTTCTGGCCCTTCAACATGTCGAAATCGTCGAAGGCCTGGCGCACCTGCCGCAGCAGCCGCTTGCGCAGCTTGTTGAAGGAGACGGAACGCGGCGCATCGGCAAACAGCGCATGGCCGCTGGTGTCGGCCTCGCCGGTTTCCAAATCATCAGCGAAATTGGCTGCGATATTCATTGCTTCGTCCCACAAAAATTCCACACTTGCTCTAGCAGAAAGCCGCCTGGCAACACAGCATCAATCGCCGAAAACCGACCAGCCGGTGCGGGCTGCAAGCATTTCCAACGCCGCGGCGCCGAGCTGCGAATTACCGACCTTGTTCAGCCCCGGCGACCACACCGCGATCGAGGCGATACCGGGCGCCACCGCGAAGATGCCGCCGCCGACGCCGCTCTTGCCGGGCAGGCCGACATGATAGGCGAAATCACCAGAGCCGTCGTAATGTCCGCAGGTCAGCATCAGCGCATTGATGCGCCGCGCCCGCTTCGGCGAGACCACCGAATGGCCGGTCGTCGGATTGCTGCCGCGCGCCGCCAGGAACAGCCCGGCGCGGGCGAGCTGCTCACAAGTCATCGACAGCGCGCATTGATGGAAATAAACGCCGAGCACGTGGTCGACGGGATGGTCGAGATTGCGATAGGCGCGCATGAAGTTGGCGAGCGCGAAATTGCGGTAGCCCGTCTGCGTCTCCGAACGAGCCACCTTGTCGTCGATGGTGATCGACTCGTCATCGGCGAGATAACGCACGAAGCGCAGCAGCTCGCCGATTGCCTCGCGCGGCGCATGACCGGCCATGACGACGTCGCTGACGGCAATCGCGCCGGCATTGATGAAGGGATTGCGCGGGATGCCGCTCTCGTGCTCGAGCTGGACGATCGAGTTGAAAGCCGATCCGGAGGGTTCGCGCCCAACCCGCTTCCACAGCCCCTCGCCGACCTTGCCGAGCGCCAGCGTCAGCATGAACACCTTCGATATGCTCTGGATCGAAAAGGCAGTATCGGCATCGCCGACACGGTAAACCTTACCGTCGACAGTGACGATCGCCATGCCGAACTGCTTCGGATCGACCTTGGCGAGCTCGGGAATATAGTCCGCGACCTTGCCCTCGCCGATCCGCGGCTGGATATCGGCGTAGATGCTATCGAGGGTCGCCTGCAAATCTGCCATCGCTTCTCTCCAGATCGCAAAAAAGCCGCTCGAAAGAGCGGCTTTCCATATATCGGCGCATGCTGTTGTCCCGCAATCGGTTTCGACTGCGAGACGAAGGCATTAACGCGAATAGAATTCGACGACCAGGTGCGGTTCCATGACGACCGGGAACGGAACGTCGCTGAGCGTCGGAACGCGGCCGAAGGTTGCGACCATCTTGTTGTGATCGACTTCGATATAGTCAGGAACGTCGCGCTCTGCGAGGCTGACGGCTTCCAGAACGGTCACCAGCTGCTTCGATTTTTCGCGAACTTCGATGACGTCGCCGGCCTTGCAACGGTAGGAACCGATGTTGACGCGAACGCCGTTGACGGTGACGTGGCCATGGTTGACGAACTGACGGGCAGCAAAGACCGTCGGAACGAACTTGGCGCGATAGACGATGGCGTCCAGACGCGATTCCAACAGGCCGATCAGGTTTTCAGAGGTGTCGCCCTTGCGGCGGTCAGCTTCGGCGAAGATCGCGCGGAACTGCTTTTCGCGCAGGTCGCCGTAGTAGCCCTTGAGCTTCTGCTTGGCGCGCAGCTGCACACCGAAGTCCGAAAGCTTGCCCTTGCGGCGCTGGCCGTGCTGGCCCGGGCCGTATTCGCGGCGGTTCACCGGGGACTTCGGACGGCCCCAGATATTTTCGCCCATACGGCGGTCAATTTTGTACTTGGACGATTCGCGCTTGCTCATCGTATTTCCTTTCAAAGGTTTATGACGATTTGTTACCAAACCGCACGAAGGAAACACGCCCTCCTCTGATCTCTGCCGAGATCTGACAGGATGTTTCGGTTAGCGAACAGAAACGATCCACGGGACATGTCAAATGAAACACCGGGCATTGCTGCCCGGTGCTTGCGGCGGTCTTTAGAGGGCCGTCATGAAAATGTCAACAGCGGCACAGCCTGAACGCGCCACTATTCTGCCGCCAACGGCTGGTCGCCGCCTGTATCAAGCGCGTTGGCGTCGCCAGGTGCGGTCTGGCAGTTCATATCCGGAAAAGCGACGATGCGCTTGCCAGAGAAATCCGTGTGCACGACGACGATGCCCTGCTCCTCGAAATAGCCAAGCAGGCGGCGGGCGCGGCGGGCGGAATGGGTGCCGTAGGCGCGGGCGATCCGGGCGTCCGACGGGCACGGTTCGCCGCAGACGGCCGCCTTGGCGAGCATCAGGAAGACACCCTGCAAATCGTCGGTGACGCCTGACGACAGCGACAGCGCCGTTGCCCAGGCATCGCTCGCGGCCGTTTCCGCATCAACGCCCGAGCGCGAGATCGCCACGCGCCGACGGAAATCCGGCAGGGCGATCGGTGGTCCCGGCACACGGCGCATGCGCAGCCGCACGAGAAAATCCTGGTAAAGCACCGAATCGGTGCGGAAACCGGAGGTGGGATCGTCGAGGATTTCGGCAAGCACGCCAGCAAGGCGCTCCTCCCGCTCCTCGGCAGAGACCTCCACCTGGCTCGCCCTCGCCTCGGCAGGTGCGGCCGAGGCTGCCGGCGTCGAGCGCGAGAGTTCGGCGAGAATGTCGGTCGTCGGCCGCGGCGCCGGCGCAGCGCGGCGCATGGGCGGGCGCTGGAATTCTTCCGGATCGGGCGTGAAGATCAGGTCCTCGACATCCTGAGGCGCATCCGGCAGCGGCATCAGCTTCGGGCTGGACGAGCGCGCCGAAGTCTCCACCGCGCCGATCTGGATCGGCAGCGGCCGGCGCGACAGCGCCGGTCCGAGAGCGACGAAATTGCCACGCTTCAGGTCGCGGAACATCTCGGCCTGGCGCCGATCCATACCAAGCAGGTCGGCGGCGCGCGCCATGTCGATATCGAGGAAGGTGCGGCCCATCAGGAAGTTCGAGGCCTCGGCGGCGACGTTCTTGGCGAGCTTGGCCAGCCGCTGCGTCGCGATCACGCCGGCAAGACCACGCTTGCGTCCGCGGCACATCAGGTTGGTCATCGCGCCAAGTGACATCTTGCGCGCATCTTCCGAGACATCGCCGCCGACCGACGGCGCAAACATCTGCGCCTCATCGACGACGACGAGAACCGGATACCAATATTCGCGATCGGCATCGAACATGCCATTGAGGAAGGCGGCGGCAGCGCGCATCTGCTGCTCGATATCGAGGCCTTCGAGCGTCAGCACACAGGAAACGCGATGCTGACGGATACGGTTGGCAATGCCCGCCAATTCCGCCTCGGTCCGTTCACCGTCGACGACGACATGGCCGAACCTGTTGCTGAGCGTGACGAAATCACCCTCGGGATCGATGATGACCTGCTGCACCCATTGCGCCGATTGCTCGAGCAGGCGGCGCAACAGATGCGACTTGCCCGATCCGGAATTGCCCTGCACGAGCAGACGGGTCGCCAGCAGCTCCTCGATATCGAGCGTCGCCGGGCTGCCGGACGCCAATCCCATATCGATGCCAACCTGCAATGCTGATCCTCGCGGCGAAGAGACTCACATGAACGAAGCGCCATTCTTCCGAAACGGCATCGCCCCGTCTATCAAAGAATGCGCTATCTTTCAGGACCGGATTTCGCCAACCCACAGGACAATTCCGGGCTCACCCGAGAAGAGGATCCATCGCCGCGATCCTACATCCCGTCGCCGCGCTACGCCCGCAAGCCGAAGCCCTGCATCAGCCGCCGCGTGGCGAAATCCTGTTGGCCGGAGGTGAAGACCGCGAAGTCGAAATTGTCCGGGTGTACGGCATCGGCGACCAGCGGCACCAGCGTGCGGGCGCGGCGCGCGATCGCCTCGGCGGGGTCGAGCCAGTCGACCGGCCAGGGCGCAAGCCGGCGGAAGAGATTGGCCATGAAAGGATAATGTGTGCAGGCGAGCACGACGATATCGGTTTTCCGACCGTCCTTCTCGACGAAGCATTGGTCGATTTCGCCAAGCACGGCCTCGTCGGAGACGGCGTCACCACGAATATAAGCCTCCGCCATGCGCGCAAGGTTCTCCGAGCCGACGAGGCGGACGTGGCATTGCTGGGCGAAGGACTGGATGAGGTCGCGCGTATAGGCTCGCTTCACCGTGCCGGGAGTGGCGAGCACCGAGACCAGGCCGGACCGCGTGCGCTCCGCCGCCGGCTTGATTGCCGGCACGGTGCCGACGAAGGTCATCTGCGGAAAGGCGGCGCGCAGATCGGCACCAACAAGCGTGAAGGCTGTGTTGCAGGCGATGATGCAGACTTCGGGATCGTGATCCGCCAACAGTTTGCCGAAAAGTCCGATGATCCGCTCCTTCAGGGCCTGCTCCTCCCAGCCGCCATAGGGAAAGCCGGCATCGTCGGCGACATAGATGAAGCCGCGTTCCGGCATCAGCACGCGCGCCTCGCGCAAGACGGTCAGCCCGCCGATGCCGGAATCGAAGAGAAGAATAGGTTTCAGCTCACGCGTCGTCGCTGTCATCGGGCGGTGTTTCCTTGGCCGCTGGCGGGAACCGGCCTCCGCGCGGGCTCTTGCGCGAGAAGCGGTCGAGGGAGGAGATGACGCCGCGCAACACGCTGATTTCCTGCTCCGTGAAAGCCCGGCGGGATAAGACAGCGCGCAGATTGTCGACCATTTTCGGCTTTTTCCCGGCAGGATGGAAATAACCGCGGGCATCGAGCGCCTCTTCCAGCTGGTCGAACAGGCCGAAAAGCTGTTCCTTGGTCGAAGGCGTCTGCCCCATCGCCTGGAACGGAACGGCGCCGAGATCCTCCATGCCGGATTTCATCCATTCATAGGACATCAGCAGCACGGCCTGGGCAATGTTCAGCGAGGCAAAGGCGGGATTGACGGGAAAGGTGACGATTTCGTCGGCAAGCGCCACCTCCTCGTTGGTCAGCCCCCAGCGCTCGCGCCCGAAGAGGATGCCGGTGCCCTCGCCGGCGCGGAACCTCGCCCGAAGTGTCTCGGCGGCGATGACGGGCGAGCGCACCGGCTTGTAGCCGTCGCGCTCGCGCGCCGTCGTCGCATAGACAAAATTAAGATCGGCAACCGCCTGCTCCAGCGTGTCGTAGACCTTGGTCGCCTCGATCACGTGATCGGCTTTGGAAGCGGTCGCCAGCGCCTTTTCGTTCGGCCAGCCATCGCGCGGATTGACCAGGCGCAGTTCGGCAAGGCCGAAATTCGCCATGGCGCGCGCCACCATGCCGATATTCTCGCCCATCTGCGGCTCGACCAGAATGATGGCCGGGCCTTCGGCCAGAAGTTGACGCTCGCTGTTCGTACCTGCCATGGTCCTATCCCTGTTTCGAGCGCGCAATAGCCTCGCCCGCTGCAAACGGCAAGACGTCTGCAGGGGGATAGAGTCTTTCCAGCGCCGAACCGATCATTTCGAGCCCAAGTTTCGCGCCCTCGCGCGATAGCGGCAGGTGCCGGCCAGTTGTCCGCGACGCCTTGCGCTTGATGAGGAAACAGCTCGAGCCGCGCCGGGCCGCATTGTCGATCAGCGCCAGATCCGCCGCGATCAGCGTCTTCAGATTGTCGTCAGCGGCCGGCGCGTCATAACTCTTCGCCAGGATACGCGCCCAATAGGTGCAGGAGAGGAAGATCGCCAGCGTCTGGCGGATCTGGCCCGGGCGCGTCACCACCGACCAGGACGAGCCGAGGGGCCGCGCCGCCACCGTCACGTCGCGGTAGCAGCCATCGATCTTCTGCGACAACCGGATCAGGTCGAAACCGCTCTTGCCCTCGCCGATCGCGCCAAGCAGCTCGCGCAACGCCTGGAACCAACGGGCAAGTGCGGCATCGAGCGCCCCGCGCGTGCGCGTGGGGAAGACGATGAAGGCGACCGCCGTTCCCGCCGCCGCCCCGATCATGGTCTCGCCGATGCGCAGCTTCAACAGATCGAGCGTCAGCACGCCGGTCATGCCGTAGACCAGGCAGAGCACGATCGAGATGAAGAAGGTCATCGTCGCATAGGAAACCTGCAGGAAATAGAAGGCCAGAAAGATGCAGACGGCGGCGATCGGAATGGCGATATCAGGCTCGCCCGAAATCAGCGTCGCCAGCACAAGCCCGATGGCGATCCCGAACACGGTGCCGAGCGAACGCGACAGCGCTTTCATCGCCGTATCGCCGCGCGAATTGGTGTTGGTGAAAACGAGGAAGGCGGCAAGCACCGCCCAGAACCAGCGCTCGCGCGAGAGAGCCAGGCCAAAAGCCATGGCAAGCGCTGAGGCGAGCGTGATCTGCAGCGCCGAGCGAAGCAGGGGATTGGCAAAGGAAAAGTCGATCTTCTCAGGCAGCACAGTATCCTTGACGGCGTCGATGCCGGAGAATCCCGAGGTCTGCCCCTCGCCGATCGCCTGTGTCAACTGCTGCCGCGCCTCGCCGAGCCAGAGCAGCGCCCGCACGGTTTCGCCTTGCGGCTGGTCCTTGATGGCTTCGGCCATCTCCGCAAATCTTGCAAGTTCCGTGCTATCGGCCTCGATTACGGCATGGATGAGCGCAAAAGGCGGCGGGCTCTGGAAACTCCGCACGATTGCGCTCTCGGCGGCCAGATGCGCATCGAAGAGCCGGATCGCCAATTCTGCGGCCGGATCGGCGGTGGCATCGAAAACGCCGCCGGACGGGCGCGGGATGAAGGTTTCGGCCATCAGCACCACTTCCTTCAGCCGGTCTTCCAACTGGCGCAGTTCCTGCCGGTCGGCTTCACCGATCTCGGCGCCGACGGCGAGGGCGGCGAGCTTGAAGAGGATCTGGTTGATCCGGCCGCGCACACTTTCGAGCGAGCGGAGCAGGTCGCGCCGCCAGTCGTCCGGCAACAATACGGCTCTCACCAGATGGCCGACGAGCACGGAGACGACGGGGCCGATCGCCACATCAGGCAGCTCGGCCAGCGGAGGCCGGAAATAGGCGCCCATGAAATAGGAGGTGAAGGCGAACATGCCGATCGCAAAACCGCGCGGCCCGAACACCCGCCCGGCCGATGCGAGCGCGATCACCACCAGGAAGACGAGGTCGGAGAATAAACGGCGATCCTCGAGGCCCGCCGCGATGGCGACGACGCCAAGGCTTGCGACGCAACCGAAGAGCCGCGTCACCAGCTGGCGCGTATTGCCCTTGTCGCGAACGGCCACCCCACCCTCGATCGACAGCACGATGCCGAGGCCGAAAGCCGCCGTCGGCAACGGCAGGATGAACATATGGATGGCGAGAAGGATTAAAAATGAGAAGATGATCGTCAGCGTTACCCGCGAGGCCATGCGCAGGCGCGAAAGCGCCGGATCATTGGCAAGCAGCCAGTCGCGGAACTGAAAACCGGAAAACAAATGCAAAGCCCCTCATGCCGCAGAAGGATCGACAGATACCGCCGCAAGAGCGGAAATCAAACCACGGCAACGATCGGAACATTCGCCGGGCTCGAATCCTTCGGCATCGATCGAATGTGGCGCGTCTATTGGCCCTTGGCAATCAGCGCCATCGTCGCCTTCAGGGAATCACGGGCCTGCGTTTCGATATTCTCGGTGACGATATCGTCGATCACTGGCTTGCCGTCTTCTTCGACCACTTCGAAACGAACGGTCGTATAGTCCTTGGCATCGGGCGCATCGGAGCAGGCGGATTTCTGGAAGCGCACAGTCACCTCGGCCGTCCCGTTGACCACAGGTGTTGCCGCCATCGTCAGATCCTGCAGCGGGCAGGCATCCTGGCCGTTGACGATGACGTCGTAGTCGAACGGCGATATGCCGTCGTCGTCGACCGCGGGAAATTGCGCCGCCGCCTGGTATCTCGCGACGAAATCGCGGCTGTAAAGATGGTCGAGCCGGCTTGCGTCGAAGATGTCGGTCCAGTCGCTGTTATTGTCCGCCCAGTTGCTCTTGGTCGCGTCCATGATCTCCTTCACGGGGGCGGTGACATCGGCGGCATGGCCGATGCCGGAAAAGGCGATAAGGCTTGCGATAACAACGGCGATTGTCTTCATGGTCGAATATCCGAGGGGCGGCAAATCAAGGCGGACACTAGCCGAATTCCGGCACTTGGCAATGCAGCAAAAACGCATTGCAGAACCCGTTGCAGCTTTGCGTTCCCGGTTCACAATGCTATAGCGCTCCTCATCACGTCACCCACCCGGGACCCCGTCCCCCTTCAAGCTCGAACGAGGCAGATACATGAACAAGATCAAGGTCGCCAATCCCGTCGCCGATCTCGACGGCGATGAAATGACGCGCATCATCTGGCAGCTCATCAAGGACAAGCTGATCCATCCGTATCTCGATCTCGACATCGACTATTTCGACCTGTCCGTCGAAAACCGCGACGCCACCAATGACCAGGTGACCGTCGATGCCGCCAATGCCATCAAGAAGTACGGCGTCGGCATCAAGTGCGCGACGATCACGCCGGATGAAGCCCGCGTCAAGGAATTCAACCTCAAGGAAATGTGGAAGAGCCCGAACGGCACGATCCGCAACATCCTCGGCGGCGTCATCTTCCGCGAGCCGATCATTTGCCGCAACGTGCCGCGCCTGGTTCCCGGCTGGACGCAGCCGATCGTCGTCGGCCGCCACGCTTTCGGCGACCAGTACCGCGCCACCGACTTCAAATTCCCCGGCAAGGGCAAGCTGACGATCAAGTTCGTCGGCGAGGACGGCACCGTCATCGAGAAGGAAGTGTTCAACGCACCGGGCGCCGGCGTCGCCATGGCCATGTACAATCTCGACGAATCGATCCGCGAATTCGCCCGCGCCTCGATGATGTACGGGCTGATGCGCAAGTGGCCGGTCTATCTCTCCACCAAGAACACCATTCTCAAGGCCTATGACGGCCGCTTCAAGGACATCTTCGAGGAAGTCTTCGAGACCGAGTTCAAGGATCAGTTCAAGGAAGCCGGCATCACCTACGAACACCGCCTGATCGACGACATGGTCGCCTCGGCGCTGAAGTGGTCCGGTGGCTACGTCTGGGCCTGCAAGAACTATGACGGCGACGTCCAGTCCGACACCGTCGCCCAGGGCTTCGGTTCGCTCGGCCTGATGACCTCGGTGCTGCTGACCCCCGATGGCAAGACGGTCGAAGCCGAAGCCGCTCACGGCACCGTCACCCGCCACTATCGCCAGCACCAGAAGGGCCAGGAAACCTCGACGAACTCGATCGCCTCGATCTTTGCCTGGACCCGTGGTCTGGCGCATCGCGCCAAGCTCGACGACAATGCGGAGCTTGCCCGCTTTGCCGCAACGCTCGAAAAGGTCTGCGTCGATACCGTCGAATCCGGTTTCATGACCAAGGATCTGGCGCTCTTGATCGGCCCCGACCAGCCGTGGCTGTCCACCACCGCCTTCCTCGACAAGATCGACCAGAACCTCCAGAAGGCCATGGCGTAAGCCGGCCTTTCCGAGATAAGATCGAAACGGCGGGGATTTCCCCGCCGTTTTCAATTGGCGAATGAACCGATGACGGCCATCCTGCGACCGCTTGAACCCGCCGACCGCGCCGCATGGGAACCCTTATGGGAAGCCTATCAGCGCTTCTATGAGGTGGTCATTCCGCCCGAAACCACCGATCTCACCTGGGCTCGCTTCCACGATCCTGACGAACCGATGCACGCGCTCGGCGCCTTTGATGAAGATGGCCGTCTCGTCGGCATCGTCCATGCCATCTTTCACCGCTCCTGCTGGCTGCCGCAATGGACCTGCTATCTGCAGGATCTCTATGTCGAAAACACCCAACGCGGGCTCGGCACCGGCGCCGCACTGATCGACGCCGTCGCCGACCTCGCCCGCAAAAACGGCGCAGGCCGGCTCTATTGGATGACGCATGAAACCAATGCAACGGCGCGGCGGCTCTATGACAGGATCGCCGAGCGCTCGGGTTTCATCCAGTACCGAAAGGCGCTTTAAGCGGCTGGGGTTGCACAAAGGCCTCGCCGCACTATTGATTCCGGGGAACGGCAAGACCGCAGAATTACGGCAGCACGAGGAGGATCTCATGACGGAAGAACTGGTATTCTACACGAACCCGATGTCGCGCGGCCGCATCGCGCGCTGGATGCTGGAGGAGATCGGCCAGCCCTATCGCACCGAACTGCTGACCTTCGGCGAAACCATGAAGGCGCCCGAATATCTCGCGGTCAATCCGATGGGCAAGGTGCCGGCGATCCGTCACGGCGATACCATCGTCACCGAATGCGCGGCGATCTGCGCCTATCTCGCCGACACCTTCCCCGAAAAGGCGCTGGCGCCGACGCCGGAGGAGCGCGCCCGCTATTACCGCTGGATGTTCTTTGCCGCCGGTCCGCTCGAATCGGCGGTAACGATGAAGGGGCTCGGCTTCGAAATTCCGAAGGATCGCCTACGTATGGCCGGCTGCGGCGGTTTCGGCGACGTCATGAATACGCTCGAAATGGCGGTCTCCGGCTCGACCTACGTCGCCGGCGAACGCTTCACCGCCGCCGACGTCTATGTCGGCTCGCATATCGGCTGGGGCCTCGGTTTCGGCAGTATCGAGAAGCGCCAGGCCTTCGTCGATTATTTCGGCCGCATCAGCGGGCGTGAGGCCTACAAGCGCGCGAATGCGCTGGACGACGAAGCCGGCAAGACGATGCAGGCGGCTTAATCTGTAAAACCTGGAGCGGCGGCCCGACCGCCGCTCCGGAGATATCCGCCGTCAGACAAGCGGCATGTGAATGTCCGTCAGAAGCTCGGTCGGCGGCACCTCGCGCGGATTGTTGAGATATTCCTCGAACATGAGCCTGTCCTTCAGTTGCCGGCCGGACTTCGGCAGCCATTCGGCAAAGAGCCATTGATAGGACTTGGGCATATTGGCATAGGGGCCCTTGTGGCGCAGCACGGCATAATCGCCGCCGTCGATCGTGCGCCGCTCGAACGGCGCATCGGCCGGCACGTCGGCAGCGCCGGTGACGCAGGCGATCGAACGCAGCTTTTCCAACGGCACGATATCGGGATCATCGAGATAGACGCCGATCATCCGCATCTCGGGCTTGGCGAGGCCGCGAGCATAAAGCGTGCCGAACAGCGTCTCGAAGGCCTTGTCGATCTGCATGTAGGAACCGGTATGGGCAACGCCGATCAGCTCGATCGGCCCGATCTCGCGTATGGTAACGTCTAACATCGCTTTGGTCTTTCCGTTGGGTGAGGGCTCATAGGCTGTGTGGCTTCCCTCTTTCCGGTAGCGGGCCGGCGGCATGCCGTAGACCGACTTGAAGATGCGATTGAAGGATTGGAGATTGGGATAGCCTGATCGCTTCGCTATTTCACTGACGGCAAGTTCCGTGCGGACGATCTCGCCTGCCGCATGATGCAGCCTGAGCCGCTTGACGGTTGCCGCCAGCGTCTCGCCGTAAATCGCCCGGTAGATCCTGTGCCAGTGATAGCTCGACATGCAGGCGATTTCGGCAAGGCGCTCCATATCCAGCTCCTCGTCCAAATGGTCGTGAATATAGGCCGAAACCCGTCGCAGACGGTTTTCATAAAGTGCCCATGCCGTTTCGCCGTTCATGTCAAACCTCGTGCAAATCGATCGGCCAAAGAAGAACATAACCCGATTTGACAAATCCTGCTGACTTGCGCTTTCGACGAATCCGGCATAGGGCGGAAGTCCGGCTCGAACCCAAAAGGAATGACTGATGCCGGATTTTTCAACATTGATGATTTTTGCCGCCGCAGCGCTGGTGCTGACAGCCACGCCCGGTCCCGACATGCTGCTGATCGCCTCGCGCAGTGTCAGCCAGGGACGCGCCGCCGGATTTCTGACCTATGCCGGCATCGCGCTCGGCACCTATTGCCACGCCCTTGCCGCCGCTTTCGGGCTCTCTCAGCTCTTCGTGACGGTGCCCGCTATCTATGAAGCAGTGCGCTGGGCCGGCTGCTGCTATCTTCTCTATTTGGCCTATAAGACAATCCTCTCGGAAGTCACCGCCTTTGCGCCAGCATCGACATTGAGACGGCTTTCGGGCAGACGCATCTTCTTTGCAGGTCTCGCCACCAATCTGCTCAATCCGAAAATGGCCCTCTTCGTCATGGCCCTCTTTCCGCAATTCGTGACTGCGCAAAGCGGCTCGATCACGATGCAGATGCTGGTGCTTGCGACCGTGCTGAACGGCATCGGCCTCGTCGTCAATGGAGCCGTCATTATTCTCGGAAGCCAAATTCGCACGCGGCTGGCCTCGCTCAGCCGCTTTCCGAAGATGCCGCAATATATGCTGGCGACTGTTTTTGCCGGGCTCGCCTGCCGCCTCGCTTTGCAAGCGCGAAACTGACCGCCGCAGGCTTCTGCGCAAAATAAAACCGGCTGCGAAATCCAGATCTCGCAGCCGGTCCACATGTCAAACGCCGTCAGGCTGATGGTCAGCCTGCAAGTGCCGACGCAACTGCCTCAAGGGCTTCGTCGGCCTTGGCGCCATCAGGGCCGCCAGCTTGCGCCATGTCCGGACGGCCGCCGCCGCCCTTGCCGCCAAGCGCGGCAGAAGCGACGCGCACCAGATCAACGGCGCTGAAGCGATCAACGAGGTCGGGCGTCACGGCAACGACCGCGCTTGCCTTGCCATCCTCGGAAACGCCGATGAGCGTCACGACGCCCGAGCCGATGCTGGTCTTCCCGTCATCGGCGAGCCCCTTCAGATCTTTGGGATCGACGCCCGATATCGACTTGCCGAGGAACTTGACGCCGGCGACTTCGCGCACGGAATCGGCCGAGCCGCCCTGCCCGCCGCCCATGGCGAGCTTGCGCTTGGCGTCGGCCAGTTCCTTTTCGAGCTTGCGGCGCTCGTCGATCAGCGCTTCGACGCGCGAGAGAACGTCTGACGGTTGAACCTTCAGCGAGGCGGCAAGCGTCTTCACGCGCTCGTCCTGTTCGGCCAGATATTCGCGCGCCGATTCGCCGGTGACGGCCTCGATGCGGCGAACGCCGGCGCCGACGGCGCTTTCGCCGAGAACGCGGATCAGGCCGATCTGGCCGGTGGCTCCGACATGCGTGCCGCCGCAGAGTTCGATCGAATAGGGCTTGCCGGCCTTGGCGCCGCGCACACCCTCGCCCATCGCCACGACGCGGACTTCATCGCCGTATTTCTCACCGAACAGCGCCATCGCACCTTCGGCGATCGCATCGTCGACGCTCATCAGCCTCGTGGTGACCGGCGAATTCTGCAGCACGATCTCATTTGCCATATCCTCGACGATTTTCAGCTCTTCGGCCGACATCGGCTTCGGATGCGAAACGTCGAAACGCAGGCGCTCGGGTGCTACCAGCGAACCCTTCTGTGCCACATGAGTGCCCAGCACTTCGCGCAGCGCCTCATGCAACAGGTGGGTTGCCGAGTGATTGGCGCGCAGGCGCGAACGGCGGGCATGATCGACCGTCAACGCGACAGCATCGCCATCCTTGACCACGCCTTCGATGACGGTACCCAGATGCACGAACAGGCCTTCGCCCCTCTTCTGCGTATCTGAAATCTCGATCTTGCCGTGGTCGGACGAGATCACCCCGGTATCGCCCATCTGGCCGCCGGATTCGCCGTAGAACGGCGTCTGGCTGACGACGATCTGTACCTTGTCGCCGGCCCCGGCCTCGGTGGAAACCGCGCCGTCCTTGACGATCGCCTGCACGACGCCTTCAGCCGTTTCGGTGTCGTAGCCCAGGAATTCGGTCGCGCCGTGTTTTTCCTTGAGCTCGAACCACACGGTTTCGGTCGCCTTTTCGCCGGAACCGGCCCAGTGCGAGCGGGCTTCGGCCTTCTGGCGCTGCATCGCATCGGTGAAGCCGGAGATGTCGACGCCGATCTCACGGGCACGCAATGCATCCTGCGTCAGATCGAGCGGGAAGCCGTAGGTGTCGTAGAGCTTGAAGGCGGTCTCGCCATCCAGCATATCGCCCTTGGAAAGATCCGTCGTCGCGTCCGAAAGAAGCGACAGGCCACGTTCGAGCGTCTTGCGGAAGCGGTTTTCCTCGAGCTTCAGCGTTTCCGAGATCAGCGCCTCGGCGCGCACCAGCTCCGGATAGGCGCGGCCCATCTGCTGCACCAGCGTCGGCAGCAGCTTGTACATCAGCGGCTCCTTGGCGCCGAGCAGCTGCGCATGGCGCATGGCGCGGCGCATGATGCGGCGCAGGACATAACCGCGGCCCTCATTCGACGGCAACACACCGTCGGCGATCAGGAAGGCCGAGGAGCGCAGGTGGTCGGCGATGACGCGGTGGCTGGCGCTGCCTTCCGCCTTGACGCCCATCGTATCCTCGATGGCGCCGATCAGTGTCCGGAAGAGATCGGTGTCGAACACGCTCTGAACGCCCTGCAGAATGCAGGCCATCCGCTCCAGACCCATGCCGGTGTCGATCGACGGACGCGGCAGCGGGTTGCGAACGCCGGGCTCCGTCTGTTCGAACTGCATGAAGACGAGGTTCCAGAATTCCAAGAACCGGTCGCCATCTTCCTCCGGCGAGCCCGGAGGGCCGCCCCAGACGTTCTCGCCCTGGTCGATGAAGATTTCCGAGCACGGACCGCAGGGGCCGGTATCGCCCATCTGCCAGAAATTGTCGGAGGTCGGAATGCGGATGATCTTGTCGTCGGAGAAACCGGCGATCTTCTTCCACAGCGTCGCTGCCTCTTCGTCTTCGGAATAGACGGTTACCAGCAGGCGATGCTTCGGCAGATCAAAACCTTCGGTCACGAGCTTCCAGGCAAGCTCGATCGCATTCTCCTTGAAATAGTCGCCGAAGGAGAAGTTGCCGAGCATTTCGAAGAAGGTCAGGTGACGCGCGGTATAGCCGACATTGTCGAGGTCGTTGTGCTTGCCGCCGGCGCGCACGCACTTCTGCGAGGTCGTCGCCGTCGAATAAGGACGCTTTTCCAGGCCGGTGAAGACATTCTTGAACTGCACCATGCCGGCATTGGTGAACATCAGCGTCGGGTCGTTGCGCGGGACGAGCGGGCTCGACGGAACAATCTCATGGCCGTTCTTCTTGAAATAGTCGAGGAAGGTCGACCGGATATCGTTCACGCCGCTCATGCTATGCCCTTCAATGCTGCCGGAGGCAGGTAAATACAAATCCATCGGCTTTTAACGTTCGCCTCCGCCACTGTCCAGCAGACAAACAAAACCGGCCGCATTCTCATCAGGAATGCGGCCGGCTGGAACTGACTGATGAGTTCAAGCGCGAAAATTACATTTCCGCAGTGGCATCGCCATCGCCGTCATCGGGATCCGGTCCGCCGTTCTGCAGGAAGCGGTCGGCGATCAGGCCGGCATTCTGGCGCAGCGACAGCTCGATCTCGCGGGCGAGATCCGGATTGTCGCGCAGGAAGGTCTTGGCGTTTTCACGACCCTGGCCGAGACGCTGGCTGTTATAGGAGAACCAGGCGCCCGATTTCTCGACGATGCCGGCCTTGACGCCGAGATCGACCAACTCGCCGGTCTTGGAAACGCCCTCGCCATACATGATGTCGAACTCGACCTGCTTGAAGGGTGGCGCCATCTTGTTCTTGACGACCTTGACGCGGGTCTGGTTGCCGATCACCTCTTCGCGCTCCTTGACCGCGCCGATGCGGCGGATGTCGAGGCGTACGGAGGCATAAAATTTCAGCGCATTGCCGCCCGTCGTCGTTTCCGGCGAACCGAACATGACGCCGATCTTCATGCGGATCTGGTTGATGAAGATCACCATGGTGTTCGACTTCGAGATCGAAGCGGTGAGCTTGCGCAGCGCCTGGCTCATCAGGCGCGCCTGCAGGCCGGGAAGGCTGTCGCCCATCTCGCCTTCGATTTCGGCGCGTGGCGTCAGTGCGGCGACCGAGTCGACGACCAGGACGTCGACGGCGCCGGAGCGCACCAGCGTATCGGTGATTTCAAGCGCCTGCTCGCCGGTATCGGGCTGCGAGATCAGAAGGTTCTGCAGATCGACGCCAAGCTTGCGGGCATAGACAGGATCGAGCGCATGTTCGGCATCGACGAAGGCGCAGATACCGCCCTTTTTCTGCGCTTCGGCAATGGTCTGCAGCGCAAGCGTCGTTTTACCGGAGCTTTCCGGTCCGTAAATTTCGATGATGCGGCCCCTCGGCAGGCCGCCGACGCCAAGTGCGATATCGAGGCCAAGCGAGCCGGTCGAGATCGTCTCGATCTCGACAACATTCTCGTTGGAGCCGAGTTTCATAATCGAGCCCTTGCCGAACGACCGCTCTATCTGTGAGAGTGCCGCTTCAAGCGCCTTGCTTTTGTCCACCGATTTGTCCTCTACCAGCCGCAATGAATTCTGAGACATCCGATCCACCTTTAGGTTATTGAAGCCGCCCAAGCAATGTCGAGTTTGTACCCTATTTGTTCCATTCTCGCAATAGGCGATCAAACAATTGAAAGAAAAAGGTAAAACGGCCCGTGTTCTGTATTTGTTTTATCGATGAAAAGCAACGACTTAGATGTAAAGTGCCGGCACGCGCGCACAAAAACCCATCCCATCGATTCGCACGTCGGGCATCAGGAGAGTGCCTGAAATGAAAAGAAAGATTCTCGTTCTCGGCGGTGCCCATATCGATCGGCGCGGCCGCATCTCCGGCGAGACGGCGCCTGGCGCCAGCAATCCCGGCACCTGGTTCGAGGAACCGGGCGGCGGCGGCTTCAATGCGGCGCGCAATCTCGCAAGGCTCGGTTTTCAGGTGACGATGATCTCGCCGCGCGGCGGCGATCCCAACGGCGAACTGGTCGGCGAAGCCGCCGATTTCGCCGGCATCGACGACCGGCCTTTCGTCTTCCTCGACCGCAAGACGCCGAGCTACACGGCGATCATCGAGAAGGACGGCAATCTGGTGATCGCCCTGGCCGACATGGATCTCTACCGCTTCTTCGTGCCGCGGCGTCTATCCATCCGCTGGGTGCGGGAAGCTTTCGACGCCCATGATTTCATCCTCTTCGATGCCAACCTGCCGGAAGAGACGCTCGCCGCGATCGTCGCCAAGGCGCATTCCCTGGCCAAGCCCGTCGCGGCGATCGCCATCTCGCCGGCCAAGGTCGTCAGGCTGAAACCCTGCATCGGAGATATCGACTACCTGTTCCTGAACGAGGCCGAGGCCGCCGCCCTGACCGGTGAGCAGCCGGAAGACGCCGCCGGCTGGCCACCATTGCTGAACGAGATCGGCATCAGGAATGCCGTCGTCACTCGCGGCCGGCGCGAACTCGTCGCGCTTTGCGGGCACCGCGCCGTGACGCTGCAGCCGCCGATCGCCGACACCGTCGCCGATGTCACGGGTGCCGGCGATTCTCTTGCGGCCGGCACGCTCGCCGCCTTGATGCTCGGCCTGCCGCTCGAGGAAGCCGTCCGCCACGGCACC
Organism: Rhizobium anhuiense bv. trifolii; assembly: GCF_024346605.1. NCBI lineage: Bacteria > Pseudomonadati > Pseudomonadota > Alphaproteobacteria > Hyphomicrobiales > Rhizobiaceae > Rhizobium > Rhizobium anhuiense. Next base: position 2,718,284 of record NZ_CP098803.1, read on the forward strand.
GCGGCCGCCACGCTGACCGTGCAGTCGCGGCACGCCGTCAACGAAAATCTGACGCCGGATCTTTTGAATGAGGCGCTTGCCCTTGTTCCCAAGATCAGAATTCTGCATTGAAGCGACTAATTAAAGAGTTGAGCATGATGCCGTCCGAAAACCGCCCACACTTTTCGGCATTATGTTCTGTCGATCATAGGACAAGACCATGACCAAGCCCATCTCCCCTCTTCTGCCGATCGCCTATTCGAAGGAGGTTGCCAGCGCCAAGCAGCGCGGCGCGCCGCTGGTGGCGCTGGAATCGACGATCATCACCCACGGCATGCCCTATCCCGGCAATATTGAGATGGCCCGCAGCGTCGAGACGATCATCCGTGAACAGGGAGCGGTGCCGGCAACGATCGCCGTCATTCATGGCACGTTGCATATCGGTCTTGAAGCCGCGGAATTGGAACAGCTCGCCAAGGCGACCGAGGTGATGAAGGTGTCGCGCGCCGATCTCGCCTTCGCGATCGCCGAGCGCCGCACCGGCGCCACCACGGTCGCGGCGACGATGATTGCGGCAGCGCGCGCCGGCATCCGCGTCTTTGCCACAGGCGGCATCGGCGGCGTACATCGCGGCGCCGAGGAAAGCTTCGATATATCAGCCGACCTCGAGGAGCTCGCCCGAACCGGCGTCATCGTCGTCTGCGCCGGCGCCAAGGCGATTCTCGACATTCCGAAGACGCTGGAAGTGCTGGAAACCCGCGGCGTGCCTGTCGTCACCTATGAGAGCGAGGAATTCCCCGCCTTCTGGTCACGCTCCTCGGGCATATCAAGCCCGCTGTCGCTGAACAGCCCGGCCGCCATCGCCAATTTCCAGACGGTGCGCGAACAGCTCGGTGTCGACGGCGGCATGCTCGTCGCCAACCCAGTGCCGGAAGTCGACGAAATCCCACGCGAGGAGATGGAAATCTATATCGAGCGGGCGCTGGATAGCGCCGAGCGCGACGAAATCACCGGCAAGGCTGTGACGCCCTATCTGCTCTCGACCATCTTCGACCTGACGGACGGCCAGAGCCTGAAAACCAATATTGCGTTGGTGGAGAACAATGCGCGGCTTGCCGCCGAGATTGCGGTGGCGCTGCGGAATGAGGATTGACGGGTAGGTCGGTATGGCCGTGACAGATAGATGGTGCCGAAAAAGCCCCTCTGCCTGCCGGGCAGAGGGGCTGGCACGGCACAACCGTGCCAGAGGCGATGTGTGGCACGCCCTCTCTCGGGCGCACCCCACTCACCCGTCCAACGTTTCCTTCACCACAACAGCGAGCTGCTTGAGCGAGAAGGGCTTCGGCAGGAAGCCGAATTTCGCATCCGGCGGCAGGTTGCGGGCAAAGGCATCTTCGGCATAGCCGGAGACGAAGATGAATTTCATGTCGGGATAGGTCTTGCGCAGCTCACGCAGCAGCGTCGGCCCATCCATTTCGGGCATGACGACGTCGGAGACGACGATATCGACCTTGCCGTCGAGTTCTTCCATGATGCTGAGCGCCTCGACGCCCGAGCCCGCCTCGTGCACGGTGTAGCCGCGCGTTTCCAGCATGCGCTTGCCGCCGCGGCGCACCGCCTCCTCGTCCTCGACGAGCAGGATGACCGCCGATCCCGTCAGATCCTCCGGCTGCTGTGTCGCCGGCGCCTCGGGCCGCACGCCGATCTCGGCGATGGCGCTGTCGATCGAACCTGCTTCGGCGGCGACCGCCGGCTCAGGGATGTGGCGCGGCAGGAACACCCGGAAGGTCGTGCCCTTGCCGACTTCGGATTCCGGCTGGATATAACCGCCCGACTGCTTGACGATGCCGTAGACCATGGCGAGGCCAAGGCCGGTGCCTTTGCCGACATCCTTGGTGGTGAAGAAGGGCTCGAAGATCTTGTCCATGATCTCAGGCGCGATACCGGTGCCGTTATCGGCCACCTCGATCAGCACCATGTCCTCGGCCGGCATGTAGGAATAGTTGAAGGCGGAGACCTCGGCGGCGGTCAGGTTTTTGGTGCGCAGCGTCAGCGTGCCGCCCTCGGGCATCGCATCGCGTGCATTGACGCAGAGATTGATCAGCACCTGCTCGAACTGCGAAAGGTCTGTTTTGACAGGCCAGAGGTCGCGGCCATATTGCACGTCGAGCTTGACGTTGGTGCCGGAGAGCAGCCGGTCGACCAGCATGCGCAGGTCGCCGACGACATCGGTGAGGTTCAGTACCGAGGGCCGCATCGTCTGCTTGCGCGAGAAGGCGAGCAGCTGGCGCACCAGCACGGCGGCGCGGTTGGCGTTGCGCTTGATCTCCATCAGGTCGGCGAAGCTGGCATCGGCCGGCCGCGCCTGCAGCAGCAGATGGTCGGAGGACAGCAGGATCGCCGTCAGCACGTTGTTGAAATCATGCGCGATGCCGCCGGCGAGTGTGCCCACAGCATTCATCTTCTGCGTCTGCGCCATCTGCGCTTCCAGCGCCTTCTGCTCGGTCACCTCGACGGCATAGACGATCGCCGCCTCCTCGGGCGCCTCGTCGCTCTGGTCGATGACCGCGTTGACATAGAAGCGGAAATAGCGCGCCTCGTCGGTCGGCGTCCGGGTATCGATGGGCGCGATATCGCCCTGCCGATCCTTGGCCGCCGCCAGCGCCTCGGCAAGCTGCGGCCGGTCGCTCTCCTGCACGATGGTTTCGAGATGCGGCGCCTTTTCGAGATCGTCGCGCGAGACGACGCCGGAGAACAGTTTCAGGAACGGTGCGTTGGTCCGCAGAATGCGCCCGTCGCCGTCGACCGAGGCGATCGCCATCGGCGTGTTGTTGAAGAAACGGGTGAAGCGCATGGCGGCGGCAGAAGCCGACTGGCCGCCGGCCTCGCTCTTTTCACGCGCCAGCACAATCGTCCGGCTTTCGCCGGGTGCGCCATCGCGCATCGAGGTGACGCTGTGGATGATCTGCACCGGCAGGCTCTGGCCGTTGGTCTTGCGCAGGTCGAGGTCGAGCGTCACGGTCTTCTTCAGACCCGGTTCGGCCTGCACCGACTGGATCAGCGCCAGCCCCTCGCCCGCCACGACGTCGCCGATCGTCATCGAGCCCGGCACGAACTTGGTGAGGTCGAGGCTCAGCCACTCGGCAAGCGTCGCATTCAGATAGAAGATCTCGCCCTTCCTGCCGGCGGAAAAGAAGCCGGCCGGCGCATGGTCGAGATAATCGATCGCGTTCTGCAATTCCTTGAAGAAGCGCTCCTGGTCGTCGCGCTCAGTGGTGATGTCGGTGATCTGCCAGATCTGCAGCGGCCTGCCGCTATTCTCCTCCGGCTGCAGCAGCCGTGCCTTCAGCCGGTACCAATGCGCGCCGGAGCTGTTGCTGCCTGGCCCGACGGCGCGCAGCAGCCGAAATTCCTCCCGGCCTTCCTTGCCCTCGCGCAGCCCGTTGACCAGCCTGTAGAGCGCTTCATTGGATTCGCGGTGACGCGACAGCAGCGTTTCCAGCGTCTGCACCTCGGTCGCCTTGCGCGCGCCGGTCAGCGCGCCATAGGCGGCATTGGCATAGATGATCCGGCCCTTTTCGTCGGTGATCAGCGTCCCGTCGGGATGGCTGTTGAGGAAGGCGCGCGCCAGGCTGTCGGACTGGCGCTGCGGCATCACCTCGATGAAGCCGATGACCGAAGACACCAGGAAGAAGATGCCGACCATGGCGAGCACGCCGAGACCGCCGAGCACGATCTCGTTGTCGAGCGACTTTTTGAAGAAGACGAAGCCCCCGGCGGCAGCAATCAGCACGAGCGCCAGCAGCAGAATGCGCAAAACCGTGCCAGAACGCCCCCCACGATCCACAAGCGGTGCGTTATAATCGTCGGCCTGACGCGGTTTCGTCATGTATTCCTCACATAAGCCCCTCCCGCTTCGTAGCACGAACACAAAGCGGGAATCAGGCACTCTTTCCTTCTTAGCAATTTGCCGCGTCGGCAAAAACACCGGCAACCGGCAAGACTGCTTGAATTCACAGGCAACAGCGCCATCTGCCCCTGAAGCCCAAAGCGGCCGCCCCTGCGCAAGGTCGCTGGGCGCCAGGCAGCTGAACACGAAATCGCGTTCTCCCGTGACTGGACAGCATGGGCGGCCCTTGCCTAAGGAACGGAAAAGTCGTCAATATGTGCCGAAATGCGAAATGGAGTAAGTGACTATGTTGGATGATGTTGTCGGAGCTTATGGCAGTCGTTTCCTGCTTGCAGCCGGTGGCGTCGGTCTGGCGCTTCTCCTGCTCATCCTCGTGCTCTGGGTGATCCGCAGCCGGGCGCCCTCGCCTTTCGTGCGCGGCGGCCGCAACCGCCAACCCCGCCTGCAGGTGCTGGATGCCGCTGCCGTCGATGCCCGCCGCCGGCTGGTGCTGGTGCGCCGCGACGACGTCGAGCACCTGATCATGATCGGCGGCCCGAGCGATATCGTCATCGAAAGCCGCATCCTGCCCGCCGCGGCAACAGCACAACCGGAAAGCGTCAACCGCCCGCAGCCCGTCGAGCAGCGCCCGATACCCGTCGCGCGGCCGGAAACGCCGCCGGTCGTTCCGCCGCGCCCGCCGGTCGCTGCCCGTGTCGAGCCGGCCGCCGAGCCCTCTTTCTCCTCGCCGGTCCCGCCAGAGCCGCGCTCGCGCCCGGAATCATCGGCCCAATCATCGGCTCAAACATCGGCCCCGCCGGCCGTTGCGCCGCCGGTGGTCACGAGCCCGCTTCCGGCAGAGCCGGTGACAGCTCCACTGTCGGCCGAACGCGACAATCCTCTGCGTGCCGCTCCGCCCCAGCCGCGCCCGCCGGAGCGTCCCGCCGTTCCCCCAGCCTCGCAGCCCGCACAGTTCCATGATACCGCGAGTGCAGCCGAGATTCTCGATGCGGCCCGCCAGCGCGTGCTGCCGCAGCAGCGCATCGAACCCGAGGTCTCCGCCCCGCCTGTCCAGCACTTGCCGGCGGCAGTACGCGCCGCGCCTGTTACGGCCGAGGACGATGCGGCTGCGCAGTCGGCAGCGGCGATCCGTCATGATTTCCAGCGCGTGCTGGAAGAGGAGATGTCGAGCAATCTGACGGCCGAGCGCATCGTGCCGGCGCCGGCAAACCAGGAACCCCGCCAAGCCGCGCCGCAGCCGGGCAACCTGCCGCGCCGCGATCCCGAGCTAGCTCCCATCACCGGAGCCGACACGGAACTGCAGAAGGAAGTCGCCCGCATCTTCGGCGAGATGAGCGTCAATCGCGACAAATGAGGGCAGACACGCCGGCCTTCATCACCAAGTTGCATAAAAGCCGCAATGCTGCGGCTTTCAGTTCGCGAACGGCTCGGGGGCTCACCTTGATGCCGATCATTTGTTATCTCTGAAGTCGAAGAGCTTTGGTGCATTCGAGGTAACACTTTGCCTAAGTAAATACCGGTCTCACTCCAGTTTCACCCGTACTGCCGCAAAGCGACACGCTGGCGGCATACGAACATGTTCATCGGGTGGTGGCGAGAGACCGGTTTGGCATTGTTACAATGTGCCATGTGCAGCTCCGCTGTCTCAGCTCTTCAGCCGCCCACAACATCGCCACACCGCGCCCGCAAGGGTTTTCTCATGCACCATCTTGGTGGACTTCCGAACGGAAGACCAAGACGGTATGTGCAATACGCTTCGGGTCCGATGGACCATTATTCCCAAGACAGCTCCCCAGCCCTGGTTGGCCTGCGGCGGATGCGGGGGCCTCAGAGCTTTCCAACCCAGCGGCAAGATCCGGCTCAACGCCAACGGTCGCAAGCTCGACGCCTGGCTTATCTACAAATGCCTGACCTGTGAAAGAACATGGAACCGGCCAATCCTCGAGCGCCGCAATGTTCGCGACATCGATCCTCAAGTCCTTGACGCGTTACAATCCAACGATCCCGGCTGGATCCGGGCAGAAACCTTCAACCTCGATGCTCTCCGGCAGAAGTCACGGCGTGTGGACGAGTTTGCCGAATTTGACATCAAAAAAGAGATGCAGAGCGACACGGCGAATTGGACGAGATTGGCAATCGAACTGATGGTCCCGTTTCCAACGAGCACACGCCTCGACCGTCTGCTGGGCTCCGAACTGAAAGTGTCACGCTCGCGGCTGCAGGCTCTGCATGATCAAGGCATGGTTCGGACAGATCCTGACCGAGCAGGCGTCATGCGGCGGCGGATCAGGAATGGCACCCTTGTCGTGATTGACCTCGCCATGGAGGCCGACCGAGAGCAATCTTGGAAAGCTCTGGCAGCAGGAGATCCGCTATAATAGTGGAACTCCGTCGCGGAGGCTCGATCTCGGGCCTTCGTGACTATCGAAAAAGGCGCCGCGATCGGGATCGCGGCGCCTGTTCTGCTCTCATGCCTGCATGAAAACTCTTATTCGTCGCGATAGACTTTTTCGCGACGTTCGTGACGCTCCTGCGCCTCGATCGACAGTGTCGCGATCGGGCGGGCGTCGAGACGTTTCAGGCCGATCGGTTCGCCGGTTTCCTCGCAATAGCCGTAGGTACCGTCTTCGATGCGCTGCAGTGCCGCGTCGATCTTCGAAATCAGCTTTCTCTGTCTGTCACGGGCGCGAAGTTCGATCGCCCGGTCCGTTTCCGACGACGCCCGGTCGGCGAGGTCGGGATGGTTTGCGCTTTCCTCGGCCAGATGGTCGAGCGTCTCGCGCGCTTCTCTAAGGATATCGTTTCTCCATGCAACCAGCTTGGCCCTGAAGTAGGCACGCTGGTTTACGTTCATGAACTCTTCCTCTTCCGAGGGAACGTAATTGCTAAGATCGATCTTCTCACTCAACGCGATTCTCCTGAAGAACATCTCATCTGGCCGGGTGTATATCCCAAGCGCTAGTCGCGATTCAAGCCAAATACGACAGGTAAACAGATTTTTAAATCTGTTACAATTTTCGGCTAACGATCTATTTTGTCATGGTTATTCCGATTGCCGTTTTTTGCTTCGCCTTCAAAACGCCGTGTTATCGGCCACGTTTCGGGCAGTTGCGACATGGCTGGCGATTGACGGCGGCCAATCGCAACCGCTACTGAAAAGACCCCGCCCGATCCTGGATTTGCCCATGACCGTACCGCTGCCTCCGCCCAACCGCATCTATCTCCTGCGTCATGCCGAGGCCAGCTGGGCCGAACCCGGACAGCGCGATTTCGACCGGCCGCTGAGCGAAAAGGGCTTTGGCGATGCCGAGATCATCGCCGACAAGGCCGCCGACAAGGGTTATCGTCCCGATCTCCTGATCAGTTCGACAGCGCTGCGTTGCCGTGACACGTCAGGCGCCGTCCACCGGGCGATGGGCGTCGCGCTCGAGGTGCGTTATGTCGATGCGCTCTACAACGCCACGGTCGATACCTATCTCGAGATCGTCGATGCACAGGATGAGGCGGCCGTCATGCTGGTCGGCCACAATCCGACCATGGAGCAGGCGCTGGAGACGTTGATCGGCCATGACGCGATGGTAAGCGCCCTTCCCGGCGGCTTCCCAACCGCAGGCCTTGCCGTCGTCGATTTTGACGCTTCGGCCTCTGTCTGGCGCCTCACCGATTTCGTGGTCGTCTGAAGTCTTTCACGCCGCTCTTCTTTTGCGGGCGGCGCGCCCTCCCTATATTGCGGGGCAGTCACCAACCGGAATCGCGCCTTGCCGCCACGCCTGACATCCTTTGCCGATGACGCCCGCATCGCCTTCGACAATCTCGCCGACCGGGCGAGCGGCCTCGTCAATCCGACCGTGCGGCTCGGCGTCACCGGCCTCTCCCGCTCCGGTAAGACGGTCTTCATCTCCTCGCTGGTCCACAATCTCCTGCATGGCGGCCGCCTGCCGCTGTTCGAGCCGGTGCAATCCGGCCGGGTCTCGGCGGTGCGGCTGGAGCCGCAGCCCGACGATGCCGTGCCGCGCTTCCAGTACGAGGACCATATCCGTGCGCTGGTGAAGGACCGCATCTGGCCGGATTCGACCCGCGCCATATCGGAACTGCGCATCACGCTGGATTACCAGAGCGCCAGCGGCTGGAACCGGCTGTTTTCCCCCGGCCGCCTGTCGATCGATATCGTCGATTATCCCGGCGAATGGCTGCTCGACCTGCCGCTGCTCGGCAAGGATTACCGCACCTTCAGCGAGGAAACCATCGCGCTCGCCGAAACCGGCGTCCGCTCGGAGCTGTCGCGTGAGTGGCTGGCTCTGACGCGCGCCGCCGATATCCACGCCGGCGCCGACGAGATGATCGCCCGCGACCTCGCGACCGCCTTCGCCGATTATCTCAAGGCCTGCAAGGCCGATGAACGCTCGCTCTCCACCCTGCCGCCCGGCCGCCTGCTCTTGCCCGGCGATCTGGATGGGTCACCAGCATTGACCTTCGCGCCGTTGGCGCTGCCGTCGGACGGACGTCCTGGGCGCGGCTCGCTGTGGACGATGATGGAGCGGCGCTACGAGGCCTACAAATCGGTCGTCGTCAAACCCTTCTTCCGTGAGCATTTCGCCCGCCTCGACCGCCAGATCGTGCTGGTCGATGCGCTGCAGGCGATGAACCGCGGCCCCGAAGCCGTACAGGATCTGGAACGCGCGCTGACCGATGTGCTCGCCTGTTTCCGCCCCGGCACCAATTCGCTGCTCTCCTCCCTGCTTGGACGCCGCATCGACCGCGTGCTGGTCGCCGCCACCAAGGCCGATCATCTCCACCATGAAAGCCATGACCGGCTTGATGCGCTGACCCGCCGCCTGGTGGATCGCGCCATCGACCGCATCGGCATGGCGGGGGCCGGCATCGACGTCATGGCGCTTGCCTCCGTCCGCGCCACTCGCGAGGCGACCGTCAGGCGCGATGGCCACGAGCTGCCTGTCATCGTCGGCACGCCGATGGACGGCGAAACCCTAGCCGGCGAACGCTTCGACGGCCAGAGAAAGACCGCGATCTTCCCCGGCGACCTGCCGGAGGATCCGGAAAGCCTGTTCGACCGCATTGCCTCGGGTGTAACAGGCCTGCAGCTGCCCGATGTCAACGTCGTCAGGTTCCGCCCGCCGCAGCTTGAGGAAACCGGCGGCGGCATCAAGCTGTCGGTGCCGCATATCCGCCTCGACCGCGCCATGCAGTTCCTGTTCGGAGACCGTCTCGCATGAGCAAGCCCCCGTCCGATCCGCCGCGCCGCGCACCCGCCGCCTTCACCTATGAGGACGAGGTCACCCAGCCGCGAGACAACGGCAGGCAGGCAGAGCAACGGCGCAAGCCGGAAAGTTTCTCCGAACATATCATCGTGACGCCCGATGAGGACGATCCCTTCCTCAATCCCGACAAGGATCTGAGCGCAGTTCCGGTTGCCACGCCGCGGAAACGTCGAACCTCCTTCGGCAAGATTGCCGCCGGCGCCTTCGGCATCCTGCTGTCTCTCGCCATTGGCCTCTGGACCGACAGCCTGATCCGCGATCTCTTCACTCGCGCCGACTGGCTGGGTTATGCAGCCCTTGCCGTGCTCGCCGTCGGCATCCTCGCCGTGCTTGCCCTGGTCGTCCGCGAAACTGTGGGCATGATGCGTCTTGCTGCCGTCCAGGCGATCAAGGCCGAAGCAGACGCCGCGATTCTCGAAACCCGGCCGGCGAAGGCGCGCGCCGTCGTGGCGCGCCTCACCACCCTGCTTTCCGCCAATCCCGAGACATCGAAGGGCCGCGCAACGCTGAAAGCGACCGAGGGCGAGGTCATCGACCCCCCGCATCTGATTGCGCTCGCCGAACGCGAACTGCTTGCTCCCCTCGACCGCAAGGCCCGCGCGCTGATCGTCAATGCCTCCAAGCGCGTCTCGATCGTCACCGCCGTCAGCCCGCGTGCTGTGGTCGACCTGCTCTACGTGCTCTATGAGGCCGTGCGCCTCATTCGCGCCATGGCCGAACTTTACGGCGGCCGGCCCGGCACGCTGGGCATGTTCCGCCTGCTGCGCGACGTGCTGGCGCATCTGGCCGTCACCGGCTCGATCGCCGTCGGCGACAGCCTCGTCCAGCAGGTGCTCGGTCACGGGCTGGCCTCCAGGCTCTCGGCCCGACTGGGAGAGGGTGTGATCAACGGCCTGATGACCGCCCGCATCGGAATCGCGGCCATGGATCTCTGCCGTCCGCTTGCCTTCCGGGCCCTGAAGCGGCCGGGAATCGGTGATTTCATCGGCGATCTCACCCCGTCCATGTCGCCGCGCGGCAACAATCCTTGAGCGACACAGCGATTCCGCGTCTTTCGCCTCCCCTTGCGTAACGTTGAAGAAATTTCAGTGAATTCAGAGCTCTAGCGACAGTATTTTAAAATCTCCGGCGCCTGAAACTCCTGTCTTTCCGCGCATTTCGGCACAATTGAAAGGAAGGATTAACCATTCTTCGGCAAAACTTGCACCCAGTTCGTGAGTGGTGTTTGCCAAGGAAAATCCATGTATTCGCGCAAGTTTCTCATCGTATGCGGCCTGGCCGCCGCGGCATTGTCTCCCGTCGCAGATGTCGCTCCGGCAGCCACTGCTGCAACCCGTGACAAGGCCTTCTTCGATTCGGTCGCCGGCTCCTGGAAAGGCCCCGGCGAAATCGTCGCCGGCAAGTACAAGGGCACGAAATTCACCTGCAACCTGATCGGCGAACCCACAGGCGACAGCAGCGCCGGCATCAAGCTCGACGGCACCTGCCGCGTTGGCGTCTTCAAACAGCCGATGACTGCCGTCATCTCGCAGTCGGGCTCGACCTACAAGGGCAAGTTCCTGGACGGCGCCGCCGGCAAGGGCCTTGACGTCGTCTCCGGCGCCGTCTCCGAGGATACCGTCGTCGTCGGCATCAACCGCGCCAAGCTGAACGGTGCGATGATCGCCCGCGTGCGTGACGACAAGACGATGAACGTCACCGTTTCGGTCAAGGTCGAAAGCCAGATGATCCCGGTGATCGGCCTGACGCTGACCCGCCAGGTCGACGAGATGGCCGTCGGCTCGATCCAGTAGAGAAACCGCACAGCGGATTTTCCTGAAGCGGCGGGTTTCCCGCCGTTTTCCGTTTCAGCGTCTCTGATTCAGGCGCTCCGCCACCAGTCGCGGCTCTCGTCGGCGACCTCGATGCCGGTCACCTCGGCATCATCAAGCCAGTCACTGACCGCCCTACCCCTGACGAGAAGGCCCGGCGCGATATCGGCGAGCGGCATCAGCACGAAACCGCGATCGGTCATGCGCGGATGCGGCAGTTCCAGCCGCGGTGCGTCCTGGATGACGTCGCCATAGGTCAGCACGTCGATATCGAGCGTGCGCGGCCCCCAGCGCTCGATGCGCTCGCGTTTCATCTCCCGTTCGATCGACAGGCAGACATCGAGCAAAGCCTCGGGCTCCAGCCTGGTCTTGACGGCGGCGCAGGCATTGAAGAAGAAGGATTGATCCGTCTTGCCCCAGGGCGGCGTGCGATAGAGCCGCGAGACCGCCGTCACCCGGCAGTCGTCGCGTCCGTCCAGCCTTTGCAGCGCGCCCGCCATCGCCTTCACCGGATCGCCGATATTGCCGCCGAGACCGAGTGTGGCGGATTGCAATGCGGCCTCAGGCAAAATGCTCAACGCTCACCTGCACGAAATCGAGTACGCCCGGCACCGGCGCGTTCGGCTTGCGCACCGTAATCTTCGCCCGCCGGATCTGAGGGAATGTCTCGCAGAGCCCCTTGGCGATATCGAGCGCCAGCGCCTCGATGAGGTAGCGCCGCTTGCCGGTGACGATCTGCTCGATCACGGTGAAGGCAATGCCGTAATTGACGGTATCGTTGATCGAATCGCTTTCCAGCGCCTCGCCGGCGACGACATCGAGCTCGGCATCGACGAAGAAACGTTGGCCGAGGAATTCCTCCTCGTCATGCACGCCGTGGCGCGCAAAGAAGGCGCAGTTCTGCAGCGTGATCGTGTAGGTGGTCATGTCGGCCGCTTCCTCTCGAATTCCTGGCGTGCATTCAGCATAGCATCGGCGATATCAAGCGCATCCCTGTTGATTGCGACATTGTGCACGCGGAAAACCGCAGCCCCTTGAAGCCTGAGCAGCGCGCTCGATGCAGCCGTCGCCACATCCCTGTCTGCCGCCTCACGCCCCGTCACCGCACCAAGGAAGCGTTTGCGCGACGTGCCGGCGAGCAGCGGCAGACCGAAGCGGGAAAGCTCGGAAAACCGCGCCATCAGCTCCAGGTTTTCCTCCGCCGTCTCCTTGGCGAAGCCGAAGCCCGGATCGAGCACGATCCGGTCGCTGTTGACGCCGGATGCAGCGGCGATCGCAAGCGAGCGTTCGAGGAAATGCACCTGATCGGCAATCACGTCGGTCAGTTTTACCCTGTCGCGGCCGGTATGCATGATGCACAGCCCGGCTCCGGTCACTGCGGCAATATTGGCGATATCGGGCTCCTTCTGCAGCCCGAAGACGTCATTGACGATATGGGCGCCGGCGCTGATGGCAAGCCGCGCCGTCTCGGCGCGATAGGTGTCGATGGAGATCAGCGCCTGGGTGCGCCCGCGCAATGCCTCGATGACGGGCAATACGCGCGCCTGCTCCTCGGAAGGACTGACGGCTGCTGCGTTCGGCCGGGTCGATTCGCCGCCGATGTCGACAATGCCGGCACCCTCGCTCACCGCCCGCAGCGCCTGTTCGACCGCGGCATCGACGGTTTCAAAACGTCCGCCGTCGGAAAAGGAGTCCGGCGTCACGTTGATGATCGCCATGATCGTCGAACGACGGCCAAGTTCGATCTCCCGGCCATGGCCGACACGCCATATGCTGCCTTCCAGCCCTGTCACCAGACTTATCCCATTGATGACGAAAAAAGCGCCATCCGATATTGCGCTTGTGGTGGCTATGCCCCAAGCTCCGGTCGATTTCAACACGGGTTGCGTTCAGAATGCCGCTTGCAGTGCGTTATATGGTCTTCCCTATCGCCTTTTCCATTGCTCTTTCCCTCTGCAGCCCCGTGGCAGCCGAAGTGATCGCATCGAAAAGCTATTCCTATTTCGACATTCGCGGCAAAACCGCGGATGAACTCGACCGCGAACTCAGCCGGCGCGGCCCGACGGCGAGCGGCTCCTCGGCGCGCCATCCCGGCGCCACGAAGATCCGCTTCGGCGGCGAGGCAACCTATATCCAGGATAACGGGCGCTGCCGCGTCGGCAACGTCAAGGTCACGGTCCACACCCAGATCATCCTGCCGCGCTGGAGCAGCCGCAAGGGTGCCAGCAAGGAGCTGTCGATGATCTGGGACGCCCTGTCGAGCGATATCAAACGCCATGAGGAGCGCCATGCCGAGATCGCCCGCGATCAGGCCCGCGCCATGGAGCGCGCCATTCGCGCGCTGCCGCAGCAGCGCAGCTGCGAAGCCATGCAGGAACTCGTCTCCGACGAATCAGCACGCGGTATAGAGGAGCACGATCGGCAGCAGGCGCGATTCGACAGGGTCGAAGCGGTCAACTTCCAGAAGCGCATGCTGAGATTGCTGAATAATCGAATCAACGGTCGAACCGGCGCAAAATAGGGCTTTTTCAATCAGCTTGCGAGCAGGAAACCTTAGCTGCACAACGAAACTTGTGCGAAACTTGCGCTCTCCCCAGCGATTGAATGGTCATTTTTCATCCTGGCAGACTCAACCGGAACGCGTTAATATGAACACATTCGAAAGTCCAGGTACGACACCAAGTACGGCACCTGCACTTTCATCGCTGGGTTCTCCTGGCGCGTTCCGAAGCCTCGGATGTTCCTCCCTCATCCGAAGGTAATGCGCCCGCCTCGCCTCGCTCGCTCCAGCGCGCGAGGCGTCTTTTTTGATATCGGATGTTTCGGCGACGTTTGAAGCGGATGTGCTTCAGGCCTGGCGTTCCGGCACGTGCACCACGAGCCCGTCATAGATGGCCTTCATTCGGATCTGACAGGACAGCCGCGAAGTCGGGCGCACGTCGAAGGCGAAGTCGAGCATATCCTCTTCCATCGCTTCCGGCTGACCGACCTTCTCCGTCCACTCCTCATCGACATAGACATGACAAGTCGCGCAGGCGCAGGCGCCGCCGCATTCGGCCTCGATGCCGGGCACCGAATTGCGCACGGCGTTCTCCATCACGGTGGAGCCTTGGTCGACGTCGAGGTCGAAGCGCGTGCCGTCGAAGGCGACGATGGTAAGTTTTGGCATCGGGACTATTTCCGGTCTTCAGGTGGGTGGGCGGATTTTTCTTCCGACAATTCGACGCGACAGTCAACATTGGGGACATCCGCCATAGCCTCGCAGATCGTGCCTTCTCCCGCCGTCTTCAAAGCGTCATTCGGGACGTCGCAAAAAGACCCGCGGTTCCGCAATGGAACAACGGGGCTTCGTTCGGAGGGGATTCAATGCATGTCGCCCAAAACTGTGCGGCGGTTTTGGGACAATGATATGCATCAACTAACGACTTGGAGATCAGCCGCGGCAGAGCTTCAGGATGAAATTCTCCGCATCGATGACGGCGGCCCCGAGCGCTGCGGTCGCGCCGGCATCGCCGCCGGTTTCCTCGACGGCTTCGGCCGTCTGCGACACCCGGAATGCGCCGACCGAGCTTGCCGCGCCCTTCAGCCGGTGCGCGGCTGCGCCGATACGGATGGTTTCGCCGCTCGCAATATCCTGGAGGCATGCGCGGGCCTGGCGCGCAAACATTTGAAGGACTTCGATTTCCAGCGCCTTGTCGCCCATCGTCTGCTTTGCGAGATGGACGAGATCGATCGGCCGGACCTTCGAGGGACAGGGTCCCTTTGCATTATCCGGCGCCTCGAATACGATGTTCAATGCCGCCATCTGGGCTGCCATTGCCAATTCTCCCGTCTCTGTCGTCCGCAGTTGCAACAGTTCTGCGTCAGGAGGGTGGCCATCCCGTTAAATTCCGGCACATTCAGGGCGGAAATCTCGCCATATGGTTAACGTCCGTTAAATATCCCTAAATTATTGGTTTTTAAGCGCTGCCCAGGATTCAAAGATGTTAACAACGGGTTAACGAACCGCAAATCTCAAGCCTTCATTAATTGTGTGAAGAGCCCAGATGTGTCACTACGATACTGGTGGAGCGGGTTTATGGTACGCGCCTTTGCCGAGCGAGTGGATAATGGTAGTGTTTTGATACCTTCCGTTTGAAAAAGCGGCTATCTACTCTGAAATGACATGCTTATCCGTCCGTCGTTGGGATGGAAGGCTGGAACGGCAAAGTTGTCCCCGGGTGAGGCGGAAGCCCGGGATGCGCGGTTGGGCCGGCTGACAGTAACGAGGCATACCCGAATGGCGAACAACAAATATAACGAGTCGATTGAGGACAAGGCGTTCAAGGCATTGGACGAGGCCCTCCAGATCGACTTCAGCAAGGATAACGTACCGTCTCGCCGCGGCGACGCGCCCCAGGCCCCGGAGGCTAATGTGTCTGATCCAGTAAATGCGCGTAACCAGCAGGCCCAGGAAGAGGCGCAGCGGCGCAGCCGCCGCGGTGCCGCCGGCGAGCAGGCTTCCAGGGGGCCGGCCTTCGCGCCCGCCAACGATGCCAGCCGCAACACGCCTGCCTCGATCCTGAAATCCTTCGACGGCGCCTCCAGCCGCTCGGCGGTGCGCACCGCCACGCTGTTCTCCGTGCTTTGGGTCATGGCCGGCCTCGGCCTGATGTCGCTGCTTTATGCTCCGCAGATCTGGCAGATCCGTTCTATCGCCGATCTCGTCGCCCTGCCCGGCGTCATCGCCGGCCTCGTCGGCATCATCATTCCCGTAATGATGTTCTATGCCTTCGCCATCATGATCGCGCGCGCCCAGGACATGCGCAACGCCGCCCGCTCCATGGCGGAGGTGGCATTGCGCCTGGCCGAGCCGGAAACCATTGCCTCCGAGCGCATCATGACCGTCGGCCAGGCCGTGCGCCGTGAAGTCTCGGCCATGAATGAAGGCATCGAGCGCACGATCGCGCGTGCGTCCGAACTGGAAACGCTCGTCCATTCCGAAGTCAATGCCCTTGAACGCTCCTATGCCGACAACGAGTTGCGCGTCCGTGGCCTCGTCCACGAACTCGGCTCCGAGCGCGAGGCGATCGTCAACCATGCCGACCGCATCCGCACCTCGATCGGCAGTGTCCACGACCAGTTGAAGGAAGAACTGTCGCTTGCGACCGAAGAGATCGCGGTGCGGCTTGCCACATCGGGCGAAGCCTTCGCTTCGCTGATCGATACGCGCGCCGCGACGATCCTGGAAAAGTCGGACAGCGCCCTGCAGTCGATGGGCAGCCTGCTTGCCGCCAAGACCGATACCCTGCTGCAGACACTGAACGCATCGGGTTTTGCGCTCGCCACCGAATTCGACAATCGCCTCGAAGCGCTCTCCGTCAATCTCAATGACCATGGCGAAAGGCTGCTCAGCCAGTTCGAGACGCGCGCCTCGACCATGGACAGCAGCACCGAGAAGCTGAATGCGGCGCTGAACGAACGCACGCACCAGCTCAACGAGATCCTGATCGCCCGCACCCGCGAGATCAACGAGAGCCTGACATCGGGCGAACGCACCATTGGCGGCACGCTCGATGACGTTCTGTCGAAGCTGAACAGCGCCCTCGACGAAAAGGGCGCAAGCTTCCGCCAGAGCCTGCAGACCACCGCCGACGACGCCGTCATGGATCTCGACGTACGCTCCGGTTTCTTCGAGGAACGGCTGCAGACGACCGTTGCCCAGTTGTCCACCGCCTTCGACGAGCGCGTCGCAGAATTCACCAGCGCCTTCGACAAACGCACCGGCTCGCTCGACACCAAGCTGATGGAAAGCCTCGCCCGTATCAACGAGACGCTGACCGGCGGCTCGGATTCAATCGACGGCATCCTGAGTTCCGGTATCGACCGGCTTGGTTCGTCGATAACAGACCAGTCGCTGGCGCTCGCCACCGCGCTCGCCACCGGCCATGAGATGCTGGAAAGCACGCTCGGCAGCCGGGCGGAGGAAATCACCACCGCACTCAGCAGCCGCACCGGCGAACTGACCTCGTCTCTGCAGAACGCGACTTCGGAAATCGCGCTGGCGCTTGCATCCGGCACCTCCGAACTGCAGAACAATCTTCAGACACGCTCGGCCGAACTGCGCGACACGCTGCGCACCACCACCACTGAGCTGACGAGCGCCGTTGCCGCCGGCACCGAACAGGTGACGGCTGCCTTCGGCGGTCGCGCCGAGGAGCTGAGCGGCGTGCTTGCGGCGCGTGCGGCTGAGATCACCGAGGCGCTCGGCACGGCCCATGGCCGCATCGACAGCGTCATGGCAGAGCGCGGCGACGCACTTGTGGAGGCGCTGACCACCCATCACGGCCGCTTCGAGGAAGCGCTGGCAACCCGTTCCGACGCCATCCTCAATGCCGTCTCCGGCACCCATGACCGTCTTGCCGAGACGCTCGACGAAAAGGCGATGGCACTCGCCATCTCCCTGAATGAGAGCCAGGCCCGCATCGAAGATACGCTCGAAACCCGCTCCGAAGCGTTGGTGAAAGCGGTATCAGGCACGCATGACCGCCTCTCCGAGACGCTCGACGAAAAGGCGATGGCGCTCGCCATTTCGCTCAATGAAAACCAGGCCCGCATCGAGGATACGCTCGAAACCCGTTCGGCGGCCCTGCTGAACGCCGTCTCCGGCACCCATGACCGGCTTTCTGAAACGCTGGACAGCAAGGCTGCCGCCCTGACGACCTCGCTCGATGAGCGCCATGCCCGCATCGAGGATGCGCTTGGAACGCGCGCCGAAGCGCTGCTGAACACCGTATCCGGCACCCGCGACCGTCTTGCCGAGACGCTCGACGAAAAGGCGATGGCGCTCGCCAGATCCTTGAGCGAGAGCCAGGCCCGTATCGAAAATACGCTCGAAACCCGCTCCGCAGCTTTGCTGAACGCCGTCTCCGGCACCCATGACCGCCTGTCCGAAACGCTGGATGAGAAGGCGATGACGCTCGCCATCTCGCTCAATGAGAGCCAGTCGCGGATCGAAGACACGCTGGAAGCGCGCTCCGAAGCCTTCCTCCAGGCTGTGTCCGGCACGCACGACCGTCTCTCGGAAACGCTCGACGAAAAGTCTGCGGCGCTCGCTGCCTCCCTGAACGAAGGTCAGAGCCGTCTGCAGGACACGCTGGAGAGCCGTTCGGAATCCTTCCTCAATTCGGTCTCCGCCACCCATGATCGTCTGTCGGAAACACTCGACGATCGGGCGATGGCGCTTGCCATCTCGCTGAACGAGAGCCAGAGCCGTCTCGAGGAGACGCTGACAACTGGCGCCGATGCGATCACCAATGCGGTCTCCGGCACGCATCAAGGCCTGAACGGCGTGCTCGACCAAAAGGCCGCCGCCATCGCCGCCTCGCTCACCGAAGGCCAGGCCCGCCTCGAGGAAGCCTTGGGGCATCGCACCGCCGCAATCATCGGCGCTGTAACCGCAACCCACGACCGGCTCACCGATACGCTCGACGAAAAGACCATGGCGCTCGCCATTTCGCTCGACGATAACCAGAGCCGCTTCGACAGTGCGCTCGAAGCCCGCAGCAATGCCATCATGGAAGCGGTCTCCGGTGCCGAGGCTCGCGTCGCCGGCGCCTTCGCCGACAAGACCGATGCGATCCGCACCGCCTATACCGACAATCAGCAGCGGCTCGAAAATGCGCTTTCCGAACATAGCGCCGCCCTCTCCGGCGCTCTCGATGCCGGCGGCGCCCGCTTCGAGGATCTCGTCGGCGGCTTGACCGGCCGCATCGAAAGTCGCCTGACCGATGCTCATACACGGCTCGGAGGCCTCGCCGACGAGGCCGCAGCGCGCATCGAGGGCGGGCTCGCCTCCGCCCATGAACGCATCCGCACGACGCTCGAAGACCGCGCCAATGCCATCGACCTGTCGCTGAGCCAGGCCCATGCGCTGATCAGCGATACGCTGACCGAACAGGCGACCAGCATCGGCACCTCGGTGGCGACGAGCGTCAGCATGCTCGAAATGTCGCTGGAGGACCGTGAAGCCGCGATCCGCCAGGCGATCGATGCCGGCGCCCAGACATTGGAAGATCGCATGCATGCCGGCGCCGGCCAGATCGCCGGCCGCTTCCAGGAGGCGGCGAACGCGATTTCGAGCTCCACCCAGGATTTCTCCGCCCATCTCGATCGGTCGGTCGAAAGCCTGACCGGCCGTTTTGAAGAAACCGGATCGCGCGTGGAAGCCGGTCTTGCGGCGATCGAGACCCGGATCCGCGACGGCGTCGGCGGCGTTGCCGAAAAGGTCGAAGCCGCCAGCGGCCAGCTGTCCGGCGTGCTCGCCGACGGCGTCTCCCGTCTCGGTGCGCTCAGCGACGACGCCACTCGGCGCATTTCCGCGACGCTCGAAGGCAGTGCCGCAAACCTCACCCAGGCGATCGACAGCCGCACCGCCAATCTGGCCGAGACGCTGGACAGCCGCACCACGAGCCTGACGGGCGCTATCGACGGCCGCACCGCAAGCCTTGGCGAAACCCTCGACCGCGGCAATGAACGCATCGAGGAACGCCTCTCCACCATGGACCGCGCGCTGACCGTCGGCCTCGAAGCCGTCAATCGCACCATCGAAGGCAAGGCCGCCGGTCTCGCCTCGACACTGCGCAGCGCGGTTGCCGACGCGGCTCAGGGAATGGAAGGCGAAGCGACGAGAACCACCGAACTGCTCGGCAAGACCGGCCAGCAATTCGCCGAGGATCTCAATGCGAAAAGCGACGAATTCACCCGCACCATGGATGAGCGTTCGTCGCAAATCGTCACCCGGGTCGCCGAAGCTCAGAACCGGCTGGCGAGCCAGGCCGCTGCCGTCGCCCAGACCTTCTCGGAAGCCGGCAACGCCATCGTCAACAAGGTCTCCGAGGCCGAGACCATCGTCGGCACGCAGGTCAATGCCATCTCCAAGGTGTTGTCGGATGCCGGCCAGTCTCTGGAGACGCGCGGCAATGCCATCCGCTCGACGCTGTCGGGGGCCGGCAGCGAGATTTCCGCCACCATGGCGGATGTCGACCGGGCGCTCGAAGCCCGCAGCAATGCCATCCGCACCAATCTCGAGGAACGTGCCCGCGAGATCGATACGACCTTCTCCGACATTGACAAGGCGCTCGAAGCGCGCGGCAACTCGATCCGCTCGACGCTCGACGAGCGCACCCGCGACCTCAACTCGATGCTGGCGGGCCGCTCTGTCGAATTGACGCGCATCCTCGACGAAACGGCTCGCCCGATCATCGACCGCTACACCGATGCCGGCGAGCAGGCTGCCGCCCGCATCACCGCTGCGGCCAACCTCAGCGCCGAGCGTCTGCGCGCCGAAAACGAAGCGCTCGCCAGCGCCGTTGCCGCCCGCACCGAGAATGTCGCCAACGCCGTCAGCGCCATCGAGAACAGCCTGGTCGGCAACGTCAACGGCCTCGTCCAGCGCATGTCGGAAAGCAGTGCGGCAATGGCGATGATGATGAACCGCGCCGCCGAGCAACTGGCCAACGTCGACGGCCGTCTCGGTGACACCACCGCGCGCTTTGCCGACTCCGCCACCAAGGCCGCTGAAATGGTCTCCGCCTCGACCAGGCTTCTTGAAGGCAAGGTCGACCGCCTCTCCGACATTTCGGGCCAGACGCTGTCACAGGTCGGCGGCATCATCGGCCGCTTCGACGAACACTCCAAGGTCCTGACCCAGGCCTCGCAGCTGCTCGGCGCTGCCCAGTCCAATCTCGCCTCGACGCTCGAGGAGCGCGAGAGCGCTCTGCAGACCCTCTCGGTCGGCCTCGTCCAGCGCTCCGCCGAGATCGAAAAGACGATGCAGGGCCTCGGCAGCATGATCGAGACCGTGTTTGAGCGGGCAGAGCAACGCTCCAACCAGGTCACCGGCAATCTGCGCCAGGGCGTGCAGTCTTCCTTCGCCGATATCGGCCGCATTCTTAGCGAAACCGAGAAGCGCGCCCAGGAAGCGGCGGAGACGATGCGCGAGGCGATCACCCGCGCCGGCGACGAGGCCAATACGACGATCGACGGCACCTTCGCCAATGTCGAACGGCGTTCCGGCGATCTCTCCAATCGCATTCGCGGCGGTCTCACCGCCTCGCTGTCGGAAGTCGAGCGCATGCTCGGCGAAGCCGGCCGCGCCTCAGACGGCGCCGCCCAGCACATGCGGGAAGCACTGCGCGAGGCGATCGATGATGCCGTCGGCCGTTTCTCCGGCGCCACCGACGATATCCGCCGCTCCGCCGCCGACATCCGTAACGAGCTCGACGCCACCCGCGCCGAACTGAAGCGCGGCGCCTTCGATCTTCCCGAGGAAGCCAAGGAAAGCGCCTCGGCCATGCGCCGGGCCGTGGCTGAGCAGATCAAGGCTCTGCAGGATATCTCCCAGCTCGTCGGCCGGTCCAGCCAGCAGCTCGAGATCTCCCAGCCCGTCGCCCGCACGCTAGCCCAGACGCAGCCGGCTCCGCGTCCTGCCCAGCCGGTCGCAGCCCAGCCGCCGCAGCCGGCAGCGCCCCCGTCGATCGAAGCGACGGGCCTGCGTGGAACGATCGCGCCGTCTGCGCCGGCGGCCGCGCCTCAGCGCGCCGCCCCGCAGCCTGCCCCCAGTCGCCCCGAATCAGGGCGCCAGGAAACAGGACGCCAGGAACCGGGGCGCCAGGAACCGGCCCGTCCGGAAAGTGGCGGCTGGATCAGCGATCTCCTGCGCGGTGCATCGCGTGAGGAGGCCGCCGACGAAGCGTCCGCCCGCGCCCCTGCCCGCCCGGCGGAAACCGTCGCGCCGGCCGCGCGCAGCAACGACAGCCGCAATCCGCGCCACGTCGTCGAATCCTTGAACTCGCTCTCGGTCGATATCGCCCGCGCCATCGATCACGACGCCTCGGTCGATCTCTGGCGCCGTTATCAGCGCGGCGAGCGCGATGTCTTCACTCGTCGCCTCTACACGCTGAAGGGCCAGCAGACCTTCGACGAGATCAAGCGCAAATACGACCGCGAACCGGAATTCCGCACTGCCGTCGACCGCTACATCGGCGATTTCGAAAAGTTGCTCGCCGACGTCGCCCGCACCGACCCGAACCGCACGGTGACGCAGTCCTACCTCACCTCGGACACCGGCAAGGTCTACACCATGCTCGCCCACGCTGCAGGCAGGCTCACCTGAACTTGCTGATCTGAATCGGATACAGGAAAGCCGCTTGAACATGTGTCAGGCGGCTTTCGTTTTACAATGCCCTCACCGATCGGCCGCTATGTCCCAGTTATGGATACAGCGGTCGAGGCCGATGGCGATCTCGAGCACGAGAACGTCATGGTCGACCGCCGCTCCCTTCTTGGGCTCAGATCGGTAGCGCTGCGGAAAATCCGTGCGCCGCGAGATCGAGCAGACCTCCATCCACTTGTCGCCATTGTCGACCTCGATATCCATCGTCACCTCGGAATAGGCCGGCAGCCGGTCGGAGGGCACCATCCGCGTCGGCAGATGGATCAGCGATGCGATCATGCGGCGGACCGGTTCTAGGCAGGCGGCGTGATAGTCGTTGCCACTGTCGGCCGTGAAGGCGCATTGGAATTCGAGCTGCCAGAATTCCTTCAGTCGCATGTGTTTCGTCGGCTGTTCCTGCTCGCGGCGATAGGATCTGCCGGCCTGCCAAACGCAGAGCGGCAGTCGCGTCTTCGAATGATTGCCGAGAATGTGCTGCATGTAGATGTAGGTCGATGGCGTGGTTTCCGGTCGCAGGACCAGCGCGGCATCGCTGGCGGAGAGCTGTTCCTGAACCCAGATATCGGCGTTGGAATAGGCGCTCGACACCAGCGCCTGCGGCATCAGCGCCGGCGCCTCGACCCTCCTGACATCCCAGGCCGGATTGACCGACCTGAGAAAACTGCGGACCTCTTGCGAGAAGAAGGCGATCATATGATCGCGCAGATGGATCTCACGCTCCTCCCAATGGACGAGCGAATTGACATGATAAAGATTGAGCACGGTGCCTGTCTCCCTGGCAGCCTTGATTGGCGTGGTGAGGGGCTTTACGTCCAGCAGCGCGCCGGACGCCCGCAGCGCTCCGACGTCACAGCAGGACGCGAAGACCTCGTCCGCCAAAAGCGCGCACCGTCACGACCTGCAGGCAGGTGCTGATATGACGGGAGAAAAGCGCGGGCTTCATGCTCATGGCGAGTTTTCTACGTGCCGGGCGCATCCTTGTCAAAACCGAAAACGGTGAGACAAAAGGAACCAGCTGTGGATGACCCTTTTTTATTGCCCCTCGTCCTTCATTCCGTCACAAACTTTTATAATCCGCTGCATTCGGGCCAACGGCCCACTCGACCATCGAAACGACAGAGACAGCACATTGATGACCAAGACGACATCCCGGCTCCTTGCCACCGCGCTCTCTTCCCTTTTCCTGATGGGCGCTTTCACTCTGGCTGAGGCGGGCCAGGCAAGCTTCGTCGTCGATGCGCAGTCCGGTCAGGTCCTCGAAAGCTCCAATCAGGACGACCTGAACTATCCGGCGTCGCTGACCAAGATGATGACGCTCTATCTTGCCTTCGAGGCCCTGCATGACGGGCGCCTCAACTGGGACCAGAAGCTCACCATGTCGGAAAATGCCGAGAGCAAGGAGCCTTTCAAGCTCGCCGTCGGCGCCGGCCGCAAGGTGACGCTGCGCGAAGCGGTCGAGGGAATCGTCGTGCTGTCGGCCAATGATGCGGCGGTGGCGATCGCCGAGCAGCTTGGCGGTTCCGAACAGGCTTTCGCCGAGGCGATGACCGGCAAGGCACGCCAGCTTGGCATGCAGGACACGGTCTTCAAGAATCCGTCGGGTCTTCCCGATCCGGAGCAGGTCACCACGGCGCGTGACATGGCCACACTCGGAATTTCGCTGATGCGGGACTTCCCCGAGGAGTTCAAGCTCTTCTCCATGCGCGGCTTCCAGTTCCGCGGCATGAAGCTGCGCGGCCATAACAACCTCATGTATCGCTATGACGGCGTCGACGGCATCAAGACCGGCTATACCGACGCTTCGGGCTATAACGTCGTGACGTCGGCGCAGAAGGATGGCCGCCGCGTGGTCGGCGTCGTCATGGGCGAAAAGACCGCGAGCCTGCGCGACGACAAGATGGCAAGCCTGCTGGACAGCACCCTGCCGGCGTCATCGACCACCACAGCTTCCACGACACCCGGCAGCCAGCCGGGAGCGACGATGACGGATTCGCAACCGACGAAGTAGCTCCGGCAGGTTTTTGCTGACGGCTTATCTGAAAGCCACCTCCAGGTGTTGCCGGTCTTGGGCGATCACCCTGCAATTCGTTTCGAAGCCTTCGCCTTTGATGGCAAGGATGAATTCCGGCGGAATGCCTGACGTATTGGAGACCGAAATGCCGGCGCTCTCCGAACCGATGGACTTGACGGTGCAGTCGATGGTCGAGCGTCGATCGTTGAACAGGATCGAACCCGCCTTCAGCACCCGCCGTCGCGCGCCGATGGCGTGATCGGCGTGGATGGAACTCCACGACACGCAACGATTCCGTCCGCTGTGCTTGGCTTGATACATCGCGGCATCGGCTTGGGCCAGCAGGGTCTCGATTTCCTTGCTGACGATCGAGAGCGCCGACGTTCCGAAGCTGGCCGTAACGGTCAGGGCGCCGTGATCGCCGCGAATGATCTCAGAGGCGATGGCGGCTCTGAGTTTCTCGGCGACGGCGAGTGCACCTTCCCGGTCGACATGCGGCAGGATAACGCCAAACTCCTCGCCTCCAAGACGGCCGAAAAGATCACCGGCTCGGAGTGCCGTCCTGCAGACCGCTGCCACCGCCTTGAGAACCTCGTCGCCTGCGGCATGCCCATGCGTATCGTTCACCTGCTTGAAATGATCGATATCGAAGACGATGCACGAGAGGTCATGCTTATGCCGCAGAGCGAGCGAAATCAGCTGATCGGCCTCCTGCTTGAAGGCACGCCGTGTCATCGTCTCAGTGAGGCTGTCGGTGGCGGCCGATTGCATGAGCTCGATGCGGTCCATAGCCGCCCCCGCCAGCTCCTGGAGGATGCTAAGGTCTGTGTTGCCGAACGATCTTGGCCGACGGTCGATGGCGCATACCGTCCCGATCATGTGCCCGGCTTTTGTTCTCAGCGGCACGCCGGCATAAAAGCGGATATGGTCTTCGCCTGTCACTGCAGGATGCTTCGAAAAGCGGGCATCCTTCGTGGCATCCTGCACGATAACAGGCTCGTCACAGTCCACAACGCAGCGGCAAAACGTGTCTTCGAGCGATACCTCGTCGGCCGAAAGGCCGGAGCATGCCTTGTACCACTGCCGATGCGCATCGATCAGGGATACGATGCCGATCTCGATGGAAAATATCTGCTTTATCAGGCGTACGATCCGCTCGAAGCCTTCGTCCCTCGGCGTATCGAGAAGGTCGAGCTGCTGCAGCGCAGCCAACCGAGCATTTTCGCGCTGAATCGCTTCCGACGACGACTTTCCGAATACGCGTGCGACCACCATGCAGCATGCCTCCTGATAGCGATAACATGATGCGTTCCACAAATTCATGAAGAAATTGAATACGATGGCGGCCCCAAACTCATGAGGCCAAATATTCTTCAGAATCAGCAACCCTTGATGTCGACGCAGCGGTCGCGACACGCCATCTCAGATTGAGCGCAGCGTCCAGCTGACGATCTCGGAGACAACCGTGGAGAAGGCGCGGTCGAGACCCTTGACGAAGCCGACATTGTCGCCGCCGGCCGGTGCCGTGGCGCGGAACACCTTCTGGGCGCGCACCGAGCCGTTGCGGTCGTTGAGGATCTTGGCCGAGATTTCGACCACAGCCTGATTGCCGCTCGACGCATCGATCTCGAAGGAGCGGATATCGGTGACGACCTGGTAGTCGATCGCCAGCCCCTGCCCCGGCATGCCAACGCCGCCGAGCTTGCCGGAGTTCTCGAAAGCTTCCACCAGCTTCGACTGTACAATGCGCGGCAGCTTGTCGCCCCACTGCGCCCGCGAGAGATACTGAATTTCCGAAGACGAAACACGGATGACGATCTGCTCGCTGTCGAGCGCCCGCAGCGCCGTCGGGCTGGCGATCAGGACCTGGCGGGATTTGGCCGCAGGCCCGTCGCCGTCGACGGCGGCGGACAGGTCATAGGTATCGTTCTTGGCCGCGGTGCCGCACCCCGAAAGGATCAGCGCCGTCAGCGGCAGCGCGATCACCGTTCCCTTGATCCACGAACGGCGCGACAACAGATGCGATGCGACCATATTAGGCTACCCCTGACTTCCCAGTTAACGCCGCGTCCGGCCGTCATATTGCTTGACCGTGTCCCCGCCGAAGATCAGGCGCTGCGGATTGCGGTCGAAGTTGGTGATCGTATCGTTCAGATTGTTCACGGTTCCGCGCATGTCGTTGACGAGAGTCTGCACGTCGCGCAAGCCGCCACTCGAAAATTTCTGCAGATTGTCGGCGATCGGGCCGATGCGCGAATTCAGGTTGTCGGCCACCTTCTTGAAGGATTCCAGCGTATCGCGCGCTTCAGTGAACAGCGATTGCGTATTGTCGGTTCCAAGCAGGGCATCGACTTTGATGAGAATGCCGTCGATGCGGGTCGAGGCCGAATTCAGCTTATTGGCGAGCTGCGAGACGTCCTGGATCGTCTGGTCGATATCCTTCTGCCGCGATGAAACCGTGTTGGCGACATCGCGAATCGAGGCGACGGCGGTGCGCGCATCCTTGGTCGCTTGCGCGATGTCGTCGACGGAACCCTTCACCTTTGCCGGGTCGATCTGGGCGACGAGCGTATCGACGCGGTCGAGTGTGGCCTGCGCCTGCTTGCCGAAATCGTTGAAGGTGGTGGCAGTCTGGTCGAACTTCTGGATCGCACCCTTGAGGTCGCCCGAGGCATCGGCAACATTGGCGGTGAGCTTCTCGGCATTGGAAACGATGTTGTCGATCTTCTGCGCATCGACCGCCTTGACCAGCTCTTCGACGGCCTTGAGCGTCGAGTCGACGCGGCCGGAAACCGCCTTCACCGTCTCCGAAAGCTGGCCGACGCTCTGCAGGAAGGAGTCGATATTGCCGGAATTCTTGGCAAGCGCGTCCGAGAAAGTCTCGGCATTCTTAAAAGTCTCGGTCAGCGGCCCGCGCGAATCCTCGATGAAACCCTGAAGTTCGCCGACCGCGTCGTTGGCGCGATCGAGGATCTTGTCTGCGGTCGCCAGAAGATTGGTGACGCTTGACTGGTCGGCGACGATGACGGCGCGTTTGTTATTGTCGATCGCATGCTGGAGGATGCTTTCCTCGCCCTTGCGGCCGCCTGAGAGTTCGATATAGGCGGCCCCCGTCAAGCCCTGGATTTCAAGGGCGGCCTTGGTGGACGGGTAGATCGGCGCATCGGTGCGCACCTGGGTGAAGGCCAGCGAATATTGCGGATCGTCGGCATCGATCGACAGTGTCTGCACCGAGCCGATCTGGATGCCGTTGAAGCGCACCGGCGAGCCGACACTAAGGCCGTTCGCCGATCCTGGAATCCGAACGATCAGTTCCGTCATCGGGCCGCCACGGCCATACTCCGCCATCCAGTAGACGAAGCCGAAGGCAGCCGCGATCACCAGCACCGTGAAAAAACCGACAATCGTGTAATTGGCTTTGGTTTCCATCTTATCCGGTCACTTCCCGCTGCTGCCGTGCCGCACGCCATTGTCCCGCGGCACGATCGACCGCGCCCGCTTACCCTTGAAATAGGCCTGCACCCACGGATCGTCATAGGCCAGCATGTCGTCGATCGTGCCTTCCACCATTACCCGCTTCTTTCCGAGCACGGCAATACGGTCGCAGACCGAAAACAGGCTGTCGAGGTCATGCGTTACCATATATACGGTCAGTCCCAGACTATCGCGCAGGTTGGCGATCAGTTCATCGAATTCGGCAGCGCCGATCGGGTCGAGACCCGAGGTCGGTTCGTCCAGGAAGACGAGTTCCGGATCGAGCGCCAGCGCGCGGGCAAGGGCGGCGCGCTTAATCATGCCGCCGGAGAGTTCGGACGGGTATTTGTCGGCGGCGTCAGCGGCAAGCCCGACCATACGGATCTTCAGATGCGCCAATTCGTCCATCAGCGAGCGCGGCAGATCGAGATATTCGCGCATCGGCACCTGGATATTTTCCTTGACCGTCAGCGACGAAAACAGCGCACCCTGCTGGAATAGTACGCCAAGCCGCATATCGAGCGCGTTGCGCTGGGGTTCGTCGAGTTCGTCGAAATCCTGGCCAAGGATCTTGATTGTGCCGGAGCGGCGCGGCAGCAGCCGGAGCACGGTGCGCATCAGCACGGATTTGCCGGTGCCCGACGCGCCAACGAATCCGAGAATCTCGCCGCGATAGATATCGAGGTTCAGATTGTCGAGCACCACTTTGGAGCCGAAGCCGACGGTGACGTCGCGCGCCGAGAGCACGACATCCCTGCCCTGTCCTTCGCTTTCGATCGGTTGCTCGTTCACGGGGCTCGCCATGCTAGAAGTTGATCGCTGCATAGAACATCGCAAATAACCCGTCCATCAGGATGACGACGAAAATCGCCTTCACCACCGCGGCCGTTACGTGCTGGCCGAGCGATTCCGCGCTGCCGCCGACCTTCAGCCCTTCGACGGCGGCGACAATGCCGATGACGAGTGCCATGAACGGCGCCTTGATCATGCCTGAGAGCACCGTCGACAGCGTCACCGCCTCGTGCAGACGCGCCAGGAAATTGGCGAAGGTGATGCCGGAATAACCCCAGGCGACCGCAGCCGCACCGGCGAGCGACGCGAAATTCGCCAGCACCGTCAGAAGCGGCAGCGCGATGGTCAGCGCCACCAGACGCGGGAAGATCAGCACACCGATCGGGTTCAGCCCCATCACCTTCAGCGCGTCGATCTCTTCGCGCATCTTCATCGAGCCGATTTCGGCGGTGATCGCGCTGCCCGAACGGCCGGCGATCATGATCGAGGTGAGAAGCACGCCGATTTCGCGCAATTGCAGAATGCCGACGAGATCGACGACGAAAACCTCGGCGCCGAAGTAGCGCAGCTGGAAGGCGCCCTGCTGGGCGATGATCGCCCCGATCAGAAACGACATCAGGAGGATGATCGGAACGGCGCGAACGCCCATATGGTCGATCTGGTTGACGATCGAGGCCGGCGAAACGCCGCTGCCGCGCCCGAATTTCATCTGCGCACCACGCACCGCCGAGCCGAGGATATACATGGCGGCGGCGAAATTGTCCCAGACCTCGTAGGTCATCTTGCCCACGGGCGCGAAGATGCGCGCGACGAGCGAGACCTTCTCCTGCTGCTCCGGCTCGGGTTTGGCCGGCTCCTCGGAAAACATCGCCAGCATTTCGTCGATATGCTGATTGGTGCCTTCGAAGCGAACCGTCCGTCCAGCCGCCTCCTCTTCCTTCTTCAGCCGGCACAGCAGCCAGATTCCGGCGGTATCGATATCCGAAATATGCGAGAGGTCGACAGTCAGGTCGCCGGCCTTCTGATGAAGGAGCTTTTCGAAGTCGCGCAGCACGAAATGAATATAGGCGCTGCGCCAATTGCCTCTGAGACGCACATGCTGCCCCGAACCATCGGCCTGGTCGTCCACGTCAAGCGAGGCAGCGTTGCGATTCTCGGCGTTCAAGATACTTATGTCTTTCAAGGCTTACAGCAACTTGCCGCGAATCGCGAACGGACCGTTCGACGACCGGCGCGTCAATATACAGAAGCAACGTGCAATTTCCATGCTCGCAGGACAGCAATAATGCCGCGCACCCTCGATATCCAGATGAATTCCTTTCCGATTGCCGGGACTTTCACCATCTCGCGCGGCGCCAAGACCGAGGCCGATGTCATCACCTGTACACTCGCCGAAGACGGTGCCCGGGGGCTTGGCGAATGCGTGCCCTATCGCCGCTATGGCGAGACCATGGAGAGCGTTTTCGCCCAGATCGAGGCCGCGCGTCCGCTGGTCGAGGCAGGCATTTCGCGCAGCGACCTGCTGTCGGCGATGCCGCCGGGCGCTGCGCGCAACGCCGTCGATTGCGCCCTCTGGGACCTGGAAGCGAAACGAACGGGTGAAAGCGTCGCCGTCCGTCTCGGCCTTGCCGATCTGAAGCCGCTCACCACCGCCTACACCATCTCGCTCGGTGAGCCGGAGGTGATGGCCGCCCAGGCGCGCGAACATGCCGGCCGCGCACTGCTCAAGGTCAAGGTCGGAACCGGCGATGATGAAAGCCGCATCCGCGCCGTCCGCGCGGCCGCACCCGATTCCAAAATCATCCTTGACGCCAATGAGGGCTGGCCGGAAGCGGTGCTCGAACGCCACCTCAATATCGCGGCGCAAGCGGGGGTGGCGCTCGTCGAACAGCCGCTGCCGGCTGGCCGCGATGGGATGCTTGCCGAAATCCGCCGCCCGCTCCTCGTCTGCGCCGACGAGAGCGTCCACCACACCGGCGATCTCGCAAGCCTCGCCGACCGCTATGACGCGATCAACATCAAGCTCGACAAGACCGGCGGCCTGACGGAGGCCCTGGCAATGAAGGCCGAGGCCGAACGGCTTGGATTCGGCATCATGATCGGCTGCATGGTCGGCACCTCGCTTGCCATGGCGCCGGCCGTGCTGCTCGCCCAGACTGCCGATTTCGTCGATCTCGATGGTCCGTTGCTGCTTGCACGCGACCGCGAGCCCGGCCTGCGCTACGCCGCTTCCCTGGTCTTTCCGCCGGAAAGCACCCTCTGGGGCTGAAGATAATAGGCTGAGATGACGAGGCCGAGGCCGGAGAGCGCGACCAGCGCCATGACGTAATAGCTGACGACACCGAGCCAGGAATAGAGATAACCCGACGTCAACGTCATCAGCGCCATCGCCATGCCGACATAGAAGAAATAGGCGCCCTGCGCCGATGATTCCTGTGTTTCCTGCACCGTCGCCATGATCCGCCGCTGCACACCGGTATGCACGAAGGCATAGGTGAAGCCGTGGAAACACTGCAGCAGAAAGAAACCGACAAAGCCCGTATTCATCGGAAACAGGATCCAGCGGCAGACGCTGACGGCGCAGCCGAAGCGGATCAGCGTCCAGGCGTTGAAGCGCCGGTTGAGACGTTTCGACAGGAAAAACACCGTTACCTCCGAAGCGACGCCGGCGCTCCAGAGTAGGCCGACTTGCGTGCCGGAGAAGCCGAGTTGATGCCAGTAGATCGAGGAAAAAGCGTTGAGCACAGCGTGGCTCGACTGCTGGATGGCGACGCCGATCAGAAGCAGCAGCAGATGCGGCTCGCGCAACCCGCTGCCGGTGGCGGCCGGAATGTTGATCGGCTGGCCGCGCCGCCGCGTCGGCCCGATGCGCGGACAGAAGATCGCCATGACGACGGTCATGATGAAGCCGAACACCATGATATCAAGCACCATCTCGCCGCCCCACCGGCTGATCAACTGGCCACCGACCAACGTCGAGACGATGAAGGCGATAGAGCCCCACACGCGCATCGATCCGTAATCGAGCCCCCAACGGCGCACGCCCGAGATGACGATCGATTCGACGACGGGTACATAGGGCGCGAAAGTGGCGCCCTGCAGCGCATAGACGATCGTCACAGGCCAGAAGGTCGTCGTCCAGAAGAGCGCAATCGCCGTCAGCAGCGACAGGCAGCCAGACCAGAGCAAGACGTCGGCGCGTTCCTTCAAGCGATCGGCGATCATGGCGACGACAGGCGCCACCAACACGCGAACCACCATCGGTATGGCAAGGATGATGCCGATCTCGTGATCGCTGAAGCTGTGGGTTGCGAGCCAGACGGGAAAGAACGGCAGAACGATGCCGTTGACGAGCAGCGGCGCACAATAGGAAAGCGCGCTGAGCAGCCGGAAGCGCGGCGGCGCTCCCTCACCCGTCGGGGAATGTTGAGCGGGAATCATGGGCGGACCTGAAGGAAACTGGACGTTGTCCTAACACGCCACCCTGGAGGCGACTATTGCGAGAAATAGCCGTTCTGAAACGTTTTAGAAAATAAATAGGGCCTGTCACCTGACGGTAACGGCTAAATTCTTGGGAGCGCGGGCACGGATGTGCCAGCACAAAAATCAAGCCGCCAAAATCAGGCAGCTTGGGGGGCGAGTTCGCCCTCGTCATGCATTTCGATGGCGGCAAGCGCCGGCACGCTGCTGGCGAGCGCCCGCCAGGTGATCAGTTCGAACGTACCGTCCTCGTGCTCGGCGACCGCCGTGCAGCTTTCCACCCAATCGCCGGTGTTGATGTAGCGGATGCCGTCCATGTCCTGAATGATGGCATGATGGATATGTCCGCAGATCACGCCGTCGGCGCCGTTTTTGCGGGCTTCTTCAGCCACGACGCGCTCGAATTCACCGATGAAGTTGACGGCATGCTTGACCTGCAGCTTGGCCCAGGCCGAGAACGACCAGTAGGGCATGCCGAGCCGGCGGCGCACCGCCGCCAGGAGAATGTTGATGCGGATCGCCGTATCGTAAGCCCAGTCGCCGAGATAGGCGAGCAGCCGGGCGTTGCGGACGACGACGTCGAATTCGTCGCCGTGCAGGATCAGGTATTTCTTGCCGTCGGCGCCGTCATGCATCATGCGCTCGACGACCTCGATGCCACCGAAATGCATGCCCGGGAAGTCTCGCAGGAATTCGTCGTGATTGCCGGGAATATAGACGACGCGGGTGCCCTTGCGCGCCTTGCGCAGCAGTTTCTGAACGACGTCATTGCAGACCTGTGGCCAATACCAGCTGCGCTTCAGACGCCAGCCGTCGACGATGTCGCCGACGAGCACGATCGTATCGGCTTCGTGGTGGCGCAGGAAATCCAAGAGGAAGTCGGCCTTCGCGGCCTTCGAGCCGAGGTGGACATCGGAAATGAAGAGCGTGCGGAAATGTCTGGGTTCCATCATGTCTTTCACGAGCTGCCGCTCATGTCCCCATCTTTCATCTAACCTTCCAAAACCAGACTCGTGTTTCAGGATGATGACAAGATGTGGAAAAGCGCTGCAAACCGCTCATCCCCCGCGGGCAGAATGCCCGTCGCCGCGCGGCCCGCCAGCCATGTTGCCCTGCGCATTCAGGGCGTTCATGATGACAGCGATTCATATCCGACAATGCGGGATGGCTGATGCGTATCTTTCTCGTTCGCCACGGCGAATCCCTCGGCAACATCAATGAACAGGCCTATCGCCAATTCGGCGATCATAACGTGCCGCTGACGCAGTGGGGCTATCGGCAGGCGCTGGAGGCAGGCAGCGTGATCGCCTCCTATGTCACGGCGTTGCCGAGCGCCGGTTTCGGCAAGCTGCACATCTGGTACTCGCCCTTTCTCAGGACGCGGCAGAGCAAGGATGCGCTGCTTGCAGCCCTGCCGGAAAGCGTCGTCGGTGACATCAGGGAGGATTATCTGCTGCGCGAGCAAGATTTCGGTCTCTTCACCGAGATCTATGATCATGCCGAACAGAAGCAGAAGTTTCCCGATGAGTTCGAAAAATGGGCAAGGCTGCGCAGCAACAGCGGCAAATTCTACGCGCGGCCGCCGGATGGCGAGAGCCGGGCGGATGTGGCCCAGCGGGTGCGCCTGTTCCTGCAGACCGTCATGCACGACGCCGAAAATAGCGACCACAACGTCGTGATCGTCGGCCATGGCGTCACCAACCGGGCGGTGGAAATGAACTTCCTGCACCGCCCCGTCGAGTGGTTCGAGCGCTCCGACAATCCCGGAAATGCCGATATCACCTTGATCGAGGGGACGCGCTCGCAAGGATACGAGTCGATCCTGCTGCATCAGGCGGTCGATCGGCAGCCGGGACAGGAAGGCGAACTGCGCGATGCCTATGGCGCCGACGTGACGATCACGCCGAAGCTCGGCGGCTAGCAACACAGCCAAGAAATGAACGGCCCGGTGCGAAGGTGTGTGGCGGTTTGCGCAAGGCAACCCGCCAACTCGTCGGTTCAGGCGGTGACGTCGCGTCAGCTCGGTGACGTCATGGTTGCCGGCTCCTGCGCGGTCGAGGCTTCCTCGTTCATCGCCTCCGGCCGTTTCGTCCTCAGGAGACGCAGCACGAAGACGAAGAAGACGGGAACGAAGAAGATCGCCAGCACCGTCGCCGAGATCATGCCGCCAAGCACGCCGGTGCCGATGGCATTCTGGCTGGCCGCGCTTGGCCCGGTGGCGATCGCCAGCGGCACCACGCCCAAGGTGAAGGCGAGCGAAGTCATGATGATCGGCCGGAAGCGCAGACGAGCGCCTTCGATCGCAGCCTCCATCAGCGATTTCCCTTCGGCAAAGCCGTCCTTGGCGAATTCGACGATCAAGATGGCGTTCTTCGCCGACAATCCGATGATCGCGATCAGGCCGACCTTGAAGTAGATGTCGTTGGACATGTCGCGGCTCATCACCGCGAGCACGCAGCCGATGACGCCGAGCGGCACGACCAGCATCACCGACAGCGGGATCGACCAGCTTTCGTAAAGCCCCGACAGCAGCAGGAAGACGAAAAGAATGCTGAGGCCGAACAGGAACGGCGCCTGCGATCCAGATCTGAGCTCCTCCAGCGACTGGCCGGTCCATTCGAAGCCGAAGCCGTCGGGAAGTTCGGCTGCCAGCCGCTCCATTTCGGCAATCGCCGCGCCCGATGAATATCCCGGCGCCGGAGCGCCGGAAATGCGCACGGCGGGGTAGCCGTTATAGCCGACGATCTGCGCCGGTCCCTTCTGCCATTCGGCGATGGCGAAGGACGACAGCGGCACCATGCCGCCGCTCGCATTGCGGACATTGAGCTTCATCAGGTCTTCGGCCTGAAGTCTGCTCTTGTCCTGCGCCTGCACGATGACGCGCTGCATGCGGCCCGAATTCGGGAAGTCGTTGACATAGCTCGAACCGAGATTGGCGGTGATCGTGCTGTTGATGTCGGCGAAGGCGACGCCGAAGGTATTTGCCTTTTCGCGGTCGATGACCAGCACGAGTTGGGCCGAGTCGGGCATGCCTTCCGGGCGGATACCGGCGATGATGGGATTCTCAGATGCCTTGCCGATCAGAATGCCCGCCGCCTCGGTCAGTGTCGCCTGGCCCTTCGCCCCACGATCCTGAAGGCGGAAGGTGAAGCCATTGGTCGTGCCGAAACCTTCGATCGGCGGCGGCGACAGCGCGAAGGACGTGGCATCCTTCAGCCCAAACAGCTGCATATTGGCGCGGTTGGAGATCTCCTGCACCGAATTGCCGGCGCCGCGTTCGGCCCAGTCCTTGAGCGTGACAAACACCAGGGCGGCGTTCGGTCCCTGCCCGGAGAAGCTGAAGCCCTGGATCGCGACGACGTTGGCAACGGCCGGTTCCTTCCTGAAGATCGCCTCGATGCTTTCGAGCGAAGCCACGGTGCGGTTGCGGCTCGCCTCCGGCGGTCCCTGCACGTCAACGATCAGGAATCCCTGGTCCTCATCCGGCACGAAGCTGCTCGGCAGGTTGACGAAGAGATAGCCGAGGCCCACGACCAGCGCGAGATAGACGGCCATGGCCCGCCAGGAGCGCTTGGCCAATCCCCCGACGGTGCGGGCGTAGCGGCCGGTCAGCCGGTCGAAATTGCGGTTGAACCAGCCGGCGATGCCCTTCTTTTCATGATGGCCCTTGATCGGTTTCAGGAAGGTGGCGCAGAGCGCCGGTGTCAGCGACAGCGCCAGGAAGGCCGAAAACAGGATGGAGACAACCATGGTCAGGCTGAACTGGCGGTAGATGATGCCGGTCGAGCCCGGGAAGAACGCCATAGGCACGAAGACGCAGGAAAGAACCAGCGTGATGCCGAGGATCGCGCCGGTGATCTGTCGCATCGCCTTCTTGGTCGCCTCCTTTGGCGACAGCCCTTCCACCGCCATCAGCCGCTCGACGTTTTCCACCACCACGATGGCGTCGTCGACGAGAATGCCGATGGCCAGCACCATCGCAAACATCGTCAGCACGTTGATCGAGAAGCCGGCGGCATACATGACAGCAAGCGTCCCAAGCAGCGCGACCGGCACGACGAGCGTTGGAATGATGGTGTAGCGGAAGCTCTGCAGGAAGATGAGCATGACGACGAAGACGAGTGCGACGGCTTCTGCGAGCGTATGCGCCACCTTCTCGATCGATGCCGAGACGAACGGGCTGGTGTCGTAGGGAACCGCATATTCGACGCCCGCCGGGAAGAAGCGCGATAGCTCCTCCATCTTCGCCTTGACCAGATTGGAGGTATTGACGGCATTGCCTGTCGACGACAGCTGGATGGCGATCGCCGCACTCGGCTGTCCGTTCAAGCGGGTGGAAAAGCTGTAGCTCTCGCTGCCCTCTTCGATGCGCGCGACATCGCGCAGCCTGACGTTCGATCCGTCGGCATTGGCGCGCAGCACGATGTCTCCGAACTCCTTGGTGTCGGTCAACTGTCCCTTGACCAGCACCGTCGCCGTCAGGTCCTGCGAGATCGGATTGGGTGCGGCGCCGATCTGGCCCGCCGCCACCTGGGCATTCTGCGCCGAAATCGCCGCGCTGATGTCGGAGGCGGTGAGGTTGAGGCCGACCATCTTGTCGGGATCGATCCAGATACGCATCGCCCGCTGCGAGGCAAACAACTGCGCGCGACCGACGCCTTCGAGACGGCGCAGCTCGCCGATGACGTTCCGGTTGAGATAGTCGCCGAGCGCCACCTCATCGGTCTTGCCGTCTGTCGAGGTCAGCGAGATGAACATCAGGAAGCCGGACGACGCCTCCTCGACCGTGATGCCCTGATCCTTGACCGACTGCGGCAACCGCGGCTCGACACGGCGGATGGCGTTCTGAACGTCAACTGAGGCCTGATCGATATCGGTGCCTGCCGCAAAAGTCGCAGTGATCGTCATCGCGCCCGATGTATCGGAGGTCGACTCGAAATAGGAAAGGTGCTCGACCCCGTTCAGCTCTTCCTCGATCTGGCGGGTGACGCCCTGATAGATATCTTGCGGCGACGCGCCGGGATAGCTGGTGGTGATGCTGAGTTGCGGCGGCGCGACCTTCGGATATTGGGCGACCGGCAGGAAGGGCAGCGCGATCAGGCCGGCGATGGAGATGAAGATCGCAAAGACCCAGGCAAGGATCGGGCGATCGATAAAGAAACGTGCCATCGAGCTTACTCCGGCTTCCTGGCGTCACCGGACGCGAGCTGGCCATCCCGCCATTCTTCCGGCGCGACCTTTGCGCCCGGCTGCAGCTTCTGGACACCGTCGACGACGAGGCGTTCGCCCGACGACAGGCCGCTTTCGACGACCCATTCATTGCCGGAGGATTGACCGAGCTCGATATCGCGCGGTTGCGCCACGTCTCCCTCCTGGACGACATAGACCTGCGCCTTGCCATCGGCCGTGCGGATGACGGCGCGCTGCGGAATGAGGATTGCCTTCACACGGACGGCCTGCTCGATGCGAACACGGACATAAAGCCCCGGCAGCAGGTCGCCCTTCGGATTGGGGAATTCACCGCGGAGCGTGACCTGACCCGTCGTCGCATCGACGCTGGCGCTGCTGAAGAGCAGCTTTCCGGCTTCGCCATAGACCGTGCCGTCGTCGAAGACGAGCTTGATATCGGCCTTCCCGGCTTCCGTCGATGCCAGGCTGCCGTTCTCGACCGCCCGCTTCAGCGCCAGCAGGTCTCCGGAGGATTGCGTGAAGTCGGCATAGACCGGGTCGATCTGCTGGATCATCGCCAGTGCATCCCCGGCGTCGGCCGTCACCAGCGCGCCTTCCGTCACCAGCGCGCCGCCGATGATGCCAGTGATCGGCGCCCGGACTTCGGTATAGCCGAGATTGATCTTCGCCTCGTCGAGCGCTGCCTGCGCCAGCGCGACATCGGCATCGGCCTGGGCAAGGGCGACGGCGGCCGCATCATATTCGATACCGCTTGCGACATCGCGGTCGCGCAGCGACTTCTGGCGCTCCAACTGCTGGCGGGCATTCAACTGCGTCGCCTTGGCGCGCTCGAGGCTTGCCTCGGCACTCGCCACGCGGACCCGGAAGAGCGCCGGATCGATGCGGTAGAGCACGTCACCCTGGTGAACGAGACTGCCCTGTTCGAACACCCGTTCCTGCAGGATGCCGGAAAACCCTAGCCCGCACTTCCGAAACGCGCGTTGCGGCAATGCGGCCGGGCAATTCGCTGACAACGGGAACCGGACGCGCCTTGAGCGTTAGGACGCTGACGGCTGCAGGCGGCATCGCGCCGCCTTCCTGTGCGTGAGCCGGCAGGCCGGCGCCGAGCAACAGCGCCAACGTCAGCGCGTAACCTAATGATTTCGGACGAAAAAGCATATTCATAAGCCTTCCTGATGGTCCGCTGGGGTCCAAAAAAGCACAGCCCGCCGACATGACGTTCGGCGGGCCTCGTGAACCGACAGATAGTCGATCTTTTTTCGCATTGCAAGATACCTACCGGTCGGTATGATAGTATTCTCATACTTGAAGTTCCCATGGTCCGGCGATCCCGGGAGTGATACTGATCCTCTCGAACCATCTCGACGCGAAGCTTATCCCGAACACAGGTCATGCATTGGTAGATAGCCCCCGCAACAGAAAGAAACAGCCGGATGTCGTGCGGCAGGCTCTTCTCGATTGCGCCACGAAGCTGGCGCTCGAACATGGTCTCGCCGCCGTCAGCCTGCAGGCAGTCGCCAGCGCAGCCGGCGTGACCAAGGGAGGTCTGTTTCACCACTTCCCCAATAAGCAGGCGCTCATAGAAGCCGTATTCGACGGCATGATGGAAAATCTCGACCGCGAGATCGATCAGGAACTGGAAAGGGATAAGGGCGGCCACGGCACATTCACCCGCGCCTATGTCCGCACGCTATTTGCCGACCGCGCCCTTAACCAAAGCCCTTGGTCGGCGCAGACCATGACCGTGCTTGCCGACCCCTACTCCAAGTCGCTCTGGCATAAATGGATGAATGACCGGCTCATCAAACACGCCGAAACCGACGCTGGAATGCGGCTCGAAATCGTTCGCCTGGCGGCGGACGGAGCATGGCTTGCCCATGTTCTGAGGCCTGACAACCAGGCGGCTCCCGACGACACGGCGCTGTTGCAGGAATTGATCGAACTCACCAAAGGCTGACAAAGAACAGATTGTCACCGGCCGAGGACATCAGTCGTCGAGCATTCGGATCATTTTGCCGCCGCGCGTAAAGCGAACGCGCGGCGCAGGCTCAATGCCTTGATGTCGCGCCATTCCCGTCAGGCAGCCCGTACGGCCGCCGTGGGTTTGACGTTCTGGTTCATCCGGAACAGATTGTTCGGATCGTAACGCCGCTTGATTTCGGCAAGGCGGCTGTAATTGGCACCGTAAGCGCTTTCGACCCGATCGGTCTCGTCCTCCGGCATAAAGTTGACATAGGCGGTGCCAACCGAATGCGGCTTGGTTGCCTCGAAGAGTTCCCGCGCCCAACCGACGCAATTTCCGTCCATTCCCGTTTCCCGCCAGCGGGCATGCACATTCATGACGAAATGCGAGCTGCGCTGCGGAAATGCGGTGGCCTCTGTGGGCACGCGGCCGGCAGCACCGCCGACATGGCCGATGAAGATCTCGCATTCCGGTCCGGGCAGCTTGCGCACGGCCTTGAGCAGCACGTCGATTGCCGCATCCGATAGGGCGGCGAAATCCTGGCTCTTCCAGTAATTGCGCGCACCGGGCGTCAGCAGCGGGTCGAATGCCTGCTGCCAGCCGGTGAACGGCACCGGGCCGACGACGTCGGCAATCGGCTTTCCGATCGCGCGCAATCTCGCCGCAGCCTTCTCTCCCGCCGCAATGTCTCCGCAATAGCACATGGCGAGCACCACGATCTCCTTGCCGTGCCATTCGGTGGGAATGAACGGCAGCGGCGGCGCCTGGCGCATCACCACCCAGCAGGTCAGTTCGTCGGGTGCTTCTTCCAGTGCCTGCCGGTACTCCTTAAGCACCTTTTCCGCATCGGCGAAGGGATGCACGACGAGGCCGGCCAGCACCTCTGTGTTGAGCGGGTTGAGCTTGAACTCGAAGGAGGTGACGACGCCGAAATTGCCGCCGCCGCCGCGCAGCGCCCAGAACAGGTCAGGTTTCTCAGTCTCGCTCGCCTTGACCAGCTCACCGTCGGCCGTCACCACATCGACCGAAAGCAGATTGTCGAGCGTTAGCCCGAATTTGCGGGTCAGCCAGCCGAAGCCGCCGCCGAGCGTCAGGCCGGCGATGCCGGTGGTGGAATTGATCCCGGTCGGCAGTACCAGCCCGAAGGCCAGCGTTTCCTTGTCGACATCGGCAAGCGTCGCCCCCGGCTCGATCCTGGCGCGCTTGGTCTCAGGATCGACCCGCACCGACTTCATCGCCGACAGGTCGATGACGATACCACCCTCGCAGACGGCGTTGCCGGCAATGCCGTGCCCGCCGCCACGCACTGAAACGAGCAGATTATTGTCGCGTGCAAACCGCACAGCCCGCACGACATCGGCTGCACCGGCGCAACGCGCGATAAGCCCGGGCCGGCGATCGATCATCGCATTCCAGATCGCCCGCGCATCGTTGTAATCCATATCCTTGCTGGTCAGCAGACTGCCGCGAAATCCGGCGGCAAAGGCATCGATGGCTACGTCATTGACCATCGTCTGACCCCTTTGCAGAGTCGTCAGGTTCAAATTGTCCATGATTTCCTCCATGCGACCGGCGCCCCGCACCGTCGCGGCCGGCATCCTGCGCCTGTTGAGGTCGTCAAACAAGTTTTCCAAAAGGATTAGCTAACCAGGGCCGCCGCTTGGCCCCACGGCACGCTCATCACGAAAACTTTTCCCATCCCCCATTTCCATACTGTCGCCCGTATCCGATTGATGTATGGAGGGAACTCCCAAAAAGACGTGCACGGAGGCGGCAATGGATCACCCGGATAAATCCAAGACGGAAAAGAACCTGACGAGCGGCGATCTCGACGAACAGGCGCTTTTCTTCCACCGCTATCCCCGTCCGGGCAAGTTGGAGATCCAGGCGACCAAGCCACTCGGCAACCAGCGCGACCTGGCGCTCGCCTATTCGCCGGGTGTTGCCGCGCCCTGCCTCGCCATCCGCGACAATCCCGAAATGGCGGCCGAATACACCTCGCGCGCCAATCTCGTCGCCGTCATCTCCAACGGCACCGCCGTGCTCGGCCTCGGCAATATCGGCCCGCTCGCCTCCAAGCCGGTTATGGAGGGCAAGGCCGTACTCTTCAAGAAATTCGCCGGCATCGACGTCTTCGATATCGAGATCGATGCCGCAAGCGTCGAGCAGATGGTCTCGACCGTCTCCTCGCTGGAACCGACCTTCGGCGGCATCAACCTCGAAGATATCAAGGCGCCGGAATGTTTCGAGGTCGAGCGGCGCCTGCGCGAGAAGATGAAGATCCCCGTCTTCCACGACGATCAGCACGGCACGGCGATCATCGTCGCCGCCGCGATTCTGAACGGGCTGGAACTCGCCGGCAAGAACATCGCCGACATCAAAATCGTCGCCTCCGGCGCGGGTGCTGCCGCCCTTGCCTGCCTCAACCTGCTTGTCATTCTCGGGGCGAAGCGCGAAAACATCTGGGTCCACGATCTCGAAGGCCTCGTCTACGAGGGCCGCACCGAGCTGATGGACGAATGGAAATCCGTCTATGCCCAGAAGAGCGACACGCGCACGCTGGCCGAAAATATCGGCGGCGCCGACGTCTTCCTCGGCCTGTCCGCCGCCGGCGTCCTGAAGCCGGAGCTGCTGGCGCAGATGGCCGACAAGCCGCTGATCATGGCGCTCGCCAACCCGACGCCGGAGATCATGCCGGATCTCGCCCGCGCCGCCCGCCCCGATGCGATGATCTGCACCGGCCGCTCGGATTTCGCCAACCAGGTCAACAACGTCCTCTGCTTCCCCTATATCTTCCGCGGCGCGCTCGATTGCGGCGCCGAGACGATCAATGAGGAAATGAAGATGGCGGCGGTGCGCGCCATCGCCGCGCTTGCCCGGGAAGAGCCGTCCGACGTCGCCGCCCGTGCTTATTCCGGTGAGACCCCGGTCTTCGGTCCGGATTACCTCATCCCCTCGCCCTTCGATCCGCGCCTCATCCTGCGCATCGCGCCGGCGGTCGCCAAGGCAGCAGAACAGAGCGGCGTGGCGCGTCGCCCGATCCAGGATTTCGACGCCTATCTCGACCAGCTGAACCGCTTCGTCTTCCGCTCCGGCTTCGTCATGAAGCCGATCTTCACCGCCGCCAAGGCTGCAGAGCGCAAGCGCGTCATCTTCTCCGAAGGCGAGGACGAACGCGTGCTGCGCGCCGCCCAGGTGCTGCTCGAGGAAGGCCTCGCCGAACCGATCCTGATCGGCCGCCCGCAGGTCATCGAGACGCGCCTCAAACGCTATGGCCTGCGCATCCGCCCGCTGCAGGATTTCGAGGTGATCAATCCGGAAGACGATCCGCGCTTCCGTGAATATGTCGATCTCTATTTCTCGCTCGTCGGCCGTCGCGGCGTCATTCCCGAAGCCGCCCGCACCATCGTGCGCACCAACACCACCGTCATCGGCGCGCTGGCGCTGCGGCGCGGTGAAGCCGATGCGCTGATCTGCGGCCTCGAAGGCCGTTACGAGAAGCATCTGCGCGACGTCCGCCTGATCATCGGCAAGCGCAAGGATGTCCGTGATTTCTCCGCACTCAGCCTGATGATCTCGCAGCGCGGCGCCACCTTCTTCACCGACACCTACGTCACCTTCAATCCGACCGCCGAGGAGGTTGCCGAGGCGACGGTGCTGGCGGCCGAGGAAATCCGCCGTTTCGGCATCACCCCGCGCGCCGCCCTCGTCTCGCACTCCAACTTCGGCTCGCGCGAATCCGAAAGCGCCACGAAAATGCGCAGCGCTCTGCAGCTCGTGCGCGACGCCGCTCCCGATCTCGAAGTCGACGGCGAGATGCACGGCGAAAGCGCCATCACCGAAGCGCTGCGCAAGCGCGTCATGCCGGACACGACCTTGCACGACGAAGCGAACCTCCTGGTCTTCCCGAACCTCGATGCCGCCAACATCACGCTTGGTGTCGTCAAGTCGATGACCGACGGCCTGCATGTCGGACCGATCCTGCTCGGCACGGCCCTGCCCGCCCACATCCTTGCCCCTTCGGTCACCTCCCGCGGCGTCGTCAACATGGCGGCACTTGCCGTCGTCGAAGCATCGCAGCCGGCCTAAGCCGGCTCCTCATTTCGTCATGCTTAGGCTGGTCTTGGGCATCTGCAACCGGTTGATATAAAACAGCTATCGGGCGCCTTGTAACGAAAGGCGCCCTTTATCCGCAAGCGCATCCGCGCGTTCGTTGCCGGCGATGCCGAAATGGCCTTTGCACCAGGCAATTGCCACCAGACCGTTTTGGGACAGCTGAAGGTCAACCGCTTTCCAGAGTTCCGCATTGGCGATCGTTCGGCTTCGGCCATTGCCATTCGGGCTGCTTTTCTTCCAGCCATTATTCTTCCAGATATGCCGCCGGCTGTTGCAGCCTTTGACGACGTAGACGGAATCCGACCAGATGGTCGCAGGTTCGCCTGTTGTTTGGTTATTGATCCATATTGCCGCCTCGAGGACGGCGGCCAATTCCATCGAATTATTGGCGGAATCTTCGACGCCGCCGAAGCCCGAGGCGATCTCCACGGCATCGCGATAGGCGACAAAAGCCCAGCCCCCATGCCCGGAACCGGGTTCGTAGCAACCGTCGACGAAGAGGTGGAGGCGATGT
The DNA here is from genome assembly GCF_024346605.1 of Rhizobium anhuiense bv. trifolii. NCBI lineage: Bacteria > Pseudomonadati > Pseudomonadota > Alphaproteobacteria > Hyphomicrobiales > Rhizobiaceae > Rhizobium > Rhizobium anhuiense. Next base: position 2,762,018 of record NZ_CP098803.1, read on the forward strand.
TGGCCTTCCGATATTCCGACTGTTGTTGCAGGGAAGTGAAGCTTGTTGGAAATGCTCGTCATTTTCTCCGCTATTTGCCTTCGCTGCGCCAGCGCAATTTTGCGACTGCCTGCTCGCCCCGAAGCGGACATTCGAACTGTATCTCTGCGTTGTGTCAACCATTGACGATGGTGGCGGCAACAGTGCCCGCTCCGACCGAGAACTGTAGGGCAATGTGGATCATGGACAATGAATCTGCCCCGACCTCCCCTTACGGAAGATTACCCGCGTCTGCTGGATAAGATCGCGAAAATGCGCTAGGATTTTCTCCAAGCTCATTAAGAGAAACGCCTTAAGAGACAATGCGCGGCGATCGAGGCCGCAATCGACCGATCGACTTTTTGCTCACCCCGGACGACGCCGTGAAACGCCGAAACCTGTCTCTTGCCCTCCTCCTTGCCTTCGCAGCGCCCGCCGCCGCGCAGACGAGCGCGGTCTGCGAGGACCTGCGCGGCCGTCTCGCCGATCTGCCGCGATCGATCGGCAATAGCAACGGCCGGGAGGCGCGCCAATATGCCAGCGCCATGGCCGAGCAGAACCTCGAGCTGCGCAAGGTTCGCAACGAGCTGCGCAACAATGGCTGCACCTCGGGCAGCATGGTCGTGATCGGCGGCGAGAATGCCGATTATTGCGGTGAACTCTCGCAGTCCGAAGCCCGCATGATCGACAATATCCAATATCTCCAGGACCGCCGTAACGAGCTGGCCGGCCAGAGCGGCGATGATGGGACGCGCCGTGAACTGATCGCCGCGCTCGATCTCAATGGCTGCAACAGCGAAAACTTCTATGCCCCGAGCGATCGCAGCGCCGCCGACCCCGCCCCGAGCATCGAGGAGCAGGCGATGCGCACCGATACCTTCATTCCGCTCGGCGGCGGTGAAGAGGTCGATCCGCGCTACGGCCTGCCGCGGGCCGAAATGCTCTCGCCGGTCAGCACCATGTGCGTGCGCACCTGCGACGGCGGCTTCTTCCCGATCAGCTCGAACGCCACTTCGGTCGATTTCGGCCGCGACGCCCAGACGTGCGCCAAGATGTGCCCGGGTATCGAGACAGAGCTGTTCTATCGTGACGTGACGAGCACCGAAGCCTCGAACATGATCTCGGTCGCAACGGGCACGCCCTACAGCGCCATGAAAAACGCCTTTGCCTACAAGAACCGCACGCCGGGGGAAAAGTCCTCCTGCGCCTGCAATCTCACCGCCTACTACGATGAGATGCGCGGCAAGCAGCCGTCAAGCGAACCGCCGCAACAAGGTTCGATCACCACCATCCGCACCAATCCCACGGCGAAGGATGCTGCCGCAGCCCCACCGCAACCATCCGTCCCGGAGCGCCCCTACGATCCCGTGCAGAACAAGGTCCGCCAGGTCGGCCCGCAATTTCTTGCCGGTGATCAAGGCTCGATCGACCTCGCCAATCCGGCAACGCCGGGGCCGCAGCCTCAACAGCAGTGATTGCTACGGGTCGTTGCGTCCCCACCCGTCATGGAAGACGAGCTCTTGGAGCGGCAGGCGCTGCCGCCAGCCTTTGACGGAGAGTTCCGGCTCGTCATAAAGCCGATCGACGAAACCGGCACAGAGCCAGGCGACCACCTCGATATGCTCGGGTATGCCGAGAATGCTTTTCAGATCGCCTTCGCGAAAAATGCTGACCCAGCCGATGCCGACCCCTTCCGCCCGCGCCGCAAGCCAGAGATTCTGGATGGCGCAGACTGTGGAATAGCTATCCATCCTGGGATTGTGGGTGCGCCCCAGCACCACGCTGCCGCTGCGGGTGGGGTCGCAGGTCACGCATATGCCGAGCGGTGCCTCGGTGATGCCTTCGAGCTTGAGGGAGCGGTATGCCTGTCGCCGCTCGCCGGTAAACATCAGCGCCGCCTCCTCATTGGCCTTCACAAAGGCGTCCTGGACGCGCGCCCGGACCGCGGCACTTTTCACCAGAATGAAATTCCACGGCTGCATGAAGCCGACGGAGGGCGCATGATGGGCGGCCGTCAGCAGCCGCTCCACAACATCGTCAGGCAAGGGATCGGGCAGGAACTGGCTGCGAACGTCGCGCCGCGTCTTGATCGCGTGATAGACGGCCTCGCGCTCGGCCAAGGAAAAACCGGACGCCGCCGAAAGGGCATCCTCATCAAAGGGTCGCATCGTCAAATCCCCAACAACGCAACCGCCCGCCGTCCGCGCGGATCGGTCAATCTTGCCAGGCCGGTCTTCTGACTCGGCGTCATCCGTCTGCCGCAGCCTTCCCGGCGAGAAGCCAGTGGCGAGATGAAGCGGCAAGCGTCGGCCTTACAGCGTTGGGCACGTTCCGGCCTTGCACCGGATTCCCGATTCTCCCGCGTTGATGGCGGGCACCTGACGGCGCATCTATTTCAGGAAAGCGCGGCGACGGCAAGCCGGCCCGAGGACGCAGTCGGGAACCACGTTGAGCCACGCACCCTCCCGCGTCGGTTTGAAGCGGCTCGACAAAGCTCCTTCATCCATAGTTTCTATGGCCTTATCACCACCGAAGGCGTATGGACGATACAGTCCCTCGCAGCATCCCGGTTGCCCGTGCCCCGCCTCACGCCCATGATCCTTGCGGTCGCCCTGTTCATGGAACAGATGGATTCGACCGTGATCGCCACCAGCCTGCCGGCGATCGCAGCCGATATCGGCACCTCGCCGATCGCGCTGAAGCTCGCCGTTACCAGCTATCTCGTGGCACTGGCGATCTTCATCCCGATCAGCGGCTGGATGTCCGATCGGTTCGGTGCGCGCAACATCTTCCGCATGGCGATCTTCGTCTTCATGATCGGCTCGGTCGCCTGCGCTTTCTCCAACTCGATCACGGCCTTTGTCATCTCGCGGCTGATCCAGGGCGCCGGCGGCTCGATGATGACGCCTGTCAGCCGCTTGCTTTTGGTCCGGGGAACGCCGCGCCACGAACTCGTCGACGCCATGGCCTGGCTCACCATTCCCGCCTTGATCGGCCCGATCATGGGGCCGCCGATCGGCGGTTTCCTCACCACCTATCTCACCTGGCACTGGATCTTCTGGATCAACGTCCCGATCGGCGTGCTCGGCATCATCCTCGTCACCCGTTTCCTGCCGGCGGTCGAGCCGCGCAGCCCGCGGCCGATGGATTTCCCGGGCTTCTTCCTCTGCGGCCTCGGCTTCTCCGGATTCGTCTTCGGCGTCTCGGTGATCAGCCTGCCGGCCGTGCCCGTCATCTACGGTTATGTCACGGTTGCGATCGGCATCCTTGCCGGTCTCATCTACCTCCTGCATGCCCGCCGCGCACCCTATCCGCTTCTCGATCCGAAGATGTTCCGCTACCCGATGTTCCGGGCGGCGATCCTTGGCGCCTCGAATTTCCGCATGGGGCTCGGCGCGCTGCCCTTCCTGATGCCGCTGATGCTGCAGCTCGGCTTCGGCCTGACGCCGCTGCAATCGGGCTCGGTCACCTTCGTCAGCGCACTCGGCTCCATGGGCTCGAAATTCGCCGCCTCGCGCACCTTCAATGCCTTCGGCTTCCGCACCGTCATATCAATCACCACCTTGCTGGCGGCGATCTTCCTCGGCATCAACGGCCTGTTCACCGCCGAAACCCCGCTTTTCCTGATCATGGCCTGCCTGCTGATCGGCGGCCTGTTCCGCTCCATGGCTTTCTCGGGCGTCAACGCCATGGCCTTCGGCGATGTCGACGCCGCCGACAGCAGCCAGGCAACCGCGATCAATGCCGTTGCCCAGCGTATCTCCATGGCAATGGGTGTGGCGATCGCCGGCGGCATCCTCGAAATTTCGAGCAGCTTCCAGGGCGGCCGGCTGCTGGTCTCGGATTTCCACGTCGCCTTCTTCAGCGTCTCGGCGATTTCGGCGCTCGCCTGCATCACCTTCCTGCGGCTGCCGCGCGATGCCGGCGCGGAACTGACGACGCGCCGCCGCAAACACCGGCAGACGGAGCCCGAAGAGGCGATCGCGGAAAACAGCTGATCGCGGCAGATCACCAGCGGGCGTGATAGCGAAATCACACGCGTGTGCTCCGGCATCCCTTTCTACTTTATGATTTATTCACACATCAAATACACACTGCGTTTGCGCGTTTTGGGTCGCTATCAGGACATGGGCATGAGCGCTCGTGATGTGACCGTCAGCGTGGATGCCCGTATTGATACGCCGGTCGGGAACATGTCCGACTGAGCCGCAATTCTAGGCCCCCGCGGAATGTTCCAATTTTTGAAAACGATGCCTCTGACAGCCAAGCTGGCGGCGATTATCGTGGCCGTCAATCTGTGCGGCATTTCCGCCTTTGCTACCTACACATGGATGTACGAAACCCGAGCGCTGATCGACGGCGCCAAGGCGAACTGGTCCAAGGATGCGGAGCAGTTTGCCTCTCTGGCGGCGGGCGGCGTGAAATGGGGCAAGGCGAATGCCGTTCGAGAGGCTTATTCGCTCTACCGCGACGATCCCTCGCTCGATCTCGTGCAGTTTGCCGCATTCAATGCGGAGGCTGTCGCCGTCGACACCTGGACACGTGACGGCATCAACGGTCTGCCCGCAGCGGCCGATCTGGCGAAGGGCCTGAGTGCAAAGCCGGAAAAGACGACCATCAATGACGGCGGGTTATCTGCCGGCGTGGTGACGATCACCGCACCCCTCCCGCTGGATAAGTCAGGCAAGGTCACCGGTTATATCGTCACCAACTGGTCCGTCGAAAAAATCGCTTCTGAAGTCAAGCAGAAGGTTCTCGTTTCGCTGCTCACGCAGTCCGCGATCACCGCCTTGGCCGTCATCGCCTTCCTTCTTGCCATGCGCAGCCTCGTTGGCCGGCCCATCCGGATCATCAGCGAACGGATCAGCGCCTTGCAGAAAGGCGACCTGGCCTCTCCCGTCACCTACAAGGAAAATGGCGACGAGATCGGCTTCCTGGCGCGTGCGTTGGAAGTTTTCCGCCACGAGGCGATTGCGAAGGTCGAAAGGGAGCAGGCCGCTGCCGAGCAGAGCGCTTCGCTCGATGCCGAACGGGCGCGCAACGCATTGTTCACGGAAGAGGCCAGCAACACGCAGCGGCTGGTCATGACCGCTCTCGCAAATGCATTGGAAAAGCTCGCCGCAGGCGACTTCTCCGTACACCTGGCCGATCTCGGTCCGGAATTCGATAAGTTGCGGCAGGATTTCAACAACATGGTCGAGGCCGTCGCCGCCGCACTGACGGAGATCAAGGCCGCCTCCGTGGCGGTTGAAGGCGGCTCGAGCGAGCTTGCCTCCTCCGCAGATCAACTCGCCAAGCGGACCGAGCAACAGGCGGCATCATTGGAACAGACCGCTGCCGCATTGGATGAGATGACCACCACCGTCCGAACATCGTCGCAGCGCGCCGAAAATACCGGGAAGCTGGTCGAGGAGACGAAGCGCAGCGCTCACGTCTCGGCGACGGTGGTGCGTGATGCCATCGGCGCGATGGACCGTATTCAGACCTCGTCGAGCCAGATCGGCCGCATTATCGGCGTCATCGACGAAATCGCCTTCCAGACGAACCTGCTGGCGCTGAACGCCGGCGTCGAGGCGGCGCGTGCGGGCGAAGCCGGCAAGGGTTTTGCGGTTGTCGCGCAGGAGGTGCGTGAACTCGCCCAGCGGTCGGCAAATGCCGCCAAAGAAATCAAGAACCTGATCAATGTGTCCGGCCAAGAGGTTGCCGCAGGCGTCGGGCTGGTGAACGAAACCGGCGACGCTCTCCTGAAGATCGAGGAGCAGATCAACCGCATCAGCGACAGTATCGCCTCCATCGTCCAGTCCTATCGCGAACAGGCGACCGGTCTGCAGGAAATCAATGGCGCGATCAACCAGATGGATCAGGCGACGCAACAGAATGCAGCAATGGTCGAGGAAACCAATGCGGCCTGCCAGGAACTGCTGTCGCAGGGACGCCAACTGCAGGACTCGGCCGGCAGATTCGTCGTCGGCGCGGCCGCGGCCAGCCAGACCAAACCCGTTCAACCCGCCCGCCAATCTCGTCCCGAACCCCGAGCCTACGTGCAGCGTCATGCAGGCAATGCCGCCGTTGCCGCCGCTCCCGGTGCCTGGGAAGAGTTCTGACGCCGCCTTCGTCCGATAAGCCTTAGTTCTCAGCAACCTATAATCAGGAAGGAAACAGTTATGAAGAAACTCGTGCCCGCATTTCTTTTGGCCTGCACCGCATTTGCCGTGCCCATGGACGTATCCATGGCTGAGGATGCGAAGCTTGCCCCGATCTTCGACTACGTGAAGAGCGACGTAACGCCCTGGCTGAACGACCCCGCGATCATCGAGGCTGTCAAGGCGCAGGACGCCGCCAACGCCAACCTGAGTGCAGCCGATATCGACGCCCTCGACAAGAAGTGGCGCGCCGAAGTCGATGGTTCCGACCACTCGATGATCGACGGCGTGCTCAACAATGCGCTGTCGAAATTCCTTCAGGCGAAGAAGGAGGCCTCCGGCGGCAAGATCACCGAGATCTTCGTCATGGATGCAAAGGGCCTGAATGTCGGCCAGAGCGACGTCACGTCAGATTACTGGCAGGGCGACGAAGGCAAGTTCCAGAAGTCCTTCGGCGCCGGCAAGGATGCCGTCTTCGTCGATGAGATCGAAAAGGATGAATCGACCCAGACGCTGCAGTCGCAGGCAAGCGTGACGATTTCAGACGACAAGGGAACACCGATCGGCGCCATCACCGTCGGCGTGAACGTCGACGCCCTCTAATCTCAAAGACCCAGCACGCCGCACGAGTGAGATCGAGTGCGGCGTGCTGCCTGCCTCCCGTGCGTGTCGCTCCCGCAAGACCAGTTACTCTCCCAAGGAACGCAGGTTTTAGGCAGAAAAATCTACGTGACAACGCGCGGCCTTGGCGCTAAACACGCCGCATGTCGATCACGTCAATCAACGCCTCGCGATTTTATTGGTACCGCTACTCACAGCGGATGCGGGTCTATGCGTAACTGAATTCGACGCGACGACAACCCGAACAGCCGCTAGTCTACCTGGCGGCTTTTTTGTTCCGCACGGTATGACCAAACAGGAGCCATACCGTGTCTGATGCCATTGATGATCTTCGTATCCTCGAGATCACGCCCCTCACCAAACCCGCCGATATCCTCGCGGAAATTCACCGCGATGCTGCCGTCACCGACACCGTGACCAGCAACCGTGATGCCATCCACAAGATTCTCCGGGGCGAGGATGATCGCCTGATCGCCGTCATCGGCCCCTGCTCCATCCATGACCCGGTTGCCGCCAGGGAGTACGCCGCGCGGCTGGAGGAACAGCGGCGGCGCTTTGCCGGTGATCTCGAGATCGTCATGCGCGTCTATTTCGAAAAGCCCCGTACGACCGTCGGCTGGAAGGGTCTGATAAACGACCCGCACCTCGACGGCAGCTACCGCATCGAGGAAGGGTTGAGGATTGCGCGACGCCTGCTGCTCGATATCAATGCCATGGGTCTTCCGGCCGGCGTCGAATTCCTCGACACGATTACGCCGCAATACATCGCCGACCTCGTCAGCTGGGGCGCGATCGGCGCGCGCACGACCGAAAGCCAGATCCACCGGCAGCTTGCCTCCGGCCTCTCCTGCCCGATCGGCTTCAAGAACGGCACCGACGGCGGAGCGCGCGTGGCGCTCGACGCGATCCTCGCCGCCTCGCAACCGCACCACTTCCCGGCCGTGACGAAGGACGGACAGGCAGCGATCGCTTCTACGACGGGCAATGAGGACTGCCACATCATCCTGCGCGGCGGCAAGCGGCCCAACTATGAGGCGGCCGACGTCGAAGCTGTCACCGCCGAAGCCGTCAAGCTCGGCGTGGCCCCGCGCATCCTCATCGATGCCAGCCATGCCAACAGCAGCAAGGATCCGATGAACCAGCCGCGCGTCGTCAAATCCGTCGCCGCACAGATCGCTGCCGGAAACCGCCACATCAAGGGCATGATGATCGAAAGCAACCTCGTCGCAGGCCGCCAGGATCTCGTGCCCGGCAAGCCGCTGGTCTACGGTCAGTCGATCACCGATGGCTGCATCGATTGGGATATGTCGGTCGCGGTGCTCGAAGACCTGGCGAAATCGGCACGCGATCGTCGCAAGGCAGCGGCCGCCTAACCCACCGGAAAGTACCGGACATAGGCGAATTCCTCGCCATCAGGAGACCAGCAGGGCACGTTGATCGTGCCCTGCCCGCCGAAAAGCTCGAACAACGTCTTCAGATTGCCGCCATCCATGTCCATCAGCCGCAGCCGTACATCGAGATCGCGCGGATGGTCGAACACCGAAGGGTCGTAGGACAGGATCAGCACCTTGTCGTTCTTAGGCGACGGATGGGCGAACCAGTTACCCTGATTGTCCGATGTCACCTGGTGGAGACCCGTGCCATCGGGATGGATGCGCCAGATCTGCATCAGCCCGGTACGGCTGGAATTGAAATAGATCCATTGCCCATCGGCCGAATAGTCCGGTCCGTCGTTGCGGCCCTCGCCATGCGTCAACCGCGTCTCGGCGCCACCGTCGACGGAAATCGTGTAGATATCGAAGACGTCGTCGCGGATGCCGCAATAGGCAAGCTGACGACCATCCGGCGACCAGCCGTGCCAGTAGGATGGCAGATTTTGCGTGACGAGCCGCGGCGTGCCGCCTTCGATCGGCAGGATGTAGATCGCCGACTTGCCGAATTCGGTCTTGTCGGAGATGACGATCTCGGTGCCGTCGGGCGAAATGCCATGATCATTGTTGCAGTTGACGGCAAAGCCGGTATCGACCTTAACCACCTCGCCGCCATCGAGCGGCAGCCGGTAGAGCAGTCCGTCGCCGTTCAGCAGCAGGTAGGAACCGTCGGGCGAGAAGTTCGGCGCCTCCACCAGTCTGTCCGTCTGCCAGACCTCACGGGCCCTGCCGGTCCTGACATTGTAGATCTCAACCGAGCTGCGCATGTTTCCTCCCGAAAAACGTGATGACGTCAGTAATCTCGATTGCGCCAGCGATCTCGATTGCGCCAGCAATCTCGATTGCGCCAGCGATCTCGATTGCGTCAGCGGTCCCTGAAACGATTGGTGATGGGATAGCGCCGGTCGCGGCCGAAATTCTTCTTGGTGATCTTGACGCCAGGCGCCGATTGCCGGCGCTTGTATTCGGCGAGATAGAGCAAGTGCTCGACCCGGTGGACGGTCGCCACGTCATGGCCGCGCGCGACGATCTCTTCGACCGCCATCTCCTTCTCCACCAGGCATTCGAGAATATCGTCGAGCACGGGATAGGGCGGCAGCGAATCCTGGTCTTTCTGATCAGGACGCAGTTCGGCCGACGGCGCCTTGTCGATGATATTCTGCGGAATCACCTCGCCCGACGGTCCCAGCGCACCCGGTGGCACGTTTTCGTTGCGCCAGCGGGAAATCGCATAGACCTGCATCTTGTAGAGGTCCTTGATCGGATTGAAGCCGCCGTTCATGTCGCCGTAGAGTGTGGCGTAGCCGACCGACATTTCCGACTTATTACCAGTCGTCACCACCATCGAGCCAAACTTGTTGGAGATCGCCATCAGGATGACGCCGCGCGCCCGGCTCTGCAGGTTCTCCTCGGTGATGCCGCTGTCCGTGCCTTCGAAAAGGCTGGCGAGAGCGCTGCTGAAGCCCGTCACCGGCTGCTCGATCGGCACGATATCGTAGCGGCAGCCGAGCGCCCTGGCGCAGTCGGCCGCATCCTTCAGCGAATCCTCGGAAGTATAGCGATAGGGCAGCATGACGGTGCGCACCCGTTCTTCGCCGAGCGCATCGACGGCAATCGCCGCGCAGATCGCAGAATCGATGCCGCCGGAAAGGCCGAGCACGACGGTCTTGAAGCCGTTCTTGTTGACGTAGTCGCGAAAACCGAGCAGGCAGGCGCGGTAATCGGCCTCCTCGCGCTCGGGAATGTGCGCCATCGGCCCTTCGGCGCAATGCCAACCACTTTCGCCGCGCTTCCACGTCGTCACCGCCAGTGCGGATTCAAACTGGCTCATCTGAAAGGCGAGCGACTTGTCGGCATTGAAGGCGAAGCTTGCTCCATCGAAAACCAGCTCGTCCTGGCCGCCGAGCTGGGCGGCATAGATCAGCGGCAGGCCGGTTTCGATCACCTGCTTCAGCACCACCTGGTGACGGATATCCACCTTGCCGCGATAATAGGGCGAACCGTTCGGCGACAGCAGGATCTCTGCCCCGCTTTCGGCCAGCGTCTCGCAGACGCCGAGATCGCCCCAGATATCCTCGCAGATCGGAATGCCGATTCGCACGCCGCGGAAATTCACCGGCCCCGGCATGGCGCCCTGGTCGAACACGCGTTTTTCGTCGAACTCGCCGTAATTCGGCAGGTCGATCTTGTCGCGCACCGCAATCACCTTGCCGCCGTCGAGCACGGCGACTGAATTGTAACGCCCGGTCTCGTCCTGCCGGGGAAAGCCGATGAGGACGCCCGGCCCGCCATCGGCGGTATCGGCCGCCAGGCTCTCGACCGCCTTCCAGCAGGCGCGGATGAAGGCGGGCTTCAGCACCAGATCCTCCGGCGGGTAGCCGGAGATGAAAAGCTCAGTCAGGACGAGCAGATGCGCACCCTCCCTGCCCGCATCGGCGCGCGCCTCACGCGCTTTGGCGAGATTGGCTGCGACGTCGCCGACCGTCGGATTGAGCTGGCCGATGGCGATGCGGAAGATATCAGAAAGAGCGTTTTCCTGTGTCATGTCATTTATTTAGCCTGCGCCTTTCGCGACCGCAACACGTTCGGGCCGAAAGCGGCACCTCGCGACGACGAAATTTTTATGAACGGATCACGCGTGGCTCCGCGCGGCACCGATACGCATTGCAATTTGCCTCCGGAGCGGAATACTGGCGCCGAAAGCGACCGCATCGATAACCGGCATCGGAAACAGGCAATGTCTAATCTTTCGAATTTCGTGCACCATCATTTCGACAAACCGGCCGATGAACTCGGCGATATCGAAAAGCGCGTGCTGGCGAAAACGCACGCGCGCAAGATCATCTCGACCGACGTCAATGCCGCTCTATCCGCCGAGTCATCCTTCGGCGAGCGTATCGCCGATGGCATTGCCCGCGTCGGCGGCTCGTGGTCCTTCATACTCGCCTTCCTCGCCTTTCTCGCCGTCTGGACACTGTTGAACACCATCGGTCTGGTGGCGAATCCCTTCGACCCATACCCCTTCATTTTTCTGAATCTGATCCTGTCGATGATCGCCGCCATCCAGGCGCCGATCATCATGATGTCGCAGAACCGGCAGGCCGAGCGCGACCGCTTCGAGGCCGCCAAGGATTATGAGGTCAATCTCAAGGCCGAGCTCGAAGTGCTCTCCCTGCACCAGAAGATCGATATGAGCGTGCTGACCGAGCTGACGGCGCTGCGCGAGGATGTGGCCCGCCTCAGCGCCGAACTTTCCGCCAGAAGCTGAGGCAGCGCTTATTGCGCAATGATCAGCCGCCCGGACCGGCAAACAGGATGAGATTTCCGTCCGGATCCAGCACGATGAAGTTTCTGGCGCCCCACGGCTCCTTCCTGAGGGGCTGATGGAAGGATACGCCTGCGGCCTGGAAATCCAGGAACAGGCGCTTGATCTCGTCTGATGTACCGACGGTGATCGAGGCTGAAAGCAGATGCTCCCGTTGCCTGATATCGCCGACGAACACGGGCTCGCATACCAGCCTCAGAGCGAGTTGAGCATTGTCGCGGATGACCTGTCCGTAAAACGGCGGGTCGCCATAGACGAAGTCGACCCTGAAGCCGAGTTTGCCGGTGAAGAATTCGCACGACGCTTTGATATCGGTGACGAACAACTGCGCGGATAGCGAACTCAGGATGGCTTGTGGTGCTGGCTGTTTTTTCGGATCTGTCATGGCTGCGGCTCCTGTCTTGAGCGCCTGCCATCCCTCGAAACCCATTTGACGTGCGATCAGGTCCTGCGCGTCGCTAAGCTTGAAGCGCGCCTCCAGCACCTGGCTGTCATCGAGATGACGGAAGCGCGGCAACGCAGCTCTGATCTCGGCTGCAACAGGATAGTATCTTTCGCTGTGCCATCGCAAATACTGCTTGGCCTGCTTTTTGAGGTTTTCGAGATTCGGCATGGGCGCAACTGTTGATACATTGTAGGCGGGCATTGCCCTTTCGACATTCGACGAAGCGCCCTACGCAGCACGGTAAACCTAGCCTCGGCGATCAACCTTTGTCAATCACGGGCCGGCGAGGATGACGATGGGGGATTCACGGCGTATTGCGGCAGGCCGTCCGATATCTCGTAGAAATCGCCCTTGCCGGCACAGTAGATATGATGGCCGAAGGTCAGGCCGCTCGGCGCGTCGAAGGCGCCGGCCATCACCGAAATCTCCGCCGATCCGTCCGCCTGCCAGAACAGCGCGGAGCCGCAATTCGAGCAGAAGCCGCGCTGCGCCTCGTCACTCGACCGGTACCAACGGACCGCCTCAGTGCCATCGACCGAAAGAGCCGCGCGGGCCACATTGACCGCGGCGTAATAAAATCCCGTCTGCCGGCGGCACTGCGAGCAATGGCAGCCAACGACTGGTCCTGGCGTCGCCATCGTTGAAAATCGCACGGCGCCGCAGAGGCAGCCGCCTGTATGCCGTCCGGTCATGATCGCTCTCCCGTTTATGACGGAACGTTGCCGCCGATCGCCCCCGGCGTCAAATCCATTCCGTTCAACGAAATCATCAGAAATCTTGAAAATCGCTGGCCTTATGCATGCTTGGTCGGCTCGAGCACCTGTTGCTCGACGACAACAGCCGCCAACCTCATCTCATCCCGGCATTGAATCGCCGGCTGTTGTCGGCGATACTTAAGGTCCAATTCACTCGACCCCCGGGAGACTGACATGAGAGCGACCCTGTCCAAACAGAAAGGAAAAATCCCCCACAAGGACATTCAGCTTCATGAATATTTCGTTCTCTCGCGCGAGGAAAAGCTCGCGACGCCATAACTCCTTCCTGAACCTTTTCCGTGACGATTCCAGTGCCGCCGACCGCGGCCGGCGTTGGTCGCGCATGCGCAAATTCCTCTCTTACTACCGTCCGCATCTGCCTTTGCTGCTCGCGGATCTGCTTTGCGCCATCCTCGTCGCCGGCACCGCTGTCGCCTTGCCGCTCTGCGCCAACATCGTCACCAGCAGGCTTCTGGCTCTGCCCGAGGCACCGCAGGCCTTCGCACAGATCCTGGCGATGGGCGGCATCATGCTGGCGGTTCTGGCGGTCCAGATCGCTGCGATCTTCTTCGTCGACTATCGCGGCCACGTCATGGGCGCCCGCATCGAGGCCACGGTGCGGCAGGAACTGTTCGAGCATTGCCAGAAGCTCTCGTTCAGCTTTTACGACCGCCAGCGCACCGGTCAGCTGATGAGCCGCATCACCAATGATAGCCTGTGGCTGGGCGAACTCTTTCACCATGGTCCTGAGGATCTTTCCATCGCCGTGCTCAAATATGGCGGGGCCATGCTGGTGTTGTTCTTCATCGATCCGCCATTGGCAGGCATCATCCTGCTGCTCACTCCGGTGGCGGTGGCCTATGCGCTCTATTTCAACCGGCGCATGAACCGCGCGCTCGAGGCCAGCAAACGGCAGATCGCCGCCGTCAACGAGCGCGTCGAGGATGCCCTCGCCGGCATCCGCGTTGTCCAGTCCTTCGCCAACGAGGCGCTGGAGCGCGAACGCTTCGCCGAGCAGAACCGGCGCTTCCTGCAAAGCCGCGCCGAAGGCTACCGCAGCGAGGCCTGGTTCTCGGTCGGCACCGAAACCTTCGCCCAGCTCATTACCATATTGGTGATCATCGTCGGCGGCCTGCGCATTTTGACGGCGGAGCTGACCGTTCCCGATATGCTGACCTTCCTGCTCTGCGTCGCTGTGCTGGTCGATCCGGTGCAGCGGCTCGCCAATTTCGTACGCCTCTGGCAGGAGGGTTACACCGGCTTCATCAGGGCCATGGAGATCCTGGAGATCGCCCCCGATATCACGGATCAGCCGGCCGCCCGTCCAATGGCGGCGCCAAAGGGCGAGATCAGCTTTTCCGATGTTGCCTTCGGCTACGAGTCCGATGGTCCGCGCGTCCTCGAACGGCTGTCGCTGACCATCGCGCCCGGAGAGTTCGTTGCCCTGGTCGGCCCCTCGGGGGTCGGCAAGAGCACGCTTTGTGCGCTCATACCACGCTTCTACGATGTCGAGGCCGGGGCGATCCGCATCGACGGCACCGATATCCGCGAGGTGACGCTGGCCTCGCTCCGCCGCCATGTCGGCGTGGTGCAGCAGGATGTCTACCTCTTTGCCGGTACCGTGGCGGAAAACCTGCGTTACGGCCGGCCCGACGCCACCGACGCCGAACTAGAGGCGGCGGCGCGCACCGCCAATGCGCACGACTTCATCATGGCCCTGCCCCAAGGCTACGACACCGATATCGGCCAACGCGGCGTCAAGCTCTCGGGCGGCCAGCGCCAGCGCATTACCATCGCCCGCGCCTTCCTCAAAGATCCGGAGATACTGATCTTCGACGAGGCGACCAGCGCGCTCGACAACGAGAGCGAACGGGCGGTGCAGCAGGCGCTGCTCAGCCTGGCAAATGGTCGAACCACCCTGGTCATCGCCCATCGTCTTTCGACCGTCCGCCATGCTGACCGCATCCTGGTCCTGACGGCTGACGGCATCGTCGAACAGGGCACCCATGACGACTTGATGGCGCAAGGCGGCGTCTATGCCGGCCTGCACAGTATCCAGGCCAGCATCTGAGCCGCCATCCCTAAGCACAGCAATAAAAAAGCCCGGCATCGGCCGGGCTTTTCTTCATCCGTTTCGGGCTGATATCAGCCGTTGGCAACCAGGCGCTTCTCGTCGCGGCCGCCCTTCATGCGCTCGGCAAGCAGGAAGGCGAGCTCGAGAGCCTGGTCGGAGTTGAGACGCGGGTCGCAATGGGTGTGGTAGCGATCCTGCAGATCATCGGCCGTGACGGCGCGGGCGCCGCCGGTGCACTCGGTCACGTCCTTCCCGGTCATCTCGACATGGATGCCGCCGGGATGCGAGCCTTCGGCGCGGTGGATCTGGAAGAAGCTTTCGACTTCCGACAGGATCCGCTCGAAGGGCCGGGTCTTGTAGTTGTTGAGCGTGATCGTATTGCCGTGCATCGGGTCGCAGGACCAGACGACCTTGCGGCCTTCGCGCTCGACGGCGCGGATAAGCTTCGGCAGGCTCTCGGCAACCTTTTCGTGGCCGAAGCGGCAAATCAGCGTCAGGCGCCCGGCTTCATTAGCCGGATTTAGAATATCGATCAGCTGCAACAGATCGTCGGCCTGCAGTGACGGACCGCATTTCAGACCGATCGGGTTCTTGATGCCGCGGCAATATTCGACATGCGCATGGTCGGCCTGGCGCGTGCGGTCACCGATCCAGATCATGTGGCCCGACGTTGCATACCAGTCGCCCGAGGTGGAATCGACGCGGGTCAGCGCCTCCTCGTAACCGAGCAGCAGCGCCTCGTGGCTGGTGAAGAAATCGGTTTCGCGCAGCGCCGGCTGGTTTTCCGAGGTGATGCCGATCGCCTTCATGAAATCCATGGTTTCGCTGATGCGGTCGGCAAGCTTGCGGTAGCGCTCGCCCTGCGGGCTGTCCTTGACGAAGCCGAGCATCCACTGATGCACGTTTTCGAGATTGGCGTAGCCGCCCATCGCGAAGGCGCGCAGAAGGTTCAGCGTCGCAGCCGACTGCCGGTAGGCCATGGCCTGGCGCTCCGGGTTCGGAATG
Organism: Rhizobium anhuiense bv. trifolii; assembly: GCF_024346605.1. Taxonomy (NCBI): domain Bacteria; kingdom Pseudomonadati; phylum Pseudomonadota; class Alphaproteobacteria; order Hyphomicrobiales; family Rhizobiaceae; genus Rhizobium; species Rhizobium anhuiense. Next base: position 2,777,834 of record NZ_CP098803.1, read on the forward strand.
CGCGACTCCTCGGTGAACTCGATGCCGTTGATGATGTCACCGCGATAGGCCGGCAAGGTTACGTCGCCCTGCTTCTCGACATTCGAGGAACGCGGCTTGGCGAACTGGCCGGCGATGCGGCCGACCTTGACCACCGGCAGCTGCGCGCCGAAGGTCAGCACGACAGCCATCTGCAGAAAGGCGCGGAAGAAGTCGCGGATATTGTCGGCGCCGTGTTCGGCGAAGCTCTCGGCACAGTCGCCACCCTGCAGCAGGAAGCCGTTGCCTTCGGCGACATTGGCGAGATGCTTCTTCAGGCGGCGCGCCTCGCCGGCAAAGACGAGCGGCGGATAGCTGGCGAGCTGGGCCTCCGTTGCCGCCAAAGCGGCTGCGTCGGGATATTCGGGAACCTGCAGGATCGGTTTCTGCCGCCAGCTGCTCGGGGTCCAATTCTCTGCCATCTCACTCACCTCACTCACATCCATACCTTAGGATGCCCTCAATATGCGGCGGCTTATAGACCTTTAGGTCAGTCTTGCAAAGACCATTCGCCGACAGTTGTCGCCTCGCCGTCGCCGCCCGCCATTCTCCAGTTAAACCAGCATATACCATGTCGATTTCCCCATATTTTAGACTTTCCATGTAGAACCGGTGAGAGTTTCAACATCGAGGAAATGGCATGGCGATCCTTCCGTCCGGTTTCATATCGGACCGCTCGGGCAATTTCGGCATCATGACGGCGCTGCTGGCGGTGCCGCTCTTCGGTGCTGCCGGCATGGCGGTTGATTTCGCCCACGCGCTCAGCCTGAGGACACAGCTTTTCGCCGCCGCCGACGCCGCCGCCGTCGGTTCGATCGCCGAAAAATCCGGCGCGGTCGCCGCCGCCATGACGATGAGCGGCAACGGCACGATCTCGCTCGGCAAGGACGATGCCCGCAACATCTTCATGTCCCAGATGTCCGGGGAGCTGACCGACGTTCACGTCGATCTCGGCATCGACGTCACCAAGACCGCCAACAAGCTGAATTCGAAGGTTTCCTTCAGCGCGACCGTGCCCACCACCTTCATGCGCATCCTCGGTCGGGACTCGATCACGATCTCGGGCGCCGCGACGGCGGAATATCAAACCGCCGCTTTCATGGATTTCTACATCCTGCTCGACAACACGCCGTCCATGGGCGTCGGCGCCACCGCGACCGATGTTTCCAAGCTGCAGGCTAAAACAGGCTGCGCCTTCGCCTGCCATCAGATGGACCAGAGCACCAACAACTACACCATCGCCAAGAGCCTCGGCGTCGCCATGCGCATCGACGTCGTGCGCCAGGCAACCCAGGCGCTGACCGATACGGCCAAGACCGAACGCGTCAGCAGCGACCAATTCCGCATGGGCGTCTATACATTCGGCACCAAGGCTGAGGACGCCAAGCTGACGACGATCTCCAGCCCAACCTCCGATCTGACGAAGGTGAAGAATTACACCGACGCCGTCGACCTGATGACCATTCCCTACCAGAACTACAACCAGGACCAGCTCACCAGCTTCGACAGCGCCCTGACGCAGATGAATACCATCATCGATCCGGCCGGTGACGGCACGTCGAATATCAGCCCTGAAAAGATCCTCTTCTTCGTTTCCGATGGCGTCGGCGACAGCTACAAGCCGTCGACATGCACCAAGAAGACCACCGGCGGCCGCTGTCAGGAACCGATCGACACCTCCTTCTGCAAACCGCTGAAGGATCGCGGCGTCAAGATCGCCGTGCTCTACACCACCTATTTGCCGCTGCCGACCAACGACTGGTACAACAAATGGATCAGTCCCTTCCAGAGCGAGATTCCGACGAAGATGCAGGCATGTGCCTCGCCCGGCCTCTATTTCGAGGTGACGCCGACCCAAGGTATCGCCGATGCGATGAAAGCGCTCTTCCTCAAGGTCATCCGCGCTCCCCGCATCACCAGCTAATCCATGCCGCCCGGAAGTGTGCCTTGGCTCCGGGTCGACGACATGCAGGGCTAAGGCCCCTCGCGGCCTAAAGCCGCTTGCCGTCGCGGATCCGATAGCTCGGCGCATACATGGTGACGAGCTCTTCGGCGGCCGTCGGATGCAGAGCCATCGTCCGGTCGAAATCGTCCTTGGTGCAGCCAGCCTTCAGCGTGATGCCGAGCAACTGTGCCATTTCGCCGGCATCGTGGCCGAGGATATGAGCGCCGACGACCTTGCGGCTCGCCGCATCGACGATCAGCTTCATGATCATCCGCTCGGCCCGGCCGGACAGTGTGGCCTTCAGCGGCCGGAACTGCGCGCGATAGACTTCGAGTTCGCCATAACGTTTGCCCGCCTCCTCTTCCGAAAGACCGACGGTGCCGATCTCCGGCTGTGAGAAGACGGCGGTCGGGATCAGCTCGTAGTCCGGCCGGGTCGGATTGTTCTTGTATTCGGTTTCGATGAAGCACATCGCCTCGTGGATCGCCACCGGCGTCAGCTGTACCCGATTGGTGACATCACCGAGCGCATAGATGTTTTCGACATTGGTGCGGGAATATTCATCGACGATAACGGCGCCGCGTTCGTCGACGGCGACACCGGCCGCCTCCAGACCGAGGCCTTCCGTATTCGGATCGCGCCCGAGCGCCAACATGACGACGCCGGCCTGCAGCGTGCCGCTGTTCAGTGTCTCCAGAATGAGGCCGCCGTCCTCACCCTTCGAAACCTTCTGCAGCATGTCGTGGCAGAGGATACGGATGCCCTTGGCGACCATTGCCTCGTGCAGCCCGCGTCTCAGATCCTCGTCGAAGCGCGACAGGATCTCGGCGCCGCGATAGATCAGCGTCGTCTCGACGCCAAGCCCATGGAAGATATTGGCGAATTCGACGGCGATATAGCCGCCGCCAGCGATCACGATCGATTTCGGCAGTTCTTCGAGATGAAAGGCCTCGTTGGAGGAGATGCAGAGCTCGTGACCGGGAAGGGCCGCATGCGGGTTCGGCCGTCCGCCGGTGGCAATCACGATCGTCTTTGCGGTCACCGTCTGTCCAGTCTTCAGCAGCCGCACCGTATGGGCATCGACGAGTTCGGCGCGCGTTTCCAGGATCTCGGCATTGGCGCCGGCGAGCCCCTTCTTGTAGAGACCTTCCAACCGGGCGATTTCGACATCCTTGGCCGCCACCAGCTTCTTCCAGTCGAAGCTGCTCTCGCCGACCGTCCAGCCGAAGCCCGCCGCATCCTCGAAATGCTCGTGGAACTGCGAGGCATAGACGAAAAGCTTCTTCGGCACGCAGCCGCGGATGACGCAGGTGCCGCCATAGCGGTATTCCTCGGCGATCGCCACTTTCTTGCCGAGCGAGGCAGCGACACGCGCGCCGCGCACGCCTCCGGAACCGCCGCCGATGACGAAAAGGTCGTAGTCGTAGGAAGACATGAGGAGCTCCGGGAGGGAATCGCAGGAAGGATGTTCCTGATATAGGGGCGATCGTCACGAAAACAAAAGCCCGCTCCTGCGTCATCCCGTTCCCATCGCCGAATCTTCGCGGCAAATGGTCAATCCGGTCACCGTTACGGTTGATCCCGTCACCGTTTGCGGTTGACCCCGTCACCGTTTGCGGTTGACCCGGCCACGGTTTACGGTTGACCCGGCCGCCTCGGGCTGGCAGGCAATCCACGGGATATAGAAAGCATGCCGGAGCAAAAGATGGATCAGACTCTCTTCGCCAACCTGTGCAAGGCCGGCAAATTCAAGGAAGCGCTCGGGCTCGCCACCCAGGGCCACGAGAATGAGAAATTTACGCCAAGCCGGTTCGCGATGGACAAGAAAACAGGGCTGCCGATCTTCTATCGCGGCAACAAGCGCGTGGAACCGGATGAGACGGGTGTGTGGCAACTGGCAAAGAACTCGGATGCTTGGGGCTGAGCGGCCAGGAAGTATTCTTCAGATATCGCCGTTGTCAGCGGGTGATCCGGAAATCCGCCAGCGTCGTCTCGAGTTTAGCTGCTTCCGTTTCGACGCCTGAAACCGACGCTCCCGCGGGTCCCCGCCTGAGACGTTCGATCATTGTCGCGATGGCGATATCCGGTCCCGCGATCAACGCGACGACGGTCCCGTCCTGTTCATTGCGTACCCAGCCGGTCAGACCGAGGAGCACCGCCTCATCGCGCGTCCACATGCGAAAACCGACACCCTGGACCTTGCCGGATATCCGCACTCGGACAGCCTTGTCATGATCGGACATCTGCAGTCACCTGAAACCTCGCCGGCGGCATTTGCCGCATCATAACAAAAAAGCCCGGACGATGCCGGGCTTTCGCAAGTTTGGTGGGACAGGCTTTACTGCTGGGCTGCCGGTGCGGGAGCCGGAGCGGCCGGGCTGTCGGTTGCCGGCGGCGGCGCCTTGATGACCTTGGAAAGCTCGGCGTTGCTCTGCTTTTCCAGATCGCGGGAAATGCCCTGCGCCCAGATGTCGGCAGCCTTCGCCGTCTCGCGCGAGGCGACAGGGCCGTCGCGCAGCAGCTTCTTGCCGACGTCGGAATTATAGAAATCGGCGATCGCCTTCAGCTCGTCGACGGTAAAGGTCTTGGCATAGGTGAGTGCTGCTTCCTTCTCCAGATCACCACGGCGCGGCGCCAGCTTCAGCGCCTGCGCGTCGACCGTCGAGGAAATAACGTCCTGGTAGTTCGGCGAATCCTGGATCAGCCCGGCCTTCAGGCGCTCGGCGAGACCAGGCAGGATGTTGTCGAACTGGGCAGTGGCGCCGATGGCGTCGATCGCGGCGCGAGACGCCTTCAGCTGCTCCTCGGAGACCTCCTGCGCCTTGACGGCAGAGCCGAAGGCAAGCCCGGAAAGAACGACGGTCGCAGCGGCGAAACGGCCAAGACCTGCAATGTTCATCATGAGTATATGCTCCTGTTATCTGTTTGCCTGCAGTGTGCGCACACCCGCAGGACCGGCAATGATCGCAAGTGCCGCCATATTGATAAAGAGCCCGTGTTCAACGACGCCGGGTATGGAATTCAGCTCGCTCGAAAGCGCCTCTGCATCAGGAATGCGGCCAAAAGATGCATCGATGATGTGATGGCCGCCATCGGTGGTAAACTCTCCGTCACCGGACTGGCGCAGATTAAGTTCACCAGAAAGGCCAAGCCGGGCCGCGACCTTCTCAATTGCGATCCGCGTCGAGACGAGCCCAAACGGATTGACCTCGATCGGCAGCGCGAAGGCGCCGAGCGTCTCGACCAGCTTGCTCTCGTCGGCAATGACGATCATTCGCTCGGAGGCGGCCGCGACGATCTTTTCACGCAGCAGCGCGCCGCCGCCGCCCTTGATCAGTCTCAGCCCCGCATCGACCTCGTCGGCGCCATCGATCGTCAGGTCGAGTGCCGGCAGTTCGTCAAGCGACTTCAGCGGTACGCCGAGTTCGACGCAAAGCCGCGCGGTCCTTTCCGACGTCGGAACGCCTTCGACTTTGAAGCCGCCAGCGACCTTCTCTGCCAGCAGCCGAACGAATTCCTCCGCCGTGCTGCCGGTGCCGATCCCGAGACGCATCCCGCTTTCGACATGAGCGAGTGCGGCCTCGGCGGCCTTGATCTTCATTTCGCGGGCATCCATGCGCCGCCAGCTCCGATTATTGCGTTGGATGTGCTGTTTACACGGCTCGCCTGGCAAACGAAAGTCAAAATCATCACGGAAAATGAAAAGCCGAAACAGATGCCTGCGGCCCTCCCGACCATTGCTGGACGTTGCTTTCCGCCGCGCGATCGCCTACCCCAGGTACGAGCTGTCGTTCCCGGGGCGACCCCGTCGCTCCCCGGGACGATCCTTTGTATTTCAGGACGATCCATCCCTCAAAGAGACATGCCCTTGACCCCTGCCCCCCCTCGCCCGGCGCTCGTCGTCTTCGATCTCGACGGCACGCTTCTCGACACCCACGTGGACCTGGTCGAGAGCCTGAACCATACGATCGCAGCCCTCGACCTCGAACCGGTCAGCTATGACGATCTCACCCACCTCGTCGGTCAGGGCGCGCGCGTGATGATCGAGCGCGCCTGCCGGCTGCGCGGCCATCCGCTTGAAAGCGAGGCCCTGCCGCCGCTGGTCGAGCGCTTCGTCGTCCATTATGCCGGCAACATGCCCGGCCGTACCCAGCCCTATCCCGGCCTGGTCGCCGCCATGGACCGGCTCAAATCACAGGGTTACCGACTCGCCGTCTGCACCAACAAGATGGAAAGCCTGGCGCTCGGTCTCCTCGACAAGCTTGAGCTCACCCGATATTTCGACGCCATCACCGGCGGCGACACCTTCGAATACCGCAAACCCGACGCCCGCCACCTCACCGGCACCATCGACCGCGCCGGCGGCGACATCGCCCGCGCCGTGATGATCGGCGATAGCGTCAACGACATCGCCGTCGCCGGAAACGCTGGCGTTCCGTCGATTGCCGTGCCGTTCGGTTATTCCGACGTGCCGGTGAACACGCTGGGACCGGACCACATCATCACCCATTTCGATGAGCTGACGACGGAACTGGTCGAGATGCTGATCCGCGATTTCGCGGCGAAGGTTGCGGTCTGAGGCGATCGCTCGCCTCCGCCATTCCTCCAGAGGGGAGTGCAACACGGCACGCCCTCTCTACTTTGACTTTGTTTCCGTGCTCACCGCCAAAACAAAACGGGCGGCCCGAAGACCGCCCGCCAAAATACCGATAGAAACCTAGGTCAAATCTGCGCCCCACGCGCCTTGGTCGTCGCGTCGAAGGCCTTGTCGACATAGGCGTCGCGGCCGTAGACGTCGTCAAAATATTCCACCACACCGTCCTTGTTCGGCCAGGCGGTGAAGTAGGAGACGTAGACCGGGATCCTCTGCGGCACGCGCACAGCATGGTTCTGCCCACTGGCGATCTGCTTGGCGACGTCGTCAACCGTCGTGCCGAGCACGGCGGCCGCCATCGCACGCGGATTGGCAAGGCGCACGCAACCGTGGCTGAGAGCCCGCATATCGCGCTTGAAGAAGCTCTTCGACGGCGTGTCGTGCATGTAGATCGCGTGGCTGTTCGGGAACAGGATCTTCAGTTCGCCGAGCGCATTGTCGCTGCTCGGCGGCTGGCGCACCGAGACGTTGTCGGTCGAGCCGTACCAGTCGACGCTGGATGAGGCGACGGCATGGCCGTTCACCTCGACCTCATAGCCGAGCTGGTCGAGATAGTTCGGATCCGAGCGCAGCTTCGGCAGCATCTCATTGATGATGATCGATTGCGGCACGCCCCAGAACGGGTTGAACTCCACCGTCTCGATCTCGTCATCGAAGAAATAGGTCTGGTTGTTCTTGCCGCCGACCACCACGCGCATCGACAGCTGTTCCTTGCCGTCATTGTGGTAGTAGGCCATGTAGGCCGGCTGGTTGATCATGACGTAGCGGGAACCGAGATCCTCCGGCAGCCAGCGCGCCTGCTCCATGGCGACGACCAGCTTGTCGATCTTCGAGGCATTGGTGTCGCCGCCGGTCATGGCGCGCACCGTCGCCTGGCCGATGACGCCATCGGCCTTCAAGCCGCGCTCCTTCTGGAAATCCTCGACCAGCGCAACGATGTCAGGCGAATAGTCGATGCCGCCTGCGTAAGCAGCAAGCGTTGCCGCGTGATCCGTCCTCAGCGTCTCGGAACCGTGCTTGCCGATCGCCTTGACGATATTGGCGATCTCGGGCGAGCTGTCGCCGGGTCTCAGCAGCTTGTCGAGCGAAACGACGATCTGTTCCTCGTTGCCGCCGTCAGCGGCGCGAAGCTTTGCAAGCTCCGTCTTCAACGCCTGGAACTGCGGACTGTCGGGAGAGCGGTTGGCGATATAGGCACCGACATCGGGGCTCATGCGGGCAAGCTTCAGCACCGGCGTCAGGTTAACGACCTTGCGCTGGAAGTCGTGATAGCCGGAGATCTTGTTTGGATCGATGCGGCCGCGCTCCGTGTCCTGCACGAAGGCAAGGACCTTGGCGGAGAGTTCTAGCTCGAACTGCGTCAGCGCCCGGTCGCGGAAGGCGGGATCGGGATTGGCCGGGTCGATCGCCGGCGTCTGGACGGCGTAGTCGGCAGGGTCGAGACCGACGGAAGCCGCATCGGCAAGTGCCGTCATCGCCGCCTTCGCGCGGTCGTTGATCTGGTTGCCTTCGACCCAGACGAGCGGATTGCGGCTGTCGCCATAATAGGCTTCGAGCGCCTTTGCGACGTCGGCATTGGCGCGCACCTTGGCCTGCGCCAGGAAACGCCGCTGCACCGCAGGTTCGGCGCCGGCATCGCCGCTTGCCGAAACATCGGCGACCGCGCCGGTGACGACGGGATCGGCGAACTTGCCGGTATCGACGAACTGCAGCGTCTCGGTTTTATAAGTATAATAACGCGGACCGCTCACCTTCGGCAGCGGCGCTTCCGGGTCGAGCCCGCCGAGCGAGCCCCCGACGGCGCCGCGCGGCACCGGTCGGCCGGGCGCCTGATCCATGAAGATGGTGCTCTGGCTCCGCTGCCTGTCGCCGCGCAGCATGTCCATCAGTGTGTAAGCATGCGCGGGTGCGGCACTCATCACTGCTATGCCGCAGGAAATTGCCAATGCGGATGCCGCGCTTTTCAAAACGAACGTCATATATCTTCCAGTCCCGGTCATGCTGTTCTCAGATCAAATCCCGCGAAACTCAAGCAGCGTAGGCCTCATTGATCAGAAACCGGCCTGCGCCGCCAGCGCCGGCGGACTCAATTTTGTGTGACGGAGGTCCTGCACGGCGCCGCGCAGCAGTTCACACAAAATTATGAAATTATTAGTTAATTTTTTACCGAATTTTCGGCCACAGACCAGTGGGGCAAAAACGCCCGGACGCATAAAATTTCCGAAGTGGCCTAAAAGGCACGCCGAAAAGCCCGCGCAAACATGACTGTCATCTTCAATATTTCGCACGGCATCCGGTTTTCTTGTCGGACTTTCCAACCTATAAGACCTCATCTTTCGAAGATGCCCGAAAACAGCATGTAAAGGGAAGGCAAGGCCGATGACCGCAACCCGCACCGAAACCGATACTTTTGGCCCGATCGAGGTCGCCGCCGACCGATATTGGGGCGCCCAGGCCGAGCGTTCGCTCGGCAATTTCAAGATCGGCTGGGAAAAGCAGCCGCTGTCGATCGTGCGGGCGCTCGGCATCGTCAAGCAGGCGGCCGCCCGCGCCAACATGGCGCTCGGCCAGCTCGATCCTGCTCTCGGCCAAGCCATTGTCGATGCTGCCCAGGAAGTGATCGACGGCAAGCTCGACGAGCATTTTCCGCTGGTGGTCTGGCAGACCGGTTCGGGCACGCAGTCCAATATGAATGCCAATGAAGTGATCTCCAATCGCGCAATAGAAATGCTTGGCGGCGTCATGGGTTCCAAGAAGCCGGTGCATCCGAACGATCACGTCAATATGAGCCAGTCGTCGAACGACACCTATCCGACGGCGATGCACATTGCCTGCGCCGAACGGATTGCGCACCAGCTGCTACCCTCCCTCAAGCACCTTCATGCCGCCCTCGACATGAAGGTCACCGAATTCAGCCACATCATCAAGATCGGACGCACCCACACCCAGGACGCGACGCCGCTGACGCTCGGCCAGGAGTTTTCGGGTTACGCCGCCCAGGTCGGCTCCGCCATCAAGCGCATCGAAATGACCCTGCCCGGCCTCTGCGAACTGGCCCAGGGCGGTACTGCCGTTGGTACCGGCCTCAATGCACCGATGGGTTTTGCCGAAAAGGTCGCCGAAGAGATCGCCGCCATCACAGGCATGCCCTTCGTCACCGCGCCGAACAAATTCGAGGCGCTCGCCTCGCATGACAGCATGGTCTTTTCCCATGGCGCCATCAATGCGGCGGCTGCCGCTCTCTTCAAGATCGCCAACGACATCCGCCTGCTCGGTTCCGGCCCGCGCGCCGGCCTTGGCGAGCTGGCACTGCCGGAAAACGAGCCCGGTTCCTCGATCATGCCCGGCAAGGTCAATCCGACCCAGTGCGAGGCGCTGACCCAGGTCTGCATTCATATCTTCGGCAACAACGCGGCGCTGACCTTCGCCGACAGCCAGGGCCATTTCGAGCTCAACGTCTACAATCCGATGATGGCCTATAATTTCCTGCAGTCGGTGCAATTGCTCGCCGACGCCGCCGTCTCCTTCACCGACAATTGTGTCGTCGGCATCGAGGCGCGCGAGGACAATATCAAGGCCGGCCTCGAACGCTCGCTGATGCTGGTGACCGCACTCGCCCCGAAGATTGGCTACGACGCGGCGGCCAAGATCGCCAAGACCGCGCACAAGAACGGCACGACGCTGAAGGAAGAGGCACTTGCGAGCGGCTTGGTGACATCGGAGGAGTATGACGCGATCGTGCGGCCGGAAACGATGATTGGGCCGAAGTAGGACGGTTGAGTAGGCCTGTCCGCTCCCCTCACTCATTCCCTTCCTCGGGCTTTGCCCGAGCGATGTCACAAGAATGAGTGAGGATGCGTGGAGCGCCGTCCGAAAATCTCCTGCCAACGCGGACAAATCCCCGCATTCGCATGCCTGCCCTGCCGGGGGAGCAACTCACGGCAAACCTGGGAAACGTCAAACCAACAGCGAAAAATTGTCCATCACGACAGAATTGCCCATGAAGTCGAAACGGATTTCTTCGATGTCTTCGAGATTGACCTCGAGATTGGGGCCGGTGACCTCAAGCTCTTGCTGATAGACGATCAAGCCGTCGTTCAGCGCGGTGAGCGTCAGGTGAAAGGGCGATGCCGACAATTCGGCGATGGAAACGCTCTGAAAGGTGAACTCGCCGCCATCGAGCATTTTCAAGACGACGGGCGCCGAACCCGGGGCTAGAACGGTGTCGCTGAAACCATCCTCGGTGATGGCGTCGACGCCCGGGATGGTATCATAGACATAACCGTTCAGAAGCGTCAGTTCATGACTGCCGTTCACAGAGAGCGCAAAGCCCCGATAGTCAGGGAGGAAGAAATTATCTGCCCTTGATGTGACGCCCATATCGTCGAAATCCAGGACTTCGTGATATTTGTCCTCTTCATTGACGCCGTCTATCGCGAGCGTCAGAACCCCGACATCCGTGCCGCCTGCGCCATCGGAGATCTTGTAGCGGATTTCTTCGATCAGTTGTTCGTGCGCCCGCAGGTTCTTCACCACGTCGAGCGTAAAATCCAGCTCGTACTCGAAGTGGCCGTCCGGCCGCACGGTGAAGGTTCCATAGTCCCCTCTTATGATCGTTTCCTGGGCGAGCCCATGTTTCGCGTCGACGCGCACACCGTCGAAAAAGCGAAGATAAAGCGTCGATCCCTCGGGATCGCTGTCATTGGGGAGCAAGTCACCTCGGATCCAGTCGTGCTCGAAGAAAATGCGGAGGTCGTCGTTAGCAGTTGGCTTTGCATTCGTCATCGGAAGCTCCAGCAAGTTAACGCGGCCGGGAATATGGACTGGCTGCGAACCGAAGGCAACTTTGAGTCGTCTCTAACGGAAGCTCGTGCCTTTCTCGCTATTTCACCTCGTTACGCGCCGGCAGTGAAAACATATGCGACCATGGCCTCGACCGGCGGGGCTGCGACCGTATCCCGATTGCATTTGCCCTGCAGCGGATTTAGACCGGTTCCAATTTAGCGACGCCCTACCAGAAAGGTCACTTCGATGGCTGACGATCTCTTCCCGCTCGGCAAGGATGCCACCCCCTACCGCAAGATCAGCGGCGACCATGTCTCGGTCGATACGTTCAAGGGCCAGGAGATTCTGACCGTCGAGCCGGAAGGCATCCGCCTGCTGGCCGAAACCGCCTTTGCAGATATCAACCACCTGCTGCGCCCCGGCCACCTGAAGCAGCTCGCCGCGATTCTCGATGACCCGGAAGCGACGGACAATGATCGTTTTGTCGCCTACGATCTGCTGAAGAATGCCAATATCGCCGCCGGCGGCGTGCTGCCTATGTGCCAGGATACCGGCACGGCGATCATTATGGGCAAGAAGGGCCGCAGGGTCTGGACCGAGGGCGAGGATAGTGCAGCGTTGGCCCGCGGTGTCATGGATGCCTACGAGAAGAAGAACCTGCGATATTCGCAGCTCGCGCCCATCAAGATGTTCGAGGAGAAGAATACCAGGAATAACCTCCCGGCCCAGATCGACATTTATGAGGAAGGCACCGACGCCTATGAATTCCTCTTTGTCGCCAAGGGCGGCGGCTCGGCCAACAAGACCTTTCTCTACCAGGGCACGCCCTCGCTGCTGACGCATGACCGGATGATCGACTTCCTTAAGGAGAAGATCCTGACGTTAGGGACGGCAGCCTGTCCCCCCTACCATCTGGCGATCGTCATCGGCGGCACCTCGGCCGAGATGAACCTGAAAACCGTCAAGCTCGCCTCCACCCGCTATCTCGACGCGCTGCCGACCGAAGGTTCCGAGAGCGGCCATGCCTTCCGCGACATCGAGATGGAGAAGGAAATCCATAAGCTGACGCAGCAGATGGGCGTCGGCGCCCAGTTCGGCGGCAAGTATTTCTGTCACGACGTGCGTGTCATCCGCCTGCCCCGCCACGGCGCGTCGCTGCCGATCGGGCTCGGTGTCTCCTGTTCCGCCGACCGCCAGGCCAAGGGTCGCATCACCCGCGACGGCATCTTCATCGAGCAGTTGGAAAGCGATCCGTCGAAATACATGCCCGAGATCGACGAGGCGAAACTGTCGGAATCGACGGTGCGTATCGATCTCAACCGGCCGATGGCCGAGGTGCTTGCCGAACTCTCCCGGCATCCCGTCAAGACGCGCCTGTCCTTGACCGGCACCATCATCGTTGCCCGCGATCTTGCCCATGCCAAGATCCGCGAACGGCTGGAAAAGGGCGAAGGCATGCCCGATTACCTGAAGAACCACCCCGTCTATTATGCCGGCCCGGCCAAGACGCCTGCCGGCTACGCCTCCGGCTCCTTCGGCCCGACGACGGCCGGCCGGATGGATAGTTACGTCGACCAGTTCCAGTCCTTCGGCGGCTCGATGGTGATGCTCGCCAAGGGCAACCGGTCGCGCGCCGTGCGCGAGGCCTGCAAGAAACACGGCGGATTCTACCTGGGCTCGATCGGCGGCCCCGCCGCCCGTCTTGCCCAGGACTGTATCCGCAAGGTCGAAGTCTTCGAATATCCCGAACTCGGCATGGAAGCGGTCTGGAAGATTGAAGTCGAAGACTTCCCCGCCTTCATCGTCATCGACGACAAGGGCAACGACTTTTTCCAGGAACTCAATTTGGGGTGACCGGGCGGGCTGCGTTGCAGCCTGCTTTATCGTGCCGACGCCTTATTCGATGCCCTGATGTTCGGCGCCGTCACCGCCTCGCTGATACTGACCACATCCCCGGCATCGACCCTTGCCAGTATTTCCCTGCGGAAAGCACCGTCGAAGAAGCCGGTGTGCTCCAGCAGCAGGGCGCCAGCCGCGACGGCGGTGAAGGTCAGAATTGCGAAAGAAACATGAGGGCGCGATTCCATGATCTCACGTCCCGGTCTGCGCGTTGCAATCGCGTCCACTGCCAGAAAATGTCGCCCCGAAATGCCGGGACCAAAATACGAAACGGCCAAAACCAACTGTCGACAAGATGAATACGATTCCACGCAAAGAAGAACTGTAAGTTTTTTAGACACCGCTCCCGCAAAGCGGGTATGCATTGTCCCGCCGAAGATACGTTTTTCCGTGGAGAATCATAGGCCTGATCGAAGTATTGACCCATCGGGCATTTGTCGTATGTAATCTTTGGTATATATCGCTTTAATCTTTTCCCAAGAAATTTAAGCTAACAAACAGAATATTGCCTTTGAATATATGAGGAGTTCGCCGGATGAATACGGCTGTCGCGCCCAAGGTGCCGGTTCCCGATGTTGCGGGTCAAATCACCTATGCCATGCGCTCCATGGGCGTTGCGCCGATACCGCGCAATTACGAACTCTTCTATGAGGCCTATATCGGGTCCAACCCGGCGCTCACCCGCGAACTTGCTGCGCTCGGCAGCCAGGTGACCCAGGCCGAACTCGATGCGCTCGGCGCGCAGCATTTCACCCACAGTCCCGCCCGCATCTTCGACGACGCTCATACGCGTCTTGCTGGCGAACTCGACGGGCTGTTGCGCATCCTCAGGCAGGAGCAGAACTCGCTCGAAAGCTATACCAGGCTGCTCGGCGAGACCCACAAGCGCATCACGTCCAAGAGCAATGCCAGCGTCGAACTGATCGAAAACGCCATCGATCTCCTCAGCCAGGCGACCGGCGACACCATGGCGCATGGCGAACGCACCGTTGAGGATGTCGTCCAGCGCTCGCAGGAAATGGACCAGGTCCGCAAGGAACTCGACGAATACAAGCGCATCGCCAACACCGACTCGTTGACGCGCCTTTCCAACCGCCGCGCCTTCGACGACCGCCTCGCCGCCGTCTTCGACAATCCGGGCATGCGGCCGGTGACGGCGCTGTTGCTCTGCGACATCGACAATTTCAAGAAGATCAACGACACCTACGGCCATCCGGTCGGTGACAAGGTGCTCGCCACCGTCGCCTCCGTCATCCGCAGTAATGTCCGCCGCGACATCTTCGTCGCCCGCACCGGCGGCGAGGAATTCGCCCTCATCATCGACGGCAACACGCCCGAGGAAGTCATCGCAATCGCCGAGCGCATTCGCCGCACCCTGGAGACGACGCCCTTCAAGAATTCCCGCACGCGGGTGAATTACGGTCCGGTCACCGTCTCGATCGGCATCTGCATGGCCTCAAGCGCCGACGATGCCGGCGAACTCTACAGCAAGACCGACATCGCGCTTTACGGCGCCAAGAATGCCGGCCGCAACTGCACCATCCTCTATCAGGACGGCATGCAGAAGGATTTCACCAAGAGCTGGCTGATCTACAAGACCTGACGGGAATTCCGCACCGTGTGCACGCTGTCACCATAAGGTGAGGGCGGCTTTACCACATCGTCTTCGCCGCCCGCCCCGGCCATTCCCGGTCGTAGGTTTCCTGATCGAAATCGCCGACCGCCGCCTTCAGCATCTGCCCGGGCGTCGGCAGCTTCGCCGGATCGGCGAAGTGCTCTCCATTCCAGAGCTCGGCCCGCATCACGGCGCGCGCGCATTGGAAATAGACCTCGTCGATCGAAATCACCACGACGGTGCGCGGGTGTTTGCCGTCCATTTCGAAGCTCGAAAGCAGCGTCCCATCGTCGGAGACGACACCGCGGCCGTTGATGCGCATCGTCGTATTGGAGCCGGGAATCAGGAACATCAACGCCAGACGTGGATCGCGCACGATGTTGGAAAGTGAATCGACGCGGTTGTTGCCGCGCCAGTCCGGCAAATGCAGCGTCTCGTCGTCGACGACGCGCACGACGCCACCGAGATCGCCGCGCGGCGAACAGTCGAGACCCTCGGGGCCGACTGTCGCAAGCGCCGCGAAAGGTGAGATCTCGATCATCTCCCGATAAAGCGGGGTCAATTGCTTCGTCACCTTGCTGACCGAGGCCGGCGAAAGCCCGGCGCCATAGATCGTGTTGAGCTCTTCGATGCTGCTGATGATTTTCATGAGGCGTCCCGCCGCGGCTTGATATCAGGACGGACGCTACAATGCCGCGCGCCTTGCCGGAAGCTCAAAAAACGGAATGATCTCTGCATCTTTTTTGATGCTTTCGTCCGCCGCATCACCCACGTCCCGATCGCCATCGAGAAACGCCGCGATCGCCGCAAGAACCGGCGCGGCGCCGATGATGCGCCGGTGACCGAAGCCGTTCGCCCAGTAAAGCCGGACGCTCTTTCCGGCCGCGCCATAGCGCCTGGCATGGATCGACGACACCTCCTTGTCATCCTCGGCATGGATGACGAGCACCGGCCGGCCGATCGCGCCGGCCGCCTCCCCGGCGTCGAAATCCTCCAGTCTCCGTCCGGTGACACGGTAAACCTCATTCCCCAGCGCCGCCTGCGCTGCCGGGCGAAGGCCGATCATCCCGCCGAAATCGGTAAACAACCAGCCCATTTCGCTGGGCGCGCCGATCAGCGCCAGGCGCTCGCCGGCTAGAGGCGCCACGCCAGGCAGCAAGCCTGCCGCCGACACCATCAGCGCCGCACCGCCGAAGGAATGACCGATTGCCGCATCGAAGGCGCCGAAACGCGCCTCCGCCGCCGCGATCGTCTCGACCGCCAGCCCCATATGCAGGAACCGTCCGCCCGAACGGCCATGGCCGGGAAAATCGAGCGCCACGACCTCGGCGCCTGATGCCGCAAGCATCGAGACGAGCTCTGCCATATAGGCGGCGCTCGATCCCCAGCCATGCGTCACCAGATAGCGTTTGCGCTTGCCCCTCGCCCCGCCGTTCAGCCGATAGGCATGCGCCCCTCGCCCGCCTGCAAGCTTGAGGGTGAAGTGTTCGGCGCCGGCAAGCCGGGCCGCTCCCGCTGCATGCGCCATCTTCGCCTTGGCTCCCTTCGGGATTGGCGATGGCGTCCGGCAGAACAGCTGGAATGCCGCTCTGCCTGCCAGGTCAGCCGAAACTGCCTGAAGGGCCGAAAACGCGAGGCGGGTGACGTCAAGCGCAAAGTTTGCCATAGTGAGATTCCAAAAGACTGTTCAACACTGAACAATAAAGTACAACGATGAACAAAAATCAATCCCTTCCCTGGGATCATCCGCGTTTTCGCAGCTGGATCGCGGTGGCGCGTGCCTGTCAGCTGATGCAGCAAACGCTGTCCCGCTCGCTTGCCGATCTCGACATCAAGCCGCCGCACCTCGATATCCTGGTCAACATCTATCGTTTCGAAGGAATCTCGCAGCAGGAGCTGGCGCGCAAGCTGCTGGTCGGCCGCTCGAACATGAGCATGCTGCTGCCGCAGATGGAACACCGCCGGCTGATCGAACGACGCGGCGACGAGCGCGACAAGCGCGTGCTGCGCCTTCATTTGACGCCGGAGGGCCGGAAGCTGACTGAGGCAGCGATGGCGATCCAGACCGATCTCATCGAGCGCACGCTCTCGGAAGAGCCGATCGAGCAATGCATGGCGACCGCCACCTCGATGGAGCGTATCATCGCCATGCTGCTCAAGGAGTTGCGCGACGACGATTAGACGAATGCATGTCGCCCAAAAGTGTGCAGCGGTTTTGTGAAGACGACATGCATAAAACCAAGACCTAAAGCGCCTCGCATGAACCAAGTTCGATGCGAGCGCTTGATGATCAATGCAGCGTCGGTGCTGCCGTCGTGCCGGCCAGCGAGCGGTACTCCCAGGCAGCAACGATGATCAGCACCAGCGTCGCCAGAATGCCCAGCAAATAGACCTCGATGAAGGGGGCTGCGAAGGCAAGCAGGATCACAAGCACCAGCCCGGCCAGATGCGACAGCGGCAACTGCCCGCTGGTCGCGCCCTTGAACCAGAGATTGCCGATCAGGAACAGGCCGGAGCCGCCGAGCACCGCCGCGGCGATGCCGAGATCGCCGGTTTCATGCGGATGCGAGAACATGAACTCGACGGCCACCGCATGGACGATGATGCCGGCAAGGATCGGAATATGCCCATAGGTGAAGGCCTGCCGCGCCAAGCTGCCCGGCGTCTCTTCATGTTCGATGCGGTGGGCGGCGCGGCCGTGGCCGAAGCGGAAATACAGCCACCACATGGCGACCGTGCCGATGAAGGCGGTGACGAAGACAATCCTGGTCAGCCCCGAAAACGGCAGCTCCGAAAAGGTGCGTCCGGAAACGAGGATCGCTTCGCCGAGGCAGATGATGACGAAGAGCGCGCAGCGCTCGGCCATATGCGCACCGGAAACGTCCCAATCCCGCGCCGTTGAGCGGCCGAGCCCCGGCACGGCAAAGCCCGCGGCCGGTCCGATATATTCGATCGTAAGCGCGATCACCCAGGCGATCAGCCGGGCCTCGTGCTCAAGCAGCCCGCCGGCGATCCAGAAGACCCCGGCAACCACCAGCCAGGTGGTGATGCGGACGAAATTCAATGTGTTGGCGCGATCGACGCGCGTCATCGCATAGGTCGTGAACAGCGAGCGCCCGACCTGCATGGTCACATAGGCGCCGGCAAACAACAGCCCCTTGTCGCCGAAGGCCTCGGGAATCGAGGCAGACAGCAGCAGACCGAGCATCATCAGCGCCACCAGCATGCCGCGCACCGGCATCTTGTCCGGATCGAGCCAGTTCGTCACCCAGGCGGTGAAGATCCACACCCACCAGACGGCGAAGGTCATCAGCGCTGCCTCGGCGGCGCCGAGCGGCGTGTAGTGGGCGGCGAGCGCATGCGAAAGCTGCGAGATCGAAAAGACGAAGACCAGGTCGAAGAACAGTTCGAGGAAGGTCACCTTGCTGCCGGCAGCACTCCCTTTGGCGCGCAGCCAGTTCTTTCCGTTCGTCTTCGCCATATGGCCCCCCGATGGCTGGAATTATGCGTGGATTGAGAGTGATAACGGCGCCCGTCAGCGCGGCTTTTCGGCCGTGTCGCGGTTCATGCCCTTTTCCTTCAGCTCGTCCTCGTAGGCCGAAAACAGCTCAGCGCCCCGTTCGCCGAGTTCGCGCAGATAGGTCCAGGTGTAGATGCCGGTATCGTGCATGTCGTCGAAGCCGATGCGGACTGCGTAATTGCCGGTCGGCATCATCGAGATGATCGCGACATTGCGTTTGCCTGATACCGTCACCTTCTGCCCCGGCCCGTGGCCCTGAACCTCGGCCGAGGGCGACAGCACGCGCAGGAGCTCTGCCGACAGGTCGAAACTCTGACCGTCGTTGAAGGTCACCACCAGCCGCTGCCGGTCTTTCGAGACGCGGAGTTCCGTTGGCCAGATATCGCTCATCATTTTGTCCTCTTCTCATGCGAGGAGTAGGCGCTGATCTTTTTCAGCGCAAGCTGAAATTGGCATGCGCACGCGACCTGTTTCCCTTGACGCGACAATAGCATATGCCCACATTGACTGGAGTACGGAGATACAGGTGAACACTAGAGTTGGAACGATAGGCAATGCATCGCCGCTGGTGGCAGGTGCGCACCCTATGATCGACCCCTTCGGGCGGGCGGTCACCTATCTCCGCGTCTCCGTCACCGACCGCTGCGATTTCCGCTGCACCTATTGCATGGCTGAGAATATGACCTTCCTGCCGAAGAAGGATCTCCTGACGCTGGAAGAGCTCGACCGGCTCTGTTCCGCCTTCATCGCCAAGGGTGTCAGCAAGATCAGGCTGACCGGCGGCGAGCCCCTGGTGCGCAAGAACATCATGTATCTGGTGCGCCAGCTCGGCCAGAAGATCGGCTCCGGCCTCGACGAGTTGACGCTGACGACCAACGGCTCGCAGCTTTCCCGCCACGCCGAGGAGCTTTATGATTGCGGCGTGCGCCGCATCAACGTCTCGCTCGATACGCTCGATCCCGACAAGTTCCGCAAGATCACCCGCTGGGGCGATTTCGCCAAAGTCATGGAAGGCATCGACGCAGCTCAAAAGGCAGGGCTGAAGATCAAACTCAACGCCGTGGCGCTGAAGGATTTCAACGATGCCGAGATGCCGGAGCTTCTGCGCTTCGCCCACGGCCGCGGCATGGATTTGACCGTCATCGAAACCATGCCGATGGGCGAGATCGAAGAAGACCGCACCGACCAGTACCTGCCGCTCTCGAAACTGCGCGCCGATCTCGAGGAGCAGTTCACCCTTGCCGACATCGACTACCAGACCGGCGGCCCGGCGCGTTATGTCCGGGTCGAAGAAACCGGCGGCCGCCTCGGCTTCATCACGCCGATGACCCATAATTTCTGCGAGAGCTGCAACCGTGTGCGCCTCACCTGCACCGGTACGCTCTATATGTGCCTCGGCCAGAACGACGCCGCCGATCTGCGCGCAGCCCTGCGCGCCACCGAAGACGACGCCCTCCTCCACGCCGCCATCGACGAGGCCATCACCCGCAAACCCAAAGGCCACGACTTCATCATCGACCGCACGCATAACCGCCCGGCCGTGGCCCGGCATATGAGTGTCACCGGTGGGTGAAAAATAGGGGTAGTACGCACCCCACCCGCCCGCATTCCTGTGCTCGTCACAGGAATCCAGTACGCCCAAGTCCCTGGGCGCGGAAAACGCACTTGCTGTAGGGAGTCATTCACGGCGCCGACGCGCTGTGGCTGGATTCCTGTGACGAGCACAGGAATGAGGGAGGAAGGGTTGATATCCGGGCACCGTCTGGCCCGCACCAAAGGTATGATCATGCTGGTCGCCATCCACGACCTCGACTAGGCGCTGCGCTTCTCTCCGCCCTGTCAGTCGATCAATCGCTGCGCGGTAAACTTGTCCGTAACAAGCATGTCGATGACGCCCACGCGGAGCGCACCGGCGATAGCGTCCGTCTTTTTGGTCCCGCCGGCAAGTGCAATGACCCGGTCCACCCGTTCGAGATCCTCAAGTGGAAGCCCTATGACCCGATCATCAAGGGGTGTCTTGACCGGCTTGCCGTTTCTATCGAAGAAGCGAAGCGAGATGTCGCCGACGGCTCCCGCTTCCGCGAGATCGGACAGTTCGCGAGACGAAAAGATGTTGCCGGACCGTGCGAGAAGTTCGGAAGGTTCGACTGCCCCGATTCCGACGATCGCAAGCGTTATGCTGCCGAACAGATCCATCGTCTCGCGGACGAACGGGTCGGCCTGCATAAGAAGCTTTGCCTCTCTGGACGTCGTAACGCCCTGCACAGGGAGCAGTTTCGGTTCGGCGCCAGTCAGCCGCGCAAGCCGCGTGGTAAGCTGCGTCGCATGCGTCTGCACTGAAGGATCGCCCATGCCTCCAAGGGTCTGGACGACGTACTTCGCCTGAGCGCTCTTCAGGGGATGAATGTTCTCGACCATCTTGGAGATGGTCTGGCTCCAACTCGAAACGCCGATGATCTCCCCTGGCGCAAGCGTCACCTCCAGGAGATGAGCCGCTGCCTCTCCGATACGGGCCATGATGGCTCCGTCCCGATCTTCCGTGCACTCGACGACGATCGCCTCCGGCAAATCATATTTCTCGCGAAGAGCGCCCTCGAGCTCACTGTAAGTGCCAGCGGGGGGCGTCACGCTGGTTCGCACAATATCTTCAGCCTCGGCGCGCTTGAGCATGCGCGACACCGTCGCCTGCGACAGGCGAAGGTGCTGTGCGATCTCCGCCTGTCGCCGTCCCTCCAAGTGGTACATCTGGGCGACCCTTGAGATGAGGCGGAGTTCATTGAGGCGAGTCATCGCTAATCCTGGAGTGAATTTTTATTCATCATTAGCCGTTGTAATGCGTGACGTCGAGCGGGCAAGTGCATCATTCCAGCTATCCAGAAGCACCGCTCGATCCAAGGGTTCCGGGTCAATGATCTGTGAGCTGCGGGGCAGCTCTGCGATAACTGGGAGATCGCTCCACAAGCCAAGTGAGAGACCCGCGAGATATGCAGCTCCCAAAGCCGACGCCTCGGGTGCTTCGCATTGGATCAAGGGATGTTCGATGAGGTTCGAGACACACTGCATCAGGAAGCGGTTCTGGCTCGGTCCGCCATCGACATAGAGGGCCCCGAGCTCGCCGCCACTTTGCGCTCGCATGGCTGCGATGACGTCGTGCACCTGGAAGGCGATCGAATCGGTTACCGACCGCGCCATTTGCGCACGTGTCGTATTGAAATTGATCTGGGAGAACAGGGCACGGGCGTCGGAGTTCCAATAGGGCGCGCCCAATCCCACGAATGCTGGCACGAAACCCGGTCCGCCCGGTTCGGCGCTTGCCGCAAGTTCGACAAGGGCCGCCACGTCCGAAAGGCCGAGAATGCCTGCCATCCAGGGGAGACTGGCAGCGCAAACGAGAATATTGCCTTCGAAAGCGAACGTCGGCTTTCCCTTGATACGCCATGCCACGGTCGTTGTGACGCCGTTGCGTGGGGGAATAAATCGCGCAAGCGTCGTCATCACCGAAGAGCCGGTTCCAAAGGTTACCTTGCCATCACCCGGCTTGAATGCGCCATGACCGAACAGCGCAGCATGGCTGTCTCCGATCGCGGCCATTATGGGCGTTCCATCCGGCACGCCTGGCAATCCTTGCGTCCTGCCGAATTCGGCGGAGCTGTCGAGCACCTCGGGGAGGAGTGCGATATCGACGCCGAAAATCTCGCCCAGTTCCTCGCTCCATCTCTGCTCCTGGAGATCGAACAACTGGCTCCTGGCGGCATTGGAAGCATCGCAGACATGCCGGCGACCACCCGTCAGGCAGTGGACGAGCCAACTGTCGATCGTTCCCAGCCGCACCGATCGCCCGGCCGGCATACGGTCGAGCAGCCATCGGAATTTCGAACCCGGGAACATCGGATCCAGTGGCAGGCCTGTGAGCGCCTGCACGCAATCAAGGTGGCCTTCGGCAATGAGACGTTCGCAATCCTGTACCGTTCGACGGCACTGCCAGCTCACCACCGGTCCAAGTGGTTCTCCCGTTTCGGCGTCCCAGGCCGTGACCGACTCGCGCTGATTGGAAATCGCCACGGCCTCGATAACCACGTCGGGAGCGGCCTTCAGGCAGGCGTCGATCGCCTCGCAGACGGATGCGTAGAGCCGGCGTGGGTCTTGTTCGACCCAGCCCGGCTTCGGATAGGCGATGCCGACTGGAGCCGAACCTCTGCCGACAATTTCTCCCTTTTCGGAAACGACAACTGCCTTCGAATTGGTGGTGCCCTGGTCGATTGCCAGAATTGCCCGCATTCTATCCTCCTCGGATCGGACGGCAGCCGGGACGACAAATAAGCGTCCCGGCCGATCACGTGATCCCAGTTACTTGCGCCTGATCAGCGACTGCGCGGCGTCGGCGATCGCGGACGGCGCCATCCCGAATTCGTCGAGCAGAAACTCCGCCGAACCGGTTGGAGCGTAGACGCCGGGAACGCCGAGACGTTTCATCGGAACCGGAGCATTGTCGACCACCACTTCTGCTACCGCGGACCCGAGACCGCCAAAAATCGAATGCTCTTCGGCTGTGACGATCGCTCCGGTTTCCTTCGCCGCAGCGATGATGGCGTCCTCGTCGATCGGACGAACCGTTGCAAGGTTGAGCACCCTGGCGTTGATTCCGCGTTCTGCGAGGATTTCGGCAGCCTTCAGAATTCGATGGGTCAAAGTACCGTTTGCGATAAGGGTGACGTCGGAACCCTGGCGAAGGAGGTTTGCCTTGCCAAGTTCGAACTTGTGACCCTCCGGGAGCAGATCCGGCACACCGACGCGAGACAGGCGCAGGAAACAGGGGCCGTTATAGGCCGCGGCCCACTCCACCGCAGCAGCTGTTTCGATGCGGTCACAAGGCGCAATGACCGGAAGATTAGGCAGAACCCGCGTCCAGGCGAAGTCTTCGATCGAGTGATGGGTCGGGCCGAGTTCGCCATACGCCATCCCGGAAGAAATGCCGACCAGTTTGACGTTGGCGTTCGAATACGAAATATCGGCCTTGATTTGCTCCAGCGACCGTCCCGTTAGAAACGGAGCGGCGGCGCAGACGAACGGAAGGCGTCCGCCGTTGGCGAGGCCTGCTCCAACTCCGACCATGTTCTGCTCGGCGATACCGACATTGACGAGGCGCTCCCCAAACTTCGCCTTGAAGCCGCCGAGCTTGGAGGAACCGACGGAGTCGTTGCAGACGGCGACGATCGTTTCGTTTTCGGCTGCCAGCCGCTCAAGCGTAGAGGCGAATGCGTCGCGGCAATCGTAGAGCTTGGGTGCGTGTATTGGCGCGTTCATTACAATGCCTCCGACAATTCTGCCAATGCGATTTCGTATTGTTCCTTGTTTGGCACCTTGTGGTGCCAGTCGACCCGGTCCTGCATGAACGAGATTCCATGCCCCTTGTTGGTATGGGCCACGATGCAATGCGGTCTCGATCCCCGGTGTTCGAGGGCCGAAACGACTTCGCTCATATTGTTGCCGTCGATCTCGGTGACTTCCCAATCGAAAGCTTCAAGCTTCGGTCGAAGCGGCGCGAGATCATTGGTTTCCGCCAGTGCGGCGCCCTGCTGGAACCTGTTGTGGTCGATGACCAGCGTCAAGTTATCGAGCTTGAACTGCGCGGCCGCCATGATCGCCTCCCAGTTGGAGCCCTCCTGCATCTCACCATCGCCGGTGACGACGTAGGTGTGATATTTCGCGCCCGAGAGCTTGGCGGCTTTCGCCATTCCTATTGCGACAGGAAGACCGTGGCCGAGCGGCCCGGTATTCGTTTCGACGCCAGGAACCTTGTTGCAATTTGGATGTCCGTTCAGCCTCGAATGCGGCTGCAGAAAGGTGGATATCTCGTCCTCCGGAATGAAGCCGCGTTTTGCGAGCGTCACATACAGAGCGCATGCAGTATGCCCCTTCGAAAGAACGAACCTGTCGCGGTCGGGGTGCTTCGGCTGATCGGGCCAAACATTCAGCACACGAAAATAGAGGGCTGTCAAAATGTCGATGACCGACATTTCCCCGCCAATATGGCCGGCGCCCGCTTCAAAGACCGCCTGGAGATCGCGCAATCGAATCTCGCGAGCGACCCGCTCGAGTTCTATCGTATTCATGGATTCCTCATGTGCATAAATATTCATTTATCAATATTCTTGCACAAGAAGCCGATTAGTCAAGCCCTTTAAGCGGCACACCGGCCGCCCGAAGTCCATAAACCCTGTTGACAGCAGGAAAGCAACTTGTTAATGAATTTTCCAGCATGAGTGAATATTTATTCTTAGAATGAACTAGCTGGTAGCCTAGGCATAGGGAGGAACAATGGTGGCGCTCGATATCAATGAAAACGGGCTTTCGTCCGGCGCCTGGTTGAGCAAGCTCAAGGGAGCCACCGGGCCGCTCGTGGGGCTGCTGGCGCTTTGCGTCTTTCTGAGCTTCAGCACCGACACGTTTCTTTCGGTTCGGAATGGCCTCAACATCCTCGATCAGATCACTGTTCTCGGCATCATGGCCGTCGGAATGACATTCGTCATTCTGATCGGCGGCATCGACCTCTCCGTCGGCTCGGCACTCGCTCTGGCGATGATGGTCATGGGCTGGACCGCGAATGTCGCCGGCCTGCCGCTGCCGGTCGGGATCGTTTTTGCTCTGATCGCCTCGGGGATTTCGGGGCTGATCGTCGGACTTCTGGTGACGCAGTTCAGGGTTCCGGCGTTTATTGCCACTCTTGCGATGATGTCGGCGGCTCGCGGCGTCGCAAATATGATCACGGACGGCCAGCAGATCGTGGGCTTCCCCGACTGGTTCATGATGCTGGCGATAGATCGCCATTTCGGCGTGTTGACAGCCACCGTGTTTCTCATGCTTGCGGTTGTTCTTGCGGCCTGGCTTTTCCTGCACTTCCGGTCCGAAGGCCGCATGCTCTACGCGGTGGGCGGAAATCCGGAAGTCGCTCGGCTGGCGGGCATCAACGTCCCGCTCGTGACGATTGGCGTCTACATCGTAAGTTCAGTCCTTGCGGGGCTCGCAGGCATCGTACTTGCGGCCAGGCTGGATTCCGTCCAGCCGTCCAGCGGTCTGGGCTATGAGTTGGACACCATCGCCGCGGTCGTCATCGGCGGGACCTCGCTCTCGGGCGGCGCAGGCGGTATCGGGGGAACGCTTATCGGTGTTCTTATCATCGGCGTCCTTCGCAACGGGCTCAATCTTCTCAACGTTTCGCCGTTCCTGCAGCAGGTGATCATCGGCATCGTCATCGTGCTCGCGGTCGGCGCGGAGACCATTCGTCGGCGTCGCGCCTGACGAACGGGGTCCGCCGCGTCGGCGGCCCGGAATTCCGTTCCAAGAGTTTGGGGCGGATCAATACCCCGAGGGGGAGGACATACCCGAGGGTTCCATCAAACAACGGAGGAAATACAATGAAAATTGCGCGCACCATGCTCGCGTCTGCTGCACTGCTCGGCCTCACGCTCGGCCCCGTACACGCGGCGGAACTGAAGAAGCTCGGCCTGGCCGTTGCCAACCTTCAGGCAAACTTCTTCAACCAGATCAAGCAATCGGTCGAAGCCGAAGCCAAGAAGCGCGGCATCGAAGTCATCACCGTCGACGCAAAGGGCGACGGGCCGACGCAGGTCAATCAGATCCAGGATCTCCTGACCCAGAAAATCGACGCACTGATCTACATTCCGGCAGGTGCGGCCGCTGCGACCGTTCCGGTCAAACTCGCGAAAAGCGCTGGCATTCCGGTCGTGAACGTTGACCGCAACGCCGAGGGAGCACCCGGCGACACCTTCCTTGCAACGGATTCCGTCGCGTCTGCCAAGGCGGTGTGCGACTACATCCTGAAGGAAGCCGGCGGCAAGGGCAAGATGGTCATCATCCATGGCCAGAAGGGCACGACGCCGGAAGTCGATCGCTCGAAGGGCTGCGCTGAATCTCTCAAGGCATATCCTGATGTCAAGGTTGTCGCCGAGCAGTTCTCGAACATCTGGAGCCAGGACGAAGGCTTCCAGATCATGCAGAACATGCTGCAGGCAAATCCGGACGTTTCGATCGTGTTCGCCCAGGCCGACGGCCTCGCCCTTGGCGCCGCGCAGGCGATCAAGGTCGCCAATCCGTCCCAGAAGATCGTGGTTGGCGGCTTCGATGGCGACACCGCAGCTCTCGAAGCTCTCAGCAAGGGCGTCTTCAACGTCACTGCGACCCAGCAGACGCAGAAGATGGGCCGCGATGCGGTTGAAAACGCCGCCAAGCTTGTCGCCGGAGAGAAGGTGCCGCCGGTCCAGCTCCTGGATGCCACGCTGACGACCAAGGAAAACGTCGCCGGCTTCATTGCCAACCATCCGTAATGAAGTCGAGGTCTTGAGGAGGTGTGCCATGACTGATCCAGTTCTTTCCCTGAGGGGCATATCCAAGTGGTATGGGCCGCTGCAGGTTCTGAAGAATGTCAGCTTGGACGTCTATCCCGGTGAAGTGGTTGCACTTCTCGGTGAAAACGGAGCGGGCAAGTCGACACTATCCGG
Source organism: Rhizobium anhuiense bv. trifolii (assembly GCF_024346605.1). Lineage (NCBI taxonomy): Bacteria > Pseudomonadati > Pseudomonadota > Alphaproteobacteria > Hyphomicrobiales > Rhizobiaceae > Rhizobium > Rhizobium anhuiense. The sequence goes on from NZ_CP098803.1 coordinate 2,804,789, forward strand.
CATCATCGCCGGGTCCCGCACACCGTCCGAAGGATCAATGACATGGCTGGGGCAGCCTTATGCCCCAGCCTCCCCGAGGGAAGCGATCGACAAGGGCGTTGTCCTGATCCATCAGGAGCTGCAGCTGCTGCCGCAGCTGTCGATCGCGGAAAACGTTTTCATCGGACGCTGGCCGATGAAGAACGGCGTCGTCGACCGCGGCCAAATGGTTCGCCGCGCCCAGGAGCAGCTCGCTCGCCTGAACCTTCACATACCCGCAACGCGGAAGGTCGCCGGCCTTTCCACTGCAAATCAACAACTCATCGAAATCGCCAAGGCCTTGGCTCTCAATGCAAAGCTCCTGATCCTGGACGAACCGACCGCGGCCCTTGGTGGCGCAGAGACGGAGGCTCTCTTCGAACAGGTTAGAAAGCTTCGGTCAGAGGGCGTCGGCATTGTCTACATTTCCCACCGCATGGAAGAGATCAAAAAAATAACCGACCGGATCGTCGTCCTTCGCGATGGCGAGCGCGTGCAGGAATTCTCCGATAGCGCGACCCCGGTGCGAACGATTGTCGAGAGCATGGTCGGACGCCCGCTTGACCGCTTGTTCCCTACCCTGCCGGTTCCGACAGACCGTCCGGTACTCCAGGTGTCCGGGCTGAGCTCGCCTGATAATTCGTTCCGTGACGTTACCTTCGAAGTGCGGGCCGGGGAAATTCTCGGGATCGCCGGATTGGTCGGCGCCGGCCGCACGGAACTTGTCCGCGCCATTTCGGGCGCGGACCCAATCAGTGCGGGTTCGATCAAGCTGGAAGGCGAAGAACTCAGGCTGCGCGATCCGGCGGACGCGATCGCCAAGGGCATCGTGATGGTCCCGGAAGACCGCAAGGAGCAAGGTCTCGTTGTAGGGCACCGGATCAGCGAGAACATTATCTACGCCAATCTCGACAAGCTGGGCGGGCGTTGGATTACGCCGCACGTCAAGCGCTCGTTTGCGGAGAAGGCAGTCACCAAGTTCGGCGTAAAAGGCCGTGCTGAGCAATATGCCTCGGACCTGTCCGGCGGCAACCAGCAGAAGGTCGTCATCGCGAAATGGCTGATGCGCGATCCGAAGGTCGTCGTACTCGACGAACCGACGAGAGGCATCGACGTCGGCGCCCGAGCGGGCATCTACGACATCATCGTCAATCTTGCCAAACGGGGCGTGGCGGTCATCGTCGTAAGCTCGGACCTCGAGGAGGTTCTCGGAGTGTCCAATCGCATTCTCGTGCTTGCCCAAGGCAAACAGGCAGGCATTCTCAATCGTGACGAGGCGAATGACGTTTCGGTCATGGAGCTAGCCACCATCTAAAGCAATTCCAGCAAAAGTGTGCAGCGGTTTTGCGTCAGGAATTGCGTGAAAACAAAACAGACAGAGAAAGGAAGAGCGGTGTCCGACATCACTCTGAACGCCCCGAAGCTTTTCGATCTCAGCGGCCAGGTTGCCATCGTTACCGGAGCCGGGAGCGGCATTGGGCAGCGCATTGCCATCGGCCTTGCGCAATGCGGCGCCGACGTGGCGCTGCTCGATCGTCGAACCGACGATGGACTGGCCAGGACGGCCGAATATATTCGCGCCGCCGGCCGCCGTTCGATCCAGATCGCAGCTGACGTCACGAGCAAATCGTCCCTTGGAGAGGCAGTCGCACATACCGAAGCAGATCTCGGCGCATTGACGCTTGCAGTCAACGCTGCGGGCATTGCTAACGCCAACGCGGCGGAAGAGATGGAGGAGGACCAGTATCAGACGTTGATGGATATCAACCTGAAAGGCGTATTCCTTTCCTGCCAGGCGGAGGCCCGCGCCATGCTGAAGAATGGACGCGGCTCCATCGTCAACATCGCTTCCATGTCCGGTGTGATCGTAAACCGGGGGCTGAGCCAAGCGCATTATAACGCCTCCAAGGCGGGCGTGATCCATATGTCGAAGTCTATGGCGATGGAATGGGTCGACCGCGGCATCCGCGTCAACACCATCTCCCCCGGATACACGGCAACGCCCATGAATACCCGTCCCGAGATGGTTCATCAGACCAAGCTCTTTGAAGAGCAGACGCCGATGCAGCGTATGGCCACGGTCGACGAGATGGTGGGTCCGGCGGTGTTCCTGCTGTCGAATGCAGCCAGCTACGTGACCGGCGTCGATCTTCTCGTCGACGGCGGTTTCTGCTGCTGGTGATGCGATGAGAAGCGCAATGCCGCCGCTGAAAAATGAACGGTCTCGCTCCCTCCCTGGCTGAGATCGAGGCGCTGAAGGGACCAACGGGCATGACGGCGTGCAATATCGTCGTCTGCCCGCCCTTCACGCCGATTGCACGGGCGGAGGGCTTGGGCGTCGCTATCGCCGCTCAAGACCACCTGAATTCGCCGAAATTCTCTCGGGCGGCCGCTTGAGTTTCAATAATGATCGCAGGGTAGAACGCGCCCAGATTTGCTGTTTATGTCAGGATACCGGGAAGGAAAGAGCATGAAACGCTTTGAGCAAAAGACTGTCGTCATTACCGGGGGTAGCCGCGGCATCGGAGCGGCGATCGCCAGGCGGTTTGCGAAAGAAGGCGCCAACCTCGTCATCTCCGCAAACGAAGATTCGGTGCATGGGGTCGCCGAGCAGATCAGAGCCGAAGGCGGCAAGGCGATCTCTTTCGTGGGCGATGTCACGGACAAGGCGAGCGTGAAGGCTCTCTATGACGCTGCCGAACACGCCTTCGATACGGTCGACATTGCAATTCAAAATGCCGGCGTCATCACCATTGCCCGCGTCGAGGATCTGACCGAAAACGAGTGGGACAAGGTGATGGCGGTCAACACCAAGGGCGTCTTCCTCTGCGCCCAGGAGGCGATATCAAGAATGCGCAAGCACAAGCGCGGCGGCCGCATCATCAACACCGCCTCCGGCCAGGCCCGCGACGGCTTCATCTATACCCCGCATTATGCAGCCTCGAAAATGGGCGTCGTCGGCATCACCCAGAGCCTGGCCAAGGAAGTCGCGACCGAGAAGATCACCGTCAACGCCTTCTGCCCCGGCATCATCGAAACCGATATGTGGGCCTATAACGACCAGGCCTGGGGTAAGCTGCTCGGCAACTACGCCCCCGGCGAGCTGATGAAGGAATGGGTCGAGGGCATCCCGATGAAGCGGGCCGGCTCCGGAGAAGACGTCGCCGGCCTGGTCACCTTCCTCGCCAGCGACGACGCCGCCTACATCACCGGCCAGACGATCAATGTCGACGGTGGTTTGATCATGTCCTGAGCCCTCTCGGAGGCGACGGTGCCATGGCGGCCAGCCCCGTCCTTCGAGGGCGGGTGGCTCGACCTCATACACTGCCGATCCCCGCCCCTCGCCCCACCTATGTCCGGCTGATCGACACCCCGCCATCCGCTAGCATCGCCGTGCCGGTCACGAAGCTCGACATGTCGGAGGCGAGGAACAGCGCGGCTTTGGCGATCTCTTCGGGCTGCGCCATGCGTTTCAGCGCATGCAGCCCCTCCACGAAGGCGAGCACCTCGGGTGTCGCGTCCGGTGCGTTGGTGATGCTGGCGGGTGTGTCGGTGCCGCCGGGCAGCAGGGCGTTGACGCGGATCTTCTGCCCGCCGAGTTCGGCGGCGAGCACCTGCACGAAGCCGATCAGTCCCGCCTTGCTCGCCGCATAAGCGGCCATGCCGGGCATGCCGACGGTGTGGCCGACGAAAGTCGAGGTGAAGATCAGCGATCCGCCGCTTTTTCCCATCGCCGCCGACTGGTGCTTGGCGCCGAGGAAGGCTGCCGTCAGATTGGTCTCGATCGTCTCGCGCCAGCCCTCCAGCGATAGCCCGGCGACCGGTCCCATCTCGCCGAGGATGCCGGCATTGTTGAAGGCGATGTCGAGCCGGCCGAAACGCGAGACTGCCGTCTCGACGAGCCGTGCCTGCAACGCCTCGTCCCTGACATCGCCCGATATGGCGACCGCCTGTCCGCCCTTCGCCTCGATTTCGGTGATGACGGCATCAAGCGCGTCCTGTCGCCGGCCGGTGACCACGAGCTTGGCGCCTTCCCGCGCAAAGAGTTTCGCCGCCGCGCGGCCGATGCCGGAGCTTGCGCCGGTGATGATGGCGATCTTGTCGTTGAGAAGTGTCATATCGGTTTCTCCTGGATTGTTGCGATAACCGAGATGCTCAGACATCAGGCGATACAGCCACCCGTTTCCCGCGCAGGAAGAGAAAAACGCCGATGAGGCGAACCGGCAGGCGCGATGGCATTCCCCATCGACGCCTTGATTGCGGCGTCGGAAATATCGGAATTCAACTTAAAAAACGCGGATTTGCCGGGACTTCCGCCCACACGCCTGCGTTGACGTCAGCGCCATTGTGCACCGCATCATCGATTTATGCCTGGTGTGACATTCATCCGATTCCCTTGATGCATCTTCGCGACTAAAAGGGGCGCACAGGTAACGGGAATCTCTTCATGCCGCGGTCACGCAATACTGAGGGCGCCATCTATATGACCATGGCGATGGCCGGCTTTTCTGCAAGCGACGCTCTGTCCAAATCGGTGATCGCCTATATGAACGCCGGCGAGATCATGTTTCTGCGCGGCCTCTTCACCAGCCTGCTCGTCTATCTGATTGCCTGGAAAATGGGCGCGCTGCGCTCCTGGCGCATCATGCTGCAGCCGATGATCATCTTCAGGATCATCTGCGAGACGCTCTCCGCCGTGACCTATATCACCGCGCTCGGCATGATGCCGATCGCCAATGCCTCGGCGATCCTGCAGTCGCTGCCTTTGGTCGTCACCTTCGGTGCGGCGCTCTTCTTCGGCGAGCCGGTCGGCTGGCGGCGCTGGTCGGCGATCCTCGTCGGCCTCATTGGCGTGATGATCATCATCCGTCCCGGCCCCGATGGATTCACCCCCGCCGCCGTCCTCTGCGTCGCTGCGGTGCTGACGACGGCCGGCCGCGATCTCGCCACCCGGAGCATCAGCCCGGAAATTCCCTCGCTGATGATAACCGTCATCACCGCCATGTCTGCCTCCTTCTTCGGCGCGTTGCTGATCCCGGTGCTCGGCGGCTGGCAACCGGTCAGCGCCACCGCGCTCGGGCATCTGGCGCTCGCCTCGGTGCTGGTGCTCGTCGGCTACCAGTCGGTCATCCTTGCCATGCGCACCGGCGAAATCTCCTTCGTGGCGCCGTTCCGCTATACCAGCCTGATCTTCTCCTCCCTGCTCGGCATCTTCTTCTTCGCCGAAGTGCCTGATAGCTGGACGCTTATCGGCGCTGCGATCGTCATCGCCTCCGGCCTCTATACGTTCTATCGTGAGGCCAAGCGCCGCGTATCGCCGATCGCGCAGGAATCCGCCCCGCGCGCGCCAGTCTGAGACAAATGATGGCTGAGACAAATGATGGCTGAGGAAGGATGATGGCTGAATTCTCGCTGGACAGATCCGACATAGCAGGCGTCGTGCTGGCCGGCGGCCGCTCGCAGCGCATGGGCCGCGACAAGGCGGGCGTGATGCTCGGGACCGAGAGCCTGCTCCGCCATGCGCTGACCCGCCTCTCGCAACAGACCTTGCTCGTTGCCGTCAACTCCGATGCCGCCGCCGAGGATGTGCCTGTCGTTTCCGACCGTTTTCCCGGCAAGGCCGGGCCGATGGCCGGCATCCATGCGGCCATGGTCTATGCCGCCGGCCTTCCCTCGATCAGCCATGTCGTCACCGTCTCGGTAGATTGCCCGTTCTTCCCGGCCGATCTCGTCGCCCGGCTGGCCGCAGCGATCGAACGCCCGTCGCAGATCGCCATTGCCGCCTCCGAGGGCCGCAGCCATCCCGTCTTCGGCCTCTGGCCGGTGACGCTGGCCGCTGATCTCGAAGCCTGGATCGCCACCGACGAGAAGCGCCGCGTGCGCGACTTCCTGTTGCGGCATGACGTTACGGAAGTGGCGTTCCCGCTGCATCCGACCCGCGCCAGCCTGCTCGATCCCTTCTTCAACATCAATACGCCTGACGATCTCGTGGAGGCGGAACGCTGGCTGGAGGCCCTTCACGCATGACCGCACCGAAAATCTTCGGCATCGCCGGCTGGAAGAATTCAGGCAAGACGGGGCTCGCGGTCCGGCTGGTGATGGAGTTCACCCGCCGCGGCTACAGGATCTCGACGATCAAGCACGCCCATCACGATTTCGACATCGACAAGGTCGGAGCCGACAGTTATCGCCATCGCCAGGCCGGCGCCCATGAAGTCACCATCGTCTCCGGCACCCGCTACGCCATCATGCACGAGCTGCGCGGCGCCCCCGAACCCGAGTTCGAGGAAATCCTCGCCCGCCTCGCACCCTGCGATCTGGTGCTGATCGAAGGCTACAAGCGCGAGCCGATCCCGAAGATCGAGGCCCGCCGCCTGGAGGCCGCCAATCGTGAACCGCTGGCGCCGAGCGATCCCCATATCTGCGCCATCGCCGCCGATCACGCCGTCACGGATGCGAACCTGCCGGTCTTCGATCTAGACGACACAGGCGCCATCGCCGATTTCATCGCTGACATCGTCGGCCTTGGACAGGCGAGGCTCTAAGACAGCTGCGTCACTGCCGGATCTGAGCGTCGCAGCCGTTTCGCCTGCCATCGCCTTGGCGATTTCCTTGGCAAGTTGAGCCTGATTGTAGGGCTTTCCCAATCTCGGAAGATCGATATCGGTGCCGGCGGGAAGATCGGCGTAACCTGTCGCCAGGACGATCGGCACCGCCGGATGAATGTCCCGCGCGGCCTGAGCGAGCTGTGCGCCGGTCATACCAGGCATCGAATAGTCGGTGATGATCAAGTCGAAATGCTGACCGCTCCTGATCAACTCCAGCGCCTGCAAGCCTGAATTTGCTTCGATGACCTCATGGCCGAGATCTTCAAGCATGTCGACCGAACTCATCGCAATCAAGGCATCGTCATCGACCAGAAGGATCTTCAGTCTGGATGCGGCTTGCGCGACGGGCAGCTCCGCCTCGGCCGGCCGCTCTGGGCGTCGTTCGGTGGCCGGGAGCCACAATTCGGCTGTTGTCCCCACCCCAAGCTCGCTTGTCAGAAGAAGTGCGCCGTTGAGTTGGACCGCAAGCCCGTGGATCATCGACAAGCCGAGACCCGTGCCCTTTCCGATCTCCTTGGTCGAGAAAAACGGATCGACCGCCTTCTTCAGCGTCTCCGCGTCCATGCCGGTGCCGCTGTCGGCCACCGCCAACACCAGATAGGTCCCCTCGCCGAGATCGCCGTTATTGCCGCCAACCTGTTCCTGGCGCAGCGAAATAGACAGCGTCCCCCCATCCGGCATCGCATCACGGGCGTTGACCGCAAGGTTGAGCAGCGCCAATTCGAGCTGGTTCGCATCGACCAGCGCCGGCGGCAGGGTCGTCGGCAGCATGGTTTCGATGCTGATCGAGGATCCGACCGAGCGCCGCAACAGGTCGTTCATGCCGGAGACCAGCTCGGCCAGATCGACGGGCTTGACCTGCAGATCCTGCTGCCTGGCAAAAGCCAGCAGCCGCTGCGTCAGCGCCGCCCCGCGCCGCGCCCCCTGAAGCGCCCCGTCGATCAGACGCGTTGCTTTGGCATCTCCGGCCACGTGCTTGCCGAGCAGCTCCAGATTTCCGAGAACGACCATCAGCAGGTTGTTGAAGTCGTGGGCGACGCCGCCGGTCAGCTGACCGATCGCTTCCATCTTCTGCGATTGGCGAAGCTGCTCCTCGGCTCTTTCACGCTGGGCGACTTCCTCGAGCAGGGTCTGGTGGGCGGCGTTGACCTCCCTGGTCCGTTCCCTCACGCGCTCCTCGAGGTTTTCATTGAGCCGTCGCAGATTTTCCTCGATGGTCTTGCGGGCGGTGGTATCGGAGCAGACCCCGACGAGCTTTCTGGCGGAACCATATCTGTCGGTGTAGAGCTGCGCATGGACCTCGGTCCAATGCAGTGATCCATCCGGCCAGATCGTTCTGTGCTCGATCGAATAGTCGAGCCCGGTATCGATCGTCCGGCGCAGGCGTGCCAGCACAATGTCCCGGTCGTCGGGGTGGATGCTCGCAATCAGATCGTCACGCGTAACCTCATCATCCGGCGCTCGACCGAAGACCGCTTTGCAGGTCGCCGAGGCGAACAAGGCCATCGAGGACAGCTCCAGCTCCCAGGCCCCGAGACGACCGGCGGCGAGCGCCGTCTGCAACCGTCGTTCTCCTTCGCTGAGAGCCTCGAGCCGGGCGCGCGCTTCATATTGGCGCAGGCGCCCCTTCAACGCGGTCCGGGCAACGCTGATGAAGGAGGTCGCATGGAACGGCCTTTCCAGGAAGGTGACATTGCCCAGAACCTCGGAAAGCCTGGCAGCGGCCGGATTTCGTTCAGGCCCGCCGCCACGTATGGTGAGTACGATGAACGGCAGGTCTGACCAGCTCGGCTGGGCCGAGACCCAGGCGGCGATCGGCTTGAGATCGCTCGAGCGAACGGCCTCTTCCGTCAGCACACCAAGCGCGATGTCATCGCTGAGCGATGACGCGAACATAGACAGGTCGGCGGCGGCAATCGATGTCAATCCGGCCTCATCGACCAGCGATCTCGCCACCCAGGCATCGCGACCGGCGGGGGCGTAGATCAATGCTTTCGGTTTGCTGGAATTAGGAATTGCCGCTATCCCCGCCATTGGTCGACAGGAGCGGCGCCAAGGGCGCGATAAATTCGGGAACGCCGCGAAGCACGCCCTGGAATCCGATGAGAGGATCGCCGAATCTCAAGCCGGAAGCGTCGATGCGGTACTCGCGGATGGTATCCTCGTGAAAGCCGGTCCTCTTCTTGATCACGGAGACTGCCCGACGCACCTTACCCGCAGCCTCGAAATAGCGCAGCAGAATGACGGTATCGGCGAGATAGGTGACGTCGACGGGAGCCTTCATGTCGCCAACCAGCCCGTGCTGCGCAACGGTCAGGAAGGTATTGGCGCCTTGCCTGTTCAGATATTGCAGCAGCTCATGCATATGAAGGATCAGCGAATTCTCATCCGGCATCGAAGCCTGATAACCGTTGATACTGTCGATGATGACGGTTTTCGCATCCGACTTGTCGACGCACTTGCGCACGCGATCAGCAAATTCGCCCGGCGACAGTTCGGCGGCATCGAGCTGTTCGATGTGGATAAGACCCGCATCCCTCATGGCTTCGAGATCCATTCCGAGCGCTTTCAGCCGCGTGAAGAGCAGGCCTAGCTCTTCGTCGAAAATGAAGGCCGCCACTTTCTCGCCGCGCGCCACCGCCGCCATCAGGAATTGAAACGAGAAGGTGCTCTTGCCTGTGCCGGCAGGACCGAGGATCAGGGTACTGGAACCCCGCTCGAGGCCGCCGCCGAGAAGAAGATCCAGCTCCGCAATATCACAGGAAATCTGATCGCGGACATAGCTCGACCTGTGTTCGGCAGCGACGAGACGCGGGAACACGATCACGCCACCGGTCTGGATGATGAAATCATGATAGCCGCCGCGGAAGGCCTGCCCGCGGTATTTCATGACCCTCAGACGTCGGCGTTCGGAGCCGTAGTTCGGCGCCAGTTCCTCAAGATGGATGACACCGTGCACGACGCTGTGCACCGTCTTGTCGAGCACGTCGGACGTCAGATCGTCGAGCAGAAGGACTGTCGCCCCCTGTCGGGCAAAATAGTGTTTGAGCGCGAGGATCTGCCGGCGGTAGCGCAGCGAGCTTTGCGCGAGCAGCCTTATCTCCGACAGGCTGTCGAGAACCACGCGACGTGGCTTGATCCTCTCGAAAGCGGCAAAGATTTCCTTTGTCGTCTCTCCAAGTTCTAGGTCCGATGAATAAAGCAGGCTCTGCTGCTGGTCAGCATCCAACAGGCTTTCCGGAGGAACGACCTCGAAGACCTCGATATTGCCGTCGATCACCATGCCATGCGATGCGGCGCCGGCCCGGAGTTCGCTCTCGGTTTCTGAAAGGGTGATGTAGAGCCCCTGCTCGCCGAGCCGCGCACCTTCGATCAGAAACTGCAGCGCGATGGTCGTTTTGCCCGCTCCTGGATTTCCCTCCAGGAGAAACACGTGGCCCGTGGAAAGGCCTCCCGCCAGAACTGTGTCCAAACCGGACACACCGGTCCGGGCTTTCGTGGCAGGTGCCGCAGTATTCATTCACTGTTTCCTTCGATATCAAGTGTGAATTAGTGGCGAGTGATGGAATGTCAAATCGCTGCAGGCATGACTTCGCTTCCGGCAAGAGCCGATCGATTGAACGTCTCCATGGCTCGGATATCTGCCGGTTCGCGCAGCTCGAATGATGGGCCTCTATCCTCGATAACGAAGCGCATCGACGACGAGGGCGAATGCCGGTGACGTGTGCCGACGGCTTGGGTAGTAGAGATGGTAGCCGGAAAACGGCAGGCACCAGTCCTCGAGGACCCGCACCAGCCGTCCATCGGCAAGATGCCCCTCGACCAGGTTCTCCGGCATGTAGGCCAGCCCGAGACCGGCCAGCACGGCGCTCAGCCGCAGGGCTATATTGTTGAAAACCAGCTGGCCCTCGACGCGAACCCTGAGCTCGCGCCCGTCCTTCTCGAACTCCCATGCATAGACGCCGCCATAGGTCGGCAGACGCAGATTGATGCAATTGTGATCCGTAAGATCCTGCGGCGTCAGCGGCTTCGGCCTGGTGGTGAAATAAGCGGGAGTGCCGACCACGGCCATGCGCATGTCGGGGCCGATGCGCACCGCGATCATGTCCTTCGCCACCTGCTCTCCGAGCCGCACCCCGGCATCGTAACGCCCCGCGACGATGTCGGTGAGGCCGTAGTCGACGATGATTTCCACATTGATATCGGGATAATCGGGCAGCAGCTTTTCCAGGGCGGGCCAAAGGACGGCATCGGCCGCGTGTTCTCCGGCATTGATGCGGATGGTGCCCGCCGGCTTCTCCCGGAACGCGCTCAAAGCAGCCAGTTCGCTCTCGATCTCATCGAGCCGCGGTCCGATGGAGACGAGCAGCCGTTCACCCGCCTCCGTCGGTGAGACGCTGCGGGTCGTGCGTGTCAGCAATCGCAATCCAAGCCGCTCCTCGAGCCCGCGAATGGTGTGGCTGAGCGCCGACTGCGACACACCCAGCTTGCCCGCCGCCTTGGTGAAGCTCTGTGCACGCGCAACGGCGAGGAAAGCGATGAGATCGTTGACGGCAGGGCGTGACATTTATGAAAAATCCTCATGGGTTCTTGCCGTTTATACCATCTAATCGCAACCAGGCGCACGCCCTAAATACCTTGTTACGCGAGTGGACACGTCCATTCGACATCGAAAGCCCGACATCGAAAGGAAGACGAGGATGGATATAAAGCGAAGCGGTTCGCAGCCTTCGGCCAAGGGACCGGCCGACTGGTTCACCGGCAATGTGCGTGTCGACCCGCTGTTTGCCGTGACCAGCCCCGCTCGCGCGGCTGGCGCCAGCGTCACCTTCGAGCCCGGCGCCCGCACCGCTTGGCACACCCATCCGCTCGGCCAGACGCTGATCGTCACATCGGGCTGCGGTCGTGTGCAGCGCGAAGGTGGCCCCATCGAGGAGATCCGCGCCGGCGACGTCGTCAGCTTCGCCCCGGGTGAACGTCATTGGCACGGCGCATCGCCGACCACGGCGATGACCCATATCGCCATCCAGGAACAGCTCGACGGCAAGGTTGTCGACTGGATGGAGCATGTCACCGACACGCAGTACCAGGGTTAGAAAAGGAAACGGCAATGCAGAAACGTGAACTCGGAAAGAGCGGGCTTCAAGTCTCGGCCATCGGTCTCGGCTGCATGGGGCTGAGTTATGGTTATGGCCCGGCGACAGCAATTCCGGAGGCGATCGCGCTGGTCCGCCGCGCGTTCGAACGCGGCGTGACCTTCTTCGACACGGCCGAGGCCTATGGCCCCTATCAGAACGAAGCGCTTCTGGGAGAGGCCCTGGCGCCTTTCCGCAGCAAGGTGGTGATCGCCACGAAATTCGGTTTCAACTTCGATGCCAATGGCGGCCAGAGCGGCATGAACAGCCGGCCGGAACAGATCCGCGCGGTTGCTGACCAGGCGCTGAAGCGTTTGAAGACCGATGTCATCGACCTCTTCTATCAGCATCGTGTCGACCCCGATGTCCCGATCGAAGATGTGGCCGGCACGGTCAAGGCGCTGATCGCCGAGGGCAAGGTCAGGCATTTCGGCCTCTCGGAAGCAGGCGCCCAGACGATCCGTCGCGCCCATGCGATCCAGCCGGTGGCGGCACTGCAGAGTGAATATTCGCTGTGGTGGCGCGAACCCGAGCAGGAAATCCTGCCGGTGCTCGAAGAGCTCGGCATCGGTTTCGTGCCCTTCAGCCCGCTCGGCAAGGGCTTCCTCACCGGCGCGATCAGCGAAACGACGACCTTCGACAGCAAGGACTTCCGCAACATCGTGCCGCGCTTTTCCCAGGAAGCGCGCAAGGCCAACCAGGCACTCGTCGATCTGCTCGCGGACATCGCCGCCCACAAGAAGGCAACCGCCGCCCAGGTCGCCCTGGCATGGTTGCTGGCACAAAAACCCTGGATCGTGCCGATCCCCGGCACCACCAAGCTGCATCGCCTCGAGGAGAACATTCAGGCCGCCGAGATCGAACTGACAGCCGAGGATCTTGGCAGCATCGAAAACGCGCTCGCCACCATCAAGGTGGAAGGCGATCGTTATCCCGCGCATCTGCAGGCAAGGGTCAATCGCTGAGGGCCGCCAACAATGGAAAAGGAGCGCCCGCAGTCATTTGCGGCCGCTTCTTCGTCGATCGCATCATCGTCTCGGTGCCGGCGCGTTCTCCTGGAAGGCCGGTATCGCTTCCAGCCGAGCGACAATCTCCGCGATATTTGGCCATTGGGCGAGATCGAAGCCCATACGCCGGGCGCTGATCGCCTGAGGAAAAAGGAAGATATCGGCAACACACGGCTGATCCCCAACGGCGAAAGCCCCCTGCCTGCGGCCGGCGATCATCGTCTCGATCGCGGCCATTCCCTCGCCGACCCAATGACGATTCCAGGCGGCAACGGCATCGGCATCCGCCTGGAAGGTCTTGCCGAGATGCAGGCCGATCCGCGGCGGCAGCAGCGCATGGATCTCGGCGGCGATCGCAAGCGCGATCGACCGCGCCAGCGCCCTGTCCTCCGCCGTTCCAGGCAGCAGCGCCGGTTCGGGCTGAATCTCGTCGAGATATTCGACGATCGCCAGCGACTGGGTGATGAGGACGCCGCCATCCGTCAGCAAGGCCGGGACCAGCCCTTGCGGATTGACGCTGCGATATCCGGCCTGCCGGCTCTCGGCATTTTCGCCGAGGATGGTCACCGGCAGTGTTTCCGCCGTCAATCCCTTGAGGGCGAGCGCGATACGGACTCTCGACGTCGCCGAGGAAATTTCATTCTGATAGAGCTTCACGGGTCTTCTCCCTGGTGACCTAAAAGAGGGGTTGGAACGGCCGCGGCGCCCCGGAAGACGACGCTGCGGATGCTGCCGTCACGAGGCCCGCAAGCGGCGAAGGCTCCTGCGAGCTTACGTCGTAGATGCAGGGCGCGGCGAAGACCGCCGCTCCCAGAATGCAGATGATCATCAATCTCATCAGATCCTCCAACGACGAGGCCCGGTCGGCCTCGTCCTGTTAGCTTTCGGCTGCTGTCCTTTGCCCGCCGCGGCCAATGGCCTTCGGCGGGCAATGCATTCGTCAGGCAACGCTCAATTCGACATGGATATTGCCGCGCGTGGCCTTCGAGTAAGGGCAGGTCTGGTGCGCCTCTTCAATGAGCGCTCTTGCCACATCCGCTTCGATCCCCGGCAGGCTGACCTTGAGACGGGCCTGCAGGAAATAGCCGCCATCGGCCGTTCCCAAATCGACCTCGGTGTCGACGGCGAGATCGGCGGGGAGCCTGACCTTTTGATTGGCCGCGGCAAAGCCGATCGCGCCGATGAAGCAGGCAGACCAGCCGGCGGCGAAAAGCTGTTCGGGATTGGTGCCGGCCCGGTTGCTGCCCGGAGGCGAAAGCTTGATATCCAGCTGGCCGTCGTCGCTGTGCGAAGCGCCGTCGCGCCCGCCCGTCGTATGGGTCTTGCCGGTATAGAGAACCTTGTCGATCTTTGTCATGGAACACTCCTTGTGTTGCGTCGCTTCGGGCGACTGGCCGCGCTGCGCGGCCGGGTTGACGGAGTGTGTTTTGACCGACGGATATATCCGCCATGTTTCCGAAATCGCCCGAAATGTCACAAAACGTAGCATCCGATATCGAGGACATCTTTACATACAAACATCGCGAAATTTTGGGGCGGCTGCCGATGTCAATGGATGGTGACTTCCGCCGCCAGTCCGCCGTCGGCGCGATTGTAGAGCCGGAGCGACCCGCCGATCTTGGCCGTCAGCTGCTGGGCGATCGCAAGACCGAGACCGGTGCCGCCGGTTTCCCGGTTGCGGGATTGTTCCAACCGGAAGAAAGGCTGCATGGCGGCTTCCAGCAGATCGTCCGGAATTCCCGGCCCGCGATCCATGACTGTGATGACGATATCGTTCTCGGCGCTGCGCTCGACGCTGATCTCGGCAGCGCCGGCGAACTTCAGCGCATTGTCGATGAAGTTCGACAGGATTCGGCGAAGCGCATGCGGCTTGGTGAAGGCGGCGCCGTGAACCAGCCCGACGACGGTGACGGCCTTTCCGGTATCCTGATAGTCATAGGCTATGCTGTCGATGAACGAGGCGAGATCGATGCGGGCGTTCTTCTCGCCGTCGCCATGCGCGCTGCGCGCATAGGCAATCCCGTCCTGGACGAGACGCTGGATCTCGCCGAGATCATGCACCAGCTTGTCTTTCTCCGGCGAATCCTCCGCCATGTCGGCGCGCAGCCGCATGCGGGTGATCGGCGTCTGCAGGTCATGCGAGATTGCCGCCAGGATCTGGACGCGCTCTTCGAGGTAATGGGCAATCCTCTCCCGCATCGCGTTGAACGCCCTTGCCGCATGCGCGACCTCGCTCGGCCCCGCCTCGCTCAAGGCCGGACCATCCTTGTTCGGGTCGAGGGCATCGGCGGCGGCGGCAAGCGCGCCGAGCGGCCGGATCGCCTGACGAACCGCAAACCAGGTACAAAGAATGAGCAGCGCCATCTGGATGACGAAGACATAGGGCAGCCACGCGGCGATCGGCATGACCCCCTTCGGCGTGACGTCGATCGTCAACGGGCTTCCGTCGCTGAGCGTCAGATGCGCCTGCAACCGGTTCACATCGCCAGGAATCCGTTCGATACGGATCGGAAAGCGGTGCCCGATCGCCTCCTCGATCTTGCCTGATATCTCGGCGCCCTTGCTTGACGTGTCAGGCACGCCGGCAAGGCCGGGTCCGAGCACGAAACGGTAGTTGCCGCGGCTCAGCCGGTCCAGCAGATCGCCACGTTCGCCTGGCGGAAGTCGGTCGAGAACGGCAATCGACGTTGCAACGTCGTTTTCCAGCGTGCCGAGCATCACCGCCTTGGCCGACATATAGCGCTCCATATAGAGAACGCTGAAGGACAGCCCGTAGGCCACAGCCAAGCCAATCAGCAGGATCAGAAATATCCGCGAGCGCAACGTGCTCGGCCAAGCCAAACCCGAGCGCAAAGGGACCACCGACTTCATTGGCGCAGCTCCGAGATTTCGACCGGAACTGAAAACACATAACCTTCGCTGCGCACCGTCTTGATGTAGGTCGGCTCGCGTGCGTCGTCGCCCAGCCGCTGACGCAGCCGGCTGACCAGGAGATCGATCGAGCGATCGAAGAGATCGGCGTCGCGGCCCTGTGTCAGACTCAGAAGCTGGTCGCGATTGAGCACCCGCTGCGGATGGTCGATGAAGACGCGAAGCAGACGGTATTCGGCGCCGCTAAGCGCAATCGCGGTCCCCTCCTTGTCGAGAAGATGCCGGGCGACCGTATCGAGCCGCCAGTCGCCGAAGGTCAGCAACTGTCCGGCCTCGCTGATCTGCAGATTGGGCGGCAGCATGCGCGTCCGCCGCAGCACCGCCTTGATGCGGGCGAGCAGCTCGCGCGCTGCAAACGGTTTGGCAAGATAGTCGTCGGCGCCCATCTCCAGGCCGAGGATCCGGTCCATCTCGTCGGTGCGGGCCGTCAGCATCAGGATCGGGATCGCCTTGTGCCGGCCGGCACGCAGTTCGCGGCACAGCACCAGCCCATCGTCGCCCGGCATCATAACATCGAGCACGATCAGGTCGACGGCATTGGCCTCGATAAAACTGCGCATCTGGCGCCCGTCGGCGGCAACGCTCGTCCTGAGACCGTTCTTCTGCAGATAGCCCGAGACCAGCTCGCGGATTTCGCGATCGTCATCGACAATCAGGATGTGATCGACATGATCCATATTTCCCGGTTCCTCACCCGTAAAGGCGGCCGCGCCCGCCGCCTCGATATCGAAGCGGTTGACGCGACCTACGCATATTCCGCCGGCCGGAGCAACGAGGCCCTGCGGCACGATACCGTCGGCTTAGAAGCGATCGACGTCTATGACCGCCTGCGCGAAGGCCTGCGGCGCCTCCTGAGGCAGGTTATGGCCGATGCCGCCGCCGATCGTGCGATGCTCGTATCTGCCGGAGAACTTTCCGGCATAGGCGGAAGGCTCCGGATGCGGTGCACCGTTTGCATCGCCCTCCATGGTGATCGTCGGTACGGAAATGACAGGCGCTCCCGCAAGCGTCTGTTCATAGGCATCGTACTTGGCCTCGCCTTCGACAAGCCCCAGGCGCCAGCGATAATTGTGAATGACGATGGCGACGTGGTCGGGGTTGTCGAAGGCGGCGGCCGATCTGCCGAATGTCGCATCGTCGAAGTTCCACTTCGGCGAAGCCGTCTGCCAGATAAGCTTTGCGAAATCATGGGTGTTGCTCTCGTAACCCAGACGGCCGCGTTCGGTGGCGAAATAGAACTGATACCACCAGGCAAGTTCGGCCTTCGGCGGCAGCGGCTTCTTGTTGGCCTCCTGGCTGCCGATCAGGTAGCCGCTCACCGAGACCATCGCCTTGCAACGCTCCGGCCAGAGCGCCGCCATGATGTTGGCGGTCCGCCCGCCCCAGTCATAGCCGGCAATGACCGCCTTCTCGATATCGAGCGCATCGAGCAGCGCGATCATATCGGCGGCGAGTGCTGACGGCTGGCCGTTGCGCGGCGTCTGGTCGTCCAGGAAGCGGGTCGTGCCGTAACCGCGCAGATAGGGCACGATCACCCTGTAGCCTGCCGAGGCAAGCAGCGGTGCGACATCGACGAAACTATAGATGTCATAGGGCCAGCCATGCAGCAGCAGCACGACAGGACCGTCCGCCTTCCCCGCCTCGGCATAACCGATATCGAGCACGCCGGCTTTCACCTGCTTCAGCGCTTCGAAGGACGTGTGGGTTCCCACCTTGACGTTAGGCACGGATGCGGCGGGCGCTGATTGAGCGGCGGCCTTGCCGGCCACGCCGAACTCGACCGCCGCAAGGGCGACGGCCGTCATGCCGAAGAAGCGGCGGCGGTGATGATTGATTTGCTCTGACATCGGTCTCTCCTGTCGAATGGATCACGGTGCTGAAATGAGGTTGCGCTTGTATCCCTCATATGTCGCAAGCCGTCGGTTTTGCATGCGGATGTAGCTTTCGGCCGCCGGGATACATTCTGATACAATCGCGCCGACCGAGCAAAGCCTCGCGCCGGCCCCGGCGCTTTCGTCACAGCCCACCGCTGGGCGGCAGTTTGTATCGCTTTGTATCGCCCGCCGCGACTGCAATAGTTCGGTACATTTCCCCGCGAAACCGGACACATCGAGGATACGTCCGCCCGGCCATATCCCCGCCGTTGCTGGTTCGGGCCCCATCGCCGTCCAGAGCCCGATCAATCGGTTTCAAAGGAAACGATGATGACACTTCTGATCATAGCCTATCTCGGAGGCGCGCTGACGATCCTCAGCCCCTGCATCCTCCCCATCCTCCCCTTCGTCTTTGCCCGTGCCGGACAGCCCTTCGTCAGGAGCACGCTGCCCATGTTGGCGGGCATGGCCGCCACATTCGCGCTGGTTGCCACGCTTGCCGCAGTCGGCGGCAGCTGGGCCATTCGCGCCAATGAATATGGCCGCCTTGCCGCCATCGTCCTGCTTGGGCTCTTTGGCCTGAGCCTGCTTTCACCACGCTTCGCAAGCACGCTTGCCCGGCCGGTCGTCGACCTTGGAAACAACCTGCTAAATGCCAGCGGCGGCGGACGCGCCGCCCCGACGGCAAAGAGCGCGCTCATTCTCGGCATCGCCACCGGTCTGCTCTGGGCCCCCTGCGCCGGACCGATCCTCGGCCTCGTTCTGACGGGGGCGGCCTTGCAGGGCGCCAATCTGCAGACGACCTTCCTGCTGATCGCCTATGCCGCCGGTGCTGCAACGTCCCTTGCAGCCGCCTTGCTGGTCGGCGGCAGGATATTCACCGCCATGAAGCGCTCTCTCGGCCTCGGCGACCGGATTCGTCAAGGGCTCGGCGCTGCCGTGCTGGCGGGTGTCGCCGTCATCGCGCTCGGCCTCGATACCAGCCTGCTCGCCCGGCTCTCCTACGCCAGCACCGCATCGCTGGAACAGGCCGTGCTCAACAGGTTGCATGCAAGGTCGCTGAGTGGCGCATCCTCCGAGCTGGCGAGCAAAGACATGGTGATCGCCGCCGCCGATACGAAGAAGCCCTTCCGCAGCGATCTGCCCGTCGAAGGTGACGCGCCTTCGCTCGACGGCGCGGTCGAATGGCTGAACTCGAAGCCGCTGACATCAGAGCAGTTGCGGGGCAAAGTGGTTCTCGTCGACTTCTGGACCTATTCCTGCATCAACTGCATTCGCACCATCCCCTATGTCAGGGCCTGGGCGGAAAAATATGCCAACCAGGGCCTCGTGGTGATCGGCGTCCACGCCCCGGAATTTGCCTTCGAGAAGAAGATCGACAACGTCAAAAGCGCAATCGACGATTTCAAGATCGGCTATCCCGTTGCGATCGACAATGATTACAAAATCTGGCGCGCCTTCCAGAACAGCTACTGGCCTGCCGCCTATCTGATCGATGCCAAGGGCCAGATTCGTTACCACCATTTCGGCGAAGGCAATTACGACAGGACCGAAAAGGCCATTCAGGACCTGTTGCGTGAGGCCGGCAGCCAGACGACGGCAAGCGCGCCGGTCACGCCGGATGCCAAGGGCGTGGAAGCCGGCCCTGATCTCCGCAACATCCGCTCCGGCGAGACCTATCTCGGCTACGAACAGGCGGCGAACTTCGCCTCTGCGGAAGGGCTGCAGGCCGACGTGGCGCAAAATTATACGATCGGCGAACCGGGCCTCAACGAATGGGGCCTCTCCGGAGCCTGGATCGTCGGCCCGGATCAGGCGACCCTTGATCAGCCGGGCGGCGGCATCACTTATCGCTTCAGCGCCCGCGATCTGCATCTCGTTCTCGGGCCTGGCGCCGACGGCAAGCCGATCCGCTTCCAGGTGAAGATCGACGGCAAGGCGCCGGGGCCTGACCACGGCGCAGACATCGATGCCGACGGCAACGGCACGGTGACCGCGACCAGGCTTTACCAGCTTGTCCGCCAGTCCGGCCCGGTCGTCGCCCGCAATTTCGAAATCAGCTTCCTCGATCCCGGGGTGCAAGCCTACGCCTTCACATTCGGCTGAACCCGGGACGCATCAATATCCCGACCCTTAACATTGACCCACAGGAGTAATAGTCATGAATAGACGTCTTATGTTCACCGCAGCGCTTGCATTTGCCACCACCGTCATCGCATTCGCGGCAGAGGCTGCCGAGGTGAAAAACATCGTGATCGTCCACGGCGCGCTGGCCGACGGCTCGGGATGGCGTAGGGCGACCGACATTCTCGAAAAACGCGGCTTCAACGTCACCATCGTCCAGCAGCCCATCACCTCGCTCGAGGACGATGTGGCGGCGACCAAACGTGTTCTCGAGCTGCAACAAGGACCGATCCTGCTCGTCGGCCACAGCTATGGCGGCATGGTTATCACCGAAGCGGGCAATGATCCCAATGTCGCCGGGCTCGTCTATGTCGCCGCCTTCCAGCCCGACAAGGGCGAAAGCCTGCTCAGCCTCGCCAGCTCGAAGCCCGCCGGCAGCATGGATATCAAGGAAACGAAGGACGGCAAATATCTCTATCTCGATCCCGGCGCCTTCGCTGCGGCTTTCGCAGCAGACCTTCCGCAAGCCGAAGCCGATTTCATGGCAAGGTCGCAGGTCTTCGCCTCGAAGCAGGCTTTCTCGGCCAAGATCACCCAGCCGGCATGGCGAACAAAAAAAAGCTGGTCGATCGTCGCCACCGAGGATCGCTCCATCAACCCCGATCTGGAGCGTGACATGGCAAAACGCGCCGGCAGCGAAGTGACCGAAATCAAGGCCAGCCACGCCGTCTTCGCCTCCCAGGCGGAAAAGGTCGCCGATGCGATCGAAAAGGCGGCAAGACAAGCCGGCGAGTAGCGCGCAGCCAGGAAATGTTCCTAAGCAGTCGCGAGGATGATGCCTCCGGTCGGACGTCCGCCCGACCGGAGGCGCGCCCTGCCGGCCGGGACCCGCTCCCGCGGCCCAGTCGGCGCCATTTATACAGTTTTGTGACTATTCCATCAAAAAATGGAAGATCAATCACAAATTCTCATTTCAAATTGAGGAGGTTCCCTATAAAATTGAAGCGATATGCCATGTCGGGCGCAACCGGCTGGTGCAGAAACTGTGTCTCGGCGCAAATGCCGAATCGCAGATCCACGGCCGAACGAGACTCGGGAATGGCAGTCCTTGTTAAATTTTCGTCAGAACACTATTCCAGTGTGAACGATAAGGGAGACACGCGATATGGATAGTCGCAGGGGCCGGCGCATCGCAGTCTTATCCGAGGCCCTTTCACAACATCGCATTCTGCACATCAAGAACGCTGCCGAGATCCTGGGCGTATCGGAGATGACGGTTCGGCGTGATGTCAGCGCCAATGCAGGCCAGTTCGCATTCCTGGGCGGCCATATCGTTCCGGCCGTCGAAGCGGAAAACGATGCCTATGAAATTTCCAGGGCAGCCGACAGCCATGCCGCCGCAAAACGGCAGATTTGCACACAAGCCATTGATTATATTCATTATGATGATACGGTTTTTTTCGACTGCGGCACTACTTTGCCCTATCTAGTCGATCTTCTCCCAGACCAGATTCACATAACGGCGATCTGTTACGCGCTGAATGTCGCCGATCGCCTGACGCGAAAACCCAACGTTCGCCTTGTTATGCTCGGAGGCCTCTATCACCCCGCATCGGCGAGCTTTTCCGGGGCCTCGGGGCTGGAAATGCTCGATTCGCTGGTGATCAACGTGGCATTCCTTTCTGCAGCCGGTATCGATGCCCGGCGCGGCGCCACATGCGCACATTTCCACGAAGCGGAGATCAAGAAAAAGGCGATGTCCCGCGCACGGAAGAATATTCTTCTCGCCGACAGCAGCAAGATCGGCAAGCTGAAGCCAGCCTTTTTCAGCGACATGAAGGCGTTCGATGCGGTCATTACCGAAAACGGCATGAGCGATTTCGACTGACAAATCCGCATTTTTTCTGCACCTGTCGAAATCTAACTTGACGCGACAGCCAGGTGATGCAACTCTCACAAACAATGAAAAAAAACTAACATTTTCGTTGATTGTGAAGACCGTCTTCCGCTGCGTGCATCTGCACAGACAGCAACAGGATCTTCACACTCTGCCCGGGAGGATTCTGTTTGGAAACCGTTGCTGTTCACAATGCGGCAAACGCCCCCTCGCAATCGCCGGAGCGCACCCATAACCGGCCGCGCAATGCCGGCATGGAACTCGATCTCTCTTGGGTTCTCGATGCTAGGGTCAACCTGTCTGCCACCGAGCGCCGCATAGCCTCGCTTCCCGGACGCCGGACCGTCAAAAAAGACGCACAGGCGGCTTGGCTCCTGAAAGCGGTTACCTGCATCGATCTGACGACGTTGAACGGCGACGATACCCCCGAGCGCGTCAAGCGGTTGTGCGCGAAGGCGATGAATCCGGTGCGCGCCGACCTTCTCGATTCGCTTGGCATGAGCGGCCGTTCGATCACGACCGGCGCCATCTGCGTCTACCATCGTTTTGTTGCAACAGCCGTCGAGGCGCTCGGCGATTCCGGCATTCCGGTCGCAGCGGTTTCGACCGGTTTCCCCGCCGGCCTCAGCCCGCACCACCTCAAGGTCAAGGAAATCGAGGCATCGGTTGCCGATGGCGCCAAGGAAATCGACATCGTCATCACCCGCGAGCATGTGCTGACCGGCAATTGGGCGGCACTCTACGACGAAATGAAAGAATATCGCGCCGCCTGCGGTGATGCGCATGTCAAGGCCATTCTGGCGACCGGCGACCTGAAGACGCTGCGCAATGTCGCCAGGGCCTCGCTGGTCTGCATGATGGCGGGCGCCGATTTCATCAAGACCTCGACCGGCAAGGAAGGCGTCAATGCGACGCTGGCCGTGACATTGACCATGCTGCGGGCGATCCGCGCCTATTACGAGCGCACCGGCATCAGGATCGGCTACAAGCCGGCCGGTGGCATTTCCGCGGCGAAGGACGTGTTAAACTACCAGTTCCTGATGAAGGACGAACTGGGGCGAGAATGGCTGGAGCCCGATCTCTTCCGCATCGGCGCATCGAGCTTGCTTGCTGATATCGAACGGCAGCTGGAGCATCATGTCACCGGTGCCTATTCGGCCCTCAACAGACACCCGATTGGATGATCCAGATGACTGTTGCCAAGTATTTCGACGAAATGTCCTACGGCCCTGCCCCTGAATCCGATATCGAAGCGCGCGACTGGCTGGCGCGCCACGCTTCCGGTTTCGGTCACTTCATCAATGGCGCGTTCGTGCCCTCGGTATCGGGCAAGAGTTTCGACACGTTCGAGCCAGCCACCGGCAAGGTCCTGGCGAAGCTCGCCAACGGCGGTGCGGCGGATGTGGACAACGCGGTTGCTGCGGCCCGCAAGGCGCAGGCGTCATGGGCGCGATTGCCGGGCCACGCGCGGGCGCGCCATCTCTATGCACTTGCCCGGATGATCCAGCGCCATGCACGTCTGATTGCTGTGGTCGAGGCCATCGACAACGGCAAGCCGATCCGCGAAACCCGCGATCTCGACGTGCCGCTGGCAGCCCGTCATTTCTATCATCACGCCGGATGGGCGCAAATCCAGGACACGGAATTCGCCGACCATGTGCCGGTGGGCGTCGTCGGCCAGATCATCCCATGGAATTTCCCCTTCCTTATGCTGGCCTGGAAAGTGGCGCCGGCTTTGGCGCTCGGCAATACCGTTATCCTGAAACCTGCCGAATTCACGTCGCTGACGGCGCTTCTCTTTGCCGAACTGGCATCTGCGGCGGGCCTTCCGCCGGGCGTGCTCAATATCGTGACGGGAGAAGGCGAAACCGGCGCGCTGCTCGTCGGGCATGAGGATATCGACAAAATTGCCTTTACCGGATCGACCGAAGTCGGGCGCGTTATTCGCGAGCGTACCGCAGGCAGCGGCAAATCATTGACGCTGGAACTCGGCGGCAAGTCACCTTTCGTCGTTTTTGACGACGCCGATATCGACGGCGCCGTGGAAGGCGTGGTCGACGCGATCTGGTTCAACCAGGGGCAGGTCTGCTGCGCGGGTTCGCGGCTTCTGGTCCAGGAAGGCATTGCCGATCTTTTCCATGAGCGGCTGAAGCGCCGCATGCAGACATTGCGGGTCGGTCAGCCTTTGGACAAGTGCATCGATATGGGTGCGATCATCGCACCCGTGCAATTGACGCGTATCGAAACCCTGGTGAAAAAGGGAGTTTCAGAAGGCGCGACGCTGCATCAGGCGAAGATCGACCTGCCGAAAGGCGGCAGCTTCTACCCGCCGACGCTTCTCAGCGGCGTGCAGCCGACATCGATCGTCGCGACCGAGGAAATCTTCGGGCCGGTTGCGGTCTCCATGACTTTCCGCACACCGGAAGAAGCCGTCCAGCTTGCCAATCATACCCGCTACGGCCTCGCCGCCAGTGTCTGGAGCGAGACGATCGGCTTGGCGCTGAACGTTGCGGCAAAGCTCGCAGCCGGCGTGGTCTGGGTGAATGCCACCAATCTTTTTGACGCCGCCGTCGGTTTTGGTGGCAAGCGCGAGTCCGGGTTCGGCCGTGAAGGCGGACGGGAAGGTTGCTACGAATATCTGAAGCCGAAGGCTTGGGTCGGTCGCAAGGCGCGCGCAGCAATGCCCGCACTTTCGCAAGTGAAGCCGGTTGCCGGCGATTTTGCCCTGCCAACCATCGACCGGACGGCAAAGCTCTTCATCGGCGGCAAGCAGGCGCGCCCGGACGGCAATTATTCCCGTGTCATCGCCTCCCCCAAAGGCAAGGCGGTCGGAGAGGTCGGCGAGGGCAACCGCAAGGACATCCGCAATGCCGTGGTTGCCGCACAGGCCGCCTCCGCCTGGTCGAATGCCACCACGCATAACCGCGCTCAGATCCTCTATTACATCGCCGAAAACCTCAATGGTCGCGCCGATGAGTTCGCCTCGCGGATAACAGCGATGACCGGAGCGTCCGCAGCCAATGCAAATGCCGAGGTCGACGCCGCGATTTCGCGCCTCTTCACCTACGCAGCCTGGGCGGACAAATATGAAGGCGGCATTCACCAGCCGCCGCTTCGCGGCGTTGCCCTGGCCATGCCGGAAGCCATCGGCGTCGTAGGCGTCATTTGCCCGCCGGAAGCGCCGCTGCTCGGCTTTATCAGTCTGGTTGCGCCGTTGATTGCCACCGGCAATCGTGTCGTCGCGGTGCCGAGCGAGCCCTTCCCGCTTTCGGCGACGGATTTCTATTCCGTTCTGGAAACATCGGATGTGCCTGCCGGTGTCGTCAACATCGTCACCGGGTCGGCGATGGAGCTGGCAAAGACCCTTGCCGCGCACAATGACGTTGATGCGTTGTGGGCCTTCGGCTCCGCGGAATTGTCGACGACGGTGGAGAAGCTGTCTTCGGGCAATCTCAAGCGGACCTTCGTGGACAATGGCAAGGCGACGGACTGGATGGACAGAGCCGCTGCCGAGGGCGCGCTATACCTTCGCCGCGCTGTGGATGTGAAGAATATCTGGATCCCCTACGGAGAATAAGGGCTCCAGCTCTGGTCATCCGGGCGGGAGGAGAACCGCACCGGCAGGCGAGAACAACGGAATTTGAGGGAATCGCAGAGCTGTAACGGTGCTGCGATTGTGGGGTCTGTTTCGCGGCACGACGTGCCGCGAAATAGTGCAATTAAGGGAGGACTTCCATGCTGAAGAATATCGATCCGGCTCTGAACGCGGATGTGCTGCACGCGCTCCGGTCCATGGGGCATGGCGACACGGTCGTTGTTTCCGACACCAATTTTCCTTCGGATTCGATTGCCCGGCAAACGGTGGTCGGCAAGCTGTTGCGGATAGACAATGTGTCCGCTGCCCGCGCCATCAAGGCTATTCTTTCGGTGATGCCGCTGGATACGCCGCTGCAGCCGTCTGCCGGGCGAATGGAAATCATGGGCGCGCCGGACGAGATCCCTCCAGTGCAGCAGGAAGTCCAGGCCGTCATCGACAGCGCCGAGGGCAAGCCGGCGCCGATGTATGGCATCGAGCGTTTCGCCTTCTATGAGGAATCCAAAAAGGCTTATTGCGTCATCACCACGGGCGAAAACCGCTTCTACGGCTGCTTCCTGTTCACCAAAGGCGTGATTCCGCCGGAAGCCGTTTGAAGGGAAACGATAATGAAGGTGGGTGTTTCGATCCTCGGGATTTTCGTCGCCGATACGGCCTATCTGGCCAAGCGCATGCCAAACATTGGCGAGACCATCACCGGGACCGGTTTTGCAGTGGGCCCGGGCGGCAAGGGATCCAACCAGGCTGTCGCCGCAGCCCGCGCCGGGGGAACAGTCTCCTTCATCTCGAAGATCGGCCGCGACACGTTCGGCGATATGGCGCTGAAGACCTATGCGGAAGCGGGCGTGACGCCGAAGCTTGTCCAGATGGACGATATGCCGACCGGCGCTGCCTTCATCTACGTCAATGACGGTAACGGCGACAATGCGATTATCGTCTATCCAGGTGCCGCGGGCACCATCGGCGTTGGTGATGTCGAGGCGGCACGCGAAACCATCGAGCAATCGGCGGTTTTCGTCACCCAGCTCGAACAACCGGCCGAAGCGGCGCAGCGCGCCCTCGAAATCGCCCATGCGGCCGGCGTGACCACAGTTTTCAATCCAGCGCCGGCCGAGCCGTTTCCGGACACGATCTATCCGCTCTGCGACTATATCGTGCCAAACGAAACCGAGGCAGCCGCTATCGTCGGCTTTCCGCTCGACACGCTCGACGAGGCCAGACGGGCTGGCGACGCCTTTCTTGCCAAGGGCGTGAAAGCCGCGCTGATCACGCTGGGTGGTCGCGGCGTGTTGTACCATACGGCGGGGCAATCGGTTCATGTTCCGGCCGTCTCGTCGGGAGCAGTCATTGATACCACAGGCGCCGGCGACGCATTTGTCGGTGGCTTCTCGGCGGCACTCTCGCGGGGCGCTACTCCGGTCGAGGCCGTGCGTTTCGGCTGCGCGACCGCCGGTATCGCGGTGACGCGGCGGGGTACCGCGCCTGCAATGCCGAAGATCGAGGAAATCGAGGCGCTTCTCCGGCAAGGAGGCGCGGCATGACCCGCAACGATCCGATCAAGCACGTCTTCATCTGGCCGGCACTGCTGATCGTGCTGGTGATCTCGATCTTTCCGCTGATCTATTCGCTGACCACCAGCTTCATGAGCCTGCGGCTCGTGCCGCCGATCCCCGCGCATTTCGTCGGCTTCGGCAACTATATGGAACTGCTTCAGAATCCGCGCTTCTGGAATGTCGCCTGGACGACGACGATCATCGCTTTTGTCGCGGTGACGCTGCAATATGTCATCGGATTTTCCGTGGCGCTGGCGCTCAACCGCCGGGTGCCTGGCGAAGGTTTGTTCCGGGTGAGCTTCCTGGTGCCGATGCTGGTGGCGCCCGTTGCCGTTGCACTCATCGCCCGCCAGATCCTCAATCCCACGATGGGCCCGCTCAATGAGTTGATGACCGCCTTCGGCTTTCCCAATCTGCCGTTTCTGACGCAGACCAGATGGGCTATCGGCGCCATCATTTCCGTCGAAGTGTGGCAGTGGACACCCTTCGTCATCCTGATGCTGCTTGCCGGGCTGCAAACCCTGCCGGAGGACGTCTACGAGGCTGCCGCGCTTGAAAATGCCAGCCCCTGGCAGCAGTTCTGGGGGATCACCTTCCCGATGATGCTGCCGATTTCGGTGGCTGTGGTCTTCATCCGCCTCATCGAAAGCTACAAGATCATCGATACGGTGTTCGTCATGACAGGCGGAGGGCCTGGCATTTCCACGGAAACGCTCACCTTGTTCGCGTATCAGGAGGGCTTCAAGAAGTTCAACCTCGGCTACACTTCCGCCCTGTCCTTCCTGTTCCTGATCGTCATCACCGTGATCGGGCTGGTCTATCTCGCCATCCTGAAGCCCTATCTGGAGAAGCACAAATGAGCGTGCGTGACCTCAAGGGATCCGGCCGCTGGTGGGCGCTTGCAGGCTGCCTGCTCTGGCTGGCCTTCACCTTCTTTCCGCTTTACTGGGTCGCGATCACCTCGTTCAAGTCGCCGCTCGGCGTCGTCGGCGGGCCGACCTATATTCCCTTTGTCGACTTCGACCCGACGCTGACAGCCTGGAGCGAGCTTCTGTCGGGCGCACGCGGCCAGTTCTACAACACCTTCATCGCCTCGACGATCGTCGGGCTGTCCGCATCGGTGCTGGCCACCTTCATCGGATCGATGGCCGCCTATGCGCTGGTGCGCTTCACCTTCGAGGTCAAGCTGCTGTCCGGCGTGATTTTCGTCGTCGTTGCCTTCGGCGGATATCTGCTCGGCCGCCATGTGCTGGGCTACGGGCAGGCTATATCGCTGATCTTTGCTTTTGTTGCAGCGCTTGCGCTCGCCATCGGCTCCAGCCGTATCAAGCTTCCGGGGCCACTCCTCGGCAATGATGATATCGTCTTCTGGTTTGTGAGCCAGCGCATGTTTCCGCCGATCGTCGCCGCCTTTGCCTTGTTCCTGATGTATACGGAAATGGGCAAGTTGGGGTTCAAGCTGGTCGACACCTATACAGGCCTCACCTTCGCCTATGTCGCCTTCTCACTGCCGATCGTGATCTGGCTGATGCGCGATTTCTTTGCGGCACTGCCGGTTGAAGTCGAAGAGGCGGCGATGGTCGACAATGTGCCGTCGTGGAGAATTTTCTTCGGTATCGTCCTGCCCATGTCCAAGCCGGGCCTGATCGCGACATTCATGATCACCCTCGCCTTCGTCTGGAACGAGTTCCTGTTCGCGCTCTTCCTGACCAGTTCCAAATGGCAGACCCTTCCCATTCTCGTCGCAGGGCAAAACAGCCAGCGCGGCGACGAGTGGTGGTCGATATCGGCAGCCGCCCTGGTCGCGATCATACCCATGGTCGTCATGGCGGGCATTTTGAGCAGGCTGATGCGGTCCGGCCTGCTTTTGGGAGCAATAAAGTGACCGTCCGACAACCCTAGTCATTGTTTAATTCCGGGGAGGAAAACATGAGAAGATTACTACTGAGTTCAACGGCAGCGGTACTGCTTGCTGGAACGGGCACGACATCCGCGCTCGCATGCGAACCGGACTACACCGGTGTCACGCTGACTGCCACGACGCAGACGGGACCTTATATCGCCTCTGCGCTGCAACTCGCGGCCAAGGGCTGGGAGGAAAAGACCTGCGGCAAGGTTAATGTGGTGGAATTTCCGTGGTCGGAACTCTATCCCAAGATCGTCACCTCGCTGACCTCGGGCGAAGACACGTTCGACGTGGTCGCCTTCGCGCCAGCCTGGGCGCCAGACTTCACCGATTTTCTCTCGGAAATGCCCAAGGCGATGCAATCGGGTGCCGATTGGGACGACATCGCTCCGGTTTACCGCGAGCAACTGATGGTCTGGAACGGCAAAGTGCTGTCACAGACCATGGATGGTGACGCGCATACCTATACCTACCGCATCGACCTTTTCGAGAACGCCGACAACCAGAAGGCCTTCAAGGCAAAGTATGGTCATGATCTCGCGCCGCCGAAAACCTGGAAGGAATATCTCGACATCGCCGAGTTCTTCCAGCAGCCGGACAAGGGCCTCTGGGGCACCGCGGAAGCCTTTCGCCGTGGTGGCCAGCAATTCTGGTTCCTGTTCAGTCACGTCGCCGGATACACCAGCCATCCCGACAATCCCGGCGGCATGTTCTTCGATCCCGACACGATGGATGCGCAGGTCAACAATCCGGGCTGGGTGCGCGGTCTGGAGGAATATATTCGCGCGTCGAAACTGGCCCCGCCAAATGCGCTGAACTTCTCGTTCGGCGAAGTGAACGCGGCCTTTGCCGGAGGCCAGGTCGCCGAGTCGATCGGCTGGGGCGATACCGGCGTCATTGCCGCCGATCCGAAGCAGTCGAAGGTTGCCGGTAGCGTCGGCTCGGCATCACTGCCGGGATCGGACGAAATCTGGAACTACAAGACCAAGAAGTGGGATAAGTTCGACCACGTCGTCCAGACCTCTTTCATGGCCTTCGGCGGTTGGCAGGCAGCCGTACCGTCGTCTTCCAAGAACCAGGAGGCGGCTTGGAACTATATCCAGTTCCTGACGAGCCCGGCAGTTTCCGGTCAGGCGGCGATCACCGGCGGCACAGGCGTCAATCCTTATCGTCTATCGCACACGACAAATACGGCGTTGTGGTCGAAGATATTCACCGAGCGTGAGGCAAAGGAATATCTTGGAAGCCAGAAGGACGCGGTAACCGCCAAGAACACCGCGCTCGACATGCGCCTGCCGGGCTATTTCTCCTATACGGAAATTCTTGAGATCGAGCTTTCCAAGGCATTGGCAGGAGAAGTGACGCCGCAGCAGGCGCTGGATACCGTGGCTGCCGGATGGAACAAGCTGACGGACGAGTTTGGCCGCGACAAGCAACTGGCAGCCTATCGTTCGTCGATGGGCCTGCCTGCAAAATAAACCCATCCGCAACATCCCATCCCGGCAGTGCCGGGATGGGATCAGGCATCGTTGAAAGAAGACGGAGACGATCGCCGCTTAGAACTGGCGATGGAATTCTCGTGAAAAGGTTACAGCATGTCCCAGGTGCGTTTGGATCAGGTCACCAAATCCTTTGGCAGCGTTGAGGTCATCCCTCCGCTCGATCTGGCAATTGCCGACAAGGAATTCGTGGTTCTCGTGGGGCCGTCCGGCTGCGGGAAGACAACCACCCTGCGGATGATCGCGGGGCTGGAACAGACGACATCAGGGGAAATCCGGATCGGCGAGCGCGACGTTACGGCGCTGCGCCCGGGTCTGCGCAATTGCTCGATGGTGTTTCAGAATTATGCGCTCTATCCGCATATGACAGTCGCCGAAAACATCGGCTACGGCATGAAGGTGCGCGGAACGCCGAAGCAGGACATCGATGCCGCCGTTGCAAATGCGGCGCGCATTCTCAATCTCGGTGCCTATTTGAAACGCAAGCCGAACGCGCTTTCGGGTGGTCAACGCCAACGTGTGGCGATTGGCCGGGCGATTGTCCGCCAGCCGGATGTGTTCCTGTTCGACGAACCATTGTCCAACCTCGACGCTAAATTGCGCATTGAAATGCGAACAGAAATCAAGCTCTTACACCGCCGACTTAAAACCACGATCGTCTACGTTACGCACGATCAGGTAGAGGCGATGACGATGGCAGATCGGGTCGTGGTTATGAATCAAGGGCGGATCGAGCAGGCCGCTGATCCGATCACCCTATATGAATCCCCGAAGAACCTCTTTGTCGCTGCCTTCATCGGCTCGCCCAGCATGAATTTCATCGAGGGCCGACTTGTGCAAACCTCCGGTGGAATTGCCTTCCAAGCCGAGGGTGACGTCGACATTGCGATTCCTGCGCAAAGAGCCGAGCGCCTTTCGGCGGCAGTGGGACAGTCCGTGGTTCTCGGAATCCGACCGGAACATACGATGGTCAGGGATCCAAACGCTTCGACTGTGAGCCTCCATGTCGCCGATATCGAGCCCCTCGGTCCATACACACTGGCGATCGGCAAGGTCGGGTCAGCAGCCTTTACTGCCCAAATCGACGCATCCTCGCGCGTTGGCCCGGATGACAGGATCAGCGTTCCAATTGATCCCCCAAAAATGCACTTCTTCCTTAAAAGTACCGGAGACACGGTCGGCTAAGAACCACCGCGACCCTATGCAGCGATCCATCAAAGGACATGCGGAGATCGCGATCTGCTCGGTATGAATTCAAAGATGCGTGGCATTGGCAGCGCTGCATAAGCGCGAAAGCGCGTCGCACAAAAGGAAGAATGCCCCTCTCCGAGACTGGAGAGGGGCGACATCATTACCTGTTGGCCGCGACTGGGCGGACCAGCGGGGTGACGCGGCGGATGGTGACGCGGCGGTTTTCCTGCTCGGGGCCCGACGTGTTGACCTTCAGATACTGCTCACCATAACCCTGCGTCGCGAGGTTCTCCGGCGCGATGCCGTAGACGTCGGTGAGCACGTTGGCGACCGATTCCGCCCGCTGGTCGGACAGGAGGAGGTTGCTCTGGTCTGAGCCAACAGCATCGGTATGCCCCTCGATCAGGAAGGTCTCGCTCGGATCCTTCTGGAGCACCTGGCTGATCGCGTCGGCGACCTTGCGCAACGTGCGCGCCTGGGTCATCGGAATCTCGGCGCTACCGGTCGCGAAGGTGATCGTGTCGAGGTCGATGCGGCGCACCTTGTCGCGGATACGGGCCGAATACTTCACCTCATCAAGCGAGTAGACGCGTTCCACAGGCTCGACTGGCGGCTCGCTCAGGAACTCGTAATAGTCCCGGTTCGGGTCGCTGCGCGTGTCGATGATGTAGTCGCTGAGCGGTACGCGCAGCCGCATCGGCGGCAGGTCGGCGCCCGGATCCTCGAAATAGTCGCGGTCCGGATCGTCATAGAGGTCCTGCGAATAATAGAGCACGTCCTCGCGCCCACGGGCGTCGACGCGCGACCGCTGGATGATGTCGCCGTAGCGGTTGCGGATCGTCACGATGCGGTAGCCTTCCGGCCGCGTGATCGTCTCACGGTAGCGGTCACCTGAAAGCTCCTCGTAGCTCGGCCGCTCGCCGTCGCGCAGGAAGCGCCGGTCGTCGTCGCCGCGCACGATCGTCCTGTTGTCGTACTGGATGATCACCCGGCTGTCGCCGTCGCCGCGGTCGTCGAAGCGCGCGCCGTCGGGACGGACGAATTGCGGCCGCTCATCGAGCTTCCTGCCCTTCTCGCGGGTCACCGCCTCGAGCTTGACCGGCGCCGTCGCCTGGCCGCCGGTGGCAGCCTGCGCATCGGCATCCGAGGTCGGCACCTTCACTTCCTGGCTGTCGGCGCGCTGCCGGTCGCGGTCGCGGCGGCCTTCGCGGCCCTTGCTGCGGTCGGCATCCTTGTCGCTGTCGAGCACGGCTGCGCCGTTCTCGACCGGCAGAACGACGGTCTCATTGCTCTTGGCCGGATCTGCAGCGATCTTCTTGCGGCGCTCCAGTTCCTCGGGCGAAACCTTTTCCGGTGCCGGAATAGCCTGCTCCACCTGCTGGCCACCGCTGGCGTCCGGCTGCGGCTGGGCAGTGTCAGTCGCGGGCGCGGTCGGCGGGGCGCCGGCGGGCTGTTCACCGGTGGGCTTTGCCGCCGTGCCGTCCTTCGGCTTCTCGGCGGGCGCGGCTTCCGGTGCTGCCGCCTTGTCTTCGGTCGTCTTAGCCGCAGGGGCATTTTCTGCAGGTGTTGCAGTCTCGCCCTTTGTCGGCTTCTGCTTGGCAGGCGCCTCGGCTGCGGGTTTCATCTCTGGCTTCGCTTCGGGCTTGGCCTGTTCTTCGGTCGGTGTCACCGCCTCGGGAGCGGCAGTCTCAGCCTTGCCCTTGCCTTTATCTTTGCCCTGGGCCTTATCCTGCCCCTTCTCCCGCTTGCCGCCTTCCGGCTTGGCTTCAGGTTGTGCCTGTTCCGTTTCCGGCTGAGCTTCCTTTGCTGCCGGCTGCTGTTCGGGCTGAGGCTGAGCCTCCGGCTCGGCCTGCTGCGTCTCCTGCTTCTTCGGCTTCTTCGGCTTTTCCTGCGTTACCGGCTGCTCTTCCTGCTGCGGCGCGGCCTCCGGCTTTGCCTCGGGCTGGGCCTGCTGTTTGGCTTTCCGCTCGGGCTTGCTTTCAGGCTGCTCCGCGGGTGCCTCCTTCGGTGCCTCCGCCTTCGGCGCTTCCGGCTCTGCCTTGGGTTCAGGTGCTTCCTTCCGCTCGGCCTTCGGCTTTTCGGCGGGCGCTTCCGGCTGCGCCGGCTTCTCGGCGGCCGGCGCCTGTTCGGCCGGGGCTTCCCCCTGTTCCTTGTGCTTTTTCTTCTTCAGCAACTCCTCCTCGGACGGCGCATCCTGCGCCACCTCGAAGCTACCCGGCTCGACCTGCCGCACGGCCGCGGCCTGCGTCGCAACGTCGCGTACGGCCGCCATCGCCGATGCCGGCTGCAGCGCCAGCGAAAGAGAAAGCAGCGGAAAAGCCGCGCTCGCGAACAATCTTGATTTCATGCCCATCGGGTTTCCTCGATCCTGTTTGAGCTTCTTGAAGGCCGCAAGGCCCTGGTTCCGCCCTAGCTTCGCATTGAGGCGAAACGGCGGAATGGCAATCGCCCAGCCGCCGATTTGTTCCGGTTCTAGGGAGGTCGGGATTAACCTCGCGTGAATGTTGCAGTCTGCCGACGTTCATCTCGCCCGCTATTTGCACCGCCCAATTGCGGTGGGATTTGTGTTGCAATTCCATGAAAAAAAGTCTGATTATCGCCGCAAGGCGGTCTCAGCACCGTTGAACTGCGGCCGTCAGCCCAAGAGAAAAAGGAGCGACGGCTACCAACAGAGAGGATCCTCATGCATATCTCCACCCGTATTTTCGCGGCAGCCTCGATCGCGGCGATGTCCCTTTTTGCCGGCTCGGCCATGGCCGATGGCGAGAAGTATGTGATCGGCACCGATTCGACCTATCCGCCCTTCGAATTCGTCGATGCCAGCGGCACGATCCAGGGTTTTGACATCGACATTGCCAAGGCGCTCTGCGCCGAGATGAAGGCGGAATGTACCTTCGTCAGCACCGACTGGGATGGCATCATCCCGGCGCTCAACGCCAAGAAGTTCGACATGATCGTTTCCTCCATGTCGATCACACCGGAGCGTCTGAAGCTCGTCGACTTCTCCAACAAGTACTACAACACCCCGCCGGCAATCGCCGTGCCGAAGGATTCGACGATAGCGGATGTCGCCGGCCTGAAGGGCAAGGTGATCGGCGCGCAGACCTCGACGACTCACGCCAACTATGCCGAGAAGCATCTCGCCGACACCGAGCTGAAGCTCTACCCGACGGCTGATGAATACAAGCTGGACGTTGCGAGCGGCCGTGTCGATGCCGTCATCGACGACGTCGTCGTTCTCTCCGAATGGGTCAAGTCCGACGCCGGCGCCTGCTGCAAGATCCTGACGACCCTGCCGGTCGACAAGGAAATCAACGGCAACGGCGCAGGCATCGCCATCCGTCAGGGCGATCCGCTCAAGGAAAAGCTGAACACGGCGATCGCCGCGATCCGCGCCAGCGGTGAATACAAGAAGATCCAGGACAAGTACTTCGACTTCGACGTTTACGGCGAATAAGAAATTCGGTATCTGGCCGAGGAAGGTAATGGCGGAAGGCTTGCTCTTCCGCCATTTTTGTTTGACAAAGATGGCAAGATCAAAACGGCAAAAGCCGTGAGGGGAATTTACGCATGGGCGGATTATTTTCCGCGCTCGGCTCCTTCTGGAGCTGGATTGTGCACATTTTCGATCCGCTATGCGGACCCGTTGGCATCTTTACCTGGTTGGGTCAGTCGACGATTCTTGCCTGTGGAGATACCGGCTGGGGCGATGAGATCGCGCTTGGCCTGCAGGTCACGATTTCGGTGGCGATCGTCACCCTGCCGATCGGCCTCGTCATCGGCTTCCTGGTGGCGCTCGGCCAGCAGTCGGAGGAAAAGTCGCTGCGGCTGGCGGCCGGCATCTACACGACGATCTTCCGTGGCCTGCCGGAGCTTCTGACGCTCTTCATCATCTATTACGGCATGCAGATGCTCATCCAGTCTCTGCTGACCGTCGTCGGCTATGACGGGCCGCCCGTCGAGATCAATGCCTTCCTCGCCGGTGTCATCGCGCTTTCGGTCGTCTTCTCCGCCTACTGTTCGGAGGTGCTGCTCTCGGCCTTCCGCGCCATTCCCAAGGGACAATATGAGGCGGGAGATTCGCTCGGCCTGCATCGCGGCCGCACGCTGCGCCTGGTCATCCTGCCGCAACTCGTGCGCATCGCGCTGCCGGGCCTGACGAACCTCTGGATGGTGCTGCTGAAAGACACCTCCTACGTCTCGATCATCAGCCTTGCCGATGTCCTCCGCCAGACGAGTGTCGCCGTGCGCGTGACCAAGGAACCCTTCTTCTTCTATGGCCTGGCCTGTTGCCTCTATCTGGTGCTCGCCATCCTCTCCTCCTTCCTGCTCGTCTATGTCGAGCGTTGGGCCAAGCGTTCGGAGATCAGTCGATGAGCTATGCCGAAACGCTGATTCCACCGCAGCCCGCGCCCCGCGAGGTGATGAAACCGATGACGCCGGCGCGCATGGCCGGCTATATCTTCGTCGCCGTCTGGGCTCTGCTGGCGGCGCTTCTTGTCTTTTCCGTCGTCAATGGCTGGGATCCGGAAAAATTCACCCGTTACGGTCCGCGCTACCTCCATGGTCTCTGGATAACGCTGAGCCTCGTTTTCATTTCCGTCATCTGCGGCGCCATCCTGTCGCTGCCGCTTGCCGTGGCGCGCATGTCGAAGAACCGGGTACTGAATGCGCTGGCCTACAGCTACATCTATTTCTTCCGCGGCACGCCGCTGCTTGCCCAACTGTTCCTGGTCTATTACGGCCTCGGCATATTCCGGCCGCAGCTTGAGGCCGTCGGCATCTGGTGGTTCTTCCGCGATGCCTGGTACTGCGGCCTCTTTGCCATGACCATCAATACCGCGGCCTATCAGGCCGAAATTCTGCGCGGCGCGATCGAAAGCGTATCGCATGGCCAGCACGAGGCGGCCGCCGCACTCGGAATCCACAAGTTCATCGCTTTCCGGAAAATCATCCTGCCACAGGCTCTCATCGTCGCGCTTCGCCCTTATGGCAACGAGATCATCCTTCTGATCAAGGGCTCGGCGGTCGTCGCCATCATTACCGTCCTCGACCTGATGGGCGAAACCCGCTACGCCTTCTCCCGCACCTTCGACTACCAGACCTATCTCTGGGCGGCGATCTTCTATCTCGTCATCGTCGAGGCCTTACGCCATCTCTGGGCCTGGATCGAACGCCGCCTGACCCGGCATCTCAAGCGCTGATGCGTGACGCCGAAACGCATGTCGCAGTTTTGGGATAAGCGCGTGCATGAGACAAAGCCGATTTGGCAGCACTCTCGGTATGATGCTGCCAAGTCATTGATATAAAAAATAAATTGTCCTTTTATGAAGTATCTGTAAAGATTTCATTAACCACTCGCATGTTTCCATATCACGTAGCGCTAATAAGCGCGCGAGTGGGAACAAGAAGAAGTGGAATGCGATGCACAAGGACATGGAAAGACAATTGCAGGGCTACGGTCTGACGACCGCCCAGATCCTCTACCACCTGCCGGACCACCCGGCGATCCTGCAGACCTATGTCTGGCAGGACTACGACCTCGCCCCCGATTTTCCCGAAATGCGCGGCTTCCTGAAATTCTGGGAAGAGAAGCTCGACGGGCCGCTGCATTCGGTGCGCTACATCCACCGCAAGCTGATCTCGGCAACCGAGTGGCGGGCGCTGAAGGGCGAGTTCATCCTGCACTGATCGGCTCTGCAGCAGGATGCCGAAAAGTGTGAGCGGTTCGGGCGGCATGTTATGACCGCGTCAGACATGCGCCTCGCCATGGCCGAATTCGCCTTCGTCGCGATCCGGGCGAAGCGCGAAAGCGAGCATGCCGAGATAGAAGGCGACGACAATGGCAATGACCGCAAGGCCGGGAACCGGCCCGAGCACGGCATTGTCGATGACATAGGCCCATGACTGCGCCTGCAGCGCCGGCATGCCCTCCGTCTGCAGTTTCGGCGTCGAGATCTTCAGGCACCAGGCGAGCAACAGGATGAAATACATCCAGCCGTAATTGCGTTTGAGCCGGCGGTGCATCGCCTCCTGATAGCTGAGCAGGAAGCGCGGTTTGCGCAGGCTACGGGCGACCACCATCGCCCATTCGCCGCCGGCCCCGGCCTCCGGCGCCAGAATCTCGGCGAAATAGCAGCGCTCGATCTGGCGAATGCGGGCACGGTAGATATCGAAGAAGCGGTAACGCCGCGCCTCGATCATCAGCAGCAGCGTCACCAGCATCATCCCGAACAGCAGCACTCCATGATGCGAAGTCGGCGTCGACAGCGACACCGAAAGCAGTGCTGCGACCACGGTGATCGCCCAGTTGGAGGTTCGGTCGATGCGGTCGCGCCAACTTGTCATCCGTCCGAGTTCACCGCGGTAATAATGAATGAGCGTGTTCGTAACCTCGCCTGGTGTACTTGGCAGCAAAGGCCGTGCGCCCTCTCCTTCCCGTACCAATGACGTCCTGTCTTCCTTCATTTTCATGGCTCGTTCCTCCCTTCGTCTTCTTTTCAGCCATTCTGCGCCCGCAAGCGCGCCATTGCAAAACATCGAAAGCAGCCTTAGACGCATGCTTGAAACAAAAGGACGATGGACTGCTATGGCAAAGAAGATCGACGAAGAAGCCCTTGGCGAGGCCTATAACCGGGCGCTGGCGCTGGAAAAGGCCGGCGATGTCGACGCGGCCGTTGCAGCCTATGAGGAAGTCTTGGCAATCGATCCCGACGATCACGGCGGTGCGGCCGTGCGCATCGCCGCGATGGGCCGCGGCGAGACGCCGGTCAGGGCGCCCGACGCCTATGTCGAGACCTTGTTCGACCAGCATGCCGAGGTTTTCGAGGACGTGCTCGTCGAGCAGCTCGGTTATCATGTGCCGATGCTGGTGCGCCAGCGACTGCAGACGCTGAAACTCGGACCGTTCAAGCGACTGCTCGATCTCGGCTGCGGCACAGGTCTCACCGGCGGCGCACTGCGCGATCTCTGCGCTGACATGACCGGCATCGATCTATCGGAGAAGATGGTCGAGATCGCCCATGAGAAGGATCTTTACGAGACGCTCTTCGTCGCCGAGGTCGAGGATTTCCTCGACGACAACGATGAGGAAGCCTTCGACATCATCACCGCCACCGACGTGCTGCCCTATCTCGGCGCACTCGAACCGCTGTTCTTCGGCGCCGCCGAGAACCTGACGCCGGGCGGCCTGTTCATCTTCTCCTCGGAGACCCTGCCCGAGGAAATCCTCGCCGGCCGCGCCTACATGGTCGGGCCGCACCAGCGCTTCGCCCATGCCGACGCCTATGTAAGAGAACGCCTGACTGCCACCGGTTTCGAACTCGTCGAGATATCGGATATCAACGTGCGTATGGAAGACGGCCAACCGACACCCGGCCATCTGGTCATCGCTCGCTATATCGGCTGACGGATACTTGCACGATTGGCGAAGTATCTATTGCCTGAGACGTCGCAATCTGATAGTTAGTCGATCGGTAAAGTTTACCGCAACGATAGGAAAGGTTGCCGCATGTCGCTCGTGCTCTATGGGCATCCGCTCGCCTCCTTCTGCCACAAAGTGCTGATCGCGCTTTATGAAAACGCCACCCCCTTCGAAAATCGCATCGTCGATCTTTCCGATGAGCCCTCACGCGCCGATCTTTTCCGTTTCTGGCCGATCGGCAAGATGCCGCTGCTCCGGGACGAGGCGCGCGACAGCACCATTCCCGAGACATCGATCATCATCGAATATCTCGAGCAATATTATCCCGGCCCCGTTCGCCTGCTGCCGCCGGAGATCGACCGGGCGCTCCAGGTCCGCCTCTGGGACCGCTTCTTCGACCATTATGTTCAGGCGCCGATGCAGACGCTCGTCAGCAATCGCCGGCGGCCCGAGGGAGCGGCTGACGAAATCGAGGTGGCCGCCGCCAAGGCGACGCTCGCCACCGCCTATGCGATGATCGAAAAGCAGCTCGCCGACAAGCAATGGATATCAGGCGACGCCCTCACCATGGCTGATTGCGCCGCAGCGCCTGCTCTCTTCTATGCCGAGACGCTGATCCCCTTCACTCAGCAACAGCCGAACCTTCGCGCCTATTATGATCGACTGCTAGCGCGCCCGTCCTTTGCAAGGGTTCTGGAAGAGGCCCGCCCCTACTTCAAGTTCTACCCCTACAAAGACAGGCTGCCGGTCCGCTTCCAGGATACGGCGGGATGATCGAAAGCCAGGCGGATCTCGACCGTATGTTCCATGCGCTTTCCGATCGCAGCCGCCGCGGCATGATCGATCGCCTCGGCCGCGGCCCGGCCTCCGTTACCGAACTGGCCGCACCGCTCGCGGTTGCCTTGCCGACGGTGATGAAACATCTGCAGGTGCTGGAGGAGAGCGGCCTCGTGCTCTCCGAAAAATCCGGCCGGGTGCGAACCTATCGCCTGCAGCAGGATGCGCTTGCCACCGTCGAACGCTGGGTGGAACAGCGAAAGGTCCGCTGGACCACCGCCTTCGACAGGCTGGATCAATTTCTCGCCGATGAAACAAAGGGCCTTCCCGAATGACGACACGATCCGCCGAACATGCCACCCTCGTCATCGAGCGCCATTTGAAAGCGCCGGTTGCCCGCGTCTTCCGCGCCTGGTCGGCGCCGGAGGCCAAGCGCCAATGGTTTGCCTGCCATGGTGACTGGGTGCCGCTCGACTACCGGCTCGATTTCCACCCCGGCGGCACGGAAAGAAACCACGTCGCCGATACCGACGGCCTTCTGCACGCCTATGACGCCCATTACATCGATATCGTACCCGATACCCGCATCATCTATGCCTATGAAATGAAGCTCGGGGAAACCCGCATCTCCGCGTCGTTGACCACCGTCGTCTTCGACGCCGAACCCG
Organism: Rhizobium anhuiense bv. trifolii; assembly: GCF_024346605.1. Taxonomy (NCBI): domain Bacteria; kingdom Pseudomonadati; phylum Pseudomonadota; class Alphaproteobacteria; order Hyphomicrobiales; family Rhizobiaceae; genus Rhizobium; species Rhizobium anhuiense. Next base: position 2,844,995 of record NZ_CP098803.1, read on the forward strand.
GCGGAACCAGAATGGTCTTCACTGAGCAGGTGGTCTTCCTTGACGGCTACGCCGACAACGGTGCCCGCCTCCAGGGCACCGAAATCGGCCTCGACAATCTGGAACTCTTCCTCGAGCGCGAGGAAAGCCCGATTCATTGAAATCGCATGTCAGCGATCTTGCCAGGGGTCAAGCGTTGCTTGATTTCTTCCGCGAGCCGGCGGGGCGAGTTGAAGTGTTGAGTGTGACGGCACTCCGAATGAGCGCCTTCAACGCCTCCTCGTCGATCTCGTCGCCCTCATTAAAATCGATGGCGCGCCTGACGTTGCCGTCAAGGCTGGAATTGAAGAGGCCTGAGGGATCCGCCAGCGAGGCGCCTTTGGCGAAGGTCAGCTTCACCACGCTCTTATAGGTCTCGCCGGTGCAGATGATGCCGGCGCGCTCCCACACCGGAACGCCTCTCCACTTCCATTCCTCGACCACCGCGGGCTCGGCCTGCCGGATGAGCATGCGGACGCGGGCAAGCATCTCGCCCCGCCAATCGTGCAGTTCCTCGATCCTCGCATCGATCAGCTGAGAGGGAGAGGCTCCCTCGTTTCCTTCCCCGGAATCGCTCTTCTTCATGACTGCTGTCGCTTTCTTCATGGTTGTCGTTGCTGGATGCCGGCCTGGCATCCGCTCACATCCGTTCGCCGGGCAATTGGCTGGCCTGCTCCACCCAGGCGGCGAGCCGGGCTTCGTCAATTTGGTCGCTCTCGCGGATGTCGAGGTAGCGCACTTCCTTCTGCTTGGATTGGCCGGGCGGCAGAGGATGCAGCGACGTGCCGCGGAAGAAAGCCACCTTGACGTATTTCGTGAAGCAATGAACGCCGAGGAACCAGCCCTGCCCTTCAATGCCGTAAAGGGGCGAATTCCATTTGACGGCCTTGTATACGCCGGGCACCGTGCGCGTGATCAACACATCCAGGCGGTGCCCGACGTCGCTTTTCCAGCCCGGCATGGCGGCGATATAGGCTTGCACCGGAGCGTCGCCGTAACCCTTGGCGATTTGAGGGTTGCCGCCGGAGAGAAGCGTCGGCTCCCCGGTGGCCGGCTTGGCCGCTGCCTTCTTGGTGACCTTCGCTTCGGTCTTGGACGTCTTGCCGGCCATCGCCTTCACTCCTATCCGCCGTTGCGTCCCGCGCCGCGCCATCGGGTGGCATATGGCAGGACGAACAAGTAGAGACCGGTAAGCAGGAGTAAGGTGAGCGGCAACAGCGCCAAGAGGCCCACCCAGACGGACGATTTCTCCCGCACCATGGCGATGATATTGGCGATGACCGCCACCGTAAAGGCAATGGACAGCCATCGGTGGATCTGCCGAAACCAGTTGTTCCAGTTCAATTGGGACCTCCTCCTCGAAATGAGCCTTGACGATGGGCTGCTTGCCGGGCGGGCGCCTCTCACTCTGTCCGCGCGAGAACCTGCTCCAGCTTTTCGAAGAACTGCGGCCAGCCGCTCCTGGCGCCTCCATAGGCCTGCCGCTGATCCGGCCGGAAACCAGACTGTTCCATGCGCAGATGCGTGCCCGTGCCTGTCGGCGTGAGCGTCCAGGTGACGACGGTTTCGAGGCCATAGGCGCCCCAGCTATAAGCGAGCGTCTTGTTCGGCTCGACCTCCAGAACCCGGCAGTCGACCGAGCCCCAATCGGCATTGAAGTTGAAACGGTGGTCGACGACCGGTTTGAAGTCACTCTTCATCAGCCACTCCTGGATCAGGTGCGGCTGGGTGAGCGCGCGCCAGATCTTGTCCGTGGGAAAAGGCATCTCCCGTTCGATCACGACGGAACGTGTTTCGGTCGATATATAGGTCATTGATCCATCCTCTTCAGCAAATCTTCGAGCGCGTCGAAACGGCTTTGCCAGAAGCCCGCCATCTCACTTGTCCAGTCGACCAGTGGCGCCAGCGCACCGAGCTGGGCACTATAATGCGTCTGGCGACCTTCGTGGCGGTCGCGCACCAATCCGGCCTGCTTCAGGATTCCGAGATGTTTTGAAACGACTGGTTGCGAGACCCCTGCCCGCGCCGTCAGAGCTCCGACCGTCTTTTCTCCTTCACGGCACAGCCGCTCGAAAAGCGCCCTCCGGGTCGGGTCGGCGAGCGTTCTGAAGAGCATGTCCTGAGCGTTCGACATCTACGATCCATACCTCAATAGCTATGAGTCATACGTATAGCCATAGAGGTATGAGTGAGTCAAGTTGGCGCAAGACGACTTGAGGGAGCCATTATTGGTGAGTTACGCGCATGCAGCAGCATGCCTCGGCAGAGAACAGTGATTTCTCATACCCATGCGCCTATCAATTTCGCCATCGCTCATGCCTGCTCGCGTCGACACGCCTCGCTTATGCCGAGATCATGCAACTTCGCGAACAGCGCTGGGATCAATGACCGCCGCCGGTGCCGAGGATCGCGGCGAGCAGCCGGCCTTCGAGCTCGGCAAGGTCGGGGTTACCATGCCGGCGCGGATGCGGATAGGGAATGGGAAGATCGAGCGCGATCCGCCCCTCGTCGAGCACGATGACCCGATCGGCGAGATGCACCGCTTCGCTGACATCGTGGGTGACGAGCACAGTGGTGAAACCGAGTTCGCGCCACACGCGATTGATGAGTTCCTGCATGCTGATCCGCGTCAGCGCATCGAGCGCGCCGAGCGGCTCATCCAGCGCCAGCACACCCGGCCGGCTCACCAGCGCCCGTGCCAGCGCCACACGCTGCCGCTGACCGCCGGAGAGCCGCGCCGGCCATTCGCCGGTCTTCTCGCCAAGCTGGACTTCGGCAAGCACGGCCTCAGTCGCCTTCAGCGCCGCCCGTCGGTCGATGCCGTCACCGAGCCCGACCACGACATTGTCGGCGACGCTGAGCCAGGGCAGCAACCGCGGCTCCTGGAAAACGATGCGCGCATTCGGGCTCGCCTGTGCGCCCTCGGCATCCTCGAAATGCAATTCGCCGGCGCTCGGCTCGTCAAGGCCCATCAGGATGCGCAGCAGCGTGCTCTTGCCGCAGCCGCTCTTGCCGATCACGGCAACGAACTGGCCGGCCGGAATATGCAGGTTGATGCCGCGCAACACGCGGTTGGTCCCAAAACTCTTTTCAAGCCCCGTCAGGCTGATCGCCGCCGCCCCCGCGGGGGCGATGCGTTTCGCCGCAGATTCATAGGCCGGCTCGTCGCCGGCAGCGTGAAAACGCTCATGCGCAATCGATGTCATGGCGTCTCTCCTATTTCTGATAGACCGGGTTCCAGGCGAGCGTCCGCTTCTCCAGCGCCCGGGCGATGACATCGGCAAGCTTGCCGAGCACGGCATAGATGACAAGGGCGAGCACGACGACGTCAGTCATCATGAATTCGCGAGCATTGTTGGCCATGTGACCGATGCCGGACGATGCAGCGATCGATTCCGATACGATCAGCGTCAGCCACATGATGCCCAGCGCATATCTCAAGCCGACGAAGATCGACGGCAGCGCGCCTGGAAAGATCACCTTGCGGAACAGCGTCCAATTGCCCATGCCATAGACCTTGCCCATCTCGATCAGGTCGCGATCGACATTGCGCACTCCATGATAGGTGTTGAGATAAACCGGGAAAAGCACGCCGAGCGAGGTCAAAAAGAGCTTCGATTCCTCGCCGATCCCGAACCACAGGATGACGAGCGGGATCATCGCCAGGTGCGGAATGGTGCGCAGCATCTGCAGTGTTGTATCGGTCAGCTGTTCGGAAATGCGCGACACGCCATTGGCAATGCCGAGCAGGAAACCGATCGAGCCGCCGACGAGAAGGCCGGCAAAGGCGCGGCCGGCGCTCACCAGCACGTCGTTCGGCAACTGGCCGGAAACCGTCGTCGACCAGAAGGCGAGGCCGACATCGGCCGGCGACGGCATGATGCGCGACGAGATCCAGCCGACAGAGGAGGCAAGCTGCCAGAAGGCCACGATCACCACCGGCACTAGGTAAGGCGTCAGCTTCTCCAGGCCGGGCAACGGCAGGCGTAAACCCGCCTTCGCGGCCTTTTCGGAAGCGACAGACCGTACAAACGGAGTATCGAAAGTCGACATGCAATGTCCTCACGCTTTTCGGGAACAGGACGTCGCAAGCCGTAGACGGCTTGCGACGGTGTCGCGCTCTGCGTCTTCGTCGAACTCAGGAACCGGAGACGACTTTCAGATTGCCGCCATGGCTACCGCCGGCGAAAACCTGCTTGCGCCCGAACTCATTGTTGAAGCCCAGGCGCTGCTGCTCGCGGGTGATGCCGAGTTCGGGGAAAAGCAGCTCGGCGACGCGATAGGCCTCTTCGAGATGCGGATAGCCGGAACCGATCACCGTATCGATTCCGATCTCCTGATATTCGCGAAGGCGCGCGGCCACCGTCTTCGGTGACCCCACAAGCGCGGTGCCTGCACCAGCGCGCACCAGGCCGACGCCGGCCCAGAGGTTCGGCGAGACTTCGAGTTTATCGCGGCGCCCGCCATGAAGGGCGGCCATGCGTTTCTGGCCGACCGAGTCGGACTCGTGGACGAAGCGCTCCTGCGCCTCGCGAATCGTATCGTCGTCGAGATGGCGGATCAGCCGTTCGGCCGCCTCCCATGCCTCCTCATCGGTTTCGCGCACGATGAAGTGCAGGCGGATGCCGAAGCTCACCTCGCGACCGCGCTCGCCGGCGGCCTTGCGCACCTTGGCGACCTTTTCGGCTACCTGTGCCGGCGGCTCGCCCCAGGTCAGGTATTTGTCGACACGGCCGACGGAGAAATCGATGCCGGCGTCCGACGAGCCGCCGAAATAAAGCGGCGGGCGCGGGTTCTGCACCGAAGGAAAGCCGAGGCGCGCATTGGTCGCCTTGATGTATTTGCCGTCGAAGCTTGCCGTTCCCTTTTCCAGCAATTCCTCGAAGACGGTGAAGAACTCCTCGGCATGGGCATAGCGCTCGTCATGCTCGAGATGGATGCCGTCGCCGGCAAGCTCCGCCGGGCTGCCGCCGACGACGATGTTGAGCAGCAGCCGGCCGTTGGAGATGCGGTCGAGCGTCGTCGCAAGACGCGCATAGTAGGCAGGAGACGCCGTGCCGGGGCGGATCGCCACCAGGAACTGCAGCTTCTCGGTCTTGGCGGCAAGAGCTGCCGCCGTCACGAAGGATTCTTCGCAGGCAACCCCAGTCGGCAGCAGCACGCCGGAATAGCCGAGCCGGTCGACGGCCTGGGCGATCTGCGTGAGATAACCGATCTCGGGCGCGCGGTTGAGCTCGGAGGAGCCGAGATAGGTGCCGTCGCCTGAGGTCGGGATGAACCAGAGGAAATTGATGGGATTTGAGGTGGTGGTCATGGAAGACGGTCCTTTGCTGCGAATTCGAAAATCAACACGCGGTCGAGATGGCCCCCGGGCAAGCGCAAACCGTCTGCCTACGCAGCGCCGCCGCACGGATGCTTGGGAGGATCGCGGTGGCGGCGCAGGTCGTGAGAAGGCCGGGTGACTGGCTGTGCGTGAGCATCTGAATATTCCTGTCGATCGGCTGGCTACCTTCCCGGCACCCACCCACCGATCGCCAGAATAGTGGCATAGACCACCAATTAGATCGACAATATCAATTTGCTATTGTAATCCGTTTTGGAGAATATTTTTCCGGATCGGCGACATGGAGGCCCACTCCATGTCGCCGCGCGAAAAACTTGGCCCCCGGCGAAAAATCAGCTCGCCTTGGGACGCCAGACGATATCACCGGTCGTAAGCTTCTTCGGCAGGATGCCGAGCCCGTAGAACTCATCGGCGAGCGACTGCTGATAGGCGGCAGCGGCATCGGTGATGGTCGAGACGCTGCCGAGGTCGGCGCCCTTGCGCGTCAATGTCACGCGCGTCACCTCAACCGGCACGCCGGTGATCTCGGAAAGCTCCTTCACCGTCGCGTCGAGATTGCTTTGTGCCGACTTGCCGACCTTGGCAAGCTCGTCGATCACGTCGACGATCACCTGCCCGTTGGCGTCGGTGAAATCACGGTTGGCGAGGAAGAAACTGTAGGAGTCGACGATGCCTTCGGCGGTCGTCAGGATACGCGTCTCCGGATCGGCTTCGGCAATCGCCAGATAAGGATCCCAGATCGACCAGGCATCGATGCTACCATTCTTGAAGGCGGCGGCGGCATCCGGCGGCGAAAGGTCGAGCTGCTCGACATCTTCGGGCTTCAGGCCCGCCTTACGCAAAACCTTGACGGTTACGTTATGGGCGCTAGAGCCGCGCTTGAAGGCGACCTTCTTACCCTTGAGGTCCTCAAGCGTCTTGATCGGCGAATCCTTGCGCACGACGATGGCCGAGGCTGCCGGGCTACCCTTGTAGAGACCGACATAATAGAGCTGCCCGCCGGCCGCTTGGGCAAAGAGCGGCGGCACATCGCCGGTCGCGCCGAAATCGAGGGCGCCGGCGCCCAGTGCTTCGAGCAGCGGCGGGCCGGAGGTGAATTCCGACCAGCCGACGGTAATGCCGCGATCGGCAAGCCGCTTCTCAAGTGCGCTGCGACGCTTGGCGAGCGCCAACACGCCGTTCTTCTGCCAGCCGATACGGAACTCGCTGGCGGCAGCGCGTGCCGGCCTGACAGCTGGCAGAATTGCCGTGGCCGCGGCTGCTGCGAAAAGCCCGAGAGTTTGTCGACGTGAAATCATGACTTTCCCCTTTTTGATGGCGCCGAGCCTGTTTTCGGCTGGTCGACCTTTCAGCGATGAGTGTCATGATGATGAAATCTATAATTTATATCGACAATTTTATTTGCAAGATTCGGCCATTGCTGAAATTTTGCGGCCCGGATATCGCGGTTAAGCGGATTTTTTTCGCGCGTCCGCTTTGCCGGCTGCTATTCCACCCCGTCCCAGCCTTCGGCGGCCAGACGCTCACGGATGAAGGTTGGGCCGCCGGCAAGGCGCTTGGCAAGCAGGCTTGCGGGATCGACCATGCGCCAATAGGCGTGAGCGTCGAAACCGGTTCGTCCTTTTCCAGCGCACCGAAGGACAGTTCGGCGATCGCACGCAAATGCCGCTGCACGGTCACCGGGCAACAGGCATCCGCCCCGTATTGGACAGCGAGACGGCGGCGGAGGACGCCGATGTCGGTAAGCACACCTTCCGGCGCTGATCGAATCTGCTCTACGACCATCTGCTGCGATGGAATGAGCATCGCCTGCGTTCCGCTGCGGCCTTTGCGCCGCGGCTTGATCGTCGGAATTTCGCTCATGTCACCCTCGGAACATAATGCCTTCTTCCCAATCTAGGGCTCGGCCGAACGGTGGCCAGCCTCCTATGCACCAATCGGAAACAAGTCCTTCTTCACGGGCTTTTCTGCTCCCACCGTTTCGGTTAATCCTCAAGCCTGCACTTGAGGAAAAGGATAGGACATATGGCTAAAGTCGCGTTCATCGGTCTCGGCGTCATGGGGTTTCCCATGGCAGGCCATCTGAAGACGAAGGGCGGCCACGATGTTACCGTCTACAATCGCACTGCCGAAAAAGCCGCCGCCTGGGCCGAGAAATTCTCCGGAAAATCCGCCCCTACCCCGGCAGAAGCTGCCACTGGGGCCGATTTCGTCTTCGTTTGCGTCGGCAATGACGAAGATCTCCGATCGGTGACATCGGGCGAGAACGGCGCCTTGCACGGTATGAAGCCAGGCTCGGTGCTGATCGACAACACCACCGCCAGCGCCGAGGTCGCCCGCGAACTTTATGCGGCGGCAAAGGAACGAGGCGTCGATTTCATCGATGCTCCCGTCTCCGGCGGCCAGGCCGGCGCTGAAAACGGCGTCCTGACCGTCATGTGCGGCGGCGACGAAGCCGTCTTCGAACGCGCCAGGCCTGTGATCGACGCCTATGCCCGCATGGTCGGTCTGATGGGGCCGGCAGGCTCGGGCCAGCTGACCAAGATGGTCAACCAGATCTGCATCGCCGGCCTCGTCCAGGGGCTTGCCGAAGCGCTGCATTTCGGCAAGCGCGCCGGCCTCGATATCGAAAAGGTCGTCGAGGTGATCTCCAAGGGCGCAGCCGGCTCCTGGCAGATGGAAAACCGCCACAAGACCATGAACGCCGGCAAATATGATTTCGGCTTTGCGGTCGACTGGATGCGCAAGGATCTCGGCATCGTGCTCACCGAAGCTCGCCGCAACGGCGCCAAGCTGCCTGTCACCGCCGTCGTCGACCAGTTTTATGGCGACGTTCAGGCGATGGGCGGCAATCGCTGGGACACATCCTCGCTGCTCGCCCGCCTCGAGAAATGATCGGCCCCTCCTCCGATGCGGCCGGATTGATCGCGCATCTCGAAACGCTGCGCTCGGAGGAGAATGTCGCCGCCATGGCGCGCTTTGGTATCGTCACCGGCCGCGCCCTTGGTATCTCCAATCCCGATATCAGGGCGGTCGCCAGACTGGCGAAGAAGGATCACGTCAGGGCGATGCAGCTCTGGCGAAGCGATATCCGCGAAGCCCGCCTGCTCGCCCTCTACACCGCCGAGCCGAAACGCTTGACGATGGAAGAGGCTCGAAATTGGGCCAATGATTTCGACTCATGGGAAATCGTCGATTGCGCCGCCGATCTCTTCGTCGAGGCTCGGCTGGATGACCTCGTCCGGGACTTCGCAGACGACGAGCGCGAATTCGTCCGACGCACCGCCTTCGCCATGATATCAGGTGCCGCCGTCCATCGAAAGAAGGAGCCCGATGCGGCCATCCTTGCCTGGTTGCCGCTGATCGAGGTCCATTCCGGCGATCCACGAAACTTCGTGCGCAAGGCGGTGAATTGGGCGCTGCGCAGCATCGGCAAGCGTAATCTCGCCTGCCATGCGCCGGCGTTGGCGCTCGCAACGACCCTGGCGGAGAGCTCTGATAAGACCGCCCGCTGGATCGGCAAGGATGCCGTCAGGGAATTGGCCGGCGAAAAGCTGCTGGCGCGGCTGAAATAAGGCAGAGGCCGGCTCCAAGGTGCCGCGCCTCTTCGTCAATGCTGCCTGGATTTCTCGACCAGGAAATCGATCAGCACGCGGACTGCCGGCGGCATGCCCTTGGCGGTCGTGAAGACGATGTAGAACTGGCTCTCCTCCGACTGCCATTCCGGCAGCACCCGCACCAGTTTGCCCGCCCGGAGATCGGCCTCGCAGGCACTCTCGAGCAAAAGCCCGAAGCCGAGGCCGGCACGGGCCGCGTCGAGGATGGCTGTCATGCTGCGGCAGGTGAGCCGCGGCTGATGCCGAATCACTCGTTTGACGTCATTTGGACCGATCAATTCCCAGGTATGGAACGACACCCATGACGTCATCGCCAACGTCGGCAGATCGGCGAGATCATCCACACCATTCAAGCTACCGGTACGCTCGACGAGCGCGGGACTTGCCACCAGGATACGCCTGATACGGTCGAGCTTGCGCATCGTCAGGCTCGTCTGCGTCTCCGGCTCGTTGGTCGCCCTCACCTCAAGGTCGATCCGTTCGTTGATGAGGTCGGCGCGCCGGTCGGAGCCGATGATCTGCAGCTTGATCTTCGGATAACGTTCCAGGAATTCGGGCAGGATCCCCCCGACCGAAATGTCGACGAGACCGAGCGGACAGGCCATCCGCACCACACCTTGCGGGTCGGACTGAGCCTCGCTGACGAGCGATTTGGCGCGATCGGCCTCCTGCAGGATGGTCTGGCATCTTTCGTAGAAAGCTTGGCCGATCTCTGTCACCCGGAAGTGACGGGTCGAGCGTTCTATAAGCCTTGCGCCAAGACCGTCCTCAAGCCGGCTGACCCGCCTGCTCAGTTTCGAACGCGGTATCTTGAGATCGCGACTTGCAGAAGCAAAACCGCCGCTGGAGACGACAGCGGCGAAATAATAATAATCGTTGAGATCATCCATAAGCACAAGCTATCCGAGAGTAGGAATGAAGGCCAGCCCCTGCAAAGGTTGTACCCTCTCTCCAAAAAAGCTGTGATCACATTGTCGGCATTGGACTTTCTTTTCACGACATGTTGCGGCAAAGCCAACCAACGCCGAGCAGGACAGCAATCGACAGCCGTCTGTGCGGTATTTCTATCGGCTGAACCAGCTCATTTCAAAAATTGGAAAAACGGGGGCCTCGGGAAACAAGGCTGGCAGGATGCCGACCTGCGATACGCAACGCGCCGGTTCGGCTCACCTGAAAGGCCATCGTGATCGACGGCGTTGAAGACTGCACGCCAAAAACAATGCAAGGACGGTCCGGCAGGGAAGACCGGACACGTCCCCGTAGCTGATCGGAGGTCACTCGGATCAGAAACTGATTTAAGTGCTCCCGGTCCGAAGACCGGGAGCATCCACCAAGTGGATTAGAACGAACGCTGCAGACGGAAGTAGCCCGTCGTGGAGTCGTCGCCATCATCCGGATCGAGGTACTGAACCGAAGCCTTGGCGTAGAAGTTGTCGACGATCTGGTAATCAACCGTCAGACCGACCTTCCATGCATCGCCGAGACCGTCGAAGTCATCCGGAACAACCTTGGAACCGCCAAAGTAGTTGCCGTAGTACTGAACGGCCGGGGTGATCTTGAGCTTGTCGGTTGCCTTGATTGCGTATTCGGCAGCAACAGCCCATTCAGCCGTCGAGTAGTAGGAGTTCGGGCCGGTGGAGTATACGCCGGCGAGGCCGAGCGTGCCGGGACCGATGTCAACCGTACCCATTGCACGGACAGCACCGTCTTCATTGTCGACGTCGTAGCCGGCAGTGATCTGGTAGCTAAACGCACCGGCAGTGCCGCCGAGACCAACAGCAACGCCAACGTTGTTGGCTTCTTCACCAACCTTGTAAACGCCATCTTCCAGTTCGTCGACGCTGATGCCGGCGTAGAAGGTGCCGCTTTCATACTGATAGCGGATGGAGTTGTGGAGCGTTACAACCGAACCGATGTCGTCGGTTTCGCCGGAGAGACCATCGTCCCACCAGCTGTAGAAGAGACCGGCGCGGAAGCCCGCGACGTCGAGGTAAGCGGAGTCGAGAATAGCTTCCTGATCGGTGGCGTTGTCAGCATTGAACTGCATGACGATGACGCCGGTCAGCGGACCATACTCGGTGTCGCTCTTGGCCGTGAACTGAACCTGACCGCGGGTGACGGCATCCCAGTCCGAATCGCCGCCGACATCTTCGCCAACGTTGACCTGGAAACGGATGTAGCCTTCGATCTTGAGGCAGGTTTCGGTGCCCGGGATGTAGAAGTAGCCGGTGCCGTAAGCGTCGCAGACGCGAACATATTCAACCGGTTCCGGCTCAGCAGCAACAATAGCGTCAGCTGCAAGAACCGGCGTCGATGCAGCAAATGCTGCTGCTGATGCAAGCAAAACCATTCTGATGTTCATTTACCAATCCATTCCTTTGTCGATCGGGGCTGGCTTCCAATCGGGTAGTCGATTTGAAGCCGGCCCAGTTTGAACAGCCATCTCGGCGTGCGGATCGATCGAACCGCCAAACCGTCATCACATACAAGGCTTGATCAAGCAATTCTCGATACACGCCAGATGGGTTCCGTTGAGCAACTTTCCCTGAGGACGTGATTTTTATACAACAATTTCAATTATCTAGGAAGAAAACACACCAAACGGCTCCGCGACGGAAATCCTCCATCGCAAGCCGCAAACGCTACGCCCCATTTGTCAAATTCTCCACCGTTCGACCCCCGTCGAACACACTGGTGAAGCGCATAAACTCTACCGCCGGCTAATGAACACATACAAGGCAGCGGCTTAGAACATGGTGTTCTGAATTCGATACCAATGCGACGAAATAATGACATAACGCCCACTGATGAGATGGATAATAACTCCGCAATCCTTACCAGGCTATATATATTTTGCGGATTCCAGCACGATTTGGGCGTTTTTTGCTATTTTTGGGGGTTTTGTGCAGTCCGAAGCCACATTGTCTTACTCTTAGCTCTTACCGAGCGAGTATACTTAAATGTGGCGGGGCCTGCCTCAAGCAGGCCGCAATCGGCGTGCGATCGAGCATGTCGCGTGCGGTCTCGGACCGCACGACTCGCTTTGTTGCAACTTATCGCTTTCCCACGCGATCGGCGATCGCGCCGGGAGACTCAATCCTCGTTGGACTTGGCATTCTCGAGAATCATGTAGTCGAGCGGCAGTTGCGTCGAATACTTGATCTGCTCCATCGCGAAGGCCGATGAGACGTCGCGAATCTCGATCTTGGCGATCATCCGCTTATAAAAGGCGTCATAGGCGGCGATATCGGGCACGACGACTCGCAGGAGATAGTCGACATCGCCGCTCATCCGGTAGAATTCGACCACTTCGGGGAATTCGGCGACCACCTCGGAAAAGCGCCGCAACCATTCGATCGAATGGGTGGCAGTGCGAATCGACACGAAGACGGTGACCTTGGTGTTGACCTTCTCCGGATCGAGGATGGCGACTCGGCGCTTGATGACGCCGTCTTCTTCCATCTTCTGGATGCGCCGCCAGCATGGCGTCGTCGAGAGCCCCACTTTCTTGGCGAGATCGGCAACGGCAAGAGTCGAATCTTCTTGCAGAAGACGCAGTATTTTTCGGTCGAGGCGGTCCATGCGCACAACAGTCCTTTCGAATTATTTTCTTTGTATAACTCGATTCCGCGCGACGAAAAGAATTTTGTTTCAGGAAAGCAGCTTTTTCGTCCGATCCTGCAAGACCGGGAGCAATTCTTTCTCGAACCAGGGATTGCGCTTCAGCCACCCGCTGTTACGCCAGCTCGGATGCGGCAGCGGCAGCACCGTCGGCGATCGGCCGGACAGAAGACCGTCACGCCACGCCCGCACCGTCTCGGTCATATTGCCCCGCTTTTCACCGGTCATATGCCAGGCCTGCGCATATTGGCCGATGACCAGCACCAGTTCGATCTGCGGCATGGCCGAGATCACTCTTTGCCGCCAGAACGGCGCGCATTCGCGCCGCGGCGGCAGATCGGCACCCTTATCGTCGTAGCCAGGAAAACAGAAGCCCATACCAACGATGGCGAATCGGTCGCAGTCGTAGAAGCTTGCCCTGTCAACGCCGAGCCATGACCGCAGCCGGTCGCCGGAAGCATCGTCGAACGGCAGGCCGCTCTCATGCACCCGAAGTCCCGGCGCCTGTCCGGCGATCAGGATGCGCGCGCTCGACGAAATCACCGCCACCGGCCGCGGCTCGTGCGGCAGCCGGTATTCGGGCCCCTTCGCCGGCGTGTCACGACAGATTCGGCAGGACGCGATCTCCCGCCGCAACGTCTCCAGCGTGGCTTCATCGTTCATGGCTTCACTCCCATCCGGAAATCTGCCCGATGAAGCGCAGGACGCCGTCGAAACCGGAACTGTGGCGCGCATGGTCGCGCACATCGCGCGGCCGCTCGAAGGTCCCGGCCCAGAGGCCCGCCTTCCGAGCCTTCGCCTCGGCCTCTTCTTTAGCATAACCGCCATAGGAGATGGCCATGCCCCGCCGCACCATGGCGGCATTGATGTCACCGTCCGCTTCGCTCCGGCAGACGACGAGCAGCCTGTCGTAGCGGTCGCGCCGGCTGCCCTGGCACAGCGTTCCGGATGCCAGCATCATGTCCTGCAGCGCCTCGCGCGCCGACCGGCCGCAGGCCCAAGCCTTCCCTGCCCGCTGGCAGCTCTGATTGAGTTCCGGCGCATCGATGCCTTCGAGGCGCAAACGTTCGGCTCCCAATGTCAGACTGTCACCGTCGGCCGCGTGGAAAGCACCCATATGCTCGATCTTTGCTGCGTCGTTGAGCTTGGCGGCGATCAGCGCCACGAGCACCAGCAGGGCAAAAGCGGTCACGCCGTCGCGAATCAGGCGCAGACCCCGTGTCACGCTTTTGCCTCCTTAAAAAACAAATCCTTGGCAAAGATGGCAAACATCTTCTTAAGAATTGCCGGTTAAGCTCTTATCCACCCTGGGATGAAGTTTCAACGTGCACATGAGTACCGGCGTAAGCACATCGACCGACAAGATCATCGTCGACAGGTCGCGCAGCCACCGCAACAAGGCCGTTTCCAAGGCCGTGCGGCAAACGCGCGAACGTCTTCAGTCCGGTCATGCGTCCAATTCCTCCTTCGACCGTGACGTGCTCAAGATGTATGTGACGTCGATGCTGCAGGGCGCGACGATCATGCCGCTGTTTGTTGTCATCATCACCGCGCTTGGCGTCTATTTCACCCAGAACACCCAATTGCTCTTCTGGGCGCTGCTGACGCTCACCTGTCACACCGGCAATATCCTGCTCGCACGGCGCGCGCGCCGGCAGGAAATCACCCCCGAGAGCGCCCGCAAATGGCGCCGCATGCTGCTGCTCGGCCAGTTCCTTCTCGGCTGCTGCTGGGCCGTCTTCGCCCTGCAGGGCTGCGACACTTGCGAGCCGTCGAGCTTCATTCTTTATAAGGGCGCCACGCTGCTGATCGCGCTCTCCGTCACGGCGATGTCGAACTTCATGCTGACGCCTGCCGTGCTCGCCGCCTTCTCGCCGGCGGTCCTGGCGCTCGCCGCCAAGAGCGGCCTGTCGCGCGACTTCCTCGAAATCAGCCTGACGGGGCTCTTCACCACCACTCTCGTCTTCTTCAACTATATCAGCGACCGGCTCTTCAAGTCGAACCTCAGGATCCTCTCCTACCAGTCTGAAAAGGACGACCTGATCGCCGAGCTCGAGGTGGCGAAATCGATGTCGGACGAGGCTCGCCGCCGCGCCGAAGAGGCGAACCTCGCCAAGTCCCGCTTCCTTGCCTCCATGTCGCACGAGTTGAGGACCCCACTCAACGCCATCCTCGGATTCTCAGAGGTGATGTCGGCCGAAGTCATGGGACCGCTCGCCAATCCGACCTACAAGGAATATGCCGGCGATATCCACCGCTCCGGCCAGCATCTGCTCGATCTGATCAACGAGATTCTCGACTTGTCGCGCATCGAAGCCGGCAAATACGAGCTGAGCGAGGAGGCGATCTCGCTTCTCGATATCACCGAAGATTGCATCGGCATGGTCCAGCTGCGCGCCCGCGGCAAGAATATTGCCATTTCGGACCAGTTCGAGCGGCAGCTGCCGGCCATCTGGGCGGATGAAAAATCGATGCGCCAGGTGGTGCTCAACCTTCTCTCCAATGCCGTCAAATTCACGCCGCAGGGTGGCGAGATCCATGTCAAGGTCGGCTGGACGGCCGGCGGCGGTCAGTACATCTCGATCAAGGACAACGGCCCCGGCATTCCGGAAGAAGAGATCCCCGTCGTCCTGTCGGCCTTCGGCCAGGGCTCGATTGCCATCAAGAGCGCCGAACAGGGTACCGGTCTCGGCCTGCCGATCGTCCAGGCGATCCTTGCCAAGCATGACGGACAGTTCCTGCTGAAATCGAAGCTGCGCGAGGGCACCGAGGTCATCGCCATCCTGCCCGCCAAACGCGTGCTTCAGAGCCTGCCAGCCGTCGAGGAGGCCCAGGCCGTCGCGCGCAAGCGCAAGAGTTTTGCCTGAATCAGCTAAAGAATAGGTGCTTGCCGAGAACGAAGCCGAGATAGAGGCAGCAGGCGGCGATCATGCAGCTTACCGCGAAAGAGCCGAGATCCTTGGCATGTTTGCCGACGATGGAAATCTCCGGCGAAATCCGGTCGATCACCTCTTCGACGGCGGTATTCATCGCCTCCATCGAAAAGAGTGCGAGAAACAGAAGCACCGCGACGACGATCTCGCCGACACTTGCACCAACGAGCGCCAGCGCTGCGATCGAAACGACGAAGAAACCAAGCTCCTGGCGGAAGGCCGCCTCTTTCAGCACCCGCAGGAAGCCCGCCCAGGAGTAGTTGGCCGCGGCGAAAAAATGCCGAAATCCGGTCTCTTTCGTCACCGCAGGCTTCGTCAAGACACCCTCTCCTCTTGCCGTTGCGTCACAGACCCGGGAAAGCTTGCCGTCTCCCCTTCGATGAGCGAATACGCAAATACCGAATCCCCTTGGGCGGCGCAAGCAAAGGCGGGCGGATCGGCCGCGCCGACCGCGGGATCGGCGGCACCGGCCGCGGCCTCAATGCTTGTTGGTCACACCCGCCTGGGCGAAGGTCGCCATGCCGGAATGGCAGGCGGCGGCCGCCTTGACGATACCGGCGGCGAGCGCCGCACCGGTGCCTTCGCCGAGCCGCATGCCAAGCGCCAGAAGCGGCGTTTTGCCGAGCATCTCAATTGCGCGCAGATGTCCTGGCTCGCCGGAGACATGGCCGATCAGGCAATGATCGAGTGCGGACGGATTGGCGGCCTTCAGGATCGCTGCCGCCGCGGTTGCGACATAACCGTCGATCAGCACGGGAATGCGCTCCATGCGGGCGGCAAGAATGGCGCCGGCCATCGCCGCGATCTCGCGGCCGCCGAGCCGGCGCATGATCTCCAGCGGATCATCGAGATGGTCGCTATGCAACGCCACCGCCTTTTCCACCGCCGCGATCTTGCGCTCCAGCATCTCGCCTTCCGAACCGGTGCCGGGTCCCACCCAGTCGCGTGCCGAACCGCCGTAAAGCGCATAATTGATCGCCGCCGCAATCGTCGTATTGCCGATCCCCATCTCGCCGATGCAGAGCAGGTCGGTGCCGCCGGCGATCGCCTCCATGCCGAAGGCCATGGTCGCGGCGCAATCGCGCTCGGAAAGTGCAGCCTCTTCGGTGATGTCGCCGGTGGGATAGTCGAGCGCCAGATCGAAGACTTTCAGCCCGAGATCATAGGCGACGCAGATCTGGTTGATCGCAGCCCCCCCGGCGGCAAAATTCTCGACCATCTGCTGCGTCACCGCGGGCGGAAAGGGCGTGATGCCCTGTCTGGTGACGCCGTGATTGCCGGCAAAGATCGCCACCAGCGGCCGGTTGACGGCAGGTGTGCGGCCCGTCCAGGCGGCAAGCCAGAAGGCGATCTCCTCAAGCCGTCCAAGCGCGCCCGGCGGCTTGGTCAGTTGCGCGTCGCGTTCGCGCGCCGCCACCAGCGCGCGGGCATCCGGGCCCGGCAGGTCACGAAGCAGGGTACGGAAATCGTCGAACGGCAGGCCTGAAACGCTCATCTGTGCGGTTTTCCTATGAATCCGGTATTCTTGTCTTTTCCACGCAAATCAGCTTCCTTGCGGGTGGCAACTCTCTTAAAGCGGGCGGACGAGGCGAACAACTCCAAAAGCGCCGCCGCGACCATAAGCCGAAACCTCTGGCAGAACGAAGCAGAATGAAGATCAAGGACCATGCGGTCGACACCGCCCGCGCCGTCGCCTTCCTCAGCCGCATTCCGATGCCGCAATCGCTGTTCAAAGGCTATGACGGCAGGCTCGGCCGGCTGGTGCGCGCCTTTCCCTTCGCCGGCCTGGTCATCGGCTTCGCCCCCGGGCTCGCGCTCCTCCTGCTTTTGGGGCTCAGGGCCGACCCGCTGATGGCAGCTCTGATCGCGCTTTCCGTCCAGGCTCTCGTCACCGGTGCGCTGCACGAGGACGGCCTGGCCGATACGGCCGATGGCATCGGCGGCGGCAAGAGCCGCGAGCAGAGCCTCCTCATCATGAAGGACAGCCGGATCGGCACCTATGGCGCGATCGCATTGATCCTGTCTTTCGCGATCCGCGCAGCCGCGCTTGCCGCCATCGCCCGACATTCCTCGCCGCTCGCTGCCGCCCTTGCCATTCTCGCCGTCGCGGCACTGAGCCGCGGCGCCATCACCTGGCACTGGCAGCGGCTGGCACCGGCAAAGGCCGATGGCGTGGCTGCCTCGACCGGCCAGCCGGACGAGGCGGCGATGCAGTTTGCGCTCGCCGCGGCCGGCCTCGTCGCAGCGCTTCTGATCTGGCCTGCCTTCGGCCTGAGGCCGCTGGTCGCAAGCCTGCTCGCCACCGGGATCGCAGGGCTTTCCTTCACCGTTTTCATCCGCCGCAAGCTTGCCGGCCACACCGGCGATACGCTCGGCGCAACCCAGCAAATTTGCGAGATCGCCACCCTTTGCGCTCTTGCCACCGCTCTTTGAAACTCCGATATATCGCTCATGCAAACACCCTGCATTCACGTCTGCTCCATGGAGCCCTCCGCCGGATTTTGCGCCGGCTGCGGCCGGACTCTTCAGGAGATTGGCAGCTGGATGACCTACTCCGACGCCGAGCGAAGACGGATCATGGCGCTGCTGCCGGCAAGGCTTGCAGGCATCGCCGCGGTGCCGAACCATATGGAAACAAGCCTCGCCAGTCGGTCGGAGCGGCCTTTATGATCCGTTTGACCGTCTTCCTCGTCGTGATCGGCATCGGCCTTGCCGTGTTGATCGTCAACAATGACAGCGGCCATATCCTTGGCCTGCAGAGCGATGACTTCGGCCGCGTCGTCTATCTGTTGCCGATCGCGCTGATGCTGTCGGCCGGCATCTGGGCCAGCCGGCGCAGTGTCGGCGAAACGATGCGCCAGATGATGATCTGGCTGGTCATCATCCTGGCGCTCGCGACCGTCTATCTCTATCGCCAGGAGGCGCTCGGCGTCGGCAACAGGCTGCTCGCCGGCCTCGTTCCCGGCCACGCCGTCGTCGTCACGACAAGCGAGGGCGGCCAGGAGATCATCCTGCACAAGCTGCTGAACGGCCATTTCGAAGCCGATGTCGCTGTCAACGGCCAGACGATCCAGATGCTCGTCGACACCGGCGCCAGCATGGTGGCGCTGTCGCGCGAAGATGCCGAGCGGATCGGCATCGACCTCTCCGGCCTCACCTATTCCATGACCGTCATGACCGCCAACGGCCGCGGCCGCGCAGCACCCGTCACGCTCGACCAGGTGGCGATCGGCCCGATCGTCCGCAACAATGTCGCAGCCAGCGTCGCCGAGGACGGCCGGCTCGACCAGAGCCTGCTCGGCATGAGCTTCCTGGAAACGCTGGGCTCCCTGCAGATGCAGACCGATGAACTGCGCATGCGCGATTGAACCCGGCGCCGAGGCGCTCACGATCCGTTGTCAGCCGTTCGCCGATCGACGAGTGCCGCGAAAAGCGCTGCCGACAATGCGAGCGAAGCCGATATCAGCAACAGGCCGAATAGCGTGTGAACCGCGCCCGGCCCACCGAGAAACAGCCCGGCGACCGAGGCGATGAGTGCTCCGCCGCCAATCGACATCGCGGCAGCAAGGCCCGCGGCGGTGCCTGCGAGATTGCCGCGCACGGACATCACACCCAGATTGGCGGCGGGAAAGGTCAATCCGTTGCCGATGCCGATGAATATGCAGGGTCCGAAGAACGCAAGGACGTGGGTGGCGCCCGACATCGAGAAGATAAGCCCAAACAATAGACCCATACACGTCACCAGGCGCGCAATGACAAGGGTCGTGCCCGGCGAGTTCCCGGTGAAGCGGCCAGCGAGATAGCTGCCCAGAATGAACCCCGCAGGGATCATTCCCATGTAGAAGCCGAGCTTTGCGCTTGATCCGCCGACCGACTCGCCAACGGCCGACGATGCTCCTCCCAGGAAAATATAGAGAGTGCCCGTCGAACAGGCCATGCACAGCGCATAGGCCCAGAACCGTGCCGAACCCAGAAGCTGCCCATAGGAGGCGAGATGGTTGCCTCTCGATCTCGATTTGTGTTCGGCGGTCTCCTTGAGCTCGCGCATGGAGATCGCGAGGATGGCGGCCCCGAGCAGCGCAAGGGCGACGAAAATCGACCGCCATCCGAACAACTCGTCCAAAGCTCCGCCGAAGGTGGGACCCAGCATGGGAGCAATTGCCCATCCCATGGCGGCGTAACCAATTCTGTTGGCGGCCTGACCTTCGCCCGCCGTCTCCTTGATGACGACGAGGGCGACACAAAAACATGCGGCGATGGACGCTTGCATGGCGCGAAACAGAAGGAAGATGCCGATATTTGGAGCAAGGGCGCAACCGACGGAGGCGACGATGAAAATGGCGACGGCGACCAGTGCGACCGGTCTGCGCCCATATCGATCCGACATTGCGCCTGCGACGATCTCCGTCAGGGCGTTGACGATCGCATAGCCCGCAACCGACAGATTGACGAGCGCGAAATCGGCTTGGAACGTGGCTGCGATGTTCGGCAGCGCCGGCAGATATATGTTCACCGGCAATACCGAGAGCGCCGTGAGCAGGAGGAGGATCGTGCGCCGGGGCGCCGCCGCGGTCGATGTCGCAACCGTCGTGTCGGTCATGCGGCTGCTGGAGTTCTGAACAGCATTGTCGCGAGTCATGGTCTTGCCCGTCTTGTCAGCGAGATGTCGGGGGAAATCTGACGAGGCGCAGCCCAAATTCAGGGCATAAAAAAAGCCCCGTCAGGAGCTCGATTTCCGCGCATGGGGCTGTTTGCCGGATGGTTACACCATCCTGCCCATGCGCTCTATCACCACGACAAGAACCATTGCGATCTTCATGGCCGCTACAGCTAGAGAGTAATTCGCACTCCGTCAATGCGCCGCTTTTTGACGGGCGGAGCGGCTTTACGGCAGCGTTCGGATCTGTCAGCTTCAAGCGCAACAACAAGACCACAAAGAGCAAAAAGAAACTTCCCGTGCATAATTCCTGAAATCGGAATCGATTTCAGGAATTATGCAGCAATTCAAAGTGCTACAGCGTCCTTTGCGCGTCTGAAAGACGCGCGGCGCTGTAGTCTGGTGGCACCGCATGTTCGACCGGCCTTCGCCTTGGGCGAGGCCTTAATCCATGGGTGCGACAGGAGTTTCGCGATGAATTCACTTTGGCCGATCGTCATCGGCGGCGTTCTGCCGGCTTTCTTCTGGGGCATCACTGCCATCTTCCAGAAACAGAGCGCCACATCAGCTACCGGCTCCGCCATCTATCTGATCGCCTTCGGCGCTGTCTGCGCGCTCGCCGGTCTGCTCGCCGCGCTGATCTGGCGCCCTGCCCCCTGGACCGCCGAGGGTCTCGGTTTTGCCGCCATCGCGGGCGCCTGCTTCGCCGTCGGCACCGGCCTCATCAGCTTTGCGCTTTTTGCTTATGGCGTCCCGGTTTCGAAACTCGCTCCGATCTGGAGCTGCAACGTGCTGGTGACGCTGGCAATCGGCGCCGTCATTCTCGGTGAAGCCTCCGAGGTCAACATAATGAGGCTCGCCGCCGGTACCGTCCTGATCATCTCAGGCGCTCTGCTCGTCAGCAGCG
This sequence comes from Rhizobium anhuiense bv. trifolii, assembly GCF_024346605.1. Taxonomy (NCBI): domain Bacteria; kingdom Pseudomonadati; phylum Pseudomonadota; class Alphaproteobacteria; order Hyphomicrobiales; family Rhizobiaceae; genus Rhizobium; species Rhizobium anhuiense. The sequence goes on from NZ_CP098803.1 coordinate 2,866,092, forward strand.
CCTGAGATGAAGCGGGCGCAACACGCAGCAGGAAAGACAAGCCTTCGTCGCCAAATGCACCTGCATTGCAGCACGTTCTGCTTTGTTGATATCCTGCGTCAAGGCGCCTCCACGCGTCGTACGGAGCCAACATGAACCTGCGACAATTGAAGACATTCCTTGCGGTGATCCGGCACGAAAATCTGACGCGCGCCGCCGCCGAGGTCAATCTCGCTCAGTCGAGCCTCAGCGACCAGATACAGGCTCTGGAAGAGGAATTGGGCGCAGAGCTCTTCCTCCGCTCGCGGCAGGGCGTGGTCCCGACACCGGCGGGCGCGGTCCTCAAGGCCTATGCCGAAGAGATATTGGCGCTGAACGACGAGGCGAAGGCCGCCGTCAGTGCTGCAGCCGGCAGCGCTGGACAGTCCATCACCTTGGGTACGCTCGAAACCATCGCCGCCGAAAGGCTGGCGCCGTGGCTATCACTCTTTCGCAAGAAGAACCCAGACGTCGGCCTCAAGCTCAAGGTCGGCGGCAGCGGCGAATTGGTTGCGCAGTTGCAGCAGGGCTCGATCGATGTCGCCTTCACCTTCGATCGCGGGCATCAGGACGAACGCTTCTTGACGCGCCGCATCTGCAGCGAACAGTTGGCGCTGATTGCCGGCCGCGATTTGCAAGCCCGACCACCCGCAAGCCTCGCCGCACTGAAGAACGCGCCCTTCGTCGCCACCGAAACCGGCTGCGTCTACCGTCACCTGTTCGAGACCGCCTTTGCCGACGCCGGCATCGCCACGCCACCGATCGTCACTGAGGCCGACAGCATCGCCACGATCATCCGACTCGTTGCATCCGGCACTGGTTACGGCCTTGTGCCACGCCTTGCGCTCGGCCATGCGGCAACACGCGACGACGTCGTCGAACTGCCATGGCCGGGCAATCCACCTGCCGCTTCGCTGATCATGGTGTGGCGCCGCCGGCGCGTTCAGCCGCCGGCGCTTTCTCTCTTGCTGTCATCAGCGTCCGACAACCTTCAGCCCCTCAAACCAGCCGATGTCCGCCTTCAACGTGCAGGATAGTGCCTGTGGTGAAGCCGTTGCCGATCAGGAAGCGGATCGCATCGGCAATATCCGCGGGCCTGCCGACACGCCCGGCTGGCAGGCGTTGTGCCATGGCCTCAAGCGTCGCCTGCTTGGCGTCGCCGGCAACCAAGCTCCAAATCGGCGTGTCCACCCATCCCGGCGACACGGCGTTGACGCGGATCGGCGCCAGCTCGATCGCCAACGCCCTGACCAGGCCTTCGAGCGCAGCGTTAACCGCTGCGACGACCGATCCCCGCGCCGCCGGCCGATAGGCCGCAACGCCCGATGTATAAGTAATCGATCCTGATAGCGGCAGGAGGGGCGCACCGTATTTCGCCAGCAGCAACGGCCCATAGAACTTGCTCTCGACCACACGTTGTGCCGCCGCAAGTTCGATCGACGGCAGCAACTGGTAGGCGCCTTCGATGTCAGCGGCGGTGCTGACGATATGGTCAACGGGATCGCTATTGCGGAAAAGCGCCGCTACCTCTTCCTCTCGCGATATATCGACGGCAAGCGTCGCCAATCCAGGGTGATCGCCGAGATCGCGCCGCGCCGCCGCAAGCCTGTCGGCGCTACGTCCCGCGATCGTCACCGACGCTCCCTCCTCAAGTAAGCGTGCAGCAAGCGCCAGTCCCATGCCGGAACTGCCGCCAACAATAATGATCTTCGCGCCTTCGATCCTGATATCCGTCATCTGCCGTCTCCTTCTTGGCTGACCAGCAGATGCCCCAGGCCAAAACGGAAGAAAAACGGAAGAAATCGATAACATCATCGGAAAATCCGATGATGTCATTCAGGAAAACGGTCAGTTGCGCAGCCGATACCCCGTCTTGAATATCCAGGCGAGCGTTCCCAAGCAGATGCCCAGGAAGACCGTGATCATCGCCAGGCTGATCGCCGGATTGACATCGGCGATCCCGTAAAAGCTCCAGCGGAAACCGCTGACGAGATAGAGCACCGGGTTGAGGTGGCTGACCGCCTGCCAGAAAGGCGGCAGCATGCTGACCGAATAGAAGCTGCCGCCGAGGAAGGTGAGCGGCGGCACGACCAGCATGGGAATAAGGTTCAGCTGTTCGAAATTGCCGGCCCAGATGCCGATCATGAAGCCGAACAGGCTGAAGGTGATCGCCGTCAGTAGGAAGAACAGAATCATCATGAAGGGATGCTCGATCCTGACGTCGACGAAAAGATTGGCGGTCAGGAGGATAATGAAGCCGATAATCATTCCCTTGGTTGCCGCCGCCCCGACATATCCGAGCAAAATCTCGGTCATCGCCACCGGCGCCGAAAGCACCTCGTAGATCGTGCCGGTGAATTTCGGGAAATAGATGCCGAAGGAGCCGTTGCTGATGCACTGGCCGAGCAACGTCAGCATGATCAAGCCGGGGGTGATGAAGGCGCCGTAGGACACGCCCTCCACCTCCTGGATGCGCGAGCCGACCGCGGCGCCGAAGACGATGAAATAAAGAGATGTCGAGATCACGGGCGAGATGACGCTCTGCAACAGGGTGCGGCGCGTGCGCGCCATCTCGAAGAAATAGATCGATTTGACGGCTTCGACGTTCATTTGTCCGCTCCCACCAGCGCCACGAAGATGTCCTCAAGCGAGCTTTGCCGCGTCGAGAGATCCTTGAAATGGATATTGTTCTCGCCGAGCCGGGTCAGCAGTGCCGCAATACTTTCCTGCTCGTTGTCAGTGTCGAAATCATAAGTCAGCCGGTTGCCGTCAGCCTCCAGCGTCAATCCATTGCCGGCAAAACAATCCGGCAGCCGGTCGAGCGGTTCAGTGAGATCGAGGATGAGCTGCTTACGACCGAGCTTGGCCATCAGCGCCGCCTTGTCCTCGACGAGCAGCAATTCGCCGCCGTTGATGACGCCGACGCGGTCGGCAATTTCCTCGGCCTCTTCGATATAATGCGTGGTCAGGATGATGGTGACGCCGGAGGCCCGAAGCTCTTCGACGACATGCCACATGTCCTTGCGCAGCGTCACGTCGACGCCGGCGGTCGGCTCGTCGAGGAAAAGAATATCCGGCTCATGCGAGAGAGCCTTGGCGATCAGCACTCGCCGCTTCATGCCGCCGGAGAGCTGGCGCAGCATATTGTCCTTCTTGTCCCAGAGCGAGAGTGCGCGCAGCACTCTCTCGATATGAGCAGGATTGGCTTTCTTGCCGTGCAGACCGCGCGAAAAGCTGACGGTATTGAACACCGTCTCGAACTGATCGGTGGTCAGTTCCTGCGGCACCAGCCCGATCATTCCGCGGGTGGCGCGAAAATCCTTCACGACGTCGTGGCCGGCGACCAACACCCGGCCGCCGCTCGGATTGGCGATGCCGCAGATAATCGAGATCAGCGTCGTCTTGCCCGCGCCGTTTGGCCCGAGCAGCGCCAGGATCTCACCCTTTTCGACGTCGAGATTGATGCCCTTCAGGGCCTCGAACCCATTGGCGTAGGTCTTGGTGAGGTTCTGAACGGAAATGATGGGGGCCATGCGGAACTCTTGAGGATTCTCGGAAGTTACTCGGCCGCTATATAGTCCCTTTGTAACGCTTTAACATCCTTAAGCGCTGAACACTGCATTCGCGCACTGCTAACATAGTTGGCCCGTTAGCGTAGGCGCCCACTAACACAGGGCGCTCGCTGACATTGTCAATCCGCTGGCGCGGACAGCCCGCTGGCGCGGGCGGGGTTAGTTGGCATCGGGCTTCGCGATGAACCGCCCCTCGCGAAAAGAAAGGCAGCGGCCGGGCTCAGATGTCATCATCCGGTGATATTCATGCCCGATAAGAGAGCCGAGGCCAGCACCGGCATCCGCCCCCGCCGCCCATCCCTTTGCGGAGCCGTCTCCGGGCGTTCTCGTTGCGCCCCTTTTTGGCTGCCTCGGCATGTAGTGAAAGTTATTGTTCAGTTACGAAGTGCTTGGAACCGGCCAGTATCCCTGTCCAGCCGTGTTCGTCTTAAGCCGGCCCTGCGCCGGCTTTCTTTTTGTGGGTTGCCCGTTGTTGCCCCTCGCTGGAGATCGGCGCATTCGGTCCTATCGTCGCTCGCCCTTACAACTCGTCATAAACAAACCAGTCGAAATCAGCACTCTTCGCCCGGCCTGACGTATCGAAGGCAAATACGCCGGCGAAAGCACCGGTGAAGGAGCCATGTTCGCCGCGTCCGCCCTCGTCTGAAATCACACCGGCGTCGAGGACCGGGCCGATCGGCTGCCATGCGCCCTTGCCTTCGGTCTGCCAGAAGAACTGCAGGTCGTTCTCGCGGATTTCCATGGCGAGCTGGACGCGGCCCTCGGCAGCAATCGAAACGCCGCTGTCGGCGGGAAAACTCAGCCGTCCGTTCGGGTAGTCGCCGTTGCAGGAGAGGATCGTCACGCAGCGGCCGAGTGTTTCGTGCAGCGTCACGGCAACGGCGTGGAACTTGTGCCGGTTGTAGTAATGCGTCAGCCCCGCCACCTGCTGATAGGTGTCGGGCGAGAACTCGATCACGGTCTCGGCGCGGAAACTGTGGTGTTCCTGCCGGCGGGCGATCAGCGACTGTTCGAACCAGGAACCGATGCTTTCGCGCGCAATCAGGCGCAAATGGCCGGGACGATCCGTCAGGTTGAAGATGCGCTCGGGCTCGGGCGTGCGCAGCCACTGAAAATCGCCAGGCAGCGTGCCGCCGTCGAAGCTGTATTCGCTGCGCATCGGCTTTTCCACAGGCGTCGCGCCGAAGAGACCGGGTACATCGACATCAGGTACGCTGGTGCCATTTTCGAGATAAAGCCAGTCATCGTCGCGCCAGACGCATTTCTGCAGGCTTGTCTCTCGCCCCAGTGTGCAGCGCCGCTTCGGCGGCAACGGCCGGCCGCAGAGATGGGTGTGGTAGGCCTCGCCGTCGGGCGTCTCGACATACTGCCCGTGCCCTGCCCGCTGCAGCACCGCGCCCGGGTGGTCCTTGGAGGTGATCAGATGCATGTTCGGATGCATCTCATAGGGTCCGTCAATATCGCGGGACCGCGCCATGGTGACGGCGTGGTCGTAGCCGGTGCCGCCCTCGGCGGTCGTCAGATAATACCAGCCGTTGCGTTTGAAGAGATGCGGGCCTTCGACGAGGCCGAGTGGGCTGCCGGCGAAGATGTTCTTGATCGGCCCCTTCAACGCCTTTGTCGCCGGATCCCATTCCTGCAGCAGGATACCGTCGAAGGCCGGCGATTTCGGCGAGCCGCCGTAGCTTTCGGTGCGATGGTTCCACTGCATGTTGATGAACCACTTGCGGCCGTCATCGTCGTGAAACAGCGAGGGATCGAAGCCTGAGGAATTGACATAGACGGGGTCGGACCATTCGGCCTCGATCGAAGGTGCGGTGACGATGTAGTTCGGCGCGTCCTTGAAGCTGCCGTCGAAGCGCTTGACGTCGGTATAAACAAGCCAGAACTGCCCGTCGGCATAGGAAAGACACGGCGCCCAGATGCCGCAGCTATCGGGATTGCCGCGCATGTCGAGCTGCGACCTGCGTTCCAACGGCCGGCGCACCAGCGTCCAGTTTACCAGGTCGCGCGAATGGTGGATCTGCACGCCGGGATACCATTCGAAGGTCGAGGTGGCGATGTAATAATCCGCGCCGACGCGGCAGATCGACGGATCGGGGTTGAACCCCGGCAGGATGGGATTGCGGATCATGGACGGTCTCCTCCGAGCATCGGTGCTATTTGCTGCACGTACATCAGATCATAGTAGAAAAGAGCCCGGAAGAGTTTCCTCCCCGGGCCCGGCTTGATTTATGCGCGTTCGGCCGACTTGGCCCAGAGGTTGATGTCGGCCTCGCGGGCGTAGACGTCGATCTCGGCAAGTTCCTCTACGGTGAATTCGAGATTGTCGAGCGCCTTGACGCAATCGACGATCTGCGAGGAGCGGCTGGCGCCGATCAGCGCCGAGGTCACGCGGCCGCCGCGCAGCACCCAGGCGATCGCCATCTGCGCCAGCGTCTGGCCGCGCTTTTCGGCGATCCCGTTGAGCTTGCGGATATTGTCGATGATCGAAGGGCGGATGAAATCGCGCTTGAGGAAGTGGTTCTGCGCCGCGCGGCTGTCTTCCGGAATGCCGCCGAGATATTTCGTCGACAGCATGCCCTGGGCAAGCGGCGAGAAGACGATCGAACCCATGCCGACCTCATCCAGCGTATCGAGCAGCTTGTCGTCCTCGACCCAGCGGTTGAGCATCGAATAGCTCGGCTGGTGGATCAGGCACGGCGTGCCAAGCTCCTGCAGGATCTTTGCGGCTTCGCGCGAGCGCTGCGAATTATAGGAGGAAATGCCGACATAGAGCGCCCGGCCGGAGCGCACGATATGGTCGAGCGCGCCGCAGGTCTCTTCCAGCGGCGTCTCCGGATCGAAGCGATGCGAATAGAAGATGTCTACATAGTCGAGGCCCATGCGCTTCAGGCTCTGGTCGCAGGAGGCGATCAGGTACTTTCGGCTGCCCCATTCGCCATAGGGTCCGGGCCACATGTCATAACCGGCCTTCGACGAAATGATCAGCTCGTCACGAAGCCCGGCAAATTCGGTGCGCAGGATCTCGCCGAAGGCGGTCTCGGCGCTGCCGGGCGGCGGGCCGTAATTGTTGGCGAGGTCGAAATGGGTGATGCCGAGGTCGAAGGCCGTGCGGCACATATCGATCTTGCGGTCGTGCGACGTGTCGCCGCCGAAATTGTGCCAGAGGCCGAGCGAGACGGCCGGCAGCTTCAGGCCGGAACGGCCCGTGCGGTTATATTTCATTTTCGAATAGCGGTCTGCGGCTGGTTGCCAGCTCATGATCCCAATCCTTTAAAAGCAATTCCTGGAAAAGTATGCAGCCTTTTTCCCAGGAATCGCGCGTAACAAACGATCGAAGTAAAAAGGCGCGGGCCTATCGCCCGCGCCGACAATAGAGCTTCGCAGACCTACTTCAAGAGCGCCTGTGCTTCTTCGATACCGAGGGCGGCCGGCTGCGTGCAGGTTGTCGTCAGGTCGATGAAACGGCCCTCCTCGCCCGATTTCAGGATCGAGGTCATGACGTCGACGCCGTGCAGCGTGCGGTCGAGCGAGCAGCGCGCATCGCGCCCTTCGATCAGCGCCGACACCATGTCGGCAAGGCCGGCGGTGCGGTAGTTGGCGCGCGCGCCGTTCGGGTTTTCCTGGTTGATCTTGCCGAACGGATGCTCCCAAGCCTCCAGCGGCTTGATGTCCTTGTCGCGGCCGCTGGCCTCGACGACGCCGCCGAAGAAGTTCGGGTCCGGTACGTAGAGCGAGCCATCGGTGCCGTAGAGCTCCATATTGGCATGGCGGTGAGACCACACGTCCCAGCTCGCCGTCAGCGTCACCGTGGCGCCGTTGACGAATTCGAGCAGCGCCTGGATCGTCGTCGGGGTCTTGACCGGGATGATCTCGCCATTGCGCGGCTCGCTGGTGATCGTGCGGGTCGGCGACGCCATCGAGGTCATGCCGCCGACGCGTTTCACCGGGCCGATCAGATTGATCAGATTGGCGATGTAATAGGGGCCGAGATCAAGGATCGGGCCGCCGCCCGGCAGAAAGAAGAAATCCGGGTTCGGATGCCACATCTCCATGCCGGGGCTCATGACGTAGCAGGCGCCCGAAGTCACCCGGCCGATGCCGCCGTCGTCGATGAACTTGCGGGCGAGTTGGTGGGCGCCGCCGAGGAAGGTGTCGGGCGCGCAGCCGACGGCAAGCTTCTTCTCCTTGGCGATGCGCCGAAGCTCCTCGCCCTCTTCGAGCGAAAGCACTAGGGGCTTTTCCGAATAGACGTGTTTCCCAGCCTCGAGGATCGCCTTCGACACCCGGAAATGAGCATCCGGGATCGTCAGGTTGACGACGACGTCGATCTCGTCATTGGCGAGAAGCGCGTCGATCGTCTGCGCCTTGACGCCGTATTCCTTGGCGCGCGCCTCGGCGGCCTGCACGTTGATATCGGCGCAGGCCAGCACCTTCAGCCCCTTGAAGAGCGGTGCCAGTGAAAAGTAGGTGGTGGAGATGTTGCCGCATCCAATGATGCCGACGCCAAGTTCCCTGGTCATGATGTGCCTCAATAAGTCTGAAAGGATGCAATCGAGCGGCTGATGTTGCGGTCGATATCCTTGGGGTTGTCATGTTCTACGACGAAGTGTTTCGCCCTTGTGGCACGCAGCGCCGTGATCAGCTTCGCCCACTCGACCTTGCCATGCCCGACATCGGCCCAGCCGTCCTCATCCGTCGCTTCGCCCGCCGGCGCGATGTCCTTGACGTGCACGGCGGTGATGCGCGGTCCGAGCTTTTCGACCCAGGCGAAGGGATCGGCACCGCCGCGGATGACCCAGGCGATATCGGCCTCCCAGGAAATATCGGGTGCGCCTTCGAAGATGCGCTCGATGGGCCGCGAACCGTCCTGCAGCTTGAAGAACTCGAAGTCATGATTGTGCCAGCCGAATTCGTAACCGGCATCCTTGTAGGGTTTGCTCATTTCCTGCAGGCGCTTGCCGAAGGCGACCCAGCCGGCGGCGTCTGACGGCCGCTGGTCAGCTGCCAGATGCGGCGCATAGATCGAATCCATGCCGAGGATCTTGGCAATGTTCAGCGACTTCTGAACGTCCTTCTCCAGGAAGTCTGGGCTGAAATGGCCGGTCGCCATGACCAGGCCATTCTTGTCGAGGTCGGCGCGAAGGCTGTTCAGCCCGGCATCGTCGAGATCGGCGTAAATGCCGCCGAAGCCTTCGACTTCGGCATAGCCCGCCTTGCCGAGCTTTTCGAAAATCACAGAATAGGGCTGGAAGTTGCGGGCGCTATAAAGCTGATAGCTGAGTTTCGTCATCATGTTCTCCTTGGGCCTCGTGCCCATTCTTGCAAGATCAATCCGCCGACTGGCAGGAATGCAGGTCGTAGAACCGGAACGCCGGAAGCGCGCCGCGATCAAGCGGCCGTGCCGGGGTAAAGGTGATGCGGCGGCTCTCGCCGGCCGCAAGGTCGAAGGCGTTGTCGGAATATTTGCCGTCCGTCTCGGTCTCGATCATCACGAAGAGCGCAAGTCCTCCAGCGGTGACGTTGATGTCGACCGAACCATTCCCCTCGACATATTCGTGGGTGACGGTAAGCCCCGCGGGCTCCAGCTCCAGCGCCTTGTAGGTGCCGTTGACATAGTGCCCCTCGCCGCCCGTGCCGTTAGACGCGGTGAAATGCCAGGCCAGCAGCGTTCCGTCGGGAATGTCGGAGACGTCGATGCTCGTGGCCGTCACCGCCGCATCCGGCGAGCACATGGCCTGCACGTCCTTGAGGTGCCGCCGTTCGCCCTTCATCGTCAGCAGCGAGATCGAAAGGTCGATGCTGACATCGGCAAGCGTGTCGTTGACCAGCGAGAAGCGGATCGTCTTTCCGTCGTCGGAAGGAATGGCGGCGACCGCGACAGGCTGGAAGAAGCGCTTGACGAGATAGTGCATCGCCTTCCAGCGGCCGCCATAATCGAGGCTCGACCAGGAGGCGACCGGCCAGGTGTCATTGAGCTGCCAGTAGATCGTGCCCATGCAATGGGGTTTGAGCGACCGCCAGTATTCCACTGCCGTCTTGATGGCGAGTCCCTGCTGGATCTGTGAGAGATAGACGAAGTTCGGAAAATCCTTGGGGAAGCGGAAATAGCGGAACATCGTGCCGGCGATGCGCTCATTGCCGCCGGCATTCTTCTGGTGCAGCTCCATCACCGGGGAAGCGACGTTCATGTCCTTCTCCTCGGCATAGGTCTTGATTACCGGCAGCGACGTATAGGACTGGAAGCCGAATTCCGAGCAGAAGCGCGGACGCACCGAACGGTAATTGTCGAACGACTTGTTCTCGTGCCAGACCGACCAGTAATGCATGTCGCCGGATCCGTCGGCATGCCAGGCATCGCCGAAATCGAGATAGCCGGAGGCCGGGCTCGACGGCCACCAGAGCGCGCCGGGCAGCGCCTTCTTCACCGCTTGCTCGATGGTGCGGTTGAGGCGATCGTAGGAGACGAGATAGCGGTCGCGATCCTTGCGGGATTCCTCGAACCAGGTGAGTGCGCCCACCAGCTCGTTATCACCGCACCAGAGCACGATCGACGGATGCGAGGAGAGCCGGCGCACCTGGTAATCGACCTCGATCGTCACATTGTCGAGGAAGTCCTCGGTCGAGGGATAGAGGTTGCAGGCGAACATGAAGTCCTGCCAGACCATGAGACCCAGCCGGTCGCAGAGATCATAGAAATGATCCTGCTCGTAGAAGCCGCCGCCCCAGACGCGGATCATGTTCATGTTGGCGGCTTTGGCCGATTGCAGCAGATCCTCGGTCTTCTCAGGCGAAGACAGCGAAAACAGCGCGTCGGCCGGGATCCAGTTGGCGCCGCGGCAGAAGATCTCATGGCCGTTGACCTTGAAAGCGAAGCGACTGCCTGATGCATCCGGCGTGGTGATCAGTTCGACGGTGCGAAGGCCGATCTGCTTGATCACCTCATCCGTCGACGTTTCGACCGACAGCCTGTAGAGCGCCTGCTCGCCGCTGCCGGAAGGCCACCAGAGGCGCGGATTGTCGATATGGAAGAGGTGGTTGACATGGCTCTCGCCGTTGACGCCGACATCCAGGCGCACGCGCTCGCCGTCGAGTTCGAAATAGACCTGGGCAATGCTCGGCCCCTTGGAAAACAGCGTCGCCGTCACTTTGAGATCGACCGAGCCGTCATTGTTGTGGGTCTGACGGGTGACCACATGCTCGATGCGCGCGGTCTCGAGCTTTTTCAGCGCGATCGTGCCGTAAAGGCCGAGCGGCGCAATGGCGATGTTCCAGTCCCAGCCGAAATGGCATTGCGGCTTGCGCAGCATGTTGCCGTCGGGGATCGGCGAATTGCCGGTGCTGTAGGGAATGTAGAAGGGCTGCTGCTTCTGCCGCGCAGCAGCGACGGCGACGCTGGAGGCAAAGACGATGCGGATGCTGTTGTCGCCTGCTTTCAGCATGCTGGAGACATCAGGCCGGTAGCGGCGGAAACTGTTGTCGGCCTCAAGCGCCAGGAAGCCGTTGACGTGAACGCTGGCGACCGTGTCGAGATAATCGATATCGAGATACCAGTCGCCCTCGACCTCCTGAAGCGTGAAGCTGCGCTCGACCGCCCATTCGCGCTCGGCGACCCATTGCACCTTTTCCTCGTTGCGGCCGAAATAGGGATCGGGGATCAGGCTTGCGCGATGGAGCGCGGTGTGCACGTCGCCCGGCAGAATGATCGCAGTGCGGATCTCGCCATCGACGGAGGCAAGCTGCCACGAACCGGAAAGGTCGATGTTGAAACCGTTCTTCGGCAAGGATGTCATTAGTAGTATCCCGATCGGACCGCTCCTGGGGATCGCCGGACAAGCCGGACCGCGGCCGAATTTGGCTGGCCTGACGGCCGATTGGAGATAGGGCGGCGCCATTTCGGCCCCGCCCGCATTGTTCTCTAGAGACGCAGCTCGGTTTCCGCATCGAAGACCGAGGCGACCGTCATGTCGAAACTGAGCTTCACCTTGGCGCCGACATTGAAGCGGCGCGCGCCGTTGACGCGTACCGACATCGTGTGACCGGCATGTTTCAGCCACAGCAGATTGTCCGCGCCCATCGGCTCCTCGATATCGACGGTGGCGTCATGTTCTTCGCCGCCGGCATTCTCGTTGACCTTGATGTGTTCGGGACGGACGCCGAGCACCACCTTGCGGCCGGGCTGCAGCGTCTCGTTGGCGTCGTAAGCCGCGAGCGAGAAAATGACGCCGTTGGCAGAAAAGGCAATGCCGTCGCCTGACTTGACCAGCTCGCCGTGCAGGAAATTCATCGAAGGCGAGCCGATGAAGCCGGCGACGAAGAGATTGCGCGGCCTGTTGTAGATCGTCGTCGGATCGTCGAGCTGCTGGATGATGCCGCTCTTCATGATGGCGATGCGATCGGCAAGCGTCAGCGCCTCGATCTGGTCGTGGGTGACGTAGATCATCGTGTTCTTCAGCGACTGGTGCAGGCGCTTGATCTCGACACGCAGCTCCGAGCGGAGCTTGGCGTCGAGGTTGGACAGCGGCTCGTCGAACAGGAAGACGTCGACATCGCGCACCAGCGCCCGGCCGATCGCCACGCGCTGGCGCTGGCCGCCGGAAAGCTCGGCCGGCTTGCGTTTCAAAAGCGGCTGGATCTGCAGGATTTCGGAGGCGCGCGCCACGCGCTTGTCGATCTCGGCCTGTGGCACCTTGGCGACGCGAAGACCGAAGGACAGGTTCTTCTCGACGGTCATCTGCGGATAGAGCGCATAGGACTGGAACACCATGCCGATGCCGCGATCCTTCGGCTCTTCCCAGGTAACGTTCTTGCCCTTGATGAAGATCTGCCCTTCCGAGGCGTCGAGCAGGCCGGCGATGCAATTCAGCAAGGTCGACTTGCCGCAGCCGGACGAGCCGAGCAGCACGAGGAATTCGCCGTCGTTGATATCGAGGTTGAGATCCTTCAGCACGCTCACCGCACCGAAGTTCAGGGACAGATCCTTGATGGAGACGCTTGCATTCATATTCATGAGATCAACCCTTCACTGCGCCAGCGGCGATGCCGCGGACGAAAAGCCGTCCCGACACGAAGTAGACGATGAGCGGCACGAGACCCGTGAGAATCGTTGCCGCCATGTTGACGTTGTATTCCTTCACGCCCTGGACGGAATTGACGATGTTGTTGAGCTGCACGGTCATCGGATAAGTATCCGGACGGGTGAAGACCACGCCGAACAGGAAGTCGTTCCAGATGCCGGTCACCTGCAGGATCATCGCGACGACGAAGATCGGCAGCGACATCGGCAGCATGATCTTCAGGAAGATTTGCCAGAAACCGGCCCCGTCGACGCGCGCCGCCTTGAACAGCTCCTCCGGCAGCGACACGAAGTAGTTTCGGAAGAGCAGCGTCAAAATCGGCATGCCGAAAATCGAATGCACGATGACGAGGCCGCTCAGCGTGCCGTAAATGCCGATTTCGCGTAGGATAATGACGATCGGATAGATCATCACCTGATAGGGAATAAATGCCCCGATGATGAGGATCGAAAAGAAGAGCTCGGATCCCCGGAAGCGCCAGTTGGCCAGCGCATAGCCATTCACCGAGGCAATCGCGATCGAGATGATGACCGACGGCACAGTGATGCGCACCGAATTCCAGAAGCCGCGCGACAGGCCATCGCAGTTGAGCCCGGTGCAGGCCTGCGCCCAGGCCTTCACCCAGGGCTCGAAGGTGATCTCCATCGGCGGCGAGAAGATGTTGCCGAGACGGATTTCCGGCATGCCCTTCAGCGACGTCACGACCATCACATAGAGCGGCAGCAGATAATAAAGTGCTGCGACGATCAGCGTACCGTAGAGCATGATGTTGCGCGCCGACAGCGCCGGGCGCGGCCTCGGGCCGCTGGGGCCGTCGCCAAGCTTCGGGGCAACGGCGTCGATGCCGGCAGCAACGGTGTTGAGAGCTTCTATATTAGCCACGCTTGCGCCCTCCACCAAATTCCAGATAGGCCCACGGAACGATGATGATCGCGACAGTGACGAGCATCATGGTCGAGGCGGCAAAGCCCTGCCCCAGGTTCTGCGCCTGGAACATGTAGTCGTAGACATATTTCGCCGGCACTTCCGAAGAAATACCCGGTCCGCCCGACGTCTGAGCGACCACAAGGTCGTAGACCTTGACGATGCCGGAGGCGATGATGACGATCGTCGTGATGAACACCGGCCGCATCATCGGGATGACGATGAAGAGATAGGTCTTCCACATCGGAATACCGTCCACGCGCGCCGCTTTCCAGATGTCCTCGTCGATCCCACGCAGGCCGGCAAGCATCAGGCACATGACGAGACCCGTTCCCTGCCACAGCGCCGCGATCAGAATGCCGTAGATGACGATTTCAGGCGTATAGAGCGGATTGAAGGTGAAACTCGTCCAGCCGACCGAGCGCACCACCGCCTGAATGCCGAAATCGGGATTCAGAACCCATTGCCACACGAGGCCCGTCACGATGAAGGACAGCGCAAAGGGATAGAGGAAGATGGTGCGGAAGGTGTTTTCGAAACGGATCTTCTGGTCCATCAGTGCGGCGAGCATGAAACCGATGACCAGGCTGAAGATCAGCGAGAGGATGCCATAGACAGCCAGATTCTGGATCGCCGTCACCCAGCGGGGTGCCGCCCAGAGGCGCTCGTACTGATCGATGCCGACAAAGCTCAACCGCGGAAGGAGTTTGGAATTGGTGAAGGAATAAAACACCGTCCAGAACGTGCCGCCGACAAAGATCACCAGCGCTGTCAGGATCATCGGGATGGACGCAATCTTTGCATTCAGATTGCGCAGTAACTTGTTTGGCCGGCCTGCTTTCGCTTGACCCGTCATGAACACTTCTCCTCAAATCGCGACTGCGACCCGTGACAGAACAGCAAAGCGCCACCTGTCGTCCCCACCTCCGAAACCTGCTGAAGATACCGGAGAAACCTCGCTGCGGACCGGACCATCACCGATCGCCCGGAACGATCCGGCTCACCAAGAGCCGGATCGCAAGGCAGCGAATCTGCTGATCAGTCAGCAGAAGCGATGATCCCGGCGAAACGCTTCTGAGCGTCTTCCGGCGTCATCGATGGGTTGGCGAAGAATTCGGAGAAGAGATCTTCCTTCTGCTTCTGGCTGTCTGCCGAAAGCAGCTGGTCGGTGCCTTGGATCACGTTGCCCTTGGCCAGAATGTCGAGACCCTTCTTCATGCAGTCGTTGGCGGCGGCGAGATCGACGTCGCCGCGAACCGGCAGCGAGCCCTTCTTCAGGTTGAAGGCAACCTGGGTCTTGGGATCGAGCAGGGTCTTGGCAAGCACAGCCTGAGCCTTGGACTTTTCCTCATCCTTCAGCAGCGGGAAGTAGAAGGCGTCGCCACCGGTCGAGATGATCTCGTTCACGCCGAGGCCCGGCAGGCAGGTATAGTCGGTACCGGCCTTCTGACCGGCGAGCGCGAATTCACCCTGCGCCCAGTCACCCATGATCTGGCCCCCGGCCTTGCCGGTGATGACGAGGTTGGTCGCCTGGTTCCAGTCCTGGACGTTGCTGCCTTTGGCCATGCGCCGTGCATCGTCGGCTGCCTTGAACACCTTGGCGATTTCAGGACCGGCGGCAACTTCCGCATCCTTGTCCTTGAAGACCTTGTTGAAGGTATCCTTGCCCGCGACCGCAACCATCAGCACGTCGAAGGCGCCAGTCGCCTGCCACGGCTGACCGCCGACGGCGAGCGGAATGATGCCGGCCTTTTCGAGCGCCGGAGCGGCGGCAACGAACTCGTCCCAGTTCTTCGGAACTTCGACGCCGGCCTTCTTGAAGGCGGCGTTCGAAAGCCACAACCACTGCCAGGAATGGATGTTGACCGGAGCGCAGTAGATCTTGCCGTCGATGGTGCAGGAATCGAGCAGGCTCGACGGACGAACGATGTCCTTCCAGTGCTCGGCGGTCGCCACGTCGGTCAGATCGCGCATCAGACCGGCCTGAACGAGTTCCTCGGCCTGGCGGCCATGGTTGAACTGGGTGGCGCCCATCGGGTCGCCGCCGGTGATGCGGCTGATCATGATCGGACGGGCCGTGCCGCCGGAACCGGCGATAGCGCCGTCGACCCAGTGGTTGCCGGTCGCGTCGAATGCCTTGGCCAGTTCGGCGACGGCAGCGGATTCACCGCCCGAAGTCCACCAATGGGTGACTTCGAGATCGGTGGCGTTGGCGGCGCCGAACGGAAGCGCGACCGAAGCGGCAAGCAGGCTTGCCATAATACGGATTTTCATGAGTTCTCCTCCCTCACTGAAACGTTGCCGGAAAAACTTAGATCAATCGATTTCTCCACGCAACTGTCCGCCTGCAAATTTTTCCGCGAACATCCAAATTGCTACTTCTGCCTGTTTTCCACCGAACCGATGCATTCCATGGATCGATATGTAGCAAAGCTTTCTCGCATGTGCGTCATTGATTTATATCATTGATAGAAAACATTAAATTTTATAGCACATTCTCGCCTCTCGCATTACCTCCTTCGCAACTGCAGAAAAACAAGCCACAAACCATCGATTCAACCTATGGCTATAATGCTGCTGCGCACACAAGAAAAAGCACTCGACATTTCTACTGTATCGTTACAGATTGCATTCCTTAGGGAGGCGCGATTTTGGCAGGCGGCGGGCTTACGGCGCTGGAAAAAGCCTCTATAAGCGACACCAATTCGCGCGAGGCAGGCCTAAGGGATGGAAAACAAGGGAAATTTCGGGCAAACGGCATCGACGCCGGCAGCGCGTGAGCGCCCGACATTGAAGACGATCGCCTTCATGACCGGCCTTGGCGTGACCACGGTGTCGCGCGCGCTGAAAGATGCGCCTGACATTGGGGCGGAAACCAAGGAGCGGGTGCGCATGGTCGCCCGCCAGCTGGGCTACCAGCCGAACAGGGCGGGTGTGCGCCTGCGCACCGGCAAGACCAACGTCATCGCCCTTGTCCTCAGCATCGACGAGGAGATCATGGGCTTCTCGAGCCAGATGGTCTTCGGTATCTCCGAGGTACTGTCCGGAACGCCCTATCATATCGTCATCACGCCGCATTCCCATAGCAAGGACCCGATGCTGCCGGTGCGCTATATCCTCGATACCGGCTCGGCCGACGGGGTCATCATCTCGCGCATCGAGCCGGACGATCCGCGCGTCAGGCTGCTAAGCGAACGCGGCATGCCCTTTGCCACGCATGGGCGCACCGATGCGGGTCTCACGCACCCTTTCCACGATTTCGACAACGAGGCCTTCGCCCATCAGGCGGTGCAAAAGCTCGTCAAGCGCGGCCGGCGCCGCATCGCCCTGCTGCAGCCGCCAAGCAAGCTCACCTACTACGCCCATATCCGCATCGGCTTCCAGACCGGCCTGCACGATTACGGCGCCGAGGAAGTGCCGCTGCGCATCAACACCGACGCCCCGCTCGCCGACATCCGCGACGTCGTCGAAGTGATGATGCGCTCGGCCAATGCGCCGGACGGCATCGTCTGTTCGGCCGGCAGTGCAGCCATCGCCGTCAATGCCGGCATTGAAGCCGCTGGCAAGGCGCTCGGCCGCGACCTCGATATGGTCTCCAAGCAATCGGTGCCGATCCTCAACTGGATCCGCCCCGAGATCATCACCGCCCAGGAAGACGTGCGCCAAGCCGGCCGCGAAATGGCCAAAGCCGTCATCGCCCGCATCGACGGCGTCGAACCGGAGCTGCTGCAGAGCATCAGTCAGCCGACCTGGCCGGAGAGCGGGAGATAGGGGGCAGCGGATGGAGCGCGGCATCGTCCGACACTCGGCATCCTTGTACGCGTAAGCCAAAGGCCGGCGCCTCGAAAGACACCCCGCGACGCGGCGTCACGCGACGGCCGTCACCAACGCATCAAGCACCGCTGCAATCTTCGGATTGCGCCCCTCGCCGTGCCGCGTGATCGCATAGATGTTGCGGTAGACGGCTGGCGACAGTGGCTTCACGACCAGCGATCCACCGAAATCCCGAAGCGCCAGTCCAGGCATCACCGAAATCGAACAGCCGGCCTCGACAAGCGCGAAGACCACTTCGAAGCTGTCGCTGAAGCCGTTGATAACAGGCTCGAAACCGATATCGCGGCAGGCCTGGCGGATGGCCATGGAATAGGCGCTGGAGGCGACGTCGAGCGCCCAATGTTCATCCCTCAACTGTCCGAGTTCGATGACGGGCTCGCTCTCCAGCCTGTGGCCGGCGGGCAGCAGCACGAAGAGCTGATCGCGGCACAGGAACAGCGTATCGAACGGGCCTTGCAAGGTATGGGGATCGAAGGAGATGTCGTCGGCAACGACGATATCGGCCTGCCAGGATCTGAGTGCTGCAACCCCGTCGGCAGGTCCCATCGTCGTCATGACCATGCCAAGATGCGGGTGATCGTTTGCCAGTTGGCGCATCGCAGCCGGGATGAAGGAGGACGCCGCCGAGGGTTGAGCGGCGATCCCGAGGTCCCCCGCGACGATATTCTGCAGCTCGGCAATATCGGTCTTGGCCTCCTCGACAACGGCGAATATCCGGTCGGCATGCACAACCAGCCGCCGGCCGGCCGGTGTCAGCGTCACCCCTCGCCCACGCCGCTCGACCAGCGCAATTCCGACTTCATCCTCCAACTGGGCGATCTGCTGGGAAACGGCCGAGGACGAAATGCCGAGCGCATCGCCAACCGCGGCCATCGTCTCACGGCGTGAGAGCTCGCGAAGCGTGCGCAATCGGAAAAAATCCAAATCCGGCTCCCTTCAATCGTATCAATCAGCCATATTTTCTAATCTATATACTTATTTTAATTAAGTAGACCTGCAGAAAAACGCATCCTACCCTCGGATTCGGAGGCGGGCATCGGCTCGAAAAAGCCAAGATTGCCAGCCATCTCATGAGGTGAATCACGGGGATATCGACAGGATGCAGCAGAGTGGCGTGCCCTATTTCAGCCAATGGGAAACACCCGGCATGACGCTGCCGGTGCTTGCCGAGGGACCACAGGCCCTGCTCGGCGACCCGCTCTGGCATCAATCGGGGGCCGCGACGATCGAGGAATATGCGCGCTGGGCAGTCAATGTCTGCGGCATGGCCTGCCTGAAGATGATTCTTGCCGCGCGCGGCGAGATCCACCCGACCCTCGAGCTTGCTCGCGCCTGCACTCGCCACGGCGGTTATGTCGTCGACGAGATCGACGCCTCGATCAAGGGGCTGATCTACGCGCCCTTCGTTCGATTCGTCGCCGAACACTTCGGGCTTGGCGCGGAGACGGTGACCGGCGTCGAGACATCGGCCCTTCCGGAGCTTCTGTCGAAGCGGCGCTTTTTCATCGCATCGGTGAACTCGGGCATCCGCTGGCCGGAACGCGAGCCACCGTCGAAGGGCGGGCATCTGGTGCTGGTAACGGCGGCCTCGCAAGAGGTAATCCGCTTCCACAACCCGTCCGGCCACGACGCGGCGAGCCAGGCTGATGTCACGCTGCCGCCTGCCGTCTTCGATCGCTTCTTCGCCAAGCGCGGCATTTCGGTCAGCGCCTGACCTTTTCAACACCAGATCGTTTCGGAGGCTTTCATGACCCCTTCCCCAAACCGGCTGCGCATTGCCGTGCTCTTCGGCGGCCGCTCGGCCGAGCACGAGGTCTCCGTGCTCTCGGCAACCAATGTCATGGGAGCGCTCAAGCCCGAGAAATACGACGCCGTGCCCATCTTCATCACCCGCGATGGACAATGGCTGCTGAGCAGTTTTGAGGGCGACACGCTGGCCACACCTTCGTCAGGAACGGAAATCTGCCTCGTGCCGGGCGGACGGGGCCGGATGCTGGCAATGCCGGCCCATGGCGCGCCGCATGAGTTGGCAAGGATCGATATCCTGTTTCCGGTGCTGCACGGCCCGCATGGCGAAGACGGCTCAGTCCAGGGCGTAGCGGAGGTGGCCCGCGTTCCGCTTGTCGGCTGCGGCATCCTCGGCTCCGCCGCGGCGCTCGACAAGGACATCGCCAAACGTCTGCTGAGAGCCGCGGGCCTGCCGGTGGCGCGCGCGGTGACGATCCATGAGGGCGCAGCACCATCGCTGGCAGCCCTCGAAGGCGAGCTCGGCCTGCCGCTCTTCATCAAGCCGGCGCGGCAAGGATCGTCGGTCGGCGTCGCCAAGGTTCATGCCAGCCAGGAATTCGCGCCCGCCCTTGCCGAAGGCTTCCGTCATGATCGTACGCTGCTTGCCGAAGAATTCGTGCGCGGCCGCGAGATCGAATTCAGCGTGCTGGAGGATACGGCAGGAGAACTCTTCGTCTCACGGCCGGGAGAGATCGTGCCGGCGGAAAGCCACGGCTTCTACAGTTATGATGCCAAATATATCGACGAGAAGGGCGCGGCGCTGAAAGTCCCGGCCGAGCTGCCGCAAGAGGTCGAGGCGGCCATGCGCGACGTGGCCGCCCGAGCCTTCCGGGCCGTCGGCTGCGACGGCATGGCCCGCGTCGACTTCTTCCTGACTGATGACATGCGGTTCCTCGTCAATGAAATCAACACCATCCCCGGTTTCACTGATATCAGCATGTATTCCAAGGCGATGGCGGCAAGCGGCGTCGGCTATGCCGAGATCATCGACCGGCTGGTGGATCATGGACTGGCGCGCGCCGGCCGGACGACGACAGCCCGAACATGAACAGGTTGGTGTTGATTTCCGGATGTTCCGGCGGCGGAAAATCGACGCTGCTGGCGGAGCTTGGCCGTCGCGGTCATGCAATCGTCGAAGAGCCCGGGCGGCGGATCGTCAGGCAGGAGCTCGAGGAAAACGGTACAGCCCTGCCCTGGATCGACATGGCGGCCTTCGCCCGCCGCGCGATCGACACGGCAACGGCCGACCACGCGGCGGCGAGCGCACAGACCGGCTGGGTGTTTTTCGATCGTGGGCTGATCGATGCGGCGGCAGCGCTTCAGCACCTGACCGGCGAACCGGTCCTCAAAAAAATGAGCGCTGTTCACCGCTATAACAGCAGCGTTTTTCTGACCCCGCCATGGCCGGAAATCTATGTCAACGACCCCGAGCGGCGCCATGGCTTCGATGAGGCGGTCGCCGAATACGACAGGCTCGCCGCGATCTATCCGATGCTTGGCTACGAGGTCGTCATGTTGCCGAAAGTCGCCGTCGCCGACCGCGCTGATTTCGTCCTCGACCGCTTGTCCCGGGAAACGAAGTAGCGGCCTCCCGCCGGCATCTCAACGCCTGCGCAGGACACACCACTGGAAAGACTGCCGGCCGCCGCCGGGCGTCGTATGCTCTTCGCGCCAGTCGCGCTCCAGCGTGAAGGTGTGCGAGAATTCTGCCGCCAGCGCGGCCGCATCGTAACGCCGGACCGGCAAGCCGCTGCATCGTTCGGGCCCGTCCGGCGCGAAGGTCGCGATGATCACGATACTGTCCGGCGCCGTGCCGGTTTCGAGCGCGCGTCGATAGGCCAGCCGCTGCTCGGGCTCGCTCAGGAAGTGAAAGACGGCGCGGTCATGCCACACATCGTAATGGCGGTCGGGTTGCCATGCCGTCACGTCGGCAACCACCCAGGCGATCCGGGCGGCTTTATCCTGCAGCCGCACCTTGGCGACCTCGAGCGCCGGGGCGGCGATGTCGAGAACGGTGAGATCAGACCAGCCGCGCTCAATAAGACGGTCGACAAGATTTGATGCGCCGCCGCCCACATCGATCAGCGAGGCCGTGACCGGCAGTTGCAGCTCGTCAAGCGCCTGCAAGGAAGGCCCGGGCGTCGACTGATACCAGCTGACACTGTCGGCAGATTTCGTGCGGTAGACCTCGTCCCAGTGTTCCCGTTTCGCGCTTGTCATCCGATATCCCCATCTCTTGCGGAGCTCGACATCCTAACTGATCGACATGTAGGGACTGAGACGTCGGCAACCAGTCGCAGTGCGCCTCAATGTTCTCCGTTCAGGGCGCCAAGTGACGATAGACCAGATCCTTAGGGTCATCCCGGGGTGCTGTGAGATCGAGGCGCGCGCCCAGCCGCTCCGCAACGGCAGCGGAAGCAGCATTGCCGGGAGCGATATAACTGACGAGCGACAGTAGCTTGAGTGCCGCAAAGGCCCAGTCGCGCAGCGCCGAGGCTGCTTCGGTGGCATAGCCCTTGCCCTCATATTCCTCATAGACGAACCAGCCGAGTTCCTTCTCGGGAAAGAGCGGTCCGTGATTGATCCCCACCTGACCGATGCATTCGCCGGTTTCGCCAAGCTCGATCATCAGCGCTCCATGCCCGAAAAGCTGCCACAGGGCGACGTCGTGACAGAACATCCCCCAGGCCGCCCGCAGACCGAACGGCCCGCCCATTCCAACCGATCGCGGCGACGCCATCAGCTGCGCATAGGCGGCGAAATCGTCGATCTCGGGCATGCGGAGCCTAAGACGCTCGGTTCGAATAGTCAGCGCGCCCGTTTCGGACATGTCGTCGCCTTCTCTGTAAGATTGGCTTTGGAGCTTTGGCCGTTGAACGGACTATTCTAGCCTTCAAATGCCGGGGCGAATTGCAACGTACCGCCTGGCGGGGATCCGCGAAAAACAATTCGCTGCACGAGCCGCGTATCGAGGTCGAGATATTTCAGTTGCCCATCGCTGCTGAAACCGACACGGCTATAGATGTCGGGATTGCCGATCAACGCGCATCCGCTGGCACCCATCGCGTTCAGCAGTTCGAGCCCCTTGGTAATCAGCGCCATGCCGATGCCCTGCCGTTGCCGCTCCGGCTTCACCGATATCGGCCCGAGACCGAACCAACCGCCATGCGCGCCGTCAATCGTCACCGGTGAAAAGGCGACATGCCCTAGAATCTCGCCACCCTCTTCGACGACCAACGATATCGTCAGATCGCCCGCCGCGCGAAGTCTCCGGATGATCTCTGCTTCCGTACCGTTGCTGTATGGCATCGGCTTGAATGCGGTCGAGGTCAGATCGTGGATCGCGTCGAAATCATCAGGCGCTTCGTATCGGATCAGCATCTCTGTCATTTTCCCCCAGCGCTATTCAAGGTTGGCATCGATTAAACACCACTCCGCGAGATCGATGGCATTATTCTTCGTAGAGGCGCAACTCCTGCCCTGGGTCGACATGGCGGCCTTCGTTAGTGGCGAAAGTATCCATTCCTTCATGACAAAAACCGCGCTGAGTTGCGCCGAGGTCGGCGGCAGGTGTGGTACCGGACGCCAGCATTGAAGTCTCGGAGAAGCCAAGACTGCGATGCCCCTGAGAAAAGTGGCTGCCGCCGAGACCTGTGCGACGGCAGCCGAGGTGCCCCGGGAGGAGGCTGGGAGTTCGAAATCTCGTCTTCAACATTCGCATGTTATGGTTTCAAGTCGGATCGCCGTCGGTATGGCACTGAGGCCGAGGGGTTCCTCCTCGAATTCCGTTGTCACGTCGGCGGGTTGTGGAATTGCAGCACGCCTACTCTTTCCGGTGCTGCTAGCTGTACACGAGAGCCGAAAGCCTCAATAGCGGATGACTCTCATTTGCTGCACCGCGCTTGCTGCGACGTCGAATGGACGAACACTTTAACATGGAGCTTTGAAACGCCGGTCGCGAGATTCGCGTAAACCGTGAAAATTCATGAGGGCGTTCCCTACGGATGAATTCTCACGATCTCTCGAAACGCAGTCGGCCGTGCGTCTTCTTATATCACCCTGTTGATGGCTCAAGCCACCACGATACCCTGCTCGGCGCGGACGCGTGCATTGCCAATCGTCTCAGCCAGCATCTTCTCGTCGAGCTGGCCTTCCCACTTTGCGACCACGACGGTGGCAAGCGCATTACCGATCAGATTAACAAAAGTCAGTCCCTCGGCGAGGATGCGGTGAATTCCGAGGATCAGCGCGATGCTGGCGACCGGGATGGTTCCGGTGGTATTCAGGGTTGCCGCCAGCACAACGAACGCCGCTCCGGCGATGCCCGCCGCTCCCTTCGAGGTGAGCAGCAGCACCGCGATCAGGCCGAGTTCATGCCAGAAGGTCAGATGTGTGTTCGTCGCCTGTGCCAGGAAGACCGCAACGGTGGTCAGATAGAGGCATGTGCCGTCGAGATTGAACGAATAGCCGGCCGGGATGACGAAGCCCACCACGCTTTCCTCACAGCCGGCCTTGCGCATCTTCTGGATGAGGCGCGGCAGCACCGTTTCAGTCGACGTGGTCGCAGCGACGATCACGATTTCATCCCAGAGATAGCCTAGCAGCCGCCACAGACTGACACCGCACCAATGGGCGACGCTGCCGAGGACGATTGTTGTGAACAATGCGCAGACGACGAAGAACTCGATGATCAACTCGCCCAGCGACCAGAGCGAGGCGGTGCCGAACTGACCGACGGTAAAGGCAATTGCGCCGAAGGCGCCGAGCGGCGCGAAGTACATGATATAGCCAATGATCTTGAAGAACCCTTGCGAGGCGCTTTCGATCACCTGGAACACTGGGCGTCCGCGCTCTCCGATGGCGGCGACGGCGATACCGAACAGGACAGAGATAAAGAGCACCTGCAAAACGTGTCCTTCCGTCAGTGCACTGGCGAAGGTGTCCGGGATGATGTCGAGGAAATAGCCGGAAATGGACTGGTCGTGCGCAGTCGCAAGATAGGTCTTGATCGATGCGGTATCGATTGCGGCAGCGTCGATGTTCATGCCCTCGCCCGGACGCCACAGATCGACTGCGATCAGTCCGAAGATCAGCGCCAAGATCGTGATCGCCTCGAAATAGATGAGGGATTTCAGCGCGACACGCCCGACGCTCTTCATGTCGTTCATGCCGGCGATACCATGCACAACGGTGACGAAGATGATCGGCCCGATCATCATGCGGATCATTTTGATGAAGGCATCGCCGAACGGTTTCATTGCCACCGCTGCGGCGGGTGCGAAGTGTCCAAGCAGAATGCCGATCAAGGTTCCTGCCAGCACCTGAAACCATAGCTGGCCCAAGATGCCGAACCGACTTGCTGGTCTTTTCGTCTCTCCTGAATACGTCATCGTCTTGCTCACTCCCATATACGTCATGTCCATTCCCTCCCAAAAAACGTCACGCTTCCAATGACCTGTTGCCCGGCTGCTCAGCCAAACAAAGTGCCGTCGAACAGTTTCCGGGCAGTACGCAGCATGCCCGCTCCTTTGATCACGCCCTGACCGTTCATCTCGATGACGCAGCCGGTCATGCCGCTCGGATGCTCGACTTCGAGCATCTTGGATTCTCCGTCGGGGATCGCGGCCAACACCTGTGCCGGCGAGCCGTTTATAAGGCAGGCAGTGGCGACGCTGACCGCGCCAAGCACGCCGATGGACGCATGGCAGCGATGCGGAATGAAGGAGCGGACACTGATCGCTCCACCGGTCCTCGGGGCGGAGAGCAGCATCATCTTGGGGACTGATTGTTCGGCGACATCGCCCAGGTTCATCAACGGCCCGGCCTTGAGACGGATCGCCTCGATCCGCGCTTTCAGTTCGGCATTGGCATCAAGCGTCGCCCGATCCTCATAGCCGGTGATCCCGACATCGCTGGCCCGCAAGATCACACAGGGCATGCCGTTGTCGATCAGTGTCGTCTCGACACCTTCGATCACGTCCACCGGGTTGCCCGTGGGAAGCAGAGCGCCGCAGCTCGACCCGGCGATGTCTGCAAAGGCGAGCGGGATTGGAGCCGCCGTTCCCGGAACACCGTCGATCCGCGTGTCGCCCTCGTAGGTAACCTCACCGCCCGGCGTCGACACCGTCGCGATGGCCATCTTGCCGGTATTGACCATGAAGATCGCGACCGGGGTCTCGCCGTTCTTCGCCGCGACCAGCCCGCGCTCGATCGCAAACGGACCGACGCCGGCCAGCATGTTGCCGCAGTTCTGCGCATCGCTGACGATTGCCTGATCGACGAAGACCTGCAGAAACAGATAATCGACGTCCACGCCCTCCCGTGAGGAGCGGGAGACCACAGCGACCTTGGAAGCCAGCGGATCGGCGCCGCCCATGCCGTCGATCTGGCGTGGATCGGGAGAGCCGAAGGCACGCAGCAAGAAGGTATCCCGCTTGGCGATGTCGGCGGGAAGGTCATCGGCAAGGAAGAAACCGCCCTTTGACGTTCCGCCCCGCATCCACATGGCGCGCACGGCTTTAGACATAACGCAGCCCCTTGTCCGTCAGGCGCTCGCGCATGGCGTAAATATCAAGACCGAGTTCACCCTTTGCCAGCCGTTCGCGCTTCTCGGCTTCCTTGGCTTCGCGCGCCTGCGACTGTTCGAGGACGTCTGCGGCATCCGCGCGGCGGACGACGCAGACGCCGTCATCGTCGGCAATAATGACATCGCCAGCCTGGACCAATTCTCCAGCACAGACAATCGGCACGTTGACAGATCCGAGTGTCTCCTTGACGGTTCCCTGTGCAGAGATTGCCTTTGACCAGACCGGGAATCCCATGGCGGTGAGATCGCGCACGTCGCGCACGCCGGCATCAATGATTAGGCCGCGGCACCCTCGGGCCATCGCCGATGTGGCGAGCAGATCACCGAAATAACCGTCCTCGCAGGGTGAGGTAGGGGCGACCACCAGGATATCGCCATCTTTCAATTGTTCAATGGCAACGTGCATCATCCAATTGTCTCCGGGCGGCACGGAGACGGTGACCGCGGAACCGGCGATACGGGCACCGGCGTAGATCGGCCGCAAGCGGCTGCCTAGCAATCCAATGCGTCCTTGCGCCTCGTGGACCGTGGCAACACCGGCCTTTGCCAAGCCGTCAATGACGGCGGTATCGGCGCGATCGATTTGCGTGACAACTGCGGGCATGTTTGATCCTCAATCCATATTCTATTGCATCTATGGAAGGGGAATTTTGGCCGGCAAAGCAAACTGGATTTGCGCACGCCCCATAAGCTATGCTGAAGTGTGGCCATGATTATGCACAGAGAACTCAACCTGCGGCACCTCGAAGCCGTTGCCGTTGCCGGACGACTGGGAAGCATCAGCAGCGCGTCCCAGGTTATGAACCTGTCGCAACCGGCGCTAACCCAGGCCGTCGCCAAAGTGGAGGCCCAACTTGGCCATCTGCTGTTCGACCGCCAACCAAGCGGTGTGATTGCCACCGAGGCGGGGCGATTGATAACAGCCCGCATTGAACGCGCGCTTGCCTACGTGGCGCGCGGCGGGCAAAGCGTGCGACGCGGCGCCCGCTTGCCGCCGCTACCCCATATCGAACGGCGCATCACCTTTGGACAGTTGCGGGCGCTGATCGCGGTCGACAAGGCGGGCAGTTTTGCACTTGCCTCCAAACGAACAGGCCTCTCGGAACCCGCTTTGCACCGGGCGAGCCGCGATCTGGAGCAGTTGCTGGGCGTGCCGCTTCTCACCCGCCAGGGACGTACCGTTCAGCCGACCCCGGCGGCCGTTCTGTTGCTGCGTTTCGCGCACTTGGCACAATCGGAGCTGAATTCCGGCTTCGACGAACTGGATGCACTTCGGTCAGAAGGCGCCGGACGTGTCACCGTCGGCACCATGCCACTGGCGCGTGCAATCCTGCTGCCACAGACATTGGCCCGATTTGCCCGCACCTATCCGGTGGCATCGGTCAACGTCATCGAAGGCCCCTATACGGAATTGCTGGCGAGACTGCGTGAAGGCGAGATGGATCTCCTAATCGGGGCAATGCGCGACCCACCGCCGGTAAAGGATATCGCTCAGGAGCCCTTGTTCATCGATGACCCGGTGATCGTCGGTCGTGCGGGCCATCCCCTGCTGACGGAGCCGGGATTTCCCTTCTCACGGCTATTGGATTTTCCGTGGGTCATTGCCACGACGGGCGCCCCGGTGCGCCATAGGTGGGAAGAAATGTTCACGGATCAGGGGCTGGAGCCGCCCCGGCTGCGGATCGAATGCGGTTCTGTTCTGGTGGTCCGCGGACTGATGCTGGAGGACGACTGGCTGACGCTGATGTCGCGCGACCAGTTCCTGTTCGAGCGACGGGCTGGGCTGCTCCACGAGATCGCTGGCACAGGGCCGTCATTGCGTCGCCAAATCGGCCTTACGACACGCGATGACTGGCGCCCGACGCAGCTTCAGACGGCTTTCATGGACACTTTCCGCGCCGTGTGTGCGGACTGGACTTCAGGAAAAGCAATGGAGCGTCAACCGTTCCGATATGCCTGATCGGCCTATTGTCCATTAGAACGGGGGCATGAACAAACACCAGACAGTCGCATTCATCGGTTTCGGCGAGGCCGCACAGGCCTTCTGCGAAGGTTGGGGCGACACACCATCTTTTGGCTTGCGCGCTTACGACATCAAGACGGATGACGTGTCTTCCGCTGACCCCAAGCGCGAGGATTACCGCCGCTTCGGTGTGGTGGGTTGCGAAGCAACCAGCGACGCCGTTGACGGAGCGGATGCGGTCATCAGCGTTGTGACCGCCGATCAGGCGCTTGCTGCCGCAAGGGACGTGGCAAGGTGGATTTCGCCCGGCACGTTCTTCTTTGATTGCAACAGCGTCGCACCGGCCACCAAGCAGGCTGCAGCAGATGTAATTTCGACGGCCGGTGGACGCTATGTGGATGTCGCGGTCATGGCACCTGTCCGCCCGGCATTGCTCGCCGTCCCCTTGCTGCTATCCGGTCCGTTTGCCGAAGAGGGCGAGAGGTTGCTCGCAGCGCTCGGCTTTAAGGGGCGGGTTATCGATGGTGGGGTCGGCGTAGCGAGCGCAATCAAGATGATCCGCTCCATCATGATCAAGGGGATCGAGGCTTTGACCGCCGAGTGCCTGCTGTCGGCACGCGCAGCAGGCGTCGAAGAGGAGGTTCTCGCGTCACTCGATGCCAGCTTCCCCGGCTGGCCCTGGCGTACCCGCGCCGACTACAATCTCGACCGCATGCTTGTACACGGACTTCGCCGCGCTGCCGAAATGCGCGAGTCCGCCGTCACAGCTGCCGATTTAGGCCTGGCGGGAACGATGGCGAGCGCCACCGCGGACTGGCAGCAACGGCTCGGCGCCCTTCATCTTTCCCCTCTGCCCGATGGCTTCACCGCCAAGGCCGACGCCATCCTTGCTGCCACAGGAACCTCGAAGCCATGATTATCGACTGCCACGGCCATTATACCACCGCTCCCGCGCCCCATGGCGAATGGCGAGCGCGCCAGGAGGCTGCCATCCAATCGGGAGGCGATATCGATCCTGCCTATCCGGACATTTCCGACGACGAGATCCGTGAGACGATCGAGGCGAACCAGTTGCGCCTGCTGCGTGAGCGCGGCGCCGATATGACCATCTTCTCGCCTCGCGCCTCGGCCATGGCGCCGCATATCGGCGGCGAGGCGGTGGCGAAGGTCTGGGCGCGCCGCTCGAATGACTTGATAAAACGCGTGGTCGATCTTTATCCAGAGAGCTTTGCCGGTGTCTGCCAGCTACCACAAACGCCGGGCATCTCGATTGCCACCGCCATCGACGAACTGGAGCGCTGCGTGAGCGAGCTCGGCTTCATCGGCTGCAATCTCAACCCCGATCCCTCCGGCGGCAAGTTCGATTCGCCGCCGCTGACGGACCGGGCCTGGTACCCCTTCTTCGAGAAGATGGTGGAACTCGATGTTCCGGCGATGATCCACGTTTCGGGCAGCTGCAATTGCGCGATGCACGCGACCGGTGCCTACTACATTGCCGCCGACACCATCGCCTTCATGCAGCTCATCGAGGGCGACCTGTTCCGCGACTTTCCGACACTGCGTTTCATCATCCCGCATGGCGGCGGTGCAGTCCCCTATCACTGGGGCCGTTATCGCGGCCTCTCCGACATGCTGAAACGCCCTCCCCTCAGCGAGCATGTGATGAAGAACGTCTATTTCGATACCTGCGTCTACCACCAGCCCGGCATCGACCTGTTGTTTGAGGTGATCGACGTGGAGAATATCCTGTTCGGTTCGGAAATGGTCGGTGCCGTGCGCGGGATCGATCCGCAGACCGGCCACTATTTCGACGACACCAAGCGCTATGTCGATGCGCTGCAGATTCCGGACGAAGACAAGCGAAAAGTCTTCGAGCTCAACGCCCGCCGCGTCTATCCGCGTCTCGATGCACAGCTCAACGCAAGGGGGCTGTAATGGCCGATTTCCGGATGGATGCCGACTGGCTCTGCTACGATCCCGCGCCCAGCAAGCCGACCTATGCACCGCCTCCGGGCGCTGTGGACGCCCATTGCCACGTCTTCGGCCCCGGTGATGTCTTTCCCTATGCATCCGAGCGGAAATACACGCCGTGCGATGCCGGCAAGGAGCAATTGTCCGCGCTGCGCGACTTTCTCGGCTTCGAACGCAATGTCATCGTCCAGGCGACCTGTCACGGCGCTGACAACCGCGCACTGGTTGACGCGCTGCGGGCGGCCGGCGATCGTGCCCGCGGCATCGCGACAGTGCGCGATACGGTGACGGACGAGGAACTCACGGACCTGCATGACGCCGGCGTGCGCGGCGTCCGCTTCAACTTCGTGCGCCGCCTCGTCGATCCCAAGCCCGACGCCTATTACCGCACGATCATCGAGCGCATCGCGCCGCTCGGCTGGCAGGTGGTGATCTACTTCGAAGCGGCCGATCTGGAGGAGCGTTGGGATTTCTTCACCTCGCTGCCGACAACCGTGGTGGTCGATCATATGGGCCGGCCCGACGTTGCGAAACCGGTCGACGGTCCGGAGTTCGGTAGGTTTATCCGGCTCATGACCGAGCACGAGAATGTGGTCAGCAAGGTGAGTTGCCCGGAACGGCTATCGCGATCGGGTCCGCCGAACTACGACGATGTCATCCCCTTCGCGCGCACACTGGTCGAGCGCTTCCCCGACCGCGTTCTGTGGGGCACCGACTGGCCGCACCCCAACATGACGAACCATATGCCTGACGACGGAGCACTGGTGGACATCATTCCACGCATCGCGCCGACCGAAGAGCTTCGGCAAAAGCTGCTCGTGGACAATCCGATGCGGCTCTACTGGCGATAGCCGGACATCGTGGATCGCTGGGCGACGCATCTCGAACACGAGGAAAACATCAATCCAGACGCACTGGGCATTCATGCCTTGGCTGTGCGTGCTCGCCTTGCATGACTGACATCAATCAAGAGGAGGAGACTATGAACATACAACACCAACGGAATATGCTATCGCGGCGGATGCCAACATTGATGAAATCACTGATCCCCGCGTGCCTTCTGACACTTGCGATGACAGGGGCCGCCGCGGCGCAGGAGGACGACTATCCGACCCGCGAGATCAGTCTCGTCATTCCCTTCGGTCCCGGCGGAATTGCCGACATTACCGCGCGCATCGTCGGCGATTCGCTTGGCAAAAAGCTCGGGAAACAGATCGTTATCATGAACCAGCCAGGTGCCGGCGGATCAGTCGCCGCTCGGGTTGCGCTGAATGGTGAACCCGACGGATATACGCTGGCATTGCTTTCAAACGGCACCGCAATCAGTGTCCCGCTGTTCAAGAACCTGCAGTTCGACCCCGTCGCCGATTTCGTGCCGGTATCCAGCCTGGCTTACTTCGACTTTGTATTCGTCACCAAGGCAGATAGTAAATTCAAATCCCTCAAGGATATTCTCGAAGCTGCCCGCGCCAATCCAGCCGCGCTCAACGTCGGGACGATCAATGTGGGGAGCAGCCAGAACCTTGCGGCCGAACTCTTCAAGTCGACCGCCGGAGTCGATTTTACCATCGTCCCCTATAAGGGTACGCCGGATCTTCAGGTTGCCCTGCTCGGTGGGGAACTCGACATGATCATCGACAGCCAGACCGCGCTGAAGGCTGCCCTCCAGCAAAACCAGGCGGTTGCGATTGCATCCTCTGGCCCTACCCGCTCGATCCTCCTGCCGGATGTGGCGACGGCCGAGGAAGAAGGTGTGAAGGGGTTCGACGTCACGTCCTGGAACGGCATTTTCGCGCCCGCTGGCACGCCGCAGGCCGTAGTGGACAAGCTCAACGCAACGCTCGTCGAGGTGCTTGCCGATCCCGACGTGAAGAAGCGGTTTGCCGAGCTCGGCGTCGAAGCCCGTTCCAGCACGCCACAGGAGATCGGAGATCGTCTAAAAGCGGATATCGAGAAGTGGTCAAAAGTCATCGAGGATTCGGGCATCGTGCGGCAATAGGCGGTAACACAGCGGCACCGATGTTCGGCCTATTTTCCAATGCCTTAGAACAGGGATGAACCGGTCATCCGGCCAAACTGGATTGACGTCCGCCGAGGCCTCACCTTTCCGAGTTGAGATTCGACCAGGACGCCGGATGCTCCATTCGCCTTCCATTTTGCATCCTTCTCCCTTCTCTGAGGGGGGAAGCTTTCGGAACGGCCCGCGATAACAAGTATCGGCGGCGATCGAATGTATCCCGTTCCTATTATCAGGGAAGCGGAGAATATTGATCGCACCGCCTTCAATTTTCGGAGCTATCATGAAATCCGTTTCCTTCGATTCCACGAACGCCACCTGCGGAGCGATCTTCGTCGCGCTCGGGGTATTCTTCGCCTATCAGTCCTTCAATCTTGACCTCGGCAGGGCGTTCCGCATGGGTCCGGGCTATTTTCCGTTGGTCCTGGCGATCATCCTGACGCTCCTGGGGACTATTATCGTGATCCAGTCGGCACGGGTCGAGGGTGAGCCGATCGGGCCGATTGCCTGGCGAGGCCTGCTGTTCATCCTGCCGGCGCCGATCTTCTTCGGTCTCACCGTTCGTGGGCTCGGTTTCGTTGTGGCGTTATTCTTCTCCGCGCTGATCGCCTCCTTTGCCTCGCAGAAGATGCGCCCGCCCATGGCGGTGGCTCTGTCGTTCGGCATCACCGTCTTCTCCGTCGCCGTGTTCAGCTATGGGCTCGGCCTGCCGTTCGAGCGTTTCGGCCCCTGGGTCCGGTTCTAGGAGGCGATGATGGATCTTTTCAACAATCTCGCGCTCGGCTTTGCGACAGCCGGCACTCCGGAAAACCTGTTCTTCTGCCTGATCGGCGTGCTGCTCGGCACGCTGATCGGCGTGCTGCCCGGCATCGGCGCCACGGCGACGATCGCCATGCTCTTGCCGATCACCTTCCAGCTCGAGCCGGTTTCGTCGCTCATCATGCTCGCCGGCATCTATTACGGCGCGCAGTATGGTGGCTCGACGACGGCGATCCTCATCAACATGCCGGGCGAATCTTCCTCGGCCGTCACCGCGATCGACGGTTACCAGATGGCGCGCAAAGGCCGGGCCGGCGCAGCGCTTGCGATCGCCGCGCTCGGCTCGTTCTTCGCTGGCACCGTGTCGACCTTTCTCGTCGCGATCTTCGCGCCGCCGCTCACCGCAATCGCGCTGCAATTCGGCTCGGCGGAATATTTCTCGCTGATGATCGTCGGCCTCGTCTCCTCGATCGCACTGGCGCATGGTTCCGTTGTCAAGGCCTTAGCGATGGTGGCGCTCGGGCTGCTGCTCGGCCTTGTCGGCACCGACATCTATACCGGCACGCCGCGCTTCACGCTCGGCATCCGTGAATATGCAGACGGGCTGAATTTCGTGGCGCTCGCCGTCGGCGTTTTCGGGGTGGCGGAAATCCTGCGCAACCTCGAGGGCGAATCGACACGCACGGTGCTGATGGCCAAGGTGTCCGGCCTGCTGCCGTCGCGCCAGGAATTCAAGGAGATGATCGCACCGGTCATTCGCGGCACGGCGATCGGTTCGGCGCTCGGCATCCTGCCGGGCGGTGGCGCCATCCTTGCCTCCTTCGCCTCCTATACGGTGGAAAAGCGGATGTCGAAGACGCCGGAGGAATTCGGCAAGGGTGCGGTTGCCGGCGTCGCAGGGCCGGAATCGGCAAACAATGCCGGTGCGCAGACCTCGTTCATTCCGCTGCTCACGCTCGGCATTCCTGCCAATCCCGTCATGGCGCTGATGATCGGCGCGATGATCATTCAGGGCATCGTGCCGGGTCCGAATGTCGCCACCGAGCAGCCGGCGCTGTTCTGGGGAATTATCGCCTCGATGTGGATTGGCAACCTGATGCTGGTCATCCTCAACCTGCCGCTGATCGGGCTCTGGGTGAAATTGTTGACCGTGCCTTACTACGTGCTCTTCCCCGTCATCATGGCTTTCTGCTCGATCGGGGTCTACAGCGTTAATGCCAACGTCTACGACCTCTATGCCGTCGCCTTCTTCGGGCTCATCGGCTATGTGCTGGCTAAGCTTCGCTGCGAGCCGGCGCCGCTTCTGCTCGGCTTCGTGCTCGGGCCGCTGCTCGAGGAAAACCTGCGACGGGCGATGATCTTGTCGCGCGGCGATCCGACGACCTTCGTCACCAGGCCGATCAGCGCCATCCTGCTGTTGCTCGCATTAGCCGTTCTCGTCGTCGTCTTCCTGCCGAGCATCAAGGCGAAGCGCGAGGCAGTGTTCCAGGAAGAGGATTGAGAACACTGTCAACTCCCCCAGCGCTATTCAAGGTTGGCATCGATTAAGCACCACTCGGCGACATCGATGGCATCATTCTTCATAAAGGCGCAGCTCCTGCCCACCGGACATGATCCTGAGGATATAGACGGTTTCACCCTCAACGGTGAAAGCAATGCTCAGGCTTCGTTCGAAGCCGACGATCCTCAGGCCATCCCGAATCTCGCTCCGAACCGTTCCTCGCTTTGGAAAGCTTTTGCACCCTTATCCCACAGAGCACGATTAAATCCTACACTTTCCGAAAGTCCGCCATTTGGCATCCTGCAAAATGGAGCAGCGCGACACACCTCACGAAAAAGCCCGGCGCGACGGCCGGGCTTCTTCTCGATCTCTACTCGGCAGACCTTAGAAGGTTGCCGCACCACTGCCCCATGGGCCGTGGTGGAAATCCTTGCCATCGAGGCGGTCGAAGCCGTGGGCGCCGAAGAAGTCGCGCTGGGCCTGGATGAGGTTCGCCGTTCCCCTGCCCTGACGGTAAGCATCGAAATAGGTGAGCGCCGAGGTTAGCGCCGGCACCGGCAGGCCGGCGGAAATCGCAGCCGCAACGACGCGGCGAAGCGCCGGGATCGATTCCTTGACCATGTCCGAGAAGGCGGGCGTTACGATGAGGTTGGCGGCATCAGGCGCCTTGGTGAAGGCCGAGGTGATCTCGTCGAGGAACTGCGAGCGGATGATGCAGCCGGCGCGCCAAATACGGGCGATCGTCGGCATCGGCAGCGACCAGTTGAACTCGCGCGAGGCTTCCGCCATCACCGCGAAGCCCTGCGCATAGGCGCCGATCTTGGCGGCAAACAGCGCCAGTTCCAGATCCTTGTTGAGCTCGGGGCCGTAGGCGATCGGGAAGGATACGGCCTGCGTGCCGAAGATCTTTTCGGCGGCTTCGCGCTGCGATTTCATCGAGGAGAGACTGCGGGCGGCGACCGCGGCTTCGATCGCCGTTGCCGGAATGCCCATGTTCTGCGCCTCGATCGCCGACCACTTGCCGGTGCCCTTCTGGCCGGCCTTGTCGAGGATCATGTCGACCATCGGCCCGCCGGAGACGGGGTCGTTGGCGGCAAGCACCTTTTCGGAGATCTCGATCAGGTAGGAGTTCAGCCGGCCCTTGTTCCATTCGCCGAAGATGCCGGAAATATCGGAGGCGCTCTTGCCGAGGCCGTCGCGCAGGATGCCGTAGATTTCGGCGATCATCTGCATGTCGGCATATTCGATGCCGTTATGGATGGTCTTGACGAAATGGCCGGCGCCGTCATTGCCGAGCCAGGCGACGCAGGGCTCGTCATTGTAGCGGGCGGCGATCGAGGTCAGCACCTTCTCGACACGCTTCCAGGATTCCTCAGTGCCGCCGACCATGATCGACGGGCCGTGACGCGCACCTTCTTCACCGCCTGATACACCCATGCCGATGAAGGTGAGATCGGTATCCTTGAGGCGGTCGAAGCGGGCGACGGTGTCGCGGAAATTGGCGTTGCCGGCATCGATCATGATGTCGCCCTTGGAAAGATGCGGGCGCAGCGCTTCCATCTGCTGGTCGACGGCATCACCCGCCTTGATCATGATGATGATCGGGCGCGGCGGCCGGATCGCCTCGACGAATTCTTCGATGGTCTTGCAGGGAATGATCTGCTTCTTCAGATCGCCGGCGCTCTCGTAGAATTCGTCGGTTTTCTCCGGCGTGCGGTTGAAGACCGCGATTTTATTGCCTTTCTCCGCGATGTTGAGCGCCAGGTTGGAGCCCATGACCGCAAGGCCGATCAGTCCGATTTCTGCCTTTTCCACGACAAACCTCCGATGTGTCATTTGGACCGGTGTTGTGGCACTGTCTCGGCCAAACGGCAAGTCTCGCAAGGGTCTAATCGGTTCGCAAAAGCCAATGAAATGAAGCTTGCACCGTTGACTTGTCCGACAACCCGCCGGCCGCCGCCTGATCCGGAAGCCCGCAGGTTTTTCGCGGGTCCTGCCCGCAATGCCCTATCTCATGTTATCATCATTGCCTCGGGAGATATCGCATTGGCATCGGGAAGACGAAAAGATCCGGCTCTCCTGGCGGCCCGCGCCGGCCGCTACCGCGAACATGCACCGCCGCCGGCGCTGCGGCGTCATTTCAGCCGTCTCTGGTCGCATACGCTCCATGACGGACCGCCGGCAAGGGTGGCGATCGTGCCGGACGGCTATTGCGACCTTCTCTGGATCGACGGCCGGCTGGTCGTCGCCGGCCCCGACAGGGCGGCCGCCTTTCCCGTCATCCGGCCGGGCGCAACCGTCATCGGCGCACGTTTTGCACCGGGCGCCGCAGTACCCTGGCTGAAGACGCCGCTCTCGGCGCTGGTCGGCTGCTCGGTGCCGCTGAGTGACATCGGTCGGAAGGACACGGCCGAATTCGAGGCGCGGCTTGGGGATTGTCCCAATCCCTCGGCCGCGATGGCACTCTTCAGCCGCCTGCTCGAAGAAGCCACGCGCCATGAGGAAGAGCCCGCCCGAGACGCCATCGTGATCTTCGCCACCGCCGACAGTGCTCGCCCGGCATCCGGCCTGCTCGACCGGCTCGGCATGAGCGAAAGGCAGCTGCGCCGTCGCTGCCACCATCATTTCGGCTATGGCGCAAAGACGCTGGAACGGATCCGCCGGTTCCAGCGTTTCCTCGATCTCTGCCGCAGGTCGGGCACGATGCCGCTTGCCCGCCTGGCGCTCGAAGCGGGCTTTGCCGACCAGCCCCACATGACGCGCGAGGTCGGCGAGCTCTCGACTCTGACGCCCGCCGTCATTGTCGTCCAGCTCAGCATGCGCAAAAGAGCTGACTGACCGTTTTGTTCAAGACGCTGCCGGCCGGTTTGTTATTCTGCCGAAACCAAATGCCAAGGACCTGCAAGCCATGTCGACAATGCCAGCGAAAATCATTCACCAGTCGATCGAGCGCGACTGGCGCGACGTCTACGACTTTGCCGGTAAGCCGGGGAACATGCCGCTCTGGGCCTCCGGCCTTGCGACCGGCTTCGAGCCCGACGGCGCCGACTGGATCGCCCACGGTCCTCTCGGCACCGTCAAGGTGAGCTTCGTACCTGCCAATGAATTCGGCGTGATCGACCATACGGTGACGATTGAATCCGGCCTCAGGGTTTATAATGCCCTGCGCATCGTGCCGAACGGCGATGGCTGCGAGGTCATGTTCACTGTGCTGCGCCTGCCCGGCATGACCGACGCGCAGTTTTCCGCCGATGCCGCCCATGTCGAGAAGGATCTCGCCATGCTGAAAGCCCTGATGGAGAGATAGATGGCCGATAAGTCAGAGAACCACGACCGCCGCATCGATTATGTCGAATTCAACGTCGCCGACATCGCCGCCGCCAAAACCTTTTACGGCTCGGCCTTCGGCTGGCGTTTCACCGATTACGGCCCGAACTATTGCGAGTTCGACGATGGCCGGCTGAAGGGCGGCTTCACCGATTTCGGCCCCGTGCGGCCGGGCGGCCCGCTTGTTGTCGTCTATGCCAATGACCTGGAAGAAGTGCTGACCTCAGTCGAAAGAGCCGGCGGCACGATCTGCCGCCCGATCACCGATTTTCCCGGCGGCCGCCGCTTCCACTTCCTCGACCGCGACGGTTACGAACTCGCCGTCTGGGCGACTGCCTGACGGTAACTTGTTTGGTCAGGGCGCGCCTGAATCAGCCGGCCGGGGTCAGGCAGCCTGCCGCCGCCGATCGTGATCTTCCATGACGATCAGCGCACCGATGACCGTGCCGCCCGCATCGCGCAGCGGTGACATGCGACAGCGCACCTGCCGCGATCCGACACTGCCGGCCGGGCGCTCATAGGTATAGTCGATCTGGTCCCCGGCAAAACAGGCGTCGAGCTTGTGCTTGGCGCATTCGGCAAACCGCTCCTCACCGATGAATTCGGAAAGGTGGCGGCCAATGAGTTCCATCGGCTTTCTATCGAGATGGGCGCTGTTGGCCGGATTGGAATAGAGGTAGCGATAATCCCTCGTCAGGACAGCCACGCGGTCCGGCAGGCTATCCAAGATCGCGGCATTGAGGAACTGGCCGTTGTCGGTATCCGGCACATAGGCCGCCGGCGGTTCGATGCGCACATCCCGCGGCGAAGGCGTGCGCCAGTCCGGCCCATGCGCCCCGAAATAACGGTCGAGCAGGTAGGAAAGCACCGTCGTGTGCTCGGTGACGCTGGCGCTGTCGTCGGCATCCTGGCCGATCAGATGGGTCACAAACTGCAGTTGCATGTAGACTTCGAGCAGGTTCACCGCCTTGTGGGCGAGGATCGCTTCGACCAGCGGCTCGACATGGCGGTCGAGCGCCGTGACGCGCTGATCGTCGCCCAAGCGGATGGCTTCCTCGATTTGAACGCAACGCAAGGAAAAGGCCCGAAAAAGCTCCAGCAAGACGCTCCAACTCCCATTGTCCCAAGAACGAGTCCGAAACCGGCTAAGGCTGCATCTCCCCAAAATGCGCCCTGCAGTAGACTTTATTCGCGTCTTGGTGGTGACGGGTAACATGAAGTGCCCTCAGTTTCAATCCGAGGGCACCTGCCGCTTTTCACCGCTGATAATTGAGGGTGGACCTTTTTGCAGCACGATGCCGAAAGTGTAAGCGTTTTTTAGACCGGCCCACCTAAAATCAATCTGTCTTAAGGCGCGAGCGTCTGCTTGATCTGCCAGCGGTCGTGATACCAGAGCCACTGTTCCGGGTATTCCCGTACCCAGCTTTCCACCTTGTCGTTGAGCAGCTGGGCGGCTGCCGGCAGGTCGAGATTGCCCTTGGCGTCGCGCGGCATGTCCAGCCGCGGCTCGATCTCCAGCCGGTAGCGATTTCCCGGCAGCCGGATGCAGCGCGCCGGATAGACCTCGCAGTCGAACTGGCGCACCAGCTTCGGCAGCAGCGGATTGGTCTTGACCTCGCGCCCGAAGAAGGTGCCTTTCAGCCCCTTACGGAATTTCTGGTCGACGAGCACGCCGACCCCCTGGCCTGCTTCCAGCTGGCGGGCGAGCGCAAAGGAGGAACCGGCATGCGAAGGCACCAGCTTGCCCATGCGCGCACTCCTGAAGTCGAACACCTTCTTGGCGACATAGGGATTGTTCGGCGGCCGAAAAAGCACGGTCACGGTGAGCCCGAAGGCGGCCCCTGCCACCGGCAGCAGTTCGAAATTGGCGGTGTGGCCGGTAAAGACGATGAAGGGGCGTGGATTGTCACGCAGGTCGAGGAAGATCGGGACGCCAGACACCTCTACCCTGCCCGGCTCCGACTTTTCGGGATCGTAGTCGAACAGTTGGTCGAGGAAGACGTATTCGGCCGCCAGCCGGCCCATATTGCCCCAGCTGTCGAGCGCGATCACCTCGATCTCGGCCTCGCTCTTCTCGGGGAAGGCGTTGCGAAGATTGGTCAGCATCAGCCTGTGGCGGCGGGTGCGCCGGCCGAGGCGACGCATCATCCTGTCGGCGAAGCGGATCGCGCCATCGGCCGGAAACAGCTTCAGGAAATTCAGGAAGCCGAACATCACCTGCGCCACCAGCCATTGCTGGAAATTTCTGAGCGCCAGCACGATCCGGGTGATGAAGAGCTTCACGCGGTCAATCCATCTTCAGGATGATCTTGCCGAAGATCTGGCGCGATTCCATCCGCTCCAGCGCCCGGTCGATATCGCTAAAGCTGACTTCGGTGTCGATGACCGGATGCACGAGCCCGCGGCCCATCTTCTGCATCGCATCCGCCATGTTCTCCATGCGGCAGCCGAAGGAGCCGAAAAGCTTCAGCTGCTGCTGGAACAGCAT
Organism: Rhizobium anhuiense bv. trifolii; assembly: GCF_024346605.1. Lineage (NCBI taxonomy): Bacteria > Pseudomonadati > Pseudomonadota > Alphaproteobacteria > Hyphomicrobiales > Rhizobiaceae > Rhizobium > Rhizobium anhuiense. Next base: position 2,905,920 of record NZ_CP098803.1, read on the forward strand.
CATCAGGTTCATCTCTGTGGAAACACCCGAGGTCGAGCCGCAGGTGACGAGCCGCCCGCCGCGCTTCATGCAGAGCATCGAGCCCGCCCAGGTGTCCTTGCCGACATGTTCGAAGACGACGTCGACGCCCTTCTTCTTGGTGAGCTTGCGCACCACGCCCTCGAAGCGGTCGGTGCGATAGTTGATGACGTGATCGGCGCCGAGCGCCTTGGCCTTCTCGATCTTGTCGTCGGAACCGACCGTGGTGATGACGGTGCAGCCGATCTTCTTGGCAAGCTGGATCGCCGCCGTGCCGATGCCGGAACCGCCGGCGTGGACGAGAATCGTCTCGCCCGGCTCGAGCTTGGCATTGTCGAACAGCATGTGCTCGACCGTGCCGAAGGTGACGGGCGCGAGTGCTGCACCGATCGCATCGACACCGGGAGGAGCCGGCACCAGCAGGCGCGCCGGCAGGTTGACCTTCTCCTGCGCAAAGCCGTCGAGATGAAAGCCGTGCACGCCCGAGACATGTTCGCAGAGATTGTCGCGGCCCTCGCGGCAGGGGCGGCAGAGACCGCAGGTGCGCGCGCCGTAGATCGAGACGAGCTGGCCCGGCAGCACGTTGGCGACGCCCGGCCCGATCGATTCCACGACGCCCGAAGCTTCCGCGCCGATGACCAGCGGCATCTTGCGCTTGGCGAAGGCCATGCCGCGCCAGCCCCAGACGTCGATGTGATTGAGCGCCACCGCCTTGACCCGCAACGTCACCTCTCCGGCGCCAGGTGCGTCCGGTTCCGGCAGATCGGTGATCTCAAGCTTGCGGTCGTCGATCAGTTGCAAAGCGCGCATGGCAAAATCCCTCGCCTGAAGGCGTCATCTCTCTCAAAAATTTGTCGGGAACCGCTTAAGCCGGTTCGAGCGCCATGACAAGGCTGGCATTCTGCCCGCCGAAGCCGAAGGAGTTGGAAAGCACGGCTGAAACCTGGGCTTCGCGCTTCTTGTTCGGCACGACATCGAGAACGATCGACGGATCGGGGTTGGTGTAGTTGATCGTCGGCGGCAGCGTTCCGGTCAGCATCGTCTGCAGCGAGAACACCGCCTCGACGGCACCCGCTGCCGTCAGCGTATGGCCGATCATCGACTTGTTCGACGAGACCGGGATGCCGACGAGCCGCTCGCCGAAGACGGCCGACATCGCCCCATATTCCATCTTGTCGTTCTCCGGCGTCGAGGTGCCGTGGGCATTGATGTAGCCGATGCCGCTCTCGTCGATGCCGGCATCGGCAAGCGCCGCGCGAATCGTCGCGATTGCCGGGCCGCCATCCGGCGACGACCGGGTGCGATGAAAGCTGTCGGCCTTGTCGCCGGCGCCCTTCATGATGCCGAGCACCTTGGCGCCGCGGGCGACCGCCGCTTCCAGCGATTCCAGCACCAGCGTCGCGGCACCTTCGGCGATGACGAAGCCGTCGCGATCCTTGCTGAATGGCTTGGAGGCCTTGGTCGGCGGATCGTTCTGCGTCGAAAGGGCAGACAGCAGCGAGAAGCGGATCAGCGCTTCGGCGCTCAGCGATCCGTCGGTCGCAACCGTCAGCGCCCGGGTCGTGCGGCCCTGGCGGATCGCCTCGATGCCGAGTTGGATGGCCGTGACGCCGGAAGCGCATGCGGTCGACAGCGTCACGGGAAGGCCGCGCGTGCCGAACCGGTCTGCCAGGCGTTCGGAAATCGCGCCGAACAGTGCCGCCTCGTGGAAGGCCGGGTCCGGGCGCTGGCGCAGCGCCGTCAGGAAGCGCTCATAGGCATCGCCCGGATGGTCGGAGGCCGGTGAACGGTCGGCAAGCTCGAAACGCGCGCTCCATTCCGGCTCGATCGGCGGGGCGGCGAGGAACAGCGGGCCGTTGAAATCGCCGGAAAGGCCGGCATTAGCAAGCGCCTCGATCGTCGTTTCGCGGGCAAAAGCATAGGAGCGCTCGACAGCATTCGGCACTGGGATGCCGATGAAATCGACAGTGCCGGCGATCCGAGTCGACAGGCCCTCGGTCGGGAAACGGTTGATCTCGTGGATACCCGACGTGCCAGACGAGAGCGCTGCCCAGTTGTCGCTGAGGCCCTGACCAAGCGAGGTGATGATGCCCATGCCGGTCACCGCCACGATCGGACGGCCGAGATGATCCCTGTAAGCGGAAGCTGTCATGTCCTTACTCCTCACGCATCTGCGGAAAGAACGGCAACACCTTCGCCGCGCTGATGTCCGACCGTGGTTACGACGGCGGCGGTGGCGCCTGCCCGCATCGGCGCCTCATGAGCGGCATCGAAGGGCGGAACCTTGGCCTTGCCATCGACGGCAAGGGCTGCAAGCGCCAGCCCCAGCGTGAACTGCGTCTCGATCGTATGGCCGGTGACGCCGCCGAAGCCGCGGATCGCAACGTCGGGCAAATGATGTTCGAGCACCGCCCGTTCACGGGCGGCAAGATCGTGCATACCGGTCGAGCCGGAAAAGACCGCCGTGCTCTCGGCGGCAAGTCCGACGGCCGGTGCCAGGAGCCGCTCCAGCCGGACCTCGAGATTGCCGGCATTGCGGTTGCCGCGGTCACCCTCGACCGCGTCGATGACGGCGTAGATATGGGCACCGCGGGCTTCGGCATGCTTGCGCGATTCGAGCACCAGGAAGGCGCCGGCCGAACCGGTGATCATGCCGCCGCCGTCGCTGGGTCTCCGCGACCAGAGCGGCACCCAGTCGCCGCGCGCATGCGCGCCGATCGCTTCGGTGAGCAGGATCATATCGGGCCGTTCGGCCGCGAAGGCGCCGCCAACCAGCGCATGCGAGGATTCGCCTGACTTGATGCGGTAGAAGGCGGTCTCGACGGCTGATATGCCGGCCGCTTCCTCGCCCATGAAGGTGCGCGAGGAGCCGGTGACCTTGTGCACGATCGAGATATTGCCGGCGAGCAGGTTGGAAAGCTGGGCAAGGAACAGCGTCGGCCGGAGCTCCGTCGTCAGCTTTTCGTTGAGCAGCAGCTCACGGTCGTTGCGCTTCAGCGCTTCGTCGACGATCAGCGTATCGACATTGATGTCACGCTCGCCGCCGCCGGCCGCCACGATCATGTCCATGGCGCCGCAGGCCTCGATATCATCCTTGAAGCCGGCATCGTCGAGCGCAAGGCCGGCAGCGAAAACGCCGATGCGCTGCCAGTTCTCCATCTGGCGCTGGTCGCCGCGCTTGGCGATCTGCTGCGACCAGTCGATCTCGGGCAGCGGATGCACCGGATAGGGCTTGAACTTCTCGGTCTCGACGATCGCCTTCGGGGTAGTGCCGGCCGAAAGCAGCGCGATATGCGCATCCTTGCCGACGCCCTGACAGGTGACGATGCCGATGCCTGTGATGACGACGTCGTTTGCAGCCTTGCTCATCCAATCACTCCCTGCGCCGCGATCGCTTCGAGAAGCCCGATCTCGCCGGCACGTTTCTTCACGATATCGCCGAGCGGCACCTCGGAAAACGGCATGGTGCGAAGCTTCAGCTGCGCATCGCAGACCTTCTTGCCGGCGCTGGTGATTTTAGCCTTGGTGACCGCAAAACCCGAACCGTCATGCTCCAGAACCGCCTCGATGTCGAGCACCGCTTCCGGCTCGACGAAGGTGCGCATCTTGGCGCCGTCGACAGTCATCAGGAAAGGCATGGCGGCAAAATCGGTGACGGCAAGCACCAGCATGCCGGAGGCCTGCGCCATGGTCTCGATCAGAAGCACGCCGGGGACCAGCGGCATTCCGGGAAAATGACCTTCGAAAACGGGGCTCTTGGCCGGCACGACGGATCGCGCCTTAAGCGTGCCCTTCTTCAGGTCCACCGCTTCGACGCGGTCAATCATCTGGAAATATTCCAGCAGCATTCGGATCCTCCGGCCCGACAGGCCAGATCCGCCCGCCGGTGACGCCTGAAGCGCGTCGCATAGAAGCTGGTCGCACTTTAGGTCTTTGTTTTGTGCACGTCGTCGCCCCAAAACCGCTGCACGCTTTTGGGCGACATGCACTAGTTAGGAACGAAACCGCCCGGCCGCCATATTCACGGCGGCAGGGCGTTCAAAAAAGACTTTTATGTCGCTCAGGCCTTGGCTGCTTTGAGCTCGTCGATCTTGGCGCAGAGGTTCTTCAGCACGAAATATTCTTCGGTGGAAACCTTGCCTTCGTTGACTTCCTGCGTCCACTTTTCGAGCGGAATCTTGATGCCGAATTCCTTGTCGATCGCAAAGACGATGTCGAGGAAATCGAGGCTGTCGATACCGAGGTCGTCGATCGTATGGCTCTCCGGCGTGATCGTCGCGCGGTCGATCTCGCTGGTTTCTGCAATAATGTCGGCAACTTTATCGAATGTAGCGGTCACGCGCTGTACCTCATGAAATGACGATTTAAACCTCCTCATAGGCAAATCCATTTCAAAAGCCAATGCTTTCGTCCCGGCGTTGCGGCAATTTGCCGGTTGGGTGTTGCCTAAACAGCAATGGAATGCCGGTCTTTGCCGTCCCCGGGACGGGCGCCGAGGCGCGCGGCGATGCCGCACCCGAAAGCCCGCCCAGCCGGAAGGCGAAAAAGCCGTCCGAATCAAACCCGCGAACGGCCCTCGCATCGCGGCAAACGCAACTTCCGGCAAAACCGGCGGGCGGGGATGCTTTGATCTAAATCAAACAGCGATCCCGGCGAAATTGATAATCCTCAAGGCGCGCTGGGGGCATGCGCGGGCATGGGCCATGCCGGACGCGCCAATCCTGCCGGCCATACGAAGATTTCAAAAGGGATCAGGACATGGATGTTGCACGCAGTGAGCTTTTCGAGACCAGCACTCCTGTCGCTTGCGCTTCCTGCCAGGCGCGGCACGGCGTCGTCTGCGGCGCCCTGTCGAGTGGTCAATTGAGAGAGCTCAACCGCCACTCTCTGCGCCGCAAGATCGAGGCCGGCTGCGAAATCATCGCCCAAGGGGCGGAAAGCTCTTTCTATTCGAACATCATGCGCGGGGTGGTGAAGCTCTGCAAGGTGATGCAGGACGGGCGCCAGCAGATCGTCGGGCTGCAATTCGCCCCCGATTTTGTCGGCAGACCTTTCGTGCGTGAAAGCACGCTATCGGCTGAGGCTGCGACCGACGCCGAAATCTGCGTCTTTCCCCGTAACCTGCTCGACCGCATGATATCCGAGACACCAGAGCTGCAGCGCAGCTTGCACGATCAGGCGCTGAAGGAGCTCGATGCCGCGCGCGAGTGGATGCTGACGCTCGGCCGGCGCACCGCAGGCGAGAAAGTCGCAAGCCTGCTTTACCTTATCGCCACACATGCCGAACCGCAGACCGCCACGAGCACCGCCTTCGATCTGCCGCTATCGCGCGCCGAGATCGCCGATTTCCTCGGGATGACGATCGAAACCGTCAGCCGCCAGATGACCAAGCTGCGCAAGCGGGGCGTCATTCACATCGAGAACTTTCGACATATCGTCGTCCCCGATATGGATGAGCTGCAGAGCATGACCAGCGCGTAAAAAAGGGATCAAATGCCGCATTCGGCTTTCCGGTCCGGGATCAGCGCGTGATTATGACACGGGTATTGGCAAGGCCGGCCTGTCGTGCCAGCGAGAAGAACTGGGCAGCATTGTCCGGATGTAAGCGAACGCAACCATGCGAGGCCGGCCGGCCCAGCCGCTTCAGGTCGAAGGTGGCGTGAACGGCGTAACCGCCGTTGAAAAACACGGCGAAGGGCATCGGCGCATTGTCGTATTTCCTGGAGCGGTGATCGCGCGACAGCCATTTGGCGCTCCACGAACCGGTCGGCGTGACATAGCCGTTGCGCGCGGTCGAAACCTTCCAGCGATATTTGACGAAGCCGTTCTCGGTAACGGTCATCGTCTGCTTGCCGATGCTGATATTGGCGACCAGCGTTGCGGCCTGAGCGGCAACCGGAGAAAACTGCAGCAATAAACTTGCGGCCGCAGCCGCCAAAATCGTCTTCATGATAACCCCTCTTCGGCCCGCGCAGCTTCATTGCGCCCTCACGGAAGAGAGACTACGGCAATACTTATTATATTGCTTTAATCCGAATGGTAATCACAACTCTAACGAGCCAAGGCGGGAGTTACCGGAGTAAGACACCGGCCTCTGCTTCACTGGAGCTTGCGCGCCGCCGAAGGCTGCTTGAGCTGTTGGTAGGCCTTGTTCATCTTCTCGCGGATCGAGGCCATTGTGCCGAGATTATGCCCGCAGGCCGCACAGGTGATGATGTCGGTCTCCCGGATCTCGGGACGTTCGAACTTCATCTTCGTGCTCTTGCACTTCGGGCACGGTAACTCAACCTGAACTGTCATCGCTCTGCTTCCGGTCTGATAAGATATGAGGCGGTTCGAATAAACCTTTGCGGCGGCCATGTCCACCGGGCGTGATGTACCCTAGAGAAAACACAAGAACAGCCCGAAGATGATGCCCGTAAGCACCATGCAGCTGGCATAGAACACCGAAACGCCGTCCTCGATATCGGCCGCAGTGGCCATATCGCGCCCGGGATTGTTGATCATCGGCTCGGCCACGATGACGCCGCCATAGACCCGAGGGCCGGCGAGTTGGACATTGAGCGCACCTGCCATTGCCGCTTCCGGCCGGCCGGAATTCGGCGAACGATGGAGGCCGCCGTCGCGCATCGCCACCCGAACCGCTTCTCGGCTGGCACTGGTGCCGCGCCTGATCCAGGCGCCGGCGGCGATCAGCAGGATCGAGAGGCGGGCGGCCGGCCAGTTGGCGACATCGTCGAGCCGGGCGGCCGCCCAGCCGAAATCGATGTATTTTTCCGACCTGTGGCCGATCATCGAATCCGCCGTGTTCAGCATCTTGTAGGCAAGCAGTCCCGGCAGGCCGAAGACGGCATACCAGAGCGCCGGCGCCACCACGCCATCGGAGAAATTCTCGGCAAGGCTTTCGATCGCCGCGCGGCAGACGGCAGGCTCGTCCAAAGTCTCGGGATCGCGCCCGACGATGCGGGAAACGGCGGCCCGCCCACCGGCAAGCCCTTCGTCGCGCAGCGCAATAGCGACGGCCGCGACGTGATCGGCAAGGCTCTTCTGCGCCAGGAAGATCGCCACCAGCCCGGTCTCCAGCAGGATGCCGGCAAGGCCGAAGAGCGCGAAGAACCGGTCGAACACCAAGCCTGCGGCCACTGCCAGAAGAAGCAGCGCCAGGATGGCGGCGACGCCGTTCATCCGGCGTTGCGAGCCTGTCAGGCTTGATGGGTTGAGCTGCTGGTCTGCATAGGAGATCACCGCACCGAAGATGGCGACGGGATGCGGCACCCGCGACCACAGCCATTGCGGATCGCCGAGGATCCGGTCGAGCAGCAGCGCCAGAAGCAGCACGAGAAGGTTTTCGTCGATCGTCATCGCTCAAATCTCTGAAGGGCTTCGATAAGCCGCCTATCGGCCGCCCCATCGGGCGTCAGCCCGAAACGCAGCCACTCCGGCGCATAATCGAACTTGCGGACGAGAATATGATGGCGGCAGAGATGCGTGTAAATGTCGCCGGCTCTCGCATCGGCGACAAGGGTAAACAGCGCCGTTCCCCCCGCCGTCCGCAATCCCGCTCCCATCAACGCCGCATGCAGGCCGGCGCAACGTTCATCGATACGGCTGCGGATCGGAGTAACATCCGCGCGCAGCAACGAACCTGCAATCGAAAGCGCCGGGCCGGAAACCGCCCAGGGGCCGAGCCAATCCTCGAAGCGCGCGAGAATATCGCTACGCGCAATCGCAAAGCCGAGCCGCAGGCCGGCAAGTCCGAAGAACTTGCCGAAGGAGCGGAAGATGATGAGGTTGGAAAGTTCTTGCACGCGAGCCGCCAGGCTCAGCGCCGGATCGGTATCCCCGAAAGCCTCATCGACGACGAGTAGCCCATTTGCCGCTTTCATCCTGTCGTGCAGTGCGACCAGCGTTTCCGTCGACCATATGCGCCCATCCGGATTGTTCGGATTGACCACAACCGCGAGCCGATGCTCGATCCCGATTGCGGCAACATTATCGACCGCGTCGACGGCAAAACCGGCCGAGGCGAAGGCGCGCGCATATTCCCCATAGGTCGGCGATACCACGGCAACCTTGTCGTCCATGGCGCCAACCGGCTTACCCGCCGCGATGAGGCGCGGCAGCAACTGGATCACCGATTGCGTGCCGGGCACCGGCAGCGGCAGGATCTCGCCGCTGCCATAATGATCGCGCGCCGCGCGCCTTGCCTCATCGACGAGATGCCGGTCCGGCAGCCGATGCCAGGCCCTTGCCGGAATGTCGGGCAAGGCGACAGGGCATGGATTGATGCCGGTGGAAAGATCGAGCCAGTCTTCCGGCCTGCCGCCGAAGGTGGCGGCAACGGCGGTGATGCCGCCGCCATGGGCGATCGGTGCGCTCATGCGGCAGCTCCGGCCAGATCGATCAGATGCATGTAGGAGCCCGCCACCTGGTCGCGCCGGAGGCCGGCAGCACCCAGATCGGTTCCGAGGGCATCCTGCGTTGCAAACAGCCGATTCCCCTCGCCCTCGGAGACGACGGTGGAATAGTGGAATTCATGCGCCGTCATCGTCCGCGCGAAAAAGGCGCCGTCGAGCGGCATGACGCGGCGATAGCCGAGATGGCGTTGCCGCTTGGCATAGCTGGTGACGACGGGCAGCAGGCCGAGCATTTCGTGGCGGCGCCCTTCCGCGTCAATCAGCCCGTCGCCGAGCACCATGTAGCCGCCGCACTCGCCGTAGATCCTGATGTCTCGTGCCGCCGCATCGAGCATGCCGGCGCGAAAATTCTGCGCCGCGGCCAGCCGCCCGGCATGCAGCTCGGGATAACCGCCCGGCAGATAAATCGCATCGGCATCGCCAGCCGGCGCCTCGTCGGCAAGCGGCGAGAAGAAGGAGATCGCAGCACCCCGGCGCCGCCAGCCGAGCAGCATGTGCTCATAAGAAAAGGCAAAGGCGACATCGCGTGCCACCGCGATACGGGCGCCCAGCGGCATCAGCCGCTCGATATTGGCGGCCGACGGCCGGTTGAGCCCCTGCCTGGCGATGCGCAGCAGGAATTCAAAATTGCATTCCTCGGAGACCGCATCCGCCGCGTGATCGATGAAATCTTCGAGGCTCGCATGTTCGCCGGCCTGGACGAGGCCGAGATGGCGCTCCGGCAGCGAAAGCGCCTTGTCGCTGCCGATCACGGCGATGACGGGCATGCGGATAGCCTCAAGCGCCTGGCGCAGCATCGCCTCGTGCCGTTCGCTGCCGACCTTGTTGAGGATGACGCCGGCAACGCGGACATCGGCGCGGAAACCGGCAAAACCGGCGACCAGCGGCGCCACCGACTGCGACATGCGCGAGGCATCGACGACGAGCACCACCGAAAGACCGAGCTGGGCGGCAAGATCGGCCGCCGTGCCCTTTCCGTCGGCCGCTCCGTCGAAAAGCCCCATCATTGCCTCGATGACGAGGATACGGTCGCCGGAGCGATGCAGGGCCGCATTGGCCGAGATCAGTTCAGGGCGCATTGCCCAAGGATCGAAATTCAGGCAGAGCGTGCCGCTTGCCGCCGCATGGAAGGCGGGGTCGATATAGTCAGGACCTGCCTTGCCGGGCGCGACCGCGATGCCGCGGCGGCGAAGCGCTCTGAGCAGCCCGAGCGTCACCGTCGTCTTGCCGGCGCCGGAGGAAGGGGCTGCGATCAGGAGGCCGCTCATGCCTGCACCTTGCCGGACCGGCGGAACGGATCGGGTTGCAGGCGCCGTCCGCCGAGCGCGCCGAGCCAATCGAGCGAGGCTCTGAGCCGCACCACCTCGCCGACGACGACCACCGCCGGCGGCTCCAGCCCGGAGGCGGCAACAGCCTCGGTCGCCTCTCCGAGCGTCGTTTCCAGCACCTGCTGCCGGCCGGTGGCGGCATTGCAGACGAAGGCGACGGGTTCCGACGGCAGCCGGCCGGCGGCGATGAGATTGGCGCTGATCTCGGCGATATGCTTCATCGCCATATACATGACGATGACGGGCGAGCCCCGGCCGATCGCCTCCCAGTCGATCCTGTCAGGCACGATACCGGAGGAATCATGGCCGGTGAGGAAGGTCACGGCATGGTTGATATCGCGATGTGTCACCGGAATGCCGGCATAGGCAAGCCCGCCGATGCCGGCGGTGACGCCGGGCACGATGCGGAAGGGAATATTGTGCTCGACCAGCGTCAACGCCTCCTCGCCGCCGCGGCCGAAGACGAAAGGATCGCCGCCCTTCAGCCGCAGCACGCGCTTGCCGGCGCGCGCCAGATCCACCAGCCGCAGCGAAATGTCGCGCTGTTTCGCGGAAGGCTTGCCGCCGCGTTTGCCGGCATATTCCACCAGCGTTTCCGGCCGCGCCAGTGCCAGGCATTCCTCGTTCACCAGCGCGTCGTGCACGATGACGTCGGCCTCGAAAAGCCCCTTGGCGGCAAGCAGCGTCAAAAGCCCGGGATCGCCGGGACCGGCGCCGACGAGCCAGACGCTGCCCGGCTCCAGCGCCGGAAGATGGGAGAATGCGGCATCGATCATCCTGTTGATCTAGGCCCCGCAAAGGGCAAGGTCAACGCCGCGCCCGTCACCTCACTGGAAGTTGCTGAGATTGCTATGACTCACTTCGCAAAGAGGCCGATTCGATTTCACAACAAACCCGCCCAACAATATGAATAGATTATAATATCATCACGAAGGCCAGCCGCGGCGCAGCCGGCCTTCCCGGCCGTCAGGCGGCAAGCAGCGTGTTGCGGATGAGGTCGATGACCTTCTCCGATTCGATGCCTGTGCAGACGATCTGGCTCGGCAGTCCGTCCCAGTCTCCATTAGGCGGAAAATGCCGGCCGTCCCGCTTGACGATCGTCTGGCCATCGGCGATGCCGCCACAGACGACGCGCACAGCACCCGATATCGACGAGAACAGCTCGGGCGCCACGACATAGACGCCGGCGCAGCTGTCATGCACCATCATGCCGTCTTCGACCGCGTGCTTATAAAAATCGATATAGGACTGCGAGAGCGCGTCGAGCTGCTTGAGAGCCTTATCACCCCTCGCCGCCATCTCGCCGAGATAGCTGCGGCTCATCGTGGTGATCGCGGTGACGTCGAGGCCGATGACGGCCACTTTCCACGGCGCGGTCATGACGATGTCGGCAGCCTCGGGATCACCGTGGATATTGGCCTCGGCGACCGGCGAGACATTGCCCGGCACATAGAAATTGCCGCCCATGATAACGACGTCCTTGACCAGCGTCGCAATCTCGGGGTCTTCCTTCAGCGCCAGCGCCAGGTTGGTCATCCGGCCGACGGCGACGAGGCGGACCTCACCCGGGTTGGCGCGCACCGTGTCGATAATGAAGCGGTGCGCCGGGCGCGCATCGAGCGGCAGGTCGATCGTTTCCGGCACGTCGATATCGCCGAGACCGTTGTCGCCATGCACCATGGCCGGCCACGGCCGCTCCGCACGCGAGGAATCGATGGTGACGCTGGCGCCCTTGGCAACCGGTGCCGCAATATTCCATTCGCGCTTGAGGAAGAGCGCATTGCGCGTCGTCGTCTCGACTGAAGCGTTGCCGAAGACCGTGGTAATGCCGAGAAGGTCGATCTCGGCATGACGGTGCAGAAAAAGAAGCGCCATGGCGTCGTCGACGCCAGGGTCGGTGTCATAGATGACCTTGTGCATGAGATATCCTCTAGATGTGAACCCGTGAAGCTGCCGGACGGCGCCGCGAATTGGCGCCACCATAACGTCGGCTAGGCTTTCTGCAACCCGCTGCGGGCAACTGCCGCCGTCGCATGCGCAGATTTGATCTTGGCGACGGCAAGCTCGGCATCCGGCCCAGCAGCCGCCAGCGCAGCTGCCTCGGCAACCCCATGGCAGCCGACGCGGGCAAAGACCTTCGCGGAGGGATTCTTGAGCCGCGGCGTCTCCTCTTCCAGCCGCGGCGCGTCGAAAAACACGGCGGGCACGGAAAAATGCGCGGCAACGGCAAGGATTGCCGGCTCATGTCTCCGGCTGTCGATCGAGGCAATGGCTGCGAGTTCCGCAGCAGCAATACCGGCTGCGTCGAGCGCTGCGATCGCAAGCGCCAGCATCTCGGCAGGTAGCGTCCCCCGCTCGCAACCGAGGCCGAGCACGTGGCGCCTCGCCCTATCGAAAGAGATATCGCTCATGGAAAACCGCCGAATGCGCCCTGCCCGTGTCCTCGCAGCCATTGCAGCTTGGTGCGGCAAATGCAACAAGGCCGTCCGAAATCCCTGCCTGGAATACCACCTTGCCCGATATCGCCTTCCATCTGCTTCTACTGCTCTGCATCGCTGCCTTTTTTGCCGGTTTCGTCGATTCCATTGCCGGCGGCGGCGGCCTCGTCACCGTTCCCGTCATGCTGATCGCCGGCATTCCGCCGCTCCAGACCCTCGGTACCAACAAGGTGCAGTCCCTCTTCGGCGCCGCCTCGGCCACGATCGCTTATGCTCGCAAGGGCCATGTGGAGCTGCGTGAGCAATTGCCGATGGCGCTGATGGCCATCATGGGCGGCGCATTCGGCGCCGCACTCGCCACGATCGTGCCCGGTGAGGTGCTGGAGGCGATCATGCCGGTGCTGCTGGTGGCGATCGCGATCTTCTTTGCCGTCAAGCCGAACCTCAACGACCTCGACAAACACCGTCTCATCACACCCTTCGCCTTTGGCTTGACGCTTGTCCCGGTCATCGGCCTCTATGACGGCGTCTTCGGCCCCGGCACCGGTTCCTTCTTCATGCTGGCCTTCGTCACACTCGCCGGCTTCGGCGTGCTGAAGGCGACGGCCCACACCAAGCTTCTCAATCTCGGATCGAATTTCGGCGCGCTCATCGTCTTCGCAAGCTTCGGCGCGATCCTCTGGAAGATCGGCCTGTTGATGGGCATCTGCCAGTTCCTCGGCGCGCAGCTGGGTTCCCGGCTGGCCATGCGCATCGGCGCAAAGCTCATCAAGCCGCTGCTCGTCTTCGTCTGCATCGCCCTTGCGGTGAAGCTGCTCGCCAACCCGGCAAATCCGCTGCGCATCTGGCTCGGCGCCTGACACGCACCCTCGACCATCTTCATTACCTCTGGCGTAATTGATACGGTACATCGCCTTCCGCATGATCGGGCTGCCTGGAATGACGGGCGATCAAGAGGAGATGACCTGATGAATGACGCCAACAACAACGCAGAGCGCTATCTCGCCGTCTGGAATGAGACGGATGCCGCTCGCCGCCGCGCCCTCATCGCCGAGAGCTGGAGCGAAGCCGCGACCTATATTGACCCACTGATGCGCGGTGAAGGCCATGAGCAGATCAATTCGCTGGTCGAGGCGGTGCAAAGCCGCTTCCCCGGTTTCCGCTTCGCCCTGATCGGCGCGGCCGACGGCTACGGCGATAACCTGCGCTTCTCCTGGGGGCTCGGCCCGGAAAATGGCGAAGCGCTGATCAAGGGCACAGATTTCGCCGAGCTCGAAGGCGGCAAGCTGAAATCCGTGCGCGGTTTCATAGATTTGCTGCCGGAAGCCGCCTGATGTCGCCGACCGCCCGCTCGCTTGGAGACCATCTGCGCGAATGGCGCCAGCGCCGCCGCATGAGTCAGCTCGACCTCGCGCTGGAGGCGGAGATCTCGCAGCGGCATCTGAGCTTCATCGAGAGCGGGCGCTCGACACCAAGCCGCGACATGCTGCTGCATCTTGCCGAACGGCTCGACGTGCCCCTTCGCGATCGAAACCCGCTGCTGCTCGCGGCGGGTTTCGCTCCTGTTTTTGCCGAACGCAAGCTGGATGATCCCGCACTGGAACCGGCCCGTCGCGCCATCGACATGGTGCTGAAAGGGCACGAGCCCTTCCCAGCAATCGCCATCGACCGCCACTGGACACTCATCGCAGCCAATGCGGCCATTGCGCCGTTGCTCTCAGGCGTTGCCGACCAGTCCTTGCTCTCGCCACCCGTCAACGTACTGCGCCTCAGCCTGCATCCACAAGGATTGGCGCCCCATGTCAAAAACCTCTCCGAATGGCGCGCCCACCTTATCAGCAGGCTGCGCCAACAGTTCTCGGCTTCGGGCGATCTAATGTTGGACAAGCTTTTGAAGGAGTTGCTATCCTATCCAGCGCCTAAAACTGCCGGCGAGGTCCATACCGACTATGCCGGCATCGCCGTTCCCCTTCAACTTTCGACCAAGGCCGGCCTGCTTTCCCTGATTTCGACAACGACGGTCTTCGGCACACCCGTCGACATCACGTTGTCGGAACTCGCGGTCGAATCTTTCTTTCCGGCGGATGAGGAATCGGCGGCCATCCTGCGCAGCCTCGCGCTCAGCTGACCGTCTCAGAACTCCACGCCGGGCTGGCCCTTGATGCCGGAGCGGAAGGGATGTTTGACGAGTTCCATCTCGGTCACCAGATCGGCGATCTCGATCAGTTCCTCCTTGGCGTTGCGCCCCGTCAGCACGACATGCGTCATCGCGGGCTTCTCGGTCTTCAGAAAGGCGACGACGTCGTTGATGTCGAGATAGTCGTAGCGCAGCGCGATGTTGATCTCGTCGAGCAGCACCATGGAATTGTTTTCGTCGCGGATCAGTTCCTTGGCCTTTTCCCAGGCGGCCGAGGCGGCCGCGACATCGCGGGCGCGGTCCTGCGTTTCCCAAGTGAAACCCTCGCCCATCGTGTGGAACTGGCAGAGATCGGAGAAATGCTTCTCGATCAGGTCGCGCTCGCCGGTCCACATCGCACCCTTGATGAACTGCACAACGGCCGAGGGCTTACCGTGGGCGATGTGGCGGAAGATCATGCCAAAGGCGGCCGACGATTTTCCCTTGCCCTTGCCGGTATGGACGATGATCAGGCCCTTGCCGTCGGTCTTAGTCGCCATGATCTTGTCGCGCGCCGCCTTCTTCTTCGCCATCTTCTCGGCGTGGCGCGCATCGTCCTTGCCGGTCCCGGCTTCTGCGATCTCGCTGTCAGGAGTCTCGTCACTCATTGGTTCACCTCATTCTGTTGTCTGGCGGCCAGGTCGAACTGGGCCGAATTGCTGCGCGGCGTCCAAAGACTGCGGTCGACGGCTTCGCGCAGCCGCTCCCTCATCTCGTCGAATGCAGCCGGGTTCTTCTCGATCATGAAATCGCGCACGGCGGGATCGGCGACGAAGGCCTGGTAGACCGCCTCGAAATGATGAGCGCCGACCGCCCCCGTCGTCGCCGAAAAGGCGAAGAGATAATCGACGGTGGCGGCAATCTCGGCCGCCCCCTTATAGCCGTGGCGCATGACGCCTGCGATCCATTTCGGATTGACGACACGTCCGCGCACGACGCGGCCGATCTCCTCCTCGAGCGAACGGATCACCGGCTTTTCCGGCCTGGAATGGTCGTTATGATAGATCGAAGGACGCGCGCCGGCGAGCTGTTCGGCCGCCGCCGCCATGCCGCCCTCGAACTGGTAGTAATCGTCGCTGTCGAGCAGGTCGTGCTCGCGATTGTCCTGGTTCTGAATGACGGCCTGCACCGAGCGCAGCCGCTCCTCGAACAGGCCGCGTTCGGCCTTGCCTTCCTCGCCGGCGCCATAGGCATAGCTGCCCCAGACGAGATAGGCTTCGGCGAGATCGGCGCGCAGCTCCCAGCCCTTTTCGTCGATCAGCGCCTGCAGGCCGGCGCCATAGGCACCAGGCTTCGAACCGAAGACCCTGTAGCCCGCCCGGCGCCTTGCCGAGACCTCGTCCAGACCGGCGGCGGCAAGCCTTGCGGCCTCGCCGCGCATGCGCGCTGCGATCGGATTGTCGGCCTCGTCCTCGTCAAGCGCGCCGACGGCGCGGATCGCCTTGTCGAATAGCGCGATCTGCTCGGGGAAGGCATCGCGGAAAAAGCCGGAGATGCGGAGCGTCACATCCACACGCGGCCGTCCGAGCATCGCCGGCGGGATGATCTCATAGCCGGTGACACGGCGCGAGCTCATGTCCCAGAGCGGCCTGACGCCGATCAGCGCCAAAGCCTGGGCGATGTCGTCACCGCCGGTGCGCATGTTCGACGTGCCCCAGGCCGTCAGCCCGAAGGAGACAGGCCATTCGCCGTGATCCTGCACATAGCGGCGCACCAGCAGTTCTGCGGACTTCTTGCCGAGCTCGTAGGCCGCCGGCGTCGGCACGGCGCGACTGTCGACCGAATAGAAATTGCGGCCGGTCGGCAGCACGTCGGGCCGCCCGCGCGTCGGCGCGCCGGAAGGCCCGGGCGCGACGAACCGGCCGTCGAGCCCTTTAAGCAGCCCGTCGATCTCGGCGGGGCCGCAGGCAAGGATGGAGGGCTTGAGGCGGGTGTCGATTTCGGAGAGTACCGATCTGGTTTGAGACCAGAGGGACGGGCAGTCCATCTCGCCGGAGACGAATTTTGCGGCCAGCAGTTCGATGCGCTCGACGGTGTCTCCATTGGTCCGCCAGGCGGCGTCGAGAATATCGGCGACGATTGCGGGCGTCGGGCGGGTCCAGGCAGTGGCCATGTCGCAATCGAGAGGGTCGAAGATAGAGGCACCCCGCACGACGCCGCTCAATCCAGCATCCGCCGCGATCGCCCGCTGCAGGCTCGCATCCCCGCCCTCACCCAGCCCGCGCGGGACCCGCGCCAGCGCCACGGTCAGATCGGTCAAGAGCCGCCCCTCGGGCGACACGCCGAACACATGCAGCCCGTCGCGGATCTGCATTTCCTTGAGGTCGCAGAGATAGGCGTCGAGCTTCTTCAGCGCCTCACCCTCGCTTTCGCCCTTCGTTATGCCGGCGTCGCGGTCGAGGCCGATATCGGCGACGAGATCGAGAATCTGCCGGCTGAGCAGGCGGATGCGGCGGGGATCGCCGCCGGAGGCCTCATAATATTCGTCGACCAGCGCTTCCAGGTCTTTCAGCGGCCCGTAACTCTCGGCCCGCGTCAAAGGCGGCGTCAGATGATCGATGATGACGGCAGCGCTGCGGCGCTTGGCCTGCGTGCCCTCGCCGGGATCGTTGACGATGAAGGGATAGAGATGCGGCAGCGGCCCGAGGATCGCCTCGGGATAGCAGCTTTCCGACAGCGCCAGCGCCTTGCCCGGCAACCATTCGAGATTGCCATGTTTGCCCATGTGGATGACGGCATGGGCAGCGAATTCGCGGCGCAGGAAAGCGTAGAAGGCGAGGTAGCCGTGCGGCGGCACGAGATCCGGCGAATGATAGCTCTCCTTCGGATCGATATTATAGCCGCGCGCCGGCTGGATACCGACGAGCACACCGCCGAACCGGGCAAACGGCAGAGCGAAAGCGCCCCCGCGAAAATACGGATCGTCTTCGGGATCGCCCCAACGGGCTCTCACCTCATCCTGAATCTGATTGGGAAGAGATTCCAGGAAGCCGTTGTAGAGACTCAGGGAAAGCGTCTCTCGGATGATCTTACCGTCATGACCGGAATTGGTCGGTCCCTCCATCAGATGGCGGATCAGCGCATCGCCGTCGGCCGGAATGTCGGCGACCGGATAACCCGCCGCCCGCATAGCCTTCAGCACTTCGATGGTGCCGGCCGGCGTATCGAGGCCGACGCCGTTGCCGAGCCGACCGTCGCGATTCGGATAATTCGCCATGACGAGCGCGATGCGCCGGTCGCCGGCGCAAGCCCTCCGCAGCCGCGCCCAGTTGGCGGCAAGCTCCGCCGTATAGCGCACCCGGCCGGCATCCGGTTCGCTGGCGACGATATTCGTCTCGACAGCCGCATCGTAACGCGCCGCCGTCTTGAAGGAGACAGCCCGCGCCAGCACCCGGCCGTCCACCTCTGGGAGCGCCACATTCATGCCGAGATCGCGCGCCGACAGGCCTTGCGAGGAAGCCGCCCACGCCTCCCTCGAAGAAGCCGACAGGATAGCCTGCAGTACGATCGCCTCATTCGCCTCCAGCACCGTTGGCTGCCGATCCGCACCCGGTGCCGAGACGGCAAAGCCAGTCGTGTTGATGACGACATCGGGCTTCAGTGCCGAAAACACGCTTTCGAGAATGCCTGTCGAAACGGGATCCTTGAGGCTATAGGCAAAGACCGGCAACGGCCGGAGGCCAAGTGCGACCAGCGCCTCGACCAGCGCCTCGATCGGCCCGGTTTCGCCGCTTTGGACGAGGGCGCGGTAGAAGCTGATAGCGACGACGGGGGAAGGTGTGGGTTCGATTCCCATCTTCTCCGTCGAGTTTGAGGTACCCCCCTCTGTCCTGCCGGGCAAAGAGGCAGCCACGCGCCAAGACTCCTCCGCAACAACCCGCCGCCACTCCTCAACCCCGATCAACCCTCGCCCCGGCCACCAGATGCCGGCCTTCATCAGTGGCACCGCCGGCGCCGGCTTCTCCATGCCTGCCAGCATCGCCCCGGCATAGTCGAGGAAGGCCCGCGCATTGGCATCGCCACCCTCGATCAGATAGGCCCACAGCGCATTGAGATCGTCGAGATCAACATTGGAGAAAGGGACGAGCCCGGCATCCGGCTTCGCATCACCCGGCAGCACTGCGATCAGCGCACCGGCGCGGGACGCTGCCGCATGCAGCGCTTCCAGCGCATAATGGAAATAGCTGGCGCCGCCGAGCGCCCGCACGACAATCAGCTTGGCATGCCGCGTCGTGCGCTCGACATAGGTATCGACCGACATCGGATGCTTGAGGCTCATCAGGCTGGCGAGCCGCAGCGAATGCTGCCCACCGCGGTCGCGGTGGGCGGCTGCGATCGCGGCAAGCTCGCTGTCGGCAGCCGACAGGAACAGGATCTCGCCCGGCGTCTGCCCGAGGTCGATCGCCTCCTCGCCGTCGCTGATCGTTCCCTGCTGGGCCAGAAGCAGATGCATTGGTTTATGCCAGCTCTTCGATTGCCGCCCTCACCGCGTCCTGATCCATCTCGTGCAGGCCGATGACGACGAGGCGCGTCGTGCGCTTTTCGCCTGGAGCCCAGGCGCGGTCGAAATAATGATCGATGCGGCTGCCGACGGCCTGGAGCTGCAGGCGCATCGGCTTGCCGGCGATATCGACGAAGCCCTTGAGGCGCAGCACGTCATGGGTTGATATGATCGTCTTCAGCTTCTCGACGAAGCCGGCGGGATCGGCAACGGGTCCGAGATCGACGACGAAGCTGTCGAACTCGTCGTGGTCGTGCGGCGCGCCGTCTTCATGCTCCAGCTCATGATGCGACTTGCGATTGGCGACATCGTCCTCGGTGCCGATACCAAGGCCGAGTAGGATGCCGGCCGAGACTTCGCCGTTCTTCGCCTCGATGATCGCGGGCTTGCGCACCGTGCGGGAGGCAACCTCGTCGCGCACCCTGATAAGACCTGCCGCGTCGATCAGGTCGGTCTTGTTGAGCACGATGAGATCGGCGCAGGTGAGCTGATCCTCGAACAGCTCCTCGATCGGGCTTTCGTGATCGAGCGATTCATCCTCGGCGCGGCGCGCATCGACGGCATCATGGTCGTCGGCGAACCGGCCGGCGGCAACGGCGGCGCTATCGACCACCGTGATGACGCCGTCGACGGTCACTTGCGTGCGGATATCGGGCCAGTTGAAAGCGGCGACCAGCGGCTGCGGCAGGGCGAGGCCCGAGGTTTCGATGACGATGTGGTCGGGCCGCTGTTCGCGCTCGAGCAGCTTCGTCATCGTCGGAATGAAATCGTCGGCGACAGTGCAGCAGATGCAACCATTGGTGAGTTCGATGATGTCGTCCTCGGTGCAATTCTCCGCGCCGCAGCCCTTCAGCACGTCACCGTCGACACCGAGATCGCCGAATTCGTTGATGATGAGCGCGATCTTCTTGCCGCCGGCATTGGTGAGCAGGTTGCGGATCATCGTGGTCTTGCCGGCGCCGAGGAAGCCGGTGATGACGGTTGCGGGAATTTTCTGCTGGTTCATGAACTTAACCCTTCATTTTCAGCGGCAGGCCTGCCGCGATGAAATAAACTTCGGCGGCCTTCGCCGCGATCGATTGGTGCAGCCGGCCGGCATGATCGCGGAAATCCCGCGCCATGCGATTGTCAGGCACGATGCCGAGGCCGACCTCGTTGGAAACGAAAACGAGCCGCGCCTTCGCGGCGGCCAGGAAATCGGCGAGCGCTGCAAATTCCGCCGCCATGTCGCGCTCCTCCATCATCAGATTGGTGACCCAGAGCGTCAGGCAGTCGATCAGCACGATGCGTCCCTCGCCGTCGATGGCGCCAAGCTTACCGACGAGATCGAGCGGCTCCTCATGCGTCGTCCAGGACGGACCGCGGTCGGCCTTGTGCTGAGTGATACGCGCCTGCATCTCCTCGTCCCAGGCCCGGCCGGTGGCAAGGTAGTGGCGGTCGAGGCCGGTCGCGGTGACGAGAGCTTCGGCGAAGCGGGATTTGCCGGAGCGCGCGCCGCCGAGGATGAAGATGGTGGTCATGCTCAGACGCTCCTCAGGGAGGGTGCGTAGCCGTGGCTTGTTCCGAGTGCACCTTTTTCGACTGCTGGGGGGACCGAGTATTCGACATAACCGGCCGAAAGCACTCCTCTTGCGGGGCTGCTTGGAGGCGTCGCGAGCGCCGCACCAGGCCGCGCTGAATTCAATCGTTCAGCCAAGACAACCTCCGTGCTGGCAACGGGCGTAGTGCCCAGGTGTGGGCTTCTGGCCCGGCACGTAATGGCAGGTCTCCTGGCTCGCGGTTATCGGCCGCGATCGGGGCAGACCGGAAACCGGTCGCCCTGATCGTGCCGGCGGATCATCCTCGCCTTCCCGGCTGCATTGGTGAAAAGGTGGACGATTCGTAGATTTAGAGGCGTCCGACCCCGGTTGATCACCATGCATCTCCAGTGGCTTTTCCGGCATATCGCCCATCCCGCCCGCTTGCATGATTGCAAGCCGCCGGCCGGAGGGGCTCGGTGCCGGATGGAAGACCCTGACCGCTCTACAGTCGCGGGGTCGGCTGTGATGAAGGCGCCCGGTTTGGGTCCGCCCCTTCACATTCCCTTTTCATCCGGAAGGGCGCAACACCGATCCGGAACCATCCGTTATGTCAGGATGGTCGGGCGACCATCCGTTGAGGGATGGTTAGGCAAGCCGGGGTGTGAAGTCAACCGGCCTTGACGGCCGGTCAGCTTCCGAGCAGATGGCCCAACCCTGTCAACACGACTTACTCTACCTAAAATATCGTCATTTATCAGAGGCTTACGTCATAAATATTTGTCCCGGGCGCCGGCTTTTCGCCGCAATTGCGTCGCAAGCGGACTGCGCGACCATCTCCGCCCTTGACCGGGCCTCTCCCCGCCTAGTTGTCTAGCCATGCTTATGAAATTGGATCGGCGCCGTTTCCGGGCGCTGCGTGTTTTCTTCGATCCGGGCCGCCTGCGGGCGCTGACCCGCCGCAGCGAGGTCGGCCTGTCACTGGCGGGCGCCGTCGTCGGCATCATCTCGGGTCTCGCCGTCACCGGTATGAGCTACGTCTCGAGCGAGCTGCATCAGCTGGTCTTCGGCATCGCCGATAGCGAGCGGCTGAGCTCATCCGAGATCGAGAACAAGATGCTGCTGCTCACCGCGCCCGTAATCGGCGGCGCTCTGCTCGGCCTGTTGCTCCTGGTGCTGGCGAAACGGCGCAAGAAGCCGATGGTCGACCCGATCGAAGCCAATGCGCTGCATGGCGGCCGTCTATCCTTGACCGACAGCATCATCGTTGCCGTCCAGAACCTGATCTCCAACGGGTTCGGCGCCTCGGTCGGACTGGAGGCCGGCTATACCCAGCTTGCCGCCGGCCTTGCCTCGAAATTCGGCCTGAAGCTGCAGCTTCGCCGCTCCGACCTGCGCATCCTCGTCGGCTGCGGCGCGGCGGGCGCCATCGCCGCCGCCTTCAACGCGCCGCTGACCGGCGCCTTCTATGCCTTCGAGCTGATCATCGGCACCTATACGATCGTGTCGCTGACACCCGTCGTCGTCTCAGCTCTCATTTCCACCCTTGTCGCAAGGCTGCTTGCCGATGGTGATTTCACCATCGATATCGGCAGCTTCGGCTCGGTCGTGCCGGCCGATTATATCCCGGCGCTGCTGCTCGGCGCCTTCTGCGCCGGCATCGGTATCCTGATCATGCAGGGCGTCTCCTTCGTCGAGGAACTGGCGCGCAAGAGTTCGATCGCCCCACCCTTCCGCCCGGCGCTCGGTGGCGTCATCGTCGGGCTCTTGGCGATGATCTCGCCGCAGGTGCTCTCGGCCGGCCACGGCGCGCTGCATCTCAACCTCTCCCGCGAGGTGGCGATCCCGACACTGATCGGTCTCTTCCTGTTGAAATCCCTGGCCTCGGCGATCTCGATCGGCTCCGGCTTCAGGGGCGGCCTGTTCTTCGCCTCGTTGTTCATGGGCGCCCTGCTCGGCAAGCTCTTTGCCTATTGCGGACCCTATTTCGCCGATGCGACGCTGACCCCCGTCATCTATGCCGTGGTCGGCATGAGCTCGCTTGCCGTCGCCGTTATCGGCGGACCGCTGACCATGACGTTCCTGGCGCTCGAAATCACCGGCGATTTCCCGATCACCGCGCTGGTGCTCGCCGCCGTCATCACCTCGTCCCTCGTCGTACGCTCGACCTTCGGCTATTCCTTCGCCACATGGCGTTTCCACCTGCGCGGCGAAAGCATCCGCAGCGCCCACGATGTCGGCTGGATTCGCAACCTGACGGTGGACAAGCTGATGCGCGCCGACGTCAAGACGGCAAAAGCGAGCATCTCCCTGGAAGAATTCAAGCAAGCCTTCCCGATCGGCTCGGTCCAACGCGTCGTCCTCGTCGAGGAGAGCGACAAATATGCGGGCCTCGTGCTGGTGCCGGAGATTTACGCCAATCCGACCGACGCACAGGACGAGGGCAAGACGCTTGCCGATTTCATCCACTACCGCAACGATTTCCTGCAGCCGCAGATGAATGCCAGGCAGGCGGCGGCGATCTTCGACAAGAGCGAAAGCGAAGCTCTCGCCGTCGTCAACAACCTGATCGAACGCAAGGTGATCGGCCAGCTCAGCGAAAGCTATACGCTACGCCGCTACAGCGAGGAACTCGACCGCCGCCGCCGCGAGGTCTCAGGCGAGATTTAAGCGTCGTCGCGCCGACCGGATCGTCGTTTCAGGATACCATGTCGGCGAGCTTGAACACGTTTACCGCTTTCGAAACCCCGCGCAATTCGAAAGATCCCAGACAGTCGTTGGCGACGGCACAGGTGACGGCGAAGCTTTCCGACATCAGAAGGTGATGTCCGAGCGTGCCGCAGAGTTTTTCAAGCCGCGAAGCCTCGTTGACGGCGCTGCCGATAACCGTGAAATCAAGCCTGCCGCGTGCGCCGATATTTCCGTAGAAGACCTCGCCGAGATGCAGCACGACATCGACGCCGATGTCAGGACCTCCATCATTCCTCCGCTGACCATTCAGCACCTTGTTGGCTTCTAGAATATTCCTTGCGGAAGCCAGTGCGGCCATGCAGGCCTTTTGCGGGTCTTCAGCATCTGTCGGAAAGATCGCCAGCACGCTATCGCCCATGAACTTGAGGATCTCGCCCAAATTTTCCTCGACATGCCAGCCGATCAGCTCGAAATGTTCATTCAGAAACCCGGCGATTTCGCCCGGCTGATAGATCTCGGTCAGCGCCGTGAAGTTTCTCAGGTCCGCAAGCAGGATTGCAGCATTGATCGCCCCTCCCTTTCCCCTCTGAATATCGCCTGCAAGGATGCGTGCACTTGTCTTGGCGCCTGTATAGACGGCAAGGATATCCGATGCGGTTTTCGATGCCGCAATGCGATAACAAGCCAGCCCCAGCGCTGGGAAGAGCTTCGCGACGATCGCCAGTTGATCATCAGAAAATCCGCCCGGCCTATCGCTTGTGAGAGACAGACTGACGCCACGCAGCGCAGCCTCCTTCGGGAATTCCAGCAGGCTGACCAGGTGATCCGTGCCGCCGGCATGCGCGAATTCTGCAAGCTGCGGGTAGTCATCGACACCCTCACCCTTGGCGATGTTCCATCGACCTGATGTTTCGCCGCGGCCCAAAAGAAAATAGATCGGCGTCTTCTCGAAATTCAGCACTGCCGCACTGCCATATTCGGCATTCTCGATCGTGGTCGCACCGCCACGGACGAAATTGGCCGAGACGCCGCCATACATGGGATGAATAGACGGCATCGAGATGCTTCCCCGCCAGATCGGAAAGCCATCCGCGATCAGCCGATCGCACAATCCGGCTATCAGCTCGCCAATATGCTCAGCTGTGATTCCATGTTCTATAAGCCACTGAATATGATTGTTAATTTCCGAACCTCCAAATGACCGACGCAGATTATGGTCGGAAATCGGGCAAATGGACGGCGATGACCACCGGGGTTGCCACATCAACCAATAGTCGAGTCAGGCAGATATTTCTAGCCGTGGTCTCCGGCAACGACAATCAGTCATTCGCCTGCCGACGAGGAGCTGTGAGAGTGCCGCAGAAGTGAAAGATGGTGCCGCAGCGCCTACCGATATCTCACATCCTGACTGTCATGCCGCCGTCCACCGTCAGTACGTGGCCGTTGACGAAGGAAGCGGCGGCGCTTGCCAGAAAAAGCGCCGCGCCGGCGATCTCGTCCGGCCGTCCCCAGCGCTGAACCGGTATACGCTGGCGCACAAAGGGCATCAATTCCTCGTTCGCAGCCATCGCCGCGTTCGTCTCGGTGGCAAACCAACCGGGCGCAATTGCGTTGCTGGTGATGCCGTGCGGGCCGAATTCGACCGCCATGCCGCGCATCAGGCCGGTCAATCCCTGCTTGGCTGCCGGATAGACGCAGTCACCGGGCATGACGACATGGCCGCTGATCGAGGTCACCGCGATCAGGCGGCCGTGATTGCGTCGCTTCATCAGCACGGCAGCATCCCGCGAAAGCGTCATCGCCGCCGCCAGATCGGTGCGCAGCAACTCCAAGATCGCATCATCGTCGAATTCGGCCAGCGGCCGTCGGTCGCGGGCGCCGACATTGTTGATCAAAATGTCGAGACGGCCATGGATCTTGTCAATATCGGCGATCACAGCACGCTGTGCCTCGCGGTCGGCGATATCGAATGCGACGGCCTCCGCCGTGCCGCCCGCAGCCCGGATGGTCCTGACGGCCTCTTCCAACGTCGCCGCCGTGCGTCCGTTGACGATGACATGCGCCCCGGCCTCAGCAAGGGCGCGCGCCATCTCGAAGCCCAGACCGCGGCCGCCGCCGGTCACCAGCGCCACCTGACCTGCCAATGAAAATCTATCCAATATGCTCATGGTTTTCGTCGCTCTCAAAGGGTCCGCCGCGACAATTAATGGACTCAGTCAACTAATTTGGCAAGAGCAGAACGGTGACACCGGATGGCAGTGTGACCGCCCCACCCGGGACACATCCTGGCCTAACCGAGCAGCCCGGCCAGCCAACGCGGATCGAGGTGACGTTCCAAATCTCCGGCGACCTCGTCGAGCGCCTGGTCGATACTCTCGCGGTAGTTCCGCCGCTCGCCCGAGAGCCCAAAGCTTTGAAGCAGCCGGGCGCGGTAGGCGTCGCTGCCGAACAGCCCGTGCAGATAGGTGCCCATGATCCGGCCGTCAGCCGAAAGCGCCCCGTCAGGCGTGCCGTCGATAATCGCCGAAGGCCGGTCGCAATCCGGGCCGCGGGTGATGCCGAGATGGATCTGGTAGCCGGCCAGCGGTGCGTCGTATTCGGTCGAGCGGGCATGGCTGTTGCGCACGGTTTTCTCCGGCGCCATCTCGGTCTCGACGTCGAGAAGCCCAAGCCCCGGCGTCTCGACCGTCCCGCCCTCGAGCCCAAGCGGATCGTGCACCGTCCGGCCGAGCATCTGGTAGCCGCCGCAAATGCCGATCACCCGGCCACCGCGCCTGACATGCGCCTGGAGATCGCGGTCCCAGCCTTGAGCCCTGAAGTCGGCGAGATCCGATATCGTCGATTTCGAGCCGGGAAGGACGACCAGGCCTGCATCGGCAGGCAGCCGTTCGCCTGATCGCACGAAGACCAGTTCGACATCCGGCTCGGTTCTCAGCGGGTCGAGATCGTCGAAATTGGCGATGCGCGGCAACACCGGCACGGCGATCTTCAGCGCACCAGCCTCCCCCCGCGCCAGACGTTCGAGCACGACAGAATCCTCGGCAGGCAGGCGCGAAGCACCCGGCAGCCACGGCACCACGCCGAAACACAGCCAGCCGGTAAAGCCTTCGATGGCGCGGATGCCGTCGTCAAACAGTGAGACGTCGCCGCGGAACTTGTTGATGATATAGCCCGCAATCATCGCCCGGTCGCCATCGTCGAGGATCGCATGCGTACCGACCAGCGAGGCGATAACGCCGCCGCGGTCGATATCGCCGACGAGCACGACGGGCACGCCGGCCCGCGTCGCAAAGCCCATATTGGCGATATCGCCGGCCCTGAGATTGATCTCGGCCGGCGACCCCGCACCCTCGACGATAACGAGGTCGGCGCCCGCAGCCACTTTTTCGAAACTCTCGAGCACGGCGCCGAGCAGCTGCGGCTTCAGTCGCTGGTAATCGCGCCCCTTCGCCTGTCCGAACACCCTGCCCTGCACGATGATCTGGCTGCCGTTTTCCGATTGCGGCTTGAGCAGCACCGGGTTCATGTGCACCGAGGATGGCGTGCGCGCCGCCAGCGACTGCAGCCACTGCGCCCGGCCGATCTCGCCGCCGTCATCGGCGACCGCTGCATTGTTCGACATGTTCTGCGGCTTGAACGGCCGGACGGCCAGACCGCGATTGGCCGCCAGCCGGCAAAGGCCGGCGACCAGCACCGTCTTGCCGACATCCGAGCCGGTTCCCTGCAGCATGATCGCTCTTGCCATGGTGGCTCGCATCCGTCTTCTGTTCAGCGAGGCCTACAATGGACGGCAATCCCGGGTCAAGATTTGGCCCGGGTCAAGCTCCGCCCGCAAACGCGAAAACCGCGCATGGCCTTGGCTCTGCGCGGTTTGCCGAAAACTCAGGCGTCTTCACCCTTACACGGCGAAGCTCGCTTTCTCCGGTACGCACTACCTGAACCAGAGAAGTGGCGGTCATTGCCGCCACGACCCAACTGATAACGGCACATTCTTACCGGAGAGTTATTGAAGGCTTACGCAAATGTTAATTTTGATCTTTTTTGACATCCTCGTCGAAATTTCTGCCGGAGATCCGCCGCCGATCGCGAACAGCGTGCATTTCGCCCGAGGGCGCCATTTTCGGGATGATGTCATAAATTCTTCGAATTCAATCATTTAGTCACGCAACCATGAGCAGAAGACGGTTGATTTCTCCGAGCGAACGCGTAGGCTTCATCCAAATACGCCATTGTTGAACATGGCCTGCGACGAGCTGCCGGAGCCGCAAGGACGGACGGTGCCGATGAACCGGAAAAGCCTGCACGGCATCGCCCGGCAGACATTTTCGCTTCGGGTGCCGGAGAGATTTGTCGGTGGATTTCAGAGCCTGCTGCGCGTCCGCCTGAGAAGAATTCGGGGAATGACGATGAAGACGTTTCTGATTCCGGCCGTCTTTGCCGCGGCTCTTTCCACCGTTGCGCCGGCCGAAGCCGCCGAATGCGGCAGCGTTTCGATCGCCGAAATGAAATGGGCTTCGGCAGGCATTGCCGCAAGCTTCGACAAGATCATCCTGGAAAACGGATATGGCTGCTCCGTCACCATCATCGACGGCGACACCCTGCCGACCTTCGCCTCGATGAATGAAAAAAGCACCCCCGACATTGCCTCGGAATACTGGATCAATTCGGTGAGGTCCCTGCTCGATCAGGCGGTCAACAGCGGCCGGCTGGTGCAGGGAGCCGAGATCCTGGCCGACGGTGCCGTCGAGGGCTGGTGGATCCCGAAATTCATCGCCGACGCCCACCCCGACATCCGCTCGGTCGAGGACGCGCTGAAACATCCTGAACTGTTTCCCGCCGAGGACGATCCGTCGAAGGGCGCAGTCTACAACTGCCCCGCCGACTGGAGTTGCCAGATATCCACCGCCAACCTGTTTAAGGCGCTTGCCGCCGATAAGAAGGGTTTCGAGCTCGTCGAAACCGGCAGCCCCGAGCGGCTCGACGCCTCGATTGCGCATGCCTTCGAAAACAAGGTCGGCTGGCTAGGCTATTACTGGGCGCCGACTGCCATCCTCGGCAAATACGACATGACGCGCCTGAGCTTCGGTGTCGGCCACAACAAAAACGAATGGGACCGCTGCACCGCCGTTGCCGGCTGCGCCAGACCTGAAGTCAATTCCTACCCGGTCTCACGCGCCTTCACGCTGATGACCAGGTCCTTCGCCAGCCGGGCGGGGCCTGTCGCGACCTATCTCAAGACCCGCAAATGGGACAATGAGACGATCAATCAGGTGCTTGCCTGGCAGGACGAAAACCGCGAAAGCAACGAGGATGCCGCGATCTATTTCCTTCGCAATTACGAGGGTCTGTGGACGAAATGGGTGCCGGCCGATGTAGCCGAGAAGGTCAAGGCAAGTTTATAACGGTAAGAACACCATTACCACGGGCGATTCGATGATTCCCTTTCCCGACCGCGATACCGTTGCGGAAAAGCTCGCCGCCCTGTCGGAGGCCGACAAGTCATACCTGGCGCTGCTCATGGAAAACGCTGCCCAGGACGACAATCTGCTCGACGGGCTGCGCCGCCATCTCGATCTTGCCGCCGGATCGCGTTTCCTGAACTCTTTGAGACTCGAAAGTCTTGGGATGTGGCTCGGGACTCAGGCGCCCGGCCGGTTGCAGATCCGGCTGACGGAAACCGCCCGCTCCAGCCAGCATCCCGCCTACCAGGCGTTCCGGACCGGCCTTAGCCGATCCGGCGGGCTGGAAAAGGTTTATCCCCCGGTCAACACTTGATTCCCCGGTCAGCACCTGATCTGGCGATCCCAGCAGCAATCTGAATAGTCGTTACTTCTTCGCGGCGCGGTCGACCGAGCGGCCGGCATCCTGGGTGGCGTTCACGGTGTTTGCCGTATCTTTCCCTATGCCGCGGATCGTGTTGCCGCAGGAGGAAAGGGCAAGAAGAACCATAAAAGCTGCGGCAATTTTGGCCGTTGTCGTCATCTCGGATATCCTTGTTTGAAATCAACCCCGAACGGCGACAAAATGCCGTCCGCGCCAATAACGCGCGACAAACCAAAAGGTTCACTGGCTGAAAGGCCCCTCAGGCGGCAACTGCCTTTGCCCGTTCGGCAAAGGCGCTGCGAATGCTGTCGGCCACCGTCTCGATCGGCCCCGACATCTGTGAGGCGGTCAGCAGACGGATATCGAAGGCGCCAAGTTCCGGCAGACCTTCATTCGGGCCGAGGAGCGCCATGTCCTCGTTGACATAGGAAAGCGGCAGCGGCGCGATGGCAAGATCGGAGAGCACGGCGGCGCGCTGCGCCATGGTATGGCCGCTGAGATAGGCGACGCGATAGGGCCGCTTGTTGCGTTCGAGCTGGGTCAGTGCCTCCTGGCGCCAGATGCAACCGTCCTCCCAGATCGAGATCGGCAGGGGATCGCGGCGATGGGCCGAACCACACCTGGCGCCGGCCCAGACCAGCCTCTCGCGGTAGACCACCTCGCCACCGGTCGGGAACGGCCGCGTCGCACAGTTGATCAACGCCAGGTCGAGCCGTTGCTCCTCCATGCGCTTCTTCAGCCCGATGCTCATGTCGATCGTCACGTCGACCATGATGCCGGGATAGCTCTCGGCGAAACTCTTCAGGATGCTCGGCAGCAGCCGTTCGCCGATATCTTCCGGCGCCCCGAGCCGCACGACGCCGCTGAGCTCCGGCATGATGAAGCGCGACACCGCCTCGTTCGACAGCGCCAGGATGTTGCGGGCGTAGGACAGCAACATCTCGCCGTGGCGCGTCAGGGATACCGAGCGGGCGTCGCGCAAAAATAGCGTCGCACCAAGCTGTTCCTCGAGCTTCTTGATTTGCATCGACACTGCCGATGGCGTGCGGAAGACCGCTTCCGCGGCGGTCGAAAAATTGCCTGTCTCGGCGATGGCCACGAAGGTCCGCAGCACATCGTTGTCAAGCAGCGGAATGGGACGGCGAAAGGGAATGCTCATCGTCACATCTTTCAATTTTTCTGATTTATAACCGCATATCATTTTGTTTGATTGAATGTCAATCGACCGGATATCTTCATTGTGGCAGCAATGATGCCAGCAAAGGAGGCCGGACATGACGCAATCAAGCACCTGGAATATCGTACAGGCCCTTTCCGCATTCAAGTCGCAGAGGCGCAGGGATGCGAACCATGAATATGCGATCCGGCAGTTAAAGCGTTTTCCGTCGCATCTGCTGGCGGATTGTCAGCGCGAAATGGAATTGAGCACCCTTGCCTCGGCCGCCGAAGTGGATGATCGACGATCGAACGGCGGTCACATGCCGCCCAGCAGCTTGAAGGCGATCACCCACATCGTGAAAGCGACGAGCGTTTCCAGCATCCGCCAGGACGAGGGCTTCGAGAAGATCGGCCGCAACCATGTTGCGCCATATCCGAGCGAAAAGAAGAACAGGAAGGAACCCGTCACCGCGCCGGCAGCAAACGAAGTCTGCTGCCCCGGGTAACGTGTCGATATCGTGCCGAGCAGCACGACCGTATCGAGATAGACATGCGGATTGAGCCAGGTGAGCGCGAGGCAGGTCGCAAGCGTCTGCCCAAAACTCGATGTCTTGGCCTCCCCGGCCGTCAAAGCCGCGGACGACCGCAAGGCCGAATAGAGGCTTCTCGCCCCGTACCAAAACAGAAATGCGGCTCCGCCGTAGCGCATGGCGGGATCGAGCCAGGGCATGAACCTGGCGATTTGCTGCAGGCTGGTCACCCCAAGCACGATCAGAGCCGCATCGGAGACAGCGCATGCGAGGCAGACGGCAAAGACATGTTCGTTGCGCAAGCCCTGGCGGAGGATGAAGGCGTTCTGCGCGCCGATGGCGACAATCAGGCTGAGGCCCATCATCAGGCCGGTTATATAGATCGAAAAATTCATCGCTTCGGCCAACGCCCCTTAATTCGGTAGGGTTGCGCTACCGCGATTACGAGAATTAGGCTAATTAATCCAACTAACTCCGATTAAGCGAAACTAATCCATGCTCGACTATCCCGCGCTGCGCGCCGTCGCAACCATTGTCCAGACAGGCAGCTTCGAAAGAGCGGCGGCCGTCCTGAACGTGACGCCTTCGGCCGTTTCTCAGCGCGTGAAACAGCTGGAAGAGCGTCTCGGCGCCGTTCTCAT
Organism: Rhizobium anhuiense bv. trifolii; assembly: GCF_024346605.1. Classification (NCBI taxonomy): domain Bacteria; kingdom Pseudomonadati; phylum Pseudomonadota; class Alphaproteobacteria; order Hyphomicrobiales; family Rhizobiaceae; genus Rhizobium; species Rhizobium anhuiense. The sequence continues at coordinate 2,937,158 of NZ_CP098803.1, forward strand.
CGTCAGAGGCACGCCGTGCACGGCGACGGAAAAGGGGGAATGGCTCTGTCGCCATGTGGAGAATGTCGGCATGCTCGAAGCCGAACTCTTCGGGCAGCTGCCGGCTCTCGTCGATCCCGACGAGCCCAGCCAAAGGGTCACGCTTCAAATCGCCACGAATGCTGACAGCCTCGGGACATGGTTCGTCGAGGCCATGTCGAATTTCGCCAAAAGCTCTTCCTATCTGCTGAACATCGCCGTCGACGATCAGGATCATACCGCCGAATGGCTGCAGCGCGGGCGGGTGATCGCCGCCGTCACCAGCCTGGAAAAGCCGGTTCGCGGATGCCGGCGTTTTGCCCTTGGGTTTCTGCGCTACCACGCCACGGCAACCCCCGAATTCGTCGCGCGCCACTTTCCGCAGGGCGTGACATCGGAGGCGATACGCAACGCTCCGGCGCTGACCTTCAATCAGAAGGACAGGCTCCAAAGCAGCTGGATCAGGCGAACGTTCGGACGCGATCTCGATTATCCCACCCACTGGCTGCCGTCGCCGCAGAGCTTCGTCGAGGCGAGTCTTTCGGGCATGTGCTGGGGAATGAACCCGACCCAGCTGACCCACGAGCATCTCGCATCCGGACGGCTGGTCGAACTGGTGCCCGACACGCCCCTCGATGTCCCGCTCTACTGGCAGATAAACCGCCTCGCCGCCGACCGCTTGGCGGATCTGACGCGTGAAGTCGTCACGGTGGCCAAGCGCCGTCTTTGATGCATCACTTAAAGATACAGCAGGACCGAGTGCGCTTTGTCAGACGTAAGCCGTGCGGCTGCCGAACTCGCTGGTCTCGTCAAAATTCTTCGTGCCGATGCGCTCGCTTTCGCCGGAGAATTCTCCAGAAGCTTCATCGGTGGGCTTCGATGCGGCAGACGACTGAGATTGGCTGCTTTCGCTCGCTTCGAGCTTGGCGATCTTGGCTTCCAGCGTATCGATGGATTTTTGGATCGTGGCCTTCTCTTGCTCGTCCTGCGTCTGCTCCAGGTCTGCCTTCTTTTCGGCAAGCTGGGCCTCGAGAGTGGCAAGCTGATCCGACGAACTCGAAGTCGAGGTTGAAGCGACGGAACTCAAAATTGTGGATGCGGAACTGGAAATTGCCCTGACCATGAGCATGACCTTCGATGATGGAATGTCACCGTTCTAGCCAGGGAGAGTAAAGGTTCGATAAATAAAGTACCGAATAGTACCAAAATAAATATCGCGCTCTTATGCGATGGCGATGATCTCCAATTCCTGGCCGCCCGCCTCCGCCGCATCGCCGACAGCCTTGCCCATCAAAAGCCGCGCCACCGGCGAGACGTAGGAAATCGATCCGGCCTTGGGATCGGCTTCATCCTCCCCGACGATCCGATAGGTCTGCACGCGCCCGTCATCACGGCGGAAAGTCACCGTGGTGCCGAAGGCGACGGCGTCGATTGACGTAGGGTTAGGCATGATCTGGGCGGTGCGAAGTCTTGCCGCTAAGTAGCGAAGATCACGCAAGGGATTGGCCGTCTGCCGCCGCCGCTCGTTCACGTCTTCGATCGTGCTCGCAGCATCATAAGCTTCGCGGGCCTGCTGGAATTGCAGCTCCAAAGCCTTCAGCCCCGCCTCCGTGACAAGGTTGGGGTGCGGCGAAATCGGACGGTCGGGCAGCAGGGTTTCCGAAGCGGTTTCGAAACTCTCTTCCTTGGTGAAGGCGACGGCCAATCTCGAACTCCGTTTTAGGCGCAGTGCGCGCGCTTTATCGCTGGCGGGGCGAATGCCCCATCTGTTTGTCGGCACCCTACATACACCGACTGCAGACGAACCGCCAATCTTGGCTCATCAGCCGCCACTAGCTTGGGAGCCTTGGGACCGTCCTGCCCCGCATGGCGTTTAGACCGGTGCACGGCTGAGGAAGGGCAAAAGCCCCGCGAGCAGCCAGAGCGCCACGACAAAGTCTGGACCAACACATGCCTGCGTTCCTGACGGATGCCATGCCACTGACGCCGAGCTGGTGGGATATCGCCACGCGTATCGCGCTGACGGTGGTTGCCGGCGGCCTGATCGGTCTCGACCGAGAGCGCGGCGGTCACGCGGCGGGCTTCAGGACCACTATCCTGGTGGCGCTTGCCGCCTGCCTGGCGATGGTCCAGGCAAACCTTCTTCTCTCGGTATACGGAAAAACGCCTGGCTCCTTCACCCAGATGGACGTGCTGCGCTTTCCCCTCGGCGTGCTGACGGGCGTGGGCTTTATCGGCGGCGGAGCGATCCTCAGGCGCGGCGATATGATGACCGGCGTCACCACGGCGGCGACCTTGTGGTTCATGACGGTGGTCGGCCTCTGTTTCGGCGGCGGCCAGATCCTGACCGGGATGGTGGCGACCGCGCTTGCCTTCATCGTCCTGTCGCCATTGAAGCGTCTGGATACGTGGCTGCGCTGCGAACGCAAGGCAACGCTTCTCATCCGCAGCGCCGATGCCGATATTCCCGAACTGTCGGAAGCGCTGAAACCTCTCGCATGCCGTGCTCTGTTCGTTTCCTTTGCACGGACCACCGATGGACACGCCGGCGTGACATTCGAACTAAGATGGATGGCAAAAGACCATGACACATCCGCCCGCGAGATCGTGAATGCCCTGTCAAAGGCGCATGACGTCGCGGATTTCTCGATGCAGTCGACGACGAACTAAACCTCCATTCCCTTCATTTCGACACGTGCTCGGGTTTGCCCTTCCTCTTGGTTGAGGCGAACTCCTCCAGCTGTTTTTCGCTCATGGATTCGACCATCTGTTTCGAGGCGCCTTTGAGTTCGCTCTTCGGCGTCTCGCCACGCTTGGCCGAGAGTGCGGCGCCTGCCGCCTTCTGCTGGGCCTTCGATTTGGCTGGCATATCGATCTCCTCTTGCTCAAACGAGCGACCGCCGGTTCAAAGCTTCCGGAGTTCGTCAGGCTTGTGTGCGGCGCGTTTTCCCGACTTGTCGCTCTCGACGATATATTGCGGTTCGGCCTTCGATGCCTTCACCCTGTGGCCTTTGATCGTCGTCGGACCGCTCTGCTTTCTGACCACCCTGCCCTCGGTCTTTCCCTGGCTGGTATTCCAGCTTACCTCGTCGCCCTTCTTCAATTGCTTCGGCATGGCGGCTCCTGTTTCAAAGAGGCTGCGGCCCGCAAGCCGCAGCCGATGGGCTCTCAGTTGATGGTGGCCCATTGCATCCGGACATCCCAGGCGTTCTTCGACAGATGGACGTGTGCATCGACGTGATCGACCCAATCGATCGGGATCAGGTGGTGCTTGCCGTCTTCCGAATCGAGCTTCGTCAGCTTGATGCGTGTCGGGCCGTCGAGGTGATCGACTGTGCCGACATGGGTGCCGTCGGCAGCCCGCACTTCCATATGCTCACGGATCTGATCTGCGGAAATCATCGTTTCCTCCTTTGCATCATTGTCAGCTACGAACTGGCAACGAGGTGGAGCAAACTTGGTTCCGAGGCATCCGGCCGCGCACCGAATTATGCTCGTCAGCCCCGATGTTATGAAATCCATTCAAAATGATTCAAAATAATCCTTAAAAATCAGAGAGCGCAAGAAAAAACGATTCAGAACGCGGTCAGAAACGATTCACCCAACGTGGTTCTGATGGACCTATTCTACGATATCGAAATTGACTGTCCATAGAAACTCTCGACTTCAGTTCGTAGCCCGAAGCCATCTCTTCCAGGTGGCGAGTGGATCGCAGCTCGCTTCAGCTCCCATAATATACGCTGCTCAGGCATTTTAACCCCACCAATACGAAACCGACCCGCGATCTCCCTGATCGAAATGTATTTAGCCCTGAAAGAAGCAAGTTCTTCCATGGTAGGACGTTCATGGTTTAAGAAATGGTGTCGGGTGTTGGCGAACGCAGATGTGCGGCTCTTATCCAAGTAGAACGCAACGTCATTCCAAGTAAGTACATTGACGACTTTCGTAGATGGCAATATTTGGCTTAGTATAGCCTTCCAATTCTCGAAATCGATGACGTGCAATGCGTCAATCCAGGTGCCACCCGACGAGTGTTTTACCACAGGCAACTCGCCTTCTAACAGCTTTCGTATGACCGGCGGCCATGGGCAGCCGAGCAGCCTGAACATCACAGACACAAAACTCTTCACTGGCAACGATGCCTTGCTCTTCGTCTTTGGGACCGACTTCAGAAATGAGGCCATTTCAGTCTGACCAATTGACGAATGTACGAAAGCCGAAGCCAGACCGACTTCCGGGCATCTTAGTGCACCGTACCGAAAGCAGTTTAAGAGGATGCCAACTGGCAGCCCAGTGACACACTTCAGGGCAAAAACCTCTTTCGAGCGAACAGCAAGGTTGAGAAGTTCATACTCAGCGCTTGAATTGAATATGGCAGGAGCTTTTCCGTCCTTAGGCGATCCACCCTCGACGCCCCCGAATGCCAAGCCCGCTATCCGTTTTACATCGGTCGATTTTGCCGCATTTGCACACACTTTAAGGAGCGATTTGCTGACCAGGCGAGACTGGCCGAAAAGTATGACGAATGGATGCCCATTTAAGCTTGGTCGCGAAAACGGCAGTCTCCTCTCCAACTCAGGAAGAAGTTTCTCAAATCCGTATGGCCAGTCCAACAAGGCTCTCGCGGCCAGAGCCAGATTGGTCGGGGAAGCGGCCTGCGCCGCGAGGTAATATCGCCGTGCCAGGGCATTTGGCTGTACGTTACCATCCAACACATTTGCAATGAGTGAGCCCAAAAAGAAGATGGAACCAGGCTCTTCCTTCGAGATGTCTGGATGTAGGTTGGAGAGCGTGACTTTGCTTTCAGGGTGACACGGGTCAAGCAAGCCTGCGAGAAATCGCAACGCATCCTCGTGGGGTACGCTCACGATGGGTTGTGGGTGATTTCGCAAATCGCCTCTGCTACCGCACTTATGACAGAAGCAAACTCCGCGACTATTCAGAAAATCTAGGGCAGCAAGGCAAACCGGACAATGATCCAGCAGCATTTCCAAAGTTGTTGGATCGAAGTTCAAAGGGGCAAGATGCCATATTGCCCGGGAATGTGGCGACTCGCGGAGCGACCGTGGCGAGACGCGTCGGTTAGAGATTAGCTGCTTTGCTGTAACCCTGCTGCCGAAGAATGAGTAATGGCTGCTCTCATTGCGGTGCAGAGCAGCGCCTTCGTCTGACTCGTTCGGCCCTTTGACCCGGGGGTATGAGATTGGAACGAGATCAGCGGCTCCATTTGGTGTCCCGATGAGATCGGCTATCGCCGAGATTTCGAACGTTGCCAGCGCCGCAAGTTGGTGCGAAAAGGCTTTGGCCTCCCTGCCCAGCATTCGATTGGTCGTTGACAAGCCGTTTATACTCGCCGATCTGAACGCTACATCAGCGAGCCCTTCGCCTGGCAGGGGAGCTACCGGAACCGCAAGGCGTTTCCCTTCAAGGGAAATCAGTCGCTGAGCAATTTCTGTGGTGATTGTAATCGGTGGATCGTAAAGCATCGCATTTACCCTTACTGCTACTTGGTGACAGATCGGCGTAGCTGCTCCCATATGCCCTTGCGAGTGGGTCTCTGGCTCCCCAGTCTCCCCTTCCGGTTTTGTTTCCGGCGAAGACAGCGAGGCTTTAAGCGGACTCCTATGCCTCACCTGCAATGTCTGGAAAGAAGATCACGCCTTCGTCCTCCAAGCTCGCACGACCTGCTCATCAAAGCCTGTCAGGCGTCTTCACCGCGCCCTCTCGTATTTCGTCACGACCTTTCTGGCGACACAAGCTTCAGCGCTAGCTGGGTCTGGGACAAATTGATCAGAACTCGGGCCGTTTGCACCTGTTTGCCTCGGAAGAATTCTTCGTGCCCGCCAGTCTTCCAACGTAATCTCGGCTCCTGCTTTACCGTCTCCGCCAAGGAATTCGATTCCCTCGACATCGAATATCTGCGAACCCTGTGAGCCGCTTTCGTGGGCCTCGGAGAGGACACCTTTCCGAGTTACCTGACGACGCAAAAGCCTACTGATGCTCCTTCGCGGCAGACTGAGAGAACGGTTCTGGGACCATCCATCGGACTCCCGCCCCCCAATTCTCGGTCTCAGCGGTAAGTTCGATATTCAACCGAGCAAAGGCCTGCTCCAGCTTCTTTAAAGTCTCCAGATTCAGTCCGGCGATTTGCCCCGTTTCTAACCGGGTGACGAAGTTCCGGTTCACGCCGGACGTTGTTTGGAGGTCGCGCATCGACAGGTTAGCCATCGCGCGAGCCGCGCGGAACTGCGCTCCCCGGTATCGGTCCTTTTGGCCCGGTTTGAGCCAGCGTACCCCTGCTCCCTGTACTCCTGTGGATGTCAGAAATTCAATTCCGTTTTTTTCAAACGCCTTTTGCAAGTTTTCGGCATCCGAAGAGAACAGCTTGTACTTGGCGGCTTCCCATCGACTGACTTCGCGGCGATCCAGTCCCACCCACGCCGCGACATCCTCTTGATCTTTACCAAGAAGCGCTCGTGCTGCCCGGAACTGGCTCGCCAAAATCCTCATTTGGCGGAAGAGCAGCTTTCATTTGCAAAATGTCAACATATTGGGCATTTGTCTTACCAAAGGAGCTTTCAACTCTTTTTCTTTGCGTATGTCTCACGAATCGGTCTATTTCCTTGCTCGCCCGCAAACGGAACTCGAATCAAAAGGTCCTCTCGATGAACGACAAATGGCTTGGAACCCCACCCCTCGTGATCCTCCCGCGACTGAGGTCGCTCCTCGCTGATCTCGAACAACTTGCCCTGCCCGGCAGCCACCCAGCACCGAACGAGCTTGTCAACATCCGGAATTGTTTTGTCGCGAGCCGCGCGGTGCCCTGCCTGATGGGCGAGATGAGCGGGCACCCGTCTATCAAGGACGGTCCCGGCATCACCTCCGAGCTGTTTTATCTCGACGGGAAGCGGAAGCTCGCGCGGACGTTGAGCCGTTGGTATCGGTTCGACGACGGCCTCATCTGATCCGGGCGGAGAATATCGATGGATACGGCCTTTAAGGACAACCTCGACGCATACATCACCAAACTCCAGCGGATCGCGATCCAGCTGAACGGATTGCGATCCGCCCGCCCCTTCAAGGCTCGTCGTGAAGGAGCAGCACTCGCGATGAAGTCTACGCGCCTTTTCTTAGCTTATTGTGCATTGGTGAGCCTGGTCCGCCGAAACATCGAGCCGATCTGTAATCCGTTTTGCGTTGGGCTCGTCGTGGTACCAGCCGCATGGCAGTTGAACGATATCCAGGAGGCGGCGAAAATCATCTTCAAAGATGAGAAAGTTCGCTTTTGCCTACATCCGGCGTCTAAGAGTCGGCGCGGTTGGGAGATTGACCCTGCTGAGCATCTCACGTCAGGCAGATTGATCGTCTTCGTGACCGAGGGATCGACAATCCATGAGGATTTCGAACTCGCGGCAACGGTCCGTGACCGCCTCCACCTGTGTGATCCCCGCCACCTTCGAGCGCTTGGGAGGCTCCGGGGCTGCGGCAATCTCTCCGACGACCATATTGCGCTGATCGCCGAACAGCCTTCAGAGAGGATGGAGGCTATCTACCGGATTGGGCAACCGGCCGAGCGGGCGGCGACGCGGCTCCGGAATGAAAGCAAGCAGCGCCTCCTATCGACCGAAGTCAAACGACTGGATGTCTCCAAAGGCTTCGGTGAGGCGTCCACCTGGGCACTGGAGCTGAAGAAAGACCTCCAGGATTGGCGCGACGGCAAGCTAGCCTGGTCCGATGTCGACAAGGGGTGCTTGTTTTACGGTCCGCCGGGCACAGGGAAGACGAGGTTTGCGTCAGCGCTCGCGGCGGAGTGCGAGATGCATCTGGAAGCCACGTCCATTTCAAAGTGGCAGAGCAGCAAAGATGGTCATCTAGGCGATATGCTCAAGGCAATGTACCGATCCTTCGCGAGCGCCAAGGAAAATGCGCCCTGCCTGTTATTTCTGGACGAATTTGACTCCATTGGCGACCGTACCAAATTCGATTCCAGACACGCTGATTACAGCGTCCAGGTGGTGAACGCACTCCTGGAGTGCCTCGATGGTGTCGAGGGACGAGAAGGCGTCGTCGTCGTGGGGGCTTGCAATCACCCCAACAGAATCGATGCCGCGCTCATCAGAAGCGGTCGGTTAGAGAAGCATGTGTACTTCCCCTTGCCGAATGCGGAAGCCCGGGCCGAAATCCTCGCTTTCCATCTCCCATCCCTTGCCGAACATCCTTCCTTGAAGGAAATCGCCGCCAGACTGCCCGGCAAGAGCGGTGCCGATCTGGAACGCCTGTCGCGGGATGCCCGTCGGACGGCGCGACAGGAGCGCCGGGGCGTCACAATTGATGACCTCCGAGAAAAGATCGAGCCCCTGCCTGTTCTGAATGAAGGATACCAGCTGCACATCGCAATTCACGAAGCGGGTCATGCGCTTATAGCTCACGCTTTGCGAGTTGGAAGAGTCGAGCGGGTTGAGGTGTTCGATAACGCCCGGAACTTCGCAACAGACATCGATGCGCACGGGATCACTGTTATCGAGCACCCAAGGCTACCCTTCAAAACTAAGGGGGAAATGATGAACCTAGTCGCCATGCACCTGGCCGGGGCGGCTGCGGAAGAAGTCTCTTACGGAGACCGGTCGACTATGGCTTCAGGTTCGAGCCAAAGCGACTTCGCGATGGCAACGGAACTCGCCGTCGAAATGATCACGAAATACGGCTTTGGTACGTCGCCCTACTATCTACCAGGCTCCATAAACACGAGCAGCTCTTCGGAGCTGTGGCAGGACCGCAGGCTGAGAGCGGAGGTCGATGGCATTCTTCGAACCGAGTACGCGCGGGCAAAAGACATGCTCAGCGGCCTGCAGCAAACGCTTGTGAAATTCGCTGCCGAGCTGGCCAAGCACAAGCGACTGCAAGGGAATCAGCTGGAAAAACTTTGGCCAGGAGCAACAACCTCAGACCAGACGGTGGCAAGGAAATGTTGAGGGACCGTTCTGTCAACATTTCCTTGGTCCGTGAAAAGGTTGCTCTCGCAGTGGTGCGGGCCGTGGCATTCGACCTGAACGAACAGTGCCTGACGACGCGCCCATGAAATCTGGCTGACGCAGACAATTCCCAAAGTTCTGAACAGAAAGACTGCGGCGGAAATTCCGGCGCGTCATCCCCACACCTTTGCCTCTGCTAAAGGAACGGCCGAGTGAGAGCTTGGATCATCAGTGACCTCCACTACTCCCCGATGGATGCTCTCGTGGGCGCTCCCCTTCGGATTCCGGATGCGGATATCTGCATCTGCGCAGGCGATATTTCGGAAAACGTTTCGATGAGCATCGCTTACCTGCGACGCGATATCGAGCGGCATATGCCCGTCATCTTGGTCCTGGGAAATCACGACTATTACAACAGCAGCATCGATCTTGCGCTGGAAAGAGCACGTCGCGAAATCGAAGGCACCCGCATCCATCTCCTAGAAAATCAAAGCATCGAGACATCCGGTTGCCGCTTTGTCGGCGCTACCTTGTGGACCGACTTTGCGGTGTCTATCGGTGGGGACGAGCATGTTCCGCCGGAGGAACGTCGGGCTGTTGCATTCGGCCTAGTGCCGTCGCTGATGGCGGATTTCTCCTGCATTTTCCGATCCGACCCTCGACGCCCCGGTGAAAACGGGCTGATCACAGTTCAGGAAATCCTTGAGCGCCATATCGCGAGCCGATCATTTATTGACCGCGAACTGGAAAAGCCGTTCGACGGCCGCACATTCGTCGTGACCCACCACGCACCGCTCATTCGGAGCTTCGATGCCCGATTTTTTGGGAGTGTAACCAATGCAGCGTTTGGAAGTGATCTTTCGGACTTGATCGCGCGAAGACGGCCCGACGTCTGGATTCACGGCCACATCCATAAATTCCGTGACTATATGGCTGCCAAGACCAGAGTAATTTGCAATCCTCGCGGTTATGGTGGTGAGCGCGGCACATCAGGATTTCGGCCTGATTTCGTGATCGATTTATAACGCGAATATGACTTCGACCTTGTCATCAACGAACTGTCAACTGGGCCAAGGTGTCCGTCGATCCCTAGAAAGACCTTCATACTGTGGATAGAGCAGATTCCGGATTCGCACCTCTTGACGTTGCATGTATTGATCCCGATATTCGCGCTATCCGTTTTAAAGGTATTCCCGAGGGGACGGAGAATAGCTTGAAGCTGTCAAGCCCGAAAGCTGCCAGCAGTATTGCTACGATGTCCATCAGGACCTCCATGCGTATCTGGACGCCCACGGTGCATGAAGAGCAATTCTTCATACAGCCAATATAGTCCATTATCTCGACTAAATGTGCCGTAGGGTTTCCAGGCCCGTTCTAAACAGTCGGGGGCGAGAGGTTAACCGGAAGCACAACGGTTCTCTTGCCCCCTCTCGCCTTTGGGGGAAATGCGTGAAGCCATGGACACCAACGGTTCGGCGTTATCCGCATTTTGATCCTGTTATTTCGGTTGATGAAGCTGCAGCAATTGCGACCAATCCCACGCAAGTTGCCAAGCACACGTTTTACCCATTCCTTAAATATAACGAGGGTTGGACGGCCTTCGCCAAAAAGGGAACATTTGGGCGACGAAAAGATCGCCCAATCCGCTACGCGGCTCGCCTCGACAGTTGCATTTTTTCTTACTACCGCTACCTCCTTTCTGAACCATATGAGGAAAAGCTTCTGGCGGAGGGCCTGGCCAATTCTGTCATCGCTTATCGAAGGATTCTCAAGTCCAACGGTCGAGGCGGACAGAGCAACGTCGAGTTCGCGCTATCGGCTGTTGATGCAATCCGCAGCCTTGGGAACTGCTGCACGCTCGCGTTGGACATCAGCAGCTTTTTTGAATCGCTTGACCATGTCCGGTTGAGGGAAGTTTGGGGCGACCTATTAGGCGTCTCGCGCCTTCCAGAAGATCATTTCAGAGTCTACCAAGCGATTACGAGATATGCCTACGTCGAACTTGAAGAAGCCTACGAAAGGCTCGGTTTCTATGGTGAAAAGAAAGACCGGCATGGCAAAACTAGGCTTGGATACCTCCGGTCTCTCAAGGAAATGCCGGTGCAGCTTTGCGATGGCAGATCATTTCGAGCGAAGATCGCAAGTGATGGCGGTCCCCTCGATAATCAAAACAAACAAGGAGGGCATGGGCGTTCCGCAAGGCGCACCACTTTCCGATCTTCTCGCAAACGCTTATCTGCTGGAATTTGACAAATCCGTTCGCGACCTGTGCGCAAAAGTCGGTGGCACCTACTTCCGATACTCGGACGATATCCTGATCGTTGCGCCCATCAGTTTGGAAAAAGCATTGGAAATGGAGCAGGATGTCCGCGCCGCAATCAGCGCCTTGGGCAAGGGTCTCGTTATCAAGGAAGCGAAGTCAGCGATCCATCGGTTTGAAGACGGCAACGGTCGACAAAATATATCGGTCATTAAAGCTTTCGACAAAGATGACAAACCAATGCCCGGCAAGCCGTTCGAATACCTTGGCTTCCGCTACGACGGGTGCAGCGTCTTTATTCGCGATAAGACAATGAGTAACCTTCATCGCAAGATTGCGTCGGTCTGCCGAGCGTCAGCAATAAAGATGGTGAAGCGATATCAGGGAAAAGGAGCGGACGAAATTCTCGAAATGGCTGACCTTGAGCGCCTGATCCAGGCATTTGGCACGGTTGAGGACTTCCGTTCAAAGGCGAGCGACTATCGTGCATGGACGTTCACGACATATGCAAAGAGAGCGTCGCGAGCGATGGGAACGCTTGGAAAGCCTATCGCCCGGCAACTGGGCGGTCTGCGCCGATCAATCAAAACTCGCCTGGCAGCAGAGCTAAAACGAGCGCTTTCCTAGCATCAACCATCGAGAGGTGTATCGCCGTGCCCGATCTGCGTGTCAGCTATGAGGTTGCCGACCACGAGACGCGGACGCCGTTCAGGAAGCAATTTCTGGGGATGCACCCGCTATCCGACCAGTAGAGGCACAAGGCCTTACTGAAATCTTAATTAACTGCGGGATGGTTCCCATCCTTGTCTCCGTTCCAAGAATCGCCGAATGCCTTTGAAGCGGGAATGTCATCTTCCCGCTTCAAAGCTTTCTTGACGGCATGGAGCTCCTGCTAGTGAGCCAGCTTCTTGCTTGCCTTATCGCTGTCGGGACAGGCCCCGACGTAGGGCAGTTTTTTGCGCGATCTCGCCATCACCGTCCTCACTGTTATTTGTCAGTATGCGTGTTTCTCGAACGTGTTCCGCCCGTGTTCGTCGTAGGTGTAGATATTGTTGCCGCGCCTGATGCTTACGGTGGAGCCGGTAAAGCCTACGAGACCGTCCTTCGGACCGTTGCCAGCCGGGAGCTGACAGGTGTTTCGTCCACGCTCATCATAGAGGTGAACGTAGCTTCCTTTTTGCGATGCGTTGGAAGTTGCCATCAGCGAACTCCCTTCTTCTTGCCACCAGGCTCGAAGCCGTCAGATGCGTCTCCTATTGCCCTCAGACGCTCTTTCCCGAGCACCCCCTCGAAATGCTCCTTCCGACCTTTCCAGCGGCCTCCCTTCTGGTCGTTATCGAAGCCGAATACGAACAGGGATGGCTCCTTGACGACGTTCAAAGCAAGCTTGCCGCTGGCGAGGTCCTGCAGCGTCTTCAGATGGGACTCAGACCCGCCGTCAAACCCCAGGCTCTTTCTCAGTTGGTCGAGATCGTGATGGAACCGGCAAACATTCCGGAATGCGGTGAGCAACTGTTCTTCCCTGGCCTGCAACTGCCTTTCGTAGGCGGCCAGCTGCCTCAATATCTTGTCGTTGAACAGCTCCGAATTGCTGAAATGCTTGGCCTCCCAAAAGACGAGGTCGAAGCCGTCAGCGGCTCTGCGAAGCCTAACCACATCGACCCGATCCTGCTTCCTCCCCACCTCCAGCTCGTCGTGTTCCGTCACCTCCGTGCTGCGGTTGAAAGCAACTTCAACGTCGATCACAAAGGGGTCGTCTTTGATCGCAGCATAGACTCCCATGCTCTCGATGCCCGAGAAGGTTTTGGCGGCAGCCTTCATCTGTCGGAGCGACACCCTCTCCTGGTAATCGCCCTGCAGGTATGGGTGTTTATAATCAAAGGACGCGTTCTGCATCTTGATGTAAGGGTCACGGTCGTCGAGAACCAGGTACTTCACATGGGTCCGTGGTGTCACCTTGCCACCGCTGAACTCGATGGAATAGATGGCCCGTCCGCGATAGTAGACGTCGATACGCTCGTCTCTCAAGGCGAAGAATAGTTCCGGATCACCGAGCGCGTCACACAGCCAGGAGCCTTTCGGACTTTTTGCAGTCTCTTCGAGAAGTTGCATCTGTTTTTCGTGGATAAAGCGGACGAACGGCCTGAACGAAGCTTCCATAGTGTCTCCCCCTTGCTTGCTGAACTTAACCTCGCAACCCCAGTCCGCAGCTTCGTCCCACGACTTATGGCGCGGTCGCTGCCTACTATGCCAGCGCTGCTTCCAGTGTTTGCCGATGATGGAGCATCCAGGAGGCACTTCTAGTGCGCCAGGCAATTGCCCATAGCGGTTCCGCATCGTTCGACTCTGGCGTGACAGCCGCCTCTTTCGCCTGCTCGGCCGCATCGTGAACTGCGAACGTGATTAGCTTGTCGACGAAGCCGCCGCGTTGCTTCCGAGACAGACCATAGCCGTCAAGCAGCAGGCGAACTTGATGCGCTCTCATGGTCACAGAGCCTAATCCGACCCTCTCCGCAATGTCGTCATCGTAGAGCTGGGCATTCAGCCAACAAGCCTGGGCCAATTCGATATCCGCCCTGACAGGCCCAGCCACCTCCCAATCTATCAACCCGACAGGCAATCCTGACCGGCAAACAATGTTCCATGGGCCTGTGTCGCAGTGTCCTATTACGTGTTGACCCTCACCGAGGTTACGCCCGAACCAATCGCGCCACATCGAGTTTTCGGGAGGTTTGAACGAGGCGGTGGCATCGTGCAGTCGCCGCAACATCATTCCAAATTGCGGAAAAGCCTCCTCCGACCAAGGGCCTGGGTGAACAAACTCACCCTCGATAAACGATAATGTCTCCCGGCCGCGCTCATCGAAACCGGTGCCGACAACGGAAGGAGCTTCAGCGAAGCCAGAGGCTTCCAGATGCCGCAGGAGCGAAATGACGGTTGATGACCACGGGCCGCCTTCGCGATACACGACTCCGCCGCGCCGCGTGACAGTCGTTCGTCCGCCACCTGTCAGGCAAATCTCATCATTCATGGCACCCACCTGGATTCCATTAGTAGCACCACAAGCGGCGCGTTTACCTTTCAGCCTTCGCCCCCCGGCAACGATTTCTGCACCTCAAGGGCCTCGCTCCTGTCGTTGGCAAGCCGCCATAAAGACACGGTCGCTGTTGCCGCCGCTGGGTCAGCGCTTACGGCCCAAAACGGACGACTGGCCGACGGCGTTCATCAAGAGAAAAACGGATCGTCGGCCTTCTTCAGTTCGCAGGCATTCCCGTCCTGCGCCTATGGATTAAATCCATCAACGGCTATTCGCTGGAGATGCACCGCATTGATCAAGTCTACAGGAGCGGCTTCTGCAGAGCGGCTCGTGATAGACGTGTCATAGAGGGACGCCACCATCGATAGAGTACCTAATATGTGGCCAAGGTCGAGGTAGACATCGGCAAGACAGGCAGCGGTTTGATAACGCCACATGTATACCTCAGGCCGAAATACGATATCGATCTGACCGCTCCGTAGATCACCCCGATAGCCTGCGGAAAACAACCGATGCTGCTCACAGTCGTAATAATAGCGCCCGTCATCCAGGGAAACATAAGCCTCAATGCCGTGACGCGCTCCAACCGAAGGTACGTTTTTTAGGAAGATCGTGTCACCGTGGAATTTCCGCGTCTCAACCACTCCAAAACCGGCGTACAGGAGCGACGACAAGATACAAAATTGATCGGCCGTTTTTAGGAACGGAACTGGAAGCTGGATCGAGCCTTCGCTCGATAGGCGCTGGGTCAGCGTGAGATCGGGTTGAACGGAAACTTGGTGCTGCCGTACATTTTCCTCGGCATCTCGCTCAATTTCGGCCTCAGCATCGGTGTAATCTCGATAGCCGATCCGAGAAAACCACTCGAACCAAGTTGTTAGCGGGTCATACGCCTGAAAATATGCTTCGGGCACCTCTAGATGTTCGGCAATTTCCCAATCGAATTCTCGGCTTGACCGCCGACGGAAATCTAACAACCACGGAGAGCCGTTTATCAAGATCGGTGTTTTGCTTGCTCTCATGAATAACTCACCGCCTGTATCACGTAATGAGTGACGTCATCGATGCGCACCGGCTGCCTCTCGACAAACGCGATTTGGTCGTGTTGCGAGGGAAGCTCCGACACGCCGGTTCCGCCGCGACCGTAATCCTGCCCCGACGCACTCATCGCATGGGCTTCACTAGTTGCAGCTTCCACTGCCGCTTCGGTCGTTCTGCGAACTGCGGAACCCCAACCGACATGTCCCGCAACACGGGCGTTGGCCAAGCAGTAGGAAACCTGGCGGAGCCTCGATTCGTGTACCCAAGCTGTTGAACCGTCTCGTCGGATCGTGGCCAACTTAAGAAGAGACTGCTGATCTCGTCGAAACCGAGCGTTCCAGCCGCGCTCTAAAACCTCATTGACCGCGTGTTCAATTGCTGCCTTGCGCCGGGGATGTGCGGCAAATCCTGTGGAGTTGTTGCCGCGCATCCAGCACAGATGTGGCCGCGTTACGAACAAGCTCAACGGCAGGGTGACGGATTCTCTGTTGAAGGCATTGGTAGCTTCGAGCATGAGACGCCTTGCAACCCGCGTCACTCGCGCATTGAAGGCGTCTGGTGATGCAAACGCGATCCTCTCCGCAAGCTCAGACTTTGCTTTTGCAACCGCAATCTCGTACTGAAGATCGGTTCCCGTACATATGATCTTGCGACCAAGCAGAATTATCTGGCAGTCAGCAACAAACCTGCCGGAGTCGGTTACGAATACTTTCGGTTTATCTGTTCGGTAGTGCATTTAGGGCAGTTCGACTTTGAACGGCGGGAATGGAGATTGCAAGGAACAGCGGTCCCAAGACCAAAGCGATGGCCAACGCTTGAACCGAGCCCAAGACGGCCGCCAGCGCGAGGATCACTCCAGAGGCTAGGTATGCAATGGCGCTGAGATGCGTGAGCTTGCCTCCGTCAGCTTTGGCGAGCGTATATCCCCGAACCACAAGCTGCAGCCCGTCGCAGATCAGGAAAAGTAGCGCCAATCCGGCAAGCGACAGCGGGAGAGCAAATATGTCCCGATTGCTCACACCTATTAATCCAACGTAGATCAAGAAGCAGAGCAACGAATACGTGCTGTAAACGGCGATCAAGACGTGCAGCCGGGGAAACGGGCGCGGCGTAATCAAACGTTCGGTGACTGAGCGTCCAAGCCCAATCGCAAGTCCGCTCGTCAATTCCACCAAAGTGAAAAACGGGAAATAAAAAACCGCGATTTGCGGAAACTTTGCTGCCACCACCCACCCAACTAATGCAAGAAACCCCATTTCGAGCATGTTGATAAAAGACGCAGAAAGCCCTGCCCCGATTCCGACCAGATCAAGCTTCCGAAGTGAGAAGACATCCTTCAAATCCTGGCGACTGAACCTCCATTCGGTCGGCAGGATTCTGGCGTAGGCCAGGGCGTTGTGGAAGAGAGCAAGATATACGCCGATGAGAAGCGATATGATCGAATTTTGAGTGCCAGCGAAATGCGACAGCCCGACAAAGAGCAGATTAACTCCTGCATAGATCAGCGACGATCTCGTGATGACGCTTCGCACAATTTGTCGTTTTCCCTGGGCGAAAAAAACCTCCGCACAGTAAGCATTCCATCCAGCCACAAACGGCCGGAGCGCAGACAGTGCTATGAAAGCAATGGTTTGGGTACGCGGTGCACCTTCGAGGGTGGCGACGGAGACCGCGATAAGCGCCAGGTAGACCCCGATCATCATGCAAGCAGCGCGGACGATTGCAGCAAATACGTCGGCCTTTGCCCCTCTTTTCAGATTGTGCATGCAGATAAGCGAGCAAAAGTTCAGAAAAGCGATATTGAGGGTCAGTATCGTGATCAGAACATTTGACGCCACCTGAAGTGCAGTAGCGCCGATGAGCGTGACGACGATAGTGTCAGCCACATTGGGAATCATTCTCCGCCAACTGATCGATGCGTATTCGAACGAAGTCCGATAGAACCCATGCTGGTTTTCGTCGCTCATGCTCTAGCCTGCCGTGACGAGATAAAGCGGGAGGTCGTCCTCCGCTTCAAGAAACAGATGCATTTTCTCATCGTGGATGGCGGGCGTGAGAAAGGTGTTGAAGTCGTTGATCGTTGCGAGGGTCAAATAGAATTGGGCGAGCTGTGAGGTGTTGATCAGCAGATTGCGGTAGCTCCGCTCGTGCCTGTACCGCGATGTGTATGACTTCAAATCGCCGCAGATCACAAACGTGAATAGCCCGCTCGAAGCCCGACTCTGACCGATAGCGAGTTTTGCCATGTCCAGCTTGAAATCACCGGCTCTGATTGCTTCAAGTTCGTGATTGACGACATTGTAACGATAGACTCCGGGTGGCAACGAGCCATCCTGCCAATCGATCTGTCCATATGTGACAACAAAGGTGGACAACGCTGAGAAGGCGCTGTCGAAAGCTATATCGCGAGGAGACTCGAAGTCACGATTTTCAGCGATGACCGCGCGTTCTCGCGCATAGAGGTTCCCAAACCAAAGTATCTCGCTGACCTCGGTGATCGACAGTTGTTTGCGTGTGAAGGGTTTGAACGAGCGCCTGTTCATGAGCCCGTCCAGTATGACTGCAGCTGCCAGCTCCCGGGACGGCTTGACCAATCGCGTGGCGGTGCCGCGTTTCCTACGCTTCGATTCCATCGGTTCGGGATAGCTTTTGATATCCTCCAACCCGCCAAATTCAATTGGATCGTCATTATAATTGAGATTTCTGCTCGCGAAATGCAGGATCAGTGCGTCCACCCATCCCTTATCCACCCACAACTGGATCCCTGCCTTCTGCGAGGAGATCGACGCGGATGGCACCAAAAGACCAAGCTCAACCAATGCTTCGATGGCTGCGAGCGCGGTGGTTTGGTCAACATCCAGCGCATCAGCAACAGAGGCAGCCAAATCCCGAGTCTGGGCGGGGGTGTTCTTGGCAATGGCTGGAATGTACCGCAAGAGTTCAACATCGGTGAAGGAAAAGCTGTCGGCGGTCAGGAGGTCTTTGAGGACCGGGATTCCATCTTCAAGATTCAGTTGGAGAAGCGGGCGCAGTTCAATCATGGTGGTTCTCGTGTCTGTGGACGACAAAGGCTGACATCGCGGACTCGATGAACGGATCGAGCGTCAAGACGCTCTCAACTATGCTTTCCGGCACAGAAAAGGTTTCACTGAAATCGAGGCCGAGGATTTTGGCAGCCAAAACCTCGTTGGCATGGATATGCCCAAGATCAAACTGCATCACACGGTAGCTTCGCGGTTCGCGGTACCGAAACATACTTCGCTCGAACCGACATGTATGAATGAAAGCAAAGCCGAACGGTTTTGACCGTGATCGGGGCAGCACTGAGCTTGCCTCTTGCAGTGCTTTCAATGAGGTGGACGCTATTTCGATAGCATCGAGCCGATGATGGCGAACATTGTAGTGATATACGCCAGCTTCGATACCTGCAATCTCATCGCCGACAACCACGTAGAATTCGATGGGGTGTCGCGCTCCTCCGGATGGGACGGCCTTTCGCAGATGCTCGCCAGTGGCATACATGTTGACGGTATCCGTCTTTGCGGCCGCATAGTTGAGGAGCAATGTGATTATATCGAGCGACAGTTCGTTCGGAAGCGGTGCCTTCTCATGACCGAATGCGACGGACGCCGAGTTATTGAATTCGAACGCTGTCAGCGGCACTAAACTTGGCAAATCATATTTCGGTCGAGAGTTGGCGGCCTTGTGAAAATTCGACGGAACAGCCTCCTCCGACAAATGCTTGTCCATTTGTTCAAGGTCCTGGCGTTTAACGTCCTTCCCATCCAGATAATTGATCCAGTCGATGCGACTTGAGACCAGGTGATAATCCCATGCCTGTGGCACATGTGACAGCTCTACCGTCAAAGGATCAAATTGGCGGTCTTTCAAGCCCACCGGTTCGATGATGCCCGACTCGCACATGCCTTCGATTGCTGCGGCCACTTCGTCGGGATCGTAATCGGATAGCGTCTCAACAGCGTCTACCAGACTTCTCGGCTGCATGAATGCTGACCAAATGTCCCAAAATAGGCGATTGTGAGTGATGTCTGCGTCCCAGGCGACCTGGTCAACTGCGCGATATAGATAGGCGTCGAGGCTGTAGTAGCGGAGGTGGAAAGAGCGGTCGATTACGAATCGTTGGACGAAGTCCATGCGAAACATCCCGTTGAAAGCGAGGGCATAAGTGGCGGGTACGTTTGCCGCACCCGCCGGATGTTCACTTAAGCGACGCAGCCCTGACGGCTACCTCCGATGTCGACCTTCGTCTTCGACTTCAGAACAGCAGCCTTGAAGGTCGCCTTGATGGAGCCCTTCTTCACTTCGACATTCTTCGCAACCTTGTTATCCATGCAACAACACCTCATTTAGCGATTGGGGTTTGCCAGCAGTCATTTGCTGACAAATGTGAGCCTATCTTGTCTTTTAAAAAATGCAATCATATGGAGTATTTTGACAAATACGCAATCGAATCAAACGGTTGCAAATACGTCGAGAGCAACAAAAAACACAACTAATGATCGATTCAGGAAAGAAAAAAATTATGCAGCGAGAAAACCTCGCTGCGGAAATTGGTGACGCTTCGGCGATAGATGCCGCCGACTGCGCCCGTGTATTGCGGCGATCAATCGCAGAACTTTGCTTGGCTGACCATCACGGAAATTCTGCCGAAATAGATGAGTGGTTGGAGAACAAGACCGCAGCAAACGTATCGATGTGGATTGACAACCCGCACTCAATATTTCTTACAGCTAAGGTTGCCGGACTAGTAAGAGGAGTCGGATCGGCTCTTGTTAGTGGCGAGATTACACTTTTGTATATCGATCCAATCGTACGCTACCAAGGAATAAGCACCAAGCTGCTAGCAGCTTTAGAAAAGCGGCTGCTATGCGTTGGCTGCTCTAAAAGCTTCTTATGGTCTACGGAGACTGCTCGTGTCTTTTACGCGTCGCGCGGATACGTTGAAGTAGAAGATAGCCACCCGGCCAAAATGGAAAAAAAGCTGATGGGGTAATCGGGGGAGCAAGCGCGATCTCGTCCGCCAAGCCAATAATTGCCACACTGTTCCATCTTCCTTCCGCGCATCGTAACCAGGGGATGGCTGACTTTCAGGAGCACAATGCGGGAATGATATTGATCCGCCCCGCATCGGTTTCCATCGTCTCAGCCGGTGTGAGAAGTCCCGCTCCCTAGTCCGCCCGCAATCGAGAGTGCCACGAGCTGTGCAAGCGAGCGTGCGCCAAAGCCATGTTTCAATCGCTCAAGCCGATGCTCGATAGTGCGGTGGGAAAGCGCAAGGTACTGCCCGATCTCTTTTCCAGAAAAGCCCTCGTATAACAACTGAAGGATCGTCCGGTCTATGTCGTCGATGTCCGCTCTTGTGCGGGGGATCGGAAGCATTAGCTGAATATCGATGACCGCGAGGCACCATCTCCCACCCTTTTGTGGAAGCAGCAAAGACTCTAACGCCGCGAACTTCTCTTCTTTTTGGATCATTTCCTTGGTTGTGACCGGCCGGTCCCGCCTTTGTGCTTCGTGACATCGGACGACGAGCCATTCGCGAGCGATATCGTTGGCGATGGGCGCTTGTCCGGCAAGCGCTTCGTACCCTTGCAGGATAAGGCACTCTTCTTTTTCCTGGACCGCAAGAACCATACTCGCTGTGAAGAGCCTTAGCGCCGGGCGATAAACCAGCTCCGGAGAGGTGTTTGCGACGCTGGAAATCCAGGCATCCCACATTACTCTCGACGCGTGCGCAAAGCTCCTCTTGGGCTTCATAGGCGGGAAATCCTGGCGGCAGCCTGGCAGTTCTCGCCGATGCCCGGCGAAAACGACCGTTTTTGTCACGAGCGTGGCGACCATTTTGTTGGATGCGAATTTCCTTGCCACGCTCAATTCCTGATCAGCCCACAGCCAAGCGGCGGAAACGGTCGTTTTTGTCAACGGCGGGATGGACAAGGAATTTGCATGAGAATTGGATACGCGCGGGTCTCAACGCTCGATCAACACCTTGATCTACAGATGAGCGCGTTAAGAGCCTCCGGTTGCGAACTCATTTTCCACGACCATGTTTCCGGTGCTCAAAGAGACCGCCCTGGCCTATCTGCCGCACTACGAAGGCTCAAACGTGGTGACACGTTGGTCGTCTGGAAAATGGATCGCATTGGCCGGTCCATGATGCATTTCGTGAATCTGATCAGTCGACTTCAGAAGCGAGGGGTCCAATTTTTGTCAATAACGGAATCCTTTGACACTTCCTCAGCAATTGGCCGTTTGACGATGCACATGCTGGGCGCATTCGCCGAATTCGAAAAAGAGGTAATCCAGGAACGAACTCGTGCTGGTCTCGCTGCCGCCCGTCAGAAGGGGCACCTACTCGGCAGGCGTCCTTTGTTAAACGCTGAACAACGGGCCGAAATCATGCAGCGGGTTGCCTCAGGAGCGGAGCTTCCAACGGACCTGGCAAAGCGGTTCAACGTCCATCCGAGAACGATACGCCGCTGTCTCGTCAAAGGTGCCGTTGGAACGTAATCACTGGAACAGCGTGATGATAGTTTGCGGGCTCTGGTTGGCAATGTTGAGCGCCTGGATCGCCAATTGCTGCTGCGTCTGTGAGGCTGACAATTTCGCCGATTCCTCTTCCATATCGGCATCGACCAACCGGCCAACGCCCTTGTCGACGTTGTCGATCATGTTGGTGTTGAACTCGTCTTGCATGCCGACACGCTTCTGAGCGGAGCCAACGACCGACATGCCGCCGACAACTGCCTGGATTCGCTCATCCATCTGACCGATCAAGGCGTTATAGTAGAAATTCCGGTCCAGATTGTTGGCGGCGATCCTGACTTCCGCATTACGCAGAGTATAGGTGTTTTCGTTCTTCTGGACCACACCACCACCGTCGACATAGGTGATGGGGTAGATGATGTTGGCACTCCACAGCACACCGTCGACGTAGCCCATATTCTCCGATCCGGGCTGGTTCCACATGTTGTCGACCGTTCGGTTGTAGTTGATCATCGTCGTATCCTTCGTGTCGATGGATACCGTCAGCACCTGGCCGTTGACGTAGCCGGTGGTGAACTCGGTCTTCGCACCCGGCAGCGTCGGCTCGAACGTATCATTCTTCAGCAGATTCACACCGCCGAAGGATGCAGACTCCACAACGGAGTTGATCTGCTGCCAATGCTGATAGATTTCAGCATCGACCTTGGCGACTTGGGATTGATCGTAGATCGCGTCAGGCTGATAATCGGTCCAGTTCGAGAAGCCATCGGTTGCTGGCGGCGGAAGGCTCGATGCCGTGATCATCAGATTGCGGATAGTGACCAATTCGTCTTTGATCTTGTCCATGCCGTCATAGGTCGTGTCGAGGACCGCCCTCGCAAAGCCGATACTGTCGGAAACGGCTCCCATCGCCTTCTTATCGGATCGCATCGTCGTGGCAATCGACCAGTAGGCTGCATTGTCCGAGGCTTTCACGACGCGCAGGCCTGAAGAAACCTGCTGTTGCGTTTTTTCCAGGCCGCTGTTGACCGTCCGTAACGTCTGCAAGGCGGCCATTGCGCCATTATTCGTGTTTATCGATGTCATGATTTCCGCCATTTGCTTAGATGGCTTCATCATGAAGCGACAACTTCTGGCGTTATTTTTCGAGCAGGTTGCGTTAACGAAGCGGCACAAATGGAAGGGGAAAACTACCCTCCCCCGGTGCTTTTGAGAAAAACATCCAAACTATTCGCCATGTCCCCAGGATGCCTGTTAACGACGTTGCGCGATGCCAGTGACAGGTTAAGTTGACTGCGAACGGACGCTGGCTTTATCCAGACTGGATGACAAACGTTCTCAGCTTTAAGCTCGAAAACATTGCGGAAGACACGACGGCCATTCTTCCTTGCGTAGACGGATTGGGCTTGGATCAACTCGTGGCTAATTTCGAGCGCGCCAACGGCTATACCGATCCCGCTGGGGACATGGCGGGCTCGTACCCTCACGCTTTTTCGGGGCGCTATCGAGCTATTTTCTTGGCAGAGAGGAGCCGGTCAGAGGCGATGAACAGGGCGAAATCTATGTCTTGTCATGCGAGTGTGGCGAGGTCGGGTGCTGGCCGCTAGTCGCGCATGTTCGCCTGCACCATGACAAAGTAATATGGGAGGGGTTCATGCAACCGCATCGGCCACGACGGGACTACGCGTGCTTTGGGCCATTTGAGTTCGAACGCAGCCAGTACGAACTGGCAGTCGACGCAATGATCCGGTGCGTCGAGGTTGATCATTGAGTTTGATCGCATGTCCCTTTTAGGCAGGGCATTGCAGCAACGATGCTAGGAAAGCGTCATGCAATGAAGGGTTCCAAACCCATCATACTCGATGAGGCTATCGTGCTCGTCGTAAAGCAAGACGGTATAGGCTGATCAAGACGACAAACGTAAGTAGGAAGACAGAACCAAACACTGTGGCAAACCCCGTGTAGCTGTCGAGGGTCCACCATACGAAGGGATTGGAAACAGGCAGCCGGATGAGGATTGAAAACACCGCGTAACAAGCCATGGTGGCGCAGATTAGACATATCACCATTGCACAAAACATGCCGATCATTGCTTCCACCCGCGACATCCGCCTTCCCTTCCGCACATCCCCGCCGCTGCACTGCGCCAACAAACCAGTTTCTGCGAGTAGCAACGATAGCCATTGCACCAATCCTAGTTGTACTATATTTTCTGTCGTTATGAAGACGATCATCCTCAACATCGCCACGGCCTTCTTGGAGCCTAGCGGCATTTCCCTTGTTGAAGGGGTTCGAAGCAGGTGCATCGCACCTGGGTACGTTTAGCCAGCACCGCCTTGCGGATGCCTTTTTGCTGGCTGCGATTGAGGAAAAATCATGCCACTCGTAATTCTAACCGGCGCATCGGGAGCCGGGAAACCAACCATTGCCGAATCGATTGAACGGTTCGAAGGTTCCGTATGGGTATTCGCCGATTAGCCGCTCTGATCGCACCGAACTTGGAATTGGAAGCACATGGATTTTAAGCAGAATAGAGATTTCCTTGAGTTTCACTCATTGCCGCTGGAAGTCATCACCGCGATCATCGACCGAGCTGGTCAGCTTGGGAAGCATTGGGCGGACCGCGCCATGCCGCAATCGCTGAAAGGCAAACGGGTCGGTGTTATCGTCGATGACACTGGATGGCGGAATACTGCTGCCTTCGACCTCGGCGTGAAGGCTATGGGAGGCGTCTGCGTGCAACCGGCGATCAGCTTCAATGTCCGCGAGACCACCGCCGACCTTGCGGGCTACCTCGACAATTGGTTTGATCTTCTCGTCATCAGGACTAAGGAACTCTCTACCTTGTGGGAACTTGCATCCTTCACGGATGCGCCCGTTATTAATGCCCGGACAACGGCCAATCACCCGTGCGAAACGCTTGGCGATCTTGCTTACATCAAGAGCGTCAGGGGATCACTAGAAGGTCTTAAAGTTGTCGGGATAGCTCCAGATGCCAACATGTTCCGTTCATGGGTCGAGGCGTCGAAGTCCATGCCCATCCGTGTCGTCCAAGTGTATCCCGAGCGCTGGCACGTTGCCGACCCCAACCTGCTAAACCCGAATTTCGAAACCAGCCGGGATATCCGGCATGTCCTTGAAGCGGATGTCATCATCACGGACTCGTGGCCGAAAGATACCGAGGAACGCGAGTTAGCAGAATATCAGGTGACGGCAGCGCTCCTCGATAAGGGGAAGCGCGACGTGATCTTTCTGCCGTGTCCGCCGGTCGCGAGGGGGCAAGAAATGACGGCCGACGCAATGTCGCACACTGCATGTCAAAGCCGTCCCGCAAAAGCATTCCTGCTTCACGCCCAGAATGCACTGATGGAGTGGGCTACGTCCTGACCATGGGGCCTGGCATGACCAAAAACCTCAACCAATCCCCAATCGAAATTCCTCCTCAGTTTTGGGGGGTACGATATAACGGAGGGCATTTTCCTGGCGCTCATGGAGTTCGCGGCGTAGAAGGTGGAGCGAACTGTCAGCAATACGCATACTCGATTTTGAGGCACTTCGGTTTCGAGCTGCCGAACTTTCGCTCCAACGACCTTTGGGATGACACGGCACATACGGCGGTCTCTAGGACCCGAAGCCGTTCGATCTGGTCTTAGTGAATGATGAGCCCAAAAGCTTCGGCGCACATGTGGGGCTTTCTTTGGGGCAAGGCTTGGTTCTACATCTATCCAAGAGGATAGGTTTTCCAGCCATCGAAACGCTGGAGCAGATGCAAGCTCGCGAGGAGCACCGATATCTAATCGGATTCAAAACTGTTCTGGTGCGCCATGAGCAATGATGACCGAGCTGCACCGCCAGCACTCATGTGACGCAGTTCACCAAGTGCCAAAACCGGTCATCTGGTACCAAACACCCTCATGATTTTTGTGGGTTTACTTTCGTAGTGTCCTGTGTCCAGATGACCGTATGAGCACGTTGTCGAAGAACACGATCAATAATGACGGCCCCTTCGGGGTCGTGGACATTGTGTGCGCGTTCTAGCGTAGCTCATTGATCACCACAGCCCTGCCGGTTTCGGAAGGGCTTGTGGTTTGGCTTCTCCTGATCCGGTTTCCGTTTCAGGAGATAGTCATGCTTGAAAAATCACCCTTAAAACGATCTGTAATTGCACAGCTGCCTATGCTCGTAGGCCAACGTGTCAGGCTCTGCGGCTTTGCAGAGGCAATCCGCGATCAAAAGCGAATGCGCTTCATTGTCCTCCGAGATCACACAGGAAAAGTTCAGCTTACACACAGCAAAGACAATCTCCCGCTCACCGCTGTTCTCGATGCTCTCACTTCGGAAAGCGCGGTTGCCATCACTGGTCTGGTAACCTCGGCTCCCGGCGTGAAACTTGGCGGCCTGGAGGTTAGCCTTGAAACCGCCGACGTCTGCGGGCTCGCTGACGCTCGCTCGCCAATCGACGAAGAGTCGAGCCTCGACAAGTGGATTGACCATAGGCAGGTCAGTCTGAGATATCCAAGACAGCAACTCGTTTTCTCTGTCCAGACGGCCCTTGAAGAAGCGATGCGTTCGTTCTGGGGCGAGAACGGTTTCCGAGAGCTTCATTCACCGAAGCTCATGGGCACGTTCAGTGAATCCGGATCGGAGGTTTTCGCCGTAAAGTATTTCGGCACCACAGCTTTTCTCGCCCAATCACCTCAATTCTATAAGCAGATGGCGATTGCTGGAGGCATGGAACGGGTATTCGAAATTGGTCCCGCATTCCGTGCGGAACCGTCCTTCACCTCTCGTCATGAGACTGAATTCACCTCAATCGACATGGAGGTTGCGTGGATCGATGACCACTATGACTTAATGGACTTGGAGGAGCGGTGGTTGGCGCATTCCGTAAGTGCTGTAGCCAAAGGTCACGGCACGGCCATCAAGGAGCTGTTCGACATCGAAATATCACCGCCGAAACTTCCGTTCCCGAAAATCACCTTTGAAGAGGCGCGTCAGACCCTCGCCATGCTAGGCCATAACCTACAAAAGTCCCACGATCTCGACGCTGAGGGAGAACGCATACTCTCCGAATGGATGACGGCAAAAACGGGCCATGAGTTTCTTTTCATCACCGACTATCCTGCCCAAGGGCGTGCATTTTACCATATGTGTCGAGATGACGAGCCTCATCTTACGAAAGGTTTCGATTTATTGTGGCGAGGAATGGAGATCACAACTGGTGCTCAACGAGAACATCGGTACGACCGCCTGGTAGCTCAAGCATCTGAGCGTGGCTACAAACTTGATGCACTCTCAGACTACTTAGAGTTTTTTCGTTATGGATGCCCGCCACATGGCGGAATGGGTGTAGGGCTGGCCCGCGTACTGATGCGGCTATTTAAGACTGACAGCATCAGAGAAGTAACTCTACTCAGCCGTACCCCAAAACGGCTACGTCCCTGATCCTTGATCACGGGGCATTCATAAGCGTGAAATATCTGCTTATCGCCTCTCGTTTCTGCATAGCCCTCGCTTGCAGCAAATATTCCCGTCGAGCATTTCCTCGGCGGGAACGCGCCAATACGCGATGACCGGTTTGGGCAGATATCGTTGAAAAACTCGAAGGGGTAGCGGCTCATCTGCCGGTTTCGGCCTTTTGGCGCAGGGCGTTGTCGGTAGATGCCCTGCGCTCGTGCGCGGGGGTATTGGTTTGTGCCGCTCTTATGCGGC
The DNA here is from genome assembly GCF_024346605.1 of Rhizobium anhuiense bv. trifolii. Lineage (NCBI taxonomy): Bacteria > Pseudomonadati > Pseudomonadota > Alphaproteobacteria > Hyphomicrobiales > Rhizobiaceae > Rhizobium > Rhizobium anhuiense. The sequence continues at coordinate 2,964,705 of NZ_CP098803.1, forward strand.
GATGACGCCGCACAGCGGCCTTGGTGGTCTGAGTTTCGCCAATCTTCTGAGGTTCTGGGCGGTTGCTGCAAGCAAGAATTCGTCCCGCGCACCACATGGACCTCGCAGCCTCAAACGCGCCATGCGGAGAATTCGTTTGAGGTGAGCGAAGAGCATCTCGACCTTCTTGCGACGATGCCGGGTCTGCTCGTATTCCGGTGTGGCGGCAATCGCTCGGGCGACATCGCGGGCATCTTCGTTGAGATCACGCGGTATTTTGCGCATCGGCATGTTCGGACAGCATCTCTGCTTGAGTTCACAAGCGTCGCAATCTCTCTTTTTTGCCCTATAGAGCCGCGTACCTTCGGCCGTGATCCCCGATCTGGGCGTTGCATAGGTTCGATGGAATTGCTTCAGTTCCTTGCCCGCAGGGCAGATGTAGCGATCATTCTCCGCCTCCCAGGTGAAGTCGGAACGCGAGAAGGTGCCGTCTGTCCGGTTCGATTTGTCGAAGACAGGAATGTGCGGCGCGATCTTCTTTTCCTTGACCAGCCAGGCCAGATTGTCGGCAGAACCATAGGCACTGTCGGCAGCGAGATAGTCCGGCTTCAAGCCGAAGCGGTTCTCGGTCCTGTCGAGCATCGTACGGGATGCTCCCACCTCCGCCTGGCGGATCGCACGCGTCGCCTCCACATCAAGGATGACGCCATGGTCGGTATCGATCAAATAATTGGTGGCATAGGCGAAGAAGGCATGGCCTTTGTGGGCACCGGTCCATTGCGCTGCCGGATCGGATGGGGAGATGAACTTCGGCGTTACGGGAGAGGCAGCACCGAAAGCGGCGTCATCGAGAACCGCCAGATATTCCTGGACCGAGCGGCTGGCGTCGTCTTTGACCTCCCATTCTGAGCCGGGCACCGAGCGCTGCTTGTTGGCGTCCGCCGCGATCAAGCTGGCATCGACCGCAAAGCCTTCAGCACCGACAAGACCCTGTGCCAGACAACGCTCCACCACCGTCTCGAACATATGCCGCAGGATGTCGCTCTGCCGGAACCGGCCATGACGGTTCTTCGAGAAGCTGGAATGATCCGGCACCTTGCCGTCCAGTCCGAGGCGACAAAACCAGCGATAGGCAAGATTGAGGTGAACCTCTTCGCAAAGCCGCCGTTCCGAGCGGATACCCATGCAATAGCCGATGATCAGCATCCGCATCATCAGCTCAGGGTCAATCGAAGGACGACCTGTGCTGCTGTAGAACGGCTTCAACTGTACCCGGACGCTGTCGAGGTCGAGATGGCGGTTAATCCCGCGCAGCAGATGGTCCGCAGGGACGTGATCATCGAGGCAGAAGTCGTAGAAGAGCTGTGCCGGAGCCGCCTGACATCCCATCATTCGCCTAATCCCCTGCAAATCACTCAGAGGATTGAATCACGCGTCTCAAGCACCGGCAATGCCAAGTTTTTCAACGGTATCGGCAGAAAGCAGTCATGGGATCGCGTCCGTTCCGGGCCAGAAAGCGGTCATTGAACCGATGGCCACAAAGAGGCATTGTGCAAGCCTTCGCAAGATATCGAGAGATCATTGCATGCTCCGAAAAGCGGTTCCGAGTGACCTCTTGGCGCTGAAAGCTGTCCGTTCGTCGGTCCTCGAAAACATGTTGGGCGACCTCACAAAGGTTACCGATGATGATTACGATTGGTATGTAGCCAATCCGGGAGTGGCCGTTTGGGAAGAGAACGGCGATGTCGTCGGCTTTTCTGCGTCCGACCCACGCAACGGAAACATTTGGGCGCTTTTTGTGGCTCCAGGATTTGAAAGAAAAGGGATCGGCTCCATTCTGCTGGCCGAAGCCTGTGCCTGCCTCAGGTCTGCAGGCATCGGACGCGCTTGGCTCACCACCGATCCAAACACCCGAGCCGAGAGATTTTATCGCGCGGCTGGTTGGGAGCACGTCGGCGAAAAGGACAGTGAGCTTCTTTTCGAACGATCACTGTGAGTCTTACGCCATTCCGGAAGAAAAAGGGAGGCACCAGTTGCAACTGAGTTTGGAGCTATTTGTCGAAACGCCTGGGAAATCGCTCGATTTCTATCAGCGCGTCCTGGGCTTTGAAGTTCAGGGCTCGGCAAGCGCCGAATACACGATGTTGAAAAACGGTGACGCGGTGATCGCGATCAACTCGCGAAGCGTTCTTTCGAGCGATCATCCATTACGGATCGAAATCGGCGATAGGGTTGGCCTTGGCGTCGAGATCGTCTTGAAGGTCGCTGACGTCGAGGGTGCCTATCGCGCGGCAAAAGAGAGCGGCTGGCCGGTCTCCGATCTTGCTCTACAGCCTTGGGGGCTGCGTGACTTTCGCCTTATCGATCCCGACGGCTATTATGTCAGAGTGACCAGCCGTCATCCGAACTGACGCATACCCAGGTGCGGCCGCACAGACAGGCTCGTATCGATTCAAGAATCGATGTGCGGAATTCACCGACGCCAATCGCCCTCAGTCTGTAGCCAGGGCTTCTCGCGCGACCTATTCGTACCGGAGATCGATTGCGTCAGAGGGCGCTTTGATCCGATCTCCTTTCGTCTCAATTAATCCCATCATTACGGGGAAGCCAGAAGGTGATCTTCCGACAAAATGACTTGTGATTTTGACGAACTTCGCAGTTGCTGTGGCAATCACGACTTCCGATTTGGCGTTATATCCGTTTCTTGCCCAGTCAACCTGAAAAACCTTCACCGGCAATGCGCCATAGAGGCTGTCGGAAGCGTTCGAGCAATGCCGGAAAACAGCCCCTATTCCATCGACAGTCTTCCGGAGTCCACGGTGCCGCAAATGCCACCTACCCAGCCCCTGTCGATCATAAGCTAAATCGCCAATAAAGATTCCGGTTTCGATTAATTCGTAATCGCCCATCGGTTGAACGCCATAGGTGCGTGCCGAGAAATTCCCTCCAAATGTGCGCTCATAGGAACGGTTTACGAAATCACACGAAGGGTCTTCGCCTGGAAGACGGTCGAGCAAGGCGAAAGACCTCCGATCTTCTTGTGCAGCGCAAGGTAATGCGACAATCGAAATCAATGGGAGAATTAGAGCAAAAAAGCTGAGGCGCACTGGGTCCGTAACCTATTTCCGATATGGCGTTTCCGATCCGTCGGGAGAAACGTCGTTCCAAATGCTATCATCCGACAAACGGGTGAGGATAGCGTCGGCAACGGAAGCCGCGTCCCGGTCAGCATAGCTAAACCAGTTATCGCTGCCCCCGGGTGAACGCGAGTGATCCCCGAGCCGCTTTCTGTAGATTGGGTGTCTATGGTGAGCCGTGGCATTTTTTGCCGGTGTATGTCCGAGCGGACCGTCGAAACCTGAAAGCGAACATTTTGCTATCTCAATCGTCAATGCTCCTCCGTGTCGATCAAACTGAAATGTGACCAGATCGACCACCTCATCACCAATTCTGCGGAGATGAGGAAACGACCCGCTGAATCCCTGATTTCTCAATTTTGAAAGGACATTCGACTTGATAGCCGCGTTGATTTCCTGGCGAGAGGCCATTTCGACACCTTTCAAGCCGATAGGTAACGCAGCCCCTACCGAAAAAGCACTATAAGAGCGCATCAATAATTTCAGGCGACAGTTGCGATTCACTGACCCAGGCAATCGCCGTTCTTAGCAGTGCTTACCGTAGGTGGGCAATCCTGGCTATAATTGGCACTGCTGAGCCCTTAAGAGCGTTCATCGCAATGTCGCTCGGGATCGAATGCTGCCTCGATGCTTCCATCGTCGGTAACTCGTCTTTTTCGTGAAACGCCCTATGGTCGCTGAACGAATTTTACGGCGGCCAGCATGCCAAAGGAACTATTGGCATTTCTCTTTCGGAGTTTAAAGGTCGTGGCGTTTGCCGCCAGCTGCATATTGTCGGAGGACGCCGCTACGACGGGGCGGTAGCTTCGCGCCATTGGCGGTCATAGGTACTACGGCCGCTTTAGCGGTGGTCGAATATACCGTTGGCGAACCACCTCACCCTCTCTCCAGACTTCCAATGGAATGAAGCCGCATCCCTCATAGAGTCGCTTTGTTGCTTCCGCTCCTGGACTACCTGCGACAAAGGTATCGACATGAACGGTGGAGTCAGATGGGATGCTGGAAAGGGCAGCCTCGACAAGCATCTTACCGACGCCAAACCTTCGAAACTCCGAAGAGACCGCAAGCCAGCGGATCGCGTGTTTCAAGTCGCTGCCACCTATCAGAACTCCTCCTATGAATCCTGCGCTCCCTATGTCTGTTCTTGCGCTGAAAGCCCGCTGCTGGGCGATCTTCCGGACGAGAACAGCATCAAAATCCGGCATAGGGCCAAACAACGGGACAACGTCTTCAGCCAGCCGCAGCCAGGGTGCTACATCATCATCCTGTGCTAGGCTGATCTGAACCATCATTCTCCACCTCCCACTTGTGTTTGAGCGGATTCCGCCTGCTCAAGGGCGTGACTGGGCCGCTATCACGTCGCGCAGAATTGAATTCAGATGTTCGGGTTGCTCTAGCGGCACGTAATGCCCGCACGCCGGGATGACATACAGCCTCCCTCGCCGCGCAGAGTTCGCTTGAGCTGCGCTCACTTTAGGACCAGGGGCGGTATCTTCCGCGCCGGTAATCACCGCAACTTGTCCGGAAAACGTTGAAAGGATTTCATCGCGGGACGGACGGCTATGAAATGCGATAACCCCTCTCGCCACATCGCCAGGAGACTGGCGGAGGAAGGTCAGCCTCGCCGCATCTACCACCGAGCCAGCTGCAGCCTTTGAAAACAGCGGTGCCCAAAATGCGTCCCAAGCCTTTTCTTGTCCTTCCGTCTGCATCGTTTCCAGAACGGACATATGAAGGATCGGATCAGGTCGGTGCCTCGCCTTCGTCCCGATGAGAACCAGCGCCGCAACCCTATCGGAGGCAATCGCGGCGACCTCCAACGCGCAAGAACCACCGACCGAGCAGCCAACGACGACAATGCGTTCCTCGTTGACTTGGTTCAAAGCCGAGGCGGCCCACTCCTCAACACTGTCGCCTAAGGAATAGAGCGTCGGTGCATAAGTGGACCCAGGCAACAAATTGATCTGGCGATCCCACATCGAGCCATCAAGCGGAAGCGCATGCAAGAGAAGCAATCCGAGCTTTCCACCAGAATCCACGTGCAACCTCGTACTCACTAAAATCTCAGGTTAAAGCTAGGTTTTCGCTCAATCCGGTTCACCCCATTGCGGTTCAGTTAGCCAACACATCATTAGCAACGTCGTGGAGATTGACCGCTGAATCTTGGCTTGCCCACTTAACTAAATTCCTCAAGTTCTTCATCCTCAGATCAGCCTGCGCGTCCTCGCAATCTTCTTCGCCCAATATAGCAAGCGCGGCTTCAAAACGCTGAAACACTTCCGCTCTGGTCAATTTGCTCATTGTTTCCGCTCCGTGTTGTTCGAGGCAGAACGGTTGATGCCGCTATTTAACGCATATTGCCTCAATGTCACAGCCGAAGGAGCCTCTCAGCCGAGGCCTTTTCCAATCCCGCATTCACGCCAGAGCTACTGTAAGCTGCAAATCTACGATGTTGCCTCATCAATCACACGCCCCATGGCATATGACGGCTGGTAACCTGGCAACACATTGCCAGTGGGTCTGATGGAACGCATCAACGCGTCTCGGGACTTGCCTACGATTGCACCTGCTTTTCGCAAGCCAAAAACGTAAGGACCCACGTCAGCAGGCAGTGAATTGAGCGACAATCCCAACTCTTTATCGGAAAGATGGGCGACAGATGCTGCCAGTTCAGCAACCCTCCTTTCCATCGCCGCGTATTCCTTCGTCAGGAGGAGTACGATGTTGTCAAAATCGCTCCAAAACTCTTCCGGCAAATCACGACGAATCGCGGCCATGTCGTCCCCAGCGGCCATTGCTTCCCACATTGCCAATGGCGTGCAGCGTGAGATCAACGCATGGATACGACGGTATTCGGAGCCTTTGAGTTTGAAGCGCAAACCATTTGTGAATCTAACCACAAATCCCTCGTTGTCGCGTGGGAGCGTTGCAGTATGGAGCATCATGTCCGCCATATTCCCGAACTCATGGCGTTCGGCCGCACGCCATCCCAACGCTTGGCTGGTCGTTCGAACCTCGTCGTAGGTTACTTCAAGACCTGAAGCGTGGTAGGCCGCCAACATCACCATGGCAGGCTCCGCATATCGCACGACAATTCTGTTTTCCGGATATACCGCCTCGAACAGATATGTCGTATCCGGCGACAGACCGGAGAGATCGTGGGCATCCAAGCGTGCTTGAGCCCATAGGGCCTGTTCGGAGTCGAACGCGCCTTTGGTGGCTGCGTGCCAACGGCCAGCATCATTGAACACGATTATCAGACTACCATCGAGCTTTTCGAACGCCTCAAACGGCAGATCGGGTACTTCGCCATGCCGCTCGCCGACATTGAAAAACTTCGGAAACGGCGTGGCAACGACCCGACCAGCGCCCTCGTCCACAATGAGACCGCGAGCGATCAGCGAAAACTGATCCCAACCATCCTCATATACGCACCGGGGCGTATAGATGTAGAGCTGCAAAGTATTGGTTGCGTTCGGACGGCGATGGACATGGCCAAGCCCTTGGGCTCGCTTCAAGCCAGCGATAAGGTCGGGAAACGGGATTTGGCGTGCAGGGTGTATCGGGTCGTTCATCTTTTCACAGCATCCTCTTTTATCGCCTTCAGAATTAATTTTGGCTAAATTTATCAATTGTTCAGCCGTTCCACGCCGTCAAACGCGATTTACTAATAGATTTGATTGCCCGCTCTGATGGATGCAACGCCTATTGGGTTCGGACCCAGCACAGCCCTTTGCCAATGATTTCGCTGCTGGCGTTCGCGATCCCCGCGTCGAAGCGTGAAACCGATTCGAGATAACGGCTCGATCAATCATGCTCAAAGAATTTATTCTCGCGGCATTATCTAGGCTGCCATAAGGTGTGATTGGGGCCCCGCTTACGACAGAGTTCAAGTCGCCAGAGTTCATCGAAGCGGTTGAGAAAATCGAAAGCGTCGCACACGACCTAATTTTGAAACTCCCGTCCGAAATTCCGGTCGTATTGACGAGGGTGCTTGTCGGAACCAGCGATTGGGGAGAGGCCGAATGGAAACGGATTGTGCGCCTTGGTGATGAGCGTGGGCCGTTGTTGGTCGTGCACATCCACTGCGATCTTGAAGAGAACATCCGCCGCATCGAGACAGCCGGGCGAGCTGCGAAAAGGAAGCCACGCGATGCTGAAATGGCAAGGAGAAACCACGCCCAGGGTAAAGTCCTTGCAGGCATCGACGAGACCAACCTGCTGCGGCTTGATGTTACGGATTTGTCCCCGGCGGAAGCAGCGACCAAAATTGCAGAATGGACCCAAAAATCTCGGCGATAGTCGCTCCCCAAGGTATGCGTTCTGATGGAAGAAGAGACTAGAACATATCGGAGTCGCCGTGTTCACATTGATCGTTGACTACGCCGTCGCACCTGACGGTGGCTCGCTTGCCCTGTCTGTTGAACGACTTGACGGAAAAACGGAGTGCTTCGTCATCAACCGCTCCTTCGCTTCTCGCGGAACCCCCGAGTACAACGTAGTCAGATCGACTCTCCGTTCCCTCTCTCAAAACGAATGCGAGGAAATTGCGAACCATTTGGACAGGCTAGCTGTCGAGGCGACTTCAATCGATCTAGTCGCTGATTTCATCAAGACCTTAAAAGCTCAGTCGTCGAAAGGGCAGAACATCTAGCTGGAGGACGAATAGCGGAGACCGCTGAGCCACTCGTCTCGCATTGCAGTCGGAGAATGGCGACGCTTGAACTTGAGGCTTGACGCCAGGCCTGGATATAGTGGGCAAAGATCATTGCCGATTGACCACGTCCACGTCGAATCCATAGGCTCTTTGAACCAGCGCAACGCGGATTTCATAACGCGTATACCAGTCTGTCTTGCCCCGACGTTGCGCCTCGACGTGATCGAGAACCGCTTTCCATGCCCGGATGCTTTCCTCGTCCTTCCAATAAGAATTGATGATGCCGAAACCGTCAGCACGGCGGACGCTTTCGAAACCCAGAAAGCCGGGCTGTTGCTTTGCCAATTCCACCATCGCAGCGCCGACGTCCCCATAGCCGTCATCGACCTCAGTTCGTTGCGATGAGAAGCAGACGACGTAATAGGGTGGTGCAGGTAATGTAGCGATAGACATTCCAACCTCTCGTTGCTGATGCACCCGGACCATTGCACCACGCGTCTTGACGTCAATCCCCTACGTCGTGCATCGGGGAGCGGATAGTCTCAAGGTCCTGTCGATGAAAGGTATTCCAGGCATAGCTTCGGAGCTACTTCCAATAAGGTCGTGGCTTTCACGAGTGGGAACTAAACGCTGTCGCGGTTTGGGCAAGCCGCGAGGGCGAGCCTTAGAATTTCCCCCATTCGAACATGGCTTACGCCATTGCCAACCTTTGATGACGGCGCTGATCTGTGCACTACGACGAGATCAAGCTTAGGTAACACGATGACATACTGCCCTCCCCATCCGCTGGCGTAAAACATGGATGCGTGAGTGGCCATGCTGTCACCGGAAGCGTTCGCCGCCGTAGCCCACCACAGGTAACCGTAACCATGCCCGGCTCCGACCTGGGAATGCGGCAGCGTGCTGTCGCGAACCCAGCTTTCAGGTACGAGCTGTTTGGTTCCCCAACGTCCCTGACGCAGATAAAGCAGACCAACCCGAGCAAGATCACGGGCCGACATGCGAATTTTATATACTGGGTGCGACGACTCCGGACCATGCTGAAACCATCCATCGCCTGGCTCGCAATCCTGCATGCCAAGTGGAATGACGAGCCGCGACACAAGTCCGTCGAATACGTTTTGACCTGTCGTGCGCTCGACTATCGTGCCGAGGACATTGAAGTCCCAGTTATTGTAGAACCAATGGGACCCGGGCGGATAGCTGCCTCGCGGCGGCCGACCGGCCTCGGTATTGTAGACCGACGGTAGATAGATGCCTGACCGCGCCATCAGGAGGTCCATGACCGTTGCTTTTCGCTCGGCTGGTGTCAAAGGCTCATTATCATCAATGTCCAGCTCAGCGAGCGTCGCACTGGGGTCGATCCTGCCCTCGGCAACGTAAACTCCGTAGAGGACGTTGATCAGGCTCTTTCGCACAGATGCGATGCTCGATTTGATAGCGATATCGCCCCATTGGAAAACCAGGTGCCCTGACTGGACGATCATGAATGCCGTCGAGCGCCCGTTCGCTAGCTCAAGGGCGAGAGCGGCAAGACCTTCCGATGACCAGCCTTGACTTGCCGCTGGCAACTGGTGCCATTCGTTGTCGGGAATAACGTGATTTTTCGCAGCCAATAGGACGTCGTTCGAAGTCATGGTTCCTCCGAAGCACTTTAGGCGGGCCTTGGTGGCGTTGAGGACCAACCGATGCTATCTCTACGCCAGCAAGGAATTTCTCATCGACAACGATGGTCCCGATGCTTTCATATCTGATTCTCTTTCTCGTTATGATACTCGGCGGCATAGTCGGTTATGTTGGTCCCAAAAGGTATTTGGAGCCAGGAAACTTGAGTCGTCGTGCTGAAAATGCGCATAAAACGGCTTTCCAAGTTGTATCGAAGAAAACAGCAAGACGACGAGCGCTAATCGTTTGGGGTCTCCTGATCGCCTTGATCGCGGACATATCGCTTTTAGGGTGGCTGCTCTGGGCAGCGCCATAATTGTGTTCCGGTAAACCCCAACGCGCAGAGGGCTGACATTGTCAGTCTCAACTTTGATCGATTGGATGAGCAGTGCTTTTAGGCGTTATCGTCTCCGCCCGCTGGGGCCTGGATTTTAAGTAATCGCCATATGTTGGGGGCCGCTCCGGTTTGACGACGCGCTCCGCCGAGAGGCACACCGAACATCTGTCTTGGGTAGCCGCGATCATTCCCGAGATAAACAAATCCGGGTTTCCCATGAATGACAAAGAGATACCAATGACCGGTGGGCGGATCACAGCGGGTGTGGTCCAACTTGGCGATACCATCAGAAGACCGATCACGACGGATCGGTCGCACGTACATACCCTGCTCCTCCATCTCGAACAGCAGCAATTTTCCGGGGTGCCCCGCTTCCTGGGGATTGACGAGCGTAACCGGGAAGTTCTTAGCTTCCTCCCCGGAAGTGTTCCCTTGGATTTGGACCACTTCGATGATGAACAACTCTCGGCCGCCGCAGCACTGTTGCGACGTTTTCACGATGCGGCAGCGAGTATGGTCCGAGACGAAGGCGGTGGGGCCGAAGTGATTTGCCACAATGACTGGGGACCACCCAACGCCGTGTTCGTTGACGGCTTGCCCACGGGCATCATTGATTTCGATACTATCGCACCCGGTCTTCGTCTTTGGGATTTGGGTTACTCGGCCTTCACCTGGCTCGATCTCGGCAATCCGGACTATACGGGCGACGAACAAATTCGACGGCTGTTCGTGTTTGCGAAGGGATACGGAATGAAGCAGTGCTCCGCTGCCGCAATCGCCACCTACGCTGTCGCTCGACAGACGGCGCTGGCGGTATCGGGAAAAACACAAGGGAATGCCGAAACGGCCGCCTGGGCGGAATCGGCCGCAATGTGGACCGTCCTTAACGTGACCGAGCGATTGGCACCCACCGGCTACGGACTGACAGCGCGGGTCTAGCCAGTTTCCGGCACTTTTAAACCACTAGCAGCACTCTATCTGAGGATTTCCTTCTGGAAATGGCTCCGCGAATGCATGGCAAACGCCACCGGCCGTGCAGCACTATGGCAACCAGCCGAGAGTGGTCATTCACTGCGAATATTAGTTGCCAATTGATCGCGATTTTGGAGGTCAGAGAATGCAGCAACAGCACTTGGGGATTTTGATTGGTGGTAGTTCGCATGTTGGAAAATCCACACTGGCAAAGAGCTTGGCTGTCTCGCTTGGTAGGGAACTCATTTCCACCGACAAATTGGGCCGCCACCCCGGTAGACCGTGGCCGACGCTCCGTCCCCAGGTAGCTGAATATTATTCACGTCTCTCCGACGATACAGTGCATTGGTTTTTGAAGGTTCATCACGAGAATATGTGGCCGTACATATGTCAGATTATCGAAAATCAGAGGCAGCTTTTGAAGCCCTTCATACTTGAAGGGTCAGCACTACGGCCAGAATATATGACGAAACTCGATCCAAACCTCGTCAGAGCTGTCTTTCTGTACGCAGAAGACGACTTCTTACGTGCCCGCATGATGGAAGAAGCTGGCTACAAGGACGCCACTCAATCAGCCGCTTTGGTCATCGAGAAATTTGTGGAGCGTTCGATCCGCGACAAGAGGGAAATGTTAGAGGCAGCGCGAGACGCCAAACTTCAGTGTGTTGATGTAGCTTACCCCGAAGCCCTTGAAGCCTTGATGAAGGAACTCGCTGCTGCCTACTCGGTGGCCAATGAGTGATGACTGCTTAAGGCTGATAGCGGTAGATCAACCTTGGTTGGAAAGCGCCCACAGCAGCCCCAGCCCCTAAATTAAATGTGGAATACTTTCTTTCGCAGACATCTGTCGCGAAACTCCGACTTTTGCGAGCGAGCCTTGCTCTTGGAAAATCGGTGATCCCGGTTCTGCCGCGAAAATTAGGATTTACCCGACAGCGCTATGTCGTACTTTGACGGATACCGTTGAAAAACTTGGCATTGCCGGTGCTTGAGACGCGTGATTCAATCCTCTGAGTGATTTGCAGGGGATTAGGCGAATGATGGGATGTCAGGCGGCTCCGGCACAGCTCTTCTACGACTTCTGCCTCGATGATCACGTCCCTGCGGACCATCTGCTGCGCGGGATTAACCGCCATCTCGACCTCGACAGCGTCCGGGTACAGTTGAAGCCGTTCTACAGCAGCACAGGTCGTCCTTCGATTGACCCTGAGCTGATGATGCGGATGCTGATCATCGGCTATTGCATGGGTATCCGCTCGGAACGGCGGCTTTGCGAAGAGGTTCACCTCAATCTTGCCTATCGCTGGTTTTGTCGCCTCGGACTGGACGGCAAGGTGCCGGATCATTCCAGCTTCTCGAAGAACCGTCATGGCCGGTTCCGGCAGAGCGACATCCTGCGGCATATGTTCGAGACGGTGGTGGAGCGTTGTCTGGCACAGGGTCTTGTCGGTGCTGAAGGCTTTGCGGTCGATGCCAGCTTGATCGCGGCGGACGCCAACAAGCAGCGCTCGGTGCCCGGCTCAGAATGGGAGGTCAAAGACGACGCCAGCCGCTCGGTCCAGGAATATCTGGCGGTTCTCGATGACGCCGCTTTCGGTGCTGCCTCTCCCGTAACGCCGAAGTTCATCTCCCCATCCGATCCGGCAGCGCAATGGACCGGTGCCCACAAAGGCCATGCCTTCTTCGCCTATGCCACCAATTATTTGATCGATACCGACCATGGCGTCATCCTTGATGTGGAGGCGACGCGTGCGATCCGCCAGGCGGAGGTGGGAGCATCCCGTACGATGCTCGACAGGACCGAGAACCGCTTCGGCTTGAAGCCGGACTATCTCGCTGCCGACAGTGCCTATGGTTCTGCCGACAATCTGGCCTGGCTGGTCAAGGAAAAGAAGATCGCGCCGCACATTCCTGTCTTCGACAAATCGAACCGGACAGACGGCACCTTCTCGCGTTCCGACTTCACCTGGGAGGCGGAGAATGATCGCTACATCTGCCCTGCGGGCAAGGAACTGAAGCAATTCCATCGAACCTATGCAACGCCCAGATCGGGGATCACGGCCGAAGGTACGCGGCTCTATAGGGCAAAAAAGAGAGATTGCGACGCTTGTGAACTCAAGCAGAGATGCTGTCCGAACATGCCGATGCGCAAAATACCGCGTGATCTCAACGAAGATGCCCGCGATGTCGCCCGAGCGATTGCCGCCACACCGGAATACGAGCAGACCCGGCATCGTCGCAAGAAGGTCGAGATGCTCTTCGCTCACCTCAAACGAATTCTCCGCATGGCGCGTTTGAGGCTGCGAGGTCCATGTGGTGCGCGGGACGAATTCTTGCTTGCAGCAACCGCCCAGAACCTCAGAAGATTGGCGAAACTCAGACCACCAAGGCCGCTGTGCGGCGTCATCGCCGCATAAGAGCGGCACAAACCAATACCCCCGCGCACGAGCGCAGGGCATCTACCGACAACGCCCTGCGCCAAAAGGCCGAAACCGGCAGATGAGCCGCTACCCCTTCGAGTTTTTCAACGATATCGACGGATAACGGTCATTCAGCCTCAGAACGTGCAGCGTAGTCTGCGATCCACATTTGCTCGCACCACGCCTTCTCACCAAACTGCATGAGTTCTAACCTGGCGGTCGCGGACGTCAAAGTCTTAGCCCACGGAAGAAAGCGATTCTCGATATGATCCGCTATTCGATCAAGCTTTTGACAGACTGATCGTTCATCAGCGCTCTCCCAATGCAAGCGCTCGTAATCATAATTCAGATTTTGAGGTCGATAGACTAATTCCTTACCGGCATCTTCGAGCGGCTTGAACTTATAGGGATAATCGAAAACTTCGGTGGGAAACTTACGTGGAATCTGTTCGGTCCTATCCCGCAGAAACGAGTGCCGAAAACAGAGAATATGCGAGATTGCCCCTGAAGCGCTCATCCGGCCACCCAGCCTGACGAGCGCAATTGTAAAGTGCTTCGTCTCGAAGTACAGCGTCTTGCCCTTCGAGACGAAGCCAAGCCGAGCTAAGCGGCCAGCCACGCGCTCATTAAAGAGCATATCGAAACTCTCTTTATCCATGATAGCTCGGTAGCATAAGCGTTCTGATGGAAGAAGAGAATAAAACAGATCGGAGTCGCTGTGTTCACATTGATCGTTGACTACGCCGTCGCACCTGACGGCGGCTCGCTTGCCCTGTCTGTTGAACGACTTGACGGGAAAACGGAGTGCTTCGTCATCAACCGCTCCTTCGCTTCTCGCGGGACGCCCGAACATAACGCAGTCAAATCAAACCTCCGTTCCCTCTTTGCAGAACAAAGCCGCATTTCTCGTAGACCCGGATCGCGCGAGTGTTGTACGCAAGCACTCTTGTCCCTATGCGGTGCAGTCGCAGATGCGTGAAGGCATGGTCCAGGACAAGACGAATGGATTCGCCTCCAAGCCCTTTGCCCAGCAATTGAGGATCGAAAATGCCAACGGCCATGGTCGCGCGGCGGTCATGGGGATCAAGGTTGTCCAGCCGTATTTCCCCTACCAGCCGACCGTGAACGTCAATGACCCAAGCAGTCGGATTTCCGATCAGTTTTTGGAGCCACTGACTAGCTCCCTCTCTGGTCAGAGGCCTCACGTCGCTTCGACTGACCCCGAACATTTCAATGATTTCGGCGTGGTTCCCCAGAGATAGACGGGCGTCAACGTCTGCGGAAGACGCGGGGCGTAGCTCGACATTCCTACTAGTCAAGTTCACCATGCCCGCACCATCATCCATTTCCGAAATGCTCTGATCGCCCCACGGCCGCGAGCGCTTTGCGTATGATCTCCCCCATTCTCGCATGGTTCACGCCGTGATCGACCCGCGCCGATTTATGCACGACGACGATATCGAGCGCGGGCAAGACGATGATGTACTGCCCGCCGAATCCGCTGGCGTAAAACATGGGCACATCGGTGCTGATGCTGTCGCCAGGAGCGTTTGCGGCGGCAGTTACCCAGAGATAGCCGTATCCCTTTCCTTCCCCGATTTCCGAATGGGGTTGAGTGCTTTCTTGAACCCACTTCTCGGGCACGAGTTGCGTTTCGCCCCAGCGCCCGCCTCGAAGATAGAGTAGTCCGACACGGGCAAGGTCGCGGGTCGACATGCGGATTTTGTAGACAGGGTGCCGAGATTCCGGGCCGTAGTGAAAATGGCCGTCGTCCTTCATGAAGTCCTGCATCGAAAGAGGTCCCGCGACGCGTGATGCGAACGCCTCGAATACCGTTTGTCCCGTTTGACGCTCCAGGATGGTTCCAAGGACATTGAAGTCCCAGTTGTTGTAAAACCAATGGGTCCCCGGCTTGTGACTTCCTCTCGGCGGGCGTCCTTTGTCGGTATCGTATACTGAGGGCAGATAGACACCTGATTTGGCCTTCAAGAGGTCCAGCACCGTCGCGGTCTTCTCGATTGCAGTCAGAGGCGTAACGTCATCGATCTCCAAATCTGCCAACGTATCGTTCGGATTTATCCTGCCTTGTGCAATGTAAATTCCGTACAGGATGTTGATCAGGCTCTTCCGCACGGATGCCACGCTGGATTTGCAGGCAACGTCACCCCATTGGAAGACGATGCGGCCCGCGTCGATGATCATGAGGGATGTCGAGCGGCCGTCCGCCAAATCTTGGGCAAGGTTAGCAAGGTGCGCTGTTGACCAGCCAGCGTCCTCCGGCATCACCTCGTCCCATTCGGCACCCGGAACGATCCTGTCGTTCTCAGCGAAAGAAAGTTTGTTGCCGGTCATGGGTTCTCCGTAAGCGACATCGCGCCCACACGTTGTTGATTTATTTAACGGATATTTATGACGCAGCCCAGAGCACACGCTCTGGGTAATCTGCCGAAGCACGTATGAGTGGGGCTTTGCTAGTAACCGCGCGGCAGAGGGTCACTTGTATTTGCGCCGAACTCTCCGCAATAAGCTTTTCGCGCATTCAGCTCTGGGATGTATTCGCCTGCTGAATTGTCATGGCACTTTGAGATCATATCGTTCGCCGCTAATCCCGACCAAATGAACAATACTGCAATTGCGACTAATGCCGATAATGTTATGCCGCCAACGATTCTGAAGGTCCGCATTGCCGCATCTCCGAGATGCAAAAAGCCATATGATTTTGCACCGTGTGCCGCAAGTCCATCCTATCCGAGTCTACCTGGGAATGCTGCTCGCCGTTCTTTCAGTTTGAAAACAGGATGCTCTCTTTGCGCCCTCACGTCTGAAGACGGAGCCCGGGCAGCAATTCTCGTCGTGGCTTGGATCGTGCTGCTAATGATTTGGACAATTAGATCACGCTTTTCAAACCTTCGGTCTCGCCTCCCTGATCCCCATGAGGACTCCAACGAGCCGCACGACAACAACGTCACTCCATGAGCAATAATGGACCGGTCCACGTCGACGTATCGGACTTGGCTACGGAAGGACGCCAAGGAGATAGATTATCCGCCAGCCCATAAGACCTGCGCAAAGCCCGACGATAGCGCCGACAGGCATGAACATGAGCACGCCGAGCATCCCCGCTAGTTGATAACCCAACCAGCCGCCAATGATCAGCCCCATGGTGCTCAGTAAGGTGGTTATCGCCTTGTGCAGTCTGGTCATGCGGTAAACCTAGACATGGGAATGGCCATGTTCAAGGCAAGCCGCCGGAAGTAGCGATCCGCTGCAGCGCCGATACCGGTCATTGCGGTCGTCGCGAACCGGGGTATTCTGGGATGTCATAGAAGTCAGATACGGACGGACCTGCATGACCGCACCGACCGAGCAACTTGCGGCCGACATCGCCGCCGAAGTAACCGGCCAAACGCCATCAGGCATTCGCCGGTTTACAACGGGTACCAGCCACTATGTCTTCGAGGCACTGTTCGCCAACCGACTGCCCGTAGTCGTACGAATTGGCGACCAGTCGGCTCGAACGGAAATGGAGGGGGCAGTTCACCTTTCGGGCCTGCTGAGGCCGCAAGGTGTGCCACTTCCCGAGATTTTAGCAGAGAACGCCCATGGTGAAGTTCCCTGGCTGGTCCTGCAGCGGCTGCCTGGAACGGACCTTGGCATCGTCATCGCAAATCTTACGACAGCGCAGCTGGAGCGAATTGCAATTAGCGCCTCTCGCGCACAAACTATCACAGCGAGAACGGCTTCAGCAGGTCGCTATGGCTATGCGATTCAACCGGAGCAAGCACCATACTCCAGTTGGTCCCAAGTGTTGGAATCTAGTCTCAATCGCTCTCGACAGAGAATCATGTCCGCCTGCTTATTTGATCCGTCGATGGTTGACGTCGTTCGGCCAGTGTTAAGCGATCACCGGGACCAGATAGACCGGATCGAGCCGATTCCCTTTCTACATGATACGACAACCAAGAATGTCATCGTGACACAGGATGGAAGTTTCTCCGGCATCGTCGATGTAGACAATTTGTGCTTCGGCGATCCAAGATATCCCGCCGCGCTGACTCTCGCCGTTTTGTTGGCCTATGGTGGCCCAACCGAATACGTGTCGGCTTGGCTGCGACATGCTGAGCAGCCGGACGACCCAGTCTTCAGGCTTTATGTGTCCCTTTTCCTTTTGGACCTGATGGCCGAGCACGGTCAGG
The DNA here is from genome assembly GCF_024346605.1 of Rhizobium anhuiense bv. trifolii. NCBI lineage: Bacteria > Pseudomonadati > Pseudomonadota > Alphaproteobacteria > Hyphomicrobiales > Rhizobiaceae > Rhizobium > Rhizobium anhuiense. The sequence goes on from NZ_CP098803.1 coordinate 2,982,068, forward strand.
TATTCAACGGGAACGAGCGCACATCCGCCCCGGAAGAGCGGGCTTCGCTTCGGCAGGCGTTTAAAGATACCGTTCAATTTGCCTGGCGATAAGTCGGGAAAACGAGGTTGCTTAATCTGGAGTTTTACGAAGAGACGGCGGGATGGACCAAACAAAGTTCATAGAATTCGTAGCTGCGAAACTTAGTGATGAGACGACAGTTCGGGGTCTTTTCCTTGGTGGTAGTTTTGGTCGAGGCACGCCCGATAGCCACAGCGACGTTGATCTGATCGCGCTTGTCGAGCCCGACCACCAAGATCAAGCGATTGCCACGTGGCGCAGTCTCTTGGAGGGTATCTCGCCCGTTGTTTTCTGGAATCAGCGTGGACAAGGGCAGGTCCTGCTAAATGCGATCACTGAGGACTGGCTGCGGTGCGATCTGTCTATTATGCCGCCTTCGGCCTTCATTGATCGCACCCAGGAAACAGTAAAGCCTCTGATTGACAGAGACGGCTTTTACAACGTTTTGCCAGAAGCCATGCCCGCAAAAGGCCCCGATCCCGCCAAGGTAAAATACCTGATCAATGAATTTATCCGCGTCCTTGGCCTGCTTCGGGTCGTCGTCGGCAGGGGTGAGTATCTTACAGCTGTCACCGGAATTGGCCTGCTACGAGACCATTTTATGAACTTGATGCTGGAAGAGGTGAATGTCCCTGATCGTGGCGGAGCGCTACACTTAAGCAAGGTGCTCCCTGAAGCCGATATGGACCTGCTGTTGTCTCTGCCGTTCCCCAAGCCAAAAAGAGAAGAAGTCATAGACGCCAATTTCGATATTGCTCGGCATTTCCTGCCACGGGCTTATGAATTGGCGGCGAAGCTCAATCTGCCTTGGCCGGACAATTTCGAGAAGGCTACGCTGCGGGTTCTGGCGACCAGCTTAGGCCCCTCACCCGACTGGTATGCGCTATCGCGAAACTCTGCGACGGACTGATGGTAAGCGAAAACGCTTCAGGATGCTTGTCGCAAAGCTCCCTCGACCGGAAACAATGCGCATGGATCAATTCGAACTTGCCTCTTCAGATGAGGTTGCTGCCGAGCCGCAAAGAACCAGAAAGGATGCACTTCAGTAGTATTGATCTTGTAAATTCTAGCTAACCGTGTAGTCTTCGGGAGCTTAAATGATACTTCGCATCCGCATTTCCTAAACTTGAGGGGGTTTATTGAAATGGACCGCTTGCGTACGCTTTTGCTGTCTTCCGCTATGCTACTCGCGACCAATTCCTGGGCCGCAGACGTCAAGATCGTTTCCTGGAACATCGCTGCGTCGCCTTACGAACAGGTTCTGGCCCGGGCGAGCGACTACAAGAAGATGGCCGACACCCTGTCGCCTGACGTGATCGTTATGATCGAGCTGACGGGACGTGCCGATCTGAAGGCCATTGCCGACGCCATCGGGTGGCCGACCTTCTATGCAACGGTTTCCGATGGCCAAGTCCAGGGCGACGAAATCCATGCAAGCCTGGAGGTCGGCGTCCTTTCGAAGATACCGATCACTTCCGTGATCGAGTTCGATCCCAAACCGGAGGGGCACACCCATCAGGTATTCACGAACGCCAAGCCAGATGGCGACAGCTCAATTCCGGTAAAGGAGATGCCGTTGAAGGGCATCGACATGATGGGGTTGGCGGCGACTGATCGCGGGACCCTTCGCGTCGATCTTGCAAATGGCCTGACCGTCTTCCCGGTTCACCTGAAATCGAACTCGAATGACGCTTGCTTCGCTGCGGACGATGCAATCAAGGGCTTGAAAAAGCTCGGCCTGCCTACCGTCCCTACCCTCCAAAGCATTCTGGACAACGGTTCAGACGTGAAGGCTAAGGCGGACAAAGACAACGCCTTCAAACGCGAACGAGTGATAGCGGCAACCAAAACCGTCGCGGACCAAGCTGTTACTGATGGCCGCACGGTGCTGATCGCTGGGGACTGGAACACGTCCTTCGAACCCGGCAAGTTCGGCCGTTCTTTTGACGACTGTCAGTTGGCGGCCTTCTCCTGCGCGAAAGCTCCCTTCCCTGCCAGCAGCTGCACAGGCGATGGTTTTGACGACACCTTTGCGGTCATGACGGTGCCGTTGTCGGGTAGTGAGAAGTGGACGATGCTGACGAAAGACCTTGGTCGGACATTCAAAGATACCGACTTTGCGGACAAGGCGATTGACCACATGACCGCGCCGGTTGGTCAAGCGGCATCTTTCGCCGTCCCCAAGGTGGCACCCGACACTTTCGGCTCCGATCACTTCCCAATCTTCACCGTCTGGGCGGCTCCTTAATCAGCCAGGCGAATGGAGATATTGGGCATGGGAAGAATACGCGACGCACGTCCCGAAACCGTGCATAGGAAAGTTCGACAGCTCTCCCCTGGAGATCGTCTACGGCTGACGACAGGTGAATACAATCAGCCTATCGTTCTGTCAGCGCTCGCCGGGAGCGAAGTCGATCCGATCACCATCTGCGGCTCTGGCGCGGTGCTCGGGTCTGGCCTCACCTTCAGGGAATACAGGAAGACCGGTAACGAGCTGGCGGCTGCTCAGGAGGCCGGAGGGCGCTTTCCGGGTCTCTACTACCTTGCTGACAACGCAGCTCTGGTCCTGAAGAATTGCCAATGGATCAACATCGAGAAATTGGTCTTTGAAGGCTGCTGGCCAACGGCGGTCTACCTTGAAAACTGCCAGCACATCACGCTGCGAGGCCTCAAGATCAGTGGAGGCACATTCGCCATCGGTGCCACCGGCATTACAACGCGTCACATTCTTATTGAGGACTGCGATTGGGTGCAGGACCCAAGCGGTAATGGATGGGAGATATGCGAGGCCCTTCGCGACGGACGAACTATCGAGAAGGAGCTTGACGGCAAGCAATCCGAGCTTTGGCGGGACGTAGATTGGATTCAAGTGCATGGTGAACGGCCGGAGACTGGAAAGTCCGTTAGCATCGAGGAAGACGCGCGAGCATACGATGGCGACTTCTTCCGTGCCTGGAATATTGAGGGCTATGTCGTCATCAAAAACAACATCATCGCTGACGCCTTCAACGGCATTCATTTCTTCAACCAGGTGGCCGAGTCGATTGTCGAAAGCTGCTCGCGCAACGTCCTAATCGAGAATAACTGGTTCATCCGCATTCGCGACAATGCCATCGAGCCGGAGCACTTTGCCTGGAATTGGACGATCCGCCACAACATGATCGTCGACTGTTATATTCCGTTCTCGATGCAAATGGCGCGATCCGGCTATTTCTACGTTTACGGAAATGTCGGATGGAATCTCCGAAAACCCGGTCCCGACGAGGACACGCACACGAGGGGGCAGTTCTTCAAATTCCCGACTGAGCACGTCGCCGACGGCCCCCACTACGTCTTCAACAACAGCTGGGTTCTTCGTGCACCGCTAGCGAAGAAGATGCGCTTCGCGAATTTTGTGCACGTCAACAATGCAATCGATTATTACGAAACCGATCCGTCCGTGACGGCACCATTTGGCAAGAATTTCGACGATCCCGCTCCAGCCGGATCACAGAAGGAAGAAACCCTAAAATTTGAGGGTGAACACTTCACGAGGGAATGGCAACACCTTGGGATCAAATTCGATGGCGACGTGATCAATCATCCATCGTTTCCCGGCATATTGCGGGACGCCGGTTTCCCAATCGGTGCTGATGCCAAAGGCCGATCCCCCAACTTCGCAAATAGGGTGCCGGGGCTTTCACGGGGTTTGATGACTGATAGCTGGGTCGACGCCGTTGCCCTCACCGTGCTGCGGCCGGATGGCACGACGGCAACGGCAGTCGATGGCACGAGGCATCAGGTGGGTGCTTGGCAGAGAAACAATCTCATCAGGATGGAAGACCCGCTGTTCTGGTTGTACTGGCCTGGCCGCAAGACCGATCCCTCGCCAAACTCACAAGAACCCGATCATGCACAGGAGATTTCGTGAACTTTTGGTTCCGCACCATTCTCGCAATTGCGCTCTCAACACTTGTTTCGTTTTCGAGCCCAACTGCGAAGGAGCTTATCAAAAATCTTCCCATTCATCCGCCCTCCTCTCACTCATCCATCGAACCACTCCAGAACGTTCCGAGTGGAATTCGGGTGTTTTGTACAATCGAGACGCGATGTGACCTCGACGAGTTCGTGCGGAAGACCGGCGTGTGCGCTTTGTTCGTTATCAAAGGCCACACCACCCGCATCGAGGAATACAATGGCACGGATACGTGTGAACTAGGCAAGAACGGCCCTTATAAGGACTACGGCATCGCATCGATGGCGAAATCACTGACATCGACGCTCGTCGGCCAGGTTCTGGCTGAGCGATATCATCTTCAAACGCGCGAGCAATTCGAGCGCATAATGACCCGAAAGCTGGGAAGCTTTCTCACCCTTCCGCACAGAATGAAGCTCGCGGATGGATACGCAAAAGTCTCGATGGATGATCTGCTGTCGATGCGCTCGAATATCCAGTGGCGTGAGTCCGGCTCCCCTTGGCTGCTTTCGGATGAAGTCTATTACCAGGACCAGGTTCGAGTCCCGCCCCGTAAACAGAACCTTATCGGCTTCGCGTCACGCTATAGGTTGGCCCGTCAGCCGCGCAGCCAGTTCAACTACTCAGCTTTTGATGTAGCGATGGCTATTGCCGTGGTCAAAGATTTATCCCCCGCGCGACCTCCGCTGAAGCAGTTTGAAAGGGGCATATGGGCAATGATAGGTGCGGCTCACGAGGCCAGCTGGAATGTCGACATCGATGGTGATCCGTCCGGTCCCTGCTGTTTCAGAGCCAGGATAGATGATCTCGCGCGTTTCGGGAGGTTTGCGTTGGAAAAGGGTCAGGGCAGAGGCGTCCCCGCCGCCTGGTTCGATCTCGCGACCGCGCCACTAAAGGGCCGCTTTGATGGGCTGGACAAAGAAAGCGATCATGCTGATCCGAGCTGTGAGCTTGGATACGGCTACTACTGGTGGCTACGACGCAACCGGCCCGATTATTTCGCTTTCGGACGCTTTGGCCAATTCATTCACGTATACCCGGAAGATGACGTCGTAATCGTGCAGCTCTCAGACTGGCGAACTGTTCCTGCGGACAAGCACATTAGATGTATCACGCTCAAAAGCCACGATGCGATAGTCCGGAGGCTGCGAAACTGAGTGACAGCATACGTGCTATACGATCCACGAGCCTGTCAGAAATGGCTCGACAACTCAGGGCAAAACACTGAGCCGTCACTCGGCTCGATGCACTCTGTGTCGCGAAGGCCCGCAGGGGCATCTTGTCAGTTGGTTTTCGCTCCTGTCACCTTCATCAACGCCGTTATCTCTTGAACATCATCTTCCGACAATCCACCGGTTGCGTTGCCCACGCGCGTTTGATTTACCCCCACCCGACTATCTCAACCGCCTCGACTTCATCCTATGGGAGCATCAGCATGCCAAGCCTCGCCCAAATGACCGGATCATTGCGTATTCATCAGTTCTATATCGGCAAGTTGAAAGCTAAACAGGAACAGCTTTTTGACAGCGATCCCGAATAGGCGATGCCTCTCGACCATGTGGCTGCCGTTCTGTCCGAGCACGCTGAAGTGTTGGCTGGCGACATCGCTGACATGGAATGCGATGATTGATAGCGCGTGGCAGCCATTGAGCTATTCGGTCTCTTAGATAGAATTCTATGGACAGAGGTCTGAGCGCGAAAGGCCAGAGCCTCGTCCTGCGCCGCAACACGCCGGAAGAATCAATTTTCGATGATCAAGCCTGAACTCGCATTCGCCATCATATTTACGAGCAACTTCGCAGCTCCGCTCGTGGCATTTATCGCTGGGCGCACATGGCCACGTTGCGGGAAGACATTGCATTTTTTGGCGGTGATCTGGATCGTCCTGTCGGTATACGTATGCGACAGAGTGACGTTCACGCCAGATATCACCACTGTGGACGACTCTTATGAGCCAGGCGAAGTAAGTCAGTTTGTATTCGTCGCCGCCGTTTTATTGCAGCAGCTAATCATTCTAGCGGCCTATCCAGCTTGGTATGCGTGCCGCGCATTTGTTAAGCGGCAGCGGGCGTCTCCAAGAGAAGCAGGACCGTTCGTGTGATAACATGTACGATGTCGACGGTGGTGTGGTGGCTTCGGTCGCAACGGATGCGGTCGTTCCGAGCATCGCTCATAAGTAAGCGACATCGCGCCTCACAGCGCCCACACGTTGGTTGATTTATTTGATGGTTATTTATGACGCAGCCCAGTGCGCACGCTCTGGGCTATCTGCCGAAGCACATCAACAGGCTCAAACAGTTCCGGCGCGTGGCCACCCGATACGACATAACCATTCGGCATTTTTCGCCTTGGCCACCGCTAAAATATGGTTGCCATACTTGTCAACAGGACCTAGAGCGCAATGATACCACGTCCCCGAAGCCCGTTGAGAGTGTTTAGCAGCGCTCCATCTTGCGGCCCCTCTTCCAGATGGCGGTCAATGATCTCAACCGTCCGGAAGACGACTTCGACCGTGACGTCATTGAAAGTGATGATCCAGTGCCGTGCTTTGAAGCGGTGCCATCTGGCGGTCTCCGCGCCACCGATCACCTCACTAAAGGTTCCCGGATTGACCGGATATCTAGAATCTCGTCGGCCATCAATACTGACGGGGGTCATTCGGAAATCGAGAACCCGTGCGAATCTGAGAACGACATTGCCGCCCTTCGGACCTGCCGATGGCTCGTAGCACACCAAAGCGTCTTGCCCGTCATAAAACACCGCAGGGTTTTGGACCCTTCCTATCTCGGGAAAGGGCTCTTGTGGAGTTGATATGTGCATGCTTCTTCTCAACTTCAGGAAACGTCGAACTGCGTATTCGAAACTTTGTCAACAGGACCTAGTACGGCGGGTTTTGCATCGTCGCAAAGTTAAAAGTATCAACCATGGTAGCAATGGGGTCTGGGAAATACCGATAAGTTGCAAGGCGCTTTCCATGCACAATATAGTCTTTTTGCTCGACGTCTCCCATCACAATCAGCGAAACCGTCACCCTGGAAGTTCCAAGCATCTTGAGGGCAACGACTCTTTCCTGTGGGTTCGCGCATTGCTCCCCGACGTCACACAGCCTGCCAATCAATCTCATTTGAGCGAAAGGCTCGAAACCTGAGAAAGACGAACCGCCTATGAACTGGACCTTGTCCTTGAAGACCGACCATTCTGTTCCGGCAGTAATCTTGGCAAACATCGCGGCGGCATTTTTGTAGGTGAAGTCCTTTGCAACGAAAGGCGCGACCGAAGAGATCAAAAGCGTGACATGCTTTTCGCCAATCCAGCAGTCAATCCACAGATGGCTGTCGTCAGGCGCGTTGCGCTCGATGTCGCGACCTTTACAGGCGGGGTCGGCTGCCATGCTGGTATTGGCTGGCCCCCTAACCAGCCACATGGCTGCGGATGATCTCTCAGCGGAGACAGCCCAAAGCGTCGCAAGGAAAATGATTGCAGTAAAAAATCTTGGCATCAAATTTCCTATTCGGGTCCGTTGTGAAACTTGTCTAGCGGAGATTGCGAAGCAAGCTTTCCTAAGCAGATAGAACCTGTCTGTTTTCGCCAGCGGAAGACGTTCCAGGGCTGGTGGTATGCGGCACCGACCCGTGAAACTAATCTGGCCAGGTCTCAGCGGCACCTCAAGCACCTTCCGAAGTCTCATTCATGGCCGGAAAGGTGCTCTGACTACTCAATCGGGTTAAATTTCCCAATCTGACGTGTATCGCCTCGCTTTCAATAACGACGCAAGTTCCAGCTTAACTTCGAGAGTTTTCCGAAACCTCGCGGAAAGGACATCTGACATGATCCCGTCGCCCCAGTCTCGTTCCGTGGCATAGACGGCATATGGGTTGATTACGCATTTGAAGTCCAGCATCAGCGACATCGCTGTAGCTCCATACGCCATATAGCTGTGAGGTAGCCCTCCGGCACAAACGAAGGTCACAATCTGGTCAAACCATGCCGATTTCCGGCTACCTGCTCCAGTTGCGCCCGTCAATTCGATGAGGTTTTTGGCAGTGCTTCCGATGGACCAATTATAGATCGGCACGGCAAGCACAATTCCATCGGCATCTCGAACGGCCTGATGCAGTTGACTGTATGTGGGGTCGAGATAGCACGCCGAGTTGTCAAACTCAGGCAGCCGGAAATCGCGCAAATCAATGAACTGCGGAATGCACCCTTGCGCTTGCAAGAAACATTCTGCCTCGCGCCCGAGGTCTCGACTGCGGCTCTCTGGATCGAGACTGCATGATAAAATGGTGATTTTCAAAGGTGGCGGGATGCTGTTATTCATCGCGGTTCTCGCGGTTTGCGTTTCGAAAAAGCATGCAGTTGTCAGGTTTGCGACCTCAAGGGTACTTGAGGTCAAGTGCCTGAAGTTTCGTTTCCTAGATCGTCGTCGGTTCCGTCACCATTCGTATGGAAGAAGGTGCGTCTGCCGCTCGAATTGCCACTGTCGCGCGTGCCTGCGCGGTTCGGACTGGTCAAGAACGAGCTGCACAGGGACCCTTTCACAGGGACGGTCTTCGTATTCCGGTCGCGGAAGACGGATCGGTTGAATCTGATCTATTGAGGAGCACCGCAACATGTCATCTTCTGACTGGGACAACGACGAAAATCTCTTTGCCTCTCTCGCTGGCGGACAAGCCGTCATAGACTGGTTCGGCTTCTGTCCGCGTTTCCACGATGCATCTCTGGAGCGCTTGGAAATTGTAAATGGCAATGTGCTCGTGGCCATCCGGGCATTCAGGATGACCGACGAACTCGATCAGCAACGCCGCTTCATTTGCGACCGCCACGCCCTTGTTACGCTAAAAATCAGCGAAGTATCCGGCATAAGGCTGCATGGAAGCGCTGTCTCGATCATCTCTGATCTTAAAATCCGTCGACTTACCGCTGACGAGGCAGCATCAAATTGGGAGACCTGTGCCGCACCTGTCAAAGGCGACATAGAGGTTACGTTTGACACGTCGATTGGGCTTTATGGTGCGATATACTCGAAGGACTTGGCGTTTGAGCTTCAGCCAACATGAGCCAAACATGCATCGGAGCCATCATCGGGTATGGCAAACACCATCTAGCCCGGCGACCAACAAACAGCGACCCCGCCCGCTCAAAACAGCTTCAGAGATTTGACGAAGTGCTTCACCGGCGTGCACGGCAGCTGCGGCTTAAGATACGCAGTTTCCTCCTGAAAGAAATACTTCCGATTGATGACCTCTGGGACAAAGCCAAATACTCTGTACGGCCAATTCAAGAAGCTTGGCGGCCCCGCAAGCTTCATCGCGGCATGATGCACTCCAACATGGCCTGGCTCGTCTGTGAGCCCACGGCTATTGAACATATGCCGAAACGACAAATCCTCGATCTTAGTGACTGGTAGATAGACCCCGGCATTCTTTGGCTCGGCTGTTCCGATGCAGTATGGCCGCTCACCAGCCAAGGCCTCTGCTTGCGCTGCAACGAAAAAGCCATCAAAGCCAATTAGAAAAAACAGTAAAATTGCGGCAATCACACCGACAAGCACACGACCAAAAGCTCTCATGAAAATCCGCATCGAAAGCATGAACTAACAAACGTCCAAGTGCAATTAGCACAGGAACTTGAGCACCCACAACGCAGAGAACACGTCGCGCTTGTGGCAGGCACGCCGACGGATCACTGGTAGTCGGGAAACCTGACCTTCTCATCGTCGGGTGTGTCGAGCCATTTCCGGTAGACCTCGTACGTCACCGCGCCCGAGGCGATCCCCTTGATCATTCTGCGGCAAACGTCTCGGGCCGCCTCGGCAGCCGACATCGATGTGTTGCGCTCGGTCTGTGCTTTGGTCTCGGTGTCCATTTTCGCAATCCCGTCCTTGGCGCAGCCGTCAATCAGACGACTGTGCGTCTCCGGCAGTTGACGGATGATCGAGGAATAATATCCGAACGTTTCCTCGTTCCAGCCGCTCTCGTCAGCCAATGCCACGCCAGCATGTCCAAGGAGAAAGCCAAGGATCGCCACTCGGCCAGCACGCCCACACAACAGCTCATGGAGGGCTGAATTGAACAGCTGAGAAAACCTATCAGATCGCTCAGACATACGCTTCGAACTCCGATTTCCATGCAAATGAGCACCCAGACCCAAGGTAACTCCCCCACTTCAACCCCGTTGTGAGCTTTCGAAATAGCGATTTACGATATCCTTGACCTCGCTTGAACTGAATCCTGGAATCCATCTGTGCGGTATCGCAACGGTCCTTTCAAGAGGCTGCCGCTTGCGCAACTGTTCGAGTATCTCCGGATCAGCGTCCTTGCGCACGGTCAGATAGATCATCGCCCAGCGGGTCTGAGGAATATCAACGCGTTCGATCATTGACCAGGGGATGAGTTTTGGCAGTTTTTGACCAGTAATGCCGTCGGGACCGATCACCATTATAGGTTTCGTGAAGTCCACCTGCCGGGCCTTCGCTACAACAAAGACGATGATGACGAGGATCAGGATCGCGAACAACCCCTCTCCGACACCACTAGTGGGTCTGCTCATTTCGATCTGTCCAACGGCGATGAGTGACAGGTAGACGAAGAAGATTGCCATGACGCAGATGAAGCCGAAGAGTGCCCTGGTGCTTGGTCGCAATACCAGGACGGGCTGCGTAGCGCTCTGGTCGCGCTTGGCGATGGAAGAATGGCCATCTGTCATTTGGTTGAGACCAAGCATCCATGGAGGGCCGACATTACGTTCTTATCGGTGGGCGTCTCTGTCATCGGCTTCCATCTCCAAAGAACCTGGCTGGTGTAATCATGTAGCTAAAGGGCAATTCATCACGGGGGCGTGAAACCCCTGGAGGGTCGCGTGGAAAAATCTTTCTGGGCGCAACGGTGGTGTCTAGCCAGGGAAGCCGTTCTTGCAATTTGTAGGTGACACGGTCAGTCGTTATTTCTATATCGAGGCCCGTGAACTGGACCCCTGGGAAGTATCGGCCGAATTCTCCCGGCTGAATCTCAAATATCGTTTTTGGATCGGTTTCGCTCTTGAAGGAAACGATCACAGGCAATCTGCCCGATTTTGGTTTGAACGGACGACGGCCGCTTGCATCGCGTAGTGTTGCGAAGTCCGCTTCTGAGAGCGAACCAATGCTATTCTTGATACCAAAACTTGTTAGTACGCCGTCCTCGTAGACTTGAGTCAGGGTATTGTTCGGATCATGCTGGACTGGCAATATATAGGCTGTGCCTTTGCCACCAAGATCGAGAACTAACGCTTCACCATAGAGGCGTGTGGCACCACCGTTTCCAATAAGGCTGTGAGTTACCTTGGAATAGGAAATCTCCATCACCGAGGAACTTTCAACCGGCCGCCCGTCCACCGTAGCCGATGCAATAACCTTGAAACGAACAGTCGCACTCTCGCCCTGGCAAGACGCAAAAGGCAGGGCGCAAAGTGATACCAAGAGCGACCGACGCTTCATCAGCTGCCTGTTACCGGTAGGTTTTTCAGCACACTGAGGCGCACGAGGACTGGTGGTATTGGCTTTGAGATGTTCCGCTTCAAAGGGCACGGGCGTCGCACCGGCTGGCCCGGAATTTGAATGGGCTTGCATCTAGCGAGACGACCCCATGGACCGGGTCGTTTTTATATAATGAACCCAAATGGCTGCGATGAACGCGAGCATGGCAAAACAATACCAGCCTAACATCAGACCAAGCACCCATAGATGCTCGCCATCGCGAAGGAATAAAACCCCTGCAACCAGCGCAATATGAGCAAGGAGAAAGCCAATCGTAATGAAGAGCACTCAACGCAACCCTTGTTAGTAATTTGACTGTATGCAAAACAACCATTTCTTCCAAGATGGGGCTGCCTCGGGTTGCGAAACTGGTAAATGCCGAATTACGAAACGGGTCCGGTCTGCTGGACAAGGGTCGAGGATCGTTGCTCAAGAATGTCCGCGCCCCAGAAAAGACTACGCGATTGTGGTGCCGATGGTTGCATTTTGTTTGGAATCTCGTCATCTCAATGTGCTGCCGTCGTCCGACATCGCAACACAGGCCGACGGCAGCCCAGGGCGCTCCGACATGAGGTCGTAGAGCGCCCTTTCTTTGCTTGCGGCACCGTGCATCGAAGCAGCGCCATCGGTCATACGATCTTAAATTCCAATTTCAGAATACGCGCGTATATTGCCGTGGGGATTGCAATATCCGTGCCCCGAGGGGTTGAGGACCATGTGCTGGAATACATCGTCGGCATTCACGCCGGTCGGGCTAGCTCTGCGCGGTCCGGCAACACACAAGATCGTATGTACGCTCGGCGATGCGGCGCATATCCTCATCAAGGACTGGCCATCCGATGACGGCGAGGAATATGTCGCCGCCGTAAAAGCCTGCGTCGATGCAATCAGCGGGCAGATTGCTCCGGAACAATTCCGAGAAGCGCTATTGCGTGCGGCCGATGAGGCGGGCATCGCTGCTCTAACTGTCGTTCGCCGATGACAATCGGTAAGAAAACGGCTGGCTGAGATCATACCGTCGACATCTCCCCTGTTGTGGTTGACAATCTGGCTAACCCATTTACCTTGGGGTCGGGCGGAGGCAAGTGGATTTGCTTGCCTGGGGTTAAGACCCGACAGCGTTGCGCACTATATGGGCGCACGTACCGTTCAAAGACTGCGGAGTGACGCCAATAGGCGTCGTCTTGTGCGAGGAGTATCCTCCCAACTGAGGGGCGGCTCTTATAGTCGCTGCACGTCCGCTTCAGCAATGAAGCAAAGGACGTGGACTCGTGACATCAAACAGCCGAATACCAAATCTCAGATGCAAGGCCGCCGAGCGCCAGGGATGGCAATGCTACTATTGCCAGCACCCCATGTGGGAAAGCGACCCAGAGGTTTTCAAAACACGCTATTCCTTATCTTCTCGGGCAGTCCGGCACTTCCGCTGCACGGCAGAGCATCTAAAGGCTCGAAGTGATGGAGGCCGCGACATCGAGGAGAATATCGTTGCCGCCTGTCATTATTGCAACAGAACTCGTCATCGGACGAAGCGGCCGAAAGATGCAGTTTCCTATGCCAGCTTTGTTCGATCCAGGATCGGAGAAGGTCGATGGCGTCCTGTCTGGTTAAGGCATCAGAAGTCTGACGCTGAAGTGTTGCGGTAACTAAGCCAGGGTGGTCGTGCTACATGCCAAGCTCGCTGGCTGAATAAACAGCCCATTCAGGTTGATATCCCATCTCCGCTTCGATTGCCTGTTTCCAGTCGGGGGTTATCTGAATTGGAAACGAATTTACGGTTTCCTCGGAATGTCGGGCCTCGATTTCAAAAAATTCTCCGACAATGCTGTCGCATCGGTAGCACCCATTACTCATGTACTGTCGTTCCTGGGTCTTGCTGTGGCGCTTTTTCAGGCGGCCCATTTTTGAGTTCCGAGGTAGACGGCTGAATAGAGCGTTGGGTACTCACCCAATTCAGGGACCGAGAAGCTGTTCGTATGGGGACCGAACACCACGTCAACTCCCGTGACTATTTTCGTGTTCGCGCGGCATTGCCTCTTCCAGCACTCGATCTCTCCAACCCGGATATGAGCAACCGCCCTGCCCTGGGAAGGTATCCCAAATCGGAACCGGCGGCCGAATACTGCGTCCAGCAACGCCTCAACGGGCATCTCCTGAGAATAAGCCACACGGGCGGAATAGGTCCCATCGTGTTCGACAATCTGCGCGGCGGGCAGAGCTTCAGTCGTTGGAAAGCCCGGGTGCTTGAGCAGCCAAAGGCAACGAATTCCGGATTGCCGGTATCGTTCCTGCCTTCTCATCGTTTCATCGTTGGTTTGGGATGACCATTGGATTTCGATTGCGACTTTGGCACTGTTCTTTTGCGCCAACACGTCAGCTATCCATGTTTCACCGGACGGACTAGTCCCTGCAACCTCGGTCTTCGCGTCCCATCCGTGCTGGCGTGCAACTTCGACGGCGATACGCTTCAGTCGAAGGTGAGCTTCCGTCTCCGGCGCAGTGGTGCAATCACCAACCGCTTTGTGCACGAAATGCGGCGTCCCCCGCTTTGACCTCCTTAAATTGACTTCTGCCGAACAACAGGGCATTCGAAGCGAACGGCATTTGCGGTTTTGCTCAATCAGCGCCTGCCATGCCTGCGGAGACAATTCGAAGGCATGAAGATCAACCCCGGTCTCATCAATGCATCGCAGGGACATGGCAATTTCTCGCGATTTATGGCGAATGTGCTCGTAGGCCGGTTCCCAGGGCTAATCCCTGTTCCGAAGATCAGCAGTTATCCGAGCATCATATGTCCCCAACGGAGCAAGTTCGGTGTAACGTACCCGATCTGATGGCAGAACCGGAATCGATCTGCGGTGCCGTATTAGTGAAACTTCTCCAAAATAAGCCGAATAACTGCTCTCCTGGGGACGCATCGGAACCGCGATCCACGCCGGGCAGGCATTCTGTTGTTGCGCCAACCCGTCAACGGCCTCCCAGATAATCGCGGTTATTTCACTCTCGGACTTGCCTTCGGCTTGTAAAGCTCGGACCGCGGTGTTGTTGAATTTCACGGCGTTGTAGCACGGGTTCAATTTTCCATTCGCCTGGAACTCATTTCGAGATTTAACGGAAATAAGGTACCGTCGCCCTGATAGTTCGGCGATCAAGTCGGCGAAGGGAAAATTGATTGCCCGATTTAAATTCTGCACGTCTTTAAACCCGGCCGCCTTCAAACGTTCTTCCGCCAACGTTTCCCCCAACCGCCCCATTTTTGATATTCTTTCTACATGCAATATCGATGGCCCCACGCACATCTCCCGCACAGCATGAAAACAAATTGCGAAATAAATTATTAATGCAAATTTACATTGTATTTAAAAATTACTCAATAAAAAATAGATATTACATGCGCCGCAATGTTGCTTTGCCAGACGATACATGGATCACCAAGAGCTTCCCGGCAATGACACCTGAAAGAACACCCAGCCTACCATGACCAACCAATGAGCGGTTGCTGCCGCTGGGGACGGCTGCGGTTCGCGCGGTTCGGAAGGTTTCAAGATCGTGCGTATGCTCGACCTCTGAACGATTAGCATGGTGAACACTATCCCAACCGTTCTCCTAAATGTGAAGATTTCGCTTTTTTAATAGCTTAATTCACTCGCGTTATGTTTGCGTGGAATAGGAGAGCGCCCCATGCCGCGCAGACAGTTTGCCAGCTACGCCAGCGTACTCACAGTGGCGATGATCGCATTTATCCTTGGCTTCCCATTTCTGCTGTTTGCTCTCGCACGCGCGATCCACTGTGCTCCGGATACCTGTGGAGCGGTTGGGCTCGTTTTCGGGTTATATGGTCGGATGCTCGGTGTCCTCATATACGGCATCGCAATGCTGACCGTCATATCTGCTCGCTGCAGACGCGCTGGATTGAGTTCTTGGTGGGTTGTGGCATCGCTTTTCTGGCTGCTTGCCGCTCGCGACGTTCTGATGGCAGGTCTGAATTTTTGGGCCGTGGGCTTTTCGTTGGGAATCCTATCGTTCCAATGGCCGATAACGCTGATCTTCTTCTTTGCCTTCGTTGCCTTCCTCTCGTTCTGCAAAGGCTCCGACGAGAATGGAAGTGAACCACCGCGAAGGAGCTGGAAGATGGCCCAGGTGAGCGCGGCATTATCTGCGATCATCTGTGTCGTCATGTGCATCCCGCTTTTTGTGACACTTGCGTGGATTGGCGGACTTAGGCTGATCAGCCCGCTGAGCGTTATTATGTTTCCCCAACATTATCTCTACGTCCGCATCGGGACGCACTTCATCACCCTCACGACCGCGCTCTGGTTGCTCCTGTTGGTCTTTGCGGGCGCATTGATCCACATCCTTGTTTCGCAACGTCGTGAAAATCTCGAAGTGCCTCCTACGAGATTTTCGCGCCCGGTTTCGTAGCCGGGGCGACGAGGCTTCGGTGACGCACTCCACTGACGGCTCCTCGTTTCAGCTTGCTGCTCTCCCGCTGCAGTTGGAAATGACAAATATTTGAGGTTCCTGAATGCAACGTCTCTCTTTGCTAATCCTTTTCCGCGATGGCCTTCACGATTTGAACGATCTGGAGACGGCGCTAACCCGGTACAGCGAACCTCTTCGGCAGGTTGCTCCCGACCACTTGAAATTCGGGACTCCGACACTCGATGTTGAATTGAGCAGCGAGAGCCATGTTCTCATTGAATCCCAAGAGATTGCGGAATTTTTCCCTCACAAAGACAGCAGCGAAATTGAACGCTGCAATCAGCGTATCGAACTGTCATGGGATATGAAGAATGACCCCGGCCTGATGACAAACCTTGTCCTTTTTGTGCAGCCCGAGGTAAGTCGTCTTGTCGGGAAATGTTGGATGTTTGACCCTCAAGCGGGCGTTTGGTTTTAATTGCTCCGCAGCGCAATGAGGAAGCAACTTTCTACGCCCTGATGTGACCGGCCCGCCTCGGACCAACGTAGCTGCCGCAAATCGCAGGGCGGGCGGCTACAATGCGGTTGGTCCGGCCGTGTTTGTGTTGTCGTCAAACCAGATTTCATCGAGATCGATTGGCGAAACCTGCTTGTCGACAACCTTGCCTTGAATGTCGCGCTTTTCGCGGAACAAGCGGATCACATAGACCGAAGGACCAAAGTCCGGGCCGATATCACGGAATTTCTCGTTCGCGCGGTCAACGCCTAGCCAAAATACAGCGCGGCGATCATCACTCAGGCAACGGAGATCAAACTCCATCGAAAAGCCCGTTCGGTTCGACTTATCAATTAGCCAGCGGGCCAGACGAGAGTCGACGATTGAAATTGCCAACCCTATTTGCTCCAGGGCTCCTGCGTGAAACCTCTTTCGCACTCACGATCTCGCGGGGGAAGGTTTTGAGACATTGTAAAATGCGGTCCTTCATTGGAATTTATGGTATCTCACCATGGCCAGATGGGGCTATTCATGGAACAGCGCTTTACATTCGATCAGGTCGCGAGCGTATACAAGGCCTCACGCCCCGACTATCCCGAAGCTCTCATCGACGATATTGTCTCGTACGCTAAGCTGAAACCAAACGACACCGTTCTCGAAGTCGGCTTCGGAACGGGTCAGGCAACGAAGAGTTTCGCGACCCGGGATTTGCAGATTCTTGCCCTTGATCCTGGACCAGAAATGGTCCGCACTGCACGTCAGACCTTGGCGAATTTTACCAACGTTGAACTCGTCGAGGCGACATTCGAGGCGTGGCCTGTCAGCAAGGCCGTCTTCCAGCTGATTATTGCGGCACAGTCGTGGCACTGGGTTTCCCCGGAAGTGCGGTTCGCAAAAGCCGCCGAAGTGCTTTCGCCAAATGGATCATTAGCAGTCTTTGGACATGTCCCCGTAGGACTACCCACATCCTTACTTGAACAGTTCAAAGGAATATTCCTGCGTCACACAGGTGCCTGGGGAACACCACCTGAAGCGGCGTACCTGCCGAGTGGTCCATTCGAAGGCTGGTTTGACGAGTCGAAATTGTTCGGTCCAGTTGAGCATCGGAGCTATTCGTGGATGAGGCAGCACACAACATCGAGCTATATAAATTTTCTACGCACGCGATCAGATGTTCGGATGCTCACTCCAGCAGTATGCGAAGAATTGCTCGCCGAAACTGCGAAAGCGATAGACGGTCAAGGGGGAGAGTTCGAGGTAGACTACGAAACCCATCTTTACATTGCCCGTCGCGTTGATCACGTCTCCTAGACGCTGTTCCGTTCAGTCGAGACTAACGATTCCTGCCATTGATCGAGTAATCCCGTTTTGCTCGGCGGATCGTAACATCGCGCCAACTCAACGTTTGCGGTCGCGCTCAACATCTACGCCGCCTCTCCGCCCTCTTCTCGAATGCCGGGAAACGCCTGCTTCTTGAATCACCGTCGTGACATCAGGCGAAAGCGCCTGAACGCAGCCGCCAGGCAGAGATGTGCCCAAATGAGGCCATTGCAGAAAAAGAAAAGGACGAACAGATAAAATAGCGCCGGTTGTTCAGCAGCCTTGAGTACGCCGGATTGTTTGCCGTGCACCTCTCCCTGAGCCAGCCACACGAACGGTACGATTACAGGCAGAGGACTAAATAGCATCAGGCCGATAATCACCAACCACGCACTAAAGCGCTCAACCATGCCCCTGAATCTGTTTGCGCCCGGCAGGGCCGTCCACTTTGACACTGTTTTCTGTCGCTGGGTCATAGTTTGGATAATAGAACGCGCAGCCATATGCACCAAATGACTGCAAAAGGCAGCAGCCACCTAGACCGTGCATATCTCGAAGCGAGCATCGCTTAGAGAAGCGTTGGCTGGGACACCGGCTCCCCGGACGTCGTCACGATGGTCGAACCATAGGGCTCTCGTGATGTCACCACGATCTGGTCGTTTGGAAGCGGCCGGGCGAGCGCCTTCGCCTCCTCCCAGGGTGCACGCATCCATACATCCACCTCTTCCCGCGTCAGCAAGAGGACCGGCATCGCCTTCTGATGGATCGGCTTGACGATGTCGTTGGGATCGGTCGTCAAGAAGGCGTAGAGATCGTCTGTGGTCAGGCCATCTTTGACTTTCCGGACGCTTTGCCACTGCGGGACGTGCACGCCCGCGAAGAACATCAGCGGCTTGCTTTCGTCACGGGCGAACCAGGCGTTCGGTGTGCTGCCGCCCTCCTGCTTGCTGGCGGGGTCGGGCTCGGCGAAACTGGTCACCGGCACGACGCAACGGCTCTGGACACCGAACCATTTCTTCCAATGCGGTAGATTGAGATTCCGGATGTTTGTGGTGCCCTTATCGGGCTCCATGCGGATGAGCAACTCCATATCGACCGGCTTGCCCTTCTGCCGCAATTTCTCACCCCGGGCTTCAGCCGCCTGCTTGATCGCGAAAAACGGCGATGGCAATCCCCACCGCGCATGCACAAGCTGCTTGCGGCCATCAGCAGTGTTGCGAACGATTGGCCCCCATTGGTCGGGGTTCATTTGATAGGCGGGCATCAGGTTGATGAGGCTCTCGGCATCCTGAGCCCATTTGCTGACCCAGTCCTTGTCTTCCATGCGGTAGAGATTGCACATTGATCGCAACGACCTCCCTTTCCCGTTGCGGACAGCCTATGCATTTCGGACAGGACGTCAAACACTCCGCCGAGAGCCCGTGTCGTCACCGCTGATATCGTCCTTCGGAAGGAACTGACCTTCGTGCGCCCATTCAGCCTCAGCCTCTTCCAATTCCTCCGAGGAAAAGTGGTAGATGACGAGCTTGTCCAGCACATCGTCCACGTCGCGAGCCATTCCGAGCAGGTCCATCGTCTTGCCCATATGGCCGCGCTCGCCGAACCTATCGAAGCACATACCAGAGACCATATCGTGAAGGTCGAGGACCTTCTTCGTCGTCTCCGGCGAGAGATATGGTTCGTCTCCAAAATCGAGCGCATCGGATACGTCTCGCGCTCGACGGGACAGAGCTTCCGATTGAGACCTCGAACCATCTTCCGCGAAAACGTCGTAGCACTGTCGGCCAACGTGCTCCGCGTAAACCGCGATCTTCATGACATCGCCGGGGGAGATATTCTGATCATTTCTGTACAAAATCGTAGGCATGCCAAATCCTCCACGCCGGAATGGGAATATCAGGTTGCCGCAAGAATGTTCCTATTTTGTTCTTTTCGACAAAGGAGTCAAGGGCGCTTTCTCAGGATAGATAGCGCTGCTTCGAGGTCGGAGTTGGCAGCAAGCATGAGCGCGTGATTGTCAGCCAACTCGATGATCGTTGTGAGGACCTCATCCGTCCGCCACCCCGCAGCAACGGCGCGGTCGACGAGAGCAGCGAAATCCAAATGGAGCGCGTCCTGGCATCGGAGGAAGCGATCAGGATCGTCGTTTGGCGAATCCGGCGGGTATATTTCGTCCATCTGATAAACTTGAGCCGGTCGAAGAAGTGCGTCAAGAGACCAGCCCGCCATGGCGACTGCGCCACGGCTATGGCTTGCACCATGGCCGAGGCGTCGGCGGGCAGCTCGTTCTGCCGCAGACGAAAGGTACTGCAAGGCCCTCGTTGATAAGAATGCTGCCGACGTCCTTCCCGTCAACCAACAGGGTGCCGCAATAGCGCCCATGGTTGCACTTCTTCGTACCCTCGGTGCCTTGCACACAGGCACACGCGACCTTTGTCAACCGGGAACCGCCATGGGCAACCAGTTCCCGAAGCCGCGACGATGCACGCTCTCCCAGTTGGCGTTCAAGTTGGCACTCGGGAGAGAACACTTCTGGCGTATTGAAACCGACCAGCCGCGTACCGGCGGCCTCGCCAATTACGTGGACGGTGTCTCCGTCGGTTACCGAGAACTCCTGCGTCTGCGATGCCCTCAATGTCATTGGAGACGATTGAAATTGCACTCGCCCGAGATCGAGCGCTTGCAGACCGACGGCCACCGCCGCCACGACCAGAAATCCGATGGCCAGATTTCGGAGACGCCATCTCAACCGTCTGCCTGCCCTGCTGAAACGAGGCCAGAGCAATTTGCTTGGCTGTCGGCGAGGCGGATAGGCGGTGGCGGGTCGTGGCGGCAATGCAATCACATTGTTCGGTCGCCTGAGAATCTCAAAAATCTTCTGCCACTCATTGTCGGAAAGGCGAGCCTGCCCGCCGGATCGTTCGAGACGAGCGTGGATGTCGGTCAGGAACGTTCGCTGCCAGCCCGTCAGGTTCTGGCGAGGCAGTGCTGCTTCGATGTCGTTTCGAAGGTTCCCAGCCGGGTCCATTATCGCCGCCTCTTTTGAGCGAAGGCAGCGTAAGCAGCAGGTCGGAAAAAATGGTAAACCGGGAAGCATATGGAGCCCGGCAATGGGAGTTATACGACTGGACTGAGACGGGCCAACGCGAAACGCAGTCTCCCCATCATTGTCAAAGGATTCAGTCGCCCATGTGACCTGAGCGGCGTACACCTTCAAATTGCAGTGTATTTATTTGTCAGGTGGCTATCGTTTCGGGCCAAAATGGAACTAAAAGCCGGAGGGGCGGGATTGGAGAAATCACTAGAAACTAAAATTGCGCACCTTGAAATGATTCAAGGCGTGATCGGAAGGATGGCAACCGATTCTCAGACCCTGAAGACACTGACCATCACCGTTACTGCCGCGATCATTGCCATCGCGCAAACCAGCAGCGGCACGACTCCCAAACTTGCGCTACTCGGAATAGTCCCGACATTCCTGTTTTGGTACCTGAACGCCTATTACCTCCAAGTAGAGCGGGCTTACCGAGCACTCTATGACGCAGTGCGCCGAGACGAGGAAGTCGACGTATTTTCAATGGAATGGCGGCCCTTTAAAAAAAGCGCGGGAAATCTTATGTATTTGGCGTTTCGTCCGACTGTTTGGCTTATCTACGGCTCGGCGATTGTGTTACTTATAGTTGTTGCGTTGGTATCAGAGGGCGAATCACATCGAGGCACGGAACTAAACGATGCACGAGTTCACAAACAACAGCACCAGGAACTACCTTGCATTACTTGACGCTCTGACAAAGCCAAGGCCTCCAGAGCCGCCAAGTCCATTCTCCTATCTCGCTCAACTACTTGGCGATCCGCCGTCCGCTCCGGTTCGATCCAACCCCATACAAGACGCGCTCATCAATGCGCTGTTAAATCCTGCCCCAACTCCCTCTCCTCCTGCCGATCCGTACCGATTGAATGCACTGCTTGCAGGGCTCGATTCACCGTCGATCCGGCAGACAACAAAGCCGGTTGCTCCCGATACGCGACGAAAAGTCTTCTTCTCGTTTCATTACGACGACGTGATCCGGGTCAACAATGTTCGGCACTCTGAGCAGTTCAAGGCTAAGGCTCGCGAGGTTCCTCAATCGTTTTATGACCGCAGTCTTTGGGAAAGGCGGCAACTGACAAATCCCGATAGCCTAAAGGAAATGATCAGAACCGGAGTTAAGGGCGCTTCCGTTATATGCGCTCTGATCGGAACCGAGACATATGCAAGAAGATGGGTTCGCTATGAGATTGCGCGAGCAATCATCGATGGCAAAGGGCTCGTTGGCGTCCACATAAACGGCCTTCGTCATCATCAGCATCGAATTCCTCATCCACGCGGACCTGATCCGTTTGAATATATGGGGATTGGGCTAATGCAGGATGGGACGTATCGTATCTTCGAATTCGACCGTAGCGGTTGGCGGCGTTATCAGGATCATTTGGGATCAGTCCCGTTTCCAAAATACCTCCGTGCTCCAGCGGTCGGCTACATCATGCCACTTGCTCGCGGAGTGGTTTGTTACGACTACGCCGCTCAGAGTGGCAGCACGAATATTCCGTTGTGGCTAGATCAAGCAGCGGGACGTATGGGCCGCTGATGGCCCACATTCTTTTAAAGATAATCCTCGCGATCACCAAGCGCGTTGATGATCATCACGCCGTCTTTATCCGCGATCTCCTCCTCGTACATAGCGAATTTTTCATCCACACAAGGCGAGCCGTTATCGTTCGCCTTTAGTTTTTCTAGGGCAGCCAATGTAGCTCGCATCTGCTCATCGGTCATGCCAGGCTCCGCAATGCATTCAATTCTCATTTGATCGACAACCCCAGTCCACACATCACATTTTGCGCTGAGCAGTCATGCGGGACACTAATGCGGCAATTGGTTGCGTCGCGTGCTTAAAGGTCCCAACCAGCCTCAAGAGGAGCTTGCCGGTTACAGCTTAAGGCGCAAGTTGCCATCCAATCACAGCTTGGGTCGGTGCAGCTTGCTGCGGTCCAAGCTGTGTAAGCGAATTCCTTTTAATGAAAGTTCCGGCTCTTCAGCTTCAGCTGATCGATATGAAGGTCAGGAATGAAGATATCCCGCGATTTCATTCCCGGACCTGACGGCTCCCGCGAATCCGGCCTGCCCGGTGTGCCGTGTCCGAATTCGTCGCCCCGCCCCGTCGGCAGCCGAAAATCCACATCACGATCTGCAAGGCCAGTTAGGCTTTCCGAGAGATCGAACAGCTGCTGAGCGACGAGGTGAACAACATCGCCCTCCCTCTGAATGCGGCCATTGATCGCCAGCATCGAGGCTCCCAATGCAACCCGTCTCGACCGCTCGAACAGCTTGGGCCAGATGACGACGTTGGCGACGCCTGTCTCGTCTTCAATCGTCATGAAGATCACGCCCTTTGCCGACCCCGGCCGCTGGCGCACGAGAACCAGCCCAGCTGCCATCAGCCAACGACCGTCACGGGCCGCCATTGCCTCCATGCAGGTGACGATCCGGCGTTCCGTCAGTTCTCGACGCAGGAAGCTGACAGGGTGTTCTCTCAAGGTGAGTCCGGTATGCCCATAGTCCAGGACCACGTTATGACCCTGCGTCATCTGCCGCAGTTCGACCGCTGGTTCCTGTTGCTCGGCAACGGTTCTTGCCTCCCGCTCGGCAGCCGCCGCAAAAAGCGGTAGTGGCTCATCTCGCAATGCCTTGATTGCCCAGAGCGCGTCGCGACGTTCCAGCCCGAGAGATGGCAGAAAGGCGTCGGCTTCGGCCAGCTCCACCAGGGATGCAGCCGGAACGCCGGACCGCCGCCACATGTCGTCGACGCTGTCGAAGGGCTGATCGGCACGGGCAGCAACGATACGGGCAGCATCCGCCGTGGCAAGCCCGCGCACCATCCGCATTCCAAGCCGCACAGCATGTTGGTCGGTGTCCTCGACTGGTTCCAGCGTACAATCCCATCTTGACCGGTTGATGCATACCGGCCGGACGTCCACGCCATGTTCGCGGGCGTCACGCACGATCTGGGCGGGGGCATAAAAACCCATCGGTTGCGAATTCAAAAGGGCGGCGCAAAAGACATCCGGGTGATGGCATTTGATGTAGCTGCTTGCGTAGGCGATCAGAGCGAACGATGCTGCATGGCTCTCGGGGAAGCCATAAGAACCGAAGCCTTCGAGCTGGCTGAAGGTCTTCTCCGCGAACTCTCTTGTGTAGCCGTTTCGGATCATCCCGTTCACAAGCTTGTCCTTGAAACGGCTCACGCCTCCGGTGAACTTGAAGGTCGCCATGCTCTTTCTGAGCTGATCCGCCTCACCGCCAGTGAAACCGGCACAAACCATAGCCACCTTCATGGCCGATTCCTGAAACAGCGGCACCCCAAGCGTTTTGTGAAGCACCGCTTCCAGTTCGGGTGTTGGGTATTCGACCTTCTCCTTCCCCTCCCGGCGACGGAGATAGGGATGCACCATGTCGCCCTGGATCGGACCGGGGCGAACAATGGCGACCTGGATCACCAAATCATAGAAGGTTCGAGGCTTCAGGCGCGGCAACATCGACATCTGCGCCCGGCTCTCGATCTGGAAGGTGCCGAGCGTGTCGGCCCTGCGGATCATCGCATAGGTCTTGGGCTCCTCTTGCGGGATAGTCGCGAGATCGAGATCGATGTCCTTCTCCTGGGTAAGGAACGCAAAGCTCTTGGCCATGCAGGTTAGCATGCCGAGCGCCAGCACATCGACCTTCATGAACTTCAGGGCTTCGACATCATCCTTGTCCCATTCGATGACCTGGCGATCCACCATAGAGGCCGGTTCGATTGGAACCAGGTCGTCGAGTCGGTCATGGGTAAGCACGAAGCCACCCGGGTGCTGGCCGAGATGGCGTGGGGCTCCCATCAGTTGTTGCGCCAGTTGAAGCGTCAATGCGAGACGGCGGTCGTCAGGATTGAGATTGAGGTCCCTGACCTGCTTTTCTCCAACGGCTTCTGACCACGCCCAGACACCAGAGGACAGAGCCTTGATCAGGTCCTCGGGCAGGCCCAGCGCCTTGCCGACATCCCGTATCGCACCCTTCGTCCGATATCGCGTGACCGTCGCACAGAGCGCCGCCCTCTGGTGTCCATAGGTTCGATAAATCCATTGGATGACCTCTTCCCGGCGCTCATGTTCGAAATCGACGTCGATGTCCGGTGGTTCATCGCGCTCCTGGGACACGAAGCGTTCGAAGAGCAGATCGTTGGTTTCAGGATCGATAGAAGTGACGCCAAGGACAAAGCAGACGGCCGAGTTCGCCGCCGATCCCCGCCCCTGGCACAGGATGCCCTGTGATCGGGCAAAACGGACGATTGAAAAAACCGTCAAAAAATAGGGGGCGTACCGCATCGTCTCGATTAGAGCCAGCTCGTGCCGAATGGTCTTTTCGACATGATCGGACAGACCCTCGGGATAGCGCACCTTTACGCCTTCCCAGGTGTAATGCTCCAACGACTGTTGCGCTGACATGCCGGGGATCAGGGCTTCTTCGGGATATTGGTAGGTCAGCTCTTCCATGGAGAACGTGCAGCGATTGATGATCTCAATGGTCCGGGCTAACGCCTCCGGATAGCGGGCAAACAGCCGCTCCATCTCTTCCGGCGGTTTAAGGTACCGGTCGGCATGCCGTTCACGCTCGAAGCCGACATCGTCGATTGTCGTTTTCGTCCTTACGCAGGTGACAACATCCTGCAGTTGGCGGCGGCCGGGTTCGTGGAACAGGACATCATTCGTGACGACAGTCTTCACCCTGTGCCGAACCGCCATGTTCGAAATCTCGTGCAGGCGAACCTGGTCGTTCGGTCGACGGCGCAGGCATAGTGAAACATAAGCCCGGTCTCCGAAAACTTCGGACATCTTTCGGAGTTGGATAGCGCAGGTCTCATCCGGCAGATCGGGAACAAGCATGCCGAGCAAGCCCTCGGCGTAGAGTGCAACGTCTTCAAGGTTCAGAATGCACTTCGCCTTGCCGCCGCGCGACTTGCCGAGGGTCAGCAGCCGCGTCAAACGCGAATAGGCCGCACGATCCGTCGGGTAGACCAGGATCGCCATGCCGTCCTGCAGATCAAGGCGACAGCCGACAACCAGGCGGACGCCGGTCGCACGCGATGCTTCCAACGCTCTTACAATGCCTGCCAGCGAATTACGGTCGACGACGCCCAGCGCCTCGATCCCGAGTTCCTTGGCCGTGGCGAACAGCTCATCTGCAGATGAGGCTCCGCGCAGGAAGCTGAAATGCGTTGTGACCTGGAGTTCGGCATAGCGCATCACGCAAAAACCCCGTGCAGGAACCATTTGTGCGATCCGGTCTCCGCATCCACCCCGTCACCGGAACGATAAATCCAGTAGCGCTCGGCGGTCTCGTCCTCGACGGTGAAATAGTCGCGGACGGCAACCCATTCGGAGGTTCGCCGCCACCACTCGCCGTAAATACGCTCCGGACCATCCGCGCGTTTGACGCGCCTGCGCTTGCCACGCCAGGTAAACCAGACAGGTGGATGGTCGGGTAGCAGAGCCATGACCTCAATCTGTTCGGGTCGTTCCATCAGGCGCACGGGACGGGGCCAGATCAATGGCCATGTGTGCCCCTCTTCGTCGGCAACTGGCGAGATGCGCTGCACCGAGCGTTCCGGCACATCGCTTGCAACAGGTGCCAGCCGATAGATGCGTTGTGTTCCACGGTTACCCAACACGTCGATCAGCGAGGTAACGTCGATGTCCGCAGCCTCGACAAGACTGGAAACCATCTGTCTGTCGTTCAGCGGCTCGACCATCGTTGCTGCAAGGCTGAGCTTCTCGATGCCAAAGCCTGGATCGATCTTCTCAATCCGGTCGTGCAGCAGCTTCGTCAACCAGACGACATCTCGCACGGGCTTCGCCGTCCCTGCTCGCAAAGCCTGAATCGTGTTGTCGACCCGGTGGACAATCAGGTCCGTACGGCGGATGCCGAGACCTTTTGCCTGCAGTTCGAGACAAAGCTGCGTCACGAGCCGGGAAACGTACTTTGCAATGGTCTCGGCCGCACCGATTGGCTCTGCGAAAGCACGATGGACTTCGATGATCTCGGGACAGCGGATGGGATCGATGGGCTCGGCGATCCTGCCGAACATCTGGTCGAGACGACGGCCGATCTCCGGGCCGAAGCGCAGGGCAATCGGCGCACGAGGTGTCGCAGCCAGCTCGCCGACGGTTTTGAAGCCGAGCGTGCGTAGGCTCACTATCGTCTCGGCGCTCAACCGCAGCGACGACAGGGGAAGTCGGGCAACGGCATCGGCCGTTTTCCCTGTTGGAATGACCGTTGTTTCCGCCGTCATGGATCGTGCCCACGCGAATGCAGCTCCCCACGTATCTGCAACGACAGCACGGGCTGGCAGACCCCTTGCACGAAAACGATTCACCAGACCGGACAGCATAAGCGCTTCGCCACCTTGCAGGTGATCGGCTCCTTCCGTGTCCATGACGATGCCATCAGGAGGATCGATTGCAACAATCGGGGAATATTGGGACAGCGCCCAGAGCGTCAGGCGTTCGAGTGCGGCAAGATCGGTGGCGGGATCGGCGTCAACCATATGCAGACCCTGGACAAGTGCCTGTGCTTTTGCGGCTGCCATGCCAACGTGCAGGCCGACCATTGCTGCATTCTGATCGACAGCCGACAGCCAGCGTTTCGAGCCGCTCCGTGCGACAATGACAAGCGGCGCTTCAGCCGGAATGGAGGGATCGGCGCGTCTGACCCGATCCGTCGGCAGCGTCGGAAGAAATACTGATACGACCCTGGTCATCACATGCACCTACGACGAAATCTGCGCTCTCTCCTGCTTTCACCCTGATCAGTTCAGCCAGCCATCGCGCTCGGCCGACACCTGGCACCGGAAGCGGCTCGGACGGCAGGACGGATATTCGCCATCGTGTTGCCGCAGCAGTCGGATGGCCAAAATCCCCAGCCTCGGTCTGCCGCCGCCATCGTCGGATCACCAGTCCGATGGTGCCGGAGCCCTCGGCAGCAAGCTGGAGCCGCCGCGACACCACCATGGGAAGCCGAACCACCTCTCCGACCACAGCCCCAAGGCCGCCAAAACGGAGCGCCTCCTCGAAGCTTTCCAAGACGAACTCCTCTTTGATCGCTTCGACATAGATCACACGATCAGGATGGAGGCCGACCTGGGCCAAGGCCGGTGCGAAGAGGTCGGGTCTAGCGAGGCACCAAACGACCTTGCCTTTGGTTCGGGCAGCAATCCCTGCGGCGAACAACGCTGCGGCCGCACCATCAATCGCGCCTGCTCCTCCCCCGGCGAATTCGTGCAAAGCCCCATAGGCTAGCCCGCCACCCGGAAGGTGCGCGTCGATGTCGACCACTCCGAATGGGAGGACCGTTTTAGGGCGAGCCACGGCCCCTTCAAGGTGCTGTATGCGATCTCGAAGGTCGGAAATGATGGGGTTTGCGCCGGTCTGCGCCATTCGGAGCCTTCTTCAAAATCAGGTTTTCATCTCACCCGAAAGCGAGTATGTTCCCTTTTTGTTCCTTATCGGCATATGAGTCAATGCGCATGAATGGGCGAGTGTTCCACGAACTGCAACCTGTCGACATTCTGCTGAAGCCGAAGGACGAATGGATTCAATCGCGTAACGAGGAACCGTCCACAGGCTCGAAAATATCATCGATGAGAAAATATACCTATGATGAACATACCGCGCTCCATGTCTACGGAGCCTCACAATTACCATTGAATGCAAGGCAGCTGACAACCAAGGAGGATATCCCATGACGGAAAATGTGGTCTCATTCGAGGAAAAACGCTTGGAACGTTTGGACGGCACAGTGTTTGGATCGACGGCTGAGGAATCCAAGATTGCTGCTATCGGCTCGCAAATCGAGTTTGCCAAACGCGAGCTTGAGACCGTGCAAGGCTATATCGACCTCGCCTACGCGGGAACAATCACAATCGCGATGAATGATTGCGGTGAACCGCCTCCTCAGCAGCCGTTCGCACACCTTGGCAATGTCTTGTCAAACTACGAACAGGTCCTGTTCGACCGGATTGGCGAGCTTGAATATGAGCAGCAAGTGCTCAACTTACCGGCCGATGACCAAGGATATTGAGTGCGATGTCGCAACCTCAGCCGGTTATATACGACCTTTCCCCCAGACGACGCGCGATCACCTTTGAGGACACCCTTGATTTCCGCTCCAGGTTGCCGCAAGCAAGTTCAATCAGCAGTTTAGCTATTTTCGGAAAGGTTGCTGACGGTTTCTATTGGGAGGCAAAGTGAGAGCGATTATATTCGGCATGGTTATTTCGGCGCTCGCTGCTACAAATCTTCTGGCATCAACTCAAGTGCGTGTTGTCGATGGCGATACGCTCGAAGTCGCCGGAATCGTTTATCGACTCCACGGGATGGACGCCCCCGAGGCTGGCCAGACTTGCAACGGCGTTGGTGGTGGGCAATGGCAATGCGGAAAGGAAGCGATTGCCACTCTCGAAGAGTTGGCGCTTGGTAATGACGTAACCTGCGACAATCGAGGGGGGATGGACCTTTACGGTCGCACGATTGGCGTCTGCAAGGTCGCTGGTAAAGACATCAACGCCATCATGATCGAGACCGGCCACGCTTGGGCTTTCCGGCGATACTCGCAAGACTATGTCGGGCTCGAAGATGTCGCTCACAAAGCGCATCTCGGCGTCTGGCAGGCGGACACGGAAACGCCTTGGGATTATCGCGCCCACAAATGGGAGGTTGCCAAGCAGGAGGTACCTGACGGCTGTCCGATCAAAGGCAACATTTCCAAGAGCGGTCACATTTACCACGCTCCGTGGTCGCCCTGGTACGCGAAGACCAAAGTGAACGTCAAAAACGGCGAGCGCTGGTTCTGCAGTGAAAAGGATGCCATGGACGCCGGTTGGCGTGCCCCCTATTGGGGGCGGTGATCACTGCGCAACTTGTTGCTCCTGGTTCCGTCGCCGGATTCTTATTTCAATCCGACGACGTGTTTCTTCCGCTCCCGCCTGCCCGGTGGTGATCACGTCCCCTGGCAGGATAAGTTGGGCTGCCGACAACGGCAGGATCGTCGCCCCCTTCAGCTTACCTTCTGATTTGAGAGCATTGGCGACGGACACCGCTCGGGCAAGTCCCAGCCCAGCATTGTCGGCGGGAACAACGCCCGCGATTGACTTCTTGCCGTCGAGCACGTCCATTACCGTTTGGTCGAGGTTAGAACCCCTCCGGGAGATCGGTTGCTCGTCGGTATGACCGACCACCTCAATCACATCCACCTGATACCTCTGCAAGGCGTCGGCGATCTGGTCCGAGACGGCCCCACGAAGTTTTGCGTCGAACGCTGCCTCAAGTTCTGCGCTCCCAGAACGGAAGTAATTGCCATCAGCCTCGCTCAGATTGATGATCGGCGGCCATTCATGGGGTTTAGAGGCTGCGAGCGACGTTTCGGCCGCCCTCAGTTCCTTAAGCCGCGCCGAAAGAGCGGCCGCATCTTCAGGAAGTTGGTTCTCCTTCAGCACCACCAAAGTTTTCTGGAACTCCTCGACCTTTTCGGCGGTGACCCCTGAGTCTTTCAATTTCTGCAGTTCTTGCTTGGCAAGTTGGAGATCACGCCATTCCTTCTCGAACTTCTCACGGTCAACCGAGGCAAGCGTCAGAGCCTGCAACTCCTCGTGAGCCTGCTTCAGCTTGTCTTCTGCGGTCTGCAGTTTCTGGCGAAGGTCCTCGCGCTCCAGCTTGGCGGCTGCAAGCTCTTGTTGAGCTGCGACGACCTGCTGTTGCAAGGATTTTTGGTCACTAAGAGCCTTCGTCCGCTCATTGTTGATGATGGCAGCCGCGACGAGAAGCAGACAAAATACAAGCAACAGCATGGACTCGGCCATCGTCAGGCCGAGAATGAGGCCTCGGTTGTAGCCTTTATGTTCAAGGTGGTTTGATGGCTCAGCGGTTACTGCCATCTCCGCCACCATTTTTGCTCAGTGTTTTGCGCATGCTCTTCCCCGACAGCCGCTGCGACAGGTTCGCTGAGAACTGGCTTCGAGAGCGAACTATCTGGGATCGCCAGGTCCGAAAGCACACTGCCGAGTTCGATCCTGTCCTCACCATTCGGCAGGATCATGTTCGGCAGTGTGGTTGTGTGAGTGGACATCTGCTGCTCCTCGGCAACGGGCTGCAATACTGCCGCGCCGTAGATCGGCAGCGCCCTCGCGCTCTCGTCGACCCGCCTGACGACTTCCTCAAGCGTCTCCGTGTTGTGGTCGAGCCTTCCGGCTGCCTTGGCGCTCTCATCGACTTGTCTGACCGCTACTTGGAGAGAGCCGACGCTTTGGTCGATCTTTTCAGCAGTTTTCGCCAGGGGCTTCAGAGCCTTTTCGATTGTGGAACCAAGGCTGTCTACCGCTTTCATGCTGGTATCAAAGCGGCTCGGGAGATCGTTCAGCGGTCGGAACGCGTGCTCAAGGTTTGCTGCCAAATTGTTCAGCGGTCGAAACGAACCTTCAATTCGATCCGGTATGTCAAGCAGCGGCGCAAGCGCTTCCTTCAAACGCTCTGCCTGGACAGCATTGTGACTGGCTGCCTCCTCTAATCGTCTCGCCTGTACTTGGACAAGGTCGGTGACAGCGGCCAATACGGGCTGCAATTCGAGCTTGATAACCTCTTCTGGAAGCCGCATTCCAGTCAACCGTTGGCCAGTGGTCTCTACCTGGCTGCCAAACGCCGTGACGATCTCTGCCAAGCGGTTTGCAGTCGCATCAAGTCTTGCAAGCGCGGCGTCCGCCATGTCGACATTTGCCTTGGCTCGCTCTTCGACCATCCGGTTGTTTGTTTCAACAATCGCGGACAGCCGCTCAGCCGCTTCCTGGATTGGGCGTATGGCGTCCTTCGTCATGGCCTCGATGGATTTGAGGACCGCCTCACCATTGCGCTCTGCCTGACGAGCAATTTCCTCGAACCCCTCGGTCAACATCTGATTGCTGATGCGCCGGTAACTCGAAAACTCGCGAGCCGACGAGTTCAGCTCGGTCTTGACCCGTCGGGTCATTTCGGTCAACTCATGGCGGACCGTTCGGTCGACGTCCAGCGGGTCCCGACGCATCTGGTTGAAAAAGATGCGCAAGGTGACGCCGACAATCGTGGAGCTGACGGCGACCCCGAAATTCTGAACAATATCATCGACAGAAGCACCGGCCGAAAAGCGGAAGAGCGAGGCACCAAGGCTCGTCAGGGTAAATAAAAACCCCATGTAATAGAGATTGTCGCCAGCTTGCTCGTTGTGAAGCCGCAATCCCTTCAGTATCCCGACGCAAGCCGCGAAGTAGGTTGCCATCAATATGATTGGCACCAGCGTGACGATCCAACTATTCCATTCCAGCGTCTTGGCCGTCATGATGAATATCATTCCGCCAATGGTAAGTGTGCCGTATAACCCTAACGGCAGCCTTTCCCGCCACTTCGTGCGCCATTCTGCCATTAGCGGATTCCTTCCAACCGTGTGAACCTGTCCAGCTTCCCATCATTCGACATGATCCACTTCGTCCAGAACTCGGCAAGTTGGAGGCTGTCGAACTTCATGCCGGGCCGCTGGAACTCCAGAAGGCGTACCGACGCACCATTTAGCGCTGTCCTGAACTGGTCAGGCGCACCGCTTTTCTGAAATTTCGAATAGTCGACGCCATCCGAGTACATCGAGTAGGTGGACGTGTGTTCGATCATGTCGGAGGCAACAACAAGATGCTTCGGGATATCCTTGTACTTGATTGCGGCGAACGCCTCGACATTGATCCTCTGGATGCCAGCCAGAATCGGCGACTGCTTGCCAGCGACCCCTTCACTCATGCGGCCCGCGATCTCATCCAGCGGCTTTTGAAAGCCCTTTTCCCAGCGTTCCTTCACAAGTCGAGGGTTGCCCGTCCAGTTGTCGACGGTCGAGGCATCGCCCGGGTTGCATCCGCTGAAGCTCAGTCCGAGCTGACTTGGATTTTCGGTGAGCGTGTAGACCTGGATCAATCCACCCGCCGGGACAGCAGCCACGACCTCCTGAAACTGGTTGCGCAAGTCGGTGGCGGTCAGGTCCGATATAGGATCGGTTACATCGAGCAGGACGGCGGTGATCTCCTTCGGCCCATCAAGCGGGCAAAGGGTCGCCTTGTCCAATATGGGCTTCGCCTGCGCCTGCTTGTTAAGGACCCACACACCAACGCCGATAGCCGCCGTTGCCAGAACCAGAGCTACACCCCCGATGATGGTCCCCAGGTTACTATCTGACTTACGCCGCCTGCGCCGGGACATGGCCGCCCTCCGAAATAATGGTATCGAGGTTACGGTAACGGGCCACCGCCTCTCCAAACGCAGCACCAATCCTGTCCATCTGATCGCTGAGGCTGGATTGGGCTTCCTTGATGCTGTTCGCGACCTCGTTGTCGTTGAACTCTACGGTGAACTGGTGAACCGCGTTCAGCCGTTCCATCTTGTAGGGCGTCAGAAAATACTTCGGTTCGGGCGTCGTTCGTGCCTTCCGATTTGCTTCCCGATAGACTGTGAGCAGCGAATTAGCGGTGCGTTCAAGCAGATTCTGGTGTTCGGCGAAGAGGGCTGCCAGTCGCGTCCGACCGGCTATAATCGCCTGCGCTTCTTGCCGCCGATCACTTAAATCGCGGACAATGTCCTCGACCTTCTTGTTGTGATCGTCGCGGGTATCCCTCAGGAGATCGATTAGTTCCTGCTTTCGCGCGATGTAGCGTTCCCGAGCGGTGTTGACCCGCCGCTGTAAGTTGGCGAAACCGTGGTAGGGGTCGCTCATGGAAGCAGCGTCGAGAAACGCCGCAAATGAGAACATCAGTCCAAGACCGAGCAGAACCCAGGATTTCATCTCGGTAAGGCCGAACGTATCGTTGATCATTCGCCGGACGACTTCCGTCTGCGCAGCGTCCCAGCTAACGGCCGCCGTCTCACGGAAATGGGCGAGACCAAGGTTGATGACCCCAGCGATGGCCCCATACGCGCCAAGCAAACAAACGCCGAATACTCTCGAAACCAAAAATCTGTGCACCAGAAAGCGCACCGTAATGAACGCCATCAGGACTGCCCATCCGATGTTCAACGCTGCGAAAATCAACGCTTCAAGAGTTCCGCCTACCCATCCCTGCTCACTTCCTTCCGCGAGAAAGTTGCCATTCAAGAGCATCTCGACCGCGATCAAGAAAACGAGGAACGCGATCCTAAAAAACCACGATGCTCCACTGGCTACTTTTGCGGTCCGGTCCAGCTTATGCTTTTTCTTGAACTGGGCCGCTTCATTTTCGAGCGCGACCAGATCGCGCCGAAGACCGTGCAGCTCGTCTTCCCCGGTCGAGACATCGGCGGTGAAGTCAGACAGGGTTACAGCGTTGGACTTCCGGATGAGCAAAAATTGCCCCGCAAAGTCGAGACCCTGTAGGCGCTCAGAATATCGTCCCATCTCGTCTTCGAGAATTTGATGTGACTTCTTCTTTTCTTCCTCGACTGTCGCAACGATCCGCTGTTCGACTTCATCGAGTGCTTTTGCAGTCGTCACTGGCAGATTGTCCGCGCCGTTCCTGGTGCCGCGCTCTGCCAACTCAAGGGTGCGACTGACACTTTCTGGATCAAGAATTGGAAAGACGTCAGCGGTTGCGCGAAAATCATGGTTCGATTGTCGAACCGTCTCCCACAAGCGATTTAACGCCTCAAATCGTCCAGCCATTTTCTCTCACCCGCGTAGATCGTCAATGCTGCCTAAACAACTTTAATTTGCTATCTCAACAACCTCGGACGGTCCAGATCGCTTTCAACTAAATTGAGAGTTAAGCTTAAGATGAGTGAGACTTTGGCTCAGCTCTTTCTACGGGCACCCGATTAGAATTCAGCCGCATTAATTCGACCTGGCCCCGGCTACCGACAACAAATTGTTGCGAGTTGGCTTTCGGATATTGAGCATGACGCACATGCCATTCCTGTAATAGTTAAAGCCTTGGCAGCTCTGCGTGATGACACATTGATCTTGACAGGCCGCGAGCGACGAACCGGAAAACTTAGCAAATGGCTTGCCCACTATTTCCACATCCTTGCTCGTGCGGAAATCGAGCGACGGGCCGAAGTCATGCCCGACGCGTGAGATGTCGGCCGCATCGCCCTTATAGCCAGACACGGCCCCACTGAACTGGAGCGCATCAGTCGCCATACCTTTCAGAAAGCACACATTGTGAGCCTCATTGAACGTGAACGCGTGGCACCGATCATTGCCATCGCACTCCATTTTGCAATCTTCGACAGTGAATAGCTTCAGTGGCATGTCTGGTAGGTCGTAGCCGGGGAGATCAGTGTGCTCGAATATTCGCCACGAGGGTGCTTGCGGCTGAGCGGGAGGCGTGACGGTGACAGTCGTGGGGGCATAACTGGCCGCTGCATCTCCTCCGAAAGGGACAGGTGCTGAAGCTTGTGCAGGTGCATCGCCCGCCAAAAGAT
Source organism: Rhizobium anhuiense bv. trifolii (assembly GCF_024346605.1). Classification (NCBI taxonomy): domain Bacteria; kingdom Pseudomonadati; phylum Pseudomonadota; class Alphaproteobacteria; order Hyphomicrobiales; family Rhizobiaceae; genus Rhizobium; species Rhizobium anhuiense. The sequence goes on from NZ_CP098803.1 coordinate 3,017,363, forward strand.
CAATATCTAATCCGATCTGTTTCGCGTCAGCTGCAGTCAGCCACTGCATGGAGGCTGGCGCGGCATCGGTAACATAGACAATGACGTTTGCGCTAAGGCCGAGTTGCTGAAGATACGATCCGACGAGAGCATTCCCTGCGCTGCTGACGGTTTGTTGCCCTGACGTGTCACTGAAGACGGCGTGGAAACCGACTTTGGAGGTCGGCGTAATGAACCGGTGCTTCCCCGCCAGCCAAACCAGCCCGCACGAAGAGGCGCATATCGTGTTTTCGGCTACGGCGGTCGAGAAGCCCTTGATCGAAATTGTGCGGCCGATTTCCATTCCGACCCCTGCCAATCCACCGGGGCTGTCCAAGAAGACGACTGCCTTGTTGGTCGAAATGGCGAGGTTCTTAAAGCGATTGTCATCGCCCTCCTTGAACTCGCCTACCACAGAAATAATGTAGATATCATCCTTCAGCTGGTCGATCTGGACATCTGCGGCTCTGGCTTGAAACGCACAGATCAGAACCACAATAGCAGAAAGAAATACGCGCACACTCACAACCAAACCCCTTACCACCTCACCGCGAGTAAGCGACTTCTGACTAAGAAAGTCAAAGTAGAAGTTAGACGGAGGTTAACGGCCATAGTGCCGCCACAGAATTCCGCCCGATCAGGCCTAATAACTAGTGGATGGCGAAAGAATGAGATTGCTGGTTCTCCTTGCTGCGGCGCTCTTGCTGACGGTCTTTCAGGCCCAAGCCCAGGTTTACGCGCCGTATGATGGATACGATGAATACGACGGCTATGGCTATGATGACCCCTACAGCCCCTATCCCCCTCCTCCCTACTACGAGCCAGAACCTGGCTATGGGGAACCTTTGCCAGAACGTCGAGAACCGTCGACACGAAGCGCGAGAGGAACCATCATCATCGCTACGCGCGAACATACACTTATTTACACCACGTCGTGGGGTGAGCAGTTCGCTTATCCCATTGCAGTCGGCCGTGAAGGGAAACAATGGTACGGGACGACGCGGGTGGTGTCGAAACGATTGCATCCCGAGTGGCGGCCGACAGCCAGCATGCGCCAGAAGAACCCAAGGCTTCCGGAAGTTGTGAAACCCGGCCCCGCAAATCCGCTTGGAACCCGCGCACTCTACCTTGCCGACGGATTGCTCCGCATCCACGGCACCAACGACCCCTCCTCCATCGGCACCAATGCTTCGAGCGGATGCTTTCGGATGTACCGTCAAGACGTCGAGGAGCTTTACGAGATGGTCCAGCCGGGGACCCAGGTGATCGTCCAGCGGTAATCGAATATCGCTGGACAGAACTGTCGCCACAGCTTCGCTAGAGCGGAGATCGTGGAGCGTCGATTCGAATCGCTCGATTGCGCCGTCTGATGACAATGCTCTGTCAAAAGCTCTGGGACCAGACGGCGACCGGACCAAGGGTGGTGCAAAGTTGCGTTTCCCCGTGTCCTGGCTCACGTTGATCACCGGCGTACTAAATTGAAAGGCGAAAGTCTTGGATTATGTCGGTTAGTATTTTTGTCGGATCACCTTGTGCGGCCTTGGCTAACAGCATTCGCTCCAAATCATGGCTGGTCACGAAGATTACGAGCTTACCGTATATAAGCCATTGCTCCCGCGCGGTAATTGCCGCTCCTTTGTCCGGCCCATTGCGGCAGGCAATTACTCCAAACTTTCCGACCCCTGCCCCTTTCAAGTAATTCGCAAGTTGGCTGACGTGGTCTTTCTTTACTCTTTTGGAATGGTTTTTCGCGTCGACAACAATGTAGTCGGCCGAATACCGGTGCCGAAGAAATTGCCAAAATTTATCATCAGCGTAGTTTGGGAAGATAAAGTCTCGCCTATTTACCTTTGTGGCATCAGAGTGCTCAACAAGGGGCTCCATTAGGGGTGGGGAGAACAGATGCTTGAGGATAACACCAATTAAATTTTGATATTCTATCCAGTTATCAGCCCCCGCTGGGCAGTTCTCCAATCGCCTGATTAGACGCTGCTCAATTGAAACACGGTCACGGATTTCAAGAAATACTTTTTGAAATGTTGGATCAGATAAGTCAGCTATTTGGACTTCGAATGTATCGAAAATGCGTAACGCATCCCAAACCTCGATGTTGGCTTCTTTAAAAAGCGTGCTGGAACTGTCATCAAGCATTCCGGGGAAGGCCAAGACCAACTGCACGTCGTCGCCGACCGCTTCGAAGAGCCTAAGTTGATCGAGAGTAGTTCTCACTCTTGAGGGTGTGAATTCTGCAAAGCTCTTACATTTAATAATAAGTCTCTTTTGAGCCCGCTTCCTTCCTCTGAACGTCGCGATATCGGCTCGATACCGAACGTCGTCCCCAACTAGACCGTCGTTTTCGATATCGTGAAACTCCGGATGCCGTTCCATCAGGGCGGACAGGTATCTAATGAATTGAATGTCCCGAGGGACCAAACTGTTACACTCGGCGCATGCGAAGAGTAAATTTCCAGGTTCGGGTTCAGCGAAGGATCGCATACTTTCGGGAACAAGATGTTCAATGGCGGCGCTGCCAATATTGATGGGGCGGTTGCAATAGGCGCATACCGTCGGCTCGTCATTTTTAAGGCGGTTTTGCCGGTAATTCATCATACAACCTATGCGAAATTTATCTTGAAATCATTTCTCGCACGCGCACTATTTCGACTCGATTAAACTTGCCGCGTCTCACCGGCTTTTGGCTTAAAGCATATGGCCGAGACAAATTCCTACCCCGTGAGCTGCTAAAAGCCAGCTATGGACCTGCAATGTTCAAAATCTACTCACAGGCTTTCGACGGCAGCATTGTCGATGAGACCGGCAAGACGATCTTCTTTTCGTTCGAGAAATTTCAGGATGAAATTTGCAAGAAAGGTCATTGCTTTGTTTGTGGCGCGAAACCCGATAGGACCTTCAACGATGAGCATGTGATACCAAATTGGCTCCAAAGGCACTGTGGAATCCAGAGATTAACGCTCGATCTTCCGAATGGCCAAAAGGCGACGTACGGTACCTATAAAATTGCCTGCTGTAGCGGCTGCAATTCCTTACTCGGTGACATCTACGAAACGCCCATCAGCGAAGCCGTAAAGGGCGGCGAAAAAGCCCTTATCGAGTTCGTCCAGAACGGTGGGGCGTCGTTGTTAAGTGCATGGCTTACCTTGATTTTCCTTAAAGTACACCTGCGGGATTTCAGGAATCGCGTCTCCCCGGACAATCGAGCCCCCGCCGAAATGATTGGCGACAGCTACGAACTCCATCACCTGCATCATGTCCACGCCGTTGCACGCGCGATCACCGCCGGTGTGGAAATTGAACCGAATGTCTTCGGTACCTTGCACATACTTGGCATCGTTTCCACGGGCGATCTTTTCGACTATTGCGACAACCTAGAGGGAAGAACGCTACTTCTACAGGCCAACAACATCGCCTTCGTCTACGTGATAGATGACTGTGGAGCGACATCTGACATGCTGGTCAACCAATTGAGGATGCTTCCCCGCTCGCTCAACAGGGTTCAACTGCGTGAGGTTTATGCGCGGCACCTCGCCGCCAATTTGCATATCGTTGAAAGCCCGACGTTCGGCACGATAATCTCAAGGGAGACAGGGAGACCCGTGATCAAGGTCGAATTTCCGGAGTACAAAATCCACGACTACGACCCGAAGGTTTTCGGCGAAGTGTTTCGTAGCGCCTTGGGTAACCTGGCGTCGGATGTTGAAGTCGATGGCACGCGAGGAGCTTGCGGTTGAGATCATCGCAACCGGGCGAGTATCATCGCTTTTCGACGATCAGGGAAATCCGCGAAATTCGACCTGCCCGCCGCCGGTACTTCCTCGATCTCGATGACTTCAAGTCGCTGAGGTAGTTGGCCGTCGCTTGTATTGATCGCTTTGCCGATTGTCGACACACGCTTGTTACTGAATCGGTGACATATCTCTTCGCCGCTGCCCCGTTCGACAATGCATTCGATTCGAGCGTTTCCGCCGGGAATGATCCGCGTTCCCTTCCACGTCCGACCGAGATACTCGATCTTGCCGAGCACGCCGTTCACGCGCCAATCGCGCTTCTCACAAAATTCAGTTCCGCTTCAACCGTCTTGCGTTGATTGCGGTGTCGCTGGAGGCCTCTGACAGGTTGGGGCCATGTGCCTAAGGTTTCGATTGGCTGGGGTTTAATAGTACCGACAGTTTTGCGCCTGACGAAAGGTCAGCGTCGACGCTCGCATCTGCTCAGATGGGCAATACCCTGCGTACCGCGCTACCAAGATCGATTGCCCCAGGAGCCGATTTCCAGCTGTCCCAGCTGATGTGTGCCAGCCCGTTGGCCTGCTTGCGGGCCTGGTATAGCGGGAGGACGGCGGTTTTGGGCAGCATATAGGCCGCATGGAACTGGAAATCGCGGGTCCAGCGAATGCCGACGAAGCAATCTGCCTTTTCCAGATTATGCGTCTTCAGCGAGACACGCGGAAACGGTCCGTCGGTGCCCAGAATGCGGGATTTCACTTCGATCTTGCCGTGCTTGGCCGACAGCACATCGCTGCCTCGGTTGTTCCCGCCAACCACTTCGCCTTCTGTGGCGATAGCAACGAGCAGCTCGCTCAGAAGCTGATGGCTTATTTCCTGATAGCGTTTCAGGCATTCTGTCCGGCGTAGGACGTTGAACATCTCTGATGCATCGGCGACTGCGAATTCGTTCTTCAAAATGACCTCACTGTTGCGAATGAATGAGCTGGTGAGGCGTCTCCGAGCCCTCCTCGCCGTCTTCAATTACTGCGCAAGTATCTGATTTGTGGAGATAAATCACTGTATTTGAAACAGTTTCTCCGCATACCAGATGGGATAATGTCGGTGCTGCCATACCTGTTGCGGCCTACCGCTATTGCACATACCTTCACGCCATGACCCTTGGTCACGCAGTTGTCCTGCAAGGCCCGATTTATGACAGCGACGTCCTGGCTGCGCTGGTTGAGCGATGCCTGTCTGATGGTGTGGGCTCATCGCTATATCCGGTCGGAAGGCTTTCAAGCTGGAGGCCGAGGTCGACTGGCTGATAATCGGGGATGGAAGCGATCCGGCTCGATTCATCTGCACGTCGACACATTGCGATGACGACGATCAAATTGGGATCGAGGAAGCCCTATGTATCGCATCGTCTTTCGAACGACTAAAGGCGCAGTCAACCGCGCTTTCCTTCTTGGGAGGACGTGGATGAAGTGTCGGTCACCGCCATCATCGAGAGCTTATTGAGATCGATTGCAACCAGATACACTGGGCGGTTCCACCCCTAGTATCTTAAAGCAGCGAATATAATATCGCGTAAGTTTAACGACGCTGATTCGGATCACACTTGTTCACCGCCACGGCAGACACGATAGACGGCCTGCTGCGCCAGGTATTTCAGCAGCTTCTTTCGAACGACAGCCGAAACCGGCGAGTCGAGTCTCGCAAAGGTTTTAGTACAGAGACATTCGCAGCCTTACTTCAACTGACAAACCCCAGAGCACGCATCAGCCGTTCAATCGGCCGTTCCAAAATTACGAGCGCCCTGGGCGAGATGTCCTGGTATCTCATGGGCAGTGATGCCCTGCCCTTCATCAAACACTATCTCGACCGGTACGATGAATTCTCGGAGAACAAGGAAACGCTCAACGGAGCGTATGGGAAGCGAATCTTCGGCATCCGAAGAAAATACAAGGTCGGCGACAGAGTAAGGATCGGCACCGAGTGGCAGCGGATGATCGAGACGCTCAAGGAACGCCCCGGTTCGCGAAACGCCACGATCCAGCTGTTTTCGAATTCTGATGTGCGTCGCGATAGCCTCGATATTCCTTGCACCTGTAGCCTTCAGTTTGTGGTGCGGGACGGACTACTGGACTTGCAGGCTCACATGCGCTCCAACGACGCCTTCCTGGGTCTCCCCCACGATGTGTTCTCGTTCACGATGTTCCAGGAAATCGCAGCCCGGCAACTCGGCTACGAGGTCGGTCGCTACTTTCATTCGGTCGGCAGCCTCCACCTTTACGACGACACTGACGACCTGAAGCCCCGGAAAATGGCTCAGAGTTACATCGATGAGCACTATCTCGACGATGTCCCGATGACCGCCATGCCTACTGGTAATCCGTGGCCGAGCATCCGAGAGTTCCTCAAGGTAGAGGAAGCCTTGCGTCTCGGGCAGTTGGATGCGGAAATTCCCGGCTCGCTGGGGCCATATTGGCGAGAGCTTGCGGTGATGCTGAAAATCCACGCCAATTTGAAGGCTTCCGACGCAGCGGCCGTCATCAAGCACCATCTCGATGACCTCTCCCCCGCCTTCAAAACCCTTGCTATCGACAGATTGAAAAAGGTCCTGGGTGACGACCAGAGCGCCAAGCAGTATTTGAGAGGAAAATAGATTTTGATACGCGCGCACTACAATCGGCGGACACAGCTCGACGCGGCGATCACGGCGTACGAGCAAGCCCACGGCAAACTTGCAGGTCTCTCGACTGCGACACGAAAGAACACATGGCTTGATCAACTGATTTCCAGCCTCCGTCGTATCGAATACATGACAAGGCTGACGACAACCAAAATCGATCCGGCAAGGGAAAATCCGCACAATCCGCTATTCGACCCGATTAGGGCGGCGGCTCGGTTGGGAAAGCTCGGTAAACGCGATGAGGCCGTATGGATGGCTTTTGTCGCGACCCATTTCGGCAAGCACATTACCGACGAATGGAAGTTGGCAGCCAACGTGTTTGGCTCCTTTGGAGCTGGACCCGTCTGGGACGTCGCGACCTATGGAAAAAACAGGGCTGCTTTCGATAGCACGCTTGTTAAAAACCAGGCAGCTCTTGCCGACGCCAATCAATCTGGCCGCTTCTCGAACCACAGACAATATCAGTCAAAGAAGCCGAACATTATCACGTCGGTTTTCAGCAGCTACTACGATTGGCAGTTCAGCGCAGGCGGCTTCGCGCAGCTGATACAAAACACACACCAGCGCGTTGGCCAAAATCCAACCGAAGTGTTCGACGCACTGTACCGCTCTTTGAATGCGGTATTCGGCTTCGGACGCCTTGGAAAGTTCGATTTCCTGACCATGCTTTCGAAACTCGATCTCGCTCCGATTGATGCTGGAAGCGCCTACATCGTGGGAGCGACAGGACCGTTGTCCGGCGCGAAGCTGTTGTTCTACAACTCCACAGGCCATGCCGTCTCAGCGGGTCAGCTGTCGCCTCGCGTCGACGCGCTGGACAACTACCTCCAGACGGGCAAGCAAGTCATCGAGGACAGCCTCTGCAACTGGCAGAAGTCGCCGGACAAGTACGTGTACTTTAGGGGATAGGCGTCAGGCGGATTCTGGAACTAAAGCATCGTCAGCCCATCTATAGCGATGTTTCATGCGGGACAGCCGCCCCGGCGGAAGAGCCTGGGCTTTCTCCAGCTGGCCAACTATGATGCCTGCTGTCACGCCAAGATGGCGAGCCGCCGCCAATATCCTCTTGGGCACAGGGTTTCTCTTCAAGTCGTCCAGTGCCTCCGGCGATATCAGAAGCTGCTGAGCAAACTCATCAGCCTCGTCTTCTTTCACCGAACTCGTCTGAAGCGACGGATCGCCACCATCGACGTCAATGTGCTCTTCTCCATGCAGAACGACGTGGGCGGCTTCATGGAAGAATGTGAACCAGAAATGATCTTCAGAGAGATGGCGGAAGCTTAAGTGAATGACCGGGTGCCTGGAGCTTAGTAGCCAAGATGCTCCACTTGCCCGGCATCCTTCAGGAGCACGCGCCGTGGTGACGGCAACACCCACGGCCCGACACCCTTCGACCAATCGAGGGAGAAACGTCTTCGGATGCTTGAACGCAGATAGCCGTCGCAAACGGGGCAAAAGATCGGTGAACGCCTGCCTGTCGTAGTCCGGCAGATCGAATCGGTGAGCCTGGCGTTCCCCTGCCCTTAACCACACAAGGGTCGCCATCTCATTTGCCTCGAACGCAAATGAGGTCCGAAACGCGACTGCGCCAACACCCGATGAATACTTGGCATTCCAGGAAAGAAGGTCGTCACACCCGAAGAAGCTCAGCACGGACGACTTGATGGCCTCCTCACCACGGCTCGCGTCAACCCACCCGAACTTTCTCATTGAACGGATCGGCAGCGACTTGATCCAGTGGGATACGTCACCACTCTGGGGGGCCAGTCGGGACAATTCCTCGACATAGGTCTTGTCGCGGGCAAGCCAGAAGCGTGGCGTCGAGCCCAGATTTTCCGAGAGCGCGGAAGCGAGCTGTCCGTCGATCCGGCTTCGACCGTCGATCAGAGCCTGTAGCTGGTTCTCGGAAATGCCCAGACCAGACGCCATCTCATCGAAGGGTATCTCCTTCGCATCCATCAGGCGCACAATCGTTGCCCCAGGTGCAGAAGCCCAATTTGGCTCAAAGCTCATACGACGACCTCTTGATCGCGATTTATGTTCCGCAGCAAAACCCGATGAGCGCTTTGCCAGTCATTCCCTAACGGTTGAACCATCAAGGCAGTTCGATCCCCGATATCGAAGGAAACGAGAAGTCCCTCACTCGTATCGTGAACAATCGGCACGCCAGGCACCTCTCCGAGAAAGTCGGCTTCTCGAAGGTCGGCAATCAAGCCTTGAAAGCTGGTCGCACGTTGCGGGCCGAGTAGCCGCCGCGCGACCTCTCTGTCCAGTGTTACTTGCTGAATGCCTGGGGATAGATAAGAAAACTGCAAATCGATCTGGCCCGAATGTCACTGATCACACCCCCCAAGCGATTTTTTGCGACGACCATCGAGTTGAACAAAGGGAATCAGTTTTGTACCGGATCATGGTTACACTTCAGTTAACCATGATCAACCGTAAGTTCATTGGAATTCGCGCCGATCTAAATTGTTGTAGAGTGCAGGGAGTCGCGGAATCTCTGGGCTGGCGGTTACGGCGCTATTTAGTGACGAACCACGCGCTGCACATCACCCTGCCGCAAGATGAGCAATTCGGCTCTCGAAATCTGGCATCTGAAAGATTTCCCGTTAGGGAGATGCAAACCTCGGCTCGGTCCCTAATTCAGCTTTTTCAGCGCGAGGCAATCGAGCGCTTCATTTCTGCTCCAAACCGTTATTCCCTGTCCTTTAATATGAGGTACTCCGGCGGACACCAGTTTATCGTGCACCCGTTCGCCTGATTGGCCATGAAGCCTTTGCAGGCACTCAAGCTCAAAGCTGAACACGGAACTATTTCTGGCTTCCGAGAAGCTCGAAACCGTGAGCCGATTGCTCATGTGAAGTGATTTGATTCCCATGGTTGCAACGCCTCGCGACTTACCCATGAACATCGCCACGTCTAGAACGGTTAGCGAAACGCTTTCCAAACCTAGATTCCTCGCAGACCGACCAACAACAGCACACAGGCTCTCTAAGTTCTCGACGAAAATATCATACATAAATCCTCGGGTAGACGCAGGCCCCAGGGAAACGACAATTTCCTCGGCGAGAATGGCTTTGACTATGTCCGAAAACCTAGCAGATAGAGTTTGGTCGAAGGTGAAACGCGCGGTTGAAAGCCGCGTCCCACCGTGTGACCTGGCTTTGATACCAGCTAACAACCTTGCCAAATCGACCTTTCGCGAAGGACATCGCGGCACTATGCCAAGAGATTGAAGGTCCGGCGCGAGATCATCCAGAAATCCATCCAAATGCAAATCTATCACATCGGTCACAGACAAACCTAGCGTCTGCGCTCGTTGCCGGATTGATTTAATGGTTCTTGCGAGTTGTATGACGACCTCGGGGCTACACCCAAATTCACTCCTTGGTTCCGATATCGGTGTGGCCCCGAGTTCGGAAGCGTGGAACCGTTGTAGGTCATCTGTATTAAGACCAGATCGATGACCGGATGGTGAGAAAATTGCTGAGCGACGATCACGAACACGTAGGAAATCCTGTAGTCTTAGACGGGTGGCACGCGTTAGCTGAGCATCTTTGCAGAGATTTCGCAGAGCGTCGGATTGATCGTTTTGAAGACCATCCATCAAATCTGTAAAACCTGCGGGCCAGTTTAGAACGGCCCGTCCAGCGCTTTCCAAATGTTCATTCTCAACCGATGTTATCGCTCCCCGTTGCCCCTTCTGGAACCTCTGGCACTCCATCGCGAGCCTTACAATGAACTCAAAAATCTCGCCTCTGGTGCTCGCCGGGTAAATCGTCGGCCATTTTTGAGCAAACTCAGGTTCCGAGACCACCGGGTTGACGGTGTCGGTGAAGAATTTTAGCGCCTCTTCATCTTGTGTATTGACCTTTGATTGTGGAAAATCGCGTAGGTCAGCCTTGCAGTGCTCGCAACGTGACACCCCGAACGATATTGCCCAGCCAAGGGGACGTGTGCAGACCGGGCAATGGTCCAGAAGTGCTTCCATGGTTTCGGTGTCAAACGATATCCATCGGACGGCCCAGATTGCCCGCTGATACTCATTTATCCTTAATGCCAGAGGCGAAACGCGGCGACGGCGCGTAAAATAAGATCGACGGATGGTCTGTCCAAAGAATGACACATAAATCCGCGAGCCCGTCTGCGGTTGCGACAGCATGCGTTTCAAGTCTTCGGAATCTCTCCGTATTCCTAGCACGTCAACGAGGCTGTCGATCTCTTGTGATGCCGCGATTGACGTTAACGCCGACAGGCTTCGAAAGGATCGCGCTTTCGTTAGCTCGACGGCAACTTTAGTGTACGCGTGGCCGTTGATCGATATACCTCGGAGGGTAGCGTCCCTCAGATGTTCCCCAGGGTTCAACTCTATCGGAACGGCCAGAACGCTGCCAAGTTTTCGGATACGACGATTGTAATAATCGCTATCAACGGCCCAGCCTTCAGGCCACTCGCTCACTACGGGCCTCTTTTTTTCGCTTAAATGGATTAAAACCGATGAAATCATCTTCGGGTACGGAAGATAGGCGAGGCATCTTACTGATGTAATCGTCAACAGCCTGCGAAAGATGATCCGCCCCTACACGGGGTGACTTTGCTTTGGACGCGATGATTGCAGCGTCTCGAATTAAGTTAGACAACACGCCGTATCGGCCCCGACACGCCAGGAAGAGATGCTGACTGAAGTCAGTCAGATCGCATCGGTCGTCAAAGACGCCGTTTTCCGCCAGAAGAACATCAAGGGCTTCCAAATACTCTTGAAACTCTTCGATATCTTCGGGGTCTTCGAGCCGTGGGAACTCGATTTCATCACTCCGATGTGCAAGCTGTTCCTCGTTGAGAATAGAAGTACGCGCGGATGGGACGCCGACAAAAAGCATGGGCATGCCCCGCTCCAACATAAGTCGAATTGTCGCTTGCGTTCGACTTGCCTCTCGCGCGGCCTTGGCGTCCTCTCGTTTCGACAAATTGTCGAAACTATCCAGAACTAAAAGCTCGGTTTGCAGAGCATGCATTTGTTCCTCTGCTTTCTCGATGCGGTCATCGACACTGCCCCTTGCTGGCAGAGGATCGCCCGTTGCTTTCAGTAGAGCCGAGGCAAAAGCGCCAAGGTACTCTGACTTAATTTTCACGTATATGACCTTTTTCTGTAAGCGTATAATGGCCTCGTCGCTGACCTCTGGAGCGAACACGCTAGTTCTTCGAAACTCCGGTATTAAATAGCTGTGCAAGTAGTTGTGGTATACCGCATGTGTTTTCCCAGATTGGGAAGGAGCCAGCAGGTGACCGGCACGAGCTTCGAAGCCAAACCCTAAGATGCGTTTCTGTTCCCTAAGCTGTTCCATTGCCTTCATCGCCGTTTCCGCCCGTGAATGTGGTATGATCCACTTCTTGAACATAACGATGATTTGGGCTTGCGATCTTCTACCGGTCACGCCTTCCTCCTGTTCATGCTACCGATCTAGATTCAGCTTCTGACGCACTCTCGCTAGCAGAGCCGCTTTGTCTTTGACCTGAAAACGGTCAGGTGATCCGGAAAGATTCGCTACCACCTCGTTCTTATCAAACATCTCCGCTTCCGTGTTTTGGGGGTCGTTTAGTTTGTTACTTTGTCGCAAAAGCTTCTGAGCTTCTGCGTTTTTCGCCTTCGCCTTATTTGCCTTGCGTGCCGCAGAGCCGCGCTGAACGCCTTTTCGAGCGATCATCGGGGTTTTCGCAGAGTGAATGGCGAGGCGTTGGGGAGAATCCCGCCCTTCCCGCTCGATGGCGGCCACAAGCGGGTGCGGAGCGATTTTTTGAAGCAGCTTTCCACGGTTGATATCGACCTGGGCACTCGGGAAGAATTCTTCATTCGCGGCGTTGTTTTCGATCCGCCCCACATGTTCCTGTGCGAATGACCCGATCTTCGTTTCATCGAAGTTCGGGAGGGGGTCATAAGTTTTGCGAGCGTAATTATAAATCTGTATTTCGGTGACCGGGTCCCGTTCATCGACTGCCCGTATTCTGACGGGGATCGATACTGACTGGTTTTTCCTGTAGCCAGTGAGCGGCTTCTCGTTCAGGTAGTAGAGATCGCTGATCAGTCTGCTCGTAATCAGCGGATGATGAAATCTCTGGTTTCCGACGCGAATTCCGGAACGCGTCAGGCGACGCTCGACGGTTTTATTGAACGCCTCATCAATTTGCTGCATGTCGTCAATCAGCGGACGGCGGAAAAATTCGTACGCTTCCATCCACTTTCGAGCGGGAGCCATCTCGATACCATCGTGAACCTCTACGTGGTAGACATTCACGATATAGTCCCAGAGAATCTCCTGAGCCTCATCGAGTGTGAATCGCGCAAACTCGCGTGGGTCTTCGCTCCGCAGACGACCTGGTCGCCCTCGAACTCCACCGTGCGCTTGGTGCCAAACCTGAGTATTCAAGGTACCGAAGGCGCGTTCAACGATGGACTTGGTCTCTGGATTTTTGACAGCAGCAAAAGATACCGTCAAACCGACAGAAAACGCGGTCATTCTCATCGACTGCCCCACGTTGGCCAAGTCGTTATCGACGAGCATACGACGAAACTTGCCAAAACCGTCGCATGCGAATGCCAGTGACGGGTTTGTGGCCAAATGGCTGAGAAAACGTTTCGGTTTGACCGTTTGCTTGAGGCCCTCCATCAGCGTGTACAACGACGGACTTTCCCAAGTCAGATTTGCGGCCAAGATCATACGGCTATAGACGTCCACAACGAGAACAAGCCACGGCCGAAGCGTACTCTCGCTGACCTCACCATATTCGTCGAGAACAACGACATGGAGATCGATCTGCGTGTGGTCCATCACAACGCATTCGAGTGGCCTCTTCGCGCTCAGGTGGTGAACGACACCACCCGACTGGCGGTTTGCAACGGTGCGCCCTTCTTTGCGGGCAATACTTTCGGGCGTTGCCGCCATTCGCAGCCAACGCAAGATCGTAGAGCGAGGCGGTATTTCAAGCACCCCTTCATGTGAAGATTCCCGTCTCTTGCTCTCTTTGGCTATCTCCGCTCTGAACCAACCGATTGCAAAGGGCTCGGTCACGATGGGATCGCTAAAGCTGTAGTAAAGCTCAATCAGCTGAGCTTTCTTCTCCAGGATGAATTGATCCCAAAGGTTTGACCTGCGGTCACCACCAGCACCGTTCAAAAAAAGGTGCAACGGCCTATAACCGGAGAAACCGATTTCACGACAGAGCGCAATAAGAGTGCTCGCACCTGGAGCCTTTGAGAGCCCGAGTTTCCGGTGCTCTTCAGCATGCGCCTTTATGAATAAACGGATTTTATCAATTGACCGACTGATCCCAAGATCGTCAATGCACGTCACATAATACTTTTGAGTCACAGCCTTCAGATATTTGCGCTTCCGCGCCGCAACCGTTTTGCTGTCCCCCACGGCGGGCGGGTCGAAGGCGTCGGGCTCGATTGCGGGTCTATGAGCTTCCGCCGCTTTGAACCGCACCGCCTTTCCGTTACCGCGCATCAACAAAAAGTCAGCCCGGGAAACAACGTATCGCGAGGCCGTGTCCCGCCTTTTGAAAACGATGTTGCCGTCCGACTTCGATTTTACGAAAGTTGCCACGAACTTATCCCGCGCAACTGTGAAGGAATAACTCTCCCCCGGGTCAATATCGAGCTGGCTAAGAGCTAACATCAGGGCTCTAAGCCTCAACCCGGTCGACGATGTTTCGCTGTATCGTCCGATCCACGCGTTCCATGGAAGAAAACGCCGCGCGTTTTCCTGTGTAAAGTCCGTCGCCCGTCTCCACGGGCGAAAATTCACATGGGTGGATATCAAGCTGCGCAGCCATCTCTCACTCCTGTTGCGCGAACCGCGCCATTGCCTGACGTTGAGGTCCTAGCAGAGGAGGCATTGCGACTGTCGTCAGATGCTCACGCATCAGCGGGTCGCTTGAAAAATCGGCCCAGATGAGACCTTTGATATGGAGGTAGTTGGTAATTTCTCGACCTAAGGGCCCGCCCCCGACCGCCTCCATCATGGCCGCGTATGTGGTAAAGCCGCCGTTTTGTTCGAGATGCTGCAGGGCGAGACGGATAGCGCTGTGGTCAACAATAGCCGATTCATCCATCAAGATACTAGGCAGATGATCGCAGTTTATGTCCGCACTCAAGCAATCGTCTAATATGAAATAATAGTATCCATACCGATAATATAGATCACTCGCCTCTTCTAATTTCTCAATATATTCTTGCGACTCATTGCCTCGGCCGTTTTTGCATTCGAGCACGACGGTGATCAACGGATCGTCAACTGCCCGTCTAGCAGCCATTTTCAAAGCAGTCTTAACGAAGGGTACGCCGTCAAGAAGCTGTTCGACGAACCACAATGGAACCACCGCCTCGATATCCGGCGTGTATTCACGCTTTTTACCGTTCACCCTGAACTCTAAGAGATGGGGCTGAGCCATGTAAGTCAGCACCGAAATCGAGATGTCCAGTAAGAACATGGTCGCCAGCTCTGAATTCGACTCGGCTGGCAGGATCATATTTCCCGCCTTAGGTGCCGGATGCAGGTGCGTGGTATTGCTCTTTAATCCAGTAACCGGGAACCTGGTCGGACCTCCATCCGCAGCTCTGAACATTCGAACATCAGGACCAAGCTGAACGCAAACCGAGGAAATGCCTCTTTTAAGCCCCATTGCCGTTCCTCCGAAATGACATCAAGCGGACTTTCGTTTAAAATCGCCCAAAGGCTGATTTAACAGGTACGAATCGATCCCGTTAATCAGTAGCAGACATACCGATACGAGTCACGGCAAGCCGGTTAAGAATTTGGATAACCCATATGATGCAGACGGCCAGGTTCATCAACGCAGACGACAGCGCTCCGCGCTCTGAGCGAATTCGAGAGATAGAATTGGATACGTCCACCAGAGAGGCGCTACGAGAAGCGATACGGATTAATGCCGCAGAAATGGACCGCTTGCGACGGGCGTTGAAGGAGCGAGAAGTGCGAGCAGCTCACCTCCGACAGGCCGCAGAAGCCATGGAAGAGGCTATCGAGCGAGAAATTGCCGCTCCGGAACCGAAAGTGACTGTTCCTGCAGATTTTTGTCAACGCCAACGCGAAAGGCGTGGCAGCGTTGCTTGGGCTGCACGACGTGAGAGTTATTTGATCCTGAAGCGTGTGGGACGCCCAATGACGCGCAACGAGCTATTTAAAGAGTTAACGGATGTTGGCCTGAAATTTAATTCGAAGGACCCTCTTCAAACGATCACCAAAATTCTCTCAGGTGCTAAAGACGAATTTCTGTCGACAGGTGATGGCTACTGGCTGCAACGCGAACCACGCATAGACGTTGAGGCCTGACGATCCGGGTTCCTCAAGGCATTGTTTTGCATAAGTTGTTCGTCACATGATGCCGCTTCGTGAAGCGAGGGACGCAATCATAATGTTGACATACCATTAAACTCTATGGCTGTCCTCTTATGAACTTTCATTTCCTTTTAAATGCCCTTTGGAAGGCAGGTTCAGAAAGGAATCATCCCACTTAGAAGCTCCCTTTTCGAGAACATCTCCTTAAACGGGGTCAGTCGATAAGGACCGCCACAAGGTCCAGCCGCATCACATTTCCTTGCCTAGAACACCCATAAACTGCTCGCTTCTTGTCGAGAAATGCGGCCACACCTGAAGAGAGTTTCGTGAAAACCTTTGTTCCGACGTCGTGCGGGTCCAAGAATGTGCTCGAACTCACTCATACGGTATCTCACGGCCGCGCCTGCATTGCTTCAGAGACCCTCCACCAGCCGTGGTCAGCAAGCGGCCGAGCCGAGAATGATCTCTCACAAACAGGCTTTTGCTGCCCCAGACTGCTCTACAAAAAGCCGTCTGATGTTGCTGATCGATAGCTTAACCTCCCCCAATACGAAGAACATACCCCTGTTTATCCGGAGCCCGGGGTCGGCAGCTGGCGTCTAGAAAATGGCGTGGTTTGTACTAGCGGAAACTTCGATTCAGTCCGTGAATCCATGGCATCTTCAACCGTGGAAATGGGGTCATACAGCTTCGCACTGCCAAAATGCACACCAGATAGGGCGTCCAGAACCACGAGGTAACAATACCATTTCTTGATTCATTACAGTTAGTTGATCAAAGACAATGGATGTTTGTACTTAAATTTTCCCGTGTTTGTACCCAATTTGAATGGACTGGATAGATGTCGAGGCCAGCTTAAGGCCGCCGGGCACGCTCCGATCATTCAATATCTCTGATGTTATCCATAAGCCCTATTCGTTTGAATGATGAGTTGTCTGGGGCCATATTGGCATTACGGACATGGACGAACCTCCCATCGATCCCCATGTCCTTGACCTAAGAAAGGAACCGGAAAATGACCACGCTCACCTATCGGGGTGGTGGCAAGACCCTCACCTCCAGCGACAGCCGCTTCGATCTGGCACATTATGCCCGCAAGCTCGTGCTCGCCTGGACACGCTGGCAGACGGCCCGCGAAATCGAAGCTATGCCTTTCGACATCCGCAAGGACATCGGCTGGCCGAGCACGGACGACAGCAAACACCGGACCATTTAATGAATGCGACATTCTTCCCAAGATAGGGGCGGCGTCTGCTTCGCGCAACGCCGCCTTTTTCGTCTTCCGAATTCCCGAATCTGCTTGTCGATTGTCGTTCGCCTTGCCGGCATTGGATGGCCCCGCAACTGCATATCAGGCGCAAACGCGCTGAGGCAGCTGGGAGCCCGCATCATACTTTCCCAATTACTCCCACCGGCTAATTCTATCGGTTTTCCTTGTAAACGCGGAAGCGAATGACTTCGCGCGGAATTGGAGCAGTTTCAGGCGACCCTGGACACTGCGCGTGTAAACAAGTTCCGAATAACCGACGTAACGATTCCAGTGCTGGGCGAAATATATGGCATCCTCCCTTTTCCGACCGATGATCGACGGGACTGCATGATAATCCACCCGGTTCAGCCGCCAGAATTTTGACGACCTGACGAGAATGTAGCGGGGATTCTGTGGGGGAACGAGGACTTCCCGTAGAGCGTCGAGAAAGCGGGACCGCTCAATTGTCGTGGCGCCCTCAAGCCGGCAGTAAATTATGCCGTTTTGGTCGAGCGTCGCCTCGACACTCACATTTCCCAACTCTGTCGTTATGACGCCCATATGATGCAGCGTCTCCAGAACGGTTATTCCCACTTGCTTCATGCTCCCTTCCAGGGAGCCGTTCCGCAGCAACAACAGACTGGCTTTGAGTGCGCCCGGCAAGCAGAAGATGGCCAGTAATGCGAACATAACGAACAGGACCAACTCCAGTTGTTGGAGCGATCGGATGTGCGTGACGCGAAAGCTGTGCAAGAATCCGTTCAAGATCATGCCGGCGAGTGCGGCGCTGTGCGCAAACAGAAACTTTGTCGTATTCCAGTTAACTAGCCCCTTGGGGGCATAGTTGCTCTCCAATGTTTCTTGCATCCTCGCAACGGCGCGTTTGCTGTGCAGCGCACTATGCCAGCGGGATCTCAGTGATTTGCGGTCTGCAGCCCTCCGTTCCATCATTTTGTTGATGTCATCAACACCGCGCGCATTCCATTTGGCAGTACCCAGCATCAATCGTTGAAAACCGCTTTGGATCACCGGAGGCTCGCCAAAGGACAAAGCCTCAAACGCGTAAAATCGGCGTTTCAGCGCATCGACGTCGCTGCCCAAGTCTATTGTCATCGTGTCATAGGGATCGGGCGCTTTTCTATCGGTCGATTTCCTCCCGAAGCGCAGCGGTATTCTCTGCTCGAGCTTTTCAGGGTCGATGACCGCCAGATGCCAGACGTTCGCAGCCTTCTGAGGGCTTCGAGGATCAATGCGAATGGCACGACCGCGCATCTGATTGGAGAGTACGTATGATCCCACCGTACTTGCCAGGATCAAAGTGTTTACGGACGGTGCGTCCCATCCTTCACCCAGCAAAGCCTGGGTGCCGACCAGGGCCGTGATCCCGCCGCGACTGAACAGTTCGGTGATTATATGGACGATATTGCGGCTCGGCTCGCCGCAGAGTTCAACGCTCAGAAAGCCAGCATCGAATGCCGCCTGCTGATAACGGATGTGTTCGGCAGCGATGCCAAGACGGTCTGCGATCTCGTCAAGAATCCCTTTTGATTCCGCCGGAATGACAACCAGGCTCCCCGTCAGAATTCCTACCTTGAGATCAAGTTCTGACCGCCGCAGCGTCTCGAAGATTGGCACGACGCCCATTCTCTCGATGGGCTGAAGGTCCGTGGGGGCAGTGGGCAGCGCATCCTTCCTTATATAGTCGGAGAGGATAACCATACGGAGTTCGTCACGCATCGACGCGCTTTCGAGCCGGGCAATATCGACGATCGCGTTGAGCTTGCTCACGCTTGATACCAGCAGCTTCTGAACCGATCGTGGATCAGTCAGTCGCACTCTGGCGTGCTCCACTGCCCTAATTTCCCTCAGCCTGTCTTGCTGGCAGCGGATTGCCTGTTCAGCTTCTTCGAAATCACTGCGATAGGTGTAGATAGCGCCGTTCAGCAATACCTCTATCCATTCAAGCGTCAAATCCGGTACTTCACGCGCCTTGACGCCGAGAATGTCGAGAGTCGACTGCGGCATGTCGACATATTGTGATTTCAGGAAGATCAGCATGCTGGAGAAAAAGCGTGCATCGTCCAGTATATGCTCCACATTCTCGATCGGCTGCGTAATCCATGGATGGCGCAGAATTGCCTCCTTGAATTCTGCACTCTCAAGCAGCGTTTCGATGAAGTCTCCGATCTGCGCACGAAACTCGGCCAGCTTCTGTGCTTCCAGCGCACTCGGCAGGCTGAAGTGGACATAATCCTGATGCGGGCAAAGATCGCCTTGCAACACAAGTTCCGGCACGGAAATTTCACCGTCGATCGGCCCGCAAAGCGCCTGATAGCGGTCCCATTCCTGAGGATCTACATCATAAGGAGGCGTCGCTGTCAGCGCGACGACTGTGGGCTGACCTAGTGCTTCCTTGAGCATCGTCAGGGCCTTCCACCACTCGTTTCTAAGATGGTGCGCTTCATCGAGCACAAGGGTGCGAACCTTCTCCTCGCGCAGCTTCGCGATGATTTTCTTACTCGCCTTCTCCGTTTCCTGCTTGCCTGGTTCACCGACTTGCGCCCCGTCGCTGCCCTCCTCTTCACCGTCGGGAATTTCTTCTTCGGACGGATGGCCCGAGAACGCCGCATGCAGAGCTTGATAGGTGATGATCGTGACGGTTCCGGGCGCTCTCACATCGTGGGAAATCCATTCCGGTTCGGCAAGGTCGGCGGGCAGGAACATCGTGCGCAGCCGATGCGCCCATTGGTCCCGGATGGTCTTGCTCGGAGCCAGAATCAAAGTCGCCTCACCGAGCCTGCACATCACTTCAAGACCTAAAACCGTTTTACCGGAGCCGGGTGCCGCGACAATATGCAATCCGTCATCGCCTAAGAGATTTGCAAGATCATCAAGTATCTTCTGCTGATATGCTCGCCACGTGCCCTGAAAAGCGAGGTCCTTCATTTAATGCTGCCTTTTGGATTAAATGCGACGAGTCGTTGTGGAACCTGCGACTAAAATACTCTTCGGGAAACACAGCACCATCTTGGCGTGGGTCATGCAGCGCCAGTTATGCTTCCGCATGCCTTTTGGCTAAATTTCAACGACAGCGCAATGACATCAGCTGGCTGTAATGAATGCGACATTCTTCCCAAGATAGGGGCGGCGTCTGCTTTGCGCAACGCCGCCTTTTTCGCGGCCTGACTGTCCATTCCCAAGCCCTTTTCAGTCTTGAGTTTCAGTCTCCCGTGAATCTGTCATCTGCGCTGTCCCCGGCCATCCCGATAGTTTGACCGGCCCAAACGTGGGCTATGTCGCATATTTGCTCTTCCCGGCCGCATTTTTCCATGCCAGTGTCGCTTTCAGGACATCGGCGCGACGCATTCCGCGCAACGAATGTGTCATCGCCCCTCGAGCATGGATTTCGCTATGAATAGGATGCAGATCAAGAAGCGTTCACTGGTCTTCTTTATGGTACCGCAATTCACCATGCTGCCCTTTTCGGCGGCCGTGGACACGTTGCGCATCGCCAATCGCATGCTCGGCTATCAGGCCTATACCTGGCGGCTGACCTCTGTCGACGGGGAAAAGGTCTATTCTTCCTGCGGCATCGGCGTCGAGGCCAATTCCTCGCTTGCCGAGGAACGTCGCCATCTCGGCGGCGAAAACCGGCCGGGCATGGTGCTCGTCTGTTCCGGCATCGATGTCGAGCAGTTCAACAACAAGTCGGTCAATGCCTGGCTGCGTGAATGCTACAATCGCGGCGTTGCCGTCGGCAGCCTCTGTACGGGCGCGCATGTGCTTGCCCAGGCCGGTCTCCTGAACGGCAAGCGCTGTGCCATCCACTGGGAAAACCTGCCGGGCTTTTCGGAAGCCTTCCCGCAGGCGGAGGTCTATGCCGATCTCTACGAGATCGACGGCAATCTCTATACTTGCGCCGGCGGCACCGCCTCGCTCGACATGATGCTGAACCTTGTCGGCGAGGATTTCGGCGAAAGCCTCGTCAACCGCATCTGCGAGCAGCACCTGACCGACCGCGTGCGCAACCCGCACGATCGCCAGCGACTGCCGCTGCGCGCCCGCCTCGGCGTGCAGAACGCCAAGGTGCTGTCGATCATCGAGCTGATGGAAGGCAATCTCGCCGAGCCGCTGTCGCTGATCGAGATCGCCGATGGTGCCGGCCTCTCCCGCCGCCAGATCGAGCGGCTGTTCCGCCAGGAGATGGGCCGCTCGCCGGCCCGCTACTATCTGGAAATCCGCCTTGACCGCGCCCGCCACCTGCTGGTGCAGTCCTCGATGCCGGTCGTCGAGGTCGCCGTCGCCTGCGGCTTCGTCTCGGCCTCGCATTTCTCCAAGTGTTATCGCGAACTCTACCATCGCTCGCCGCAGCAGGAGCGCGCCGAGCGCAAGATGACCATGGCGACCGCACGGCAGGCAGTTGCCGCCTGAGGCTATAAGAAGGCCGTCGCCGCTTGAGACGTTGGGAAAAACCTGTCGCCGTCTGATGTGAAAGGCGGCGGCTTCACCCCCGCGCTGGGATGGCGTTATTGCGCCGCCTCTTCCGTCATTCTGGCGTCGGAATAGACCTGGTTTCGGCCGCGGTGTTTGGCCATGTAGAGGAACTGGTCGGCGGCGTTGAGGTAATTCTCGAAAGTCTCGTAACCGCCGATTTCGGCAATGCCGATCGAAATCGTAACACCGAGTTCCTCGTCGTCGGCCGTAACCTTCAGCCGCGAAATGTCCGAGCGGATCTCGTCGCAGAGCTTGGTCGCAGCAGCGGAATCCATCTGCGGAAAGAGGATGGCGAATTCCTCGCCCCCGAGGCGCGAGAGAAGATTTTCGCTGCCTTCGAAGATCGTAAACAGCCTGTTTGCGACAGCCTTCAGCACCTTGTCGCCGATCTCGTGGCCATAGGTATCGTTCAGCCGCTTGAAATGGTCGATATCGAGAATGGCCACGGAACTCGGCACCTTCAGCCGCAGGCACTCGTTCACCAGCTTCGGGCCGTTGTCGTAGAAATAGCGGCGGTTATAGAGGCCTGTGAGATAGTCGCAGGCCGCCGCCGCCCGCAGCTGCCGCATCTGCGCCAGCGTCTCGGCATTGTTGGCGATGCGGCATTGCAGTTCCTCGGCGACAAAGGGCCGGTAGACGAAATCGCTGGCGCCGGCCTTGAGGAAACTCGCCGAAAGCATGCGGTCGTTGGAGGCGGAAACGCCGATGACACGCAGCCTGTCCGAACCGAAGCGATGGCGGATGCGCCGCGTCAGCTCGTAGCCGCTCATATCGGGCATGTGGTGGTCGGTGACGACGAGTTCGATATCGCTGTAGGCCTCGAGCGCTGCCAGCGCCTCGAGCCCCGAACTTGCCTCGACGACGAGATATTGCTGCGCCTTCAGCAGGTCGACGAGCACCTGGCGCGCCGAGGCGACATCGTCGACGACGAGCACCCGCGTCTTGCGGTTGGAGATCGCCCGCCGGACGGTGGCGACCAGATTGTCGAGCGCGAATTCATTGTCCTTCAGCACGTAATCGATGACATTGCGCTCCATGATCTTGTTGCGCGTGTTGAGATCGAATGTCGCGGTAAAGACGATCGCCGGGATATCGTGCTCGATCGTGCAGTCGAGCGCCTCGCCATAGGGCGAATCCGGCAGGTTGAGATCGACGACGGCCATGGTGTAGCCGTGACCGTCCTCGGCAAGTTCTTTGCGAAGAGCCTTCAGTGACGGGCAGGATTTGACGGCAAGGCCGAGCTCGGTCTGGAACCGGTGACAGAGCACGGCAGAAAACATCCGGGAATCTTCAACCAGAAGTATTTTTAGCCCGCCGGAGCGGAGCCCAATGCCATCTCGCTGAAAATCCGCTTGAAACGCCACAGCCGCTATTCCCCCATACGTCCGACGGGCTCGACTCGGCCCTCTCCCCGGGGCGGACGATAGCCGAGAGGCTTATGCGCGTGAAGGGGACAAATGAAAGCGACATTACCTCTAATTGCAAAAATTCGACGACTGTCCCCGACAGTCGCCTCCGCCCCCCTGCCGATACCGATGCCGGAAGAGCCGTCAGGCAACCGCCCGCTCCTTGCGCATCGATTGAATTTGCAGCAGCGTATCGAGGTTCTGGTTGACGCGGCAGTAGAACTCCTCGTCGATGAAGGGGCGCAACATGAAATCATTGCCGCCGGCCTTCAGGAATCGTGCCGAAAGCAGCCGGTTCGACGAAGAGGAAACGCCGATGATGCGCAACTCATGCGAGCCGATATTGGAGCGGATGCGCCGCGTCAGCTCGAAGCCGTCGATGTCGGGCATGTTGTAATCGGTAATCATCAGGCCGATATCGCGATTGGCCTTCAGGATCTCCAGCGCCTTGCCGCCGTTCTCGGCGACGCTCACACGGAAATTGTAACGCTTCAGCCGGCTCGACAGCAGGGCGCGCGCCGTCGCACTATCGTCGACGATCAGCACATGGTGGCGATGATTGGTCAGGAACCGGCAGATCGATTCCGCCAGAAGGTCGACGGCGAAGATATTGTCCTTGAGGATATAATCGACGATGTCCTTGGCCATCAGCTTGTCGCGCATGCCTTCGTGGAAGGTGCCGGTAAAGACGATGGTCGGGATGGAAAGATCGACCAGATACTCGAGCGCTTCGCCGTTTTCGGCGCCGGGCAGGTTGATGTTCGAGATCGCCAGCGTGATCGGATCGGAAGACTTGTCGTAGGAAAACTGCAGATCCTCGAAGCTGCGGCAAATCTCGACATCAATGTCGAACAGCTCCTTGAGGCGTTTGCTGATCATCGAGGTGAATACGTTAGAATCTTCCGCGACAATAATGCGCGCGCCAGCAAACATTTCCCCGGAATATTGCATCCCCGAAATACCTAGAAACGCCATAGCAAACCTTTGATGTAAAATCTGTCCCCGGATCAAATCGATACATCAATTGATTTGAATAATTATTAATCAGCGCGCCGGGATATGAAGCGAAGAAGCGGCCCGATGGGATCGCCCCCGATTTCCTGCAGATATGCTTAAGAAATCAGCCGCGAAGCACCGCACTCTCGGCATCGAACGGGCTTTGCCGACAACGTCACATTACGAGGATCGCCATGCCGCAGCTTGTTCCCCTCATAATATAGCCTTAGAGGGGCTGGACGGACTTGCGACAGGATTTCCGCCTTGCTTTCCAAAGCGTCTTCGTTGCCTCGTGCAGATCTCAGCAATGGAGCCCAGGCTATTCAACACGACCTGACCGGGTGGACGCCTGATCTGGCAAGGGCCCTCCGGGGTCATCCCTGGATGCCCAGCGCTTAATCCATACCTGACGGCAAGCCAAGCGAGCGCAGGAAATGCGCCTCGATCGCGCGCAGCAATTGGGCGCGGGCAGCCGGCGTCTCGCCGATGCCGGGCTGATTGACCACACCGTGCAGGGCATTGAACAGGAACACCGCCGTGAAGCCGGGATCGTCGACCGACCAGGCATTCTCGCCAGCGCCAGCGGCAAGCAGTTCGTTCAGATGGTCGATCAGGATGTTGCGCGAAAGTCCTTCCTTCGTTGCGGGGGGTGCCGCCACGAAGGCGAGATGATGCAGCCCGGCCGCGTCGAGATAACCGGTGGCGCATGCCGTCGACCAGGCCGCCAGCTTGCCGTGCCAATCCTCCTGCCCTCGTCCTTCGATCGCCGCGACGATGCCATCCAGCACGCTTTGCACGAAACGGGCGCGCAGCGCCTGGAGAACATCGGCCTTCGAGGAGAAGTGCAGGTAGAACGTGCCCTTGGCGACCCCGGCCCCCGTCGTGATCTCCTCGATCGTCGTCTGCTCCAGGCCCTTTTCCAGAAAAAGCCGCTCGGCCGCGATCATCAACTCGTCGCGCCGCTCTTCGGCGGGCTTGGTTCTCGGTTTTGAAACAGGATCGGCCGGCATCGACGGGACTGCTCCACTCTCATTGACGGCGCGCGGGATCGGTCCTGTGCAGGTAGCCGGTAAACACGTCGCGCATTGCGGTGCTCTCGATATCAGGCAGCAGGCGACCGACTTCACCGCGATGATAACCGCCATGCGTCACCACATGGGCGAGCATCTCTTCGCGGGACATGCGCCCGCGTCCGCCATCGGTGAAGGTGAAGTCGACGACCTCCTCCATTTCCTGAAGGCTGATCCGCGAGGTGTAATCGATATACCAACGGTCGGTATCCCGGATATCGGCCGACAGCTGCGCCAAAGGCGGCGTTTCGCTGCTCCAGCTCGCCGCGTAGGTATGACCCAGCCCCTGAAGATTGGCAACGAAGATGCGATCGACGAGATGAGCGTGGTTGAGCACGCGAAGCGCCGACCGAAACGCGTCGGAAGGCGCGTCAGCTTCGAGCGCGTTCAAAGCATCGAGAAGCTCATCGTCGACGCTGGCTTTGTATTGGAACAGAGAGTTCAACAGGGTCTGCGCGCTCATTGCGATCTCCGGGCGTGAAATGGATGCCGCCTGTAGTAGCCGACAGTCTCGATTTATATGACTGACTGGTGGTCAGTCAATATTTTTTCAATTTCACTGCTACCTCTGCTCTGCCGCGATCTCATGAGTTTTACGCGCAGCAGCCGCTCTTTGCCGCGGCCGGACCGCAGCAGGCGGCTGCCCTGCTGCTTTCCTCCGCCAGCCAGCGGTCGCGCGGCTTGCAGCTTGCCGGCCGCGGCGATAGCTCGACATGCATGGCGCCGGCGCTGAGAATCGGTCTCGCGGCGCAATAGAGCTGCATCGGCCGCACGCCGTCACTGACCTCGAAGGTGAGCTTGGCCGAACCGTCGAGCTGCACATGCTCCGTCACCTTGCGGATGATGGAATGGAACTTGCCGGCCGGCATATGTGCGCGGTCGCCTTCCTCGATGTCCCAGAGCTGGATGAAGATCTCCGCCCATGCCTCGGGATTGGCGCCGCAGTCGAGGCCTGAGAATTGGCCCGCCTTGACCTCGGTGACATGATAGCCGGGCTTTACCGGCTTGCCGTCGTAATAAAAAATCAGCGGAGAATCCTTGGCGCCGCCAAGCATCTCGAGCAGCAGGCCGAGATCGATGTCGTTCTCTTGAATTTTGCTGTTGTCGATGATCTTCATATCAGTTAATCCTTGCTTCAACAGTTCAAGGATTATTGAAATATGGATCAACGTCAAGCCCTCATAGCGTTCGGCGCGCTGTCGCAGGAAACCCGCCTGCACATCGTCCGTATGCTCGTGGTTTCGGGTCCCGGCGGTATGGCGGCGGGCGCGATCGCGGAGAAGGCGGAGGTCTCGCCGTCCAATATCTCCTTCCATCTGAAGGAACTCGAACGGTCCGGGCTGATCGCGCAGCAGCGTGAATCCCGGTCGATCATTTATACCGCGAACTACGAGGCGCTAGGTGGCCTGGTTCGCTTCTTGATGGAAGATTGCTGCTCCGGGCATCCGGAAATCTGTGCCCCTGCCGCGGAGGTCGCGGCCTGCTGTGCGCCAAAAGGGAAGGAGAAACTGCAATGACCACTGATCGCGTTTACAATGTGCTCTTTCTCTGCACGGGCAATTCTGCCCGCTCGATCCTGGCGGAATCGATCCTGCAGACCGAAGGCAAGGGTCGATTCAAGGCCTATTCGGCCGGCAGCCAGCCGAAGGGTGAGGTCAATCCCCATGCGCTGAAGGAGCTTGCGGCGCAGGGTTACCCCACGACCGGCTTCCGCTCGAAGAGCTGGGACGAGTTCGCCGGGCCTGGCGCTCCGGAGATGGACTTCATCTTTACAGTCTGCGACAACGCCCACGGCGAAGCCTGCCCGGTTTGGATCGGCCACCCGATGACCGCCCATTGGGGCGTCGAGGATCCCGCTGCCGTCGAGGGCAGCGAAGTCGACAAGGGCCGCGCCTTCGTGCAGGCCGCCGGCTTCCTCAAAAACCGGATCAGCGCCTTTTTGAGCCTGCCTCTTTCCTCGATCGACAAGCTCGCGCTTCAATCGCACCTGCATCAGATCGGCGCCATGGAAGGCACGACAGCAAAACCGTCCAAGGCCGGCTGATGGGTTTCGATTTGAACCAGCAGGCCTTGGAAGGGCCCGATGACAAACTTCGTGCCGTCCTCGCAGCCGCCGGGCTTCCGGTCGATGACCTCACAGAGCCTGGCCGAAGCTTCTACCGGTTTTCGCGTGGCGGCCAGACGGTCGGCTTCGGCGGGCTGGAACTCTATGGCGAGGCCGCACTCCTGCGTTCCATTGTCGTGCTGCCCGATCAGCAAGGCTTTGGCTTCGGCCATGCTATTACCCTTGCCTTGCTCGATCAGGCCCATAAGAAAGGTGCGGCTGCTGCCTATGTGCTGACTGAAACGGCCGCCCCCTTCTTTCAATCGCTCGGTTTTCTTCCGATCGCCCGCGATGATGCGCCCGCCGCCATCCTGACGACGCGGCAGGCCGCAAGCCTGTGCCCGGCATCCGCCGCCTTGATGGTCCGGAGCCTGCCGGCATGAGCGCGCCAGTGTTTCCGCTGTCTCGACGACTTGCCGCCGAAGCCCTGGGCACGCTGTTGCTGGTGGCAACCGTCGTCGGATCGGGAATCATGGCGGACAGCCTGACGAACGATACGGCGCTTGCGCTGCTCGGCAACACGCTGGCAACAGGGGCGGTGCTTGTCGTCCTCGTCACCATCCTGGGCCCGATTTCCGGCGCACATTTCAATCCGGTGGTGTCGCTGGTTTTTGCGCTCCGGCGCGAGCTGCCCGCCTCTACCCTTCCGGCCTACATCGCCGCGCAGATCGTCGGCGGCATTGCCGGAACGATGCTCGCCCATGCCATGTTCGCTCTTCCCCTGCTGCAGGCCTCGGAAACCGTGCGCACCGGCGGCGCACAATGGCTCTCCGAATTGACGGCAACCTTCGGCCTCGTCTTCGTCATCTTCGCCGGTGTTCGCTTTCGCGCCGATGCCGTGGCATGGCTGGTTGGCCTTTATATCACCGCCGCCTACTGGTTTACCGCTTCCACGTCGTTTGCCAATCCCGCGGTCGCGATTGCCCGATCACTGACGCACACATTTTCCGGCATCCGCCCGATCGATCTACCGGGTTTTCTCGTTGCTGAAATCCTCGGCGCATTGCTGGCGCTGATGTTCGCGGGATGGCTGTTGATGGAATCCCGCAATCCTGAAACCCTGACCAAGACGGAATCTGCCTGATGACTATCGATGTGACGATCTATCACAACCCGGAATGCGGCACCTCGCGCAACACGCTGGCGATGATCCAGAACACCGGCATTGAGCCCAATGTGATCGAATATCTGAAAAACCCGCCGTCGCGCGAACAACTGATCAAGATGATTGCGGATGCAGGATTGAGTGTTCGCGAGGCGATCCGCGAAAAGGGCACGCCCTTTGCGGAGCTCGGCCTCGACAACCCCGACCTTACCGACGACCAGCTTCTCGACGCCATGCTGAAAGATCCGATCCTGATTAACCGCCCCTTCGTCGTCACGCCGCTCGGCACACGCCTGTCGCGGCCGTCGGAACTTGTCCTCGAAATCCTCCCGGAAACGCATAAGGGCGCCTTCACCAAAGAGGACGGCGAGAAGGTGCTCGATGCCGAAGGCAAGCGCATTGTCTGATCTGCCCGCAGCATCTCGGATGCATCTGCATCAGCCGAATATGGATGCACTCAGGCCGACGTTCTCGACGCACAAGCCTCGCATCCTGATCCTTTATGGCTCCCTGCGAACAGTGTCCTACAGCCGCCTCCTCGCACAGGAGGCCGCACGGCTGCTCGAATATTTCGGCTGCGAGGTACGGATCTTCAATCCCGAAGGTCTGCCGCTGCCTGACGAGGAACCGGCGAGCCACCCAAAAGTTCAGGAACTGCGCGAATTGTCGGCATGGTCGGAAGGCCAGGTCTGGGTCAGTCCTGAACGTCATGGCGCAATGAGCGGTATCATGAAAGCGCAGATCGACTGGATTCCGTTGTCGGTTGGCTCGGTGCGGCCGACACAAGGCAAGACGCTGGCGGTGATGCAGGTCTCCGGCGGTTCCCAGTCCTTCAACGCGGTCGGCCAACTGCGCATCCTTGGCCGCTGGATGCGGATGATCACGATCCCCAATCAGTCCTCCGTCGCCAAGGCTTTCCAGGAATTCGACGCGAACGGCCGTATGAAACCCTCATCCTATTACGACCGCGTCGTCGACGTCTGCGAGGAACTGGTGAAGTTCACACTGCTGACCCGTGATGCCTCGAACTATCTGACCGACCGCTACAGCGAACGGAAAGAGGAAGCCGAAAAGCTCGAACAGCGCGTCAGCCTCAGGTCCCTATGACAATCAGCGCCGAACGACCGCCGTTAGCCGCCATCGCCGCACTCGGGCTCACGCAGATCATCTGCTATGGCAGCCTCTATTACAGCTTCAGCATCCTCGCCCCTGACATGGCCCGTGATCTCAACTGGTCATCGGAATGGATCTTCGGCGCCCTCTCCGCGGCGCTTCTGATCGGCGGCCTGGCCGCACCGCTTATGGGCACATGGATCGATCGCTTCGGCGCGGGCAGGATCATGACATCAGGCTCGGCGATTGCCGCAGCCGCCCTTATCGCCTGCGCCTTCGCACCGGGAAAGATCGCTTTTATCGCAGCATTGATCGGCATCGAGGTCGCCTCGAACCTGGTGCAATATGGCGCCGCCTTCGCCTTGCTCGTGCAGATCAGGCCACGGGTTGCTCAGCGCAGCATCACCTACCTGACGCTGATCGCCGGCTTTGCCTCGACCATCTTCTGGCCGATCACCACGGCGCTGCACGCGCATCTGTCATGGCAGAATGTCTATCTGATCTTCGCCGCGCTTCATCTCGCCATCTGCCTTCCCCTTCACGCCTGGCTCTCCCGTGGCGTCAGCGAGACCAGGAAACGGACCGGAGAGGCGGCCGCAAAACACGTCGAGCCGAGCCTTCAGCCGTCGGTGCGCCGGCCGGCCTTTATCCTGATGGTGACGGGCTTTGCTTTGGAGAGCTTCGTGAACGCGGCACTTCTGGTTCACATGGTGCCTGTGATGTCGGCACTTGGCCTCGGCGCCATGGCAGTGGTGGTCGGAACGCTCTTCGGCCCGTCACAGGTGCTCAGTCGCCTCATCAACATGGTCTTTGGTGAGAGCTTGTCGCAAGTGATGCTGGCGATCATCTGCGCCGTCCTGCTGCCGGCAGCCCTTGTCATCCTCATCGCCACCGCACCCTCGGTGCCCGGCGCGCTGGTCTTTGCAGTCGTCTTCGGCCTCGGTTCGGGCCTTAACAGCATCGTCTACGGAACCTTGCCGCTCGCGCTCTTCGGAAGCGATGGCTACGGCCGGCGGCAAGGACAAATCATGTCGGTCCGTCTCGTCGTCGCCTCGATGGCGCCGTTCGCACTCGCCTTCCTGATGGGCAGTCTCGGCGTATCATGGTCACTGTCTATCGCAGCATTGCTCAGCACCGTCGCCGTCGCCGCATTCTTCGCCATTCTGCGGCTGACGCGCCCGATTGCCCGGTCGGAAGCGGTTCCCAATCCCGGAGAAGCTTGAGCGCAACAATCAGTGCAGCCGCTACTTGACGACGGCCGAGCCCTTGACGATGTCGATCGTCTCGCCGCCGTCGAGTCCGATGCGGTCGCCGTCGGGCGTCGTCATGAAGCAACCGGAGGGGCAGAGGCTTTCCGAAGCGCCGGCATCGACCACAACCTCGACGCGCTGGCCGCTCTCGGTGATGACGAGCACGACGGCCGCCGGATCGGTGTTGGTAACGGATGCCGCATAAGCCGCGGGCGCGGCAAGCAGCGGGACAAGCAGAACGGCGGCAAATCTTGCCATCATGTGCGGCGGCGCTGGCGCGCCCTCCCCTCGAACGATCGGTGCTGCCCCCGGCAGCGATCCCGATGGAAGGGATCATGCACGCACACCCGTGAATGATGGCTGAATGACCCGTTCAGCTCTTGAGATTGCCGTCCGCCGTCCGGCTGCGCAATTGCCGCACCGGCCGCTCTTCCTCCTCCATGGGCTTATCCCCCGGATTTTCTTGGTCGCCCTTCCGATCCCTGCCCGCATCGACAAGGACGGGAGGAGCCTCTCGATGGATGGTGAGATCGCTCTGCGGCAACGGGATCTCGATCCCCTCGGCCTTGAAGCGCTGGAGGATCTCGATCCTCAAATTGTTGCGCACCGTCATGCCGTCGCCCATGTCGGCGAGGAAGAAGCGCAGCTCGAAATCCAGCGAATAGGGACCGAAACGCAAAAATTCGACATGCGGCTCGGGATTGCGCATGACGAGCGGAATCTTGGCGGTCAGTTCCAGCAGGATATCCATCACCTTCTGCGGATCGGCGTTGTAGCTGACGGATACGGGGATTTCCGAACGGCCGATCTTGTTGCGATGCGTCCAGTTGCCGACGAGCCCGTTGATCAGCTCCGAATTCGGCACAATGATCGACTGCTTGCGGAAGGTCTCGATCTCGGTGGCGCGCACCGAGATACGCTTGACAATGCCTTCGGCCGTGCCTGATACAACATGGTCTCCGACCTTGAACGGCCGCTCGACGAGCAGGATCAAGCCGGAGACGAAGTTGGAAACGATGTTCTGCAAGCCGAAACCGATGCCGACCGAAAGTGCTGAGGCGACGAGCGCGAAGCTCGAAAGATCGATGCCGGCCGCCGAAACGCCGATGATCGCCGCGATGCCGACGCCGAGATAGCCGATGCCTGTTTTGACCGAATTGCGCACGCCGAGATCGACATGGCTTCTTGCCATCACATTGCCGTCGAGCCAGCGCTGCAGCCAGCGTGTCAGCAGGTAGACGCCGGCAAACAGCAGAATGCCGGTGCAGATGCCGAGCAGCGAGATGCTGATGCCGCCGAGCCTGACCTCGGTGAACAGCCGGTAGGCGATCAACTGCAGATCCTGCACATGGAAGCCCCAGAGCAGCAGGATCAGCGGGATGCCGACGAGAAGCGCCACGGCATAGATGGCAAGGCCGACGAGCAAGCCGGCCTGGTCGATCGCCACCGGCCCAAGCTTGAAGCGGCGCGTCAGGAAGCTTGCAAAGAAGGTGTCGCCGAAGCTTTCCTGCTTTGATATCGCCTTGCCGGAGAGCAGGCCGACATACATGGTGGCAACGACCGCGCCGGTGATGATGAGCTGCGTGGCGACGAAGCGCGCCAGCCCGACATAACCGGTCAGCGCGGTGAGGATGAGACCGGCGCCAACGACGCGCAGGATGATCCCCATGCCGCGCGGCCAATGCCGGCCCGGCGCATCGGGATCGCCGTTCTTCGCCAGCATCGGTTTGCCGAACGAGGCCGCGATCAGGATCAGCCCGATGATCAGCGCGGCAATCAGGCTCCTGACCACGGTCAGCACCAGCGGCGAGCCCATCGCCTCGCCGATCGTCCCGAACAGATAATCGAGCGCGTTGACGATCGCCATCGCCAGCAGGCAATAGCCGATCGAGCGTGCGCCGAGATTGGAAAGCCGGACGAGCCGCCAGCGAGGTTCGTCCGGTGCGAAGATGGCGTTGACGAAACGGCCGACGAAATAGACGAGCCCGATCGCCGCAAACAGGGCGCCGATGACAGGTGCGATGTCGGGCCGCAGAACATTGAAACTATTGAGGAAGAAGAACGAGGTGACGAGCAGTACCGAAAGCGCCAGGGTGCGGATCAGCGTCGACCAGAAGGCGATCGACAGCCGGCCGATATAGGACGGGCTCTCGATCGCCTCGTCCCGGCGCAGATACGAGCCAAACAGCCGATAGCTGCCGGATAGCAGAATGAGCGCCGAAGCAAGCGACAGGAAGATCGCGGCAAACAGCGGGAACCGCTTGAACTTCCAGACGAAAGAGGCCCAGCTCGACAAAGCCTGCGAGAATTCGCTGGCCTCGTGCACGAAGGCGCTCACGGCATCGTCGAGCACCGAGACGGAGATCTCGGTGCGCCTGAAAAGCGTGTCGGCGAAAAGCCGCCGCCGCATTTCGATGATTTCGTTGAGGAGCTTCGTCACCGCGATCGACAGGTTTTCGGCGTCACCGGTCACCGCGTTGATCTGCGCACGCTCGGCAGTCAGCGCATTGCGCTCGTCCGTGACAATCTTCGCCTCGGGCGGCTGCCCGTCCTTCGGCGGATCGCCGATCTCGGCAAGCCGGTTCTTGATCTGGTCGAAACGCGGCCGGAGATTGACCGATATGGTAATGACGGCGCGGCTGAGCTCGTCGGCCTTGGTGGCGAGCCCGACCAGGGCATCGTCATTGTCGGCATTCTGCTTGGCGCCGTCCTGCAGTGCCGTCAGCTGGACCTTCGCCTTTTCGATCTCCTTCGCCGCCTGGTCGAGTGGCGTATCGGTAAGCGGTGCCTCCTGCGCGGCAGCCGGTGCCTGCGGCTCCTGGGCGAAGGCCGCAGCACCCTTGAAATGCGCGCCCGCGACCGCCAGCGTCAGCAGAAGAATGGTGCGAAGCAGGATCGGTCTCAGCCGCAAAAGCGCCTCCGGAAGGGTTGTCGTCAGGATAGAATGCCTGCTTGTCATAGCAAAGAAAGGCGACAGAAAGGCGGAATATCCCAGGAAAGCCTCAGAAACCGGCATCGGGCCTGGAGAGATAGTCGCGCTCCGCCGCCGTCGACTCCCGCCCGAGCATGGCATTGCGGTGCGGAAAACGGCCATAGGCGGCGATCACGTCGCGGTGGCGGATCGCATAATCGCGATATTCCTCATCGCCAAGCGCGGTGAACAACGCCACCGAACGTTCCTGCTCGTCAAGGTCTTCGGCATGTTCGAAGGGCATGTAGAAAAAGGTGCGGCATGCCGCTTCAACCGC
Source organism: Rhizobium anhuiense bv. trifolii (assembly GCF_024346605.1). Classification (NCBI taxonomy): domain Bacteria; kingdom Pseudomonadati; phylum Pseudomonadota; class Alphaproteobacteria; order Hyphomicrobiales; family Rhizobiaceae; genus Rhizobium; species Rhizobium anhuiense. Next base: position 3,051,198 of record NZ_CP098803.1, read on the forward strand.
CTGGTCGGCGCCTGCTGCGAGCGCGAGCTTGGCTTCCCGAAGCGCCAGCCCGTCGGTCGCGACGGCAAGCGGGGTGCCGCGATAGATATTGCGGGGAAACTGGTCGAGCACGATGACGGCCGCCAGCCGGCTTTCCGGGTCGGCCCGCCATTCGTCCCGGACGCCCGCGGCAAGCGCCAGATGGGTATCGCGGAAGCCTTCGCGGATCTCGGCGTCAAGCTCCGGCGTCGCACGGAACCACAGCTCCCGGCCGCATCTGACGAACCAGAAATCATAGACTTCCCCAGGCCTGCGGATCGTCGTCATGCTTCCTTCCCTAGCGTGAATGGATTCAATTCAATCAATTAAATTATTGTAAATATTAGAAATTTTTATAAAATCAACCTCTTATTCGGCTTCCGGCACCTCTCCCCGTAAACGGGGTGAAGAGGATATGCCGCGACCTCTCCATCCCCGCCCCGTCTCGTTTGGCTCGTCCCTCGTCCCGTCAGAACACTAAGGGATTACACATCTCGCAAGGCCCAACCTGCGGCACATGCTTTGAAGTATTGTAGGCCATTGAAGAAGGTGATGGGGCCCGGCAGCTTGGAGGAGGCAGCCGCTCCAGCCTCAGAGCTTGGCGATGATCCAAGCTTCGCCCTATTGCACAGACAGGCCAGCGGCTTCAATTCCCGAAATAAAACGCTTTTGATCTTCGGTCCGCGCCAGCCGCCTGGCGACCTCCTGCCTGATGTTCGGGATCAATGCGGGTGACTCGCGCCTGATCCACTCAAGCTGTTCCTCTGCTTGCTGTTTTTTTCCAAGCGTGCCGAGAATGGAGAGCAATACGAGACGATGCATCGGATTGTAATTGAGGTCCGACATACGCGACCATAGTTCCGCAGCCTGCGTATCGCCCCGCATGAAGGCACAGAGCGCCATTCCGACCTCGTAATATCCGCGTGGTCCGGCATTCTTGCCGACTGCCTCCGAAATCAGCGTGCAGCCTCTATCCCATTCCCCCGACATCGACAGGCGCAGGCCGTATTCACCTGCCACCTCGGTATCGTTCGGATTGCTGGCATAGGCGGCAGCGCCGGCGCTGAGGGCTCCGGCCGGATCATTGCCGAAAAAGTTGGCAAGCATCAGTGCCTGAAGAGCGCGTGCATTCTTTGGGTCGAGCCGCACGGCCTGCTCGGCAAGTTCCTTCGCGAGGTCGAGCGTGGCAGCCGTCGATTTCGTGTGAAGTTGGTATGAAAAGCGGAACTCGTCGAGATGAATCAACGAAAGAAGGGCGAAGATATTGGAATCGGACGGCACTTTTTCCACGGCCTGCTGCAGGCAGGATTTTGCCAACTCGTGCGCCTGCACGGTCATTTCGCTGCGGTAGCTATAGTAGGATAGAACGCATGAAAAAACGTCCGTGCTTCCGGCGATGGTCGCGGTATCGGTCTGGAACATGACGCCGAACGGACGCGCGACCGCCGTCGCGATATCCCCGGCAAGGCTCGCTTGCGTTTGCGGGATGCCTTGCACCTTCATGTCGGCATCATAATTACTTGCCCAGATGACGGCGGCATCCGTCCGCCGCACGAGTCTGGCTGTCGAGCGCAGCTTGCTGCCTTCGAGCCGCACACTTCCTTGGAGGGCATAAAGCGGCTGCGACAAAACTTCGCCGGTTCTATTCCGCGGCATGGCGGTGACGACAACGATATCATTGAAGCGGACCAGCTTCTCGATGATGTCGTCGGTGATGCCGCGAGAGATGTCGGAGGCAAGGCTCCCGTCGGACGCGCTTTCGAAACGCTCGACGATAATGGTAGGGCGATTATCAGCTCCTGATATCGTTTCACGTTCCGTGCTCGGCGACCCGACCTGCCGAAGGAGAGCCGCCGCCGAGGCCAGGACAATCACCGCGCCCGCCGCAAGAAGCCAATATCGGCCCGGCGATAAGCGCCGGTCCGCCTGGTCCCGGCTGATCGTATCCGTGGCCGCAATGATCTGGCCGTTATCGCCGCCTGACGAGCTTGGCCGATCGGACCGCTCGAGCGGCGAGATATCATTGGGTTCAGCGCTGCTGACGACATCGAAGACCGGCGCGTAGCCGCCCTTGGGGATGGTGATGATGATCCGGTCCGCGTCGCCGGCCGTCAGGTAGTAGTGTTCCAGTTCCCGTCTCAGCCGACCGGCTTCGATGCGAACGCAGGGATCCTGTTGGGCATCGAAGTTCGCGTCTCTGCCAAAAACGGCCTGTGCGATGGTAAAGGCCTTCAGGTAGTCGCGACGGCCTGCAAGCGTTTCCGTGACCACGAATTCAAGGAAACGCCTTGCCCGTTCGGGAAGGCGGAATTCCCGGCTGGAAAGAATGCGCTCAAGTTGCTGCTGCACCTCCTCCTGTGAGGCGGTGACCCTGTTTATGCCTGCACTCGTCATCGGTTCCCCCAGACTCCGATTGCGAACAACCAGCAGCACGCAGTCCTAAACAATAGTCCCCGTCAGACGTGACGGCAATGCCGCCCAGCCGAATAACCTAACCAATGCTGACCGAATCCCATGAATAGCCAAATGACGGACGTAAGTCACAGTTTACGAAATGCCCGCGTAGGATACCGTATTCTACCGGCACCGACATGTATTTTACTGCCTTAGGCTCCAGGCGCGCTCTATCATCGCCATGTATTCTCTGGAGGAGCCTGCGATGACATCACCTGAGACCTCTACACCTCATCCCATGACAAGCGCAGAGGAACTGCGCAAACGCGCTCTGGAGCTTCAGCTTGTCGAGATGGAGCGCAGCGAAAAGATCAAGGCGCGTGAAGCAAAGAAACACGCGGAGTTCGTCGAGGATTTTTTCCGCAAGCAGATTGGCGAAGCGGAACGCGCCGTCATCAAGCGGCTGGTCATGAAAGCGGCCGCAGACGGCAAATATGAGGCGCTGATTTACAGCTTTCCGTCGACCTTCTGCACGGACAGCGGCCGGGCCATCAACAACAACCTGTCCGGATGGCAGAAGACGCTGCAGGGAAAGGCAAAGGAACTCCTCGAACTCTTCGAGGAAGTTGCCAGACCGCAGGGTTACGGGTTGAAGGCCATGGTCATCAACTTCCCGGACGGCATGCCGGGAGACGTCGGCTTCTTCCTCACTTGGGAGCCGCCCGTCGAGTGACCGGCAGCAGATAGAGGCGATCAACTTGAAAGCAATCGAGATCGAGCGCAAGTTCCTCGTGCGTAACGATAGCTGGCGCGATTGCGCCGGGATGTCGCATGTCCTGCAGCAGGCTTATCTGTCTCGAGACAAGAACTCGGTACGTGTTCGCTTGATCGACGGCCGTTCTGCTTGCCTGACAATCAAATTCCACACAGCAGGGCTCGCCAAGGACGAATATGAATACGAGATTCCTGTCGAGGAGGCACGAGACCTGCTTCTCCATGCGACCGGCCACGTCATTGAAAAGACTCGCTACCGGGTCCTGTACGAGGGCAGAAACTGGGATGTAGACGTCTTTGCCGGAGTCTATGAAGGATTGACGCTCGCCGAGATCGAGATAGCGAGCGAAGATGATCTTCCGGCCCTGCCGAAATGGCTTGGGCGGGAAGTCACGGGCAACAAACGCTATTCCAATCGCGCCATGGCGGTTGCATCATGCAGCCGCCCCCGGTTGCATGGGGCGGTTGACGACCGCGCCGCGCTGTAAGACCCTATTCGCTTACAATGGTCCAATTGGCGTCCGGATTGAATTCCTTGATCGCAGCGGCGCGCTGCTCCGTTTGCGGCCCCAAATCGCGTTGATAGATGACGCTCATCCCGTTGACGACAAAGGTCTGCACGCCGGTCACCCGATATGTGACCGGCCAGGCGACGAGCGCAAAGCCACCGGTCATATAACCATTGATGACGTAGCTTTGTTTGCCGCCCAGTACGTTGTCGCCCTGGGCGGTCAGGATGCGATAGCGGTATCCGAAATAACCTTCCCCTCGTTTGGCGGCGCCGAAAGCGGCCGTCTCGACCAGCGCGCTTGCCGGGCTTTCCTCCGCAGAGACGCTGGGGTCCCAGTAGAGGCCGTCCAGCTTGCCCGGGCTGCTGATCAATTTTTTGGCGAACTCGTAAATACCGTCACCGTCGCGATCATCGGACACATATTGATACTGCGCAGCCACATATTCATGCATCGTGTCGATCGTCGCGAGTTCGTTTTCGCCGATGCGCCGATTGATGATCTCCTCGAAGCCGCGCTGCGTGTCGAAGGACCACTTCCCGTCCTTGTCCTCAGTCAGCGGAAACGGCAGAGGCCAGAGTCGATTACCGATCACGACGATCTTGGCACCTTCGACGTCTTTCAAGCTCATCTGTCGCTCGGCGCCTTCCCGGATCAATCCATAAGCGATCATTGCCTCGTTGCTCGAGCGCAGCTTGTCTGCGTTCAGACCGAGCAGATCCCCAAGATCCCCGATATTGTTGGAGCCGAGCACCGATTTCAGCCGATCGAGTGCAAGAGAGGGGCTGTCGAATTTCGGTGAGGGCGTTGCCGCCTTGTATTCGGCGAGATCCGTCTGCCCCTGCGAAAACGCCGGCTTCGTCGGCATCGTGCAAAGCGCTGTCGCAAGCATGAGCGGGATTACCATCGATTGACGTCTCATGATGTAACTCCATGGGCTCGTAAGGGGTGTCATCGCCGCCCGCCGCCACCGCGGCCGCCACCGCCACCGCGGCCGCCGCCGCCGCGAGATGGCATCGGGCGCGAGTGATGCTGGGGACGGGCTGCCTGACGATGAGCGCCCATGCTTTGCGCGCCTCGTTTCGAGGCGACGGTCTGCTGGCGGCCGGACTGCACGTTGCCGAGTGCGCTCGACTGGCGCCCGCGATTATCGGGCCGGGCAGCCATCTGTGGTTTGTTGGGTTTCTTGACGGATTTCTGGGCGGGCTTGGAGGGGCGATTGGCCGATTTTTGAGGACGGGTTTCGGGCCGGGATACGTTCTGACGATTGGCGGCCGTCGGCCTGTTCGCCTGCGGTTTGGCCTTCAGTCCTTGCGCCGTGTTTTTTCGGATATCTTCCGCGCGAGCGGCCGTCCCGCGATTGCCCGGCCTCTGGCCTGCCTGGATATCTGCGGCTTTGTTTCGCAGTTGATTGCGATTGTCGGCCTGAAGTCCCGATTTGATCGACGACCGATCCAGCTTGGCAAGCTGGTCTTTGCCGATGCTCAGCTTGCTGCGGTCGACATTCGCCCAGTCGACGTCGTTCCACTTCATTTTTCCGTTGAAGTTGCGATTATTCAGACAATTGTTGCAATCGATGTCGATATCGCCGTCCCAGCGACCACCCCATACGCCCCAGTCGTCCCAATTGACGACGGCGGCCCAGGCAAGCCCGGTGACCGCTCCGGCAAAGAACGCGGCACCCGGATAGTAATAGCTGTCGTAATAATCGGGATAATAGGAGATCGGCGCCGCGGCATAGTCCGGTTCATAAAGCATTTCCGGCGGATACTGCGGGATATAGATCTTCTCGGGATCGGTCGGACGGATAATGATGTTGTCGTTTTCAGTGACGACCGTCACCTTGTCATCCGTCTTAATGATGTTCTTTGCCACCGCCTCGTCGCGAAGCTGCTGGATGGCAATCAGCACGTCCTTCTGCTGATTGGCAAGCGCATCGGCGAGTGATTGAGTCCAATCGAGATCCTCGCTCATCATCTTGATAATGTCAGGGTAGTTGAGCAGCGAAACGACGCTGCCGTCCCAATCGCTTTTGGGCTTGAGATCGGCATTTTTCTTTTTCGCTTCCAGGAAACGCTGCGCTTCGATGATCTGTAGGGGAAAGAGGGAGGCGGCCGAAATCGCCGCGACCAGTTCGTCCGGATAAAGCGCGATCCGCGCCACCAGCACCTCGAGTTCATCCTCCGAAAGAAGGGCAGCCGCGGGTTGTTCTGCGCTCGACTGGGTGGGCGCCGTAGCCGGCGCAGGGGCCTGTGCTCGCACGGGGAAGGCTGGCTGCAGTGCAATGATCGCCAGAGCTGACAACCCACCAAGCAGTTTGCGGGAAATTGCTTTCATCGCACATTGACCTCCCTAGATTCAGTTGAATGACGGATGCGTTCACGGAGATTTCGGGCCGATGGCGGGTGACCGCCGGAGCACTACAATTTTCGACTGTGAAATCGCCTCCCTCATCTCTTTCAACAAGGCATCGACCAAGCCTGCATATTCCAGCCGCCGCGCTTCTCTCAACGTGTCGGGCAACTGTTCGACATGCGCCAAAGCCTGCGCCGCGGCAGCGAGATCCTCGCACATGCTATGAAAAGCCTCATCGACGTAGAAAAGCCGCTGCACCAGCCTTGCCTGGTCGGGAAAATAAGCCTCTGCCGTTTCCAGAGCGGACAGATATGTCGAACCACTTTCTCCCGACGCCATCTCCGCCCCCGCCGACGAAACTGCGCTAAGCAGTGTGGAAACTATATAACAGGCGGACCCGTCTGGAGACGTAAAATACGCGATCCTACGGTGGCTGGCTTCAGAAGGACGCATCCCATGCCCGATACGAGACGGCGAACGGGATTCGTCTCGCCGATCTCGCTCCTTTCCTTCGAGCGCAGGCAATTCCCTCAGACGGGTCGCCCGCGAACGCCCCGATAGAGATTACGCGATGCTACGGGCCTTTGCGCCGAAACGGGCCTACAATTCCACCTTCGCTTGCGATCGACGGCTCGGGTAGACCAAGCCGGAAGGGAGGGGTCGTGTTTCTCGACTATTTTGCCTTGGGCGTATTGGCCTTTGTCGTGGTCACCCTTTTCTATGCCGTGATTGCCATTCACGACATTCCGCATCTGATCGCCAAGGCGCGCAATCACCCCCATCAGGATGCCATCCATGTCGCTGGATGGGTCAGCCTCTTCACGCTTCATGCGATCTGGCCGTTCCTGTTCATCTGGGCGACGCTTTACCGTGAAGACCGCGGCTGGGGCATCCGGCAGGACGGCAAACTATCGGCGGAAGCCGAAGCGAATGCGGAAATTGCTCGTCTCCATGCCCGGATCGCCGAGCTTGAGGCACAAGCGCCGGAGAAGGAGACCGCCTGATGGATCTGCTCCTGATACTGACCTATGCCGCGATTTGCTGGACGATCTTCAAAGTATTCAGGATTCCGGTAAACCAGTGGACGCTCGCGACGGCCGTTCTCGGCGGGATCTTCCTCATCTCCACCCTGCTGCTTTTGATGAGCTACAATCATCCCTATTCGAGCGACGGGCGCATCTATTTCACTTCGGCTCCCGTTATTCCCGTCGTGGGGGGGCAGGTCGTCGAGGTGCCGGTGACACCGAATGCACCTCTAAAGAAGGGCGACATCCTTTTTCGCATCGATCCCCGACCCTATCAGTTCACGGTTGATCAGAAGAAAGCCGCGCTCGCCGAAGCCGAGCAGTCCGTTCTGCAATTGAAAGCGGCCGTGGATGCAGCCAATGCAGCGGTCACGGGCGCCGAGGCCTCAAGGGACCGGTCCCGGCAGGCTTTCGAGAAATTCCAGCAGTCGAACGAGAATGCAAAGTCGAGCGGCAGGGGCGCCGTCTTTTCCGAACTCGAGGTCGAAAACCGGCGAGGCATCTATCTGACGTCGGAAGCTACGGTCGACACTGCCCGCGCACAAGCCGCGCAGGCAAGGCTCGCCTACGAGTCTGACATCAACGGAACGAACCCGACGGTTGCAAGGCTGCAGGCGGAGCTGAACAATGCCGAATACGAGCTTGATCAGACGGTGGTGCGGGCGCCGAGCGACGGCTACGTCACGCAGGTCTTCCTCCGCCCCGGAATGATGGCTAATCCCCTTCCGCTGCGGCCGGTCATGGTCTTCATCGACAGTCAGGACCGCATGCTGGGGGCAGCCTTCATCCAGAATTCGCTGCAGCGCGTCCACGTCGGCGACGAGGCCGAGGTTGCCTTCAAAGCCGTACCCGGCAAGATATTCAAGGCGCGGGTGCAAGAGGTCATCGATGTGATGGCTCAGGGCCAGCTGCAGCCGAGCGGCGCGCTGATCGACCCGCAATCGCCCGAGCGCCTATCGCCCGGACAAACGCTGGCTCGGATCGAGTTGCTCGAAAACACCGATGATTATCAACTGCCGGGCGGCGTGGTCGCGGAGGTCGCGGTCTACACCCACCATTGGCACCATGTCGCCGTTCTGCGCAAGGTGCTGCTGCGCATGAGCAGCTGGATGAACTACGTGTTCCTCGAACATTGATACATCATGCCAGCGGCAAAGAATAAGGAGCCAGCGGGTGATAGGAAGTCTTCCGATGTTGCGGGGCTTGGCTGGCTTCAACAGAGACTGGCTCCGCAGTGACATTCCGGCCGGGCTGTCGATTGCCGCAGTCGGCTTGCCGAGCGCCATCGCCTATCCCGCCATCGCCGGCCTGCCGCCGGAAACCGGCATCTATGCCAGCATCGTTGCTCCGATCGCCTATGCGATCTTTGGTCCTTCCCGGCTTTTGGTCGTCGGGCCTGACGCCGCGACCATGACCGTACTGGCCGCCGCCATGGGCGCCATCATCGCAGCCGAACCCACGACGGCAGGTATCGACAGGGTCGCCATCGCGTCGGCCCTTGCGCTTGGTGTCGGCGTCTTCTGCATCGCGGCGAAACTGCTGAGGCTCGGCGTTCTCGCGAGCTTTCTCTCCCGTCCCATTCTGGTGGGTTTCTTCGCCGGCGTATCGCTCTCGATCCTTGTCGGACAAATCGGTCGTTTCACGGGGGTAAAGATCTCATCGGATGGACTGATCCCGCCGCTCGTCGAAATGCTCGCCAAGAGCAGCCTGATCCACTGGCCTTCGCTCATTCTCGGCCTGATCATGTTCGCCCTGTTATGGATCGTCCGGGCCTTTCGGTTCCGAGTTCCAGGCCCTGTTCTGGTGGTTGTCCTCTCGGTCGTCCTTTCGGCGATCTTCGACTTCCAAGGCCGGGGCATTGCAGTTGTCGGCGATATCCCAAGCGGAATGCCGAGCCTATCTCTGCCTGCATTGCATCAGATGCCTCTCGATAAGATCGTGCTCGGTTCGGCCGCGATCTTTCTCGTCAGCTTCGGCGCAGGCATCGTCGCGGCAAGAAGCTTCGGCTCACGAACCGGAGAGGAGGTCGACGCCAATCAGGAATTGATCGGACTTGGCGCCGCCAACATCGCGCCCGGCTTGTTCGGCTCGTTTCCCGTCAGCGTCTCGGATTCCCGAACCGCGATAAACCTGTCGACAGGCGGCGTCTCTCAGGTCGCTGGACTGGTATCGGCCGCGACGCTGATCGCCGCGCTTGTTTTCCTTCACAGTGCGCTGCGGATACTCCCCATTCCCGCGCTCGCCGCAATCCTCGCAACGGCGGCAATCAGCCTCATCGATATTCACGAATTGAAAAAGATCTGGCGCATCAGCCGCATGGAATTCATTTTTGCGCTGATCGCCATGTGGGGCGCAATCAGCTTCGGTGTTCTCAACGGCGTCATCGTCGCGGTTGCGGCAACGCTCGTCTATCTCTTGCGTCAGACGATGTTTCCCCGCGACGGTCTTCTTGGACGTATCGAGGGACGGCACGGCTTTTTCGATCTTGCCCGCTTTCCGGAAGCGCGCCCTGTCGAGGGGGCCGCCGTCTTCGCCATCCAAGGCAGCATTCTGTTTTACAACGCCGATTACGTGCGCCTGCGGCTGGCGTCCGTAGCGAAGGAACTCCCTGCCGAAACCAGATGCCTCGTGCTCGATGCCAGCGCCGTCACGCATATCGACAGCACCGGCGCAGCCGCGCTCGATGCCGTGGCCGAGATCCTGGCAAAGCGGAATATCGTTTTCGCAATGACCGACCTCAGCGAGGAAAGCCGCGGCATCCTCGAGCGCGCGGGGGTCGTCGAAGCGATCGGTGTTCACAATCTTTTCAACGGCAGGGAAGAGGCGTTGCGAGCGCTGATAGGAAGTGTCGGCGAGACCGGCAGCACCGCGTCGGCAGGCTAAAGCATGTCGCGCAAAAGTGTGCAGCGGTTTTGCGGCAACGACATGCGTAAAAACAAAGAGCTAAAGCGCAAGGAGCGAATCTGAAAGATCGCGACGCGCTTTAGAATATGTTCGCACAAGGGAGGTAGAGAAATGGACGAGAATTACGAGCCCGCAAAGACGGATGGAGGGGCAGGCCGCGTCGGAAAGGATAAAAAGAAAAAGAAATCATGGGACTATGACAAGGAAATCGAGCGACTGCAGGTGGAGTTGGCCCATTTGCAAGCCTGGATCAAGAAATCCGGTGCGAGAGTCGTCATCGTCTTCGAGGGACGGGATGCCGCCGGCAAAGGCGGCATGATCAAGCGTATAACAGAAAAGGTCAGTCCGCGGGTCTTTCGCGTCGTGGCACTGCCGGCGCCCACCGACCGCGAGAAATCTCAGATCTACATGCAGCGCTATATCGCTCATATGCCGGCCGCCGGCGAAATCGTCATATTCGACCGCAGTTGGTACAACCGCGCCGGCGTCGATCGGGTCATGGGATTTTGCAGCGAAAAAAAAGCGCAGCGCTTTCTTGAATTGGCGCCTCGCTTCGAGGCCGCGATCGTCGAAAGCGGCGTCGTTCTACTGAAATACTTCTTGACGGTCAGCGAGGAAGAGCAGGAACGCCGTTTCAGACGCCGGATCGACGATCCTCTGCGACAGTGGAAACTCAGTCCGATGGATGTTGAATCCTATCAGCGCTGGTGGGACTACACGCGTGTCTATGACGAGATGCTGCGGATGACCGACAGCAACCATGCACCGTGGTGGGTGGTGCCCTCGGATGACAAGAAGCGTGCCCGGGTCAACTGCATCTCGCACATCCTGCAATCCATCCCTTATGAGCGGGTGAAGTTCGAAGCACCCGATCTCGGCAAACGTCAGAAGCGGCCGTCGGATTTCATGGAGGACCACAGCATCCGCCATGTCGTGCCGGACGCGACGTCATAAGACGACCTCAGCCTGAAGCAATTCCAGGCAAAGCGCGAAGCGCTTTTGCCGGGAATCGCGTCAGAACAAAAGGTTAGAGCAGTTCTGCGTTTCCGCGAAAAGCTGAACCGCTCTAGAACATGGCGGACGGGACGCAACGATGGAGACCACAGGCGATACGGCGGCGCAGGGAGCCGGGTCAGGGCAGATTTCGATAGAGGCGAGAATAAGCGATCTTGTCCGATTGGGCATCATCGGGCTTTTTGCCTATTGGACCATCGTTCTGATTGCTCCCTTTGCGCTGATCGTCATCTGGTCGGCCATCCTTGCGGTCGCCCTTTTCCCGATATTCGAGGCACTTTCGAGGCTGATCGGAAACAGGCCCGTCATCGCGGCCGCCATCATCGTCGTCTTTTGCCTCGTCCTGATCATTGCGCCCCTGGCCCTCGTTGCGGTCAATTTTGCCGACACCACGCAGGCGTTGATCGGCAAACTGCGGACGGGGAACTTCACGCTCCCCTCGGCACCGGTCGCTATTCGGGAATGGCCCGTCGTCGGCGAGCGGATTCACGACGCCTGGAATCGGATTGCAAGCGATCTGGCCGCTACCATCATCAAGTTTCAAGCGCCCATTCGTGAAGTCACGGCCGTTATCGTCACGAAGCTCGCCTCGATCGGCGGCGGCGTTTTGAGCTTTGTCGTTTCGATCATGCTTTCGGGCCTATTGCTGACGCGATCAGCACGCCTGGCTGCAGCCATACAGGTGCTGGCAAGCCGGATCGCCGGTGAAAAGGGTGTCGGCTTTGCCCGGCTGGCGGGAGCTACGGTGCGCAATGTATCGCGGGGCGTCATTGGCGTTGCCTTCCTGCAAGCGCTGTTGTGCGGACTGTGTTTTGCCCTTTTTGACGTTCCGGGGAGCGGCCCCTTGACCTTTCTTGTGCTCGTCCTGTGCCTGATGCAGCTCGGGCCTGCGCTCATTCTTTTGCCGGTCATCATTTGGGCGTGGTTCTCCTGGCCCATGTCGATCGCCTTGGCTTTCACCGTCGTGACGATCCCCATCATGATCATCGATAACATACTGAAACCGATCTTGATGGCGCGCGGCCTCTCCACTCCAATGCCGGTGATACTGATCGGCGTCATCGGCGGCACCTTGTCACAAGGCCTGCTGGGGCTGTTTTTGGGGCCGGTCGTTCTCGGTGTCTTCTACGAACTGCTGAAAGCCTGGGCCTGGCCTTCGGTTTCGACCGGATCGGAAAATAGCCGCTCCGCGAGATTCGATGCTCAACCGGAACGCATCGAACACCCGCAATGACGATCGTCGAGGCGCCAGCGGCGGCCTGGCGGGACTCACCTGTTCTTGCAGTAGACGACAACCTCCTGCTCGATTTCGCGGCAGAGCTGTTCATACTCGATGATGAGCTTCTCTTGCCTCGGGCTCTTGCTTCGGAACCGCTCCAGCGCATCGACAGCAAGATCGTAGGATTCAAACATCTCCGCGAGCGCTTCACTGGTCATGCTCTCCAGGAGATGCCGGATATCGGGGAGCCGCAACATCAGTTTTCTGCGGCCACGCTCTTTGCTCATGGATCAGCTCCGCATTCAACGTATCCCTGCAATGGATACGAAGGCACCAAGGTATCGGATCGTTCCCCGAGATCACGAATAAAATGTACGGCGGCGCAATCTCATCAAACCTAGCTGCCGTCTCGGTCCGTCACGCTCAAGGCTTTTACTGTGATGGCTGCAATGACGCCCGTCAGCACGATCCCTGCAAACCCGATGACCAAAGCGAGTATCCGTGCCGAAACATGTTTGGGCGTAAAGTCGCCGTAGCCGATGGTAAGTCCCGTCACGAAGGTAAAATAAAGCGCTTCATCGATCCGCCAATTTTCGATCCGCCAAATTGCCAGTCCGGATGCGACCATGATCGACACGATGCCGGAAAGGATCGGCCAGATGACACGCAGCTGCTGTGCGAGTGCGATGAAGAACAGCCTTCTCACCTGCCGGGTATGCGGTCCGCCGCCCGATCGCTCCTGTTTGGGAACGCGGGACCTCATCGCACTGCCGGCGGCAGGACGTACAGCGTTATGGCGAAAATCATGTACACCATCAGCACCAGGACGCCGACAAACCATGCCGATCGCCCGCTGTTGGTGACGAACATCGCAGTCACCGTCGCAAGGAACATCATCGTCACGGCACCCGGCCAGAATTGCAGATCCATCGGCGACGGACCGATGAAATAACTCATCAAGACCAGAACGGGCGCAACGAACAAGGCAATCTGGGAAGCGCTCCCGAGCGCGATGCCCACGCTCAGATCCAGCCGGTTCTTGCGAGCGCCGGAAAATGCCGAGGCCATTTCGGCCGCACCGCCGACCAATGCGACGACGATGAAACCGACAAAGGCGGGGGTCATTCCGAAGGCCTCGGCCGCTTCCTGCACGGACTCGACGAAAATCTCGCTCACCAGGGCCACGATTACGGTGACGCCGGCAAGCGTGCCCAGAGCAAGGCCGATCGGCCACGGCGCTTCGCCGGCCTCGGCATGTTCCGTTGAAGAAAAAAATTCCCGATGCGTCCGAAGCGTGAACAACAGCCCAAGCCCGTACCCGACGATCAGCAAGGCAGCCAGGCTGAGACTGAGCGTTTGAGTGACTGGTGCGACCGATGCCGAGTCCAATCCACCAAGCGCCGAAGGCATCAGCAGGGCGATTGTGGCCAGGAAAAGCAGGCCGGCTTGAAGTCGCGCGCTGGCTCGGTTGAACTCCTGAATGTGGTATTTGAGCCCGCCGAGAAGAAACGAAGCGCCCAGCATGAACAGCGTGTTGGTGACGATCGCTCCGGCGATGGATGCCTTGACCAGCGTATATTCGCCTGCCTGCAGGGCAGCCAGCGCGATGACCAGTTCGGTGAGATTGCCGAGGGTCGCATTCAGCAGCCCGCCCGCGGCGTCACCCGTCTTGGCGGCAACGGATTCGGTCGCATGGCTGAGCAGTCCGGCCAACGGGACGATTGCCAGCACCGACAGGACGAAAAGCGCCGTGTGGGCCTCGGGGAAGAGCGCCGCAGCTGCGAACACCACCGGCACGGCGGCCAGCAGCCAGAGCATGGGGCTATCGCGAATCTCTTTGAAAAGAAGGCTCAACCTTCACTCCCCTCTGATCACCTAGCCCCTGATTACCTGGCCCCCGATAACCTGGCCCCCGATTACCTGGATCGCGATGATCTGTTGCCGCTAGCTCCCGGCCGACGCCAATGATCCCTGTCTTGCTCGTCTTCCCTGATCTGCTCGCGGCCTCATTCCGGAAGAGCCGTCTGCTGGAAGAAGGTCACGACTGCGTCGTCAGGCTGGCCAAACCATGTTGTAAAAAACACCCGGAAATTCTGCGCCGCATAGGCCTGGCTCAGGGCGCGATCGACGGCCAAGCGAAAATCCTCGTCCCCGCGCGCCAGCTCGAGGCCGAGCGGTTCGTAGGTGAAATGACGCTCGAGGATGATGAGCTTGCCGGAGCTGTCGCTGCGGGCGGCGGCATCCATCAGAAGCGGCATGTCGCCGAAGAGCACCGCCGAACTGCCGTCCAGGACACGCTCGATCCCCTGTTGATAGCTGTTCACGGGCGTCGCCGTTGCCGCGAGCTGAAAGGTCTTGATCCTGTCGGACAGCCAGCCTTCGCTTGTCGTGCCGGCTATCGAGGAGAATGTCTTGTGCTCGAGGATCGTGCGGGCCGGCGCGCCGCGCCAGACGGGCCGACTCGATGGCTCGCCATATTGCAGAACCTCGCGCAGCGCCAGCGGAGCACTCGCATTGAGCAGCGCCCCGGTACCGCTCGGGAAGATCGGGAGTGAGAATGAGACCTGCTGCCTGCGGCTGAGCGTCACCGGCTCCGCCCCGCAGACAAGGTCCACCGTGCCATCCTGTATGGCACGCAGCTTGGCGTCGCCTGCAAGGGAAACCCATTCCACGTCGAGCTTCGGCAGGTTCAGCTGAGCCCTCAGGCTGTCGGCTATCCTGTTGCAGAGGGCAACCGCATAGCCATCGGGTTTGCCCTGCTGGGCATCGAATGAAAAAGGTCTCGCGTCGGGGTCGTAGCCGAATTTCAGCGCGCTGGACGTCCTGACGCGGTCGAGCGTCTGGGCGGGCGCGGGCGGTGCGACGGCCATCACGGCGAGGACAGAGGCGGCAATTGCCGCCCAGCGACCATTTCTACCTGACATGTTTGGTCCTCCCTGTGTTACTCGGCCGGCGCCCGGTTCACGCCGCTGGCGAAACGCGGGGCGATAAGCCCGTAAATGATGAAAGCGATCCCTGTAACGATCATGCCGCCGAGTACCGCATCCTTGCCGGAGGCATAGATGGCGAAAACGCTGTAAGCCATGCCGACCAAGGCGATCGTGGCATTCAGCCGGTATTTCGCCGGCGGCACGCGAGCGGCCTTCATCATGACGAACAGGGCAGACAGCGCTATGATGTAAGGCAGCACATTGGTGACGACAGCGAGGTTGACGAGCGCGGAGAACTGCTCGCTCAAAGTCGGCGATATGGTCATCAGGGCAAGACCTGTCTGCACGATGCCTAGAATGATCATGCCGCTGACCGGCGCGCCCATCTCGTTCACCCGGGAAAATATGGACGGGAACATCCGCTCATCGGCAGCGGTTTTCGCCGTCTGGGCGATCGTGAACTGCCAGCCCAGCAAAGAGCCGAGGCAGGCAAGGACCGCCAGCGCCATGATGATCGAACCGATCGTCGGATTGAACATCGTGGCATAGGCCAGTGCGAACGGACCTGTTGAAGTGGCGAGCTCGGCATTCGGCACGATGCCCTGAATGACTGTCGTCGACAGGATATAGATGACGGCTGCCCCGAGCGTGCCGAACATGCAGGCGAGCGGTACGTCACGCTTTGGGTTTTCGACGGCATCCGAATTCTGCGCCGCCGACTCCATGCCGAGGAAGGCCCAGAGCGTCAGCGAAATGCTCGATCCCATGCCCTGGGCCAGTGTCAGCCCTTTCGGATTCCAGGCAGCGCCGAATGTGCTTGAACTGAACCAGAGCCAGCCGATGATCGACAGCAGCCCGACCGGAAGGATGACGCCCCAGACTGTGATCGAACCGATACGCCCGGTAATACGCGGACCGCCGAAATTGGCGGCCGTCGTCAGCCACAGAAGCACGATCAGCGCCAGGCAGGTCATGATGGGCGTGGATGTCAGCACCGGAAAGAAGCCGGCGAGATAACCAACGGCCGAAATACCAATCGCCACATTGCCGATGGCGAGCGACAGGAAGTACAGGAAGAACACCAGGAAATAGCCGTCTTTTCCGTAGGCATCTTCCGCATAGGCGGACATGCCCCCGGGGCGCTGATTGAACAATCCGGCCTGAGCAAAGCCATAGGCGATCGCCATCGAGCCGACGGCGGTCACCAGCCAGGAAAGGAGCGAGATTGCACCGACCTGCGCCATGTTGGCGGGAAGCATAATGATGCCCGACCCCATCATGTTCACGGCGACGATGAAGGTGAGCTGCACCAGATTCATCTTTTTCTTCGCGGTGGTCTCGGCCGCGAGATGCATCGTGTTGTCGGTCATGATGAAATCCTCCTGCCGCTACTCGCGCACGACATATGTGTGGAATTTGATCCGCCCCTCGACCCGCTCCTGGAACACGCCCTGGACCTCGTAGTTGAAACCCGGAAACCGGTTGAAGGATTCCTCGAAGGCGAGGAAATAGTCGCGCATGGGTCGTGCTCGGTCGTCCCAGCGCTCTCCCGGCACGATCACGCCGATGCCGGGCGGATAGATCAGCGCCAGCGTTGCCGAAATGCGGCCGGCGGCTTCCGTCAACGACACATAGTCGACATTGTTGGCGACCAGCGCTTCATAGGCCTGCTTGGGAGCGATGGCCGGCTCCGGGAAGCTCTCCGAGCGGAAGCAGAGACGCTGCAATTCCTTGACGCCGGCATCGCGATAAAAGGTATGCATTTCGCGGCAGACCTGGCGGACCGTATAGCCGGCATAACGCTCGCGATTGGCCGCAAAGACCGTCGGCAGCACCTCCTGCAGCGGCGCGTCGCGATCCCAGAGATTCTTGAACTTGACGAGTTTGGCGACGAGCGTGTTCAGCTTGCTCTCGTCTTCGGCTGGAGTGAGCAGGAAAAGCAGGCTGTTGAGGTCGCATTTTTCGGCGACGACCCGCTGCTCGCGCAGGTAGTTGGCGACGACGGTCGCCGGGATACCGAACTCGCGATATTCACCGGTCTTGCGGTCGATGCCGGGCGTCAGCAGCGTAAGCTTGTTCGGATCGACCATCGTGTAATCAGGCGCATATCCGGCATAACCGTGCCACTTTGCCTGTGGATCGAAACGCCAGCATTGCTGCTCGCGCTTGAGCACATCCGTGGACACATCTTCCCACCGTACGGCTTCGAGGTCGGTGGTATGTTTTGAGCCCGAAATGGTGACCTTGTCCGGCACGAAGGGATCGAAGAACCATTGCTCTTCCGTGCCTGCGGCTTTGGACTCGTAGTGCTCGACGAAACCGCGCAGCTTCTTGCGCACCTCGATCCCCAGTTCGATGCAGCGGTCCCAGAGCATCTCGCCCGCCTTGCCCTCATGCACCTTGGCGTTGACGTCAAGCGAGGCGAAGAGCGGATAGAAGGGAGAGGTCGAAACATGCATCAGCAGCGATTCGTTGAAACGCTTGTGTTCGACGAACCGGCGCTGGCCGCTGATATGTTCGTCCCGCTTGTGGATCTGCGATGCCTGCGAGAAGCCGGCGCCCTGCTTGTGCACGGATTGGGTGGAGAACAGGCCAGGCATGTCCGCCCGCAGGTCTTTCAGGCGCATCGGGCTGTGGCCCTCGAAGAGCGGATGAAAGGCGTTGTAGCCGATCCAAGCCTCGTCCCAGAGCACGTAGTCGCAGAGATGACCGATCTTCTCCATGACCTGCCGGACATTGTAAATCGTGCCGTCATAAGTCGCGAGCTGGATGCAGGCCAGGCGGAAAGGCCTCTCCGCCTGCGCGCGGCTCTTGTCGGTGACAAGCGGATGTTCCTCGATCTTTCGCCGCAGCCAGCTCTCGTCCCAGGCCGCCCAGTCGACCGCGCCGATCATGCCGAAGGAATTGCGGGCGGTCGGCAGATAGATCGGGATGGCGCCCGCCTGAACCAGCGCGCCCTGATGCAGGGATTTGTGATTGTTGCGGTCGAAGAGCACGAGATCGCCGCTGCGCAGCACCGCGTTGGCGACCACCTTGTTGGAGGTGCTTGTTCCGTTCAGGATGAAGTAGGTGCGGTCCGCGCCGAAGATGCGCGCAGCCTGCTTCTGTGCTTCGACGGCGGGGCCTTCATGGATCAGGAGGTCGCCGAGATCGACGTCCGCATTGCAGAGATCGTTGCGGAAAATGCTCTCGCCGAAATATTTGAAGAAGAGCTGGCCGGCCGGTGATTTTCGATAGAACTGGCCGCCCTGATGTCCAGGGCAATCGAAGGCGATATTGGCCTCGCCGTCATAGGCCATCATGCCGCCGAAAAACGGCGGCAGCAGCGACTTGCCGTAATTGACCGCGCTGGAAACGATCTGCTTGGCATAGAAGGTCGGCGTCTGCTGGCCGAGATAGACGAAGCCATCCACCTCGCCGGCCATCTCGACGACATCCATATCCGCAATCGTCAGCGTATCCGCCATTGCCCAGATCGGCGTGCGAAAACCGATATCCCTGACCGAGCGAAGAAAGTTACGTGCCGCCGGCAGCTTGCCGCCCTCGACCGAGCCGATATAGGCGCCGACGTCAGCATCCTCAGATACATCAGCGGAATAGTCGTGGCGCAGCTCCACCTGGAAACCCTGGGCGGTGATCTGTGCCACCAGTTCCTGGGCCTGAGAATTGTCGCGGTCGATGACGGCCACGATCTTCAGCATCTTGTGAAACGGTATGGCGACCGTCGGAGACTTCACATCGCGCGGGATCATTCCTGCCCCTCCTCTGCAATGCAATCGACAAGATAGCGGCGACCGCCGTCACCGGGCAAGAATCGAAGGCCGTGGATATCCGTCTCGAAACCGGGGAACTTCCGGTCGAAATCACGGGCGTAAAGCAGATAGTCCTGAATGGATTTTATCGACTGGGTGATCCGCTCGCCCGGCATGATCAGCGGGATACCCGGCGGATAGGGTACGATCATCACGGCGAGGATGCGGTTCATGAGATTGTCGATCTCGACGCTCTCGATCCGCCCCTTGACCAGCCGGTCATAGGCGTCGGCGGGACGCAACGCCATTTCGGGCAAGACGGTGTACATCTCGCGCTGCGCCTTCGGCACATCGTCCTTGCGGTAGATCGCATGGATCTGTTCGCAGAGGTCTTTGAGCCCCATGCCGCCATAGGCTTCAGGATGGGATGCAGCGAGTGCCGGCAGCGCGCGGGTCAATGGCGCATTGACGTCATAGAGATCCTTGAAATTCAGGAGCTCGGTAACGAGCGTGCTCCACTTGCCGCGGGTGATGCCCATCGAGAAAAGCACCAGGAAGGAATAGAGGCCGGTCTTTTCGATTTCTATGCGTCGGGAGGACAGGAACTTGGTGATGACGGCCGCCGGTATCCCATGCTCGTCCATCGCTCCGCTTGCCGACAGGCCCGGCGACAGAATGGTGACTTTGATCGGGTCGACCATGACGTGGTTTTCGGCAAGGCCGGTAAACCCATGCCAGGCATCATCCGGCTTCAGAACCCAGTCGGCGTGGATATCAGTCGGCGTCTGCTCGGCGACCGTCGGCTCCCAGACGTCGAACCACCAGCTGCCTTCCGTCTGTTGCCTCACCGCGTTCATCGCCCGGCGGAAGCTGATCGCCTCGTCGATCGTCTCCTGCACCAGTGCACGCCCGGCCGGCTGTTCCATCATCGCGGCGGCGACATCGCAGGAAGCGATGATGCCATATTGCGGCGAGGTCGAGGTGTGCATCATGAAGGCTTCGTTGAAGCGGGTGACGTCGAGACGTTTGTTCTCGGCATGCTGGATATGGATCATCGATGCCTGCGAAAGGGCCGCCAGCAGCTTGTGCGTCGAGTGCGTGGCAAAGGTGATGGCGTTCTGCGATCGGGTGGGCTGGTTCGACGAGATGCCGTGGAAGCCATCGTAGAATTCGTGGAAATTGGCATAGGCGTACCAGGCCTCGTCGAAATGCAGCACTTCGACTGCGTCGCCGAGCGATGCCTTGATCGCATCGACATTGTAGCAAAGCCCGTCATAGGTCGAGTTGGTGATAACCATCAACCGGACCTTGCCGCTCGTCTGCCCGGCAAAGGGGCTTGCGGCAATCTTGCGAGCAATCGATTCCGGGGTGAACTGATCCTTCGAGATCGGGCCGATGATGCCGAGCCCGTTGCGCGACGGCGTGAGATATATCGGAGTTGCGCCCGTCATGATCAGCGAGTGCAGGATCGACTTGTGGCAGTTGCGGTCGCACAGCACCAGATCGCCGCGCCCCACCATGCCATGCCATACGATCTTGTTTGCCGTCGACGTGCCGCCGACCACAAATAGCGTCTCGTCGGTGCCGAAGATGCGTGCGGCATTGCGCTCGCCCTCGGCGATCGGCCCGACATGATCCAGGAGCGAACCGACGCTGCCGACCGATACGGAGATATCGGATCGCAGCGTGTTTTCACCGAAGAAAGTATAGAAGAGCTGGCCGACGGGGCTCTTGCGGAAAGCGACACCACCCCCATGGCCGGGCGTATGCCAGGAATAGGCGCCCTCGAGCGTATAGTCCATCAGCGCCTTGAACATCGGCGGCGGCAGCCGGTCGAGATAGTTGCGCGCAGCCTGCGCGATGGCGCGCGCCATGAATTCCGCCGTATCCTCGAACAGCCGGAAGAAGGCGTTGGCGTGGCGAAGCACCCCGGCCGGGACGTCTTCCGCGGTCGTTTCGTCGCCGAAGAGGAAAATCGGCAGGCGGTCGTTCCTCTGCCGCTTGGCGGCCAATACCTCTCCCAACAGCTGCCAGCGCGTGGTCTTGTCCTCGCTCCCGTCGACGGATACCAGCCAGCAGGATTCGGTGTTGAAGATATGCACGAGGCGCCGCGCATCCTCGTAGGAAACGCCGGAGACGATCCGGAAGCCTTCCTTTTCGATTGCGGCCGCCAGATCGCGCATGCCGCGTCCTGCGGCGCTCTTGCCATCAAAGTCTTCGTCGATAACGGCTATCGGAAATGCCATCTGGAATTCCATGCGTTCCTCCGGAAACCGAGAGTCAAAGGCCGTGGCCGCTCTGCAGCGAAGCGTATCTCAGCTGGAGGGATCGTACATGACGGGTGATGCACCGTCGTTGATTGCAATCAACCTGAGGCAAAGGATTTCGATATCGATGGGAACGCTGACGTCGCCTATTCCGCCTATTCCGCCTATTCCGCCCATTCCGCGTCGGCCGTGAAGGCGATCGTCAGCCAGCGATTGGCGCTCTCGTCTCCGATCGAGGCCCCTATCTCGTCGCGGAGTGCGTCCCATTCCTCTACCGTCTTTGCCGGAAGCCCTTCCGGTACGATGAAGTAGAGTTCGATCTGCATTGCGCGGCCGACCCGGGCGACATAGGCGCGGTGCGAAAGGAAGCCGAGGCGGCGAACCGTTTCCGAGGCGACGCGGTCGACATGCTCCTGGAGATCGACAGGGGCGATCAGCAGGATCTCGCTCAACGCCTTCCGGACAGTGCCGATCGGAAGCGGGATCATGACCAGGCAGACCAGCGCCAGAACCGCGGGATCCATATAGCTGGCGACCCATGCGACGGGCGTCGCCTGCACAGCCATGCCGATCAGAAATGCAATCAGCAGCGCTAACGCGATGCCGCCGGACATGATCCACGCCTTGATGTCGAGCGAGATGAAATCGGATTTGATGCCGGCATTCAGCCTGACGCCAAGGAAAGCCATGGCGGCGCAGACAAGCAGGGTCGCCGCGGAATAGGCGACCGCCATGCCGAATTGCAGTTCGTGGCCGCCGTTCAGGATGCTGATGATCGCGCTGATCAGTGCATAGACGGCGACCGTCATCAGCAGGCAGCCATTGAGCATCAGCACGATGGGCTCCAGATGCCAGAAGCCCATGGTAAAGCGGTTTCGGATTCTGCCCGACTGCGCGTCGCTCTGGGTCGATTGTATGATGAGGCTGGAAACCCAGAGCGCAAGCCCGGTCATCGCCGCATCGGCCAGCGAATAAACGCCGTCGAAGGCGATGGAGAACGATCCGGAAAGGATGCCGAAAACCACGCCGAGCGTAGCGACCACAACCGTCGCCGCGATCGAGATCCTGAGAAATCCCTGCTCGCCTAACATCATTGTCCCCGCCTCCGACACCTTTCGTTCCAATCGTTTTATGCTGGTCGTGAAGGTGAGACGAAGTGTGAGACGGAGTAGGCCCGCTTTTTCCATTGCCGGCCGCAGCCGCGCCATGGCAACCAGCCAATCATGCGGTGGGCGCGCAGGGAAGGCCGCGCGGCCGCCCCAGCCTGAAATTTACCCGGCACAAATGCCGCTCATTTTGTATAGAAGGTCATATTGCCGTTGCGTGCCCGCGAGACCCATTCGATGTCGTTCGCGGTAAGCTTCTTGGCCTTGAGCTGGGCCGCAAGCCATTTGTTCGCGCGAATTGCGTCTCTGATGGCTTTGACATGTTCTTCACTTCCCTGCTTAGGGTGTGAGCCTGTCTCCGAAAAATCCGCCATCCTGTAGCTAACGATCGTGAATCGTCTGTCGTGATAGGTTCTCACCGCCTCGGGCAGATTTTCGCTCCAGTTCATTCTCCGATATTCGCGTCGATTCTGCTGGGCCTCGACCGGAGCAATTCCGGCGGCGGCAGTGAATACGGCAAGTCCAATGATCATGGCCATCTTCATCGCTCTTACTCCCGAGAACTAAATGACGTTCGGTGTCGAAGATAGCTCATGCACCGACGCCAAGCATTGAGTACGATCAATGCTGTTCAAGCAGGTACATTGCCGATGGCCCGCATATTTTCTGATGCTTTCAGACCGTCGCCCACTACGCATTGAACCGGATTGCGGCATCTGTTCTTTGGGAGGAAGATTGCGTCCGGGAACAGATGTCCGAGGCGATATCGGCGTCGGAAAGGATGTTTATCGGGAGGGGACCATGACAACGTCGCCAAATGGCAAGAGCCTCGGACTTGCTGCCTGCACCGCCATCGTGGTGGGAAACATGGTGGGGTCGGGCTTTTATCTTTCGCCGGCCGCAGTCGCGCCCTATGGCAACCTTGCGATTATCGTCTGGATCGTCATGGGCGCCGGCGCGATCTGCCTCGGCCTCACCTTTGCGCGCCTGGCGCGCCTCGTGCCCGCTGTCGGCGGCCCCTATGCATATACGAGGCTCGCCTATGGCGATTTCGCCGGCTTCCTGATTGCCTGGGGCTACTGGATTTCCATCTGGACGTCGCTGCCGGTCATCGCCATTGCCTTTGCCGGCGTCATGGTCGATCTCTTCCCTGCTCTCGGCAACCGCTTCGCCGCGACCGTGCTGACGCTTGGCGTGATCTGGGCGATCGTGCTCGTCAATCTTCGCGGCGTCCATGCGGCGGGTGTCTTCGCGCAGGTCACCACCTATGCCAAGCTGCTTCCCTTCGGCGCCGTCGCCATCATCGGCCTTCTCTTCATCGACACCTCGCATTTCTCCGAATTCAATCCGAGCGGACAATCGCTGCTGCAGTCGGTCGCAACGCTGGCGCCGCTGACGATGTTTGCCTATCTGGGGCTGGAATCGGCGACCGTGCCTGCAGGCGATGTCGAGAATGCCGAGCGCACCATCCCCCGTTCGACCGTGCTTGGGATCTCGATCGCCGCCGCCCTCTATGTCCTGGGCACCATTGTCGTGATGGGCCTCCTGCCGCGCGAACAGCTCGTTCGCTCGGTTGCGCCATTCTCCCAGGCCGCGGGGATCATGTGGGGACGGCCCGGCGAGCTGGCGATCTCGATTGCCGTGCTGCTCTCCTCGATCGGCGCTCTCAACGGCTGGACTCTGCTGATGGGGCAAGTCCCGATGGCTGCTGCCCGGGACGGGCTGTTTCCGCCGCTTTTTGCGCGGCTCTCCGCGCGCGGCGTGCCGGCATGGGGCATGATCATCTCAGCCTCGTTCGCAACGCTTTTGGTTCTTGTCCAGGCGATCGGCTCCGAAGGTTTCGCGGCGGCCTACCGGCTCATGGTCGGTCTGAGCACCATGGCCGCCGTCATTCCCTATGCCTTCTGCTCGCTTGCCGGAACCCTCGTTGCTGGTGCCGCCCATGGGCGAATGCCACGGGTGAGCGCAATCGAGATCATCGCCTTCGTCTTTGCAATCTTCACCCTCTACGGCTCCGGCGCCGAACCGGTGCTATACGGCCTCGTGCTGTTGATGCTCGGCATCCCGGTCTATGTCTGGCAAAAACGAAATGCGACTGGCGCCACAGACAAGGAGACGGCAGCAGGGGGCGCGGTATCGCGCCCCCTGCCCTCTCAGGATAAGTTTGCTTGAAAGATCGGGCGGTCAGCTGTGCCAGCTCAGGCCGGCAAAATTTTCATTGATGATCGTTCCGCGTTCGCCGCGCACCATTCCCGCAATGTCGGCAAGCGATCCGATGGCCGCGGTCTTGCCACCGGCCCGCGCAAAATGGCAGGCGGCATCGATCTTCGGGCCCATCGACCCGGCCGGGAAGGAAAACTGCTTGAAATCGTCGGGACGGGCCTGATGGATCGCCTTCTGGGACGGCTTGCCCCAATCGGTGTAGACGGCCTCGGCATCCGTCGCCATGATCAGGAGATCGGCTCGGAGCTCGCGCGCCAGCAGCTCCGAGCACAGATCCTTGTCGATCACCGCTTCGACACCGATCAGCTTCCGGTCGTGGCCCTTTTCGTACATTGTCGGAATGCCGCCGCCACCCGCACAGATGACGATGGTGCGCTGTTCCAGCAGCCATCGGACCGGGCGGATCTCGAAGATGCGTTTGGGCGCCGGCGAGGCGACGACACGCCGCCATTTTTCGCCATCCTGCTTGAAAACCCAGCCCTTTTCCTTGGCGATCCGGTCAGCCTCGGCTTTCTCATAGACGGGGCCGACGAACTTCGTGGGGTTCTGGAAGCCCGGATCGGCGGCATCGACCTCCACCATGGTCAGCAGCGTGGCCAAAGGTTGCTCGAACGGCAAGAGATTGCCGAGTTCCTGTTCCAGCATGTAACCGATCATGCCCTCGGTCTCGGCGCCGAGAACATCGAGCGGATAGGCTTCCTCGGGTTTGTAGGCCGCCCCCTGCAGCGCAAGCAGCCCCACCTGCGGCCCGTTGCCGTGGGTGACGACGATCTCATGTTCGGCCGCCAATGGCGCGATCGCCTCAGCCGCGACGCGCGCGTTCCGTCTCTGGGTATCGGCGGTCATGGCTTCCCCGCGCCGCAGAAGCGCATTGCCGCCAAGCGCAATCACCACACGCATGTCAATCTCCCAGGGTCGCGACAAGCAGGGCCTTGATCGTGTGCAGACGGTTCTCCGCCTGCTCGAAGGCGACATTGGCCTCGGACTCGAAGACGTCGTTGGTGACTTCAAGTCCATTGTCCATGCCGTAATCTTCGGCGATCTGTTTGCCGAGCGTGGTTTCGGTGTCGTGGAATGCCGGCAGGCAGTGCATGAACTTGGTCTGCGGATTGCCGGTCGCCTTCATCAGTTCCTGATTGACCTGATAGGGCGTGAGCAGCTTGATGCGTTCGCGCCAGACCTCCTTCGGCTCGCCCATCGAGACCCAGACGTCCGTATGGATGAAATCGACGTCTTTGACCGCCTCCTTCGGATCTTCGGTGACCAGCAGGCGAGCGCCCGAGGCCTGCTGAAGATCCCTGGCGATCTTCATATATTCTTCCGAAGGCCACAGCGATCTCGGGCCGCAGATACGCACGTCCATGCCGAGCAGGCAGCCGACGATCAACAGCGAATGCCCCATGTTCGAGCGGGTGTCGCCGACATAGGCATATTTGATCTGGGCGACCGGTTTGTCGCTATGTTCGCGCATGGTCATGACGTCGGCAATCATCTGTGTCGGATGATATTCGTCCGTCAGGCCGTTATAGACCGGCACCCCGGCATAACGTGCCAGCGTCTCAACGCCCTTCTGCGCCGAGCCGCGATATTCGATGGCATCATACATGCGGCCGAGCACTCGCGCCGTATCCTTGAAGGATTCCTTATGCCCGATCTGCGAGCCGGACGGATCGAGATAGGTGACGTTGGCGCCCTGATCCGAGCAGGCGACTTCGAAGGCGCACCTCGTTCGCGTCGAGGTTTTCTCGAAAATCAGGCAGATCTCCTTGCCTTTCAGGTGTTCCTGCTCGGTGCGGGCATATTTGGCCCGCTTCAGATCGCGGGCGAGATCGAGGAGGTAACGGAATTCCCGCGGTGTATAGTCCTGCACGGTCAGAAGCGATCGATTGCGCAGATTGAAACTCATGGTCTTGCTCCGTCAGCCTGTTTCGTGGATGGAAACGTCAGTAAGCAGGGTCGCGCCAGATGGGACATGTCATGCAGTGCCCGCCACCGCGGCCACGGCCGAGTTCGGCGCCGCGAATGGTGACGACCTCGATCCCCGCCTTCCGCAGAAGCGTATTCGTGTAGGTGTTGCGGTCGTAGGCGACGACGACGCCGGGCTCGAGCGCGACGACATTGTTGCCGTCATCCCATTGTTCGCGCTCGGCCTGGTAGGAATTGCCGCCGGTTTCGACGGTGCGCAATCGCGGCAAGTCGAGCGCCTCGCTGACGACATCGAGCATTGGTCGAGTTTCAGGATGAATCTCGAACGTGCCGTCGTCGTCTTTCGGATACATGCTGTAGCAGCGGACCTGGTCGACGACCTCGGCAAACAGCGTGACGACATCGCGATCGCAAAAGCTGAAAACGGTATCCAGGTGCATTGCCGCGCGGCTCTTCGGCATCAGGCAGCCGATCACCCTCTTCGCGGCCTTGCTCCTGAACAGCGCCTGCGCCACCTGACCGACGGCCTGATAGGTCGTACGCTCGCCCATGCCGATCAGGACGGTGCCGTTGCCGATCGGCATGACGTCGCCTCCCTCCATCGAGGCGTTGGCGAACTGATTGTCTGAATCGCCCCACCAGATCTGGAAATCACCGCCGAGGAAGATCGGATGAAACTTGTAGATCGCACGCTGGATCAGCGTTTCGGCGCGTCTTGCCGGCCAGAACATCGGGTTGCAGGTCACGCCGCCGTAGATCCAGCAAGAGGGGTCGCGCTGGAACAGGGTGTTCGGAATCGGCGGGATGACGAAATCCGTCTCCGGCAAGGCGCTGAGCATCAGCGACTTCGCCTTGACCTCAGGCAGGTCGGAGATTGCGATGCCGCCGATCATGAATGCGGCAAGCTGCGTGGGGGGCATTTCGTCAAGCCACGGTCGCATCGCCTCGGCGATCTGCGAGCCGAGCACATTCGGAGTAATGCGCCGGTCCAATACGAAATCGCGCGCCTGTTTGTTGGCAAGCGCCTGGCCGAGCAAGTCGTGGAGCTCGAGAACTTCAACGCCCCGTTCCTGCATCTTCAGCACAAAATCAAAATGATCTTTCTGAGCCTCATGTACCCATAGGACATCGTCAAAAAGCAGATCATGGCAGTTAGCAGGTGTCAGTCGCTGATGAGCCAACGACGGTCTGCAAACCATGACGGTTCTCAATTTCCCGACCTCCGAGTGAACCCCGAAACCACGCATATGGTCCTCCTTCCGGCTTTCCAGATCGCGGCCGCGTCGGCCGTCCTTCGAAAAGCAGACTATTTCGGCCCGATCGGTCGTGTCATTGATCGCAGACAATCCACGGCACAGTATGTTGCGGTCCTTCCGCCGCTTTGGGGCGAGAGGTCATTGAAGACCCGGAACATCGCAGCGATGGATTTGCCATAGGCGCCAATGGGTGGGATGAATGTCGAGCGCGTCGCCGGTCACCGCATTGATCCAGCCGTCGGGGAGACGCTGGCAGGGGAAAACCAGGGCATGCACGCCTTCGTCGTCGATGACGGCGAGCTCTATATCCTGTTCGAATGGAGCTTCGACTGGCAATCGCCACATTACCAAACCCTCCCGACGATCCACCGGGTCAACCGGACACGAGGTTGTCATTCCGGCACACCAATCATCCAACCGGCAGGTTTTGGCCTGACCGGCAATCAGCCGGCAAGTGTGGGTCTTGTCTGCGGAAATAGATCCGACGAGCTTTGGCCATCTCTCGATCGCCGATATTCCTTGCGGCTCGCCCGCCCACGGGCGGCCCGGCCACTTGCCCGCTGTTTCTCACCATAGTGGAACAATGAGACGGAGGCATTGAGCCGGATCAATGGCGACGAAGTCGGACGACGCGCTATGGGTTTGCGCCGAAGGTTCGCGGAGCAAGACCAATAGAGGCTACGCGATACTACACGGATTACCCGCCCAATGGTGGTATTGTGACCTCATTCTGGAGGAAAGACGGTCCATGGGCCAAGACTTCTCAATGGACGGAGGAGACCATCATGTCCATCAAGATGGCGCCGCCGCGCGTCGTCGCCGAAGCCAGTTCCACCGTCGCAGTCGTCGCAGGACAAGTCCGATCCGGGACGTCGCAGGTGGTGTCTCACGAGCCGGTGCGCGCCTTGCGCGAAGGAAACGACGGGCTGCGGATGGACTGGATCCGGCAACTCCACGAACACATGCCGGACGCCGTGTTTTTTATCGATGGCCGCCATAGAATTTCCGGCTGCAACAAGGCTGCGATTGCCATGTTCGGTTATGAAGAGCGTGAATTGATGGGCCGAAAGATCGGCCTCGTCTGGCATCCGACGCCGAATGTTCGATTGAATGGGCGCTGGGCAGACCACGGGGCGGTGCGTGCCGGTCTAGCGATCACCAAGAGCGGAGTTCAATTTCCGACCGCACTTACCATTATCAGGAAGGATGATGAAAAAGGCGTCTTCACTGCGGCGATTTTTGAGGACTTTCGAACCGAACGCGAGACCTTGCAGCAAGTTCAGGAGCTGCAGCAAGAGATTGCCCGGCTTGCAAGAATGACTGAGCTGGGGGAGATGGCGTCCACTCTTGCCCATGAGCTTTCCCAGCCGCTGTCGTCTATCGCGGCCTATTCAGAGGGGTGCGGGCGCCTTGTCATGGGCAAGCGTCGCCGGCGCGGTGAAGAGCTTCACGAAGCGCTGCTGGAAATTACGCAGCAAGCGCTCTGGGCAGGAAGTATCGTCCAGAACGTGAGAGAATTCGTCGAGCGTGGCGCTTCCGAGAGGAAACCGGAGGCGATGCACGAACTGATCCATAGGGCGACAAGGCTCGCACTCATTGGGTCGCGGCGAAAAGACCTTCACACCGACTTTCGGCTCGAAGCAGTGAAGAACACCATCCTTGGAAACCGCGTTCAGATCGTGCAAGTGCTCACGAACCTCGTTCGCAACGCCTTGGAGGCGACCGAGTGTGTCGAGCAGCCCTTGATTACGATCCGGACAAAAGACAATTCCTCGTATGTCATTGTCGACGTGTCCGACAATGGCTGCGGGATTGCAGCCGAAATGGAAGAGTCGTTGTTTCGTCCTTTCGTGACCGGCAAGCCGCATGGCCTTGGCATGGGCTTGGCATTGTCCAAGCGCATTGTCGAGGCGCATGGAGGCCGAATAGGCGCGCGTAGAAGAACAGAGAATGGTTCAGTCTTCTCGTTCTCGCTTCCGCTGGTGGAGACAGAAATCGATGACGAACGACCTTACGATCCATCTCGTCGATGACGAGGAGGTATTGAGACGATCTTTGACATTCTTGCTGGTATCGGCAGGGTTTGCCGTGCGAGCACATAGTTGCGCAAAAGCATTTCTGGATATTCTGCCGCTTTCGGGCCGAAACTGCCTTGTGACGGATCTGCGCATGCCTGATGTCAACGGCATCGAATTGCTCCAACGTCTGCGCCGGTTCGGCGTAGACGTTCCGGCGATCGTCATTACCGGCCAGGGCGATATCGCTGCAGCCGTTCAGGCGATGAAGGCGGGAGCGTCGGATTTCCTCGAAAAGCCTCTCAGGGAGGAAGCACTGATCGCGGCGATCAATCTGGCAATGGGACAAAGGCGTCCAGGCAGCGCAATCGCCGATTCCGAAAGCGTCGCGGCACGAGTTCGTCAGCTCACGGACCGCGAACATCAGGTTCTGATCGGCGTGCTCGATGGTCTGCAGAACAAGATGATCGCCTATCATCTCGGCATCAGCTCGCGCACGGTGGAGGTCCACCGCGCCAATGTCATGGCCAAGATGGGAGCTCGCAATCTTGCAGAGCTCATGCGCATGGCCATCGCCATCGACGCGGTCGAGCGGTCGACCGAATCCGGACGGATCTCACCGGCCAACACCTGGCCAGCCTGCGCGCGATAATTCGAAAAGCGGTGCTTGCAACTGGACGCTCCTCAGATATGATGCTTTAGAAGACGCTTATATAATTGCGTGATCTTGTCGTAGGGGCGATCATGAGAAACGCAACAAAGATCGATGTATTCAGCAGTCTTGGACCGACGGCTGAGGAAATCTGCCGGCAAGTCGAGCGAATTCTCGCAAGTGAAGAATTTCACGCGCCGAAGCGCGGGCGAAATTTTTTGGAATTTGTTGTCAGCGAGACGCTCGCTGGTCGATCAGGTTTCCTGAAGGCATTTACCATCGCAAATATGGTTTTTGGTCGGGAAGCGTCATTCGACCCGCAGAATGATCCAGTCGTCAGGATCGAGGCGGGCCGAATACGAAAGGCCCTGGAACGTTATTATCTCGTCGCAGGCCAGGCGGATGACGTCATTATTACGGTGCCGAAAGGCGGATACGTGCCGCATTTCGAATATACCCGCGACGCGCCAATGCCGGCTCGGCCCGAAAAAGACCCGGAAAATCCGCGGATCGGAGAATTTGCTGATCAAGATCATTCACCTCATGAGGCGCGCCGTCCGCCGCCGATTGCTCGTGGTCTCGGAACCGGTCTGCTGGCCATTCTTCTTCTTCTCGCCCTTGCATCGGCATTTCTTGTGGCGGGAAGTGCCCCGATCAGACCATTGCCGACGCATAAACATACCTCCCCGCCGACGGTAGCTGTCGAGGTTTTTGCAGAGAGCAACTCCGTCGATTCCAATTCGGATATCGCCCGCGGCCTGAGAGACGATGTTATCGGCCAGCTTGCCCAGCTCGAAGACATCGTCGTGGTCGCCGATCCGCCGCCGGGTGATCATGCCGCTGCTGCCGACTACGCGCTTCAGGGCAACGTCCAGACGGATGGAAGCCGGTTGCGCTCCGTTGCCAGGCTGGTGCGTCGGGCAGACGGGGCCGTCATCTGGGCCAATAATTTCGATGCCGATCTTCGCGCTCAGAACAAGCTCTGGATTCAAACAAATGTTGCCCGGCAAATCGCCGGTGCGATAGCGCAGCCCCACGGCGCCATCTTTCAGGCCGAAACAGCCATGATCGCGCAGGCGGCGCAGAAGGCAGACCAGGATGCCCGTGCCTGTATCCCGGCCTACTATAGCTATCTCCAGGCGATGACTTCGCAAAGTCATGGCGCGGTGCGCGAGTGCCTGCAACAGGCTATCCGGCGCACCCCCGATAATGCGACGTCATGGGCGCTCTTGTCCCTGGTCTATCTTGACGAAATCAGATTTCGCTACAGGCTCGGCACACCATCTTCGGCCAAGCCCCTCGAATTGGCAACGGCTTCGGCGCAGCGGGCGGAATCGCTGGCGCCGGATAATCCCCGCGTGCTTCGCGCCGTTATGCTGGTGAACTTCTTCCGTGGAGATATCGACAAGGCGCTGGCGGCCGGGACGGCGGCCTATGGCGCAGATCCCGACGATGTGGAAGTTGCGGGCGAGTACGGCTTGCGATTGGCGATGTCGGGCAAATGGCAATCGGGTTGCGAGTTGATATCGATCGCGCTTGACAAAAATGCCGGCCCCAGTGGCTATTACGAGGCGGGTATGGCGATGTGCGCATTTATGAGAGGCGATATCGAAGCGGCAGAACAATGGTCGCGAATATCGGATCTCGACGGCAACCCCATGCGCCGCCTTGCCTTGCTGTCCATTCTCGGAGCCGCGGGGAAGATGGAGGACGCCAAGTTGGAGCAGGATTGGCTCCAGTCCCACGCGCCGGCATTGATGACGAACATCCGCCAGGAGGTTTCGCTGCGCTTGCAGCGCCCGGCGGATCAGGAAAGGTTCTTTGCCGGCCTGCGCGCCGCAGGGGTGGCCGTCGACCTGCCATCGGGAGGATAATGGCACGAACGATCCGGATGGACGGTCCCGCCGGCGATGGGAAGGCGGTCGCTTGCTATGCGGCTATGGAATCGGATCTGCGCCGCTCAGTTTCTGGTTGCTTGAAATTTCCATAACGATTTGAGCGGCAATTTCGTCCTCGACATCGAGAATGGTTTGATCGCGCAACTCGCGATCATATTGATTTGCCCAGACGACCGTGCCGTCGGCGCCGTTGATCAGGCGGACATGCAGATGCAGGACTGTGCCCTCGACAAGGATGCTTCCCTGCAGATTGAACAGCGAGCCGGTCGTCTCCATCCCGGATCGATCGGGAGCAAGCACGACGAGGTTGTCCACTTTCATGAGCTTGGCGATCAGCTGATCGGCCAGCCCCTTGGCAAAATCCGCGCCGCGCGCAGTACCGCCGAGGGCTGCGAAGGGTTCGACAACAATCCTGGTTTTGCTTTTCAACGTCGAGACGGCAGCCGGCGGCGTTTTCGGCGGCGACAGGTAGGATTCGAGCGGGCGGATGAGGGCGAGTACCGCCATTGCGCCGAAGAGCGCGGGAATGCCGATCGGCAGGAGAAGATCGCGATATCGCATCGATCGCTGATGCCCGGGATGGCGGTGCCTGTTCTCCCGATTTGGCGCATCGGCGGCCTCGACGTTCGAGGTGTCTTCATCGCTTGAAAAATGTGGAGCATAGCCCCCTTTGGGAATGGTGATTTGTATCGGGTCGCTGCTTCCGCAGACGAGATAGTATCGTTCAAGGGCGCGACGGATCCGCCCGGCTTCGATACGGACAACCGGATCGTTCTGTGCATCGAAGGAG
Source organism: Rhizobium anhuiense bv. trifolii (assembly GCF_024346605.1). NCBI lineage: Bacteria > Pseudomonadati > Pseudomonadota > Alphaproteobacteria > Hyphomicrobiales > Rhizobiaceae > Rhizobium > Rhizobium anhuiense. The sequence continues at coordinate 3,084,225 of NZ_CP098803.1, forward strand.
GCATCGCGGCCGAACACGGCCTGTGCAATCGTAAAAGCCTTGAGCTGTCCGGCGTGGCCTTCAAGCGTCTCTTCCACAATATATTGCAGGAAGCGGCGCCCGCGTTCAGGCGCAAGAAATTCCGGGCTTGCGAGTATACGATCAAGCTGCGCGCGAACGCTTTCGGTATCTTGACGTGCCTGGCTGCCCCCTCCCTCTTCCGGTGCCATCTAGACCTCCCGCGATACCGCCGTATCACTCTCAAGGGGTGGAAGCATTATACACCCATCGGCGGTCGCGTGCTTCCGTAGCAATACGTAAGGGGTATCTCGAATACCGAGGCACGCAGCGATTGCTTATGCTGAACGCGGATGGGGGACGACGCACATGTTCCAGGGTCACGCGATCGGAAAATACACAACGGTTCCCGGCCACCACCATGGAACGGTTTCCGCAACAGCCAAAGATCAGTCGATCAAACTCAGCGCCGACGAAACGATCTACAGCGAAGGCGAATATGCCCTTGCCATCTACCAGGTCGAAGCAGGCGCCGTGCGGATTTACCGCCTGACGTCGAGCGGCCAGCGGCATATCCTATCCTTCTGCGGCAAGGGCGAATGGTTCGGGCTCGAAAACGGGAATGTCCGGACCGATTTTGCAGAGGCCATTTGCGAAACGCGCGTAAGGCCGTTTCGCACCAATCAGGACGCGGTCGTCCCCATCGATCTTTTGCACATTGCCCTGACGAACCTGGCAAAGGCGCAATGCAAACAACTCATCATCAGCGAGCAAAGCGCCTTGAAGCGCCTTGCAGCCTTCGTTCAGGAGATGGCCGACCGCCATCCCGAGGATCCGGAATTCGATATGATGATGTCTCGCAGCGATATTGCCGACTATCTCGGGCTGACGGTCGAAACGGTTGCCCGCTCTTTTACGAAGCTCCGGGAGAAACGCATCCTTCGTCTTGCCGGCAAATCACAACGGATTGTACGGCTTCTCGATCGCGATGCGCTCGTCGCCTTGACGATTTAGCAATGCAGAGTGTGACAGCGGTCTTTGCGAATCTGACGATACGCGCGGCGCTGCAGGCTACGATAGAGGATTGAACCATGACACATGCGTCCCGCCGAAAATCGATCGCATTGGCCAGAAGAGCTCTTGCGGGCCTGGTCGCCGCGCCGACTCTGGTCGCAGCTTTTCCACTGCACGCCGTCCATGCCGAGGATGATCCCTTCTCTCAGTTTCCGTTGGTCATCCATTGCAAGTACAACGAAACCTACCATGCCTTTTACATATCGCGTGTCTCGCAAGACGGCGTGGCGACCTATGTCGCATCCGACCGGATCGCCGGCACGATCACGCTCGATGGACAGGCAAAGGCGATCGGCGGCGCCGGCGGCGGCAGCTGCGTCGGCAAGACGCTGGTGGAGCTTCGTGCGTCTCAGCAGGCCTATGATCTGAAACCTTAGCGCATCGGCCCGAAAATCGGAATCGATTTTCGGAAAGCACAATGCGACGATTGAACGTGTTGGAGTATCCTTTCATCTGCCGTGGCCGGCGAGGTCACTTCGCCGGCGTCGCCGATTTTGCCGCCTGCTGCGCAAGGATCGCTTGAGCGGCCGCCGCGCCGCCACCCTTGTCGTCGCCTCCGACTTGCACCGTTGGCTGCGCGAATGCGATGCCGTTGGCCAGGAACAACTCGCGAATCTTGGCATAGGCTTTGCGACGGATATAAGTCTGCATGCCCGGAACCGTGGTCATGGCGAAGCTCAACACGATGCCGTAGTCGCCGAACTGCTCGACGCCCTTCATTTTCAGCGGCTCGATGAAGTGCTGGCCGAGTTCCGGATCTTCCATCAGATCGGCTCCGACCTTCTTGGTCAGCTTGCGCGCCTTGTCTATGTCGGTATCGAATCCGACGGTGATCCTGAACTTGTCGATCACCCAGTCCCGGCTCATGTTCTCGACGGCACCCAATTCGCTGAACGGCACCGTGAACACCGGGCCGCGATGATGGCGCAAACGCACCGAGCGCAGGCTGAAGCTCTCCACCGTCCCCTTGTAGTCCTTGGCCTGGATGTATTCACCCACACGGAAGGCGTCGTCGAGCATGTAGAAGACACCGTTGATCACGTCTTTGACCAAAGTCTGCGAGCCGAAACCGATGGCGACCCCGAAGATGCCCGCTCCGGCGATCAGCGGTCCGATCTGCACACCCAATTGCGCCAGCACGATCAGCCCCGCCATGACCGCGACAGCAACGGCCAATGCATTGCGAAGGATCGGGAGAAGTGTCCGAAACCGCGCGCGTCGGGCTGCGTCGGCCGGCGCAAGCGATGTCGTGCTGGTCGATACACGCAGCGTTCGATCGATCCAACCCCGCGCCACTTGCCAAAGAAGGTCGGCGACCACGAGGATCAGGACGCTCTTCAAGCCGCCGTAAAACAGAGCCGCGATCATCGGGTCGCGCCGACCCAGCGTGTCTGGATTGAGACGCCAGACAAGCGCCAGCCATCCCACGGCGACCGCGATAACTGCGGCGCGCGCACCGCGGGCGACCAGGATACCGCGCAGGCTGCCGGGATCGCTGGTGAAGGACAGCGCCATGCGGCCGACGGCATTCAGGACCGCCGGCAATATCAGCGCGTAGATGCCGATCCAGAACAGGCCCTTCATATTGAGGCACCAGACGAGCCACAGGACGACGAGGAAAGCCGTTAGCGCCGCCTTCCAGGCGCGGCTTCCTTCCCAGATCGACCACACGGCTTCGATGGCAAAAAGCAGCCCAATCACGGAGAAGCAGTAGCTGATTGCATCGCTGGCTTCAGGGGAAACGCCGAGCGGCTCGCCGACGGCTGCTGTCGCGCTCGCAAAGCTGATGAGCCCGAACAGGATCAATAGCCTCATCCGCAGCGACGAGCCCATCGCTACCGCGGACAGGAGTGCAGCCGCCAATCGAAACAGGATGAAAGCTGAGAGATAGGCAAGGAGCGTCACTCGCGCGAGCGGCGGCCATTCGACCGCGAAAAAGACGATGCCCATCGCGCCGGCGAATATGCCGACTGGGATAAGCCGGCCAAACAATGCCTCGCGACGTGCGGCAAACCTGCGATACACCGCCTCGGCGGCGAGACCAAAGGCGACCAGACCGCCGAATATGACGAATACCGGCGCATAGCCTCTGTCGGCAGCTTCGCGCCTTGCTCTCCTTGCCGCCGCCGTCACCTCTGCCGGAATCGCCGGGATCGCCGCCAGAATCGCGTTCACACGCCCCCGCACGCCGGCCTCCCACCTGGCCAAGGCCGAATGGCCGGCCGTTGAAACGGATGGCGCGGATCCGCTCTCCTGCTTGCGGCTATCGAGCCAGACTTTCACCTCGGGATCCTGCAGCAGGCGCACGAGTTCGTCGATCTTCTGCTGAGGGCTTACCGGCGGCGTTTGTGCCAAAGCGCTCAATGCGAGGAAAAAGGCGGCGGTGAAGGAAAGCAGCCATTTCAACCTGAGACTCCTCATTGCGTCAGCGTCTGTTGTTTCAGGTCGCCGTCGAGCGTCTCGTTGGCGGATCGTGGCGGCCTCCTCCGCGTGACGGGCTGCTCGATGATCGCAACCGGCGCCGCGACGGCGGTGGCCGCTACAGTGCCGATATTTGCCACCGTGCCGCCGACGACAGCTGTAATGCCCTGGCCCAGCGTGACCTTGGAATCGGTAAGGGTCTGGCCGGTCATAAGGCGCTGGCCGATGAGTTGGACAATCTCGGGACTTTCCGCAAATTTGCCGTGATTGAGCTTGTCGTTGGTCTTCACCTTCGTCAGGTCGATGGCGGTGATGCCGGCCTTTTCCAGTTTCGAGCGGTAGGGCTCTTCAGCAGGGTTGATCGCACCGAGACGGGATACACGTCCGGTGAGAAAGCTGGAGACTGCAAGAGCCTTGTCATCCTGGGAGACGAAGATCGTGAATTTCGGGCGCGGTTCGCCCATCTCCACATATTGTTTGGCGAAGACCTGAATGTCGATGTCGGGCGAGGCCAGGATGACATTGTGGATTTTCGAATTAACGTGACCGTCGCGTATCCCCATCTGCCGCAGGGATTCCATGGCAAGCCAGGTCCCCATAGAGTGGGCCATGACGGTGATGTCCTTGACGTTGGGATCGGCCGCCAGCGTGCGAAGCGCCTGCTCCAGCGCCGTGCGCGAATAGTTCGTACTTTCCTTGTCGTACTGGTAGGCAGTGATTTCCGCTCGTGACGGCCAGGTGAACAGGACGGGCGTCGCCTGCATCTTGCTGTCGTGCACGATCTGCGCCAGCCGGAAGACGGAATCCTCATAGGTGTTGTTGAAGCCATGAATGAAGACGAGTGCATGCCCGCCGTTCACGTGCTGTCGGAACCAGACGCGGCCTTGCGCGACGGTGTCGATCTGCTGAACGTTCGTCACGGCAAAGTCGGTGGCGGGATCGGGGGGAAGGCGTTTAGGCCACTGAACCGTGCCGGCTTCACGCTTTGCCGGGATTGAAATGGAGATCTGGGTCAGATGTGGCTTGGAACTGCGCTCGCCGTTGAAGAGTGTGGCCGGGCTTCCGGAAGGCTCGCGCGTGGTCGCAACCAGCATGTCGACCCTTGATGTTGGCGGCGTCGATGAAATTGAAACGGGTGTCATCACGCCGCCCGGATGCCCGCAACTCGTTAGAAGAAGAAAAAGAGCCACGCTACGCTTTGCCATTCACGCATCCAGCAATCGCCCAGGAGGAGGCTTCGGAGCCGGAATACTAGCAGCTGGGTCGCAGCGGCGCCTGTAGCATCACGTAATATCTGTATGCTTTGAAAGCGATCGTTGCGCAGGCATGGATAGGAGTCACGTCCCGCACAGGCCGTCCGAGCGCAGCGAAAGAAAGCAGGCTTTGGCGACAGGTGTCGGATATAGCATAGCTTACGGCTATCCGACCGCGAGATCGTATCCGGCAGGATCTGGCTGCTGCGGGGCAGACTTCTTCCCGAGCCCGCCGCGGGTCGACCGTAAACAGATCATCGCGCTCTGGAGCTGCTTCAGGGCGCACAACATTTCAAGAAAAGATCGGCCGGCAAGCCTTTAGGCTGCACAAACCCTACTTCCCCTCATGCAACGAAAACACCAATGTCGCCTTGGTGCCGTCATGCCCGGGATCATAAGCGAAATCCGATTTCAAACTCGCGGCCATGGCCGTCAGAATGCGCGTGCCGAGGCCGGTTCCTCTGGCCGGGCTCGACGGGTCGAAACCGGCGCCGTCATCCTCGACGATGACGCGCAATGTCTCGTCCGTTTGGTCGACGAGGACGCGGATCTCGCCCGGCACGCTATCCGGATAGGCATATTTGAAGGCATTGGTGACAAGCTCGCTGACGATCAGCCCGAGCGTGATCACCTTGTCGGTCGCCAGATTGACCGGCTCAGCAGTGAGCACGATGCGGTGTGGCCGCTTGTCGTCGCGCATCGAGGCTTCGAGTTCGGTGAGCAGGCTGTTCAGATATTCGTCGACCTGCACCGAGCCGACCTGCCGGTTGGTGTAGAGCCGGCGGTGCACGCTGGCGATGGCGTTGATGCGCATCTGCGTTTCATGCAGCGCATCGATCGCCACCTGGTCCTTGGTCATCGAAGACTGCATGCGGATTAGCGCGCCGACCAGGCCGAGGCTGTTGGCGATCCGGTGGTTGACTTCGGTAAGCAGCATCTCGGCAAGGTCGCGCTGCTGGCGGATCACCTCCTGAGCCTGCGCTGTTTCGCGGCGAAAACGCGCCCGCTCCAGCGCCTGTTCGAGGGCAGCGGCCAGCAGGTCGAAATAATCGGCTGAGATCTCCTTGAGCATGTAGTCATCGGCGCCGGCCTTCAGCGCCGCAACCGCGATGCTGGTATCGTCCGAACCCGTCGCATAGATGACCGGCGGATGATCCGGCATCGCCGTAATGCAGGGCAAAATGTCGAGGCCGGTCTCGTCAGCCAGGACATGATCGAGCACGACGGCATCGATACCGCCTTCGCCGAGTCTCGCAAGGCCGGCAGCGCCATTCTCAGCCCACTCCACCGAAAAGCCGCGCCGGAGCAGGTTCTTCTGCATCAGCAGGGCAAGCTCCTCGTCGTCGTCGATATAGAGGATGTGGATCAGGGCATCCGCATCGCCGCTAGAATTGCTCATTCCGTCTCCCGGCGTTCTCTCTGAGCGACGAACGCCCGCAAGCGTCCGAGTCGTCCGCATGGCAATGTCGTATTGCATTGACCGCCTGGGGTAAACAGCGGTTATCCCTCGCTCTTGTCGCAGGCGGCGCGGAAGAGGATGTCGGGCAGCCGGCATTTTCAGAACATGACCCTGGCCTGGGGAGGATCCCATGGAAACCGTTGAAAGAGGCTGGGAAACGAGAACCCTGAAGTAAGTTCCATAAACGCCGAGTGGCCCGATTGGTTCCGCAGGCCAAGCTAATTTTTCTGGAATTTCCGATGGCCGGATACTTCCGCCCCCGCCTCCACCGGCAATTGCAGGAAGCGTAGCGACGAGACGATGCCGATCGCGCCGACCACGACGAAAGCCCAGCGAAAATCGGCAAGAACGGGATTGTCGGCGCCCCTGAGAGCCGAGGCGATATTGAGCACGGCCGCCGCCACCGCCACGCCGAGCAGCATCGACACCTGCTGCAGCATGCTCGACAGCGTCGAGGCCGAGCTTCGCTGCGCCGGGCCGATATCGGCAAAAGCCAGCGTGTTCAGCGCGGTGAATTCCATCGACCGCGACAGGCCGGCGAGAAAAAGCAGCGCATGGATGAAAAACGGCGGCGTCGCCGGCGAAAGGAAGCCGCAGCCGACAATCGAAAGCGCCGCGATCAACCCATTGACCCCGAGCACGGTGCGGAAGCCGAAGAACCGCAGCAGCGGCGTCGTCACCGCCTTCATGCTGAAATTGCCGAGGAAATAGACGAGCAGATAGGTGCCGGCGGCAATCGAGCTCAGTCCGAAGCCGAGCTGGAACAGCAGAGGCAGTAGGAACGGCGTCGCGTTGATGGCCATCCGGCAGGCCGTGCCCGCCGACAGCGTCGACATCGAAAAGGTCTGGATGCGGAAGGCCGAAAGGTCGAGCAGTGGATTGTCGACGGCGAGAAAATGCCGAGTCGCCATGACCGAAAGCACGATGCCCGCCGCCAGCATTGAAATGATCGGCAAGAGACCGCCGTCCCATTTGACCGAAAGCTCCAACGCGGCAAGCAGGAAGGTCAATCCCGCAGCGCTGAGGACGAAGCCCACCAGATCCAGCCGGCCGGGATTGCTCTCGCGCTGCTCCGGCACGAAGCGCAGCACCAGCACCATGCCGAGAATGCCGATCGGGATGTTGATGAGGAAGTTCCAGTGCCAGCTGGCATAGGTGGTGATGAAGCCGCCGAGCACCGGGCCGATCACCGGCGCCGTCAGCGCCGGCCAGGTGATCAGCGCGATCGCCTGCACCAGTTCCGACTTGCGGGCATTCTTGAGCACGATGATGCGCCCGACCGGCGTCATCAGCGCACTGCCCGCCCCCTGGACGGCGCGCCACAGCACGAATTCCGCAAGGCTGCCAGAGAGCCCGCAGAACAGCGAGGCCCCGGTAAAAACGGCAATCGACATCAGGAAGATACGGCGCGCGCCGAACCGATCGCCGAGCCAGCCCGACAGCGGAATGAAAGCGGCCATCGTCAGCATGTAGACGGTGATGCCGATGCTCATCGACACCGGCTGCACGCCGAAGCTTGCCGCCATCTGCGGCAGCGAGGTGGTGACGATCGTGCCGTCGAGGATCTGCATGAAGAAGGAAACGGCAACGACCAGCGCCACGATTTTCGCCTGGCGGCCGCTCGCCGCCTCTTGCCCGTTCTCGCTCGTCTCTGCCGTGGTCATCGATCTGCCAATGAAAATTCCGGATGACGCGGCAGGGAAACGGGAAGGAAGCCGATCGGAGATCTGCCGCGCGGAGGCGCGCGGACATGGAAAGCCGCGCACTGGCTGAATACGCCCGTTGCAGCCGGCCGGAAAGGCTAAATCTCGCACTGCGCAGGAATATTCGCGATAGGGCCGGACGGCGGCCGACATCGATCCCCAGAAAGGATTCAAGAAAAAGGCCCCGCCGAAGCGAGGCCAAGCCTGATCCGCCCCGGGGAAAAACAGGAGCGGCGCACAATCCATATCGGGCGATCGATGTCGCAGCGAGGCCAGATGTCGCTGCTTTGGTACGCTTGCGGAGAAATTTCCCGATTTCGCGGAAAAGATTGCGCCCAGAAAGTCGCTGCCGGATGGGCGCGACATCTGTGCACTGCAGCAACGATTGCGACTTGCAATGTTTATAAAAATAGTTTTCACTAAACATATTGCTAAACATGATGATTGAGGAGTTCATGTGAGCATTTTCTGAAGTGGGTGAACATGCGACGCCGGCGGGGAGCCGGCCCTTGGTTCTGGGAGGAACTTATGCAGAAAACATCGAAAGCCCTTTTGGGGCTGGCCACGGCATTCGTCATGTCGTCGGCATTGCCCAATCTCGCCAAAGCCGATGAACTGACGCTGTGCTGGGCCGCCTGGGACCCCGCCAATGCGCTCGTCGAGCTGTCGAAGGATTTCACCGCCAAAACCGGCACGCAGATGAAGTTCGAATTCGTTCCGTGGACGAGTTATGCCGACCGCTTCCTCAACGAACTGAACTCCCACGGCAAGCTCTGCGATCTCATCATCGGTGACAGCCAGTGGATCGGCGGATCGGCCGAGAACGGCCACTACGTCAAGCTCAACGACTTCTTCGATAAGGAAGGCATCAAGATGGATGACTTCGTGCCGGCGACGGTCGTCGGCTACTCGGAATGGCCGAAGAACACCCCGAACTACTGGGCACTGCCCGCCATGGGCGACGTCGTCGGCTGGACCTACCGCAAGGACTGGTTCGAGAAGCCGGAACTGCAGAAGGAATTCAAGGCAAAATACGGCTGGGATCTCGCAGCGCCGAAGACCTACGATCAGTTGAAGCAGATCGCCGAATTCTTCCAGAAGCGGGAGATCGACGGCAAGACCGTCTATGGCGCCTCGATCTATACCGAACGCGGCTCCGAAGGCATAACCATGGGCGTGACCAACGTCCTCTATGACTGGGGCTTCCAGTACGACAATCCGAAGAAACCCTATGACATGGAAGGTTTCGTCAACTCGGACGATGCGGTCAAGGGCCTCGAATTCTACAAATCCCTCTATGATTGCTGCACCCCGCCCGGCAGCTCGAACGTCTACATGGTCGAATCCGCCGATGCCTTCAAATCCGGCCAGGTCGCCATGCAGATGAACTTCGCCTTCACCTGGCCCGGCCTCTATAAGGACGAAAAGGTCGGCGGCGACAGGATCGGCTTCTTCCCCAATCCGGCTGAAAAGGCGCATTTCGCCCAGCTCGGCGGCCAGGGCATCTCGGTGGTCTCCTACTCCGACAAGCGCGACGCCGCCCTGCAATATATCAAGTGGTTCGCCCAGCCTGATGTGCAGGCCAAATGGTGGGAACTCGGCGGCTTTTCCTGCCTGAACTCCGTCGTCAACGCGCCAAGCTTTGCCAAGAGCCAGCCCTATGCCCAAGCCTTCCTGGACTCGATGGCGATCGTCAAGGACTTCTGGGCTGAGCCGAGCTACGCCTCACTGCTGCAGGCCATGCAGAAACGCGTCCACAACTACGTGGTCGCCGGCAACGGCACCGCCAAGGAAGCGCTGGACGGTCTGGTGAAGGATTGGGGCGACGTCTTCAAGGACGACGGCAAGATCTAGCGCGTGGCATCACTGTTGCGTGTCATCCTCGCCAGGATGGCGGCCCGGATCGGCAGACGAGCCGGGCCGCCAGATCTGCCATATGCCAAAAGACCCCGTACCCCAATAAGACCAGGTGAAAACTTGACTATGTCCCATTCCTCCATCGTCGAGAAGGCAGCCGACGCAACAGCAAGGGCAACGCCGGTCTCGGTCGCCCGGCGCGTCCGCGGGCTCTCCGACAGGGCGATCGCCTGGCTGTTCATTGCACCGGCCATCACCTTGCTGCTGGCGATCAACATCTTCCCGCTGCTTTGGGCGGTCTATCTCTCCTTCACCAATTACCGCGCCAACCGGCCGAATGCGCCGGTCCAGGGCGTCGGCCTTGGAAATTACCAGCGCGTCCTCAACGATCCCGACATCTGGTTGGCGATGCAGACCACCGCGCATTTCGTCTTCTGGACGATCGTGCTGCAGACGGTGATCGGTTTCACGCTGGCCTATCTGATCGACCGCAAGTTTCGCGGCCATGCCTTCTGGACGACGATCATCCTGATTCCGATGATGCTGTCGCCTGCCGTGGTCGGCAATTTCTGGCGCTTTCTCTACGAGCCGCAGATCGGCCTCTTTGCCTATGCCGTGTCGCTGATATCAGGCATTCCGACATCGGAGATCCAGATGCTCGGCAACGTCACTCTGGCGCCCTGGGCGATCATCATCGTCGATACCTGGATGTGGACGCCCTATGTGATGCTGATCTGCCTCGCCGGCCTGCGCTCCATCCCCGATTATATCTATGAGGCGGCCGAGGTCGACCGCGCTTCGCCCTGGCGCCAGTTCTGGTCGATCACCGTGCCGATGGCCCTGCCCTTCATCATGCTCGCCGTGCTCTTCCGCGGCATCGAGAATTTCAAGATGTTCGACATGGTGACGCTGCTCACCGGCGGCGGGCCCGGCTCGGTCACCGAAGTCGCTTCGATCACGCTGAAACGCGCGGCCTTCGAAAGCTGGGCGACCGGCCGGGCCTCGGCCTTCGCCATCATCCTCTTCGTCGCGGTGTTTGGCCTCGCCAACATCTACGTCAAGGCATTGAACAAGGTGAAGCAACGATGAGCGCCGCCAACTCCGCCCATTCGGTCGTCGAACCGAGCCTTTCCAGCAAGCGCATCGCCGGCACCATCGTCGTCCTATACGCGCTGATCACCCTCATCCCACTCGTCTGGATCTTCCTGACCAGCATCAAGTCGCCGCCGGATTCGATCAGCTATCCCCCGAAGATCGTCTTCACGCCGTCGCTCGAAGGCTATTGCAACCTGTTCACGACGCGCACCCGGCAAACGCCTGATTATATCGCCTCGCTGCCGGCGCCGGTCGGAGCCTGCGATGAGGTGACGCGCAAGCGCAACATGGTGATCGCCGGCCCGTCGAACTTCCTGCCGCGCTTCGTCAATTCGCTGGTGATCGCCTTCGGCTCCACTTTCCTGGCAGTCTTCCTCGGCACGCTTGCCGCCTATGGCTTCTCGCGCTTCAAGGTGCCGCTCGCCGACGACCTGCTGTTCTTCATCCTGTCGACACGCATGATGCCGCCGATCGCCGTCGCCATCCCGATCTACCTGATGTACCGCGAACTCGGCCTGTCGGACACGGCGCTCGGCATGATCCTGCTCTACACCGCCGTCAACGTCTCGCTTGCCGTCTGGCTGCTCAAGGGCTTCATCGACGAGATCCCGCGCGAATACGAGGAAGCGGCGATGATCGACGGCTATACGAGGCTGCAGGCCTTCCGAAAGGTCGTGCTGCCGCAGGCGACCACCGGCATTGCTGCGACGGCGATCTTCTGCCTGATCTTCGCCTGGAACGAATATGCCTTCGCCGCCCTTCTGACCTCGGGCGAGGCCCAGACCGCGCCGCCCTTCATCCCGACGATCATCGGCGAAGGCGGACAGGACTGGCCGGCGGTCGCCGCGGGCACGACGATCTTCCTGATCCCCATCCTCGTCTTCACCATTCTTCTGCGCAAGCAGTTGCTGCGCGGCATCACCTTCGGAGCCGTCCGCAAATGAGCCATCTGATCGAGACACGCACTCCCGCCCGTCCGAAGCGACCGTTCTTCCTGCGTCGTGGCCCGATGGAGACCATCGCCACCGTGCTGATCGGGCTCGGTTTCCTGATGCTGTTCCAGCCCTTCCTGCTGGTGCTCTACACCTATTCGCTGGTGACCCTGCTCATGGGCACCGTCATGTTCATCATCGTTTCGAAATTCCCGGAGTGAACCATGGCGGATATCCGGATCGAAAATCTCCGCAAGGAATTCGGCAGTTTCGTCGCCGTTCAGGATTCGAGCTTCACCGTCCATGACGGCGAGTTCCTGGCGCTTCTCGGACCTTCCGGCTGCGGCAAGACGACGACGCTGCGCATGATCGCCGGCCTCGAGCTGCCGTCGAGCGGCAAGATCTATCTCGACGGCGAGGACGTCACTGTCAACCGCGCCAGCGCCCGCGACATCGCCTTCGTCTTCCAGCTCTTCGCGCTCTACCCGCATATGAACGTGCGTAAGAATATCGGCTTCCCGCTGCTGTCGCAGGGCATGGCCAAGGCCGAAATCCGAGCCCGCGTCGAGGAGACGGCGCGCCTGCTGCAGATCGACCATATTCTCGACCGCTCGGTGTCCGGCCTTGCCGGCGGCGACCGCCAGCGCGTGGCGCTCGGCCGCGCCATCGTCCGGCGCCCGAAATGCTTCTTGATGGACGAGCCGCTCGGCACGCTCGATGCCGAATTCCGCGAGGTCATGGTTCATGAGCTGCGCGAACTGCACAACCGCATCCACGCGACCACCGTCTACGTCACCCATGACCAGCACGAAGCAATGGCGATGGCCGACAAGATCGCCGTCATGAACCATGGCGTCATCGAGCAGTTCGGCACGCCGCAAGAGATCTATGCCAAGCCGGCGACCATGTACGTCGCCGATTTCATCGGCTCGCCGCCGATGAACTTCATGCGCTTCACCTCGGGCCTGAAAAGCGGCGACCGCTCCATCCTGCTCGACGGCATCGATGTCGCCGTTCCCGAAATCCACCAGGACATGGCCGAGAGCGAACTGGCGCTCGGCGTCCGGCCGGAGCATATCCGCTTCAGCGATGCCTCGGCGCTCCGCGGCGCCGTCTATGGCAGCGAATATCTCGGCACCAACCAGGTCGTCGCCGTGGAAACCCCGGGCGGCCTGATCAGGGCCCGCGTTCCAGCCAATCGCAGCTTCCGGATCGGCGAGAGGGTCGGCCTGGAATTCAATCCGGCAAAACTCGCACTCTTCGACTGCAGGTCGGGCCGCGCGGTGCCGTCCTCACTCTATCAGGAGACCCGGCATGGCTGATGTCGTCCTCAGGAATCTCGCCAAGCGCTTCGGCGATACCCAGGCTCTGGCCGATCTCGATCTTTCGATCCGTGACGGCGAGTTCGTCGTGCTGCTCGGTCCCACGGGTGCCGGCAAGACCACGACGCTGCGGCTGATCGCCGGCTTGGAAAGACCAGATAGCGGCCGCATCGAGATCGGCGGCCGCAATGTCGCCACTGAGGCCCCCGCCGAACGCGACGTCGCCTTCGTCTTCCAGCAATATTCGCTCTATCCGCATATGACGGTTTACGAGAATCTCGCCTTCCCGCTGAAGGCGCCGGTCCGCAAGCTGAGCGCCGAGGAGATCGATCGGCGCGTGCGCGAGGTCGCGCGCATGGTCCGGATCGACCATAAACTCGAGAACCGCTCGACCAGGCTTTCCGGGGGCGAAATGCAGCGTGTCGCGATCGGCCGGGCGCTGGTGCGCCGGCCGGCCATCTATCTGATGGACGAGCCACTGTCCTCGCTCGACGCCAAGCTGCGCGCCGAACTGCGCCTGGAACTGAAGCGTATCCAGAAGGAACTGGGCTCGACGCTGCTCTACGTCACCCATGACCAGGTGGAAGCCATGACCATGGCCGACCGCATCGGCATCGTCGCCGAGGGAAGGCTGATGCAGGTGGGAACGCCGCGCGAGATCTACGGCAATCCCGCCAACCTGCACGTCGCCGCCCGCCTCGGCCAGCCGCACATCAACCTTCTACCGGCCGACCTGCTGCCGGGCGGCCAGCCGCCGGCCGGTACGAAGACCGTCGGCGCCCGCACCGAACATCTCGATATCATCGTCGGCAAGGACGCCAATGCGGAGATCGACTGGATCGAGCATCTCGGCGACCAGAACCATCTGCACATCAGGGTTGCCGATCCCAAGCAGCCGGCGCGGGATCACAAGCTCGTCACACTTGCGGATCCTTATCTGGCGATCGCACCGGGTGACCGGATCAGCTTGACGCTGCGCGATCCGCTTTATTTCGATGCGGCTGGACAGCGCCTGTCCTGACCGGCAAACAGACACGATGATGGCATGAAAAACAAACAGACGGGTCTCAATCGATGAAACATTTCTTCAATCGCAGGGAAAACATCGTCACCGAAGCCTTGGACGGTCTGCTTCTGACGAGCAGCAATGGTCGTCTCGCCCGCCTCGACAGCTTTCCCGACATCAAGGTGATCCTGCGCGCCGACTGGGACAAATCGAAGGTGGCGATCATCTCCGGCGGCGGCGCCGGCCACGAACCCTCCCATGCCGGCTTCGTCGGCAAGGGCATGCTGACGGCAGCCGTCTCCGGCGAAATCTTCGCCTCGCCGAGCGTCGATGCCGTGCTGACGGCAATCCGTGCCGTGACCGGCCCGAAGGGCTCCCTGCTGATCGTCAAGAACTATACCGGCGACCGCCTGAATTTCGGCCTCGCCGCCGAAAAGGCGCGCGCCGAAGGCTTCGACGTCGAGATGGTCATCGTCGCCGATGATATCGCCATCCCCGGCATCAACCAGCCGCGCGGCGTCGCCGGCACGCTGTTCGTCCACAAGATCGCAGGTTATCACGCCGAAAGGGGCGACGATCTGCAAACGGTCGCGGCCCATGCCGCCGCCGCCGCCGGCGACATTGTCTCGCTCGGCATGTCGCTGTCCACCTGCAGCGTGCCCGGTCAGGCGCATGAGGACCGTCTCGGTGCTGATGAAGGTGAACTCGGCCTCGGCATCCATGGCGAGCCCGGCGTCGAGCGCATCACCCTGCAGCCGGTCGCCGATATCGTCGCCACCATGGTGGCGCGCCTGTCGCCTGCGCTGCGCGAAGGCGCAAGCCATGCCCTCCTCATCAACAATCTCGGCGCCGTGCCGCCGCTCGAAATGACCGTCATTGCCAAAGCAGTACTGTCCTCCAGCCTCGCCGCTCGCATACAACTGATCATCGGCCCGGCGCCGATGATGACCGCGCTCAACATGAACGGCTTCTCGCTGTCGCTGATCCGGCTGGACGCTGTTCGCGAGACGGCGCTGACGGCGGCGGTCGAACCGCATGCTTGGGTGCCGGCCGTCGAACGCCACGAGATCAGCATCATCGCCGCACCGAGAACGGCGGCCGGCTTGAACGGCGCGGCCGTGGCCGGGGAAAACACCCGCAACCGGCGCTTGATCACGGCGCTCTGCGAGCATCTGATCTCGCAGGAAAGCGAGCTCAACCGGCTGGACGGCCGCGTCGGCGACGGCGATACCGGCTCGACGGTCGCCGCAGGCGCCCGCAGCGTGCTTGCCCGCTTGGACATGCTGCCGCTCGACCGACCGGCGGCAACGCTTGCCTGCCTCGGCGACATTCTCGGCACCAGCATGGGCGGGTCGAGCGGCGTGCTGCTGTCGATCTTCTTCACCGCGGCGGCAAAGGCGATGGCCGATAAAGCCGATATATCAGCCGCCCTGCTTGCCGGGCTCGACAGGATGACGTTCTATGGCGGAGCCGGAGTCGGCGACCGGACGATGGTCGATGCGCTGTCGCCAGCGCTGCAGGCGCTCGAATCCGGCGATATCACCGCGGCGGCAAGGGCAGCGGCAGCGGGTGCGGAGTCGACAAAGACGATGTTGAAGGCGAGAGCCGGACGCGCCTCCTATGTCGGCGAAAGAGATCTGGCGGGCGTCGCCGATCCCGGCGCCGTCGCGGTTGCCGGCGCGTTCGGCGTGGCGGCAAGCCTCGCCTGACCAAAGAGACGTTTGAAAGCCCGCGGGAGGCGCGGCGACAGGGAGGATGGCAGTGCAGGCGGAACCGGTGCTTGTGGCGGGATTGATCGAGGTGTGCCGCGCGACGATCGCTGATAATACAGATCACCTCTGCGCGCTCGACCGCGCCATCGGCGATGGCGATCACGGAACCAATATGCGGCGCGGCTGCGAGGCGGTGAGCGCCGAAGGCGAAAGCCTGTCCAGCCTGCCCTTTCCCGAAGCCGTGGAAAAAATCGGACTGACGCTGGTAATGAATGTCGGGGGCGCGGCCGGGCCGCTCTACGGCACGCTGCTGATGGAGATCGGCCGCGAGCTTCGCAAAAGCGAGGAAAAGGCCGATTTTTCGCAGGTGCTGAAACAGGCGATCGACGCCGTCGCCAGACGCGGGCGGGCGCATGCCGGCGACAAGACCCTGCTCGACGTGCTCTATCCCGTGCATGCCGCGCTGGCGAAGCGGTCCCCGCTCGGTGACATCGCCCGCAAAGCCGAGCGCTCCGCCGACAGGACGGCCGCGATGAAGGCGATGCGCGGGCGCGCCGCCTATCTCGGCGACCGTTCGATCGGCCATGTCGACCCCGGCGCGTCGAGCTGCGCGCTGCTGACCACGGCGATCTGCCGCTATCTCGGGGAGCACCGTCAGCAATGAATGGAAAGACCACAAACGTAGGCATCGTGATCGTCTCCCACTCGCCGCTGGTGGCAAGGGGCATCGCCGACATGGTGCGGCAGATGGTCGGCGACTGCTTGCCGCTCGCCTGGTCGGGCGGCAACGTCCACGGCGAGCTCGGCACCGATGCCGGCGGCATCCTCAAGGCGATCGAGGCGGCCTGGTCCGATGCCGGCGTCGCCGTCTTCGTCGATCTCGGCGGCGCCGAGACCAACAGCGAGATGGCGATCGAAATGCTGGGGCTTCCCCGCGCGGCGCTCGTCTCCATCTGCAACGCGCCTTTGGTCGAGGGCGCCGTCATCGCCGCCGCCGAGGCGTCGGGGGGCGCATCGCTGGCCAAGGTCGTCGCCACAGCCGAGGAACTGTCCCCTTGATGACGAGCGGATTGCGTAGTGAAAAGCAGGAGCCCGAGCCATTGCACCTGAACTGCCAGACGGAAGTGGAAGTCAAGCACGGCGTCGGGCTGCATGCCCGTCCCTCCGTCACCTTCACGCGGCTTGCCAAGTCCTTCCCCTGCTCGATCGAGGTCGCCGTCAACGGCAGCGATGTCTGGCTGAACGGCAAGAGCATCATCAAGATCATGGGCGCGAGAATTCGCAAAGGGTCGATCCTCCGGATCCGCGCCGACGGTATCCTCGCCGAAGAGGCGATCCGCGCCCTCAAGGAACTCATCGAGCGCAACTTCGATGAGGAAAAGAAACATGGCCGAACCGCTTAGACTGAAAGCGAAGAGCGCATCCCCGGGCATCGCATCCGGCCCGGCCTTTCTCGCGGAAGAGCCGAAGTCTCCTTCCGCGGAGCGGCCGGACGTCCCCCCTGTGCCCAACGCGGCCGGCGGATACGGCGCGCTGGAGAAGGCGATCGACATCTCGATCGGCGAACTCGAGCGCCTTGCCGAGGGCACTGACGCCGAAAGCCGCGATATCATCGATTTCCAGATCGAGGTGCTGCGCGATCCGACGATTGCGGAAGCGACCGGCGCGCGCATGCAAGCCGATGAGAACGTCGTCTTTGCCTGGGTCACCACGCTCGACGCCTATATCGACGAACTCGAAGCGGCCGACGAGGAGCAGATGCGCGCGCGCGCCGTCGACATTCTCGACATCAAGAATCGTGTGCTCGGCGCGCTCGCCGGCAACCCGATCGCCGATTTCCCGACCGGCTCGGTCTTCGTCGGCAAGGACATGGAGCCCAGCCGCTTCCTCGCCCATGACTGGTCGAAGGGCGGCGGCATTGCGCTGTTTGCCGGCAGCGCGGCCGGCCACGTCGCCTTGCTCGCCCGGGCGAAATCGGTGCCGATGGTGGTCGGCACGGGTCGCTTTTCGGCCGCCGACGGAGATCCCGTCAGCGTGGATGGCGACGTCGGTGCGGTGATCCTGCAGGCTGGCGGCATGCTGATCCCGCCCCTGGCACCTGCACAAATGCCCGCCGCCGACACGCAGATCGCAAGCGGCGAGCTGCGCACCGCCGACGGTGTGCCGATCCAGCTGTCCATCAACATCAACGATCCCGCCGAGATCGATGCACTCGATCCGGCAACGGCAGGCGTCGGCCTGATGCGCTCGGAATTTTCAGTTGCCTCGGTCGCCGATGCCGCCAATGAGGAACGCCAGCTGGCGATCTACCGCCGGGTGCTGGAGCGGGCGGGCGATAAGCCGGTGATCATAAGAATGCTCGATATCGGCGGCGACAAGCCGCTCGCCGGCCTCGAAGACCTGCCGGCTCTCGCCTCGGGCTTGCGTGGCATTCGGCTGTTGCTCGCTCAGCCGGAAATCGCTCGCGTGCAGGCCCGCGCCCTGCTGCGCGCCGCCGTCTTCGGCAGGCTATCGGTGATGCTGCCGATGGTGACTTTTCCCGACGAAATCGACAGGATGCGGGACATATTTCGCGAAGAAGCCGAAAGACTCGGCCGCCGTGCCTTGCCCCACCGGATGCCGCCGATCGGCATGATGGTGGAGGTGCCAGCAGCCGCATTGATGCTCGACACCTTCGGCTCGGCAGCATTCTTCTCGTTCGGCACCAACGATCTCACCCAATATCTCGCCGCCTCGACCCGCGACAGCAGCGAAGCCGATACCGGCAAGGCCGCACCCGCCGTGCTCCGGCTGATTGCCCAAGCGGTCAAGCTTGCCGCCGGCAAGCCCGTCAGCATCTGCGGCGACATGGCCGGCAATCCGCACTATCTGCCCGGGCTGCTCGCCGCCGGCCTCCGGCATTTTTCCGTGGCGCCGGCCCGGCGTCCCGCGATAAGATCGGCGATCATCGGCCTCAACGCCGATGGCACAAGGGCAGCCGGAGAATAGGATGGCGCGCGAAGACACCGAAGACGCCATTATCGCCTACAAGTCCATTCTGGCGCAGATCATCGACAACAGGCCATCGGGCACACGCCAGCGCCTGGCGACGGCGCTTGGAAAACATCGAAGCTTCGTCACCCAGATCACCAGCCCGACCTATGCGACGCCGCTGCCGGCGCGCCATCTCGCGACCATCGTTCGCGTCTGCCATTTCAGCGGTGCCGAACAGGAGCGTTTTCTCGAAGCCTATCAGGCCGCCCATCCCGGCAAGCTGCCGGATCTCGGCCATTCCGAGAAGTTGCGGCACCTGTCGCTGATGGTGCCAGATTTCGGTGACGACAGGAAAAACCGCCTGCTGGAAGAGGCGATCTCGGATCTGGTGCAGAAAATCGTCGCGATATCGGGTGCGGAATGACGAGTGAGCTGATTGACGTAACGTAATGTCTTTAGCCTTGGGAGAGGCTTGATGAAGAAGTTCATGAACACTGCGGAAACCATGGTCGCCGAAAGCGTCGAAGGCTTCGTGCGCGCCCATGAGGCTTTCGTGGTGTTCGGGGCTGAGCGCAAATGCATCCGCCGCCGCCATCTCACGTCAGGCAAGGTGGCGCTGATTTCAGGCGGCGGCGCCGGCCATGAACCGATGCATATCGGCTTCGTCGGCCAGGGCATGCTGGATGCCGCCTGCGTCGGCCATATCTTCACCTCGCCGACGCCAAGCCAGATCATCGCCGCCATCGAAGAGACCGATACCGGCGCCGGCTGCCTGCTCGTGGTCAAGAATTACGACGGCGACCTGATGAATTTCGAAATGGCGATCGAGATGGCCGGCGACCGCCACAGCCTCGACATGGTCGTCGTCAGCGACGATATCGAAACGTCGAGAACAGGCGAAGGCCGCGGCCGGCGCGGCGTCGCCGGCACGCTGATCGTCGAAAAGATCCTCGGTGCCGCGGCCGAACGCGGCATGCCGCTTGCCGGGCTGAAACAACTTGGCGAGGGACTGAACTCGCGGATCCGCTCGATGGGTGTGGCGCTCAACGGCGTGACGGTGCCGCAGACCGAACGCAGCACGTTTTCGCTCGGACCCGGCGAGATGGAAATGGGCGTCGGCATCCATGGCGAGCCCGGCCATGCCAGGCTGCCCTTCTCCGCCGCCGACGCCATCATCGGCCAGCTCTGCGAGACCATCGCCGACGATATCACGGTGGCGCGGGGCGCCAGCGCCCTGCTTTTCGTCAACGGCCTCGGCGGCACGCCGCCGGCCGAACTCTACCTCGCCTATAACAGTGCTCGCCGTTTCATCGAGGAAAAAGCCATGCCGATCGAGCGCTCGCTTGTTGGAACCTACGTCACCTCGCTCGACATGCAGGGATTGTCCGTCACCCTCGCCTTGCTGACCGACGAGGAACTCGCGCTCTGGGACGCGCCGGTGGCAACGGCGGCGCTGCATTGGCCGTGACCGCATCCTGCCGTGCGTCTCTCCAGGAGATAACTTTATTCTTAAATCGATGCCGAATTGCGGTTCATGGCACTCCGAAGAATTGACCGACCCTGTCGCGGAGAGCGGCCTCTTGCTCAGCGCTGCCAGGATAGTCGAAATGCCCCGCATCCAGGATGAAGATCTCATTTGGTTTCGGTATCGCATTGGCGACAGCGAACTGGCAGGGCGGTGCCACCGCAGGATCGAAAAGGGCGACGGCCGTCAGCATCGGCACCCTGATCCGTCTGGCGGCGGTCGCCGCATCGTAGAGGCGCAGCGTCTCGAGCGCATTTCCATGTTCTGCCTGATATTCCTGCACCGACTGGGCGCTGCCGACAGTTGGAAGCTTCAGCCGTAGCTGCTGGTGCCCGAAGCTCGGCAGTGCCAGATGGCCGCGATCGATGCGCTCATCATAGGCGATCGCCATCGCCCCGACCCCGCCACCGAAGCTGATGCCGCTATAGCCGATATGGCCGGAGAGCCAGGGGTAGAGTGCGACAATCGTGGAAACGGCAAGCCAGATATCCTCGACACAGCCGCCGATAATATAGGAGTCCGGCTTTTCGATATCGTGCAGCACATGCCAGGACGGATTCTGGGAGATTGGCGGATGGGCGCTGAGCGACAGCCCGCGGCAACAGGGAAAGAGGATCGCCGTTTCCTTGATCGGCAGCTCGAAATCAGGACGATCCCGCCCGCCGTAACCATGGCCGACGACCAGACCGCGCCGGACCTCCCCTTCACGCGGCAGGATGAGCCAGCCGCCGATCCGGAATGCGTCTGTGGAGAGATAGACGAGATCGAGCACATGCCAGTCGGGATGGGTGATCCGACTGCGCGAAAGCACCGGCTGCGGATCGACCGCCAGCGCCCTGCGATACCGCGCCTCCCAGAAATCGTCGAAACCCTCGGGCGCCTCCGGCGGTTGAACCGCGAGAAGCTCTTCGAGCCGCATGCCGTAGGTGGGATCGAAATCAAAGGGGTGTGTCTTCGGAATGCTCATCCGGGCTTTGTCCCGTGAAACGGCGGGCTGCGCAAGCCTGGGATCCACGCCCACCTCCACCAGCCGCGGGCCTGGCTCAGTCCGTATTCTGCCCCGCCGCCTCGAGGATCAGTCGGGTGATCTCGTCGGGATGGGAGATCAGTGAAAGGTGGCTGGCCTTCAGCTCGATCGTCTTCGCGCCCATGCGCTTGGCCATGAAGCGTTCAAGATCGGGATTGATCGTCCGGTCCTCGGTCGAGACGGCATACCAACTCGGCTTGGAATGCCAGGCGGCCTGCGTTGTCTTGCCGGTCAGCAGCTCTTTCTGGAACGGTTGTTGCACGGCATAGAGCACTTTCGCCTTCGCCTCCGGCAGGTCGCCGGCGAAATCACGCAGGAAGGCCTCCTCGCTGAGCCGGCCCTCGTCACCGTCGAAGACGATGCCGGCCGAAGCCGGTGGAGTCGGGAAGGTCTTGGCGAGAGCGGTATAATCCTCGCCCGCATCCGGCGCCCGGGCTGCGACATAAACGAGCGCCGAAACATCAGGGTGAACGCCGGCCTCGGTCACGAGCATGCCGGAAAACGAATGCCCGACCAGAACTGTCGGGCCGTCCTGCCGGTCGAGCACTCGCTTCACGGCAGCGACGGCCTCGGGCAGCGTCGTCAGCGGATTCTGCACAGCGGTGGCATTGAGCCCGGCCGCCTGCAGGCGCGCGATCACCTCGGTCCAGCACGAGCCGTCGGCAAACAGCCCGTGCGCCAGCACGACGTTGCGCGCCTTCACCGGAGCGGATGTCGCGGCCATGCCGCGGGTGGCGAGCAGAGAAGCGGCGGCGCCGGCAACAAGGGCGGCCGAGAAAGTCCGTCTGTTCATCATCATGATCTGGTTCCTTGTGGGTCAAGAAATTGAAAGATCGAAAGCATGTCGGCTCAAGCCTGAAGAACCGAAGCCCAGTCGAAATCGGCTGATCTACAATGCGATGTCGGGATGGTTCGCCTTGCCCGGCGCAAGGCGTCAACCTTCGCCCCGTTGCGCTCCCGCATATTCAAACTCGGCATTTGAAGCGGCTTCATCTATGCAGAAGCCTGCTTGCTGGAGACTTATGTATTCCCATCCGGTCCATGAAGCCATCCATCCCACCGCGCACAATGGCGTCCTTGCCGGCAGGCGTCGCCATGCGCAACCGCATGCCCCTTCCGGCGCACACACTGCGCCAGGGCGAACGGCTGCGCCGATCTCAGGACAAACATGAAGCTATCATGCAGGCGATCGCCGACGGCGAGATGGCATCACGGCGCATGCGCGCCCACATGCTGAACGCCGCCACCTCGCTCAGCCGGTTTATCGAGGCCGGCAAGCTGATATGAGCTTGACGTCCTACGGCACGGGGCAACGGTATTTATAGGCCATCAAGGTCGTCATCAGTTCGTCGCCGGTGGCCTCGCGTATGCCGGGGTTCTCATCCAGGAATCTACACAACGTATTGCCGATCGCCTCAGCGGTGGTTCCAACCGGGACGCACAGGTTTACGCCGACGGAATTGGCAAAATAAGCCGAGTTCACCATCGCCTTCGGTGCAGGAACGGCTTCGGTGAAAATACGGCGGGCCAGATACTCGTCCCGGCTCCACTTGTCCAACCAACCCGCGACATATCCGACGACAAACTGCCGTGAGCCGCCGCAATCAGAATAAAGGAGATCACCGCTGGCAAATCCGGCGGGAATCTTTGCTGAAACCGTTGCCAAAAGGGTGGCGATAAGAATGCCCGACATCGTATCTCCAAAGCTCGCAATAGCGCAGAGCTTCGATCGGGAAAGTGTCGGAAATTAGCTTCAAACGTGTCATCTTTTATGCTGCACTCAAAAGTAGCAACCAGGGCAGATGGCGCTTGGGAGGTTATCGTGGCTGGGCGCCAAATCCCTCCTCCATCGGACGGAATTCCTGCCCGCTGATCGACCGATCATTGCCCGGCCCGGAACGGCACCGGAAAGTTAAACTTTGGCAATCATCGCCGTTGTCGGCTCCCTTGCGGTTGCACATGCCGCCGTCGTCGGCTACATCATGCCGTCAATGGTCGGGTCACCCGGCCACGTAAGCGTTAACGTCACTCAACGCGTATGATCGAACGGCTTTGCGGCTTCGATCTGCGCGACTGTGTCCTGCGGATCGAGCTCAAGAAAGCTTCTGAGGACACATGGACAACAATCAACTCAAAGATCAGGCTTCACCTGCCCCCGGCATCGAACGGGTCCGCCACGACACGCGGCGGCGCACCCTCGCCGTCGAAAGCGTCGTCGATGTCACCCCCGGTATGTGTCGCATCACATTGACCGGCAATGATCTTGCCGATTTCATCAGTCTTGCTCCCGACGACCACATCAAGATTTTCGTACCGGCCGCCGATGGCGGCGAAGAACGCCGGGACTACACGCCGCGCCGTTACGACAATGCTGAGCGGACACTGACCATCGACTTCGCCTTGCACGAGGCAGGCCCGGTGACCCGATGGGCAATCGACGCGCGCGCCGGCGACAGGCTCGAGATCGGCGGACCAAGGGGCTCCGCCGTGGTCTCCAAGATGGTAAAACGATGGCTGTTGATCGGCGACGAAACGGCACTGCCGGCGATCGGTCGCCGGATCGAGGAGAGCGGCGCCGGAACCGTTATCACCGCGGTCGCAGCCGTCACCGGCCCGCTGGAAGAACAGGCCTTCGAGACATCAGCCGAACTGCATGTCCGCTGGGCGCATCGGCCTCTCTCACAGGCAACCGACGCCACCGCCCTGCTGAAGCTCCTGAGCACGGTCGACATCCAGCCGGAGACCTTCATCTGGGTCGCAGCGGAAGCCTCGGTAACACGCGATATCCGCGCCTACCTGCTGGAGCGGGGTTGCCCGCTCGGCTGGATCAAGGCATCCGGCTACTGGGTGTTCGGCAAGGCCGATACGACCGAGAAATTCGGCTAGGACCAACCCCGCATTCCGGATTCCATTTGGTGATGAGTTCTCACTCCCTTCGTTCCCGATTTTATGATCCGGAACGATCCGATGGATGTGAAGAGCTATGAATTGAGCGAAGTCTCGGCAGCCTCTGCCCGAACGCACCGGGTGCCAGCCACCGACTTATTGAAAGAGATCAACCACGCGGCGGGCAGAACCTAATGCAAGCGTCCATCCCAACATGCCGTGACCGGCATTGATGTAAAGACCTTTGATGCGTCGGGAGGCGGCGATAATGGGCTTGGAGGTCGGAGTCATAGGCCGCTCGCCCGACCATCTCATCAGTTCATCCGATCGCTCGAAAAGGTCGGGCAGCACCGCCGACGCGGCCAGCTTGAGCGTGTCGAAACGTCTGGCATCAAAACCGGCCCCGGGACGCTCGATGTCTGCCAGTCCGGCGACACGAAAACGGTCGCCGATGGCAGCAAAGGCAAGCTTTCGCTTGACGTCTGTCAGGCTGATACTGGGTGCAAGGCCAGTTCTTGGAATGGTGAGCGAGTAGCCTCTGACGGGGCGTATGTCCCGGGCCTCAGGCAAATCGGATATGAGGGAACCGATCTGCGGTCCTGCCGCAACGATGGCGGCATCGACGCGAAGCTCGTCGCGGTCCTCGAACCTCAAGCCTGTCAGCACGCCTCCCGTTTGGACGAAGCTCGAGACCCTCCTGCCGAAAAGCGCCGACACCTGCCCGCGCTCGATCATCCAGATGGTGAGCTGGCGGCAAAATCCAGCCGCATCGCCGAGGGCATCACCGGGAGTGTAAACGGCGCCGGCAATCTCTCCCTGATACGCGGCGAGTGCAGGTTCGATGTTTTCCGCCTCCACCCGCGTCAGCAGGCACTGTTCGAAGCCAAGGGCATTCTTGCGCGCCACACTGGAGTCGGCGGCAGCAAAACTTTGCCGATCGGCATAGAGATGCAGCTTTCCGGCGACACGGTAATCGAATTCGACATCGGTTTCGTTAAGCAGGATGGCGAGTTCGTGACGGGATTGCTCGGCAAGGCGCAGGATGTCCTGCGTATTGTTCCACCAACGCCTGAGCGATGTATTGGCAAGAAATTTCAAACCCCAGCACAGAAAGTCCCGATCGAGTTGCCACTGGATCCGAAAGGCCGGATCGCGGCTCATTGCAATGGCTGGCAGATGCTTCAGCAAGGCTGGCGACGCCATTGCGTCACCATAGGCCCAGGACAGCTGCGCGGCGTTGCCGGCACTCGCCCCCATGCCCGGCTCGCTTGCCGCATCGATAAGTGTCACATCATGCCCCGCCCGGGCCATCAGATAGGCCGACGATACGCCGATGACGCCGGCGCCGATCACCGCAACGCGCGCCATCTCAAGCCTCATCGCCGACGACGGCTGTCAGCTCGACTTCAACAGGAACCCCGCGCGGCAGGGATGTTACGCCGATCGCGATGCGGGCATGCGCCCATCGATCCGGGAAAAGCGCTCGGAGCAGTTCCGAAGCCCCATCGACGACGGCGCCGTGGCGCTCGAAAGCAGCATCTGCCGCGACATAGCCCGCCAGCCGGACGAAGCCCAGGATGTTGCCGAAGCCGCCAGCAGCCGCCTCCAGCTGCGCAAGCGCATTGAGAAGCGCCCAGCGCGCGCATTCCCGCCCCTCTTCGATGGAGACGTCCGCTCCGAGATGTCCCGTCTGCAGCACGGCGCCATCCTTCAGCGGCACCTGACCGGAAACGGTGATGATATTGCCGGTCCGCACAGCCCCGGAAAACGCGCCTGGCGGCAAGGATGCTTCCGGCAGAGCAAGCTCGAGCTGTGCCAGCCGTTCGCGCACGCGATTGCTTCCAACCGATGAAACATTGCGCGCCTTGCGGGCTGCCGCTTCTGCGCTGCGGCCGACGAAGGCTCTCATAATATTCCTGTCGAGTTCAGTCAGCCGGTATTCTGGGTGCCATTGAATGCCCAGACAAAAGCCGTCCGTTTCTCCTTCGAACGCTTCGATGGTGCCGTCCGGCGCCCGCGCAGCGACACGGAAGCGTCCGTCGCCGGCCAAAGCATGGCGGTGCAGGCTATTGACGCGCGCTGGACCTTTCCCGACCCAATTGGTGAGCACGCTGTCCGGCTCGACCGTGATCTCGTGCGCCAACACATCGGGAATCCCTTGCGGGATGTGGGATATCGCGGCGGCCGGCAGCTCGGTGCGAAATTTGCCTCCAAGGCATTCCCCGATCAGTTGCATGCCGTGGCAGATGCCGAGAAGCGGCTTGCCCGTTTTCAAGGCTTGCTCGACCAGCTGAATTTCGAACTGTCTGCGCGCGCCTGTCACCTCAGTCCCCGGCCGCGCACCGGTAAGGACGATTCCATCCGCAAGAGCCAACGCCGATGCCAGGTTCTCGAAGTTATAAGGCAGGATCAACGGAATTCCCCCCGCCTCGGCTATGGCGTCCGCATAGTTGGCGCGCACCACATACTCCGTCTCGGTCGGAACACCAGGCGCCTCGCTGACATCGGGCGTCATGAGGATCAACGGCCAACGAGGTTCATGCGATTGCGTTGCATGCCGACGGGCGTTGCCAGTGGCAACGGTCGTTTCAATGGTCATGGTCTTGGCCTTGTGATGACGAGTTAGCGGGCGGCCGGAAGGGCTAGCCGGCGCGAGAGGACCGAGAAAGGCCAGGCTATCGCGAAATAGCAGAGGCCGACGGCAATGTAGATCTGCAAGGGCAGGAAATACTCCGTCGCCATCGACCGCCCGGTGAGGACCAGTTCGTTGACGGTAATCAGCGAAGCGAGCGAAGAATCCTTGAGCAGCGAGACGAAGGTGATGATCATCGGCGCCAGAATGACACGCGCGACCTGCGGCAGGATGATCAGGACGAAGCTCTGGGCCGGGGTGAAGCCAGCAGCCAGCGCTGCCTCGCTCTGCCCGGCCGGTATAGCCTTCAGGCCGGCGCGGAAAAGCTCTGCGACCTGGGCCGCGAAACACAATGCCAGGCCCGCAATCGCCGCGCCGAAAGCATCGAAGACGATCCCGATACCCGGCAAACCGAAATAAAGCAGAAACAAAACCGCCAGCAGCGGCACGCCACGCACGATCGTCACATAAAGGGCCGCGAAATACCTCAGCGCTGCAAAACTGGATTTCTGGCAGAGCGACAGCAGCAAACCAAAAACGAATGCCAGGGCAAAGGCACAAACGGAAAGCAAGGCCGTATTCACCATCGCCCGCAACAGCAGAGGCAGCCATTCGACACCATAATCACCATAGGGCGCGAAGAAGACGCTCATCCTTTCAATCTCCCGTAACGTCTTTCGAGGAACCGCGTTGCCTGCATCAGTGGCAAGCTCAGCAACAGGTAGAGTGCCGCCGCCGTCGCGTAGATCATTGTTGTCTGGAAGGACGACGTCACCATGGAACGGGCAAAGAACATGATTTCCGGCGCCGCGATGGCCGAGACGACGGACGTATCCTTGAGAAGCTGCACCGCGTAGTTCCCGAGCGCTGGAAGCGCTATCCGCATGGCCTGCGGCGTCAGGATCTCAAAGATCGTCTGGAGCGGGGTCAACCCTGCGGCAAGCGCCGCCTCCGCCTGCCCGCCCGGCAACGCAGCGAAACCGGCGCGAAAGATTGCGCAGGTAATCGCCGCTCCGATGAGCCCGAGGCCCAGGACGGCCGCCGTGATCGACGTCAATTTCACGCCGATGCTGGCAAGCCCGAAAAAGAGGATGAACAGATGCGTCAAGGCCGGCACATTGCAGAGGATCTCGCAGCAGGCATCGATCGCCAGATTGATAAGCTTGATCCCGGCAAATTGCCTGAGCAGGGCGAGAAAAAACCCGAAGGCGGTTGCGAGCGCCAGTGAGGCGATCGTGACGAAAGCGGTTACGCCAAGCCCGGCAACGAGCCCTTCGACGACCGAGAAGAATATGGAAAATCCGGTCATGGCGCGCCTAATGCCGGATCTTGTTGAGAAACGCTTGCGTGCGCGCTTCGCGGGGAGCGGTGATGACCTGGCGGGCCGGCCCGGCTTCGACGATGGTGCCGCCGTCAAGAAACAGGACGCGATCGGCAATGTCGCGCGCAAACGCGATCTCGTGCGTGACGATCAGCATCGTGCGCCCCTCGGCCGCCAGTTCCTCCATTACTTTCAGAACCTCCTGGACCAGTTCGGGATCGAGTGCGGATGTCGGCTCGTCGAACAGCATCAGCTTCGGCTTCTGAGCAAGCGCCCGCGCGATCGCGACACGCTGCTGCTGGCCGCCGGACAGTTCGAGCGGTGAGGCGTCGGCGCGGTGTGTCATATGGACTTTGGCCAACATCTCCAAAGCCAGTTCGCGTGCCTCGGCAGCAGGCAGACCGCGCACCTTGCGCGCTGCGATCGCCACGTTTTCAATCACCGACAGATGCGGCCAGAGATTGAAGAGCTGGAAGACCATGCCCATCTCGGCGCGCTGCGGTGCCAGTTGCCGATCACTCATGACATGGCCGTTGCGCACACCGATCCGCTCGCCATCGAGGCGGATCTCGCCGGCACTGGGCTTTTCCAGAAAATTCATGCAGCGCAGACAGGTGGATTTTCCGGAACCGGACGGACCGATCAGGGCAATCTTCTCACCTGGCGCGACATCGAAATCGATGCCTTTGAGAACTTCGATAGGACCATAGCTCTTGCGCAGGCCTGCAACGCTGAGAAGCGCATTCATCGCCGTTTCCTTATGCGATCATATCGACAGCGCCGCGCGTCTTTTCAGACACGCCAAGGACGCTGTAGCACTTTGAATTGCTGCATAATTTTCTCCTGAAATCGATTCCGATTTCAGGAATTATTCAGTAGGCGGAGAGGGACGAAAGCCGCCGATTGCAGCTTCCGTCCGCACGGCCGTTCAGCCGCCAGCTGCGCAGGATGGCAGCTTGTAATCTGCGGGGCGATCGACGCCGGCGCGGAAGTTTTGGCCCACAGGCTTGAACCAGACATCCGACGACAATCCGTAGCGGGCGCCGATTTCCTTCATCTCGCAGGTCTTCCACATGTCGGCGATGATGGCGTCCATCTTCTGGCGCAGATCGTCGTTCTTCTGATTGAGGCCATAGACGACCTGACCGAGACCGGTCAGCAGCGGGAAATCCGGACTGTTATCGGTGAAGGCAAGGAAGTGCATATTCCAATCAGGGTTCTGCTTGATGGCGTAGGAGATCACCGGCGGATCGCCGATGACAGCGTCGATGCGCCCGGCGATAAGATCGCGGACGGCCGCATCGGAAGTGTCGTAGAGCGAGAGCTGGAGATCTTTGATGCTCTTCAATTCCGGAATGAACGAAAAGCCGGTGATCGTGCCGATCTTCTTGCCTTCCAGATCGGAAAGCTTGTCCCAGCTGGTCTTCGTCGATTGCATGATGCCGTTCTTGAAGTAGTGGATCGGTTCGGACAGGGTCATGATCTTCGTACGCTTTTCAGTCCAGCCCATGGTGCCGAGCATGACGTCGACCCGGCCTGACTGAACCGACGCGATCGTACCCGACCATTCCATGAGCGCAGGCTGGATCTTGAGGCCGAGCTTGTCGGCAATGCGTTGCATGATTTCACCGTCATAGCCGACCAGCTTCCCGTCCTGCCAGCCGGAGCCGGGCATGTCGCCGGTAAAGGCAACCGTCAGCTTACCCTGCTCGGCAAGCTCGAAAGCACTGGCGATAGATGAAAGGGACATGAAGCTCCCTGCCAGCAGAGCGCACGTCACCATCCTTCTCGAAAGAGAAAGTGCCATTGTTCTGATCCTTGATTTGTTGGTTCCCCTGTCCGGTGGTTTCCGTTCCCCGGATGTCGCGTTCGACGAGAGCAAACTTGACACCGAAGGTCGCCCTTGAATTTTACAAATCGGACATTTTCTTTGAAAAAAGGACATGACTTCTCTATCATTGCCATGCGCCATGATCACATCCGAGAAACCTTCCGAAGTATCAGCCAACGAGCCGGACTATGTGCGCTGGCTCGACGATCTTTGGGCCGAGCGGCTTCTGGCCGCACGCGACCGAAAGGCCGATCTTTCCATCGGCATTCTCCTCTGGCCGACCTTCCCGATGATGTCGCTGACGGGTATCGTCGAGCCTCTGAGGCATGCGGCGGACTTTGCCGACAATTCCCGTCCATTACATTGTCGCTGGTCGATCATGGGGGCTCCGGGCCATGCAGCGGTGGCCAGCTGCGGCATCCGGGTTCACGCCGACGCGCCCTACATCAACCCGACCGACTTCGACTACGTCGTGGTCATCGGCGGCCTGCTGCCACATCTGCGCGCCGCACCCGGCAAGCATCGCGACTATCTCAGGGTGGCGGCATCGGCGGGTGTGCCGGTAATTGGTGTTTGCACGGGCGCCTTCGTATTGGCTCAGGAGGGACTGCTTACCGGACGCAAGGCGTGCGTCCACCCCTTTCACGCAGAGGATTTCCGGATTGCCTTCCCGCGTCTTGCCTTCTCCACGCGCGACGACTTCCTGATCGAAAACGGCCGCATTACCGTGCCTGGCGGCGTATCGATCCTGTCGCTGATGACGGAGCTGATCCGAACGCATTGCGGACCGGATCGGGCGGCCAAGGCCGTGCACCAGCTTTCGCTCACCGAGCAGAAGCACATGAGCGCCTTCGATCACGGCCGCGCCTCAACATTTCGCCGCACAGAAGATTCGCGCATACAGCGAGCCGTCGTTCTCATCGAGAGTCGGAAAGGCCGCGACGTCTCACCGGAACAGGTGGCCTCTCTCGTCGGTCTGTCACCACGCCAATTCGCGCGTCTCTTCCAGGACAATATCGGCATGGCCCCGAAGCGCTTTATCGTCGAGACGAGATTGCGCTATGGCCGTTTTCTGGTCGAAAATAGCACGCTTCCGATGACTGCCATCGCCTTTGAAATCGGATTCTCCGACTCCGCCCATTTCGCGACCGCTTTTCGCAAGAAGTATGGGAAGCCTCCCAGGAGTTTCCGCTGATCTTTGTCGAGTGACCACAAGCGGCAGGATTGAAAACCGACTTCAACACCATTGCGATTTAATCGGATACGATTTATATAGGTCTCATCGTTAGAAAGCCTGGACAGGATGAACCGATGCCGACGTCTAAAGCAGCTAAGGGGCCGGATATGCTTGCGCCCACCTCGCCTCAGGCAGGCGCAGATGGCAGGAAACTTTCGAATTTCCTGTGTTTCGCGGTCTATTCGGCAAATCTCGCCTTCGGCCGCGCCTATAAGCCGATCCTGGATGAGCTTGGCCTGACCTACACCCAATATATCGCCATGGTGGCTCTCTCCGAACAGGACGACCAAACCGTCGGCGTGTTGGGGGAAAAGATGTTCCTCGAATCCAACACGTTGACGCCCATCCTCAAGAAGCTGGAATCGAATGGTTATATCACCCGTCACCGCGATCCCGCCGACGAACGGCAGGTGCGGGTCAGCCTGACGCCGGCGGGACGCCAACTCGTCGAATCTGATCCCGCCAACGCGCTGCTTGGCGCCACCGGCCTCGGCGACGACTTTCCCGTCGTTCAGAAATCGGTGACGACGCTGCGCGACAACCTGCTGCGATCAATGCAGGGCGAACCGGGGAAATCTTGAATCAGTCGCCTGATTCCGCCTGGGTCTACTGCCGCAGCGGCCGGAACGCAGTCCTGAGCTCGGCAGTGAAAGCCGTCGGCTGCTCCCAGGCGGCGAAGTGGCCGCCCTTTTCCAGCCTGTTGTAGTGGATCAGCTTCGGGTAGGCCCGCTCTGCCCAGCTCCGCGGCGCGGCATAGATCTCGTCGGGAAACACACTCACGGCAACCGGGATCTTGATACCCCTGGGGTCGAAGAATCCTCCTGTGGGATGGTGCGCGTTTTCCCAATAGAGGCGTGCCGAGGAGATTGCGGTATTCGTCAGCCAGTAGAGCGTGACGTTGTCGAGAATATCGTCCTTCGTCAGCCCCTCGGGCTCTCCGTCGAAAACGCGCGCGATCATCCGGTAACTGCGGATGTCGTGGTCGAGCATCCACGCCGCGAGGCCGACCGGCGAGTCGACGATCGCGTAGAGCGTCTGCGGCCGGTTGTTCATCTCGATGGCATAGCCCAGCCCATTCTTGTAGAAATCGTCGAGCTGCCCCCAGGCCTGTCTTTCCTCCGGCTGCAGGTCGGCGGGTGGCGGACCGCCGGCAGCCAGAGCCTTAGCGATGTCAGCCGGAACCGTGGCGGCCATGTTGGTGTGGATGCCGAGCAATCCCGGCGGTTCCTGTATCGCCATCAGTTCGGTGACCGCATTGCCCCAGTCTCCGCCCTGCGCCACGAACTTGGTGTAGCCGAGACGCTGCATCAGCGCCGCCCAGGCGTGCGCGATGCGCGGCGGGTTCCAGCTCCCCGACCCCGTCGGTTTCCCGGAAAAGCCGTAACCCGGCAAAGACGGGATCACCACATCAAATGCGTCCTCTGCGCTCCCGCCATGCGCTGTCGGATCGGTGAGCGGTTCGATAATCTTCAACTGCTCAATGATGGAGCCAGGCCATCCATGTGTGACGATCAACGGCAACGCATTTTTATGCTGGGAGCGGACATGAATGAAGTGGATATCCAACCCGTCGATCTCGGTGATGAACTGCGGCAAAGCATTGAGCCGCGCCTCCATCTTGCGCCAGTCGTAATCCGTCGCCCAATGGTTCGCGAGTTTCTGGATCGTCGCGAGCCGCACGCCCTGCGTATCGCCCGTGACGGTCTCCTTATCAGGCCAGCGGGTCGCTGCCACGCGCCGGCGCAGATCATCCAGCGCCTCCTCGGGGAAGTTGACGTTGAAGGGGCTAAGCCCGTCGCCGTCCGCCTCAGCGCTGCGCGTCCCGGCAAGCATGCTCATGGCTCCGGCGGCGGCCGTGGCGGCAAGCAGCTCGCGCCGCGTGGGCGTTGATAGAGATGTGGGTGGCATGACGCTTTCCTCTCCGTTTGGTCTGTCAGGAAACGGACGAAGATCGACTGACCGACCTCGTTCGCAGCAGCAGGTCATTCGCGTCTGTCCGGGGACTATGCTCCCGGGCAATAGAGGGGTCAACTTACCCTGTCAGGCTATGTCTCGACTGTCTCGATGAACGACCGGTCATTGCAAGAAGCCGTAGCTGCGGGCAGCATGTGCGAGATCGATTGGGGAGAGGAGAATGCATGCCCGACATCGCGATGGGCGTTTTGAGCCGGAACGGAACCGTTCTTCTGGCAAGACGCAGTTCAAAGCGCAAGGTGCACCCGGATCGCTGGAGCCTTCCGGGCGGCCATATCGAAGAGGGCGAAGACGCCGAGACGGCAATGTGCCGGGAATTGATCGAAGAAATAGGCGTGGCGCCGGAGCGCTGGCGGTTTGCAGGACGGTTCGCATCGGAAGGCCCGCCCGAAGCATTCACCACTTTCCATGTCTATCACGTCGATAAATGGCACGGCCAGCCGCGACTGATCGGTGATGAACATACCGAACTCAGATGGTTCACCGCCGCCGCGATAGAAACAGAAGCCGAATTGGCGTTGCCTCAGCTCACTGAAATGCTGGCGAACCTGGCTGGCCGGGAAACACGCCCGCCCGCTTAGGTTTCTTGGCGGTCACGACGTCTCGCCGGCTGAACCGGTCTTCAGCGAGCATGATGCTGAGCGTCGCCAAGCGCTCCTTGCTCCATCATCTCGGCCGCCCTGGCATAACCGCCGCCCATTCCGTCGAGGAAATGTAGATGGGAATCCGGCCTGTCCGATGGCACGAGACAGGTCATCAGCGCATGCGACTGCCGATGCAGTCCGAAGTTGATCTCGCCGCGCGTCCTCGCCGCAACGAGTATGGCTTCGACCCTGTCGATCTGTTCGGGCGTACAATCCAACGTCAGGCGCAAACCGTCGTCGAACTTGCGGAAATCCGAATTGGCGGCGACCTCAGACCAGCCTTTCGCATCGACCTGTCGCCCACTGTCCTTGGGAATAGCCATATCCTCCGACAGCGGATGAGACCGGCGCCGCGCGGTATCGAAAACCGCAAGCACCCGTTTTGCCAGCGCTGCAAAGGCCTCGGGACTGGTATGGTCATTCGGCTCGACCAGTAGCGACAGGATCTCGCCCTGCCGACTCGGAAACGGGGTCCAGTCACAGCTGAGGCCGGTCAGATCAGGCTTCGTCGCATAGCGTCCCGGCTTGACCAGATACCGGCCGTTCTTGATCTGCTGCTCCGCCCATTTGAGGCCGCCCCCTGCAAACATCGCATAGGTCGCACTTTCCGAAGCCGCGTAGCGCGCAACGCGCACGTCGCGCCCACTGGTACGGATTTCCCGCACGGTGACGAGCCCGATACGCAGGGTAAGACCGAGATCGGTTGCGGCAAAGCCTGCCACCTGCCGCAATGCCGATGTCGCGGCCATAATGCCCTGCGGCGGCAGAGCGAAAGCCGCCCCGTCTCCGCGAAATACGAAGGGAAAATCGAACGATCCCCAGGCATTGCCGAGCGCAGCGATCACAGATGCGCCCGCGAAGTTTACGTCTTCATAGCGCCCCGAGCGGATCGCCGAGGTCGAGTTGACGACGTCGGTGATGCCGATCAGCCAATCATCGGGCAACGGCTCGTAGACATCAGGATCGAGCACGCGTGAAAACTCGTCATAGGCCTTGTGCGGCCGGGCGCGGCTATTGATCATGGCATGTTCTCCAGATCGGTAAGATTTCCGGTGCTGCTACATCAGGAAGGGGTCTGCCGGCCGATCGGCGGGCCCTTCGCATCAAATCCTCTGACAGTGAGGTCCTCCCTTCCCCCGCTCAGAGAAGCGTGGTCTCGACGTCGATATTGCCGTGTGTCGCCTTGGAATAAGGGCAGATGCCATGGGCTGCCTCGATCAATTCCTGCGCAACCTCGCGATCGATCCCGGGCAGGCTGACATTGAGGCGCGCCCTGAGGAAGAAGGAGCCGTTATCGCCGTTCAGATCGATCTCCGCATCGACCTCGGGACCGGCCGGCAGGGTGATCCTCCGCTGTGATGCGGCAAGCTCGATGGCGCCGATATAGCAGGCCGACCAGGCGATGCCGAACAGGTTTTCGGCAGCTGGATGCGGTTGCGGCAGCTTGATGTCGATCGTGCCGTCGCTACTGCGCGCAGAGCCGTTGCGGCCGCCGGAGATGTGGGTCTTGCCGGTAAAGAGAAGCTTCTCGGTCATGATGATATCCTTTCGGTTTGGGTTTTGTACGTATCCGATTAAATCGGATGCGTTCTAATACGCTTCACCAAAATCGATGTCAACACCATTACGATTTAATCGGATACGATTATTTTGATAATCAAACTCGCCGTACCCGGACAATCCTCAACAGCGATATGCGAGAGGCCCGACCTGCAAGTCATGTCTTGTCGGGCGACCGAGCCCTCTATACGCTCTGCTCACAAGCTCGAGGCGATGCCCCCGTGAAGAGCCAGAGAGATGGGATGTCCTCCATAACAGAAGACAATGCAGGCCAATACGGCGACAGCCGGAAGCTCGCCGCGCGGGCTCGACTGCATAGCCAATACACCATCGCCGAGACGGCATGGTTTCCATGGGTTGCGGCGCAGCTGCCGGTGAAGCCGGGCGATCGTATCCTCGACATCGGCTGCGGGCCGGCCTGGTTCTGGGCGGCAACGGCAGGTCTGCTGCCGGAGAATCTTGACCTGACGCTCGCCGACCTTTCGCCTGGCATGGTCGACGAGGCGGTGGCGCGCTGCAGCGCATTGCCATTTGGCTCCGTTCGAGGCCGCCAAGCCGATGCCGCCGCGCTTCCCTTCGAAGACGGCGTCTTCGATGCCGTGGTCGCGATGCATATGCTCTATCACCTGCCCGACCCGGACGCCGGCATCGCCGACATGTCAAGAGTGCTGAGGCCGGGCGGGTCTCTTGCGGTCACAACCAACGGCGCCGGCAATATGGGCGAGATCTACGCGCTGACGACCATCTTCGGCAGCGCGCCATCCGATCCGGCTGCCGAAGCCTTCGGATATGACACTGCCGAGCAATCGATGCGGTCACAGTTTGGAAACGTCTCCATGTCGCAGCATCCGGCAAAGCTGCGGATCACCGAGCCCGAGGATGTATTCCTGGCGCTGACCTCCTACCCGCCCGGCGACAGCGCCGGCGAACTCGAGCTCACCAAGCTCCGTCAAGCCATTGCCGATGCGTTCAGGCAATCCGACGGCGTCCTTGAGGTTCGTAAAGAGACCGCGCTGTTCCTGAGCAGGAAGACGGCCTGATCAGGATCGCGGGCTGCTGGCCCTACGACCGCGGCGGCCGGCCGTCATCGAACAGCGTGGCCAGCCACTGGTAGTATCGCGGCTGTTTCTCCCGCAGCTGGCTGCGTGAATAAGGCGGCCGGTCGATGTCGCCGAACAGGTAGACGCTGGCCGTGACCGCGAAAAATTCGTGATCATTGCTCATCATATAGGAATCGCCCGGCCAGACCCGCCGGCCGATATCAAAGAATTGCTTGACATCGGCATTGCCGAATCCGCCCGGAAGCATCCGGTCGTGATAGGCATGCAGAAGTTCATGCAGGATGATCGGCTTGTCGGACGCAAGACTCTTGACGCGCAGGTCGATGCCGGTCTTGCTGCTGTAGTGGCCGGGCCCGGCCTTTGCGGCGGCCGGATTGGCCCAGATCCTGATCGACCGCATAAAGGTGAGGACATCGGGTTTTAGATCGACATGCTCGACAATATCGAGCTGCCGTTTGACGGCCGCGACCATCTCCCGGTCGGGCTCCGCGTCCCTGGCATTGGTGAGATCCACCTGCCATCCGCGATAGGTGAAAACCAGCGGATCGGCGGCCGCCGTTCCCGTTGCCGCGATCATGATGGCGATGGCGGCGCAGAGCCCCAGGATTTTCGAAATCAGCCTCATGGCGCACCCTCAAACCTGCCCCTCGCGGACTGTCGCACAGGCAAACTAGACCAGAGGCACAAGCGCGTCATAACGGTGTTGATGTCCCGCGCACGAAGTCAGGAAAATGCTGGTGTCGCCGGGGTGCTCAGACCTTCTCTTTCTTCTTGATCTTTTCCTTCGGTTCCACCGGCGCATCCGGTGTCGGCGCCAGAAGCTTGCGCAGCGATGCGATCTTGTCCTTGACCAGCGGCCGGAAGCGCGTTGCGCGGTAAGGCATGTCGGCCGCACCGTAACCTTCCGGCCCGTCATCATTGCCGCGATGGATTTCCGCGAGCTTCACCCCGATGAACGTGCCGTCGACATAGTGGGTATATTCACCCACCCAGCGGATCGTATAAATCTCGCCCTTGCGGATAAGTTGGTCGATGCTGACATGCTTGAAAGTATCGTTGATGCAGACGACCTTCTGGCCGACATGGAAATCATAGCTCATGGATCAAACTCTCGAAAGGCAATCCGCCTGACCGATCTATAGCGCGCGCCGCGGCGGGGATGAACCATTTTCTGCCAGCCGGGCCGATTGCTACGATATCAATTGCACCCGCGCCGCACGCCTTACGGCGACATACATCAATCGCAATAGGCCTTGCCGCTCTTGCGGGAGCGCAGGTCGAAGTGGAAGTGGT
This sequence comes from Rhizobium anhuiense bv. trifolii, assembly GCF_024346605.1. NCBI lineage: Bacteria > Pseudomonadati > Pseudomonadota > Alphaproteobacteria > Hyphomicrobiales > Rhizobiaceae > Rhizobium > Rhizobium anhuiense. Next base: position 3,122,020 of record NZ_CP098803.1, read on the forward strand.
TCCAGTGTTCCGGGTTGCTGCCCGGCCCGAGCACGGTGTTGAAATAGCGGCAGCTATCGGTGCGCACCGCCTTCAGCAGCCGGCCCTCGCGCAACGAAAACAGGCCCTTCTTGCGCACGTCGATCTCGTGGCCGTTCTTCAGCACGAACTTGCCGACGTCGATGGCATTGCCGCGGGCGTGTTCCGACATCGGATTGTATCTCTGCCGGCTGTTGTTCATGCGGCGGCAGGAATAGCCGCCGAGCGGTTGGATCGTCTTGATGCCGGTCCAGTAGCGGAAGCGCGCCGACGGCGCCAGCTCGTTCTTAACCCATTTGGCGAAGGCGAGCGTCACCTGGCAGTTCAACGTCACGGCCGGCTTCACGCCGATATTGCCGGAAAGCCCCTTCAGCGATACCGGATAAGGCACCTGACAGGCCGGCCCGTTCGAGATTGGCGGCTTTTCATCGAAGAGCACGCCCATGCGCTTCAGCTCGCGCCGGCAGGCAAGCTCAGAGGACGGCATGACGCTGGGATCGACGGGTGCCGCCGGTTCGCTCATCATCGGATTGTTCGGCCGCAGCATCGCGACCTCTTCGCTCTCGTCCTCTTCGGGAACGCGGGTCGGCGCCACGACAGGGCTGCCGTCGCTCCAAGCGGGCGCCCGGCTCATCTGTGCCTCGGCCGCCGGCTGCGGCATTGGCTGCTGCGGGGGCTGGCGCATGGGCTGGTTGAGCTGCGTAGGATTGTCGGTGCCGATGCCGTCGACAACCGGCTCGGTAGCATTGCCTTCGGCGATCTGCTGCTGTTGTTCCTGCGCCAGCCCGACGACCGGCTGGGCGCCGAGCTCATCATCCATGTTGACGCCGCCGGAAGGGATCGCAAGGTTCTGCGTGCCGCCCCAATTGCCGCTCGGCTGGCCCGCCGCCAGCGCCTCGTCGCTGTCGATCATTGGCAGCCGCCGGGACCCCGGTGCGGTCTGCGCCGGTGCGGCTCGTGCCGCTTGGCCGGTGCCGGCGAGGTTTGGCGTATCAAGATAATCGAGGGAGCCTTGCGTATTGCCGACGGCCGCGCTGGAAACCGGATAGGAGGACTGGCTCTCCACCGGCGCCATGCGCACGGCAGGCGCCATGCGCGCTGCCCCTCTCGACGGCGAGATTGAGCTGACCCTGGTGCCGTTGTCGACATTGGCCGGCGGCACTAGCCCGTCACTGATCGAACAGGTCGTCAGCGCCGCCGAGAGGATAACGGGCAAAAGGGTTCGCCGAGGAAAGGAAACAAACGCCATACTCTTATCGCTTCCGCAGGCTGGCTGGGCAGTGACCGAAAAAACTCACTTCAATTTTAGTTAAAAACGGTGAATGAAAACTTACCGGCACAATCTGAACGCGACGCAATTGAAAAAGGCCGGTTTCCCGGCCTTTAATCTCTCCGCTTCCTCACGCTGCCCGTGTGTATCGGGCCACCGCCGATGGCTCCGCACGCAGGCGGAAATTCGCGAGCAGCGTCTTCAACTGGGTGCTCTCGTCAGCGAGCGTACGGCTTGCTGCCGTCGTCTCCTCGACCATCGCGGCATTCTGCTGGGTCATCTGGTCCATATGGTTGACGGAACCGTTGATCTCGTTCAGCCCGGTCGACTGCTCGCGCGCCGCCGTCGCGATCGAGGCGACATGATCGTTGACCTGGTTGACCAGCGCCTCGATCTCCAGCAGCGCCTCGCCCGTCGAGCGCACCAGCGCCACACCGCCCTCGACTTCCGTTGCCGACCGGCTGATCAGTTCCTTGATTTCCTTGGCTGCATTGGCAGAACGCTGGGCGAGCTCGCGCACTTCCTGCGCGACGACGGCAAAGCCGCGACCCGCCTCGCCTGCCCGCGCGGCTTCCACACCGGCATTCAATGCCAGAAGGTTCGTCTGGAAGGCGATTTCGTCGATGACCGAGATGATCTGGTTGATACGGCTCGACGATTCCTCGATCCGGCCCATCGCCGTCACTGCATTGCGAACGATATCGCCGGAGCGTCCGGCGCTTGCCTTGGTCTCGGCCACCATCTCGCGCGCCTCGTTCGCGCGCTCGGATGCCGTCTTCACGGTCGCGGTGATCTCGTCGAGCGCTGCCGCCGTCTCTTCGAGCGCGGCTGCCTGCTGTTCGGTACGCTTCGACAGGTTGCCGGTCGCCTCGCTGATGTCGGAGGCGCTGTCGTTGACGACGCGGCTCGATTCGGCGATCGCATGGATGACGCCGTTCAGCGCATCGACGGCAGCGTTGAAATCGCTCCTGAGCTTGGCGTAATCCTCGCCGATGTCACCGATCGAAACCGTCAGGTCGCCGCCGGCGAGCTTCTCCAGGCCAACGCCGAGCGCCTGCATCGCTTGGGTCTGTCGTTCGGAGGCCGAACGCAGGCTTGCCTCGTTGCCGCGGCGCTCTTCCTCGATCTGCCGCTGCCTTTCGTCTTCCCGGCCGCGCAGCGCGCTACGCTCGTCAACGGAATCACGCAGCACCAGCAGCACCTTGGCCATCTGACCGATCTCGTCGCGGCGGTCGCTGCCGGCAATCTCCACCGATGCCTCTTCGGCTGCGATCGCGTTCATCGCCGCCTTCAGCCGGGCGATCGGCACTGTCACGCTGCGCACGATGGCATAGGCGATGGCCATCGTGGCGGCAGCCCCGAGCAGGCAGAGCACCGCCGCCCAGATCGCGTTCTGGCGATAAAGCGCGGCAAGGTCATCCGCATAAACACCAGTGCCGACGATCCAGCCCCAGGGCTCGAAACCGGCGACATAGGAATATTTCAGCACCGGCTCTTCGGCGCCCGGCTTCGGCCAGTAATAATCGACGAAGCCCTTGCCGTCCTTCTTCACCTTGTTGACGAATTCAACGAAGAGGAACTTGCCCGTGGGATCCTTCATCTGCGAGATATCGGTACCGTCAAGCTGCGGCTTGATCGGGTGCATCACCATGGCGGGACGCATGTCGTTGATCCAGAAATAACCGTCGGCGCCGTAGCGCATCGCGCCGATCACCTCCTTGGCCGCCGCTTGCGCCTGTTCGCGGGTCATCGTGCCCGCCTGTTCCATCTTGTAATATTTGTCGAAGATACCGAGCGCCGTCGCCTCCATCTTCTCCAGCCCCGCCTTCCGCTCCGCTTGCAGCTCGGAATAGGAGTAGTTCAGAAAGAAGATCATCGCCGCTGCAAGCACGGCAAGCGTGAAGCCGACGAGGCAGTAAAGGCGGGTGGAAATCTTGACGTTGCGCATGAGGTTCCCGGCGATTCTTTTAGGTGAGATCGATCGCATTCTGAATTGCCGGAATTACTGGAGCGTAAAGCTTAATTAGAAGATGATTAAATAACGTAAGGTCAGGCCGAAACGCCCGAAATCAACCATTTGAAATCGAATGAGATTTCGATCTGCGAAGGCTGCAACATTTTTCCCGTCGGCTGCCTTCAGCGCCCGGCCGTGCCGTCTTTTACAGCCCACGGCCTTTGCACTAGGGTGATCCGCAGTGAATCGCCGGCCCATGGCCCATACCAGATGGAGAAGACGTGATGACCGATGCCGCCAAGCCGAGAGGCGAACTGACGCTCAGGACGCTTGCCATGCCCGGCGATGCCAATCCGGCCGGCGATATCTTCGGCGGCTGGGTCATGGCGCAGATGGACCTTGCATCCGGCATCCGTGCGGCCGAGCGCGCCAAAGGCCGCGTCGTTACCGCCGCGGTCAAGGAGATGGCCTTCGAACTGCCGGTCAAGATCGGCGACACGCTGTCGGTCTATACCGATATCGAGCGTGTCGGGCGTACCTCGATCACACTGATCGTCGAAGCCTGGGCGCATCGTTCGCGTTACAACCAGCAGGAAAAGGTCACGGCCGGCACCTTCATCATGGTCGCGCTCGACGAAGAGGGCAAACCGAAGCAAGTCCCTGTGGAGTGACAGGCCGGGATCGAAAGCATGGAAACGGTCAGCTCGCCGGAGGTCTTCCTTCACATCAAGGTGGTGATGGGCATGGTCATCAGCCTGTCGCTCGCCAGGGTGCTGACCGGCGTTGCCGGCATCGTCCAGCATCCTGGTAAGGCCAAAGTCTATCCCATCCATCTCGGCTGGGCGCTGTCGATGTTCCTGTTCATCATCCACATCTGGTGGTGGGAGTATCGCCTGCAGGCCGTGCCTGCGATCGGCTTCGGCATCTATCTCTTCCTCGTCTGCTTCTGCAGCCTGTTCTTCCTGCTTTGCGCCTTGCTCTTTCCTGCTTCACTCGACGAATATGGCGGCTACGAGGAATATTTTATTTCCCGGCGGAAATGGTTCTTCGGCATTCTCGGCCTCACCTACGCCATCGATATCCTCGACACGGCGATCAAAGGCCACGAGCGCATCCTCTCGCTCGGCTGGGAATATCCCGCCCGCAACATCATTTACATCATCCTCTGCGCCATCGCCGCCTGGACCCCCAACCGCCGCTTCCACACCGCCTTCATCACCGCCAACCTGCTCTACCAGATCAGCTTCATCTTCCGGCTCTATGATGTGCTGGGGTGAGACGTGGTCCCGCGAAGCGGGAGCAATCGATCCAGTGAATCGATGCAACGTCGAACGCCCTGAGCCCAAGCGAAGGGTCGGGCAGCCGCAAGTTCCATCCACCCACAAAACCACACATCACTCCCCAGCATCCGTCACCCGCCGCACCCCACTCGGCCGTCGAAACCATCCTGCCGCATAATGCGCAGCACATGCACACGCCCCCAGGATCGCGACGTGATGCAAAAAGAAGCCCGCGGTCGACTCCTGAAAGTCCCAGAAATCGATCGATGGCCTGGCCAAGAGCCTGTCTCCGATGCCCATGACGACCATGCTGTGAATGCCGTAAGCCGCAATTGCGCCCGCAACGGCACGAAGGGCTGCGGTCCGGATCGCGTTTGGCGACCCGACCCGCAATAGCCTGCCCGCGACCGCCGTGATCATCGACCAGTGAAGGCCGAGATGGACAGCTGCGAGGATGAACGCCCAGTAGGCAGCAAGGATGTGAATTTCACGCGCCGTCGGTCCACCGCTGACGGGAAGGAAAGCAAACACACTGCGCGACATCAGCAGACTGGTCACCAGCAATGCGGCCATTACCAGGGCAATCGAGATATTCGAGGCGATTGTCACGAGCCCAGGCCTGCCGCGCGCCGCCCTTGGAAGCCTCGCCCACCACCGCCTGTTGAAGACATTGTGCGATAGGAGAAGGACGAACATACCGGTTCCGATCAGTTCATGTGACGTGTTGTCGAGCCACCAATAGGCGAGCGCGACCAGAAGCAGCCCGGCGGCCGTGAAGTCCAGCACCAAGCGTATCAGGAATAGCGGGCTCATGACGCGGCGCTCTCGCAGCGGCTTCGATCTCCTCTAGTCAATGACAGCTCCGTCGAAAGCCTTGAGATCATCAAGCGTGTAGAGGAAGTCTTCGTCGGCCCTGGAGGAATGGCAGGATTGGCACCGCGCCGTGTTCTCGGCCATGTTGACGCTGCCGTCAGGCTTGAACCATTGGAACTGCCAGTCGCCGGTGCGACGGTCTTCGTCATAGTCGCCGCCCCAGCCGGAGCCCTTTTCCATAACGAAAGTGCGATAGACTTGCCCGTCGCGGTAATCGACCAGCACGAAATGCGTGCCCGGCGGAATAGGCTGCCCGTTCTTCACCGCCTGGATGGCTTCCTTCGTCGTCATGATGTGCTCGGTCACGTTGCCGCGTCTGACGGTGGTGTAGTGGACGAGACCGGCCAATTCGGGCATCGTCGTCCGGTTCGGCTCAGCGTCGACCTTCCAGCCGACGAGAGTGACGGCGCCGGCCACGGCAAAGAGAATTGCAATGCGTTTGATGAAATGACGCATGGATGTCTTTCCTGGTTTTGTGCGGAAGGCGTTTGGGCGACCGGCTCCGGCAAAAGCGGAAGGCCGCTCGCCTCATTCACGCCCGAAGACGTCTTTCGCGATGGCAACGGCCGAGACAGCACTCGGCCAGCCGGCATAGAAGGCAAGGTGGGTGATCGTCTCGATCAGCTCGTCCTCGGTCACGCCGTTCTGGCGGGCCCTGGCCAGATGGGATCTCAGCTGGTCGGGCCGATTCATGGCGATCAGCGCCGCAACGGTGATGAGGCTGCGATCCCGCTTCGACAGCTGCGGGCGTTCCCATATGTCGCCATAGAGGACGTCGTCGGTCAGTTCAGCCAGCTTCGGCGCGGTCGCGCCCATCAGTTGCTGGGCGCGCGACCGCCGGGACTTGTCGTCGCCTTCGGTTGGCGTTTGAGCGCTGACGACGCCCGGCAGAACGGCCAGCATCATGCTGGCCGACAGCATCAGGTTTCCCAACAATTGTTTCATGAGTTTCACCTCTGTTTCCAGGATCAGGCGAGAAGCTGCGCGAAGATGTCTCAACTTCCCCGCGAGCACGATCAGTCGAGCTTTTTCTCGCGAAGGAATGTCGAGACCAGGTCGGCGATCTCAACATTATTCAGGTCGGAGAACGGAAAGTGAGTGTTGCCGCGGATGCCGATCTCCGGAAGATGCACGACGGTGACATCGCCGCCATGCCTGTTCACCGTGTCCCGCCACAGGCGAGCCATTGCCAGGCGCACCCGCCAGCTATCCTGCGCCGGCATCGTCGTCGGCTGGTCGGGAATATTGTCGCCGTAATAGATGACGATCGGAATCTTCGTCAGCTTGAGAAAGTCGTCCATCGGCACCGGCACGCCCTTCAGCGTGTCGAAGGCGCTCGGCATATCAGCGGGGATCTCGCCTGCCGGAAACACGAAGCTGCTGCCGGGTTCGAAGGCGACGATGGCTTTGACCTTGTCGCTCTTGATGGCCGTCAGCCAGCCGGGTCCGCCGCCCTGCGAATGAGTAAAAAGAATGCCAGGACCGATTTTCTCGAACAGCTTTGCCACCGCATTCGACACGACCTCCATGTCGAACGGGCCCGTGTTCGGCGTCATCGCGCGAAAATACTGGTTCAGCGCTTCCGGATCACGGGAGAATTGCACGCCGTCGAAATAGTTCGGCCAGATGCCGACGCGAAACTGATTGAACCAGAGCTGCTCATCCGGCGTCGGCTTCACTGTTGTCTCGACCATGGTCCGCCCGGCCCCGCCCCGGCGCGGCTGGTCGACGAGATAGGTGGAGAAGCCTCGACGCAGGAAGATGTTCTGGAAGCCTTCGCGGCCGTCGGGCGTCGTCTCCCAGGTCTTGGAGAATTGTCCGGCACCGTGCCACATCACGATCGGGTACTGACGCGGGTTCACCGGCACCTGGTAAAAGGCAAAGGCATGATCGCCGTGATAGGTCTGGCCTGCGGGATCGAGAGGTCTCAGCGGATCGAAGGGTCCGGGCGCCGTCGTGCTGGTTCCCCCGACGGCAAAGCTGCCCTGCTCCTGGATGACCAATGGCTCGGACTTTGCCGCATCGGTAGCCGTCGCCAATGGCGCGGCAAACTGCGCCGAGGCAAGCAGCAATGCCGCGAGAGTGTTGGGCAATCCATATCGCATGTCGGCTTCTCCCGTTTCAGATGGCGAGAAGGTAGAGGCATTGCAGAGAAAGGATTAGACGGCTCGGACAGCTAGGGTCTATTAGCACCACTAATTAATCACAAGCTGTTGATAAGCCGTGATGGAATAAAATCGGATTTACTTTCCTCTATAGCGGAGCGCATCGACGAACAGGGTGAACGCCGGAGACGCATGCCGCCTGTTCGGATAGTAGAGATGATATCCTGGGAAAGGCAGGCACCAGTCCTCGAGAACCCGGATCAGCCGCCCGTCTTCGATATAGGACTGAACCTGGTCCTCGGGCATGTAGGCCAGTCCCAGCCCGTTCAGCACAGCGTCGATCCGCATGGCGATGTTGTTGAAGACCGTCTGCCCCTCGACACGGACGCGCAGTTCGCGCCCGTCCTGCTCGAACTCCCAGGGATATATCGTCCCGTGCGTCGGCAGCCGCATATTGATGCAGTTGTGCGCCGTCAGGTCCTGAGGAACACCAGGGCGCGGATGCTGCTCGAAATAGCAGGGCGCGCCAACGACCGCCATGCGCATCTCGGGGCCGATCCGGACGGCGATCATGTCTTTCGCCAATTGCTCGCCGAGCCGGATGCCGGCGTCGTAGCGCTCGGCGACGATATCGGTCAGGCCGTAGTCGACGATCACCTCGACGTTGATATCGGGATGATCTGGAAGAAAGCGCGCCAATACAGGGGCAAGAATGGAAATCGCGGAGTGCTCGCCTGCCGTGATGCGAATGGTGCCGGCCGGCCGCTCGCGCATTTCGCTCAAGGCGGCGATCTCGAACTGGATTTCTTCAAATCGCGGCCCGACCCGTTCCAGCAGGCGTTCACCTGCCTGTGTCGGCGACACGCTTCTGGTCGTGCGAGTCAAAAGGCGAAGCCCGAGCTTCTCTTCGAGACCGCGCACCGTCTGGCTCAACGCCGATTGCGACACGCCAAGCTTGGCGGCGGCCCGGGTGAAGCTGCGTTCCCTGGCGACGGTGAGAAAGGCCACGAGTTCGTTGAAGTTGTTGTCCTGAGGCATTCATTAGTCCGTCTTATAGGTTCATGCGCATTACAGCATCTAATCGAAAGCTGGCACGAGGACTAAGTTCACGTCAACTCAACTGCGAGACCGGCGGCACTGAATCGTCGCCTTCACCCTCAAGCCCACACAAAGCCACGAACGGATACGACCATGAAAACACGCAATATCGGCGATCTCGAAGTCTCCGCACTCGGTCTCGGCTGCATGAGCATGAGCGCTGCTTACGGCCCGCCCGCCGACGAAGGCGAGATGATCAGATTGATGCGCACCGCCCATCAGCAGGGCGTAACCTTGTTCGACACGGCCGAAGCCTATGGCCCTTTCGTCAATGAAGAGCTTGTCGGCAAGGCGCTCGCACCTATCCGCGACCAGGTGGTCATCGCCACCAAATTCGGCTTCGATATCGACCAGCAGACCGGTGAACGCCGCGGCGGCACCAACAGCCGCCCCGAACATGTCAAGGCGGTTGCCGATGCTTGTCTGCGCCGTCTGAAGACCGACCGCATCGACCTGTTCTACCAGCACCGCGTCGATCCCGCCGTGCCGATCGAAGATGTGGCCGGCGCCGTCAAGGAGCTGATCGCAGCCGGCAAGGTCAAACATTTCGGCCTTTCCGAAGCCGGCGTTCAGACGATCCGCCGCGCCCATGCCGTCCAGAAGGTGACTGCCGTCCAGAGCGAATATTCGCTCTTCTGGCGCGGCCCCGAGGCGGAACTGCTGCCCGCCCTTCAGGAACTCGGCATCGGTTTCGTGCCCTTCAGCCCGCTCGGCGCCGGTTTCCTCACAGGCAAGATCGACGAGAACACCAAATTCGATCCGAGTGATTTCCGCAACAGCGTGCCGCGCTTTTCACCTGAGGCGCGCAAGGCCAATTTTGCGCTCGTCGACCTGATCAGGCGGATCGGCGACCACAAGGGCGCAACACCCGCGCAAATCGCCCTCTCCTGGCTACTGGCCCAAAAGCCATGGATCGTCCCGATCCCGGGAACGACGAAGCAGCATCGACTGGAAGAGAATCTCGGGGCTGTCGACATCGACCTTCTGGCCGACGATCTCGCCGAAATCGACGCGGCCCTCTCCGGCATCCAGGTTCAAGGCGAGCGGCTTCCCGAAGCAGCACTGAAGATGACCGGTCACTAAAGGCCCTCTCTCCAGCCTCGTCCTTCGAGACCCCTGCGGGCACCTCAGGATAAGGCTGGTCGCCAGGCCTTACGCCTTGAGAAACTGCGACCCCTTATCAAACCCCAGCCCCGGAAAGATCTTCCCCGTCAGATCATCCGCACTCACATCGAACTGCCGGTAGAGCATCGCTGCGGCCAGTTCGCGCACGTCCGCGGTCGGCATCAAGTCGCGGTCGTCGAGCAGTTGGCCGTCGCTGACACCGGGCCAGCGGCCGAGGATGCGGCCGCCGTTGATGGCGCCGCCTGATAGCACCGCGCAGCCGCCGGTGCCGTGGTCGGTGCCGGCCGAGCCGTTCTGGCGGACGGTGCGGCCGAATTCGGTCATGGCGAGCACCACCGTCTTTGCCCAGATCTCAGGCCCGAGCGTGGTCTTCAGCGTGTTGATCGCCTGCGAAAGGTCCTGCACCGGCCGCTTGAACTGGCCGGCCTGGCCGATATGCGTGTCCCAGCCGGTGATGGAGAAGCTGGCGATGCGGTAGTCGCCCTTCAGCATATTGGCCGCGAGCGCGGCCACATCGGCGGTCTTTTCACCGCGCTGGCCATCCGGCTCGACCATCATCGCGGCGGTGTCGGCCCGCGTCGCCTCGGCGAGTGCTGCGGCAAACGGCGGATCGCCGGCATAGAGCCGCGCCAGGAACTGCATCTCGTCACGCGCCGGCGACAGATTGGAGTCCGACGCCCAGACATCGACGTTGTTGGGCCCGGAGAGGATCAGCTCCGTCGAGGTGTTGACGTCGATCGCCCTGCGCGCATCCGAGCGCGGGATGACGGCGAGCGCCCGGTTCAACCAACCGGTCTTTTCCTCGGCGACGTGCTCGCCGCCGGATTCCAGCATATCCTGCCCGTCGAAATGGCTGCGCTGGTCGCGATAGGGCGTCGACACCGCATGCACGAAGGCGAGCTCCCGGCTCCTCCAGAGCGGCATCAGTTCGGCGGCGGCAGGATGGAGGCCGAAATGCCCATCGAGATCGAGAAGCCCGGTGTCGGGCGTCAGCGCCAGGGTCGGCCTGAGCGCCGCAAAACCGGCATCGCCATAGGGCTGCACCAGGTCCAGCCCGTCCATCGCGCCGCGCAGCACGATGGTGATGAAACGGTTGTCACCCGGCATCGCCGCGAAGGTGACCGGGGTGAAGGCGGGGGCGGCGGCGAGACAGCAGGCCGACGTCAGAAAGCCACGGCGGGAAAGCAGGATCTGGCTCATGGGCAGACGCTCCTATCGGCGATTGAATTCGGGGGAAGCCAGCACCAACGTCAACCCGCTGATCTTGTTCGGCGCTTGGGAGACCACGCGGATCGTCTCGTCGCGGGCTGCATCGGCAAGCGTCGATTTCAGGAATTCGCGCGGATCCTCGTCTCGGCCGAACTGCGCTGCGGCCCGTCTTGCCCAGGCCAGCCGTTCGGCAATCTGGCTGCCGGTGATCCAAGCGGAGAAGCCTTCTTCGAAACCGGCCGGGCTCGGCGGCAGCCAGATCGGCTGGCCCATGCGCTTCAACCCACCCTGCCCCAGCGCCCGCGCCGTCCGGAAAGCGTTGAGACGCTTGTCTCTTGCCTCGCCGGCGGGATCCGTCGTCACCGGTGATCCCGCCATGCCAGGCGTATTGGCGGCCATGTCGCCCTCTTCAGTGCCCTGCTGATTGGCCGCCAGGAAACTGCCGACGACGCCGTTGACCGGCCCCGCATTCAACGCCCTGAGACCCGCAACGACATAATCGAAGGGCTGGCGCGCCTTGGCGCCCTCGTCGCGCCAGGCGGCGGGATGGTCGAGCATGGCGGTATAGACGGCCGTCAGATCGCCATCCGTCTTCTTCCAGGCTTCAACCATGTCGGACACCATGCCCTCATCGGGCTGGTCAGAGACGAAATGCACTGCGAGTTTGCGGCTGATATGCGCCGCCGTCTTCGGATGGACGGCGAGATCATCGAGCAAATCGAGATAATCGTCGCGCGAGCGCCTGTTACCACCATAGCTGACGCCGAGCACCTGATGCGCGCCGGGCTCCGATATATTCGGCCGGAAGGCGATATCCATCTCCTTGCGGTCGATGGTGAGCCCCGTCAGCACCATGGCTGCCGCCGTCACATCCGCCTGACTATAGCCGCTGCCGGCGCCGAGTGTGTGCAGCTCCAGCAGTTCGCGGCCGAGATTCTCGTTCAGGCCCTTGTTGCGCTTGATGCCGCCGGCCGAGTCCGGCCCGAGCGAATCCGCTTGGTCGAGATAGATCAGCATGGCCGGATGGGCGGTGGCGCTGCGCAGCAGATCGCCGAACCTGCCCGATATGAACGGCCGGATCGCCTCGGCCTCGTAGAGCGGCACGATGAGGCGCATCGGCAGGCTCTTGTTGGCGCTGGTGGAGAAATGATCGGTCCAGAAGGTCGCCAGCCGCTCGTAGAAACCGTAGGGCGACAGCACCGCCTGCATCAGCCGCAGGTTCGAATCGTGCTGGAACTGCTGCTGCGCCTGGCGCTGCACCCCCTTGCGCATCTCGCGCTGCACCGTATCGTCAGTCACCGTCTTGGCGTCCTGCCGGATTTGCGTCAGCTGCGACTGCAGGCTGAGAATCGCCCGGTGGCGCATGTCCGGGCCGCCCATGGGAAAATCCGGCATCGCCGCCGCCCCATTGCGCAGCTGGCCGATGAGCTCGTCCTTGCTGTCAGGTGGCGCCTCGCCCGGCCGCAAGCCATAGCCGAACCGGATCGCCGCCATCGTCGGGAAAGACAGGCTCATGGCAGATCACCTCCTGATCAATGCTGAAGCGATTCCAGCAAAAATGCACAGCGGTTTGCGCCCGTAATTGCGCAAAACAAAAAGCTTGAGGTGACAGGCTGCCAGCCGAATGCGACCGCAATCTGTAGGAAATGCGGCGATATCGAGACATGGACGATTTGTAATCTGTTGAAAAGGCTAAAGTTTATGCACGGAAGATGAAAGATGCACCAATTGCGATCAGGGCGAAGCCGATCGCATGGTTCCAGGTCAGGTTCTCGCCGAGCCAGAAGATCGAGAAGCCGGAAAAGACGATCAGCGTGATCACCTCCTGCATCGTCTTCAACTGCGCCGTCGTATAGACCGCCGAGCCGATACGGTTCGCCGGCACCGCCAGGCAATATTCGAAGAAGGCGATCCCCCAGCTGACGATAATGGCGAGGAAGATGGCGCTGCTCTTGTGCTTGAGATGCCCGTACCAGGCAAAGGTCATGAAGATATTGGAGGCAAACAGCATGGCGACGGGCCAGATCGCGGCGGGAGAAAAGGACATGAAGAAACTCGGGGCTGTGGAAGGAACGATCGATCCGACAGCAGGAGATCGATGCCGGCAGCCCCTAACTAGCATGGCAGCATTCTGCGGCAAGCCCCGCAACCCCCGAGAACGGTGCCATATCGTCACGCCACCGAGGCGATGCGAATGGCCGGCATGTCGCGCGGCGGCTCGCCTTCCAGCATCACCCGGTTGCGACCGGCCTGCTTTGCCGCATAAAGAGCAATATCGGCGCGACCGATCTGCTCATGCAGCGACCGATCGCTCGGCCGGTGCTCGGCAGCGCCGAAGCTTGCCGTGATCGCCTGGTCCACGCCGAGCGCACTGCGGTCGATCGCCGCAAAGGCCAGCCGGATGGTATTGGCGAAGGCGCCGGCCTGCGCGAGGGTCATGTCGGGCAGGAAGGCGACGAACTCCTCGCCGCCGAAGCGCGCCGCGAAAGCGCCCTTGGGAAGCTGCGCTGCAAGCAGCCCGGCAAGGCCGCGGATGACGAGGTCACCGGCTGCGTGGCCGAGCGTATCGTTCACCCGCTTGAACGCGTCGATGTCGCAGATGATCACCGAGCCCATCGCGCCTCCCGCACGACCGGCAACCGTCCGATCAAAGCCGCGTCTGTTGAGAAGACCGGTCAGCGGATCGTGATCGGCAACGTCGCGGTAGCGCGTGATCATGTCGAGTGCGGCGGCGCCGAGTGCCGCGAGCCCGAAGAGCAGCGACAGGATCGAGGCGCTCGCCTGCATCATGAAATCGTAATTCGATGACAGGAACCCTTCGGCGCTGACGCCGTAAGAGGGCACCACGAAGACCAGCATGACATTGCGGCCGACCGTATCGAGCACGATCAGCGCGGCGATGATGAGCAACAGCCTGTCGGTGACATGGCGCGTGTGCGTCGCGCTCATGGCAACAGCGAAGGTAAGCAAAGCGGCGCAGGAGAGATCGTTGATCACCAGTTCCGCCGGCAGGTTCTCCGCCACAAGCGCAGAATAGCTGGTCGCCACGATCGAGAGACCGCAGAATGCCAGCCGCCCGCCGACAAGGCCCGGCCGACCGAAGCGGAAGAGCAGCGCGCCGCTGTAGAAATAAAAGGCGGAAACGAACAGTGCATCGGCGACTGGCGACAGGATGGATGGCGAAAACAGGCCCGAAAGCAGTGGCATCGAAAAGGCGGCCACGCCGAGGAAATAGGCCGCCGCCCAATAACCGGCTTCCCGCAATCCTTGCCGCCTGAGCAGCAGGAACGTGCAACCGAAAACCAGCATGATCGCCGGCAACAGGAAAGCGAAATTGTCGGTCGAACCCATAAGCCCCTCGCCACGGGGACGCATACAAGACCCGCGCGGGCGATAGGCTAGAACAACGACCTTAAAAAAGAGCAACCGCAGCCCGCAGAAACTGCACCGGAACTGGACCCGCGAGAGCAAGCGCGCCGTTCGCAATGTGGTATAGGCTTAAATAGCCCCGTAGCAGGGCGGGGAAGGCCGGCGACACTGCCGCCGGCCTTCATGACCGTGGATAGCGCTAGATTCGCACCGCGCCGTGCGCTTCCCCGGCCTCCTCCGTGCCGAAGCGGACATCCTTCTTCTCGTAGCCGAAGCCGGCGAGAGCCGCGACGACCAGCGCCACTACCGCCGCAACGATTAATAGCGCGTAGGCATAGTCGCCGTCCCAGCGGGCAGCCAACCCCGCCTGCAGCGTGGCATTGCCTGAGGCGAGCAGGTTGCCGAGCTGGTAGGCAAAGCCCGGAAAGGTGCCGCGCACCTCATCCGGCGACAGCTCGTTCAGATGCACCGGCACGATGCCCCAGGCGCCCTGGACGAAGAACTGCATCAGGAAGGCGCCGATGGCGAGCAGCACCGGCCCCGGCGCATAGGCCCAGAGCGGTGCCACGGGCACGGCGATCAGCGCGGCGATGACGATTGCGCGTCTGCGGCCGATCCGCTGCGACAGCGCGCCAAAGAATAACCCGCCGCAGATCGCCCCGATGTTGTAGACGATGGCGATGGCGCCGACCGTGTAGCTCGAATAGTTACGTTGGGTCTCGAGGAAGGTCGGATAGATGTCCTGCGTGCCATGGCTGAAGAAGTTGAACGCCGTCATCAAAAACACCGCCCAGATGAACAGCGGAATGTTTTCGCGCAAGACCGTCAGGAATGGCCGCCGCCCCTCGGCCTGCCGCTTCAGGAAGGCCGGGCTCTCTTCGACATTGCGCCTGATGTAGAGCACCAGCAGCGCCGGCACCGCGCCGACGAAGAACATGCCGCGCCAGCCGATGACCGGAAAGAGCAGGAAGAATACGATCGAGGCGATCAGATAGCCCGAGGGATAACCCGCCTGCAGAATGCCCGAGACGATGCCGCGGCTCTCCTCCGGCACCGTCTCCATGACAAGCGAAGCGCCGACGCCCCATTCGCCGCCCATGGCGATCCCATAGAGCGCCCTGAGGACCAGAAACATGGTGAGCCCCGTGGAGAAGCCGGTCAGGAATTCAAACAGCGAATAAAGCAGCACGTCGGCCATCAGTGTGATGCGCCGACCGTAGCGGTCGGCCGCAAGCCCGAAGATCAGCGCGCCGAGCGCCCGCATGGCAAGTGTCAGGAAGATCGCCACCGAGACGGCGGGGACGTCTGTGTGGAATTCCTCGGCGATATATTTGAGAACGAAGACGAGAATGAAGAAATCGAAGGCGTCGAGCGTCCAGCCGAGATAACTGGCGATGACGGTGTTGCGCTGCTGCGGCGTCAGCCGGCGCAGGCTTTCCAAAGCGGACATATGAATTCCTCCGTCCGAAAGCGGCGGCGAGGCGGGCAATTCCGGATGCCGTCGGAAGGGGTGCCCGAAACGGGCGGGTGATGCTGTCGACAATTGCGTTCGCTGTGGGCGACAGCGGGCAATAACGTCATCAATCCTGCCGCTGTTCCATCACGATTGGCGTGATCGGGTCACACGCGGCTCCTTGTCGCAGGAATGCGACTGGCCAGCGCCCTGCCCTTTGGGCGCGACATTCTCCAACGTCCCTCATCCTGATGCGCCGAGCCCGAAGGGCGAAGCCTCGAAGAACACGCCGCAACGCCGCTCCCTGCGTCCATTTGATGCCGCCCCGCATCCGCCCCATCCTTGGGGGTCTCTGCGCGGTGCCTCAGGAGGAGGCTCTCTTGGACTTGCGCCATACGCAGCAAGCTGTGCCTAGCCTTCCGCTGGCACCTGCCCCCGGCACGCCCACGCCACCGACGCGAAAGACCGCGGCCCATCGGGCTCACCCGCCTCGTATGCCGCCCTGACGGCGGCATCGACGGCCCTTCGCTTCGCCGGATCCAGCTCTGCGACATATTTACCGAGCGGCCCCTCACCGGCAGCGATTGGATCCCAGTAGTCCTCGAAGGAAGAATACTCCATCCGGATCAGCAGCGACGTCTCCTCGACATCGACAAGGCCCTGCGCGATGAAGCTCTCCTTCATTTCCCCCGGCCGCATCATCGGCTGAAAACAATATTTGCGGCGCAAGGGCAGCGCATTCTCGTCGAGCATCACCACGGTATCCCACATCATTCGCATGCAGGACATGCCGCCATAATGGTCCCAGACGGCCGCCGCGACCACGCCGCCCGGGCGCACAACGCGAACCATCTCGGACACCGCCTTTCCCGCCTCCGGCACGAAATGCAGGACGAGCAGCGACATCGCCCGGTCGAAGCGGTTGTCCTCGAAAGGAAGAGCGCAGGCATCGGCCTGCTGGATCGTTATTCGCGGATCGGTGTTCCGCCGGGTTGCGGCCTCGACGAAGACCGGCGAATAGTCGACGGCGACGATCTCCCGCAGGCCTGGCGTTTCCGCCAAAGTGAACGCCAGGCTGCCGGTCCCGCAACCGACATCGAGCACGCGATTACCATTCGCGAGACCGGTGAAATCGATCAGCATCGGCGCCAGCCTTCTGCTCCAGCGCCCCATCAGCCGTTCATAACCATCGGCACTTTCGACGTTGAAACTCGACGGCATCGAAGCCTCCTTCTCAAGGACACAAGTCTTCGATTGAATACTAGGATTCACCGGCGACTGTGCAAGCGGGCACGATCGCCTGCATCCTCGGCTCGAGGCCGAGGATGCCGAGAAGTTGGGCTATCGTTGCCCCTCTTTCGACGTGGCCGTAAGGCGATTGCCGGCCGATCCACCTCCGTCAGATGTCATCAGCCGGCGATATCACCGGCCGGTGATACCGCATCAACTCAGCCGCCCGCCCTACCGAGCACACTCCAATCGAAGCCCCGCGCCCAGTCGGCGTAGCTGTGCCAGCCGACCTCAGGAAAATCGCGGCGCAGGGCGGCGATACCGGCGTCGTAGCCGGTGCGGTCGAACCATTCGAACATCAGCGCCGTATCCTCGCTCTGCTGCCGTATCGCCGCGATCGGCAATTCCTGGAAGCGAATCGGGCGGCCGAGCACCTCGGACAAGATCTTCACCTGCTGCTCGCCCGACAACTCGCCGCCGGCAATATCGAAACGCTTGCCGAACACCTGTTCGCGCCGCTCGGCCAATGCCGAGACAAAAGCACCAATGTCATCAATGGTGATCTGTTGCAGCACGCGCGTCGGCGGCAGCGCGGCGGCGTAGACGCCCTGGCGCAGGCCGTCGATCGCCCAGGGTGCCACGGTGTTTTCCATGAAGGCGACGGGCGCGCTGATCGTATAGGGTATGCCGAGACCGGCGATATGCTTCTCAACCAGATACTTGCTGTCGAAATGCGGAATGCCGGTCTTCTTGTCGGCATCGGCGACGGAGGAATAGATCAGGTGGCCGACGCCGGCGGCCTTTGCCGCATTGGCGACGGCAATGCCCTGACGGGTTTCCGCGTCCGTTCCGGCCTCGTAGCTGTTGCCCATCAGAAACATCGTGTCGACGCCCTCTGCCGCCGCCGCCACGGATGCCGCGTCGTCAAGATCGCCGGCGACGACCTCGACTCCCGCCGCGGTCAGCCGTTTTGCGCCTTCGCTGTCCGGCCGGCGGCTAATCGCCTTGACGCGATGTCCCCGCGCGATCAGGGCGCGCACGACCGCGCCGCCCTGCTGGCCGGTGGCGCCTGTGACCAGAACGCTTCGTGTGTTGCTCATCTGTCTACTCCTTGTTGTGACGGATACAGCAAAGTTAGGGTCTGTCGCATTGAACCATAATGGCCTATAATTGAGAAACATCGTACCATGTGGAGCTACAATGCTCGATCTAAACGATATCATGATCTTCGCCCGCGTCGTCGAAGCGGGCAGCTTCACCGCCGCCGCGCGCTTGCTCGGCATGCCGAAGACGACAGTCAGCCGCCGCATCGCCGAGCTGGAACGCGAACTCGGCGTGCGGCTGCTGCAGCGCACGACCCGCAGCCTCAACCTGACGGCTTCAGGGCGTCTCTACTACGAAGAAAGCAGCCAGGCACTACGCACCATCGAAGGCGCCAACCTGCAGCTTGCGGAAGCGCGTGCGGAGCCTGCCGGCACGATCCGCATATCGGCGCCGGTCGGCTTCGGTGGCCATTTCCTCCAGGATGCGATCTTTGGATTTCTTTCGACCTACCCGAAGACGAGGGTCGAACTGCGCCTGACCGACGACAGGCTGAACCTCGTCGAAAACGGCATAGACTTGGCCTTCCGCACCGGTGTCCTCGAGGATTCTACCTTGGTCGCCCGCAAACTCGGCTCGATGCACCGCCTTCTCTGCGCAAGCCCGGATTATCTCGCCCGCTGCGGCCCGCCCGCCGCGCCTGAAGATCTCGTCCGCCACGACTGCGTCATCGCCGGCCAGTCTGTCCATGCGCAATGGTTGCTGGAAGGTCCGCGCGGTCAGGAAACGATCGCGGTTTCGGGCCGCTTCGCCGCCAACGAGATGCAGGCGGTGATGGCCGCCGCAATCGCCGGCCACGGCATCGCCCAACTGCCACACCGATTTGCCGAAGCCTGCATCAAGGATGGGCGGCTTCGCCGCGTTCTCGACGGCTATACGACCCCGGCCGGCGGCTTCCATGTCGTCTATCCCAGCAGCCGACACCTGCCGCCTTTGGTCAAAGCATTCATTGAACTGGCCGTCACACGGCTGAACGCCACAGGAACTGGCGGGAGCGAGGAATTCGCCATCATATCGCCTTAGGATGAAATCCGACCTTAGCCGTTAGACCTCCTTCAACACCACCTTGCCGTCGAGACTTCCGATCAAAGTCGCGCTGGCTTGGTTAAGGCCCGCGACCTCCACGGCGATGTCGTGCGCCCTAAAACGATGGACGACCTTGTCGAGCGCAGCAACGGCCGTGATGTCCCAGAAATGCGCTTCGGACACGTCGATCAGCACGGTCTTGCCGATCGCGTCCTGAACGTCGAAAGCCTCGACGAAGACATCGGCGGAGGCAAAAAACACCTGGCCGGACACGCGGTAGGTCAGCCGCCCGGTCGTTGCGTCGGGCGCGACGTCCACCCGCAGCAGGCTAGCAACCTTGAAGGTGAAGAACACGCCGCTGAGCAGCACCCCGACCGTCACCCCGAGCGCCAGGTTCGCGGTGAAGACGGTGACGATGACGGTCGCCACCATCACGGCGCTCGACATCCTGGGATGGACCACCACGGCTCGGAGCGACGACCAGTCGAACGTGTCGATCGATACCATGACCATGATCGCCACCAGTGCGGCGACGGGAACCTCGGACACCCACGGCTTCAGGAGCACCATCAGGATCAGCAGGAACGCGCCGGCAAACAGCGTGGAAAGCCGGCCGCGTCCGCCATATTTCACGTTGCTGACTGTCTGGCCGATCATGCCGCAGCCGGCAATGCCGCCGAACAGGCTCGCGGCCGCATTGGCGAGACCGAGACCGGTACATTCGCGGTTCTTCGAACTCGGCGTATCCGTGAGATCGTCGACGACACTCGCCGTCATCATCGATTCCAACAGCCCGACCATGGCGATGGCAAGTGCGGGTCCGGCGATTATGCTAAGCGTTTCCAGCGTCAGCGGCACAGCCGGCCAGCCGAACACCGGAAGCGATTCCGGCAGCTTGCCGAGGTCAGCGACGGTGAGCACGGGAAGCCCGAGCACCATCGACGCGACGGTCAGGATCAGGATGCAGATCAGCGGCGACGGGATCGCGGTGGTGATCCGCGGCGTCAGGTAAATGATAACAAGCCCGGCGATCAGCACGGCATATTCCATCCAGCCGGCACCGACAATATGCGGCATTTGCGCGGCAAAGATCAGAATAGCTAGCGCATTGACGAAGCCGGTGCGGACGGATTTCGACACGAAGCGCATCAACACGCCAAGGCGCAGCAGGCCGAAGCCGATCTGGATTAACCCCGCCAGCAGCCCGGCCGCAAAGAGATAGGGCAAACCATGGGCATGCACCAGCGGCGCTGCGACCAGCGCCACCGACCCGGCGGCGGCCGAAATCATCGCCGGGCGCCCACCGGTAAAGGCAATGACGATGCTGATCACGAAAGAGGCAAACAGACCGACTTCGGGATCGACTCCCGCCACGAAGGAAAAGGCGATCACCTCGGGGATCAGGGCGAAGGTCGCCACCGCTCCGGCGAGCATTTCGCGCATAGGATTGGCGGACCAATCACGACGGATGGAGGAAAGCAGCATGGGATATATTCTCGCAAAGCATGGCCAGACCCGCTCTGGCGAGCGGTCGCGTGACGGCATGCAGGTTTTGCGTTGTCTGGCGGATCGGCGGCCAGAAGAGCCACCCGGGGTCTCACCGGGTCCGTTGTGAATGCCTGCGGTATAGACGAAATTTTTACCGCAGCGCAACATTCAACTGCACTGAAATGAAAAACGCATAGTCGACGAGCAGCCTCAAATGCTCGAGGTGCGCGCACCTTGCGCCCTCTGGATTGAGGAGCCTTCACTGCCAAAGGAAGTCCGGCCCTGTGCTTTGGGACGTCAGCTTGAGCGTCCCATCCGGTTGAACGACATAGGTTTCGAAGACGCGGTAACCGAAATCGCCGAGAAAGGTATTCTTGACCACCGTTCCCGGACGATAGGGCGAATGGAGGACCTTTCCGCCATACGTCAGGCTGCCCGGAAGAGGCTGCGGATCCCCTGCGCTGGCGCAAGCGCTGAGAATGAAGAGAACGGCAATGAGCGCGTGCTTCATCCGGACTGTCTCCTCAGGTGGGCGCCAACGGTCTGAATGACGCCGATCTTCTTCTTATCACAACATAGCCTTGCTGTTCAGAACGCAGCCTTGCTGCTGTCGAAGTCTTTGCGTCGCGCCGCCGCCCGCGAGAGCGCGCTGGCGACCCTCTCGTCGGTAAAGGGCTTGGCGATCACATCAAGCGCACCGTCGATACCGTGACCGACGCTCTCGGGACTGCCGGTTACGAAGATGACGTCAACTCTATGGCGATCGATCAGCCGGCGCGCGAGCTGGGCGCCGCTCAGCCCGTCGGAGAGACTGAGATCGACGAGCGCGACATCGCTTCTTTGAGCGTGGGCGAGAGCCTGCTCCACCGTCGAGACCGGCCCAATGGTCTGGTGTCCGGCCTCTTGCGCGATGCGCTCGAGTTCCAGAGCGATAAAATTCTCGTCTTCAACGATCATGACCTTCATGCATAAGCCTCCCCATAGACGGCCCTGTCAGGCGCACTGCCGGTAGCGGCTACAACGCAACCGTCCCCGAAAAGTTTCCACTTTGAGAAGAATAAGTTGGCGATCAGCGGGCAGCGTTACCGGCCCCGCTACTGGTCCTGTGGAGAAACCAACCGATGGCGCGGTCGCTCCGGCATCGGGAAAGCATCGGCCGCGGCCGGCATGGCAACGGCTCTATGGCGGGCGGCCGAAGATTTGACGGCGCGGCCCGACGGACCGGCGCCTGCAGGCCGCTGATCCGCAGCAGCCTGCCTCCCTCACGGCTTCTCGTTTGCGCTCTCGGCCCGAAACGCCGCCTCCCCTGCATCAGAGACCTCCACCCACTTCTTGTCAGGCTCGGCGTCCGGCACATAACTGTCGTGCCAGTTCCACCACTTGTAGGTCGGGGTCTGGGGGTAGCTCTCGGGCGAATCCTCCCAGGCTTCCTGGCGGCCGAGCGGGGTGATGTCGAGGTAGTTCCAGGTGCCGCCCATCTGCTCGTCGCCACGGTTGTTGATGAAATAGGTGCGGAAGATGCGCTCGCCGTCGCGGTAGAACACGTTGGTGCCGTGCCACTCGTCGACGCCGAAATCCTTGTCGAAGCTGTCGGTGATGGTAACCCACGGCATCGTCCAGCCCATGCGCGCCTTCAGCCGGGTGATGTCGGCCTGCGGCGCCCGCGAGGCAAAGACCAGTGTCGTGTCGCGGGCGTTGAGATGGGCGACATGGGCGACCTGATCGGCCACCATCGAGCAGCCGCGGCAGGCATGCTCGGGCCAGCCGAACACGCCGGGCTCGTAAAAGGCGCGGTAGAGGATGAGTTGGTGTCTGCCTTCGAACAGATCGAGCAAGCTGACTTTGCCCCCGGGACCTTCGAACGCATAGGCCTTCTCGACCGCCACCCATGGCATGCGCCGGCGCTCGGCGGCGAGCGCATCGCGAGCCCGGGTCTCGGCCTTTTCCTTGACCAGCAGCTGTTCGCGGGCCGCCTCCCAGGCCTGCGGCGACACGACTGGCGGCTTATGCATGGCTTGTCCGCTTTTTCCATTCTCGGCTGAAGCAGTCATGGTTCAATCTCCTCATCAGGGCGAATTCCCTGGTTTGGAAGCCCGGTTCATCGCGCATTGGTCTGAGATAGTTTCGCATCGGAAATCGGACAGGGGGAGTAACAAGTGTGACCGTATTCCCCGGAACCGTTGGTCGCAGCCGCAGCGCATGCGTGGTGTTGACCACGAGCGCGTCCATTAGCGTAATCTTGTTTACGGCCGGCACGCGTGCTAAAACGCGACAAAACGGCGCATGCGAACCCCAATCAAGCCGAGATCGTGCCCGTGAATGTTTTTATCGCGACTGTTGCTGCGCTTGCCATGGGCGTGCTGCCATCATGGGCTGGTCCTTTGCACCAGGCGGCTGGGGATGGCGATGTCGCACGCGTCAAACAGTTGCTGGATCAGGGCTCCGATCTGTCGGAGGTCGATGAGGCGGGCGAGCCGGCGCTGATTATCGCGTCATTGGCGGGCCATGCCGATGTCGTCGCTCTTTTGCTGGATCGCGGCGCCGACATCGAAATTCGCAACAAGGGTGGGCTGACGGCACTGCATGCGGCAGCCTATGGAGGAAATCTGGAGGTGGTGAAACTGCTTGTCGCAGAGGGAGCTGTCGTCAACGACAGGAAGAATTTCTATCAGATGTCGCCGCTGCACGGCGCCGCCGAAGAGGGCCGCACTGAGGTGGTCGCTTTTCTGTTGACGAAGAATGCGGATGTCGAAGCGACGGAAAGAAATGGGTACACGCCTCTCACTCAAGCCGGGTGGCGGGCGCATTGGGATACGGCCAAATTACTCATAGAAGCCGGTGCTGTTTGCCAGAAAGCCGAGCTTGTAGGCGAACCGCTCTACAAGGAATGCACCAAACGGCAATAGCATTTCGCTTGAGGTAACAGACCGCGTCCGGGAACGGAGCTTGTTATGTCTTATCATGTGCAAAAATGCGGAAAGCGGGTGGGCGTAACCGTTGGCGCTACGGTCATGCTGCTCTCCTTCCTTCAGCCTGCGGGGGCCGAGGAACTCGTCAATACCGGCTATTTCGGAAATGTTGCGATCAAGGGCTACGATCCGGTCGCCTATTTCACGGAAAATCAGGCCATCGAAGGATCCGAGACATATTCCTATCACTGGCTTGGCGCGACCTGGTATTTTTCCAGCGCTAGAAATCGCGACCTCTTCAAGGGCGATCCGTCCAGATATGCGCCGCAATATGGCGGCTATTGCGCCGATGGCGTGTCCTTCGGGACGGTGACCACCAATATCGATCCGAAAGCCTGGCGGATCATCGACGGCAAACTGTATCTCAGCTATGATCCCGGGGCGGCGGAAGGCATGGAGAAGAATCCGACCAAGGTGACCGACTCCAAGAAGCATTGGTCCGAAGTTCAGCAGACACTGATTTCGGAGAAGATGCACACCGTCTGGCAGCAACCGGCGACGAAATGAAGCCCATCGCCGGCACGTCAGGGCGTAAGTGAAAAGAACGTCAGGGCGCGCGGCGTCACGTGTACATATGGCCGGTCGCCCTGCTCGCCTGTGGTGTTGCGGTAGACATATCCGCATACCATCCGGTCGAGGAAGTAGCCGGCGAATTTTTCGCAGATCCTGTCGCCTCGCACCTCGACCGTGCCGGTGATGTTGGTATTGGCGCTGCGATAGGCCGTATTTCCGGCCTTGTCGAAATACTGCATGAAATCCGTGCCGTTCTTGTGCTTGCCGCTCCAGCTTTTGCCGTCGACGAGATTGCGCAGCTCTGCCTCGCCGAGCCTGTCGCCTTGATTGCCTGTAAAACCGAAGGGCCATTCGGGAATGCCGGCCTTTCGCAATCCGGCCAGATGGCGCTGCAGATCACCGTCCTGCCAATAATCATAGAGATAGCCGTAATAGGTCAGATTGCTCTCCGGGAAGAGCTCCAGCAGCTTTGCCGTCTCCGCTGCGGCCCTGGTTTGATTGCCCTGATCCGCATAGGCAGCCGCCAGATATTCGCGCGCCGGCTCGACCTTCGGCAGGCTGTCGAGCGTCGGCTCTATCAGCGAGATCGCCCGCTGGTCGTCGCCGGCGGTATAAAAGACGATCCCCGCCAGCAGTTGAAAGCTCGGCGCCGGCGATGGGTCGAGCCGCAAGGCCTTCTCCATCTCGGCGACGGCCTGGCCCGCGCTTCCGGTGTGAACGAGGATGAGCGCGAGATTGGCGGCGGCCTCCGCATCGTTCGGCTGCATCGCGACGGCCATATTGGCGGAATTCCTGGCCTCCGTCTCGCGCCCGTCCACCCATTGCAGCAGGGCAAGGACGGTGTGCGCCCTGGCATTGTTGGGATCGAGCTTGAGCGCCTGCCCGGCGGCGTCATAGGCGATCTTGCGGGCAACGGCCGCCGACCAGAGATAATTGTAGTCGTTGCGCCAGACATCGACGGCGACGCGCGCAATGCCCGCATGGGCATTGGCAAAGCCCGGATCGAGATCGATCGCTTTCTGGTAGAAGGAGAGCGTCCGGCGGTAGGTATCGACATCCCTGAAGATGAAGCCCTCCTGCTCGGCTCTCATGTAATAATCATAGGCTTCGAGATTTTCGGTCGGGATTCGGGCCAGTTGGTCGCGCTCGCGCGCGCTGAGCTTGACCGACAGGGCCGCAATGATCTTGCCGATCACATCGTCCTGAACCGCGAAGAGATCGGTATACTGGCGGTCGTAGCGCTCGGCCCAGAGCGACAGGCCGGTGACCGCGTCGATCAGTTTGACATTGATCCGCAGCCGCGGCCCGGCGCGCTGCAAGGTGCCTTCGAGCACATAGTGAACACCGAGTTCGGCAGCCACGTCCTGGATCTTGCCGGCGGAGTCCTGGATGGCGAAGACCGAATGGCGGGCGATGACGAAGAGACCCGATACTTTCGACAGTTCGGTGATCAGGTCGTCGGTCAACCCCTCCGCGAGATGGTCGTGCTCGGTATCGCCGCTGACATTGATGAAGGGCAGAACTGCAACCGAGGGCCTGTCCGGCAGCGGATAGGCAAAACGTTCGCCGAGCCCCGGGGGTTTTGCCGGCATCCACGGCTGCCACCACCAGAGCGCCGCACCGGCAAGAGCGAGGATGACGGCGGCTGCGATGCCCGCAATGAGGCGGCGCATCGGCGGGCGCCTGCGGGTCTTGACGGTTTTGCCGGCAGCAGTCGGGTCGAGCAGGACGCGATAGACCCGGACCGGTTCGGTGATGCTCTTCAGCCGCTGCTCGCCGAGCGACGCGAAACCGACCGGGACTTTCGATTTCACCTGGTCGTATGTCGTGCCCGATATGGCGATGCCGCCCGGCTCCCCCAGCGCCTGCATTCGATCGGCGATATTGACGCCGTCGCCTTGGATGTCCTCGCCCTCGACGATAATATCGCCGAGATTGATGCCGATCCGGAACTCGAGCCGATGCTCCGGGACAACAGCGGCATTATGCGTGGCTTTCAGCTGTTGAACCTCCACCGCGCAGCGCAAGGCATCGACGACACTCTGGAATTCGACCAGCAGACCATCGCCCATGGTTTTGACAAGCCGGCCGTGATGACGCTCGATCGCCGGCTCGAAGACATTGTCCTGATCCGCCTGGAAACGCGCACGCGTGCCCTCTTCGTCGATCTGGCTCAATCGACTGTAACCGACGACATCAGCGATCAGGATTGCTGCAAGACGGCGCTCCATCCCCGGTCTTTCCTGGAGAGCGAATGTATTATGAACAATATCCTACAGGAGGTCCTATCGCGATGCTATCGCCGCACCACACGATATTCGACTTGGCGGCGATGTGTCTGATCAGGATGGCGCCGAACGAAATACTTCAAGCCATCATTGTCTTCGATGATTGGGAGAGTTGTCAAAAGCAACCAAGTATTGGAAGCTTGTTTTTTTGACTATCAGGCGACGGATTTGGAAACATGACGACAACCTCTTCCATGGAGCCGGCCAGGCACGGCAGCGCCAGGATCTGCCGCGGCTGCTGGGACCAGATGCATATGCCGATCCCGATCGGCGGCCCCCTCGCTTTGCCCTTCCGCGCCTTCGGCATCACTCGCAGCAAGATGAACCCCGATATCTGCACGATCTGCGAGCGCTCCTTCCAATATGTCAAGAAGCAGCGCCAGATCACCGTCGACGCCACCATCCTGTTTGCCGATATCCGGGGTTTCACGGATCTGTCGGAGCGTATCGAGGCGGTGCAACTGAGCGAGATCGTCAGCCTGTTCCAGGATCGCTGCGCGCAGGCGATCTGGGCGCATGACGGCATCGTCAACAAACAGATGGGCGACGGACTGATGGCGATCTTCAATTTCCCAATCGTTCGTAATGATCACGCCGGCGCTGCGATCCTGGCCGCCCTAGAAATACAGCGAAATTGCGCCACAGCGCTGAACGGCCTGACGCTCGAGGCATTACCCGGCCGCACCCTCGGCGTCGGCGTCGGCATCCACTCCGGCGAGGTCCAGATCGGCGAATTCTCAAGCTTCCGCAGCGATTTCACCGCGATCGGCGGAGTCGTCAATCAGGCCGCAAGGCTCGAATCCCAGGCCGCCGCCGGCGAGATCCTGATCTCTGCCGAAACGACTGCGAAGGCGCCCGCTCTCACCGCAGACGCCGAAACGCGCATGCTTGCCCTGAAGGGTATCGAGCAGCCGGTGCAGGCAAGCGTGCTGGTCAAGCGCTGAGTGACGAGATCTCTGGTTTTGATGGCGTCCGAAAGGGGTGCCGGCGAGGCTGGCAAAGACCCCGCCTCTGGCTCAGTACTTCATGTTCCGGAGTTCCGGAAAATCATGGTAACGCAGCCGTTCGTCGTGGCAGCGATAGTCGTTCCTTTTCAGGTACAATATCATGTTGTGTTGCAAGCCCAGGCCGATATAGGACCAGTTTGGGTTGCCGCGCTCCGTCGTGCGCGTGCAATAAGCATATATCTGCTTTTCCGGATTAAGCAGAACCACGCTGGAAATCTCCGCCTTTACGAAGTTCCCCGGTTTAATGGTTCCCCGCAGAGCGTCGACGTACTCGTGTCGCACTGCGCTGGAAGGCGGCCGTTGGGAGTCTGTAACGGATTGCGGCACCGCGGTTTGGCAGCCGGCCAATACCAGCAGGGCAGCGTAAGCAAGGAACTTGATTTTCATTCCGTTGAAGCTCTCTCAATCAAAATTGATGGATCGGGTTTCCCGAGGCTGCAAGCAGCAGCGCCGCACCCTGTGCTTCGAGGCTCAGCCTGCGGGCTACGCACCTCAGCATGAGGAAGGTTGGAGGATGCCGCGCGCCCATGACGGGCATGCCGCGCTGCCGCTCATCAAAGCCTCGAACGGTGGCGCGCCCCTCGCTCCTTCATCAGGTTTTCATGCCGTTCATCTCAGGAAACGGGTAGTAGCGCAGCCGCTTGTCGCGGCAGCGATCGTCATTCACCGTCGCGCCTAATATTTTGCCGTCCGTGAAGGAGACGCCGAGATAGGCCCAGTCTCCCCAACTGCGCTTGGGCACCACCCGCACACAGTAAGCATAGATCTTTTTTTCAGGATCGAGCAGAACCACGCTGGAAATGCGAGCCCATACGACTTCTCCCGCTTCGTGCCTGTAGGTTCTCTTGAACACGATGTTGACGAAGTTCTGCCGGACGTCAGTCGAGGGAGGACGCTGGGAATCTGCAACGGATTGCGACACCGGGGCATTGCAGCCGGCCAGCGCCAGCAGGGCGGCACAAACAAGGACTTTAATTCTCACTCAATTCATCTCCAAATAAGCCGACGCGCAGTCGCGATATATTTCCTACAAACATTGCGAGAATATTATTTGCAATACACGATCTTGGGACATGCTTAACGTTAGCAAATGGTTACCGCACAACGATGGTGAACTGCTGTTAGCCCGAGCTTATTGCACCCGTCGTGCCCCGCGCCGGAGCGCCGACACGCAGTGAGCCTCACCTCGAAGGGCGAGGCGGGTGCTCCGGCGGCAGACAGAATGCAAGGAGCACTGTTGCGGTCCTGCGTTGCAAACTATTCACACTTTCGAACACACAGTTCGTTTCCCTTTTGTACTCTTTCCCTCTTCCCTTTCGCCCTGACTCTCTCCATATTCGCGCCATGGCTAAATCTCCGAAGAAATCCCCCGCCCCGAATGGCTTCGAGGAAGCCGCCCAATCGTCCTTTGAGGGAGCCCCGCTTTCCGGCTCTGTCGCCGACTGGGTGAAGCAGCTCGAGGCTGATGCCGAGGCCTCGGGCGTCGAGACCCAGCGTCAGATCGCCTCAAAGGCGGGCAAGCATCGCAAAAAGGTCGAGATCGCCGCCTCGAAATCGGCGCGCGGCGCTTCCATGGGCGGCTCGACCGACCCGAAGACGCGCGCGGCCGCCGGCCTCAATCCCGTCTCCGGTATGGATACGACGCTGGAGGAAGCTTCGTCGCTGCAGGCCGGCACCGCCGTCACCGCAACCGTAGAGGCGCTGTCGGCGCTGATCGAGAGCGGCAATCCGCTGCACAAGAACGGCAAGATCTGGACGCCGCACCGCCCTGCCCGGCCCGACAAATCCGAAGGCGGCATCGCCATCCGCATGCAGTCGGATTACGAGCCGGCCGGCGACCAGCCCACGGCCATCCGCGATCTCGTCGAAGGCCTGGAGAATGGCGACCGCAGCCAGGTGCTGCTCGGCGTCACCGGCTCCGGCAAGACCTTCACCATGGCCAAGGTGATCGAGGCGACGCAGCGCCCGGCCGTCATCCTGGCGCCGAACAAGACGCTGGCCGCCCAGCTCTATTCCGAATTCAAGAACTTCTTCCCCGACAATGCGGTGGAATATTTCGTTTCCTACTATGATTATTACCAGCCGGAAGCCTATGTGCCGCGCTCCGACACCTATATCGAGAAGGAATCCTCGATCAACGAGCAGATCGACCGCATGCGCCACTCGGCGACGCGCTCGCTGCTCGAACGCGACGACTGCATCATCGTCGCCTCGGTCTCCTGCATCTACGGTATCGGCTCGGTCGAGACCTATACGGCGATGACCTTCCAGATGTCGGTCGGCGACCGGCTCGACCAGCGTCAGCTATTGGCCGACCTCGTCGCCCAGCAATATAAGCGCCGCGACATAGATTTCACCCGTGGCTCCTTCCGGGTGCGCGGCGATACGATCGAACTCTTCCCCGCCCACTTGGAAGATGCCGCCTGGCGCATTTCGATGTTCGGCGACGAGATCGACGCCATCACCGAGTTCGACCCGCTCACCGGCCAGAAGGTCGGCGACCTGAAATCGGTGAAGATCTACGCCAATTCGCACTATGTCACCCCGCGCCCGACGCTGAACGGCGCCATTAAGTCGATCAAGGAAGAACTGAGGCTTCGCCTGGCCGAACTGGAAAAGGCCGGCCGCCTGCTGGAAGCCCAGCGCCTGGAGCAGCGCACGCGCTACGATATCGAAATGCTCGAAGCCACAGGCTCCTGCCAGGGCATCGAGAACTATTCACGTTATCTCACCGGCCGCGACCCCGGCGATCCGCCGCCCACCCTCTTCGAATACATTCCCGACAACGCCCTCGTCTTCATCGACGAAAGCCATGTTACCGTGCCGCAGATCGGCGGCATGTATCGGGGCGACTTCAGGCGCAAGGCGACGCTGGCCGAATACGGCTTCCGCCTGCCCTCCTGCATGGACAACCGACCGCTACGTTTTGAGGAATGGGACGCCATGCGCCCCGACACCATCGCCGTCTCTGCCACGCCGGGCAGTTGGGAGATGGAGCAGTCGGGCGGCGTCTTCGCCGAACAGGTGATCCGCCCGACCGGCCTGATCGACCCGCCGGTCGAGGTCCGCTCGGCCCGCAGCCAGGTCGACGACGTGCTCGGCGAGATCCGCGAAACATCCGCCAAGGGTTACCGCACGCTCTGCACCGTGCTGACCAAGCGCATGGCCGAGGACCTGACCGAATATCTGCATGAGCAGGGCGTGCGCGTGCGCTACATGCACTCCGACATCGACACACTGGAGCGTATCGAGATTCTCCGCGATCTCCGCCTCGGCGCCTTCGACGTGCTCGTCGGCATCAACCTGTTGCGCGAAGGCCTCGACATTCCCGAATGCGGCTTCGTCGCCATTCTCGACGCCGACAAGGAAGGCTTCCTGCGCTCGGAGACATCGCTGATCCAGACCATTGGCCGTGCGGCGCGTAACGTCGACGGAAAGGTCATCCTCTATGCCGACCAGGTCACCGGTTCGATGAAGCGGGCGATGGAAGAAACCGGCCGCCGCCGCGAAAAGCAGATGGCCTATAACGCCGAACACGGCATCACGCCGGAATCGGTCAAGGCCAGGATCTCCGACATCCTCGACAGCGTCTACGAACGCGACCACGTCCGCGCCGATATCTCGGGCGTCTCGGGCAAAGGCTTCGCCGATGGCGGCAACCTCGTCGGCAACAACCTGCAGACCCATCTCAACGCGCTCGAAAAGAGCATGCGCGACGCCGCCGCCGACCTCGACTTCGAAAAAGCCGCCCGCCTCCGCGACGAAATCAAACGCCTCAAGGCTGCCGAGCTGGCCGTCATGGACGATCCCATGGCCCGCGAAGAGTCGAAGGCCATGGAAGGAAAAGCCCGCGGCAAGTCCCCTTCTCCCCCACGGGGAGAAGGTGCCCAAAGGGCGGATGAGGGGGCCACCCCCTCCTACTTCTCAAGACCCAGCCTCGACGATATGGGCCCAGGCACCGACACCGCCACCCCACTCTTCCGTAAACCCGCCCTGGACGAGATGGGCCGCGACATCGCCGAACCCACAAAGAAAAGCCTGTTCCGCAAAAACGACCTCGACGAAATGACCGTCGGCCGGACGGAAAAGCCGGTCATCGGCCAGGTGCCGGAAAAGCCGGAAGCTGCCAAGGGTACGAAGCGGTTTGCGCCATTGCTTGAAGGGCAGCCGGAACGCGATGACGTGCGGCCGGTCGTGCGCGGGAAGACGGGCGTGGGGAGTTATGAGGACCCGGGCGAGCAGAAGCGCAAGGGGCGGACGAAGGGGAAAACTGGGCGACCGGGACGGTGATCAACGAATTCTACGTGTCTTGAAAGCGAAATTAGGTACGTGGCCACCACAGGTGCTCTTCGCCGTCACAAAATGAGTCAGGCCCGCCCCTGCCTTTGATCGGGAAGACCCTCCATGCCCGCTGAATGAAGGGAACCGCCAATGCCAGAACTGCGCATCGACCCTTTCCCCTCCGCCGCCGAACTGAACGCCCTCTGGTCAGCCGTCTGGGGCACCTCTGAAACCCGCGATTTCACTCCCATCCTGTCCCGCAGCCTCGCCCATATCGGCGCCTACCACGTCGACAGGTTCGTCGGTTTCGTCAATGTCGCCTGGGACGGCGGCATCCACGCCTTCATCCTCGATACATCGGTCCACCCCGACATGCGCAGGCAAGGCATCGCGACGCGCATGGTTCGGCAAGCAACGAGCCTCGCTCGTGAGCGCGGCGCCGAATGGCTGCATGTCGATTTCGAACCGCACCTGACCGGCTTCTACCGCTCCTGCGGTTTCAGGCTGACGAAGGCAGGACTCATCAAGCTCGCGTGAGGCGTCCCGCGAGAGAGGCCGAAACATGTCGAAGCCAGCACCAACCTGCGATAGTGACACGGACGGCCGTGCGGCGCGGCAGCGCCGAAGAATCCGCTGAAAACACAATTATAGCGAGAGTATCCCGCCCGAAAAGGAAAGATAATACCATTTAGGAGACCAAAGTATGCCTTTGAGTTCTCAAATTAAAACTCGTTTCTCCAGTATTTCATCCTTAGTTTTTCATTAAAAAAGCGATGAAAAGACACAATTCTGCATTGAAAACTTAATCTGGGGTTGGCATAGATCCCCAGGGGGTTGTCGTCCGTTGAAGCTGCAAGAACAGTTCTACTGAGGATTTCTCATTTTCATAGAATGCAACGCATCTTTTTGGAAAGTTTAATATGGCCTTGAATATTCTGGACACGAACGGCGCAACGATTACCAAGACCGGCGCCGAATTCGAAGCTTACGACGTCATCCGCCACTCTGAAGCCACTCCCCTCGCCACTGTCATCCTTTCTGTGTCGGGTTCCGGCGTGGCGGACCTGGCCGACGAGTTGGGCTCGGTCTCGGCGAACGTGACGGGCTCGAACGGTGACAACACGATCACCACGGGCGCGGGCAATGACACCATCTCTGGTGGTGATGGTGCAGACACGCTGAGCGGTGGCGCCGGAAACGACACGATCAATGGCGGAGCTGGCAACGACGTCATCAAGGGCGGTACAGGCGACGATGTGATTGTGGACGAAGGTTATGCCAATGAAGTCTTCGATATCGATGCGGGTGAGGGCAAGGACCTCGTGTCGTTGTCACAAGGTTTTACCAGTACACCATCCGGAAAAGTCGATGGAGGTCCCGGAGTCGACACGCTGCAAGCCAACAATCTGAGCGGCTTGACGATCAAAAGCTTCGAAATCCTCGACACGCACGGCTTCGATGTTGTCGGATCGTCCGCGCAGTTCGAAAGCTTCGAGAAGATTATTCCCGGTACTGTCGGCCCTTCCCCCACCACGACCTTGCGGTTGACGGACGGCGCCCATGTCGACCTCTCGCAGGAGCTAGGCCCCGGCCTGATCTACATTTCTCCTGACAAGGACACCACCAGTATCGACGTCACCACCGGCGGTACCAGGGACCACCTCACCGGGTTCGGCGGGAATGACATTCTGGACGGAGGCGCCGGTGACGACGTCATCGAGGGCAATGCAGGAAATGACCGTTTGACCGGTGGAGCTGGCAACGACACCATCGACGGCGGCAACGGAAACGACGTCCTCAGGGGCGGCGCCGGCAACGACAAGATCATGGATGGCCAAATTTCCAATGGCGTCAGCTCCGAAGCCTTCGACATCGATGCTGGCGATGGCAATGACATCGTGATCTTGCAGAGCTATGACAGCATCGCCGATTCCGGAACGGTCGATGGCGGTGCCGGCACTGACAAACTGCAAGCCGGTCTTCTGACTGGCCTGACGATCAAGAACTTCGAAATCCTTGATACGGGAACATGGGCTATCGGCTCGGCGGCACAGTTCGAAAGCTTCGACAAGATCACAAACACGGATAATCCGGCCAATACCATCCTCATGCGATTGACGGACGGCGCCCATCTCGATCTTTCCGACGAGCTGGGAAGCCGTAAGGTCCAAATCGTCGGCGGCGGCTCCAGCATGGACGTGACGACGGGTGGCGGCGACGACCGTCTGGGCGGTACCGCTGGTAACGACACTTTAGACGGCGGAGACGGTAATGACTCGCTATCCGGCGGTCTCGGCAATGACGTCATCAGGGGTGGTGCGGGCAACGACTCGATTACCGATGGTGATAGTTTTGCTAACGTCGCGGAAGTCTTCGATATCGATGCCGGCACTGGCGACGATACCGTGGGTCTGGTCAAGGGTCTCTTCGGTCATCAGATGTCCGGAACAGTCGACGGCGGCGCCGGCGTCGACACGCTAACTGCAACTGATATGACGGGCCTGACGATCAAGAACTTTGAAATCCTCAATGCGTCGGCGATCGAGACTAGAGGATCGTCCGCTCAGTTCGAAAGCTTCGACAAGATCATCAGCTCGACCGGTTCGACCGAACAGTTTCCCATCTCCCTGAGACTAACGGACGGCGGCCATCTCGATCTTTCCGACGAACTGGCAAACAATTCGGTCACCATCGGCGGCACCGACTCCGGTATTGACGTCAAGACCGGCGGCGGCAACGACCATCTATACGGTGCCGCTGGCAATGACATTTTAGACGGCGGCACTGGCAATGACACGATCTATGGCAATGGCGGCAACGACAAGCTGACCGGCGGCGCGGGCAACGACGCGATCTTCGACGGAGACAATGTTTCCACCAGCCCTGAAACCTTCGATATTGATGCAGGCGACGGCAATGATGCCATCACCTTGCGGTCACACTCTTCCGCGATTTCCGGAATGATCGATGGCGGCGCCGGCACCGACACGCTGCGTGTCATCGAGCCGACGTTAGGCCCTGGCAATGAATTCATCGGGCTTGCCGGCCTGACGATCAGGAACGTCGAAATTCTTGAAACGGCGGGAGCCGAGGTTCTCGCTTCGGCTGCCCAGTTCGAAAGCTTCGACAAGATCGTTAAATACGACAAGCCGGGCTACGAAAGCGATGTCCTCGCACTGACATTGACGGACAGCGCTCATGCTGATCTCTCCGACGAACTGGGCAACCGCCACGTCGACATCTTCGGCACCGCTTTCGGCATCGACGTCAAGACCGGCGGCGGCGACGACTATTTCTTCGGAACCGGCGGCAATGATAAATTCGAAGGTGGCGCCGGCAACGACGTGCTTTCTGGCGGTGCGGGCATCGATACGGCGGTCTTCTCCGGCAATTTCGCCAACTACTCCTTCGCGTTGAGCAATGGCAGCCACATCCTGACGAGCGCCCTGGAGGGCAAGGATACGCTGACTGATGTTGAATTCGCCCGCTTTGCCGACGGCGTCTACGATTTCGCCAAGGAAAAGTTCACGCCCGACGGCAGCAACAGCGCGCCCACCAATATCCAACTTTCAAAAACCTCCCTGTTGGAGAGCACCCCGATCTGGACCACGGTCGGCCTGCTCAGCGCCAAGGACGCCGACGGTGACGTCCTCACCTACAAGCTGCTTGACGGGGCGAACGACCATTTCCGGATCAACGGCAACCGCATCGTCACCTCCAAGGCTCTGGACTACGAGACGGCCAAGTCCCACACGATCAAGGTCGCCGTCTCCGATGGCAAGGTCACGGTCGAAAAGGACATCACGATCAACGTCCTCGACGTCAACGAAGCCCCGGTTAACCAGGCGCCGATCAAGCTTTCCTTCTCGCGCAGCTCGATCTCCGAGAACGTCGCGATTGGCACTTCGGTCGGCCTTCTCTCGGCGGTCGATCCGGAGGGCGGCACGGTGAAGTGGCGGCTGACGGATGATGCCGACGGCGTCTTGAAGCTCGTTGGCAACAAGATCCAGACGAAAGCGGCGATCGACTACGAAAGCACACACAGCCTGACCTTTACCGCCGAAGCCTACGACGCGGCTGGAAACGTCACCAGCCACGATTTCACGGTGGCCGTGAAGGACGTCTTCGAGTCGTCGTTTTCGATCTTGTCGCATGAGGCGTTGATTTAGTTGCGACAGGATTGCAGGCGACGCAGCGATGCGTCGCCGATGGTTTTCAAAATAGAGGGGCTTGCGGCCAGCAAGCCCCTCAGTGTCGATCAGGCGGAACAGGGCGCCGCGCCCAATCTCTTCTCCCCGCTGGGAAGAAGAGCGAGTTCGGGTTGGCCGCCCGGTCCAAATTGCCGCTCCCCTTCGCGCCGGATTCGGCTATAATTCCTGCCGATCCGAGGAGAGCCGCATGCGTCTGCCCACATTGATCCTCGCCCTCACCTTCTCGGCGCTCGCAGCTTTGCCGGCGTTAGCGCAGACCTACAAGACGCCGAAGGCGCTGCTCAAGGCGCTTTACAGCTATGACACCGACAAGAGCGACGCCGAAGCGCCCTCGCCCTATTCCGCCTTCTTCTCCGACCATCTGAACGAGCTCCTCCAGGCTGATCTCGACAATACGCCGGAAGGCGATGTCGGCGCGGTCGACTTCGATCCCGTCATATCAGGTCAGGATGGCGCAGCCAGCGACGTCAGGATCGGCCAACCGATCCTGCTGGATGATAAGGCCGAGGTGGAGGTGCAATTCGAAAACGGCGAAGAGGTGACGCTTTTCTACACCCTGGTACGCGAACACGGCGGCTGGAAGGTCGACGACATCGCCAACCAGAAGGGGGATAATCCGTGGAGTCTCGGTGCGTTGCTGAGGGAGGCGCAGTAGGCGGGCAGGATAAAGCCAACGAGGCGCACGCCGGCAATCCCAGCCTCTCCTTCATTCCTGTGCTCGTCACAGGAATCCAGCCACGGCGCCTCGGCACCGTGAATGACTCTCATGCGATGAAGTCATTCGCCCGCGCCCAAGGACGTGGGCGCACTGGATTCATGTGACGAGCACAGGAATGAAGGAGACGAGGGAGGTCGACGGCACCAACGGCAGTGGAAGGCGGCAGGCGCCAAAGAGAGCCCTCATGGTGAAGGTGAATTGGGACCGCCGGCTCCACCAAATTCGGCTCCACCGCCACCAGCATCAGCCCACCATATCACCTTCGCATCCGCCAGATCCTGTTCGCCGCCATGCCTAGCCGCCCAGAACGATTTGCTGAGAAAATCCATGCCCGGCTATCGAATCCGCCGCTCATCCCGTTTCGGCACAGAATCCCGATATGGCACAGCCGTGCAAGGATCCGTTAACCCACGGTCAAGTATCTGAATCTTCGGCATTTCCCGTCACGATAAGGGACATGCCACAATAATCCCGCTTGCTTTTTGCCCGAAAAGCTGGCACCAATTCACTTACTCGGGCATTTGCATGCCGGTGACTGGACTGATGTGGTAATCCCTTCCGTTATGGAAGGCGGCGCGGGACTACCCGCCTACGTAGACGTTCTTTCCCCGTACGTGACTTCTCCGACTGACCCTTCGTCCCAATCGATCGGGGCGAAAGCTAAAGCCGTCCGCTTCCTCTCGGGGGCGCGGATACTACACAGACTAAGGGAAAAGGACGATCCCAATGGCCACCAAGGGCACCGTAAAATTCTTCAACCAGGACAAGGGTTTTGGTTTCATCACGCCGGACGGCGGCGCTAAGGACGTTTTCGTCCATATCTCTGCGCTGCAGGCTTCTGGCATTCAGTCGCTGCGCGAAGGCCAGCAGGTTACCTTCGACACCGAGCCGGACCGCATGGGCAAGGGCCCGAAGGCTGTCAACATCTCGGCTTCGTAAGTCAGACTTCCGCTCACGCGGGATGAACGGCGCTCCGCAGGGGGCGCCGTTTTTGTTTGCAGCGCGGCCGCCGTTTGTCGATCGCATCGGCAAGTGTTATATGCGCGCTTATGGATGATCCCGCCCCTGCGGCGGTGCGATGCCGCATTGCGGCACCCAGAGAACAACGAACAATGGAACGTCGATGACGCAGAAGAGGCCCATTTTTGCGGTCGCCCCGATGATCGACTGGACGGATCGGCATTGCCGTTATTTCCACCGCCAGATCAGTCGCGAAGCGCTGCTCTATACCGAGATGGTGGTGGCCGATGCGATCATCCACGGCCCGCGCGACCGGCTGCTCGGTCATGACGCCGCCGAGCATCCGCTGGCGCTGCAGCTTGGCGGATCGGACCCGGTCAAGCTTGCCGACGCGGTGAAGATCGCCGAACCCTATGGCTATGACGAGATCAACCTCAATGTCGGCTGCCCCTCCGACCGCGTGCAGTCCGGCACCTTCGGCGCCTGCCTGATGCTGACGCCGGAAACGGTGGCCGAATGCATCGCGGCGATGAAGAGGGTTGCGACCGTGCCGGTGACGGTGAAATGCCGGATCGGCGTCGACGAGCAGGAGCCGGAACAGGCGCTGCCGGAGCTGATCACCCGCGTTCTCGATGCCGGCGCCGACGCGATCTGGATCCATGCCCGCAAGGCCTGGCTGAAGGGCCTGAGCCCGAAGGAAAATCGCGAGATCCCGCCGCTCGATTATGAGATCGTCTACCGGATGAAACAGCGCTGGCCCGATGTCTTCATCGGCATCAATGGCGGCATCCGCACGCTTGATGAAGCCGCCGCACATCTTGAACATGTCGACGGCGTCATGCTCGGCCGCGCCGCCTATCAGAATGCCGCGATCCTTGCCGATATCGACCAGCGCTTCTTCGGTGCGCCTGCGGCCGAGCCGGACTGGGAGGCGCTCTGCGGCCGGATGATGGCCTATGCCGAACGCCACATCGCCAGCGGCGGCCGGCTGCAGCACGTGGCTCGCCACATGGTCGGCCTCTTTACCGGCCTGCCCGGCGCAAGGCGCTACCGCCAGATCCTGTCCACCGACGCGGCCAAAAGCGGCGCCGGGCCGGAGGTGCTGGCGGCCGCCTTTGCGGCGGTGGATTTTTCGGGAACGGATCAGGAGGCGGTCAGCGCCTGACGCAGTGGTGTCACGATCGGGCCATCGGCAGCAGCATCTTCTTTTCGATCCGTCCCGCCACCGAAAACACCAGGATGTAAGTTTCCCTGCCGATCCTGCTGCCGTCCATCAATCGGACGATATCGTCGACGCCGCCGACCGGACTGCCGTCGATGGCGAGGATATAATCGCCCTCCTGCAGTCCGCCTTTTGCCGCCGGGCCCTCCGGCTCGACGCGGCGGATGCGAACCGAGGTCGTCTGCACCGTGCCCGCCGCAAGCGCCACCCGGCGCGGCAGTACGATCGTGTCACCTGAAATGCCGATGAAGGCACGCCTGACCTGGCCGTAGCGGAGAATCTCCGAAACGACGAAATTGGCCGTATTCGATGCCACGGCAAAGGCGATGCTCTGCGCGCCCTGGATCACCGCGGTATTGACGCCGATGACCTCCCCGCCCGAAGACACCAGCGGCCCGCCGGAGTTGCCGGGATTGAGGGCCGCATCGGTCTGGATGACGTCTTCCATCAGCCGGCCGCTGGCTGCCCGCATCGACCGCCCGAGCGCCGAGACGATACCGGCAGTAACCGTCCATTCGAAGCCGAGCGGGTTTCCGATCGCGATGGCGATGTGGCCCCGGCGCAAGCGCTGGGAATCTCCGAGCTTCGCCCAGGCGCCGGTACTCGTATTGGCGCGAATGAGGGCGATATCCGTATCGACATCGCGGCCGAGCACCCGGCCCTCGGTGACGAAGCCATCGGGCGTGGTGATGCGAACGACCTTGGCATCGTCAACGACATGACTGTTGGTGATGATCAGTCCGTCAGGCGAGACGGCGAAGCCCGACCCGTGCCCCTGCCGGCCACCCACCCTCTCGATCCGGCTGACGGCTGGCCCGACGATGTCGACTGCTGCTGCGATCGATTGCGAATAGGCATCGATCAGCGCCCCGTCATTCTGAGGCGCTATGTTCTTGTCCATATAACCCATGATGTGATCCTCAAGCAGCGGTAACGATCGTCCCGCCGCCGGCGAAGCGGTCGCGGTTGCGACGGTTCGCCATTGTGCTGTTGTATGAGGATTAGATGGTTGGGCCTCGATCCGCGTTCAAGTGAGCGCCAGCCGCGGGGCAGCCATGCGGGCGTCGGGGGACGTGCCGTCGTGCGACCGGTGTGCCCTTATCGTCGGGCGACCGGTGTGCCCTCATCGTCGGGGGCTACGGCATCCTCCAAGGTCCTCATCCTGGGACGCGCAGGCCGCGGCGAGAAGAAGCCTCTTCCAATATAAAATTCTGTTATGTCAATTGAATACAAAGAACAGCTTGATGACGAGATCAACATATTCCAACCTGGTCCCGGGTAGTCTTGCCTATGGCCTTGTCAATTCCGCCGGCAACGGCGCAAATTTCTGCCCGCATTCATCCAATCCAACCCAACCAACGGAGCCAAAGATGAGCACAGTCACCACCAAGGACGGCGTCGAGATCTTCTACAAGGATTGGGGGCCGAAGACCGCCCAGCCGATCATGTTCCATCATGGCTGGCCGCTGTGCTCCGACGATTGGGATGCCCAGATGCTGTTCTTCCTTGAGAAGGGCTATCGCGTCGTTGCCCATGACCGTCGAGGCCACGGCCGCTCCACCCAGGTCGGCGACGGTCACGACATGGATCACTACGCCGCCGATGCCGCAGCCGTCGTCGAACATCTCGATCTCAGGAATGCCGTCCATATCGGCCACTCTACCGGCGGCGGCGAAGCGACCCATTATGTCGCCCGCCATGGCCAGCCTCAGGGCCGCGTCGCCAAGCTCGTCATCATCGGCGCCGTGCCGCCCATCATGGTGAAAACGGATGCCAATCCCGGCGGCTTGCCGATCGAGGTCTTCGACGATCTGCGCAGGCAGCTTGCCGCCAATCGTTCGCAATTCTATCACGACCTGCCGGCCGGCCCGTTCTACAGCTTCAACCGGCCGGGTGCGAAAGTGTCGGAGCCGGTCATCAA
Organism: Rhizobium anhuiense bv. trifolii; assembly: GCF_024346605.1. Classification (NCBI taxonomy): domain Bacteria; kingdom Pseudomonadati; phylum Pseudomonadota; class Alphaproteobacteria; order Hyphomicrobiales; family Rhizobiaceae; genus Rhizobium; species Rhizobium anhuiense. Next base: position 3,162,709 of record NZ_CP098803.1, read on the forward strand.
CAATTGGTGGCGCCAGGGCATGATCGGCGGCGCCAAGGCGCATTACGACGGCATCAAGGCCTTTTCGGAAACCGACTTCACCGAAGACCTGAAGATCATCACCGTGCCGACCTTCGTCATGCACGGCGACGACGACCAGATCGTGCCGATCGCCGACTCCGCCCTGCTCTCGGCCAAGCTGCTGCAGAATGCCACGTTGAAGGTCTACGAGAAATTCCCGCACGGCATGTGCACCACCCATGCCGACATCATCAATCCCGACATCCTGGCCTTCATCAAAGGCTGATCTCTGATGGTGCCGGGCGCCCATGAGGGCGCCCGGCTGCCATGATGGCTTTCACGCCGGGCCACGCCGATCGATTGACGGCCAGTTACGCATTTTCCCATGAAACCGTTTTCGCCGATTTGCGTTTAGCGGCCATGAAAAGAGAACGCGAACCCTCATCAAAGGCTTACCGGCAGGATCGTTTCGAAAACACCGAGCGAGCCGCCAAGGAAACCATCGAGGCGGAGCAGCGGGCTCGCCGGGAGAAAACCAAGCGGCTGAAAGAGCTGCGCCTGTCGCAGCAAAGCGGCAAGGCACCCGCAACCGAGTAGATCTCGCGCTCGCACCATCCGTTGAGCCGACGCGCCGATCGGTCCGTCTCCATGCCCTGACGCCCTCGCCTGCGTCTTACGGCGTGCGCCCCGAATTGTTTTGAATTTCGGACCTTCGCCCATCTTGCGGAGCAAAGATCGCGAAATTATCTTTTTTTTATTCGATAGCGATTCACGGCATCCAAAAAGGGCAGATTGCGATGTCAGACAAGCTGTTCAGCACGCGTGACGAACCGCTCGCCTCCGAAGATCTGGATGTGTGCAGGCGTGTCCACGAAGACCTCTGTAGCGGGCTCAATATCGACAGATCAAGCGAGGCAGCCGACCGTCTTGGCGCGCTCATCATCGAACTCTATCGCCAAGGGGTGCATGACGAAAGCCAGCTTCGATTGCTGGCCGGCGGAAGGGGAGCCTGACAGCGCGCGATGCTGTTCAGGTCGGATCCTATCCGGGCATTCTCAATCGGCATGAAAATCTGGATCGAGGGCGCGCTCGGCCTCCGGCTGCTCAGGAGCGCCACAAGGCGGCTTAGAGCAATTCCAGGAAAAGTGCGAAGCGGTTTTCTCGGGCAAAGCGCGAAGCGGTTGTCAGGAATTGTGCAAAAATAAGATGTTAGAACAGTTCTGCGTTCCATGGAAAGCTGAACCGCTCCAGAACCTACCCGCCTGTCGGGCCTTGGCAGAACAGCCCTGCTGCGTTAGCGCCGACGCACATATTTCCTCCCGTCCATCTCAAAGTGAAACCTATTTCCTTCCCCTGCGTTACCCACTCGATGGATTAGTTGACCCAAGGTGAGTGATATGAACAGATTCGCCATCATTGCCCTGTCGATAGCGACGGCCTTCTCCGGAACGCCGGCCTCGGCAGGTCCGGTTTTCGTGCCGAGCCCGGTGCAGTCGGCGCAGCCGGCGCCTCAAAACACTGACGCCCGCGTCATGACCATCGGCTGTAACAACTTCACGAACTGCCCGGGTCAGTTCAACAATGGTCGCAAGTGGTATCGCAACCGCCACCACTATCGCGACGGGCGCTACTACCGCGACGACCGCTATGGCTGGGATCGCCGCTACGATCACCGGTATCGCCGATATGACAATCGATATGACAATACCGGCGCCATCATCGGCGGCCTGGCAGCCGGCGCGCTCCTCGGCGGCATCATCGCTTCGCAGCCGCGCACGAGTGGCTATAGTTCGCATGCCGACTATTGCTATAGCCGCTACCGGTCCTACCGCGCCTATGACAACACCTACCAGCCGAATTACGGCCCGCGCCGCCAGTGCCGCTAGTGCCGCTAGTCCGGTCCATCTATCAGAACAAGCCTCGCAATGAAGATGCGGGGCTTTATTGATGGCCGAAAGCCCGTTGCGCGGCTTGCCAGTGACATCGTTAGGCTGTTCTGATAATCGTCGCAGTCTAATGGCAATGTCCAGCGCAACGGTCCTCCAACACCGACTCCCTCGCTGCCCTCTCCACTCTCACCTTACGCCGGCCAGCAAATCGCCTTGCTCCCTATCGCCCACAACTCTATATGTGTGAAAAGCACGATAGGTTAGCAGATACGCACATACATAATCCCTCCTCATGCCAAAATGAAACTTAATCCCTTCCCCTGCGTTATCCCCTCGATACATCCATTGACCCAAGGTGAGTGAAATGAACAAATTCGGCATCATTGCTCTGTCGATAGCGACGGCTTTCTCCGGAATGCCGGCCTCGGCAGGCCCGGCTTTTGTGCCGAGCTTGGTGCAATCGGCGCAGCCGGCGCCTCAAAATACCGATGCCCGGATTATGACCGTCGCCTGCAACCCATACTCCATCGTCTGCTCGGGCGACGGCGATAACCGCAGATCCTACCGCAACCGTGACCGCGATAACGATGGCGACCGGGACCGGCGTAGCTACCGCGACCGCCGCTACGACCGTGATGACCGTTATGGCTGGAATCGCCGCGATGATCGCTGGGATCGCCGCTATGATCGGCGGTATCGCCGCCACGACAACAGCGGCGCCATCATCGGCGGCCTGGCAGCCGGCGCCCTCCTCGGCGGCATCATCGCTTCGCAGCCGCGCACGAGCGGCTATAGTTCGCATGCCGAGTATTGCTATAGCCGCTACCGGTCCTACCGCGCCTATGACAATACCTACCAGCCGAATTACGGCCCGCGCCGCCAGTGCCGCTAGTCCGGTCTATCCATCAGAACAAGCCTCGCATGAAGATGCGGGGCTTTTTTGATGGCCGAAATCCCGTTGTACGGCTTCCAAATGCCGGTCGGTCGTGCTTGCCTGCGCGGCCAAGCTTGATTGGTTAGGCGATAGGAACCTAAAGCATGTCGCGCAAAAGTGTGCAGCGGTTTTGCGACAACGACATGCGTCGGAATAAAAGGCTAAAGCGTCAGGAGCGAATCTGAAAGATCGCGACGGGCTTTAGGTGCGAAATGCCATCTGGAGATACAGCAAAGCACGCCGTCGTCCTGCTACGGCCGGATCTGGAAAACCTGTCGGGCTTCGAAGCGGCGCTCGCCGCCGGCTGGTCTCCCAATCCGCGCCGCGCGGGCGACGAAGCCTATGTTCGCGGCGAGCTTCAGCGGCTGCGCCACGACAGATCAAGCTTTCTCGACGATCTCATTGCTGATGGCAGCCGGCGCGCCGAATCCGGACCGCGGCCGCTGATCACCCGTCTGTTCTGGATCTGGGATGGCGAATTCTGCGGCAGCATCAGCCTGCGCTTTCAAGCCGGCACCGAGGAACTGCCACCCGACGTATCGGGCCATGTCGGATATTCCGTCGTGCCGTGGAAACAGCGCAACGGCCACGCGACGACCGCCCTCACCCTTCTGCTGGCCGTCGCAGCAAAGGAAGGCCTCGACCGCCTCACCATCCTCTGCAACGAGGACAATGACGCCTCGCGGCGCGTGATCGAGCGCAATGGCGGCGAATTGTTCACGCGCGGCCCCCATTCCTCCGACAGGGCCGATCAGATCAAACTGTATTTCTGGCTGAAGCCCGGAACCGCCAGCTGACATGAAATGCGCAACGGATTTCCAGACGGACGGAGCACAAGCCTTGCCCGCCTATGCTCCGTCCGTCCCATCAGCCTGGGGCGGGCTGAGTGCTGGTCGCGGCGCGGCTGTCGGCGCCGCCGCGCATTGTCTCAGTAGGTCGCGGCCGGTTTCGGCTTCTTCTCGGTCCATTGCGGCGGCGCGCCGTATTTGGCGGCGACCGCCCCCATCAATCCGGGCGGCCGGCCGAAGGCGTCGCAGGCGGCGTATTTCGGTTTGCCGCCGAGCCAGGATTTCATCCGTTGCCCCGATGGCAGCGAGATATCCAATCCCTTCGGCTCCTTGCCTTTGATCAGCATCCGGGAAAACTCGCCGCTGAATTTCGAAGCCAGGCTATAGGCGTCGCCGACCTCGGAAACGCGAGGGTTGTTCTGCAGCGAGTTTGCCCCGCGCGACCAGACGATCGCGGCCCGCTGCACGCCACCGCTGTCGACAGCTTCCGCCTCTACCGCCAGTCCGCCGAGGCCCGCCGGCAGCCGCGGCACGCCGACGGGCAGCACGAAACCGGTGCCGACGGTCACGACCGTCGAAACACCCGCCATCGCCTTGTTGGTCGGCACGATGTCGGTGACGACGGAGCGGATCGTCAGATCCGCCGGCTGGCCGGCAGAGACCAGCTGATATTTGTCGCTGAGCGAAATGCAGAGCGCCCGGTCCAGCGCATTCGCCACCATCGTCCGGTCGGCGTCCGATTTGACGCGGGTCGCAGCGCTGAAGGCGAAGGTCGTCGGCACGATGCTCACCGTCTTTGCCGGGGCAAGGCGCGTTCCATCGACATAGACGCGCGATTTCGACAGCTTGCCCTTCGGCGCGCCGAGATTGCCGTAGGAGGAGAGCGTGCCTGCCTCTTTCAGTGGCACCGAGCTGCACCCGGTCGCGGCCATGACGAGCGCCATCGGCAGAGCGAGGGACAAGCCTCTCGAGGCCTGCGGGAAGAAAAATAGGAATGGATTGCTGCGCACGCTGCCTGGCCTCCGTCACCGATGAACTCAGGGGAAAGTGGCGTCCAAGAATTGCCGCAATATTACATCGTCTCCGGCAACATGGGCTGCCGGAAGAGCCGGTCTATCCGAGCTGGATCGTCACCTCGGTGCCGGCGGAACTGCTTTCGATGCTGACCTCGCCGCCATGGTTCAAGCAGATCTGCTTGACGAGGCTGAGGCCGAGCCCTGCCCCCCTGCTCTTCGGGGTGACGCGGTAGAAAGGTTCGAACACCAGCTCGCGGTGCTCGGCCGGGATGCCGGGCCCCTCGTCGGCGACGCTGATCCGTCCACGGCCGGCAGCCGAGACCGAAACGGTGATCATGCCGCTCCCGCCGCCATGGTCGATGGCGTTGCGCACGAGGTTGCTGACGGCCCGCGGCAGCGCCGAAGGGCTCCCTTTGCATTTCAGGCTCTCGACCTCGCTCTGAAACGAAATCTGATAGCCGGCGCCGATCGCCAGCGGCGCAAGATCGGCCACGACGCTGCGGCCGATTTCGACCAGATCGACGATCTCATGGAGATCGGTCGCCTGGTCGTTGCGCTCGAAATCGAGTAATTGTTCCGCCGTCTCGGCCAAACGCGCGACGTCGTCGAGCAACCGCCTGCGGTCCTGCCCCTCGGCCGTTCCATCGATCCGGGTCTGCATGATCGCGATCGGCGTCCTCAGTTCATGCGCCGCATCGATCAGGAAGTGTTGCCGTTTGCGGAACTCGTTTTCCAGTCGGTCGAGCGCCTCGTTGAAGGCGATCACCAGCGGAGCGACTTCCCTCGGAATGCCGTCCAGAGGCAGGCGAGCATCGTAGCGGCGAGGCTCGATCTCCGACGCCTTGCGGGCAACCTCGCTGACACTGGCCAGGCCGCGCCTGACGATTCTGGGAACGGCGAGAAAAACCGCGGGCAAGGCAATGGCGAATAGCGGCACGTAGATCGGATAAACAGCGCCCATAAGAGTAAGAACGGGCCAGCCCTTGTCGGCGACGCCGCCAAACAGCACCCGTAGCTCGCCGATCGCAGTCTCCACGCTTTCGACCGAGGCGATCTCGTCCGTACCGGCCGATCCCCTGATATCAGCCCCTTCGAACAGATAGGTCAGGTGCGCAAGCTCACCGTAGGCTGCAGGGATGGTTCCGTAGGACACGAAAGAACCGTTCGTCGTCGCCGCAACATACCAAAGCCCGTCATACTGCTGCTTGAGCGCGTCCAACTCCGGTGTATCTCTTATTTCAAGCCGTCCTTCGGCATCGAGCGCAACGGCCGGGGCCAACGCGGCGGTGATATGGTCCTCCAGCGCAACGTTCGGAGAAAGGATCGTCGCGCCATAGAAGCAGAGCCCGATAACCACAGCCGTCACTACGCCGACGAAGACGAGGCTGAGCTGCCAGCTGAGCCGCCACCAGAGCGACGGATTGGTGTTTCCCGCCCCTCCCATCATTCTTCCTTCATCAGATATCCGACACCGCGGATATTGTGGATCGAAACCTCGGCTCCTGCGTCGGAAAGCCGTTTGCGAAGCCGCGATATGTGGGCATCGAGGGCGTTTGACTGAATTTCCTCTTCATAATTGTAGACCGCCGCCTCTAGCGTCGAGCGGAGCACGGTCTTCTCCTTGCGCCTTGCGAGTGCGGCCAGCACCAGAAGTTCTCGCCGGGGCAGATCGAGCGGCGTATCGCCGACCGTGACGCTCAGATGCAGCGGATCGATCACCATGCGCCCAGCCGCGATCTTGAGATCGGACAGGTTCGGCGGCCGGCGCAGCACGGCGCGCAACCGCGCCATCAGCTCCTCGACCAGAAACGGCTTGCCGAGGTAGTCGTCGGCACCGAGATCGAGGCCTTCCACCCGTTCCTTCGGCTCGTTCAGCGCCGTCAGCACGATGATCGGCGTCTCCTTCCCCGTCCGCCTCAATTCCGGAATGAAGCGCAACCCTTCGCCATCCGGCAGGCGCCGGTCGAGCAGGATCGCATCGTAGAGGTTCTGCCGCGTCAGCTCGACCGCGTCGGCCAGATGCATCGTGTGGTCGGTGACGATCCCGTGTTTGCCGAGCGCCGCCGACAGCGCCTCGGCCAGCTCCCTCTCGTCTTCTATCAACAGTATCCGCATCGCCCGTCCATTGTCTCGCTCACCCCTCTGTCCGCCACAAGGGTTGCGGCAGCATTGCGGAGCTTGCAAGGCAGCCGGTCATGCTGCTGCAATTGTTGAAGTCCAGCACAAAGAATATTCGCGGCAGCTGGAGATCAAGATGATCCGACCTATCCTACGTCTCCTGACGAGACACTTCCTTTCCGCCTTCCTCCTCGCCGCGCTGCTCGCAGCGCCCCTCGTGATACTGCACACGCTTCACGAAAAGGCAGCCTTCGAGAGCGGTCTCCTGATGGAGGTGCGATGAGCGTGCGAGCGAGCGAACCTCAGGCGGTCTCGCTGCCTGCCATGCAATAGGCCGAGAACGCCTGAAGATAGGCTTGCACCCTGGAACGGTTCTCCGCGGTTTCGACGGTCCTGAGCACATCGGCCGGCTCCAGTTTCATCAGAGGAAGCCGGAGGAAAATATCGCCGGCGAACCGGTCGGTGATGGTCGCAAGGATCGTGCGAAGGCCGGCCAGCATGTCGTCGCCGCGATGCGATGCGTGCAGCAGCGCGATCGGCTTATGGACGATCTCATCTCCCGATACCAGCCAGTCGATCGCATTCTTCAGCCCGCCGGGGATGGATCGCACATATTCCGGGCTGGCAATGATCACCCCGTCGCTCTGAGCGATCGCCTCGATGAAATCCCGCACCGCCGCCGGCAGAAATTCCCCCTCGAGATCGGGCGAAAATACCGGCAAACCTCCCACGCCATCGAAGATCGCAATTTCGGTCTCATCTGGCGCAACGGCGCGCACCGCCCGCAGCATCGATGTATTGGTGGAATTGCGCCGGGCGCTGCCGGATATGGCGAGAATCTTCATGGCCCCTAACAGGAATCGATCGATCATGGCTGTCAACGCAAAAGGCTAGGATCGATTGAGTAACGCCAAAAAAGCGACTTTTGCTTGAACTAGCCAAGCCTCGCGTTAGCCTGAGTACTGCTGCCGAATCGGCGGGAATTACCCTCGAGGAAATACACATGACGGCTTTGATCGAGGCACGGGGCGTCAGCAAACGCTTCCGGCAGCACAAGAGATTTCCGGGCCTGCTGGGCGCCCTGAAGACGTTGGTGACCAACGAATATACCGAAGTTCTGGCCGTTTCCGACATTGGTTTCGACATCACGGCAGGCGAGGCCGTTGGTTATCTCGGCCCCAATGGCGCCGGCAAATCCACGATGATCAAAATGATGACCGGCATTCTGGTGCCGAGTGCCGGCACGCTCTCGGTGCTCGGACGCACGCCGCATCTCAAGCGGATGGACAATGCGCGCGAGATCGGAGTTGTTTTTGGCCAGCGCAGCCAGCTGTGGTGGGATCTGCCGCTGGTCGACAGTTTTACCTTGCACCAGCGCATCTATGATATCCCAGCCGCCCGCTCCGCGGACAATCTCCGGCGATTCAGCGAATTGCTCGATCTCACTCCCTTTCTCGACCGCGCGGTGCGCCAGCTCAGCCTCGGCCAGCGCATGCGCGCCGAGATCGTGATGTCGCTGCTGCATGATCCCAAGATCCTCTTTCTCGACGAACCCACAATCGGGCTTGATGTGGTCGCCAAGGATGCGGTGCGGCGCTTCCTCGCCGAGATCAACCGCGAGCGCGGCGTCACCATCATTCTCACCACCCATGACCTTCAGGACATCGAAACCATCTGCCCGCGGCTGATCATGGTCGATCATAGCAGGCTCATCTTCGACGGCGAGTTGAGGAGCCTGCGTGCGGCATTGGGCTCTGCCCGGCGGCTGACGCTTGAATTTGCCAGCGACCCTGGACCGCTGCCGTTGCGCACCGCGGCCCTCGTCAGCGACGAGGGCTTGCGCAAGAACTATCTCATCGAGCATGAAGACATCTCGCTGGTCGCAATCCTGTCGGAGGTCGGCAGCGGGCGCGGTCTCAAGGACGTGGCGCTGCACGAGCCCGACATCGAAGAGGTCATCCGCACCTTCTACCAGCGCCGCAACGCCGACCAGCGTAGCAATGCCAAGGCCCGGGCATCATGAGCGCCTATTTCGCCTTTGCGCGCAGTTCGTTCCATTCGCAACTCGCCTACCGCAACGAAGTATGGGCCAACATCTTCGGCAAACTCGTGCAGGTCTTTGCTCGTGTCGCCATCTGGCAGGCGGCCTATGCCGGCGTCGGCGCAATCGTGGTCGAGGGGGTCTCCCTGCAGCAGATGGTGACCTATGCCCTGCTCGGCGGCGCCGTGATGGGCGCAACCCGCCCAGAAAGGATCATCGGCGAGATCGGCCGGTCGCTGAAAACAGGCGATGTCGCGATCTGGTTACTCAAGCCCTTGTCCTATCCTCTCTATCTCTTCGCCAACGAATGCGGCAGCTTTCTCTACCGCCTGGCAACGCAGGTCATCCCGACCGTCGCCTTCACCGCCTTGTTTTACGGCATGCTGCCGCCCGTAAGCCCGTTCCATGCCGTGATGTTCATCGCCTTCTGGGCGCTGTCCTTTGCGCTGCTGTTCCTGATATCAGCGCTTTTCGGCCTCGTCGCTTTCTGGCTGATGACCAGCTTCTCGCTGGACTGGATCCTGGGCGCCCTGCTGCAACTGTTCTCAGGCGTGCTGGTGCCCTTCTGGTTCTTCCCCGAACCTCTGGCCATGATTGCCCGCCACCTGCCCTTTGCCTGGATCGTCTATTACCCCAATGCCGTCTATCTCGGCAGGCTTTCCACGCCCGAGATCTGGCTTCATCTCGGCCTGGGGCTCGGCTGGGCCGCCTTGTTCCTCGCCGGCGTCCTTTGGCTGTGGCGCCGCGCCTCCAGCCGTATCACCGTGCAGGGAGGTTGATCATGCTGATGCATCACCTGCGCGTCCTGCCGCTGCTGGTGCGGATGCACGTCCGCTCCAAGATGGAATATCGCGGCGCTTTCTGGCTCGACCGTCTTGCGCAGATACTCTCCTATGGCAGCGTCTTCGCCACCATCGGAATCCTGCTTGCCCGCTTCGACACGCTCGGCGGCTGGACCTGGCCGGAGCTTGCACTGTTGTTCAGCTTCCAACTGCTGGCCTATTCGCTCGGCGCTGCGATGAGCTTCGTGCAGTTGCGCGAGCTCGAAGAACTGGTGCGGCTCGGCACTTACGACACGCTGCTGGTAAAACCTTTCAGCCCTTGGGCCTATCTGGTCTTTTCCGGCCTCAATATCGGCTACGCCGGTCACATCATCCTCGCAGCGGCGCTGATGGCCTGGGCAGTTCTGTCGGTCGACTTCGTTTGGTCGGTCTGGTCCGCGTCATTCTTCATTGCTGCGCTTGTCAGCGCAACGCTGCTGACGGGTGCGCTCATCACCATGATCGGCGCCACCGCGCTGATCTGGGTGCGGTCCAACCATTTGTTCTCGATCTTCTTCGGCTTTTGGGAGTTGACCCGCTACCCGCTCAATATTTTTCCTGGCGGCATACAGCTCATCCTCATAACCGCAGTCCCGCTGGCCCTCACCAGTTCCGTTCCCGTCGGCGCCCTGCTCGGCAAGCCCATCCCGATCCTCGGGGGCTGGGCCGAGCCGGTGTCGCTTGTGGCCGGGCCGATCTGGGTCTTGATGGCAATCGCTCACTGGCGGTACGCCACCGGCAAATATCAGGGTGCCGGCGGCTGATCGGGCCAGCCGGCGTCAGGACGCCTGCGCCGACGATCTCGCGCGGACCTCGAGGAATGCCGCGGTCAGCTTCGCCAGCACCGGTGAGGTGCAGGTGCCATTGGCGCCGCCGATCGGATCGACGATATGGATCTGCCGGAGATCCTCCATGAACGCGTCCCAAAGCGGCGGTCCGCCTTCTTCAAGAAGCTGCGCGCGGATGCTCAGTTCCTCGCTCACCGGCAGATGGCGGCGTCCCCAGGCGCCGATCATCGCGAAGACGGGCACGAGCTGGATCGCCGGCTCCGTCAGGCTGTAGATTGCTTTCTGGCTGTGGCTCGGATCGTCCCGCTTGCTGATGAATCCTAGCGAGAGCAGACGCTTCAACCTGGCGGCCAGTATGTTGGAGGCGATCCCCTCCTCCGAATGGGTCAGAAGCTCGCGGAAATGACGGCGGTTGCCAAACATGATGTCCCTGATGATGATGAGGCTCCACCGATCGCCCAGCACTTCCATCGTCAGGTTGATCGGGCAGCCCGACCGCAGTTCGATATCCACCAATTCTCTCCTTCGAAAAACTGGTTGCAATATAGGATCACTTATGCAACAAAGCAACCAGTTTCAAACAGCAATCAGATGGAGGAAAGCATGACCAAAGTGCGTGTCGCAGCGTTTTCCCTTTCCGTGGATGGTTTCGGCGCCGGGCCGGAGCAGAGCCTGAGCGATCCGCTGGGCAAGCGGGGAACGGAACTGTTTGAATGGTTTTTCCGCACCCGCACCTTCCGCGCGATGATCGGAAAGGACGGCGGTTCTGAAGGCGTCGATGAAAATTATGCCGCCCGCGGCATGGCCGATTTCGGCGCCTTCATTCTCGGGCGCAACATGTTCGGCCCCATCCGCGGCGATTGGCCGGATGACGCCTGGAAAGGCTGGTGGGGGCCGAACCCGCCTTATCACGCACCGACCTTTATCCTGACACATCACCCCCGCGAACCCATCGTCATGGAAGGCGGGACGACGTTTCACTTCGTCACCGGCGGCATCGAGGAAGCGCTTGCCAAGGCGAAGGCCGCGGCTGGCGGCAAGGATGTGAAAATCGGCGGCGGCGTCAGCACAGTCCGCCAATATCTGCAGGCCGGCCTGATCGACGAATTGCATTTCGCCATCTCGCCGGTCGTGCTCGGCAAGGGCGAAGCGATGTTCACCGGCATCGACCTCCCGGCGCTGGGCTTCCGCGTCGTCGAGCATGTGACGACCGAACACGCCACCCATATCGTGATGGCAAAATAAACGAGCCGAAACCATCCTGGCAGGCGCCGCTCTGACGGTCGCCTGCCTGAATCGTTCCCAGGTCCGAGACCAAACCGTGTTAAGAAAGCTGTGGCATTGCTCCCGAATGAGCGTAAAATAAAGGGCATCGGCCCATCGGACATCGGCGAGACCGCTTGAGAGATCATACGTGCTCTTGCCATTTCATGGAGGGCACGGAAATGCTCCTGTCACTCATTTCCCTTAACGATGATGAAATCATCACTGTCACCGATGCTGTTCGGCAATGGTGCTGCGAGAGGAAACTAGACATCGACAGCATCGAAGGACACCGCGCCATCACCGTCGCCGTCGATCTCATCCAGATGAACAGCGACCGCAACAGGCTTTTTACCGAGCTGTCGAAGCAGCTGGATCACCGGTAGGATTATCGATCCATCGAACCCGTCCCGGAGAGATGCAAGGAGCAACGCTGCGACGGGTCTCGAAGCGCGAGGCGGGCGCACAGCTCGATCGAATTTGCTTAGCTAAAGACGTTTTTCAAAGAACGTGTCAGGGTACGGGTCGTCGTTGAAACGGTCGATCTCGTTCCAGCCGGTTCCGCGATAAAGCTGTGTTGCCTCAGGCAGCGCACTATTCGTATCCAGACGCAGGATCTTGACGGACAGCTCGCGGGCGATGGTCTCGGCAGCCGTCATCAGGTGTTTTGCCAGCCCGAGGCCACGCGCGGAGGGGGCGACCCAGAGTCTTTTGATCTCCGCGACTTCGCCGCCACTGCCCTTCAATCCGACACAGCCGATCGGCAGGCCATCTGAGATGGCCACCAGGAACGCGCCGTGCGGGCGGATCATATCCTTGGCGTCGGGATCGCGAGAAAGCGAGACATCGAAACCCTTCTCGAAGCGGCGTGCAAGTTCGCCGTAATATTCACTCAGACAATATCTGGCGTCCTCGTGTCGAGGATCTTGCTCCTCGAGAATGATGTGGTCACGCCTGAGCGAGGAAGCGACGATATCCATGGCGCGCAGGAGCTCTTCCGGGCGGCGATGGCGTGCCAGAAAAGACTGAGCCTGCGTGTTGGAAAGCGCTTCATAAGCCCGAAACTCGGAACGGCCGCTTTCGGTCAGCCGGACAATACGGCGGCGCGCATCCTCTGAGTTCGCGACCGTCTCGATGAGCCCCTCCTCTTCCAGACTGCGCAGCAGTCGGCTCATCAGACCCGAGTCGAGACCGAGATAATCGCGGATCATCGCAACGTCCGATTGGCCCTTGCCGATCGCATTGAGAACGCGAGCTGCGCCCAAAGGGCGGCCACGTCCGAGGAAAGAGGTATCGAGAGCGCCGACTTCCGAGGTGACGGCACGGTTGAAGCGACGGACACGAGAGACAGGATCGAAAGCCATATTATCTGACTTAGGTCAGGTAATTGATCATGTCAATTCTGCGCACTCAAAGAGCAGATTTTCCGGCCGGTCGCCGGCTGACGGCCACCTTGCGCAACACCATCGCCTCACCTATGGAAATGCAACATTCCGCAAGGCCTCTCAGTGTTCCGTTTTGCCCTTCATCTCCTGATCGCCCTCATCCTGACGTTGCTGACTGAGATCGGCGGCATCGCCTATCTTATCGCTCTCGCCGCATCGCGCATCTTCGACATACGGCGATTTCCGGCGAAGCTTGCGATTTTCCTGATTTGTTATGCCGGCGCGACATTCGCCGCGAACCTTGCCGCACCGATGTTCGGACGGGTTCCCCTCTCCTGTGTCGCCAGTGCCGCGGACCGGCTCGTGGTCCGCTCTCCGATCTATTGTCTGCTGAACCGCAACTACGTCACCCCAGACGTACGCGATCTGGCAAAGGCGCTTGCCGCCCATATGGACCAGCAATTTCCCGGCACCGTCACCGTCGCGCTGGATGCGAATTTCCCCTTCATGAACGGCTTTCCGCTGCTGCCGCATCTGTCGCATGCCGACGGGAAAAAGCTCGACTTCGCCTATTATTATAAGGATGCGGCCGGCACCTTCCTGAATGGCGTCACCCGCTCCCCGATCGGCTATTTCGCCTTCGAAGAGCCAGACCCCGGCGACGAACTGCCATGCGAAGGGCGTCACGACTGGCTCACCACGCGCTGGGACTTCAATGCGCTGCAGCCTCTGTTCCCGGCCTATCGCATCGAGGAGCAGCGCACATCGGCCGCGATCGGCTGGCTAACCAGCGAAGGCGTGACGCGCTTCGGCCTGCAGAAGATCTTCATCGAGCCGCATCTCAAGAATGCGCTTGGGATCACCGACAACCATATCCGCTTTCAAGGCTGCCGCGCCGCCCGCCACGACGACCATATTCACATCCAGGTCGAATGATCCTCTCGCCGACCCGTCAAGAATGCCGGCGCGCCGTATAGATCGCCGTCGTCATATTGCGTTCGACGTGTCCGCCGAACCTGGATGCGGCGATGTCTTCCAGGGCATCGAGCAGTGCGCCGCGCTCCACCGGCGGCAGTGCAGTCACGTTGGAAAAAGTCGCGTAAAGCCTGCAAACGGCTGGCGGATCAAGCGTCAGCGTCCACAGGAGAAATTGCGGCGCGTCGGCAGTGAAGCCAGTGGCGGCCAGTTCCCCGACACGGGCCTCGGCGTCCAGCCCGTGAGGCAGCCGTTCGGCATCGCCGCTCGACGGGCTGGACGGGCTATTCGCGAAGAGATGAAGGGTTTCGTCGTGGAAGGCATCCGGCCGGCCGGCATCGCCGAAGACATTCCACCACAGGGCGATGGCTCCGCCCGGCCGAAGCAGATCATGGATCTTTTTCAGCGAATTGATCGGGTCAAGCCAATGGAAGGCCGTCGCAGCGGCGACGAGATCGAAGGTGGCAGGCTCGAGATCCGCGGTCTCCAAAGGAGCCGTCACGATATCAAGACGAGAGTCGTCGATCGAGGCGCGAAGGTAGTCCGCAAACCGGCCATCAGGCTCGACGGCAACGAGCCTGCGCGGCCGGTGGCCGAGCAACGTCCTCGTCGCCAAGCCTGAACCGGCGCCGATCTCCAATATGTCGATGCCGGCCTTGAGACCGGCGCGCTCGCGCAAGGCCGTCCATGTCGCTTGCGGATAAGGCGGCCGCCCGCGGTGATAATTGGCAGGATCATTCCCAAACGCTTCGCGGCCAAACCGACGGTCGAGCTTTACCGCTTCCATCGCGGACTCCATCTACAGCGTCCTTTGAATTATGCGGCAGCCAGGCTATCAAACGGGGTGGGTATCGTCATAGGCACGTTGTGCCGCAAAAATGGCATCCATATTCTTCTCGGCCCAGTGGGCAAGAGCGGAAACGGTATCCGTCAGGGTGTGCCCCAGCGGCGTCAGCGCATATTCGACGGTCACCGGCACGGTCGGAAAGATGGTGCGAGAGATCAGCCCGTTGCGCTCCAGCTTCCGCAGCGTCTGGGCCAGAACCTTCTGCGATATACCCTTGATATCGCGGCGGATGTGGTTGAAACGCACCGGCCCGCCTTCCAGCCGGTCGAGAATGAGCAGCGCCCATTTGTCCGCCAGCCGGTCCAGCACCAGCCGCGTCGGACAGCGGTCCTCATAGACGTTGTAGGCCTGTTGCATCGCCGTCATCTGCTTTTCCCTTCCCGAAGCGGTTTCCCGGAGGAAACCAGGTGACAAAAAAGTGCTCTCTTTTCCAATCCGAATTTACCTGTATCTATCCAATGGTAAGATAGTTTCTAGTTGATACCAAGGAGAGTGACATGAGCAACAAGATTCTCGTTCTCGGCGCGACGGGCACCGTCGGCAAGCATGTGGTGGATGGGCTTCTGGCGAAGGGCGAGGCTGTCAAGGCCGCTTCCCGCACGGGCAAGCCCGTGGTGGGCGCCGAGGGCGTCGTCTTCGACCATGGCAAGCCGGAAACCCATGGCCCGGCCTTCGAGGGCGTCGACCGCGCCCATGTGCTTCTGCCTTCCGGCTATGTCGATGCCAAGGGTCTGCTGCTGCCCATCATCGAAGCGGCGGCCAGCCGCAAGGTAAAGGTCGTGTTCCAGAGCGTTTTCGGCGTCGACGCCGACGACTCCATCCCCTATCGCCAGGTCGAGATCGCCCTGGAGAAATCAGGAACACCTTACGTCATCCTGCGTCCGAACTGGTTCGCCGACAATTTTCACACCTTCTGGAAGGCCGGCATTGACCATGGCCAGATCGCGCTTCCGGCGGCTGAGGGCAAGACGAGCTTCATCGACGCCCGCGACATCGCGGCAAGCGCCGTGGCCGCCCTCACCTCCTCAGCCTTCGACGGCAAGACGTTCAACCTGACTGGTCCGGAAGCCCTGTCCTACGCTGAGGCCGCCGTCATCCTTTCCGACGTCATCGGCAAGCCCGTTGCTTACAACGCCATCACGGACGAAGCCTTCGTCGGCATTCTCACCGGCGCTGGCGTGCCGGCCGACTATGCGAGCTTCCTCGCTTCGATCTTCTATCCGGTTCGCCAGGGCTGGACCGCCGCCGTGACCGGCGATGTCGAGACGCTGACGGGCAAGGCGCCGCGTTCGCTGAAGACTTACGCGGCAGATTATGCCGCGGCACTGAAGGCATAAGTGCAAACAAAGTCGCAGACGGCGGTGTCCGCCGTCTGCCCTCCATGCAATGATAAAAGGAAGTCCGGCAATCGCCGCTGCAGCCGCCCCAGACGACATTCCCCAGGGAGCCATGCCATGCGTCCAGCCATCGAGATCCTCTTCCTGGTTGAAACCTGTCTTTATGCCGTTGCCTCGCTCACCCACGCCGGGCTCGTCCTCGAAGGCCATGAACACCGGCAGGCGATGATTGCCGAAGCAGTGATATCAGCCGTCCTCCTTCTCGGCCTGACCGCGCTCAGCCTTGACCGACCGTGGAGCCGCGCGGCTGCGATCTCGGCCCAGTCCTTCGCCCTCCTCGGCACTCTCGTCGGCGCCTTCACCATCGCCGTCGGCGTCGGCCCGCAAACCAGGCTCGATTACGTCACCCATGCCGTAATGATCCTGCTCCTGGTCACAGGCCTCATCTGGCTGACAAGGAAGCGGAACGCCCCGGGATAAGGATCGAGCCACGACGCCTATCGCAACGGCAGTTCGTAGCTCCGCTTCAGCGTTTCCATCGGCACGTCGGTCTTGACGCTGAGCACGCTCGGAATACGAGTCAGGTGGTCGGCCTGAAAACGCCAGTAGCTGTGCAGATCGGCGGTGACGATCCGAAGCACGGCATCGCATTCCCCTGTGGTCAGGTAGCATTCCATCACCTCGGGAAAGCGCCTCACGGCTTCTCCGAAGCGGAGCGTCACCTCGGCGTCCTGGGTCTTGAACCACACGCGGGCAAAAACCGTCAGCCCAGCCCCGATCTTGGCAGGGTCCAGCACGGCGACGTAGCGATCGATGATCCCGGCCTCTTCCAGCAGCCGCACCCGTCGCAGGCACGGCGAAGGCGACAGCCCGACCTCCCTCGCCAGATCGACGTTCGAAATACGCCCGTCACGCTGAAGCACGCGCAGGATATGGCGATCGATCGGGTCCAACGTTCCTGGCATTTCATAGCTCCAGCTGTTCTCTGAATGGCAGAATATGCCAAACTTTTGCAATTTTGAAGAAGCTTTGAAAGCTCATTGCGTGCGAACTGGCCTATCGTTCTTCTCATTAAATCGGAGATGGACTGATGGTGAAAAAGATAGAGAAAATCGTGCTCGCTTATTCGGGCGGGCTGGATACATCGATCATTCTCAAATGGTTGCAGGAGGTCTATGAGTGCGAGGTCGTGACGTTCACGGCCGATCTCGGCCAGGGCGAGGAGCTCGAGCCGGCGCGAGCCAAGGCTGCGATGTCGGGGGTCAAGGACATCCGCATCCTCGATCTGCGTGAAGAGTTCGTCCGCGATTTCGTCTTTCCGATGCTGCGGGCCAACACGCTCTATGAGGGGCAGTATCTGCTCGGCAGTTCCATCGCCCGGCCACTGATCGCCAAGCATCTGGTCGGCATAGCCCGGGAAGTCGGCGCGGATGCCGTTGCCCACGGTGCAACAGGCAAGGGCAACGACCAGATCCGGTTCGAACTGGCCGTCAATGCGCTCGATCCGTCGCTTAAGGTCATTGCTCCCTGGCGCCAATGGAACATCCGCTCCCGCACCCAGCTTCTCGAATATGCCGAGAATCATCAGATCCCGGTGCCAAGCGACAAACGCGGCGAGGCGCCATTCTCGACCGATGCCAATCTGCTGCACACCTCGACCGAAGGCAAGATTCTCGAAGATCCGGCGCAAGTCGCGCCCGATTATATCTATCAGCGCACGGTCGACCCCGTCGATGCTCCCGATGCCCCCGAGATCATCACCATCGGTTTCGAGGCAGGGGATCCGGTTTCCCTGAACGGCACGGCGATGACACCGGCCGCATTGCTGACCGAACTCAACGGACTGGGCGGCCGGCATGGCGTCGGGCGGCTCGATCTGGTCGAAAACCGCTTCATCGGCATGAAGTCGAGAGGAATATACGAGACGCCGGGAGGTACGATCCTGCTTTCGGCGCATCGCGGCATTGAATCGATCACGCTCGATCGCGCCGCCGCGCATCTGAAGGATGAGATCATGCCCCGCTACGCCGAGCTGATCTATAACGGCTTCTGGTTCGCGCCCGAGCGGGAAATGCTGCAGGCCCTGATCGACCGGAGCCAGGCCTTCGTCAGCGGCGAAGTGGCGGTAAGGCTTTACAAGGGAAGCGCCTCGGTTATCTCTCGCACCTCCCCTTGCTCACTCTATTCCGCCGACCTCGTCACCTTCGAGGAAAGCGCCGTCGCCTACGATCACCATGATGCCGAAGGCTTCATCAAGCTCAACGGATTGCGGCTCAGGAGCTGGGCAGCCCGCAACGGCAGATGACCGCTCGATCTTAGGTCAGTCAGATGGGCCGATAGGTCAATGCCCACATTACGGCACCTTTCCCCGCGGCGGGGCCGAAGCAGTCAAAACCACGGAGAAGCGAGGAACCCAATTTCAAACGATCTAAAAACAGCAGCTCGAAAATTAATCGATTTTAATTTTATCGTTAAAATTTTCTTGTTGCATCGCAAAAGAATTTAGACATTATTTTTTGTGGATGCTCAGTTTATTCGTTGGAGAACTCGCATGACTGTGACATTTCCGCTGACCGAAAAGCGCGACCCGGAGACATTGCTGAAACACTTGATGTTGCACAAGCTAAGCGTTCCGGGAAATTGCGTCGTGTCGCTCAAAGCCAACGTCGCCCACGTCTCATCCTCTCATACGACCGCGCTCGGCACCGCCCGTACCGCCTGGTAGGGATCGGGGCGGCATTCTCCAACTCCCTCATCCTGAGGGGCGATCCGTAGGATCGCCTCGAAGAACACACGCAACGCCGCTTCTTGCCTGTCGGACGCCTGCGGTACCGATCCCCATGTTAGGGGAAATATGAACATTCTCCGAGACATCGGAGAGCGGAAATCGGGATGACCTCAGCCGTCGTAGACGACAGCAACCTTGTTCCCAGCCGGGTCACGCATGTAAGCGGAATACCAGTTCGGCCCGTAATGCGGACGTAGACCAGGTGCGCCCTCATCCGTTCCCGAATTGCTCATCGCAGCTTCGTAGAAAGCGTCTACTTCGGCGCGGGACTGGGCCATGAAACCAACCATCGAGCCGTTTCCGGCGCTTGCCTGCTCCCCATTGAAGGGCTTGCAGACCCACAGAATAAAACCTTCGCCTTTCCCGCCTTCGGAATAGGCTCGCCATCCAGGAAATTCCTTATGTTTGCTCCATCCGATCGTTGCCAGAGCGGCATCGTAAAAGGCGTTCGATTTGGCGAAATCGATTGCGCCGAGGGTTGCGTAAACGTTCATCACCTTCCCTTCCCTGCTGCAGGATCACGCAGAATTCATATCGCGCACACACGAACATAACAAGAACAATTACGGGCAGTTTTGCGAAGGATCCTCGCAGCAGACGGTGATTGCCGTGTCTGCAAAAATTCCTATTCTGCGCATTGCCGATGGCGATGAAACCTCGGTGTACCCCCATGACTGCGACGGGAAATTTGGATCACATCATGATGACTTTGGACCGCCCTGATCTCAGCGATATCCACCGTGGCGACTGGGTGGATCGCCGTTTGCCGGCCGCATGGCGGCCATATACGCGGTTGGCGCGGCTGGATCGCCCGGTCGGGATATGGCTGACACTTTTCCCATGCTGGGCCGCCCTTATTCAGGCATCGAACGGCCTCCCGGACCTCAGGCAATTGGCGATCTTTTCCCTCGGCGCTCTTCTGATGAGAAGCGCCGGTTCCACAATCAACGACATCGCCGACCGGAAGTTTGACGGCCATGTGGAACGGACCCGCTTTCGGCCCTTGGCAAGCGGAGAGATTTCCACGCTGCCGGCCTTTGTCTTCCTGGCCGTTGAACTCGCACTGGCGGCTTTGCTTCTGTTCTTCCTGACGCCCTACACACGCCTCATTGCGATATGTGTACTGCCGCTCGTCTTCGTCTATCCGCTCTGCAAGCGCTTCACCCACTGGCCGCAGGCCGTCCTGGGCGCAGCGTTCAATTGGGGGATGCTAATGGCATGGGCCGAGGCTGCAGGCCACATCCCGGTTGGTGCCATGCTCATGTGGGCCGGCGCCATCGCCTGGCAGATTGGCTATGATACCGTCTATGCCTATGTCGATCTGAAGGACGACACCCGTCTCGGCCTGAAATCGACGGCAATCCTGTTCGGCCGGCATGGCAAGATCTTGATCGGCCTGTTCTATGCCTTGGCGGTCGGCGCGTGGTCGCTCGGGGGCTGGCTGTTGGAAATGTCACCGCCTTATGCGATCGGAATGCTGGTGATCGCTGTCCATCTTGGCTGGCAGACCCGGCGGATCGACCTTGCCCGCCCGGACGTGAATTTTCGCTTGTTCCTGGCGAATATCCTGACGGGAGTGCTGCTCGCTTGCACGACGTTTTCAGGCACATGGTAAGCAGCTCGAGGACGTTAGCACCGATGACCTACGTCAAACATGGCGTGCTCGCCGCGGTCGTGACGCTGGCGGCAACGATGACATCCCTCCATCAGGCGTATGCGCAACCATGCGAGCAGCAAACCTTCGAAGAGGCGAAATATGTCGTCTGCACGCTGGAACCGGGCAAAGCCGATCTGCGATTGTTCTGGAAGGATGACGATGGCGCGCCATACCGCGCTTTTTCAAGCCTTGCCGAAGCTGTTCGCGCCGAGGGGCGAACCCTGGTTTTCGCCGTCAATGCCGGGATGTATCGGGCCGATTTTTCGCCGATGGGACTTTATGTCGAGAACAGCAGGGAATTGAACCCCGCCAATACGACGCCAGCCGAAAGCTCCGCCGGTCAGGTGCCGAATTTCTACAAGAAGCCGAACGGCGTGTTCTTTCTGAGTGAAGCAGGCGCCGGGATACTCCCGACCGCTGAATTTCTGAAGCGTCGGCCCAAGGTGCGGTTCGCCACCCAGTCCGGCCCGATGCTTGTTATCGCCGACAAGCTGAACCCAATCTTCATCGTCGGCTCGACGGACCGAACCCGCCGCAGCGGTGTCGGAGCCTGCGAGCGCGGCACGGTTCGTTTCGCGATCAGCAAAGACGGGGTGAATTTCCACGATTTCGCACGGCTCTTCCGCGACCATCTGAAATGCCGGGACGCCTTGTTTCTCGATGGCGGACGAGGGGTCGGACTTTACAATCCGGACATGGGCTACAACGACTGGTCCTGGCACGGCGGCTACGGCCCTATCTTCGGGTTTGTCGAGTAGCGCAAGGAAAAGCCGGCTTCTACCAGGCCGAGGATCCTTTCAGTCGACCTTTCACTGCCAGTCCGATGCCTGATGGATGATGTCCAGGATGACGCGCCTTTCAAAAACCGCCTGCTTCGCATAGGCTCCCAAATTTCAAAGTTGGAAGGGCCGGATGGAATATATCGATTCACTCGCATTGCTCATCAGCGTCTATGTCGTCTCCCTCGTCAGCCCCGGACCGAATTTCATCATCGTCACCAACACCAGCATGACGGTGTCGCGCGCGGCCGGCCTCTTTGCGGGTCTCGGACTTGCGATCGCATCCCTGACCTGGGCCGTCATGGCGATGGCAGGCCTCGGCTTTCTGCTGACCCATTTCGATTGGCTGCATATGACGTTGCAGGTGGTCGGCGCGCTGTATCTGATCTGGCTGGGCCTGAAGATGATCCGCGGCGCGGCCAAGCCCTTGAAGACGACCGGACCGACTGAGGTCACATGGCGCTCCGCCATGCGCCGTGCTTACGTCGTCAGCATGACCAATCCGAAATCAGTGGCTTTCTTCGGAAGCATCTTTGCGCTTGTCATCCCGGCACATGCGCCTGTCTGGCTCTATTGCGTCATTGCCCTGACCTGCTTCCTGCTCTCGGCTCTCTGGTATTGCGGCCTGGCCTTTTTCTTCTCGAACCCGCGCGTTTCCGCCAGCTTCCTGCGGTTCAAGGCCGGCATCGAGCGCGTGATGGGCGCCGCCCTCATCCTCATCGGCGGCCGCCTGCTCTGGGCTCGCTGATGTCATTCCGGCATGCGGGAGGGCCGGCCACTCGGTCAGGCAGCAGGCGAGGCCGCCAAGGGTTCGTCGATCTCTTCGGGAATGAAGCCGCCGGTCTGGCGTTTCCATAGGCGGGCAAACAGGCCGTCCCGTTCGACCAGTTCATCCGGCCTGCCCTCCTCCACGATGCGCCCGTGATCGAGCACGACGATCCGGTCCATCCTGGCAATGGTCGACAGGCGGTGGGCGATAGCGATCACCGTCTTTCCCTCCATGACGAGGTTCAGCTTTTCCTGGATGGCGGCTTCGGATTCGCTGTCGAGGGCGGAAGTCGCCTCGTCGAGCACCAGGATCGGCGCGTCCTTCAGGAGAACGCGGGCGATGGCCACGCGCTGGCGCTGGCCGCCGGAAAGTTTGATGCCGCGGTCGCCGACGAAGGCATCATAGCCCCTGCGGCCTTCGCCATCGGAAAGATCGGCTATGAAGGCATCGGCGCTGGCCATCTTCGCCACCCTTTCGATCTCGTCCGTCGTCGCCTCCGGCCGGCCGTAACGGATATTGTCGCCGACCGAACGATGCAGCAGCGCGACGTCCTGCGCGATGACGCCGATGGCGCGGCGAAGGCTTGCCTGCGTGACCGTGCGGATGTCCTGCCCGTCGATCAGGATCGCGCCGTCGGCGATGTCGTAGAAGCGTAAGAGCAAGCTCACCAGCGTCGTCTTGCCGGCCCCGGAGAGGCCGACGAGCCCCACCTTTTCGCCGGCACGAACCGTCAGCGACAGGTCATCGATAACAGGCTTGCCGGAGGTGTAGGCGAATCGGACATTCTCGAAACAGATTTCCCCACGGCTGACCGTCAATTCGGTCGCATCCGGCCGGTCGGTGATGGTGGGTGGTGTCGTCATGACCGGCATGGCATCCTTGATCGTGCCAAGTGCGCGGAAGATCTGCTGTCCCATTTGCAGGAAGGTGAAAGACCCGGCCGAAAGGCGCTGGAGGATGTACACCGTTGCAACGAAATCGCCCACGGTCAGGAATCGGTCAAACAGACCCCAGAAACCAATGCTGAGCATGACGAGCCAGAGCACCATGTTGAGGCTGATGACGACGAGTTCCGTTGTCCGGTAGATGCGCTGTTCGTGGTGAAGCGTGTCGACCCCCTTGGACATGGTCTTTCTCAGCGCACCCGCCTCGCTATCTTCTGCTGCGAACTGCTTGACCATCTGGATGTTGCCGTAGATGTCCGTCAGGGCACCGGAGATGAGGCTGTTCTGCTTTGCCGAGCGGCGCGCGCGCTCCGTAAAATCCGGAACGACCTTGATCGTGAAGAGCACGTTGAAGGCAACCCAGACGACGACCGGCAGCGCAAGCTGCCAGGAGAGCGCGAGCAGAAGAACCACCGACCCGATGATCTGAAGCAGAAAGCGGGGGGCCGTCTGGAACGCGATCACGATCTGTTGCTGAACGGCATTGGCGACCTGACCGAGCCTTGATGCGACCTGACCGGCGAAAAGATCATGGAAGAAGGCGAGATCCTGCCGCTCGACGGCCTTGTGCCCCTGCCATTGAATTGCAACGGGCAGGCTGATGCCGATCGTGTGCGAGTTGAGAATATTGGTGATATAGAAAAGAACGGGCATCACCGGAAAAAGCAGAAAGGCAAGGACTGCCAGCAGCCCGAACTTGCTGTCGACGAAGAGTTCGACACCCTGCGTCGTCACTCCGTCGACAATGACCGAAAGCCCCCAGATGATCGTAAGATTGATTGCTTCGATGGCCATCGAGCTCGCCGCCATAGCGATGATGACGCCTCGAAACATCGCGATGAAGTGCAAAAGAACCGCCACAGGTCCCTTCGTGGGCAGCGGCCGGTAGGGGATATCGAGCGGCCGGATCAAGGTTTCGAAGGGACGATAGATCGCATCTGAAATCGACATGGGCCACTCGGATCAAAAAATCGGGAGGAGGCGTGGACTCAGCTACGCTGGGTCGCAGAAAATCATCTTCCGGCCGCGATCTCAATTAGAAATTTCAGAAAACGCCCGATACAAAAGGTGTCGTGAAAGCCGTTTCAGGAGCACGTGGCGCCTGAAAGCGCCAATTGCGGTCATCGCGTAATTGCGGCAGGATGTCGTCCGTAAACAGGGGGCAGGATTGAACCGGCGATCATGCTGACGGGCTCATGTCATTGCGGCAAGGCGAGCTGGACACTCGAAGGTGATCCCGGCTCGATCACCGCGTGCAACTGTACGCTCTGCCGGCGCTACGGCACGTTGTGGGCCTATGATTACGAAGGAGAGCGTATCGCTCTCACTGGAGAGACCGCCTCCTACACCCGCGCCGACAGGGACGAGCCGTCTCTAGAAATATTATTCTGCCCATCCTGCGCCTGTGTCTTGAGCTGGCGCGGCCTGCGGCTTCGAAAGGATGGCCGCCGGCGCATGGCCGTCAACATGCGGCTTGCGCCGGCCGATCTCGTTCAGGACCTGCCGATCGATCATTTCGACGGCCTGGACACGTTTGAAGACCTTCCTTCCAAAGGGCGCTGCGTGCGCGACCTCTGGTTCTGACAGCCTGTCTCGTGTCGACCGGCCGATTGCGAAAATCGCTACCCGGCCGGGTCGCACCAGACGCAGCGCTCTGACGAAAGATCGTTCCGCGATAGGCTTCTCAGCCGCGCCGCGCCGCCTCGATCGCTGCGATGTCGATCTTCCTCATGGTCATCATCGCGTCAAAAGCACGCTTTGCCTGGCCACCGCCTGCCGAGAGCGCTTCGGAGAGGACGCGCGGCGTGATCTGCCAGGACACCCCCCATTTGTCTTTGCACCAGCCGCACGCACTTTCCTGGCCGCCATTGCCGACGATGGCGTTCCAGTAGCGATCGGTTTCCTCCTGATCGTCGGTCGCGATCTGAAAGGAGAAGGCCTCGTTGTGTTTGATCGCGGGACCGCCGTTCAACCCGATGCAGGGAATCCCCGCAACGGTGAACTCGACAACCAGCACATCTCCCTGCTTACCCTCGGGATAATCTCCCGGTGCACGAATAACGGCGTCCACGGTACTGTCGGGAAAAGTCGCAGCATAGAAGCGGGCGGCAGCCTCAGCATCCTTGTCGTACCATACGCAGATCGTGTTCTTTGCCATTGTGTGCTCTCTCGCTCCTCGTTTCGCATTTCCAACTGAAATAAGAGGCAAGCCGTCTTTCTCCAGCCCACGGCAGCGATTTCCCGCGGGCAACTGCCGAGCGCTGCTAAAATGGTCGAAGTACCCGCTTCGGCCGACAGCAGAAGACGTGGCACATATGGATCGGAGCAGTTGCGGTCATTATTGATCTGTCGCATCACTTGGCCGCTGAACCAGCCTTTTGGCATTCTTTTAGGACAACACAAGTGATTTACCTGCTTCGCCACGGCGAGACCATTTGGAACACCTTGGGTCGGTTCCAGGGCCAAAAAGATTCACCACTTACAGCGCGCGGTATCGAACAGGCCGAACAAATGGCGAAGCTTTTGAAGAAGGAAATTGCAGGCAGTGAGCGATCGTTCCAGCTTCACGTCAGCCCTCTCGGCAGAACGCAGGAGACCGCGGCTCGCATCGAACGGGTATTGCCGCTGGCCGCTCGTCCGGAATCGCGGCTCATGGAGGTGACCGTCGGTTCTTGGGACGGCATGACCAAGTTCGAGATCGACAACGAGTTTCCAGGAATGCTGGACAGGTCCGACGCTTTTGATTGGTATTTCAGATCTCCAGACGGGGAGAGCTTCGATGCCGCCTGTGCGCGAGCAAAGAACTGGATCTCAGGCATATATGAACCGACAATTGCGATTTCTCACGGGCTGTTTGGCCGATTGGTACGTGGCGTATATTCCGGCCTTTCGAAGCGGGAAATGCTGGAATTGCCCGTTCCCCAAGATGGGTTTTATCGTCTTTGCGACGGTGAGTTCAGTCTGGTAAGCGCGTCGGCCGATACTTAGCACCACGACATTCATAAAAACAAAGACCTGCGACCGTCGCATGAATCAAATTCTAAACGACGCGCTTTTTCTGTCTTCGACACAAAACTCGTGTCAGACTGGGCTATCTACGCATACGCCTGCACGACGATCGAAAGGCTCGAAGCCATGCACAAGTTCACTGTCACTATTACGCGGGAGATCGAGGCTGACACCGCCGAGGAGGCCGCCCTGCTCCTCTATCAGGAACTGTCGAGGGGACCGGTCCCCGATCGCTACGCGGTCACCGACGAGACGAACGCCACCACGGAGGTGAAGCTGGACCGCGAAAAGGCCGATGAATTCGCCAGCATCGATCACACCGCCGACCCAGGCAATTGGTAGGCGTCAGGCAACCCGGTGGAATATAATCCGCACTATCCGACAATCTTGCCGGAGTTCATCGCGCTTTCACTTGTTTTCGTTTTGAACGTCCTGATACCTGCTTCAGCAATTTTCGCTGCGCGAAGGCTCAAGCGGCGCCGATGGTTGCCGCACGCGATCGCATTTCTATGGGTGTTCTTCTCGCCATTGACGCTCGCTATATTGGCGACGCCAACGATGGCGCCAGACGAAGTTGGCGGCGCTGGCGATGGCTTCATCATACTTCCGATCTTGGCGGAAACACCGATCGTACTCATTGTTTATGCTATCGTTTTGCTTGGTTTGCGCGCAAAACGCCAAAACCCCTCCGCACCACACCTGCCCTCCTGAGTTAGGAAAGACCGTGATCTCACCAATCAAAATAGCCGTCGCCGGCGCGAGGGGCCGCATGGGTCGTGCCATCCTGCCACTGCTGGCGGCCGATCCGGCTTTTGCGTTCGTCGGCGGCATTGGCCGTGAGGGCTCTATGGGTGCCGGGCTGATCGATCGTTCGGCCGCGATCGGAGCGGCCGACGTGATCCTGGATTTCACGACGGGAAGCGCTGCGGCCGAACTTGCCGGCTTGTGTGCTTCGGCCGGTGGACCGGCCTTGGTAATCGGGGCGACAGGTTTCGAGCCAGATGAACTGGAACGGATCGCCGAGGCCGCCCGCACGATTCCGATCCTGCGCTCCGGCAATTTCTCCATCGGCGTCAACATGCTGATCGGTCTGGTCGCCCAAACCGCCCGCGCCCTTCCTGCGCATGAGTGGGATATCGAAATCCTCGAAGCCCATCACAACAGGAAGATCGACGCGCCCTCCGGCACGGCGCTGATGCTTGGTGAAGCAGCCGCCGAGGGCCGCGGCGTTTCTCTCGCATCCGTCGAGCGGCGCGGCCGTGACGGCATCACCGGCGAGCGGCCGCCCGGCGAGATCGGTTTCGCCGTGTTGCGCGCCGGCGGGATCGTCGGAGAACACAGCGTGATGTTTGCCGCCGCCGAGGAAGTCGTGACGCTCTCGCATTCGGCTCTCGATCGCGGCATGTTCGCCCGCGGCGCGCTTGCCGCCGCCCGCTGGATC
This sequence comes from Rhizobium anhuiense bv. trifolii, assembly GCF_024346605.1. Lineage (NCBI taxonomy): Bacteria > Pseudomonadati > Pseudomonadota > Alphaproteobacteria > Hyphomicrobiales > Rhizobiaceae > Rhizobium > Rhizobium anhuiense. Next base: position 3,190,298 of record NZ_CP098803.1, read on the forward strand.
GCGGGACGCGCACCCGGCGAATACGGCATGAGGGATGCGCTGGGGCTGGCGTGAATAAGGGAAACAAGCTCACAGCATATCGAGGATTGCCGAAGCGACGACCACTTCGGTTCCGGCCAGTCCCACTGAGCAAAACAGCGTCGTATCCTCAGGTGATCTCCGCCCCGTCGCTTTCCCGGCAATGATATCGGCAAGGTCGACCATGCGACTGTCGTTGCCCGAGCCGGCAAGGAAAAACGGCGACGCATAGGCGCGCGTCTGCTCCGGAGAATCCGTCGCGATCACGGCTGCCGCATCGGCGATATCCAGGCCGAGTTCGTATCCCCGATACGTTTTCGGGCCGACGGTGTTGACGTGCGCACCGGGCTTCAAATCTCCAGCATGAACGACAGGCGTTTGGCTCGTTGTCGCGCAGATGACGATATCGGCATCATCGACGGCTTCGATGGCGCTGCCGGCAACCTCCACCTCAATATCCAAGGCGTGCTGCATCTCGCTTGCGAAAGCCGTACGCTTTTCCTCGTCGCGGCTATAGACGCGGGCGCGATCCAGTTTTCGAACCGCGGCGGCTGCGGCAAGCTGGGTTCGCGCTTGCGCTCCGCTGCCGAGTATCCCCACGGTCCTGGCATCCGGCGCGCTGAGGTGACGGATGGCGAGACCTCCGATCGCACCGGTCCTGAGATTGCCGAGACGCTCTCCGAGAACGATACCTTTGAGCCTGGCGTCGTCGGCCGACCATACCGCCACGATCTGCGAATGCTCCACCCCCTCGAATGTTTCATAGGCCCGAAAGCCCGCGAGCGGTTTGTCGCCGAGGATGCCGCCGACGGTGAAGACGAGATCGCCGCGATCGGCAAACGAGACATGATGCCGGGGCGGAGAGATCAGCCGATTGCCGGCTCTCGCGAGAAAAGCGGTCTCGAGCGCATCGATCGCGACCGTCATCAACGCGCCATCGACCAGATCTTCGTCTCTCAGGACTTTCGCCATCCCCAAACCTCCGGTTCATGCCGGCACCCTGCAACCCCAACCCCGCTTGAGGTCAATAGGTCAGCAAACCGATATGCGCGGGAGACTTAATCGACCAGACGGCGCGCCATCATGACGTCGTCGATCTCCCTGCCCTCCTCCAGAACCCCGCCGGGAATCCTGCCGATTTCGGAGAAGCCTTCCCGCTGGTAGAACCGTATTGCCGCCGGGTTCTCAGCGCTGACGAAGAGTTCCAGCTGCAGGATGCCGATATCGCGGGCGTGATCGGCAACCGCACTGAGCAGCCTGCTGGCAAGGCCCGTTCCGCGCAGGCTCCTTCTGACATAGACCATGATGATCGTTGCGCGATGGGCCATCTTGCTCGACCGCTGGCGAAGCAGGCCGGTTATGCCGACGGGTTCATCGCCCTGAAACGCGATGAAAACCGGCTCGTTCAGGCGATTGCGCCATTCCTCGAGAGAAAGAACCTCCCAGTCTTCGTAGCGGCTTGCAAAGAGGGACGGTTCGGTGCGAAGCGCTTCCAGACGGATGCGCCGGAAAGCCTCCACCTCGTCTGCCCTGATATGCCTGATCGCTGTACCGCTTCCATCCATCGGAACCTCCTTCGAGATGAGAGGTACAGTCAATACAGATGGGCTCAGCCGATGCAACCGGCGTTGAAAGCTTCATGCCCCAGCCTGTGGCGATCGTCTCAAGCGCCGATCACTGCGCCGGACTCCTCAGCCGGCCGCCCTTCCGGACGGCCGGTTCACGGGGTGGGTCGACCACTGTTTGATCGGTTGGGGGCGCGGCCGGTTCGCCGGTTGGGCCGACCGCTGGTTTATCGGTTGGCCCGTCGACAGGCTGCCTCGTCGACCGGACGATCAACGGATCGGCTGGCTGGACGGCGGATTGATCGGTTGTCGGCCCGTTCACCGGTTCCCCGGTTGGCCCGGCGGCCGATTGTTCGGTTGGTTCGCCCGCTGCTTCATCAGTTGGCTTGTCGATCTTGAACGATACAACTTCATGGATGATGACGAGAAGAACTATCCCGACCAACGTGCATGTCAGCGCGTAGAGAAGGAAATATTTCAGTGCATATCCCTCGCTAGTTGGCAGCACCAACTTGACAATGGTGCAAACGATATTTCCGCATTATTGAACGATACTTGAGACGAAGGCAATCATTTTCAAGCATAGCTATGAAATTTCAAAAATGGACAGAACGGAATAGAGTAAGTATTGTAGATATTTAGGAAGCCCTCTCTGGATGCTCAATTTATCTTGAGCCTCGGCAAGGACGAGAAAGTACTCTGGATCCCAAGCCCGGGTCTCCTGGGCGAAGACAGAGCTGGCGATATGGGCTAAATTGCATAGCGCCGGCAGCCTGCCTTCGGGGGCGGTCCCTCCAGGATCGGCGGCGGCAGGGGGAACTTATGTCGGCAATTGCATCTCTGTTTCAGGAAGCCGCCCGGCTTGCTGCGGGGTTCCGGCAGGCAGGGCCCGCCCGCCATGTGCCTGCCCACGATTACGCAGCCTCGCTTGCCTGCTTCGACGAACCGCTGCCGGCAGCCGGTTGCGATATGCTCAATGTCATCAGGCAGTTGGCGAGTGACGCCGAACCCGGGCTGCACGCAACCACGGGCCCGCGCTTCTTCGGCTGGGTCATCGGCGGCTCCCATCCGGTCGGCGTCGCGGCCGATTTCCTCACCAGCGCCTGGGGCCAGAACGCCGGAAACCATGCCGCCGCCCCGGCCGCAGCCGCAGTCGAGACCATCGCGGCGAGATGGCTCCTCGATCTCCTGAAGCTGCCGGCCGAAAGCTCGGTCGGCTTCGTCACCGGGGCGACAGTGGCGAACTTCACCTGCCTTGCCGCCGCCCGCGGCGAAGTGCTGCGCCGGGCGGGCTGGGATGCCGATGCGAGTGGCCTGTTCGGCGCGCCTGAGATCACCGTGCTGATCGGCGACGACGCCCATACGACGGTCTTCTCCGCACTGCAATTTCTCGGCCTCGGGCACGATCGCGTGTTGCGCGTGCGCACCGATCCAGTAGGCCGGATAGACCCGGTCGCGCTGACCGGCACACTCGATACCGTCTCCGGTCCCCTCATCGCCATCCTCCAGGCGGGGCAGATCAATACTGGCGCCTTCGACGATTTCGCCGCCATCATCCCGCTGTTGAAGGCGAAAGGCGCCTGGGTGCATGTCGACGGCGCCTTCGGCCTCTGGGCGCAGACGTCGGTGAAAACCAGCCACCTCAGCCGCGGCATCGAAGCGGCCGACAGCTGGGCGACCGACGGCCACAAATGGCTGCAGACGCCCTATGATTGCGGCTATGCGATCGTCCGCGACGAACTCGCCCATCGCCGCGCCATGACGATCGCCGCAAGCTATCTGCCGCTCGCTGGCGAAGGCGAGCGCGATCCTTCCCATTACGTGCCCGAGCTTTCGCGAAGGGCGCGCGGCTTTGCCACTTGGGCGATGCTGAAACATCTCGGCCGCGAGGGTGTAACCGCCCTCATCGACCAGTGCTGCGCCTCGGCGCAGCTGATCGCCGATCGGCTCGCACGCGAGCCCGGCATCGCCATTCTGAACGAGGTGGCCCTGAACCAGCTCGTCATCCGCTTCGGTACCGACCTGCCCTCCGAAGAAGGCGACGCGCTGACGCGAAAGACCATCGAAAAGATCAAGGCGGACGGCATGATCTTCGCAGGCGGCGCCAAATGGCGCGGCCGCGACATCCTGCGTCTCTCCGTCACCAATTTCCAGACGACATCAGATCAGGCGCAACTCGCCGCAGAAAGCATCATCGCCGCCTTCAAGAGTGTCAGCTGAGAATGATGCATCAGCTCCCCTGGTTCGCCCGCGCACAGAATGGTGCTGTCGCCGGCCGCGCATCCCAAATGAAACTTTCCGCGAGAAGCCCCGGCCATTAACGCAAATGTGGAATAGTTCCTGTCGCAAGAATGAAGCTCATGACAGGCCCCGCGGGTTCCAGTATTTCCAGGCGATCAAACGAGATCGGTCCAGTCTTATCGGAAACGAGAACCATGTTTAAGAATCGCCTTGCTTCATTATTCATTGCCGCCCTTCTGCCTGTTTCGGTTCATGCAGCCGATTGTCCGTCTGCTGACACCGCCGCCAAGGGTTTTGTGCTGGAAAATACCGGCGCACGGAGCGAATTCCACAAGGCGGAAGGGCAGATCGTCAAGACTGTCAATCATTTCGGCGGCTCACAGCAGCAGACGGTGTTTTCCTTTGCAGGTCTCTTCGATCTGGCCCGCTTCAGCAAAAACGAACAATATGCGATCCACCCGCTCTCCGATCTGAGCCGCATCGTTCCGCTGAAGAAAGGCGCTCGAACCAACGTTGCTTTCTTAGCGCTTGGCCCGGACGAGCGGGCGGATACGCGCTGGAGCCTGGAATTGACCGTCGCCGGACAGGAGAGCTTCAGTCTCGGCGAATGCAAATACAAGGTGTTCAGGATCAAGCAAGTGACCAAGAGAGGCGACGAGCAGGTCGACATCTTGAGCGTGCTCTATTCGCCTGACCTCCAGGCCACGTTGGCGAAGGTCTATGACGAGGGCACGGCCGACGAGTACACGGTCCGCTACGACAGGATCCAATCCCTGACGCACTGATGCTACGACGCATCAGTTATTGGCACACTTCTTCTCTTCCAGATTGAGGCGCGACAGCTCGTCTTCTCATTGTCACAGGCTGCGCTTATAGCTCCCCGCCCGTTCCGATCGCGCAAGGAGGAAGAGCCATGAAAGCCAATGATGTCGCCGCCCATTGGGAGAGCAATGCCGAGACGTGGACGATCTATTCCAGGGCGGGCTACGACAAGTATCGCGATGCGCTGAACACGCCGACCTTTCTGGAGATGCTGCCGTCGGTCGGCGGCCTGAGAGGTCTCGACCTCGGCTGCGGCGAAGGCTCCAATACCCGCGCGGTCGCCCGGCTCGGCGCCCGCGTGACCGGCCTCGACATCGCCCCGACCTTCATTCGTTTGCCCGCGAGAGCGAGGCAGACGCGCCGCTCGGCATCGACTATGTGCTCGGCGACGGTCAGAGCATCGATTTCCCGGAAGCGAGCTTCGATTTCGTCACCGCCTTCATGTCGATGATGGACATGGCTGATCAGCGCGAGGTGCTGAAGGGCATCCACCGCATTCTGAAGCCCGGCGGCTTCCTGCAGTTTTCGATCCTGCATCCCTGCTTCGTGCCGCCGACGCGCCGTAACATCCGCAATGAGGCCGGCGAGCCCGTCGCGGTAGAGATCGCCGACTATTTCGACGAGAGCGACGGCCGGATCGACCGTTGGATCTTTTCCTCGATACCGCAAGCGGAACGGGCGGCGCTGACGCCGTTTTCCGTTCCGCGCTTTCACCGCACGCTGTCGACCTGGGTGTCGATGATCGTCGAAGCGGGGCTTACGATCGAGGCCTTTGGCGAGCCGATGGCCTCAGCCGTGGTGGCGCAGGCCGAACCCGTCGTCGCCGACACCCGCGTCGCGCCGATCTTCCTGCATATCAGGGCACGCAAGGCATAGGACCTGTTTTCCCGCCGGCATTGAGGTTTGGAACCGGCTTATCGTCGCACGGCAACGACCGAACTGGCGCGATAGCGCGACAGCTGCACCCGGTTGGATTGGTTGCCGCCGAAGAGATAGACATATTGCCGGCGCTGGTCGATGTGATCGAACAGGCTGACATGAAAGCGCCGGCCGGTGCGGATCACCACGACATCCCCACGCCTGGCGGAGCGGACGCCGACCGGCTTGCCGAACTTCTTCCAGGACGCCGCCATGTTGGGGTTGGGCGGCGGCTCCCTTGAAGATCGTTTGGCGACAAAGGCCAGGAACGCCCCGCACCACGATACCCTGCGCGGATTGATGCTAAGGAAGGAGATGGAGCGTTCATGCATGCTTTTGTACTTGGACGCCGTGCCGAGCATATCCGCCTCACAGGGCACGGCAAGCGCCGTGAGGACGATGACGAGAATAACCTTCATAGTTACCCACCATTGTTTGTATTATGCTGAAATTCCAAAATGTGGCGAAGAATAAAACAGGCGCGGCAACGTAGATGCGAATTATGGCGTGAATTAGAAACAACTAATACTGGCATTTTGGCGGCGGGAATTTGTCCGAAGAGAGGCACGGATCGGCGCTGACCAGCCTCTCGTTGCGGCCGAACGCGACGATCGAAGAACTCGTAGAACCCTTATTTTGCAGGCTCGAAAGGCTGACATAGGCCGTCCGGGCCAGGTGTATGCAGAGAAGGTGGACCGCGCCCGCAAGTGCTTGAGCGGCAAGACCATTCACCAAGAGTTGACGATCCTGCACGGCCTTGGGCCATCACCTATACGAGCTATATTTGAGACGGCCATCAGTAATACTTAGACGTCACCGGCAATACATTGCGCCCGCCCTATTCAACAGCGAAAATCGGTGGTCAGCCCCCGCCGATTGCGAACATGCGCGACCTTGGGATAACGGAACGGCGGCGCGGCGTATCAACCGTGTGGTTGTACCGGTTCGGGCTGCCCTGTGATCGGGGCAGGAGCAGCGATGAGCGCCTTGGTGACGAGGAGCGCAGCGGCGATCACAGGGACGACCACCCAGTACGAAAAGCGGATACCGAAGTGTTCGGCAACGAAACCGAGCAATGGCGGCCCAGCGAAAAACACGAGAAAGGTCGTCTGCCCGAGCGCTGCAACGCTGACCGATGCGGGTCGGTCCGTGCGCCGGGCCGCGGCCGAGATGGCAAGCGGATAGACCGACGAGCAGCCGATCCCCGTCAGGCCAAAGCCCGCGAGGGCGACGACAGGCTGTGCCGCCGTCGCAACCAAGACAAGGCCGATGGCCGCGATCCCGAGGAGGGTTATTGCGACGGGGCGTGGATTGAAGCGGTCAATCACAGAGTCCATGCCGAGCCGTCCGATGGCGATGAACGAGGAGAAAATGGCCACGCTGAGCCCGCCGACAAATGGTTCGACCGCAAATACGTCGCGCATATAGATCGCCGACCAATCGACGCTCGCGCCCTCGGCGAGAAGCGGAGCAGCGCCTATGAGGCAAAGGGGAAGCAGCCCGATCGTGGGAAAAGCGACGAGCGGAGCATCGCCGGGGTGAGCGTCATGCCGCCGGGGCGCATTCTCGATCCCGGAGAAAACGATCGACCCGGCAATCAAGACCGTCACGAGGACGATGAAGCTATGCAGTTCGATGGAGACTGCGGCCTGCCGCATACCGGCGGCAACAAGGGCGGTGATGCAGAATCCGAGGCTCCACATGCCGTGAGCCCGGCTCATGATGCGGTAGCCGAGCAGCGCCTCATGGCGATCGGTTTCGAGATTGGCGTTGATCTCGAATGCGCCGGCGAAAATGCCGGCAACAAAGAATAATGGCATCGCCAGGGAAACTGCAGGCATCCAGGGGATCAGCGCATAAAACAACGTCACACCGAAGACGGTGACGAAGGCCGTTGTGCGCGCACCAAGCCTCTCGATGAGCCTCGCCGAGAACGTCAACCCGCAGAGAACCCCGAGGGACATGATGGCGAGCAAAAGGCCCAGCTCTCCTTCGCTCAGGCTAAACTTGAGCTGAATGTCGGGCAGCCGCGAAAGAAACGCCCCCACGGAAAGGGCCACGGCAAACTGAATGAAGAAAATACGATGGTGCGGCTTCATCTCGGGGCTCTGCTCCGATTGGCGGGATTGAAGTCCAACTATCCCCCGTGGGATAGCCGGACATTCCGACGAAATGGCGACTGGCTCGGAAACCCGCGGCTTCAGCATTGTCGACCACCATGCTGACAGCCCCTGTCAGCATGGCGGCGCCACCGCCGATTGAAGGAGGACGTGTCGCTTCTTGCCGACGGACAGCCGGATGACGCCGTCCTGGACATCGGAGTGACCAAGCTGCATTGCCTCGTCGTTTACGCTGCCGCCGTTCACCCGCACACCGCCGCCGGCGATCAATCGACGTGCTTCGCTTTTCGACTTGGCGAGCCCGGCAATGACCATCGCATCAGCGAGCGGAAAGGTGCTGCGAAGGCTATCCGGGAACCTGACGGTCGGGAGGCCGACCGGCACCTCACCTTCTTCGAAGGTACGCCGGGAGGTTTCGGAAGCTTGCGCTGCCGCATCCGTCCCGTGGCACAGGCTGGTGATCTCGTCGGCAAGTATCTTTTTCGCTTCGTTGATCTCGGAATCCCGAAGCACGTCAAGGCGGGCAATTTCACTTAACGGCAACTCGGTGAACAGCCTGAGAAAACGACCCACATCGGCATCTCCGGTGTTTCTCCAGAATTGCCAGAATTCATAGGGCGACAACCGGTCGGCGTTGAGCCAGACCGCCCCCGAAACGCTTTTGCCCATCTTCGCGCCCGACGATGTCGTCAGCAGCGGAGCGGTCAATCCAAACAAGGCGCGTCCACCGATCCGCCGCCCAAATTCGACGCCGCTGACGATGTTGCCCCATTGGTCGGAACCACCAAGCTGAAGCAGGCAGCCGCGGCTTTCTGCGAGCACATGAAAGTCGTAGGCCTGCATGACCATGTAGTTGAATTCCAGCAATGACAGCGATTGCTCCCGCTCCAACCGTTGGCGCACGCTCTCCGATGTCAGCATCCGGTTGACTGAAAAATGCGGTCCAACATCGCGCAGGAAGTCGAGGTAGTTGAGCCTGCCCAACCAATCGGCATTGTTGACCATCACCGCATCGGCCGGGCCATCCCCGAAAGCGAGGAACCGCTCGAAGACACGCCGGATGCCGAGCAGGTTTTTCATGATCTGCTCTTCACTGAGAAGGGGGCGTGACGTGTCGCGCAAACTCGGATCGCCCAGCCGACTTGTCGCACCACCCAGCAACGCGATGGGTTTGTTACCAGTCTTCTGGAACCAGCGGAGCATCATGATCGGAATGAGATGCCCGACATGCAGGCTGTCGGCGGTGAGATCGAAGCCGTTATAGGCTGTGCCGGCTCCCGAACAAAGCCAGCTGTCGAGTGCTTCCAAGTCGGTACATTGATGCAGGAAACCGCGCTCGGTCAGGGTGCGGAGAAAGTCGGATCGGGGTCCGGTGGGCTGAGAGGATCGTGTCACGGGGTCTCCATTGGGGCCGATGAGGCCGGAGACCTTCTGTTGACACGCGTGCCGCCGACCATGCGGCGTCTCGGGTGTCAGGAATATGACCTTGCGCCGCTCTCTATGGGAGCAGCGTATAATAGAAGCTCGAAAGGTTCAGGGTGCAGGTCATGGATCCTCATTACCATGCGACTGCGCAATCGCAAGAGGCGACCGCCGAAGTCCAAGCCGATCGTGCGCCCCACCCCTCTCCCGCTCACGCCGCCGCCCCTCACAAAAAATTCGCACACGCATCAATTTACTTGCCGTTCTGCAATGCGGCATATGTTTGTGTTCATAGGCAAGGGGCATAAGCGGGGAACCATGGCGTCGACGCATATAGACAATACGGGTGAAGGTGCCGGCCGGAAGGGCTTTGCCGGACTGGTCGTCGGCGCGATCGGCGTCGTCTATGGCGATATCGGTACCAGCCCGCTCTATGCCCTTCGTGAGGCGCTGAGGCCTTTTGCCGCCGATGGCGTACACGAGGCCGAGGTCATCGGTCTCATTTCGCTGATGATCTGGACGCTGACGGTCATCGTGACCTTCAAATATGTGCTCTTCCTTCTCAGGGCGGACAATGACGGTGAAGGCGGCACGCTTTCGCTTCTCGCCCTGCTGATGAAGAAGATGGGGCGAAACGTGCCGGTGCTCTTCTTCGCAGGCCTGATCGGAGCGGCGCTCTTCATCGGCGATGCGATGATTACGCCGGCCCTGTCGGTGATGTCGGCGCTCGAAGGCCTGAAGCTGGTCACGCCGGCCTTTGCCGAATACGTCCCGCTCGCGTCGGCTGCGATCATGATCATCCTCTTTGCCGTCCAGTCCCGGGGAACGGCCGCCGTCTCGATGTTTTTCGGGCCGATCACGGTCTTGTGGTTTCTGGCCATGGCAGCGGGCGGCCTGATCCATATCGGCGACGACTGGAGGATTCTCGAAGCGCTCAATCCGATCAACGCGCTGTCGTTCCTCGCCCATGCCGGCACCGTCGGCCTCATTGTGCTTGGCGCCGTCTTTCTGACGGTGACGGGCGCCGAGGCGCTCTATGCTGATCTCGGGCATTTCGGGCGCCGCCCGATCCAGATGGCGTGGTTCGTGCTCGTCTTTCCGGCATTGCTCTTGAATTATCTCGGCCAGGGCGCGCTGGTTCTCGCCCATCCCCACGCAGCCACCAATCCGTTCTTTCTGATGTATCCTGATTGGGCCTTGCTGCCGGTGGTTCTTCTGGCAACGATGGCAACGATCATCGCCAGCCAGGCGGTGATAACAGGCGCATTTTCGCTGGCCCGCTCGGCGGTTCACCTCGGCTTCCTGCCGAGGCTGCGCATCAAGTTCACATCGGAGACCAACACCGGCCAGATCTACGTGCCGAGCGTCAATCTTCTGCTGCTGGTCGGCGTCTTGATGCTGATCTTTTCCTTCGGCGATTCCGAGTCGCTGGCGACGGCCTATGGCATCTCGGTGACCGGAACCATGGTCATCTCGACCATGCTGGTCTTCCAGTTCCTTCGGGCCGTCTGGGGTTACTCCCTCGTGGTTGCCGCCCTCCTGCTGCTGCCGCTCTTCTTCATCGAAGTCATGTTCCTGGCGGCCAACCTGCTTAAGATCCATGATGGCGGCTGGGTTCCGGTCGCCCTTGCGCTGGCGATCATGATCCTGATGTGGACATGGACCCGAGGACAGGCCTATCTGAAGCGACTGCGGGCCAACAACGAGATCCCGCTCGATTCCTTCATCCGGTCGATCGAGCGAAAGTCGGACCATTCGCCGGTCACCGTTCCAGGAACGGCCGTCTTCCTGACCAGCGTCCCGGATCGCACGCCGAATGTTCTGCTCCACAATCTCAAGCACAACCACGTGCTCCATGAACAGAACGTTATCCTGACCGTCTGGACCGAAGACGAACCTTACGTCCCCGACAACAGGCGCATCAAGCTCAGCCAGCTCTCGCCACGCTTCGTGCGTCTCGATATCACCTTCGGCTTCATGGACGACCCCGACGTTACCCGGGCACTGGCGCTCTGCCGCGAGGGCGGCTTCAAGTTCGAAATCATGAAGACCTCCTTCTATCTCGGCCGCAGGAACCTCGTCAGAACGCCGAACACCGGGCTGCCCGGTTGGCAGGAGCGCATATTCATGGCGCTGGAGGGCTTGGCGATCGATCCTTCCGACTATTTCAACCTGCCGTCCAACCGTGTCGTCGAACTCGGTGAGCAGATTGCCATTTAGAGCATGATGCCGAGGCGGGGGAGTCGCAGCTGGGATAGGAGAGATGGAAGCGAGGCACGAGTGGCTCCCGTCGCAAGCGTCACGGCGTGAGGCGCGAAATCATGCCTTGGCCGAGATCGCGCTCAACTCCTCAAGATCGAGATCCCGTTCCAGCTCCCGCAACGTCTCGTCATCGATCTCGCCGGCGCGATGGAGGCGGATGAGTTCCCGGCGTCCCGTTGCAACCGCTTCGAGAATGACGTCGAAATGCGCATGCAGCACCGGTATGTAGTGCTCGGTTCTCTCGGCATAGTCGACGATCGACGTCGCCCGGCGCTGGTAGCGCTCCAGCAATTGCGGATGGATGAGTTTCCCCTCGGCGTCATACGCCAGGCTCTGGACGGTCCCGAACTGCGCCTGGGCCATGGCGGCTTCGGCCTGGCTCATCGTCAGGCGCGCTCTTTCCGAATCCGGCTCCACCAGCCGCGCCCAGGCGATCACCCGCCCCAATGTCGTGCCCTGTATGAGCACGGTTCCGAGAATGACGGCGAACGATGTGACGAGGATGAAGTCACGACCTGCGAACCCTTCGGGCAGGCTCAGCGCCAGGGCAAGCGTGACCACCCCGCGCACGCCCGCCCAGCTCAGAACCGTCGCACCACCGGCGCCGAGCGGTCGGGCGCGCGTGAACCCCAGGACAGCACAGAACCTGAGAACGAAATCGGAGGCGAAGACCCAGGCAAAACGCGCGATCACGAGCGTGACGAGGATCGCCAGCATCGGCAGTCCCATTGTCGCGATCACAGTGGTAAAACCGCCGCCGCGTTCGACGACATCCCTGAGCGACAGCCCGATCAAGATGAACACCGCAGCTTCCATCAGGAAGATCATCACCGTCCAGAACGAGGTGCCGCGCATGCGCATTGCAGCTGAAAGCACTGTGTGCTGGTGCCAGCTCATGATCAGCCCCGCGGTAACGGTGGCGATGACGCCGGAAACATGCAGCTGCTCTCCGAGCAGATAGGCAATCCAGCCGAGCAGCACCGAGGCTGCAATGATGAGATATTCGTCGCCGAGACGCCGGACGAGTTTGAACCACGCCGTTCCCACAACGATGCCGACGATGGCGCCGCCGAGCGCCAGCACGAAGAAATTGCCGATCACCTCCCCCGTGCTGAAGGCTCCGGTTGCAGCGGCGGCAACGGCAAAACGGAAAAGAACCAGGCCACTCGCATCGTTGAGCAAGCTCTCGCCTTCGAGCAGAATCTGAAGCCGCCGCGGCAGCCTGACGCGCTCCAGTACGGCGCGCGCCGAAACCGCGTCCGGCGGCGCGACGATCGCGCCGAGTGCTGCGCATGCAGCCCAGGGAAGTGAGGGAAAGAGGAGATGGGCGACAACGGCGACGACGGCGCAGGTGAAGAGCACCGCACCGACGGCAAGTGAAGCGATGCCGATCACATGACGCCGCAAGCGCGCGAGCGCGATCGACCAGGCGCCGTCCATCAACAGCGGCGGCAGGAAGATGACCAGAACCAGTCCGGGGTCGACTGATATCGCCGGCAGTCCCGGCGCAAAGGCCAACAAGGCGCCACCGGTCAACAGCGCGACGGACGGCGGCAGCCCGAGCCTGTGGGCGGCATAATGCAGCGCGATGATCGCGAGAAACATCACGATAACGAGCTCGAATAAGTGGGTTGGTTCCATCTGCCTCTGCCCCTGCTCAGCAACGGATGTCGCATGCCTGCCGCAAAGAGTTACAGCGACCTCGCGCGTCTGAAAAGACGCACCGCGCTGTAAAGCCGCCGAACCGGGAAAACCGCTTCGCCCCAGAGGCGACCGGCGATAATGTCCACCTTGTGCCATAGCTGGTTGGAGTCGGTACTGCCATAAAGCTTGTCGGCATAGCCCGAGCCGGTCAACCACGCGATCGAGACATAGACGTGACCCCTGGCGTCACCGGAGTTGACGGCCACATTGGCAAGGTTTGCCCTGCACGGCAGGCATTTGATGTCGATGATCGCTTGCCGTCGATCATTGCCGGGATTTAATTGGAATTTCCTGCGCATCCTCCTTACACCCTGAGTCTTGAGGCAAAGGACGATATATGAAGAGACGGACCCTTGTGCTTGGAGGTGCGGCGATCGTTGCATCGTCCGTCGCGGCGGTAGCGATCTGGCCCCGGCGGCATATCACGGTCGCCGCCAGGACATTCGACTGGAAGGGGACGGATTTCCTGAGCGGCGGCACCAAATCGGTCGCCTTGGAAAAGCTGCCCGTCCCGCTCTTCCGCAGCCGTCCGAATTGCGTCGTCACCGTCGCTCAGACTCTTGGCCCCTGCCACGTCAACAATATTCCCGCCCGTCAGGACGTCTCGGAAGGAAAGGCTGGACTGCCCTTGCGGTTGGCCGTCCGGATCGTCCATGCAGCCGATTGCCGGCCGGTCGAGAATGCCGATATCGAAATCTGGCATACGGATCACCGCGGCATCTATTCCGGCCGCGAGGCTGCGAAGATGTGTACACTTGGCGATGCCGAGGCGATCAGCGGGCTCGCCTTTCGCGGTCGCCAGCTGACGGATGCACAGGGGCAGGCAGGCTTCCTGACGGCCTATCCCGGATGGTACCAGGGCCGCACACCCCATGTTCATTGCCGAATCCTCGTCGACGGCAAGGAGCTTCTCGTCAGCCAGATCTATTTCGACGATGCGCTGAGCGACATCATCTATGGCGAGCATCCGGACTATATTGGACGCCCGGCCCGCGATACGCGCAATGACGACGACGGCATCATCCCTGAGGACGCCGCCGATCACATATTCGATTTCGAGAAGCTCGATGGCGGCGTGCTCTCCGCCACCATCACGATCGGCCTCTCTGCCTGAGCGAGGCAGCGGCGGGGCTTCCCACATCCTCGTCGGTGGGCTCGCGCCTATATGCCCGCATACCATTCATAACCGCGATCTTCCCAGAAGCCGCCATTGCCGCCGTAAAGCTGGCCGAGATCGGCGACGGCTTCGATGCCGGTCAGGTATTTTGCCTGCTTGTAGCCGAGCTGGCGCTCGACCCGGAGCCGGAGCGGCGCGCCGTGGGCGACTTCGAGATCGCTGCCGTTCATGGTGTGGGCGAGGATGGTCTGGGGATGAAACGCGTCGACGAGATCGATGCTTTCGTAATACCAGCCGCTGCCGTCGAGCGTCTTTTCGTATTCGTCGGCGCAGTGGAACACAATGTAGCGGGCTTCGGGTTTCAGACCGGCTGCCTGTAGCAGCGCGCCGAGCGGCACGCCGGTCCATTTGCCGATGGCGCTCCAGCCCTCGACGCAGTCGTGCCGAGTGATCTGTGTACGGGCCGGCAGGGCTTTCAACTCCGCCAGCGACAGTTGCATCGGCTTGTCGACCAGCCCGCCGACCTCGAGCCGCCAGCTTGAAAACCGCTGGTTCATCCAGTCGATATAGCGGGCATTGTCGGGCATGCTCGTGCCGTTGGCGCGGAAGGTCGGTGAGATATCGGCTTCCGTGAACTCGCGGGCGAGTGCGTCGTCGCCGAGCAGGAAGCGCTGGGTCTTCATGCTGAGGCCTTCGGCGATCTTGAGCACCGATTTCGTCCGATCGCTTTCGCCGAGCGCATCGCAGCCGGCAAGCCCCAGCGCCGACGCCGTCATGGTCGCGCCGATCAGGAAGCGGCGTCTGGTAATGATGCGGCTCATGATTTCCCTCCCTGGCCGGCGTCGTAATAGCCGGTGATCATCGAGCGCAGATTGTTGAACACGCCCGAGACCAGCACCATCGCCACATGCACCGCGACGAAGGCGACAAGCGAGAAAGCAGTCAGAAAATGCAGCGTCCGCGCCGATTGCCGGCCACCGAACAGGTCGAGCAGCCAGGGCGCGACCGCATTGAAGCCCGGCGACATGGTGAGACCGGTTCCAACCATCAGCGGCAGCAGCACGAAGATCACCGCGATATAGGCGAGTTTCTGCAGCGTGTTGTAGTGGCGTGCCTCAGGCCCCTTGGGAAAGCGCAGCCGGGCGTGATTGACGATCTCATGGCCGAGATGCGAAGGCTTCAGCTCCTGGGGCGCCGGCAACAAATCGCGGCGGAAATGCCGGCTGATAAAACCATAGGCGAGGTAGATGAAGCCGTTGATGACGAACAGCCAGGCAAAAAAGAAATGCCAGCGCCGGCCCGTCGCCAGGTCCCGGTAGCTCGGCATGGTCAGCCAGCTCGGAAAACCTTGCACAGAAGCCTCGCCGTCGACATTCGAAACCCCGAGAACGCCCGTCGTGTCGAAGGTCAATCCGCCCAGGCGTGTCACCCCTTTCAACGCATCGCCTTCCTGCTCCGCTTCCATGGAAATGAAGGACGGATCGTCATCAGCGCCATACTGGCCCCAATAGAGCGCCGGGTGGGCGTTGAATATCTGCAGGCCGCTGAACAGCAGCACCGTCATGCACAGCACGTTTACCCAGTGCGACAGGCGCACCAGCAGGCCATGGCGGTAGAAGAGCGTTCGTCCGCTCGCCATGCCGGCATCGGTCGTGGCCATCGTAGGTCCTCCGGATCGACTTGAAAGGTCTTCTCGAAAAGACGCGGCCGCGGGCAAAATAGTTTCAGCGGCCGCGATCCACTATTACTTCATCGCGTCGCAGGCCTTCATCATCGTGTCCTTCTTCATAGAGTCCTTCTCCATGCCGGCATTGTGCATGCAGTCGGCCTTGGTGCTGCCGGTCGCCATGTTGTCCTGCTTCATCGCGTCCTTCGACATGGCATCCTTAGACATCGCGTCGGTCTTCATGCTGTCTTTCTTCATGGCATCGCTGCTTTGAGCGCTGGCGGCGCCGGCAAGCGACAGGCCGATAACGAAGGTGCAGGCGGCAAGGGTGGAAAGGATCTTGGTCATGAGGGTCTCCTCGGATCGATTGATGTGTCCGCGGCACCCGCCGACGGCTCACAGTGCTGAATTCGATCTTCTTGCGAAGGCAGTTACAGCCTCAGGCTTATGTGATAGCGCTGGCCCGTCAGGAGATTTTCGAATCCGCCTGTAACCAAAGCGTCATCCACGCGAATGACATTGCAGACGACATGACGAACGCCCATTCGGAACACGCCCTGAAGATGCTGATGCTTCTGTCCCTCGACGGGGACGAGGCTGCCTATCGGCGTCTGCTCGGCACGTTGCGAACCCTGCTCGTCGGCTACTACGGCGGGCGTATCGGCACCGCGGCGAAGTCCGACACGGAAGATCTCGTGCAGGAGACGTTGCTGGCGCTGCATGCGCGCCGGGCGACCTATGACAGGGAGCGGCCGTTTACCGCGTGGTTCTTCTCGATTGCCCGCTACAAGCTGATCGACCATCACCGAAAACATGGCGGTCGCTACAAGTCGGAAATGGAGCTTAACGAGGAGATCGAAGGCGACTTCAGGGAGGATGCGATTGCAGCGCGCATGGATGTCGAGCGGCTGTTGAACGGCCTGCCGCAGCACCAGCAGGAACTGATCCGTCAGGTCAAGCTCGAAGGGCAGTCGGTGGCCGATACGGCAAGCCGCACCGGACAGTCGGAATCGGCGGTCAAGGTCGGTGTTCACAGAGGCATCAAGGCGCTGGCGGCAAGATTGCGAGGTGGGACGTGAGAGAAACTGAGGACGTGATCGACATCCTTGTCAGAGATCTGAAGCCGGTACCGAGACATGCGCTGGAACGCCGTTTCGTGCTCGCCGTCCTGCCTGCTTTGGCAGTCTCGCTGCTGCTGATGCTTGTTGTCGTCGGCCTTCGCACAGACATGACGCAGGCGCTGACGCTGCCGGTTTTCTGGATCAAATCCGGCTATAATGCCCTGCTCGCAATCGCCGCCTTCGCCGCCGTTTACCGCCTCTCCCGGCCGGATGGCTCGGAAGGCCGCTTTTTCGGCATTGGCGCTGCAATCGTGCTGGCTCTGGCCGCCATGGCGGTCATCCAGCTCGCTTTGTCGCCGGCATCAAGCTATCCCGTGCTGGTGCTCGGCTCCTCCGCCCTGCATTGCCCGCTGCTGATCCTTGCCTTTGCCATGCCCATCCTGATCGCCAATACATGGGTGCTACGCGGCGCCGCACCAAGCAAGCTTGGGATGACAGGCTTCGTCGCCGGCATTGCAGCAGGCGCATCCGGCGCCTGGGTCTATTCCTGGTTCTGCACCGAAAACGGCCTGCCCTTCGTCGTCCTCTGGTATTCGCTCGGCATCCTGTTAACAGGCGCAATCGGCGCCCTCTTCAGTCGTCGCCTTCTGCGCTGGTAGGACCGGCTGTCGGATTCTTGCGCCCCGATACCACGATGCAATAACCAATTTTTCCGTGAAGGAATCGGAGCGGCGCGCACTAATCCTGCATCCGGCATGAAACCAGATGCAGCATTCCTGCGTACTACCCCTCAGGACAGGCAAACGAAGGCAGCGAGGGGTGATGGCATGGTCAGGAAAGAAGGCATAGCACACATTCCCCGGCAAGCCGCCGAACAAGGGCTGGCCAGGCTGATGATGAGGCTGCCCGCGACGCGGGCAACCATCAGAGCAGCCGCGGCGAGCCGCCCCCATCTTTATGAATTGTGCGGCGCCTATGGCGAGGCCTGCGCCGTCCTTGACCGCATGCGCAGGGAAATCTCCGCCGATCCCGCAATCGTCACCGAATACGAGATCATCTGCGCGGAAATCGAAATCGACGTCACCAGGATCCTGTTCAGCGACCGCTGAGACATGCGCTCTCCTCCTCCATCGCCGCGCCTCGGACCGGGCAAGGCGCCGTTTGCTGCCCACATTCCTCTCAGCTCAGCAAGTCATCCACATGGATGGAGATGCTCAGCGTATCCGTGTCGAAATGGTGCGCGGCCCCGTCGGAGATCTTATAGTAAAAAGTCTCGCTCACCTCACCGCTAAGCCCGGCAAGCTTCGTCGCGTCGACCGTGTAGCTATAGTCACCATGATCGTCGACATGGATGGTGCCGTATTGGCCGGTCAGCGTCAGACCGTTCTTGTTGACCAACTCGCCGTCAAAGCGGCGAAGCAGCAGGATCCCATTGGCCGAGCTGTCATTTTCGAGGAGATTGCCATGATGGGCGTCCGCGTCGGCCGAGATTTTCAGGCTGTCATGGGTTGCGACGATCGTCGGGGTTGCGTCCGCATGCGTTGCATCTCCCGAAACGTGACTATCAAGAATCGCAAGCTGGGCCTCTTCGAGCGTCGTGTTGTTGCTGACCGGAAAGGTGTTCGCGGCGATGATGGCCGGGGATATGCTGTAGGGCGTGACATCGCTGGCGATGACATTGTCATGAAAAGAGCCGGATGCAGGCCTGTCGACCTTCAGCGCCGCCTGCGACAGGTCGTCGAAGACATTGCCGTAGATCTCGATACCTTCGCGAACGTAACTGGTGGTGCCGGCAGAGCTGACCGCCACGCCCCATACGCCGTCATGGATATAGTTGCCTGAGATATCGTAGTCCCGCGTATTGCCCTGGTCCCCGAGACCGATGGCATAGGACCAGCTGTACCCGCCATAGCCTGAAATATCATTGTCGTGGATGGCGATATTCGTGCCCGCTTGGGCGCTGATCCCGAAGCCGCCACCAATCAGCGTATTATCCTCGACCACGGCATTCACCGGCCGGATGAGCGCAATGACGCCCTTCGGCGTCGCAGCGCCCGTCTGGTCGAGGTAATTGCCGCTGATCACGATATTGCTGCTGTCGTTCATCTGTACGGCATCTGCCGCGGTGCCGTGGGCGTTGGTGACGGTGTTGTTGAGAAAATTGACGCCGTTGACCTTCTCGATCCAGACGCCGTCACCGTTCACGCCGGTGATCGTGCTGTTTTCGATGGTGATGTTCGAGCCGGTCCTGAACGTGACGGAGCCGGTCTTGGTGGAGCTTCCGGTATTTTCCACCTCGACATTGCGGACGGTCCAGTTCGAAACATAGCCGCCATAGATGGCCGCGCCTGCTGTCTCGGAGATCTTGAGGTTCTCGATGACGATATTCGACGCATAGAGGCTGTGAATGCCGTCGCCGGGGCTATGGATAACCGGCGCGTCGCCGACCCCATAGCTGCCGATGGTGATCGGGGCGCTAGCGGTGCCGGAATATTTCAGGTCGAGTTGGTCGTTGAACACGCTTCCGGCGGCGAGCAGCACGCTGTCGCCCGGCTGCAGCTTCAAGTTTTCCACCGCCCAGAACGATGCAAACGGCGTGTCCACGCTCGTTCCATTGTTGCCGTTGGAGCCTATCGCTGGATTCACATAATAGATTGCCATATCGCCTTGTTCTCGAATTGCCGCGCAGCCGTCTGCATCGGCTGCAACGCGTGGATCGGATGCGGTCGGGGTTAAAGGCCATCAAGAGGGCCTTCGATATTGCCTTCACGGCGGTTGGCAGACCCTGTGGGCGGCCTGCCTTGGTCCCGAGAAACGCCTGGCGGTGGCGGTATATTAAAGACTACAACTTATAAGAAAATAATCTACAGAACAACGACCGAAAGGTGAATGAACCGTATCGCAGCTCGCGACCAATGGTCACCGGCGCTGACAGTGAACACCCTTTTGCAGGCTTTCCGGTGCATTTGAATGCAGCTGCGGTTCATTATGAGACACCGCGACGTTCCGCGGGCAAGGACGAGGTCCGCATCCTGGAAGGCGCTGCCTCCGCCGATGCACGACCGGGTTGCAGCTGCGGCGAAGGTTGTGCCCGTTCCGTCGTTGCCTGAATCCGATCCCGTGGCAACGAACAGCCGGCAAAAACTTACGGTTGAGCTTGAAAAAACGCGTCCGCGCCCCGCACGGGGGCTGACGGCTGCTTATGAAATCCCGGAAACTTTCCGGGATTTCTCCTTGTGTCATTGCAGCCTCGCACCCTCAGCCCAGCAAGTTATCCATATGGATGTAGACGGTCAGCGTATCGCCGTCGGTATGGTGCGAGTTTCCGTCGTTGATCCCGTAGCTGAAGGACTCGCTCACATGGCCGTCATGGTCGGGAAGCTTCGTTTCATCGAGCGTGTAGGCATAGTTGCCTTCCCGGTCCACGTGGATGACGCCGTAGTCGCCGGTCAGCGTGAGGCCGTGTTTGCCGACGCTTTCGTCGCCGAAGCGGCGCAGAACCAAGGTGTCGTTGTCAGAGCTGTCGTTTTCGAGAAGATTGCCGCGATGGGCCTCGCCCGTATCGCTGAAGATCTTCAAATTGTCATGGACGGCGGCAACCGCCGGATCCGCGGACGCCTCCGTGACTGCGGCAGTCTTGGCAACCGGGCGCGCCAGCACCGTTTCGACATTGGCGACCGTATGGTTGTTGCTGACGGTGAAGGTGTGCGCGTCGACGATGGACGGCGATATGGCGGTGGCCGTGGTGCCGGTCTCGATCGTATTGTTGGTGAAGGAGCCGGAAGCCGGCCTGTCGACCTTCAGCGCCGCCTGCGAGAGGTCGTCGAAGACATTGTCGTGCACCTTGATATTCGTGCGGGTATAGCTGGTGCCGCTGGCGTCGCTGATGGCAACGCCCCATGCGCCGTCATGAATGTGGTTGCCTGAAATATCATAATCCCGCGCATTGCCCTGATCGCCGAGGCCGACGCCGAAGGACCAACTGTAACCGTGAAATCCCGATATGTCGTTGTCGCGAATTGCGACATTCTTGCCGGCCGGCGCGCTGATGCCGAAGCCGCCGCCGGTGAGCACATTGTCCTCGACCACGGCATCGGTGGCCCGCACCAGCGCGATCACGCCCTTGGGGCTATCGGCGTTCGTCTGATCAAGATGGTTGCCCTTGA
The DNA here is from genome assembly GCF_024346605.1 of Rhizobium anhuiense bv. trifolii. Taxonomy (NCBI): domain Bacteria; kingdom Pseudomonadati; phylum Pseudomonadota; class Alphaproteobacteria; order Hyphomicrobiales; family Rhizobiaceae; genus Rhizobium; species Rhizobium anhuiense. The sequence goes on from NZ_CP098803.1 coordinate 3,211,380, forward strand.
TCAGAATATTGCTGCTGTCGTTCACCTGCACGGCATCGGCGGTCGAGCCGTTCGCGCTGGTCACGGTGTTGTCGAGAAGCTTGACGCCGGCGACCTTTTCGATCCAGAAGCCGTCGCCCTTGACGGCCGTTATCTTGCTGTCTTCGACCGTGACGTTCGTGCTGCTCCGGAAGGTGACGGCGCCGGCATTTTCCGACATGCCTGTCTTGGCGATCTCGACATTGCGGACCGTCCAGTTCGTGACACTGCCGCCATAAATGCCGGCAGTCCCGGTATTCGATATTTTGAGGTTCTCGATGACGATGTTCGAGGCATAGAGACTGTGAATGCCGTCGCCGCCGCTGTGGATGACGGGCGCTGCCCCCGTCCCGTAACTGCCGATCTTGATCGGCGCGCTTTCGGTGCCGGAATATTTGATATCAAACTGCTCGTTGAACACGCTCCCCTTGGCAAGAAGCACGCTGTCGCCCGGTTTCAGTTTCAAGGATTCCACTTTGGACAAAGTCGCAAAAGCCGAGTTCTGGCCCGTTCCGTTGTTGCGGTCGGAGCCAGTCGCTGAGTTCACATAGTAGATTGTCATATCGCCAATGTTGCCCTGTTCGTCGGATCGCTAAGTCGCCACGAAGATCGACCGGGATCGGCCGATCGAGCGCGGCGGGGGCAACCGTCCACGGCAAGAAGGCGATAAGATGTTGTCAATGGGGCAACTGGCCGGTTCACGGGCCGTATTCCACAGGCAATGGCCTGGGCGCCGCATAGATGGCCGAAAGCTGCAACTTCGGCCTGGAAAACAACGACTTCGAGGCGAATAAATCGGGGACCTGCTGCGCGGGACTTATGTTAGCTCAAGCTGTTTAACATGCGATTCGTGGCTTCGCTTACGCGCAGCGTATTCGCTCCTCACCCCCTCGCCTGCAAAGCCCCCCTCAACGGCAGCCGCGTCGCCGCCAGCGCCGGCAAGGCTCCGCCGACAATCCCGATCGCAAGTCCCAGCAGGCCCGCGGTAAGTACGACGTCGCTGGTAACGTCGAGCTGGAAGGCCATCTTGGTATTGTTGGCGCCCATCGTGCTTGCCCGCCAGCCGTCGAAGGCGAGCCGCGAGGCGAGGATGCCGACGACCGCGCCCACCGACGACAGCAGCACCGCCTCGACCCAGGTCGCAGCGAAGGCCGGCACGCGGGCGAAGCCGATCATACGCAGCGTGGCGATCTCGACGGTGCGGTCGGAAACCGAACTCATCATCGTGTTCAGCGCCCCAGCCGTGGCACCGACCGCCATCAATAGCGCAATCGGCCAGCCGAACAGGCGAATGAGGCTCTCGGTGCGCTCCGCCTGCCCGGCATAGAGATCGGCTTCGGAGACTGAGGTAAGTGGGGCGCCGGGAACCGCAGAAAGGCGCGCGCGCAGCGTCGTCAGCGGAAGAGCGGGATCGCCCCGCCCGTCGAGGCGCACGCGCAGGCTCTGCACCTGCCCCAGCCGGTCGAAAGCCGATTGCACAGCCTCCAGATCCGCCCAGATCTCGGATTCGAAGGCGCTGCCGCCGGAGGTGAAATGCCCCACGACAGTCCATTCGACCGGGCCGAGCCGCACCCTGTCGCCGACCGCAAAGCCGGAGAATTCGTCGGCGATACGGGCGCCGACGACGATTTCGCGGGCGCCCTGGGAAAACAGCCGCCCCTGCGAAAGCGCCGCACGATCGCGCAAGCCGGGACCCAGCGGGTCCATGCCTCTCAACGACAGCGTCTGCTCCGCGCCGTCGACTTGCCTGACGACATCGACGGGAACGACGATCTCGCGCGACAGCGCCAGCCCGCCCGCGCCATCCCGCACCACGCCGATATCACCGGTCATGGCGGCAAGGCTGCGGATCGCCTCGGCAGGTACGTCAGAGCCGATCTCCTGGTTGGTCCCGCCGCCGAGAATGACGGCGATGCCAGGCGAGCCGGCGCCGGCAAGCGCGGTTTCAAATCCCCGCGCCATGGCGAGAAATCCTGCGAGCACCGCCACCACGAGAGCGACCGAGAGCACCATCGACAGCGAGATCCAGAGCCGCCGCGGCAGGCTGCCGAGGTTGATTCTGATCATGAGAAAGGTCTGCTTGAGCACTGATGACATTGGACTATCTCGATCTGAAGGCATTGACGATGGGCATGCGCATGGCGTTCCAGGCGGGCAGCAGCCCAGTCAGGAGGCCGAGACCCGCAATGATGGCGAGGGATTTCGACAGCACCGACAGACTGAAGACGAGGCCGAATTCAGGCCCGATCAACAGTGTCGCAAGCTTGGCAAGAAGGAGCCCGGCCGCCCCACCGGCGGCAAAGATGAACAGCGTCTCGCCGAGCACCAGCGTCATGATCCGGCCTTGGGAAAAGCCCAACACCTTCATCACGCCGATCTCGAAGCTGCGTTCCCTCACGGCAAAGAGCATGGTGTTCACCGTGATCATCAGGATGGTCACGAAAGCCGCGCCGACGACGAGGCCGACAATCAGGCCGACATCGGCGAACTGCCGCAGGAAGCCTTCGAGGAACTGCTTTTCCGATTGCGTCCGCGTCTGTGCCGCCGAATTGGCAAACAGCGCATCGATCCGCGCCGCCAGCACGCCGGATGATACTCCCTCGCGCGGGCGCACCACGAAGGTGTCGACCGTATCCTTGTCTCGCGCCCGGGCCTCATTGATCGTGTCGTAACGGGCCAGCATGAAATAGGTGTCGGTGCTGGCATTAGCTCCCTCGAAGATGCCTGATATCACGAAGCGCCAGTCGCGGCTGCCGTCGGCCCTCATCAACTGGCTGGTGACGCCGATGCGCTGGCCGACCGACCAACCCTGAGCCTCCGCCAACGCTTTGCCGACGAGCACCCGGTCACGGCCCTCTTCGAGTGCTGCGATCAGATCAGGCGTCAGTCCAAGCTCATCGCCATTGGCAGCGGCGACCGCGCGCGGATCGACCGCGCTGGTCATCACGATATTCTTCTCGACCTCGACGAACCCGCGCATCCGCGCGGTATAGGCAACGGCGGCGACATCAGCGTCCGCAGCGATCCGGTTGAGATAGGCGAGCGGCAGCGGCAACCCGCGGCCCGACTTGTTGAAGACGCCGAGCAGGTTGTCGCTGGCGCCCGCCGCCCCTTGGCTGCCGCCGAGGAAGCTGGCGGTCAGGGCGTAAATCAGGAAGGCGACGCCGACCGAGAACATCAGCAGTGTCGCCCTCAGCCGCTTGCGCCAGGCATTGCGCCGCATGAGCTGGAAGAAAGTCATTGGCCCCTCCCTTGCTGCTCGACGAATTCGCCCTTGTTGAGATGCAACGTGCGCCGGGCAAAGGCGGCGGCCTCGGGATCATGCGTGACCATGATGATCGTCTTCTGAAGCTCACGATTGAGAAAGCCCAGCATCTCCAGGATATCGTTGGCCGATTTCCGGTCGAGATCGCCGGTCGGTTCATCGCAGAGCAGAAGGTCGGGATCACCGACGATGGCGCGCGCAATGCCGACGCGCTGCTGCTGCCCGCCGGACATGCTCGACGGAAACTGCCGCTGCCGGCCCGCAAGCCCGACGAGATCCATGACGGTCTCGACGCGGGCGCGCCGCTCCTTTCGCCCGAGCGGCTTCAAAAGCAGCGGCAGCTCGATATTCTCGCTCGCATTCAGCATCGGCAGCAGATTGTAGAACTGGAAGACGATGCCCATGCCATGCGCCCGCCATGCGGCTCTGGCGCCCTCGCCCATCTGTTCGAGATGACTGCGGCCGATCCTGATCTCCCCGGCATCAGGGCTGTCGAGGCCGCCCAACATGTTGAGCAGCGTCGATTTCCCCGAGCCCGATGGTCCCATGACGGCGACGAAATCGCCGCGCGCAATGGAAAGGTCGAGCCCGGAAAAGATCGGGATCGTCTCCGCACCGATCCTGAATGCCTTCTGGACGCCGCGAAGCGCGATATAGGGCTCTTGCGTATCGTTCATCGCTCTGCTCCTTGCTGATGATCTGTGATATCCGCGGCCTGTGGCCGAACGGTCGCAGCTCCGCCCGCCTGTGAGCCGGAAGCTGTTGTCTCATCCACCACAAGGCGGATGCGCGCGGCCATCGCAGGGCGCATGCCCGGCGGCGACGAAGACAGCGACAGGCGAAGCGTCACCGTTCCCTTCTCCCGCGAAATCATGGGCGCGATCTTCGACACTACGACCGCAAAGGGCCGATCGGGAAAGCCGTCGAGGACCGCCTCACCGGATAGGCCCGGTCGCATCTGCGCGATGTTGGTCTCCGCCACATCGGCATCAATGGCCATGTTTGCCGTGTCGGTAATCACAAGCAGGCTTTCATTCTCCCGCACGCTGTCCTCGCGCGACAGCACGGTGTCGCCGGCATGCGCGGTAAGCCGCGTGACGGTGCCCGATATCGGCGCCCGGACGGTCAGCGCCTCCACCTGCTCGCGCGCCCTGTCGATATCGAGATCCGCCTTGGCCACATTCTGCCGTGCCTGCAGGGCAGCATTCTCGGCAGTGTCGAAAGCAGTCCTCGCCTCCTCCAGCGTCTGCGCCGACATGGCATCGCGCCCGGCCAGCCGCTCGATGCGCGTCAGGGAAGACCGCGCCTGCGCGAGATCGATATTCTTTGCATCAAGCGCCAGTGCCGCCGCCTGCCGGGCGATCTCGGCCCCCCGAAGCGCAAAGCGGGCGCCCGCATCGTCGAGCCGCACCAGCACCTGCCCCGCGGCAACCCTGTCACCCGCCTCGACCTCGACGGTGACGATCCGGCCTTCATATTTGGAAAAGACGGTCGCGGCATCGGGCGCCACGACATAGCCGGAGCCGGTGACCTCCCGGGCCGGCAAGGCCCGAACCGCCGGTGCATCAGCAACAGCCCGCATCCGCTCGGCAGCGGCACCCTCGGCAGGCCCTTGCGTTCCGCCTATTGGTGTCGTCGCCCCGCGCTGAACCGCGAGGCCTGCAAGCACCGTTTCGATGCGCTGCAGCATCTCGGGCCGAGAGAAAAGAACCACCGCGAGCGATGCCGTCGCGGCAAGCGCAAGCATAGCAAGTGGCATCACGCGCCGCCGGGCTTCACGCTCCGGCGGCTCTGTCTTGAAGGCCGCGGGTTCGATCGAAAGCGATCTCAGCTTGGCGGCAAGGTTTCGGTCATGTTCTGATGTCGTGTTCATGCCGACAGAATGGTCGCAGGCTGCAAAACCGCGACCTCGAACACGTTTCCGGCAGTCCTCGATCGCGATTGTGTACGTGGCGTATCTCAGGACGAGGCCGGAGAGCCTCCCACCCCACCCTTCCTCTGCCGCCAGGCAAGCGGTGTCATATCCGTAACCCGGCGGAATTCGCGGTTGAAGTTGGACTTCGTCTGGAAGCCCACCTCGAACATCACCTCGGTCACCGATTTCTCGGTGCCGGCAAGCAGCCGGCAGGCATCGCCGATCCTGTAATCATTGACATATTGCGAAACGTTCTTGTCCATCGCCCGGTTGATCGCCGCCGAGATCTGGCGCGCGGGAATGCCCGCCTTGCGAGCCAGCCGGTCGAGATTGAGATTGGCGTCGCGATAGAGTTTTCTTGCTTCCATCAGCGCATCGACCGTGGCGATGGTCTCCTTGTCCTCGGTCGTTTCGGACTTCGATGCCGTCTCCACCGTCTCGGCCGGCGCCCGGCTTCGGCTGGCCGCCGCCGCCGCAATGCCGAGGATGACGAGGACGGCGAGATTGCTGACGCTGATTAGCGTCACCGCATGCTCGCCATGTGCCCAAGTGAAGTCGAGAAACACGAAAATATCGACTGCCGCCGACAGGCACAGCGCCACCGCCGCGAAGATGATCGCCCGATAGGCCGGCACCGCCCCCTCAAAGGGCGCAAGCCGAAGCGCATCCGCGCCCGGCCGCATCAGAAGCAGGATGGCCAAGGCATACCCGATGAAAACAAGCACCAGCGCGATATCGATCGCCTCCCGCCGGAAGGTGATCAACAAGAGGATGACGGCGGCCGGCGCGGCATGCAGCGCAATCCGCTGCGGCAGCGACCGGCGGCTCGTCCGCACCAGCCTGGATACTCCGGCATAGGCAAGCGGCGGCACCATCGCCGCAATGACAGGCGCGATCATACCCACCGCCTTCACTCCGTAGCCCCAGCGCAAGCCGGAGAGGATGGACAGCAAGACGCTCAGGAGGATCAGTGCCAGAAATGGCCGGTTCGGCGCCGCCTCCTCGTCGCGCTTGAGCACGGTAACGAAGAGGACGAGCAGCAGAAGAGCAACGACGAAGGGAAGCGGAATGAACAGCATGGCCTGGTGGGATCGGAGTGACGAATAGATGCCATCATTGCCGAGATCCTCACTAGGCGCGACCTCCATCATGTTTTAGAACCTGTTTTCGCGTGGGATTTTTGATGACCGGCATGTATTACCGGCCCATCAGGCTCTGAGGCGCACCTTCTCCGACTAACTCCTTCCGCGCGAAAATCTCCACGGGAGATTCGTGAGGGACCGAGGCAAGGACAGCTGGCCGAAGGCCCGAATTCGCCCGGCGGGTGTTGCGGCGACCGCTTTCCGCGTGCCAGCGCCTGCGAAGGCAGATGAAAATATTTCTAAAAATGGATGTTCTTTGGAATTTGATATTCCGATCGCCGGTCAAATCGGATGTCCCACTCGTTGCCAATAGTCTAGTTAATTTATAGGTTTTGTGCATTGGAGGATCCCCATGCAAGAACTGCGCATCGTCGGAATATCAGGAAATGTAAAGGCGCCATCCCGCACATCGGCGCTGGTCGCGTCCATCCTTCGGCGCATCGAGTCTGAACTTGGCATCCCTGGACGGCACATTGACCTGGCTGTGTCTGCACCGGTGCTGTTTCGAGCCTTGCGGGCTGACCAACTGGGTGAGGAAGGCGCGGAGATCGTGCGCACGGTTGAGCGCGCGGATGTCCTCATCGTCGGCTCCCCGGTTTATCGCGCTTCATATAGCGGGGCGTTCAAGCACCTGTTCGACCTAGTTCACTATGAGGCGCTGGTCGGCAAACCGGTGATCCTCGCCGCAACGGGCGGAACGCCGTTGCACGGCCTGATGATCGACCATCAGCTCCGGCCCCTGTTCAGCTTCTTCAAAGCGCTGCCGCTGCCAACATCGGTCTACGCGCTTGAGAGCGAATTCGACTCATACGCCATTGCAAGTTCAGACATCCAGAAACGGATCAGAGCGGCCGTGCGGGAACTGGAACTGATCGTTCCGCACGCCAGGATGCTCGCCTTAGCCCGCGCCGAAGAACAATCGCGGCTAAGCGCCTGACAAATTACGAATAAGCACGGAGAGACCGATGTCACAATCGAAGAAAGAACCCTTGAAATTTGCCTACTGGGTGCCGAACGTGTCGGGCGGCCTGGTTATCAGTTCGGTCGAACAACGCACCGATTGGGGTATCGACTACAACCGCAAGCTCGCCCAGATCGCCGAACAGTCGGGTTTTGAGTTTGCCCTGAGCCAGATTCGCTTCACGGCCGGATATGGCGCCGACAACCAGCACGAGTCGGTCTCCTTTTCCCACGCACTTCTTGCAGCCACCGAGAAGCTTCGCGTCATTGCCGCCGTCTTGCCCGGACCGTGGAACCCGGCGCTGCTTGCCAAGCAGATCGCCACCATTAGCCACCTCACCAACGGCCGCGTCGACGTCAACATCGTCTCCGGCTGGTTCCGCGGCGAGTTCGCCGCCATCGGCGAGCCCTGGCTGGACCATGACGAACGCTATCGTCGCTCCGAGGAGTTCATCCGTGCGATCCGCGGCATCTGGACGGAAGACGTCTATAACCTGCGCGGCGATTTCTATCGCTTCACGGATTATTCGATGAAGCCGAAGCCGATCGGCGGCGTTCCGCAGGTATTCCAGGGCGGTTCCTCGCGCGCGGCTCGTGACATGGCGGCCCGCGTGTCCGACTGGTACTTCACCAACGGCAACACGCCGGAAGGTCTGAAGGCCCAGGTGGATGACATCCGCACCAAGGAAAAGGCTTTCGGCAAGACCTGGCACACGAAGATCGGCATGAATGCTTTCGGCATCGTCCGCTCCTCGGAGAAGGAAGCGCAGGAGGTCCTCCAGGAGATCCTCGACAAGGCCATTCCCGAGGCGGTCAAGGGTTTCCACCACGAGGTTCAGAATGCCGGGAATTCCTCGCCGGAGCGCGAAGGCAACTGGGCGAAATCAACCTTCCAGGATCTGGTGCAATACAACGACGGTTTCCGTTCGAACCTGATCGGCACGCCGGAGCAGGTGGCCGAACGCATCATCGGTCACAAGCGGGCCGGCGCGGACCTCATTCTGCTCGGCTTCCTGCATTTCCAGGAAGAGGTGGAATATTTCGGCAAGCACGTCCGGCCGATCGTCCGCGAACTGGAAGCGATCGAAGACCAGCGGCTGGAAGCCGCCGAATAACGGCTTCCTTCACAAACTGAAAAAGCGAACGGCTCCCCATTCCAGGGGAGCCGGATGGTGGCGCGCGTCTTCAGGCTGGGCCTGCGGATTTCTGCGCATAACGGAGCAGACGATGGTGAATGCGCATTACACGGCACTCGATGAGACTTCTACGGTGAGGGAATATTCCCCGCTGCCGGTGTCCGGTCAATCGAGCCGTAGCGTGGCGACTGCCGACAGCAATGCGCTGAGCCACCCGCCCATATTGGCGCTCGCGGGCATCACACTCTCCTTCGGCGGCGTCACGGCGATCTCGAATGTCGATCTTGCGGTCCAGCCGGGCGAGATCCGCGCGATCATCGGCCCTAACGGCGCCGGCAAGAGTTCGCTGATCAACGTGATTTCAGGGCAATACCGGCCGGATGTCGGCCATGTCAGCCTCAATGGCAAGACCTATGCGCAGGTGCCGGCGCAGAAAGCCGCGCGGCTCGGCATCGCCCGCACCTTCCAGAATCTTGCACTATTCAAAGGGCTGACGGTTCTCGAAAACGTCATGACCGGCCTGACATTCCAGCGCCGCTCGACCTTCATCGGCCAGGCGCTCGGCTCGCCCCGCGCGCGCCGCGAGGAGCGCGAGGCGCGTGAACGGGCACGGCAAGTCATCGACTTCCTGCATCTCGGCCATGTGCATGACCGGCTTGCCGGCTCGCTCCCCTATGGCCTGCAGAAGCGCGTCGAACTTGCCCGGGCGCTAGTGCCCGATCCGCAGATCCTGCTGCTCGACGAGCCGATGGCCGGCATGACCGCCACCGAAAAGCAGGAAATGGCAGGCTTCGTCCGCGCCGCGCGGGAGGGTTACGGCACGACGATTATCCTCATCGAACACGATATCGGCGTGGTCATGGGGCTTTCAGACCGGATCGCCGTGCTCGACTACGGCCGCAAGATCGCCGACGGCACCCCGGCCGAAGTGCGCGCCGACCAAGCCGTCATCGACGCCTATCTTGGCGTTACCCGCGAGGACCAGGAAGAGGGGGACGCGTAATGGAAAGCTTCGACTATCTCTTCTTCCTCGAGGTGCTGACTGGCGGACTGCTCTCCGGCGTCATGTACTCGCTCGTCGCGATCGGTTTCGTGCTGATCTACAAGACCTCGGGCGTCTTGAATTTCGCGCAAGGGGCGCTGCTCCTGTTTGCCGCCCTCACCTTCGTCTCGCTGGTCGAGCGCGGAGTGCCTTTCTATCTGGCGCTTGCCCTTACCTTCGCCATCATGGTGCTGCTGGGCATCGGCGTCGAACGCGCGGTGCTCCGACCGCTCGTCAACAAGCCGCCGATCACGCTGTTCATGGCGACGCTCGGGCTTTCCTACATCATCGAGGGTGCTGCCCAGCTTCTCTGGGGCACGCAGGTCCATGCCCTGGAGCTTGGTATCGAGGATGTGCCTTTCGAATTTTACGGAGTCTTCATCTCGCAGTTCGATCTCTTCGCCTCGGCCGTCGCAGCCTTGATGGTCATCGGACTGACGCTCTTCTTTCGCTATACCCGGGTCGGCCTGACCTTCCGCGCGGTGGCGGACGACCAGTTTGCGGCACTCGCCGTCGGACTTCGCCTGCCGCGCATCTGGGCCACCGCCTGGGCAACCTCGGGCCTCGTCGCACTGGTCGCAGGCCTTCTCTGGGGCGCGCGCAGCGGGGTACAATTCTCACTCTCGCTCGTGGTGCTGAAGGCTCTGCCAGTGCTGGTGCTCGGCGGTTTCGATTCTATCGCCGGCGCCATCATCGGCGGCCTGCTGATCGGCGCCTCGGAAAAGCTCGCCGAAGTCTATATCGGCGAATATTTTGGCGGCGGCATCGAGGGCTGGTTCGCCTATGCGATCGCGCTGGTCTTCCTGCTCATCCGCCCCTCCGGCCTGTTCGGCCAGAAGCTTGTGGAAAGGGTCTGAGCCATGGCTGCCATCACCTCCCAACCCGTCGTTTCGGCAAAACTTCCAGGCTGGATCGCGCCGCTTGCCATCCTCATCACCGCCTTCGCCGTCGTGCCCTTCATCGGCTCGAGCTATCTCATCGAAGCGCTGCTGCTGCCGTTCCTGGCATTGTCGCTGGCCGGCGTCGGCCTCAACCTGCTCACCGGCTATGCCGGGCAGGTATCGCTCGGCGGTGCTGCCTTCATGGCCGTCGGCGCCTTTGCCGCCTTCAATTTCAATCTGCGTGTCGAAGGCCTGCCGCTTCTCGTCTCCATCGCGCTCGCCGGCGGTATTACGGCTGCGGTCGGCATCGTCTTCGGCCTGCCAAGCCTGCGGCTGCGCGGCTTCTATCTCGCGGTTTCCACGCTTGCAGCACAGTTCTTCGTTCAGTGGGCACTGACCAAGTTCGGCTGGTTCTCAAACGACGATCCGTCGGGCGTGATCGACGCGCCGAAACTCACTATCGCCGGCATCGATTTCGACAGTTCGACTGGGCGCTACTATTTCTCGCTGATCGTCGTCACGGTGCTGACTTTCTTCGCCTGGCGTATCGCATCCTCCCAGACCGGACGCAACTTCATCGCCATTCGCGACAATGAGACGGCGGCCAGGATCATCGGCGTGCCGGTGCTGCGCACCAAGCTGCTCGCCTTCGCGCTTTCCTCCTTCATCATCGGGATCGCTGGCGCGCTCTGGGCCTTTGCCTATCTGCGCACAGTGGAGCCGGCCGGCTTCAATCTCGACCGTTCGTTCCAGATCCTGTTCATCATCATCATCGGCGGGCTGGCGACGATCCGCGGCGCCTTCCTGGGCGCGGCGTTGATGGTGGTCTTTCCTGTCGTACTGTCGCGGGTCGGATCGTTCCTCCTCGGCGATCTGTTCGATTCAGGCGTGCTCGACATGAGCCAGCGCATCGTCATCGGCACACTCATCATCGTCTTCCTGATCCTCGAACCCGATGGGCTCGCGGCGCTCGGAAGGCGGCTGACCGGACGGTTCAGGCCCAGCACGCCAGAACCCGTCGGCTGAGCTGCCACATCATCATCTTTGAACGCATTGGAACACCGGCATAGCCGGTCAACAGAGGGAGTATGTCCAATGAAAAATCTGAAAACCACAGTCAAGGCGGCGGTCGCAGCGCTCGCCATCATCGGTGGGGTCGGCTTGGCACCGGCCCATGCCGATGAACAATATTTCCCGCTGCAGAGCTATCGCGTCGGGCCTTATGCCGCCGGCGGCACCGGTTTCTTCGGTGGTTTCATCGACTACCTGAACCTGATCAACACCCGCGACGGCGGCGTGAACGGCGTCAAGCTCACCTGGGACGAATGCGAAACCCAGTATGAGGTCGAACGCGGCGTCGAATGCTACGAGCGCCAGAAGAGCCATCCGAACGCGGCAGCCTGGAACCCGCTTTCGGTCGGCATCGCTTATGCCATGATCGACCGCATCACCGGCGACAAGGTGCCGCTGATCACGGTGAACCATGGCCGTACAGACTCCACCGACGGACGCGTTTTCCCCTACGTCTTCCCACTGTTGCTCAATCCCTATTCGGAAACATCGGGCATCGTGAACTACCTTGCCTCTAGGGAAGGTGGTCTCGACAAGCTCAAGGGTAAGAAGATCGTCGTGCTCTATCACGGCTCGCCCTATGGCAAGGAAACCATTCCGATCTATGACTTGTTGGCCGAGAAGTATGGCTTCACGGTTCAGCAAATCGAGGTGCCGCATCCCGGCAACGAGCAGCAGTCGCAGTGGTTGACGATCCGTCGTGCCAAGCCGGATTACGTCGTCCTGCGCGGCTGGGGCGTGATGAACCCGGTGGCGTTGAAGACCGCGGCCAAGGTCGGCTTCCCCGCCTCCAAGATCGTCGGCAATGTCTGGTCGAATTCGGAAGAAGACGTGATCCCCGCAGGCGAGGCGGCGGTCGGCTATACCGCGATCACCACCCAGGCTTCAGGCCAGCAGTATCCTGTCCTGCAGGAGATCGTGAAGACGCTCTACGATCAAGGCAAGGGTAATCTCGAAGATAAGAAGCGCATCGGCTCGGTCTACCACAACCTCGGCATCGTCAATGGCATCCTGAATGTCGAAGCGATCCGCACCGCACAGGAAAAATTCGGCAAGCGTACGCTGACCGGCGACGAAGTGCGCTGGGGCTTCGAGCACCTGAAGCTCGATGAGGCCAAGGTCGCAGCACTGGGCGCCAAGGACCTGTTCCACTCCATCAACGTCTCCTGGGACAACCACGAAGGCGATGGCTATGTGACCTTCCAGCAATGGGACGGCAAGAAGTGGAACGTCGTCTCCGACTGGATCGCGCCGGACTGGAAGCTGCTGCGTCCGATCATCGAAAAATCCTCGGAAGCCTACGCCAAGGAAAAGGGCATCAAGCTGCGCACAGCGGCCGATGCCGAAGGCACCGTGACCACGAACTGACGATGTGAGGGATGGCGCAAGCCGCCATCCCTCATTCCATAACCCGGTGCGGCAGATCGGTTTGCGCTGATTGGCTTTGGAACGAACGACATGTCCGACGAAACGATCCTTCTTGATATCAACTCCGTGCACGCCGTCTACAACAAGACGATCAAAGCCCTGAACGGCGTGAGCTTTCAGCTACGGCGCGGAGAAATCCTTGCCCTTCTCGGGTCGAATGGCGCGGGCAAGACGACGGCACTGAAGGCTATCTCGAACCTGTTGCCGGCCGAACGAGGCCAGGTGACATCGGGCACGATCCGTTTCGAAGGCCGCGATGTGCTCAGCGAGAAGCCCGCCAATCTGGTGCGATCGGGCCTGGTGCAGGTGCTCGAAGGGCGGCATTGCTTCAAAAGCCTGTCGGTTGAGGAAAATCTCATCTCCGGCGGCCTCGGGCGTTCATCGTCCAGGCGCGAGATCGCTGCCGACCTCGAGCGCATCTATGCCATTTTCCCCCGGCTCAAGGAAAAGCGCCGTACAGCGGCTGGACTTACTTCAGGCGGCGAGCAGCAGATGACGGCGATCGGTCGCGCGCTGATGTCGCGGCCGCGGCTGCTTGTTCTCGACGAGCCCTCGATGGGTCTGGCACCCCTCGTGATCAAGGATATCTTCCGTTCGCTCAAGGCGCTGAACCGGGAGGATGGACTTTCCATCCTGGTTGCTGAACAGAATTCGACGGTGGCGCTTCAGTACGCCGACCACGCCACCGTCATCGAAAACGGCGTCGCCGTGCTGTCGGGTTCCGCCGCCGAATTGCGCAGCCGTGACGACATCAAGGCTTTTTATCTCGGGGAAAGCGCGGCCTTCGCCCACGGCAGGCCGGCGGCCTGATCCATTCACATCCATCACGCAGAAGGGAGACCAAAATGAACGTCATTGCCAAAACAGACAGGGTTGCCGTACCCGGCGTCAAGCGGCCGGAAAAGCCTGCGCATATCATCAAGGGCGACGCAGAAGCGATCGCGGTCGCTCACCGGCTCGCCGCGGAGTTCGTCAAGGGTTCCGCAGATCGTGACCGCGAGCGGATCTGGCCGGCGGAAGAATTGGATGCCTTCTCGCAGAGCGGACTCTGGTCGATCAATGTGCCCAAGGCGTTCGGCGGACCGGAGGTCTCCTACGTCACGCTCGCAAAGGTGATCGAGATCATCTCCGAGGCAGATTCGTCAATCGGCCAGATCTCGCAGAACCATCTCGGCGTCGTGGCGGCAATCCGTACGGTTTCAGACGAAGCGCAGCAGGAACTGTTGTTCGGCGAAATTCTCAAGGGCACCCGCTTCGGTAATGCCTTTTCGGAATTCGGCTCCAAACGCGCGGTCGATTTTGAAACCAGGTTTGTCGACCATGGCGACCACGTCGTGGTGAACGGTCAGAAATTCTATTCGTCCGGCGCCTTGCTTGCCCATAAGGTGCCAATCGTGGCGCTCGATGACGAGGGCTGCGCCTGGTACGCGATCGCCGATCGCGATGCGCCGGGTTTGACTGTCATCGACGACTGGTCGAGCTTTGGCCAGCGAACCACGCTGTCGGGCACCGTCATCCTCGACAGTGTCAAAGTCGACAAGGCGTGGCTGGTGCCCGGTTACAAGGGCTATGACAGACCGACGGCCGACGGCGCCATCTTCCAAATCATCCAGGTTGCCGTCGATACCGGCATCGCATCGGCAGCGATTAAGGAGACGATCGATTTCGTCCGCACCAAATCCCGCGCCTGGGTCGATAGCGGCCTCGACCATGCCTGGGATGATCCTTACACGATCCAGGCGATCGGAGGACTCCAGCTCAGGCTGCATGCGGCTCAGGCGCTGCTCGAGAAAGCCGGACTTGCAATCGACCGGGCGGTCGCCAATCCCAATGCCGATACCGTGGCGGAAGCCCAGGTCTTCACGGCCGAGGCCAAGATCCTCTCCACCGAGATCGCTATCGAGGCGACCAACAAGCTGTTCGAACTGGCGGGCACCCGCTCGACGCTTGCCGAGCACAATCTCGACCGCCATTGGCGCAATGCCCGGACGCATACGCTGCACGATCCGGTACGATGGAAATACTCGATCCTCGGCAAGTATTTCCTCAATGGAGAGAAGCCGCCGCTGCACGCCTGGAGCTAAAAAGGCTGCCATTCGCGCTTCGAAACTCAGAATATTTCAGTGGCGAGAGGGACCTCATCGCCACTGTCCTGCTATCCTTATATGTCGAGAGCATCCAGTGACCGCGGCGTTTCGGATTGATCTGCTCCCTGGAATATAAGCGGTCTTAGGTTAGCCGCCGTTCAACCGCTCGAACATCGCTTCGCCATGCTTGCGCGTGTGGACGGCGGTGCCGACCAGCAGTTCGTCCTGGTCATTCTCCAACTGGGCAAGTGCGTCCGTGGCGAATTCCTCCGGCGACATCATGTATTGCCGCTCCGCACCCGCTGCCCGCACGCCACCGCCGAGATTGGTGTCGACCACCGGCGGGACCATCTCGACCACCCGCACGCCCGTCGCCTTCAACTGGTGGCGAAGCGACAGCGTGAAGGAATGGAGGGCGGCCTTGGTCGCACAATAGACGGGAATGTCGGCCTTCGGCGTAAACGCCAGTCCCGAGGTGACGTTGACGATGACGGCGCTGGGTTGCCGCTTCAGCATCGGCAGCAGCTCGCCGATCAGTTGGATCGGCGCGGCAAGGTTGATGGCTATCTCCTGGTCGAGATCGGCCACGGCCTGATCATCGTCGAAATGCCTGACGTACTGCACCCCGGCATTGTTGATCAGCATGTTGAGGTCGGGATGGTTGTTTTCCAGCCAGCCCGACAGGCTGTCACGATTGTCGAGATCGGTGACGTCGCAGACCCGCGTTATCAGAGCAGGAACGGCCGCCTGCGCCGTGTCCAGCGCCTCCCTGCTCCTGCCGCAGATGATGACGCGATTTTTCCGTTCGGAAAGTTGCTTAGCGAGCGCCAGCCCGATGCCGCTTGCGCCGCCGGTGATGAGAATGGTGTTGTCCGTCAGTTTCAAGTCGAACGTCCTTCTATGTTGACATGAAGGTGCGCCGACAAAGGTTTCAGAGTTCCCGGCGGACACACCTACGAGACCGGCAAGCCGGCTGCGGTGTCGCGGTTACCCTGAAAGGAGGAGTTGCCGCCCGATGGGCGACGGCCGGGCTACCATCCGACCAGCACTCTTTCGACGGAATTTTTATAAGGCAGATTTTGCTACGATGGCAAGTGGCGACGATGGCTATGCCGAACTGCTGCGCTCAGCCGCATCCCTGCCCTCCAGCCTCATCCAGACGTGTCGTCCAAGGAGTCCAGGAACGCGAGCACTCGGCTGGTGAGGAGCGCGGCCGCATCCGCGTCATAGGATGGAAGCGAGCTGTCGGCGAAGTAGTGCTGATCGCCGGGGTAGAGGAAAAGCTCCGCCTTCTCGACCTTTTCCACAATCTCGCGGGCGGCTTCGATATCGCCCTCGCCTGCGAAAATCGGGTCGTTGTCCATACCGTGGATCTGCACCGCGACGCCATCCGGCCATGGTCCGAAGGCCCACTCGCCGCTGATCGGCAGGCAGGAGTAGAAGAGCAGCGCCCCACGGGCCCCAGGCCGCGTCTGCGCCAGCTTCTGCGCCGGCAGCACACCCAATGAGAACCCGCCATAGACGAGCTCGACCGGCAGTTCGTCGGCGAGGCGGACGCCACGCTCCCTGACAGCGTCGAATCCGATTTCACCGATATAGGCGAGGCCTTCTTCGATGCTGGGGAAGGTACGCCCGTCGAACAGATCAGGCGTATGCACGATGTGGCCGGCTGCCCTCAAAGCGTCGGCGAACGCATGCACACCCGGGGTCAGCCCCTGTGCGTGGTGGAATAACAAGACCTCAGCCATACGAAGCCTCCGGATGGGATGATCGGGCGCACATTCGGCAACTCTACCGGGTCATCGCCTCGTCGGGAAGACGTCAGTCGCAGGCCAGTGCCATACTCTAGGTGTGGCAGCAGGGACCGTTCCCGCTGTCATCGGGTGAAGGCTGCAGGCGATTGTCGACACTCTCCTCGTTTCCACCAGGCGGCAGGTCCATGGCGATGTTGGATGCGAAAAAGCCGTTCGGTTTCAGTGTGAAGCCTGCATATTCCACCGGCATGATCGGAAAATCCTCGGGCTTGCAGACATGGGTATGACCGAAGGAATGCCAGAGCACGATATCGGCATTCTCGATTTCGCGATTCTGCTTGACATAACCCGGCAGGCCGTCGCCGCCGGCATGCACGTTCGGATAATCGCCGCTCGCATATTTCTCCCTGGCATCGAAGGCCGTGACCCAGATGTGTTTCTTGGCGAAGCCGCCGCGCTGGGCAACGGTCGAATCCGGCTGGGCAAGCATGACCGGTGACGGCATGACGATGATCTTGTAGCCCGGCGTTTTGCCGACGCTGTTCTGCATGTTGGGGTTGGAGACTTTCCAGTAGCGGCCGGTCTCACCATTGGCGAGTGAAGGCGAATCGAGTTCGCGCTTCAACACGCGAGTCCTGGTATCGAAGACATTGCCATAGGGATTGTCCTCACCCCAGGGACGCGGCACGAACTCATGCTCGGTCACAGTGTTACCACCGCCATCGACATCCATATGCAGGCGCGCATTGAAGAAATGCTGGTGGGTCGGACCGCCGAGATTGTCATCGACCATGCCGCCCCACGGATAGGTTTCGCCGGTCGCGACTGCCGCCGTCTGGATGATGCCGGTAAGCTTGGCTTCGAGCTGGATCGTGCCGTCCTGGTAGAGATACCAGTAGAAGCCGTAATCATAATTGCCGACGGTTGCGAAGAAGGAGATGACGAGGCGGCGGGAGCGGCGCACTTCGAAAATACCGTTGCGAAATTCGTAATGCTTCCAGAGGATTCCGTAATCCTCCTCATGCAAGCAGATGGCGTTCTTCATGATGAAAGGCTGGCCGAAATCATCGGCCGCCGGCACGTCGAAATAGTGAATATGGCCGAGGCAGTCGCAGCCGAGTTCGAGGCAATTGGCCAGGCGCCCGAGGCCATATTCGCCGGCATCGAAAGCGCTCTTCCAATAATGGTTCGCAGTCGGATCGGCATAGGGAACGACCATTTCGGTGACGCTGGCGCGAAAGACGACAGGCCGCAGCCTGCCCTGATCCCTGATGCCGAGTTCATGCAGAACGAGGCCTTCGCGCGGGGTGAAACCGACACGGAAACTCCAGTTCTGCCATTCGACTTTCCAGCCGTCGACAGCAAAGCTCGGCCCTTGCGGCTGAACGATATGCAGCGGCTTGAGATCGGGTCGGAGTTCCGGGAAGGTTTCGCGGCCATAATTGCGCTTCTTCCGTGGAACCGGAATGATCTTTTCATCGTCGACGAGATCGACCACTCGGTTGGTGATCAGGTCGACCACCGCCACCACACCCTCGATCGGATGCGCATAGCCGTTGTCGCGGATATCCTCGCGCCAATAGGACACGGCGCGGACGATGCGCTTTCCCTTCTCGAATTCGCGGCCAAAATAGCCGGAGGAAAAAGGATCGATCTGGATGAGCGGAATATCCTCGTCGGTGATGCCCCGCTTCTTGACGGCAGCAATCCAGCGCGGATCGGATTTGACGGTGCCCTCAACGGTTTCGAATTCACACAGCATGACCGGCGGCTGGCCATAAGGCAGCTCGCCAAGAGGCAGTCTTATATAGGAGGACACTTTGCCGGCGGTCAGATCGACGATGCCCTCGAAGGTCTCGCCGTTGCTGATATCCATGGCCAGAATGAAGGCGAGACGCGGCAGACTATCGCCCAAGCGATAAGTGGCAAGATCCGTCTTGGCCGGCTCCTCCAGCCGGGTTATCGGAAAGCGGAAGGTGGCTGCGAGTTTCTGCGTATCCTTGAGGATGGCAACGGCAGAAGCGATCTCGGCCAGGCTCAGGGGATCGAGCGGATGGGTGACTGCGACAACGGCGTCCATGGACATACCTCTTTGATTTGGGCCTCTTTGATTTTGGGCCTCTTGGCTTCCGGAAAGACGACGCACCATCGCGCGTCGCAAGCTGTGCGGTGATCAGGATCGACCGGAGCAGATCTGCGTCTCGATCGTCATTGCCTCTGCGTGAATGCAAAACACCGAGCAGAAGACATGCGCCTCAACGGCAACCAGCAAAGTCGCGCCGGTAAGGATCGCGCTCGCGAGAGCCAGAAAGCGATCGACGGGTGCAAGTTCGGCAATGGCACTCATTCGAAGACCTTTCCGAGTGAGGCATAGAGAGCGGGCTTGGACTTCTTGACCTGGATCGCAAAAAGCGCACCGAGAATGCCCACCAGTACCATCGCATAGGGGAAAGCCTTGACGATCGGGCTTTCGCTGCCGGAAAGCAGGGAAAGATTGGAACTGACCAGCACCAGCGAACCCATCAGGCCGAGCAGCGCCAGCGCCGGAGCGATCATCGTGGTCCAGGCGCTGTAGCTGTTCGGCGTCTTGCGGAAGAACATGACGATCGCGACGGAGACCAGCACCTGCACCAGCAGGATACCGATCCCTGCAAGCGCCGCCATCCACGAGAACACGACGGTGTAGGGATCGGCGCCGAAGATGACGAACAGGGCAAGAACGACGGCCGCGATCAGACTTTGCAACAGGCCTGCGGCATAGGGTGAGCCATGCTTGGCGTGAACCTTGCCAAGCACCTTGACGGCCAGCCCTTCCCGGCCAAGGGCGAAGAAATAGCGGTTGAGCGTATTGTGGAAGGACAGGATGCAGGCAAACAGGCTGGTGATCAGCAGCACGTTCATCACCTGGCTCGACCATGCGCCGAGCACGGAATTGGCGGCAACGAAGTAGAAACTGTCGAGGCCGGCGGCAGCGGAGGCCTGCACATTGCCCGGACCGTAGAATTGCACGATGGCCCAGGTGGAGAAGGCGTAGAACAGGGTGATGAGCAGCACCGCAACATAGGTGGCGCGGGGGATGGTCTTTTCCGGATTTTCGGCTTCCTCGCCGAAAATGGCCGTCGCTTCGAAGCCGATGAAGGAACCGATGACGAAGACCAGCGCCACACCAAGACCTGATGTAAAGACCGACGATGGAGCGAAGGAGGAAAAGGTGATGCCTTCTGGTCCGCCGCCTGAAAAGACGATGGCAAGATCGAGAACCAGCAATATGGCGATTTCGGCGATCATGCAGACGCCAAGGATCGCGCCTGAGAAGGCGATGTTGCGTTGACCGCAGACCAGCACGACGACGAGTGCCGCGAAGGCCCAGGCCCACCACGGCAGGACCAGCCCAAGCGGCGCTATGGCGTTGGCCACGAAGAAGCCGAACAGCCCATAGATGGCGATCTGAACCGCGCTATAGGTGACCAGCGCCATGAAGGCGCCACCCACCCCGGCCGGCTTACCGATGCCATGGGTGATATAGGTGTAGAAGGCCCCCGCCCCGCCCACATGCCGGCTCATGGCGGTGAAGCCGACCGAGAAGAGCAGGTAAAGCAGGCCGGCGAGCACGAAAGCGCCGGGAACGCCTGCGCCATTGCCAAAGGCAAAGGCGGCCGGTGAAGCGCCGACGACGGCCGTGAGAGGCGCGGCCGCGGCAACGACGAAGAACACGATATGGGCAAGCCCCACCGAGTCCTTGGCCAGACGACGCTCCGGCGATGACGGCGCGGGCATGCTTGCTTCCAATGTCATGGAGAAACCCCTCTTTGCTTGTTTGTTGCCAAGAGGGTAAGCGCGGCGATCTGGCCTCGAAATTGCAGTTTATGCCAATGAATCGATAATTCGCGCCACGACGGTCACCGGAGACGCTGAAAATGGCAGTTGCACGGCATTTGATCAGCCGAATGCCCGCAGTTGCTTCAATTCGAGCCTCTGTCTTGATCCCGCTGGTGCAACAAATCGATAAAAGATCCGGGAAAACCGACCTTCTTCTGGCTTCGCACGGCATTCTGCGCTCGCAACTCGAAGATCCCTACGCTGTCCTGCCTATGGCGCGTTATGTCGCGCTGTTCGAGGATGCCGCGACGATAACAGGCGAACCGGCACTCGGAGCCCGCATGGGCACCGGTTTCAGGCCCGCCGATCTCGGCCCCATCGGCATGCTCTTTGCGCTCTCGCCGAACATTCGCAGCGCTTTCGAACGGCTGTCGAAATATGTGAACGCGTTGCAGGGCGCGACCAGTTCCGGCGTATTCGAGGAGAATGGCGATTTTGTCTGGAGCTACCGGATCGTCGACCCCAGCATGTGGCCGCGCCGGCAGGACAGCGAATTCACGATTGCCGCCTCCTGTCAGCTCGTCCGTTCGTGCTTCCGCCGAGGCTGGCGGCCGATCGAAATCCAGCTCGAGCATCACGCCCCACGCGATGCCGGCGTGCTGGAACGCATCTATGGCGCGCCCATCCTGTTCGGCCAATCCGGCAACCGCATCGTCATGAACAAGGCGGATGCCGATCGTGTCCACCGCTCGGAAGACAAAAGCCTGATCGAAATCCTGGAGCGGCACATCGGCGATCTGGTCAACGAGCCGGCGGCCGGCGAAGCTGTCAAGGAAAAGGTCCAGGCCCTGATCGGCATCTATCTTGGCCGCAAACCGATCACGGTCGCAATCCTCGCCGCCGAACTGAAGATGTCGCCGCGAAGCCTGCAGCGTCGGCTGTCGGAGGAAGGCGTGTCGCTTCGCGATCTCGTTCGCCAACACCGCCAGACACTCGCCGCCCATTATCTCGGCGACCGACATGCCGCGCCGATGTCCGAGGTGGCGCGTGTGCTGGGTTATGCAGACAATACGGTGCTCTGGCGTGCGCTGCGGTCCTGGGAGAAGAAAGGAAACCGCTCATCTTCGATAGGTTGAACGAAGATGTAAAAGCAAAGCAAATACGAACGGAACGGCAACGGAGACTGCCCGATTGCCGCTCTACGGCGTAGCACCGAAAAACGCTATCCGGGTGAAGATCGTATAGTCCGCTTCCGAGACCATCAGCGCCACGAAAACCAGTACCAGCAGCGGCGGCAGCAGGATGGCGTAGACCAGCGCCAGCCGTTCCCAGGCCATGTGCATGAAGACGGCGACGATCAATCCGGCTTTCAGCATCATGAACACCAGGATCAGCGTCCACCTGAGATAGCTCTGGACGCCAAGATAATCGACCATATAGGACGCCGCGCTGAGCACGAAGAGCAGGCCCCAGACGAAGAAATAGAGCCCGATCGGGTGCTGCTGTCCGCTGTGTGCCTGTGCGTCCATCGTTTGGCTTTGTGCATGCGCCGTTGTCTCGCTCATGACGACCTCACCACAGATAAAAGAATGCAAAGATGAAGACCCAGACCAGGTCGACGAAGTGCCAGTAGAGGCCCATGATCTCGACGGCCTCGTAGCGGCCTTTCCGGCTGGTGAAGAAGCCACGCCGTTCCACGTCGAAATCGCCGCGCCAGACCTTGCGGGCGACGATGAGGAGGAAGATGACGCCGATCGTGACATGGGTGCCGTGAAAGCCTGTTATCATGAAGAAGGTCGAGCCGAACTGCGCCGCCCCCCACGGGTTTTCCCAGGGGCGCACGCCTTCGGTGATCAGCTTCGTCCATTCGAAGGCCTGCATGCCGACGAAGCATGCGCCGAGAAGCGCTGTCAGCAGCATCAGCACCGCCGTCGTGCGGCGGTCGCGGCGATAGCCGAAATTGACCGCCATCGCCATGGTGCCGCTGCTCGAGATCAGCACGAAGGTCATGATCGCGATCAGGATCAACGGCACATCCTGGCCGCCGATATGCAGCGCGAAGACCTCGCTCGGATTGGGCCATGGTACGGGCGTCGACATTCGGGCGGTCATATAGGCGATTAGGAAACAACCGAAGACGAAGGTGTCGCTCAAGAGAAAGATCCACATCATCGCCTTGCCCCAGGAGGCGGTCTTGAAGGCGCGCTGATCCGAGCTGAAATCGGCGGCGACACCGCGAAGGCCTGATGGCCTGAGGTCAGCCCCGCCATGTGTCTCGATAGTCTGTGCCATCTGCACCCCCTAGCTAATCAACGTCCGGCAGAGATCGACGAAATCGCTGGCCCAGCCGGCAAAAAGCGCGAAGAGCAGCAGCCAGACCGCAAGCATGAAATGCGAATAGATAGCCGAGAGATCGACGCTAAGGCTCAGCCTCTCCGGCGCGATATCGGCTGCGAAGGCCTTGACCGTCGTGCGCGCCAGCACCGCCAGCCCACCAAGAATATGCAGGCCATGCAACCCGGTCAGCATGTAGAAGAAGCTGTTGGCAGGGTTATCATCAAGCACGTAGCCTGCCGCGACCAACTCCCGCCATGCCTGGATCTGCCCGGCGAGGAAGAAGACCGCAAGCGCAAGTGCCGTAACGAGCGCAGGCCGCAGGCTTTCCATGCGGCCATGCCGCTCTTCGCGCTTAGCCCATTGCAGCGCCGCACTGCTCAAGGCCAGCGCCGCGGTGTTCACCCAGAGCAGGCGCGGAACCGGCATCCCCCACCAGTCGGCCGAGGCTGCGCGCATGAAATAGGCGCTGACGGCAAGGCTGAAGAGCGCGCCGACGACGCCGAGAAAGACGAAGAGACCGATCTTCACCGGCGGCACCGGCGGCCGGCCGGTGCCGTCATGAACCGGCATCTGCACGGAGCCGGTCTCCAGCCAGGGCTTCGAGGTCAGCCGCTGCCCGGAGAGCCACCAGATCATGATGGCGGCGATGGCGGCCAGAAAGATCAGCACGACGCTCATGCCGGCGTCTCCCGGGTGACGCCAGCCGTTGCCGGCACATTCTGCGGAATGAAATCCTCGGCCGCCCCCGGCACGCTGTAATCATAGGCCCAGCGATAGACCACAGGCAGGTCGTTGCCCCAGTTGCCATGCGCCGGCGGCGTCTCAGGCGTCTGCCATTCCAACGTCGTTGCCCGCCATGGATTGCCGCCGGCCTCCCTGCCCCGGAAGAGGCTCCAGGCGAGATTGAACAGGAAGACCATCTGCCCGGCGCCCACGACCAGCGCCATGACTGTGATGAAGATGTTCAGCGTGTGGGCCGACGGCGGAACGAAGGCCGTCTCCCCCATCTCGAAATAGCGGCGCGGCACGCCGAGCAGACCGAGATAGTGCATCGGAAAGAAGATCGCATAGGTGCCGAGGAAGGTGATCCAGAAGTGGATATGGCCGAGCACATCGTTCAGCATGCGCCCCGTCACCTTCGGATACCAGTGATAAATCGCCCCGAAGATGACGAGGATCGGCGCGACCCCCATGACCATGTGGAAGTGGGCCACGACGAACATCGTATCCGACAGCGGCACGTCGACGACGACATTGCCGAGGAACAGGCCGGTCAGCCCGCCATTGACGAAGGTGACGATGAAGGCGAGCGCAAAGAGCATCGGCAGCGTCAGGTGGATATCGCCGCGCCACAGCGTCAGCACCCAGTTATAGACCTTGATCGCCGTCGGGATGGCGATGATCAGCGTCGTCGTGGCGAAGAAGAAGCCGAAGGCCGGGTGCATGCCGCTGACATACATGTGGTGCGCCCAGACGACGAAGCTCAACGCCCCGATGATGACGATCGCCCAGACCATCATGCGGTAGCCGAAGATATTCTTGCGCGCATGCGTGCTGATCAGGTCCGAGACGATGCCGAAGGCCGGCAGCGCCACGATATAGACCTCGGGATGGCCGAAGAACCAGAAGAGGTGCTGGAACAGGATCGGGCTGCCGCCGCCATGCTGGAGCTGCGTGCCCATCTCGACGATGGCGGGCATGAAGAAGCTGGTGCCGAGCACGCGGTCGAAGAGCATCATGACGCAGGCGACGAAGAGTGCGGGAAAAGCGAGCAGCGCCATCACCGTCGCGGTGAAAATGCCCCAGACGGTGAGCGGCATCCGCATCAGCGTCATCCCTCGCGCCCGCCCCTGCAGCACGGTTACCACATAGTTCAGCCCGCCCATCGTGAAGCCGATGATGAAGACGATCAGCGAGGTCAGCATCAGCAGGATGCCCCAGTCCTTGCCGCCTGGTGTGCCTGAGAGAACGGATTGCGGCGGATAAAGCGTCCAGCCGGCCCCTGTCGGGCCGCCGGGGGCGAAGAAGCCGGCGGCGAGGATCAGCACCGCGAGGAGGTAGATCCAGTAGCTCAGCATGTTGGCGTAAGGGAAAACCATGTCGCGCGCGCCGACCATCAGCGGAATGAGGTAATTGCCGAAGCCGCCGAGGAAGAGCGCAGTCAGGAGATAGATCACCATGATCATCCCGTGCATGGTGATGAACTGGTAATAGTGATCGGCATCGATGAAGGTGAAATAGCCGGGGAAGGCGAGCTGAATCCGCATCAGCCAGGAGAGTACCAGCGCCACTAGGCCGATCGCGATGGCGGTGATCGAATATTGCACGGCGATGATCTTGGCATCCTGGCTGAACACATATTTCGTCCACCAGCTGTGTGGATGATAAAGCTCCACATCCTCGACTTCGGCGGATGGGATGCTGCCGGATGGAATCTCGACCATGATCTCTCTTCCCTTCCCCCGCCGGTTCACCGAACCGGCCTGCGGTCTGCGACCACTGCACGGTTCAGTTTGCCGACGGCAGCTCTCCCGATGACGCCGTCAACTGGGTGAATGTTTGCTGCTGCCCGAGCCAGGTCTGATAGTCCACGTCGTTGTCGACGACGACGGTGCCGCGCATTTGCGGATGACCGACGCCGCAGAGTTCGGCGCAGAGGATCTCGAAGGTACCCGTCCGCGTCGGCGTGAGCCAGAAGTAGGTGACCATGCCGGGGATCATGTCCATCTTGGCGCGAAACTCAGGCACGTAGAAATCATGAAGCACATCGACCGAGCGCAGCAACATGTGCACCGGCTTGCCGATCGGCAGGTGCAGTTCGCCGCCTTCGATGATGATGTCATCGAGGCCGCTTGCATCGTTCTTGTCGAGGCCGAGCGGGTTTTCGGGCGTAACGTCGCGCGTTTCGGCGCGGCCGAGCTTTCCGTCCGCCCCCGGCAGGCGGAAGCTCCACAGCCACTGCTGGCTGACGACCTCCACCGATGCGGCATCGGCGGGCACCGTGATGAACTGGTTCCAGACGATGAGGCCGGGCGCCAGCATGGCGGCGACGCCGACCGCCGTTCCCGAGGCGAGCATCACCTCCAGCCTGCGGTTTTCAGGCTCGTAATGCGCCTTGTTGCCCGGCTTATGCCGGAAGCGAAAGACGCAATAGGCCATGAACAAGACCACTGCCACGAAGACGATGCCGGTGATCCAGAAGGTGATGACGAGAGTGCTGTCGATATAGGTCCAGTTGGACGCGATCGGCGTCCACCACCACGGGCTCAGCACATGGAACAGCACGGAGCCGACGACAATCAGGACGAGGATCAGCACGACAGCCATTTCCGCTCCTCCTCGAGCAGGTTGACCCGTGAAACCGCATTCCGCAAAAAGTCCGTCTTTATTATCGCACAGATAGAAAATATCGGCAATTACGGCAATTTAGGCACCTGCCGCGTCACTTCCACCCGTCATTTTGGAGTATGGCCCATCATTTGGAATATTGCTTGAGATAGGCGATGAGATCGGTGATCTCCTGGTCGTCCTTCACGCCGACGAAGGCCATCTTCGTGCCCTTCACCTTCGCTTTCGGATTATGCAGATAGTCGCGCAGCACTGTCTCGTCCCAGACCAGACCGCCTTCGCCGGCCGCCTTCATTCCGGCCGAATAGGCGAAATCAGGATGCGTGCCGGCCTGTCGGCCGAACAACTTGTTCAGCGACGGACCGACCTTGTTCGTATCGGAATCGGCGACATGACAGGTTGCGCATTTCTTGAAAACGACGGCACCCGCGGTCGCATCGCCTTCCTGCGCCCCGGCGCGACCGGGGGAAAGGGCAATCACGGATGTGGCAATCAGCAGAATAACACGATAGTCCATGGCAAACCTCATCCTCCTCAAGGTTGCCAGCCACTTGCACCCTCAGCAATCTCTCGCGTATGGGTAGTGGTTGTATGGCTTAAAGCTTAGTCCTTCGCGGCAGCAAGTCAATCGGCCCTACAATTGGAGCCATCTGAACGTAATCTGATACGAGGTGAACCCGGCGCGGATAAGCTGCCTGAGCTGCCGCTATTTGACCTATTGCCCGATCGAAAGCGCCTCCTCTACCGCCAGTTCGGCCATGGCAAGCGCCGCCTCTCGGGTCCTGGCGGCGGCGATGAATCGGCCGTTGTGGCAGAAGCTCGCGCCCTCTATGCCGCACGCCGCCTCCAATGCGCCATTGGTGAGCCCGGCCCAGGCCGCCGGCAGATCGGCCCTGAGCTCGAAACCATCCTCGGCGCGGCGGATGCCGGTCACGCACCAGTCCTTTTCGCGCGGGTGGACGACGAACAGCAGATGATCGGCGCCTGCTTTCACGATAGCAGGCCGGAAGGGCATTCCCCTCGGCAATTCCAAAACACGCCCCTGCCCGGTAGCCTCGATTGCCTGATGCACGACCGCCTCGGCCCGCAATTTCGCAGCACTCTGCGCAATCCTGGCCTCGACGAAACTGCGGGCGATGGCAAGGGCCGCGTGGAAGGCACGGTCGTCGGCAGCGGGGTCGGCATCGTCGAAGACCGGTTTCAGCGTTTCCAGCAGAGCCGGCAGCGTCAACCCGGCCAGCGGCCCGGAGGGGCTGAGCGCGCCATTGTCCGTCAGGTCGACCGGCAGCACGAAACTGGCGTCGAAAGAACCATGCAGCGTCTCGACATGTGCTTCGGGAAGGCCGGAGGCTGCGAGATAATCACGGCCGTAATGCTTCCAGATCAGGCCGAAGGAACTGTAGGGCTGGCCATCGTCACGCAACGGCGCGCCGCGCTGGTGGTGGTCGAATATCCCGGCGGCAGGGTCATAGGCGCCGCCGACATCGTAGATGATGCGATCCTTGCCCGGCGTGATCCATTCCGGCGCCCGGCTGCGGACGATACGCGCCTGCGGGAAAAGCCGGGTCAGGATGACGCTCGACAGCAATTCGTCGGCATGGAAGCCACCGGAATGGGTGACGAGGAAATCGGGGATCATAAAAGGCCTTATCGTTCTCGGCGGGTTCGCCTAGGATCAGCACCAGATAGCGGTTGGCGGATATGACGACAAGTCTCTCTGGGATAAGGCTCTTGGACTTGGCCTTGATTATGTCTCGGATGCGTCATTTGCAACCCTCGCGAAACTGCCTATTCTGCCGCCACCACAAGTGAATAGCGACATTTGCGAAAACGGAAGACGCAACTCCGCCCTTCCCGGCTACCTCATGCTCAGTTCCAAGACCGATACCAACGATCTGTCGGATTTGTCTGAAGACGCTTTGGCCGAATTCGGCCCCTTGCTCGCAAGGGTTCAGAGCGCCCTGAAACGGAAATTGAATGCCCAGCGCGTCTATATCGGCCGATACGGGCACACGCCCGGTTATCCGATCCATTTCCATGTGATCCCGATATATGACTGGGTGGAGGAGTTGTTCTGGAAGGACGCTCGATATCGCCTGCTCCAGAGTTTTGCAGAGGGTCCGGGGGAAACCGCAACGGATGGCGCGGAACTGACGCTGTTTGTCTGGCGCGAATTCTGCGAACGCACAGAGCCGCCGCCCATCAGCGGGCCATCGGTCTCAGAGGTCATCAAGCTGTTGCGGGAGGCAATGCGGTTTTCGGCGCCTGAAGCCTAAGACAGCGCCGGTCCCGGCTGTCTTGCGACGAGCGCACGGCGCCAGGCCCGGAAGAAGGCCAGTGAGGTCATACCCCTCCTTGAGATCGAAATTCCCCGCCGTTCCTTAATCCATGACGTATTGGATATGATGCCGGCCATGCACGGCCGATTTCTGGACATGGGCGCGAACGCCGAAGACCCGGCCGATCATCTCCTCCGTCAGCACATCCTCCGGCGCGCCCGAGGCGATGACCTTGCCCTTTTGAAGTACCGCCAGGCTGTCGCAGAACATTGCCGCCAGGTTGAGATCGTGCAGCGCGACGATACAGGTGATACCGAGCTTCGAGATCAGCGAGAGAATGTCGAGTTGGTGCTGGATATCGAGATGGTTGGTCGGCTCGTCGAGCAGCAGTTCGCTCGGCGCCTGCGCCAGCGATCTCGCAATATGGACGCGCTGGCGCTCGCCGCCCGACAGTGTCTGCCAGAGCTGGCCTGCCCTCTCCCGCATGCCCGTCCGCGACAGCGCCTGGTCGACGGCAGCGTCGTCTTCGGCGCCCCAGGACGACAACAGCCCGCGATGCGGGGTGCGGCCAAGCCGCACCACATCGCGCACGGTCAACTGCGTATCGGTCGTCGACTGCTGCTCGACGAAGGCGACGCGACGCGCAAGGGCTGCGCGCGACAGCGAGGAAATGTCGTCCTCGCCGAGCCTGATGACACCGCTGCGAACCTTGCGCAGCCGGCAGATCAATCTGAGAAGGCTCGACTTTCCGGAACCGTTCGGCCCGAGCAACCCGAGCACCTTGCCCCTTTTCACCGTCAGGCTGACGCCGTTGACAATGACGTTGTCGCCGGCGGCAAAGCTCACCTCGTCGACGTTGATGCTCATGCATTCCCTCGTACGCGATAGAGGATGACGGCGAAGGCCGGCGCGCCGAAGAGCGCGGTGACGACACCGATCGGCAGGATCTGCTGCGGTATGATGATGCGCGAAAGGATATCGGCGCCGACCATGTAGATGGCGCCGCCGAGCGCCGTTGCCGGCAGCAGCCGCCCATGGGCCGGCCCGACAAGGAAGCGGGCGGCATGGGGTATGACGAGGCCGACGAAACCGATCGAGCCCACCATGCTGACGACGCTTGCCGTCATCGCCGCCGTCAGGGCGAACAGCACGATCTGGACGCGGCGCACGGCAATGCCGAGCGAGGCGGCGGCGTCCGTGCCGAACGCGAAGGCATCGAGCGCCCGCACATGGGCCATGCAGACGATGAAGCCGGCAAGCGCGATCGGCACCGAAAGGTAGACATCCGGCCAGCGTACGCCGCTGAGCGACCCCAGAAGCCAGAACAGGATGCCGCGCGCCTGCTCGGCATTCGCCGATGTCGTCACGATGTAGGAGGTGAGCGCGTTGAAGAGCTGCGAACCGGCGACGCCACACAGTATGATGCGTTCGCCGGTTCCCCCCGCACCCGTCGCCAGGAAGCCGACCAGCAAAAAGGCCATGACTGCGCCGATGAAGGCCCCGCTCGACAGGCCGAGAATACCGTAGCCGAAGCCGAGAATCATCACGCAGACCGCTCCCGTCGAGGCGCCGGCGGAGATGCCGAGCACATAGGGTTCGGCCAGCGGATTGCGCAGCAGCGCCTGCAGGATGGCGCCGCAGAGCGAGAGCGACGCGCCGGCGCTGGCCGCGACGAGGGCGCGGCTCAGCCGATAATCCCAGACGATGCCCTGGTGGATGCGGCTGAGCTCGAAATCGGTTCCGAACAGGCGGTTCGAAACCGCCTCAGCCGTCGTCGCAAGCGGGATGGCAATCTCGCCGATGGAAACGGCGAGACTGATCATCAGTCCAAGAAGGAGAAGCGCGGCAATGGTGAGCGCGGCGAGCGCCCACCATCCCTGCCGCCTGAGCGATACTGTCTTCACTGTGCCAGGCCGAAGGACTTGATGCCCTTCGCCAATGTCTCGACGCCGTCGATCGTACGGATCGTTGGATTCATCGATTGCGCATCCATCATCACGAAGTGCCTGTTCCTGACGGCATCGAGTTCCCTGGTCACAGGGTCGTTCTCGAGAAAGTCGAGCTTGACCTTGGGATCGTCGGCCGCATAACGGCGGCGATCCATCGTCGCCAGCACGATCACCGCCGGGTTCGCCTGGGCGATGGTTTCCCAGCCGACCAGCGGCCATTCCTCTTCGGTTGTCACGACGTTCTTCGCGCCGATCGTCTTGAGGATATAGGCAGGCGCGCTGTTCTTGCCGGCGATGAAGGCGTCGCCGTTGACCTCCTTGCTGGAGAACCAGAAGACGACCGGTAGGTTCTTGCCCGTTGCGCCCGATATCGACGCCACGGCATCCGCCTCGCGCTTCCTCAGCGTGGAAATCAGCGTGTCGCCGCGCTCCTTGACGTCGAAGATCTCCGAGAGTTCGGCGATTTCCCGGTAGATCAGATCCATCGTGAACAGCTCCCCACGCACACCGTCGCCGCCATCGGTGTTGACCTTGGCGACGCAATCGGCCGGCGCGAGAAAGGTATTGATCCCGAGATCCTTGAACTGCTCCCGCTTGCCGACGGAGCCCTGCGCGCCGACATGCCATTCGAACTCGGCCGCCACGAGGTCGGGCTCCTGCCCGACGACGGATTCGAAGCTCGGATCGTTGTCGGCGAGGCGTTTGATCTTGCTGTTGGCCTCGGCATATTGCGGCAGGACGGGGCCAACCCAGACTGCGGTTCCGGCGATCTTGTCGGCAAGGCCGAGCGAGAACAGAATTTCAGTCATGCCCTGGCCGATCGAAACTATCCTGGCGGGCGCCTTCTGGAACGTCACCTGCTGGCCGCAATTGCTGACGGTCAGGGGATATTGGGTCGCGGCCAAGCTTGGTGCCGCAAGGCCGGCCAGCCCGAAGGCAAATGTCATGATGGCGAGAAATTGACGCATGAAAACCTCGATGATGGGAAAACAGGCACGGCCGCGCCGCGCGCATATACGCAACGCTGAAGTCACGCCGACGCGTAGACTAGCCGCGGGAGGCCCAATCGAGACGGATGCATGCCGATATCAGGCGAAGGTTCAGAAGGTCAATCATGTCTGTTCCTTGTCCGGGCATCCCCGCCCGGTTGATTGGATCGCGATTGACGGCAGGTCTCCTGGCTTGCGGATATCCGTCTTTCATCCGCCTTCCCGCGATATCCGCAGTGGCGTAGCCTTTAGGCCAAGGGCATGATCGCTCCGCGATCAACCCCGAGATCGACAATCCGCTTACAGTTGCGGGGGCAGCCACGGTCTCGGTCCCTACTGGGTCGTCCTCACCGTGTTCCCTATTAATCCCCTTGGAGTCATCTTCAGGGAACCGTCTCCCCCAGTTACGTCGCCTGCCCGCGCGCCGTCAATGATTATTCAGAGGGCGCCGCGCCACCGGCGGATAAATATATCGCGCGCATGGCTGCGCGCCGCCGTTCGGTGCGCAAACTGCCGGTGGCGGTCGGTTGATATTGCGGCGAAAGGCGCTTCCTTACGATAAACTGCCTTGCCTATGAAGCAGTTGGGGAACATGGGTGCCGGCTGCTATTGGTGGGGATGACTTCGCCGGGGCTGCTATAGGAAACGCGCTTTGAACGATGCGGCGGTTGCCAGGGCCGCCCCCTCACAACGCATCCAGCGGAATCTTCAGATACCGCCGGCCGTTCTCCTCCGGCTCGGGCAGCCGCCCGCCGCGGATATTGACCTGCAGCGCGTGCAGCATCAGCTTCGGCTTCGGCAGCGTGCGGTCGCGCGCCTGGCGCAGCGCCACAAAGCCGGCCTCGTCGATGCCCGATATATGCGGATTGGCGCGCTTCTGGGCGGCAACCGTGCTTTCCCAGCGCGGGTGGCGGCCACCCGGCTGATAGTCGTGGCCGGAAAACAGCCGGGTCTCCTCGGGCAGCGACAGGATCGCCTGGATCGTGTGCCAGAGGGCGCTGGCGCTGCCGCCCGGGAAATCCGTGCGGGCGGTGCCGGAATCCGGCGTGAACACCGTATCGTGCACGAAGGCGGCGTCGCCGATTACATAGGTGATCGAGGCGAGGGTGTGCCCGGGCGAAAACATCACGCGGGCCTTGAGCGTGCCGATCTCGAACGTCTCGCCATCGGCACACAGCCGGTCCCATTGCGAGCCGTCGGTCGCGAGCGCCGGCCAATTGTAGATCTCCTTCCAGAGCGCCTGCACGTCGGTGACATGGGCGCCGATCGCCGTCGGCGCACCGGTCTTTCCCTTGAGGTAATACGCAGCGGAGAAATGATCGGCATGCGGATGCGTGTCGAGGATCCACTCGACCGTCAGCCCTTCGCTCTCGATATGGGCGAGGATGGCGTCGGCATTGGCCGTGCCCGTCGCCCCCGACATCTCGTCGAAATCGAGCACCGGGTCAATGATGGCGCAGCGTTTCGTCGCCGGGTCGGAAACGACATATTGCACACTGCAGGTGCGGGGCTCGAAGAAGGCCTTCACATGAGGTACCTGCCCTGCCCGCTTCTCCAGCCAGCGCCGCGCGCCGGCAAGATCGAAGCCGAGGCCTTGACCAAAGGCCTCGACATCCCCGGACTTCATCCGCCCGTCCAGCGCCTCGCCCAGCGCATAAAGCGTCAGCGCCCGTGTGCCGCTCTTGCAATGGGCGACGACCGGCCCCTTCGCCTCAGCTATCGCCGCCTGAAAGGCGCGGATATCGGCCTCGGTAATCTCGGCCCCCTTCACCGGCACGAAGCTGTAGGCGATCCCGGCGGCGGCGGCTGAAGCCTTCTCCGCTGCATTACCGGGTTGCCCCGGCTCCTCGCCATCCGGCCGGGCATTGATGACGGCGGCAAAGCCGTCTGCCGCGAAAGCACCAAAGTCCGCGGCGCCGGGCTGCCCCGTCACCGATATCAGCTCATTGACCCTCACGGATGTCATCGAAGCCCCCGCGCTGCCCTCATCAGGCATTATCGCATGTATATCGACACAATCTCACAAGTATATTGCCGAGCGCAAGAATAGACCACTTGTCGCATCCCCGAGCTTGCCGCCGGCCCGCAAAGCCTGACGAAACCGGCGGGAGAGGCTCCTCATACTTCCGCCCGGCCCGGCTCCTCCGGTCAAAACGACAGCGTCGCAGCGCCCTCCTTGATCTCGGCATGCATGGCGCTGGCGCCGACGATGACGACACCGTCGAGCATGTCCTCCTGCGTGTAACCGCGCGAGGTCACGCAGGGCGGGCAGGCCCAGATCGTGCCGCCGCGCTGCTGGAAATTCTCGATCAGCATCGACAGCGGATCAAGCGGCGGCACATGTGTCATGCGCTGGCCACCCTTGCGCACCAGATCGATCCCGGTGCTGGTGAGGAACACCGAGACCTTCAGCCCGGCGGTGATGCCGCCATTGGCAATGGTGAAGGCGACGGAGGACAGTTCGGATTCGATGCCCTTGGTGATGAGCACGACCAGTTTGTCGCTTTGAGTTTGCATAGTATTCTCCCAGTGAATTGAAATGAACGCTCACCACGAGTGAGCGAGAACACCATAGGAGGGTGCGCGGGGCGCGTATTTGGCCGGGATGCGTGAAGCCTTGTCCGAAAATCCAGGCGTTGCGGGTGTCGTGCGCGACGACGTGTTGTCGGCGCTGCTTTCGACGATCCGCCTGTCGGGATCGCTGCAGTTCTGCTTCATGCCGACGGGCGACTGGCAGACGGATGCCGCGCCGGCCTTAGCAAACCTCTCGGCCAAGGCTTCGGGCACGATGCCTTTTCACATCGTCGTGGCCGGCAGCTGCTGGCTGAAGACGGAAGGGGAAGAGACCGATCTGGAGGCCGGAGACGTGCTGGTCTTCCCCTTCGGCACCGGACATCAGCTCGGCGCGGGAAGGGACGGCATGCTGGTGCTGCCGACGCGCGACCTGCCGCAGAAGCCCTGGCGTGAGATTCCCGTGCTGCGCTATGGCGAGGCGGCGCAAAGGGTGCGGCTGCTCTGCGGCTATCTGCAATGGGACGGCTTGAGCTTTGCGCCGCTGCGCCAGGCGCTGCCGAAAATGATCCATGTCAGGACACGGGCCGTCAATGACGGCGACTGGTTGCGCGCCACCATCCGCCAGATGATCGAGGAGGTCGACAGGCCGCGCGCCGGCGGAGTTTCCATGCTGCCGCGGCTGACTGAAATCGTGTTCATCGAGATCCTGCGCCATCAGATCATGATGGCCGAACCGCGCTCGGTCGGCTGGCTGGCAGCCCTTGCCGACCCCGCGCTGTCGCGCTGTCTCTCCCTCATTCACGACGATCCCAGACACGACTGGTCGCTGGAGGACCTCGCCTCAGCCTCCGGCCTGTCGCGCAGCGCCCTCGCCGACCGCTTCCAGGCGATGCTCTCGACCTCGCCCATCCGCTATATCAGGGACTGGCGGCTCTACCTCGCAAGTGTCGCCCTCGCCACCTCAGGTCAGCCTATCGCAACAATCGCCTACGACGCCGGCTACGCCACCGAAGCCGCCTTCAATCGCGCCTTCTCTCGCGCCTTCGCCACCCCGCCGGCGACGTGGCGGGCGATGGCGCGGGCCTAGAGTGTGATCGGCTCGGACAAGGTTGGCATGAGGAAGCCGCAACACTCATGGGTGGAAAAAATCAAAGGATGCGCTAATTAGAAGCACCATCAAAATCGGGAGCGCGCCTTGGATTCCGAATCCCCTCAGCCACTCACAACTCGCTTTCCTGTCGGTGGCGGGGAAATTGGCCGACTGATCCAGACCCGCGACTGGAGCAAGACGCCGCTCGGTCCTCTCGATCTCTGGCCGCAAAGTCTGAAGACGGCCACCAACATGCTCCTGCTCTCACCCGTGCCGATCGTTCTTCTCTGGGGCGAGGACGGCGTGATGATCTATAACGACGCCTATTCCGTCTTCGCCGGCAGCCGCCATCCGGATCTTCTCGGTTCCAAGATCCGCGAGGGCTGGAGCGAAATTGCCGACTTCAACGACAATGTCATGAAAGTTGGGCTGTCCGGTAAAACGCTCGCCTACGAAAACCAGGAACTGACGCTGTTGCGCCACGGCAGCCCGGCTCCTGCCTGGATGAACCTCGACTATTCGCCCGTCCTCGACGAAAGTGGCAAACCCGCGGGCGTCATCGCGATCGTCGTCGAAACGACGAAAAGCGTCCTTGCCCAGCGGCGGCTGCGCGAGAGCGAAGAGCGGTTCAGGGCGTTCACTACGGCCACGACCGATATCGTCTATCGCATGAGCGCCGACTGGAAGGAGATGCAGCAGCTCGACGGTCGCAACGTTCTTGCCGACACCGCCAATCCGACTGTCGCCTGGCAGGAGGCCTATTTGTTTCCCGAGGACATTCCGGCGATCCAGGCGGTGATCGACGAGGCGATATCAAGCAAGGGTGTTTTCGAATGCGAGCATCGCGTCCGGCGGGCCGACGGCAGCACCGGGTGGGTGTTGTCACGGGCTGTTCCACTCCTGAACGACGCAGGCGCCATCGTCGAATGGTTTGGGGCCGCGACCGATATCACCGAGCGGCGACGCAAGCAGCAGCAGCTGGAACTTGTCGTTCATGAGCTCAATCATCGCGTTAAGAACAATCTGGCGATGGTGCAGGCTTTTGCGTACCGCACCTTCCGGGATGCCGACGACATCCCGCGTGCACTGGACAGTTTCACGGCGCGGCTGGTGTCGCTCGGCCGTGCCAATGATCTGCTGACGGGAGAACTGTGGAGCAGCGCGTCCCTGAAACAGACGCTCGACCAGGCGACAGTTCCGCATCGGCCGGATGGCGGGCGATGGGAGCTCACCGGAGACGATATCCGGGTTTCCGCAAAGACGGCGCTGGCGCTGACCATGGCCTTTCATGAACTCGGCACAAATGCCGTGCGCCACGGCGCATGGTCGAGTGATGGCGGCGCCGTCCGCGTCAGATGCTCCCTTCAAATCATCGACGACGGAACGCAACGCTACCGCATAGACTGGGACGAACATGGCGGACCGCCGGTGGAACAACCGAAGCGGAAGGGGTTCGGCACGGTCCTCATCCAGCGCGGCCTTGCCGCGGAGACGGGAGGCAATGTGGAGATTTCGTTTGCCGAACGGGGTTTTTCCTTCCGTCTCGACGCTCCGGCAGACCGTCTCCGGAACGAATGACATGGCCAAGCGTGTACTTGTCGTTGAAGATGAAATGACCATCGCCATGATGATCGAGGACATGCTGATGGACCTCGGTCACGAGGTCGTGGCGACCGCCGCGCGTTTGCCCTCGGCGCTGGAGGTTGCCGCCGATGGCAATCTCGATTTCGTCGTTCTCGATGTAAACCTCGCCGGGCATCAGTCATTTCCGGTGGCGGCGGTCCTTCAGCAGCGCGGTATCCCCTTCGCCTTCGCAACCGGATATGGGCCAGCGGGTATCGATCCCGCCTTTGCCGGCCGGCCGGTGCTGACCAAGCCATTCACATCAGCCGATCTCGCCGCCGTCATCGAAACCGTCAGCTGAGACCCAAGAGGGCCGACGCCCAAGTCCAAGAGCCGCCCCAATGAGACATGTTGTGGCGGGCGATGGCGAGGGC
The DNA here is from genome assembly GCF_024346605.1 of Rhizobium anhuiense bv. trifolii. Classification (NCBI taxonomy): domain Bacteria; kingdom Pseudomonadati; phylum Pseudomonadota; class Alphaproteobacteria; order Hyphomicrobiales; family Rhizobiaceae; genus Rhizobium; species Rhizobium anhuiense. The sequence continues at coordinate 3,248,401 of NZ_CP098803.1, forward strand.
CGAACTGGATTCGATCGACACCCAGATAATCGATCAGCGCGGTTGCGGGCCTGTCAATCCGAGCGCCAGCGTAATGTCGTTGATGATCCCCAGTCGCGCTTCGATCACCGCGATTTTCTCAGGCGTATCGGCACTGCAAGCCTCGATATCGATGAACATTTGCTCGCAGCCGCCTGGCGTCACCGTGCCGAACATCTGGCCGGGTTCGTCGCCTATGTTTCGCCAGCTGTGCGGGACATGTGGCGGCAGAACGACGACGGTTCCCACAGGCGCGTCGAACGCTTCGTCGCCGCATTGGAATCGATAGAGCCCCCGGATGACCCGAAAGACTTCCGTCTCCCGCGTATGCGTGTGGGGAGCCGGACCATGACCCGGCGGTGTGAAGGTTTCCCACATCCCGAACGCGCCGCCGGTCTCGGCGGCCGTCGCATGAATGATGATCCTCGCGCCAAAGGGCGTCCTCGCCAGGCGCTCCTTGCCGGGTAAAGAGACGACGGCGTTCCTGAAACTTGACATACCCACCTCCCCTCGATTGCAATCTTTGGGCGGAGCCTGCCCCTCACCCTTGCGACGCCGGCTGATTGAGCATCGCTTCGATATTGTATCCGTCGGGATCGAGAACGAAGCAGGCATAATAGTTCTCTTCATATTCCGGCCGCGGACCGGGCGCGCCGTTGTCCCTCGCACCGGCTTCAAGCGCGGCGCGATAAAACGCCTCGACCTCCGCCCTGCTTTGGACCCGGAAGGCAACGTGCACACGCGTCAGAGGCGGCTTGTCGTCGGTGTGCTGGATCTCGAACAGACTGCCGCCGACATCGAAGGCCCAGAACACGCCCTCCTTCCCGAAGGTACGGCGATAGCCGAGGGGGGCGAGAGCACGTTCATAAAACAGCTTGCTCTTCTCGAGGTCACTCACTGCGATGGTGATATGATCAATCATGCCGTGCATCCCTATCGTTCCATCATCCCATCATAGGCGAAATCGCCGCGGCGGAAAAACAGACGACTGCTGGCGAAGGATGGATGCCAGATCAGCGGCCCTTGCCCCAACGGCGCGGGCTCGCCCATACCTCGTCTGCCACCTGCCCGCCGGACAGCAAAAGCCCCGCCAATCATTGACGGGGATGTGCATGTTGAAAATCGGCCTGCATTACATCCTGGGAAGAATCAATGATCGCCTTCTGCAAATCGAATCCGCGCTTGCGTTTTGGATCCTTATGCCATCGACCTGCAGCCGACGCATCCGCGCAGCGGAATTTTCCGACTAGCGCATCGACATCAACTTCGTCATCAGCCCTGCCTTGATCTCGATCACAGGGCGATTGATCTGGGGATGGCCGAGTTTATCCCGGGGATAGCCGATGTCCCTCAGTTGATCCGGCGTCAGGTCCGCCATTGCCTTCCGTCTTACGACGCTCAGCCGCCACGTCCTCAGGGCGGCGACGATGATTGCTACGGCGTTCGGCTTAGCCCCGAACAACTGTCCTTTCGGCGCGCTGATGCCGGCATGCGTTTCCATGTGAGCCATTTTTCCGTCTCCCATTTTTCAGATTTGCAAGTGGGAGCCTGCCACGCCGGTGTTTTCGCGCCGTTCGGCTGAGCGTGAACGGGCGGGAAAACTTCGACAAGCCGCCGCTAAATCGGTGTTAAATCTGTCTGCCGAGATGTTAATCTGCGGTGGCGGTCGAAATCTGGGAGACGGTCTGTGCGCATCAGGTTGCTGGGTGGCCTCGAAGTGACGTCCCGGGAGCACCGGCAGGTCCGCTTCACCACGCGCAAAACGTCGCTTCTCTTTGCTGCCCTGGTGCTCGCCGGCCACCGCGGTCATCGCAGGGAACCGCTTTCCGAAGCCTTTTGGCCGGGACGAGGCAGTGATCAAGCTCGCAATAGTCTCCGGCAAGCGCTCGTCGATATCAGGCGATCGTTTCCAGCCGGCGGGGATGCCACCATCTACATCGATGGGGATCAAGAGACCATCGCGCTGATAACAGGTCCTGAAGAGACCGACATTTCGATCTTCGACCGTAAACTCGAGGCGGGCCGGACGGCCGATCTCGCCTTCGCCGCCGATCTCTATCGCGGCGAGGTGTTGGCAGGCGAAGCCATTCCGGACGGGCTGGATGAGTGGTTTCGACCCTACCGGAGCACATATCAACGGAAGGCGCTGCAGCTCGTGGAGCGACTGAGCCTCGCATTCTCCGAGCCGGGTTCCGGGGAAGAATCGGCCTGCGAAAGGCTCGCCGAAAGGCTATTGGCTGCGGACCCGACCATCGAGGGCGCCCATCGGGCACTGATACGGATACACACTCTCAGGGGTCACGAAAACGCCGCCCTGCGCCAGTTCGAAGCCTGCCGGGCATTGTTGAGGAAGCATCTTCAGGCAGAACCCGAGGCAGAAACCTCCTCCTTGGCTGCTTCGCTGCAATCGCGGCAGGGATCCGAATATCAGCGGAGCGCACCTGGCCCCGACCTCGTACCGCAGCCGCAGGCCATCTCAGCGCCGGCGAAACATCACGATCGGCCATCGGTTGCCGTATTGCCGTTTCAGAATCTGAGCGGCGACGCGGAGCAGGAATATTTCGCCGACGGCATCGTCGAGGACATCACCATCGCGCTTGCTCAATTCCGCCACCTCTACGTCATCGCGCGGAATTCGAGCTTCACCTACAAAGGTCAGGCGGTCGACATAAAGCAGGTCGGGCGCGAGTTAGACGTCCGCTACGTGGTCGAAGGAAGCGTGCGCCGGACGGGTGACCGCCTGCGCATCGCAGGCCAGCTGATCGACACCTCGACCGGTGCGCACCTTTGGGCCGATCGTTTTGATGGAACCCTGGCGAATGTCTTCGATCTTCAGGATCAGGTCGCCTCGAGCATCGTCGGCGCCATAACGCCGAAAGTGGAGGAGGCTGAGATCGAGCGTGCCAAACGCAAGCCGACCGAGAGCCTCGACGCCTACGACTACTATCTCCGCGGCCTGGCGGCCTTCGACCGGACCATCACCAGCAGATCGGTCGTCGACGAAGCCTTGCGGCTGTTCATGAAGGCGATCGAGCGCGACCCGGAATTCGCCATAGCCCTTGCCCGGGCGGCGCGGTGTTACGCCACACGAAAGAGCAACGGCTGGATGGTCAATCCCGCAGAGGAAACTGCCGAAGCCACCCGACTGGCGAGGAGAGCTGTCGAACTCGGCTGGGACGATGCAGTTACGCTCTCCTACGGTGGATATGTCATCGGTTATGTCGGCGGGGACCTCGACGGCAGCGCGGCCTGTATCGATCGCGCGGTCTTTCTCAACCCGAACCTCGCCGCAGCACTCGGCGTCAGCAGCTGGGTGAAGGCGTGCCTGGGCGAGCCTGATATGGCCGTCGAACACGCCGCCCTTGCCATGCGCTTGAGCCCTTTGGATCCACGCCTGTTTGCCTGGCAGTTCAACACCGGGCTCGCGCATTTTTGCGCCGGCCGCTATGACGACGCTACAGCCTGGGCAGGAAAATCGCTACGCCACCAGCCGAACTACCCGAGCGCCATGCGCGTGATGGCGGCGGGCCAGGCCATGGCCGGGCGGATTGGCCAAGCCCAGGAAACGGTCGCTCGCCTGTGCCTGATGGATCCCGCGCTCCGGCTTTCCAACCTCGCCGACGTGCTCCCACCGTTCCGGCGGCCCGACGATCGTGCACGCTATATCGAGGCTCTCAGGATGGCGGGACTGCCGGCGTAGCGCCGTCCTCCGAGGATCGTCTCTGATCCAACGGACATGCATTTATGAACCCAACTCATAAGCCCATGCCGATATCACCGGCTAATCGATACCAGCCTTTGCCCTTAGCTTACGACCGAACCTGAGGAGGACATCCGCATGATCAAACGTAGGCTCGGCCAAAGAGGCCCTGATGTATCGGCGATCGGTTTCGGCTGCATGGGACTGAACTACCATCGCGGGCCGGCGGTGGAGCGCGGCGATGCCATTGCGCTCTTGCGGGCGGCGCACGAGCGGGGCGTGAGTTTCTTCGACACGGCAGAGGCCTACGGGCCGTTCACCAACGAGGATCTTGTCGGCGAGGCGCTGGCGCCGATCCGTGATGAGGTGGTGATCGCGACGAAATTCGGCTTCAAGGATGGCCGGCCGGAAGTCGGCCTGGATAGCCGGCCGGAACGCATCCGTGTGGTCGCAGAAGAAGCCCTCAAGCGGCTTCGCACCGATCGCATCGATATCTTCTACCAGCATCGGGTCGACCCTGCAGTACCGATCGAAGAGGTGGCAGGCACGGTGAAGGATCTGATCGGCGCCGGTAAAGTGCTGCATTTCGGCCTATCCGAAGCCGATGCCGGCTCTATCCGCCGCGCCCATGCCGTGCAGCCGGTCTCCGTGTTGCAAAGCGAATATTCGTTATGGTGGCGCAACCCCGAAGCGGAAATCCTGCCCGTCCTCGAAGAACTCGGAATCGGCTTCGTGCCCTATAGCCCGCTCGGCCGTGGCTTCCTCACCGGCAAGATGGATGAGAACACCAGTTTCGAAGGCGGCAACGACCACCGCAAGACCAATCCGCGCCTTTCGGCCGAAAACCGCAAGGCAAACCAGCCGGTGGTCGATGCAATCGAGGCGATTGCCGGCCGCAGGAAGGTGACCGCGGCCCAGATCGCCATCGCCTGGCTGATGGCCCGCAAGCCCTGGATCGTCCCCATTCCCGGCACCACCAAGCTGCACCGGCTGGAAGAAAATATCGCCGCCGCCGACATCACCTTCACATCGGAAGAACTGGCTGAGATCGACGCGGTGTTCTCAGGCATCGAGATCCACGGCGACCGCTACTCCGCAACGTCGGCAGCCCGCGTCACGCGGTGAGCCGACGACACCGAGTTCGATGCGACAGCACGAACATCCTTGTCCCTCAATGCGCCGGCGTCCGATGGATGCAGGGAGTGGCGCCTTCAGTCGTCAACCGTAAATCCCCATGCCGACGGCTCTATCAATTCGCGCGGCGGGAGCATTTCGTTGATGTCGACGGGACGGCGTTTGACCTCGACGGCGGTGTAGAATTCACCGTCCCCCATACCGAAATGCAGTTCCACTTTCAGGGGCACGCCATCCGGCGTCAAACATTCCATTCTGATCGCGTCTGCCGCGTCGGGCGTCATGTTGAACCAGGCGCAGGATTCACCAAGGTGATTATCCCTACGTTTCATGTCCGCATGGCCTGTTTCAGCGTCGAATTGATTGAACGGTCGTGCGGGATCAAGCGGTGAACGGAAGGCTTGAAGACTATATTCGCGCTTGGAGTAAATGACATTGATTCCCTGATTTTCGAGGTCGTTCCAAACCTTGAACCGCACCGATCCGTCCTTGCCGCGACGCTCTTCAGCTTGCCAGGGATAATGTCTGAATATTCTGAGGTCTGAGTCTATCCCCGCCATTCTGGCTTCAAAATCGACGAGCGCGGCGGGTCTGTCCGGATAGTACCTGAGCGGCTTCAGCCAGAACCCGGGGTCGAAAAGCCTCTTCGGGGGCAGGACTTCGGAATCGGCAACAGGTGTTCGCTCGAGCTTGACCAATTGCGTTTCGGTCATAGGCTCCTTGAGCTCCTTGCTACTGAGCAATACCCTTGTGCCAATTTCAATGCCGTCACCTGACAGGCAACTGAGCCAGAGCGGTTCGGACGTGCTACTGTGCGAGGCCTTGCGGGTGATCTCCGACCATTTGCAAGCTTCACCAGCCTGATTGTCCGCGTCCCCGGTGTCCCTCGCTTCCCGTGGCGTGGTCTTGTCGATGAAGATCCCCGTAAAGTCCTCGTCACCGGTCTTTGTTGCCCACAACAAAACGTTATCGCGGGCGCTTCCATAGGCAATGCGTGTCCTATTGCTTATGACCTCCTCGACCCGGGTCCAGCCATCGTGATGGACGACCGAACGCCAATATTCCTTCGGCTCATGATAGGCCTCTCGAACGGTCATCGACGCCCTGTAGTCCGGAACATTTCCGCTGGCGGAAAATGGGACCCCGCCGGCATCACTGGTGCCGGCCGGAAGCACCCCAGCGCCGCCCGCGAGTAAGAAGACCCACGCCACGACCCGTCTTTTCAAGATTGCACCTCGCCAATGTCTACAAGCAGAACAACTGCCAAATCAAAGCTTTGCACTCTGATTGACTCTCAAGAAAAATCCAATATTCATTCAAGCAAAAGTTGAGGGTTTATAAGTGAAAAGCATCTTTGCATATTCGATATTGGCAGCGGCGGTGATTTCGCTTTCGAGCTGCACGACAACCTCCGACAGCTTCAGACGCGAGTCCGCATCATTAACGGTACGCAGTGGTGAAAGGACGAGAGCGGGCCAAGTCTGGCGTATCCACAGCGATTGCAGCCTCGCCGATTACCCGCCTACGCATATCATCGAGCAGCCCAAGCATGGGCGTCTCCAGATTGTCCATGAACCGATATTTCCCCACGAAGCAAAGGGAAAACTGGCAAAATGCCGGACGGTCAAGGTGGGAGGCGTTGCTGGTTATTATACATCAAAGCCAGGCTACATCGGCAGTGACAGGTTCGTTGTCAGGTTCCCTGTTGGAGACGGGGAGATCAAGGAGATGGTGTTGAACGTGAGCGTCATGCAATAGCAGGCTGTTGAGATGGGGGTGGCGGTCTGCCACATCGAGCCATCACCTCCGAGAAAGTCACAAAACCACCTGCGAGAGGACGCGCCAACCGCTCTTCCGTCATGCTTGGGCTTGTCCCGAGCATCTGCATCCGGCGCCGCAGATCCTCGGCACAAGGCCTGACATGACGAAGAGCGGGGCGGCGTTCGCGTCAAACTTAAACCGCCCGCGAGAAAACGCGGACGGTTGCATTATCGTGCGGCATCCGCCTCAAGTGCGGATGATCAGTCCTGCCCCTGCAGGCGGTCCATCACCTGCAGCAGCAGATCCGCGCAGGCCTTCATCGGTTCGTCCTCGGCGCATTTCAGATCGATCCGGGTGTTTCCATCCTCGATCCGGAAATGCGCTGCCTTCGATGGCGGTAGCGGTGGCGGGCGATGACCGCGGAAGCCACGGAAGCCCATATCGCCTCTCCGACCATGCCAGCGGAAATCCGGGCGATCTCCCGGCCTCGCGTCCGGCCGGTCCGTCATCTGCTCATCGTCATCAGGAGCGGACGGAGACGGCGGCGGAGGCGGCGAGCCGGGTTCAGCCGCTGCGGGCGGAGTCGCGGCGGATGGCGGAGCCGGCGGCTGCTGGGCGAAGGCGGTGCCGGCCAGTGCGGCAAGGGCAAGGCCTGATAGCAGAAGTCGTTGCATGGAAACGTTCCTTTCGGAGTTATGAGGCGTGTCTGTTAACACCGCAGCGCGGCTTTGGTTCACGCCCGTCACGGCCTGTGATCGAAATCTGCAAACCGTCTGTGCGGAGGACCTTTCGGCGGACGCAGCGCTTCGGTTCGTCCGTCCTGGCGAACGAGGTAACTCGCATGCACAAAGCCGTCGTCGAAGCGGCCCTGGACGGTGACGGCCTCATCCTGGGTGACGAGTGCGCCACCCTCGCCGGCCCGACCGGTCTCAACAAGCGCCTTGCCGCTGTCGTCCTGCAGCACGAACTTGTTGCCGTAGATCTCGGCGACCTTGCCCTTGATGGTGACGAGGCTCGATACCGGCATGGTCGAAATCGCCACCGGCGTCATCGGCGCCATTTCGGGCGTGGGACGCATCATCTTCACGGCGCCGGCACCACCGGCAGCACCGATAACAAGCGCCACTGCGGCTGATATGACAGGGATCGCCAGCCGGCGCCGGCGGTGTCCTGGCGGCATCGGCGCGGCGGCACCTTCGGGATGTCCGTTGTCCTGGTTTTCATCAGGCATATATCTGCTCCTTGCTTCAGTAATGGCCGCAATCTAACCGCGACACCCCCTCGCCTGCCTGAACCTCTCCGTTCAGATTGAGTTAAGCTCGGCCCGATAGTTTTGGTCCGTCCCCGGCGATGCCCTATGAAAGCCCTGCCCATGCGCGTACTACTCGTCGAAGATGACGAAGACCTGAGCGGCCGGATCGCCGCCGTGCTCCGATCGGAAAACTTCGTCGTCGATATTGCGCGCAACGGCGAGGACGCTCTCCATGCGGGACTGACCGAACTCTTTGATGTCGCAATCCTCGATCTCGGCCTGCCGAAGATCGATGGCGTCAGCGTGCTGAAGGGATGGCGCGAGGGTGATCGCAACCTGCCGGTTCTGGTGCTGACGGCGCGCGACGGTTGGCCGGACAAGGTCTCGAGCTTCAAGGCCGGCGCCGACGATTTCCTTGCCAAACCTTTCAAGGTGGAGGAACTGGTGCTGCGCCTGCGCGCCCTGGTGCGCCGGGCGTCCGGTCACGCCGCCTCGCGCCTTGTCTGCGGCGCGCTGGTCTTCGATGCCCAACTCGGCACCTTCGAGCTCGACGGCCTGCCGCTGAAGCTGACGGCGCTGGAATGGCGGGTGCTCTCCTGCTTGATGCTGCGTAAGGGAATGATCGTCGACCGGCGCGAACTCACCGAGCGCGTCTATGACGGTGATGCCGAAGTCGACTCCAATTCCATCGAGGTCATCATCGCCCGCTTGCGCAAGAAGCTCGGGGCCAACAGCATCGAAACGGTGCGCGGCCGCGGCTATATGCTGACGGCAGCAGCGGCATCATGAAGGCCCCGTCCGTCAAGCCGAGATCGATCGCCGGCCGGCTGCTGATGTTTTCCGGCATCTTCGTGACGCTGGCGCTTGTCGTCGCCGCCATCGTACTCTGGCTGGCGCTGAAGACTGTGGTGCGCGAGCAGGTCGACCAGCGTTTGGACATTCAGATCGGCGCCCTCGCCAGCGCGGTGACGCGTGACGCTGGGGGAAGGCTCGCCCTCTCCGCACCGCTCGATGCGCCCCCATTTGATCGCCTCTCATCCGGCTGGTACTGGCAGATCGATGACGGACAGCAGCGCCTGACCTCACGCTCCCTGATGAACGGCACGATAGACGCGCCGCCACCCCGGCAGGATCTGCGCCATGTGCTGATGGGCATGCCGACATCAGGCATGGGCGGTGATCGCGGAAGAGGACCGCTCTATCTTCGGCAGGCCATCCGCAGCATCGACGGAATGACGCTGACGATCACCGCGACGGCGCCGATGATCGCCCTCGTCGGCCCGGCACTGCGCGCCCTCTTCTGGCTGGTGCCCTGCATGCTGCTGCTCGGCCTCGTGCTGATGGCCGGCACGCTCTGGCAGATCCGCTTCGGCCTGCGCCCGCTGATATCCATGGCGGCTAATATCGATGCCATCAACCGGGGAGAGCGCGGCCGCCTACCCGATGAGGCGACAGTCGAACTTGCGCCGCTCTCACTGAAAACCAATGCGCTGCTGGAGGCCAACGAAGAGAGGCTTGCGGCAACGCGCATGCAGTTTGCCAACCTCGCCCACGGCCTCAAGACTCCGGTGGCGAGCCTGCTGCTGGCGCTCGACGAGCAAAACGACCCCAAAGGCGCATTACGCGGCCTCGCAGCCCGGATAGACAACAGGATCAAACATCATCTCGCCGCCGCCCGCCGGGTGATGGCCTCCTCGGACAATGTCGCCAGCACCGACGTGGCGGCAGCGATCACCGATCTGCATCGGGCGATCGGCCAGATTCATGCCGAGCGCAAGCTCGCCTTCGACACCGATATATCAGAGAGCCTTCGGGTCGCCTGCGACGAAAGCGATGTCGAGGAAATGCTCGGCAACCTGATCGACAACGCCTTCAAATGGGCCTCCGCGCGCGTCATCGTCCGCGCCCGCCGCGACGGCCCGATCGCCCGCATCACCATCGAGGACGACGGCCCCGGCATCCCCCCGGACCGCCTCGCCGCTGTGCTGCTGCCGGGTGTGCGCGAGGACGAACATGTCCCGGGCAACGGGTTCGGACTCAGCATCGTCAATGAACTCGCGGGGCTTTACGGCGGCTCGCTGGTGCTAGAGGCGAATGAGGCGGCGGGCTTGCGGTGTGTATTGTGTTTGCCGGTGGCTGTGGGATCGAGGCTGTAGGTTTCTTCTGCGTCGATGCAGAAATGGAGTCACAGCGCAATTTCATTCCGAGAGGCGTAAAACAAAACCCTACGCGGCGATTTTTTCAACAATATCGCCGCAAGCTACCTTCACGGCCTGTCCTTGAAGCATAATTGTCAGCTCTCGGCATGATGCTCCCTCCCTGAAAGGCACCAGCTGGGGGCCCTTCCCGACCATCTCCGCTCCATCCGAGACGTCTTTCGCCTCGCCTCTGCCTTGTTGCTCGCGTATCCTGACGCCCGATTCGCCGTCCGCAAACGAGGGTGGGCATGAACGAAGCATCAAAGGAGAGCGCGATGACGGACGCCAAGAGCGGCATTTCTGGACTACGGCCGCATATTACAGTCATTGGCGTCGGCGGCGGTGGCGGCAATGCGATCAACAACATGATCGCGGAAAAGCTGGCAGGCGTCGAATTCGTCGCCGCAAACACGGATGCTCAGGTGCTGGCCACCTCCAAGGCGACGCGCCGCATCCAGCTTGGCGCGAATGTGACGGAGGGTCTCGGCGCCGGTTCGTTGCCGGAGGTCGGCCATGCGGCGGCCGAAGAGTCGCTCGATGAGATCATGGATCACCTGGCCGGCTCGCACATGTGCTTCGTCACCGCCGGCATGGGCGGTGGAACGGGCACGGGTGCTGCACCCGTCATCGCCCGCGCTGCGCGTGCCGCCGGCATCCTGACGGTCGGCGTCGTCACCAAACCCTTTACCTTCGAAGGCAATCGCCGCATGCGGATGGCGGAAATCGGCATCGAGGCGCTTCGCCAAGCGGCCGATACGGTCATCGTCATTCCCAACCAGAACCTCTTCCGCATCGCCGATGCAAAAACAACGTTCGCCGATGCCTTCATGACGGCCGACCGCGTGCTCTATGCCGGCGTCGGCTGCATAACCGATTTGATCGTCAAGGAAGGCCTGATCAACCTCGATTTCGCCGACGTGAAGTCGGTCATGTCAGGCATGGGCCGTGCGATGATGGGTACCGGCGAAGCCTCCGGTGAGAGCCGCGCGATGAAGGCGGCGGAAGCAGCAATTGCCAACCCGCTTCTGGATGACATCTCGATGAGGGGCGCCAGGGGCGTGCTGATCTCGATCTCCGGCGGTTCGGATATGACGCTGTTCGAAGTGGACGAGGCGGCAAGCCGCATTCGTGACGAAGTGCAGGAAGACGCCGATATCGTCGTCGGGGCGATCTTCGACCGCAGCCTCGACGGCAAGTTCCGCGTTTCGGTGGTAGCGACCGGCCTCGAAGGCAGCCCCCTGCCCGCATCCGCGCCTCACGCCGCCGAGCAGATCCAGACGCGCACGCTGCAGTAAGCGCAGCGGCGCGACATATCCGAGCACGACAGCCTGCCACGTCTTTTCAGACGCGCGGCGCTGTCGCGCTTCAATGTCATGCGCTCCGGGGAAATCGCTGCGATCACCGATCGTTGATTCGCGATCACCTGTCGTTGATCGTGGGAAGGTGCGTTTCGACCTCTACGCGGCGCTTGTCATCCAGCGGCTCGATGTGCTCCTGCCAGAAGGCCTCGGCCTCCGGCGTGTCATCCTCCCAGTGGCGGATTTTAACGATATTGTCATCGATCTTGGCCAGCCGTTTGCCGCCAAGCCGCAGGTATTCGTCCGCCAGTTCTTTCGATCGGGTCGTTTGCATGTTGTATTCCTCCATAGGCGAACCGAAAGGCCGATCGTCATTACCGGGTTGGCCGGCAATCGGCATCCCCGTTATCGGCGCTTCCGCGCCTTCCAGTTAAACAGTACTGCGGGATCATGGTTCCAAATCATCGGCCGAAACCGGTCCACGCGGCCGGCTGAGGGCATCGGCCGCCATCCATGTTCCGCACGCCCCGCCGCTCTTGCTGCAAGGACAGCCGGAGACGCCTCGTACTTGCTGGAAAGCGGCCTTGTCCGGAACGGCAAGACTGCATACGTCGGGGCGATTTCCGACCGCAGCCTCGACGGCAAGTTCCGCGTTTCAGTGGTAGCGACCGGCCTCGAAGGCAGCCCGCTGCCCGCATCCGCGCCTCACGCCGTTAAACGCCCCGCCGTGAAGAGAACGGGCGGGGCGGCGTCGGCATTCGAGCGGTAAGGCCCATTAGAGCGCCGTGCGTCCTTTCGGACGCACAAAGGACGCTCTAACACTTTCAATCCTCGCATTGTGCTTTCCGAAAATCGATTCCGATTTTCGGGCCGATGCGCTAGGCGAACAAAACGTCCGAGATATTATGCACCACGGCGATTTCGTCGGTCCCGGTGTTGGTGAGGTAGAGATTATCCGCCGCTGAGTCATAGACCACGTTGGTGATCAGGTCGTCTCCCGGTATGGCGATGTTGACGTCAACCGTTGTCTTGACCCCGGTTTCGAAGTCGAAGGCCGTGCCGATATGCTCGCTGCTGGAGGAATCGCCGAAGAAGAACGTGCCGTCGACGGCAAAGCCGTATCCGAGCCCGCCCGCCGCGAAGGTCTTGGATTCGATCGGGCTCAACGTTTCGGGGTCGATCTTCGAGACCTGCCAGGTGGAATCATTGATGCGGCCGACGACGTAAATGCCGATCGAATCCTGCATCGTATTGACGGTCGTGAATCCACCCCAGTCGAACGTACCCGCGCCATTCTTGCCGATAAGGCCGGGAATCGAAGCACCCTTCTGATCGAGAGATCCGTCGGCGGCATCCCATTTTGCAAGATAGGTCTGATCGGGGAAAGGGTCCTCCTCGCTTCTCGCCTCGTTGGTTCTTCCGATGATCTCGCCTCCACGGACCGAAAAATAGGTTCCGCCGACGTCATATTCGCCCTTGTCATAGTCGCCGAGGGAGATGGCGCCGCTGGCGTTGCCGGCTTCAAATGCCGAGGCGTTGTCGTAAACGCTCACCATGGAATCATCCGGGAAACCGTGGCCGGAACTGACGTAATACTTGCCCGTTAGCGGATCGACCGCGACTCCCTGGAGTTCGTAATGATCCAGGAAGGGGCGCACCACATCCGCCTGGACCTCGACATGATTGGTGTTCAACGACTTCCCGTCCGTCGCGCCGTCGACGGTCAGGGTGATCACGCCGGCATCCGCGTGACCGGCGCCGTCGGAGACCTTGTAATATTGGAGTTTCTCCGTGACATGCTCGCCATCGTCGAGGCCCGCCTTGACGGCCGGATTGAGATCGTAGGTGAAGCTTCCATCGCCCGCGAAATGGAAGATACCGAATTCACCCGCCACGTCGGTCGTCTGCCCCTGCCCCTGACCGGCAGGAATGCTGGTGCCCTCGACCGAGCGCAGAAAGAGCGTGCCGGCCTCTCCCGCGTGATCATTGGCGAGCACGTTGCCGGCCATCTCGCTTCCTTCGCGGAAGGAAAAGGCGCCGTCGACCGCGACCGGCGGGCTCGTGACCCCGTGAATGTCGAGCGTGAAATGGCCGACATCGGTGTTGCCGGCACCGTCGGAGATCTTGTAGCCGATCGTCTCCGTCAGCGTCATTCCCTGGAGGAAACCCGCCTTGGCGGTCTCGTTCAGCGTATAGGTGTAAGAGCCGTCGGCCTTGACGTGGAACGTGCCGTATTCACCCTCGATATCGGTGACCTGCCCGTCCCTCTTGGCAAGAACTCTCTCGCCGTCGAAGAAGTTGAGAAACATGTTGCCGGAGCCCCCGGCCAGATCATTCTCCAGCAGATTGCCTGAGATCACGTCATTCTCGGAAGCGCTGCTGACATCGTCGACCGTCACAGGTTTTGCAAGCTCTGTCATGGATATCTCCTTCAAGACCCATTCGCCTTGGCCTATCGGAAAGAAAGCAGCAGAGACTGGGACGGTCAACGAATTTTCCAGCAAAGGTAGTATTTTAGATTTTCACAGCTTTGCCATGAATGCTTCGCTTTATGGGTTGCACACCAAACCACTAGGGACGACGGAAGATGCCGCGCCTAAAGGCGTCACGGAATTGCCCTAGCCTCACCCCACCAATCCCTTGATCTTCGCCGCATCCTCCGCCGTCGCCGGGTTGTACACGACCATGCTGAGATCCGGCCGCCCGTCCACCTGGAAGGCGGAATATTCGAAGGCGAGCGGGCCGAGGATGGGGTGGCGGATATGCTTGGCGCCCTCGCCGTGGCTGCGCACGTCGTTGTCGCGCCACATCGCCAGGAATTCGGGGCTCTTGCGGCAGAGTTCGTCGACGAGGGGCTCGACCTCGGCCGCGGCACCCGCGCGGGCCGCATCCACGCGGAAAGCGGCGACGACGAAGCGAGCGACACTTTCCCAGTCGTATTGAGCGGCGCGTACGCGCGGATCGAGGAAGATGAAGCGCAGCACGTTGCGCTCTTCCGGCGGCAGCGCGCCGTAATCGGTTAGAAGCACCGTCGCCGCCCTGTTCCAGGCAATCACGTCCCAGATGGCGTTGCGGATCAGCGCCGGGCTCGGGTCCAGCGCATCAAGCACGCCCTGCAACCTCGGCGTCACGCCCTCTTGTCTGTGGTAACGCACCTCGGGCGGTCGACCGAGGCCGATGAGGAAGAGATGCTCGCGCTCGACATCAGTCAGCATCAGCGCGCGAGAGATCCGGTCGAGCACGTCGGCAGACGGCGCCCCGCCACGCCCCTGCTCCAGCCAGGTGTACCAGGTCGGGCTGATATTGGCGCGGCTCGCGACCTCCTCGCGCCGCAGACCCGGCGTGCGCCGCCGCTCCCCCGCAAAGCCGAAGGCAGCGGGATCGAGCCTGACGCGGCGCCCCTTCAAATAGGCACCGAGCCGATTGTCCGAGGTGACGAATTCGCCCATCCTGTTAGCCTTTATACCATGATAATGTCACTATTTTACCATGATATAGGCAGGGCCGATATGTGTCTCCGGCAAAAACTGGAGATATCACATGCGCGTATTCGTCACTGGAGCCACCGGCTGGGTCGGCTCGGCCGTCGTCGATGAACTGATCGCCGCCGGCCACAAGGTGCTCGGCCTCACCCGCTCGGACAAGGGAGCGGATCAACTGGCCGCCGCCGGTGCCGAGGTCCATCGCGGCACGCTCGACGACCTGGACAGCCTGAAGAGCGGCGCGGCAGAGGTGGATGGCGTCGTCCACACGGCCTTCAATCATGATTTCTCGAAATTTGCCGAGAACTGCGCCGCCGACCGGCGCGCCATCGAGGCGCTGGGCGAAGCCCTCCAAGGTTCCGGCCGGCCGCTGCTGGTGACGGCGGGCCTCGGCCATGCGCCGGGGCGCACCGGCACCGAGAAGGACCCGCCCATGCCAACGTCGCAGACCTACCCTCGCGCCTCCGAAATCACCGCGATATCGCTTGTCGCGCGTGGCGTGCGGGCCGCCACCGTCCGGCTGCCGCCGTCAGTACATGGCCATGGCGATCATGGTTTCGTGCCGATCCTGATCGATTTGGCCCGGCGGACGGGAGTCTCGGCCTATATCGGCGAAGGGCAGAACCGCTGGCCCGCCGTGCACCGGCTCGATGCCGCCCGGCTCTATCGGCTGGCGCTGGAGCGCGGCGCTGTCGGTGGCCCGTTCCTGTCAGTCGCAGAAGAGGGAGTTCCCTTCAGGCAGATTGCCGAGGTCATCGGCCGGCGGCTCGATGTGCCCGCTGTCTCGCTCTCACGGGAAGAAGCGGCCGAGCATTTTGGCTGGTTTGGCATGTTCGCCGGCTTCGACGTCCCGACATCGAGCGAGCATACCCGCGCGCTGCTCAGCTGGGAGCCAAAGCAGCCCGGCCTCCTCGCCGATATCGACCATCCGGCCTATTTCGGTGGGTAGGAACAGTGTCCACATATGAAACTGGAGCATTTCCCTGACTGGAGAAAACGGAAATGCCTCGCGGCTTGGCTCGTGAGGAGAAGCAGCGACAGCCGGAGCTAGTGCGACCGGCTCTCGTTCCTAGCGGCGGGATCGTAGTTGATATCCCAATCCTTCCCGGACTTCTTCTTGCCGGGCGGGTTCTTGTTCACCGTGGCATCTTCCGAGCCGGTGATCACGGTCGGTTTGGCGCTGGCCACACCGCTGCTTTTCCGGTCGGCCTGGGATCTGGCGAACTGGCCGGCTGCGTCTTTTTTGGGATCAGCCATGTCATTGGCCCTTCTGCTTCAGCGCATCGCTGAGAGTCTTCGTCTCGGGATCGCGGTTGTTTTCGCCATGCGCGTCGCGATCGCGATCCGGATCGTCCTTGGCCTTCATATAGCCGCGAGGTTTATTTCCCTTCGGCCCTTCCCAGCGGGGAGACTGATCGGTGGTGCCGGGGGCGCCGTCTTTCGGTGTCGTCATGCCCATCTTCGTTTCTCCTTGTTGAACAGGGGAAACCGAAAAGATCAGGAAGTGTTCCCGCGGGAATTCTTCCCCGGTGAGCCGCCCTGTCGTTCGAAAGCAAGCTTGGCGCAGCAGAGGTGAGCAGGCCCAACCCGCTACCCGGCCCCGCCCTCCGCAAAAAATATGGAACCGTGTTGTCCGCCATTGGTTGACCAGAGGTCTACCTCAAACATGGAGCCGAAAATGAGCAAGACCAACGTTCGTGAACTCCAGAAACGCGCCGAACGGCAGGTAAAGAACACCAGCGCCGGCGGCCATCTCGGCGGCACATATTTCGGGCAGCAACCGGATGGAAAGACCGCCTCGTCGACCAGCAACGACAGCGCCAAGGCGCGGCCGAACGACGGAAGCAAATAGGCGCAGCGGACCTTACCTCACCTAGTAAAAGAACTTCTCCTGCGCCCAGGGACCTGGGCGCCTCCTCTGCTCGCGCCACTCCACCTCGCTATTGATCGGCGACGCCTCCGCTCTAGCTTCTGCTCGCGGGCAGAGCGGCCGCGAGGGATACAATCTTTGGGCGAAGGCTGAGGGGCGACGTGGCATCCTATTCGATTGACGATGCGATCCGGGAACTTGCGCCGGCTCTCGGCAAGGCGCCGGCGGGCGCGGTCAGTGGCGAATGGACTGCCACCACGATGCAGGCGGGGCACTCGTCCCGGACGGGCGGTTACCGCGATGCCGAAGGAAACCATGTCCCGGAGGCCTCCAGGCATCCGCTCGATATCATCTCCGAAGTCGTCGAAAAGCTCGGTGCATCAGGGGTGCCTCGCTTCAACAAGGTGCTAATACGCTGGAAGAAGCCGAAGTTTCCCTTCATGCGGGGAGAGATCACGCTCCAAACCAGTTATGATCGGACGATCGTGCCGCGCGCCCCCGACGACCCGATCTACGAAACCGCAGCCGCTGCGCGGCGCGTCTTCTGGCAGAGCCGCGGTACAGTGCTTCAGAACTTTGCGGCCGAGCGCGGAACGGCCAACATTCACGCCCAGACGAAATGGTTCGGCCCGCATCGCCGCATCCTCGCCATCCAGGCGCCGGACAGGCTGACGCTTGCCACCGACGGGCTGTCGACCCCTTGGGCCGGCATATCCGAGCCGGAGAACGGCGTGGAATGCGAACTCTTCATGGAATTCGGCCCCGCGACCCTGAATGCGGAGGGGATCAAAAACTGGGCAAACCTGCTGATCAACATCGGCGACCTTGTGGCGGACGGCTATCGCGTCGCCCGCGATGTCGAGAAACACGGCGCCATCCTGTTCTGCCGGCTGACCGAGGATTATAGCCCGATGAGCCGGATCATGCTGAGCCAGGCCCCCGGGCGGATCGACGGCCTGCCTTTCGGCTCGGTGCCGCTGATCCGGGCAACGCCGATCGCCGAAGCCGAGATCGAAGGGCAGGATCTTTCCGACGACTGGGGCGCTGCGGCCGCCCGCAACGCGCTCGCGAAACGCGGCATCGGCAGTCATTGATGTCGGCTGGTGCCGGGCGGTTGCCGCCCGGCCAGCGCGATCTTGGACTATTCCTGGATGTCGGGCTCGACGACCCTGGCGAGGTTTCGCAGCGACTCCTGCCAGCCGAGATAACAAGCCTCGGGCGGAATGACGTCAGGCACGCCGGCCTGCACGATGTCCACCTCGGTGCCGACCGAGACCTTTTTCAGTGTCACGGTGACTTCCATTTCGCCAGGCAGGTTGGGGTCGTCGAACCTGTCGGTGTAACGCAGGCGTTCACCTGGGACGAGCTCCAGATATTCGCCGCCGAAGGCGTGGCTGTTGCCCGTCGTGAAGTTACGGAAAGACATTCTGAACGTGCCGCCGACAACCGGCTCCGAATGATGCACGGTGCAGAGGAAGCCGTTCGGCGGAAGCCACTTGGCAAGCGCGTCCGCCTCCAGGAATGCGCGGTAGACTTTCTCCGGGCTGGTCGCCAGAACGCGGTGCAGGCGTATGGTACTCGGCATGGTCGTGATCCTTTTTGAATGGACGGAATGGACGAACCTAGGACGGGCGTGGGCTGATCGATCCGACACCGGATGGAACTTTTCTTCAAGAAAAATTGCTCAAAGCATGTCGCGCAAAACTGTGCAGCGGTTTGCGTCGCGGCTCAGCCGGGCATGCCGTCGAACTGTGGAAGATCGAGCGGCCTTGCCCAGGCGAGCCGCCGCTTGGTGAACATTTCGACTCCCGGCTTGATGAGCTCGGGCCGATCCAGACTGCCGAGCGTCACGAAGACGAGGCCAGGAAAGCTCTCCAGGTTGCTGCTGAACAATCTGGCGCCGCAATCCGGGCAAAAATTGCGGTCGAGCCCCTTGCCTGAATCGGCGACATAGTGAAACGCCTTCGGGCTACCGCTGATCACGGTGAAATCATCCTGCGGTACGGCGAAGAACGTGGCGGCCTCGCCGCCCGTTGCCCTCTTGCAGTCCAGGCAATGGCAGTTGGCGACAAAGTTCGGGTCGGTGTCGAAGGCAAATCTCACCGCGCCGCAAGCGCATTGTCCCGTATATTTCCCCATCATGTCAGGCGCCTTTCATCCCGTGTTTGAACGTTGGCTCGCCGCCGCCGTGCTGCAGACGTCGTCGAGACGCACCTGCGGCCGGCGTCGGCACAAGCCGAATGAGGAGATCTCGACCTCCAGGGCAGCCGTCGTGCCCAGGGCTTAAGCCCTTAAGCCGCGTCCTGCTTTCTCAAGGCCTCAAGAAGCCTCCGGGCGCCCTGTTTTGACGAAGCCGGGTTTTGACCGGTGATCAGCAGGCCGTCCTGGACGACATGCACGCCCCAATCCGCCGTCTTCGAAAACTTTGCGCCCTGCTCCTTCAATACATCCTCGAGCAGGTAGGGAACGACCTCGACCAGGTGCATCGCCTCTTCTTCGGAATCGGTGAAACCCGTGACCGTCCGGCCCTTGGCGATGGGCTTTCCATCCGGCGCCTTCACATTCGTCAGGATACCTGGTGCGTGGCAAACGAGCGCCACGGGTTTTCCCGCCGCGAGCATATCCTCGATGAGCGACAGAGCGTTGCGGTCGTTCGTCAGATCCCAAAGCGGACCGTGCCCGCCGGGGAAGAACACGCTGTCATAGTCCGCCTGGTTGATGTCGGACAATCTCAAGGTGTTGGCGAGCGCAGCCGTTGCCGCCTGGTCGCGCTCGAACCGCCGCGTGTCTTCCGTCTGGAAGGCCGGCTCGTTGCTCTTCGGATCGAGTGGAGGCTGGCCGCCCTTCGGCGAAGCGAGCGTGATGTCGGCTCCGGCGCCACGGAAAACAAAGTAAGGGGCGGCGAGCTCCTCGAGCCAGAAGCCCGTCTTCCTGCCGGTGTTTCCCAGTTGATCATGCGATGTTAGAACCATGAGAATTTTCATTGCTCAGCTCCTTCAAAGCCGGCCGGCGGACAACGCCGTCGGCGCCCGGTTTTACGGTGAATACTGCCTGCAGATCTCATGCTGAAACGGGAGAGGACATAGAGCGGCTGCGCTGGGAAACAAGCTTTCCCGCGTGGTGTTTGCTAGAATTGTCTGAGCAGAAGCCTAACCCAACGAACGGATGTCCCAGGCGACCTCGCTCATGTCATCATTGAACTGGTGATCCCTGCCCTCGAGCGTGCGCACCACGGCGTGCGGAATCGCTTTCGCGTAGAAATGGACGTGAGCCGTCGGCACCTCGTCGTCATCAATCCCATGATAGAGATGGACGGGAAGGCCGGGCGGAAGGGACCCCGAGAAATCCTCGGCACCGCCGATGTCATCGCTCGGCCATCCGCCTTCGCCGATGAAGGGTGCGGCGATGAGAAATAGCCCGCCCAACCTCGGTGTCGGCGGCTGCTCGGCAAGCGCATGCATCAAGATGGTGCCGCCGAACGAATGGCCCACGAGCATTGCGCCATCTTCCAACAAGGCGAATTCCCTCATCAGCGCAGACTTCCACGCAGAGAAGCTGGGATTGTCTTCGCCGGGCATTCGGGGATAGCGGACAACATAATTTCCACCGAGCTCGCGCTCGAGGCTCGCCACGAGCTTGTTGTCCCAGTGGTCATGAACGCCTTCGCCGGCGCCTTGGACAAAGAGAACCTGTTTGATCATCCCGTCAGCCTATTCCCCATAGCAGAGGCAGACAAGATTGCAGCCGCGGCCACGCCCAAACTGTCCGACCTGAGAGATAGATGGACACATGAGGTTGCCACCTATCGCCACGAAAAAGTCAGCTGTCTGCGAGAGCCGTGGACGAAACATTTTCCACAAATTCAGTAGAAAAAGAACGACCTGTCTTTCTCATAATCCCTCAAGCCTCTAGCTTCCACATTGCAAATCGAGCGGAATCATCTGTCGACGGTCGATGGGGAGTCCCGCTTGAAAGGAAGACGAAAAACAAAAATGGCTTGCACCTTAGGAGCCTACCGGTCGGACGCAGCATGGCCAAGCCTTCGCCCCCTCGGTTTCTGGTCCGCTCGACACCATCGATCGCGAAACAATGCAGCCAACCTCGGCAGAACACTTGCAATGACCTGATGATATGGGCTTGCTGATCCCATGATACATTCCCAACCCGAAGCGATCCAATGAAAGAGCCTATATCAGATCAGATCCTTACCGCCGCCAGCGCGCTTTTTTATAGCGAAGGTATTCGCGCCGTCGGCATAGATCGAATCATCGAAGAGGCAAACGTTGCCAAGGCGACCCTCTATCGACACTTCCCATCCAAGGACCACCTTGTGGCAGCCTATCTCCAGGATCGCCACGACCGCGTCATTCGTTCGCTACAGGAGGTTTTGGATGCGGCAAGCACGCCGAGGGATCAGATCAAACTGATTTTCGAGCGCTTGTACGAAAAGGCCGACAGCCCGGAGTTTCGGGGCTGCGCCTTTGCACTTGCCGTCGCCGAGCACGGCGATTCCGAACGCGTCCTCACCGTCGCGCGAACGCACAAGAAGGTTGTGAGGGACATATTTCGCACCATCCTGTCGAGGGCCGATGTCAAGCCCGACCAGGCGGCTGCTCACCTTTCCCTTCTCTATGAAGGCGCCCTTGCCACGGTGGCGGTCGGACGCGATCCCCAGGCCGTTCTCGTCGCCCGGGACTGCGCACTATCGGTATTCGACGCGGCAATCTACTCGACCAGATCTCTTGAGAAGAACGGAACATGACAAAGACCATCGATTACTTCTTCGGCATTGGCTCTCCCTGGGCTTTTATCGGCCTCGAGCCGTTTGCGGCGCTCGCCTCCGAGCATGGGGCATCGATCCACCCCTATGTGATCCCATTGATCGAGGACAATGGCGCGATCTATTCCCGCAACCGGCCGCAAGCGCGCCGCGCCTATTGGGTCAAGGACCTGAAACGTTGGGCCGCGCTGCGGGGTAAAACGCTGAACTTCGAAAACCGCGCCGCCCTTTCTGACCCGACCCCCGCCGGTTTCATGGTCATTGCCGCCATCGATGCGGGGCAAGACTGGCTCAGACTGACAAAGGCGCTTCAGGAGGCCTTCTGGACACGTGGCGAGGACATCGGCCGAGCCGAGGTTCGTCGCGCAATTGCGGATAAGGCAGGGTTCGACGGTGCAGTTCTGGAGCAGCGTGCTCAGGCCGAGGACGTGCAGGCGATCTGGAAATCGAACGCCGAGACCGCCAAGGCTGCCGGTGTCTTCGGGCTTCCAACCTTCCGATACGAAGATGAGTTGTACTGGGGACAGGACAGCCTGCCATTCCTCGAGCGCCATCTCAACGGCGACAAGATCGCCGCCTGATGGATCATCGAGCAGGCCGGCGCCAACAGCATCGGCCCGTTCGTCCCCGGCCAGAGCATCATCCGGAGCACTCCATGTCCATCATCCCCACCGAATGGCTGGCGGCGCATCCGGATAACCCTAGCCGCGTCATTCCTGAAGAGCGTCGAGGCGGCAAATGAGTGTTCTTTCTCCCGCTCTTTCGCAAACGCTTCGCATCCGTTTCGGCGATCGCTTCTCCATCTCGCAGGCCTTGCGCGAACAGCACGGCCGCGGTGAATCCCACCACACGCCCGCCATCCCGGATGCTGTCGTGTTTGCGGAAAGCACCGAGGACGTGGCCGAGATCGTCCGGCTCTGCGCGGCTGAAGACGTGCCGGTGATCGCGTTTGGCGCAGGCACCTCGCTCGAAGGCCATCTGACGGCGGTGCGCGGCGGTGTCTCGATCGATCTTTCACGCATGTCGCAGATCGTCCGCGTCAGCGCCGAGGACCTCGATTGCACCGTCGAGGCCGGTGTGAGCCGCGAGCAATTGAACACGCATCTGCGCGATATGGGCCTGTTTTTCCCGATCGATCCCGGCGCCAACGCCTCGATCGGCGGCATGGCCTCGACGCGGGCATCGGGGACGAACGCCGTGCGCTACGGCACCATGCGCGAAAACGTCCTGTCACTGACCGTCGTGCTGCCGAGCGGCCAGGTCATCCGCACCGGCGGCCGGGCGCGCAAGTCGTCAGCCGGCTACGATCTGACCCGACTGTTCGTCGGTTCCGAGGGTACGCTCGGCATCATTACCGAGGTGACGCTCAGGCTCTACGGCATCCCGGAGACGATTTCCGCAGCGCTCTGCTCGTTCGAAAGCGTCGAGCAGGCGGTCAATGCGGCGATTGCGGTCGTGCAGCTCGGCATTCCGGTTGCCCGCATGGAGTTGATGGACCGCGGCCTGATCGCGGCCGTCAACGCCTATTCCAATCTGTCGCTGAAGATCGAGGACACGCTCGCCTTCGAATTTCATGGCTTTCCGGCTGGGGTTCAGGAGCAGGTCGAAATGGTCAAGGCGATCGTCGAGGAGAATGGCGGCAAGGATTTCGAATGGGCAAACGCACCTGAAGAGCGCAACCGGCTGTGGAAGGCGCGTCACAACGCGTTCTACGCGGTCGTCTCCCAGCGCCCGCATGCCAAAGGCTGGTCATCCGACGTCTGCGTCCCTGTCTCACAGCTCAGCAGCTGCATCCTCAAGACGCGTGATCTTCTGCGCGGCTGCAGCGTTCCCGCCGCCATTCTCGGCCATGTCGGCGACGGCAATTATCACGTCGTCTTCGCTGTCGACCCGGGAAATCAGGCGGAACTCAATGAGGTTGCAGCCATCAACAAGAAGATGGTGCAACATGCAATCTCGGTGGGCGGCACCTCTACCGGCGAACACGGCGTCGGTACCGGCAAGATTGGCTATCTGCGCGGGGAACATGGCGATGCCGTCGATCTCATGGCCGTCATCAAGCATGCCATCGATCCGACAGGCATCATGAACCCAGGCAAAGTCTTGCCCGGATAGACGTCCGCAGTCCGTTGATAAACCCTTGTTTGCCTGGAGCTTTACAAATGAGTTCGTTTCAGCCCCATAGCTCCCACTGGGGCGCCTTTTCCGGCCGCTACGAAGATGGAAAGCTTGAAATCCGTCCCCATCCGGCCGACCCGCATCCATCGCCCCTGCTGGGCAATCTCGCCGCGATCGCCCATAGTCCGGCGCGCATCAGACGTCCGGCTGTCCGGCGCGGCTGGCTCGAAGGCAGCACCGGCAACGCGCAAAATCGCGGGGCAGACGATTATGTCGAAGTCAGCTGGCCGCAGGCGCTGGACCTTGTTTCGAAGGAACTTCGGCGCGTTTATGCAGACTTCGGCGCGCAGGCCGTGTTCGGTGGGTCCTATGGTTGGTCGAGCGCCGGACGCTTCCATCATGCGCAGAGCCAGATCCATCGGTTTCTGAATGTGCTGGGCGGATATATCAGATCCGTCAACACCTACAGCTCGGGTGCGGCCATGGTCATCATCCCGCATGTCTTGGGACCCTACGACCATTTCGAGCGCAAGAGCGTCACCTGGGATGCCATCGAGCGGAGCAGCGAACTGGTCGTCGCCTTCGGCGGAATGGCGATCAAGAACACGGATGTGCATGGCGGCGGCATCAGTGCGCATATCGTGCCCCGGACGCTGAATGGCGCGCACGCGCGCGGTGCGCGTTTTGTCCTCATCAGCCCCCTGAAAGACGATTTTCCTGCTGAGGTGAACGCCGAATGGCTGCCCATCTTGCCCGGCACCGACATAGCGCTGATGCTCGGCCTCGCGCATGTGCTTGCCAGCGAGGGATTGCACGACCGCCAATTTCTCGACCGCTATACGGTCGGCTACGAGCGCTTCGAGGACTACCTGCTTGGCCGGACCGATGGTGTCGACAAGAGCCCGGAATGGGCGTCCCATATCTGCGGCATCGGCAAAGACACCATCAGGAAGCTCGCGCTTTCCATGGCGCGCGCCAGGACGCTGATCACCGTCAGCCATTCCCTGCAGCGTGCCGAGCATGGCGAGCAACCGGTCTGGATGGGCATCGTGCTCGCCGCAATGCTCGGGCAGATCGGACTGGATGGCGGCGGCTATTCCTATTCGCTTGGCGCATTGGGCAATATCGGCAAACACCAGCTTGCCGTCCCACTGCCCACGCTCAGTCAATTCAAGAACGCCGTGCCGGATTTCATTCCCGTCGCGCGCATCGCCGACATGCTCCTCAATCCGGGCAGCGCGTTCAACTATAATGGTCAGGCGATGCGTTATCCCGACATCCGCCTCGTCTATTGGGCGGGCGGCAACCCATTCCATCACCATCAGGATCTCAACAGGCTGCGGGCGGCGTTCAAGAGGCCGGAAACCATCATCGTGCATGAGACGGCCTGGACGTCGTCGGCCCGTCATGCCGACATCGTGCTGCCGGCGACCACCACGCTCGAGCGGGACGACATCGGCGCGGCGGACCGCGATCCGCTGATGATCGCCATGAAAAAGTTGATCGAGCCGGTCGGCGAAGCACGGGACGACTATGACATCTTCTCCGAGATAGCCCGCCGCCTCGGCAGAGCCGAACAGTTCACCGAAAGCCGCACCAGCAAGGAATGGCTCGCCTTTCTTTTCGAGACGACGCGCGAGGCGCTCATAGCCGGTGGACACGAAGCTCCCGACTTCGAGACGTTCTGGGAACGCGGAGAGATACGCCTGCCGCTGAAGCCTGACGACGGTGGACCGGCGCGCGCCTTCCGCGATGATCCATCCGGATCTCCGCTGCAGACGCCATCCGGAAAGATCGAGATCTTTTCCGAGACGATCGAGAGCTTCGGTTACGACGATTGCCGCGGCCATCCGCGATGGTATCGCCCCAAGATGGAGGCAGAGGGCGATGCAAGCAACTACCCGCTCCATCTGGTCTGCAATCAGCCGCATCAGCGGCTGCACAGCCAGTTGGACTATGGCGATTTCAGTCGTTCCACCAAGATCAAAGGCCGGGAACCAGTCCGCATCAACCCGGCCGACGCGGCCGAACGCGGCATTTCGGATGGCGACATTCTGAGGCTGTTCAATGCCCGCGGCAGCTGCCTAGCGGCAGCGGTGATAAGCGAGGACGTGCGACAGGGCGTGATGCAGCTTGCGACGGGTGCGTGGTTCGAACCGAACGACCCGACCGCCGAGAAGTCCATGTGCATCCACGGCAACCCGAATATCCTCACCCGCGACGTCGGAACCTCGCAATTGGCCCAGGGCTCGACCGGACAGCTTACCAGGGTGGAGGCGGAGCGGTTCGCCGGCGAACTGCCGCCGGTGCGGATCTTCGAGGGAATGAAGTTCGCAGACATATCGCGACAAGCCCGGAAAAGCTGATCCACACACACGCAGAAACCGAACAAAATAATCCATAAATTTAGTAGAAAAAGAACAACTGGTCTTTCTCCCTCCTGTTGCCCTGCTTAGGCTATGCGTCGTGATCTCCTTGGCAAACAATACAGGACCGCATTATGATCGAACGCTTTTCCCCGTTCTCCCTTCCCCGGCGTCGCCTGCTGATCGCCACGTCCGCACTGGCAATCGCCGCCTTGGTGGTAACGGCGGAGTTCAATCCGGCTCTGAGTGCCGATAGCCCACACAACGGCGGTGACATCACCTTCCTCATCGACTCGCTGGGCGATACCTGGATCCCGAACAACAGCGCCATCTCCAGCTTCCAGGGCCACATCTGGGGCCATGTGACCGATAAGCTCCTTTACGTCGATGCTGACGGCAAGGTCAGCCCCTGGATCGCCGAGCGCTGGGAGCAGAACGACAAGGCCACCGAGTTCACCCTGCACCTGAAGAGCGGCGTGACTTTCTCCGACGGCACCCCGCTCGATGCGTCGGCCGTCGTCGCCAACCTCGACATCTGGTACGCCGGCCGCAAGAGCGAGGGCATCAACCCGATCGGTCTCTTCCCGAAGACTTACGACCACGCCGAGGCAGTGGACGCGGCTACCGTGAAGGTCTTCTTCAAGGCGCCGACACTCGGCTTCATCCCGACCCTCGGCTACCACGGCTCGATCCTGATCTCCCCCAAGACCCTCGCGCAGCCTGCCGCCCAGCAGGCCGACCTCAGCAAGACCGCCGGCAGCGGCCCCTATGTGGTCGATTCCTGGAAGGAAGGCGACTTCGTCAAGCTGGTCAAGCGCAAGGACTACAACTGGGGTCCCGCCGCGGTCGGCCATACCGGCCCGGCCTATCTCGACACGATCACCTACAAGCTGGTGTCCGAGCCGTCGCTGCGCGTGGCTGCGGTTCAGTCCGGCCAGGCCGACGTCGCCTACAACGCCTCGCCGCAGGAGCTGGAGTCTCTCAAGGCAGAAGGCTTCACCACCGCGACACCACGTTATCTCGGCTTCGTGAACGGCTGGGCTGTCAACACCAAGCTTGCGCCCTACGATGACGTGAAAGTACGCCAGGCCCTCCAGGCCGGCATCAATCGCCAGGAGATCATCGACACCGTCTATACGTCAGACTGGAAACTGGCGACCTCCTTCATCCAAAGCAACGTGCCGGGAGCGACCGACCAAAGCGCCCTGCTGGCCTACAACCCCGAAAAGGCCGAGAAGCTCCTCGACGAAGCGGGCTGGACAAAGGGCGCGGACGGCATCCGCACCAAGAACGGCCAGCCGCTGGTGCTGACGCTGCATTCCAACCCCTACCTCGCAACCTCGAAATCGGTCGATGAGCTTATCGCCCAGCAGCTCGGCAAGATCGGCTGGAAAGTCGCTATCCGTTCCTACGACGTCGTCACCTACGGCCAGAAGGTCAAATACGGCAGCCCGGCCGTGCCGGCCTATGAGGTGACGCGCAGCTTCATCGACGCCGGCACCGTCGCCAGTATCCTGACAAATGCCAACAACGGCGAGAACTGGTTCGCCCTCGACGAGAGCGACAAGACGCTCAACGAACTCCGTGACAAGATCGCCAGCGCCGGTTCCATCGAAAGCCGCAAACCGCTCCTCGACGAACTACAGAAATACATCCTCGATCAGGGTTACTTCATCCCGCGCACACAGATCGTCCAGCGGATCTACGTGCAGTCTCCGAAGCTCAAGGGCGAAGTCTACAACGGCGTCGCCTATGCCAGCTACTACACGGCCACGAAGAGCGAATAACCCGCAATTCAACCGAGCAACTTAAGAAGGTGACGGCATGAGCAAAGCCTACCTCAACTACGCCGCAAAACGCCTCGTGCAGGCGATCGTCGTGATCCTGCTGGCTTATGTCTTCACCTTCGTCGTCGTCAGCATCCTGCCCGGCGACCCGATCACCAATGTCCTGAACAATCCTCAGAATGGCTTCACACCGGATGAGATCAAGGAGATCATCGCCGCCCAGGGCCTGGATAAGCCGATCCCGGTCCAGCTGTGGACATCTTTTTCCGGATTCGTGACCGGCGATCTCGGCCTGTCGATGCGAACCAACCGGCCCGTGTCGACCCTGATCGCCGAGGTGCTGCCGTCGACCTTGGTCCTTGCTTCCGCAGGCCTCGTCGTCGCGCTGCTGCTGTCGGCGGTGATCGCCTATGGCACGCAGTTTCTGCCAAAACGGTTCGGTCAGGGCCTGCTGCGCGGCTTCCCGTCCCTGTTCCTGTCGGTGCCGAACTTTGTGATCGGCCTGGTGCTGATCCATCTCTTCGGCTTCCAGCTCGGCGTCTTTCGCGTGATCGAGCCCGACAGCTTCTGGGCGACGCTTTTCGCGGCCATCGCGCTCGGCATCCCCATCTCCGCGCAAATCGCCGAAGTGCTCATCGCCAATCTCGATCATGAGTCCGGGCAGGAATACGCCGCCGTCGCCCGGGGTCGCGGCCTCGGGCAAATGCGCCTGTTCGCCAAGCACCTGCTCAAGCCGTCGTCGCTGCCGGTTATCACCGTTATCGCGCTCACCATCGGCGAACTGCTCGGCGGTTCGCTGATCACCGAGACGGTGTTCGGACGCACCGGTCTCGGCAGCCTGGTGCAACGGTCGGTGAGCACGCAGGACCTGCCCGTCCTGCAGGCGGTCGTCTCGCTGGCAGCGGTGGTCTTCGTGATCGTCAACCTGATCGCCGATCTGACCTACCCACTGCTCGACCCGCGCGTAAAGCTTCTTGGCGCTCCCGAGCGCCGTCCAACCACGGCTGACGAAGGCTCCATCGGCATTTCCAAGGCGGTGACGCCATGACCCTCGCCTCCGCTTCCTCTGCCTCGCATGTCGCGGCGATCAGCCGGCTGACGGCGCTACGCCTACCGCCGATCGTCGCGCTGTCCTTCGCTATCGTCGCGCTCGCCATCGCCTGGTCTCTCGCTCCGAGCCTGTTCACCAGCTATGACCCGGTCAACGGCGTTCCCGCTCAAAAGCTGCTCGGCCCCAGCGCGGCGCACTGGTTCGGCACCGATCACCTCGGCCGCGATCTCTACACCCGCGTCGTCTACGGCACGGCCTCCTCGGTGGCGAGCGCGCTGATCGCCGTCGTCATCGGCGTTGTCGCCGGTGGCCTCATCGGCCTCCTGGCCGGCTTCTTCGGCGGCTGGGTGGACACCCTGTTCGCCCGCCTCGTCGACGTTCTGCTGGCTATTCCGAAATTCCTGCTGGCCGTCATCGTCGTCACCGCGATCGGCTTCGACACCACCAACGCCGCCATTGCAACCGGCGTTTCGGCGGTCGCCCTCTTCGCCCGGGTGATGCGCTCGGAGGTGATCAAGACCCGGCAGGCGACATTCGTCGAGTCCTCCTTTCTGCTCGGCGGGTCGCGCTGGCACATCCTGTGGCGTCACGTGCTGCCGAACGCCTCGCGCTCGGTGCTGCCGCTTGCGGTGCTGCAGTTCGGCGACTCGATCCTGGTGATCGCCAGTCTCGCTTTCCTCGGCTACGGCGACCCGCCGCCGGCCTCCGACTGGGGCCTGCTGATCTCGATCGGCAAGGACTACCTCAAATGGCCGTGGCTGGTTTACGCCCCCGCCTTCGTCACGATCGCAACCGTCCTCTCCGTGAACAGGATCAGCCGATGGCTTCGCAAAACAGACTGACTGAGCTTTTCGCCCACACAGACGCCACCGGGCTGCCGCTCCAGCGATCAGCCCCTCTGCTCCGGGTTGACGGGTTGTCGGTTTCCTACGGGCCGCACGAAGTCGTCAGCAACGTCGGGTTTCAACTCGGCCGCGGCAAGAGCCTCGCCCTCATCGGCGAGTCGGGTTCGGGCAAATCGACCATCGCCCGGGCGGTGTTGCGGCTGCTCCCCAGCGGTGGACGCGCTGCCGGCCGCGTCGAGTTCGACGGCCAGGAGATACTGGGACTCCCGGAGCGCCGTTTCCGGCCGCTCAGAGGACGGGCGATCGGGTTCGTCCCGCAGGATCCCGGCAACTCGCTCAACCCGGTGCGGACGATCGGCGCCCAGGCGATGGAGGCGGCAGCACTCGTCGACGAGCCCAATAAGGCAATCCGCAAGGCGCTCATCCTGGAGACCTTCGCCCAGGTCGGGCTCGACAATCTCCAACGGGTCTACGACTCCTACCCGCACCAGCTCTCCGGCGGCATGCTGCAGCGCGTGCTGATCGGCCTTGCAGTCCTGCCACGGCCGTCGCTGCTGGTCGCGGACGAGCCGACGTCGGCGCTCGACGTCACGATCCAGAAGCGTATCCTCGACCTGCTTTCCAAGTTGCAGCACGAGCTTGAGATCAGCCTGCTTCTCATCACCCACGACCTGGCGATCGCCGCCGAGCGGGCGGACTCCCTGGTGGTGCTCAAGGACGGCGTCGTCCAGGAAGCCGGCAGCACCGCTTCCGTCTTCTCCGCGCCCTCCTCGGCATACGCCAGGAAGCTGCATGCCGACGTCCCGGCCCTCAACCCCGATCGCTACCGTGCGCTGCGCGATCCCGGCTTCCGTTTCCTCGGAACCAAAGCCGACAAGGCACCGAAGATCGAAGTCAGCGGCGTCACGAAGACCTTCACGGTCGACGGCAAGGTTCTGACGGCCGTCAATGAGGTGTCGTTTGCCGTCCCGGCTGGCACCACACACGCGCTGGTCGGCGAATCCGGTTCGGGCAAGACGACGGCAATCCGGCTGCTGCTCGGGCTCGAGCAACCCGACATCGGCAATATTGCCGTCGCCGGCGAGCAGCTCGCCGGTCGCTCGCCAGAGTCCCTGCGCGCGGTATGGCGCCACCTTCAGCTCGTTTATCAGAACCCGTTCACCTCACTGGACCCGACCTGGAAAGTCGAGCAGTTGGTGCGCGAACCGCTCGACCGGTTCAAGATCGGCACCCGCGAGGAGCGGGCCGAGCAGGTCCGCGAAGCGCTGGCCAATGTCGGGCTCGGCGAACACCTGCTTTCCCGCAAGCCGGAAGCCTTGTCAGGTGGCCAGCGCCAGCGCGTGGCCATCGCCCGGTCGCTGGTGCTCAAGCCTGACGTCATCGTGCTCGATGAGCCCACCTCCGCGCTCGACGTCAGCGTCCAGGCCGATATCGTCGAGGTGCTGCTCTCGCTGCAAGCCAAGCTTGGCCTCACCTATGTTTTCGTCTCCCACGATCTGGCTCTGGTGCGCCAGCTCGCCCACACGGTTTCGGTGATGCAGCGCGGGCGCATCGTCGAGCATGGGACCGTCACCGACATCTTCGAACGCCCCAGGGAGCCGTACACACGCTCGCTGCTGGAATCGATCCCATCAGGCGCCGCTGCTATCGCCCGCGCGCCACACCCCAGACCGCAGTGGTTCGTCAACGAGGAAAAGATCGCATGACCATCGCCGCGCCTGCCATCCCTCAGCCCGCGCCGTTCCGTCCGAAACAGCGGCTCGGCTTCAACACCCGGGTGTCCTTCAACGACGACGCCGGGCCGGCGCAGGGGCTACGCGACGGGATCGAGCTGTTCAAGGCCGCCGAGCGGCTGGGTTATCAGTCGGGCTGGGCCTACCAACGGCACTTCGACCACTACCTGTCGTCACCGCTTCCGTTCTTCGCCGCGGCCGGCCAGCATACCAGGCATATCACGCTCGGCTCGGCTGTTATCCCGATGCGCTACCAGGACCCCATCCTGCTCGCCGAGGCGGCCGGCACGACCGACCTTTTGATCGGCGGCCGCTTGGAGCTGGCCATCTCGACGGGCGCCAATGCGGCGTTCGACGCCGTCTTCGGTACGGCAGACACCGATGCCCGGACGGAAGCCAAACGCCGTCAGGCGCGCTTCCTCGCCGCGATCTCGGCTGAGGTTCTCCACACCGTCGCTGGGCAAGGCCAAGGCGCCCCGGAGGGTACTGAACTGCGGGTGACGCCGCACAGCCCGACCCTGCGCTCGCGGATCAGGCAGGGCTCGGCTAGTCTGGATTCGGCGGTGCAGGCTGCCAAGCTCGGAATCGGGCTCATCTCAGGCACTGTGCAGCACGACCACGACGAGGGCGAAACCTTCGGGGAGTATCAGGCTCGCTGCATCGCGGCTTTCCGTGCGACCTGGCGCGAGACGTGGAACACCCAACCGCCGCCAGTCGCCGTTGCCGCCTCAATCCTGGTCGGCACCACGGCCGAGCTTCGGGAGAAGTATGCCGCCTACGACCTCGAGCGCCGCACCCAGGGAATTGCCGCGTCCCGTCCCAAGGGGGCGCTGACGCCGGCCGCGCCAGCCAATCAGCCGCCCGGCATCCAGATCTCCCCGGTCTTCCAAGGCACGCCCGACCAGGTGCTTGAGGCCGTGCTTGACGACCCAGGCCTTGCCTCCGCCGATGAGCTTGTGCTCTTCCTTCCCCCCGCCTTCGACCTTGCCGAAAACGTGCGGCTGCTGACGGACCTGGCAGACACGGTGGCCCCCAACCTCGGCTGGTCGCCTACCATTTGAACCACACTGATGCCAGCGGTTGAGCGTCGCCATTGCGGCTGGAGCAGCCATCAGGGTTTTCAATGGAGAAGGTGACCAACTCTTCCCCACCAGGCTGCGACGCGCGAATATTTTCTACAGTTTTAGTAGAAAAAGAAAGACCTGTCTTCCTATGGGATTTGTCACGCCATAACGTGAAGGCATGTTCGGCAACCCCGGGAGAAACGCTCACATGGCCACGGAATTCATCAGCGCAAGCTTCGCCAATGCCTCCAATGACCTCAACCCTATTCCCGACGCGCCGGTCGATGCGCGTTTTCTGGAGCGATACGCACGGGCGCTCGACGATTACGGCTTCAACTACACGCTGATCCCCTATTCCTCGTCCTCCTTCGATCCGTTCACGCTTGGAGCGACGATCCTCGCACATACGAAAAAGCTCAGCATCATCGTCGCCCTACGTCCGAACACGGTCTATCCGACGGTTGCGGCGAAATCGTTGGCGACGCTCGATCAGTTGAGCGGCGGGCGCGTCGTCGTTCACTTCATCGCCGGCGGCAGCGACGAGGAGCAGGCGCGTGAAGGCGACTTCCTCAATAAGGAAGAGCGTTACGAGCGGCAGGAGGAATATATTCGCATCTTGCGTCTGGCCTGGACGTCGACCGAACCCTTTGATTTCGATGGGAAGTATTATCAGTTCAAGCAGTTCCGCAGCGCCGTGCGTCCCACCAGGGGCCTCATCCCCATCTCGCTCGGCGGCTCGTCGGATGCGGCTTACCGGATCGGCGGTTCGCTGTGCGATATCTTCGGCCTATGGGGTGAGCCGCTTGCTGAAACCAAGCAGCAGATCGACCGGATTTACGACGAAGCCGCCAAGGCTGGCCGCACGGATCGCCCGCGCATCTGGGTCACCTTCCGGCCGATCGTGGCCGAGACCGACGAATTGGCCTGGGCGAAGGCACATAAGGTTCTGGACCGGCTGAACGAGAACCGCGAGAAAGGTTTGAGCCGTGCGCCGCTTTCGGCTCCGCGTCCGGCCAATGTTGGCTCTCAGCGGCTGCTGGACATTGCTGCACGCGGCCATGTGCAGGACCGCGCCCTGTGGTATCCGACAGTAACCGCCACCAATGCCAGCGGCGCCACCACCGCGCTGGTGGGTTCGCCACGCACCATCGCTGATTCCATCCTCGATTATATCGATCTTGGTGCCGACCTGATCTCGATCCGCGGCTACGACAATTACAACGATGCCGTCGATTATGGCCGCTACATCCTGCCGCTGGTGCGTGACGGCATCCGCGAGCGAGAAGAGACCAAAAAGAAGACGGCCGCCTGATGATCACGGTCCGGTACGGTTGGACCATGCATTCAATCCCAGAACGAGCAGGCGACGCTGTCTTCATCGCGTCGGAGGATATCGCTCGGGCTTCCATCAGAAGGCTTCAACGACATGCCCCATGACACAAGCGTCCTGAACGCAACCGCGCGGGTTCTAGCCGAGGCCGCTCCGGAAGCGGATCGTACCGGTCAGTTTCCATGGACGGGCATTCGTGCCGTTCATGAAAGCGGCCTTCTGGAAAGCACTGTCGCCGTCCGCTACGGCGGAGGAGGTGCCAACCTTGCCGACACGGCTCACATCCTAGCCGCCCTCGGGCGAGGCGATCCGTCGGTCGCGCTCATCAGCGCCATGACAATTTTCAACCATCTCGGCCAGGCCGGAAAAAACCATTGGCCGGAAGATCTCTACATCAGGCTGCTGGCGGAGGGAAAGCAGCGTCCGCTGCTGCTCAACGCCGCCCGCGTCGAGCCGGAACTGGGGTCGCCGGCGCGCGGCGGTCTGCCGGCAACGCGCGCCCGCCGCACGGCCAACGGCTGGTCGATCACCGGTCGCAAGCGCTTCGTCACCGGCGCGGATGGTCTCACGCATTTCCTCGTCTGGGCGCATACCGATGAAACCCCAACGCGGGTTGGAACCTTCGTCGTGCCGAATGGACTGCCTGGCATTCGCGTGATCGAAAACTGGAGCAGCCTCGGCATGCGCGCCACAGGTTCGCACGACGTCGAATATACCGACGTCGAGATCCCGGCAGAGGACGTGCTTGATCTCACCGACGCCACAGTTGCCCAACAGGACAATCGCGCCCATGCGGCGCTCACGCTGGCGCTGACCGCGCTCTATCTCGGCGTGGCGGAAGCCGCGCAGGCCGCCTTCATCCGCTTCGCGCATGAGCGGGTGCCGACCAATCTCGGCCATCCCATTGCCCGCACGGAGCGTTTCGTGACGCTTTCGGGCGAAATCGACCTGCTTGTCTCCGGCGCCCGCCAGATCATTTTTGGCGCGCTCGAAGCCGGCCAAAGTGACGCGGAAAAATTCATAAGAGCCCGGCTCATTGCCGGCCGGCAGTTGCGCGAGGCAGTCCAGATCGCGGTGCGCGGCATCGGCAATCCGGGCCTGAGCGCCGACCTGGGGCTTGAACGGCATTTCCGGGACATCCAGTCCGTGCTCGTCCATGCTCCGCAGGAAGACGTATCGATTTCCATTCTGGGGCGCGCCGCCTTCGACCGGTGGAACCGGGATGAGACCGCCCTATCGAGCTATTCGACAGGCGTCCCCGTCCTTAAAACAGCCTGACGCGACGGGGACGGACCTCACCTGATGACCTTCCCACCTTCCCCTTCGGCCCCCCGGCCAACTCGCAGTGGACGAACATGACACGCTACATCATCATCGGCGCCGGCGCGGTCGGCGCAAGCCTTGCCGCCGAGTTCGAAACCCACGACATTCCTTACGTTCTGGTGGGACGCGGCGCTCAGATCGCTCATATCGCCGCCCATGGCCTTTCCTATCGCCGCCCGAGGGAAACCCGGGTGGTTCAGCTCAATGCGGTCGACACCGCAACGCCGCCCGTTCTGAAGCCGGACGATATCCTGATCCTCACAGTCAAGGCGCAGGATGTCGAAGCGGCAACCGATTTCTGGGCCTGGCGCGATGTGGATGGCGCAGGTCTCGCATCCGATCTGCCGCTGGTCACGCTCCAAAACGGGCTGGCGGCCGAGGATATCGCGCTGCGACGCTTCCATCGTGTTTATGCGGCCAGTATTCTCATTCCCGCGCGCTATACCGTGACCGGTGAGGTCGTCGTCGGCGGTGAACCGAATGTCGGCATTGTCACGCTCGGACGCTATCCGCACGGATTGGACGATACCGCATCGGCTGTTGTCTCCGACCTGACGAAGGCGGGATATCTGGCCGAAGCGCGTGCAGACATCCGCCGCTGGAAGGCCGCCAAACTGCAGCACAATGCGACTAACGCAGTCGAGCTTTTCGCCGGCACACCGGAGGTGCGCGCAAAAGCCGGCGCCGAATTGGCAGAAGAAGCGCGCACCGTCCTGAAGGCGGCGGGATACGATCTGGCGGCCCCTTCGGAACGGGCGATCGACATATCAGGCTGGCGCGTCGCCGAAGACAGCGGCATCGAACGCGGCCAGCAATCGACATGGCAGAGCTTCGTGCGCGGCACGTCAAGTGAAGTTGACTACCTGAACGGTGAGATCGTGCGGCTCGGACGTCTTCACGGCGTGGCCGCACCCCTCAACGCGGCCTTTCAACGAGCGGCGGCAAAACTCGCACGCGATGGAGGCAAGCCGGGTTCGCTGAGCATTGAAGAGGTGGGACGGTTGGCATGACCAAGGGATCAACAATTCAAGGCGGCTCTTCCTCCGAATGACAGAACAGAGAAAATATGTGGTCGGAATCACCGACCACATGATCGGCTCTCCGGACCTCGAGGCCGAGGTGCTCGGCCAGGATGTCGAGATCGACTTCTTCGCCACCACGGATGAAACGCTTTTCGCTGCCGATCGCCTCGCCCGGCTCGATGCCCTGATGGTCTGGGGCGCACGGCTCGGGCCGCGAAGCATCGCGCATTTGACCCGCTGCCGGGGCGTCGTGCGTTACGGCGTCGGTTACGAGAAGATCGATATCGAGGCCTTGGCGGCCGCCGGCATCCCCTTCGCCAACAACCCGGATTATGGCACCGAGGAAGTTGCCGACCACGCGGTCGCGATGATCCTGTCCCTGCAAAGACGGCTCTGGGAACATGATGCCCGCGCCCGTGGCTATCGATCCGGATGGCAAGTCCACAGCCTCAAGCCGCTTTCCCGTTCAAACCGGGCCACTGTGGGCGTCGTCGGTGTCGGACGGATCGGAACGGCGGTCGTCAACCGCCTGAAGCCCTTCGGCTTTCGCATCCTCGGCTATGATCCCGGCCAACCGCCTGGTCACGAAAAGGCGATGGGATACGAGCGTGTCGACAATGCGGGCGATCTTTTCGCGCGCTCGGATATCCTCACGCTCCACTGTCCAGCCACGGAGGAGACACGCGGCATGCTCGACGCCAACGGACTTGCCCGGATGAAACCCGGAGCCATTTTGGTCAATACGGCGCGCGGCGAACTTATTGACGATCTCGATGCGCTTGAAGCGTCCCTCAGAAGCGGCCACCTGGCAGCGGCCGCGATTGACACGCTGATGCAGGAACCGCCGGGCGACCATCCGCTGCTTTCGGCCTGGCGCAAACGTGAAGACTGGCTCGCGGGACGGTTGGTGATAACCCCGCACAATGCCTTTTACTCCGATCACGCCGCGGTCGAGATGCGCCAAAACGCAGCGCGGACGGTCAGAATATTGCTCGATGAAGGCAGGCTCCGAAATCGGATCACCGCCTGACGGCCTCCTGTGGTCCTGCTTATCCCAGTGCAGGCGCGGGCAAGACAGGTGATCGATTGCTTCTTTTTATCCGTGACATAAGTGTATCTCAATGCTGCGGTTGGGGATTGTTAATCAGAAATGCCTAATGTAAATCTTAGCGTGCACAAGTTGTGTGGGAGTCAAACTGCTACAATATCTGGTTAGGACATTCAGCAAGGGAGAGCCTCGGACATGCGGAAAATTCGTGCGGCCCACTCGGCCCTCGGAAAAACAGAGGCAGAGGCTTCGAGTTCGATCGACCGACTTTTGTTCTTTGACCGCGATCTCAATCCCGTCGAGAATTTGCTGGGCAATGAGCTGCCTGCTTCTGTCAAACCAGCAGCGTCCTTTTGGGAGCATTTTCCGGAACTGGACCAGTCGGCGATTACGCTTGCGTTACGTTCCCTGGGTGACAGTGCACAGCCTTTGCGAATATCGGGCGATCTTGGCGAGCCGGGATCGCGCGGACTGACGATCTATCGGATCGGAGATCTGTTTGCCGTGGTGCGCTCCGAGGAAAGTCTC
This sequence comes from Rhizobium anhuiense bv. trifolii, assembly GCF_024346605.1. Lineage (NCBI taxonomy): Bacteria > Pseudomonadati > Pseudomonadota > Alphaproteobacteria > Hyphomicrobiales > Rhizobiaceae > Rhizobium > Rhizobium anhuiense. The sequence goes on from NZ_CP098803.1 coordinate 3,286,109, forward strand.
GATGATGAGCGTGCAACCCTTCTGCACCTGGCGACCCATGATCCCCTGACCGGACTGCCGAACCGACGACAGTTCAGCGAGGACCTCACAGTATTGCTGCAGGAGGCCGCAGGCGCGAACGAGACCCTGTCTTTGATGCAGCTCGACCTCGACGATTTCAAGCCCGTGAACGACACGCTTGGGCATCCGGCCGGCGACAAGGTTCTTCAATTTGCGGCAAGGCGTATTCAAGGCTGCCTGACCAGCGATGACAGAGCCTATCGACTTGCGGGTGACGAATTCACCGTTATTTCCATGGGCTCGGGACATCCGGCCAAGGGGCAGTGGCTAGCAGAAGTTCTGGTTGCCGAATTCAAAAAGCCCTTCACGATAGATGGCATTGCCGTATTTGTTGGTACCAGCATCGGCATTTCCACCGCGCCATCGGACGGTGCAAGTCCGGAGCAACTGATGAAGGCGTCCGATCTCGCGCTCTATGCCGCGAAGAAAGACGGGCGCGGCCGGGCAAAAGCATTTGATCCCTCGATGCTTGAATCGCTGGAGCAACGCGAACTGCTGCGCCGCAGCCTTCGCATGGCCTTGGCCCAGCAGCAGTTCTCTGTCGAATACCAACCCATCTCAGAGGGCGGCTGCGTTGTCGGCTTCGAAGCATTGCTGAGATGGCACCATCCCCTGCTTGGAAAAATTTCACCGGCGGCATTTATTCCGATGGCCGAGGCCGATGGAATGATGCCGGAAATAGGAGCGTGGGTTTTAGAGCAGGCATGCCGCGAGGCGATGAAGTGGCCGCAGAACTACATCGTTGCCGTCAATTTATCGGCGGCCGAATTCCTGACCAGCGGCCTTACCGATCGGGTCTCCCAGACGCTCGACCTGGTCGGCTTGCCGCCCGACCGTCTGGAGCTTGAGATAACCGAAAGCGTGCTGCTCGAGCGGACCGTCAACAACATCGACACCCTGAATACGCTCAACGTGCTGGGGATACGAATCTCGCTTGATGACTTCGGCACCGAATATTCTTCGCTCAGCTATCTGAAGACATTCCCTTTCGACACGATCAAAATCGACAAATACTTCATCACCGATCTCGAAAGCGATCTGAAAAGCCAGGCAATCGTCCGCTGCATCGTGAACCTCGCCCATGACCTCGACATGCAGGTGACAGCGGAAGGGGTCGAGACGCCAGGTCAGGCGGAATGGTTGCGCGGCGTGGGCTGCGACAGGCTTCAAGGCTACTTGGTCAGCAGGCCGCTTCCGATCGAGGCAATTGGCGAGTTCCTCGCCAGAGCCGAAACATCCCTGAGCCACGCGCTATCATAGTGAACAATCGATTTTCGGAATCAACCTGACGCCCCGGACAAACGAATGGAGGGTGTAGTGGAAAAGGAAGCATCTCGCTTCGATGACCATGCATTTGCGCCGATGGTATCGCTGGAAATGAATACCGCCATGTTCAAATCGCGATGGCAGTTTTGCGACAGGATCACGGAATATCTCTCCGACATTCTCGGCCAGGGTCACAACGATCCCGCTCGATATTCGAACTTTCTTTCCGTCGCAGCCAACGAGCTCATTGAACTCGCTTTCCGTTCAACGGGTGAGCTGGGAAGGATACGTTTCAGTCTCTATCGGAGCGCAGCATTCAATCGGCTGAGAATTGCGTTTCCCAACGAGGAAGCATTTGGCCGCAAACAAACGGGTGCGAGATCAGGCGAATATCTGCCTGTCCCCGATACCGAGTCTGGATACTTGGTCATGAAATCCGATGGGACGGTTTTGCTCAGCGATTTGGCAACAATATTCCGCGCCGCTATCCGAATTGAGAAAGACGGCGGACAAGGGATTCAAATCATTGCGGATTTCCCCTCGGCCGAGGACTTCCGATGAACCTGCTGCTACGACCCTTCACGGTTTATTTTGATCCGACAAATCAGGAGCTGGTGCTGTCTGGCAAGATGCGGCCCGAAAGTGCCGCTGAGATTGGCGATGCTCTCGAACTGGTGCAGCAAAGTTTGGAAAAATACGGCGGGGTCGTTTACCTCAACGTCAAACGTCTGACGCATATCAACATGACTGCCTTCTCTGCCCTGTCGGATGTCCTCGCGGCAACCTGCCGGGCCAGGCCGGAACGGAAGATCGTCATCATTACGTCAAGCGTGGTGGCATGGTCGACCTCGTTATTCCAAACGCTTGCGGCGTCACAACCAAACTTGTCGGTCGAGGTCTACGATTCGGCATTCTATCCGGGCCAGAGCTTTGTCGAGGATGAGACTTTCATTCCCATTCTCCGCACCCAGACGAAAATGACATGGCGACATGAACGCGAACTGCTGCCGCGCCACGGCCTGCGTAACGGTCTTGCCATCGCCGATATCTGTTGTGGAATAGGTGATTTCGCGGCCTTGGTTCAACGGGAATTCAAACCGGCACGCCTTGTCGCGCTGGATCATTCGGTGCGCAGCCTCGAATATGCGCGCAGGGTCGCTACCGACTTCGATCTACAGGGAATCGAGTACACCTATGGCGACGCCTCGCAAATGTTGCTGCGAGACAATCAATTCGACTTTGTGACCTGCCGTCATTCGCTGCAGATTTTCAACCGTCCCGAGATGCTCCTGCGGGAGCTTTACCGCATCTGTAAGCCTGGCGGCCGCGTCTACATCACCAACGAAAAAAATTCTCATTGCCTTGGGGAGCCACATGCTGACACGATAAAATGGACTTACGAGGAGGTCGCCAAACTGTTCAGCCACTTCGACATGGATGTCGAGATGGGGCCGAAAAGCCGCCATCTCCTTGCCGATGCAGGCTTCGACAACATCAAGGTGGATTGTTTTATGGTGACGAACCTCGACGGCGATCCCCAAGACTTCGCAGACGTCATCGAAGCTTGGGAAAATGTCTACGCCGGTGAGATGGCCGTCCGGCGGGGCGACTCAATAGATTTCATTCGCAGGTTCCGGCAGGGATTCAAGGATCATGTCTTTGCCGCTCTTCACCCCAAGGGTTATGCGGGCTGGCCCATCTGGGCGGCCTCCGGGCGAAAGCCGCTGTGATGGACGCACGCTCATCGAAAAGACCGGCAAGACTGGGCTCATTTCGGGCAAAGTTCATCCTGGTCGTCGGTGGAGCCGTTCTCTTTGACTTGCTGGTCAGCGGTGGACTGGCGCTTTGGAACGTTCAGAGACTGTCGCGCGACGCAACCCTCGAAGTCGGCCAAGGTCTTGAAGCGGCAAGCCAGGAATACATTCGCACATATGCTGATTCGACCGCGGCGCAGGTAAGTTTGCTCCTGCGGCAGGTTCATAACGACGTCGGCACCTTGGCAGGGGTGCTCCAGGCGCAGATCGACGATCCCGCGCGCAATTCCGACGTCGGCGCGGCGATCGCTCGCACATCTCCCGGCAGCGTCAGCCTGTCCTACGATCAGAAGACGAACTGGTCTCAGAACGCTCCGGGCTCCGCCTCGGTTGTGAGCGTTTGGGGTTACTTGCTCGGACAAGACCATCAGCCAAGGCCCGACGTCCAGAGCGATATCCAGACCAGCGCGGTTCTCGACCTTGTTGCGCCGAGCCTGCTGCAGCGCGGTGCTTCGAAGCTGCAGATGTATTTCATCGGCTCGAAAGAACGCCCAATCTTCAGGACGGCGCCCTACACCGACCAGGCTCAGACCTTCGACCGCCTTTATCCCGGACACAACGAGGCCAATTTCTGGGACTTCTTTTTTCCCGGACTTTACGAGTCCTGGCAGGGCTGGGCCAAGGACATGAAAACGCGGCCGGTCGCGGACGATATAACACAGACGGCGCCATATACGGACGCCATTACCGGGAAACTGATCGTTTCTTTCTTTCAGCCATTGTGGACCGCCGACAGGAAGGATGTCGCCGGGACGGCCGGTGCTGACATCACACTCGACCAGCTCGCGCAAACTGTTGAAAATGTGAAAGTGGCCCAGTCCGGCTTTGGATTTCTCGCAATGTCCGACGGAAATGTTGTGGCGATCAACAGCACAGGCGAAAAAACTCTCGGTCTGCGTTCTGCGAGCGATGCGAGCGGAGCCGGAGTGACTGGACTGGAGCGCTCCCTGAAGGGAAGCGCCCAGCCTGCGATCGCAAAACTGGCCCTTGACCGCGAACAGGGCATCCAACATTTGATGTTGCAGCAGGACGGTAACGAGGTCCCCTATATCGTTATCGTCAAAAGGCTCCCTGCGACCAATCTCTGGGTCAGCGGCCCGGTGCGGCAAGAGGCGATGTCTCTTGGAGTCGTTGTGCCCGAACGAGAAATCGAAGCCTCGCTCTATGCGGCCCAGGCCAAGATTTCAGAGGCTACGAACCGGATCGTGCTCTACCAAATTCTCGCGATCTTACTGTCGCTGCTGGTTGTGACGATCGCGGTATTTGCGGCTTCGAAACGAATAACGGGCGGGATCAGTGCACTTGCAGATGCCGCCAAGCGGATTCAGGCGAAAGACTATTCGGTCAGGGTGGCCATAGCGAGCAAAGATGAGGTCGGTGAGGCTGGCGAAGCATTCAATCGGATGGCTGAGCAGATCAGCTATCACACCGAAAATCTCGAGCAACTCGTCGAAGAGCGAACTGCTCAAATCGAAGATGCAAAGGAAGAGATTTCGACGCTGAACGCACAGCTCGAGCGAGAAAATCGACGTCTTGGAACCGAGCTCGCCGTCGCCGAGAGAATCCAGCTCATGGTCCTTCCGCTGCATCAGGAGCTCGAGGAGTTTCAAGCCCTCGAGATCGCCGCCTATATGAGGCCGGCCGAAGAAGTCGGCGGCGATTATTACGACGTATTGAAGAACGGAAATCGGTTGAAGATCGGCATCGGCGACGTCACCGGACACGGGCTCGAAAGCGGCGTGCTGATGCTGATGGTTCAGTCCGTTGCCCGCGCCCTGCAGGAAGCCGGAAACACCGATGCCGTCAAATTTCTCACAGACCTGAACAGCGCCCTGTTTAAAAATATCGTCAGGACCAAAATCGACAAGCATCTCACTCTGGCGTTTCTTGACTACGACGGTAAAGAGATGATTCTATCAGGACAACACGAGGAAGTTGTGATTGTGCGGGCGAACGGCGATGTCGAGCGCATAGACACCATGGATCTGGGCATGCCGATCGGGCTGGAAGCCGATATTTCTGCGTTCATCAAAACCCGTGAGATAGCGTTCGCGACGGGGGATCTCATACTCTTGCATACGGACGGCGTAACAGAAGCAGCAAACGACGGGGGAGAACTCTTTGGCATTGAACGTCTCTGCCGCGAAGCACGTCGCTTGAAGGATCAGAGTGCTGAGAAAGTCGTTTCCGGAATTGTAGCGGCATTGATGCGCTTTGTCGGATCGCAGAAGATTTACGACGACATCACGCTTCTCGCAGTGCGGCATAGGTGAGACAATGACGCCAACGGTATACGGCAAGGAATCTCTGGCGGGCATAAGCTTAGGTTCGGCCACTCGCCTCACGTTGAGCGATGGACCTCTTCAGCTTGGATGGAAGCACTCGGGAATGACGGCGGACTTCATAGCGGAAGTCATGGCTCTGCCCTATTCACGTTCAAGGAAAGATTACACGCAGGCGCATCATGACATCGGATATCTCAGCAATGAGCTGATTGAAAATGCCGTCAAGTTTCGACAACCTGGGGAGATCCTCATTGAAGCCGGCATATTCGACGGAGCCTTTTTGATAAGGGTGAAGAACACGATCGATGGCGTGACATCGTCCCGCTTCCAGCAATTGCTGCATCGCCTCCAATCGAAAGATCCCGGGGAACTTCTTCTTGAGCAAATCGAAACCAACGCCATATCGGCAACGAGCGGTTCGGGCTTGGGATTGCTCACCCTGCTGAGCGACTACGACGCAAAAATGGCTTGGGCATTCGAAGAGAACAATGACCAGCGTATCATACTGACGACGACTGCAGCTGTGGCGATGCCGCCCTCCTCCAATCTGTGAGCGAAGAATGGAAATCAGCGACGAAAACTTCCGCGTATGGGCGGAAAGAAACCAGGTATATTTCGACGGCGTATTCCGGCTGGCCGGACCGGACGCCTATGCGCCCATTTATTCATTGATTTCGGGTCTGCTCCATGAGGGGCACAAACAGGTGACGTTCAACCTGACGGGTCTCGAGTTCCTCAATTCCTCCGGCATAAATCTGTTGGCCAAGCTGACGATCGAAGCCAGAAAGATGGGCGATCTCCTGCTCGTCATCAAAGGCACCAATCAATATCCCTGGCAAGCTAAGTCTCTGCCGAACCTGAAGAAGTTACATCCGCTTATTGATTTACGCCTGGGGTGATTGCGCCGCCGCCTCTCGTTCGGGATCTGCCTGTCGATCATTTCGACGGCGCGGACACGTTTGAAGACCCTCCATCCAAAGGACGCTGCGTACGCAATCCTTGGTTCTGACAATCTGCGATGTCTCAGCTTCCGGCCGACTGCGAAAAATCGACCGGCGGCGGATCGCCGGCTCCAAGGTTCCGGTAAAAGATCGTCCGGTGTTCAGCTGCTTCAGCCACGCCGAGCACCTACTCCCTTTTCACGGCGTGTCGCCACATCAGCCCAACCTGGCTGACGATGTCGATTTATCAAATATTTCAACTTGTTTAGGACCATAGTCCCGACCGACGTCGGACCTCGTGCCGATGTGCGATACGCAATCAGCGTCTAACCTCTCACATCTCCCTATGCAGTGCAGTTGCACCGCACTTGATGATCTGACTCGGAGGAAAATGATGCGGATAGCAACCTTAGCGTCCTTGGCCGTGCTCTCGCTGGCTCTTGCAGCAAGCCCGGCTACGATTGCCGGGATCGACATTGCCGCGCTGGCAAAAGACGGTGGGAACGGCGGGGGCAATGGTGGTGGCAACGGGGGCGGTCATGGCGGCGGCAACGGAAATAGCGGCAGTCACGGCAACGGCAACCAGGGTAGCGGTTCAACCCATGGCAGCTCTAAATCCTCAGGCGTGAAAGGCAAATCCACCGACGCAGGAAGCAAGTCCAAATCCACGAAGGCTGATGGGACCAAAACCGTCACGAAAGAAAAGAACCTGTCGGCGCAGATGGCAGGCCTGAACTCCCTGAAGCGAAATTACAGGGCGCTGATGCATACGTCGGACCCGCGCATGACCGCCATCGCGGCCTATGCCATGGCTTATGCCCAGTATGAACTCGACAATGGCATCGAGCCCGCCGCCGATGACCCTCTATTGGGGGACGAGGCGCTGGAGGACGCATTGGCTTCCGCAACGAAAACCGGCCAGGTCAGCCCGGCGGTTTTGGCCGAAGCCAAGTCCATCCTCGGGGTTGGCGAGGCGAACGGGAAGATCGATCAAATCCGCGTTTCGCTGGAGAACGCCGCGCCGGAGACATCCGAGGAATAGCCTATAAACAGGTGCGAGCAGTGTGGAGCTGACAAGTATGGCTCCGCACTAAACTACGAGAGAGCATTTCCGTTTTGTTTCAGTACGGAGATGCTCTTTTTTTCTCATGAAACACTACGCCGTGGCGATGCCTCAAGCCGCCTTCTCAGCCACCGCCTCGCGCATCGCCTGCGGCCTTCCGAGCAGGTAACCCTGCGCCTCGTCGCATTGCTCTTCGAAAAGCGTATCGAGCTGCGCCTGCGTTTCCACGCCTTCGGCGAGCACCGGAACCTCCAGGCTGCGGCCGAGCGCCAGGATGGCCCGGACAATCGCCTTGGATTGCGCGTTGCTCTCGACCTCGGCCATGAAGCTCTTGTCGAGCTTGATCTTGTCGAAGGGGAAGGCGCGCAGCGTCTCCAACGACGAGTAGCCGGTGCCAAAATCGTCGATCGCGATCGAGACGCCGAGCGCCTTGATCTCCCGCATGGTGCGCAGGGCCTTGTCCTTGTCGATGATGATAGAGCTTTCGGTGATCTCGATTTCGAGGCGTCGCGGATCGAGGCCGGTCTCCAGGAGGATGCTTGAGATGACGGCCGCCATGTCGGCATGGCCGAGCTGGATCGGCGAGAGGTTGACGGCGATCTTGTGGCCGCTGTTCCAGCCCGCGGCCGCCCGGCAGGCTTCCCGCAGCACCCATTCGCCGATCGGCAGGATCGCGCCGCATTCCTCGGCAAGGCCAATGAAATCCATGGGCGGGATGTTGCCGCGTTCGTGATGGCGCCAGCGCAGCAGCACTTCATAGCCGGTGATCTCTCCCGTCCGCACCGATTTCTGCACCTGATAATGCAGATGAAGCTCGTCGCGGTCGATGCAGGCCCAGAGATCGTTGGCGAGCGCGCGACGGCGGCGCGCGGTCTCGTCCATGGCAGCCTCGTAGAAGCAGACTTTCTGCAGCAGCGATTGCTTGGCCCGGTACATGGCTAGGTCGGCATTGGCGAGAAGCCCGTCCACGCTCTCCGCATCGCCGGGATAGATGGCGAGGCCGAGGCTGGCGCCGGTCTTGATCTCGAAGCCGTCGACGGAAACCATTCCGGTCAGCGCGCCTTCCAGGCGGCCGATGAAATCGTGGAGCGCGCTCAGATCGTCGAAGCGCTTGGTCGCGGCGAACTCGTCGCCGCCGAAGCGGGCGATGAATTCGCCCTCCTGCTGTGCCTCGCCGAGACGGCGCGTCAATTCGACAAGCACCAAGTCGCCGGTGCCGTGCCCATGCTGGTCGTTGACCTCCTTGAACTTGTCGAGATCGATACCGATGACCGCAACCCTGCCCCTCAGCCGGTCGGCGACCATCATTTCCTCGGAGACGCGCTCGCCGAACTCCAGCCGGTTCGGCAGGCCCGTCAGCGCGTCGTGCTTGGCCAGGAAGGCGACCTGCTCCTCGGACTTTACGCGATCGCTGATATCCTCGAAGGTCACGACCCAGCCGCCGTTTGGCAGGATGTTGACATTCTGCTGGATAGAGATGCCGCTTGCATATTTGTGAACCGCACTGCCGGCCCCGCCCCGGATCAGCGCCATGTTCCTGATGTAATGGGCCTCGGCCCGCGCCGCCGCTTCCGCAGGGGTCTCGGCGTGGGCGGCATAACCGACCTCGACGATCTCCCTGTAGTACATTCCCGGACGCACCGACCCTTCGGGAAATTTGAAGATTTCGAGATAGCGCTTGTTGCACAGCACCAGGCGCTCATCCGCATCGAACATGCAGATGCCCTGCCCCATGTTTTCGAGCGCGACATCGAGATTGCGGCTGACCTCCTCGATCCGGTCGGCATCCGTCTTCTGCTTGCTGTTGTCCTTGGTGATCTTCGCATAGCCGATCAGCGCTCCGATCTCGTCGTAGATCGGGTCGATGACGACATAGGCCCAGAAGGAGGAGCCGTCCTTGCGATAGCGCCAGCCCTGCGCCTCGAACTTGCCCTCGGTGCGGGCGGTCGCGAGCGCCCGCTGCGGCAGGCCGTTCCGGCAATCTTCCGCCGAATAGAACAGCGAGAAATCCTTGCCGACTATCTCCTCGGCGCGATAGCCCTTGGCGCGCTCGGCCCCGGCATTCCAGTTGCTGACCTTGCCGTCGGGATCGAGCATATAGATGGCGTAGTCGGTGACGCCCTGCACCAGCAGCTTGAAATTGCGCTCCGCCTTGGCGGTCTTGGCCTCCGAGCGCACGGCGAAAATGGCCGCCGCAAAACCCGCCGCCAGCAGCGAAAAGGTGACGGCGGCGATCGTCACCACCATGATCGCAGGCGAAAGCAGCGTCGCGGGATCGAGCGCCACAATGCCAGGCGTGACGGTGACACCCGCCATCGCGGTGAAATGCAGCGCGACGACACCTGATGTCAACAGAAGCGTCGGCGCGAGCCCGCCGAGAAGCGACCGCTCGCCCCTGACCGCAAACCGAAAGGCCGCGACCGAAAAGACGATGCCGAGAGCGAACGAGGCCGTCACGAACCCGCTATCCCATGAGATCGCTCCCGGGAATTCGATGGCGAGCATTCCGGAAAAATGCATCGACCCGATGCCGGCGCCGAAGAGCACGCCCGCCAGAATATTCGCCGTCCACCTGGTATAGGCGATCTTGGCCGCGATCGCGCCCGTCGTCGCGACGATCGCGACCAGCAGCGAAATCAGCGTCAAGCCAGCATGATAGCCCACGACGACGCCGGGGTCATAAGCCAGCATCGCAACGAAATGCGTCGCCCAGATCCCAAAACCCCCAGCCGCCCCCGCCGTCCCGATCCACACCCACCGGGCAGCGCCATCGGAAGACATCGCCCGATCGAGCAGAACCATCGCGCAAAGGCTGGCGAGAAAGCAGATCAAACCCGCGAGACCGACCAGCGTGAGATTATGCTGCTCGGTGACGCACGTCAGAACGGTGAACATGGAATAGGCCCTCGATTTGAGGGGCACGCTATGGGGCGGGCGCTTAAGGAAGGTTGAAGTGGAGTGGGCGGCTGGCGGGAAAGGCGGGTGTTTGGGCGGGTTGGAGGTGGGGTTGTGGGATTAGGGTTTATCGCGGGTGTCTTGGTATGGTGAATGGATTTTCGACTGGCGCGGAGGGCGAGGCCCCGCGAAATTGGTCTTGCCCTGCCCCACCACGACCGGGTGCAGGTAGATGATATTCGTCGATCAGGCCAAGTTCGGTCAGGTTGTGGGCAAGGTCCGGGCCGGCGACTTCGATCTCCCCAATTTCACCCAAGCACCATGGTAGCGGACTTGGATGAGTTGGAATCTGGGATGTCGATCTTGCTAAGAAGTTTGTCGCTACTGGTTGGAATAATATTGGCGGCACCAGCCTTTGGCAATTGCTTAACCGCCAATCAGACCAAACAGGGCGTACTGCTAACCAGAGAAGTGCCTTTCCTTTCCGTATTCTACAAGCCGAACGGTCCAGGTCTCACCGAACAAAAGCTGGTGGAGCGTAACCGTTCACTGCAGCCGGTGTCGGCCGTATATTTACATCCCCTGCTCGTCGAAAAGAGAGTTGGTCCCAATGGGACGCATGAGCTGAAATACGCGAATGCGGTTGCGTTGGACGACCTACCACAGAAGAAGAACTGGCAATCCGACACTACGCTTTTCATCAATGGCAAAAAATCCGTTTCGGGCACTACTTTTATGAGATTCGACGGCTTGGGAGAGGAAACGATTGCATCTTGTTCCTACAAAGTTTGGGCCATCAATAGCCGTCTGGAACTGACGGGATTGCCTCCGATTATTTTCGAACAATACTATTCCCCCGAGCTTCATCTCGTTCTTCGTTCAGTACGGCTAGGCCCCTCCGGCCAGCCGTTGAGCGAGGTTCGATTTGATCGGTTCCAAATTGGCTGGGGCAACTGATTGATCGTGAGGTCAAGCTGCCAGCACCCCGCATGCCTGGGTTGATGAGATGACGAAATACTGGAAACTTCAGGGCTGAAGTGAGTACCAGGCGGAGCATCAGCAAGATCAAGAACCATATCCTGACGATTGGGTAGCTATCCAACGCGCCTTTATAGATAGCCTGTAATTTTGCGGATTGACCACGATCGATGGTCAGTTGCCTTAGTTTTCAAGGCAACTGGTCTTTCGAACGAGATTCTGCACTTGTGCCCAGGTGCGGTCAGGTACACCGCCTGTTGAACACGCGGGTCCACTTTCCGTCACCGCCATTCAATATGCCGCAACCTCACCCCTCCAACTCCACAATCGCACACCCATACCCGTCAAGCTCCAGCCCCCCCGTCACCCTCTTCTCCCCATCCAGCAGATCCCGCCCGGCAGGCACCCCACCCACAGTCACCGCCTGATCCGTATAATTCTGCACAAACAGCAGCCGCCGCTCCTCGTTCATCCGCATCGTCACCTCCACGCCCTCGGGCAGGCCGCCGACCAGCGGTTCGATGCCGGCGGGGGCGAACAGGCGTTCGGTCAGCGCTTCGGTCAGATCAGGCGTGAGATAGGTGCCGAGATAGACGACCTGCCCCTTGCCGAGCTTGCGGGAGGTCGCCATCGGCTGGCCCTCGGCGTAGCGGTTGGACCAGGCAGCGATCACCTCGACGTCGGGGTCGATGGTGAGGTTTTCGTAGAAATGGCCGGCCGTCATTTCGCGATTGCCGATCTTGAAGCGGCGCTGGCGGCGGTTGCTTTCGGCCGGTTTGTTTGGGGGAATGACAAGGCCGCCCGAGCGCTCCATCACGTCGAAGAGGCCATTGGCGCCGGGGGCTGTCAGACGGCCGAAATCTTCGACGCGCACGCCCGTCAGTCTGGAAAGCGCAGTGCCGGGAGCCGTTTCGCGGATGACGTGGTTGTCTTCGTTGCGGGTGCCGGTGCGCGCGCCGATGACGACGGTGCCGCCTGCTTCGGCGAAGGCTTCGAGCCTGGCCGTCCATTCGTCCTTCCACATCACCCAGTGCGGAACATAGAAGAGCTTCAGCCTGGAAAGATCGTCCTCGGGATGAATGAAGCCGCAGGCAATGCCGCGGTCATAGCAGTATTGGTGCAGCAGGATCGCATCGTCCTGCGGGCTCGGCAGGCCGATCGGATAGGTCTTGTGGGCTTCCTGATTATCGAAGTCCGATCCGGCAATGCCGACATCCATACGCACATAGGTGCCGAGGATCTTGGGCGCTAGTGCCGTCATCTCGGTGGCGAAGCGCTTGGCCTCCTCATAGCGATGGCGGCCGATATCGTCATGGTCGATGATGCCCATCCAATAGATCTCGGCGCCGAAATGGGCCGGCCGCCAGCGGAAGAACATCAGGCCGTCAGCACCATGAGCAACCGAGGAAAGCGCCATGCGACGCAGCTCGCCCGGCTCCGGCGTCAGCGTGCAGAAGCCCGGCTGGCTGCCGAAACCCGACTGCTGCTCGGGCACGATGTAATTGCCGGAGAAGCCTCGGCAGATATCGAGGTGCAGCGCCTGAACCTTGGCGTGATTGCCGAGCCGCTGGAACTCGTCATAGAGCATCGGATAGATGTCGTAGCCGACGAAATCGAGATCGGTCGAGAACTGGCCGCGAAAGTCGATATCCCGCAAGCCGCCGAGATTGTGGAAGACGAACCAGGAGGGTTTGACGGCACGCAGGATCTCCACCTGGTCATGCTGGAAGCGCGCCGTCGAGAAGGCGAGGAAGCGGTGATAATCCTGCAGGTGGCCAGGGCTCGGGAAGGTCGGGCCGAACTCGATCGGCAGCACCACCTGGTCGAAACTGTCATAGGCCGTCGCCCAGAAATCACCGCCCCAGGCCGTATTGAGCTTGGCAATCTCGCCATATTTGCCGGCAAGGAAGGCCTGGAATTCGGTGAGCGTCGCTTGGGAAAAGCTCTCCGGCATGCTGGTGTTCAGCTCGTTATCGGTCTGCCAGCCGACAACAAAGGGATTGTCGCGATAGTGCTCGGCCATCGCCCTGGTGATGCGCTTGCTGTGTTCGCGGAAAACCGGGCTTGCCGTGTCGCAGTGCTGGCGCGAGCCATGGCTCATCGGCCGGCCCTTGCCGTCGACCCTTAGAATTTCAGGGTGTGCCGCCGTCAGCCAGCGCGGAGGGGTCGCCGTCGGCGTGCACATGATCGTGTCGATGCCGTAGCGCCCGAGCATGGCGATCGCGCGGTCGAACAGATCGAAGTCGAAGGTGCCGAGCTTCGGTTCGAGAATGTGCCAGGCGAATTCGGCCATTCTGACCACGTTGAAGCCGGCTTTCGCCATGCGCTCGGCGTCGCGCTCCCAATAGCTTTCATCGACATGCTCGGGATAATGCGGAGCGCCGACTAGGAAGCGGTCAGTCTGGACGGGGTTCCATACGGAGAGGGTCTTGTCGGACACGGTGGTCTTTCCTGTGTTTATCGGTCGAGGATGGTCTTGCGGGCGCTGATCGTGCGTCCGCCGTCGGGCGAGAAGAGATAGAGTTCGCTGGCGTCGAGCTTCAGCGCGACGTTCTGATCGGCGGCAAAAGGCGCGACATAGCTGAGCTGCACCGTGATGTTGCCGGTGCCGCTCTCCGAGGCGACGGTCCTGAGATTGCCGGCGTCGATATAGAGAATGGTCTCGCGGCCGAGATGCTCGACGAGCCGGACCTGACCGTTGATCGCCCCGCTTTGGCTGCCGTCGGCGACCACCGAGATGTTCTCCGGCCGCACACCCAGCGTCAGGTTGGCGCCTTTCGCCAGCGCTGTCGCCTCCGCCAGTTCCACCGTCACCGGCACAAGGCCGGGCGCCGAAACCGTGACATTGCGGCCGGACACCTCATCGACGGTGACGCCGAGGAAGTTCATTCTGGGCGCGCCGAGGAAGCCCGCGACGAAGAGGTTGTCGGGGTTGCGGTAGAGCTGCAGCGGCGAGCCGACCTGCTCGATCACCCCCTGGTTCAAGACGACGATCCGGCTTGCCATGGTCATGGCCTCCACCTGGTCGTGGGTGACATAGACCATGGTGGCGCCGAGTTCCGCATGCAGGCTGCTGAGCTCGACACGCATCTGGGTTCTGAGCGCGGCGTCGAGGTTCGACAGCGGCTCGTCGAAGAGGAAAACGTCGGGCGAACGGGTGATCGCCCGGCCGATCGCTACGCGCTGCCGCTGGCCGCCGGAGAGCTGCTTCGGCCGCTTCTCCAGCTGGTCGGTGATCCTCAGGATCCGGGCGGCGCGTGCCACGGCCGCCTCGATCTCGGCCTTCGGCCGTTTGGCCATCCGCAGGCCGAAGCCCATGTTCTCCGCTACCGTCATGTGCGGATATAGCGCGTAGGACTGGAAGACCATGGCGATGCCGCGGTCGCCCGGTTCCTGCTTGGTGACGTCGCGGCCGTTGATCAGGATCTGGCCGGAGGAGATCGCCTCCAGGCCGGCGATCGACTTCAAAAGCGTGGACTTGCCGCAGCCGGACGGGCCGACCATGACGATGAACTCGCCTTGCGCGACGGAAAGATCGATACCGCGCAACGCATGATAAGCGCCGTAATTCTTGTTGATCTCACGGAGTTCGAGACTGGTCATGCGTCCTGGCTCTCTGCTGTTGAAACTGGAAAATCGAAGTGCTGGATCATCCCTTCACCGCTCCCATGGTCAGGCCGGCGATGAAGTGCCGCTGCATCAGGAAGAACATGATGACCGGCGGCACGGCGACGACGATCGTGCCTGCCGAAATCAGGTTCCAGGCCGAGACCCATTCGCCGCGCAGATTGGCAAGGCCTGCCGTGACCGGCTTGACGTTGTCGCTGACGGTCAGCACCACGGCCCAGAAGTAGTCGTTCCAGATGAAGGTGAAGATCAGGATGGCAAGTGCCGCCAGCGCCGGCCGCACCAGCGGGATCGCCACGTGCACGAGCGTCTGGAAGGGAGAGGCGCCTTCGGCGCGGGCCGCCTGGAACAGTTCGTCGGGAAGTGCCGCAATGAAATTGCGCATGAAGAGTGTCGCAAAGCCTGTCTGGAAGGCGACGTGGAAGATGATCAGCGCCGCCGTCGTGTCGATCAGATCGAGCTGCACCATCAGGTCGCGCACCGGGATCATCATGATCTGATGCGGCAGGAAATTGCCGCCGACGAACAGCGCAAAGATCAGCATGTTGCCGGGAAAGCGGTACCGCGACAGCACGTAGCCGGCGAGCGTGCTGAGCGCCAGCACGCCGATCACCGAGGGAACGGTGATGATCAAGCTGTTGAGGAAGTAGCGGGCCATCGGCGTCTGCGTGAAGACATCAGTATAATTGTCGATCACGCCGATGCCGGTCGGCCATCCCCACAGATTGCCGCCCATGACATCCTCGGTCGTGCGGAAGGAGGTCAGGATGATCGCAAACAGCGGGCAGAGCCAGAGCAGCAGCACGATGACGACGGCGAGCACATAAAAGCGTCGCTGCCAGACTGCGGCTTCGGGAATAGGACGAGGATACATCAGCCTCCCCTTTCTTCGGTGCGGATGATGCGGCTGAGGTACCACGCGATGAAGGCGGCCATGATCACGAAGAGCACGGAGGCGATCGCGGCGCCGTAGCCGAAGCGATAGGAGAAGATCGACTGCTCGAACATCTGGTAGGCGAGAACCGAGGACGAGCCGAACGGACCACCGTTTGTCATCACCGACACCATGTCGAAGGATCTGAGCGCGCCGACGACGGTGACGGCAATGGCGATGAAGGTGACCTGGGTCAGTTGCGGCAGCACGATGTGCCACAGCATGTTCCAGCCCCTCGCCCCGTCGACACGGCCGGCCCCGATCAGCTCTTCGCTGAGATTGTTGAGACCTGCGAGATAAAGCACCATGCAGAAGGTGATCTGCGGCCAGAGTGCTGCAATCACGATGGCGAAGGTGACGAAATGCTCGTCGGAGAGAACCGCCGGCGCCGTCGCTCCAAAGGCCTTGAAGATCAGCGCGAGCAGCCCGAATTCCGGCGTATAGACCCAGGTGAAGACGACGCCGACGGTGACCGAGGCGAGCACCAGCGGGATGAAGAACAGCGATTTCAGAAAGCGCATGCCGCGGATTTTCTGATTGACCAGCAGCGCGATGGCGAGGCCGAGCGGCGGTGCCGCCATGAACATGACAAGCCAGATCAGGTTGTTCTTCAGCGACACGTAGAATTGCGGATCGTCGTAGAGCTCGACGTAATTGCCAAAGCCGATCCACACCATCGGGCCGAAGCCGTCCCAGTCGTGCAGGCTGATCCAAAGGCTCCGGGCGGCCGACAGCAGGATGACGGTGAAAAACAGCAATATCGCCGGCGCGATGAGCAAAGTCGGGGTAAGCCACCAACGCTGGCGGCGCCATAATGTCTGCATTTCAGGAGCCTCGTTTACGACAAAAGCAAGCGGCGAACTGCCCCTCATCGGGCTGCGCTGGTCGGGCTGCCCCTCATCCGGCTGCCGCCACCGACCGGGGTCGAGCCACGGGTCTCGACCCGTCCTTCGGACCCACGCTCGCGGGGCGAAGGGACGAAGCCACAACCTCTCCGCCGCCCGCACACGTCTCGCAGGGCACGTCCCCTCTCCCCGTCAAAACGGGGAGAGGCTAGGGTGAGGGGCAACCATGAACGCCAGGACGAGCGGCCGACGTCAGATCTTGTAAATCCGCTTACGCGTGCCCTCGAGGCGCGTCAGGATCGCCTTGCGCCGTTCGGGTTTGGCCATGAATTCCTGGAAGCCGACGAGGCCGGCCTGCGCCATGTCGGGGTCGCTGTCACGGTCGTAATATTGCGACGTGCCCTCTACCGTTTTCATCGTCTCGACGGCAATGTTGACCAGCGGGTCCTTGCTGGGCGGCAGGTCGTGGCGCGGCGGCACGTTGCCGCCCGGCTCCA
This sequence comes from Rhizobium anhuiense bv. trifolii, assembly GCF_024346605.1. Taxonomy (NCBI): domain Bacteria; kingdom Pseudomonadati; phylum Pseudomonadota; class Alphaproteobacteria; order Hyphomicrobiales; family Rhizobiaceae; genus Rhizobium; species Rhizobium anhuiense. Next base: position 3,303,314 of record NZ_CP098803.1, read on the forward strand.
GATAGGCCGCCAGATTCTCAGGCTTGTAGAAATAGGCGAGGAATTCGCGCGCGCCCTGCTTGTTCTTGGCCTTCGCCGGAATATGGATCGAATTGACCGAAAACTCTTCGAAGTGGCCGACCTTGGAATCGAGCACCGGGAAGGTCGCATAGGAGAGCTGCGGCAGATCGTCGGCGGTGAAGGCCGAGCGCAGGAAGGCGCCCAAGTTCATCATGCCGGCCTTCTTCTGCGCCAGCAGCGCCGCGGCCTCCTGCCAGCCGAAGGACGTGTGGTTGGCCGTGAAGAAGTCCTTTGATATCATCGCTTCCCACTGGTCGAACACGGCCGTCAGCGACGGATCGAGATAGCTCATCTCGCCATTCATCAGCGCCATGTGCTTGTCGAGGCCGTTGATGCGCAGGTTCATCTGATCGAACCAGCCGGCAGCCGGCCACAATTCCTTGGTACCGATCGCAACCGGCGTAATGCCCGCCGCCTTGCACTTGTCGCCATAGGCCATGAATTCCTCGGCGGTCTTCGGCACGGTCAGCCCATGCTGCTCGAACACATCCTTCCGGTAGAACATGCCCCAGAGCGTGCCGCCTGTGGGAAGGCCGTACTGCTTGCCGTCTTCGGTAACGGCCCCCGCCGTCGCGCCGAGCACGTCCTTGTACTTCTCTTTCTCGAAAAGATCGGAGATGTCGTCGAATAGGCCGCGCTTGACGAAGGCGCGCATGCGATTTCCCGAAAACCAGGAGCAGACATCAGGCGCGCCGGCGACGAGATAGTTGCGGATGGCCGTCTTATGGGCCTCGTGATCCATATTGTTGATGACGACGTTGACGCCGGCTTCCTTGCTGAAGCCCGCGGCGATTGCCTTCAGCGCATCGAGCGCGGCCCCATTGTTTTCGGCCGAGATCATCGTGACCTCTTGGGCCTGCGCGATCGCGGGAATTGGAAAACTGCCGGTGACCGCAGCGGCAGACACGATGCCCGCACCCTTCAGGAAGCTCCTGCGGGTGGCTGACGGAAATTGCTTCGAAAATGCCATTGAATTCCTCCCAGTTGATCGATCGACATCTCCCGACCGCCGCCTCCTCCATGAAACGACCGACCAGGCTTTCAACGCTGCGATCCACCCCAATTCCAGCGATAATCCGCCTGGCTGAGTTGATCCGCGGCCGAACTTATGCATAGATCTTTGCAGCCCGCAATAATTAATTTACAAAATTAAGGAATGCAAAGTGAAGCTCAAAGGCGACCAGACCACGGCGAGAGCCATGAACCGACGCCTCATCCTCAACCTCCTCAGGCGCGAGGGACCGAGGAGTCGCGCCGACATCGCCACCGTCATCGGCTTGAGCCCGGCGGCCGTGACCTTCGTTGTTTCAGACCTGCTGGAGGAAGGCATCGTCGTCGAAGGCAAGACCGTACCCGGCCTCACCGGCCGCCGACCGATCCCCGTGGATATCAACTACGAACACGCGCTTGCCGTCGGCTTCAAGCTGATGGTGGATTCGGTGGAATGCGTGGCGACCGACCTCGCCACCAACCCCATCGCCGCCATGCGCGTAAGCCTCGACGGCCATGAGCCCGAGAAGGTCGCCGACCTGTTGGCGGGTACCGTGCCAGAACTGGTGAAGCTCGCCGGCCGTCCCAACGCCAAGCTCGCCGGCATCGGCATCTCCATGCCGGGCGTCTTCAACCACGAACAGACCGCCTGCGTGCGCAGCCACCGCTTCAGCTGGGACAACGTCCCCCTCGCCTCGCTGGTCGCAAACCGCGTGCATGTCCCGGTCTGGCTGGAAGACGATACCAACGCCTATGCCATCGCCCAGCAACTCTTCGGGCTCGGCCGCCAACATCGCAACATGGCTGTCCTCGCCGTCGGCGTCGGCATCAGCTGCGCGCTCGTCATCGACGGCAAGCTCTATCGCGGCGCAAATGGAGCGGCCGGCAAGTTCGGCCATACCCTCTTCGAAGAGAACGGCCGGCTCTGCGAATGCGGCAAGCGCGGCTGCCTGATGGCCTATCACTCCGAAGCTTCGATGCTAAGGCGCTGGCGGGAAGCAACTGGCCGAGACGAGCTCGATCTGCCAGAACTCTGCAAGGCGCTCACATCAGGCGACCCCACCGCCCTCGCCCTCGTCGCCGATTCCGGCCGCGGCATCGGCACCGCCCTTGCCAATCTCGTCAACATCACCGATCCCGAAGTCATCGTCGCCGGCGGCGAAGCCGTCTCCCTCGGCGATCCTTTCCTGGCGCCGCTGCGCGAGGCGCTGGCCGCCCGAACCTTCAGGACCGCGCCACCGCTTTTGCCCGACTGGGAAGACAATTCCTGGGCAAGGGGTGCCGCCGCCCTGGTGACGCAGAAGATCTTCGACTTTGAATCGTCGGGTGGGGTGACTGATATTGCGACGCTGGGAGGGGTTAGGTTGAAAGCGCCGGGGTCTTCGTCGGCGGCTTGAGCGATGAGGTCATTGCTGCTGGCGAACGTGTGGCTTCGGCAGCTTACGAATACAGTGAAGGGATCACTGGGTGGGAAGTTCCCGTGGTCGATTGCAATTCGCGCTCGCGCGACTAGTTTTTATACTGGGCCACGCTCCCCTCGGTGGCAAAGAGAAATGACCGTGAGCAAGCCATGTGCCGAAATATAAAACCACTGTTCAATTTCGATCCGCCAGCGACGGATGAGGAGATTCATGATGCCGCGCTGCAGTTCGTACGCAAGCTGAGCGGAGCGACCAAGCCGTCGAAGCGCAACGAGGTTGCGTTCGAACGCGCGGTCGGTTCGATCGCTGCTTGCGCCCGCGAACTGCTCGATTCACTGGAGACGTCTCAACCGCCTCGCGACCGCGAGGAAGTAGCGGCGAAGGCCCGCGCGAGAATCGCGATCCGCTTCGCGTAAGAAAAGTCCCGTCCTCGCAGGAGGTAGGCCTGCAGATACACTGTCTTACAAAAATGGGGGTTTCCAGACACATCCCTGGTTCAATCATCGACTGAAATACCGATGCGGCCGATGAGCCGAAAATGGTCAATTCAGAAGGATGCAACGATGAAAATGATCCAGGCTATCGCACTCGCCCTTGTTCTCGGCGGCGCAGCAGCAGCACAGGCAGAACAGCCGCTGCAGCGCACTGATCTCATAAGGAACGATATTGACGTGCCCGGCCACGAGGCTATTCAGGTCCGCGTCGATTTTGCTCCCGGCGTTCTCGCCCCCAAGCACTCGCATCCCGGCGAAGAGATCGCATTCGTCATCGAAGGAACATTGGAATACCAGCTCGAAGGCGCAGAGCCGGTGACCCTGAAAGCCGGCCAATCCTTGTTCATTCCATCAGGCGTCGTTCACTCGGCGAAGAACATCGGCAGCGGCAAGGCGTCGGAATTGGCGACCTACGTCGTCCGCAAGGGAGAGACCCTCGTCGTGCCTGCGAAGTGAGACCACATCAGCATTGAACCGCCGGCACGTAAAGCGCTCACGCTCGGACCTTTGGTCCGAGCGCCCGCTAGGTGACGATCTCAGAACTCGTCCCACTGGCCGCTCGCCAGCGCCGCGTTGCCCTGTGTCTGATACGCCTTGGCGACCCTGGCCTTGAGTTCGCGCGCGGGAGACCCCGCATCCGTCGGCTTCGCCGGCGCCAGCCTTGGGGGAGCGGAAGATGCGGACCTCTTGCCGATATGGAATTGGCTGAGCATTTCCGCGATCCGTCCGATCTCCCGGACAAGAGCATGGCTTGCGGCCGTGGATTCCTCCACCATGGCGGCATTTTGCTGCGTGCCCTGATCCATGGCATTGACGGCCATGTTGATCTCGGCAAGCGCGGTCGCCTGTTCGCGCGCCGCCTCGACGATCGAGCCGATATGATGGTCGATCTCCTTGACCTCATCGACGATGACAGCCAGCGCTTCTCCCGTTTCCCCAACCAGCGAAACGCCTGTCTTGACCTGCTCGCCGGAGGTATTGATCAATTCCTTGATCTCTTTTGCCGCCTTGGCCGAACGCTGGGCCAGCTCGCGGACTTCCTGGGCGACGACGGCAAATCCCTTGCCGGCCTCACCGGCGCGCGCGGCCTCGACGCCGGCGTTCAGCGCCAGCAGGTTCGTCTGGAAAGCAATCTCGTCGATCACGCCGATGATGCTGGAAATCTCACGCGATGAACTGTCAATCGCGCCCATCGCGGTAACCGCCCGCTGGACGATCTGGCCGGATTTTTCCGCACCGGCGCGCGCCTTTGAAACCAGCTGCCCCGCCTCCTCCGCGCGCCTGCTGGAATCCTTGACGGTCGTGGTGATCTCTTCGAGCGCGGCCGCAGTCTCCTCGATGGAAGCGGCCTGTTGCTCGGTGCGCTTGGCAAGCGCGTCGGCGGCGGAGCGAATCTCCTGCGATCCGGCATGGATCTGCGACGCGGCGGAATCGATCTCGCTGATCGTGCTCGTCAATTGATCCAGCGCGTGGTTGAAATCGTCACGCAGTTGGTGATAGGCGGCGGGCAGGTCATCGGTGATGCGATAGCTGACATCCTTGGCGACGATGGCGGACATCGCCTTGCCGAAACAGTCACTCACAAGCTTCTGCTCGCTCGCAATCGCTTCCGCCTGAGCCTTCTGCTTGGCGATTTCCGCTTCGTCGATATAGACCGAAATGGCCAGATCCATATCGAGCATCACGGCCTTGACCAGACTTGCCAACGCCTTCGCGAAGTCCGCCGGCTTCATGGTTTTCTTGGAAAACATTCTGCCTTTTGGAAACATCTCCTCGACAGCGCTCTTGATCAGGTGGTCGACAAGGATGGCGTAGCCGCCGATATACCATCTGGGTTCCAAGCCGATACGCGCGTGAACGGTGCCGATGGTACGGACCTTGGCGACGTAGTCCTCATTGAAGTTGCCATCGGATATATTCGCCCAATGCCCCACCTGGGCGCCCTTGGCTCTGGCAATATGCTCATCCGACGAAAAGAAGCGCTTGACCTCGGGGCTGTTGCGCAACTGCGCATAGAATTTGTCGAGACCATGCGGCAATTCCCGCTCGATCAGCGCTTTCAGCGAACGGATCCCGGCACGCCCTTGCTGGTCGAGCCCCATGAATTCGAGGCGACGTTCGATATTCCGGTTTTGCGACCCGGCATCGGCCTGTCCGGGTGTCGGGTGCCCATGAGCCTGATGACCAGTGGGGGCATGGAAATAGTTCGACATTGGCACCTCTTAGAGACAAAACTTCGGTAACCGATGTGGCGCGGGAATCCGTCTCCGAAACCCTTATTCATAGCAGCTTTTCGTGCAGACCCCGCCCATCGGACAACCGCGAATTGACGGCCGGCATGGTTTGGAAAGAGTAAATTCCCTTGATAAAACACAATTATTCAACGCCCTTTGGATACACACGCGGATTTTGGATGTTCTTGCGCAAAGCGGGCATTATCGAGAGGAACGGGGACCGACGGTCCGCACAGACTGTGGATGCCAAGCCCTTTCAATGATACCCGTTCGCCTCGGCCAGCCGCAGCAGCTCGTCATTTTCGTCTGCGACGCCTTCCGTCAGGCGGGCAGCGGCAATTACGGGAAGCCAGGCCAGGATGGCACCGACCTCCACCTCGGCCACGGTGGACGAAAACAGGTGAGCGAAATTGTCGAAACACGCATAGGACGAACGGATCGCTGATGCCTGTTATAGAGAACTTGTCGGGCCACGATGGAGGGTATTCAGTCCGAAGCTCCAACTACGAGGGGAACGTCGGCCATGAAGACCGCCATCATATTCGACTGTGAATTTCTTTGCCTCGAAGGCTCGCAGCGCAGATTTTGGTGCGCGGCCCACGATCCCGATCCTGTCATTGCGCAGTCGGAGCCGTCAAGCTCGGACTCGAAGGCGAGTTTCCGATCCTTGGCACGTACAAGTCCTACGTCCGGCCCGTCGACCGCTTCGGCAAGCGGTATCCGCTCGATCCATACTTCACCCATCTGACCGGCATCACCGAAGAGGATATCGACGCCCATGGCGTGGCGCTGGAGGATGCGCTTTCCGGTGTCGACAGCTTCTCGGGCGGCGCCCGGTTCTGGTCCTGGGGTAAGGATGAGATGAACATGGTGGCCATCAGCTGCTATGTCGCAGGCATCCAGCCTTCCATCCCGGCCCGCCGGTTCGACAACGCCGTCAAGCTTCTCATCGCAGCGGGCATGCCGATCGAGGATTTGGCAAAGACGCCCAGCAACAAGCTGGCCGACTACTACAACGTCGACCATCCTGCCTTGCAGGCGCATGACGGGCTCGACGACGCTCTGTCGCTATCGTACACGCTGCAGCATCTGATGAAGATCCGGAAATTGCAGCCCGAGGTTTTCGATCGGCTCTGAAGGCACGAGACACCAAGGGCTTGAAGCAGCGCCCGGCCAAACGGCGGGCACTGCTTTCTTAGGGCGGGCAGCTTATTGCTGCTGTTGCGCTGGCGCTGCCGGCGGCGTACCGATCTTTTCCAGAACCTTCTTGGCCAGGGCCGGGTCGCTCTGCGCGGCGGTCAGGATCGAGGAATATTCCTCGACGGAGATGCCGTTGGAGGCTTCGACGGTATCGACCATCTGCTTCTTGGCTTCATCCTGTAGCTTTTGCTTGGCAGCCTCGTCCTTCGTCGCGCCGATCTTGGCCGAATATTCCTGGCGGACCTTGTCGACCTGCAGATAAGCAACGGCAAAGGCCTCGATTTTCTGATCGCTGACGGGTGCGGCCGCGCCGTTGCCACCGGTCTGTCCCTGCATCGGCGCCTGGCCTTGTGCCGGCGGCTGCTGTTGCGCCTGGGCCATATCAACAGCGAATGCCGGGCTGAAAGCAAGCAGGCTGAAGACCGCAGCGGTCATCGTTGCGACGGGTGTGTAACGAGTGATCATATTCGTTCCTTTTCACGTGCATGATTTGAGCGGCAGCAGAACCGCCTCGGTCGATCGCTCAGCCGTTGGGGCTGGCGAGGTCGCGACGATGGAACCTTTAAGAGGGCACGGTGCGGCGGCAACGGGGCGATTTGCTGACGATTGAGCGGCGGCTTTGTGACCGTCGACATGTCGGCTGGTGGTCACCGCACCGTCACTTCCAACCACTTGCCGTGACCGGAGCAACCGCTACCGCGCAAACCTGCGGGCGCCGGCCACGCACAGAATGACGGCGACCGTGACGGCGAGCATGGCCCAGGTCACGGGCTCGTGCAGCAGGGTGGCAGCAAGCGCCAGGCCGAAAAACGGCTGGAGCAGCTGCAGCTGGCCGACGGCGGCAATGCCGCCCTGCGACAGGCCGCGATACCAGAAGATGAAGCCGATCAGCATGGAAAACAGCGAGACATAGGCAAGACCCAGCAGCGCCGGCGTTTCAATGCCGGAAAAGCTTGCCGGCCGATGCAAAAGCGCGACCGCGACCATCACCGGCAGCGACAGCACCAGCGCCCAGGAAATCACCTGCCAGCCGCCGAGCGTGCGCGAAAGCCTGCCGCCTTCGGCATAGCCGAGGCCGCAGACGATGATCGCCGCCAGCATCAATAGGTCACCGATCGGTGACGCAGTCAGCCCTTGCGCCAGCGCGAAGCCCGCCACCAGCGCGCTGCCCAGGATGGAAAACAGCCAGAATGCCGGCTTCGGGCGTTCTCCGCCGCGGATCACGCCGAAGATCGCCGTCGCCAGCGGCAGCAGGCCGACGAAAACGATCGAATGAGCTGATGTGACGTGCTGCAGCGCCAGCGCCGTCAGCAAGGGAAAGCCGACCACGACGCCGAGCGCGACGACAGCAAGGGAGAGGGTATCGCGCCCGCTCGGCCGTTTCTCTCTGAAAGCGATCAGCAGGCCGAGGGCGAGAATGCCGGCGATCGCCGCGCGCGCCACGGTGAGAAAGACGGGATCGAACTGCATCACCGCCACGCGCGTCGCCGGCAGCGATCCGCTGAAGATCACCACCCCGATAAAACCATTGATCCATCCCGATGCCATGCGGTCCATGATGCGCTGCACTCCTTCTTTTCCCAGCTCTTATCGGCCAACGGCGATGGTCATGACAGTGACGGTCTGATACGATTTCGTGAAACTGTACTGATGCAGAAAGCAATACAGATGAATGAAGGACGCACACGGGTAGAGATGGTCGTCGCGACGATCAGGCAACGCATTGCCGGGCGCAGCCTGACGCCGGGCGCAAGACTGCCGTCCGTCCGGGGGCTGGCGGCGACGTTGAAGCTGTCGACATCGACGGTCGTCGACGCCTATGAGCGGTTGGTCGCCGAAGGCGCGATCCTGGCAAGACCGGGTTCGGGGTTCTATGTCGCCAACCAGGCAGCCCCGTTTGCGCTTGCGCAGAGCGGACCGAAGCTCGACCGCGCCGTCGATCCGTTCTGGATATCGCGGCAATCGCTGGAGGCTGATGAAACAGACCTGAAGCCCGGCTGCGGCTGGCTGCCACCCTCCTGGCTGCCGGGGGAAGGGATGCGCCGCGGGCTGAGGACGCTTGCCCGCGCCGACGGGCCGGCCCTCGCCGACTACGGCTCGCCGCTCGGCTTGCCGCAACTGCGCCAGCTGATTTCGCGGCGCATGGGTGAACGGGGGATCGAAGCCTCCCCTGAGCAAATCATGCTGGCAGATTCCGGCACGCAGGCAATCGATCTGCTCTGCCGTTTCCTGCTGGAACCCGGCGACACGGTGCTGGTCGACGATCCCTGCTATTTCAACTTCCATGCGCTGCTGCGCGCCCATAGGGCAAAGATCGTCGGCGTCCCCTATACCCCGTCCGGTCCCGATATCGAACTGTTCGCGCAAGTCGTCGCCGAAGAGCGGCCGCGGCTCTACATCACCAACTCCGCCATCCACAATCCCACAGGCGCAACGCTTTCCCCCGTGACGGCCCACCGGCTTCTAAAACTCGCCGAGCAGTTCGATCTGACCATCATCGAGGACGATATCTTCGCCGATTTCGAATATTCGCCGGCGCCCCGCCTTGCCGCCTTCGACGGGCTCGAGCGGGTCATTCACATCGGCAGCTTCTCGAAGACCCTGTCGGCCTCGGCCCGCTGCGGTTTCGTCGTGGCGAAACCGGAATGGATCGACGGACTGACAGATCTCAAGATCGCCACCTCCTTCGGCGGCGGCCGGCTGACGGCGGAACTGGTGCTGAACGTCCTGAGCGACGGCAGCTATCGCAAACACATGGAGACGCTGAGACACCGGCTCTCTCGGGCGACGAGCGAGGTCTCGGCCAGACTGAAGGGCTTAGGGATAACGCCGTGGCTGGAGCCACAGGCCGGGATGTTCCTCTGGTGCCAGCTGCCCGAGGGCATCGATGCGGCCGATGTGGCGCGCGCTGCACTGGAAAGGAGGATCGTTTTGGCTCCCGGAAACGCATTCAGCCTGTCGCAATCGGCGACCAATTTCATGCGCTTCAACGTGTCTCAAACACTCGATCCGCGGGTGTTCGAGGTGTTGGGCGATGCACTGGCAGGACGAGGACAATGGAGGTCGGAGGCACAGGCTCAAGCGCCTTCTTCTCACTGCGTCCAGGCCCTCTCATGAGGGCGGCACCCCCAACGCTTCCGGAGTGGCATTCACCAACGCCCTCATCATTGAGGCGCGCAGCCCGCAGGGCGGAGCCTCCTGCGGAGCACCTCTGAGTGAGGCTCTCTCGGTCTCCGCCCGCAACGATCAAAACGACCGGTGAACCGCCTTGTCATTGGCAAGACGCGTCACGCAGCCTTCGAGCTTGGCGAGCAGCAGATCGAAGTCGAGCGGCTTCGTCAGATAGTCCGCCGCTCCGCCGCGTAAGCCGGCAAGCGTGTTTTCCCGGTCGGTCAGCGCCGTCAGCAGGATGAAGGGAATGTTGGAGAGCTCGGGGTGGTTGATCTGAATTTCCGCCAGTAGCTGGTGCCCATCCATGACAGGCATCGAAATGTCGCTGATGACGATGTCGGGCCATTTCGACAGGATCATTTCCAGCCCCTCGGCGCCGTTCGAAGCCTCGAGCGTCTTGTAGCCGGCTTCGCTCAACTCTTCGACGAGGAGGTTCCGGATCTCGACTTCGTCTTCTATGCACAGGACTGTAACCATGAGCTCTTCCTTAAGCTGCGACTTGTTGATCCGACAATAGGAACGCTATTGGCAGAAGAATGGTGAATGTTGTGCCCTTGCCGAGCTCGCTGGTCACCTCGACGGTGCCGCCATGCAGTTCGACGACCTGCTTGACGACGTTAAGGCCGATGCCGGTTCCGGCAATGCCCGTCGCGCTACGGGCCCGGTAATAGGGCTGGAACAGCTTCGGCAGATCCTCCGCATCCATGCCGATGCCGCTGTCGGAGATGGCGATCTCCACCGTCTTCTCGTCAGCCCGGGCGCGGACATGAATGTCGGGCGCGTTGGGCGAATATTTGACGGCGTTCGAAATCAGGTTGGTGAAGACCTGTTCCATGGCGCTGCGGTCGAATGTCAATACATTGGGTATCGGCTCGAGATCGAGATGAAACACATGCGAGCGGCTGAGATGGCGCTGTCTGTCGCAGCAGGTGACGAGCAGGGCTTTCAGATCGCCTTCGCTGCGCTTCAGCGTGATCTGTCCGGTTTCGAGCCGGCCGCTGGCGAGAATGCTCTCCATCAGATCGACCATGCGCACCACTGCGCTGCGGATCACGCCGGCTTTTTCGTGAACGTAATCGCCACTGACGTTGGTCGTCGAGCGGCAGAGCCGCTGGGCAGCGGCGTCGATGATGGCGAGCGGTGTGCGAAACTCGTGCGAGGCCATGGCGACGAACTGGCGCTGGAGCGCATTCACCTGGCGTTCGTGCACCAGCATCCGATCCAGTTCCTCTCTCTGCCTTTCGATCTCGGCCGTTCTATCGGCCACCATCTCTTCCAGATGGTTGCGGTGATGGGTGAGTTGCGCCTGGCTGTCCAGCAAGGTCAGCGAGGTGCGATGCAGACCTCGTCCGAGCCAGAACACGACGGTGATCAGCAGCGCCAGACAACCGAGCCCCGCCGGCGCGATCTGCTGAAGCAGCATGTATCCGGGCCGGATGGGCGGCCACACGAAATAGCCGATCGTGCCGCCGTCATGCGATGACACAGGCACTTGCGCCCGCTCGTCCTCACCTTTCGAAGACGCGAAATGCAATCCTTCGAGCAGCGCATGATGGGCGATGCTTTCGGCAGTTTTTCCATCGATGAACTTGACCGCGATGGCGATGAACTCCTCCTGGTCGAACTCGGCAGAATGGGACGCGCGCTTGTTATCGCCGGCCTTTTGCCGATCATGATCGTCCGAACCGTGGCCAGTTGACCAATCGGTTCGGCGCCGGGCTCTGCAGCCCGCTCGACGAGAGCGGCACGCATCTCTCCGGCAAGAGCGGTCATTTCTTTGCCGTCGTCGTCATCGAGCCGCGGCGGCATCGCATCCGCGCCGTCACGGAACGCAAACATCAGGCGATTGGTATCGTCGAAGATATAGGTTCTGTCGTGCCCGAAATACTGGCTCGTCCACCGCCCGACATTGTCGAGCAGCCATTCATGGTTCCGCTGCTTGGCATAGAGGAAGGCATCGTCCCATTTGGTGACGCTTTCCTGCTCACGGGGAAGTGCTGCGATCTGCTCGTCCAGTCCCTGTCGGACGAAATCGGCCTGTCGGCGCAAATAGAGATCATCGACCTTGATTGCGGCGAGCCACGCAAAACCGCACAGCAACACGGCCGCAGCGCAGGTGAGCGTTACCAGGACAAACGTAATGTGGGATGTGAGTCTGACCTTCAATACCTGCAACCTTTTGATGGCGACTGCCACCGAGAAATTGACACGCAAAGGTTGACGGACCGTGAATTATGCGCTCCCGTGCAGGTCCGCAACATGTCTCCTATAGGCATTTCACGATCTTCGAAGGAGAAGCGTATGGATGCTCCCGCATCGCCGGAAACGTCGGATATCAGGATCGAACCGATCGCTGCCGCCCACATCGATAGCTTTCATCACGCACTCGACGTGGTCGCGCGGGAGAAAAGATACCTGTCTATGCTGGAAGCGACTCCTCTGCCGCAGACGCGGGAGTTCGTGATGGGCATGATTGCAAAAGGCAATCCTCAATTCGTTGCCACCGCTCAAACCCAAGTCATCGGTTGGTGCGACATCAGTCGTCATTTTTTTCCCGTCGCATGCCCATCGTGGAAACCTGGGAATGGGTATCCTTCCCGCCTATCGGGGCAAGGGTCTGGGACGAAGGCTTATCGAGACGACATTGAAAGCCGCGCGGGAAGCCGGTTTTGCGCGTGTTGAACTCGATGTTTACGAGGACAATGCCCGTGCTATCGCTCTCTACGATAAGGTCGGATTTGCACGCGAAGGCATCGTCCGACGTGCGGCGCACATTGACGGCCGGTTCATCGACGCGATCAGCATGGCGCTTTTGTTCGACGGGCACGGCTTCTGATAGATCCTGGTATCGCGTCGATTTTTGAACAGGCTCCCGCGAGTCCGGCTGATCATCATTTCGGCCTGAACTTGGAACAAATGCCGTTTCGCGCAATGAGCCCAGCCATCCCCTATCGGGCGAAAGCCTCGAACGGATTGTCGTGGGTCAGGCGCATCAGGATCCTGTCGTCTACGCCCCGCCGTTTCAACTCGGGCAGCAAGACCGTGGAAAGATGCGTGTACGGCTTGGGTGTCCCGCCCATCGGCAGTGCCGGATCGAACCAGCCCCGGTCATGGCTCAACAACAGGCGGTCGCCGCAGCCGGCCTCCAGCACCTTGATGACCAGATCCGCCACCTCGTTATCTTCGGACCGGCCGACATGGTCATACTCGATCCAGGCGCCTCGCTCGGCCACGGCGACGTTATAGGCGAAGTCCTTTTCTTCCTGCGTATGGATCGAGATGAATCTGTCGGCCCTGTAGCCCTCCGCCTCGATGACATCGAGCTGATCCATGACGACCCGTCCCCTGATCGTATGACTGCCGATGACGGCGTCTGTCTGCGCCGCGGCGCGCGCGGCCGCCCGCAGGATTTTTGTCTCGAGCGCCGTCATGCCGTCATCGCCGGCACTGAGCTTGATCCAGCCTGCCTGGAACCCGGTCTCGTCGATCTGCTCTGTCAGCTCGCGAAGCATCCATACCTCCAGTTCCTTCTCGGAAGCATGGCGGACCCATTCGGGAATCCAGGGTTCACGGTAATTGCCGGTGGGAACGACAATCGGAAAATCCGTCGCGAGCGACACGGCAAGATCGATATCCGCACGGCGTCCGACGCCGCCCGTCGAGCATTCGACCAGTGCCGTCACCCCGAGTTTCTTGATCCGTTCGATTTCGGGGGCCATCAGCCGAACGACGTCTTCAATGTCTGCTTCGGCATAACCGGGCTGGTCCGGCGTCCTGAGGTCGACGAAGACGTGCTCGTGCGGGAGGATCATCCCAAGTTCGGATTTGCTCTTAGGCCCAAGTGTCGTGCGCAGATATTTCAAAGTCTCTCCCCGCGGTCATGCCGCTTGCGTCGAGCCCTCGACCGCCCCCGAAGCTTCGACACTGCCGCGAAAGTAGATCGTCCCATGACGAAATCAATCGCTCACTCGACCGAAATTCTTCCGGGCTTCACGCCGGCCGGCGCACCGCGCGGATCTTGCCACTGCCGCCTCCGCCACAGAAGAAGCGGTCGGCACCGTCGGATTCGAGGCCGGAGACGCCGGTGCCTTCGGGCATGTCGAGCCGTTCCAGCACCTCTCCCGTTTCCGGGTCGATGCGCCTGACGTCGCTGTCGTCGCCCTCCCAGGTGCCGTGCCAGAGCTGACCGTCGACCCAGGTGACGCCTGTCACGACGCGGTTGGATTCGATGGTGCGGAGGATCTTGCCGGTCTCGGGATCGATCTGGTGGATCCTGCGGCCGCGATGCTGGCCGACCCAGAGCGTGCCCTCGGCCCAGGCAAGGCCGGAATCGCCGCCATTGCCAGGCGCCGGGATGGTGGCGAGGATACGGCCGGTCTTCGGCTCGATCTTGTGAATGACATCCTCGGCGATCTGATAGAGGAATTCACCGTCGAAGGCCGTCCCGGCATGGGATGCAACCTCGATCGAGCGCACCACCTCGCCGCTTTCGGGATCGAGCGCGTTCAGGCGGTCGCCCGAGGCAAACCAGACGTGCTCGCCGTCGAAGGTGACGCCATTGACGCGCTCAGCGCCGGGAAAAGGTCCATATTCACGCAGGATATTCGCAGCCGATTTCTTCATCTCTTCCATCCCTATGGTTCGGGCATCACAATCAGTCAGCCCACACTAATCGCTGGGCAGCGGTCCGGGGAGTAACAAGATCGTCGGGAAACCCGGCAGCGGCGGGCTCATCCAGCGCCGCGCCCGCCCGCGCCCCAGCGATTGCACCTTGCCTTCGCCCGCAAGGGAATCCAGTGCCCGCTGCACGGTGCGGGGGCTGGCGGCGAGCGCGATCGCCAAGGCCGAGCTCGACCAAGCCTCGCCATCGGAGAGGAATGCGAGCACTGCCCCATGCTGACCTTCGACGAGCGGCGCCAGCACCGCGATATCCCGGGCGCCACGCGGCGAAAGCGCAAAGCCGCGCTTCGTCGCTGACACCTCCGCCAGTCCTCGCAGTTCGGCCCGCAGCCGGCCAATCTCGACCCGCAGCCTGGCGCGATGCGATTCATCGGCGTGTTTGCCGCGGAAGGCGCGCGCGATGAGCGTTCCCCGTGTCACATCGCCCGGCCAGGCTTCGGCCAGCGTACGGGCAAGCGCAAACAGCACCGGCCGCGTCGCCAGCGAGACGGCGGCGCCCGCATTCCACACCACATGGCGGCAGGCATCGACGACGAGCGTGCCCGAACCGAGCAGCGCTTCCACCTCGCCGAGCAGCAGCAAGCGCTCCTGGCCGCGCGACATCAGCCGCGCCGCTGGCGTGTCGAGCACGAGGGCCGCAGTTTCGACCTCCGCCGTCAAAGCCTGAATATCGGCCGCACGCGCCGCAAGCCTTGCCCGGGCGAGCGCCGCACGCGCCGCCTGCGTCTGCAGGCGCCGGACGGCGATGCCGGCGGCCACCAGCTCGTGGGCAGTCCGCAGGGCCGGCGGCAGCGGCGTCGGATCGAGTGCTGCAAGCGCGCGTTCGGCCTCGTCGAGACGCCCGATCAGCACCAGCCTGCGAATGGCGACATTGCCCGCATGCGCGGCATTGACCCTGTCGCCATGCGCTTCCAGCACTTTGCGCGCCGCTTCCAGCGCCTTCGGCGGCCAGAGAAGATCGCGCGAGACGAGCGCGATCTCGGCCTCGGCAACCACGCAACGCGCCCGCGCCACCGCCTCCCGCGGGCCGAAGGCGCGCGCAGCACTCTTCAGCAGCGCCTTGGCGCGGACGAGATCGCCGAGCTGCGCCATCGCGATGCCGCGCAGCGCCAGCGCCGGCGCGTCGTCACGCAACGCCACCCGCTTCAGCGCGCCGAGCGCATCACCCGATGCCAGCGCCTGCGCCGCGGCTGTGATCAGCGAGTCCATTCAAATCCCGTCACACTTGTCACTCCCGCCATTCCCCGGCCCAGCCGTAATCTGTTCAGGACCCGGCAACCAATTCGCGCCGGATGCTACGACGACAGACAGGCAAAGGAGAAGACCCATGACGACACAGCTGAACGCAACACGGCAGCAATGGCTGACGGCAAGGCTCGACCTGCTCGAAGAGGAAAAGGCGCTGACCCGGCAGAGCGACGCGCTGGCGCTCAAGCGCCAGCAATTGCCGCGTGTGAGAATCGATAAGGAATACCGCTTCGATACGGACGACGGCAACGTCTCACTGAAGGACCTCTTCGGCGGCCGCTCGCAGCTTCTCGTCTATCACTTCATGTTCGGGCCCGATTATAGCGCGGGATGCCCCTCCTGCTCCTCGATCGCCGACGGTTTCAACGGTTTCTTCGTCCACCTCGAAAACCACGACGTCGCCTTCTGGGTGGTTTCGCGTGCGCGACTGCCCAAACTTCAGGCCTTCAAGCAACGCATGGACTGGAGTTTTCCCTGGGCCTCCTCCTTCGGCAGCGATTTCAACGGCGATTTCAGCGTCTGGTTCTCTGCCGAGCAGCAGCACCAGGGCGGCATAGAATACAACTACCGCCGCGAGCTCCCCGCTCCCGAACCGCTCGCCGGCAAGACCGTGCAAGAATGGCAGTCGCCCGGCAGCGAGGGCCCGGTCGCTCAGATCGCCGCCATGACCGGCACCGATGTCGCGACCTACACCCGCGACCGGCCGGGCGTCAGCGCCTTCGAGCTCATCGATGGCACGGTCTACCACAGCTATTCCAGCTATGCCCGCGGGCTGGATGGGCTCTGGGGCATGTACCAATGGCTCGACCGCGCCCCCAAGGGCCGCAACGAAACCGGCATCTGGTGGCGCCATCACGACCGCTACGGCAAGGAGTGACTGCGATGCTGCTTTCCACCCCCACCCCGGAGAGAGGCGACGGCAACGCCGAATGGCTCTCGCTGGCCGCCGCCGCAGTCGGATCAACTGATAAGCCGAGCAGCAGTGTGGCTAGCGCCGGCGGCCGGCTCGCCGCCCACGCCGCCGACTGGCTGGCATTCGCCGCCGCCCCAACATTCGCGATCATGGCGCTGCTGACGGCAGCAACCGGCAGCACCGACATGATGTGTATGACAACGCCTGATGCCTTCCCGATCGGGGGAATGGTGCCGATGTACCTGCTGATGGGCGGTTTCCATCTAACGCCCTGGCTGCGGCTCGTCGCCGGCCGGCAGGGCCGGAAGTGAGGATTCTGCCGCACCCCATGGAAAAGAGAGATGGGGTAGCGCTCTCGCCAAACTTCTGCTGACGGAGCGCGGCGGAGCGGAAAGGATTCCTTGCTCCGCGCTGCAAGTTCATGCCCTCACCTCGATAAAGTCGATCGGCCCGCCGGCAACCTCGTCGTCGAAGACCGCGCAGGAAAGCTTGCCGCCGAAGACACAGCCGCTGTCGATGTTGGTGCGGTTTCCTGTCGTCACCGGGTTGGACAGTGACGGCGTATGGCCGTGGACCAGGTGCTTGCCCCAATAGTCGCTGGATTCACCGGGAGGGAACCGCAACCACAGAAGATCGTCCTCGCTCTGCCGTTCCAGCGGAAACGCCGGATCGACGCCGGCATGGACGAAGATGCGATGCCGGTCGACATGCATGAGCGGACGATCAGCCGCCCATTGCAGATGCTGGGGCGGAACTCTGCCGCCATAGGATATTTCGGTCTCGAGCCCGCCATTGCCGAGCCATACGGCTCGGCTGCCGCTGTCGGCATAGGCAGCGACCATCATGTCCTCATGATTGCCTTTCAGGCATATCCATCGCCATGGGTCGGCCGTGCCGGCAATGATGCGGTCGAGGACGTTTTTGCTGTCAAACCCGCGATCGATATAGTCGCCAAGGAAGACGACTGTCCCTTCAGGCGCATAGGTTTCGACCCGATCGATCATCCTGTTCAGCGGATCGATGCAGCCATGGATATCGCCTATGGCGAATGTGTAGCGCATGTCGCATTCTTAACGCCTGTCGAGAGCCAGGTGAAGTCCGCACCACCGATGCCGACAGAAAATCCGACTCCCTCTCAGCCGCTTACCGCAATTCCTTCTGCTTCCGCTTGAAGAAAGCGGCCGGCGAGATCGGTCATGCAGCACGCGTCCAGCCCGGCTGGCGCGAAAGCGTCATCAGAGCGGCGGACGATTGCGGCTTACCGAAGAAGTAGCCCTGGCCCTCCTCACAGCCCATCTGCGCCAGCATCTGCCATTCCGTCTCGGTCTCTATCCCCTCTGCCACGACCTTGAGCCCCAGCCCGTGGGCAAGCGAGCCGACCGTCGCGACGATCGCCAGGATCTTGGGATCGTCCGCGATCTTCCTGACGAAGGACTGGTCGATCTTGAGCTTGTCGAGGGGAAAGCCGGCCATATAGCTCAGCGACGAATAGCCGGTTCCGAAATCGTCGAGCGCGACGGCAATGCCGAGCGCTCTGAGCTCCGAGATGACCGACATGATCTGCTCGCTGCCGTCGACAAAGGCGGATTCGGTAATTTCGAGATGCAGGCGCGAGGCCGCCAGGCCGCTTGTCGCCAATGCAGCCTTGACCTCTGCAACCAGATCCGGCCGGGAAAACTGGATCGGCGATACGTTGACGGCGAGATTGAGTCGATCCGGCCATTCGGTCGCCGCCCGGCATGCTTCGGCAAGCGCCCAGCAGCCGAGATCGCAGATGAAACCGCTGGCTTCGGCGACCGGAATGAAATCTGCCGGCGAAACCAGCCCGAACTCCGGATGCTTCCACCGCAAAAGAGCTTCAGCGCCAACCAATTTGCCCGTCTTGAGGTCCACCTGCGGCTGATACAACAGGAAGAATTCGAGACGATCGAGAGCAGCGCGCATCTGCCGCTCGAGCAACCGCGATTGATGCTGCCGCAGGGCGGTTACCGGATCATGAGCGCGCCATCCGCTGCCAGCCACCCGCTTGGCGTCGTCGAGCGCAATCTCGGCATGCTGAATCCAAATGTCGGCGTCACCGTTGCGCGCCGCGCTGGTGCAGATCCCGAGCCGGGCGGCGACATGGATCATCGTACCGCCAAGCGCGAACGGCTCTCGGAAAAGATCAAGGATGAACTGCGCACACCGCTCCTGACCGCACTCCACGGACGCCGGGATGACGGCCGTGAAGACATCGCCCCCCAGCCGCCCGACGAGGCTGATTGCACCCTCCGCCTCCATCCGCGCGGCGACGGCCCGCAAAAGCTCATCCCCGACATCCCGTCCCATCGCCGTATTCAGGACGGAGAAACGGTGTAGCCCCAGCGCGATCACATGGCATTCACCCTCGAGCCGATCGAGGCGACGGCGGAATTCGCGCCTGTTCATCAGACCGGTCAACTCGTCGAATTCGGATAGACGCTGAAGCTTGTCCTCGTACCGCCGGCGGGCGGTCATATCCCTGACGATCAGGCTGCCGATGAAGGATTTCGCGGCGACGATGCCGGATTCGCCGGGCCGTTCGACAGGCGAAATGGTGATCGCGGCCTCGAGATGCTTTGTCCCTCTCTCGGTTTGAAGCGAAAAACGCGCGTTGCAGGCGTGGATTGTGCCCGGCTGCGCCATATAATCCGAAGCAAGCTTGACGATGCGATGAACGAGAGGGGGCGGGATCATCGCATCAAGCGTTCTGCGCCTGTCAGCCTGTGGCTCCAAACCCAGCATCGCCGCGGCCGAGGCGCTTTCGTTCAGAATGCGGAACTGGTCGTCGAAGGCGATGACGGCGTCGACGCTGTCAGCCACGATCCTCTCGAGCAGCCGGCGCGTGTTGCGCTGCTCGGCCTTGGCAAGCTCGACCAGAAACCGGCCGAAATCGACCTTCTCGTTCAACAACAGCACGAGACCGGCAAGAAGAATGATCCACGGCCGCACCGTGTGAAGGATGAGAGCGTGATCCTTCTGAAGAAGGAAGGCCGTCACTTCACCGGCGGCGACGATGGCAAGGGCAAACGCGACGGCATGGGCTGCGGGCCGGCCGCGCATGCCAAGGGCGAGCGCAATAATGGCTGCGGCAAAGAGAAGCTCCAGCGGCATCTGGTCGATGTCCTCGAGCAGCCGCTTCTGCAGGATCGTTTCGGAAGCGAGAATATGCAGCATTGCCCCGGGCAGTGCGCCATAGACCGGGACGGGGAAAATATCCTTCAGCTCGCTCGCATAGGCGCCGACAACCACCGAACGCCCTTCCAGATCGGGCCTACCGACCTTCCCGGCAAGAACATCCGACAGCGAGAATGTCGGGACGCTCGCCGGGGCGATCGAATAGTCGATCGGATAGGAGCCTGCCGCCCTGTCGAATTTCGCCAGCACTGCGGCAACGCTTTGCGTCGGCTGATTGTCGAGAGTATCGCCAAGTGCAAACCGCCTGACCGTGCCGTCGCCGTCGAGGCCGACATTGGCGAGGGAAAGCCAGGCATTGTCGGCGAGATCCGGAATCGGCCGCGTCACCACCGTCTGCGATCCGGCCTCGGCGCCGAGATATTGCTTGAAGACCGGCAGGATCACGCCGCCTCCGGCTTCAGTCAGAGCCTTGGCCAGCCGGCCATCCTCGGCAAAGTTCGACGGCGTGCTGAAATCGACGTCGATAAAGACGTCGCCTGCGCCTACCGCAATCAGCTTGTCAATGAGCTCGGCATAGAGGCTGCGGGGCCACGGCCAGGTGCCGACCGCATCGAGGCTGCGCTTATCGATCGCGACATAGACAATATTTCCGGACGCCGCCCGTGGCGCCGCGCTGAAGCGCCAGCTCACCAGGGCATTGTCGAGATAATTCACAAAGGGCAGGATTTGCCCCGAGAGCGGCAGGCCGATCATCATCAGGATGAATAACAGCCTGACTGGGCGCAAGCGCGACAGCCGAAAGCCACGACCGCCCTTCATCAACGATGGAAACCTCTCACACCGGCCGACGGGGAAACTTCAGTCGTCATCGTTTCCCTTGCCTTTGTTCTTGTCCTTTTTGTCGCTTTTGTCTTTCTTATCTTTCTTGTCCTTATCCTTGCCGCTCCCGATTCCATTGTTGTCGCCGTTGTCGCTGTCATTCCCGACAGCGTTTCCTTGGCCGTCATCGTTGCCGGCTGCATTCTCATTGCCATTGCTGGAGCCATTATCGGCGCCGTAGCGATTGCCATTGCGGCCTTCATTGCCGAAGGAGTGGGAAGCGCTATCTCGGTCGCCGGAGCCGACGCTATTGGAAACGGATGAAGATGCGCCGGATGCCTTCGAACTCTCTGTCTCCGCCTGCCCGTTGAGGGTCGTCGCGCCGACGGCAGGCACTCGCGCCACCGACGGGGCGACCGCGGTCACCACAGGCGTCGAAACGTCGCCCGAAACCGTCATCCCTTTCACACCGTCGACGGATGCGCCCTG
The DNA here is from genome assembly GCF_024346605.1 of Rhizobium anhuiense bv. trifolii. Taxonomy (NCBI): domain Bacteria; kingdom Pseudomonadati; phylum Pseudomonadota; class Alphaproteobacteria; order Hyphomicrobiales; family Rhizobiaceae; genus Rhizobium; species Rhizobium anhuiense. The sequence goes on from NZ_CP098803.1 coordinate 3,324,189, forward strand.
CCCCGGCCCGACATTCGCCCTTTGACCGCTCGCAAACGAGGTCACCTGCACCAGGCCGCGGTTGACCGTAACCTCAGCCGCGGATTTCGAGACGGAAACGCGGAAATTCGTCCCCTTCACAACGGCCGCCAGGAAAGGCGTCTGGACTGTTGTATGCGGCTTGCTGCGTTTCTCGATCTCCAGATCGAGCACACCCGCCTGCTCGACGACCTCCGTCTTCCTCTCGCCAAAGCTCGAGGTGAAGATGCCGGCGACGGTGTTGGGTTGAAACGAAATGCTTTCGACGCCGCGCACCAGCTGAACGCGTCCCCTCGGCCCGGTCGCGATCCAGGCGGTGTTGGGGATGATGTCTCCCGCTCGAACCGCTACCCAGTTCCGCTTGTCGACGGTGAAATTCACCTGCTGGCTGGCCTTGGCCACTTGCCAGTCACCCTCAGCGGCATTCGCGGACACTATCGAAGAAAAGAAAAGCACCAGAAAAAACGAAAAAGCGCGAAACATATAATCTCCCAAATACCAACCGATAAAACCACTATCTCCTTAATTTCATTTGAATGATTCCAGAAAAACTCTCGCGAATCCGGCGATTCCCGACCTTCGCCGGCGAAGTGCGGGTGGGCGGCGTATTTTTTCCAGAGACAATGTGGGTGATTTTACGTCACCATGGTCTCGAATGATAGGACGCAGGCCGACACTGCATAGCAAACAAGCCACCCCGCTCAAACCGAGCAAAGTCTCTTCTCAGATCGGCTTAATTTCACCCCAGACAATTCTGGTAGCGACAACGAAACTCAACTGATCATCATCCGAATAGAAGCGCAGCAGGTCGGAGAGTTCGGCGTCAAAGCTTGCGATGCGGTCGCCAAGTTTAGACGGCGCGAAAGTATCCCGCGAATGCTGGCAGGAGACGAAATCCGCGACGCTCTGCTGAAAGGGATGCTCCGATACGAAGCGTTCGCTGCCATAGAGATTGAGATAGTTCTGGTAGCTTCGCACGCCCTCGGACCTTTTGTCGTGATCGAAAGGCTGACCCGTAACCTCTGGGACCCACTTCCCCAGGAAAGAATGCCAGTCCGATTGCCACGGAGGCTCGAACGGGTCGTCTCCGGAAATCACGGCCATGACATGGCCTGGCGCGGCATTTGCCAAAAGATGCGGAAACAACCTGCTATGATCCATCCAGTGGATGCTTGCCGCTGCGACCGTCAAATCGAAAGGACCACCTTTGACCGGAAAGTCCTCGGCAAAACTTTCTATCCAGCGGATATTCTGCGCGTTGCCACCCGGCAGCGACCGGCCGAGAGCGATCATATTCTCGGAAGGATCGACGGCCGTGATGGTCGCAAACGAACCTGTCAGCGGGCGGGAGATTTTTCCCGGCCCGCAGCCGATATCCAGGAGATGCCCTGTCCGCGGGGCGATTGCCAGAAGCTTTCGAAAGACGGCATCGGGGTAAGGTGGACGATACCGATAATTTGCGACAACGTCGGTTTCCGAAAAGGAGGAGCTTCTGTGCTGATCCATCAAAACTCCAGGCTCTCCCCACGGTGAGTGGTGTGTAGCACATGTTTATGTCGAGGATTTAGCGCTAGGTAGTGATCCACCCTAGTGGTCAACCGGGTGAGTTTCTGCTTGGCGCAGACACATCTGATCAAGGTGCGCACATCACCCCATCCTCCGTCATTCCTGTGCTTGTCACAGGAATCCAGCGCGCCCAGGTCCCTGGGCGCGAGAGACTTTCTTGCTTGGATGAGAGTCATTCACGGCGCAGACGCGCCGTGGCTGGATTCCTGTGACGAGCGCAGGAATGACGGAGGAAAGGGCACGCGACACTCTGTAGAGATAGCGGAAGATAGCGCGTCAAATGCCGGATAAGTGATACGCCACATCCCCCCGCTTCCGATTGTCTTCCGGCCCGAAACTATGCCATGACCCATCCACCATGAGATGCAACGGAAAAGGCGCGGCATGAAGAAGATCGGTTTCCTCTCGTTCGGGCACTGGACGCCCTCGCCCCAATCGCAGACGCGCTCGGCAGGCGACGCGCTGCTGCAGTCGATCGATCTTGCCGTAGCGGCCGAAGAGCTCGGGGCGGACGGGGCGTATTTTCGCGTGCATCATTTCGCCCGCCAGCTGGCCGCGCCCTTCCCGCTGCTATCGGCCGTCGGCGCCAGAACCAACCGGATCGAGATTGGCACCGCCGTCATCGACATGCGCTACGAGAACCCGCTCTATATGGCCGAAGATGCCGGTGCGGCCGACCTCATTGCCGGCGGCCGTCTGCAGCTCGGCATCAGCCGCGGTTCGCCCGAGCAGGTGATCGATGGCTGGCGCCATTTCGGCTATGCCCCGCCGGAAGGCCAGAGCGAGGCCGACATGGCCCGGCACCATGCCGAAGTCTTCCTCGAAGTGCTGCGCGGCGAAGGTTTTGCCAAACCGAATCCGCGGCCGATGTTTCCGAACCCGCCCGGCCAGCTGCGCCTCGAGCCGCATTCCGAGGGCCTGCGCGAACGCATCTGGTGGGGCGCGAGTTCCAACGCCACTGCCGTCTGGGCAGCCAAGCTCGGCATGAACCTGCAGAGCTCGACGCTGAAGGACGACGAAACGGGAGAGCCGTTCCACGTCCAGCAGGCCGACCAGATCCGCGCCTATCGCGCGGCCTGGAAAGAAGCCGGCCACACACGCCAGCCGCGCGTCTCGGTCAGCCGCAGCATCTTCGCGCTGGTCGATGACCGCGACCGCGCCTATTTCGGCTACGGCAACGACGAGGGTGACAAGATCGGCTTCATCGACGAGAAGACCCGGGCGATCTTCGGCCGCAGCTATGCTGCCGAGCCTGACGCCCTGATCAAGCAGCTCGCCGAGGACGAGGCAATCGCCGAAGCCGACACGCTGCTGCTGACCGTCCCCAACCAGCTCGGCGTCGCCTACAACACCCATGTCATCGAAGCGATCCTCACCCATGTTGCCCCGGCGCTCGGCTGGCGCTGACGTTCAAACCCGCCTGTATCTCGTGCGGAATTCACGAGGACTGCAGCCCTCGCGTTCGTGAAAGACACGCGAAAAATAAAACGGGTCATCCAGGCCGATCATGGCAGCAACCGTTTCGATCTTCTCGTCGGTAGTTGCCAGTAGCTGTTTGGCGTGATCTATGCGCGCCCGAAGCTGAAACGCCTTGGGAGGCAGCCCCGTCTCGAGCGTGAACCGCCGGCGCAGGGTGGCCGGCGAGATGCCGTGCTCGGCGGCGAAGGCAGCGAGATCCAACGGCTGCATCGCTCGCTGCCGCAGCGTTTCCACGATTGCGGCCATGTCGGGCCTTTCCTGTCGTCGATCGCCCGCGACACTTGCCGCCTGTCTGGCGGCTGAGATGACGATGCGATGCAGCATCAATGCCGCCGACGCCTGTCCGAGGTTGGTATCGTCAAGCAGATCGGTATGAAGCTTGGCGAAGAGCCGCGCGACGTCATCGAGATGATGCAAAGCGACGACCGGGTGCCGCTCGGCGATGAGCCTCAGCCGCACGAAGTCCCGCGTGAAGGACCCTTCGAAAAGCGCCCAGCGCTCGTCCCAGCCTGCTTCATCGGGGCCATAGGAATGGGCGCGGTTGGGAAACAGCCAGAAGAGGGCCGGCCCCGCCAAGCTCAAGCGGCCGCTGGCGGAGGTTTCCAGCCAGCCCTGCCCGCGCTCCACCAGCACGATGGCGAAACTCGGCAGTTTCCGATCCCTCACCGCATGATGGGCATGCTGCCGGCCACTGCCGGTGACCGCAAGTCCGCCGGCCGCGCCGAGCGGTGACCGATAGATGGCCTCGACGTCTTTCATGGTGAGCGAAAAGTCCAGCTATGATTTTCCTCTATGTCGGTTGTCCCAACAGATCAGCTAACGAATGGCGAGCCAACTCAAGCGATGGAAGGCTGAAATGTCAATTACCGCCGAAACGATGCAAGCCCGAAAGCCGGAATTTCCCCTTGCCGCCCACGGCAAGACCTTGCCTGCGGAGCGGACGGGCTGGCTCGCGCCGACCGATCCCGCCATCGGCGTCGACGCCATCCGCCGCCGCTACCAGGACGATGGTTATGTCTGGCTGAAACGCCTTCTGCCGCGGACCGATGTCCTCGATTTTCGCCGCTGGGTCTTCGAACGGCTTGCCGAAACCGGGCTGGTCGAGCCCGGCAGCGATTTTTCGCTGGGCATCGCGTCTGCCGCCGGCTTCGACAGGAGCCTGGCGGACCGGCGCCTGATGTCGCTGGTCCGCTCTGCCGCCTATGAAGGCTTCTGCGCGCAGCCGCCGCTTGCCCGTTTCATGGACGATTTCCTGCAGGGCATCTCTTATCTGCACAAGCGCAAGATCATGCGTTTCGTTCAGCCGGGATCGCCAACGGCCACACCGGCTCACTATGATCTCGTCTATCTCCGCGGCGGCACCAGACGCCTGGTGACGGCCTGGATTCCGATCGGCGACATCCCCGCCGAGATGGGTGGCCTGGTCTACCTCGAAGGCTCGCACGCGCTGGGCATCAAGATGGAGGCCGAGTTCCGGGCCGCAAGCGGTGATCTTTCTCCGGAAGAGCGGATCAGCGCCTATAACCGCCACATGGCCGAAGGCGGCTGGGTCTCGAAGGATCTCCCTGATATGGCGGAGCGCTTCGATACTCGCTGGCTCGCCGCCGATTATGAGGCCGGTGATGTGATGCTCCACTCGCCCTACATGATCCATGCCTCGACCACCAACCAGGACTGCAGCCGACGGCTGCGCCTCTCCACCGACATAAGATATCAGAATGTCGACGACGAGATCGACGTCCGATGGAACAACCATTGGAGTCTCGGCGACATGCTGTAGCGCGGTTCGACGGCCTCATTGGGCACAGCCCCGGCTCTGCCGGCGTATCATCCGGTATAGGCGACGGCGCTGCTGCGGAAAGGCGAGGCCAAAAACGCCCGTCAGCGTGGTCGCGGCGGCCGTTGTTGACCGGCAATCCGGTGTGATGGCCGCTATGGCAGGTTGATTGACGAACGGACGTCGACACAGAAGCGAAGCGCCCGGACCTTACTGCCGCGTCGGACGTTGATGCTGCGAACCTTGAATCTGTCGCATGACTGACCGAGCTATGCTGTAGCCGAACCGCTCGAGTGACCTGATGCCGCGTACGAACCTGAACGATATCCTGATCTTCATGGCAGTCGTCGATGCCGGAAGCTTTATCGCCGGCGGCCAGGCCATGGGCCTATCCCGTTCGGCGGCAGGAAAGGCCGTCATCCGCCTCGAAGACCGGCTTGGCGCGCGCCTGCTCAACCGTACGACGAGAACGCTGGGCCTGACCGATGAAGGCCGGATGTTTTACCAGCGCGGGCTGCAGATCCTCGCATCGGTCGACGAGGCGGAGGCGAGCGTGGCGGGGCAGAGCGGCACGCCGCAAGGTGTTCTCAGGCTCACCGTTCCCGATGCCTTGGGGCGGCTCGTCGTGCTGCCCCTGCTTGAAAAATATCTTCGGGCCTGGCCCGACATCCAGGTCGAAGTGAGCTTCACCGATCGCCCGGCCGACATCGTCGAAGAAGGCTCCGATCTGGCGATCCGGATCGACGCGACGGCGTCGGATACCCGCCTGGTCTCGCGCGTGATCGCCACCTATAAGGCGCGGCTCTGCGCGTCGCCGTCCTACCTGACTGAGCGCGGGGAACCGCGCAATATCGACGACCTTGCGGCCCACGATTGCCTGATCTTCGCCAGCCGCCATCAAAGGCAGGGCTGGCGCTTTCGCGGCGAAGGCGGCTCCTGGGTCAAGGCGCAGGGCCGCAGTCGCCTGAGGCTCGACAGCGGAGAGGCGATCCGCGACGCCGCGCTCGCGGGGCTTGGCATCGCGCTGCTTCCCGATTTTCTCGTCGCCGACGATCTTACCGCCGGTCGCCTCCGGCAGATCCTGCCCGACCTCGAAACCGACGACGCAAAAATCGTCGCCCTCTATCCCGACAAACGCCTGCTGGAACCGCGTGTCAGCCGCTTCATCGATCTGATGGTCGAGGAGCTTGGGGGCCAGGTACGCGACCATGACGCTAGCTCTCGGTGACAGCCTTGTCGAAGCCGCGGAAACTTTTCAGCGCCAGAGGAAAGAGGGTTGCGGCGAGATAGGCGAACCCGGTGAGCGAGAGCGCTGCGGCAAGGCCGATCATGCTGATCAGGGCGCCGCCGAAGAGGCCGCCGAACGGGATGAGGGCAAAGCAAAGGGCGGCGTTCATTGCGGTGACGCGGCCGATCAGCGGCTTGGGGATGCGCTCGAAGATCACCGCCGACAGGATCGGATTGAGGAAGCCCGAGGCAAATCCAGCGATTGCCAGGGTGAGGAAGATGATGGGGAGCGGCGCGTCCAGCGCAAGAACGAGAAAACGCGGAAATCCGGTCAGCAGGAAGGCCACCGTATAGACCATCAGGCGCGGCATCCGCTCGCCGATCGCAGCGGCAATCGCCGCGCCGGCGATCGAAGCGCCGGTGAAGGCCGCAAACATCGCCCCCAGCAATTCCGGGCCATGGCCCGAACTCTGCGTCCAGACGGGCAGCAGCACCGCCCCATAGGCCTGGTCCAGCAGATTGGTGGTCGCCACCATGATGACGATGCTGACGAGCACCGCATCGCCGCGCAGAAAGCACCAGCCTTCCCTGAGATCGCCGAGATAGGAGGACATTCCGCCCGGCCGAGTCTCGGGCGTGCCTCGCGGCGCGGGCATGCATTGCAGCCTTGGCATGCGTTGCAGCCTGGGCATACTTTTCAGCCCGGGGATGCCTACCCCCACAATCAGCGCGGCGGCGGCGAAGGTGACGGCATTGACGACCAGCGCCTGGCCCGGGCCGATCAGGCTGATCAACGCACCGGCGCCGGCCGCACCTACCGTGGAGGCCAGCCGCTCGATGGCGCCAACGACACCGGTCACCCGCTCAAGCGGCACGGCCGCCAATTCGGCGATATCAGGCACCATCGCCTGCTTGGCGGCATCGGACGGACCGCGTAGCACACCCATGGCAAAAACGATCGGTAGCAGTACCTGCATACCAAGCAGCCCGAGCCGGTCGAGCAGCGGCACCAGCATCACCACGGCCACCGAGGCGGCGTCGCAGACGACAGCGATGCGCTTCGTGCCGACGCGGTCGATCAGCGGCCCACTGAGCGCCTTGGCGGCGACATAGGGCAGCATTTCCATCATCGCCGTCAGCCCCGTTAGAACCGGGTTGCCCGTAGCGACCAGCACCAACCAGGGAATGGCGATGGTCGACAGCCGTGTGCCGGAAAGCGAAAGCGTCTCGGCGGCGGCAAGCGCCAGGAAAGGCCCACCCCTTCTCATGACCCGCCATCCTCCTCGCTATGCGGGAGCCGGCCCGGATAGGGAAAGGCGTGTAGCATGATCGAGAAAGGCACCATGCCCGGAGCGGTCGCCTCGCCCAAAGGCGGAGCCACCCGCATTGCTTCGAGGATGATGTCGGTCAGCTGCCTGGTCAGGACCTCGGCCTGTTCCGCCGTCATCGGGATGATGACGTCGTTGGCAGCGCTCGCCTTGCGCCATTCCGCCGGCAGTTCGGCATACTCCTCCAGCGCCTGCTGCATCTGGCCGACCTGCAGGGAGAGTACCGCCTGGTTGAAGGCGAGGTCGAGGTCAAGCGCTTCGCCCTCGGCCTCGCTTGCCGGCACCGAGGTGAGTTCGTGGCTGGCGCGCCACCAGCGGTCGCGCCGCGAAGCATGCGGCGCTTCCTCGATGAAGCCGTATTGGGCGAGCTGGCGCAGGTGATAGCTGGTCGCGCCGCTGTTCAGCCCAAGCCGCGCTGCAAGCTGTGTCGCCGTGGCAGGCCCGTCGATCCGCAGCATGCCGAGCATGCGCAGCCGAACCGGATGCGCCAGCGCCTTCAAGGCGGTCGGATCCGGCACGACGCGACTGACGGTGCGCGGTGCGGTGACGGATTGAACAGGCTGTGGGCGCGGTTTTTTCATGCGCGAAGCCTACTATTGCAAAGACATCTTTGCAAAGCTTTCTTTGCAATAATAGATGCCTTGCGCGTGGCTCAATCCGTCGGCAGCGTGAACACCGCACAAGGGTCGGCAATGCCCCGCAAGGTATGCTCTCCCAGCGGCATCAGCGCGGTCGTCGTATTCGCTGCCACGGCACCCGAGATCAGCACGCTTCGGCCGAGCGGCTTGCACAGCCCCTCCAATCGACTGACCAGATTGACGGCGGGGCCGATGGCGGTGAAGTCCAGCCGGTCGGCCGCGCCGATATTGCCCCACAGGATCTCGCCGAAATGCAGCGCCGCGCCGAAGGGCAGCGGCGCCAGCCCCTGCGCCTGCCGCAGTTGGTCGAGATGGGCCATGCCCGCCCGGCTGGCGGCGACCGCGCGAAGGGCGGCCTCGCAGGCTTCGCGATCCCCTTGGGCTGCATCGCCTTCGCCCGACGCAACAGTGACCGGAAAGATCGCCAGCACGCCGTCGCCGATGAACTTCAGCACCTCACCGCCGAAGGCATGCACTGCGCCGGCGACGCGGTCGAACCAGGCATCCAGCGCTGATATCATCACGTGAGGTTCGGTTACCTCGGAGAGCGCGGTGAAGTCGCGCAGATCGGCGCAGAGAAGCGCCGCGCGGATGGTCTCGCCGGTGCCGCGGGCAAGCGCGCCGGCCTGCACCCGGGCGGCACTGCGCCGGCCGAGATAGGCTTCGAGCAGCGCGGCCCGCGCCTCCCGCGCCGCCAAAGCGGCGAGCGGCGCTGCGGCAAAACGCGCGACCTCGCAGAGCAGGCTGGCTTCGGCCGGAGCGAATGCACCGCCCCCTGCCCCGTCGGCAATCCCTGCCCAGCCGAGTAGCGGGCTGTCCGATGCCTGTTTGTCCCGCGGCGGCCCGATCCTTGCCTCCCATACCGGCCCCAACCCGGCGAGCCACTCGCGCCCGGCCTCACTTTGCGGGGCCGCGGCGAAGGCCAATGCCTCGATGACGGCGCCGGTCTCGGCCCGCCACAGCCAGGTGCGCCGCGCGATGATCGGATGCGGCACCGAAAGCGTCAGCGCCCCGCCGGAAAGCGGCAGGCCATCGGCCAGCAACCGTCGCCCGAGCTCGGCCAGAAACCGTTCGGGACCAGGCGAGGCCCCGGCCTCGTCAACCAGCCAGGCAAGGGGAGACGGCAGATCCATCGCTCAACATCGCATGCCGACGTGGACGTCCGCAAGGATATCGCCGGGGTGATCGCGGAGACGTTTTTCAGCGACCAGTCCGACGCCTGTAAAAGGCGTCCGCATCGCCTGTCGAAAACCGTCCAGCGCGGTGGAAAACAAAAAATAAACACTTTAAACTTGCGCGACTTTGATTCCATTATAGGATCGTTCGTCATCGTGTGATTGAGGGGTACGATGGGCACGATATTCTGGCCGAAAGATCCGCTGGATGGGGATGACATGACGCTGCTGACGTCGATCCTCCGGCGATGGTGCGAAAGATATCAGGTCGAGCTGACGGCGGAGGAGAGCAGCCGCAAGGCGAAGGAACTCGTCGAATGGTTCGAATTCGGCGTCAAGGATCCTGTTGAGCTTGAAGAACTGATCGACGGCAAGTACTGGCTCGTCAGCAGTATTTGACCATATCGGACAAATCCAGAGAACGCTGCCTGTCAGCGTCGGCGAAGCCGTTTCATCAGAAAAGGCCGGGCGAAAATCGCTCCGGCCTTCGTCCATCTCGATCTCATGCATGTCGCCCAAAAGCGTGCAGCGGTTTTGGGACAACCACATGCATAAATCAAAGACTTAAAGCGCGTCGCATGACTCCGGTTTGACGCGACGCGCTTTAAGCGAGACGTTTAGTCATCATCCCGCCAACGACGGTCGCGATCCCAGCGCCTCTCATGGCGCCAGCGCGGGCCATCCCAATCCCGGTGACGCCGCTCCCAGCCCCAGCGGGGCGGACCACCGTAGAAAGCGACTGGCGGCGGGCGGCGCCAGTTTCGCCGGCATTCGCCCCAGCGGGTCAGGTGCCAGCCGCGACCGCAGGCATAGTCGACCTTCGTCACATTGCTCTGCACATTGATTGTTCCAATCGGCATCGCCTCAGCTGTACCGATCGAGAGGCTGCCGGCAAGCAAGGCAGCCGCGATAGAAAGTGCCTTCATCGAGAACTCCATTTCAATCCAGCCGCAATCACTTTAGGAGCGCCAAATTGAACTGGAGATGAACTGCGCGTTCATGTTTGCGGGAGCAAAAGAAGCGCTTTCGGACAGCCGATCGCAGCGCCGGCCGGCAGTATTCCCCGCTGCGGCAAACGCTTCCGGGCACCCTGCTGCCGGCGCAAAACCGTTCATGTCCTGCCGTAAAAAGGATCGGGACCCGGATCACGCCCGGCGGCGACCTCGGTCAGCCGCCCGAGATAATGGGCCCAGCCTTCCGCATGGCCGGCGCATTGATCGGCGCTGGGCAGGCCGCTATGGGTGAGCCGCAGCAGCGTTCCGCCGCCCTGCTCGATCAGGTCGATCTCGACCAGGCTCGATCCCGGCGGTACCACTTCGCTGCCGTCCCAGCCGAAACTGTAGGCAAGGCGATGAACCGGCACCACCTCGCGAAACGAGCCGCGCGCAAAGCGGGCGCCGGTGACATTGACGAGATAGAGCCCGCCCGGTTGCGGCTCTACCTGCGCTTCCGTTCCCATCCAGCGCAGGATCTTCTCCGGATCGGTCATCAGCGCAAACACCGCAGCCGGCGGCGCCGCGATATGCGCCTCGCGGTGAACGACGAAAGATTCTGGCATCACTCCCTCCCATGGTGGCTGTCGCCTGCCCCGCCTCGGGCGAAGACGGCGTATCCTGTTCCGTTATGTTGTTCCGACGTGGATGTCCTCACCCGAGCATGTAGGGGCAAGCCCATCCTCAGCAAGAGGCATCGGCTGTTCGCCATCGACGGAGAAACGAAACCGCCACTTTGCGAGCCTTGATCCGCATCGACAGATTCATCGATCACGAAAGCATTTCCGACCTATTGCCAGCCCGCCGCCTTCCCCCTATTGTCGCCGCCGTTCTCAGGGCGGGGTGAAAGTCCCTACCGGCGGTATGCAGTTTCGATTGCGAGCCCGCGAGCGCCTTCTTAAGGAAGGGTCAGCAGATCAGGTGAGATGCCTGAGCCGACGGTCATAGTCCGGATGAAAGAGAACGTGCGTTCCTGCCGCCCTTGCGGCTGTCGGGAACGTTCGTGATCGCCTTGGGTGATGTGTCTGTTCGCCAAAGGAGATTACCATGACACCCACCCGCTACGCCTTCGTCAAAGCGAGCTGGCACGCCGACATCGTCGACCGCGCCCTTGATGGCTTCTATCAGCTCGTTCCGCCCGAGCAGGTCGATGTGTTCGATGTTCCCGGCGCATTCGAGATGCCGCTGCTGTCGCGCGATCTCGCCGCAACCGGGCGTTATGGCGCCGTCATTGCCGCCGCCTTCGTCGTCGACGGCGGCATTTACCGCCACGAATTCGTCGCGCAGGCCGTCGTCGATGGGCTGATGCGCGCCGGCATGGATACCGGCGTGCCGGTGCTGTCGGTTTCGCTGACGCCGCATCAGTATCAGGAAACCGAACACCACAAGCAGATCTACCGTGCGCACTTCATCGAAAAAGGGCGCGAGGCAGCAAAGGCAGCCCTGACGATCGGCAAAACCCGCGCCGCTCTCGCCGCGTAGTAGGATCCATCTTCCCGAACGCGGCTCGATGAGCCGCAACACAAGAGCGAAGACGGCGGGAACTAACCCGCCGCCTCACTGGATCGACTGACCTTGCCACCCCGCGGGTCGGAAACGACACGCCCAAGGGTGGGGAACGACACGTCCGCGGATCGGAGCAACAGGCCTTGTGTCGCAGCGGAATCCGCCAATACCGGCCAAATCCGACAGAATAATTGATTCGACGGCCCGACCGCGCTGTGGTCCACTGACCGCTGACATGTATCGCCATTCTTAACGCATCCCAAACCCCATGGAGCTGAAGATGAGCAATGCACTGCGCAGCGAAACCCCCATGCAAACCCCAAAATCACAGCCTGTCGACACCAAGCTCGAGGTGGTCGTCATCCCCGTTTCCGATGTCGACCGCGCCAAACGTTTTTACGACGGCTTGGGTTGGCGGCTCGACGCCGACTTTGCAAATGACGCCGATTTCCGTGTGATCCAGTTTACCCCGCCCGGCTCCGGCTGCGCGATCATCTTCGGCAAGAATGTCACTGCCGCAGCCCCGGGTTCCGCCCAGGGACTCTACCTGGTCGTCTCCGATATCGAGGCTGCCCGTCGCGATCTGATCGCCCGCGGCGTCGAGGTCAGCGACGTGTTTCATGACGCTGCCGGCGTCTATGCCGGCAGGGACGAGCCCTATCTGTTCGGGCGGCTGCGCATCGCCGGCCGCGATCCCGAACATCGCAGCTACCGCTCCTTCGCCTCGTTCAAGGATCCGGACGGCAACGGCTGGCTGTTCCAGGAAGTCACCACGCGGCTGCCCGGACGCATCGACGCCGACGAAACGAAATTCACGACTTCCACCGAGCTTGCGGCAGCACTGCGCCGCGCGGCAACCGCCCACGGCGAACACGAGAAGCGAAACGGCGGCAAGCACGACGAAGGCTGGCCGGACTGGTACGCCGAATACATGGTCAGCGAACAGGCCGGCAAGCAGTTGCCGCTATAGGCACGGGCTCCAGCGTCATCGCAGACGGCAACATCGTTTGACAAGCGTCTCGGCACGCATCGCGCCGAGACGTTTTATCGTGTCTGCCTTCCTCGTAGCGGCTCTCGGTTCAGACACCCTCGCCGCCTCGTCAGCCGACCTCAGCCGCCATACCACATCCGCCGCAGCAGGTGATCGCCGCGGACGAGTTGGTGAAAGAGCGCAGCGCCGGCATGGAAGACCAGCAGGCCGACAAGCAGCAAGGCGCCTAACCCATGCGGGCCACGCGGCGGATAGGCAGTGAAATCAGGCAGCATGGCGCCGGGTGTCCCGAAGACGGCGGGGGCGGCACCGCTGAGGATCATCATCCCGATGCCGCTGGCGACCATGCCGAGAATGAAGACGTAAAAGGCGACGTGGACAAAGCGCGCGAGGCGCGCCTGCCAGCGAGGCGATGCCTTAACCGGCGCAGGCTTGCGATCGAAACGCCACCACCAGACAAGGCGAAGAGCCGTGAGAAGCAGGACGATGACCGCCACCGGAATGTGGAAGCGCAGCAGCCCAGCCTTGGTCGCCGCGTCCACGGCGTTGGCGGCCCGGAAGCCGGAGCCGAGCAGCGCCAGGATCAGAACCGCGCTCAGCCAGTGGATCGAGATCGCTATTGCGCCATAGCGATCAGGCCTGCTCTTCAACATCTCCATTTCCTTCCAGTTTGCTGCGCAGCGCCTTCATGACGGCGTGCGTGGTTTTGAGATCCTCGACCTGAAGCCCTTCGGAGAGCATATCGACCCACGGCGCCTGCAGGTGCATGGCGGTTTCATATGCCTGTTTTCCCTTGTCCGTCAGCACGACGAGCTGTGCCCGCCGGTGATGCGGATTGGGCTGGAACGCCAGAAGCCCTTCCTTGTCCAGATCGTTGACGATGCGCTGGACGTTCTGGCGGTTGGCCCCCATGTCGCGCGCCAGCCACGCGACTGGCTGCGGCCGATCTGCCGTGGCCACAGTGCCGAGGACATGCCATCGGGCGCTCGTCAGACCGAGCCCCTCGACGAGCTTGTCGCCCGCGTTGATCATCCGGTTGTTGAGCCGGAAGAGATCCAGAATGAGGTCGGTCAAGGCTGTTCCAGCCGGGCTTCGCTGAGGTCTTTGCATTTGTCACCATGTACCTATATTGACATTATGGTGTCAAAGGAAATATGTATCCTTATCACCAGATTGACATCATGTAATCAATTCAGATGGAGCCGACCATGTCACTCATGCGTCCGATGGACCCCGCCTTCCCGATCGATCGTCAAATCGCGCTCGATGCTTCCGCGATCGTCCTCATCAATCTCTTCACGCTCGACAAGGCCGACGAGCAGGCCTTCCTTGAAGCCTGGCAGGCCGATGCGGCCTTCATGAAACGCCAGCCGGGCTTCATCTCGACCCAGCTTCACCGGGCTATCGGCGAAAGTCCTGCCTATCTCAACTATGCCGTCTGGGAATCGACCGCCGACTTCAGGGCGGCATTCTCGCATCCAGAGTTCAGGGCAAAGCTCTCCTCCTACCCGTCCTCGGCCGTTGCCTCCCCGCACCTCTTCCAGAAGGTCGCCGTGCCGGGCATCTGCGTCGCCTAGGAAGCCCGTTCCCTGAGAGCGGGCACATGGATCTTCGCGGTCCGGTCCCTCGACTCCGCGCCAGAAGGTCTCATTGAGATGTGGAAGACATCTGCGACATTATCCAATCGGAAAATGCGAGCATGGCTGCCGTTGGCGGCCTTGATTGAAGTCGGGTCAGCCAATAGCTCCCCAATGATATCGTCGTGGGAAAGGGTTGGTTTAGAGCCCCTGACGACAGGTGCCTGGAAAACATCGACGGCGGCGCCAGAGCGATTCCCAATCCTTGCAGCGCCGCCTCCGTCATGGCGACGGAAGAGTCGAAAACGATGCCTGCGTTGACCTGCGCCGCCGGAGGAACATCCGCTGCCGCAAACCAGGTGCTCCACTCGTCGGCCCTGTAACTGCGCAAAAGCGTCGCCTCGAGTAGGTCTGCGGGCGACCTTAAACGCTCCGCCAATTTGGGGGTGCAGAGTGGAGAGAGCGGAGCGTCGAACAGACGCGAGGCTTCCGTGCCGTGCCAGGAGCCGCTGCCAAAGCGAATGGCGAGATCCAGTCCTTCAGCGGCCATGTCGACGCGATTATTGTTTGTCGAAATGCGCACGTCGATGAAGGGATGACGCTGTTGAAAATCCGGAAGCCTTGGCAATAACCAGCCGACAGCAAAGGTTCCGACGACGCCCAAAAACAGCAATTCCCGAACCTGACCGGCTTCAATCCTGTCCAGCGTGATTGCCATTTGATCGAAGGAAGTGGTCAACGTCGGCAAAAGAGCTTCACCTTCTGCGGTGATTTTCAGGCCCCTTGGAAGGCGCTGGAAAAGGGCAACGCCCAATCGCTTCTCCAGGCTTTTGACCTGCTGGCTGACAGCGGCCTGGGTAACACAAAGCTCGATCGCGGCGCGGGTGAAGCTGAGATGTCTCGCCGAAGCTTCAAAGGCCCTCAAGCCATTCAAAGGAAGGAATTGCCGAACCATTTTAGCCATAGATTTTCTTGTGTTTCCTCCGAGATATCATCGTTTGCCGCCACAAAACAGTGCCGCTAAATGCCATGCTCATGCGCCCTTTGGCGCTGAGAAAGCTGCTTCCAGAGGATGAAAAAATGAAGTGTGACTGGCTAGGAATTCTATCGGCCGCATTGGTCTCGACATGCGTTTCTACAAGTGGCTTTGCGGCCGACGAGATGAAGCTCAAAGCCATCTCGGACGCTGCGATCAAACCGGTCATGGACAAATACGGCATCCCCGGCATGGCCGTTGCCATCACCGTCGACGGCGAGAACCACATCTTCAATTACGGTGTCGTCTCGAAGGACACCGGCAGGCCGGTCACTGCGACCACCATGTTCGAACTGGGATCGATCAGCAAAACATTTACGGTGACCCTGACATCCTACGCGGAAGCGATCGGCCGACTTTCACTGTCGGATCAGGTCAGCAAATATCTTCCGTCGATGAAGGGAAAGCCTTTCGGCGAAGTCGCGCTGATGAATTTGGCCACGCATACGGCTGGTGGGTTTCCGCTGCAGGTTCCCGATGACATCAAAACCGAAAAACAACTGATCGACTATTTTAAAACCTGGCGCCCCTCATACGAGGCTGGGACCCATCGAACTTACGCCAATCCAAGCATTGGAATGCTTGGATATATAACGGCGAAAAGCATGGATGAGGGTTTCGTCGCTTTGATGGAAGGCAAATTGTTTCCCTCCCTTGGATTGAAAAGCACGTTCATCGATGTGCCGAAATCGCGAATGGCGGACTATGCCCAAGGCTACAAGCGGAGCGGCGATCCCGCCCGGATGACGTCGGCATCTCTTTCATCGGAAGCCTATGGTGTCAAATCGACAGCGAGCGACATGATCCGGTTCGTCGACGCGAACATGGGCCTGGTCAAGCTGGACGAGACGTTCCAGCGGGCGATCACGAATACGCATCGGGAATACTTCGATGTCGGCGCGATGACCCAAGACCTTATTTGGGAGCAGTATTCCTATCCCACCACGCTGACGACGTTGATGGACAACAATTCCAGCGCGATGCTGAAGACCATTCCCGTCAAGCAACTGACGCCTGCAGCGGAGCCGCGCGACGATCAATGGATCAACAAAACCGGCTCGACGAATGGTTTCGGCGCCTATGTGGCCTTCATCCCGAAAGAGCGGATTGGCATCGTCATCCTGGCCAACAAAAACTATCCCAACGAGGATCGCGTCTCTGCCGCTTACCGAATACTGACTGATATAATTTCGGCGCCCTGACCCGGTAGAGCATGATGCCGAAAAGTGTGCGCGGTTTTCGGACGACATCCGGTTCTGGCATCAGCGGTCGAACATGTCCCGCCATTGCTTCTCACCGATCAGGCAGTCGGCACCCGTCTCGCCGCCGGCGGTTTTCTGCACCGTCGCCGGCGGGGAAAGGCCGCTGATCTCCAGCACCAACTTGCGGCGCACGGCAACGGCAAAATCCTCGATCTTGCGGACCGGCAGCACGAAGGCGCCGGGCCCGCCGATCACGCAGTCCGCATAATATTTGTCGAGCCCGTTGGGCGCATCGGAAGGTCGCAGCATGATGGCCAGGCCGTTGATGATCATGCCTGCTTCCACCGCCTTGTCGCGGGCGGGGCTGACGGGATTGCCCGAATTGTTCGGCCCGTCGCCGGAGACATCGATCACCTGTCGTCTGGACTGAAAGGGACTGGAAACGATCATGCTGGCGCCCTGGGCGATCGCGGTGGAGATCGATGTGCGCCGCTGCGTGGCAATCGGCCGGGCTTCGAGCTTGTCGGCAAAAGCGATCGCATCCTCTTCCGTCTCGATCACCTGCCAGTCGATCACCGAATCCTGGACGACATAACCGGCCCATTCGAAATAGCTGATGGCGATGCGGCCGGTCAGCCCGCCCTTCACCGCGTCGATGAATTCCTTGTGCTTGAGCGCTTCGACATAACCCTCGCGCTGGATGCCGATCTCCTCGAAATCCATCGACCGCGAGGTGTCGACGGCGAGCACCAGCGTCGCGTCGACCTCGCTTCCCCCCGCCTGCGCGGCCGGGACGAGGCCGGAAAGACCCATAAGCACCGCAAGTGTCGTCAGCATTGGCAATCCAATCCCCGCACCATCCAGGCCAGCGAACTCTAACACAGCTTGGCCGACGCAGGATGCCCGGCCGTGCGCCCAGCTTCAATTTTCGGTGATGGAATCGAAAGCCGTCAATGCAAGGGAAGCCACAAGGGGCTCTTCCATGTTTTCAGCGCCTCGAGAAAGACCTGCAACCGGGAGGGCAGGAAGCGGCGCGTGGGATAGACGGCATGCACGAAAATTTCTTCGGACGACCAGTCCGGCAGCAGGCGGATAAGCTCGCCGCTTTTGATCTGCTCGTCGCAATAGGTCGAAGGCAACAACCCGATCCCGTGTCCGCGATAGGTGAAGGCGCTCACCGCATCGAAATCCCGGCTCGATACCAGCCCCGATACATGCACGTCGATCGATTTGCGCCCGCTGACGAGATGCCATTCCGCTTCGCCGTTGCGACCGTTCAGCAGAACGCACTGATGGTCCTTCAGGTCTTCGGGCTTTAAGGGAAGCACCCTGCCCTTCAGGTAGTCCGGCGCGGCGACCAGATAGCGTACGCTCTTCCCGAGCCGCTGCGCAACGATGGTCGAATCCTTGAGATCGCCGAAGCGGATGCCGAGATCAATGTTCTCCGCGATCAGATCAAGGAACAGGTTGGTGACGAAGAGATCGACCTGAATCTTCGGATATGTCTTCAGGAAGGCCGAGACGAATTCGTAGAAGGCCTCCTGTCCAAAAATGACGGGCACGGAGATCTTCAGCAGACCTTCAGGCTTTTTCTGGGTCTCGGTCAGCACCTCCTCGGCGTCGAGGAGATGGGCAAGCGGTTCACTGCACTGATCGAAATAGGCCCTGCCCTGCGCCGTGAGGCTCAGCTTGCGGGTCGTCCGCTGCAGCAGCGTCACGCCGAGTTGCTCCTCCAGCGACGTCACCTTCCTGCTGACGGTCGACACCGGCATGCCAAGTGAATGGGCCGCACGGCTGAAGCTGCCATACTGCGCCACCTTCACGAAAACGGCGATGTCGTTCAGATCGGCCATGCCGGGATTTTTGCATATGTGCAAAAGAGAATCCAGATATTTCCATCTAACCGAGTAATGGAGTTTTCGCCATATTCACCCTGCGAAAACAATCACAACCCGATGGAGGCGCATTCGCAGCAGCCCCATCTCGAGCGACCCCGCCTTCGCAAAGCCAAGGCCCGCGTTGCCCGAACCAGTTTATGGAGATCAGCATGACTACGGGAAAAACAGTCATCGTCACGGGCGCCTCCCAGGGTATCGGAGCCGGGCTCGTCAACGCCTTCATCGAGCGCGGTTACAATGTCGTTGCCACCTCGCGCCAGGTCAGCGCCTCAGAGGCGTTCCAAGCCTCCGACAAGCTGGCGCTCGTTGACGGCGACATCGGCGATGCCGAAACCGCAGCGCGGGTAGCAAAAACCGCAATCGACCGGTTCGGCTCGATCGACGGCCTCGTCAACAATGCCGGCATTTTCCTAGCCAAGCCGTTCGTCGATTTCACAATGGCCGACTTCAATAAATTGTCCTCGACCAATCTCGAAGGCTTCATCCACCTGACCCAACTGGTCGTCAGGCAGATGCTCGCGCAGAAAACCGGCGGCAGCGTCGTCAGCATCACCACGCCATTGACCGATCATCCGATCGCCGGCTTCTCCGCCTCGGTGTCGATGATGACCAAGGGCGGCATCAACGCCATCTCCAAGAACCTGGCGATGGAATATGCAAACGAGAAAATTCGCTTCAACATTGTGGCTCCCGGCGTGGTGGACACGCCGCTGCACAAGGACAATCCGAAGGATTTCCTGAAGACGCTGTCGCCGATAACAGGCATATCCAACGTCGAGGAGATCGTCGACGCTGTCATCTTCCTGACCGAAGCGCCGCGCGTAACCGGGGAGGTGCTGCACGTCGACGGCGGCGCACATCTGGGCAAATGGTAAACCATGCGAAAGCACAGGCAGCCGGCGCGGAACGACGGCTGCAGGAACTCGGCATCACCCTTCCCCCGCCGCCGACGCCCTTCGGCGCCTATGTCGAAGCGACAAGGACCGGCAATCTGGTCTTCTTCAGCGGGATGCTGCCCGTCGTCGGTCATGAGCCCCGCTATATCGGCCGCGTCGGCGGTGCCCTGACGGTCGAAGACGGCAGGAAGGCGGCCGAAACGGCAACGCTGAGCGCGCTTGCGGCCGCCAGAGACTATCTGGGCTCGCTGGAAAGGGTCGCCAGAGTCGTCAAGCTCGGCGTCTACATCGCGACCGAAGGTGATTTCCGCGACCATCCGAAGGTGGCCGACGGAGCATCCGAAATGCTGCTTGCTGTCTTCGGCGAGGAAAAGCTCTCAGGCCGCGTCGTGCTCGGTGTCGCCAGCCTGCCCCTCGGCCTGCCGATAGAACTGGAGCTCGTCCTCGAAGTTGATGGCTGAAAGCAGCCGGGCATGTTGCGGCATGCCCGGCCAAAGCGTCCGCATCAGACTTGATGCGCTCACACCGCCACCAACAGCAGCACATAGGCGATCACACTCACCATCAGCCCGCGGAACGCGAAGGTAACGCAGCGGTATTTGCTGCGGGCGATGGCCGAGAGGATGTTGGCGTTTTCGAGATATTGGTCGAAAAGATAGCGTTCGTCTCGCCGCAGTGCCGCCTCGAAGAACAGATCGCGGTGGTTGTGCCATGCGCCCCAGAACAGCGAGGTCGAGCTGTCCAAACGGCGCGGCAGCACGACGAGGATCGCCGACAGGATGGAAAAGACCGAAGCGGCAGCAAGCAGGCCCGAGAACAACATGCTCCCTGGCGCCCCGTTCGCGTAGCGGGCCGGGCTGAAGACTGCCCTCACCTCGCTAGAGCTCACCAGGAAGGCCAGCATGAAAGTAAAGATATAGGCAGCCTTCTGATCGGAGATCTTGATCTGATCATAGAATATATCATTGATTTTCTTGATGTGGTCGAAATAACCGGCGCCAATGTCACCTGTCGACGGTTCGCTTGGCATAAGTTCAGTTGCACTCTCGAATTCGCTCACCTGAATACTCCACCCAAAAAGTGTTTCCCTGATATTACACTTCACAGCGAATTCAAGAACACGTGTGCAACGCGCTTGACTTTTCTTTTCTACATGGACAAAGGGGAAGTGGGGTTTGGGGTTGGGGTCATGCTGGGTCGCTGGAAAAACATCTGTCGCGCCGGGGTGGCGCTTGCGCTTGTCGTGCCGGGCTTTTCCCCGGCGGCGGCCGACCCGGTGCAACGTGCAACACCGGTCGCCGGATCCGTCATCGCCCGCAAGACCGGCGAGGAGGTCCGCTTCATCGACGTGTCGAACTGGCGCGTCGTCGACATCCATCAGGATCTGCTGACTGGCGACGTGCTGCGCACCAATGCCAACGGCCAGCTCGCCATCGTCTTTTCCGATCACACCCAGGTTCGCCTCGGCCGCAATTCCTCGCTACAGGTCAAGAAGATGGCCGCAAGCGGCGACACGACGCTGGAGCTGCAATCAGGAACGATCTGGGCGCGCGCCGAGCGCGGCGGCCAAGGCCTGACGGTGGAAACGCCGGCGGCCGCAGCCGCCATCCGCGGCACCGATTGGACCATGACGGTCGAGGGCGACAAGACCTCGATGATCGTGCTCGAAGGCCGCGTCGCGCTCAGCAACCCACAGGGCAGCGTCGAAGTGAGCGAAGGTGAAGGCGCCGTCGCCACCATCGGTCAAGCGCCGCGTAAGCTCGTTATCGTCACGCCCGACGATCGCGAGCAGATGCTGTTTTACCTGAACCTGCGAGACGGCTTCGGCCTGATGCCGACCTCGCCGCTGCCGGCAGGCCGCATGGCCGACGAGCGCCGCCGGCTGCTGGCATTGCCGCCGGAGCGTCGCACAACCGAGGACTGGCTGGAGCTTGCCGAAGTGCAGAGCGCCTTCGACGGCCGGCAGGTCGCCGCAGAGACGCTTCAGCAGGTTCGGGGCCGCAAGCTGACGACCGCCCAGAAGGCGCGCGTCGACCTGATCGATGCCACGATCGCCGGCTCCGAAAAACGTTACGACGAAGCCGCAAGGCTGTTTGCGACGGCACTGCCGCATCTCGACGCCAACCGCCGGAACATGGCGCAGTATGGCGCTTACTTCGCCCGCTCGCTTGCCGATCCCGCCCATGTCGAAAAACCGCCGTCGGCTGCCGTCGGTCCCTATGGCGCGATCATGAAGGCCTACACCGCCGGCTTTCTGGAAAACCCGCGCGCCGCTCTCGATGTGATCAGCCAAGCAGAGAAGCGTTTTCCCGACGATCCCACCCTACCCGCAATCCGCGCCCAACTGGCGCAGCTGATCGATGACCGCGCCCAGATGCAGGAGGCCGTGAACCGCGCCCTCTCGCTCGATCCCAACCATCCGATCGCCCTTGCCGCGCGCGCCTCCTACAAGGCGAGCTATGAAAGCGATATCGACGGCGCCCTGGCCGACCTGAACCGCGCCATCGAGCTTGCGCCCGGGGCATCGGGATCGTTGAACTCGATGGGCCTGCTGCAGAATGCCCGCGATGCCAATGGCGAGGCCGAGGCGGCCTTCCTGAAGGCGATCGCGCTCGATCCGCAGGACCCGGTTCCCCACGGCAATCTTGCCATTCTGTACCTGGACCAATCCAGGATGAAGGATGCCAAGCGCGAGATCGACACAGCGCTCGCCGTCGATCCGTCCTACGACATCGCTCTCCTCGCCCGCGGCCGCTACTACCTGCAGACCGGCGAGCGCGACAAGGCGCTGGCGGACTTGCTGGCGGCCAGCACCGCCAATCCGGCGCATTCGCAGTCGCAGCTGATGCTTGCCGCCGCCCACTACGAAAAGGGCGACCGTCTCCCCTCCGAGCAAGCGGTCGACAATGCCGACAGGCTCGACAAGAACGATCCCGTCATCTCTTCCTTCCGCACTGCGGTCGATATCGACGATTACGACGCCGACGGCGCGATCCGCAACGCCCAGGAGTTTCTCCGCCGCTCAAGGGCGCGCGGCGGCGATTACAGCGCGCTCGGCGCCAACCAGGACGCCGGCTCGACCCTGAACAACGCCTTCCGCCTCCAGGGCCTGGACGCTTGGGGCCGCTATTATGGCGATGCGGTCTTCAGTCCCTTCGAAGGCAGCGGCTATACCGACCAGTCGATCAAGGGCAGCATCTTTCCCTTCAGCAATGCGACGGATTTCGGCGACGACAATATCAGCCAGTACCGCCTCAACACGTCGAGCTTCTCCTCGCTCTTCCAGGGCCTGCTGCTCGATCCGCATATGCTGTCGGGCCGTTCGCGCTCGGCCACGCTTCTGCGCACTCCCTTCATCGAAGGTTCGCTCGGCGGCGGCATCAACAGCGTCGACGGCCATACCAGGCGCATCGGCGAGGCCGAAATCCAGGGCTTCTCCAACGAAACCATCCCGCTCAGCTTCTACGGCAACCTGAACTGGGAGGAGATCGCCCGCGACAGTGACTATACGGATTTCGGCGGCTTCTCCACCGACAACAAGATCCTCAGCGGCAACGGTTATCTCACAGCGACGATCACCCCGGATGACCGCGTCGTCGCCTACTTCAATGGCGCCAAACGCGATTTCGACCTCGACACATTGAGCAGCAATTCCCAGCTGTCGACCATTCTGAACGACGGCCTGTTCATTCCCCTGCTCGGCTTCCCTCTGGCACCCGACGAATTGCCGCTTTATCAGACCCGGCGCGACATCATCACGACGACCAATGCCGGCATCGGCTGGAGCCACACATTTGGCTATGAAAACGTGCTGAATGCAGCGCTGCTCTATTCCGGCACGCGAACGAAGACCACCGACGAACTAGCGTTCGATTGGGAGACGGTGCCGTTCCTTGGCGGTCCCGGCACCGATATCCATCCTTTCGGACAGATCAGCCAGGACCAGAGCTCGAAGACCTATGTCGCCGCCCTCAACCACGATATCGGCGCGGGACCCATGACCTTCCGCTATGGCATCGAGGGCGGCTGGATCGATGCCCACAACAGCAGCTTCCTCCACATCGAGGATATCGTTCCGGGCTTCCTCGACGGCACGACGCTCGGCCCCACGGAGGCCGACAACCGCGTCGACATTGCCCGCGCCTATGTCGACGTGCTGCACGAGATCACGCCTGATCTGAAGGGCGAATATGCGCTGTTCGGCACCCGCATGTCGGGTGACGGCGTCGATGTCAGCCGGCTGGAGCCGCGCTTCGGCCTTGCCTGGGCGCCCGTCCAGAACCATTGGCTGCGCGCCGCCTTCATGCGCCAGAGCGTCGACACCGGCGTTCCGACCCTTGCCCCGGTCGGCATCCTCGGCCTGCAGCCGAACCAGTTTTCGGTCGGCATCGAAGGTTATAGCGATACGGTGGCGCTGCAATGGGATGCAGAGTGGACCGACCGCTTCTTCACCTCGGTCGAATACCAGCACCAGGAACTGCATGATTTCTCGATCGATTTTCCGTTGATCTCGCTTCCGGCAGCCGACAGCCTGCCGCTGTCGCGCGGCAGCATCGACCGCGCCGCCGTCACCGCCAACGTCGCCCTCGGCTATGGCTTCGGCCTGTCCGCCACCTATGCCTACATGGAGTCGGAGAACAAGGACCCGCTGGAGCCGAATTACGGCGGCTCGCTTCCATTCATTCCGAAAAATTCCGGCCAGATCGCCCTGACCTGGGTCAATGAGGCCAAGGTCAAGGCGACGGTGGCGGCCAACTATATCGGCGAACGCGACGGCGACGATCTCGGCACCAAGCTCGACGACTATTGGAGCCTCGACGCCCATCTGATCTGGGAACCCCTGGACAAGCGCATCGCGCTGGAGGCGGCCGCCTACAACCTGCTCGACGAGGATTTCGAGCTGACGCCCGGCGTACCCGGCTGGGGCCGCGCCTTCAAGGGCACGCTCAAAGTCCGCTTCTGATGCAGGCGCAGGACAAGCCTCGGCAGGTCGGACCCGCCAGCCGGCAAACCGAAAGCCGTCATCTCAGGCTGCTGGTGCTGGCGCTTGCAACGCTGGTCGCCATCTCGCTCTTGTCGCGCCTGCCCGCCTGGTCGCTGCTCGAGCTCAGAAGCTTCGACTATCTCTCGACCGTCGACGATCCGCGCCCGCCGCAAGGCGGACCCGTGATCGTCGCCATCGACGAGCCATCGCTTGCCGATATCAATGCGCAGTGGCCCTGGCCGCGCAGCCTGCATGCCGAACTCATCAGGCAGCTGCGCGCGGCCGGCGCCCGTGTCATCGGCCTCGACATCATCATGGCCGAACCGTCGAACCCCGACAATGATGCGGCAATCACCGGGGCCGTCGGTCCCGATGTCGTGCTCGCCGGCGATGAAACGCTGATCGAAACGCCGCAGGCCTCGCAGCTGATCCGCGCCACGCCGCTGCCGCAGCTGACCGAAGCAGGTGCGGTGACCGGCATCGCCTCCATCGATCTCAGCGGTGACGGCACGTTCCGGCGCATTCCAGGCTATGAGGACGGTTTTGCAGCCATGCTGATGAAGGCGGCGGGAGCAGCAAACATAGCCTTGCCCTCCGGCCGGCTCATCCAGTCCTTTGGCCCGGCCCGCTCCTATCCGACGGTCTCCTACTACCAGGCGCTCGACCCCGAGAATCTGCTGCCGCCGGGTTATTTCAAGGACCGCGTCGTGCTCGTCGGCCTCAGCCTGCAGAATGCGCCCGAGATCGAAAAGGGCGGCGTCGATGCCTTTGCCTCGCCCTATACCGTTCATACCGGCAAGCTCGTCTCCGGCGTCGAGATCCAGGCGACGATCTACGACAATATCCGCCGTGGCCTGTCGATCGCGGAGGCTCGTCTGCCGCTGGTCGCCGCCTGCATACTGATCTCGGTGCTGCTGGCCGCCGCCACCGTCTGGCGTTCGACGGGATTGCTGACGATCGTCGCCAGCGCCGCCGCACTCATCGCCTTCGCGGCAGCGAGTTTTGCCGGCATGCGCTTTGCCCATGTCTTCGTCTCGCCGCTCGGCCCAGTCGTCGCCTATGTCTCGGTCGCCTTCGGCCAGGCGGCCTTCGATTATGCCGAGGAGCGCCGCAACAAGCGGCAGATCATTCGCGCCTTCGCCCAATATATCTCGCCCGATCTGGTCCGCCGCCTGTCGAACGATCCCTCGCAGCTGAAGCTCGGCGGCGAGCGGCGCACGCTCTCGGTGCTGTTTTCCGATGTGCGGGGGTTCACCACCATCGCCGAGACGCTGAAGGACGATCCGGAGCAACTGACCGGCCTGATCAACCGGCTGCTGACGCCGCTCTCCGACGTGGTGATGGATCACGGCGGCACGATCGACAAATATATGGGCGATTGCATCATGGCCTTCTGGAACGCGCCACTCGACGATCCCGACCACGCGCTCCATGCGGTGCGCGCCTCGCTTGCCATGCAGGCGGCGATATCGAGGCTGAACAGCCAGCTGGAGCGGGAGGCGGCGATACGCGGCGACAAGCCGCATGTGCTGAAGATGGGCGTCGGCATCAACACCGGTGAATGCATCGTCGGCAATATGGGCTCGACCCGCCGCTTCGACTACTCCTGCCTCGGCGACAGCGTCAACCTCGCCTCCCGCCTCGAAGGCGCCTCGAAGAATTATGGCGTCGCCCTGTTGCTCGGCGAGGAAACCGCCAGGCTGGTCGCCGATACCTACACCGTCGTCGAACTCGACCGCATCATCGTCAAGGGCCGCACCGTGCCCTCACCGGTCTATACCGTCGTGCACAAAGCCGATGCTGAAGCGCTTGCCGCCCACCAGGCTTTCATCGAGACGAAATATGCCGGCACACTTGCGCCAGCCGACCCCGCCTTCGACAGGCTGGCCGCTGATATCCCCGAGCTTGCCGCCTACTACGCGATCGTGCGGGATGCGCTGGTGGGCGATGGTGGGGAATGATGGCCACTTGTACGGCAGGCGATCAGTGACGGCTTTCGGCTCAACGCGACCCCGCTCGCGGCGCAATCTTCGGTGCACGAGATTTGCGGGAGACGATTACGTTCTTTCGCGCTATGAAGGGTGATCACCAGATCCCGCCCATAGACCCCGAGGTCACTCATGGCTTTGAAAGTTCTTTTCATTGGCGGCACCGGCCAGATTTCCTATCCCTGCGTCGACCGCGCCGTTGCTGAGGGCCATCATGTCAGCGTCTTTAATCGCGGCTTGAGAAGCGACCCATTGCCTGCGGGGGTGACCTCGATCGTCGGTGAACTTGGGTCGACCGCCTATGCGGATCTCGCCAGGGCCAATTATGATGTCGTCTGCCAATTCATCGCCTTCACGCCCGATCAGGTGGCGCGCGACATCGAGCTGTTTGCGGGCAATTGCGGTCAGTATATTTTCATCTCTTCGGCCTCGGTCTATGAAAAGCCGCCGCGTCACTACGTGATCACCGAGGAGACGCCGGCGATCAATCCCTACTGGCCCTACAGCCAGGCCAAGATCGCCTGCGAGGAATTGCTCAAGAAGTCCAGCAATCTGGCCTGGACGATCATCCGCCCCAGCCACACCGTTCGCACCGGCCTGCCGATCATGATGAGCGATAGCGACGTCATGGCGAGACGCATGCTGGACGGCGAACCCACCATCGTGGCGGGCGATGGCCACACGCCCTGGACACTGACCCGCTCCGTCGATTTCGCAGTGCCTTTCGTCGGGCTTTTCGGCAAGAAAGCAGCGCTCGGCGAGATTTTCCACATCACCTCCGATCGCGCCCACATCTGGGACGATATCCAGAAGACGATTGCAAGATTGCTGGGCGTAGAAGCCAAGATCGTCCACGTACCGACCGACACCCTGATCAGGTACAATCCGGATTGGAGAGGCCCGCTGGTCGGCGACAAGGCCTGGACGGCCATCTTCGACAATTCGAAGGTCAAGCGCGTGGCGGGTGACTTCACCTGTGCCGAGAGCCTGGATGAAATCCTGGCTGAGCCGATCATGCACCTCAAACAGCGCCTGGCCAAAAGCCGTCCGCCAAAAGGTGAACTTGATGCCCTGATCGACAGGATATGCGCCGCGCAAAGCGCTCTCGGCTAGCGCGCCGCGTGCCCTTTCGGACGCAGAAAGGACGCTCTAGCACTTTCAATCCTCGCATCGTGCTTTCCGAAAATCGATTCCGATTTTCGGGTCGATGCGCTGGGCATGTCCCGACCCGTCAGCTCGCCAAAGTCAGGCCGCCGTAACGGCTGACTTCATTCTCGATTTCGGCGACCAGCGTATCGAGCGCCGGATTTCGCGCCTTTCGGGCGCGGCGCACCACATAGGCCAGGGCGGGAGGTGTGGGCAGGCGGTTGGTGATGATATTCATCTCGGGGCGCAGGTGGCGCCCGTTCAGAAGCGCCACACCCAGGGCGGATGTGACCGCCGAGACGATTCCGGCGGCGCTGGCGCATTCGAACACCGTCTCGAGCAGCGTGTCGCCGTCCTGCCCGATATCAAGCGCCCATTGGCGATAGAAGCATTCGTCGTCAAAAGACAGGAATGGAATGGGACCACTCGGCGGCAGAGGCAAGTGCGCATGCTTCACCCAGTAGAGCTGCTCCCGGAAAAGGACGATATCGGTCGGGCGAACCTCGTGGGCAAAGATCTGCACGATCGCAGCATCGAGCTCGCCCCGCTCCAGCATCCCCCTGAGAACCAGACTCATTCTGACCTTGGTGCGCACCGCGACATCAGGATGGAGACGACGAAACCGGCCCAATATGCGGGCAAGGTCCGTGCAGGTCGTGTCCTCGGTCAGCCCCAGCGCGATGCGCCCGGCGAGCGGCGTTTTCGTCAGGCTGAGAAGCGCTTCGTCATGAAGGCCAAGGATACGTTCGGCATAATCCAGCAAGTCCTCTCCGGCGGCGGTGAACATGGCCGAGCCTGATTTGCGGCTGAGCAAATCGCAATCGAGGCTGACCTCGAGCCGCTTGATCTTATGGCTGACGGCCGATTGCGACAGACCGAGCGCCTCGGCGGCGCGGGTGACTCCACCATGACGGCGAACGGACCACAGGACCCGCAACGCGTCTATTTCCAATCGTCGGCTGTTGAGTTCGGTCACGGCGGCGCCCTCTGCTCACTGTGTCGCAAAATCTATGCATGGAGCTGGTCGGCCTGACAAGTCGCCATCGATAAAGCGAGCGTCTTGTCATGTCACGATCGAAATTTGTCATGTGCGATGACACCTGGCCTGACCTATGTCAGAGCAGAACGTTATCGAAATGAGTATGCCATGACAGATCAATCAATCGTCCGGCCCGAGCCGCGACGACACCCTCTCCTCTGGCCCGTGCTCGCGGCACTTCTGGTGATCAGTTGGAGTTCCGGTTTCGTCGGCATCCGCTACGCCAGCGAGGGGGCAAGCGTCATTCTGGTCTTGTTCTGGCGCACCCTTCTGTCGGGACTGATACTGCTGCCCTTCGCGCTGACCATCGGGCCAAGGATGCATCTGCGCAGTGTGCTGGGGCAAATGCTGTTCGGCGTGATGTCGGTCTTCCTCTATCTCGGTGGATTCGCTCTCGCCATCGAGCAGCGCGTGCCGACGGGACTGGTCGCACTGATTTCCGACCTCTTGCCGCTGGCGATTGCGTGCCTGTCGCAACCGCTCCTGGGCGAACGGCTGACATTGCGGCAATGGCTGGGGACGACGATCGCCGTGGTGGGCGTTCTGCTCGTTTCGCTCGAAAGCCTGAGCTTCGGCCAGGCCCCGCTCTGGGCCTATGGGCTGACGGCCGGCTCGATGCTGATTTTCGCCCTCGCCTCGGTTCTCTACAGACGGCGGCGCGACGAGCACATGCCTGTCCATCAGAGCCTTTGCATCCAGACCCTGACCGGCTCGGCCTTGTTTTCGTTCTGCGCCTTCATGCAGGGCAATATGATCCCGCCGATGACCATCGATTTCGCCATCGGCATGACATGGCTCGTGCTGATCGCAACCTTTACCGCCTATTCGGTCTATTACACCAGTCTTCGACTTTTCCCGGTGGCGCAGGTCAGCGCCGCAATCTACCTCAGCCCACCCGTCACCATGTTATGGGCCTGGGCCCTGTTTTCCGAGCCGCTGACGGCAACGATGTTCGTCGGATTGGCGGTGACAATGGTGGGTGTCTGGATGACCTCGCGAGCGTGAACGCTTGTGCGGATGCGATCGGCGCTTGCCGCTTAAGTCCGGAAACTGCCGAAGGCGTACATGTTGGTCGGCGCGCCGTGCAACATCACCTCGCACTCGAAGGCGAAGCCACATTTTTCGAGAATGCGTCTTGACGTGGTGTTGGCGGTGCGAACCAATCCGATCACGCGATCGGCCTGCAGATCGTCGAATGCAAATGTCAGGGATTCCCTGACCAATTCCGTGGCATAGCCATGGCCCCAGCTTTCAGGTTGCAGATGATATGAAAGGTTGAGGCCATCGAATTCCGTGGAAACAGTGACGCCGCCGAACCCTATCAGCGCGCCGTCTGACTCAACAGCCCAACGCCCGAACCCGTGATCTTTCCAATGCCCGATATCGCGCGCGAGCCGCGCAGCACTTTCCTCCGGCGTATCAGGCCGGGGCACCGGTCGGTGTGCGACCAGTTCCGGCCGCGAAAAAAGCCGGATCAGGAAATCGGCATCCCCTTCCACCGGAGGTCTGAGAAGCAATCTGGCGGTGCGCCTCACGGCAGACTGCAAGACACCTTTGAACTCATTCTCAAACATCTTTCATCCAATTTTCAAAATGCGGCAACGTGACCGATACCAAATTATTCCAGGCGGCGCGCTTCCAGCGGCGCGTTCTGCCGGTACCCGTCGAAATAGCGGCCGCCATGCGGGGCGAGCTCGCGGTCGGCAAGGGCCAGCAACCGGGCGCCGTCGCCCTGCCCCGCCAGCCTGAACGCCGCGTCGAATTCGGCCGCCAGTTGCGCATCGAGCGTCTTCAGGACACGCGGCGCCCACTTGCCGCGGCCGCTCCATGCGCCGCGCCCGAGCAGGATCAGATCGGCGAGCTTCTGGTAGAGCAGTGCGGCGATAGCGGCGACCTCTTCGGGCGGGCGGGCGCCGCGCAGGTCATCGGCCAGATCGGTGACCTGATAGCGCAGCATGTCATAGTCTGCCCCGGCAAGAGGCTTGGGCCCTGCCGCCAGAATATCCGCCGCCTTTGCCTGGATGAGGCGGGCGCTGTCGATATCCGGTCCCAAAATGCAGCCTGTCATCACCATGTTGACCATGATCGGATAGCCGCTGTCAGCATCCCGATGAAGATAATGCGCTAGCGTCTGCGCATCGTGGACGAAGGCCTCGACCGGGAAGCCGTCCTCAGTGAACGATTCCCGCCAGGCTCTTTCCAGCGACGGGAAGACGACGACCAGATCGATATCGGAAAACGCAGTCCCTTCGCCGCGCATGATGGAACCCGCCACATAGGTGAAAGCAGCCCCGGCAAAGCGGCTGGCGACACAGCGGCGGGCAGCGGCCAGCGCCCGCTCCGCGAGAATATGTTTCTGGATATCGTCCACGATCTCGTCCTCGAATGCGGGACACGGGCGGGAACAAAAAACCCGCTCGTTTCCGGCGGGTTGGTCTCAGCAGCGATGAACGGAATTCAGTTCACGCGTCCACCACCCACCGCGGCGCGGTGGTCGTAGACTTGGTCGAAACTGCAAAAATCCTGCTCATGGCCAAGGTTAACCCGCGACCGTGACGGCGTCAATGCACCCGATCCGGGCGCCAGGGATGCTTTCCCGGCGCGACGTTTTCCGTCTAAGATGGCGCAAGAGTCGAAAACAGGAAGAGCCCGCCCATGCCCCATCCCGCCACCGTCATTCCGCGTCCCGCACCGGTACTACTGCCGGTGGACGGCAGCGCCGAGCGTTTTCCGGTGCGCCGCGTCTATTGCGTCGGGCGCAACTATGCCGACCATGCGATCGAGATGGGCCATGATCCCAGCCGCGAGCCACCCTTCTTCTTCCAGAAGAATGCCGACAACCTGCTGCCGGCGGGCCACGCCTTTCCCTATCCGTCGCTGTCATCAGACGTGCATTACGAGGTCGAATGTGTGCTGGCGCTGAAATCCGGCGGCGCGAACATTCAGGCCGCGGATGCGCTCGACTGCATCTACGGCTATGCCGTCGGCATCGATTTCACCCGCCGCGATCTGCAGGGCGAGGCAAAGAAGCTCGGCCGTCCCTGGGAAGTCGGCAAGGCTTTCGAACATTCCGCCCCCGTTTCGTCGATCGTTCCGGCCAGTCGCCTCGGCCACCCCACGCAGGCAAAGATCTGGCTGGAACAGAACGGCAAACGCGTTCAGGACGGTGATCTCAACCAGATGATCTGGAAGGTGCCGGAGATCATCGCCGAATTGTCGAAGCTTTTCACCTTGGCGCCCGGCGATATCATCATGACCGGCACGCCCGCCGGCGTCGGCGCAGTCGCCAGGGGCGATCATATCTATTGCGGCATCGACGGTATCGCCACCCTATCGGTCGAGGTCGTCTGAGGAGAGAGTCATGCCCGTCTATGCGCTCGGCGGATCGACGCCGAAACTGCCCGCCGCCGGCCTCTATTGGATCGCACCGGATGCCAACAT
Organism: Rhizobium anhuiense bv. trifolii; assembly: GCF_024346605.1. NCBI lineage: Bacteria > Pseudomonadati > Pseudomonadota > Alphaproteobacteria > Hyphomicrobiales > Rhizobiaceae > Rhizobium > Rhizobium anhuiense. Next base: position 3,356,093 of record NZ_CP098803.1, read on the forward strand.
CATCGGCCGAATCGAGCTCGGCGAGAATGTCGGCATCTGGTTCGGCGCAGTGCTGCGCGGCGACAACGAGAAGATCACCGTCGGCGAAGGCAGCAACATCCAGGAGGGCGTGATGGCCCATACGGACATGGGCTTCCCGCTGACGATCGGCAAAGGCTGCACCATCGGCCATCACGCCATTCTCCACGGCTGCACCATCGGCGACAACGCGCTGGTCGGCATGGGCGCCACCATCCTCAACGGTGCGAAAATCGGCAACAACTGCCTCGTCGGCGCCAATGCACTGGTCACCGAAGGCAAGGAATTCCCAGACAACTCCCTGATCGTCGGAGCACCCGCCCGCGTCCTGCGCACGCTCGACGAAGCGGCAATCGGAGCCATCCGCCGCTCGGCGGAAAACTACGTCGCCAACTGGCAACGCTTCGCCCGCGATCTCAAGCAGATCGGGTGACGCGCCACAGAGTTGTTGCCATTGGCAATCCAATCAAGAAAAACGCCGCTTCGGGATTCCGAAATTCGCGGCGTTTCGTGAGGTGTGGACGGAGAGAAACAGCCAATGATTTCAATGCCGCAACCAATTTCGGGATTCCGAAGTGCTATATAGAGTCTGGTCGGGTATTGCCGGCATCGACTAATCGCAGCCGGGCCAATAGCTGCCGTAGCCACTCCAGTGGAGACCTCGCATCGATCCCCGACGCCTCGAAATGACGGCCCAGCCCGATTTCGCGGAAGAGTGCCTTATTCGGCGGCTTCGAGAAACTGGCTGTTCCGTGAGGAAGAGGCAAGAGCCTGAACCCTGGCTTCGGCCTTGGCGATCAATTGATAGAATTCGTCCTGCGCTTCGACATCCAGTTGGATGACGGCATTGACGTCGTCAGGTGTATCGCAGACGCAAGCGACCGCCGAAATGGGACAGATGCCGCCGGGATAACGTTTGCCGCTGCCCGTATAGGCGCGGCGACCCCAGCGCTCGGAATAGACCGTCTCTTCCCGTTCGAGATGCAGGATCGTTCCCTTGCAAGCGGTCACGATAGCTGCCTTGCCGTAAGCGAACCAATGATAGTTCAGCTTCCGGAGAATATATTTGCCGGTGATATCTTCGCCCGCCAGCTCGGCAGGGTTTTCAATCATTCTGATCATGACGGCTTCCTCAACGTTTAAACAATATCCGTCATGTCGTCGCGCGCAGCAAGTCGAAAAACGCTGCTTTTGGAGACACTTAGTCACAAAGTGTTTCCGATTCTTACACCAAACGCTCGCGGAGCTGCCCGTCGGGCACACAATTCTTCGTCGAATTTACCGCAACCTGCCACCGATTTTGCCCTTGCTCGAGCTGGCGGCGACGTCAATGTCCCCTGGTGTTTCTCGGTCAGGGCTCGATATCTCTTTCTGACTGGCCCGAAGACCGCGCCGTTTTCATCCCGGGAAACGGCCGGTTCGTTTCGCCAATTTGCCACCTGCAGAAGAATTTTATGGTCGACGCGATCAACCCATCTCCGCCACCGTTCCGTCAGAACCCACCAAGGTCGGCAAACCGCAAGACCGTGCAATCACCTCTCGCCTCGAAGCTGAGCTTCGATTGCCACCTTGTCGATCACCGACCAGACCTCGACGATCTTTCCGTGGCGAAATTCGTAGATCACGTTCTCGCTGAAGGCAACGCGCCTACCGTTGACCTCGAGGTCGAGGAATTTTCCCTTCGGCGTGCAGTCGAAGCCCAACCGGCAAGCGACGTAAGGCGGGTCGGCGATCAGCATCAGGACATTGAAATGGAGATCGGGAATCTCATCGAAATCCCGCTCGAGCATGGCGACGTAACCCGACAGCCCAAGCCGCCGGCCGTTATGGATCGCGCCGTCGTCGACGAATTGCCCTAGCTTCTGCCAGTCCTGGCTGTTCAGGCAGGCAATGTAATCGCGGTAGCGGTCGGAGAGGTCGGTTTTCGTCACGCGATTGCTCCTGTGTTGCAGGAATGAGGTGGGTGGCGTTCTCACCAGACGTGGCGCATCGGGAAACGGCCGCAACCCGCTCCAATCAGGCCGCACAGGCCTCGCACAATCCGCGGATCTCGATCGTCGTCTTTTCCGGCTTGAACTTCTGGCCGCGCACCCAGGCCATCAGCCGATGGTCGACTTCATGGTCGTGGAACTCCATCACCTGGCCGCAGCTTTCGCAGATCGCGAAGGCGACGATGCCGTGGCTGTGGCAGTCGTCGCCGGGATGGGCGCAGGCGACGAAGGAGTTGATGCTTTCAAGCCGGTGCACGACGCCATATTCGAGCAGCTTCTCCAGCGCCCGGTAGACCTGCAGCGGCGCGCGAAAACCGTGATCGCGCAGCTTGTCGAGAATGGTGTAGGCGCTGAGCGGCCCATCGGCCTTTTCGAGCACATCGAAAACAAGCGACTGGTTCTTGGTCAATTGCGGTGTCGTCATGAGCCTTGTCCTTGCATGACCGCGCGATGGCGCCTGAGGGGAAGCAGGCTGAGCATGAAGAGGATCAGCGCCGCAACCACGATCGAGGGGCCGGAGGGCGTGTCGTAGGTGAGCGAACCGAACAGCCCGCCGACGACGGCGATGGCCCCGATCAGCGAGGCGAGCACCGCCATGACCTCAGGCGTCGACGAGAAGCGCCGCGCCGCAGCCGCCGGAATGATCAGCAGCGAGGTGATCAGCATGATGCCGACGATCTTCATGGCAATCGCGATGACGACGGCCATCAGCAGCATGAAGAACAGCCGCGCCCGCTCCGGCTTCAGCCCCTCGGCCTCGGCGAGCTCGGCATTGACGGTCGCCGCCAGCAGCGGCCGCCACAGCCAGGCCATTGCCACGAGAACGAAGAGCCCACCGCCCCAGATCAGCGCGATGTCGGTCGTGGAAACGGCAAGGATATCGCCGAACAGGAAAGCGATGAGATCGATCCGCACCCAGCTCATGAAGGCGACCATGACGAGGCCGATCGCAAGGGTCGCATGCGAGAGGATGCCGAGCAGCGCATCGGCCGACAGCGCCTGGCGCTTCTGCAGGAACAGCAGCAGCACCGATACGAGGGCGGCGACGGCAAACACGGCCAGTGTCAGATTGAGTTCGAAGAGCAGCGACAATGCGACGCCCAGCAGCGCCGAATGGGCGATCGTATCGCCGAAATAGGCCATGCGCCGCCAGATGATGAAGCAGCCGAGCGGCCCCGTCGTCAGCGCCAGCCCGACGCCGGCAAGGATGGCGCGCACGAAGAAATCGTCAAGCATGGCGATCTCCCGCCGCATGCTCATGGGCGTGCGGATGCGTGTGGCCATCACCGGCATGCCCATGGTCATGCCCGTCATGCCCGTGGTCGTGCGCATGGCCGCCGTCATGCGCGTGATGCCCGTCATCGGCGTGGCAATGATCGGTGACCGTGCCGTCCGCATGCTGCACGCGCCCATCCGGCAGATGCGTATGATCGTGATGATGGCTGTAGACGGCCAGCGTCTGCGCCGCCCGGCTGCCGAACAGGCGCACATATTCCGGGCTGCGGCTGACGGATTCGGGCGTGCCGCGGCAGCACACATGACCATTGAGGCAGATGACGGTGTCGGTCTCGGCCATGACGACGTGGAGATCGTGCGAGATCAGCAGAATGCCGCAGCCGCTGGCGTTGCGGATCGATTTGATGAGATCGTAGAGGGCGATCTCGCCGGAGAAATCGACCCCCTGCACCGGCTCGTCGAGCACCAGCAGATCCGGCTTGCGGGCAATGGCGCGTGCCATCAGCGCCCGCTGGAATTCGCCGCCGGAAAGATGCTGCACTTCGGCATCGAGCATATGGGCGATGCCGGCGGATTCGAGCGCCGAGAGCATGTCGCGCTCGGGCAGCGGGCCGGTCAGCGTCATCAGCCGACGCACCGAAAGCGGCAGGGTCCAGTCGATCGACAGCTTCTGCGGGACATAGCCGACCTTGAGGCCGGCCTTGCGCTCCACCCTGCCCTCGTCGGGCTTCAGCACGCCGATTGCCGCTTTGGCGCTCGTCGATTTGCCGGAGCCGTTCGGCCCGATCAGGGTAACGATCTCGCCGCGCGAGACGGAAAAATCGACGCCGCGCACCAGCCAGCGGCCATTGCGGAGAACGCCGACATTTTCAAGCGAAACCAGCGGTTCGGCCCTGACACTACCGAGGGTCTTTGCGGGAGAGAGCATCAAATTTTCCGAAAGTGCTGTTGCGTCCTGCTATTGCACACGTTATAGCATAACGCAATTGATGTAATAACATAACAATTGTAATTCAAGGGAAGCACACTGATGCAACGTGCCCTGGGGCCATTTCTCAAAGTCTTGGCCTTCAAAATACCGGCTCTCGCAATCATGGGCGTCGCAATCCCCGCCTTGCTCTTTGCCGGAACGATGCGGGCCGCCGATGCGCCTGTCGTCGTCACCTCGATCAAGCCGATCCATTCGCTGGTTTCGGCGATCATGCAGGGCGTCGGCGAACCGGAACTGATCGTCGACGGCGCCGCCTCCCCGCACACCTACAGTCTGAAGCCGTCGAATGCCCGCGCTTTGCAGGACGCCAAGGTGATTTTCTGGGTCGGTCCCGGCCTCGAGGCCTTTCTCGAAAAGCCACTGCAGGCGCTCGGCCGGGATGCCAGCATCGCTGCACTCGATGAAGCGCCCGGCCTCGTCAAACTCCCCTTCCGCGAGGGCGGCGCCTTTGAAGCGCACGATGACGGCGACGAGCACGACACTGCCTCCGGTCACGAACATCACGATGCCGAAGCCACGCATGCTGCCGACGATCACCACGACCACGGCGCCTTCGACACCCATCTCTGGCTCGACCCGATGAATGCCAAGGCGATGGCCGCCATGATCACCACGACGCTGGTCGCCGCCGATCCCGCCAATGCGCTGACCTATCAGGGCAACGCCAAGGCTCTCGACGACAAGCTGGATGCGTTGGATACCGAGATCAAGGGCATTGTCGCTCCCGTCAAGGACAAGCCCTTCATCGTCTTCCACGATGCCTACCAGTATTTCGAGCATCGCTACGGCATCCGGGTCGCCGGCTCGATCACCGTCAGCCCGGAAACCATTCCCGGCGCCGAGCGTGTTTCGGAAATCCACAGCAAGGTCGGGCAACTCGGCGCCACCTGCGTCTTTGCCGAGCCGCAGTTCGAACCGCGCCTCGTCGATGTGGTCATCGAAGGCACGCACGCCAAATCAGGCGTGCTCGACCCCGAAGCGGCGACGCTGAAGGCCGGCCCCGATCTCTACTTCACCCTCATGCGCGGCATCGCCAACAGCATTAAGGGCTGCCTCTCCGGCGCATGATTGTCATGCGCCGCGCTGCGCGTCCTGCCGGACACGCGACGTTTTGGAGAAAGCTGAAGCGGAAGAAGGCGGACACCCCCGTTCCGCCTTTTTTCAGCGCAATCCATGTAATGATATAACATTAATAATTCGATGAGGTTCCCATGGACAATAGACTTCCCGTCACCGTGCTTTCAGGCTTCCTCGGCGCCGGCAAGACGACGCTGCTCAACCATGTGCTCGCCAATCGCGAAGGTTTGCGCGTCGCCGTCATCGTCAACGACATGAGCGAGGTGAATATCGACGCGGCGCTGGTGCGCGACGGCGGCGCCAATCTCTCCCGCACCGAGGAGCAGCTTGTCGAAATGACCAACGGCTGCATCTGCTGCACACTGCGCGACGACCTGTTGAACGAGGTGCGCCAGCTCGCCGACCAGGGCCGCTTCGATTACCTCCTGATTGAATCCACCGGCATTGCCGAGCCCCTGCCCGTCGCCACCACCTTCGAATTTCGAGATGAGAACGGCCAAAGCCTTTCCGACGTCGCAAGGCTCGACACCATGGTGACCGTCGTCGACGCCGCCAACCTGCTTGCCGATTATGCCTCAGCCGATTTCCTCGCCGACCGCGGCGAAACGGCGGGTGACGGCGACAACAGGACCATCGTCGACCTGCTGGTCGAGCAGATCGAATTCGCCGATGTCGTGGTGCTGAACAAGGTCGGCACGGCCAGCGAGGAAGAGCGCGACGCCGCCCGCAAGATCGTCACCGGCCTCAACCCCGATGCCAAGCTGATCGAGGCGGATTTCGGCAGGGTGGCGCTGAACGAAATGCTCGGCACCGGCCGCTTCGACATCGACAAGGCCGAGACCCATCCACTCTGGTACAAGGAGCTGCACGGCTTCCGCGATCACGTGCCGGAGACCGAGGAATACGGCATCCGCTCCTTCGTCTATCGCGAAAAACGGCCCTTCCATCCGGCAAAGCTGCAAGCCTTCCTCGACAGAAGCTGGCCGGGCGTGGTGCGCGCCAAGGGCTTCTTCTGGCTGGCGACCCGGCCGCATCATGTCGGCGAGATCAGCCAGGCGGGCGCGATCGTTCGTACCGGCAAAATGGGTCTGTGGTGGGCGGCCGTACCCCGCGAACAATGGCCCGAAGAGCCAGGCTTCATGCGCGCCATCGGCCCCTATCTCGACCCGGTCTGGGGCGACCGCCGCCAGGAAATCGTTTTCATCGGCGCCGATCCGATGGACGAAGCCTGGATCAGGAAGGAACTCGACGCCTGTCTGGTCGACACCACGGTGTTTGCACCGGAACGCTGGCGCAAACTGCCTGATCCCTTCGCCAGTTGGAGCCGGCAGGCAGCATGAAAGCGACGGCGATCAAATCCTACCGCTGCATCTGCCAGGAATGCGATCCCTTGCCAACAATCGAAGGACTTCATCCGCTGACGTATCCACCGGACCCTGAGACTGAAACCCGCAAACCGAAGGGATTTCTCGGCATCATCGCTGACCGGGTAATGCCTTTGCGCCGGCAGGATTAACCGATCACCGGCGAGAGCAACCCCTCCCTCACCTGCGCCTGTCGCAGGACTGACGGAGAGAACGAGGATACCTATCGATACTCATTGCCCTCAGTTGGAAAGAGGGCAGCCAAATCCGTCCTCTTTCCTCATCCATCTGCGATCAACGGACGGTAATGATGCTGGAGATGATGCCGCTGGTGACGCTGATCAACAGGTAGTCATTGTCAGCGCGGACCCAGCGATAACCGCGCGGCGGAGGCGCCAGCCGATAGCGGCGGTAGTCGTTGACATCGGAGAACCGGCGACGCTCGCTGGCATTGACGCGGTATCCCTTTTTCCAATGCGGCCGGATGACCTTCTTCTCAACGATCACCCGCTTCTGCACGACAGGCGGACGGCGATAATCGTCAGCACTGGCCTGGGAGACAATCATCGGAGACAGAAGAAAGGAGGCGGAAAGAAGAGCTGCAAGAATCTTTTTCATGTCGGGTTCCTCGTGTTGGCACGGGAACAAACTAGGGCTGAAAAGATGAACCGAAACTGAAATATAAATTAAATTTTCGTAATAGAATCCGATGGCTGTGGGTTGCGGCTAATATTTTAGGTTAGTCTTATACACTATGACGAAGAGCCGTTTTACCCGACACGGCACAATCGCTGCATAGCGCCAAAAGATCGGATTCGATTTTCGGAAGAATTGGGCGCAGATTCAAATAATGCAGCGTGTCCCTGCCTCCGAACGAGCGCTTGGCGCCGTCGGGACTGTCGTGCGGGATCGCTCTAGAGACAGTGGAGGAAATCATGCCCGGCATCAGCGTGCGCTATATCGTCGACGACGTCGACGTCGCGTTGGAATTTTACACGAGACATCTCGGCTTCTCGATCGCGCTTCATCCCGCGCCCAGCTTCGCCATCCTCACCAGGGACGGCTTTCGTCTGCTCGTCAGCGGCGTAACGGGACCGGGCGGAGCGTCTCAGGCGATGCCAGACGGACGAAAGCCCGAGCCCGGCGGATGGAATCGCATCCAGATCGAAGTCGCGGATCTGGAAGCCGAAGTCGCCACGCTGCGCCAGGCCGGCGCGCGTTTTCGCAACGAGATCGTGCAGGGCATGGGCGGCAAGCAAATCCTCCTCGAAGACCCGGCCGGAAACCCGATCGAACTCTTCGAAGCACCGAAGAGATGACGCGGCAGCGGTCACCCGATGACGGCAACCCGACATCCACATCGCGTGCAGCAAGAATGCGGCTGCGCCTTGCTACCTCTGTCCGAGCGTGTAGTTTCGGACTCGCATCAATTCAGAGGTAGGGAAACATGTCCGAATCCGCGGGCGGGCTCTTCGACTATGTCGGGATACTAGCCGTGTTGCTTCTCGTGGCCGCCAATGGCTTCTTCGTCGCCGCCGAATTCGCACTGGTGTCGGTGCGGCGCAGCCGTGTCACGGAACTTGCCGCGGCAGGCCGCATGAATGCCTCCGCACTTCAGCGCGCCGTCGACAATCTCGATGCCAACCTCGCAGCCACTCAGCTCGGCATCACCATTTCGTCGCTCGCCCTTGGCTGGGTCGGCGAGCCGGCGCTTGCGCACCTGATCGAGCCTCTGCTGTCCTGGCTGCCCGGGCAATGGGCGGCGACAGGCGCGCATACCGTCGCCATCATCATTGCCTTCGTCATCATCACGGCGCTGCACATCGTGCTCGGCGAGCTCGCGCCGAAAAGCCTGGCGCTTCAGCGCAGCGAGGCCACCTCGCTTGCTGTGGTGCGTCCGCTCGGGTTCTTCCTCTTGCTGTTCAAGCCGGCGATTTTTGCCCTGAACGGCATGGGCAACCTCGTGCTGCGCGGTGTGGGTCTTCGCGCCGGAACCGGCGAATCGTCGTTCCATTCGCCGCAGGAGCTCAAGCTGCTGGTCGCCGAGAGCCAGGAGGCCGGCCTTCTCAACCAGGTGCAGCAGCAACTGGTCGAGCGGGTGTTCAACATCGGCGACAGACCGATCTCCGACATCATGACCCCGCGTCTCGATATCGAATGGTTCGACGCCGACGACAGCGACGCCGAGATCCTGAAGACCATCCGCGAATGCGGCCATGAGCAGTTGCTGGTCGCGCGTGGCTCGATCGACGAACCGATCGGCATGGTGTTGAAAAAGGACCTTCTCGACCAGGTTCTGGACGGCGGCAAGGTCCGGCCGATGGAGGTGATCAAGCAGCCGCTGGTGCTGCATGAGGGCACCTCGGTCGTCCGCGTGCTCGACAGTTTCAAGGCCTCGCCCGTTCGCCTCGCCATCGTCATCGACGAATATGGCAGCCTCGAAGGCATCGTCACCCAGACCGATCTGCTCGAAGCCATCGCCGGCGACCTGCCGGGATCCGATGAAGAGCCCGACATCGTCGTCAGGGAAGACGGCTCGCTCTTGATCGATGCGATGATGCCGGCCTTCGACGCCTTCGAACGGCTGGGCCTGCGCGATCGTCCGGATGCCGATTTCCATACGCTTGCGGGCTTCGCGCTGCATCAGCTCCAGCACATCCCCGAAGCCGGCGAAACCTTTCTCTTCGACGGCTGGCGCTTCGAAGTGCTCGACATGGACGGCATGCGCATCGACAAGATGCTCGCCACGCGCATTCCCGCGGATGGGGCGGAAGCCTAGTCTAGCGGATCGTCCCGCACGATGCGGAGGTCTGAAGTATTAGAGCGTCCTTTGTGCGTCCGAAAGGACGCACGGCTCTAGTTCACCGCCAGCGTCCAGATCATCCCTGCAACAGCACAGGCGAGCAGCGTCGCGATCACGGAAGCCTTGAAGCGGAAGATGGCGACGGCAGCAGCGGCCGACAGCGCCATAGCCGCCGGCACAGCCGATTGCAGCACGGGGATATCGAGCCGCAAGCCGCCAAGGCCGACGGTCGCGACCTCGGCAAACAGCGTGTGCAGGGCAAACCAGATGGCGAGGTTGAGAATGACCCCGACGACCGCCGCCGTTATGGCCGACATCGCGCCGGCAAGCGCGATGTTGCCGCGCAGTTTCTCGATGAAGGGCGCGCCGAGGAAGATCCAGAGGAAACAGGGCACAAAGGTGACCCACGTCGTCAGCATCGCCGCAAGCGTGGCAGCAAGCATCGGGTTCAGTGCTCCTGGATCGCGGTAGGCGCCCATGAAACCGACGAACTGCACGACCATGATCAGCGGCCCCGGGGTCGTCTCGGCCATGCCGAGACCATCCAGCATCTCGCCGGGTTTCAGCCAGCCGAAATGCTGCACGGCCTCCTGCGCGACATAGGCCAACACGGCATAGGCGCCGCCGAAGGTGACGACCGCCATCTTGCTGAAGAACAGGCCGATTTGGGTAAAGACACTGTCGGCACCGAAGGTTGCGTAGAGCACGGCGAGCGGAGCGAGCCAGAGGGCGAGCAGCGCGGCCGACATGCGCAGCGACCAGGCAAGATTAGGGCGCGCATGCACCGGTATGCCCTCGCCGAGCGCCGACTCGGCATCCGACAGCACCGGGCCGCTTCCGGCCTTGTGGCCACCGCCCGTCCGGAAGGCCGCAAGCCCGAACCTGCCGCCGACAAAGCCGGCGATGCCGGCCGCGAGCACGATCAGCGGGAACGGCATATGGAGAAAGAAGATGGCGATAAAGGCCACGGCCGCAATAGCGACCATGACGTTATTCCTCAGCGCGCGGCTGCCGATGCGGATGACCGCCTGCACGACGACGGCGAGCACCGCCGCCTTCAGCCCGAAAAACAGACCGGCGACGATGGCGACGTTACCGTAAGCCGCATAGATATAGCTGAGACAGAGGATCGATAGAAACCCCGGCAGCACGAACAGCAAGCCGGCGACGAGACCACCCGCTGTCCGGTGCATCAGCCAGCCGATATAGACGGCGAGCTGCTGCGCCTCGGGTCCGGGAAGCAGCATGCAATAATTCAGCGCATGCAGAAAACGATGCTCGCCGATCCATCGCTTCTCGTCGACAATGATCCGGTGCATGACGGCGATCTGGCCGGCGGGACCGCCGAAGCTCAAGGCGGCGACGCGCAGCCACACCCTGAAGGCGTCACCAAACGAGACGCCGTGATGATGCGCCCCATTCGCGTCCTCCCCCGCCATTTTGCCGCCGGATGCAGCATCCGTCATCTCGGCCATCTCATGCCCTCTTCTTCGGCGCTGGCCAGTTGTGGGTTTCCTCGGTCGCATCCCGGCACCAGCGGAAGAAGGCGTCGTAGAGCAGCATCCCGGCTTCCAGTTGCTCCAGATCGTCGGAATACATCCTGGAGAGGCCGAGCGACGCCGCAAGCAAGCCAGGCGCCTCGGGCGCGAGGTCGGGCCTTGCGGTATCCGCCGCCCTGACGATCCGCGCCAGACGCAGAAGCGGTTCCGACGCCAGTCCGAACTCCTCGACCATGACGTCAAAAGTGCAGAATTCGCCGCGGTGGCTCCAGAACACATCTTCGATATCGAAGGGCGCCGCCCCAAAGCGTTCTCCGACGGCGATAACTTCCGGCGCCGGCACGAACAGGAAGACAGCGCTCGGATCGACGAAGCGCCGGATCAGCCAGGGGCAGGCGATGCGGTCGATCTTCGGCCGCGCGCGCGTTACCCAGACAGTCCGTCCCTCCGCGTCGCGGCGCGGCAGCTTTTCCCAGGGGACCGCCGGTCCGCCTGCGATCCAGGCTTCGAAGCCGCCCTCGAGGCTCTCGGCATCGATACCGGCATGGCGCAGGTAGGCTGCAACGCCATGGCTGAGCTTGCTGCCCTTCTGGCAGACCACGACGACGGAATCGGCATCGACGCTGCCGGCCCAGGACGCTACCTCGGTATGGTCGCGCCGGATCGAGCCCGGCACCAGGCGCGGATCGAGCCCGAAGTCCTCCTTCGTGCGAACGTCGATAATGCAAGGCGCACCGGGAGTTCCGATGAGGCGGCTGAGCTTGTCGGGAGAAATTTCGAGAAATGACGGCATGACGCGTCCCTCCGTTGATCGGTTCTGTTGGACGCGATTCTTCAGCATGACGCCTCGTGGGGTGATCGCGACCCCATGGGAAAACCATGCAAAAGTGCCCCCGCCATGTCAAGGGCATTGGGTCGCGGCGGCTGCTGTCCGCAGGGCACCCGATCGGCCGGCATCTCGTCCTCCGGGACAAGAATGAAGAGGACGAAAACTCAATCAACACAGGCGCTTCGGCCCAGAACGGAACAAAATGCCCACTTCGGCATTCTTCTGTCACCGAAAGAGGAGAAAGTACCATGACGTACGACCCCAATAATGCCAACGACCCCAACCGCCCCCTGAACCCAAATTTGGATCTGCGCACCACGCCGAGCGCGCGCAACAATAATACGTGGGTTGTCTGGGTCGCTGCATTGGCCGTGATCGCTGTCGCTGCATTCGCCTATTCGCAGTGGAGCACCCCCGGCACATCGCCGGATACGACAGCCTCCACGACCCAATCCGAGCCGGCGCCGGCCAAGCCGATCGCTCCGACCGACAACAGCGCAACGCCCGCACCGGCACCGGCACCGGCCACTCCGCCGGCTGCCCCTGCCCAGCAGTAACCGCTGCTCGGCCAAAGGAAGCCGGCCGGATGCCGGCTTCCTGACCGCTGTGGGCTCTTGAAGATTATTAAGCAAACCCTACTTAAGGGATATCATATCTGTCTCTAACGGCTGACCACGGATGTACTGGCAGCCGTTATCGAGACTGATCGAGGAAGGTCGGTGCGAGTTTCGCCCGGCCTTTTTCTTGACCTCGTCATCGATGCCGAATGGGGCAGTCATGCCTGCTCCTGCCAAAGCGCTACCCGAAAATCGAAAGCGATTGTCGCGGCGCTCCAGGCCGACCTAAAGCGCCATGCGTGCTTTCGAACGCACAATGGACGCTCTAACACCTTGAATTTACGCATCGTGCTTTCCGAAAATCGATTCCGATTTTCGGGCCGATGCGCTAGCGCCTTGCACTCGACCGCTTGGTCGGGCAGGTTGGCGGCGCGATGACGATTCAAGGAGGCTGATGTGGCGCGAAGCTACAGCGTCTATGACGTGTTCACCGATCGAAAGCTTGCGGGCAACCCGCTGGCGGTGATCTTCGACGGAGACGATCTCAGCGACGAGGCGATGCAGGCGATCACCCGGGAGCTTAATCTCTCCGAGACGGTGTTCGTGCAGCCTTCGAGCAACCCCGCCTATGCAGCGCGGCTGAGGATATTCACGCCGGGGCGCGAGCTGCCCTTTGCCGGCCATCCGACGGTCGGCACGGCGGTGGCGCTGGCCGAGCGGGCTCATGGCGCGACGACCCGCGATCTCGTCTCGGTACTCGAGGAAAATGTCGGGCCAGTGCGCTGTGCGGTGCGGCTGAGGGAGGGCGAAGCGAGCTTTGCCGAATTTGACCTGCCGCGTAAGTCGCAGCCGGCCATCATGCCGCTCGACAAGCTCGGCATTGCCGATGCGCTGTCGCTGAAGGTGACCGAAATCGGCTTCGAAAATCATGTCCCATCGGTCTGGAGCGCCGGTGTCCCCTTCCTGCTCATTCCGGTGCACGATGTCGGAGCCACGCAGCGGGTGGAATTCGATCCGCAGCTCTGGGAAAAGATCGTGCCTTTCGTCGACGGTGCGCTCGCCTCGGCCTATGTCTATTGTCGCGGCGGCGTCAACCACGTGGCGAAGTTCCATGCGCGCATGTTTGCAAGCGGCATGGGCATCGTCGAAGACCCGGCTACCGGGGCGGCAGCGGCGGCGCTCTCCGGAGCGATCCACCATTTCGACCGGCTGACGGACGGACATCATCCAATCATGATCGAGCAGGGCGTCGAGATGGATCGTCCATCCTTTATCCACCTTCATATCGATGTCGACGGCGGGACGATCTCCAACGCGCGCATCGGCGGCCAGGCGGTGCGGCTGGCCAGCGGCACGCTCGACCTCTGATTTCACCGGAGCGCCGCGCGTCCGCCAGGACGCGCCCTATCACTTTGAATCGGCGCATAATCCTTTCCGAAAATCGCTTCCGATTTTCGGGGTTATGCGCTGCATTTCAGCCATGCCGAAAAATCTTCGCGATTAACCAAAGAAATTTCGCCTATGCGCTGGACAAGCCTGCCGATCCTGTTTATACGCCCCGTCACACCGCGCAGCCAAGCGCGAACGGGTGATTAGCTCAGTTGGTAGAGCAGCTGACTCTTAATCAGCGGGTCGTAGGTTCGAGCCCTACATCACCCACCAAATCTCTTGAAAAGATTGATGTTTCTGAATTCAGGCCGGATTTTCCGGCCTGCCGGGAACCGTTCTGGACGCCGGCGGCATGGTTCGTCTTGCCCTCAAGGCTGGCCGCCGCGATCCGCGCGCCCTATCTCCCTCTCACAGACGGGAGGGGTGCATGAGAAGCGTTATTTTGGCCGTCGCCTTGTCTCTGCCCTTGCCGGCCTTTGCCGCCGGTGCAACGGAGGTCAATGCGGGCGATCACAGCTGCGGCGAGCTTGCGCAGATCATCCGTCAGAATAAAAAGGTCTTTGTCCGCGTCGGCTTTGGCGGCCGCAGCTTCCGCTATCCGCCCGCCCAATGCAGCATGGGCGACAAACGCACCACCACCAGTTTTCGCGATGCTAAGGGGAAACAGTGCATTCTCGACTATGCCTGCGTCTTCGACCCGGCATCGCCCTATAATTTCCCCTAGAGCGCCGTTCGTCCTTTCGGACGCACAAAGGACGCTCTAACACTCTGATTGCGCCAGCCGCCTCTTTCTCACATGCAGGAGTTTCCATGAAAAGCACTGTTCTAGCCGTCGCATTGCTGTTTCCGTCCGCAGCCCTTGCCGTCGAGGCGGTGGAGGTCAATGCCCGCGATCACAGCTGCGAGGAGCTTGCGCAGATCATCAGGAAGGACAAGGCTGTTTTTGTGCGCATGGGCTTTGGCGGCCGCAGCTTCCGTTATCCGCCGGCCAGGTGCAATCTGGGCGACAAGTACGACACCGCCAGGGTAAGGGATGCCAACGGCAAGCTTTGCCTTCTCGACTACGAATGCGTCTACGATCCCCAGTCCTTCTATAACAGGATCCCCAAATAATATCCTGAAGCGTCGCCCAATACGGTTCCAGGCATCGGCTTCGAATCTCATGGGAGGCACGAACCACCGCCCTCTTCCTTCGAGGCCCCTTCCGGAGCACCTCTGGATGAGGGCTGATTGGTGTGGCGTGACGCGGACGAACTGATCGCCTATGCGCCGGCCTTGCCGAAATACCAGTCGATCACCGGCAGCATGGCGATGTTATAGGGATAGGCCGAGGGATCAGCCGAGCGGATGGCCACGGCGCCCGCGATCTCCTGGTCGTCGGCGACCAGCATGTGGCGCTCGATCTGCTCGATCATCTCGTCCGCCGTCATCTCGAAGCGGAAGAGCCGCAGCAGCGTTACCGTGCGCTTGTTATGGGTGGCGAACAGTCCCTGCCCCGCGACGGCATCGGCAAGATCGAGCCCGGTCTCTTCGTGGACCTCGCGGCGCATGTTTGCCTCGATGTCGCAGCTGTTGTCGACGATATCCTCCGGTTCGAGCGAACCGGCGGCGAAATAGACCTGGCCGGGATTGGCGGTATGGGCGCCCATGCGGATCGCCACCAGCGCGCCGTCGGAGCTTTCCAGCACCGGATAGGCGAAGACGTGAATGCCGCCCTGACGCTGCGGCTGCCGGCGCCACCACATGAACGCGGAAAAGGGAATAACATGGCCCTCGCCCACAATCCCGTCTTCGCTGAGCGATATCAGTCGCTGGAACACCATGCGCCCGTCGAATAGCGCCGGGTTGGCAGCGGTCTCTCGTGCCCAGTTCTCTCGAATCGCCGCTTCTTCGGTGGCGACGAGGGGATGGGGGCCGGGCAGGACGCGCAGATCCACGCCGGCAATCGGGAAGACCGTCGCCGACGGCGGCCAGCCGGCGAAATCATCGGAGAAATTGGCGTTGGTGAAATTCATGTTCAAATTCGTTTTCATGTTCGCTTTCAGGGGAGATCCAGTGTCATGACGACGGGGCAATGATCGGACGCCTTCGGCCTGTCCCAACCGGTGCGCGGATAACGCTCCACCTCCTGCCCTGGCGGGAAGATGGTGCGGTAGGGCTGGCCGCTGCGGATGATTTCGGGCAGGCGACCGGCATTATGGGCGGCGAGCGCTGGTGAAAGCCAGAGATAGTCGAGCTGGCAGAGCCACTGCTCCTGCGGCCCGCGCGCATGATAGAGCGTCCAGCGGTCCAGCGCCGCGCGGCGGCGTACGACGTTTTCGGCAAAGCCGTCGCGGCTGAAAACGTCGAGCGCGCTTTCGGCCTCGTCCTGATGCTCGAAACGATAGCCGGCGCCCCGCCGGCCGATGACGTCGACGCGCTCCTGATAATCATTCATGTCGCCGCAGATGGCGAAGCTCTTGGTGCCCGCGTGATCCGCACCGAAACGATCCTCGATGATACGGCGCACCGCGCGCGCCTCGGCACGGCGGATCGGCATGGTCGATTGCCGCCCGTCCAGCCCGTCGCGCGGATTGCCCATCGACTTGAAATGCACGACATAGAGCGAAAACGGCCGGCCGCCGATCAGAAGGTCGAGCTCCAGGCAATCGCGCTTGAAGATCTTGTCGTCGATGCGGTTGGTGAGCCCCAGTTCCTCGTCGAACAGATCGAGATCGCGATAGGTCGTCATTGCATGGCTGCGGATGTCCCTGAGCTCGATCTTCTGGCCGTCGCGCGTTTCCTCGCGCATCAGCACCGCGACATCGATGCCGCGGCTGTCATTGCCCTCGACCAGATATTTCTGCCGGTAGCCGTTTCCGACCATGCGGAAGAGATAGCCGTATTCAAAGGCCTGAAGAGCCGCCATGTTGTCGATTTCCTGCAGGCAGAGGATGTCGGCATCCGCATCGGCGATCGCGAGCGCCGTCATCTGCCGCGTATCGTCGGTCGCAGCGATCACCCGAGCCTGCTCGAGTTGCTGGTAGACGCCCTCGCTCGACACTTGGAAAAGCTTGATGACGCGGTCCTGGCGCAGCTGATTGCGGAAGCCGGTGAAATCGAAACGGGTCAGGAGATTTTCGACATTGAAGGTGGCGAGGCGAAGCGACATGGGAAGGATCCGGTTGCGGGGAGTACCTTAACCAGCAGAAGCCGCAGGAAAAGATGGCCGGCCAAGAAATATGCGGACAACCACCCCTCTTGCGGCCCCGGAGGCGATTGCCAGTGACTTAGGCCGCTGACATGCTCCCGCAGGCTCCGAATAATTCGTCCCGGACGACATTCACCGGTTCCGGGGCGGGAGCATTTCATGAAACGGATTTCTGCATCGATTGCGGTTTTGACTGCCCTCGCCGGCACCGGCCCGGCACTTGCAGACAGCTACGGTGCCATCACCTATTCGCCATCAACGGGCGCTCTGGGTTGGTCCAATGCCAATGACAATCGCGGCGACGCCGAAACCGTCGCCCGGCGCAATTGCGACAGCAGCGCCGATGACTGCCGCATCGCCATCTGGTTCCGCAATGGCTGCAGCGCGGTGGCCGTCGGCCATCGCGGCGGCTGGGGTTACGACAACCGTGAGGCCCAGCGTCAGGCGATCGGCAGCTGTGGACGTCAGACCGGAACCTGCCGTGTCATCCGCTGGCAATGTTCCGGCAGCGAGTGATCCCGAAAGGGCGCGGGCGTCTCAAAGCCGCCATGCCGCGCGCACCGATAACCTGAGACTGTCACCCGTCCGGACTGGAAAGCGGGAATAGGCCCGCAGCGCCTGCCCGTCGGCGAGGGTGAGCTTCAATGCATAGCGCTCGCCCTCGAAGAGAACGGATTCGACCGCCGCCGCGATCCCCTCGCCGGCGGCGGTATTCTCGCCGGAGACCATCACATCCTCCGGCCGGACGAGGACATCCATCCGGTCGCCGCTGGCGGTCCCGGCGACAGCACCGGCAAACAACGGCTCCAGCACAGGCCGGTCAAACGCCCTGCAATTTCCGGCAATCCGCGGCAGCGTCACGATCGCCCCTCGCCCGATCAGCCCGCCGACGACGCGGCCTTCCGGCCGGGCGTAGATCTCGGCCGGTGACGCCACCTGCAGCAGTCGCCCTTCCGACATGACGGCAACGTCGGTCGCGAGCGCCATCGCCTCGCTCTGGTCGTGGGTGACATAGATCATCGTCGCGCCCGAGCGTTGATGGAAATCGCGGAACGTTTCCTCCATCTCCTGTTTCAGGTGGCGGTCGAGATTGGCGAGCGGCTCGTCGAGCAGCACGACGTCGGGCGATGTGACCAGGCAGCGGGCAAGCGCCACGCGCTGGCGCTGGCCGCCGGAAAGATCGGCCGGCCGCCGTTCGGCATATTCGGCAAGCCGCACGATGCCGAGCGCATCGCGCACCTTCGTCCGATAGGTCTCGCCCGAAATGCCGCGCACCTTGAGGGGATAACCGACATTGTCGGCGACGCTCATATGCGGCCAGAGCGCATAGGACTGGAACACCATCGCCATGTTTCGCTTTTCCGGCGGCAGCGATTGCGCGGCATCGGCAAGCAGCCGCTCGCCGAGATGGACCGACCCGTCGGTCGGCGTCTCGAAACCGGCGATCATGCGCAGCACCGTCGTCTTGCCGCAGCCGGAAGGCCCGAGCAGCGCCAGGAAGCCACCCTCACGCACATCGAGCGAAAACCCGCTGACGACAGCCCGTCCGGTGCCGAAATCCTTGCCGAGCTGATTGAGGATCAGCCTCGCCATGGGACCACTCCTTTCGGCAGCTGTTTGGCCAGAAGCTCAAGCAGCAGCATCAGCATGACGACCATGACGACGACGAGCACCGAAAGCGCCGAAGCAAGGTCGGAACTGCCGCTGTCATCGAGATTATAAATGGCGACACCGAGCGTCTGCGTGCCGGCCGACCAGAGAAGTGCGGAGATCGTCAGCTCGTTGCAGGCGATCAGGAAGACGAGGATGACGGAGGCGCCAGCGGCCGGCGCGATCAGCGGCACGATGATATCGGCAAGCCGGCGGAAGAAGCCGGCCCCGGAAAGCCGTGCCGCCTCTTCGAGCGCCGGATCGAGCTGATGAAAGGCACTGACCACCGGTTTCAGGCTGACGGCGAAGAAGGAGGAGAAATAGGCAATCAGGATGATCCAGATCGTGCCGTAGAGCGAGACGCGCAGGAATGGGATGGGTGCAGCGAACACCAGGATGAAGGAAACAGCCATGACGATGCCGGGCAGCGAATAGGGTATTTCGATGAGGCCGGAAACGATGCGGGAAGCCGCATCCTTGCGCCGCGTCAGCGCATAGGCTGCAAGCATTGTCACCACCAGGAGACCAAGCGCGGTGGCGCCGGCAAGCGACAGCGAATTGACAAAGGCCGTGCGCGTCACCGCCTGCCGGAACAGGATCTCCTCAAAAGCATGCAGCGACATGGTCTTGAAGGTGAGCGGCACGCCATAGGCCGGCACCAGCGCGCCGGCAAGGAGCGCGAAGAAGGGCGCCGCCAGCATGAAGAACAGGATCACCCAGACGAGTGGCGCCAAGGCAAATCGCCAGGCACCGAGTTCGAAGGCGGCGCTCGCTCCGGATAGACCGATGACACGGTAGTCGCGGCCACGCAGTGCCCGGTCCTGGATCATCAGGCCGACGACCGAGATGATGGCGATGATCGCCGAGAGCACGGCGACATCGCCGAAGGTCCGGCTGGTGAAGGCGGAAAACTTGGTGAAGATGAGCGTCGGCAGCGTGAAGATCGAGGCCGGAATGCCGAGAATGGCGGGAATGCCGAAATTGCCGGTGCAGGAGACGAAGGAAATTGCCGCCCCGGCGATGATGCCGGGCAGCGACAGGGGCAGGATGATGTCGCGGAACACCCGCAGGCTGGAGGCGCCGGAAAGCCGTGCGGCCTCGACACCGTCGCGCGGCAGCGTCATCAAGCCGGCCCGAAGCGCCAGATAGACCAGCGGCGCATGCTGGACGCCGTAAAGCAGCGCGATACCACCCACCGAATAGAGCGGCTGCGGCGAGCCGAGCGGCGGGGCAATGGAAAGCGCCTTCAACATCGGGCTGGAGGGGCCGGACATCTGCACCCAGGCCAATGCCGTCACTTGCGGCGGGATCATCATCGGCAGCACGAAGAAGAAGCTGAGTGGCCCCTTGGCGCGGATATCGGTCAGCGTCAGCAGAAAGGCGAAGAGGCAGCCGATGACGAGCGAGATGATCGTGCCGAGGATGGCGGTGACAACCGTGTAATAGGTTGCCGACCACAGCGACGCCTCGCTCAAAACAGTCATCACGCCGCCATCGGCGAAGGCCGAGATCCCGACCATGGCAAGACGAGCGAGCGGCAGCACGCTGAGGATCAGGACGACGATGACGACAAAAGGAAACAGCCAGGCGGGCTGGCTGTTTCCTGTTTTGACATATCCGTGCATGAAAGTATCAGTTCGAACCGTAGATGCCCGAGAAGGTCTTCAGGTCCTGGTCGGTATTCTTCAACGCTTCGGCCGCCTTGATAGGCAGGACCTTGATGGTGTCGCGCGCCGGGAAGCCTTCCGGCACCTTCATGCCGTTGCGGGCCGGGATGTAGCCGAGCTTCTGAAAGCCTTCCTGGCCCTTTTCGGAGAGCACATAGTCGACGAACTTCTTGGCGGCGTCGGCATTCTCAGTGCTGGCGAGGATGCCGACCGGCTCGGTGACAACAGAAACGCCTTCGCTCGGGAACACGAAATCGACCGGAGCGCCCTTGGCCTTCTCGCGGATCGGCAGATAGTCAACGACCACGCCATAGGCCTTCTCGCCCGAGGCGACCGACTTCAGCACGGCGCCGTTGCCGCCGGCCGCGATCGCGCCGTTTTCCGCGAGCGACTTGTAGAAATCCCAGCCGAGGCCGGGAACGGCGGCAAGCGTCTGGGCGTGGATGAGTGCCGCACCCGAAGCAAGCGGGCTCGGCATGGTGACGAGGCCCTTGGCTTCCGGCTTGGTCAGATCCTTCCAGCTCGCAGGCTTCATCGAAGCCGACGTGTTGTACATGATGCCTGTCGTGATCAGCTTGGTGGAGTAGTAGTAACCGTCGGCATCATAGAGGGCAGCATCGTACCCTGCGGCTTCCGGCGACTTGTAGGCCAGGAGCCTGCCGTCTTCCTTGAGGCGCTCCAGCGTCACGACATCGGCGATCAGCAGAACGTCGGCGAGCGGGTTGCCGGCCTGGATCTCGGCCTGGAGCTTCGCCATGATCTTCGGCGTGCCGTCGCGCACCCAGTCGACCTTGATATCAGGATTGGCGGCCATGAACCCATCGACCGTTGCCTGCGCATCTTCGTTCGGCTGGCTGGTGTAGAGAACGAGGTTTGCGGCCGAAGCCGGAAGGGCAAAGAGGCTCGCGGCGACAAGTGCTGCGGCAGAAACGATCGTTTTCATGGGAAGGATCCTCGATTTCGATACCCCTCCCTTATTAGGGGTCGTTGACAGCGATGTGACAGCACGCCGCAGCCGCCAGGCCCAGGCTTCACAACCTTCCTTGACCTCCCCCGGCTTTGCCGACAATCGGGGCGATAGCTGTGGCGCAATCTCGCAGGCGTCGTCTTCAACCCTGTGAAACATCCGATCATCTGGTATCCTGGCGCCAAGCAATCTCACCCAGGCGTGAACACTCGGAGATTGCCATTGCCGGGCTTTGCGCTACGTCACTCACGTTTCAATGAAGGAGGAATTTCTATGGAATATCGTCTGCTCGGCCGTTCCGGCCTGAAGATTTCGACTTTGACCATGGGCACGATGACCTTCGGCGGCGTCGGCTGGGCGAAGACCGTCGGGGACCTCGGCGTTTCCGAGGCTCGCAAGATGATCGATATGTGCATCGATGCCGGCATCAACCTGATCGATACCGCCAATGCCTATTCATCAGGCGAATGCGAAAACATCATCGGCGAGGTGCTTTCCGGCAAGCGGCCGCAGGGTGTGCTGCTCGCCACCAAGGCCCGCTTCAGCATGGGCGACGGCCCGAACGACCAAGGCCTGTCGCGCTACCACCTGGTCCGCGAATGCGAGGCGAGCCTCAAGCGCCTGAAGACCGATGTCATCGACCTCTACCAGGTGCATGAATGGGACGGCCAGACGCCGCTCGAAGAGACGATGGAAGCCCTCGATACCCTGATCAAACAGGGCAAGGTGCGTTACGTCGGTTGCTCCAACTATTCCGGCTGGCACATCATGAAGGCGCTTGGCATTGCCAACGAGCACAGGTACCAGCGTTTCGTCAGCCAGCAGATCCACTATACGCTGGAAGCCCGTGATGCCGAATATGAGCTGCTACCGATCTCGATCGACCAGGGCCTCGGCGTGCTGGTCTGGAGCCCGCTCGCCGGCGGCCTGCTCTCCGGCAAGCATCGCCGCAACCAGGCAGCCCCTGAAGGCACGCGCCAATTCGCCGGCTGGACCGAGCCGCCGATCCGTGACGAAAACCGTCTATGGAACATCGTCGAGACACTGGTCGCGATCGGCCAGGAACGCGGCGTTTCGGCGGCTCAGGTGGCGCTCGCCTGGCTAATCGGCCGCAAAGCCGTGACCTCGGTCATCATCGGCGGCCGCACCGAAGCCCAGTTCCGCGACAACATCGCCGCCGCCGAGCTGAAGCTGACGGACGAGGAGCGCAAGCGCCTCGACGCGGTCAGCCTGCCACTGGTGATCTATCCCTACTGGCACCAACTGAACACGGTCAGCGACAGGCTTGGCGAGGCCGATCTCGAGCTTTTCGCCCCGCATCTGCAACAATAGGCAGCGGATCAAGCACTGCACGGCCGCCACAAAACTCCAAGTCAACTAGGGCGTGAACTCATAAAAACGCAGCCATAGTCGCATGGAGGCGACGGGGGTCCGCTCGCCAATGGTTGCATCTCCTGATAAGCTCAGCATCACACTTCAGCTTAAATTAAGCCCCGATCTGGAGGCCTCGCATGCCTTGCAGCAGCGCGCTCGCTCCGTTCGTCATCGCCGCTCTCGTGGCCCTCGGTCCGCTGCCGGCTAGAGCGCAGAACAATGCTGCGCCACCGCCGGCGGCAATCTCCCACAGGGCCAAGCTTTGCGGGATGTGTCACGGTATGAAAGGTATGCCGACTGTTAAGAACACGCCAATCATCGCCGGCCAGCACGAGTCCTCTTTGCTGATAGCTTTGCAGGAATATCGCAATGGAGAGCGCACCGACGACCTCATGGGCCGGATCGCGAAGAATCTTTCCGACGACGACATGAAGGCGCTTGCGGCCTACTTCTCCGCACTGCCCTGGCCCGCCTACCGCGAGCCGGCCGACGCAGCGAGCATTACCCGCGTCCGAGCGCTCGACGCCGGGAAGAAGTGCACCTCGTGCCACCGGGAGGGTTTCGTCGGATACGCCAACACTCCGCGCGTCGCAAATCAGAAGCTGGACTACCTGATCAAAACCCTCTCCGACTTTCGCGATAACAAGCGCCCGAACATGCCCAGCATGACGGCCTTGGTGCGCAATTTTTCGGCCGACGACATCGCTGCCATGGCTCACTATCTTGCCGGCCTCTGACGATCAGTTCGGGGTCGGCGATGCACCGAATAGGGCCGACGAATAGCGATCACTGCGTTACGGCGATTGGCACCTCTTGCCCACGAACAAGCTATCCGTGCGCCGGTCATTTCTGGCCGTTTATCTGCTTAACAACCGCTCTGATTGCACTGCGTGACCTTTATGGCAATTGCTACATAAGTCCGCAAAAGTGTGCAGCGGTTTTGCGACCACGACATGGGTAAATCAAAGACCTAAAGCGTGGCAGGCGAATCTGAAGGATCGCGCCATACTTTAGTCGTCACAAAAGATGCACTTTCGCCGTGTTATCGTCAGACCCCGCCACTCCCGCGAGGTTCTCCATGCTGAAGAATTACAAGGTCCTGAAGGGCACGGCGAGCGCACTTGCCCTCGACGACGACAACGATCCTCATATCGAGATCCGCATCGAGGCAAACGGCGTCAGTTATCGCATCGCGCTCAATGTCCGCTCCAAGGAAACGCCGCACGATCTGCTCTACGCCAATATCGTCGATTTCAAGCACTCAGCGCTGACGGAGGCGCTCGAAGCGCTGCCGATGGGGCTGATCGACATCCGCAAGGACCGTCCGGAGCTTGCGATAGACTATGTTCGCGGCGGGCTGATCGAACGCGAGGATATGAATGTCGCACCCTTCCAGCTATCCGGCCCGAAGAACGACCTGCGCGACTTCATCGAGCCGATCGTCCAGGAAGGCATTGCCGATTCCGACGTGCATTTCTACGCCTTCGGCGAGGCCTGGGGTCCTGAGCACAACAAGCCGGACCAATATTTCCGTTTCGAGCCGGGCAACGGCATCCACGACATTCACATGAACCAGGGCGACGGCGGCAGCTTCAAGGCGACCAACGGCCCCAACCAGGACGGCGCCCTTCTCGTCCACTTCAACGATACCGACGAATGGGCGGCGATCTTCCTCTGCTTCCAGTCGCAGAATTGGAACACCGATGCGGCGACCGGCCATCCGGTTTCCGACAGCCGTGGCGGCCAGGGCCGCGGCGAAGGCACGCGCCGACCGCAGCCGATCGTCGCCTCGTCGCTGCGCATCGTCGCCGCGCTGATCAACCCGGTGAACGGCGAAGGCGGCACCGAGGCCGAAACGGTCACGATCATCAACCGCTCCGACATGACCGCATCGCTCGACGGCTGGAAGCTGGAAGACGAAAACGGCAGGACCCAGACACTGTCGGGGTCGCTTGGCGCAGGCGAGCTGCGCACCGTGGCACTCGATGCCGCGGCCGGCGGCCCGCAGCTTGCCAACAGGGGCGGCGACATCATCCTGCGCAACGCCGACGGCGCCGTGGCCGACCGGGTCGGCTACGGCAAGAGCGAGACGGCGAACGAAGGCTGGACGACGATCTTCTGATCGACGCCCTCGCCAGCCTGGATCAGCCGCCGATTTCGGCCGAGATCAGCGCGCCCAAGCGGCCGATGCCGTCCTCGATCATCTGCTCGTTGGCGCAGGAGAAGCTGACGCGGAAGGTGTTGGCGCCGGAACCATCGGCGAAGAATGCCTTGCCGGGTACGAAGGCGACCTTGGCGGTCTCCAGCGATTTCGCCAAGAGCTTGGCGCCATCCATCCCCTCCGGCAGCGTGATCCAGATAAACATGCCGCCCTCCGGCTTCGTCCAGCTCGTGCCTTTGGGCATATATTTCTCGAGTGCCGTCAGCATGCAGTCACGGCGCTTGCTGTAGGCGGCCTTGATCTTGGCGACCTGCGCGTCGAAGCCGCGCTCGGCGACATCTGATATCGCCATCTGGTTGATCGTCGAGGAATGCAGGTCGGCCGCCTGCTTCATCAGCACCAGCTTGCGGATGACAGGCGCATTGGCGACGATGAAGCCGACGCGAAGGCCAGGCGCCAGCGTCTTCGAGAAGCTGCCGCAATAGATGGTGCGCGTATCGTTGATATGGCCCTTTTCGGCAATCTCGAGCGCCAGGATCGGTGGGATCGGATCGCCGTCGTAACGCAACGACTGGTAGGCCGCATCCTCGATGACGGCGATGTCGAGGTCTTCGGCTAATGCCAATACCTTCTTGCGGCCATCGAGATCGACGGTCTCGCCGGTCGGGTTGGAGAAATCGGCGGAGAGATAGGCGAACTTCACCTTGCCGCCGGCAGCCGCTGCGGCCGCCCGATAGGATTCCGGCGTCCGGTTGCCGTTCGGCGTCAACTGGTCATAGGCCGGTTCATAGGCGTTGAAGGCCTGCAGCGCGCCGAGATAGGTGGGCCATGTCACCAGCGCGGTATCACCAGGCGACAGGAAGAGCTTGCCGAGATAATCCAGGCCCTGCTGCGAGCCTGATACAATGAAGACGTTGTCGAGTTCGCAGGGGATGCCGAGAGCTGCCATCTGCTTGACCAGCCATTCGCGCAGCGGCTTGTAGCCTTCGCTCACTGAATATTGCAGCGCCGAGTTGACGGCGGCGCCGTCGAAGATATCGGCATAGGCCTGCTTGAATTCCCGATCCGGAAACAGCGCCGGATCAGGGATGCCGCCGGCAAAGGAGATGATGTCGGGCCGGTCGAGAAGCTTCAGCAACTCGCGGATCTCGGATGCGCGCATGCGCGACGAGCGCGACGCAAACATGGTGTCCCAGTTCAGCATGGGGTTTCCTCATATTTTCTATACCGCCGACAAACCATGCCAGGGAAATTATGTCAATAATACTGACCTATTTTCTTGTCATGGTGACAAGCGTAGACGCCATCCGATATCGAAGACGCTCGATCCCGAATTTGCTGCTCGACGTCAGCCACTCCAAGCGATTATTCCTCTGATCAAAGTCGAAACCGGCTGATTCAGACCTTTCCAAGACCAGCTCGGCGGCAGTAGTGTCGCCGCCACTATTCAAATTACTATCAAGGTGCCAGCAATGACCGTGACGTCGGCCTCTCCTGAAATCAAAATCGAACTCCACCAGTCTCCCGTCTCCGACGCCGATCGCATCCAGGCACTGGAGACACCCGGCTTCGGCAAGGTGTTCACCGATCATATGGTCCTGGCACGATGGACTGCCGACAAGGGCTGGCACGATGCGAAGGTTACGCCCAGGCGGCCGCTGGAGCTCGATCCCGCGAGCGCCGTGCTGCATTATGCTCAGGAAATCTTCGAGGGCATGAAAGCCTACAAGGCAGACGATGGCCGGATTCTGCTCTTTCGGCCTGAAGAGAATGCCCGCCGCTTCGCGCAGTCTGCAGCCCGCATGGCGATGCCTCCTGTGCCCGAAGAACTCTTCCTGAAGGCCGTCGAAGAACTGGTCCGCATTGACAAGGCTTGGATTCCGTCCGGCGACGCCAGCCTCTACCTTCGCCCCTTCATGTTCGCCAACGAGGCGTTTCTCGGTGTTCGTCCGGCTCAGGAATATATCTTCTGCATCATCGCCTCTCCGGTCGGCGCCTACTTCAAGGGCGGCGCGAAGGCCGTCTCCCTGTGGGTCGAGACCGAATACACCCGTGCGGCTGCCGGCGGCACCGGCGCTGCAAAATGCGGCGGAAACTACGCAGCCAGCCTCGTGGCGCAAGCCGAGGCGGCGAAGAAGAATTGCGATCAGGTCGTCTTCCTCGACGCAACAGAGCATCGTTGGGTCGAAGAACTCGGCGGCATGAACGTCTTCTTCTTGATGAATGACGGATCGGTGGTGACCCCGCCCCTTGGCGGCACGATCCTGCCGGGCATCACCCGGGCCTCCGTGATCGTACTCGCCGAAGAAAGAGGCTTGCGCGTCGAGCAGCGTCCCTACTCCTTCGCGGAATGGCAAGACGACGCTGCCAGCGGCAAGCTCGTCGAAGCCTTCGCTTGCGGCACTGCCGCAGTCCTGGCGGGCATTGGCCTGGTTCGACATGCCGGCGGCGAGTTTCTGGTCGGAGACGGACAGACCGGCAAATTGACCAGCGAACTGCGCCAGCAGCTCGTCAGTCTGCAGAAGGGCGTAACGAACGATGAGCGCGGCTGGACCCGTCTTATCCCGGCCTGAACTCCGGACGTTCCACGCAAACGGCGGCGTCAACACCAACATGGTGGGCGCCGCTCTCCGCCTCGCGCGCAAAGCCGCCGGGCTGTCGACCCTATTCCGCCCTCGCCGGAGTTCGTGTCGAGCTGCACGATACGCTACGATGCTCTTCGAGCGGACGGCCACCAAGCAATCCGCGGATCTCTTTCGAAACCGCGCGCCGCCCGGTCTTTTGTGGCCGAGTCAGCGGGAAAAATCATCGCTACTTCTCCTTTGGCGACCAAAATAGCACTAACGCCGAAAACACTTCGTCATTGACGGATGTCAGATGAATTCTTACCATTCATCTATCGATGGAGGAAAGGTAAGAATGACAACCGCAACCCTCTCCACAAAATTCCAGATCTCCATTCCCAAGGAAGTGCGCGAACAGCAGCACTGGTCGGCGGGGCAGGAATTCGTGTTCATCCCCAAAGGGAAAGGCGTGCTGCTGATGCCGGTCCCGACGCTTGCCGATCTTCGCGGCATTGCCGAAGGCGCTGACAAGGAAAACTACCGCGACCGGAACGACCGTTTCTGATGCGCGTGGTCGACAGCTCCGCATGGATAGAATGGCTGACGAAAAGTGCCGCCGGAACCCGGTTGCAGGCCAATATCCCGGTGCGCGATCAATGCATCGTTCCAACCATCGTGCAGCTCGAGCTCTCCAAATGGCTGGCACGCGAGAAGGACGAGGAAGCCGTCGACAGCTTCATCGCTTATACCGCGACATGCATGGTTGTCTCTCTCGACACGACGCTTGCCCGCCGTGCTGCCGAAATCTCGACGATCCACAAACTCGCCACCGCCGATGCGATCATTTATGCGACCGCGGAGCGCCATGATGCCGACATCCTGACCTGCGACGCCCATTTCAAGGATCTCGAACGCGTCATCTATGTCGATAAAAAAGACTGACCTGGATGTGACCCAAGTGCTCGACGGCGGAGCGCAACGCTTCTATCACAACGTGGGAAATGGTAATCTGGCATCAACCGGCATGGACGGACTGCACCGAATTCAATGGCGAAAATGACGATCTCTCTTCCGGATAATCTGGCGGATTACGTCGCACGCCGTGTCGCAAGCGGCAGATACGCCAATGCCAGCACATATCTGGCGGAACTCGTCCTGAGGGACCAGGACCATCGCAAGCTCGATGACGAAGAATTGCGTGAGATTCTGAGGTTGGCCGAAGAGAGCGGCATCAGCGACCGGCGCATTGCCGATATCCTGTTGGAAACGAAGGCAAAGCTGCGTGACATCAACCTATAGGCTGACCCGAACCGCAGATGCCGTGCTGTCGGGCATCGACGAATATGCCAGCTTGCACTTCGGCGAGGCACAGGCGGATGCCTATCTTCTCGACTGGGACAGAATTTTCGTGCTTCTTTCGCGCGCGCCCTCCATGGGAGACGAATGCGAAGAGCTTGGCGTCGGCCTTCGCCGCCTTCTTCACATGCGCCACGTCGCCTTCTATCGTGAAATACCGGACGGCATCCTCGTCATCGACATCATCGGCGCCGATCGGCTCCCCGAAAGGCACCTTCAATCCAACCGACGCTCCCGAACGGCCGATCCGCATGCCTCGTGACAATACCTCTGACTTCTACAGGCAAAACGCCGAGACCTACGCCAACCGGGCGCGCAGCCTGCCGAAGCAGCAGCTCGATGCCTTCCTCGCCGGGCTTGCGCGGGGTGCGGCAATCCTCGAACTCGGCTGCGGTGGCGGACAGGACAGCGTCTACATGCTGTCGCAGGGTTTCGACGTGACGCCGACGGATGGCTCTGCCGAGCTTGCAACACAGGCCGAAGCGCTGATCGGCAGGCCGGTCAGGATCATGCTGTTCCAGGAACTCGACGCCGACAGCGCCTTCGACGGCGTCTGGGCGCATGCGAGCCTTCTTCATGTCCCCCGATCCGAACTGCCCGACGTCTTCGCCCGCATCCGCCGCGCCCTGAGGCCCGGCGGCCTCCTTCACGCAAGCTTCAAGGCCGGGGAAGCAGAAGGCCATGACGGCTTCGGTCGTTATTACAACTATCCCTCCGCCGAATGGCTCTCGGAGCTTCTGACGAAAGGCGGTTGGGGGAATATCGCCCTAAGCGAATACGACGGCGGCGGATATGACGGCAAGCCGACGCGCTGGCTGACCGTCAGCGCACAACGATAAAGGCCGGAGCTTTCGCCCCGGCCCTCGATTCCTACAGTCTGAAAACCGCTTAGTTCACGCTCTTGTCGACCAGCTTGTTCTTGCCGATCCAGGGCATCATGCCGCGCAGCTTGGCGCCGACTTCCTCGATCTGGTGGCTGTCGTTCAGGCGGCGGATGCCCTTGAAGCGCGAGCCGCCAGCGCGGTATTCCTGCATCCAGTCGGAAGTGAACTTGCCGGTCTGGATGTCCTTGAGGACGCGCTTCATCTCGGCCTTGGTCTCAGCGGTGATGATGCGCGGACCGGAGACATATTCGCCCCACTCGGCCGTGTTCGAGATCGAGTAGTTCATGTTGGCGATGCCGCCTTCATAGATCAGGTCGACGATCAGCTTCACTTCGTGCAGGCATTCGAAATAGGCCATTTCAGGCGCGTAGCCGGCTTCAACAAGCGTTTCGAAACCGGCGCGGATGAGTTCGACCAGACCGCCGCAGAGAACGACCTGTTCGCCGAAGAGGTCGGTTTCGCACTCTTCGCGGAAGTTGGTTTCGATGATGCCCGAGCGGCCGCCGCCGACGCCGCAGGCGTAGGAGAGAGCGAGTTCAAGCGCATTGCCGGAAGCGTTCTGGTGAACGGCAACGAGGCAGGGAACGCCGCCGCCCTTCTGGTATTCGCCGCGAACCGTGTGGCCCGGGCCCTTCGGCGCGATCATTACGACGTCGACCGTGGCCTTCGGCTCGATCAGGCCGAAATGCACGTTGAGGCCGTGGGCGAAGGCGATCGCCGCGCCGTCGCGGATATTTGCAGCGATTTCCGACTTGTAGATGTCGGCCTGCAGTTCGTCGGGCGTTGCCATCATCATCAGGTCGGCCCAGCCGGCGGCTTCGGCAACCGTCATGACCTTGAAGCCGTCGGCTTCAGCCTTCTTGACGGTCGGCGAACCGGCCTTGAGCGCGATGACGACGTTCTGGGCGCCGCTGTCCTTGAGGTTCAGCGCATGGGCACGGCCCTGCGAACCGTAGCCGATGATGGCGACCTTCTTGGCCTTGATGAGGTTGAGATCGGCATCACGATCGTAATAGACGCGCATTTGAAGTTCCTTCCCTTTGCTTGTCTTGTTGACTGTCATTAAAGCGGAATCAACCGAGAACCGGCATCTCCACCAGAACCTTGTCCGTGCCGTAGAGCCGGAGGAAGGCGGTAACCGCCCTCTCCGCCTGGCGCGCGGTATCCTTGAGGCCCGGCTCGCCGAGCAGCATGCGCACATGCAGATCGGAAACAACAAGGCCGTAAAGCGTGTGATAAGCCTCGTCGGCATCGGAAAAACGCAGGAGCCCTGCCCTCTTTCCGGCATCGATCAACGCCATCGCGCGCCGGTCGATCTGGCGGCGGCCGCGCTCGAGCAGCAGCTTGCCGAGCTTCGAGCCGTCGCGGTTCGACTGGCCGATCGCCAGCCGGTTCAGCGCCAGCGAGACGTCGCCGGCGAGCACCTCCAGCAGATCACGCGCGAAAATGACGACATGGTCGTGCAGACTTGCCGCCGTCAGTCGCTCGCCGTTGCGCTCGAAGGTGCGCACCTTGCTCGCCTGATAGGCGATCATCGCCGACAACAGCCCGTCGCGGTCGCCGAACCACTTGTAGAGGCTCTCCTTCGAGCAATTGGCGGCACGCGCCACACCCGAGGTCGTCAGCGCCTTCTCGCCGCCATCGACGAGCAACCGCAACGCCTGCTCCAGAACAGCGTTCTGGCGCGGCGAAAATTCGCTCGGCTCTGCGGTATCGACAGACAAGGTCGTAGCTCCCATGTACGTACCGTACGGTACGGTTCGCGAGGTTTATGCGATAAACCGATCAGATCGTCAAGAAGCCCGGATCATTTTTTTAATACGGGAAACCGCGATCAAACACCAGAATTGGATAGGCGCGAATCCTTGGTGATCGCATATTGTCGCGGTACCCGTTTGCGCCTGGAGGCTTCGATGTCACGCCTGTCTGCAGCTCTTCTCCTGCTCGGAGCAATTTTCCTGGGCGGCTCAAGCGCTCTCGCGCAGTCCGACAGCGACGTCTATAACCGCATCGAAGAACTGCACGGCGACGCCGCAGGCTTCGACCGGCCGCTGCGCCAGCTCGTTCGGGCGATGCGCTCGGGCGACGCCGAAACCATTGCCGGGCTTGCCGAATACCCGCTGACGGTCAAGGCCAGGGGCGAGACTTACGACGTCGAGAGCGCCGAGGATTTCATCGACAATTTCGACGATCTGGTGACGCCGGAAACGCGCCGCGCCGTCGGGCGCCAGCAATACGGGGATCTCTTCGTCAATAGCGACGGCGTCATGCTCGCGGGTGGCGCCCTCTGGATGGGCGCGGTCTGCGATGACGACGCCTGCGAGGAAAGCCATTGGGCGATCATCGCGATCAACAACTGAAATCTGGCGATGAGGAAAAGCCGATGAAATACCGGATAGCTGCCGCGGTCATCACCGCAGCTCTCGCCATCGCCGCGAACGCACAGGCGGCAGAAACGCGCTGCGGCTGGATTGAAAATCCGACGCCCGCCAACTGGTGGCTGGAGGATGCGGAAAACACCTGGACGATCATGACCCAGGGCGACGATGCCGGCGAGGTGGAAGGCATGGAGCTGATCTCCGACATCTCCGAACATGAGTATGTCAGAACCAACGGCAATTACGGCTATGCCTGCGCCTGCATGAGTGTGGAGACGGATGGCAAGGAGCGCATCACGAAAATCCTCTCCTTCCGCCAGCTCAAGCTCGCCAAATGCCGTGCCGACAAGGCGCTGAAATTCCCCGGCTGATGAGCCGCGGCTTATAACGCCGTGGCGCAACCCGCCGGGATAGCCAAAGGCTCTGCCGGCATCGTCTTATCGATCGCGTAAAGCTTCGCGAAACCGGCATCCTCGATGACCGTCAGGCCCGACGGCATGAAGGTGCCGACATAGCGATCGAGAATATCGGCATTGGCGACCAGGACGAAATCGAAACGACTGCGCCAATCCGACAGATAGGGCGTGAAGTCTCGATATTGCTGCAACATTGTCGGGCATGAAAGCACACCCACCGACAGCAGATTGCCCTCTGGAACCGCGATCTCAGACCAGGGCGACAGAACGGAAAGTGGCTGCTTGCCTTTTGCGGTGAAGAGCGTCGGCACGAAAGCATGCGAGACGGGCACGGCAAGCGTCGGCAGATGCCGGAAAGTATCCAGTCCCCAGAAAAAATGCCGGTTGGAGTGGGCAAGGTAGCTCACTGTCTCAGGTTCATGCCCAAGTGGTAGCACGGCTGCACCGGCCGGCACCCTTTTCAGCACGCTCTCGACAGCGGCAACATCCTTTTGCGCCAGCCACCAGTTCCAGCCGATCCAGCCGGTACGGCCGAAGACCGCAAGATTGATGACGAGCGAAAGCAACAGCGCCTGCCGGCGCGGGAGATTGGCGAAGGGGCATACCATCGCCATGGCGACGAGCGCCGTCATGATCGGAAAGCGCCAACTGATCCATCCGGTGCCGAGCATGTGGCGAGGCGAAATACAGGAGAGCAGCAGCAGACCGCCAGCGGCGACGGCAAGCCCCGCATGCATGCGGATGTCGCCCGCTCGTGCGGCACGTGTGCAGATGAGGATCAGCGGCAGAACCAGTAAGACATCCACCACCGGGACATAGGTCGTGATGGCGGAGAGCAGATTGAGGACGATCAGGACGACGCCGTCGTTCCATGCAAGCCCAAGGCCGTTGCCACCGGCGTTGGGCAAAGATGCCGTGTGAAGGTAGAGCGCGAGCGGTGGCAAGACGCAGGCGCCAATCGCCAACGCCAACCGGCCGACGAGCCTCGTGAGACCCGCCTTCGATCGCAGTATGTCGATGCGCCACGAAAATTCGAGGCCGCAGACGATCGCCATATAGAAGCCGAGCGAGAAGATGTGCATCACCGTCAGCAGCAGCGAAGCGGCGAGCCGCCAGGCAAAAACCAGCGCGGGATTTTTGCCCTGCAGCCGGAGGTCGACGCAGGCGAAGAAGAGCGCCATGCCGAGGCCGATCTGGAAATTGATGAAGCCGCCGATCATGGTGGCGCACCAGCCGAGCGACAGCATGGCGGTCTGCCAGTGGTGCCGGCCGCCGAAAAGCGCGCGATGCAAGCCGATCGCGCCGAGCGGCGGCAGCACGATCGCCAGGAAAAGCAAAGTCCGCGCAAGCCTGTCGGCGCCGACAAGCGGTCCCAGCCAGGTGGCGAGAATGTCGATCCCGACATTGGTGAAGGTGCGGCTCCAATCGACCGCATAAATCTCAGGAAACGGCTGCTCGCCGATGCCGCCCGAAAGGAGCCATATCCGGGCGTAGTGATTGGGGTAATCGAGAACCGGCGGAAAACGAAACAGCACCACCAGCGCCGCGGCAAGCGCGACGAAAGCGGCGACCGCAATGGCGGAATCCTGTCTGGCGGCCAATCCCTGAGGCTCGCCTGCGACCACAGCAGGCGTGTCGATCTGGTCCATTATCCGATCCGACTGCTCTTTTGCGCTCGCGGAAACTCCCCGGATGTAAAGGCGACATCGAGTGCGGCGCGCTTATCGCTGGCGTTCATCTCCGGAAAAGCAGTCGGCAGCTCGGCGTGTTCGCCGCCGCGCAGGATCGTCTCGATCATGAACATCGGCCGCTTCTTGCTCTCCTGCACGAGACGGCCGAGATATTCGCCGATGATGCCGATACAGATCAGCTGGATGGCGCTGAAGGCGCTGACGGCGGCCATGATCGACGACCAGCCGGTAACCGTTTCGCCTTCCAGCCAGCGAACGAAGGTGTAGACGAGCAACGAGATCGCGACGCAGGCGCTGATCATGCCAAGCCATGTGGCTATACGCAGCGGCGTCGTCGAAAAGCTGGTGATCGCATCGAGCGCAAAATTGATCATCTTGCGCAGCGGATATTTCGTCGCGCCGGCAAAACGGGCGTCACGCTCATAAGGGAGAGCAACCTGCCTGCCGCCGATCCAGCTGACCATGCCACGGATAAAGCGATCGCGCTCCGGCATCGCCAGCAGGATATCGACGACGCGCCGGCTCATCAGCCGGAAATCGCCGGTATCGCGCGGAATGGTCACCGAGGCGAGCCTGGACAGCGCACGATAGAAAAGCGAAGCCGAGGCAACCTTGAACCAGGTTTCACCCTCGCGGCGCGTGCGCTGACCATAAACGACGTCGGCGCCACGCTCCATGATCGGCATCATCATCAAAAGCAGTTCGGGCGGATCCTGAAGATCAGCGTCGATCAGGAGCACACGCTCGCCCCGCGACGCGGAGAGACCCGCCGTCGATGCCAATTGGTGGCCGTGATTGCGAAGAAGACGAACGCCGAGCACTTGCGGCACATCAGCCGCCAATTCGGAAATGATCTCCCAGCTGCGGTCGGACGAGCCGTCATCGACGAGAATGAGCTCGAAGGCATCCCCAGCAACGCTCCGAGCAGCTGCGACGGCTCGGCGGCAGAATTCGCGGAGGCCCTCTTCCTCGTTATGACAAGGCGCGACGATGGACAGAAATGGTTCTTGCGTCATACGGACTTCGGGCCTGCTGGATGGTTGGCGCCAGACTAGCCACGAAACGTCAAACATCCTTTAATG
Organism: Rhizobium anhuiense bv. trifolii; assembly: GCF_024346605.1. NCBI lineage: Bacteria > Pseudomonadati > Pseudomonadota > Alphaproteobacteria > Hyphomicrobiales > Rhizobiaceae > Rhizobium > Rhizobium anhuiense. The sequence goes on from NZ_CP098803.1 coordinate 3,391,227, forward strand.
ATCGGATGCCCGGGATGCGCGACAGACTACTCCGCCGCCATGACCTCGCGCGCGCCATCGATATCGCGCGCCGGCGAAGCGCCGTAGAGGCGACTGTATTCGCGGCTGAACTGCGACGGGCTTTGATAGCCCACGCGGTGGCCGGCCGTGCCGGCATCGAGGCGCTCCACCAGCATCAGGCGACGCGCCTCGTGCAGGCGAAGCTGCTTCTGATATTGCACCGGCGTCATCGCCGTGACCGATTTGAAGTGATGATGGAAGGACGACACGCTCATGCTGACGCGGACGGCAAGATCTTCGATGCGCAGCGGCCGCGCGAAATTCTCCTTCAGCCATGCGACGGCGCGGGCGATCCTGTTGCTGTGGCTGTCTGCTGTGGCGATGTTGATCAGCCGCGCGCCATCCGGCCCGGTCAGCACCCGGTAGAGGATTTCCTGCTCGATCAGCGGCGCCATGGCAGGAATGTCGCCTGGACGATCGAGCAAGCGCAGCAGGCGGACGGCGGCATCCAGGAGCTCCGGCGGAGCGACGTTCACCGCCATCCCGCGCTGCCCGTCGGTATGGGCCGCCGGACGCGGAATATCGATACGGCTCAAAAGCTCAAGCAGCTTTTCGGAATCGATTGCCAGCCCCAGGCAGAGATGCGGCACTTCAGGGCTTGCCTCGGTGACCTGCCAGGCGACCGGCAGGTCGAGCGAGGTCAGCAGATAGTCTCCTGTCCCGTAGCTGATAAGTTCGGTGCCGAGGCGCAGGCTCTTGGCCCCCTGCAGGACGAAGGCAAAACAGGGCCGGTAGCTGCTGTGAAGCGGATCGCTTGGCTTGGACCGACGGCTGACGTGAAGATTGCCGATATCAGTTGAGAACTCGCCGTCGCCAGGCGCGAAGCGCATCGCGATGTCGACAATTTCCTGATAGGGGCTGAAGGGCAAAGTCATGCGGCAACTCTTTCTGTCAACTGGCTGACGCCGGTGATACCGCCCTTATCTAGAGTGCCTTCGCCATTTCGCAAACAGGCCGGCGCCTCACTTTTGCAGGATCGTGCAAAAAGCTGAGAGGATCGCTCTAACCCTCTCACGCAGTTCCGGGCAATAGTCCGCCATCCCGTTCAACCCCCACCACAATCGAAAAGGAAGGTTCCCATGCCTATTGCAAGAGGCTACGCCGCAACCGACGCTTCCAAACCGCTGACCCCTTTCACCTTCGAACGCCGCAACCCCAACCCCGATGACGTCGTGATCGACATCAAGTTTGCCGGCATCTGCCATTCGGACATCCACACTGTCCGCAACGAATGGAAGAACGCCGTCTATCCGATCGTGCCGGGCCATGAGATCGCCGGCATCGTCTCGGCCGTCGGTTCCGCCGTGACCAAGTTCAAGGTCGGCGACCGCGTCGGCGTCGGCTGCTTCGTCGATTCCTGTATCGGCTGCGCCGAGCGCGACCTCGATCGCGAACAGTATATGCCGGGTCTCAGCGGCACCTACAATGATTTCGAAGCCGACGGCAAGACACGCACCCAGGGCGGCTATTCCGACTCGATCGTCGTCAAGGAAGGCTATGTCATGTCCATCCCGGACAACCTTCCGCTCGATGCCTCCGCGCCGCTGCTCTGCGCCGGCATCACGCTTTATTCGCCGCTGCGCCACTGGAATGCCGGCCCCGGCAAGAAGGTCGCGATCGTCGGCATGGGCGGCCTCGGCCATATGGGCGTCAAGCTGGGTGCGGCCATGGGCGCCGATATCACCGTTCTTTCCCAGAGCCTTTCCAAGAAGGAAGATGGGCTGAAGCTCGGCGCCAAGGAATATTATGCCACCAACGACCCGGAAACCTTCAAGAAGCTCGCCGGCACTTTCGACCTGGTCATCTGCACCGTCAGCGCCGAAATCGACTGGAATGCCTATCTCGGCCTTCTGAAGGTGGATGGTTCCTTCGTGGTGGTCGGCGCGCCTGAGAATCCGATCCCCGTGCACGCCTTCTCGATCATCCCCGGCCGCAAGAGTATTTCCGGCTCGATGATCGGCTCGATCAAGGAAACCCAGGAAATGCTCGACTTCTGTGGCAAGCACAACATCGTCTCCGAGATCGAGAAGATCAACATCCAGCAGGTCAACGAAGCTTATGAACGCGTCCTGAAGAGCGACGTCCGCTACCGCTTCGTCATCGACATCGCCTCGCTGGCAGCATAAGAAAACGAGAGGCGGCTCCTTCGGGGGCCGCCTTTTTCAATGTCGGGCGATTTCAACTGTGGCGGTGCTGTCAAGATCTCCGCCCTTGGGCGCAGCCGCACCGTCTGCCACCCACGATCAAATGCGACACTCGGATGTCACGATATGCCTCCGGCAAGTCGATGCAGGCGCAGCAGATATTCGACGCCGTTGAACGGATCAGGACCTGATCGCGGGCGCGAGCGCGGCGGGCCAGCCACTGGGGCATAATGATCGAAGCTGCTTTCCATGGTCCCCGCCCCGCTCGTCAGGCGCGGCAATTGCTGCTGGACACCGCGGACCATCTGAGACGCCATGGTACCCTCGAGCCGGGCGACGCCATCGGCAATGACCGAATCCGTCGTCGTTGCTGCCGATTTTGCAAGCAGGGTGACCACGCCGCTCAAATTTTCCGCGGGCGTTTCGAGATAAAAGCGGTCGATTGGCTCGCAGAGCACGGTCCGCGCGGCCGATAGCGCCGTTGCCAGCACCCATGGCGTCAACTGCCGGAAATCGGCGGCGGTGCTTGCAGGCGAACTGTGCCGGGCCGCCGTCATCGCCACGTGGCAATCGATGACCTGCCAGCCGAAAATCCCCTGTTTCAGCGCTTCGAACACGGTCTCCTCGACCGCTCGATAAAAGGCGATGGGCATCTGGCCGACATCCACTTCGAGCGCAAAGCTGTTGCCCGCCCCGGGAGGGCGTGGTTCGACGCGCAGGCCGACGGTTGCCAGGAAGGGATTGGGCTCCTTGAAGAGGATCTGCAGGCCGGCCCCGGTCCCGACTGGCCTCTCGACCAGGATGACGGTGCTTTCCTCGAACTTTGCCTCAAGTCCGAAATCCGTCAGCAGGGTCGATTGGATAACGTCCTTCTGCACCTCGCCGTAGAGTGAAACGAAGACTTCGTCCGTCTCCTCGTTGCGGCGCAAATTGATCAAGGGATCCTGTTCGGCCATCTGGTTCAGCGCCAGCCAGAGCGCCGCCTTGTCGGAAGGCCGCCGCGCAAGAACCCGGGTTTCGAGCGTCGGCGGCGCAAAGTGAGCCCGCCCGCCCGCGGGATCTCCGCCCACCGCATCCCCGATCCGGGCGCCGGCAAGGCCGGCGACGCGGGCAATCTGCCCTGCGCGAAGTCTCTCGGCGCCTTCGATCCGGCCGGCCTCGAACAGGTGGATCGCAGTCACCCGTTCCGGGCCTCTGGGCAGGTCCAGATATTGCCGAAGCCGCACCGTGCCTGAGGCGAGGTAGATATAGGCGAGCTTTTCCCCACCCCAGCCGCGTTCGATCTTGAAGATCTTGCCCGCGACCGGGCCATCCGGATTGGAGCACCGGCCGGGCAAGATCGTCGCAATGGCCGATGCCAGGGCGGGGATGCCGACACCGGTCATCGCTGCGCCCGCGAAGACCGGATGGACGAGGCCGCTCGCCACCTGCTCTGCCAGGCAGCGCCCAAGCCTTTCCTCGCTCAGGCGACCGGGAGCAAGGATATAATCGGCAAGCAGGGCCTCGTCGTTTTCTGCCAGTGCCTCGCAGAGCGGCGTGAAAAGCGGCTCGTCTCCCGGCGCGAGCGTCTCCACCCGGGCAAGCTTGGCTCCGGCATCGATGACCGACGACATGGCGATGGGGCGGACCGCCAGCTGCGCGGCTAGGGCCTCCACCACCTCCTGATATCGGGCCCCAAGACGATCGACCTTGTTGACGAAGAAGATGAAGGGAACGCCAAGCCGCCGCAGCGCTCGCACCAACACCCGTGTCTGGGCCTGCACGCCTTCGACCGCCGAAACGACGACGACCGCGGCATCCAGCAATCCCAGCACCCGCTCGACCTCGGCGATGAAATCCGGGTGGCCGGGCGTGTCGATGAGATTGACGATCCTGTCGCCGATCGCAAACGACACCACCGCCGCCCTGATCGTGATGCCGCGTAGTCGTTCGAGTTCGAGAGTGTCCGTCTGTGTATTGCCGGTATCGACGCTGCCGAGCTTGTCGATGACGCCGGCGTCAAAAAGCAGTCTTTCGGTAAGGCTAGTCTTGCCTGCATCTACATGGGCGAGAATGCCCAGATTCAAAGTGCGCATGAACCACCAACTTCTCAGAATTTCGAATGTGATTTTCGTGAGAAGTGAATCGGCGCATTGGAACCTCTACCCGTTGCTACGGCTGGATGCGCACCTCCCGGTGGTTGGGAGACGCGGATGGAATGCTAAGGGTGTGCGGGGAGATGTGTCAAGCTTGGGCGTATCGCGTTGTCTAAAGGCTCCGACATGTGTGCCGCAGGGCACGACAATCAGCCCTCATGGTGAGGGTGAGGAGCGAAGCAATCGATCCAGTGATCGATTGCAGCGACAAACGCAGGGCCGTCTCGAACTACGAGGGCGGGTGGCTAAGCGGTGCATGCTGCATGCAGATGTCGCTGGGTGAAGCGCCGGTGGCCGTCCCCGATCCTTCGAGGCCCTCCGGGTGCACCTCAGAATGAGGCAGGAGAGACGGCGCATTCCCGGACAGCTTTCACGGGCAAAGGAGGCCTACTCCTCCTCTCGCATCGTTTCTTTCTGGGTGATCAGCCGGGCGCTGTGCTGGCCACTCAGATAGATCCACAACCAACTCCAGGCGACGGAGAAGCGCGAGCGGGTGCCGATCAGGAAGTAGATATGGGCAAGACCCCAGATCCACCAGGCGATCCAGCCCTTCAGCTTGATCCGGCCGAAATCGATGATGGCCGCACTCTTGCCGATCGTGGCGAGGCTGCCCTGGTGCCAGTAGCGGAAGGGCGCCGGTGCCGGCTTGCCGGACAGACGGGCACGGATCACCTTGGCGACGTAGCCGCCCTGCTGCTTGGCGGCAGGCGCGATGCCCGGCACCGGCTTCCCGTCCTCGCGCATCACCGATGCGGTATCGCCGACGACGAAGACGTCGGGTAGCCCCGGCGCGCTCAGATCCTTCTCGACCACGACGCGCCCTGCCCGGTCGGCCGCAACGCCGAGCCACCGTGCCGCCGGCGAGGCGGTGACGCCGGCTGCCCAGACGATCGTCCGGCTGGCAACGAAGGTGTCGCCGATCTTCACGCCGTCGGCATTGCATTCCGTCACCGGCCTGCCGAGATGGATCTCGACCCCGAGTTTCTCCAGCGCCTTCTGGGCATAGGCCGAAAGCTCTTCGGCGAAGGTTGGCAGCACCCGCGGACCAGCCTCGACCAGCACGACGCGGGTCTTGCGCGTATCGATGTTGCGGAATTCCTTGGGCAGCGTGAAATGCGCGAGTTCGGCAATGATGCCGGCCAGCTCGACACCGGTCGGCCCGGCCCCGACGATGGTGAAGGTCAGAAGCGCATCGCGCACGGTTGGATCGGCCTCCATCTCCGCCCTCTCGAAGGCAAGCAGCACGCGCCGGCGGATCGTCGTCGCATCCTCCAACGTCTTCAGGCCCGGCGCCACCGGCTCCCATTCATCATGGCCGAAATAGGCATGCGTCGCCCCGGTCGCCAGCACCAGCGTATCGTAACCAAGAGTCATGCCGTTACGGAGGGAAACAGTCTTTGTGCCGCTGTCGACGCCTGTGACCTCGCCGAGCAGAACCGTCACGTCAGGCCGGTCGGCATAGAGCCGGCGGATTGGCCAGGCGATTTCCGAGGTGGAGAGAATGGTCGTCGCCACCTGATAGAGCAGCGGCTGGAAGAGATGATGGTTGCGCCGGTCAACGAGCGTGATCTTGACGCCAGCGCCTTTCAAACCGTTGACGAGTTGCAACCCGCCAAAACCGCCGCCGACAACGACGACATGATGATCGCCCATGACCTGCCCCTTCTGCGCCATTTCGCTGAAAGCCAATGTGGCCCTCGCCGCAAAGGTTGCAACCGCCGTTTCGGCATGTCTCCCCTGCGTCACCCGCAGTCGAAAGAGCATGTCGCGCAAAAGTGTGCAGCGGTTTTGCGAGAACGACATGCTGGAATTGAAAGGCCTAGACCAAAGCGCGACAAACGAGTCCGATCGCGGCGCGCTTTAGCGCCGAGATTATCGGCAACTCCTGCAATCCAACCCGGCGACGCTTGTGAAGCGGACGTCGGGCAGAATTATAACTGCCCAGAGCCTCGGTCGAGGTGCGACACAGACATAGCGTTCGAACGGGTAGTCGGCCCGGAACAGTTCACGGCGCAGCAATCAATAGGGACCGACGCACTGGCGACGGGGTCCATGATAGGGCTGGAAGGTATTGTCGAACGCCCTGTACGACCGATAACGCGCATAGCACCAACTCTCGTGGTTGCCGCCCCGTCCATAATAGCCAGACGACGCATAGGCCCGATAGGGCCGGCCATAATAGCGATACGGCGAACCGTAATAGCGGTAGGGCGAGCCGTAATAGCCGTAGGGTGAACCGTAATACGAGCCGTAATAGGGCTGTGCCAATGCGCCGCCAATGATGGTGCCGACGGCTAGGCCACCCAAGGCCCAGCCCCAGTCCGCTCCATGGTTATGGTGGTAACCTCTGTAATAGCCGCCTCGGTAATGGCCGCCACCCCAGTGGCCGCCTCGTCCACGCCATTGCACATGCTCTATCTGCTGCTGCGCTTCGATCCTGGGTGGGTTGATAGCCGGAAACGCTTGAGCCGGCGTGATGCCGGGGGCACCTATGATCAAGCACAACGCGGCGACGGTCAGCTTTCTCATGACTGTTCTCCTCTGCTCCTCCAAGTGAGGGAAATATCTTCCCCTCCTCCTGAACCAAAGGTGAACGCAATATGTCCAAAAACGTTCCTTATAGAGACACATTAATCCCTATCGATGGCACTGCGAATTATCGGCTGCTGGTGCAATCCGACCTTGCTGTTTCCAGGAGGCTGTAAACGTGTCGCGCATCCTCGATCCCCAGAAGCTGAGGTTCGTTGGCCAGACTTGGCGTCCAGCCGCTCATCCTCCTGTTGGACGGCACGCAGAATTTGATCGTACCCTTGCCGCGGCTGCCCTCTTCAAGACTGATCGACGGCAGGAGTTCGAGCTGGTTGGTGGACAAATGTCGAAAGAGCCCGCTTCTGCGAATGATCACACGTCTGTTGGTCAGTACATATTCCGTCCGAGCCCGGGCAGCCGCATCGACGAAAAAGCGTCCGGCCATTAGGTAAAGGCCCATGAGTACGAACGGAATACCCCATAATTTTGTGAATACCGGCGTTTCCGTGCTGATGGCAGTAATTTCCCAGAAGATCGCAAAGCCGCCCCACAAAAGCGAGAACGGAACGAGGAGGAAATCCCGCGATGTCAAAAGAAATCCTTGTCCGGGACGCCCTGACTAAAGAAGCTTTTCCCCCGGCATGAGAAAGCTACGAATATCGCTATCGCTCATACTGTCATGCCCCTTCAAATGATTTTTCACCGGGCGTAGCCCACCGGTATTGCCATTCCATGTTTCAATTCTTCCATCGAGATCGACGCCGAGACGTCGAAGAGTTCGAGCTTGCGCACGATCTGCTTGTAGATCACGTCGTAATGCTCGACGCGCGGCAGCACGATCTTCAGAATGTAATCGTGATTGCCGGTCAGTCGGTGCGCCTCGACGATCTCGGGAATGTCGCCGATGATCCGGCGAAAGCTTTCCGTCCATTCGTCGGAATGGTGAGCCGTCTTGACGAGAGCGAAGACCGTCGTCGGCACGCCCATTTTCTCCCGGTCGAGCACGAAGATGCGCCGGGCGATATGGCCGCTTTCTTCCAGCCGCTGGATACGCCGCGAACAGGCCGACACCGAAAGCGCCACGCGCTCCGCAAGATCGGTCACGGATATGCCTGCATCCTTTTGCAGCATGTCGAGAATGCGCCTGTCGCGATCATCAAGCATGTATCCTCCGCCCAATATTTGCACGATTTCATCAAATGGCGCAAAATTATAGCACATATCCCACCATGGAAACAAATAACGCAAACACACCGCGCCGGGATTACGGCATCATTTTCGAAAGTTCAGAATCATGGAGAGCGTGAAGACATGGAAACGATCGGCCTGATCGGCGGCATGAGTTTCGAAAGTTCGGCGGTCTATTACCGTCTCGTCAACGAGATGGTGCGAGACCGCAAGGGTGGCCTTGCCTCGGCCGAACTCATCCTGCATTCGGTGAACTTCGAGGAGATCGTCGCCCTTCAGAAGGCCGGCGCCTGGGATATGGCCGCCCGTCGCCTTGCCGACGTGGCTTTGCGCCTGCAGATTGCTGGCGCCGGCTGCATCCTCATCTGCACCAACACCATGCATCTGATTGCCGACGAGGTTGCCAAGAAGATCTCCGTGCCGCTGATCCACATCATCGACGAGACGGCGAAATCGCTGCATGCCGGCGGCCGGAAGCGCCCGTTGCTGCTTGCGACCCGCTACACGATGGAACACGGCTTCTACAGCGACCGCATGAAAAACCTCGGTCTCGACATCATGGTTCCCGATGCCGGCGACCGCACCACCGTGCACGACATCATTTTCAATGAACTCTGCGCCGGCAAGGTACTCGACAGCTCACGCGACAAGCTCATGGCGGTCATATCACGCGCCATCGACAACGGCGCCGACAGCATCATCCTCGGCTGCACCGAGATCTGCCTGATCCTCGATCCCGACCATCTGCCGCTGCCCGGCTTCGACACCACGGCGATTCATGCGCGAGCGGCAGTCGATTTCGCACTTGGCGCGGACGAGATCGCGGAAGAGGAAGCGGCCTGAAAGTGTCTCGCCTCGGATTGCCAAATTAGTTGACTCAGTCCATTAAATACAGGACAAGATCTCTATTTGGAGATTCTTGAGTTGTTGACAAGGCTCGTTCTCTCCTCGGCGTTATCCTCGGCCTTGTGCCGAGGATAAACGAAAGATGAGCGGGCCGACTTGTCAGCAGTCTGACAAGGTCTCCATCTGGAGATCTTTGCCATGTCCGATATCGCCCTCATCGAAACCGCCCGCGATTTCAACCGCTTCTATACGAACTTCCTCGGCCTCCTGAACAAGGCCTATCTCGACACCGCATTCACGCTGACGGATGCCCGGATCCTCTTCGAGATCGGCTCGCATGACGGTGTCAGCGCCGTGGCGCTGGTCCGCGACTTGCATCTCGACCCGGCCTATCTCAGCCGTATCCTCAAGCGTTTCCGCGCAGAGGGACTGATCGAGACCAGTCCGGATCCGGCCGACCTGCGCAGCCAGGTCATCATTGTCACCGACCGGGGACGTGAGCAGTTCGAAGAACTCGGCCGGCGCGCCAATGCGCAGATCGCCGCCCGTTTCGACAATCTCGCGGCCGGCGAGCCGGAGGCGGCAGTCTCGGCCATGCACACCATCCGCACCCTCCTCGACCCTACGGCCAAACCCGCACCGGCCGTCATCCGCGCCCATCGCGCCGGCGATATCGGCTGGATCGTTCAGAGCCAGGGCCGCTTCTACGCCGAGGAGTATGGCTGGGACCTGCGCTTCGAAGCGCTGGTCGCCGAAGTCGCCGGGAAATTCCTCGCCAATTTCGATCCGGCCAAGGAATATTGCTGGATCGCCGAGCGCGGCGGCGTCAATGTCGGCTCGGCCCTCGTCACCAATGGCGGCGACGGCATCGCCAAGCTCCGTCTGCTCTATGTCGACAAATCAGCCCGCGGCCTCGGGCTCGGCAAGATGCTGGTCGACGAATGCATCCGCTTCTCCAGACAGAAGGGCTACCGCGAACTCTCGCTCTGGACCAACGACATGCTGGAGACCGCCCGCGCCATCTATATCAAGGCCGGCTTCCGGCTTGTCTCCGAGGAGAGACACCGCATGTTCGGCCCCGAGGCGAACGGCCAGAACTGGGTTCTGGCTCTGTGATTTGCTGCGTCGCAAAAGTTTCGCTTGATTTGGAAACGAACATTTCCTAATTAGATGCCATGAATACGGCGACCATTGAACATCAAGAAAAGACCAGGGGCCGCGGCCGGCCGCGCGAATTCGACGTGGAGGCAGCGCTCGACGCTGCCCTACGCGTCTTTTCCGAGCGCGGGTATCACGCCGCCTCGATCAGCGAACTGACCGAGGCCATGGGTCTTGCCGCCGGCAGTGTCTACAAGGCGTTCGGCGATAAGCGTGGCATCTTCCTTGCAACGTTCGACCGCTACCGCGCCGTGCGCCGTGGCATGCTCGATGCCGAACTCGCCAAGGCAGAGACCGGCCGGGATAAGCTGCATGCGCTGATCGCCTTCTTTGCGGCCTCCTCCCACGGCGAAACCGGGAGGCGTGGCTGCCTGGTGGTCGGCAGCGCCGGCGATCTCGCTCTCTTCGACAGCGAAGCGGCCGAACGTGTCGCCGCCGCCTTCATGACCGACGAGACACTGCTGGCCGATCTGATCCGCCTCGGCCAGTCCGACGGCTCGATTTCTGCAGACCTCGATATATCAGCGACCGCGCTTGCGCTTCTCTGCCTCACCAAAGGCATGCGCGTCATCGGCAAGGTGGAGCGCAGCGGTGAAGAAATGGCGGCCGTCGCCGAAGCCGCGATGAAGTTGGTGACCTGACATCCCCCGGAGAAAGGCAAGCCATTCTCTCGGAGGAGCGGCAAGCCGTTGCACAGCCGGAAGCGGGTGGCCGGCGGCAAGACCATTTGAAATCATTCCTTTCAATCTTTGGATACCGGAGTTCCCGATGAGCATTTCAGCCACCACGCCGGATAAGGCCATTCCCAGGGCGCTATCCCCCTGGCTAACCTTCCTTTTCGCCGCCGCCTGCGGGCTGGTGGCCGCCAATCTCTATTACGGCCAGCCGCTTGCCGGCCCGATCAGCGCCGATCTTGGCTTCACGCCTGCCGCCACCGGCCTGATCGTCACGCTGACGCAGATCGGCTACGGGCTCGGCCTGTTGCTGATCGTGCCTCTCGGCGACCTCACCGAAAATCGCCGTCTGGTGTTGCTGCTGATCGCCGTCTCCGCCGTTGCGCTGATCGGCGCGGCGCTGTCGTCGACGCCGACGGCCTTCCTCATCGCCTCGCTCTGCATCGGTCTTTCGTCGGTGGCAGTTCAGGTCCTGGTTCCCTTCGCCGCCAACATGGCGCCGGATGCAACGCGCGGTCAGGTCGTCGGCAATGTCATGAGCGGCCTGCTCTGCGGCATCATGCTGGCTCGCCCCTTTGCAAGCTTCGTCGCCGAAGCTTCCTCCTGGCATGTGGTCTATTACCTCACCGCGGCGCTGATGATCGTGCTTGCCGTCGTGCTGCGCTTCAACCTGCCGGTTCGGCTGCCGAAGACGAAGCTGCGCTATGGCGAGTTGCTCGCCTCCATGGGTCATCTGGCGCTGACCTCGCGCGTGCTGCAGCGCCGGGCACTCTACCAGGCCGGTATGTTCGGCGCCTTCAGCCTGTTCTGGACGACGACGCCGCTGCTGCTTGCAAGCCCGGTTTTCGGCCTGACACAGAACGGCATCGCTGTCTTTGCTCTTGCAGGCGCTGCCGGCGCCATCGCCTCGCCGATCGCCGGCCGGCTTGCCGACCGCGGCATGACGAGGATCGCCTCGACGATTGCGATGCTGCTCGGCATGGCTTCCTTCCTGATCAGCCATTTCGCCACGGACGGTTCGCTCACCGCTCTGCTGCTTTTGACGGCCGCGGCGATCCTTCTCGATTTCGGCGTGACGACCAATCTGGTCTGCGGCCAGCGCGCCATTTATGCCCTGAACCCGGAACACCGCAGCCGGCTCAACGGCCTGTTCATGGCGACCTTCTTTGCCGGCGGCGCGCTCGGCTCGGCGCTCGGCGGCTGGGCCTATGCGACCGGCGGCTGGACGATGACAGCCTGGATCGGCTTCTGCTTCCCGGCGTTGGCCTTCCTGCTGTTCCTAACGGAAGGGCGCGGCCGGTAGGAAGCCAGCCTATTTGTCGGTGGAATCAAAATGCGAACGGGCGGCGCGAACGGCATCGTGGTTTGCCTCCGCCCAGTTCAGCAGCTGCGACAGTGGCTGGTAGAGCGAGCGTCCGAGTTCGGTCATCGAATATTCGACGCTCGGCGGCTTGGTCGGGAACACTTCGCGATGGATATACCCGTCCCTCTGCAGGTCGCGTAGCGTCTGTGTCAACATGCGCTGCGAGATATCGGGGAGCATCCGCCGCAGCTCGCCGAAGCGACAGGGCCGAGCCGCCAGCACTTCGAGCAGCAGCGTCGACCATTTGCCGCCGATTTGCTGCATCATGTCCCTGACCGGGCAATTCGAAAAATCGAGACTGGCGAGATCGATCTCGCGCCGCATCCCCGGCATTCTGTTCTTCAGACTGAGGACCGCGCCGGTCATCTGCTGGTTCCCTTTTGGTAACGTAGAGCCGAAAAACTGCCTCCTTTACACCGCTAAGTCAATTCCTATTCTAGTGTAACTCTCTTTTTGAGACCGCCACCAAAACATAGAAGGAAACGACCTATGAGCGAAACCATCCTGGTCACCGGCGCTGCCGGGCAGCTCGGCCAGCGTGTCATCCACCACCTCATCGAGACCTACAGGGTCGCGCCCGGCAGCATCGTCGCGGCAACGCGCAGCCCGCAAAAGCTCGCCGAGCTGGAAAAGAAGGGCGTTCTCACCCGCAAGGCCGATTTCGACGATGTGGCAGGCCTGGAAAAGGCTTTTGCCGGCATCGACCGCCTGCTGATCATCAGCACCGACGCGCTCGACACGCCCGGCAAGCGTATCGCCCAGCACAAGGGCGCCGTTGCAGCGGCCGTCAAAGCCGGCGTCAAGCACATCGCCTACACCTCGATGCCAGCGCCGGACAATTCGCTCGTTTCCTTCGCGCCCGATCATCTCGGCAGCGAGAACGCCATCAAGGCAAGCGGCATCGCTTACACGATCATCCGCGACGCCTGGTATCACGACAATTACCTGCACGGCATGCCGCACAACCTGCAGGGCGGCAAATGGTACAGCGCCACCGGCGACGGCAAGATCTCGACCATCTCGCGTGACGACTGCGCGCTGGCCATCGCCGCAGCCCTTGCCTCCGGCACCGCCGAGAGCGCCACCTATACGCTAACCGGCGCGCAATTGCTGAACAACCGGCAGATCGCCGCCATCGTCTCCGAAGCCGCCGGTAAGCCGCTCGAAGTCGTCGACGTCAATGACGAACAGCTCGGCCAGGGCATCCGCGGCGCGGGTCTTCCCGGCTTCGTCGCCGACATGCTGGTTTCGGCCGACGCCAACATCCGCGCCGGCAACTTCGCGATCGTCACCGAAGACTTCACCAAGCTGACCGGCAAACAACCACAGCCGCTGAAGGATTTCTTCGTGGAACACAAGGCGGCCCTGACGGCGTCAGGCAATGCCGGAGGCCATTAAAGCCTTTCGCTGTGTTCCTGCGCTAGTCGCAGGGATGAGCGAACTCCGATTCTGGATCCCCCATCGGGGCAGATGAGTCACGCACGGCCAGGGCGCGCCGTGGCTGGATTCCTGTGACAGGCACAGGAATCCAGCGCGCCCAGGTCCTTGGGCGCGGGAGACTCTTGCTTCAAAACGCATTGTGTGACTCACAGTCAGAAGCGTAATAACCCGCTTCCAGTCAAAGCGTTGAAGGCAACGCCCCGATCAAACTGCCTGCCCGCAGGCCCGGCAAAAGCGCCGTACCGTTTCCGCCATGCCGTATTCCAGCGCATCGGCGGTCAGCCCGTGGCCGATCGAGACTTCAGCAAGCGCGGGAATGCGTTTCACCAGCGCTGGCAGGTTTTCAACTGTCAGATCATGGCCGGCATTGACGGCAAGGCCGATTGCAAGGGCCGCATCCGCCGTCCGTCCGAGTGCGTCGAGGATCGGGGCCGCCCGTTCCGGCGCGCCGTAACAGCCGCCATAGGGGCCGGTATAAAGTTCGATCCGGTCGGCGCCGACTGCCTTGGCGATCTCGACTGCTTCGGCATCCCCGTCGCCATCGGCAAACAGCGACACCCGGCATCCCATCTTCTTCAAACGGGCGACGGCATCAGTCAGAAACGCCCGGTGCTTGCGGAAATCCCAGCCGTGATCGGATGTCGCCTGCGCGGGATCGTCGGGCACCAGCGTCACCTGCTCGGGCGCCGCCCCGGCGCAGAGTTCGAAGAATTCCTCGGTGGGATAGCCCTCGATATTGAATTCGGCCTTGGGAAATTCGTCGTCGATCAGGTTGCGGATCACGGGCAGGTCGGAAAAGCGGATGTGCCGCTGGTCGGGGCGCGGATGCACCGTCAGGCCGCTGGCGCCGGAGGCGAGTGCGATCCGCCCGAGCGCTTCGACGCTTGGCCACGGCAGATCGCGCCGGTTGCGCAGCATGGCGATGGCGTTGAGGTTCACGGAGAGCTTGGCGGGCATGGCGAAATCCATCGGTCATGAAAATGGGAGGCCCTGCTTTTAAGCCATGTGCGCCGTGATGGCCAACGAGATTCACAAATGGATGCGATGCCAATCGCTGATGGACACCGAAATTGCGCTGAGCATTTGCCGCACGCGTACCGCAGATAGTAAATCCCGTCACCCTTGAAGAGGACCGCGAGATTCCGCAGTGCAGCACATGTTTTTGTGCGACACACCCAAGAACCCGGCAAAATATGCCGGTAAAGTTGCTATCCCATTTAAAAGAGATTATTTTTAGCACTTATAAAAAAGATCGTTCACGCATAACGTGGACATCGTATCGCGTAGAGTACGCCGCGTACTGCTTCTTTCCCACTGAGAAGAACGCTTAGAGGAAACCCCACTCGCCGCGCATGGGAAGCAACTGGCAAATCCGCATGAGGTGCAACAACATGCCCTAGGAGGGTTCATGCCAGACGGTTCCAAACGCCTGTTTGCCACCGCCGGTATCGCTTCGGAGGCCCGATCGAAATATCGGTTCCTGCCTTCAGCCGCGCTGCCGCCGGATCTACCTGATGGTCCCGTGCCCATCGCCGATATGGCCAATGCATTCGGGGTGACACACAGGACACTGCATTTCTACGAAGAGAAGGGCTTGATTTCGGCCAATCGCATCGGCCTGATGCGGGTCTACGGGCAGGACGACGTGATGCGCATGGCCGTCATCACCGTTTGCCGTGAGACGGGCATGGCGATCGCCGTCATCCAGGAATTGATGGACGAGCTTCGCAGCGCCGATTCGCAGGAATCGGCCGAGGCAATGTTCCGCGAGGCCCTGCAGGTACGCAAGCGCGAGCTGACCGCCGAGATGTCGACGCTGCACCGCCAGCTCCAACAGGTCGGCGACCTCCTGGATTACGACGGCAGCATCGAGGAGCCGCCGTTGAACGACAATCAGGACAGCGCCAGCCTGAGTCCACAGGAGCGGCGTTGCCTGGAACTGATGGCGGAAGGCTATTCCACCCAGCGCATCGCTCGGGCGCTCGACCTGAAACATGACGAGACCAAGGATCTCGAGGCCGGGATCATCCTGAAATTCCGCGCCAACAACCGCTTTCAGGCCATCGCCAAGGCGGTTCTGCTCGGCATTGTGCAGGCCTGAACACACACGACGGCCGCCACCGTCTCCTGCCCGCCAAACCTCAACGGACGATCGTCAGCGTCTCCGCCGCGCGCGTAATCGCGGTATAGAGCCAGCGCTCCCGCGTATCGCGAAACGCCCAGCTCTCATCGAACAGCACGACATCGTTCCATTGCGAACCCTGCGCCTTGTGCACGGTGAGCGCGTAGCCATAGTCGAACTCGTCGTAGCGCTTGCGGGTGTTCCAGGGGATCTCGCCCTCGACATCTTCGAAGGCCTGCTTCAGCAGCTTGATCTTGGCAGCGCCGCGGTCCATGTCGTCGTCCTCGGGGCGGACCAGCAGATTGATGCCGGGCTTCGTCGTTTCCTTCGACGAGGTCATTACCTGCCAGAGCGAGCCGTTGAGCAGGCCCTTGGCCGGATCGTTCCGCAGGCAGACAAGCTTGTCGCCGGTCTGCGGATAATCGGCATTGAAGCCTTTCAGCTCGCGCAGGCGCTGATTGTAGCGGCGGCGCGTCCGGTTGGTGCCCACGAGTACTTGGTCGGCCTTCATCACCAGATCCTGCGTCACCTCGTTCTTCGAGATCACCTTGGCCGTGCCGTAATCGCCATACATCACCTCATTGCCTTCGCGCACCTGCATGGCAAGTTTGATGATCGGATTGTCGCGCGCCTGGCGGTGAATGTCGGTGAGCAGGTAATCCGGGTCCTGATTGGTGAAGTAACCGCCGCCGCTGACCGGCGGCAGCTGGCCGGGATCGCCGAGCACCAGGATCGGTGTGCCGAAGCTCATCAGATCCTTGCCGAGCGCCTCGTCGACCATCGAGCATTCATCAACGATGATCAGTGCAGCCTTGGCGACCGGGCTTTGCCGGTTGATCGAAAACATCGGCGCGATCGACGTCTTGCCGGTTTCCTCGTCCTCCACCGCCTCCTCGCCGCGCGGCCGGTAGATCAGCGAATGGATCGTCCGGGCGTTGGAGGCGCCGCGCGAGCGCAGCACCTGCGCGGCCTTGCCGGTGAAAGCGGCAAACAGCACATCGCCATCGACATTCTCGGCGAAATGCTTGGCAAGCGTCGTCTTCCCCGTTCCGGCATAACCGAACAGGCGAAAGAGCGGCGAGCGCCCTTCATTCAGCCATTTCGAAACAGCCTTGAGGGCTTCGTCTTGTTGCGGCGCAAATTGCATGATTGCACGACTTGGCAGGATTCGCGGGCGTTAGGCAAGGCGGAAACTGACGCGGCAAGGCCGATGACGCCAAATCCGCCCGGCCGACAATCATCCCTCCCACCGCCGATCCGCTCCGCTTGCTGACATCGACGGATCCTGCCCGATGGCATCAGTCAGAAAGTCCAGAACCGTCTTGACCCGCAGCGGTATGTTTCTGCGGGAGGGATAGACGACATAAATGGGCAGCCGGGTCGGTTGAAAGTCGTTCATGACGGGGATCAGCCGACCCGCGGCGATATCCGGCACGGCGATGATGTGGGAGAGCACCGCCAAGCCCGCGCCGGCAAGGGCCGCCCTATGAATGGCGACGGCGCTGCACGCCGTCAGCCGCGGCGAGATCCTGACGGATATGTCTTCCGAGCCGTTCGAAAACGACCATGAACAGGCATCGCCGGCCCTGCTGTAGCAGAGGCATTCATGGTCCTTGATGTCCTTCGGCGTCCGCGGCGGCGACCTGCGAGCGAGATAGGCGGGCGAGGCGACGAGGAAGGCCGTCGTCCAGCCGATCCGCCGGCAAACGAGGCTGCTGTCGGCGACGGAGCCCAGACGCACCTCGAGGTCGAGGCGCTCCTCGATCATGTCGGAGCTTTGTTCCCGGAACATCAGTTCCACCGAGAGTTTCGGATGGGCGGCGAGAAGATCGCCCAGCCGATCACTGAGATAGAGGCCGAGTGGCGCTGGCACGCTGAGCCTGACCTTTCCGGAGGCCATGGCACCTTCCGGTCCGGCGGCATCGCCGAGCTCCTCCACCGCCTCGAGAATCTTCATCGCCATTGGCAGCATCCGTTCACCCTCCGCCGTCAGCGAGAGGCCACTCGTCGTGCGATGCAGCAGGCGGGTGTTGAAATGCCCCTCAAGGGCCGCGACCTGCCGCGAGACCGCCGGCTGCGTCACGTCAAGATCATGCGCCGCCGCCGAGAACGAGCCCGTCTCCACGACGCGCAGAAAGGTCCGCAATGCCGATACGATATCCATCCCCGCCCCCTCATACTTTTGCGCATAGGCCTTATGCAGCCAGACTAAGCGAGAATGGCTTTACAGTCCAGCAATTAAGGATATCTTATATCCATAAGGATATTTTATATCCTTAATTAGAGGAGAAACGATATGACTCAGCGATTGAACTACGCCCAGCAGTCCCCCGAGCTTTTCAAGAAATTCATGGAATTCAGCATGGCGCTGAAGAACAGCGTGATCGACGAAAAGCTGCAGGCTCTCATCGAGATCCGCGCTTCGCAGATCAATGGATGCGGCTTTTGCCTCGACATGCATGTGAAGCAGGCGAAGATCTATGGCGAGAGCGAATTACGGATCCACCACGTTGCCATCTGGCGGGAATCGAACCTGTTCCTTCCCCGCGAGCGCGCCGCCCTTGCCTGGACCGAAGCTCTGACCAAGCTGCCGGAAGGCGGCGTTCCCGAGGAGATCTACGAACGGGTTCGCGGCCAGCTTTCGGAGAAGGAAATCTCGGACCTGACCTTCGTCGTCATGGCCATCAATGCCTGGAACCGCGTCAATGTCGGCTTCAAGACCGTGCCCGGCTCGGCCGACAAGGCTTACGGCCTCGACAAGGCAGGACTGAACTAAGCTTCGCAATTCATTGAGAAGATTCAATTTTAACGCTGCCGCATCTCGGCAGTGAACGGAGATCTGTTATGAAAATCGTTGTCATCGGCGGAACCGGCCTCATCGGTTCGAAGACTGTCGAACGTCTGCGCAAGCAGGGACATGACGTGGTAGCCGCATCGCCGAACTCAGGCGTCAACACGATCACGGGAGAAGGACTGGCCGACGCGCTCGCAGGCGCCGAAGTCGTGCTCGATCTCGCCAATTCGCCATCCTTCGAAGACAAGGCCGTGCTCGAATTTTTCGAGACCTCTGGCCGCAAACTTCTCGCCGTCGAAAAGGTGGCCGGCGTGAAGCATCATGTCGCGCTGTCCGTCGTCGGCACCGAGCGTCTGCAGGAAAGCGGCTATTTCCGCGGCAAGCTCGCCCAGGAAAAGCTGATCAAGGCGTCAGGGATTCCCTACACCATCGTGCATTCGACGCAGTTCATGGAATTCCTCGGCGGCATCGCCCAATCGGGCACTGTCGGCCAGACGGTTCGCCTGTCGCCGGCCTATGTGCAGCCGATCGTATCCGACGACGTCGCCGATGTCATGGCGGATGTGGCGCTCTCACCGCCCGCCAACGCGACGATCGAGATATCAGGTCCGGAACGGGCGCGCCTGAGCGAGCTCGTCGCCAGATATCTGAAGGCCATGAAGGATCCGCGCACCGTCGAGGCTGATGCCGAAGCAAAATATTTCGGCGCCAGGCTCAACGACCAGTCGCTCGTTTCCGACAATAACCCGCGGCTCGGCTCGATCACCTTCGAGCAATGGTTCGCAAAGACCGCGCAGCCGAAGTGATCTTGCCAGGGCGCCATGCGCGCCCTGCGCACCACGATCCCATGGAGATTCCGATGATCAGAACATCATTCCTCGCCGTCGCCCTCGCCTGCCTTGCAGCCACCGGCGCCGGCGCGCACGACGCAAACAAGGCCTCGAAGGTCACCCTCGTTTACGAGCACGAGCTTCCGAACGTGCCGGGCAAGAGCATCAAGGGCGTGCTGGTCGAATACGGTCCGGGCGGCTTCTCCGAAGGCCACACCCATCCCGACACCGCGTTCATCTATGCCACCGTGCTCGAAGGAGCGATCCGCAGCCAGGTCAATGACGGCCCGGTCAAGGTCTATCATGCCGGAGAGAGTTTTTCCGAAATGCCGGGCGATCGTCACGGCGTCAGCGCCAACGACAGCGAGACCAAACCCGCCCGTCTGCTCGCCGTTTTCGTCGTCGACACCAATCAGAAAGAACTCACCTACCCGCTCAAGAAGTGACATCCGCCGATACCGCCCGTGCAAGCCCGATGCTTGCGCGGGCGGCCGAGATGCTGAATCATGTGCGGCCCGCCCTATCCCGGAGACAGAGAGATGATCTACGACGTGCTCTTCGGCAAGCCTCTGATATCCCTCATTGCGATAGGTTTCGCCGGTATCGTCGTCTGGCATCTGCTCTCCAGCCATCGGCCGACGACGCGACTGGTGGTGCAGATTCTCTTCTTTGCGGCGATGACATTGATCCTCGTCGGCAGCGGTATCGAACCTCACCGGTTTCAAGGATATGAGTCCGAGGATCCACAAGCCTTACTCGTCATCGTCGCGAAATCGCTCTGGTGGATCCATCTGGCATGGGCCGTCATCGGTTTCATCAGACTGTATCTGGTGCTGGAGGGCAGCCCGCGAGAGGCCCGCCTGCTCCAGGATCTCGTCATCGGCGTCGTCTATATCGGCATGGCCCTGTCGGTCCTGGCCTTCGTCTTCGGCGTGCCGATCGGCACGCTCGTCGCGACCTCGGGCGTCGTCGCCATCATTCTCGGCCTGGCGCTCCAGAACACCCTCGCCGACGTCTTCTCCGGCATCGCGCTGACGCTCGGCCGGCCCTACATCATCGGCGACTGGATCCTCCTCAGCGACGGCACGGAGGGGCGTGTCGTCGAAAGCAACTGGCGCGCGACGCATATCCTGACCAGCGCAAACAATATCGTCGTTCTGCCGAACAGTTTTCTGGCAAAGCTCGGCCTGACGAATGTAAGCCGGCCGGACGAGACCCATCTCTTGATCCTCACCATCCGCATCGCCCCGACGCGGATGCCGGCATCGGTCCGGCACGTGATGGCGACAGCGCTGGCGAGCTGCAATTCGATCGTGCGCGAGCCGCCGCCGGTCGTGGCGCTGAAGGCGCTGGATGCCACGGCGCTGGAGGTCGAGCTGCAGTTTCGGGTGACGAGCCCCAGCCAGCGTGTGCCGGCGCGAAACGAGGTGCTCGATCTTGTCTATCGCCATTGCAAATCGGCCGGCCTGCTTTTGGCCGTTCCTGCCGCCGCCTCAGTCCTGACCGGCGAACTGCCGACCGAAGAGAGCGCACGGCCGCCCCGCGTGACGCCGCTCGAATTGATCGAGGCCATTCCGATCTTTGCGACGCTGACGAGTGATGAAAAGCAGAAACTCGCCGAGACCACGGCCGTGCGCGAATTCCGCAAGGGCGATGTCATCGTGCGGGAGGGCGAAATGCTGCCGTCGCTGATGATGGTGCGGGCGGGCATCATCGCGGCGCGCCACGGAGATCAGGAGCGCGGGCGGCTGGCACCAGGTGATTTCTTCGGAGAGACCGGACTGCTCGCGGGCATGCAGGAAGTCTGCACCCTGGAGGCTCTGACCCCGGTGATCGCCTATGAAATCGATCAGGGGGCCTTTGCACCGCTGCTGAACGAACGTCCCGCACTGGCGGAAGAGATCGCCGAAGACCTTGCCAGCCGCGCCGAGCGCTTTCGCGACGGCGCCGCCCTGCCCCCGGAACAGGCCCACAGCGCGCGCGCCATTCTGAAAACCATCAGGACCATCTTCAGGGCTTAGAGCCTTTCCTCTCAGCCTGCGCGCTTCAGCACCCAAGCGAAGGTACTCTGCCAGAGTTCGGCCGGAACCTCCTCGGACAGGATGCTGACGAGATCGGAGAGCCGGACGCGCCTCAGCGTATTGCGCCAGGCCTCGTCGGCTTCCCACATGATGCGGGCGACCGCGCAAGGCTTGCTGTCACAATAACCTTCCGCCCGGCATGGATTGTTTTCCCGGATATTCGTGCAGGTGAAACTGCGCGCACTTCCCTCGACCGCCTCGACGATATCGAGGAAATTGATCTCGGACGAGGCTCTCGCAAGCCGGTAGCCGCCGCTCGGGCCGAGCGTGGTGTTGACCAGCGATGCCTGCGAAAGGCTCTGCAGCGCCTTGGAGAGATATTCTTTCGGCAGACCATGAAGCTCGGCGAGCGCCTTGGTGGAAAGGTACCTGCCCTCAGGCAGGCCCGCGAGAATGGCGCAGCAATGCAACGCCCACTCGACCTGGCTTTTCAGGATCATTCGGCAACTCTTGTGATGGCTGGCTCGGCCATTGGAATTAAGGATATATCATATCCGAAAACCGGTATGGTGTAAACGACCTGCATAAGCAGCGAGTTGCCGCCTGAGCCGTGAACCTCAGCCGGCCTCGCTCTCTCCCCTCGGCTGATCATTCTCAATCCCGGCAATCAGCTTGCGCAGCAGCGCCGCGAGCGCCTCGCGCTCCTGTCCGTCAAGAGCCTGCAGAAACGAGGATTCGCTCGCCATATCGGTGCGGAAGGCCTTTTCGGCGAGTGCGGCGCCGGCTTCTGTCAATGCCACCAGCACACTGCGCCCGTCCCGTGGCGATTTCTCCCGGCAGATCAAGCCCGCTTTCTCCAGACGGTCTAGCCTGTGGGTCAGGCCTCCCGACGAGATCATCAGCGCCGAATACATGTCCGTTGGGGTCAGCCGGTAAGGCGGCCCGGAACGGCGAAGCGCTGCGATCACGTCGAATTCGCCGCGGTCGAGGCCAAAATCGGCAAAGGTCGCCTCGATGCTGGGGCGCACCAGGTTGGACAGCCGAAAGGCCCGCCCCAGGATCGCCATCGGCTCCGTGTCGAGGTCGGGCAGTTCCAGCGTCCATTGCCGGCGCAGCCGGTCGACATGGTCCTCGCTCGGGCGGCCCTTATCCTCGGGGCGGTCACCGTTCCCTTCAGTTCCATCCATCATTCTCTGCCTCATATCACCACGGGCGAGACATACACCTTTCACTCGATTCACGGAAGATATCTTGACGGGAAGATAATTTTCAGAAATATATCTTCTCGCAAAGATAGTTTGCGTTCGCAGACGGCACGAGCAGGAGGCACGTGATGTTCAGGATTCTTCGACACCAGGAACCACGGCCGGATCAGAGCAGGACGGTCCGCTTCGAAGGCCACGATTACGGCGGCGAGATATCGCTCTTCCTCGTCGACAACGAGCCCGGCCAAGGCCCCGATCTGCATGTCCATCCCTATTCCGAGACATGGGCCGTCCGGAAAGGCGAGGCCGAGTTCACCGTTGGTGACGCCAAAACCCGGGCCTTTCCCGGTGATATCGTCGTCGTGGCCGCCAACGTTCACCACCGCTTCGAAAATGTCGGCACGGGACGGCTCGAAATCGTCTGCATTCATGCCAGCGACACGATCGTGCAGGAGTTTGTGTGAGGCGAGACTGTCCCCCCGAAAAACACCCAAAGAGGAGGAAACCGCAATGCCCAAGATGATCTTCGTGAACCTGCCGGTAAAAGACATTGCTGCTGCGACCCGCTTCTACGAAGCGATCGGATGCAGCAAGAACGAACAGTTCAGCGATCACCAGGCCTCGAATATGGTCTGGTCCGAGGCGATTATCTTCCACTTGCTGACGCGCGATTTCTTCGCGAGTTTCACGCCGAAACCCGTTGCCGAAGCGGAGAAGGCGAGCGAAATGCTGATCGCACTGACGATGGACAGTCGCGAAGACGTCGACGCCATCGTCGAGGCGGCCTCAACCGCCGGCGGCAAGACCGATCCGCGCGCCCCGACAGACATGGGCTGGCTCTATAACCGCGCCTTCGAAGATCCCGACGGCCATATATTCGAAGCGGTATGGGTCGATATGGCGGCGGCGTCCGCCACGGGGCAATAGCCGACAAGGCGCTCCGATGCGATCTGCGCGGGCGAAGCGGGTTTCGGCTCGCCTCGCCCGCCATGAAAACTTTTCCTGCGCCTGGAATAAAACTGCCTCGTGCCGTGTCTCATCTCAGGCATCGCAAGATTGCGTGCCCAATTTGAGGAGAGACATCATGAAGTCCGTGAAATTTCTGTCCGTCGTGGCGGCCGCCGCCCTTGCCGCGACCGCTGCTTTCGCCGCCGCTCCCGTCAAGACCGTCGATTCCGCCAAGGGCAAGGTGCTCGCCGGCGAAAACGGCATGACGCTCTACACCTTCAAGAAGGACGTCAAGGGCGTTTCCAACTGCAACGACGACTGCGCCAAGAACTGGCCGCCGCTGATGGCCGCTGGCGACGCCAAGGCCGATGGTGCATATTCGATCATCGATCGCAAGGATGGCACGAAACAATGGGCCAAGGACGGCATGCCGCTCTATTTCTGGGTCAAGGACACGAAGGCCGGCGACATCACCGGCGATGGCGTCGGCGGCAACTGGGATCTCGCCAAACCCTGATTGTAGGGGCCCTGATTGTAGGGGCCCTGATCGCCCAGACCCAAATCACCAGAGAGCCGGCGTGAAGATACCCGCACCCGAAACCTTCGAGGGCCAGATCCTGGCCCTCCTGCCCTCGCTCAGACGCTATTCGCGCAGCCTGACGCGCTCGGATGCCGATGGCGAGGATCTGCTCCAGGATTGCGTCGAGAAGGTTCTCACGCGCCGCGGCCAATGGCGCGGCCTCAACCTGCGCGGCTGGGTCCTGACCATCATGACCAATCTCTATCGCAACGGCCGGCGCGGCAAGGCGCGCGACGGCCTGATCGAACTCGACGCGGCTGAGGATATGGCCTCTTCCGAACCACCGACCGATCCGCTGGAGCGCGCCCGGCTCGACGATGCGCTGAACAGCCTTTCGGAAGAACACCGCGCCGTGCTGATGCTCGTGGTCATCGAGGGATATACCTATAGCGAGGTCGCCGCCGCGCTCGACATCCCGATCGGCACCGTCATGTCCCGCCTGTCGCGCGCCCGCCGGCGCATTGCCGAGCGGCTGAAGGCCGACAACATCATTACGCTTCGGAGACCGAAATGAACGACACCAATCCGAGCGTCACCGAAGCCGATCTCCACGCCTATGCCGACGGCCAGTTGCCGGAAACGACACGTGCCCGCATCGAGGCCTTCCTGGCCGACAATCCGGACGAGGCGGCGATGGTCGCCGCATGGCAGGCGCAAAATGGGGCGATCCGCTCGATGTTTGCAGGTTATGAGCAGGCGAAGGATACCGACCCCCTGCTGGTCGTCCCCCCGCGCGCCGCGCCATCAGGCTCGAAACGCTGGGCGATCGCTGCGGCCGCCCTCGTCGTCTTCGCGCTCGGCGCCGTCAGCGGCCATTATGGCCCGGCGCTTCTGGAAAAGCCGGAGTTGCAGCTTGCCGGCGCCGAAACTCTGCCGAAACAGGCTGAAACCGCCTTCGCGGTCTATGCCGCCGAGGTTCGTCACCCCGTCGAGGTCTTCGCTAATGAGGAAACCCATCTCGCCACCTGGCTTGGCAAGCGCCTGGCAATCCAGAATCTCAAGATCCCGAACCTGCAGCCGCTCGGCTTCAAGCTGGTCGGCGGCCGCCTGCTGCCGGTCGACGGCAGGCCGGGCGCCATGTTCATGTACGAGAATCAGGCCGGCGAGCGCCTGACTGTCCTGGTCGGCCGCAACACGGACAATCGCACGACGAGCTTCCGCTTCGCCTCGTCGGGCAATGTCGAGACCTTTTACTGGATCGACGGCGAACTCGGCTATGCCGTCACCGGCGAAATCTCCCGCGAGACGCTACGGAAGGTGGCTGAGGAATGCTATAAGCAGTTTCCGTCGTGAGGATCAGCGCGAGGGATCGTTGCTGAGCTCGATCGGCCGTCCGTGCGGCGTCGCTTCCGCCGCCCGCTGCCAACTCTGCTGAAGTGCCAGGATCGTTTTCGCATCGGCGATGCCGTTGCCGACGATCAGATCCGAGAGAGCCGCCACCCAGCAGTCGAAATAGTCGCTGCCATCTTCGGCCCGCCCAGGCTTGTGCAATTGCGCGGACAGCGTTTCAGCCCATTGGCTCCAGCTGAACAGGCCTTTTGCGTGCAGGTGCACGGTCATGGCAAAGGCTTCGGCCGCCCATGGCTCGGGAAAGACCGGCTCTCCCTCCGGCGATCTCGGCAGGCTGGGCGATTGCCTCAACGGCGATGTCTCATGCCGGCTCAAGATAGCTCTCCCAGGCATCGATCGACACGGTCAGCGTGGGATCGGCATCCGCGCCCCAGATCTCCGCACCGTCGAAAACGATGGTATACAGCCATTGCGGGTTTTCGCCCTTGCCATGCGCATTGTCGTCAGGGAAGACGAACGAACCTTGTACTGCTTCGACCACACCGGTCCTGGCGCGCGCGTAACGCGGTAGGCGCGTATGCGTCGGCGGGTTGAAGTTCTTCGTCCTCACCGTCGCGCCGACCACAAAGAGCGGCGCGGTCTTAACAGGACGATCGCAAGGCCCACCCTTTGCCAAAACGGCGGGCACGATGTCCGCTTTCAGCACGCGCTTCGGCACCGCGCCGTCCTGCAATGCATGGCCGGACAGCAACTCCTCGCGCGTCGCAAAGCCGTGCCGCTCCAGCAGCTTGTCGATGCCGCGGATCCAGATCTCGTAGTAGCTGGCGGCGAGGTAATCGGCCGGCGGAATATTCTCGCGCGCATGCCGGCTTTCATCGATCGTCCACGCGCCGAAAGCGCCGCAGGAGATGGTGATGCCGAGCGCCCGCTTTTCCCATGCCGCATGAAAATAGGGCTCATTCTTTTCGGGCGCGACCGGCCCGAAGCCCATCTGCCCGCCGAGATCGTGCGGTCCGTTCATGGTGTGCTCTCCGGGCTGGCGGCAACCGCGGTGCCGATCATCGCATCGCGGCTGACGAGACCGGCAAGCGCCTGTTCGTCCATTCCTTCCGTGCCTTCCGGCCGCTCGGGAATGACGAGGTAACGCAGCTCTGCCGTCGAATCCCAGACGCGGATCTTCTTGTCCTCCGGCAGCGTCAGCCCGAATTCCGCAAGCACGCCGCGCGGATCGATGACGGCGCGCGAGCGATAGGCCGGCGCCTTGTACCAGACCGGCGGCAGGCCGAGCACCGACCAAGGATAACAGGAGCAGAGCGTGCAGACGACAAGGTTATGAGTCTCCGTCGTGTTGAAGACGGCACGCATGTGCTCGCCCTGCCGGCCAGTGTAGCCGAGACTGGCGATCGCCGCCGTCGCATCACGCTTCAGCCAGTCGGCGAAATCGGCATCGCTCCAGGCTTTGGCTACGACATGCGCGCCGTTTCTCGGCCCCACCTTCGTCTCATAGGTCTCGACGATCGCATCGATCGCCGCCGGATCGATAAGCCCCTTCTCCGTCAGCAACGTTTCCAACGCCTTCACACGTGCCTGCATGTCGGAATAGTGATTGTCGTGGTGATGATCATGGTGATCGTCGCCATGATGTGCATGGTAGTCTTTGTGCCGCATGACACTCTCCTGGGTAGCGGCTTAATCTTAAGCGCCTGCCGGAGAACCGCCAAGCGTCTTTCTCGTCGAGAAGGCTCAATGGATGGCATTGATTAAGAGCCAAATAGGGATTGTTAAGCAAGCCCTCGCTCGCGTCACCGCTCTAACCAAACGTTAACAGTTTCACCTCCAGATTGTACCCATGAAAACTCCGACATTCGGCCGTAGAACCAGCCCTCCCGCCCCTCCATCCGTCCCCCAGAGAGAAAGGATGGCGAGCCGTGCGTATAGCGCCGCCCCTGACGATCCGCGCCCTCGCGACGCCGGCGATACTTTGCAAAGCCCGAGGATGATCGCGCGCGTCCTGCTCGACTGCCTCATTCAGGACTTGACGAGGGACGGCTATGTTCATTCGATAGATCTATTCGCAGCCCTGGGTTCGGTCGGCGGCTTTTCGTGCATACTTGCCGCCCTGGATATTGCCTCCGCTGGACAGCTTCGCGACGGCGCTGATCTCGTCGTCGTGGAAACCAAGGATGGCTCTCGATACTATGCGGGTAACCTACCGAATGCCTTCCTTCTCGAAAGCCATGATTCCTTTCTTAACCTCACATATGGCGCAGCAAGACAGTCTGGCGGCTTGATCTCGCAAGAGATGGTAATGGAAACGTTTCGTCACGTAGCCGCAACCATCGGACATCCGCAGTTCGGAATATCGCGATTGTTGGAAGAGCATAGGCCAGGCGATACTCCCCTCATCTACGTTCGCCGCCTGTGGCCCAAGGTAGCCGAGATCCTCGACCGGCACCTCGTCCCCATCAGGAGGCGCCCTTTGGCGATCGGCATGGCGTTGGAACTTGCCTTCGTGTCTGGCAAACCACCGCTCGACCCGTCTCTAGCGGCGCGGATCGTCACCGAATGCGCCGTTCCCATGGCAAAACTCGATCCGCGCAGTATCGCTTGAGCGTCCGGCATCAAAGCGACGCGGGCGTTGTGCGCCTCCCTGCTCGACATGCCCTTTTTCGATAGTCTTCTCCCATGAACATCCTGATTCTCGGTGCTACAGGCTTCATCGGTTCGGCCGTCGCAGCGCAGTTGCTGAAAGACGGCTATACCGTGACCGGCCTTGCCCGCAATCCCGACCGGGCTTGCGTCCGGCAGTCCGATATCCGCTGGATCAGCGCCGATCTCGAAAAAATGACCAATGCAACCGACTGGTCCTCTGTGCTCGAAGGCCAGCAGGTGGTCATCAACAGCGCGGGCGCCTTACAGGACAGCCTGTCAGACGATCTCGCAGCCACCCAGCAACGCGCAATGATCGCGCTCCAGCAAGCGGCGCGACCAGCCGGCGTGAAACTGATCGTACAGATCTCCGCCCGGACGGACGGCGCCGGCAGCAACCTCCCCTTCCTCGCCACAAAGCGCGCCGCCGATACGGCCCTTGCAGCATCCGGCCTGCCTTACGTGATCCTGCGCCCATCCCTCGTGCTCGGCCGTAACGCCCATGGCGGCACAGCGCTTCTGCGTGCACTTGCATCCTTCCCCCTCGTCGTCCCGCTCCTCCATGCCGACAGCACGGTCAACACCGTCGCCGCCGAGGATGTCGCTACCGCCGTTTCGGCAGCGGTTTCCGGCACACTCCCCTCCGGCAGCGATATCGAACTGGCCGCCGAGGAACGGCATACGCTCGCGAGCCTCGTCAAATTGCACCGCGCCTGGCTCGGCCTGCCGGATGCGCGTGTTGTCTCCATCCCACCAGCGATCGCACGGCCTGTCTCATGGCTTGCCGATATTGCCGGTCATCTTGGCTGGCGCTCGCCGCTGCGCTCCACCGCCATGATCGTCATGTCCGAAGGTGTGCGCATAGGCCCCACGCCTTCGGGTCTGCCGACGCTTTCGGCTGCAGAGACGCTTGCCGCCAATCCCTCCGGCGTTCAGGACCTGTGGTTTGCCCGCCTCTATCTCTTAAAGGCGCCCGTCATCGCCGGCTTGTCGCTCTTCTGGCTGTTGTCCGGTCTCATCCCGCTTCTGGCGCCAACGCAGGCAAGCGCCCACTTCCTGCCCTTCATGCCCGCAGGCGCCGCCGTAGCGCTGACGCTTGCAACCTGCCTGATCGACGTGGCACTCGGTGCCGCCGTCCTTGTCCGTCCCCTGGCGAAACGCGCCCTTCTCGGCATGCTTGGTGTATCGCTCGCCTATCTCGCCGGCGCCAGCCTGCTCGAACCCGCGCTCTGGCTCGATCCGCTCGGGGTTCTCGTCAAGGTGCTGCCGTCGATCCTGTTGACGCTGGTAGCCCTTGCCATCCTGGATGAACGCTGATGTTTGAAGAATGGCTGCTGCTCGCCCATGTCATTGGCGCGACCGTGCTCTTCGGTACCGGCGCCGGTATCGCCTTCTTCATGGTGATGGCGCATCGCACGCGCGATCCCGCACTGATCGCCCATGTCTCAGCAACCGTCGTCATCGCCGATACGGTCTTCACCGCCACCGCGGCCATCCTCCAGCCGGTGACCGGCACTCTGCTGGCGCGATCGATCGGCTGGGACCTGTCGGAGGGCTGGATTGCGCTGTCGCTGCTGCTCTATGTCGTCACCGGCCTGTTCTGGCTGCCGGTCGTCTGGATACAGATCCGGCTGCGCAATCTCGCTCGCGCTGCCGCGGCATCGGGAAAAGCCCTGCCGCCAGCCTATTTCAGCCTTTACCGCATCTGGTTTGCTTTCGGCTTTCCAGCCTTCTCAGCCGTCCTCGGCATTTTCTGGCTGATGCTGATGAAGCCGTCGATCGCTCTATTTTAACATCGGCCAGAGGCTTAGCACCAACAGCACTGCCATGCTGATGTTGAACCATTTCAGCCGCACCGGATCGGAAAGCCATTCCCTGAGCGCCGAGCCGAAGCCTGCCCATGTCGAAACGCTCGGCACATTGACCGCCGCGAAGGCGAGACCGACGATCAGCACGCTGACGAGATAGAGTTGCGGATTGGTATAGGTCGCCATCGCGGTGACCGCCATCACCCAGGCTTTTGGATTGACCCATTGGAAGGCGGCAGCGGCGAAGAAGGACATCGGCTCGACGCCGCTCCTGCCTTCGCTGAGCGAGCGCGACGAGGCGATCTTCCAGGCGATCCAGACGAGATAGGCGCCGCCCGCAAATTTCAGCGCCGTATAGACGGCCGGCACCGTATGCAGAAGCGCGCCGAGCCCGAGGCCGACGCCGATGAGCAGCGAGAAAAAACCGGCGCCGATGCCGAACATATGCGGGATCGTCCTGCGGAAGCCGAAGTTCACGCCCGATGCGAAGAGCATCATATTGTTCGGTCCCGGCGTGATCGATGTCGTAAAGGCAAAGAGAACGAGGGCGAGAAACGTATCCAGCGGCATCCGACCTCCCCAGCCAGCTTTTTGCGGCCTGTCTATTTAGGTCAACATAGCTGCCCTAAACTGCCGATGCCATGACATCATTGTCATGGTGACAGGATTACTTGAAAGATGGCGAGCCGGCCCAATCTCTTGCCGAAGGGACAGAAAATTATGCAAGACGACCCGATTCCATTGATCACATTCCCGAACGGCACCGAGGTGCCGGCGCTCGGCCAGGGAACCTGGGCCATGGGCGAGGATGCCGGCCACGCCAGGGCCGAGATCGAAAGCCTGAAGGCCGGCATCGATCTCGGCATGACACTGATCGACACCGCCGAAATGTATGGCGACGGCGGCGCCGAGGAGATCGTCGGCCAGGCAATCAGGGGACGGCGCGACGAGGTCTTCGTCGTCAGCAAGGTCTATCCCTGGAACGCCAGCCTGAAAGGCACGATCGAAGCCTGCGAGCGCAGTCTCGAACGGCTCGGCACCGACCGCATCGATCTCTATCTCTTGCACTGGCGCGGCAACTACCCGCTCGCCGAAACCGTCGCCGCCTTCGAAATGCTGAAAACATCCGGCAAGATCGGCGCCTGGGGCGTCTCCAACTTCGACACCGACGACATGCAGGAATTGCTTGGAGTGCCCGACGGCGCCAATGTCGCCGCCAACCAGGTGCTCTATAATCTCTCCCGCCGCGGCATCGAATTCGACCTGCTGCCCTGGTGCCAGAGCCGCAAGATTCCCATCATGGCCTATTCGCCGATCGAGCAGGGAAATATCCTGCATCATCCCGAGCTGATCCGCATCGCCAAGGCCTATCAGGCAACGCCCGCCCAGCTGGCGCTCGCCTTCCTGCTGGAACGCGACGGCGTCATCGTCATCCCGAAGACCTCGAATGCCGAACGCGCGGCCGAAAACCGCGACTGCGTCTCGCTCGATATCACCGACGAGGACTGGCAGGCGCTGGACGCCGCCTTCCCGCCGCCGGCAAAGAAAAAGCCGCTGGAGATGCTCTGATCTCCAGCGGCTTTCGCAATTATTTCAGCAGCGGGCCTACATGCCCGGGCTGTAATATTTACATGCCCGGGCTGTAGTCTCTACATGCCCTGGACACCGCGGTTCATCGCCGCAATGCCGGTACGGCAGACCTCGATCAGGCCGAGCGGCTTCATGATCGCGACAAACTGGTCGATCTTCGACGACTTGCCGGTGATCTCAAGAATGAAGTGACCGACCGTCGCATCCACCACCTTGGCGTGGAAGGCATCGGCAAGGCGCAGGGTCTCGGCGCGCATGTCGCCCTCGCCGATCACCTTGACCAACGCCACCTCGCGCTCGATCGGCCGGTCCTGGCCGAGTTCGCGGGCGCGCACCGTCAGGTCAACGACGCGATGCACCGGCACGATCCGCTCCAGCTGCGCCTTGATCTGCTCCAGCACGTGCGGCGTGCCGCGTGTGACGATGGTGATGCGGGAAAGATGCGCCTGATGCTCGGTCTCGGAGACCGTCAGGCTCTCGATATTGTAGCCGCGGCCGGAGAACAGGCCGATGACCCGGGCAAGAACGCCCGGCTCGTTGTCGACGAGAACCGAAAGCGTGTGGCTTTCGACGGCCGCCGTTTCCGGCGAGATGAAATAGGCGGAGCCCGTGGGCTGTAGATGTGCGTTCATGGTCCTGAGTTTCCTCTTCCCTGCCGCATAACCCCGAAAATCGGAAACGATTTCCGGAAAGGATTATGCGCAAATTAAAAATGTCAGACGAGCGCGCGGCCCTTGGCATCGATCGCATTGGCGACCGCCTCGTCGGTGGCTTCATCCGGCAGCAGCATTTCGTTATGGGCCTTGCCTGAGGGAATCATCGGGAAGCAGTTGGCGAGATTGGCGACGCGGCAATCGAAGATGACCGGCTTTCTGACCTCGATCATCTCCAGAATGGTGTCGTCGAGCTCATCCGGCTTTTCGCAGCGCAGGCCGACGGCGCCATAGGCTTCCGCCAATTTGACGAAGTCGGGCATCGCCTCGGTATAGGAGTTCGACAGGCGGTTGCCGTGCAGCAGCTGCTGCCACTGGCGCACCATGCCCATATACTGGTTGTTCATGATAAAGATCTTGATCGGCGCATCGTGCTGGATCGCCGCCGACATTTCCTGGATGCACATCTGGATCGAGGCATCGCCGGCAATGTCAATGACGAGGCTGTCGGGATGGGCGATCTGCACGCCGAGTGCGGCCGGCAGGCCGTAACCCATCGTGCCGAGGCCGCCCGAGGTCATCCAGCGGTTCGGCTGTTCGAAGCCGAAGAACTGCGCCGCCCACATCTGATGCTGACCGACCTCGGTGGTGATGTAGGTGTCGCGGTCCTTGGTGTGGGCGTAGAGCCGCTCCAGCGCATATTGCGGCATGATGACGTCGTTGCTCTTCGTATAGGCGAAGGAGTTGCGCGCCCGCCAGCGGGTGATATCGGTCCACCAGTCGTCGAGCCGGCCCTTTTCCGGCTTCTTCGGCAGCGCCCGCCACAGGCGGACCATGTCTTCGAGGACGTGGCCGACATCGCCGCGGATGCCGATATCGACCCGGACGTTCTTGTTGATCGAAGACGGATCGATGTCGATATGGATCTTCTTCGAATTCGGCGAAAAGGCATTGAGACGGCCGGTGATGCGGTCGTCAAAACGCGCGCCGATGCAGACCATGACGTCGCAATCGTGCATCGCCATGTTGGCTTCGTAGGAGCCGTGCATGCCGAGCATCTTCAGCCAGTTCTTGCCGGAAGCGGGATAGGCGCCGAGGCCCATCAGCGTCGAGGTGATCGGGAAATCGGTGAGCTCGACCAGCTCGCGCAGCAGCTTGGAAGCCTCGGGACCGGAATTGACGACGCCGCCGCCGGAATAGATGACGGGACGGCGTGCATTCGCCATCAGCTCGATCGCCGCATGGATCTGGTTGAGGTCGCCCTGGGTCTTCGGCTGGTAGCTCTTCTGGATCGTGTAGTCGGCCGGCGGTGTGTAGGTGCCAGTCGCAAACTGCACGTCCTTCGGAATATCGACGACGACAGGGCCCGGACGGCCGGACTGGGCGATGCGGAAGGCCTCGTGAATGACGGCGGCGAGTTCGTTGACGTCCTTGACCAGCCAGTTGTGCTTGGTGCAGGGCCGGGTGATGCCGACCGTATCGCATTCCTGGAAGGCGTCGGAGCCGATCAGCGAGGTCGGAACCTGGCCGGTCAGGCAGACGAGCGGGACCGAATCCATCAGCGCATCCTGAAGCGGCGTGACCGCATTGGTGGCGCCCGGACCCGAGGTTACCAGCATGACGCCGACCTTGCCGGTCGAGCGGGCATAACCTTCGGCCGCATGGCCTGCCCCCTGCTCGTGGCGGACGAGGATGTGCTTGACTTCCTCCTGCTGGAAGATCTCGTCGTAGATCGGCAGGACCGCGCCGCCGGGATAGCCGAAGATATGTTCGACGCCATTGTCCTTCAGCGCCTTGAGAACGATCTCCGCTCCCGTCATCCGATTGCCTGCCGCCTGATTGTCCGTGCTCATCTGTCTGTTCCGTTTATGCTGGGATTTGCGTTTGTGGCCGGAAGCCCTGATTTCGGGCATAAAAAAAGGCCCCGGAGGAGCCTGTCATCTAGCGCATGGGTGGCTATCGCCGGATGGTTACACCATCCTGCCCATGCGCTTTCCCACCACGATAAGAGCCGTTGCGATTTTCATGGTCGGAAGTGATAGACAGAAAATTTCGCAGCGTCAACGCATGCCGCAATAAAAAACTGCCCGACGCCCGTATCCCCGAAAATCGATAGGATGAAGGATTTGTTAAAGGATCGACTTTATTCTTATACGCTACCGCATGGAGTAGCCCTTTGCTCAACAACGACTTGCGCACGTCTGGCAAGGCAGGCGAGCATGATCGCCGCGATGGCCATGCGCCGGGGAATCGCTTTCTCGGCCGCGTCGTTGCATGCAGCGGCTCCAGGGCGACAATTGCCGCCGTCGCCGAACAGGGCGGCACCGATCTTACCGAACTCTGGTCCGTGGGCCGGCTGATTTCGATCAGCGTCGGCCGCAACCGTGTCGTCGCCCTCGTCTATCAGATGAACACCGGCAGCCATGCCTGGGATGAAGGCCAAGACAACACGTTCCGGATCGAGACCGAACTGCTCGGCGAAGTCCGTGTGGATGAGGACGGCACCGAGGAATTCTCGACCGGCATCTCGCGTTACCCCTATCTCGGCGCCATCGCCCACCGCATCCGTTCCGCCGACCTGATGCGCATCTATGATGCCGGCGAAGGTACGACCGCCGTCATCGGCAAGCTGACGCAGGACGAAAGCATCGATGCGGCGATCCACATCCCCTCGATGCTCTCCAAGCATTTCGCCGTCGTCGGCTCCACCGGCGTCGGCAAGTCGACCGCCGTCTCGCTGCTCCTGCACAAGGCGATCGAGGCGGATCCGAAGCTGCGTGTGCTGATCCTCGATCCGCATAATGAATTTGCCGCCGCCTTCCCCAAGCACGCGGTCACCATCGATACCGATACACTCGACCTGCCCTTCTGGCTGATGCGGCTGGAGGAATTCGCCGAGGTCGTCTTTCGCGGCCGTCCGCCGGTGCCCGAAGAACTCGACATGCTGCGCGATATCCTGCCGGAGGCCAAACGCGCCTTCCGCGGCAGCGACAACTCGCTGGTGCGCCGGACGACG
Source organism: Rhizobium anhuiense bv. trifolii (assembly GCF_024346605.1). Classification (NCBI taxonomy): domain Bacteria; kingdom Pseudomonadati; phylum Pseudomonadota; class Alphaproteobacteria; order Hyphomicrobiales; family Rhizobiaceae; genus Rhizobium; species Rhizobium anhuiense. The sequence continues at coordinate 3,426,270 of NZ_CP098803.1, forward strand.
GAAAAAAGCTCGATCACCGCCGATACGCCGGTTCCCTACCGCATGGCCGATCTGCTGGCGCTGATCGACGAGCGCATCGGCCGCCTGGAAGGCCGCTCGGAAAAGCCCTTCCTGCGGTCGCTGAAGATGCGCCTCATCGCCGCGATCAACGATCCGCGCTATCATTTCATGTTCTCCAACAACACGATCAGCGACACGATCACCGAAACCATCGCGCAGATCTTCCGCATCCCCGGCGAGAATCGGCCGATCTGCACCTTCCAGCTTGCCGGCATTCCCTCCGAGGTCGTCAATTCGGTCGCCTCGGTGCTCTGCCGCATGGCCTTCGAAGTGGCGCTGTGGAGCGACGGCGCCATCCACATGCTCGTCGTCTGCGAGGAAGCTCACCGTTATATCCCCTCCGATCCGAGCCTCGGCTTCGTGCCGACACGCCAGGCGATTGCCCGCATCGCCAAGGAGGGCCGCAAATACGGCGTCTCGCTCGGCATCATCACCCAGCGGCCGGGCGAGCTCGACCAGACGATCCTGTCGCAGTGTTCGACGCTCTTTGCCATGCGCCTTGCCAACGACCGAGACCAGGAAATCATCCGCTCGGCCATCCCGAATTCGTCGATCTCGACGACGAGCTTCATCTCCTCGATCGGCAATGGTGAGGCAATCGCTTTCGGCGAGGCGATCAGCGTGCCGATGCGCATGCGCTTTTCCCGCGTCGAGGAGAACCTGCTGCCGAAGGCGAGCAGCGCCAACAGCAAGCAAAGCGAGGAAGATCCGGATACAGTCGACCTGCGCAAGATCGTCACCCGTATGCGGGCGGTGACCGTCGGACCCGACATTTCGAATTTCCAGCAGAACTACGCCGCATCCGTGGCAAGCTTGGACGAGGCTGATGCAGCCGACGAGGATCTCGACGCCACGGCTTACGCGCCACCCACCTCTTCGGCCGCGCCGCTCGAATCCTACCGACGCGAGCTGCTGCCGCAAACGCCGCGGCTGGATCCGGCTGCAGTGCCGGCGATCGATCCCCGGCTGGACGCGCTCCGCCGCGAGATGCGCCGCGAGGAGCCGGTCTTTCCCCGGCCGGCGCCGTCGGCGGATCAGCCAGCGATCACCCGCCGGGAGCCTGGCACGTCGCTGCGCGAAAGCATCCTGAAAAAACCGCTGAGCAGCCTCTACAACAAGGATTGACGCTTCAGCTCACTCTCCAGCGTCATTAGAGGTCCGACGGCGTCGAGCACCCGTTGCCGGTCCATCGGTCCGAGCGGCAACAGAGGTCGTGGGAGCTCTGCCTGGGCGAGTGAGAGAATGTCGACCAGCGTATAGACCACGCGAAGGCTTCCGAATTCCTTGAACGTTTTCCAGAGCGGCTGGAGGAGAGCATCGAGCCGGCGCGCCTCACCACTGTCACCCGCAATCGCGGCCTTGCTGAGCGCAAGGGCGACGCGCGGAAGCAAGCCGCCGATGACGCTGTACCAGGCATCGGCGCCTGAAAGCAGCGCTTCGGCCGCCCCCCAGTCGCCGCTATAGCCGATCGCAAGCTCGGTCTTCTCCCGCAATGCCGCCAGTTCGCCTGCGAGATGGCCCTCAACAGGCAGAGGCATCTTTACCGCCTTGATCGTCTCGAGGTCGGACAGGCGTTGCAGAAGCTCGCGGCTGAAGGTGAAGTGGGTCGTGCCGGGATTGTTGTAGATGCAAAGCGGCAGCTTCGCCGCCTCCGTGACCGCAAGGAAATGCCGATAAGCTTCTTCCTGGGTCAGCGGCGTATAGGATACAGGCGCCAGCAGAAGCGCATCTGCACCAGCGGCCTCGGCATCCCTCGCAAGGTTTTGGGCCTGGTCTGTCCTCAAAGCGCCAACGCCGACGACGAGGGGAATACGGCCGTGAACGCATTCGACCGCAGCCTCGACGGCTCGCCGCCGCTCCTCAGGTGCAAGAAAGGCATAGATCCCGGTGCTGCCGAGAAGACCTATCGAGGCGACGCCTGCATCGCACAGGCGCTCCAGCAGGCGGCTAAGAGCTTCGGTGTCGACCCTGCCATCCCGATCGGCGGGCGTTGGCGGAAAGGCCGAAAGACCATGAAACGGAGAAGCGACAGACATGATGCGATCCTGAAAAACGGTCAATGTGAAAACAGCAGGCGCGATCCGGCGCCGGCGAAGAAGACGGCGAGACTTCCCTCGATCCACCGCCGCGCGCGGGCATAGCCGCGCACCATCGGCGCCGTCGAGAAGAGCACGGCATATCCGGCAAATATCGAGATCCCGAGAAGCACGCAGCCGCCGAACGCCGTGACGGCCATCTCTGGCGAAGCGCCGGGCTTAAGGCCGAGCGACATGATCGCGACCCAGGCCAGAACCGCCTTCGGATTGCCGAGATGCATCAGAACGCCGCGGCGATAGAGCATGCCGAGTCGCGCGTCAGGCCGGACGAGCTCACCTGCCGGCCTGTCCGGCGCGGCTGCCGAGCGGGCCGCCTTCCAGGCGAGCCAGAGGAGATACAGCCCGCCCGCGACCTTGAGGAACAGCAGGGCATGGGCATAACGGACCAGCAGTGTCGATATGCCGGTGACCGCGATCAGCCCCCAGCATGTCGACATCGTGATGACCCCGGCGGCCAAGGTTAACGCCGGTCGACGCCCCTGCCGCATCGCCACATTCATGATGGCCATGTTGCTTGGTCCGGGACTGCCTGCAGCAATTGCGTAGGCGATGTAGACGACGAGAAGATCCTGCATTTGCGTGTTTCCAGAAGTTTGCGCCCGCGGACGCCCCTAGAAACGAAGAAAACGGGGAGCCGCCAATCCGCTTCCTTTTCCTCGAAAATTGGTCCACTATGAAGCACCATTTTTGAAGAAAATCTCTAGACCACTTTTTGCGATGTCCAAACGGCGCAGCACCATCGAAATCCCGTCGCTCAACGCGATCGATCGAACGACCAATGTCGGCCGCCAGCTTGCCCAGAGCCTGCGCAGCGCAATCGCCAGCGGCGAACTGAGGCCAGGCGAACGCCTTCCTTCGACGCGCAGCCTTGCGGCTTCGCTGAAGATCGCGCGCGGCACTGTCGTCGAGGTGTTCGATCAGTTGGTCGCCGAAGGCTATCTCGAAGCGCGGGTCGGAGCCGGAACCCGGGTTGCCGCTCATCTCCTGGACGCGATGCCGGCGCCGGCAGCTCCGCCGGTCGCTGATGCTGTCGATCTGCCTCCCCCGGCTGCCCGGCTGATCGCCGTTGCCCGTGCGCTCACCCCGCACCCGCCGGTTCCCTTCGCCATTGCCGTCCCGGCGTCCGGTATTGCGCCCGACGACACCTGGCGCCGCCTCGGCAATCGCGTGCGCGCGTCGAGACAGGCCGCACCCTCGGGTTACCACGACCCGATGGGTCTGCACGAGCTCAGGCTTGCCATTGCCGACCACATCCGGCGCGCGCGGGCCGTTCATTGCGAGCCGGAACAGGTCATCGTTACATCGGGCACCCAGCAAGGCCTCTATATGGCAGGCCGGGTGCTTCTCTCGCGTGACGATCCGGTATGGGCCGAAGACCCCGCCTATCCCGGGTTGACGGCAGTGCTCGACGATCTCGGCGTACGGACCCACCGCTTGCCCGTCGATGCACAGGGGATGAACGTGGAACGCGGCCTCGAACTCTGTCCGCAGGCGCGCGCCGCATTCGTCACCCCTTCGCACCAATATCCGATCGGCATGCCGCTCAGCATGGCGCGGCGCAATGCCTTGATCGCCTGGGCCGACCAGAATCGCGCCTGGATCGTCGAGGACGATTACGACAGCGAGCTGCGTTATGCCGGACACCCGTTTCCCTCGATGCAAGGATTGCGTCCGTCACGCGTCATCTATCTCGGAACCTTCAGCAAGGTGCTCTTCCCCTCCCTGCGCCTCGGCTACGTCATCGCCCCTCCTCCGCTCGTAGAAGCCTTTGCCGGCGCCCGCGCCATTCTCGACCGGCATTCGCCGATCGCAGAACAGCATGTTCTGGCGGCTTACATGCGGGAAGGCTATTTCGAGGCGCATATCCGGCGCATCCGCGGCCTCTATGCCGACCGCCGCGCTGTCCTGCTCGCAGCGCTCGAGCGGGCCTTGCCCGAGGGATGCCAGGTTCAGCCGAGCGACCAGGGCATGCACATTCTTCTGTGGCTGCCCGAGCAGGCCGACGACGTGCAACTTGCAGCACGCGCCTTATCGGCCGGCCTCGCCGTGCGGGCGATCTCCCCGATGTATGCCGCGGAGCCGGCGCGCCCCGGCCTGATGCTGGGCTTCGGCGGATTTCTTCCGGACCAGCTGCGGGCGGCGGTCGGCGAACTCGCCAAACTGCTGAGCCTGCAGATGACTGGAGCGGAAGGCCCGCGTCAGGTCTGACACTTAAGCGATCAGCCGTTCCCAGCTGTCGTCCATCTGGTTGCGGAACCATGTCATCTGCCGCTTGGCATATTGCCGCGTCGCCGCAGCACCCTTCTCCAGCACCTCGTCGCGTGTCATCTCGCCCCTCAGCATCGCCGCGATCTGCGACACGCCGATTGCCTTCATCACGGGCGCCTCGGCCGGCAGGTCGAGCGCAAGCAGCGCCCTCACCTCGTCTTCGGCGCCTTGCTGCAGCATTTTTTCGAAACGGCCGTTGATGCGTTGATGCAGCACCGCCCGGTCCGGCAGCACGACGATCTTGCGGGCCTCACCCGCGTCGATCACCACCGGTCCCGACTGGCCCTGGAAATCGGCGATCGACCGCCCCGTCGCCTTCATCACTTCCAGCGCCCGGACGATGCGCTGTCCGTCCTGGCGGTTGAGACTTGCCGCCGTGGCGGGATCGGCGTCAGCGAGCTCCGCATACAACCCGTCCGGCCCCTCCTCCAGCAGCCGTGCCCTGAGGCTTTGCCGCAGTGTCTCCGGTATCCCGGGCATATCCGAGAGTCCGCCGGTCAGCGCCTTGAAATAAAGCCCCGTGCCGCCGACGAAGACCGGCAGCCGTCCTTCGGCCTTGAGCATCGGCAGCAGCGCCGAGACATCGCGCAGCCAGGCGCCTGTGGAATAGGCCGCCCCCGCCGGCACGTGGCCGTAGAGATGATGTGGCACGCCTTGCATCTCCCCCTCCGACGGCCGCGCCGTCAGCACCCGCAGCGTATCGTAGACCTGCATGCTGTCGGCGTTGACAACGACACCGTCATGGCGTTTGGCCAATTCGACGGCGAGCGCGGACTTGCCGCTGGCGGTCGGCCCGGTTATCAGGATCGCGTTCACTGTGCTCAGAAGGTTTTCCATCATGGCCCTCGTTGCCACGCTTGTTGCCAATCCGTCAAATCCCGTGCTGACACCCGCAATCGCCGAACAGGCGGCCGAGGTGGTGAAGGCTTCCGGCCTCTATTGGCTGGCCGACGGCATCGCCTGCGACATCGCGCTGCGCGACGGCACGGATGCGCAGGCGGCCGAGGCCAATATCCTTGCGCTCATATCAGGCGCGCCGATCGACCTCGTCATCCAGGAGCAGGAGACCCGCCGCAAGAAGCTGCTGATTGCCGACATGGATTCGACGATGATCGGCCAGGAGTGCATCGACGAACTCGCCGCCGAAGTCGGCCTGAAGGAAAAGGTTGCCACCATCACCGCCCGCGCCATGAATGGCGAGATCGCCTTCGAACCTGCCCTGCGTGAGCGTGTCGCCCTGCTCAAGGGCCTGCCGCTGTCGGTCGTCGACGAAGTGATCGCCAAGCGCATCACACTTACCCCTGGTGGCCCGGAACTGATCGCCACCATGAAATCGAAAGGCCATTACACCGCCCTCGTCTCCGGCGGCTTCACGGTCTTCACCAGCCGCATCGCCGCCACCCTCGGCTTTGATGAGAACCGCGCCAACACGCTGCTCGAAGACGGCGGCATACTCTCCGGCTTCGTCGCCGAACCGATCCTCGGCAAGCAGGCGAAAGTCGATGCGCTGAACGAAATTTCGGCTCGCCTCGGCATTTCGCCGGAAGAAGCGATCGCCGTCGGCGACGGCGCCAACGACCTCGGCATGCTGCACCTCGCCGGCGCCGGCGTCGCCCTCCACGCCAAGCCCGCCGTCGCCGCGGAAGCTGAGATGCGCATCAACCACGGTGATCTCACAGCCCTGCTCTATATCCAGGGCTACCGGAAGACGGATTTCGTGACGGCTTGAAGACCGACGTGGCACACCCTCATCCCTATGCTCGTCACAGGAATGGGCGAGAGTTGGAGACGACGGCGGTAATTCACCACCGCCGCAACTTTCTCATTCCATCGGCACCGCCACGAACCGGAGATCGCCATTCGCCGATGCGATCATAAGCTGGGCGTTGCGGCGGCCTTCCTGTTTCAGCGCCTGCACCTTGGCGGCGACCGCATCCGGCGACTTCATGAACTCCTGCGCCACTTCGACGATCACATCGCCGGGCTTCAGCCCCTTTTCGGCCGAGGCGGAGCCGGGCGTCACCTCTGTCACGACGACGCCGTCGACGCTCTCGGCGATGCCGAAAGCCTTGCGCGTCTCGGGGCTCAAAAGCGACAGCGACAGGCCGAGCACGTTCTTCGGCGTTGCCGCATCCGGCGCCACCTGACCCTTATGCTGGTCCGGCGTGCCGGGTTCGGGCTGGACCTGATCGCCGCTGTCAGGCTGGTCCATGTCATTGTTTTCGCCGGGATCCGGCGTGATCACGCCGTCGTCCTGCGAGCCATCGGGCGCCGCATCGCCGGATGCGGCCGCCTGATCGCTGTCTTCGAGCCGGCCAAGCTTCACCTTGACGGTCTGCTCCTTGCCGTCGCGCAGCACCACCACGTCGACTTCCTTGCCGACCGTGCTTTCCGCCACGACGCGCGGCAGGTCGCGCATTTCGCTGACGGTCTTGCCGTCGAATTTCAAGATGACGTCGCCTGCCTTGATCGAGCCATCGTCGACGGGTCCGCCCTTGATGACGCCGGCGACCAGCGCGCCCTTTGCGCTGTCGAGCCCGAGGCTGTCGGCGATATCGTCGGTCACCGGCTGGATGCGCACGCCGAGCCAGCCGCGCCGCGTCTCGCCATATTCGCGCAACTGGTCGACGACGCCGGACGCAAGCTCCGACGGCACCGAGAAGCCGATGCCGATCGAACCGCCGCTCGGCGAGATGATCGCCGTGTTGATGCCGATCACTTCACCCTTCATGTTGAAGAGCGGTCCACCGGAATTGCCCTTGTTGATCGCCGCATCCGTCTGGATGAAGTTGTCATAGGGGCCGGCATTGATATTGCGGCCGCGGCCGGAAATGATGCCTACCGTCACCGAACCGCCGAAGCCGAACGGATTGCCGATGGCCATCACCCAGTCGCCGATGCGCATCGTGCTGGAATCGCCGAATTTCACGGATTTCAGCGGCGCCTTCGGCTCGACCTTCAGCACGGAAAGATCGGTCTTCGTATCCGTGCCGATCAGCTTCGCCTTGAGTTTCGAACCATTGGCGAAATTGATCTCGATGTCGTCGGCGCCCTCGATCACGTGATTGTTGGTGACGATATAACCGGCCGGATCGATGACGAAGCCGGAGCCGAGCGAGCTGACATTGTGATTGCCGCCCTTGTTGCCCTGCTGCTTGTTGAAGAAATCGTTGAAGAACTCCTGGAACGGCGAGCCGTCGGGTGCACGCGGCGCCGGGCCGGCCCCCTCGTCGTCCTTCACATTCTGCGAGGTCGAGATATTGACCACGGCATCGAGCAGCCCCTCGGCGAGATCGGCGACAGAAGCCGGGCCGTTGTTTGGCGTGACGGCCTGGATCGGGGCGATCTGCTGTGGCGCGCCGGGTGCGGGCGGCGTGGGCGTAGGAGCAGCCGCCTCCGGAGCAGCCGGAGCGGGCGTGGCAACCCCAGGAGCGGTCGTCTCAGGTGCGGTTTGCGCATAGGCAATCCCGTTCATGCCGGCATGCGCAAGAATTGCAGCGCTGGCCATAAGCGCGAGCGTTCGTCTGAAGGGCGAGCGTTTCGTGGGGGCCATCAAGCTTCCTCATAAGGGGTAAATGCGCACATTGAGCACCAGCATAAGGCGGAATGATGGAGGGTGAAATCACCTTTTCGCGAAATCCCCGTGCAATGTGACGTGGCCTCGCAAATGCCGGATCATCTCAATCATCCCACGAAAAAAGGGCCGGCACTCGGGCCGGCCCTTCGAGGATTGTCGGGATGCGATCGGCATCCCTTGCCGTCAGTTCGCCGGCTGGGCGGGTGCTGCGGGAGCAGCCGCAGCCGGTGCGGCCGGATTTGCCGGCGACGGCTGCAGAGTGCCGGCGGCATTGTCGAAAAAGCGGAAAAATTCCGAATTCGGCGACAGCACCAGCGTCGTGTCCTGGGACGAAAGCGCCGAGGAATAGGCCGCCATCGAGCGATAGAACTCGAAGAAGGCTTGATCCTTGCTGAACACTTCGGCGAAGACGCGGTTGCGTTCGGCATCGCCCTGGCCCCGAAGGATTTCCGCATCGCGCTGGGCGCCTGCGGTGAGCTCGACAACCTGGCGGTCGGCGACGGCCCGGCGCCGCTGGCCTTCCTCATTGCCTTCGGCACGGATACGCTCGGCCTCGGCAAGGCGTTCCGAACGCATGGCATTATAGGTGTTCGGCGCAACCTCCGGCGAAAGGTCGGTACGGCGGATGCGAACGTCGTCTATATGCAGGCCGAGATTTTCGGCATCCGTACGCAGGTCGTCGCGAATCTCCAGCATCATCGCGACACGCTCTTCCGAGAGTGCGGCATTGTAGTCACGCAGACCGTAGACGCGGCGAAGCGATGAATCGAGCTGCGCCCTCAGCCGCGCTTCCGCGGCCTCACGATCACCCGATACCGTCTCGCGGAAACGACGGACATCCGAGATATTGTAGATCACGAAGGCATCGACGTCGAAGGTCTGGCCGTCCTGGACCTGAACCCGGATATTGTCGAGATCGAGCCTCAGCGCCTGCTTTTCGACCAACTGAACGCGGTCGGCATCCATGAAGCCGAACGGCAGCTTGAAGTAAATGCCAGGCTCGGTCTTGACCGACTGGATCTGGCCGAAACGGACGACAATGGCCTGCTCGCGCGCATTCACCACGAAGATGGACGAATAGAGCCCGACCAGCACGATGGCGAGGATGAGGAGAATGATGGGAAGTCTGTTCGATGTCATGACTCAACCTCCCTGCTGCGCCGGTTTGCCGAGCTCGTTGAGCGGCAGATAGGGCAACACGCCCTGCTTCTCATCGATGATGACCTTCTTCGAGTTCTTCAGCACCTGCTCCATCGTTTCGAGGTACAACCGCTTGCGGGTTACGTCAGGCGCCTTGGAATATTCGTCGTTGATCGCGGTGAAACGCTGCGCTTCACCTTCCGCCTCTTTCACGACACGGTCCTTGTAGGCGGCGGCATCTTCACGGATTCTGGCCGCATCGCCTCGCGCCTGGCCAAGCTTCTGGTTGGTGTAGCGATTGGCCTCCTCGATCGTGCTATCGCGGTCACGGCCGGCACGCTGCACCTCTTCGAAAGCATCGGCGACTTCCCGCGGCGGCGCCACGTTCTGGATCGTCACGCCGGTGACGGTCACGCCGGCGCCATAGCGGTTCATGGTATCCTGCAGAATATTGAGCACATCCACTTCGATCGGCTGGCGATTGCTGCGGAAGGCGTCCTGGGCCGGACGCCGGCCGACGATTTCGCGCATGGCGCTGTCGGAAACCTGCTGCAGGGTCTCTGCCGGATTTTCGACGTTGAAGAGATAGGCCTTCGGATCACTGACCGTGTAGAAGACGGCGAACTGCACGTTGATGACGCTCTTGTCGCTGGACAGCATCAGGCCGTTCGAAGACGAGGCCGAGGTCGCCCCGATATTCAGCTGTTGCACGGTCACCTTGACCGTCTCGACGGTTTCCATCGGCCAGAAATGGAAATGCAGGCCGGGCATCGAGATCTCTTCCTTCGGCTTGCCGAACCGCAGCTCGACGCCGCGTTCGTCCGGCTGCACCACGTAGATGCACTGGATCAGCCAGAACACCGCGAGGATCGCCACGACGATCACCGCCACGCCGCCGTTGAAACCGCCGGGAACGATGTTGCGCAGCTGGTCCTGGCCGCGCCGGATGATATCTTCCAGATCGGGCGGTCCGCCCTTGCCGCCGCCACCGCGCGGGCGGTTCGGCCCCTGGCCCCATGGTCCCTGATTATTACCGCCGCCGCCGCCCCAAGGGCCGCCGCCGCCATTCTGATTGCTCCAGGGCATCAAAACCTCGTTGTTCGTTAAGTCTTCCACACATCCGGAACCGTGGGGGCTGACCGGCGGATGCGTTGGTGACCGTTATAGGTATCGCCGCATCGGCTTTCAACGCAACGTGGGAAACTTGGTCAATTTAATTGGAAAATAGTTCATTTTCAGGCGTGTCGGCGTTCATAGACGACGAAACGCGTGGGATAGCTGTCCTTCTCGCCGGCCGGAACCGCGATAGGCTCCCCCGCCTGCCAGATATAGGGATCGATGGCGGGAAATGAGGCGTCCCCATCGAGATCGGCCTCGACATGCGTGATGCACATCCGGTCGGCAAGGCCGATCGCCTGCGCATAGACCTGACCGCCGCCGAGAATGCAGATCTCATCGACGCCGGTTTCGAGCGCCAGCCTTTCGGCCGCCGTCATCGCCTCCGGCAGCGACTGCGCCATGCTGACATCCGGATGATTTATCGTCGCTTGCCGCGAGATGACGACATTCGGCCGCCCCGGCAGCGGCTTGCCGATCGAATCGTAGGTCTTGCGGCCCATCACGACGGGCTTGCCCAATGTCAGCGCCTTGAAGCGCTTGAGATCGCTCGAAAGCCGCCAGGGCATATCGCCGTCGCGGCCGATAATGCCGTTGCGGGCAACGGCGGCGAAGATGGTCCTGCGGATGTCGGCCATGGAATGTCCCGGATCAGACGGCGATCGGCGCCTTGATGCTGGCATCGGCCTCGTAGCCGATCAGCTCGAAATCGTCGAAGGTGAAGCCGAAAATGTCCTTCACATCAGGATTGATGCGCATGAAGGGCAGCGGCTTCGGCCGGCGCGCCAGCTGCAGCTTCGCCTGGTCGAAATGATTGTGATAAAGATGGGCGTCGCCGAGCGTGTGGACGAAATCGCCGGGCTTCAGCCCGGTCACCTGGGCCACCATCATCGTCAGCAGCGCATAGGAAGCGATGTTGAACGGCACGCCGAGGAAGATATCGGCCGAGCGCTGGTAGAGCTGGCAGGAAAGCTTGCCATCGGCCACATAGAACTGGAACAGGCAATGGCAGGGCGGCAGCGCCATTTCATCCACTTCGGCCGGGTTCCAGGCCGAGACGATATGGCGGCGTGAATTCGGGTTGTTGACGATGCCTTTGACGAGATTGGCGATCTGGTCGATATGGCCGCCATCCGGCGCCGGCCAGGAGCGCCACTGGGCGCCGTAGACAGGCCCGAGATCACCGTTTTCGTCGGCCCATTCGTCCCAGATAGAAACGCCATTCTCCTTGAGATAGCGGATATTCGTCTCGCCCTTCAGGAACCAGAGAAGCTCGTGGATGATCGAGCGCAGATGCAGCTTCTTTGTGGTGAGGACAGGAAAGCCCTCTTCGAGGTCGAAGCGCATCTGGTAGCCGAAGACCGAGCGCGTGCCGGTGCCGGTGCGGTCGCCCCGGTCGGAGCCCTTGTCCATCACATGGTTCAGGAGATCGAGATATTGCTTCATGTCGCGCTGATTCCGTTTGCCCCAATTTAAGCCCTCAGCGGCGGGAAACCAATCGCCACCGGGGATTTTCCCAATGTTTCTGATGGGCTGCATAACGCTTTTATGACGTTTGCCCTTTCCTTGGGCTGAGGAAACCACTATATCACCCTTGCCGGCTTTCGGGTCGGCTATGGCGATAAATGAGCGGTGTAATAAACCTATTGGACCCGGGGGCGGTACCCGGCGCCTCCACCAAAAACCGGCGGCCTCGAAGGCCGGCTTTTGATGGGGGCGAAACAGGATCGACAAGGGTGTAAAGATCGTCTTTTTGCTCGGCATTGTACCGCCGTTATCGGGCTAAAATTGTAGTTGCAAACGACAACTATGCGGAAGCTCGTCTCGCTGCTTAATCGCGGTGTGACACTTCAATCAAAGTCCTAGTGGTTCGCACCTCTAGGCGGGGTCCGAAGGCACCTGGCAACAGAAGCCTTCACCTTCTCCCTGCCGCCGAAATCATGTATGCTGCTTCAAAACGTGACTCGGCTCCGGTCTTTCCCAAGGCGCCCGGACGTGGCATATAACCTTGTGAAAAGACTTCCGAACCGACGAAAGACAGGAAAAGCATGGGGCAGGATCATATCCGCTACGACATTCTGGCACAGGATGCACTTCGCGGCGTCATCCGCAAGGTTTTGGCGGAAGTCGGCGCGACAGGCCGTCTGCCCGGCGACCATCACTTCTTCATCACCTTCCTCACGGGTGCCGCCGGCGTACGCATCTCCCAGCACCTGAAGTCGAAATATCCCGAGCAGATGACCATCGTCATCCAGCACCAGTTCTGGGACCTGAAGATTACCGAGACGCATTTCGAGATCGGCCTTTCCTTCTCAGACGTTCCGGAAAAGCTGGTCATCCCGTTCAATGCGATCCGCGGCTTCTACGACCCCTCCGTCAATTTCGAACTTGAATTCGACGTGCCGCTGGCCGATGGCGAGGAGCTGCCATCAGGCGAGATCACCGCTTATCCTGTCGATGCGGCTGCAAAGCCCGATGACGCGGCGGGCGCGAAACCTGCCGACGGCGAAGAGAAGAAGCCGGGCTCCGTCGTCTCGCTCGACTCCTTCCGCAAGAAGCAGTGATTTGAAGGGAGGCCAAGCCTCCCTTTTTCATAGGGAATTCAGGCAACCGCATGAGCGCCGAAATCATCAATCTGCGCCAGTTCCGCAAGAAGCAGGCCCGCTCCGAAAAGGAAAAGCAGGCTGAGCAGAACCGCGTTTCCTTCGGCCGCACCAAGGTCGAAAAGCAGCTGACCCGCAGCTTGAACGACAAGGCCGACAAGGCCCATCGCGACGGCCGGATCGAAACGGATGACGACGGCGCGTGACGCTTTCACCGACGGCTTGAAGAGCCGGAATGGATTCTGCAATCAACCACTTGCACGGCCGCCTTGAATCGATCTTCGAACCCGATCGAAACGCGAAACAGCCTTCATGATCCGCAAGCATTCGGCAACATTGCACGGCCATCGCACCAGTTTCTCGCTGGAGGATGAATTCTGGGCCGAGCTGAAGACCATCGCCGCATGCCGCTCGATGCCGCTTGCCGCGCTGATCTCCGAGATCGACGACCACCGTCCTGCCGACAGCAACCTGTCCTCGGCGCTGCGGCTCCACGTGCTCGCCTGGGCGAAGGCCGGCGGCGACCGCCGGACCTGATACATATTGCTTAAGATCGCATGGCGCTTTGTGACGGCGACATCAATGAAAACAAAGAGCTGAGGCGCGTTGCATGAATCAAATTCTATGCGCCGTCACTGCGCCTGAACGCCCGGCAGCTGGTCGAAATTGAGCGGACCGGGCTGCGCCTGCCCGCTACGGCGCGCCGCTTCCGCCTCGGCAGCGGCCCTTGCTTGCGCATCCGCCTTGGCTTTGGCTTCCGCCACACGCGCGGCCTCCGCCTCGGCAGCCGCCTTCTGCACCGCTGCCGCCTGCGCCAATGCGCGCAGCCGCTCTTCTTCCGCCCGACGTTGTTGCTCGATCTCGGCTGCCCGGACTCGCTCCGCGTCGTTGAACCGGTAGAGCGCCACCTCGCGGCGCAGCCGCTGCTTTTCGAGCACGATCGCCTGCAGCCGCTCAACCCGCCGGCGCTCGCGCTCAAAGGCACGCAGCGACAGATAGCTGGTGATATCGGTCACATCCATCGTCTTGCCGGGCGATGGCAGCATGCCGGAAAAATTCAGCCTGAGCGCCGGCTCGGCGCCGGAAAGCGCTTCCGTGCCGGGATTAAGGCCAACACCAAGCGTCGCGCTGATCCGTTCCTCCGGCAGCGCGATCTGCGCATCGGCGGTAATGCGGGCGAGATCGTTGGCGACGGTGACATTCTGCACCCTCAGCGTGCCGTCGGTGATGTTGAAGGGAATACCGAGCGGCGGCAGCTTCGCCTCGCCGTTGCTGAGCAAAGTCTCGACGATCGGATGCACCTTCCCGGCATTGATCTGCTCCTGCATCGTGTCGGTTGCGGCAAGCAGCGGCGGAAGGATGGCGAGGTTCAGCCCGCGTATGCTGGTATCGCCGAGCCTCAATTCGCCCGAACCATTGAGCGAGCTGGCGATCTCGCCGATCGTCTTGCCCGAGGCCTCCATCGACAGCGACAAACCGAACTTGCCGTTGGCGATCGGCGCGCCATCGCGCAGCCAGACGATGCCGGAAAGATCGGAATCGGCAAGCGCAAGCTTCGTCTGCAGGAAACCGGTGCCGTTGGCATTGGTGAAGAGCAGGTTGCCGGAGAGTTTTCCGCCGTCCCAGTTGCCGGCCATGTCGTTGAGCTGCAGCTCATCGCCCTTGTAGGCGACGTTGCTGGTAAAGTCGGACACCGCAGTTTCCGGCAGGCCGGGCCAGAACTCCTTGGCCGTCAGCTTCACGTTGACGTCGAGATCCTTGAAGATGGGCAGCCCCAGCGGCGCCGTCGTCAGCTGACCGTTGGCCGGATCGACGATCTGGCCGAACACTGCCTCGCCGAGCCAGCCGGCATCGGCCTTCGAAAGCGTCAGCCCGCCGCTCGCCGTCGTCTTCGCAGCCTTCCGGTCGAAGCTCAGCCCGCCTGAAAATTCGTTGTCGGCCGCATGACCCTTGAGATCGGAAAAGACGATCTTGTCGCTGTCGACGGCGGCATTGACCTGCAGGCCGAACGGCAGCCCCGTCCCAGTCTGCGGCAGGGCGATGCCGTTCATGATCAGATATGGGTCGATATCGGCGCTGTCGAGCGAAAGGGCGATCCGGCCGTTCATGAAGGTTTCCGGCCGGACATCGACCTTGCCGTTGGCGGTGAACGAGGTCCGGTCGGTCGCAAAGGTCAGCGCCGCATCGGCGGGATCGTTGCCCGATGCCTTCACCTTCAGCGTCAGGCGGCCGTTGGCGCCGACATCGACCGGCAGCGGGTCGAGCCCGGCCTGGCCGAACAGGATGGACGGCACGGCGTTTTCGAGGGTCGCCTCCAGGCTCGTCGTGCCGTTGCCGGTCAGCGCCAAGAGGTCGGACATGCGGTAATCGAGATTGACGCGGCTGCCGTTCGAGACGCCGGCAAGCGTCACCGTCAGCGCGTCGCCCTCGTCGCCGCCGAGCGTCAGCGCCCCGCGAAGCGCGGTATTGCCGTACCAGCCGGCATTGCGCACCAACCGGTCGAGTACCGGGTGATGCGGCAGATGCTCGCGCAGCATAGTGAAGAAGCCGCCGGGATCGGCGGATTTGAAGGTAATCTCACCCGCGCCCTTGTAATCGAGCAGCGAACCTTCCGCCCTGCCCGTCGCCGTCAGCTCGGCGCCTGCGATATTCTTGATCGACAGCCGGTCGACGGCAAGCTCCCCATCGGCAATCGTGAAGGTGGTCTCGACATTCTCGGCATTGACGCCGAAGGCGGTGAACTTGTCCGCCTTGAGCTGGGCGGCGATCTTATGGTCGAGCACGTTGTCGCCGGCGTCTTGACCGGTCATCAGCCCGCTCAGCGCCTGCAGCGCGTCGAGATCGAGCGTATCGCCATTCAATGCCACAGACAGCGTCGGCGTCTGGCCGGAAATCGCCTGGCGCTCCAGTCGACCCTTCAGCGTCGCCGGTCCGATGGCGATCTCGAGATTTTCGAAACGCTGCAATTCATGCGTCAGGCTGACATTGGCGGAAAAGCCCGCCTGCCGTAATTGCCGGATGGCCGGATCGACCGAGCCGGCAAGCCAGGAGGCAAGTCCCGTCGGCTGGCTCGAAGCCACCACGATCTGGCCGTTGAAGGAGGCTTCGCCCTGAAGCTGGAGCTTGCCCTTGCCTTCCACCTGCGTGCGCCCCGGCAACGTGCCGGTGGCGCTGTCGATCATCCAGCCTGTTCCGGCCGGCTCCAGCTCCAGCTGCACGTCACGCAGCGTCGTATCGCCGGCGACGATGGCCGGCAGCTTGACGCTCGCCTTGCCCGGCACCTGCGGGATTGGCACCTGCCCGACGATATCGATCAGCGAATTCAGCCGCTGGCGCGCCGAAACCGCCGCATCCCGCGTCGTCTTGCCGGCCGCGCCCTGATTGCCGATACGGTTGACGTCAATCTGCTGGCCGTCGGCGGTCAACAGGAATTCCGGCGCATTGCCGGTATCGAGCGTCGCCTCGCCAGTTATGACATAGGGATCGTCCGTCGGGCCGATCTCCATCCGGTATTCGGGAATGCGGATGCGTTCGTTGGTCAGCTCGAAGCGGCCCTTGACGCGCGGCGGCTGCTCATTCTTGTCGGCCGGCCTGGCGCTGTTGCGGGTCTCGATCGCCGCCGAAAGCTGGCCTTGATAATTCGGCTTGCTGTCGACGAGCTTTAGCTCGCCGTCAAGATCGACGCTGACGGGGTGCTTGTCCGGCGAAAGCTTCGTGCGCATGCGCAGCACGCCCTTCTCATCCGGCTGGCTGCTCGAGATCGAGAAACTGCCGTGCTCGCCGTCGAGCGCCGCATCGCCTTCGATGCGCCAGGGTCCGGCCAGCGACTTCGCCGACATTTCCGCATTGAGGCCGGTGATGCGGCGCGAGCGGCCCGACTGGTCGTCGACGAACTCGACTTCACCGCCGCTGACATGCACATTTTCGAGAACGACGGTCTTTGCCGGTATCTCAGCGCGGCTGCCGCGCATCCAGTCGAGCGTGCCATCCTTGAGCAATCTCAGGCGCACCTTCGGATTGACGACACGCATGTCGAAGATCAGCGCTTCGCCCGACAGGAAAGGCGCGAGTTCCGCATCCATGGAGAACTGCTCGACCTTGACGATCGGCGTGCCGTCCACTTCCTGGCCAACGCGCACGTCGTGCAGCGTGACCGACGGAAACGGCAGCAGGCGCGCGTCCACCGTGCCGTAGACGGTGACTTTCTTGCCGATGATGCGGCTTGCCTGATCCTCGAAATTCTTGCGGAAATCCGTCCAGTCGATGAACAGTGGCGCAAGCAGCGCCACAAACAGCACTACGACGATCACTCCCCCCAGAAAGACGAGGAACCGGCCTACCAATGCAAGGAGTCTCCATTCGGGATTCTGTTGCCGACACTAGAGCAATTCCAGCACAAGTGCACAGCGGTTTTGCGTCCGGAGTTGCGGAAAAACAAAAAGATAGAGCATTTCCGCAGCTTGGAAAAAAACGGAAATGCTCTAGCGCCGTTCATGCCGGGGGCAAGGCCCAACTTCATGAGAATATTCCGTTTTCAGCCATGGTGGAAAATCTTGCCGGGATTGAAGATATCGTCCGGATCGAGCGCCTGTTTCACCTGTCGCATCAGATCCACCGCGCCTCCGAGCTCCTGTTCCAGAAACGCCATTTTGCCTTGCCCGATCCCGTGTTCACCGGTGCATGTCCCATCCATGTCGAGCGCCCGCCGGTTAAGCCGCTGCACGAAGCTCTCGGCCCTGGCGATGTCCTCGGCACTGCTGTCGTCAAACAGCAGCAGCACATGGAAGTTCCCATCGCCGGCATGGCCGACGATCGGCCCCAGCAGCCCGTGTTCCTCGATATCCGCCTGCGTTTCGGAAACACAATCGGCGAGCTTCGATATCGGAACACAAACATCGGTCGAAAGTGCGGCAAGCCCGGGCGCCAAGGCCCTTGCGGCCCAATAGGCGTCGTGGCGCGCTTTCCAGAGCTTCGTCCGCTCCTCGGCGTTGGCGGTCCAGAGGAATTCGCCGCCACCGCATTCCGCCGCGATCTCGGCAAAGGCCGCCGATTGCAGCGGCACCGTCTCGTCGGTGCCGTGGAATTCGAGGAACAGCGTCGGGCTCTCGGCATAAGAGAGCTTGGAATAGGCGTTGCAGGCCCGCATCTGCACCGTATCGAGCAACTCGATACGCGCCACCGGAATGCCCATCTGGATCGTCATGATGACGGCATCGCAGGCAGCCTTGATGCTCGGGAAGGCACAGGCTCCGCCGGCGATCTTCTGCGGGATCGCCTGTAGGCGCAGCGTCACCGAGGTCAGGATGCCGAGCGTGCCCTCGGCGCCGACGAAGAGCCGCGTCAGGTCGTAGCCGGCGGAAGATTTGCGGGCGCGCCGGGCCGTGCGGATTTCCTCGCCACTGGCGGTGACCGCGGTGACGGCAAGGACATTGTCCTTCATCGTCCCATAGCGCACGGCATTAGTGCCGGAAGCCCGCGTCGAGGCCATGCCGCCGATCGAGGCGTTGGCGCCGGGATCGATCGGGAAGAACAGGCCGGTATCGCGAAGGTGGATGTTCAGCGCCTCGCGCGTCACACCCGGCTCGACGGTGCAGTCGAGATCTTCGGGATTGACCTCGAGCACCCGGTTCATGCGGCTGAAATCGATCGAAATGCCGCCATTGGCGGCGTTGACCTGCCCCTCCAGAGAGGTGCCGACGCCGAAGCCGATCACCGGCACCTTGTGGGTCGCACACGCCCTGACCGCCGCCTTCACATCCTCGGCGCTCACCGCAAAGAGCACCCCGTCCGGCAGTTGCGACGGGATATAGGTGGTCGTGTGGGCATGCTGCTCGCGGAACGACTGGCCGGTCTGGAAGCGCTCGCCGAAGCTCTGTTTGAGAATGCCGAGCACGGCAGCTATGCCCGCCTCGTTGCGTGTGCCGGCCTTCGCGTCCTTCAGCGCCATTCCTTTGATCTCCCTGCTATTCCGCAGAAACCCTATCATGTCTCGCAGGCTACAGCGCCGCGGTCTTTTCAGACGCGCAAAGGACGCTGTAGGACTTTAAAATTGCTGCATAATTTCATCCTTAATTCGATTCCGATTTAAGGAATTATGCAGCAGGCTGGGTATGCGGCAAGTCAAAGCGGCTGTCCAGTTAAGATTGGCAGAAGATTTCATTCCCCTTTTGTTATAGGCCGGCTGTTATAGCCAAGTTCGCCTTCCGACACCTCAGACGAGCGGCGGATTGAGCCGCGCAAAACCCTCCTGCCGCCGATAGGGGAAATAGGGATAGGGCGCAGTGAAAGTGCTGACGGCGTCGAGCCTTTCGATCTGGTCTTTCGACAGGCTCCAGCCGACCGCGCCGAGGTTCTGCCGGAGCTGCTCCTCATTGCGGGCGCCGATGATGACGCTCGATACCGTCGGCCGGCCGAGCAGCCAGTTGATGGCGATCTGCGGCACCGTCCGGCCGGTCTCCGCCGCGATGGCGTCCAGCACCTCGACGATGTCGAACAGCTTCTCATCATCGACCGGCGGGCCGTATTGCGCCGTCTCGTGCAGCCGGCTTGCCTTGGGTAGCGGCTGTCCGCGGCGGATCTTGCCGGTCAACCGTCCCCAGGCAAGCGGGCTCCAGACGAGAGCCCCCACACCCTGGTCGGCGCCAAGCGGCATCAGTTCCCATTCGTAATCGCGCCCAGCCAGCGAATAATAGACCTGATGGGCGACATAACGCGGATAGCCATAGCGCTCGGCGGCAGCAAGCGACTTCATCAGCTCCCAACCGGCAAAATTGGAAACGCCGACATAGCGGATCTTGCCTGCGGCGACGAGGCCGTCGAGCGCCGACAGCACCTCCTCGACCGGCGTCGAGGCATCGAAGGCGTGAAGCTGCAAGAGATCGATATAGTCGGTCCCGAGCCGGCGCAGCGCATCCTCGGTCGCGCGGATCAGCCGCGCCCGCGACGTTCCCCAGTCCTGCGGCCCCTCGCCCATCGGCAGCGCCGTCTTCGTCGAGATCAGCACCGCGTCGCGCCGGCCACGGATCGCCTGGCCGAGCACCTCTTCGGAAGCGCCGGCCGAATAGACGTCGGCCGTGTCGAAGAAATTGACGCCGGCTTCGAGGCAGATGTCGACGAGCCGTCGCGCCTCTTCCGCATCGGTATTGCCCCAGGCGCCGAACAGCGGACCGTTGCCGCCGAATGTGCCTGCGCCGAAGCTCAACACCGGCACCCTGAGGCCGGATGCACCGAGATTTCTGTAATCCATCGATCTGTCTCCTGTATTTCCTCTGAGATAGACCTTGGCCAGCTTGTGATATAGATTGCCTGAAAGAAAATCATCTGTGAATTGAATTCATCATGAGCCGTCAGGACATCAACCGCTCCGGCGAAATGGAAGTCTTCGTCAGTGTCGTCGAGCGCGGCGATTTTTCCGCGGCCGCCACGGCCCGGCGCATGACACCGTCGGCCGTCAGTAAGCTCGTCGCCCGGCTGGAGACGCGCCTCGGCGCCCGCCTTATCAACCGCTCGACGCGCAAGCTGCAGCTGACGCCGGAAGGCTGCGCCTTCTACGAGCGCAGCATTGCCATCCTTGCCGATATCGCCGAGGCCGAACGTCAGGCCTCGACAGGCGAGCAGGCTTCGGGCCGCATCCGCATCAACACCAGCGGCTCCTTCGGCAATCATGTGCTGGCGCCGCTGGTGCCCGCCTTCATGGCGCTTCATCCGGCCGTGACGCTGGATATTTCCCATACCGACAGAATAGTCGACCTGATGGAGGAGCGCGCCGATGTCGCGATCCGCGCCGGCCCCCTGAAGAATTCCAGTCTGATCGCCCGAAAGCTCGGCGCCACCGGCAAGATCATCGTCGCATCGGCGGATTATCTCTCGCGTCATGGCGAGCCACGCACTGTCATCGATCTCCGCCGCCATTGCCGCATCGGCTTTTCCTACGCCCGCGCCGTCGAGGGCTGGCCGTTGCACGAAGACGGCGAGACCGTAACCATCCCGGTCACCCCCGGCGTGCAGGTGACAGACGGAGAAGCCATGCGGCACCTCGCTCTGTCAGGCGCCGGCCTTGCCCGCCTCGCCGCCTTCACCGTGCGCGCCGATATCGATGCCGGGCGTCTGGTGCCGGTGCTCGAAGAGGCCAATCCCGGCGATCTCGAGGAATTCTACGCCCTCTACATGGGCCAGGGTGGGCTGCTGCCGGCACGGGTCCGCGCACTGCTCGATTTCCTCGTCAGCCACGTGCGTTTTTGAGGGCAGCTCAACCGAAACCGCTCAGTGGCTTCGGAAGTCAACCTCCATGAAAACAATAGCTTACAAAAGCTATATGAATCAATTTCGCATTCCCAGGCGCCGAGAAGCCAGATTTCGCAATTGACCGTTCGTCTTCCACCCGCCTATATCGGACCCGCGCCAGCCGGCTCTTGCAGCCGGCCTCTCTTCGTCATGCCGGAGCCCCCTCCCATCTTCAGCCTCAGGGCTTGGCGCCGGCCAGAAAAAGACACGGGGATCATGTCATTCAGCGACGCGAGCCGCCTGCTGCGGGATGCCGGCCTGCCGAAATGGGCGCTGCTGCTGGCGCTTTCCACAGCTCTCGTCATCTTCCTCGAACTCTTCGCCCTGCCCGCCTCGCTGCTGATCGGCCCGATGGTTGCGGCCATTCTTCTGGCGCTGACCGTCGGCAAGGGAAAGCTTCGCGTGCCCTTCTGGCCGTTGCAATTCGGCCAGGTCCTCGTCGGCCTGATGATGGCGCGCACCATCACCCCCGACATTCTCGGCACCATGGCGAAGGAAGCGCCGCTCTTCCTGCTGTTCATTTTCTCGGTCATCGCCATCGCCACCGGCCTCGGCTGGCTGCTGACGCGCTGGCAGGTGCTGCCGGGAACGACTGCCGTCTGGGGCTCCTCGCCGGGCGGCGCTTCCGCCATGGTCATCATGTCGGAAGCCTATGGCGCCGATGCCCGCCTCGTCGCCTTCATGCAATATCTCCGCGTCGTCTTCGTCGCCGTCGGCGCCTCGGTGATCTCGCGCCTGTGGGTGGCGGCCGACGGCGGCGAGCCGCCGCCGCTTGTCCTCTTTCCCGAGATTGACTGGCCGGCCTTCGCTGCGACGATGGCTTTTGCCGCCTTTTGTGCCTATGGCGTCCGGCGCCTGCGCCTCCAGGGCGGCACGATCATCGCACCGCTCTTTCTCGGCGCCTTGCTCCAGGGCATGGGTCTCCTGAAGATCGAGCTGCCGATGTGGCTGCTCGCCATCGCCTATGCACTGGTCGGCTGGAGCATCGGCCTGCGTTTCACCCGCTCGATCCTCAAGCACGTTGCGCGTGCCCTGCCGAGGGTATCGGCCTGCATCGTGCTGCTGATGGCGCTCTGCGGCTGCATGGCCGCAGCGCTTCACGTCTTCGCTGGCATCGATCCGCTGACCGCCTATCTCGCCACAAGCCCTGGCGGCGCCGATTCCGTCGCCATTATCGCCGCCTCCAGCGATGTCGACGTACCCTTCGTGATGGCGATGCAGACCGGCCGTTTCCTGGTGATCCTGATGATCGGGCCGATGCTCGCCCGCTTCATCGCACGCCGTTCCGGCCTTGCGGAAAATCCCGCATAGAACGCTGCGCGGAATTATGCGCGAGCGCTGCCCACTGGCCGGGCGTCATGCCGTAGGCCTTCTTGAAATGGCGATTGAGATGGCTCTGATCGGCAAAGCCGGTCGCCGCCGCCACATCGGAAATCCCCTCGCCCGCGCCGATCATCGCCCGCGCCTGCTGCAGCCGCCGCATTAAGAGGTAGCGATGCGGGCTGGTGGCGAAGGCCGCCCGGAAATGCCGCGACAGCGCGAAACGGTCGAGCCCCGTCACCGCTTCCAACTCGCCTGAACGCACCGCCCGGGTCGCATGCGCCTCGAGATAATCCCGCGCCGCCCGCGCCTGCCGCCAGGCGACGAGGCCGAGCGGCCGGCGCGGCATACGCGCATGCCGTGACAGCCCGCCCGTCACCCGCGACAGGAAATCGTCAACGAAAAGTTCGTCCAGTTCGCGATCGAGTTCGCCGAGCGCCGCGAGCAGCACGCCCGCCAGCACCGGATCGCTGATGACAGGTTCGTCGACGAAAGGCAGGCCTGCGCCATCCGTCTCCAGGCATTCGAGAAGCAGCGATGGTTCCAGGTAGAGCATGCGGTACTGCAACCCATCCTCCGTCCCCGCCCCACCGTCGTGTTCCTCGTCGGGATGCAGCACGATCACCTGCCCCGGCAGGCTGAAGCGCTGTTCGCCGCGATAGCGGAAGGTCTGCACGCCCTTCAGTGTGACCCCGAGTGCATAGGTGTCGTGCCGGTGCGGCTCGAAGGCATTGCCCGAGAATTGCGCCTCGATGCGCTCGATGCCGGGAAAGGCCGGCGCGGCCAGGATGGCGTTGCCGGATGGTCCCGCGCACAAACGTTCAAGACCTTCGAAGGCCTGCGGATGTAAATCCTGGCTCAACGCGCCCGATACTCCTTAACCCGAGGTGAAAGACCATCCGATGTTTGATACCAAAATTGCCGTCGTCCTGCGAAACAATCTTGCCGGCTGGCAGAAACTGAACGTCACCGCCTTCCTGATGACAGGCATCGCCGGCGGACACCCCGAAATCATCGGCGAACCCTACAAAGACCGCGCCGGCAATCTCTATAATCCGCTGTCGATCCAACCGATCATCGTGCTCTCCGCCGAGGAGGCGACGATGTCAGCCATCCATCGCCGTGCGCTGGAGCGCGATGTCACCGCCTCGCTGTTCATCGAGGAAATGTTTGCAACCGGCCACGACGCCGCCAACCGCGCCGTCTTCGCCGAATTCGCGCCCGAAGATGCCAAGGTGGTCGGTATCGCGCTGCGCGCCGAAAAGAAGATCGTCGACAAGATCACCAAGGGCGCGACGATGCAGCACTGACGTAAAGATTGGAATGAAAAAGGCCGGGCAATGACCCGGCCTTCGTGTTGTCTGGGAAAGCGTGCGATCAGCCCTGCGTGATCGGCGCGATCTGGATTTCGACGCGGCGGTTCTGTGCGCGGCCGGCCTCGCTCGCATTGGAGGCGACGGGCTGCGACGGGCCGAAACCAACGGCGGAGACGCGGCGCTGGTCGATGCCCTGGCCGCCGAGATAATCGGCAACCGAAAGCGCGCGGCGCTGCGACAGATCCTGATTGTGCTGCAGGCTGCCGGTCGAATCCGTATGGCCGTTGACGTCGATCAGCGTCCGGTTGAACTTGCGCAGTACGATCGCCACCGAATTCAGCGTCGGATAGAAGCCCGGCTTCACCGCATCCTGGTCGACGTCGAAGGTGATGTTCGAGGGCATGTTGAGGATGATGTTGTCGCCGTTGCGGGTCACCGAAATGCCCGTGCCTTCGAGCTGGGCACGAAGCTCGGCTTCCTGTTGGTCCATGTAATTGCCGATCGCGCCACCGGCGAGAGCCCCGACGCCTGCGCCGATCAATGCCGCATTACGCTTGCCGTGGCCGCCGCCGCCAACAGCCACACCGACGAGGGCACCGCCGAGGGCGCCAAGCGCAGCGCCGCCGGCCGTATTGGAAACCTTCTGCTCACCGGTATAGGGATCGGTCGTCGTGCAGGCACTGAGATAACTTGCTGCAACAGCCAGAAGTATGAATTTCTTGATCATGGACAGGACGGTCTCCGTTCGAACTGATGCGAGCAAATGGCAAGGATTGCGGCAAGAAAATGAAGATGCTCTCTTGATAGGGGAATTTCAGGCGCCGAAACAGAAGCCATGTTGCGGGAATGCGCGGATATCACCAGTTTTAGCGAGTAGTGCGCCCTTGATTGCCGTCATCGGCTGACGTCTCCATAGTGCGTTGTTGGAGCCGCCACTTCTCCTCCCTCATTCCTGTGCTCGTCACCGGAATGAGGGAGAGTGGGATCGCACTCTTAGAAATTCTGGAACAACTGCCTGACCGTATCGTAAGTCGCATTGGCGATGTTCAGCGATTGCAGGCCGAGTTGCTGCTGCGTCTGCTGCGCCTTGAGCTTGCTGGACTCCTCTTCCATGTCGGCATCGACGAGCCGGCCGATGCCGGCGGTGATGTTATCGTGCAGTTTGCCAGCGAAATCGTTCTGCAGGTTGATGCGTTTCTCCAGCGCGCCGAAAGCCGAGCCGACCGTCGTCAGCTGCGTCAGCGCTGCATCGACGACGCTGATCATTTCGCTGACCTGTCCTTTCGTCGTGGTGTCCGAAAGCGAGATCACCACTTGGCCGGTGGTGGTGCCGTTCTTGCTCGTCATCAGCACGTAGTTCTGCGAGGCGCCGAGCTCGGTGGCGAAATAGGCCGACGTCAGCACACCGTATTCACCCGAACCGGTGGCGCGATCATCGATCAGATAGCGCGCATCCTTGGAGGACGTGCTTCCGCTCGGCGTCGTATCGATATGGTAGCTCAGCATGCCGACCGAGACAGTGCCGTCGGCATTGCGAATGAAGGAGGCCGGAATCTGGCGCGGCTGCGTCGGGGTCGCATCGTTATTGAGGACCACCCAGTTGTCACTGTTGAAGGTCGCCGCTTCCGAGACGCTGCGCAACTGCTCCTGCAACTGCTTGAGCTCTTCGTTGATCTTGTTCTTGTCGACACCATCTTCCGTTGCGGCGACCAGCTTCGCCTTGATCTCGGAGACGACGTCGATGACGTCCTGAACGCCGGTATAGGCCGTTCCCATCGTCGCCGCCGCCATGCCGAGCGCATCCTGGATCGCTGAAATCGCCTTGTTATCGGTTCGCGCGGTTGTGGCGACCGACCAGTAGACGGCATTGTCGCTGGCTTTTGCAACACGCATGCCCGTCGTGATGTGATTTTGAGTGACGGCCATGTTCCGATTGATATCGCGCAGCACATGAAGCGCCGCGTCCACGGAAACGCGCTGATAAATACTCACGGGAACTAGACTCCAAAAACTCAACAGACGCAAACTGTACAAAAATGAACCGTGCCGCGCGGACGCTCATGTCCGGGGTCGCTGACGCTTCAGCGCTGCGGCCTTCAAGAAACGAAGAAGACCAGTCGGTGTCTGGAGCAATCATTGCCGTTTATGCTTAACAAACGGCTAAACTTCAGAAGTAATTCATCTTATTTTTCAAGGTTTCGTACACCATAAGAAACGCCGCCGGACGAGGTACGGCGGCGTTGCAAAATCGGATGGAAGCCTTATTCGGCAGCCTGTAGCTGCTCATCGTCGGGGGCAGTGCGCGACCGTGTGGCGACCGCCATCTCTTCGTGCAGGCGCGCTTCCTCATGGGCGTGCGGCTTGGCGAAGCGGGCAAGCAGCAGATAGGCGACCGGCGTGATGAACAGCGTCACCAGCGTCGCGAAACCGAGACCGCCGACGATCACCCAGCCAAGCGCGACGCGTGCTTCGGCGCCCGCGCCATGGGCAAAGACCAGCGGCACGCCGCCGAGGATGGTGGCAATCATCGTCATCATCACCGGGCGAAGGCGTAGCGCGCAAGCTTTCTCGATCGAGGACCGCACGTCCTCGCCGCGGTCGCGCAGCTGATTGGCGAATTCGACGATCAGGATGCCGTTCTTGGCCATGACGCCGACGAGCAGCACGAGACCGATCTGGCTGTAGATGTTGAGGCTGGAGCCGGTGATCACCAGCGCGAAAACGGCGCAGGCAAGGCCGAGCGGCACCGTCGACATGATGATCAGCGAGGACAGCACGCTTTCGAACTGCGCGGCCAATACCAGGAAGATGATGACGATGGCGAAGCCGAAGGTCAGCGCCATGCCGCTCGAATTCTCCTCGAGCGTCGCCGCTTCAGCAAGCGGCAACAGGCGGGAGCCTGCCGGCAACAGCGGCTCGGCGAGCGCTGTGACCTGCTTGACCGCATCGCCGAGCGACATGCCGTTCCTGAGGCCGGCCGTGATCGCGACCGAAGCGAGCTGCTGCTCGCGGTTGAGCTGCGGCGCAACCGAACCTTCCTTCATCGTGGCGATGACCGACATCGGCACGATCTTGCCGTCGCCGGTCTTCAGGAACACGTTCTCGAGGTCGGTCGGATCGTCGATCGGCCGCGTCGTCGAGGTCAGAAGCACGGGATAGGATTCGCCGTCGACGAAGACGTCGACCACCGAGCGCCCTTCGAGCAGCGACTGGATCGCCGTCGAAAGCCCGGTGATGTCGATGCCGAGGTCGGAGGCACGCTCGCGGTCGATCGCCACCGATACCTGCGCCTGGCTCGGCTCGTTGGTCAGGCGCGGCGTATCGTATTGGCCGGTGGCCTCGAGCGCCTGAACCAGCTTGGCGGCTGCCGCCGTCAGCGCCTCGTGATCATTGCCGATCAGCGCCATCTGCACGCCGCTGCCGGCGCCGCGGATGCGCAGGCTGTTGGAGGAGATGGCATTGCCGCGCAGCGCCGGCACCCTTGATGCCGCCTGGTTGATGTCGCCGACGATCTCCGCCTGCGTCCTCTGACGCTCTCCCCAGGGAGCAAGTGTCAGCACCATGAAGCCGCTATTCAAAGAACCGCCCTGGCCTGAGATCGAGAAGACGTTGCGGATGTCGCCGCTGTCGACCAGCGGCTGCAGATATTCCTCGACGAGCTGCATCTTGTCGCGAGTATATTCGAGGCTCGATCCCTGCGGCGTCGTCAGCCGCATCATCACCATCGAGCGGTCCTCTTCGGGCGTCAGCTCGCTCTTGACTGTGGAAAAGGCGATGACCGCCGCGCCGGCAAAGATTACCGAAAACAGGATGACGACGAAGGGCGCGTTGAGGCAGCCGTGCAGCGCCCATTTATAGAGACCGGCAAGCGCCCCGCCGAAACGGCCGAGCGCGCCGTGATCCTCGAGAACCGGCTTGGTCAGCATGCGCGAGGCAAGCATCGGACACAGCGTCAGCGCCACAATCGACGACAGCCCGACCGAGAAGGCGAGCACGAAGCCGAATTCGCGAAAAAGGCCGCCGACCTGTCCCGGCAGGAAGGAGAGCGGAATGAACACCGCCGCCAGCGTCGCCGTCGTGGCGATGACGGCGAAGAACACCTCGCGCGTGCCGAGCACGGCGGCCGCGCGCGGCCCCATGCCTTCGGCGCGCCGGCGCACGATATTTTCGAGCACGACGATCGCATCGTCGACGACGAGGCCGGTCGCCAGCACGATGGCAAGCAGCGTCAGGATGTTGATCGAGAAGCCGACCATATAAATTGCCGCCAGCGTGCCGATCAGCGCCACCGGCATGCTGACCGCCGGGATCAGCGTCGCGCGCCAGTCGCGCAGGAAGAGATAGATGACGGCGGTGACGATGACGGCGGCGAGCACCAGCGCCAGCACCACCTCGTGGATCGCGCCCTGGATGAAGACGGCGTCGTCGCTGGTTATGGCGATCCTCGTGCCCTCGGGCAACGTCTTCGATAGCTGGTCGACAGCGGCCTTGATGCCGGTCGAGATGTTCAGCGTATTCGACTGCGCCTGGCGAATGATGCCGAGGCCGATGCCCGGCTTGCCGTTGGAGCGCAGCGCCGTTTCACCGTCGCGCGGCCCAAGCGTCACCGTCGCCACATCACCGAGCCGAATACGATCCTGCAGCATGACGTTGGAAAAATCCGCCGGCGTCTGCAGATTGGCGGTGGCGCGCACCACGATATCCTGCGTCTTGCTTTTCAGCGAGCCGGCCGGCACGTCGAGGGCCGCATTGTCGAGCGCCTTCGTCAGGTCGCCGATGGTCAGCCCGCGGCTGGCCAGCGCGCCCTGGTCGACATCGACGCGGAAAACCTTCTCCTGGTCGCCATATTCCTCGACATCGGCAACGCCATCGACGGAGGCGAGGCGATCGATCACCTCGTTTTCGACGAGCTGTGTCAGGTCGTCCATGTTGAGTTTGGTGGAGGTGACGGCAAGGCGCATGATCGCCGAGGAATCCGAATCCGCCTTGACGATCTGCGGCGCATCCGCCTCATCCGGCAGGTTCTGGGTGACGCGGCCGATCGCGTCGCGCACGTCGTTGGCGGCGACCGCCAGATCGATCGCATCGGAGAATTCCAGCGTCACCCGACTCTGGCCGAAGGAAGAGGTCGACGAGATCGACTTCAGGCCGCTGACGCGCGCAACCGCCCCCTCGATCACCTTGGTCAGTTCCTGGTCGATCGTCTGCGGCGATGCGCCGTCGAAGGTGGTGCGCACGGTGACGACGGGACGGTCGACATCCGGCAGTTCGCGCACCTCGACGCCGACATAAGCCGCAAGGCCGGCGACGACCATCAGCGTGTTGAACACCAGCGCCAGGATCGGCCGGCGAACGAAAAGTGCGGTGAAGCTCTGCTTGCCCGAGGCCCTGTCCTGATGAATCTCGGTCACGCTCATTGGGTCGCGACCTCCGCAGTGGATGCGACATCGGCGCTGATACGCACCGCCCCGCCCTCCCGCACACGCTGCAGGCCCTGCGTTACGATCTTGTCGCCGTCCTTAAGGTCGGCTTTGACGAGCACGAAATCGGGATTCCGCTGCACGACGCTGACGCGCACCTTATGCGACTTGTCGTCGGTCACCTGCCAGACGAAGGAACCCTGCGAATCCCACTGCACGGCGACCGGGTCGACGGCCGGATATTTGTCGCCGGGAAATTTCATGCTGACGCTGAAGGACATGCCGGCACGCAGCTCATCGGAGCTGTTGTCGATCCGGGCGCGCAGGCGAAGCGTGCGGCTTGCCGCGTCGATGCGGTTGTCGACGGCTTCGACGACACCGGAAAACACCTGTCCCGGCCTTGCGACCGACATCGCCTCGACCGGCTGGCCGACCGACACTGTATTGGCGAAGCGCTCCGGCACCCAATAGTCGACGAGGATTTCCGAACGGTCGTCGAGGGTGACGATCGGGATGCTCGTCGTGACGTTGTCACCAATATTGACCGGCACGATGCCGACGATGCCGTCGATCGGGGCTGTGATGTTGCGCCGTGCGAGATTGAGCTCGGCAGCCTGCAGCTGCAGCCGCGCGCCCTGCTCGGCGATCTCGGAATCGAAGACATCCATGCGCGACACGCTGGACTTGATGTTGTGATAGAGATTGGATTTCTCGACGGCGGCCTTGACCGCCACATCCGCCTGGCCGCGGGCGATCACCTGCTCTTCGCTGTCGAGCTTGGCCAGCACCTGCCCGGCCTTCACCCTGTCGCCCGACTTGATGAGGATTTCGCGGATTGTGCCCGATGCCTGCGGCGTGACCGCAACCGAACGGATCGCGTCACCCGTGCCGATGGCATTCAGCCGATCGTTGACGACGCCCTGGACGACGGCTTGCGTCGCGACGAGGATGGCGCTGTTGCGCCCGCCGCCATTGCGGCGGTTCTGGCTCTGGCCTTGTCCCTCACCGCGCTGCTGACTTTGCGCCCGGCCGGGAGCATCGGCATCCGCCGTCTCCTCGGCCTTCGGCGCGATCTTGGAAACGATGCTCTCTGGAATACCTGCATCGCGCATCGTATCGCCGGCGCCAGGCACAAGGAAAACCCACGCGGCAAAGCCGGCAATGATGACGACGAGCGACAGTATAAACTGCTTCCAAAAGGCCATTCACGTCTCCAGAGGGACTCGAGGTTGGACCAGGGTCGGTCGAAAGAGGCGCCGCGGGATCGAGAGTCCCGTCTGATGCGACAATATCGCGCGTTTACAGTTTACCGGCAAGCATAAGCAGCCGGCATTACCGATTTGTAATATCAGCAAAGAATGGAAATAACCCGGCCGCTCACTTTTGCTTGAACGGACACTCACGCATGTCTTTGACGCCGTCGATTTCGGGAGAGATGCCGTATCCAATCTCTGGCGATGCGGGTTGGTGCCTATCGGCGCATCGACCATCGCAGGCCCATTGCGGCGGCAATCCCGAGGATCGGCCACACCGCCCAGAACTGCCCCGTCCAGGTGAAGAGGTTGATGCTGACAAAGCCGAGCGCCAGGATCGCCAGCAAGGTGATCTTCCGGTGGAACCGGGTCTGGTCGCGATTCCAGGCGAGTGCCGCGACAACGGCGAGCGCAAGCACCGGAAAGCGCGCCCAGAAAACGCCCTGCCACGATAGAAGGTTGATGCCGATCAGGACCACGGCGATGACGCCAAGCACCCCGTACAGCCTGCGTCCGCCCGGTGCCGGCCTTACCTCGGCCATATCAGCCGGCATAACCGCCGCCGGCTGCGGTCGCGCCGGACCGGATCTTCCAGCAGGCGGCGTCTCATCCCTGGCGTCGCCGATCTTCACCGCATAGCTCGGCACGCCTTCATCGACGTTCTTCACCATCAGCGGCCCGAGAAACTCGAAACCCACAGCCACCTTGTTGCGGACCTGGTCGTAAACGGTGCTCGATATGACGATGCCGCCGGCCGCCGCCGAAGCCTGCAACCGCGCCGCGATATTCACGCCGTCGCCATAAATATCGTCGCCTTCGACGATGACGTCGCCGAGATTGATGCCGATGCGGAAGAGCATGCGCCCGTCGGCCGGGCGGCGGGCGTTGAAGCCCGCGAGTTCGTTCTGGGTGTCGACGGCCGCGCGCACCGCTTCGACCACGCTCGGGAAATCGGCGATCAGCCCATCGCCCCAGGTATTGATGACGCGGCCGCCATGGCTTTCGATCAGGCGCCCCATCGCCTCGCGGCAGCGCTTCAGGCTGGCAAGCGTGCCCTCCTCGTCAGCCCCCATCAGCCGCGTATAGTCCTGCACGTCAGCACAGAAGATCGTCGTCAGCTTGCGCCGCGTTTCACTCATGGTCTCTCGTCTCCGCGCTATCCGCCCGCCGGGAAAGATCGCTGCAAAGGGTGAAACTGGCCGAGATCAGGTGGGCGATTGCAACGGCGATAAACTACTAAGGCTTTGTGTTTGTTGCCACCGATAATTGTTGATTATCGCCCGTCAGCATAACGGCTGATTATTGAACGATTTTGCGCGGGCTCGCCGTGTGTTCTCTCGCCACCGTGCTGGAGCTGTCGATTTCCTGAAGCAAGACGTCGTAGCCCCAGAGATCGGCGAGATGCTGCAGGACGAGTTTCGTGTCATTTTCCTGAAGGTAGCAGCCATTCACGACGATGTGCTGCAGCAACAGGCGGCGGTCGCCGGCGAGGTCGACATCGACGATATCGATTGCCGGGTCGGTCCAGCCGATATCGTATTCGCGGGAGAGCTGGCGGCGGATGCGCAAATATCCGCGCTCATTGTGGATCGCCGAAACCAGTATCCCCTCGGTCTGTTCCGGATCGTCGTAGAGATGGAACAACCGCAACTGCCGGATCAGGTTCGGGCTCAGGAACTGGCTGATGAAGCTCTCGTCCCGGTAGTTGGCCCAGATGTCGCGCAGCACCGCCATCGCATCGCCTCGTCCGGCGATATCGGGAAACCATGCGCGGTCCTCTTCCGTCGGCGCCGTGACGATCCTCTCGATATCCTGCATCATCGCAAAACCAAGCGCATAGGGGTTGAATCCCGAGAACCGCCGGTCGTCATAACTCGGCTGGAACACCACATTGGCGTGCGACTTCAGGAATTCCAGGAAGTTTCCGTCGCTGATCTGCCCTCGCTCGTGAAGCCGGTTCATGATCTGGTAGTGGACGAAGGTGGCGGTTCCCTCGTTCATCACCTTGGTCTGGCGCTGCGGATGAAAATATTGCGCGACGTGGCGGACGATGCGAAGGATCTCGCGCTGCCACGGCTGCAGCCGCGGCGCCGTTTTCTCGAGAAAGTAAAGGATGTTGTCCTGCGGAAGACCGAGGGCGGCGCGGCGCTTATCCAGGCCGCTGTCGCTCGCCTTTTTGGCCTTGCCGACGGGAACCGTGCGCCACAGGTCGTTGAACATCTGTTCCTCGTGGGCGCGGCGCTCCTGCTGCCGCTTCTCCTCCTGGCGAAGATCGATGGTGGTCTTGCCCGCGTATCGATGCACCCCGTGCGACATCAGCGCATGGGCTGCATCGAGCGTGCGCTCGACGGCCGTCTCGCCGTAACGCTCCTCGCAGCGCGTGATATAACCCTTGGCGAAATCAAGGTAATCGAGGATGCCCTCCGCATCGGTCCAGAGCTTGAAGAGATAATTGTTCTTGAAGAAATGGTTGTGGCCGAAGGCCGCATGCGCGGTGACGAGCGTCTGCATCGTCGCCGTGTTCTCTTCCATCAGGTAGGAAATGCAGGGAGAGCTGTTGATGACGATCTCATAAGCAAGATCGCGCATCCCCCGGCGATAGAAAGTTTCGTGATGCGCGAAGTGTTTGCCGAAGGACCAATGGCGGTAAAAGAGCGGCATGCCGGTTGAGGAATAGGCATCCAGCATCTGCTCGGAGGTGATGACTTCGATTTGGTTCGGATAGACGTCGAGGCCGAGTTCGTTAAGCGCGATGTCCTCGCAGGCGTCGTGGATGCGCTGGAGTGTTGAAAAGTCCCAGTCGGCCCCCTCGAACAATAGCCGCTCTCGTGGCCTCATCGTCATGGTCATGGCGTTACCTTCGACTGTGCGTCACGTTTCTGGAAGAGATCGTGGAAAACCGGGAATATTTCGTTTCGCCGGCAGACCTTGCGCATCGAAAGCGGCTGCAGCTCGGAACGGATCCCGTCATAGAGCATCCAAAGCGGTGAGCGGGATACGGAGGAGTCGCCGCCCTCTTCGCCAACCTCGATATAGGCGAAATACTGGCACAGCGGCAAAATCTCGCGCAGCAGCTGCCCGCTCAGGTTCCCGTCCGAATGGGCATTGTCGCCATCCGAGGCCTGGGCGCCATAGATATTCCATTCTGCCGGATCGAAACGCGCCGCGATGATCGCCCGCATTGCCGCCAGCGCGCTGGAGACCAGCGTGCCGCCCGTTGCCGGGCCATAAAAGAAGGTTTCCTCGTCGACTTCCTCGGCCTTGTCGGTATGGCGGATGAAGACGATCTCCACTTTCTTGTAACGCTTCGACAGGAAGAGGTAGAGCAGCAGATAGAAACGCTTCGCCAGGTCCTTCATGTGTTCCGACATCGAGCCGGAGACGTCCATCAGGCAGAACATCACGGCCTTCGCCACAGGCTTCGGCTCGTTTTCGAAGCGGCGATACCGCACGTCGAGCGGATCGATATAGGGAATGCGCCGGCTTTTTTCCGTCAGGGATTTGAGTTTTGCCTCAAGCGTCAGGCGGCTCTCGTCGTCCTCG
Source organism: Rhizobium anhuiense bv. trifolii (assembly GCF_024346605.1). Classification (NCBI taxonomy): domain Bacteria; kingdom Pseudomonadati; phylum Pseudomonadota; class Alphaproteobacteria; order Hyphomicrobiales; family Rhizobiaceae; genus Rhizobium; species Rhizobium anhuiense. The sequence goes on from NZ_CP098803.1 coordinate 3,460,265, forward strand.
CATTCCTCGATCTGCCGCTGCAGGGCTTCGATTTCTTCGCGGCGCGGACGGCCAAGCGCGACACGGCGCATCATCGCGAGCCTGGTCGTGCGGCCGACGGCGATGTTGGACGGCGATCCCGACACGGAATAGCCGGCACGGAAGGGCGTTTCCTCCTCGGTTTCGGCCAGGCGCCGCTTGGCAAGGTCGGGCAGTTCCAGATCGTCCAGGAACACATCGAGGAATTCCTCGCGCGTGAGCACGAAACGGAAGCCGTCCTCGCCGTCGCCCTCGCCCGCATCCTTGGGTTTTCCGCCCCTGCTCCCCGGCGGGCGCGGAAGAATGTCGCCTTCGACGAAGGCCCTGTTTCCAGGCAGGATATGATCGCGGATGCCGCCGTCGCCCCTTCGCAAGTTCGGTTCGGCCATCCCATCGATCGGCAGGCTGATTTCCCCGCCGTCGAGCACATCGCGAATGTTGCGGTTTTGCAGAGAACGTTTGACCGCCTGCTGCACGGCGCCCTTCATGCGTCGAAGGAACCGCTGCCGATTTTCCAGACTTTTACCGCGCGGATTCAGCCGCCGGTCGACAATGTGCATAATGGCTCCGCATTAACTTGCCTGTTTGACGCGCATGTACCATTCCACAAGGCGTCGAACCTGCCTCTCGGTGTAACCCCGCGCGGCCATGCGCGAGACGAATTCGCTGTGCTTCTTTTCCGTTTCGGAATCCTTCTTCGATCCGAAGGAAATGACCGGCAAAAGATCTTCGACCTGCGAGAACATTCGCTTTTCGATGACTTCCCGGATTTTCTCGTAGCTCGTCCATGACGGATTCTTTCCGCCGTTGGCTGCCCGCGATCTCAAGCAGAACTTGACGATTTCGTTGCGGAAATCCTTCGGATTGGCGATTCCCGCCGGCTTTTCGATCTTCGTCAGTTCCTGGTTGAGGAGCTCGCGGTCGAGAAGCTGGCCAGTATCGGGATCCTTGAAGTCCACATCTTCGATCCAGGCATCGGCATAGTCCACGTAGCGGTCGAACAGGTTCTGTCCGTAGTCCGCATAGGATTCAAGATAGGCCTTCTGGATTTCATTTCCAATGAACTCTGCGTAACGCGGCGCAAGATCGGCCTTGATGAACTCCAGATAGCGCTTCTCGACATCGTCGGAAAACTGCTCGCGGCGGATCGACTGCTCCAGCACATACATCAGATGAACCGGATCGGCGCCGATATCCGTGGTGTCGTGGTTGAAGGTGGAGGCGAGCACCTTGAAGGCGAAGCGGGTGGATATGCCGTCCATGCCCTCGTCGATGCCGGCGGCATCCCGATATTCCTGGACACTGCGGGCGCGCGGATCCGTCTCCTTCAGGCTTTCGCCGTCGTAGGTGCGCATCTTCGAGAAATACGTCGAATTCTCATGCTTGCGCAGGCGTGAAAGCACGGAGAAGCGGGCCAGCATTTCGAGCGTCGCCGGGGCGCATGGCGCATCGGCGAGTTCGGATCCCTCGATCAGCTTCTCGTAGATCTTCTGCTCTTCCGTCACGCGCAGGCAATAGGGCACCTTGATGACGCAAATACGGTCGATGAACGCTTCGTTGTTCTTGTTGGCCTTGAAGGTCTGCCATTCCGCCTCGTTCGAATGCGCAAGAACGATGCCGGAGAAGGGTATGGCGCCGATATTCTCGGAGCCGATATAGTTCCCCTCCTGCGTCGCCGTCAGCAGCGGATGCAACATCTTGATCGGCGCCTTGAACATCTCGACGAATTCGAGCACGCCCTGATTGGCGCGGTTGAGGCCGCCCGAATAGCTGTAGGCATCGGGATCGTTCTGGGAATAGGTCTCCAGCTTGCGGATATCGACCTTGCCGACCAGCGACGAGATATCCTGATTGTTCTCGTCTCCAGGCTCGGTCTTGGCGATGGCGATCTGGCGCAGCCGCGAAGGCTGTACTCTGACGACGCGGAAGCGGGAGATATCGCCGCCGAAATCGTCGAGTCGCTTCAGGCACCACGGGCTCATCAGTCCGTTCAGGCGACGCAGGGGAATACCGTATTGCTCCTGCAGGAGCGATCCCATCGTGTCCGGGTCGAAGAGGTTGAGCGGACTTTCGAAAACGGGGCTGATCTCGTCACCGGCCTTCAGCACGTAGATCGGATGAACCTCCATCAGCAGCTTTAGCCGCTCCGCCAGCGATGACTTGCCGCCGCCGACCGGGCCGAGCAGATAGAGGATCTGCTTGCGCTCTTCGAGCCCCTGGGCTGCATGCCGGAAGAAGGAAACGATGCGTTCGATTGTCTCTTCCATGCCGTGGAAGCCGGCAAAGGCGGGATAGATCCGGATGGTCCGGTTCATGAAAATCCGGCCGAGGCGCGCGTCCCTGGCGGTATCGACCATCTGCGGCTCGCCTATCGCGGCGAGCAGCCGCTCGGTCGCATTGGCATAGGCAAGCGGTTCTTTTTTACAAAGGTCGAGATACTCCGCGATCGACATATCGGTCTCGCGGCGCGCATCATAACTGCGGGTGAACGCATCAAATACGGATTCGCTCAGCATGGGCCCTCCATTCAAGGTTACTGCCACAGGCTCTAGGTCGTCATACCAAAGGAGATGGCCACGACATTCCTAAGAATCAATAGTTTCGCAGGTATATTCCACGCTCACCGGCTGTTTCTGGCAATGCACAAAAACGTGCATGCACCGGTTATTTTTTTACTCTACGAAACTGTTTCTTATTGTAGTTGAGAAAAGGGCTTTTGCGGTATCAGCACATTTCGCGACGTGACAGAAAGATGAAAAGGGTGTGCAATGTCGCCCGTGATTCGAGCCCTGGAAAAATCGACGCTTGGCAGCCAATCTGCGCAAAGTCGATGCTGGACAGCGCATACCCATCCGCGCCTGACATGATAAAGACGGGCGCATCACAGCCATGCGCCCGTTTTTCGTAACGATATGCCACCGGCGCGACTCAGCCGTTGAACGCCTTTTCCAGCGCGGCGATATCGATCTTGATCATGCCGAGCATCACCTCGGTCACGCGCCTCGCCCGCTCGCGGTCGCTATCGGCGACCATCTCGGAAAGCATGCGCGGCACGATCTGCCAGGAAAGGCCCCAGCGATCCTTCAGCCAGCCGCAGGCCTCCGGCGTGCCGCCATTGGCGAGGAATGCCTCCCATATCCGATCGATCTCGGCCTGGCTTTCCAGGAGAATCGCGATCGAGAAGGAATGGTTGAAGCTATCGAGCGGCCCGGCTTTCATCGCCAGGAAGGCCTGGTCGCCGAGCGTGAACTCGATCAGCTCGACGCTGCCGGGAGGCCCGCTCGGCGTTTCCGCCGGCAATATAGTGATGCGGCCGATCCGGGAGTCGGGGATAACGGATGTGTAGAATTCGACGGCTTCGCGCGCTTGCTCGGCGAACCAGAGATTTGAAACGACCTTCGGCATGAAACGGCCTCCTTGTTGACGAGTATTGATCCGGACCCCGTCCGATGATCGAAGCCCGATGCTTCAAGGACGTCGCGCCGGCATCGCTTCCGACAGGCTGCGATCTGAATTTTTTCGCCCGGTTCGCCGGCATGGCGATCGCAGCCGCGCTCGCGGCGCCCTTAGTGCCCAGAGCATCCCGCTTGGGATAGCGGCCACTTGGGAATGAAAGCAGAACATCTTTTCTGGTCTTTCCTTCCCGAATCACTACATTACGCGCCATGAGCAATAGTTTCGACGATATTCCCTTCTTTGATGAAGAGCCGGGCGAGATGGCGCGCAAGCCGCAGCCGCCTCAGGCTTCGTTGGGAAAGGCGCCTGCAACAGGGAGCATTGCAGCTGGAGGCCTCGCCGCGCGCGCCATGGCGGCCCGCGACGGCGGCAAGCGGCCGGATTATCTTGCCGGGCTGAATCCTGAGCAGACAGATGCCGTCGAAACGCTGGAGGGCCCGGTCCTCGTGCTCGCCGGCGCCGGCACCGGCAAGACACGGGTGCTCACCACCCGCATTGCCCATATTCTCAACACCGGCCGCGCCTTCCCCTCGCAGATCCTCGCCGTCACCTTCACCAACAAGGCCGCCCGCGAGATGAAGGAGCGCATTGCGCTGCTCGTCGGCGGCGCCGTCGAAGGCATGCCCTGGCTCGGCACCTTCCACTCGATCGGCGTCAAGCTGCTGCGCCGCCACGGCGAGCTCGTCGGCCTGCGCTCCGATTTCACCATTCTCGATACCGACGACGTCGTCCGCCTGATCAAGCAGCTGATCCAGGCCGAAGGCCTCGACGACAAGCGCTGGCCGGCCAAGCAGTTCGCCGGTATGATCGACACCTGGAAGAATAAAGGCCTCGGGCCTGCCGATATTCCCGAGGGCGACGCCCGCGCCTTTGCCAATGGCCGCGGCCGCGATCTCTATTTTGCCTATCAGAACCGCCTGACGACGCTGAACGCCTGCGACTTCGGCGACCTGCTGATGCATCCGATCGCGATCTTCCGCAAAAATCCGGATCTCCTGAAGGAATATCACGGCCGCTTCCGCTATATCCTGGTCGACGAGTACCAGGACACCAACACCGCCCAGTATATGTGGTTGAGGCTCCTCGCCCAACGCGCCAAGGGCGAGCCGCAGAATGTCTGCTGCGTCGGCGACGACGACCAGTCGATCTACGGCTGGCGCGGCGCGGAGGTCGACAATATCCTGCGCTTCGAGAAGGATTTCCCCGGCGCCAAGGTGATCAAGCTCGAGCGCAATTACCGTTCGACCGAACATATTCTCGGCGCCGCGGCGCATCTGATCGCCCATAATGAAGGCCGGCTCGGCAAGACGCTGTTCACCGATCGCTCCGATCCGGACGACATCAAGGTTCAGGTCCACGCCTCCTGGGATTCGGAAGAGGAAGCCCGCGCCATCGGCGAGGAGATCGAGCAGCTCCAGCGCAGCAAGCATCTCTTAAACGACATGGCGATCCTCGTGCGCGCCTCCTTCCAGATGCGCGAATTCGAAGACCGCTTCGTCACCCTCGGCCTCAATTACCGCGTCATCGGCGGCCCACGCTTCTACGAGCGCCTGGAAATCCGCGATGCCATGGCCTATTTCCGCCTGGTCGCTCAAGCCTCCGATGACCTCGCCTTCGAACGCATCATCAATACGCCAAAGCGTGGCCTCGGCGATACGACGGTGCGTGCGCTGCACGACTACGCGCGCGCTCGCGACATCCCGATGCTTGCGGCAGCGGCCGACATCATCGAGACCGACGAGCTGAAACCGAAGGCGCGAAAGGCTCTCTTCGACGTGATTCAATCTTTCCGCCGATGGCAGGAACTGCTTGAAAACACACCGCATACCGAACTTGCCGAGCAGATCCTCGAAGAGTCCGGCTATACCGACATGTGGAAGAACGACAAAAGCGCCGAAGCTCCCGGCCGCCTTGAGAACCTTAAGGAACTGATCCGCTCGATGGAGAGCTTCGAGTCGATGCGCGGCTTCCTTGAACATGTCTCCCTCGTCATGGATGCCGAGACCAACGAAAACCTCGACGCCGTCTCGATCATGACGCTGCACTCGGCCAAGGGCCTGGAATTCGACACCGTCTTCCTGCCCGGCTGGGAGGAAGGCCTCTTCCCGCACCAGCGCTCGCTGGATGAGAGCGGCCGCGCCGGCCTGGAGGAGGAACGCCGCCTTGCCTATGTCGGCATCACCCGCGCCAAGCACCGCTGCCATATCTGGTTCGTCTCCAACCGCCGCATCCACGGTCTCTGGCAGTCGACCCTGCCCTCGCGTTTCCTCGACGAACTGCCGGAAACCCATGTCGAGGTCGCCGAAATGGAGCAGAGCTATGGCGGTTACGGCCGCGGCGGCTACGGCCAGTCCCGCTTCGACAAGGCCGAGCCCTTCGCCAATTCCTATTCCACCCCAGGCTGGAAACGCGCCCAGGCCAACAAGACCGACGCCACCCGCGACAATTGGGGCACCCGCTCCGGCCACGCCGTCGAACGCATCGGCTATGGCGAAAGCGGTCCGAAAGGGCGCACGATCGACGGCGAGCTGGTGGCGAAATCGACCTCGTCGGAACCGTCGCGATTCACCCTCGGCGATCGCGTGTTCCATCTGAAATTCGGCAACGGCAACATCACCGGCATCGAAGGTAACAAGCTGACGATCGAGTTCGACCGGGCCGGACAGAAGCGGGTGCTGGACGGGTTCGTCGAACGCGTCTGACCTTGCGTCAGCACCTTCAGCCGAGCATCCGCATGCTTCCAAGCCCGAGAATATCGTTCATCAGGGCAATTCCCATCCCGGTGGCGACGATCGACAATCCGATCAGGAAAAGCCGGCGAGCCCGGTCATATTTGACAGCCACCAGTGAGTCCCGCGCCAGAAGATCGGCAAACACCTTCACCTGAATGGCGATGCCGACCGTCAGGAACGACATCGGCAGAAGATCGATGCGGCTCCAGTCATTCGGATTGGATACCCAGAGACTGATGAAATTGAGGGAGAAACCGAGGATGATCCCGGTCGCCGTCAGCGATCCGTTGCGGAAGGTCGCATCGATCTTTTCGTCGGGGTCCGCTTCGGACATGGCTTCGGTTCCGGCTTGCAGCTGACGGCAAGAAAGGCAGAAATCGCAGTCCTGAGCAAGATCGATCTGCCATCGCGCTCCGGGAAGCTGGACGAAATGCCGCAGTGGGCGGAGACCCGGCGCACCGCCCATTGCCCCTTCAACAAGCCGCGATGGCGGCATCGCGTGCGCTCGCAGAGATGGACTTTCGCTCGCCCGAACCCGTCGATCGCTAAAAACGCCAATCATTTCAATGAAACAGCTTTGGTAACCGAAAGGTTAACGTGCGTTGCCCCACGCCGTCAATCGCACCTTCTTCCCTGTCAAAACGTCGCTTTGACGCTTTGCGCAAATCAGCTTAGCCCGGAGACTGCCCGTCCATGAAAGGCGGGCTTCACGACGAACTTTTCGAAGGAGGTTCAAGTGACCAGTGTTTCATCTCTCGGCAGCACATTGACACAGTATCAGTCTCCGCTTTCAAGCCTGGACAAGAACGGTGACGGCGTCATTTCGGCGGACGAGCTCGCCGCCGCATCGCAGTCCTCGACATCAAGCACGGTCGCGACCGACGGCGATAGCGACGACAGCAGTACCGACATCGTCAAGAAGATCACCGCCGACATCCTGTCGCTGATGCTGTCCATGCAGAAAACCGACGACAGCGACGATCAGGGCGACGGTAGCGATCAAAGCGACGACACTTCCAAAGGTGTCTTCGCCGCGATGGATACGAATGGCGACGGCAAGTTGACCGAGTCGGAATTCCTCGCCGCCGATCCGAGCAAAATCAGTACATCCGGCGATAGCGATCCGCTGCTCACCAAGGTGCTGAGCGACATGCAGACGGCGCTTCAGGCCTACCGCAATACCTACGGCGCTTCCGCCGCGGCAGGTGATTCCGCAGCCGACACCGCGGTTGCGATCTAGCCGGCCGAGATCCGGGCTCTGCCGGGGGAGCCTCGATCCACCGATGCCGCGCAAAAGCGTCTTAGCGGTCAAAGCGATTTGCCGGCAATCGCCGCCGTCTTTGGCCGCGTCTGCGATCCGGAGATTATCCACGAACCTTCCCTCCATTCCATTTCAACACGAGAGCCGCCGCCAACTATCGCGATGATTGCATTAGAGCTCTCTACTTTGACGACTTACTACCGCTAGTACCAGAATTAACACTTGCGCCGCCGCGCCTGGAAATCCACTAGTTGATGCATTGAGTGTGCTTGGCGTCTTACGCTGCAATAAAGCGAAGGGATTGGGCTTGATGAAAGCGCTGCTGCTCGTCGACATTCAGAACGGCTTCTGCCCGGGCGGCAATCTGCCGGTACCTGATGGCGACAAGGTGATTCCCGTCGCAAACAGGCTGATCGATAGCGGCAAATACGATCTGATCGTCGCCTCGCAGGACTGGCATCCGCCGGGCCACGGCAGCTTCGCCTCCGCCCATCCGGGCGCGGCCCCCTTCGAGATGGGTGAACTCTCGGGCAAGCCGCAGATGATGTGGCCCGACCACTGCATTCAGGGTACGCTCGATGCGGAACTGCATCCTGCGCTCAGATCGGAAGAGATCGATCTGATCCAGCAGAAGGGCGAGCATCCCTATATCGACAGCTATTCGGCCTTCCGCGACAATGACCGCGATGCCTCGACCGGCCTTTCCGATTTCCTCGAGGACCAGGGCATCACCGACCTCGACGTCTGCGGGCTCGCGACCGACTATTGCGTCAAATTCTCCGCGCTCGACGCGCTGGAGATGATGCCGGGTGTCCGCGTGCGCTTCATCGAGGATGCAAGCCGCGGCATCACGCCCGAAGGTGTCGCCGCCGCCATCGAGGAGATGCGGGCGCATGGCATCGCGATCATCGACAGCGCCAAGGTCTTGTCAGATTAAGTCAGATCGCGCCTAAAAAACCACGCGTCGAATGTCGGATCGGTGCAAGCCGATCCGTCCTTGGCTCTGAACACACCAACAATGGGAGTTGAGAGATGAGAAAGCTTGTTGCTGCAGCCTTCGTCAGCCTGGATGGCGTCATGCAGGCGCCGGGCGCGCCACAGGAGGATCCGACCGGCGGCTTCACGCTTGGCGGTTGGACCGTCAATTATTGGGACGAGCCGATGAGCCAGTTCATGGGCGGGATCTTTACCGACCCCTTCGAACTGCTGCTCGGCCGCAGGACTTACGAGATTTTTGCCGCGCATTGGCCCTTCGTCGAGAAGGACGATCCGATCGGCCAGGTCTTCAACGCCGTGACCAAATATGTCGCGACCAGCTCCACGGAACCGCTCGACTGGGAGAATTCTATCGCCTTGCGTGGCGACGTCGCTGCCGAAATCGCCCGGCTGAAGCAGGAGGACGGTCCCGCCCTCCTGACGCAGGGCAGCAGCGGCCTGCTGCAGACCCTGTTGGCGCACGACCTGATCGACGAATTCCGGCTTCAGACCTTCCCGCTCGTGCTTGGCCCGGGCAAACGCCTCTTCGGTCAAGGCGCCAAGCCGGAGGCGCTGAAGCTGACCGCCAATAGCGTATCGACGACGGGCGTCATCATGAGCGTCTATGAGCGTGCGGGCGCAATCAAGACAGGCACGTTCGAGCTGGCGCAGCCCTCGGAGGCCGAAATCGCTCGCCGGGAGCGGATGAAGCGCGAGGGCTGATCCTCTGCGATCTTGCGGGCCGCGGCGCCGCCGCGTCCCGTTATGGCGACAGCGCCGTGCTCCTTCTCAGATGCGTAGGGAACGCTGTAGAACTATGCGGTAGTGCCCTTGTTCTTCTCCTCGCGCTCCAACAGATAGATGTCTTCCGCCAGGTCCTCCATCTTCCTCAGAAGGGCGGCATGCGCATCGCGAAGACCCTGATTGTAATAATGGGCGCCGATCTCGTCCGCGAAGAAATCGAGCAGGAACTCCGCCGGCAGCACGCCGATCGGCTGGTCGAGCTCCGCCTCGAAATAGCGGCGGATGCTTGAAACGATCGCCGCCTTCGCCTCCTTGGAAAATTCGATCTTCTTCATGGTTTCCTCTTGGCCGAATGCACTCGGAAGTTTGATGGTTCAGCGAAATCGATTGGTCAATCAAGGAAATTCAATTGCCGTTGCAAGCCATAGACCATAAGGGGAAACCTGAATTCCAACCGGACAAGATCACATGAATCGCGCCGACTTTGTTGAAGGTTTGCGGGGCGGCTTTGCCGTTGCGCTGGCATCGGCGCCCTTTGGCGCCCTGTTCGGAGCGCTGGCCGTCGAAAACGGCATGTCGCTTTCCGAAGCCGCCTTCATGAGCGCCACCGTCTATGCCGGCGCCAGCCAGATGGTCGGCATCGAACTCTTCGGCCACAATGTCCATGCCTGGCTGATCGTGCTGTCGATCCTCGCCGTCAATTTCCGCCACGTGCTCTATTCGGCGGCGATGGCGCGCTATATCGGCCAGTTCACGCCGGTCCAGAAATTTTTCACCTTCTTCCTGCTCGTCGATCCGCAATTTGCCGCAGCGGTGAAACGCGGCGAGTCGGGTCTGCCGGTCAGCTTCGCCTGGTATTTCGGTTTCGGCATCATCATCTACGTTCCCTGGGTGCTGATCAGCGTCCTGGGCGGCATGCTCGGCGGCTTCATCGGCGATCCCAAGGCGATCGGCCTCGATATCCTGCTGCCGGCCTATTTCCTCGGCATCGTCCTTGGTTTCCGCAAGCGCGACAATTTTCTGCCCGTGGCGCTCGTCAGCGCCGTCGCATCAGTCCTCGCCTATCGCTATGTCGGCTCGCCCTGGCATGTCAGCCTCGGCGCCGCCGTCGGCATCGTGCTTGCCGCCCTGCTGCCGCTGCCGCCGCAAGCGCCGGATCTCGAAGCCGACGCCCTGCAATCCGAAGTGCACGAGGTTTGAGCCATGGAATTCGATCTTCACATGGCGCTCGTCATCTTCGCCGCCGCGGTCGCCACTTTCGCCACCCGCATCGGCGGCTACATCCTCATCACCCGAATGAAGAGCATTCCGCCGCGCATGGAGGCGGCGCTGAATGCCGTGCCGGCCGCCGTGCTGACGACGCTGGTCGCCCCCGCCTTCTTCATCGGCGGCTGGGAGTCGAAACTGGCGCTGATCGTCGCCCTCTTCGTCGGCCTGCGCGTTTCGCATACATGGATGCTGGTCGCCGCCTGGATCGTCGTGATGACCTGGCGCCACACGATCGGCGCCTGAGGGCTGCAGCGCCGGCGCGTCGACGCCGTTCTCAATATTCCAGCGGCAGCGTCGCGTTTTCGAGCCATGCCCTGACATCGTGATCGTGGATCAGCGGCATCAGCGCCTCGCGTGTGCGGCGGTGGTAGTCGTTGAACCAATGCAGCTGGTCATGGGTCAGAAGCTCTGGAATGACGAGGCTGCGGTCGATCGGGCAGAAGGTCAGCGTCTCGAAACCGAGCATCGCCATATCGCCGCCCTCGATTTCCTCGGCGCCGCGCACATAGATCAGGTTCTCGATGCGAATGCCGAAGCTGCCGGGCCGGTAATAGCCCGGCTCGTTCGAAAGGATCATGCCGGGCAGCAGTTCCTGCGTCGAAAGCCTGGAGATGCGCTGCGGCCCCTCATGCACCGAGAGGTAGGAGCCGACGCCATGGCCCGTGCCGTGGGCGAAATCGGCGCCTGCTCGCCACAGCGCGATGCGCGCCAGCGGATCGAGGTCACAGCCGCGCGTGCCTTTCGGGAAACGCGCCGTGCTGATCTCGATCATGCCCTTCAACACCAGCGTGAAGAAGCGCCGATGCTCTTCGGTTACCCTGCCGATGCCGACCGTGCGGGTGATGTCGGTCGTGCCGTTGATATATTGCGCGCCGGAATCGATCAGGAAGAGTTCGCCGGCCTCGATCATCCGGTTGGTCTCGGTCGTCACGCGGTAATGCATGATCGCCGCATGTTCGCCCGCACCCGAAATCGTGTCGAAGGAAATGTCCTTCAGCGGGTTCTGCATGCTCTGGCCGACACGGGCGCGCGCCGCTTCGAGACGCTCGGCCGCGACAATCTCGCTCACCGTGCCGGGTTTTTCCTGCGACAGCCAGTAGAGGAATTCCACCATCGCTGCCCCGTCCTGCAGATGCGCGGCGGCCGAGCCGTTGATTTCGACGTCATTCTTCACCGCGCGCGGCAGCTTGGCGGGATCGGCGCCCTCCACCACTTCGCCGCCCGCCCGGCGGATGATTTCCGCCAGCGCATAGGAAGCGATATCGGGATCGATCAGCACGCGGCCGCCATTCCGGGAAACGGCAGCGAGTCTCTCCTCCAGCGCCGAGGGCGGCAGCTGCGTGCAGATCTGCCCGAGATAGGCCTCCGGCTCGATGCCCGTCTTGCGTTTGTCGAGGAAGAGCTCGGCTCGGCCGTCGGCATGAATGATGGCGCGCGCCAGCGGATGCGGCGTGTGCGGCACGTCGGCGCCGCGGATATTGAAGATCCAGGCGACCGAAGAGGGATCGGCGATCAGCACCGCAGCGAGGTTCTTCTTCGAAAGATCGGCCGCAACTGTCGCGATCTTCTCTCTGGCCAGCACGCCGGCCTGCGCGACGTTCTGGATGCTGACCGCGCCGAGCGGCTCGGCCGGCCGGTCGCTCCAAAGCCTGTCGAGCGGATTGTGCGGCAGGAAGACCAGCGTGCCGCCGATCTGCGAAAGCGCCTTTTCCAGACGACGCACCTCGGCACCCGCATGCAGCCAGGGATCGATGCCGAGCCGCAGGCCCTTGGCGCCGTTTGCGGCCAGCCAGACATGCGGCGGCTCATTGACAAGATCGCCGCCCGAAAAGACCGAACCGTCGACCTGTTCGGCAAGCTGCGTCACATAGCGCCCGTCAACGAAAACGATCGCCTGCGTGCGCAGGATCAGCGCAATACCCGCCGACCCGGTAAAGCCCGTCAGCCATGCGAGGCGCTCCGAACCTGCGGGAACGTATTCGCCGTTGAACTCGTCGGCGCGCGGTACGAGGAAGGCGTCGATGCCGAGCGAATCGAAACCGGCGCGCAACGCCGATACACGATCCCTGCCGAATTGCGGCGTGGAAGTGACCTCGAAAGACTGGAACATGCTGGAAACCCGAATGGTTGAGACGAATCCGGTTAATGGGATAGCTGCCATGTTAGCGAAATTTCAACCGATGGGGAGAAAAAGCGACGAAACGAGTCGAAACCCTTGGGGCGGCTCAACATTTTGACAGAACTGTGACACGAAATCGTAATTTGGCACGCTTTATGCATTGGCCGCATGGCTCCCATGAGCAAAACCCTCTGCCTCCGCATTTCAGAATAGCTATATAGACGCCATCGAACGGTTCGCGATGAACCCGAAACAAAGGAATTCTTGAAATGACCGCCTCTCTCTCGCGCTTCGCATATAGCAGCCCGGTGCAGGCTGGCGAACGCCAGACCGTGCGTCACGTGATCGGCGCCCGCCGCCCGCAGAACGAGGACAGCCTCAAGCTGCTCGGCGCCGGCCAGCGCGCTACGCGCCACAAGGGCGCCCTCAGCTACGCGTTCTAAGCCTGAAAGCCCGTCCGTCTCCTCCCTCCCGGACCGGCCTATTGGAATGCAGTAGAGCCCGCTTGAGCGCTCCTCCCCTTGAGCTCGCGGGCATTGGCCGGATAGACCGGCCCAAGGCGGTGCCATCGGCGCCGCCTTTTTTCTTGTCTTAGGAAGAGTGCAAGTCGTGGCGTCGCGGGGATGGAGCGCAAGCCCCTCCTCGCTCATTCCTGTGACAGGCACAGCATTGGGGCGGGGAAGGAACCTGGTGCCCCAAGCAAGCGTGACGTAGGCTAGGGCGCTCACCTACTCAGAAACAACCCAGCAAAATTACGGTCGATCGAAGTGGATCGTCACCCAGCCATTGCGCCATATGGTCCGCACATGGCGAAGCCGTGCGCCGCTATAGGCGGCAATCACCTTCCAGCGCTGCGCGGCTAGAATGCCCGAAAGAATCACCGATCCACCCGGCGCAAGATGCGTCGCGAGCTTCGGCGCCATGCGGATCAGCGGCCGGGCGAGAATGTTGGCGATGATCAGATCGAAGGGACCGTGTTCGGAAAAGGCCGTTGAATGAAAGCCCGGCGCGGTCCTGGTGACGATGCCCGACGCGATGCCGTTGCGGCGCACGTTCTCGGCCGCCACCCGTGTCGCGATCGGATCGATGTCGGTCGCCAGCACCGGTATGTTCTTGAGCTTGCGCACCGCAATCGCCAGCACGCCGCTGCCGGTCCCGAGATCGAGCGCATTGCGGACCGGGCGCGAGCGCACCACGGCATCGATCACTTCGAGGCAGCCGGCAGTCGTGCCGTGATGGCCGGTGCCGAAGGCCTGGCCGGCATCAATCTCGATGGCGATATCGCCGGGGCGGACCTTGTCGCGGTCATGCGAACCATGCACCAGGAAGCGCCCTGCCCTGACGGGCTTCAGCCCCTCCAGCGATTTCACCACCCAGTCGACCTCGGGGATGACCTCCCGCTCCAACCGGGCATCGGGGAAAGTGGTCTTCAATGCATCCTCGACGCGGGAACGCACTTCGGCCTCGTCCTCGGCCATCATGTAGATCGAGGCTTCCCAGATATCCTTCTTCTCATCGATCTCGGTGGTGCCGATGGCAAAGTCTTCTTCGCCGAAGACCGTGCTCAGAAGGTCGAGAATCTCTTCGGCCTTGCTTTCGGTCGTCGTCACGTAAAGGCGGATTTCACTCACGATAGGCGGTCTTTCCCGTTTCCGTTGCCCGCCGCCGGTCGGGCCAACGCCCCATCACGCTGAAACCATCACCCCTTGCTGACGAGATTCTCCAGCTTCTTTACCGCCGTGTCCGGGTTTTCGCCATAGGCGATCGTTCCTGAAAACCGCCCGGCCGAATCGAGCAGGAAGACCGAGGCGGTGTGATCCATCGTATAGTCGCCATTCGGATCCTTCTCGTCGACCGGCACCTTCTTGGCGTAGACGCGGAACCCCTTGATGACCTCGGCGACCTTGTCAGGCGCACCTGATATGCCGGTGATCCGCTTGGAAACATTGGAAACGTACTGGTTCATGATCTCGGGCGTGTCGCGCTCCGGATCGACGGTGACGAAATACGCCTGGAGCTTGTCGCCCTTCGGATCGACCTTCTCCATCCAGCCGTTCAGCTCGAAAAGCGTCGTCGGGCAGACTTCCGGGCAATGGGTGAAGCCGAAAAACAGCGCCGTCGGCTTGCCGCGCAGCGCCTGCTCGGTGATCGGCTGGCCCGTCTGGGAGACCAGGGTAAAGGGCACGCCGAAGGGAGCCTCCGCCACTACATTCCCCGATCTGCTGAGATAGTACGAGAACCCGCCGAGAAACCCGGCCAGTATCAGGACACCGACCCAGACGGCGATGCGGAAAGTCTTCATTGGATGATCCTCGATCCAGGCGGATATCTGCCGCCCACCCCTTGTGCCCCGCGTGATTATAGCCCCGACCGGACGCGCGCAATTCAACAATATGTTTTCTGACCCGTGATTGATTGTCTCACTGATAGAGGCCATCCACAGCGGAAAATCTGCCCGCCGAAATTGCCATGGATCGAAAAACATCGTGTTTTGAATAATTTGCTTTTGAAGCGAACAGACAATCTCAAGGCACATATCGTTAGGAAAGACTTAAGCCGTCATATCTATATTTAGCAATGCGTGCGGCTCCATCGAGCCGTTCTGACATGAAGTCTGCCGAGTGGCAAAAACCCCGGACGTCCGCATGAGGGTAGGAGAACATAAACCCGAGCGGTTTGTGGAGGGGTCTTTTCATGACGAATTCAGCAGTGCGCAAGAGCCTGTCAGTCAGCCAGCGGCTCTGGACGCTCGGTGGCGCGGCCTTCCTCGGTTTCGGAACGATGCTTGGCGTCGGCTGGTACGAGAACATGCGGGTCGATGCCAGCCTGCGTAGCGCCAGCGAGATCCAGACGAGCGTCAACCATATCGACGACATGCGCCTTGCGAACCTGACGATGGTGCTGGCCGCCATGGATATCATCGTCGACAAGGACGACAAGGCGGTGGAGCCGGAGCGCATCAAGCTGATCGGCGATTCGCTCACCGCCCTTTCCGGCGGCTCGAAGGAAATGCGCCGGCTTGCCGAAGAAATGCATGACGATGGTCTGTTGAAAAGCTATGACGCCGACGTCGCCGCAATGGGCAAGGCGATCCAGGTCGATCTCGTCGCTCTGGTTCAACAGGGTGCGCCCGATGCCGAGTTCGACAAGATCGACGACACGATCGACGGCGCCGGCGAGGAGCTGACCAAAACGCTCGACAAGCTCGCCGCTGACGGCACCGTCTTTGCCCAGCAGCATGTCGATCTTGCCAATGCCGTATCGCGGGAAGCCCTTATTCTCCAGATCGGCCTCGGTATCTTCGCCATCCTCAGCATGGGTATTCTGCAATATGTCCATGGCGGCTCGATCCGCCGCGGCATCGGCGCCGTGCGCGAAAGCATGCAGCGCATCATGAACGGCGATTTCGCCAGCGACGTTGCCGAAAGGAGCCGCGGCGACGAGATCGGCGAAATGGCCCGCGCCGCCGACAGTTTCCGTCTCGCCGCCATCGAGAAGCGTAACCTCGAGACGCAGAACCAGACCGACAGGCAGCGCAGCGATGCCGAGCACCGTGAGCGCGAAGCCGCAAAGCTCGCCGACGCCGAAGCTCTGAACGCCGCCGTCACCGCCCTCGGCCACGGCCTTACCCGCCTGTCGGAAGGCGACGTGACCGTTACGATCGACCAGCCTTTCCGCGAGGAACTGGAGCGCCTGCGCCGCGACTTCAACCAGACGACGGCAACGCTGCGCAAGGCGATGAGCGACATCGCCGTCAACAGCAACTCGATCGAGGCGAACAGCCGCCAGATGCGCGCTGCCGCCGACGACCTCGCCAAGCGTACCGAGCAGCAGGCCGCGTCGCTCGAAGAGACGTCAGCCGCCCTCGACCAGATCACCGCCACCGTCCGCAACGCGACCAACCGCGCCGAGGAAGTCGGCCATATGGTCACCCATACCCGTGAGAACACGGCGAAGTCGGATATCGTCGTCGGCGACGCAATGGCGGCGATGCAGCGAATCGAAGGCGCGTCCCGCGAGATCGGCAAGATCATCAACGTCATCGACGAGATCGCCTTCCAGACGAACCTTCTGGCGCTCAACGCCGGCGTCGAGGCAGCACGCGCCGGCGAAGCCGGCAAGGGTTTCGCCGTCGTTGCCCAGGAAGTACGCGAACTCGCCGGCCGCGCCGCCGGCGCTGCCAAGGATATCAAGACCTTGATTGGAAAATCCGGCGACGAAGTGAAGATCGGCGGCGAACTGGTGACGGCCGCCGGCGAAGCGCTTCGCCAGATCGGCGAAGATGTTCTGCGCATCGACGAACATGTTAAATCAATCGTAACCTCTGCGCGCGAACAATCAGTGGGACTGAATGAAATCAATACGTCCATCAGCCAGATGGATCAGGTCACGCAGAAGAACGCGGCCATGGTGGAAGAGACGAACGCTGCAAGCCATACGCTCGCCATCGACGCGGAAAACCTGACGCAACTGGTCAAGCAGTTCAAGACCGGCGAGGGCATGAGCGCCCGGCAAACGCCGCGAGAGGCAAATGCCGCCTCGCATTCGAGACCATCTCCCGCGCGCAACCTGATCGGCAAAGTCGCGGGCGCATTCAACGGCGGTTCTGCCGCCAAAGTCATCGCCTCTCCCGCCGGGGACAACTGGGAAGAATTCTGACCATGAACAACAACGCCATCAAGCAATCGGGCGCCTATCTCGAAATCGTTTCGTTCCACCTGGGCGACCAGGAGTTCTGCATCGACATCATGGCCATCCGCGAAATCCGCGGTTGGGCGCCGGTGACGCCGATGCCGCACACCCCGCCCTACGTGCTGGGTCTCATCAACCTGCGCGGCGCCGTGATCCCCGTCATCGACATGGCCTGCCGCCTCGGCATGAAGATGACCGAGCCCTCCGAGCGCTCGGCAATCATCGTCACCGATATCGCCGGCAAGCTGGTCGGCCTGTTGGTCGAGCAGGTTTCCGACATGATGACCATCAAGAGCGAAGACCTGCAGCCGCCGCCGGAAATCATCCCGGAAGCCCAGCGCGCCTTCTGCCGCGGCATCGTCGCGCTCGAAAAGACCATGGTCTGCTTCCTGAACCTCGACACGGTCATTGCCGACGAGCTGACGCAGGCGGCTTGATTTCCGTTTGCGTATTGGAAGGCCCGGCTCGTCCGGGCCTTTTCCGTTTGGTGTGGAGCATAAGCCAGCATCGGATCAGCTTTAGGGAGGGACTAAGCTCAGGCCCCGCCTCGCTCCTCCCGAAACGTCAAAGATCTGGAAGCGGGTGCGACAAGTTAAGCCCCTCCCCCCTTGTGGGGTGGGCTTTTCAATAACGAACGCGAAAAATCCAGGAACCTTCCCGCCCCTACGGCTTCCCGTTCTTCCACACAACATTCTGCCCATAGAGCGGAATGGTCGAGATCGACATCTTCGCCGAACCGTCCGTCAGTTCGCGCGAATGGGCGAGATAGACCAGCGTGTCGTTGGTCTTGTCGTAGATGCGGTTGACGACCAGCGTTTTCCAGATCAGCGACATGCCCTGGCGGAACACCTCGCTGCCGTCCTTGGACAGGTCGATATTGCCGATCTCGATCGGCCCCGTCTGCCGGCAGGCGATGGAATTGTTGGACGGGTCTTCGAACCAGTTGCCGTTCTTGAACCGGTCGATCAGGCTGCGGTCGAAATAGGTGACGTGGCAGGTAACGCCCTTGACCTCAGGGTCGGAGACCGCCTCGACAATGATGTCGTTGCCGATCCAGTCGACTCCGACCTTGCCGACCACCTCGGCCGAGACAGCACCGCCGGAAAGGACGGAGAAAGAGAAGGCGGCGAGGAGAAGATTGCGCAGCTTGGACATGGCGGCTCCCTGAATGATCCGGATTCTAGATAAGCATGCACCCATGCTTTGCAAGAAATCGCCGTTGCGAGAACGCTCAGCCTTTCCGGCAGGTGCAGGGCTCGTAAGCCCGCGCCGTCAGCCGGCCGGGCCTCATGCCGATCAGCGCCGGTATGGCGTGAACGGCGTTCGCCTTGACCGCCTTCGCCATTTCGATCGCCGCCGCCGCGCAGACCGCGGCATCCTCGGCGGCGTTGTGATGCACGAAACGCAGGCCGAGATGCTCGGCGATCAGGTTCAGCCGGTGCGAGAGGAAGTGCGGCCAGATCCGCTGCGCCATCTTCAGGCTGCAGAGATAGGTAAGCTCCGGATAGGATTGCCGGTAGAGATCGAGGCACGCTCGCCAGACACTGAAATCGAAGGCGGCATTGTGCGCGATCATCGTGGCGCCGCGAAAATCCTCGTGGAACTCGTCCATCACCTCGGGAAATTCGGGCGCATCCTCGACATGCTCCGGCCGGATGCCGTGAATTGCGATGTTCATTCCGGAAAAACGCATGTCTCGCGGCCGGATCAGTCGCTCTTCGACGCGCGTCACCCTGCCATCCTCGATCCAGGCAAGGCCGACCGAACAGGCGCTGCCGCGCTGTTCGTTCGCCGTCTCGAAGTCAATCGCGATGGTTTTCAATGCAGCAACCCGAATCGTTTCTCCAGGCACAGGAATACCGCCCCGCTTCCCACCGCGCAAATTCGGCACGACGCATGGTTGACTTTTTAACCCGCATATCGAAACCTACCTGCCATGATCGGCTTCGTGACCATGGCAACGCTTATTCATCACACCACGACCCTGGAAGGGTACGCGGGAGCGATGGCGCGTTAGCAGCGATCCGATCATCCCGAAACCCTGCCGAGGCGAGCAGGGTTTTCGGAAACCGGCTCTCCTCGTAAAACCGATGGAGAGCATGAATGTCCGAAAACGAAGAGAATGAATCGCGCGGCCGAGCGCCCCTGCCGGACGGCGTCCTGGTGCGTGCCGTCCGCCTTTCCGATGCCGAGGAGATCACCGATCTCATAAATCTGCCGGGCTACCGGGCAGGTACCTTGCGGCCGCCATACCAGGCAGTCGAGGAGGTTCGTAAGCACATGGAAAATCCGTCACCGGGCGCGCTCAACCTCGTCGTCACCCAAAATGGCAAGATCGTCGGCAGTGGCGGCCTCAACCGTCTTTCCGGCCGCAGGCAGCACGTCGCCAGCATCGGCATGGGCGTGCATGACGACTTCACCGGCCGCGGCTTCGGACGGATCCTGCTCGGCGCATTTGTCGACGCTGCCGATGACTGGCTCGATATCAGACGGCTGGAACTGACCGTCTATACCGACAACGATGTCGCCATCGGTCTCTACCGCAAATTCGGCTTCAAACAGGAAGGCCTGCTAAGGGCTTTCGGATATCGCGCCGGTCAATATGTCGACGCCTATACGATGGCACGGCTCAGGCTATGAGCGAGCGGGAGGCTGGCGGCCTGCCCTCAGCCCTTCACCCGCTGATCAACGCCAGCCATTCATCCTCGTCCATCGTCTGCACGCCGAGCTCGCGCGCCTTGTCGAGCTTGGAGCCGGCGCCGGGGCCGGCAACGACGATGTCGGTCTTCTTGGAGACCGATCCCGCCACCTTGGCGCCGAGGCTTTCCGCCCTCGCCTTCGCCTCGTCGCGGGTGAATTTTTCCAGCGACCCGGTGAAGACGACGGTCTTGCCGGCGACCGGGCTGCCCGCCGTCACCGGCTGTTCGGCCTCCTCGGGCGTCACCTCCTCGATAAGCCGGGTGATCACCTCGACATTGCGCGGCTCCTTGTAGAATTCGACGATAGCCCGCGCCACGACCTCGCCGATGCCCTCGATGGCATTGAGATCGTTCCAGGCGTCACCGGCAAGCGTCTCGGCCTCCCGCATCCCCGTCTCAAAGGCCGCATAGGTGCCATAGGAGCGCGCCAGCAGCTTCGCCGTGGTCTCGCCGACATGACGGATGCCGAGCGCGTAGATGAAGCGGTGGAGCGCAATGCTGCGCCGTTCGTTGATCGCCGCATAGAGCTTGCCGACACTGACCTTGCCGAAGCCGTCGATATTTTCGAGCTTGGTCAGCGATTGCTGCTGGCGCTTCTCCAGCGTGAAGATGTCGGGCGCGGTACGGATCTGCAGCGACGCGTCCTCGTTTTCGAAGAAGAAGTCGATCTGCTTCGAACCGAGCCCTTCAATATCGAAAGCGTTGCGCGAAACGAAGTGCTTCAAATGCTCCGTCGCCTGCGCTCGGCAAATGAAGCCACCCGTGCAGCGGCGCACCGAATCCATCTTGCCGGTCTTCTCGTTGACCTCGCGCACCGCATGCGAACCGCAGACCGGGCATGTCTTCGGGAATTCGTATGGCCGGGCGTCGACCGCGCGTTTTTCCATCACCACATCGAGGATCTGCGGAATGACGTCGCCGGCGCGCTGGACGATGACGGTATCGCCTTCGCGGATATCGTGTTCCTCCGGCCGGATGCGCTCGCCGCTATTGCCGATGCCCTTGATGTAATCCTCGTTGTGCAGCGTCGCATTGGTGACGACGACGCCGCCGACCGTGATCGGCTTCAGCCGCGCCACCGGCGTAAGGGCCCCGGTGCGGCCGACCTGGATCTCGATCTTCTCGACCTCGGTGAAGGCCTGTTCGGCCGGAAACTTATGCGCCGTCGCCCAACGCGGCGAACGCGAGCGGAAGCCGAGACGGGCCTGCAGTTCGAGACTGTCGACCTTATAAACGACGCCGTCGATGTCGTAGTCGAGATCCGGACGCTCAAGGCCGATCTCGTCATAATGCGCCAGGATGTCGGCGACCGAATTCAGCCGCTTCATCAGCGGATTGACCGGGAAACCCCAGTCTCTAAAGGTCTGCACCATGGCAAATTGCGTGTCGGCGGGCATCTCAGACATCTCGCCCCAGGCATAGGCGAAGAATTTCAGCTTGCGGCTCGCTGTCACCTTGGCGTCGAGCTGGCGCAGCGACCCGGCCGCGGTGTTGCGCGGATTGACGTAGGTCTGTTTGCCCTCCGCCTCCATCTGCCGATTCAGCGCCAGGAAGTCGCTCTTGGCCATATAGACCTCGCCGCGGATCTCGACGACAGCGGGCACGCCCTTCGGCAGCTCGTTGGGGATCTCGGCGATGGTCCGGATGTTGGCGGTGACGTTCTCCCCCGTCGTCCCGTCTCCGCGCGTCGCAGCCGTCACCAGCCTGCCGTTCTCGTAACGGATCGACATCGAGAGACCGTCGATCTTCGGCTCGGCGGTAAAGGCGATCGACTGGTCCGGCAGACGGCCGAGGAAGCGATAGACGCCGGCGACGAAATCCTGCACGTCCTCCTGCGAGAAGGTGTTGTCGAGCGACAGCATCGGCCGCGCATGGACGACAGGCGAGAACGTCACGGAGGGCGCTGCACCGACATGCCGCGATGGGCTGTCTTCGCGGATCAACTCGGGAAAGCGCGCTTCCAGCGCATCATTGCGGCGCTTCAGCGCGTCGTAATCGGCATCCGAAATCTCCGGCTGGTCCTTGCCGTGATAGAGCGCATCGTGATGCGCGATCTCCTTTGCCAGCCGTTCGAGCTCGGCGGCAGCCTCTTCGATCGTCAACGTGTCGACGGCGGAACCTTCGGTGGGCATGGAATAACACTCCGGGGAATCTGGCCAGAAATCTGGATTGTTTTTAGAGCAAAATCGCCGGATGAAAAGAGAGGCCGCGCATGCCGCGCTGCGAAGATCGATCTACCCATCCTGTTCCCAATCCCGCGCATTGCGCAGCCGGATGCCGCTGACATGCAAGCTCGTGTCCCAAAGGCTCTTCAACGGCCGCAAACTGTCGACCACTCTGAGCTCCACGCCGCGCGGCGCAAACTCCCGGTCGAGCCGCGAGATGGCGGTGCGCTCGGTGGGAACAACGCGTCTGCGGGCCACCCACATGCCGGCATCATTCAGATCCTCGAAACCCCCAGCCGGCAGCTCGTAGCGATGGAGCGTTTCCGCCGAGAGCCTTTCCAACCAGTGACGCTCGACATAGGCCGCGGCCCGGCAATCCCTGAGCCAGTGCCGCCTCTCCGCCTCCGGCGTCTTGGGTGTCGCCCAGATCAGGATCCGCGGGCAGTCGCGCGGAAAGAGATATATGAAGTCATGGTCGCCATCGATCGCCCAAACGAGTGGACCGTTCAGCCATTCCCGGCCCGCCGGGCGGATTGAGGCTACGCGAACCGGGCGCGGTTCGAACACCGCAATGTCGGGATCATCGCTGAAATGGAAAAGGCGCATGGCAACAGATCGGCGCGGATCGGAATGTTACGGATAGCGCAAAGCGAGATGTTCGTCACCGCCGTCGGCCTTACCGACAGCCGAGTTGCGATCAGCCGTTGCCGGCCAGCAGCCGCTTTGCCGCCGCCCTCGCCTCTTCGGTCACCGATGCCCCGGCCAGCATGCGGGCGATCTCCTCGGTGCGGTCCTTCTGCGCCATCGTCGCGACGCGCGTAGCGATCTTTTCCGAACCCTCGGCCGCCGGTCCCTTGGAGATCAGAAGATGCGTCGCCGCCCTTGCTGCGACCTGCGGCGCATGCGTGACCGACAGCACCTGCACCCGCTCCGACAGCCGCTTCAGCCGCTGGCCGATCGCATCGGCCACCGCACCGCCGACGCCGGTGTCGATTTCGTCGAAGACCAGCGTCGGAGCAGATCCGCGATCGGCGAGCGCCACCTTCAGCGCCAGCAGGAAACGTGAGAGTTCGCCGCCGGAGGCAACCTTCATGATCGAGCCCGGCCGCGTGCCGGGATTGGTCTGGACATGGAACTCGACCACATCGATGCCTTCAGCCAGGGCCTCGTGCGCATCGGTGGTGATCTCGACCATGAAACGGGCGCGTTCGAGCTTCAGCGCCGGCAGCTCGGCCATGACAGCCGCAGCCAAGGCGATACCGGCATGATGGCGCTTGTCGGAGAGCGAGCGCGCCGCGGCATCGTAATTTTCCCGGGCCAGGCCGACCTCGGCTTCGAGCCGCGCCAGCCGCTCCTCACCCGCGTCGAGATCGGCAAGGTCGGCGATCATGCGGACGGCAAGCGCAGGCAGCTCGGTGACGGGCACGGAATATTTGCGCGAGGCGGCCCGGAGCGCAAAAAGCCGCTCCTCTACCCGCTCCAGTTCCCTCGGATCATATTCGGTCTTGCGCAGCGCCGCCTCGACTTCCATCTGCGCGTTGGAAAGCTGATCGAGCGCGGCATCGAGCAGCGCCACCGTGTCTTCGAGCAATCCTGGCGCCTCATGGCTCTTGCGCTCCAGCCGGCGCACCAGCGAGGCGATATGGGGCACCGGCGAGGCATTGCCGTTCAGGAACTCGGAGGCCTCGGCGATATCGCCGGCGATTCGCTCGGCCTTCATCATTTTCTGCCGGCGGTCGGCGAGTTCTTCCTCCTCGCCATCCTGCGGCGAGAGCTTCTCGAGTTCCTCGACGGAAGAACGCAGATAGTCGGCTTCGCGTGCCGCACTTTCCACCTTCTCGCGGTGCTTCTTCAGCGTCCGCTCGCTATCGCGCCACAGCCGATAGAGCCGGGAGACCTCCGAAACCTCGTCGGTAAGGCCGGCGAAGGCATCGAGCAGAGTGCGGTGGGCATTGGTGTCGACCAAAGCGCGGTCGTCATGCTGGCCATGGATTTCGACCAGCATTTGACCGGCCTGGCGCATCAGCTGCACGCTGACCGGTTGGTCGTTGACATAGGCCTTGGTGCGCCCGTCCGCCGATTGCTGGCGGCGAAAGATCAGATCACCCTCGTCATCGATGCCGTTTTCACGCAAGAGCATGCGGGCGCCGTGATCCATGCCAACGTCGAACACAGCCGTCACCTGGCCCTTGTCCTCGCCATGGCGCACCAGGTTGCCGTCGCCGCGCCCGCCGAGCGCCAGCGACAGGCTGTCGAGCAAGATGGATTTGCCCGCCCCGGTCTCGCCCGTCAGCACGGAGAGGCCGGTCTCGAAGGCAAGATCCAGCCGCTCGATCAGGACGATATCGCGGATCGAAAGCTGGATCAGCATTGGCCTCAGGAACCGAGAAGAAGTTTCTTGCCTGCCGCAGCGATCCACGAGCCCTTGTTCTCACGCGGCTCGGCACCACCGGTCTGCAGCAGCTTGTAGGAATCGGCGTACCACTGGCTGTCGGGATAATTGTGACCCAGAACGGCAGCCGCCGTCTGCGCCTCGTCGACGATGCCCATGGCGTAATAAGCTTCGACGAGACGCGCCAGGGCCTCTTCGATCTGGTTGGTGTTCGGATATTTCTCGACGACGATGCGGAAGCGTGAGATCGCGGCGAGATATTCCTTCCGCTCCATGTAGTAGCGGCCGATCTGCATTTCCTTGCCGGCGAGCTGGTCGCGCGCGAAGCGGATCTTCGCCTGCGCGTCGTCGACATATTCGGAGTTCGGATAGTTGTCGATGACAGCCTGCATCGCCTCGATCGTCTTGGCCGAGGCGCGCTGGTCCTGCGTCACGTCGACGATCTGCTTGGAATAGGTGAGACCGATGAGATACTGCACATAGGCGGCATCCTGGGACTTCGGATATTGCGACATGTAGCGGTTGCCCGAAGCAAGCGCATCGTCCAGACGCCCCTGGCGGTATTTGACGAAGGTGCTCATCACAAGCGCCTTGCGCGCCCATTCGGAGAACGGGTTCTCGCGGTCGATCGCGTCGAACTTGCGCGCCGCTTCCGCCATGTTGCCGGCCTTCATATTGGCAAGGCCCTGGGTGTAGAGCACATCAGGCGGATCAGTTTCGAGGCCGAGCTTGGTAATGTCGATATCAGGGTCCGACTGGCAACCGGAGATCGCGGCGCCTGCGCTGAGCACCAGAAGCGATGCGAACAAAGCACGCGCTGTCTTCATCATACCTTCAGATCCTGCATAACCCATTCGAAAGAACCCCACTGCCGCCACTCGCTCCACGGCAGCCACGCCTCGCTGGCGTTTCTAGCCACAAATGTGCATCAAGAGCAACGCAATGATAAGGCATTAACGCATTTTTGTGGCAGCCGCCGCAGAATGACCGGGCTTTTCATCTTCTTCCCGACCTGTGGCAGTCATGCATCTGCCTATTGCCGACGACGCGGCGGATATAAAAAAACCGCCTCCGGGAAAGAGGCGGCCTGGTCTTGAGAATGTGCTGGAGGTCATGCCGACCAGGGAGCGAATTCCGAAGCGCTGACTGCGATCAGTTCACGGGCAGCAACGCGCTGGCGCGGCGTCGACGTCTCCACGACCTCGTAGGCGGAGGGATCGGCGAGCAGCGCCTTCAGCGCATTGGCGTTCATCTTGTGACCGCCGCGATAGGAACGGTAGCAGCCGATGAACGGCGCGCCGGCAAGCGACAGATCGCCGACGGCATCGAGCGTCTTGTGGCGGACGAATTCGTCCTTGGCGTAACGCAGCCCTTCGACGTTGATGACGGTATTGTCGTCCGAGATGACGACGGAATTTTCAAGCGAGGAGCCGAGCGCGTGGCCCGACGCCCAGAGACGCTCGACATCGCGCATGAAACCGAAGGTGCGGGCGCGGGAAAGCTCTGCCTTGAAGACGGCGGCGTTCATGTCGCCGGCCCACTTCTGCCGGCCGATCAGCGGGCACTCGAAATCGATTTCGACTTCGAAGCGCGTCCCATCATAGGGACGGAATTCGCTCCAGGAGCCGCCATGCTCGATTCGCACCGGCTTGGTGATACGGATATAGCGGCGCTTGACGCCGAGCGAGACGAGACCGACCTGCTCGATTGCCTCGACGAAGGGTAGCGAGCTGCCATCCATGATCGGCATTTCGGAGCCCTGCACCTCGATCACCACATTGTCGAGGCCGAGCGCATAGATGGCGGCCATGACATGCTCGATCGTCGCCACCGAATGGGCGGGCGAGAAGCCGAGCACGGTGCAAAGGTCGGTATTGCCGACCTGCGAGGAGACGGCCTTGAGTTCGGTGATATCGCCATTGTCATGCAGGCGCTGGAAAACGACGCCGGTGCCCGATTCCGCCGGGTTCAGGGTGATCGAGACATCAGCGCCCGAATGCACTCCGATGCCCGAGAGCGTTACGGGGCGCGATACCGTCGTTTGAAAACCCAGCAAGCCAATTGCCATAAATTCTGCCTTTTATTCTTCCGTACCGCCGGTCTGTCCGATCGGCACGGTCATCGTTCATTCTGCAGCAGGAGCCTGTCGAAAGGTCTCCTAGGGCAGTTTCCTTGCACCATACTTACGTGCGCCGGCGCTCCAATCCAAATCACTGTTTCTTTCGCTTTGTTACGAAGTCACGCAATTGAAATCACTTGCGAATCGCAGCCAGAAAAACGGCAATGCCCGGGACCTTGATCCCGGGCATGAACGGTGCAGAAGCACGGTATCAGTTCGACTGGCGACGCAGGAATGCCGGGATTTCCAGCTGGTCGTCTTCCTGCATCATCCGGGCCTGCGGAACCGCGCGGCCCTGGTCGTCGAGGTTGCCGCGACGCGGTGCATAGAGGCTCGCCTCCGGCGACAGCGGACGGCGCTGCTGCGAAGCAGCCGGCGGTGCGGCGGTCATGTCGGCGGCAACGGCGTCGTCGTCACGGCGGCCAAGCGAATTGGTGATTCGCTTGAGCAGGCCCATCGGACCGCGCTCTTCCGCCGCATGCGCGGAGGCCGGCTGCGTGCGGTGGTCGAGTTCGGCCTGGACGACCGGCGGGAAATCCTCGACCTTCGGCATGCGCACCGGTTCGGGCACCTGGCGGATGATCGGCTCCTGCCGGACCGGCTGCTGCTGAACCGGCTGGCTTATGACCGGCTGGCTCATGACGGGCGCCGGAGCCTGCTGCTGCACAGGGGCAGAACGCATTGCCGGAGCTTCCGGCGCAGGCGCGAAGATCTTGCTCTGCGGACGGAATGTTTCCTGCTGTGGAGCCGGCTGCTGCAGCGGTGCGGCAGCACGCGGGGCCGGAATTTCGAGCTCGCGTTCCATCTCGGCTTCGCGGATGGTCTGCGCGATCGGATCCATGGCCTTCGGTGCCTGCATCACGGGGGCAGGCTGAACTGCGGCCGCTGCCGGAGCAACAGCCGCGGAGGGACGGATAGCGGGCCTTGCTGCCGGCTGGAGGTTCCGCTCGGCGGCTTCGTTCATCGCCCGGTCGATGCCGGTTGCGACGACCGAGACGCGGATGATGCCTTCGAGCGATTCGTCGAAGGTGGCGCCGAGGATGATGTTGGCGTCTGGATCGACTTCCTCGCGGATGCGGGTCGCGGCTTCGTCGACTTCGAAGAGGGTGAGGTCGCGACCGCCGGTGATGGAGATCAGCAGCCCTTGAGCGCCCTT
Source organism: Rhizobium anhuiense bv. trifolii (assembly GCF_024346605.1). Lineage (NCBI taxonomy): Bacteria > Pseudomonadati > Pseudomonadota > Alphaproteobacteria > Hyphomicrobiales > Rhizobiaceae > Rhizobium > Rhizobium anhuiense. The sequence continues at coordinate 3,488,062 of NZ_CP098803.1, forward strand.
CATCGAGGTTTCGTCGAGCAGCGGATTGGCGATTGCAGCCTCTGCGGCCTGCAGTGCGCGGCCGGAGCCGGAGGCTTCGCCGGTGCCCATCATCGCGCGGCCCATCTCGCGCATCACCGAGCGGACGTCGGCGAAGTCGAGGTTGATGAGGCCTTCCTTCACCATCAGGTCGGTGATGCAGGCAACGCCGGAATAGAGAACCTGGTCGGCCATGGCGAAGGCATCGGCGAAGGTCGTCTTGTCGTTGGCAATGCGGAAGAGGTTCTGGTTCGGAATGACGATCAGCGTATCGACAGACTTCTGCAGTTCCTGAATGCCCATCTCAGCCAGACGCATGCGGCGCCCGCCTTCGAAATGGAACGGCTTGGTGACGACGCCGACCGTCAGGATGCCCTTGTTGCGGGCTGCCTGCGCGACGACGGGAGCCGCACCCGTGCCGGTGCCGCCGCCCATGCCGGCGGTGACGAAGCACATATGCGTGCCGTTCAGGTGATCGACGATCTCATCGATGCACTCCTCGGCAGCCGCGCGGCCGACCTCCGGCTGCGAGCCGGCGCCGAGGCCTTCGGTGACGTTGACGCCGAGCTGGATGATGCGCTCGGCCTTTGTCATCGTCAGCGCCTGCGCATCCGTGTTGGCGACGACGAAGTCGACGCCCTGGAGGCCGGCGGTGATCATGTTGTTGACGGCATTGCCGCCACCGCCACCAACGCCGAACACGGTGATGCGCGGCTTCAGCTCTGTGATGTCAGGCTTTTGCAGCTTGATGGTCATGGTACCTGTTCCTTCTCTCTCTGGCCGCATCGCCACGCCGGCCAATTACTCAATTTCAGAAGCTTTCCTTCAGCCACTGGCCCATGCGGGCTATCCGGCTGTTATTTCCCCCAAGCGACATGAGCAGACCGCTCTGTGACGCATGTGTCTCCATGTCCGCGACCTGCGGATAGATCATCAGGCCGACGGCCGTCGAAAAGGCCGGGCCCTTGGCCGCCGTCGGCAGCCCCGAGACGCCCATCGGGCGGCCGATGCGGACGTTGCGGGCAAGGATGCGCCGCGCCACGTCGGCAAGACCGGTCAGCTGGCTCGCCCCGCCCGTCAGCACGACGCGTTTGCCGACGATCGGGCTGAAGCCGGAGCGCTGGATACGGTCGCGAATCAGTTCCATCGTCTCCTCGATTCGGGCCGATACGATGCGCGAAACCAGCGCTCGCGGCACCTGCGACGGCTGGTCGCGATCGTCCTCGCCGATCGGCGGGATCGAGATCAGCTCTCGCTCGTCGGAAGAATTCGAAAGGGCCGTGGCATGCACGACCTTCAGCCGCTCGGCATCCTCGATGCGGGTCGAAAGGCCGCGCGCGAGATCCGTGGTCACGTGATGGCCGCCGAGGCCGACGGCATCCGTATGAACGAGCTTGCCTTCGGCAAAGACCGAGATCGTCGTCGTGCCGCCGCCCATGTCGATCGCCGCGCAGCCGAGCTCGACCTCGTCGTCGACGAGCGCCGCAAGGCCGGATGCATAGGGCGTCGCAACGATGCCCTCGACCGACAGATGCGCGCGGTTGACGCTGAGTTCGAGGTTCTTCAGCGCCGAGCGCTCCGCCGTGACGACATGCATGTCGACACCGAGCGCGTCGCCGTACATCGCCAGCGGATCGCGGATGCCCCGCTCGCCGTCGAGCGAGAAGCCGGTCGCCAGCGAATGCAGCACCGAACGGTCCTGACGCAGCGACTGCTGGCAGGCGGCCGACAGCACCTTCTTCAGATCGTTGAGTTCGACTTCCTGACCGCCGAGATCGATGGTCGCGGTGTAGATGTCGCTGCCGAGGCGGCCGGCCGTCAGATTGACGATCAGGCTCTCGACGGTCAGCCCCGCCATGCGCTCGGCAGCGTCGACGGCAAGACGGATGACGCCTTCCAGCGCGTCGAGATCGGCGATGACGCCGGTCTTGATGCCGCGGGAACGCTGATGGCCGATGCCGATGATCTCGATATTATGGGTGCGGCCCGGCAGGATCTGGCTTTCCTCGCGCGGCGTCAGCCGGCCGATCATGCAGACGACCTTGGTCGAGCCGATGTCGAGCACCGAAACGATATGCGACCGCTTCGACGAAAGCGGCTTCAGGCGCGGCAATCCGAAATGGGACGAACCGAACAAGCTCATATATTCTGCCCCGCCTTCTTCAATTCTTTCGTACGCTCCGTCACAACCGCCTGCCGGCGGACCGCCGCTTCCGGCGTCAGCTGGATCGCGGTTCTGTCAGGCAATCTCAGATCGACCGCGGCGATGTCCCGCTCGAGCAGCTGATGCTCCTTGTCGAACTTCGAAAGCGTCGCCAATGCCTGGTCGATACCGTCTTCCGGCAGCTTGACGACGACGCCGTTGTCCATATGCAGGTCCCAACGACGGCCGGATATCCAGACGTAGGCCTTCACGCGGGCCTTCACGTCGGGCCATTTCGAGAAGGCGTCGTCGAGTGATGCCGCCGCCGTTTCCGCATCGCGGCCAACGACCAGCGGCAGCGCCGAAAACTTGTTGTCGCGCAGCGGCGCAATGACGCTGCCGTTCTTCTCGATCAGGGAAAGCTCCTGCCCGTGCTGCCAGATCGCATAGGCCTGGCGCTCCTTGAGCTTCACTTCGATCGTTTTCGGATAGATCTTGCGAACCTCGACATTTTCGACCCAGGGAAGATGGGCGATCTTCCGGCGGGCGGCATCGACGTCGAGAGCAACCAGCGAGGTCGTGCCGTCGAGGCCGATCAGCTGCAGGATCTCGATTTCGGACGTCTCCGAATTGCCGGAGACCTTCACGTCCTCGATCGCAAAGCCTGCCGCCGTCGTTGTCGCCTGGGCGACTGATTCGGTGTGGCCGCCGAGCGACATGCCGTAAAGCCCTGTCGCAGCCAGGAAAGCGAGCGCCGAGACCGTGCCAGTATGGGCTGGAATGTAGATGCGGCCGCTGCAGAGGCTGATCAGGAAGCGCGTGACCCGGCGCAGCGGGCGCGGCAGCACGAACCGCTCTTCGGCTTCCATCATCGGAAGCACGGCATGATGGCTGGGGCGCCCTAACCTCTTGACCGTCAACGCAAACAAGACGCGTCCTCCACCATCCACCGGAGAAACTGACCAAAGGAATAGCCGGCATGACCGGCCATTTCGGGCACGAGCGAGGTTGGAGTCATGCCTGGCTGGGTATTGACCTCCAGCCAGATAATTTCGCCGTCTTCGGAGAAACGATCGTCGTAACGAAAGTCGGACCGACTGACGCCGCGACAACCGATTGCCTGATGCGCCCTTAGGGCCAATGTTTGTATTTTTTGGTAAATATTCGGTGAAATTTTCGCCGGGATGACGTGTTTTGAACCGCCTGCCGCATACTTGGAGTCGTAATCATAAAAATTGTGTCCCTGCGGCACCACTTCCGTGACACCGAGCGGCGTTTCGCCCATGACACCACAGGTGAGCTCGCGGCCATAGACATAGCGCTCGACGAGCACCTCCTCACCGTAACGCCACTCGGGGGAACTGACGACCTGCGGTGGATGCGCCTGGTCTTCAGTGACGATGACGACGCCGAAGCTCGAGCCCTCGCGGACCGGCTTCACCACATAGGGCGGCTTCATCGGATGCGTCGCGGGGAAGGCGAAACGATTGACCACCTGCGATTCGGCGACCGGAATGCCGGCGGCGGCGGCAACGAGCTTCGCCTTGTCCTTGTCCATCGCCAGCGCCGAGGCAAGCACGCCCGAATGCGTATAGGGGATCTCGAGATATTCGAGGATGCCCTGGATGGTGCCGTCCTCGCCGAACGGGCCGTGAAGCGCATTAAAGACGACATCGGGCTTCAGCGCGGCGAGCCTCTCGGAAACATCGCGCGCGACGTCGATCGCCGTCACGTCGAAGCCTTCCGCTTCGAGGGCTTCTGCGCAAGCCTTTCCCGAGGAAAGGCTGACCGGCCTTTCCGAGGAAAATCCGCCCATCAGGACAGCGACATGCTTGCGACTCATCAACACCCCCAAAAATAACTTCCATTCTCGAAAGCGACGCTTGCGCGAAGCTGTCTGCTCCGTTTCAGGCCTTTGTCCGACCTGCACGCATTAGAGCATCATTATGGTTAATGAAGTGTTTACTTTCGTTAACTCCGTCTTGCTGCGCCCTTCATTTTTTAACTTTCACCTCTTCGGAAATGTCGAGCGAGGATGCCCGCCGATCCGCGGAAAGAGAAAAGCCCGCGCGGAAAAACCACGCGGGCTCAATGGGATAGTTCGATATCTTGCAGTCAGTCGGCGTCGTCGAGGAATTTCCACACCAGTCCGCCGAGCGCACCACCCGCAAGCGGCGCAATCCAGAACAGCCAGAGCTGCTGCAGCGCCCAGCCGCCGACGAAAAGCGCCTGGCCGGTGGAACGTGCCGGATTGACCGAGGTGTTCGTCACCGGGATGGAAATGAGATGGATCAGCGTCAGCCCGAGGCCGATCGCCAGCGGCGCGAAGCCGGCAGGCACCCGGCTGCTGGTCGATCCCAGGATGATGATCAGGAAGAACATGGTCAGCAGCACTTCGATCAGCAGCGCCGAAAGCAGTGAATAGCCGCCCGGAGAATGATCGCCATAACCGTTGGCGGCAAAACCGCCGAGCTCGAAACCCGCCTTGCCGCTGGCGATAAGGTAGAGCACTGCGGCCGCGGCGACGGCGCCGACAACCTGGACGACGATATAGGGAACAAGGCGCGCGGCGGGAAACCGGCCGGCAACCGTCAGACCGAGGGAAACGGCGGGATTGAAGTGACCGCCCGAAATGCCGCCCACGGCATAGGCCATGGTGAGCACGGTCAGGCCGAACGCGAAGGCCACGCCGACAAAACCGATCCCCAGTTCGGGAAAGGCCGCTGCCAGCACGGCGCTACCGCATCCGCCGAAGACCAGCCAGAATGTGCCAAGAAACTCGGCAACAAGACTCTTTTGCATACGCGCCTCCTCCATTTCAACCAAAGGGTTAATAATGCTTCAGCCACAATTTGATTCCGGTCAAGCGCGCCGGCATGCGCGCAGCAAGCTTCACGCAAGGAGCGAGAAACCGCAGGTTCGAGACGCGATGCGTGCGACGCGAGGAGACGTTTTCTTAGATCTGAAATTGCGTTAAGACCCGCCGGCCTCCCAAGGCGTTCCATAGACAGACTGATTGGAATGAAAATGACAGACGCGATCTCCGCATCGCCGACACCTGCCTCGAACAGCGCGCAAGTCAATTCTCCGGCTCGCGTTCTCATCGCCAGCCTTGTCGGCACCACCATCGAATTCTTCGACTTCTACGTCTACGCGACGGCAGCCGTCCTCGTCTTCCCGCATCTCTTCTTCCCGGCAAGCGATTCGAACGCCGCAACGCTGCAGTCGCTGGTCACCTTCTCGATCGCCTTCTTCGCCCGCCCCATCGGCGCCGTGGTCTTCGGTCATTTCGGCGACCGCATCGGCCGCAAAGCAACGCTCGTCGCCGCGCTGATGACGATGGGGCTTTCGACCGTCCTGATCGGCATGCTGCCGGGCTATGATTCGATCGGCATCGCAGCACCCTTGCTGCTGGCGCTTTGCCGCTTCGGCCAGGGGCTTGGCCTCGGCGGCGAATGGGGCGGCGCCGTTCTGCTCGCCACCGAAAACGCTCCTCCCGGCAAGCGCAGCTGGTACGCCATGTTCCCGCAACTCGGCGCGCCGATCGGCTTTATCCTTTCCTCCGGATTTTTCCTCATCCTGGCGGAAACGATGAGCAACGAGGATTTCCTCGACTACGGATGGCGCATTCCCTTCATCGCCAGCCTCGCCCTTGTCGCTGTCGGCCTCTATGTCCGCCTGAGGATCGCCGAAACGCCGGAGTTCCGCAAAGCCGTCGAAAAGCACGAGCGCGTCGCCGTGCCGATCGAGATGGTCTTCCGCGGCCACCTGCGCAGCCTGATCCTCGGCACCTTCATCGCCGTGGCGACCTTCGTGCTGTTCTACCTGATGACGGTCTTCACGCTCTCCTGGGGCACGACACCTTTGGAAAAGGGCGGGCTCGGTTATTCCAGAGAGCAGTTCCTGGTCGTCCAGCTTGTCGGCGTCGTCTTCTTCGGCCTGACGATCCCGCTTTCCGGCTGGCTCTCAGACCTCTATTCGCGCCGCATCATTCTGTCGCTGACGACGATTGCCATCGCAATCTTCGGCTTCTTCTACGCGACGCTGCTGACCAGCGGTCTGACCGGCGCCTTCCTGTGCTCGATCATCGGCCTCGCTTTGATGGGCTTCACCTATGGTCCGATCGGCGCGGCTCTTGCAGCGCCCTTCCCGACCATGGTGCGCTACACCGGCGCCTCGATGACCTTCAACCTCGGTGGCATCTTCGGCGCCTCGCTCGCCCCCTATATCGCCACCTGGCTCGCCACCCACTACAGCCTGAACTATGTCGGCTACTACCTTGCCGCCTCGGCTGTGATCTCGCTGGTCTGCATCCTGCTGTCGGGCCGCGAAGAAGTCTGAGCCTCGGATAACCAATCAACGAAAAGCCGCGACGGCCACCGTCGCGGCTTTTTTATTGATACCGTGGGCACTTCAGGCTAACCGGAGCAGTCACGGCAAAACGGGGAACAGATGATGCGATGCCTCATTACCGGCGCGGCCGGCTTTGTCGGTGGCCCCCTCGTCGAAAGGCTGCATAAAGAGCGGATATGGGAGCTTGCGGTAACCACCCGCTCGGCCGCCGCCAGCTTCCCGGCGGATGTGCGGCATTTTCCCATCGAGATAACCAGCGAAACCGACTGGACGGCAGCTCTCGACGGTGTCGATGTCATTGTCCATCTCGCTGCCCGCGTTCACATCATGAATGACCGCGCGGCCGATCCTCTGACGGAATTCCGCCAAATCAACACTGCCGCCACGCTGAATCTCGCCGAGCAAGCCGCCCGCGCGGGCGTAAAAAGGCTCGTCTTCATCAGCAGCATCAAGGTCAATGGTGAAGAGAACGACCGGCCTTTCCGGCACGACGACACGCCGATGCCGGTTGATCCCTATGGTATTTCGAAGCTGGAATGCGAAATCGGGCTGCATGAAATCTCCGCCCGAACAGGCATCGAAATCATCGTCATTCGACCGCCGCTCGTCTATGGGCCCGGTGCCAGGGGCAACTTCGCCCTGCTCGTCGGACTTGTCCGGAAGAAGATACCGCTCCCCTTCGCCTCGCTGAAGAACCGCCGGACATTGGTCGCGCTTCCCAATCTCGTCGATCTGATCGTCACGGGCATGACGCATCCGGACGCTGCCGGCCAGACCTTTCTTGCAGGCGATGGGGAAGATCTGTCGACCCCGGGGCTTATCGAAGGAATTGCCGCAGGTTTGGGCGTCAAGCCGATGCTGCTTCCCGTCCCTCCCGCCTTGTTGCAGATGGGGGCGAGAGTGACGGGAAAGAACGCCGTCTACCAGCGTCTTTGCGGCTCCCTGCAGGTCGACATATCCCACACCCGCGACGTGCTCGGCTGGTCGCCCGTCGTCACGCCGCGCGAGGGCCTGAAGCTTGCGGTGAAGTAACCGTTATTCGCTCGTGACACCCTGGAATGGGCGCACTTCCCGGCCGGGCATGAAGACGCCGAAGCGTTTGATTTCCCACTCGAGCTTGATGCCCTCTTTCTCGAAGACTTCGCGGCGCACCTGTTCGCCGAGATATTCGAGATCGTAGCCGGTCGCCTGCCCCATATTGATCATGAAGTTGCAGTGAAGCGACGACATCTGCGCTCCGCCGATGACGAGGCCGCGGCAGCCTGCCTCGTCGATCAGCTTCCAGGCCGAATGGCCAGGCGGGTTCTTGAAGGTCGAGCCGCCGGTCTTTTCGCGCACCGGCTGCACCGTCTCGCGGTGATTGCGCACAGCATCCATCTCGGCACGAATCTGCGCCCGCTCTTCCGGATAGCCCTCGAACAGCACGGAGGTGAAGATCAACTCGCTGGATGCGGTCGAATGGCGATAGGAATAACCCATCTCGGCATTGCTCAGCACATGCTTGTTGCCTTTGCGATCCAATGCGTGGACCTCGATCAGCCGCTCGCGCGTTTCCACGCCGTTGGCGCCGGCATTCATCCGCGCCGCGCCGCCGATGCTGCCCGGAATGCCGTAGAAGAAATGGAAGCCGCCGATACCGTTATCCATTGCCATCGCCGCCACATGTTTATCAGGGCAGATGGCGCCGGCCAGGATGCGGTTTTCGCCGGCAAGCTCGACGAAGCCGAACCCCTTGGCGGACAGGCGCAGCACGACGCCGGGAATGCCGCCGTCGCGAACCAGGATGTTGGAGCCGACGCCGACCACGGTCAGCGGCACCTCTTCCGGCAATATTTTCAGGAAGGCGATGAGATCGTCGATGTCATGCGGCTGGAACATCAGTTCGGCCAGGCCGCCGGCCCTGAACCAGGTGACGCGGTCCATGGGGGCATCCGGCGTGATACGGCCGCGGATATCCTTTACACCGTCTCCGAGAGACGCGAGAAGCTTTTCCCCATTCACCTGTTTCATACGGACTTTCCCGAAAGGCCTTCCAGTTGTTTGGGCAGCGCCGCTGCCCAGGATGTGATGCTCCCAGCCCCCAACAGAACCACGAAATCGCCAGGCTTTGCAACCTCCGAGACCATCTGAGGCAGAAGTTCCGCCGAGGTGAGAAAGCGGGCGTCGCGATGGCCGCCCGATTTTATGCGCGAAACCAGCGACACGGAATCGATACCCTCGATCGGATCCTCGCCCGCTGCGTAAACAGGCGCGAGGAAGATGCTGTCGGCATCGTTGAAGCAGGCGGCGAATTCCTCGAAGAGGCTGGCAAGACGGCTATAACGGTGCGGCTGGTGAACCGCGATGATGCGCCCCTTGCAGGCTTCGCGGGCAGCGCGCAGCACCGCCTTGATCTCGACGGGATGGTGGCCGTAATCGTCGAAGATCTGCACTCCGTTCCATTCGCCGGTCAGCGTGAAGCGCCGCTTGACGCCGCCGAAGGAAGCAAGCCCCTTGGCGATATCGGCGCTCGATATGCCGAGCCGGTTGGCAACGGCAATCGCCGCCGTGGCGTTGGAAATATTATGCCGGCCGGGCATCGGCATGACCAGCCCCTTGAGCTCGATCACCTGGCCGGTGCGGCGGCGGCGGATTTCGACGTCGAAGATCGAGCGCGTGCCGTCGATGCGCACATTCGTGAAGCGCACGTCGGCCTGCGGATTCTCGCCATAGGTGATGATCTTGCGGTCCTCGATGCGGCCGACCAGCGACTGCACCTCCGGATGGTCGAGGCACATGACGCCGAAACCGTAGAACGGCACATTCTCGACGAACTGCCGGAAGGCGGCGCGCACCGCATCGAAATTGCCGTAATGGTCGAGATGTTCCGGGTCGATATTGGTGATGACGGCGACATCGGCCGGAAGCTTCAGGAAGGTGCCGTCCGATTCATCGGCCTCGACCACCATCCACTCGCCCTCGCCCATGCGGGCATTGGTGCCGTAGGCGTTGATGATGCCGCCATTGATGACGGTCGGGTCGAGCCCGCCGGCTTCGAGCAGCGTCGCGACCAGCGAGGTGGTCGTCGTCTTGCCATGCGTGCCGCCGATGGCGATCGCATTGCGGAAGCGCATGAGCTCTGCCAGCATTTCGGCGCGGCGCACCACCGGCAGCAGCTTTTCGCGCGCGGCGATGAGCTCCGGATTGCTCTTCTTGATCGCCGTCGAGACGACGACGACTTCGGCGTCACCCAGGTTTTCCGCCCGATGGCCGACGGACACCTCGATGCCCTTCTCGCGCAGGCGCTGGACATTGGCGCTGTCGGCCTGGTCCGATCCCTGCACCTTGTGGCCGAGATTGTGCAGCACCTCGGCAATGCCGCTCATGCCGATGCCGCCAATGCCGATGAAATGGACGAGACCGATCGCCTTTGGCAGTTTCATGCGCGTGTCCTCTTGAATTCCGCAATTGTCCGTCCGGCGGCAATAGCCTCAACCATGTCGGCAAGCAAGTTCGCGGCATCGGGTTTGCCGGCGAGTTTCGCCGCCGCTGCCATGTGCGAAAGCTTTTCCGGATCGTTCATGACAGCCGTCAGGATCGCCGCGATTTTCTCCGGCGACAGTTCCGACTGGGCAATCACCTTCGCCCCGCCGGTCGCAGCGAGTGCTGCGGCATTGGCCGCCTGATCGTGATCGAGAGCATGCGGGTAAGGCACGAGCACCGCCGGCCGGCCGATGACCGAGATTTCCGAAACCGTCGAGGCGCCCGAACGGCAGATGACGAGATGCGCTTTCGCCAGCCGTTCCGCCATGTCGGTGAAGAAGGGAGCGATATCGGCCCCCATCTCCAGCTTGGCGACGCAGCCGCTGACCATTTCCATATCTTCGGGACGCACCTGCTGGGTGATACGCAGCCGCACGCGAAGCGCATCGTCGAGCAGGCTGATCGCCGTCGGCAGCGCCTTGGAGAAATATTGCGCGCCCTGGCTGCCGCCGAAGACGACGAGGTTGAAGGCCTCACCGGGATGCGATGGCGTGTAAGGTACCTCGGCCGCGGCGATGATCGCCGGGCGGACCGGATTGCCCGTCGTCACCGTCTTGTCCGGGAAAGCGGCGCCGCCTTCGGGCAGAAAGCCGCCGGCGATGGCCTGCACGCGGGTTGCTAAGGCCTTGTTGGCGCGGCCCATCACGGCGTTCTGCTCGTGGATCATCGAGGGCACGCCGAGCCGGGTGGCGGCAAGCAGCGGCGGCACGGTGGGATAACCGCCGAAACCGACGACGATCACAGGCCGCAGCCGCTGGATCAGCTTCTTCGCCGCGCGCATGCCGCTCCACAGCGTCCACAGCGAACGGGCGACGGCAACCGGGTTCTTCGAGCCGATCGTCGCCGACGGCACGACATGGATTTCCTCGGCCGGGAACTTGCCGGCGTAACGCTCGGCCCGGCTATCCGTGACCAGATGCACCGAATAGCCGCGCTCCTTCAGCTTGAAGGCCAGCGCCTCAGCCGGGAATACATGGCCGCCGGTTCCCCCGGCGGCAAGCAGCACGATGCCTTTGCTCATAGTCCTCTACTCCGCCGGCATGCCGTGCGGGACGCGGAAGAGGCTCCGGTCCTGCGCACGTTTTTCCGGTCGATGGCGCGTCAGCGCCAGAATGAAGCCGGCAGTGACGCAGATCGCCACCATGGACGAGCCACCGTAGGAAATCAGCGGCAGCGTCATGCCCTTGGCCGGCAGCAGTTCGAGATTGACGCCGATATTGATGATCGACTGGATGCCCATCTGCAGCACCAGGCCGGCGACGGCGAAACGGTTGAAATCGTTGCGCTCGCGATAGGCATGCGAGAGGCCGCGCAAGACCAGCACGGTAAACAGCGCAACGAGCGCCATGCAGAAGACGATGCCGAACTCCTCGGCCGCGACCGAGAAGATGAAGTCGGTATGGGCATCTGGGATGATGCGCTTGACGATACCTTCGCCCGGTCCCTGGCCGAACCAGCTGCCGCGGATGATCGCTTCGCGCGCGGTATCGATCTGGAACGTGTCCCCCTCGCCGGTCATGAACTTGTCTATTCGGCCGGCGACGTGCGGGAAGACGTAATAGGCGCTGAGCAGGCCGCCGGCGCCCCCGATGCCGAGCAGCATGATCCAGATCCACGGCATGCCGGCCATGAAGAACATCCCGCCCCAGACGGCCGTCGTCAGGATGGTCTGGCCGAGGTCGGGTTGCGCGATGAGAAGGGCGGCGACGATGCCGAACAGGATGATGGCGAAGAGATTGCCGGGGATTTCCGGCTGGCGCGCATGTTCGGCAAACAGCCAGGCGCAGACGACGACGAAGGCCGGCTTCATGAATTCCGACGGCTGGATGGAAAGGCCAGCGATCCAGATCCAGCGCCTGCCGCCCTTGACCTCCTGGCCGACGAACAGCACCAGCACCATCATGGCGATCGAGATGATCAGGATCAGGATCGCGGTTCGCCGCACCTGGCGTGGCGTCAGGAACGACAGCCCGAGCATGACGGCGATCGAGGGGATCATGAAGGCTGCGTGGCGCTTGACGAAATGGAAGGGTTCGAGCCCGATGCGCTCGGCAACCGCCGGAGAAGCCGCGAACGACAGCATGAAACCGATGCCCATCAGGAAGATGAACATCGCCAGGAAGAAGCGGTCGATGGTCCAGAACCAATCGGCCAGAGGCCCACGCTCCGCACGGCTTACCATGTCATTTCTCTCCTGTTGCCGGACCGATCAGCATCGCAATCCCGTCAAGCGCTGCCACGTGGCCGACGAAGGCATCGCCCCTGACTTCGAAATTCTTATACTGATCGAAGCTTGCGCAAGCCGGGGATAACATCACGGCCGAAGCACCGCTTTCGTCGCGCTCGGCATCGGCTGCAGCGTGCGCGATGGCGCGCTCCAGCGTACCCGAGATCTCGTAAGGCACGGCCTCGCCGAGCGTCGCAGCGAATTCCGCCGCCGCCTCACCGATCAGATAGGCCTTGGCGATGCGTGGAAAATAGGGAGCAAGCGTCGTAATGCCACCTGCCTTCGGCAGACCGCCGGCGATCCAGTAGATGCGATCGTAGCTCGAGAGCGCGGGTGCGGCGGCATCGGCATTGGTGGCTTTGGAATCGTTGACGAAAACGACGCGGCCACGCTGGCCGACCGGCTGCATGCGGTGTTTCAGTCCCGGAAACGAGGCGAGCCCGGCGCGGATGTCGGCGGCGGAAACTCCCACGGCAAGGCAGGCGGCGACGGCGGCGGCGGCATTCTGCGCATTATGGCTGCCGCGCAGCGTCTGGATGCTGTCGAGATCGGCGAAAGGCAGCATGGCGCCGCCGGCGGCCTGGATGAGCCTCGTGCCCTCGGCATAAATGCCGTCAGCCACCACGTTCCGGCGCGAAATGCGGACCACCTTGACACCCGCCCGCTCGACGCGGTCGGCGATCAAGACAGAATGGCTGTCGTCGGCACCGACGATCGCGACATCGCTGCCGGCGACCAGTCGTTCCTTGATATCGGCATAATGCTGCATCGTGCCGTGACGGTCGAGATGATCGGGCGTCAGGTTGAGCAGGATTCCGGCCGAAGGGTTCAGCGTCGGCGCCAGATCGATCTGGTAGGAGGAGCATTCGACGACGTAGTAACGCCCGGTCTTCGGCGGATCGAGCGTCAGCACGGCCGTGCCGATATTACCGCCGAGCTGCGTGTCGTAGCCTGATGATTTCAGGATATGGGCGATCAGCGCCGTGGTGGTCGACTTGCCGTTGGTGCCTGTTATGGCGATGAAGGGGCAATCCGGCGCATGGGCGCGGCGCTCGCGCACGAAGAGCTCGACATCGCCGACGATATCGACGCCCGCCGCGCGCGCAAGATCGACGGTCCAATGCGGCTTCGGATGGGTGAGCGGCACGCCGGGCGACAGCACGAACAGCGCCTGCTGGCTCCAATCGATGGTGTGCAGGTCTTCCGTCCGGATGCCTTCGGCCGCGGCCTTGGCGACGCTGTCGGGATTGTCGTCCCAGGCGGTCACATCGGCGCCGCCTGATATCAGCGCCCGGGCGGTGGCAAAGCCGGAGCCGCCGAGCCCGAAGAGCGCGACCTTCCTGTCCTTGAGCGTCGTGACCGGGATCATCGCCGCCTCACCGCAGCTTCAGCGTCGAGAGGCCGAGCATGGCAAGGCCGACGGCGACGATCCAGAAGCGGATCACCACCTGGCTTTCGGTCCAGCCCTTCTTCTCGAAGTGATGATGGATCGGCGCCATCAGGAAGACGCGCCGGCCGGTCATCTTGAAGAAGCCGACCTGGATGATGACCGAAAGCGTTTCGATGACGAAGAGGCCGCCGATGATCGCCATGACGATCTCGTGTTTGGTGGCGACGGCGACGGTGCCGATCGTGCCGCCGAGCGCCAGCGACCCGGTGTCACCCATGAAGATGGCGGCCGGCGGCGCATTGAACCAGAGAAAGCCGAGGCCGGCGCCGATGACGGCGCCAAGCACGACGGCAAGCTCGCCGGTGCCGGGCACGAAATTGATCTGCAGGTAGTTGGCAAACACCACGTTGCCGGCGAGATAGGCGATGACGCCGAAGGAGGCGGCGGCGATCATGACAGGCACGATGGCAAGCCCGTCGAGGCCGTCCGTCAGGTTGACGGCATTGCCGGCGCCGACGATGACGAAACCGCCGAAGACGACGAACATGATGCCGATATTGATCATGAAGTCCTTGAAGAAGGGAAACGCGATCGAGGAGCCGAAGGTCGAACCGGCAATTCCCGAGGCAAGAGCGGTGCGCATCATGAAATAGACGGCGATGCCGGCAATGACGAATTCGATGCCGAGACGCGCCTTGCCGGAAAAGCCCATATGGCTCTGCTTCGTGACCTTCAGATAATCGTCGTAGAAGCCGATCGCACCGAAGCCCAGCGTCACCAGCAAGGTGGCGACGACGTAGACGTTGGAAAGATCGGCCCAGAGCAGCGACGCGCCGACGATGCCGGCGAGGATCATCAGCCCGCCCATGGTCGGCGTGCCGGCCTTCTTGAAATGCGTTTGCGGCCCGTCGGCGCGGATCGGCTGGCCCTTGCCCTGCCGGATGCGCAGCGAGTTGATGATCGTCGGTCCGAACAGGAAGACGATCAGCGCTGAGGTGAAGAGAGCGGCCCCTGTGCGGAAGGTAATATATCTGAACAGGTTCAGAAATTTGAAATATTCCGACAGTTCGACAAGCCAGATCAGCATTCAGGGCCCCTTGTTTACCCGATCAAAGTTCGCGTTGCGTGTCGGCAAATGACGGGAACTTGTCAAGGAGCGCGGCGACGATCTTGCCGAAACCGATGCCCAGAGACGATTTCACCATCAACACGTCGCCTGGCGCGACCGAGTTCAATACATAATCCGTCAATTCGCTCGTGTTCTCGCGATATTCGACATGGACGCTCTCCGGCAGCGATTCCTTGAGCGCAGCCATCTCGGCTCCAGCGAGCCAGACATATTCGATGCCGGCAGCAAGCAGCGGCACGGCGAGGTCGGTATGGACCTTCTGCGCATAGTCGCCCATCTCCAGCATGTCGCCGAGCACGGCGATACGGCGTCCGCGGCCGGTCGGCTCGGAGGCAGCCAAGAGTGCGATCGCCGCACGCATCGAGGCCGGATTGGCATTGTAGCTCTCGTCGATCAGCGTGAAGCTGCCGCCGCCGATCGAAAGCCGGTGGCGCTTGCCCCTGCCCTTTTCCGGCTTCAGCGTCGCAAGCGCTTCGATCGCCTTCTCCATGTCGGCGCCGACGATCCTGACGACCCCGAGGGCTGCCAGCGCATTCTCGGCGATATGGCGGCCGGGCGCGCCGATCGCGACCTCCAGCGTCTCGCCGCCGATCGTCAGCCACAGCGTCGAATTCTCGTCGGAGCCATTGAACTCTGCGAGCCGGAATTCGGCCTTGGCATGCTGGCCAAACGAATGGATATGCTCGATGCCGAGCGACTGCGCCGTGCGGTCGAGGAAATTGAACTGGTCGTTGTCGCGGTTGAGCACAACATGGCCGCCGGGTTCAAGTCCCTCAAAGATCTCGGCCTTGGCGGCGGCGATTTCCTTGATGTTCTTGAAATTGCCGAGATGCGCCGGCGCGATCGTCGTGATGATGGCGACATCGGGACGGATCATCGCCACCAGCGGCCGGATCTCGCCGGGATGGTTCATTCCGACTTCGAAGACGCCGTAATCCGTATCCGCAGGCATGCGCGCCAGCGTCAGCGGCACGCCCCAATGATTGTTGAAGGAGGCGACGGAAGCATGCACCTTGCCGGAAGGCGACAGCACATGCCGCAGCATTTCCTTGGTGGTCGTCTTGCCCACAGATCCCGTCACCGCGATGATCCGGGCCTTCGAGCGCTCGCGCGAGGCAAGGCCGAGACGGCCGAGTGCCGCAAGCACATCTTCCACGACGATCATCGGCACCGTCAGCCGACCCATGGCCGGAAGCCTCGCCTCGCTGACGACAAGAAGGGAGGCACCGTTCGCCATCGCCATCGACGCGTAATCGTGACCGTCGACACGATCACCCTTGATCGCGAAGAAAGCCTCTCCTGGAGTAATCGAGCGGCTGTCGATGGAAATGCCGGTGATGCCTTCGGGCAGAGTGCCGAAGGGGCGCCCCGCCATCGCTGCGATCATGTCTTCGGTCGTCCAGAGCCAGCTCAAGATTTCAGTTCCTCCAAGGCCTTGCGCACCTCCGCATGATCGGAAAACGGCAAGGTGACGCCGCCGATCGTCTGCCCCTCCTCATGCCCTTTGCCGGCGACGATCAGCGTATCGCCGGATCTCAGCATGCCCACAGCCTCGCGGATCGCCGTGGCGCGATCGGCGATTTCCGAGGCGCAGCCTGCTGCCGCCATGATCTCCGCCCGGATCGAAGCCGGTTCCTCCGAACGCGGATTATCGTCGGTGACGATGACGACGTCGGCAAGCCGGCAGGCGATTTCGCCCATGATCGGCCGCTTGCCGCGGTCACGGTCGCCGCCGCAGCCGAAGACGACGACGACGCGGCCGGTGGTGAAGGGTCGCACCGAGCCCAGCACGTTTTCCAGAGCATCCGGCTTGTGGGCATAGTCGACATAGGCGAGAGCGCCGTCTTTCGTATGACCGACGAGTTCGAGACGGCCGGACGCGCCGACGAGCTTCTCCAGCGCCGCCATCGCAACCTTCGCGGCCACGCCGGTCGACATGGCAAGCCCTGCCGCAACAAGCGCGTTGGCGACCTGGAAATCGCCGGCCAGCGGAATGTCCACCTCGAAGATCTCGCTGCCGATATGGATCTCGGCCGTCTGCTTGTGGCGGAAGTGCTCGACGCGCTTCAAGGAAAGATAATTGCCCTTTCGCCCGACGGTACGAACGTCGTGACCGGCATCGGTCGCCGCCTTGATCGCCTGCGCCGACCATGGATCGTCGGCGAAGATCACCGCCGGCGACCCCTTCGGCAACAGCGTATCGAAAAGCCGCATCTTGGCGGCCATATAGGCTTCGACGGTCGGATGATAATCCATGTGGTCGCGGCCGAGATTGGTGAAGGCGGCGGCGGCAAGCTTGACGCCGTCGAGCCGGCACTGGTCGAGGCCGTGGCTGGAAGCTTCCATGGCGGCATGCGTCACGCCTTCTTCGGCGAGTTCCGCCAGCAGCTCGTGCAGCGACACCGGATCGGGCGTCGTCAGCGAGCCATATTCGTTGCGCGTCGGCGAGACGACCCCCGTCGTACCGATCATTGCGGCCGCATGGCCCGCATGCGCCCAGATCTGCCTGACGAAGGAGGCAACGGAAGTCTTGCCCGCCGTGCCGGTGACGGCGACCATGGTATCGGGCTGCCTGCCGTGGAAACGCGAGGCGGCGATGGAAAGGAAGCGGCGCGGTTCCTTGACCGCAAGCACCGGGATGGAAGCATCGATAGCTTGAGAGGCGATCGCGACAACAGCGCCGCGGCCGGCGGCATCCGCGATGAAACCCACGCCGTCCGCCTTGGTGCCGGCGACTGCGACGAAGGCATTGCCCGGCGTCACCTTGCGGCTATCCGAAGACAGGCCTGAGATATCAATCAAGCCTGCCGGGCCTTCGAGCTGTGCTTCAAGTTCCGGAAACTGATCTCCGGCCAGGTCTCGCAATTTCATCGAATGCACTTTTCTCTCTTGAAGCCGGTTCACCCCTCGCGAATCGGCGTCGATATTCATTCACACTCAATAAGACACCAGCAAGGCCGAACCGCCCTCCCCGAATTTCGGCTCGATGCCGAGAATGGGGGCTGCGCGGCTGATGATCTCACGAGCGATCGGGCCGGCAGTACCGGCAGAGATCGTTCCGCCATATTGCTTCTCACCGGTCTTCGGCTCGTCGCAGAAGGTGATCACGGCGTATCTGGGATCATTGATCGGGAATGCGGCAATGAAGGAATTGAAATTCAGCGTCGCCGAATAACGCCCGTTCACCACCTTGTCGGCGGTACCGGTCTTGCTGCCGACGGCAAAGCCCGGCACGCGGGCGACACGTCCGGATCCCTTGTATCCGTTGAAGTCGAGGAGATAGCGGATGTTGTCGCTGGTCGACTTCTTGATCACCTGCGTGGCGATCTGATCGGCCTGTTCGCGCGTGCGCGGCAGGAACGTCGGCTCGATCAGCTTGCCGCCATTGACGAGGGCGGCGGCGGCGACCCCTGTCTGCAGGGCTGTCGTCGAGACGCCGTGGCCAAAGGAAATCGTGATCGAATTGATCTTCTTCCAAACACGCGGCTGGCTCGGCATCTTCACTTCGGGCAGCTCGGTCTGCATCTTCGTCAACAGGCCGAACTTGGTCAGATAGTCCTTCTGCGCGTCGATGCCGACGATGTCGATGACGCGCGCCGTACCGATATTCGAAGAATACTGGAAAATCTCGGGGACGGTCAGCCAGCGGCGCTGCCCGTGAAAATCGTGGATGGTGAAGCCGCCGATATAGATCGATTTGCTGGCGTCGAAACTGTCGGTCATCTTGACCTTGCCGGTGTCGAGCGCCATGGCCAGCGAAAAGGTCTTGAAGGTCGAACCCATTTCGAAGGTGCCGTTGGTCATCCGGTTGAGCCAACCTTCCTTGGCGCCTTCCTGCGGATCGTTCGGATCGAAATCCGGCGCCGACGCCATCGCCAGCACTTCTCCCGTGTGCACGTCGATGACGGCGGCTCCCGCCCCCTTGGACTGGAAGTTGTTGACGGCGTTGACGACCGCGTCGCGGACGATGTTCTGCACGCGCAGGTCGATCGAAAGCCGCACCGGCTCGAGCGGCTGGTCGCTGGTCATGCCGACCGAGGCGAGGTCGGCAAGTCCCTGGTCGTCGATATATTTCTCCATGCCGGCGACGCCGCGGTTGTCGATGTTGACGTAGCCAAGGATATGCGCGGCGGTCGAGCCGCCCGGATAGAAACGGCGCTTCTCCGGACGGAAGCCGATGCCGGGAATGCCGAGCGCCAGGATCTGGCTCTGCTGCTTCGGCGTCAGCTGCCGGCGCAGCCAGGCAAAATGCGAGGTCTTGACCGAGAGCTTCTTATAGGTGTCCCTGACGTCGAGTTCGGGCAGCACCGTTGCAAGTTTCTCGACCGCCTCATCGGCATCGACGATCTTGTTGGGCTCGGCAAACAGCGAGACGGTGCGGATGTCGGTCGCCAGCACCTCGCCGTTGCGGTCGAGAATGTCGGGGCGCGAGGCCATCAGCCGGTCGGGCGGCAGGATGCTGGAGACGACCTCCTGATCCTTCATCGCATATTCGACGAGACGTCCGCCGATAATGACGTAGACACCCATGAAGCCAAGAATCAGCAAGCCGACGCGGCTTTTCGCCTGTCCTGATTTTTTCTTGCGCGATCCCTCGATCGCCAGGCCGGCGGGCGAAGGACCGCCGAACCGGTTATAGACGCCGGCGGAGAAATGCGCCTGGCTCTTCAAAACCATGATGCGGGAAAGAAACGACATTATTCCACCGACCCCGTTTCGATCTCGTCTGCGCCTGCGTCGTCCTCCGCCCCGCCATCAGGCGCCACTGCGCCGTGCGGCTCCGCCGCGCCACGCGGCGCAGGCTGGGGAATGGGCTGTATCTTGGAGGTACCAGTCGCGCCTTTGGCGCTGGCCACGGCCGCGCCGTTGGCTTTGGCCTCCGTCACGTCGGGCACGGGAACCTCGGATTTCAGCATCGGCAATTCCTTGGCATGCACCAGCGCCGTCGACGCCGTCGGCTGCAGCTGCAATTCGTCATTATAGGCCTTGACCAGCCGCTCCAGCCGGTTCGGCTGCGATTGCAGCGCCCAGTCGGCCTTGAGGAGGTCGATCGTATCCTTCTCGAGCTTGATCTCGGCTTCGAGGCGATGAACCTCCTCGAGCTTCAATTCGGCGCGATGTTTGATCGTGTAGGTCACGGCGGCGGTGGCCGTCATGACGCCGATGAGCACGAGATCGAAGGTTTTCAGCATATCAACCACCAAGCTTTCCGAGGCTGGCAAGATTGGGAAACCCGAAGAGCGACATATCCGCGGCCTCGGCCGCAGCGTCCGTCCTCAGGCCGGCGCGCAGCTTGGCGGAGCGGGCGCGCGGATTGATCTCCGCCTCCGCCTCGCTTGCCGAAACCATCGGCTTGCCGATGGCCGCAAAGGTTGCCGCCCGTTCATGCGCGACCGGCAGATGCCGCGAACCCGACGCCTTGCCGGCGCGGTCGGAGAAGAATTTCTTGACGATGCGGTCTTCGAGCGAATGAAAGGTGACGACGACGAGCCGTCCGCCGGGTTTCAGCGCCGTCTCCGCCGCAAACAGCGCTTGCGCCAGCTCGCCAAGCTCGTCGTTGACGAAGATGCGCAGCGCCTGGAAGACGCGCGTTGCCGGATGGATCTTGTCCTTCATCTTGCGCGGCGTGACGAATTCGATGAGACCGGCGAGATCGCGTGTCGTCTCGAACGGCTTTTCGGCGCGGCGCTTCTCGATCGCATGGGCGATGCGCGGCGCCTGGCTTTCCTCGCCGAGAAAATGGAAGATGCGGATGAGATCGGCGACCTTGGCGCGGTTGACGACATCGGCGGCCGAAACGCCTGTCGCCGACATGCGCATGTCGAGCGGTCCGTTTTTCTGGAAGGAGAAGCCGCGTTCCGCCTCGTCGATCTGCATGGAGGAGACGCCGATATCGAGCACGACGCCGTCGAGCCCGCCTCGCGGCGCATGATCGGCAAGATGCGAGAACTGCGAATGAATAAGCTTGAGACGGCCGCCATGGGCCGCGACCATTGCTTGACCAGCCGCAATCGCCGTGGGGTCGCGGTCGAGCGCGATCACCTCGGCGCCGGCCGCCAGGATGGCCGAGCTGTAACCGCCCGCACCGAATGTACCGTCGAGGATGAGTTTGCCGGAAGCCGGCGCCAGCGCCGCAAGGACTTCTTCGAGAAGAACGGGAATGTGACGAACCGATCCGCCACCGGCATCAGTTGAACCTCCGCCAGGATTCGCCACCATTCCGTTTCCTCGTTCTTTCAGGAACGCTTGCCCGCCAGCTTGCGTTCCCCTCGTGCCTGCGCCTGCGCAGCCACAAAAGCCTGCGGCTGCCACAGCTGAAAATGATCCGCCCGACCGACGAAAGTCACTTCGTCCGAGATGCCGGTAAAGCCGCGAATGAAATCCGTGACCATCAGCCGCCCCTCGGCGTCGAGCCTCATGAAGACCCCGCCTCCATGAATGAGAAGCGACATCTCGTTCGCATCCGGCGAAAACGGATCCTCCGCAGCAATCTGCCGTTCGAATCTCTCGAGAAGATCCGGACCGCCGACGCTGATCGCCGGAAACACAAAATCCTGAAAGCAATAGAGCTCCTGGACATTGCGCTGCGCCAGCACGGAACGGAACGCCGACGGCACGGAAACCCGGCCCTTGGCATCGATCCTGTTGGTCGCGTTCGATAGGAAGCGGCTCATTACACGAAACATCCGTTCCCGCAGGGATCCGGACAAAAAGACGCCCGAAACTCCCAATATCAGACACAGCTTCGCAAGCCGGATGAGCAAAAACCCGTCCGACGCTTCCGGAGAGGAAGACGCCTTTGCTTTGCGATGAATGGGCAAATGATTGCCCTGGTGCAGTGCGCATTTGGGATAGCATGGGACCATATGGGCGTCAATGGGATGCGCCCGTTTTGCAATAGACGCATGATCAAAAATTTATAAGCCGTTAAGTTTAACAAAGGGTTAGGATCACCCTCCCGCAGGAGGCGCGCAACCACACTTTCGCAAAAAGAATTTCCACTCGCGGGGTTGCATGAGCATCCGCTTGAAATCATTCGATTTCAGAGGCTTATATGGAAGTGATGTCTGAAATCGTGGGTTTTCCGCGCCACAAAAGTTAATCGCCAGTTGGCCTGTAAGCCGGGTTCTGTATGGCTCCGGCGTGAACCGGAACGTGGCAGCCATTCCTCTGGGACAGCGCTCGCACGCTGCCTCGCGCAACCCACCCGGATGACTGGCCTGGAAACCGGCCGGAAGGCCTTTCGGCCCGCCGCGTCATCCCTATTCGGTCTTGCTCCCGGTGGGGTTTACCGTGCCATTTCCGTTGCCGGAGATGCGGTGGGCTCTTACCCCACCCTTTCACCCTTACCTGTCATGACAGGCGGTTTGCTTTCTGTGGCACTTTCCCTGAGGTCGCCCTCGCCGGACGTTATCCGGCACCGTGTTTCCGTGGAGCCCGGACTTTCCTCACCCTACCGCCTTTCGGCATTGGTAAAGCGCGGCTGCCCGGCCAACTGGCAGGGGTCCCATAAACGAGAGAGATGGCAATTGCTATCGAAATCAAAAATTATTTATCGAAATTGCGGTGTGAAATCCGTGGAGTAGCCTTGTTCGCTGATTCTGCCCGACAAAAGCAGCTCAGCCCCAAGCCGGCCGATTTCGTCGGAGCTCTTGGCCGACGTGCCGGCGCAGCCCGTCAACACCGCGATCTCAGGCGACGAGGTGTAGCCGATCATCGGATAGCCGCTTTCCGTCTGCGACACGACGCAGGCCGCCGTCGATATCGAAAGCGGCGCCAGATCAGGCACCAGACCGGCAACGATGCGTTGAAGATGCGCGCGCACGCTGTCGCGCCCTTCCGTCTTGAACCAGGCACGCATTTCCGTATCGTCGCTGAGTGTCACATCGTCAGGGTCGCCACCGATCTTCAGGTAATATTTGCCGTCGGGATAAAGGATCGGCGGCAGCAGGTAGATATGGATGTCGGGCGTATCGACAATGAGCGACGGCATGGCGGCTAGGCGCGCCGCCTCCGTCTCGCTCACCTCGAACAGCGTCACGGTCCGGGCATAAACCGTCATGGCAACCGGCCGCGACAACAGATTCTCGGCAATGGAAAATCCGCCCGCCGCCAGCAGCACCTTTTCAGCACGATAGGTCAGGCCGCCTGATGTCTTGACGACGGCAAAGCCGCCCTCGCTGCGGATCGAGACGACGTGGTCGCGAATGATGGTGGCGCCCGCCTTTTCCGCCAGCAGCGACTGCGCCTTCACCAGCTTGCGCGGGCTGATATGGCCGGCCCCTCTCACCTCGAAGACACCGGCGCCATCATCAGGAAAGGCGAAGAAGGGAAAGGCAGCCTTCAGGCCCGCTCCATCGAGAAGGCGGGTCTCGACGCCGAGCGAGACGGCCGCCTGCCGGGTTCTCTCGAGATAATCGCTTGCCCTCGGCGCGACGACAACACAGCCTGCCTCGCGATAAAAGTCGACGCCACTGTCGCGGGCGATCTCGCCATAACGGCCGATCGAGCGGTTGGCGAGCAGCGCCCAATTGCGGTCGGGATCGATGGTGCGGGTGATGCGCCCCTCGTCGTAGTGGCTGGCGAAGACGCCCTGATGCGCCTTGCGATCACCAGGCTCGTCCGGGCCGATCACCGCGACGCCGTCCGCCTGCCGCGCCAGATGCCGCGCCGCCGCCGCCCCCATCAGCCCGCGGCCGACGACGATATATTTGAAATCGACTGCCATAATGTCCTCCTAGGCGAAAACGGGCGTCAGTTCGCGGCCGAAATCCTCATCCCCGAGCTGCCCTTCCGCCAGCAGCACCGCTCCGAGGCGCCCGAGTTCGTCGGAGGATTTGGCTGCAACGAAATTGCCGCCGGTCAGCACCGCAATACGCGGCGACTGCGTATATCCTACATAGGGATAACCGGTCGGCGTGAAATTCGCCGCGCAGGGCGCCGAGGTCACGCGGCAGCCGGCAAGCTCCGGCATCAACTGCAAGGCGACACGCGAGAGATGATCGCGCTCAGCGGCGCTGCCGTCGGAACGGAACCACGCGCCGGCATCCTCCAACCGCTCGAAAGAAAGCGCCTCGGTGTCGCCGCCGAGTTTCAGATAGGTTTTGCCATCGGGATAACGCACCGGCGGCAGGATATAGATGTGATCCTCTTCCCGGTCACCGAGCACGATCGTCGACGGCATGTCCGCGAAAACAGCCATCTCGCGTTCACCGATCTCGTAGAAGGCCACCGTGCGCGCCATGACCCTGGTATCGACCGGACGCGGCAGCAGGGCATGGAAATTGCTGAAACCGCCGGCGGCCACCAGCACGCGCTCGGCGCTGTAGCATCTGCCGCCGGCTGTCACCTCGACATGGGAACCGGCATCACGCACGGATGTCGCGATTGCCTCGATCAGCGAGACGCCGCCCTGCTCGGCAAGCGTAACCTGCGCCCGCACCAGCGCCCGTGGGTTGATGTAGCCGGCGCGTCTGCGCTCGAAATATCCTGTGAAATCAGGATCGATGGCAAGATAGGGAAAACGTTGGCGAAGTTCCGACGGCGCGATGGTCTCGATATCGCTGCCGAGCGTCCGGCTGACGGACAGCGCCCGGTTGATATAGTCCTGCTCATCCGTCGGGGTCGGGC
This sequence comes from Rhizobium anhuiense bv. trifolii, assembly GCF_024346605.1. NCBI lineage: Bacteria > Pseudomonadati > Pseudomonadota > Alphaproteobacteria > Hyphomicrobiales > Rhizobiaceae > Rhizobium > Rhizobium anhuiense. Next base: position 3,512,474 of record NZ_CP098803.1, read on the forward strand.
CGGCAAAAAGGCAGCCGACCTCAGAATAGAAGGAAATGCCGCTCCTTGCCTCGATCTCGCGGTAGCGGTCGAGCGCGCGGGCGGCGAAGCTTCCCCAGGCCAGATTGCCATCGAAGGTGCGGGTGATGCGGGCTTCGTCGTAATGGCTGGCGAAGACGCCGTGATGGGCCTTGCGCTCTTCCGGCTCGCGTGGGCCGATCAGCGCGATGCCGTCGGCCATGGAGGAGAGATGCCGTGCGGCGGCGGCACCCATCATGCCGCGTCCGATGATGATGAAGCTGAAATCGACTGCCATGTCCCACCTTGTTTTCAAGGCGGAATATCACGGCAAGTGCGCTCCATCATATGGCAAAATTGCCGCAAGGCAATTTTGCCGGGACGCGCCGGGCTATGCTCAGTCGAGCATCGCCAGGACCTTGCCGCAATAGGTCTTCGACACCGGGTTCATGCGCGTGGCGGCATGGCCGGCATTGTATTTCAGGATCGTGTTGCAGGTCTGCCCGCCGCCGAGCTGATGGGCGGCCGCCAGATATTTCATGCCGTATTTGATGTTGGTCTCGGGATCGAACAGGCCCTTCCTCGTGCCGGAATATCCCATCATCCGCGCCGTCGCCGGCTTGATCTGCATCAGGCCGACTTCGCCGGCACTGCCGCGGGCATTCGGATTGAAATTGCTCTCGACGCGTACGACAGCCTGGGCGAGTGCGACGGGCACGTCGTATTCGGCGGCATATTTATTGATCAGCGCGGCATAGGGAATGCTGGCGGAAAAGTCGGGCATGGCATAGCCACTCTGGCGGTCGACGGTCTTCAGCGGGATGGTTTGCGCCCTGACGCCCCAATCATCATTCGCCGAGGCAAAGTTATACCCCGCCAGCAGCATGCCGAAGCACGCCGCAGCGCCAACAATCAACTTCTTCATATAGTCTCTTCACTCCGACCCAAAGAATTGCAGGACTGCGCGCCTCGCCGTCATTCGGTCACACGCGACCAAGGACTGATCGCGTTCCGTAGCAATTCTTATCGTTTCATTTGGCGCTCATGGTTACACTTGAAAACAGCCGTGAGCGCTGTTCAGCGGGCGTCCTTAGACCATCGCAATGAGGAGATAATAGGGAAATGATGTGGCGAGGCGGTTTTCTCGCCGGCCGCGAGGAATCCGCTCCTGATATCAGGCTCTTCCGATCAGGAATAACGCGGCAGCGTCGATAGCAGCCGGTGCAGCGTGTCGATCGTCGAGAAATCGGCGATGCCATCCACCCTTTCGGGCCGGAAATGGCGCTGGAAAGCCTCCACGTCGCCCGCCATTTTTTCGGAGAATTCGCCTGTAATTTCAGTGCCGTAGCCATAGAGCGACAGCATCGACTGCAGCGCTTCGACAGGCTGGCCGGCATCGCCGCATTGGAAGAACCGCCCACCGGTGATCTTTGCCGGCTCGACCCAGTGCCCGACACCCGCCCGGTGGAGTTCAGCCCAGGGGAATTTCTCGCCCGGATCGACCTTGCGGATCGGGGCGACATCGGAATGCCCAAGCACCCGTTCCGGCGCGATCGACCAACGTTTGACACAGTCGCGACACAATTCAATCACCGCGGCGATCTGCTCTTTTGGATAATCCGGGAGGCCGCCGGGATGGCCGGCATTGGCGATCTCGATGCCGATCGACAGCGAATTGATATCCGTCTCGCCGTGCCAGCTGCTTTTCCCCGCGTGCCAGGCACGCCGTATTTCCGGCACGAGCTGCACCACCTCGCCGTTCTCACGCACGAAATAATGGCTGGAAACCTGGCTTTCGGCGCGACAGAGCCAGTCGAGCGCACCATCTGCCGTCGGCATGCCGGTATAATGCAGCAGGATCATATCCGGACGGCGCCCGTCTGCCCGCTCGCCGTGGTTCGGCGAAGGCTGCACGCGGGCGCTCCTGCAATCGGCCTCGAAAGAGGTCATGCGGCGCGGCGTTCCTTCTCGATCGCCGCATAGGCCGCATTCAGCGCTGCCATGCGTTCATTGGCGATGACATGGAATTCCTTCGGCACGCCGCGCGAGATCAGCCTGTCGGGATGATGTTCGCTGACGAGGCCACGGTAACGGCGGCGAATGGTCGGGAAATCATCCGAAGGCGAGACGCCGAGCACCTTATACGGATCGCCGCCGGACGAGACGTGGCGGGCGGCGATCTGCTCGAAGCGGGTTTCGCTCATCTGGAAGATCTCGCCGATATGGTGCAGGAAATTCAGTTCCTTCTCGTGGATCAGCCCATCGGCTTTGGCGATGTGGAAGAGGCCGTCGAGCACGTCTTCCAGCACGGGGCAATTGGCCGCACAGGTAACGCAGAGCGTGGAGAGCCGTTCGGCATAGGCTTCGTAGCCGGCGACATCCTGGCGAGCGAGGTTGTAAAGCCTGGCGACGTTCTTGGCCTGATCCTCAGGGAATTCGAAGATTTCGCGGAAGGCTTCGACCTCCTTCTCGCTGACGATACCGTCGGCCTTGGCCATCTTGGCCGACAGCGCGATGATCGCCACGGAGAAAGCCACCTTACGCCGGGTCTCGGGATCGCCTTCGAAAACCGTACGGATAGCCTCGACCACCGCAGACAACGCATTGCCCGCGGTATTGCCAATGGCATTCAACAGTTTTTCCCAGAAGGACATCGAAAATCTCACAGACTTGTCAACTTATAGCAAACAGCTTGACCAAAGAATCGCAGCCTTTGCAAGGCGACTATTGGTCGTAGAGCCGAACACAGTTTTCACGATTTGGTAATTGTCGCACCGCAGCAAACGATTCACGGCGCCCGCTTTCATCTCGTATGGCAACGGCTGACGATCGCCGGCGCATCGCCCGTGCAGGTGAAACCGGAGTGCGCGACGGAAATTTCCACAACAGTTCCCGACACGCAGATCGGGCTTGAAACGATTATATCATTACTTCCTGCCACCTTCGCGGCCCAACTCGGCAGAAAGGCGCATTTTTCGTAAATTCTTTACTTTACAGGCCCCTTTCCCTGCCGCATCCATGCGTTAGCTAACGCCACCGCACCGAAACGCCATAGGAGGGATCATGGCCAAGCAGAAAGTCGCAATGCTGACCGCCGGAGGCCTGGCACCCTGTCTTTCTTCCGCCGTCGGCGGTCTCATCGAACGCTATAGCGACGTCGCGCCCGATCTCGATATCGTCGCCTACAAGTCCGGATACCAGGGCGTGCTCACCGGCGACAGCATCGCGATCACCCGCGAGATGCGCGAAAAGGCGCCGCTGCTGCACCGTTACGGCGGCTCGCCGATCGGCAACAGCCGCGTCAAGCTCACCAATGCCGCCGACTGCGTCAAGCGCGGCCTGGTCAAGGAAGGCGAGAACCCGCTGCGGGTCGCCGCCGAACGCCTCGCCAATGACGGCATCACCATTCTCCACACGATCGGCGGCGACGACACCAACACCACAGCCGCCGACCTTGCCGCCTACCTCGCCGCCAACGGCTACAATCTCACCGTCGTCGGCCTGCCGAAGACGGTCGACAACGACGTCGTCCCGATCCGCCAGTCGCTCGGCGCCTGGACGGCCGCCGAAGTTGGCGCGCATTTCTTCGACAATGTCAGTAACGAGCAGACGGCCGCACCCCGCACCCTCGTCATCCACGAAGTCATGGGCCGCCATTGCGGCTGGCTGACGGCCGCCACCGCCCGCGCCTATCTCCAGCGCACCAGCCGCAACCAGTATGTCGACGGCCTGATGATGGATGCGCATCTGAAGAGCATCGACGCCGTCTACCTGCCTGAGATGGCCTTCGACCTCGACGCCGAGGCCGCCCGCCTGAAGGAAAGCATGGACCGCAACGGCCACGCCACGGTCTTCGTCTCGGAAGGCGCCTGCCTCGACGCCATCGTCGCCGAGCGGGAAGCCGCCGGCGAAACCGTCAAGCGTGACGCCTTCGGCCATGTGAAGATCGACACGATCAATGTCGGCGCCTGGTTCCAGAAGCAGTTCGCCAACCTCCTGAATGCCGAACGTTCCCTCGTGCAGAAATCAGGCTATTTCGCCCGCTCGGCGCCGGCCAACGGCGACGACCTCAGGCTGATCCAGAGCATGGTCGATCTCGCCGTCGAAAGCGCGCTCAATAAAGTCTCCGGCGTCACCGGCCATGACGAAGCGCAGAACGGTAAGTTGCGCACTATAGAATTCCCGCGCATCAAGGGCGGCAAGGCTTTTGACCTGTCGACGGCATGGTTTGCCGAAGTCATGGACAATATAGGTCAGAAATACAAAGAAGCGTGATTGACGGATGGTTAATATGATGTCTTTGCTTGTTCCTGAGGAATAGGAGGAGACACCATGTCATTTGAAGCCTGGCTCGCTTTTGCGGCGGCATCGGCCATCATGCTGGCCATACCGGGGCCGACGATACTGCTCGTCGTTTCCTATGCGCTCGGTCATGGGCGCAGGACGGCGTTTGCGACGGTGAGCGGCGTGGCGCTTGGTGACTTCACCGCGATGACGGCTTCCCTCTTCGGTCTCGGTGCCGTTCTGGCCGCCTCCGCCACCCTCTTCACCGTGTTGAAGTGGATCGGCGGCGCCTACCTGATCTATCTGGGAGTCAAGCTCTGGCGGGCTCCCATCATCGGCGAACCGGTTGCCGACAACGACAATCTGCCGGAGGAAAAGTCGCTCAAGATTTTCCTCCACGCCTATGTCGTCACCGCCCTCAATCCGAAGAGCATCATCTTCTTCGTCGCCTTCGTGCCGCAGTTCCTCAATCCGGCCCTGCCCTTCGTCGGCCAGATGGCGATCATGGAAGCGACCTTCCTCGTGCTGGCGATCCTCAACGCCTCCACCTACGCGTTTCTCGCCCATACCGCGCGCGGACTGATTCGCAAGGCGAGCATCCAGCGCGCCGTAAACCGAACGGGAGGCACCCTGCTGATCGCTGCAGGCGCCGTAACCGCCGGGTATCGCCGTATTGCAGCATAGAAATATTGCGTGGTTGCCGGAATGCCACGAATAGGTTAATGGGGTCACCAGGGCTTAAGGTTTTTGGTAACTTTTATACGCAGCCGGGGCGGCGCGATTTCACGAAAGTGGCGGAATGGTAGCGATCGGATTATCCGGCCTGAAACGCAGTCTTGTCGTTTCCACGATACTCTGCGGTGTGATGACGGGATGCACGAGCGTCGAATACACATCGCAGGCCGAACTGACTGCCGCCCAGACCGTGGTGCCGATGCCGAAACCCGGCGAAGATGAAACACTCGCCGCGATCCCGACAGCCGAAGGTGCTGCCGGTCAGGCGGTTGCCGGCGCCACCATTCCCCAGCCATCCCCCTCCCTGACTGCGACGGCGATGCCAACCGTAACAGCCTCTCAGTCTACCGACCTCGCCATGCAGGCAGGCATACAGCCTGCAGCCTATGCGCAGATCCCGCTGACGCCCGAGATGACGGCAATCCAGTCCGTCGTGCCGACGCCGCGTCCGGGAACGCCGGCACAGCCGACGACGCAGCTTGCCTTTGCCGCGACACCGCAGAACAGCGCGCTTGCAGCACTTGCCGCCGTCGACACCACGCCGCGTGCCAGCATGGACTACGGTTTCGACGAATCCGGGCCGATCGATCCGCCGACGGCACCCCCGATGTTCAGCGACGACGACAAAGACGACGCGCCGACAGTGGAGAAGAGCTTCGTCACCAAGCTCATCCAGAAATACTCGAAGATCTACGAAATTCCCGAGACGCTGCTCCACCGCATCGTCCATCGCGAGAGCCGCTACAATCCGAAGGCCTACAACAAGCGCGGCTATTTCGGCCTGATGCAGATCAAATACAACACCGCCAAATCAATGGGTTATGACGGCGCCCCGGGCGGGCTCTTCGATGCCGAAACCAACATCAAATATGCCGCCAAATATCTGCGTGGCGCCTGGCTCGTCTCCGACAGCAAGGAAGACGATGCCGTCCGCCTCTATGCGCGCGGCTATTATTACGACGCCAAGCGCAAGGGCATGACCGACATCGCCCAGGGTAATTACTGACATCGAGCATTGCTGAGACGGCGATCGCAGCCTATGGCTGCGGCTGCGCCTGTTGCTGCGACCCAGCCTGCTGTTGTGGCTCCCCCGCTTGCGGCAAGGCCGCCAGGATCTTCTTGAGAAGCACCTGCGGCTGATAGCCGAGCCAGCTCGGCGTCAGGCCGAGCCGGACGACGACCAGATTGGCGGAGGGCACGATCGCCATGCTCTGCCCGTCATGCCCCGTCAACCAAAAAACGTATCCTCCGGCAGTCCGAACGCCGCGCTTGAGCCGCCAGGAGCGAGCCAGGCCTGGCCCTGCGTATAACGTCCGTTCGAAGCCACCGTCGGAGTGCGCATGGCGCCGACGAACCCTTCCGGCAACAGTCGCCGGTCATTCCACACGCCGTCTTGCAGCAGGAACTGCCCGAAGCGCGCCCAGTCATGCGCCGTCGCATAGAGATAGGAGCTGCCGGCAAACGTGCCGCGCGCATCGAGTTCGAATACCGCACTCGTCATGCCGAGCGGCGAAAACAGCGCGTCGTGCGGATAGGAAAAGCCCGCCTGTGGATTGCCGACCCTGTCCATCCAGATGCGCGACAACAGCACGGCCGTGCCGCTCGAATAGCGGAAGCGCTGGCCGGGCGGCGCCTCCATCGGTGCATTGGCCGGCAGCGACACCATGTCTGGATCGAGATAGAGCATGCGCGTCACATCGGCGACATCGCCATAATCCTCGTTGAAGGCAAGGCCGCTCTCCATGCCGAGCAGGTCGGACACCTTGATCTTGGCGCGCGCATCCTTCTGCCACTGCGCCAGCAGTTCGTCGTCGTCGAAGGAGATTTTGCCGTCGAGCATCAGCCGGCCGAGAATCGCAGCGTTCACCGTCTTCGTCATCGACCAGCCGATCAGCGGAGTCTTCGCCGAGAAACCGGGGCCATAGGCTTCAGCGACGACGCGGCCATTGTGCACCACCACGATCGCCCGCATTGCCGGGCCGGCAATTCCGGGATCGGCAAGCAGTGCGGCAATCTTCCCGTCCGCCGGATTGCCGGTGCCCTCGCCCTCCGGCCACAAGGCGTCGCTCGTCTCCATTTTAACAGGCGCATCGAAGGGCACGGCCTTCGCCGCCGCCTCGAAATCGCCGTCCGGCACGCTCGTACAGCCGAAGGCGCCGCGATAGAGCGCATAACTTGGCGCAAACAGCCCCATGAAGCGCGCCGTCACCCGTTCCTTGTCGTGGTCAACGCTGACGCGTATCAGCCGCAGCAGCGGATTTCCGGGCGCCTGAACGTCGTCATGGAGCACATCCTCGGCGCCGCGACCGGCGATGAAGACGTTGGAGCAGACGATCTTGGCGGCGTAACCGTCACCGACACGCAGCAGTTCCGGCGGCTGAATAAAAAGCCAGCCGGCGGCGACGAAGACGACGAGAACGACAAGGAGAGCAAGCGCCTTCAGGATACGCAGGACAAATCGCATGGCATTCCTCCATGCCGGGAGAGAAGCAGGAATCGCAGGCGCCGAAAAGGGGCCAAAGCCAAGAAGGCCTGTCGTCCCGATCACTTTCCCAGGAGAGCCATCCCGGTCGGTCTTCCGAGCCGGTCGAAGTCTCCGAAGAACGGCGCCCCACAGCCCACGTCATCAAACTGTAGCAGAGGCGCGCTACACGCCCTGAACGCTAAAAAGGTGACAGACTCATGTCAGAATTTGCACCGGATGCCGGCTTCCGCAAGAACCGGAAACTCAAGGACGCCCTTCTCCGCCACAAGGCTTTTTCGAAGGACGGCTTTTCCGAACGTCTCTTCGGTCTTCTCTTCTCCGGCCTCGTCTACCCGCAGATCTGGGAGGATCCGGATCTCGACATGCAGGCGATGGAGCTGAAGCCCAACCATCGCATCGTCACCATCGGCTCCGGCGGCTGCAACATGCTCGCCTATCTCTCCAAGGCGCCGGCCTCGATCGACGTCGTCGACCTCAACCCGCACCATATCGCTCTGAACCGCCTGAAGCTTGCGGCCTTCAAACATCTTCCCGGCCACGCCGATCTCGTCCGCTTCCTGGCCATGCCGAACGAGAAGTCGAACAGCCGCGCCTATGACCAGCATCTCGCTGCCCGCCTCGATGAGGCGACCCGCAGCTACTGGAACGGCCGCAAATTCGGCCGTCGCCGCGTCACCGTCTTCGACCGCAACATCTACGAAACCGGCCTGCTCGGCCGCTTCATCGGCGCGGCCCATCTTCTTGCCCGCCTGCACGGCGTCAAGCTGCGCGAGATGACCAAGACCCGCTCGATCCGCGAGCAGCGCCAGTTCTTCGACGAGCAGATCGCGCCGCTGTTCGAAAAGCCGGTCGTGCGCTGGATTACCGGCCGCAAGAGCTCGCTCTTCGGCCTCGGCATTCCGCCGCAGCAATATGACGAACTCGCAAGCCTTGCCGCCGATCATTCGATCGCGCCGGTGCTGAAGCACCGCCTGGAAAAGCTCGCCTGTCATTTCCCGATGAGCGACAACTATTTCGCCTGGCAGGCCTTCGGCCGCCGCTACGGCACCGAAGAGGAAGGCCCGCTGCCGACCTATCTGAAGTCGGAGCACTATCAGGTGATCCGCGCCAATGTCGACCGCGTCAACGTCCACCACGCAAGCTTCACCGAGTTGCTCGCCCGCGAACCGGCCGCCTCGCGCGACCGCTATATCCTGCTCGACGCGCAGGACTGGATGACGGACGAGCAGTTGAACGACGTCTGGCGGGAGATCACTCGCACGGCGCGCGAAGGCGCCCGCGTGATCTTCCGCACCGCCGCTGAAAAAAGCATCATCGAAGGCCGCCTGGCGCCGATGATCCGCGACCAGTGGGATTATTTCGAGGAGAAGTCGCGTGAGTTGACGGCGCTCGATCGCTCGGCAATCTATGGTGGCTTCCACATTTACGGGAAGAAGGCGTGAGCAAGGTCGGCACTGAGACGGCAGCAAAGAGCGACGAACATGCCGGCCTGATGGATGGCATGTACCGCTATCAGCGCCATATCTACGACCTCACCCGCAAATATTACCTTCTCGGCCGCGACAGCACGATCCGCAAGCTCGACGTGCCGGAGGGCGGCACGCTGCTCGAAGTCGGCTGCGGCACCGGACGCAACATGGCCTTCGCCCATCGGCATTTCCCGACCGCCAAGCTGTTCGGCCTCGACATTTCTCAGGAAATGCTGATTTCGGCGCGCAAGACCTTCGCCACCAAGGCGACGATCCCGGACTTCCGCGTCGCCGACGCCACGGCGTTCACGCCGCGCGAATTCGGTGTCAGCGGCTTCGACCGCATCCTGATTTCCTATGCCCTGTCGATGATCCCCGACTGGGAGCGCGCCGTCGATGCAGCAATCGCCGCACTCAATCCCGGCGGCCAGTTGCACATCGTCGATTTCGGCCAGCAGGAAGGCCTGCCGGGCTGGTTCCGGCGCATGCTGCAGGCCTGGCTTGCGAAATTCCACGTCACTCCGCGGCCCGATTTGCGCGAGGTCCTGGAAGCGCAAGCCCATGAAAACAACGCGACATTGCTGTTCGATACCGTTGGCGGCGGTTATGCCTGGCGGGCGGCCATTATCAGCAAGCGCTGATAATTCGCTTGAAACTAACCGATTTTTTACGTTGATATGGTGAAAAGAGGGTTATTCCTCTGCCGACTCGTCTTTTTCGAAGGTCAGGCTGTGGGGCAAAGAGATCATTCGAGTTACGACGGGACGCCCATGCGCCGGCTTTTGTTTTGCGTTTTGCCCCTGGCTATCATGCTGGCCGGCTGCACCTCTTCCGGTTACGACTATCTCGAAACGGCTTCGATCAAGCCGAAGACGCGTTTCAAGGACACCGATCCGCAGGATTTCGGCCCGAAGCATCCGCAGCAGAACCAGATCCACGGCATCGACATCTCCAAATGGCAGGGCGATATCGATTGGGGCACGGTCAAGAATTCCGGCGTCGCCTTCGCCTTCATCAAGGCGACCGAAGGCAAGGACAGGGTCGATCCGCGCTTCGACGAATATTGGCGTGAGGCCCGCGCCGCCGGCATCCCGCACGCTCCCTATCATTTCTATTATTTCTGCTCTTCGGCCGATCAGCAGGCAGACTGGTTCATCCGCAACGTGCCGAAGGAGGCCATGCGCCTGCCGCCGGTGCTCGACGTCGAATGGAACGCCGAATCGAAGACCTGCCGCTACCGTCCCGATCCGGAAACCGTACGCGCCGAAATGCAGCGTTTCATGGACCGGCTGGAGGCCTATTACGGCAAACGCCCGATCATCTACACCTCGGTCGATTTCCACCGCGACAATCTCGCCGGCTACTTCCAGGATTATCATTTCTGGGTCCGTTCGGTGGCAAAACACCCTGAGGTGACCTATACAGACCGCCGCTGGGCCTTCTGGCAATATACCTCTACCGGCGTTATCCCCGGCATCAGCGGTCCCACAGATATCAATGTCTTTGCCGGCAGCGCAAAGAACTGGAACAACTGGGTCGCGGCCGTTTCCAAGGATAGAAATTCTTAGTAACGTCCTGCGATGTTTCTTGCTTCCGTCACATTCATCTGTGAAAGCGACGGCAATATTTTTGATATAAGGACCGTATCCATGCACCGCTCGCTCGCAAGCCGCTCTGCACTCGCCCTTCTGTTTGCCCTCGCCCTCGCAGGCGGCGCGGCGGCCCAGCAGGCCACGGACGCAGCCCCGGCAGCGCCCTGCGGCGGCGATCTCTCCGCCTTCCTCGAAGGTGTCAAGAAAGATGCGGTCGCAGCCGGCGCCAGCGCGGCGGCCGCCGACGAGGCTTTTGCCGGCGCCGAGATCGACCCCAAGGTGCTGAGCCGGGATCGCGCCCAGGGCGTCTTCAAGCAGACCTTCCTCGAATTCTCCCAGCGCACCGTCAGCCAGGGCCGCCTCGACATCGGCCGCCAGAAGATGAAGCAATATGCCGACGTCTTTGCCCGCGCCGAGCAGGAATTCGGCGTTCCACCGGGCGTCATCACCGCTTTCTGGGCGATGGAGACCGATTTCGGTGCCGTCCAAGGCGATTTCAACACCCGCAACGCCCTGGTGACGCTGGCGCATGACTGCCGCCGCCCGGAACTCTTTCGCCCGCAGCTGATCGCCCTGGTCGAGATGGTTCAACACGGCGACCTCGACCCCGCCACCAATACCGGCGCTTGGGCCGGCGAGATCGGCCAGGTGCAGATGCTGCCGCGCGACATCATCGCCTATGGCATGGACGGCGATGGTGATGGCCATATCCGCCTGAAGCAGAGCAGCCCGGACGCCATTCTGACGGCGGCCAAATTCATCCAGCATCTCGGCTTCGAGCGCGGCCAGCCCTGGCTGCAGGAAGTGACCCTGCCCGATAACCTGCCCTGGGAGAAATCCGGCCTCGGCGGCACGATGAAAGCGGGAGAATGGTTTGCGCTCGGCGTCAAGCCGCGTGACGGCAATACCGCCTTCGGCAACCTCGAAGGCGACCTCGTCCTGCCGCAGGGCCGCATGGGGCCGGCCTTCATCGCCTATCCGAATTTCAAAATCTATCTCGAATGGAACAAGTCGTTTATCTACACGACGTCTGCCGCCTATTTCGGCACGCGTCTTTCCGGCGCCGAGCCCTATCTCAAGGGCGTGCCGGAACAGGGGCTCGCCAGCGACCAGATGAAGGCGCTGCAGACCAAGCTGCAGTCGCTCGGCCATGATGTCGGCGAGATCGACGGCATCCTCGGCTCCGGCACGCGTGTCGCGATCCAGAAGGAACAGCAGCGCCTCGGCATGCCGGCCGACGGCTGGGCGACGCCTGCCCTTCTCAACGCCCTCTGATCCCCGCTGACACCTTGCCGCCCGTTTCGCAAGAAACGGGTGGCGCGATCCGCCTGCTGCGCTAAAGCTTCACGCCGAAAACCGGTGCCGGTTTTCGGCGAAACGAACGGCTTGCGGTGGAGGAACCGGCGTGGACAGCAGAATGAATGCCTGGACCTGGGGCCTGCTGGTCCTGCTCGGCCTGATCTGGGGCGCCTCCTTTTTCTTCGCCCGCATCGCCGTCCAGCACGTGCCGCCGCTGACCCTCGTCTTCCTCAGGCTGCTGCTGGCAGCGCTGGCGCTGCATGTCTATGTCGCCGGCCGTTTCGACCTCTATGCGATCCTGAAGGCCCGATGGCGCGAGTTCCTGATCCTCGGGCTCATCAACAATGCTCTGCCGCACGCGCTGATCTTCTTCGGCCAGACCCGCATCGGCGCCGGCCTTGCGGCGATCCTGAATGCGACGACGCCGATCTGGACCGTGCTCATCGCCAACCACTTCACCTCGGACGAGAAACTGTCCCCGGCAAAGATCGTCGGCTGCCTCGTCGGCCTCCTCGGCACGATCGTGCTGATCGGCCCCGGCATCTCGGCTGGTGGCGAAGCGCCGCTCTGGGCGCTGATGCTTCCCGTGCTTGCCGCCATCTCCTATGGCTTCGCCGCCACCTATGGCAAACGCTTCAGGGATGTTCCAGCCCCTGTCACCGCAGCCGGCCAGTTGACCGCGTCCTCGCTGATTGCACTGCCGCTGTCGCTGCTCACCGATCGCCCCTGGGCGCTGGCCGCACCGCCGCTTGAAGCGCTGCTTGCCATCCTGGCGCTGGCACTGCTGTCGACCGCCTTCGGCTATATCCTCTATTTCCGGATCATGGCGGCGGCCGGCGCCACCAATGCCTCGCTTGTCACCCTGCTGGTGCCGCCGAGCGCCATCTTGCTCGGCGTGCTTTTCCTTGGCGAAAGGCTTGAAGTTGGCGAACTTGCCGGTATGGCGCTGATCGGTTTCGGTCTCGTCATTCTCGACGGCCGCGCCTATCGCCTGCTGCTGAGAACCGCCTGAACCGGTTGCGAATTCCGCATGTTTTCAACCGGTTGCCGGTCCGCCATGTTTTTGGCGCATAAGTAAATCCGAAATCGCCTGATTTAACGGCATGTTAAAATCTGTGAACAAAAATTAATCGAAAATTATCGATTTATTTCAAAGGCTTACCGAAACTGCATTCGACTTATCCACTGATCCCTTCTGCAGCGCAGCATAAAATCCGCTTTCCAACCGACATATTTCAGACATATTATTGGCCGGTTAACGCGAGGAGACAGACATGGGACTCACGCAATCCTTGAATGTTCTGTTGGTCAGTGCAGCGTTTGCTTTCGTTTTGTCCATGCTCTTCATCTGAGCCGGCCGACGAAAGCGTAACGACTGATAGTGCCTAAACTCCCCAGTAGCTGATCAATCCGCCAACGAAAAAGCGCATGTCCCGCCCGACATGCGCTTTTACTTTTGAACATCCCGAAAGGATCAGGCGGCTGCGCCCGCACTTTTTGTTTCCCGGCGCGACAGGCCGAGATTGTCGAGCACGGCGGAAACCAGCGGCGCACGGTTCATCGTATAGAGATGGAAATCATGGATGCCACGCCGCACCAGATCCTCGATCTGCTCGGCAGCGACATCGGCTGCCACCTTCGCCCGCTCCTCGGGCTTGTCGTCGAAGCCGGCGAAGCGCTCGTCGAGAAAGGCGGGGATGATCGTGCCGCAGGCCCCGGCAAAACGCTTCAACTGCGTCAGGTTCTGGATCGGCATGATGCCGGGCACAACAGGGATCGAGATGCCGGCGCCGCGCACCCGCTCCAGGTAACGCTCGAAATTGTCGTTGTCGAAGAAGAACTGCGTCAGCGCCCGGTTGGCGCCATTGTCGGCCTTGCGCTTCAGCATGTCGATATCGGCGGCCGTATCGCGGCTTTCCGGGTGTTTTTCCGGATAGGCGGAGACCGAAATCTCGAAATCGCCGATTTCCCTCAGGCCGGCGACCAGCTCCGCCGCATTGGCGTAACCGCCGGGATGCGGCTGGTAGGGCGCGCCGGCGCCGCCGGGCGCATCGCCGCGCAGCGCCACAAAATGCGTCACGCCGACTTTGCGGAAGGTGTCGACCACCTGATGCGTCTCCTCCTTCGTCGCGCCGACGCAGGTGAGATGAGAGGCGGTGGCAAACGGCGTCTGCGACAGGAAACGCGTGACGGTCGACAGCGTCGGCGCCTTGGTGGTGCCGCCGGCGCCGTAGGTCACCGACACGAAATCCGCGTCCCAATCCTGCAACTGGCTGACGGTATGCCAGAGCTGCCCTTCCATCTCTTCCGATTTCGGCGGGAAGAATTCGAACGAGATCCTGATGTTGCGGCCGCGTGCTTCGTTTTTCAAAGCCATGTCATACCCTCCCGGCAAATGTAGGTTCGGCGCCTTCGTTCGTCTGCGAAGCCATGAGACGCCTCGGATCGCGCGCGAGCCAGACGGTGACCGTCAAGCCCTGCCCGCTTTGCTGACCCGGATGAAGATCGACGGCCTGCTCGACGTCGAGCCCGGCCTTGCGCAGCCAGTCGGACATCGTCTGGTGCGAAAAGCCGAGACGGACATGCGCATGCTCGTCGCGGAGATATTCGAGCGTGTGCGGCGCCAGGTCGATGACCACCAGCCGGCCGCCCGGCCGAAGCATGCGCGCCGCTTCCGCGATGGCAATTTCCGGCTGATCGAAGAAATGCAGCACCTGGTGAATCGTCACCAGGTCGAAATCCTGCCCCTCGAACGGCAGGTTCAGGATATCGGCATGGCGCACGGTGGCCTTGGTGATGCGGGACTTGTCGAGATTGGCGCGCGCCACGCTCAGCATGTCGCGGCTGGCATCGACACCGATGGCGCGGCGGTAAAGCCCGGACAGCAGTTCGAGGATGCGGCCGGTGCCGGTGCCGAGATCGAGCAGCGAATCGATCGGCTGGTTGCCGAGCAGCCGGATGACGGCGGCGTCGACTTCCTCATCGGCGGCATGCAGGCGGCGAAGCTCGTCCCATTCGGCCGCGTTGCGACTGAAATAGGCCTGCGCCCGCTCGGCCCGCTGGCGCTTGACCTGCGACAGCCGCTCGCCGTCGCGAAGGATGGTCGGATCGTTCTCGGAGACATGCTTCAGCAGCGCCCGCACCAGCAAGGCCGCCTTGCCGTCCTGCTTGAGACGGAAATAGGCCCAGGCACCCTCCTGGTATCGTTCGATCAGTTCGGCCTCGCCGAGCAGCTTCAGGTGACGGGAGATGCGCGGTTGGGATTGGCCGAGAATTTCGGTAAGATCGGTCACCGTCAGATCGCCAGCGTCAAGAAGCGCCAGAAGACGCAGGCGCGTGGGTTCGCCGGCCGCCTTCAAGACGTCCACCAGCGCATCCAGTCCAAGCTTCAGGGGTTCGCTCATCTTCGATCCAATCAAGATATAAAGATATCTTTATGTGATTTGAAATGCCGTGGCAAGCGACAATTCGCACTCTCCGCGAAATTGCCTGCTCAAATTGCGACAGAGATCGACATGAAAAAGCCCCGGCCGAACCGGGGCTTTCGCAAGGAAAAAAGATGGATCAGCGCGTCAGGCGCTTATGGGCCTGGCTGCCCGGGTTGAGGGCATCGGGACCAAGGCGGCGCACCTTGTCCTGTTCATAATCTTCGAAGTTGCCTTCGAACCATTCGACATGGCCATCGCCTTCGAAAGCGAGAATATGCGTCGCCAGACGGTCGAGGAACATGCGATCGTGGCTGATGATGATGGCGCAGCCGGCGAAATTCTCCAGCGCGTTTTCCAACGCACCCAGCGTTTCGGTATCGAGGTCGTTGGTCGGTTCGTCGAGCAGCAGAACGTTGCCGCCGGCCTTCAGCATCTTGGCGAGGTGAACGCGGTTGCGCTGACCACCGGAGAGATTGCCGACCTTCTGCTGCTGATCGCCACCCTTGAAGTTGAACGCGCCGCAATAGGCGCGGGAGTTCATGTCGAACTTGCCGAGCTTGATGATTTCGGCGCCACCGGAGATTTCCTCCCAGACCGTCTTGTCGGCCGCGAGCGCGTCGCGGCTCTGGTCGACATAGCCGAGATGCACGGTCTCGCCGATGCGGATCGAGCCGCCATCCGGCTTTTCCTGGCCGGTGATCATCCTGAACAGCGTCGTCTTGCCGGCGCCGTTCGGGCCGATGATGCCGACGATGCCGCCCGGCGGCAGCTTGATCGACAGGTCATTGATCAGCGTCCGGCCCTCGAAGCCCTTGGTGATGCCTTCCATCTCGATGACCACCTGGCCGAGGCGCTCGCTGACCGGGATGATGATCTGTGCATCGCCGGGACGCTGTTTTTCGGCGGCATCCACCAGCTGCTCGTAGGACTTGATACGCGCCTTGGACTTGGCCTGGCGGGCCTTCGGGCTGGAAGCGATCCATTCCTGCTCGCGGCTGATCGCCTTCTGGCGCGATGCTTCTTCGCGATTTTCCTGCAGCATGCGCTTAGCTTTCGCCTGCAGATAGGCCGAGTAGTTGCCTTCGTAGGGAATGCCGCGGCCACGGTCGAGTTCGAGGATCCAGCCGGTGACGTTGTCCAGGAAGTAGCGATCGTGGGTAATCATCATCACGGCGCCCGGATAGTCGCGCAGATGCTTTTCGAGCCAGGCGATGGTTTCGGCGTCGAGATGGTTGGTCGGTTCGTCGAGCAGCAGCAGATCCGGCTGCGACAGCAGCAGGCGGCAGAGCGCGACGCGGCGGCGCTCACCACCGGAAAGGCTGGTGACATCGGAATCGCGCGGCGGGCAGCGCAGCGCTTCCATCGCCATTTCGACCTGGCTTTCCAGGTCCCAGAGGTTCTGGCTGTCGATGACGTCCTGAAGCTTGGCGCCCTCTTCCGCCGTCTCGTCGGAATAGTTCATCATCAATTCATTGTAGCGATCCACGATCGCCGTCTTCGAGGCAACGCCCTCCATGACGTTCTCGAACACCGTCTTGTTGGGATCGAGGTGCGGCTCCTGCTCGAGGTAGCCGACCGTCGCACCTTCGGCGAGCCAGGCTTCGCCGGTATACTCCTTGTCCTGGCCCGCGATGATGCGCAACACGGTGGATTTACCCGCGCCGTTCGGTCCGAGGATACCGATCTTGGCATCGGGGTAGAAAGAAAGATGGATGTTCTCCAGGATCTTCTTGTTGCCATAGGCCTTGTTGAGGCCGGACATATGATAGATGAACTGACGTGCCATACTGCGCTGCTCCGGGCGGGAAACTTCGATTGTGCCGCTATGTAGGCGAAACAGCGCCTGCGGGCAACGCCGAAACCCGGTTTACTCCGGATTTCCGGTCAAAAGCCCGCAGCGTCGACCACACCTTCGTCGCAGCCGAACGAGGTTTTTCCCGCGCCCTGGATCAGATCGGCAAGCCCGGCACTTTTCGCGGATGCCGCCCCGGCGGCTTCCGAAAGCCCGATCGTCAGCTCGCTGATCATCCGGATATTGCCGGCCCGCCGGCAGCTCATCTTGACGCGGTCGCCGGCGCCAGGCCCGAAGCTCTTGTCGAAAGCCGCCTTGATCGCGTCGGCCTTGACAGGCTTGCCGATATTGGCGGCGAAGAGCTCGCGCACCGCCGAGGCATTGAGCGCGCCGACCAGATGCACGCCGACGCCGAAATAGTCGTCCGCGCTCATTTTCGTGCAGGTGCCGTGCTTCGTCCATTCATGCCGTTCCAGGCCGGATTGCGTGCCGGGCATCGCTTTTGCCAGCGCCGTCTTCGTCTCGGCCGAAAGCACGACCTCCGGCAATGTGTTCCAGTTGCCATCCTTATCGGCGGCCTTCTGGTCGGCGCTGACACCGCAATAATCCTGGCGCATCGGCCAGAGCCCGTGCAACGAGAAGTTCGTCGCGTCATGGCGCTCCACGGCCTGGGTCGCGCATTCGGCCTTTTTCTGGTTCGTCTGGCAGAAGGCGGGCTGCCAGCTCGCCGCCAGAATGAAACGGGTGCGCCCACCGCCCTCCTGGGCCGTAGCGGCGCCGGAAACAACCATCGACAAGGCAAACGCCAGGGTACGCAATTGCATGCTGCTCATTTCAACCCCCAAAAGAACAATACGGGAACAAATAAGCACGAAGCTCAAACGGGCGCAACCCTGAATCGCAGCAACGGCGTATTTTGTTATCGGATAAACCAAACCCCCATGTTGCTTTTATCAGGCAATCTGGTCTGTTGCCGCAGGGAGGATCCATATGTTTGCTGAAACGCAGAAGCTCGCCGTAGTGGGGGCGTCGCTGGCTTATCACCATGCTGAAGCTACTGGTCCGGCCCGCGGCATCCTGTTGATATCGCATGGCCTCGCCGAACATTCGAAACGCTATCGCGCCTTTGCCGAGACGATGGCGGCGCGCCGCTATCATGTCTATGCCCATGATCACCGCGGCCACGGCGAAACGACGGCGCCCGATGCGCCGATCGGCCGCTTCGCCCGACGAGGTGGCGTCGAAAGGGTGATCGGCGACCTCATCGCCATGCGCGGCCATGCGGCATCCCGCCATCCCGGCCTGCCGATCATCCTCTTCGGCCATTCGATGGGCGGCCTCATCGCCCTCAATGCAGCCGTCACCGCTCCGGCCGACTTCGACGCCGTCGCCGTCTGGAATTCGAATTTCGCCGTCGGCCTCGCCGGCCGCGCCGCCCAGGCGATCCTGCTGGCCGAGCGCATGCTGAAGGGCTCCGACGTGCCGAGCGGCCTGCTGCCGAAGCTCACCTTCGGCGCCTGGGGCAAATCCATTCCCGGCCGCCGCACCGAGTTCGACTGGCTGTCGCACAGACCCGATGAAGTCGACAAATATGTCGCCGATCCGCTTTGCGGCTTCGACGCCTCGGTCTCTCTCTGGCTCGATCTCTTCGAGCTGACCTTCCGCGGACCGCAGAAAATCCATCTCGACCGGCTGCCGCGCGATATGCCGGTTCATCTGGTCGGCGGCGGAGAAGACCCGGCGACGGAGCGGGGAAAAGCCGTGCTCTGGCTGTCAAACCATTTGAAAGGCCTGGGCTTCTCCCGTATCAGCACTCAGATATATCAGGACTTGCGACACGAGACGCTGAATGAGATCGGCGCGGATGCGGCGATCGCAGCTTTCGCCGACTGGTGCGACGAGGTGGTCGCAAGATCCTGAGCGACCAATATGCTGGTACGGGGATTTCATCATGAGCAGCACCTCCGCCCGCCCCGTTTCGTCCGCCTCCGACGTGACGACGGGGCTTGCGCTGATGGTTCTTTCGGTGATGGTCTCGCCGCTCATCGATATCTTCGCCAAGCTTGCCATCACCACCGTGCCATCCGGGGAGATCACCGCCGGCCGTTTCGTCGTCCAGGCGCTCTGCATGCTGCCGCTTGTGATATGGCGGCGCAGCTTCGCCGATTTCTCCTGGCGCCAGAGCCTCTTCCATGCCATCCGCGGCGCGATCATCACCATCTCGATGATCTCCTTCGTCACCACGCTGAAATATATGGCGGTCGCCGACGCGATCGCGATCTTCTTCGTCGAGCCGATCATGGTGACGATCCTCGGCGGCATCTTCCTGAAGGAGACGATTGGCTGGCGACGTTATACCGCCTGCGGCGTCGGCTTCTTCGGGGCGATGCTGATCATTCAGCCAAGTTTCGAAGAGGTCGGCTACATCGCGCTTCTGCCTGTCGTCAGCGCGCTCTGCATCGCCATCTTCGTACTGATGACCCGCGCCCTCTCGCGCAGGGAAGACCCCTGGTCGATGCAGTTCCAGATGAGCATCTGGGGCCTGCTCTTCTGTGTCCTCCTGCTTTTCCTCGGTCAGGGAACCGGTTCCGACCTCTTCGATCCCGTCATGCCGGAAGGCCGCGCCTGGTTCTATGTCGCCGGCGTCGGCGCCATGGCCGCAATCACCGGCATCGTCGGCGTCTACGCCTATCGCGCAGCACCGGCCTCGACGCTAGCGCCGCTGCAATATTTCGAGATCGTCTCGGCGACGATCTTCGCCTGGCTGGTCTTCGGCGACTTTCCGGATGCCGTCAAATGGCTCGGCATTGCCATCATCGTGGCATCGGGCATCTACATCCTCTGGCGCGAGCGCCGCTTTGCTTCAAAGCCTGTATCCGATACATCTGAGGTGACGATGGCGCCGTAGACATTGCCGGGAGGAACATGACAGAGACCGTGACGAAGAAGCCGCCGCTTGCCGGAATCCGGGTGATCGAGCTTGCCCGCGTGCTCGCCGGCCCTTGGGCGGGACAGATGCTCGCCGATCTCGGCGCCGACGTTATCAAGGTCGAAAATCCCGAGGGCGGCGACGACACGCGCCAATGGGGGCCGCCCTTCGTCGAGGGCGCCGATGGCGAGAACCTCTCGGCCGCCTATTACCACGCCGCCAATCGCGGCAAGCGCTCCGTCACCGCCGACCTGAAAAGCCCCGAAGGCCAGGATCTCGTCCGCCGCCTCGTTTCCACCGCCGATGTGTTGATCGAGAATTTCAAGCTCGGCGGCCTCGTCAAATACGGGCTCGATTACGACAGCCTGCGCAAGATCAACCCGAAGCTCGTCTATTGTTCGATCACCGGCTTCGGCCAGACCGGCCCCTATGCCAGCCTCGCCGGCTATGACTACATCGTCCAGGGCATGTCGGGCTTCATGTCGATCACCGGCGAACCGGGCGGCCAGCCGATGAAGGCGGGTGTCGCCATCGCCGATATCTTCACCGGCATCTATGCCGTCTCGGCAATCGAAGCCGCCCTGATCCATGCCCTCAAATCGGGCGAAGGCCAATTGATCGACATGGCCCTGCTCGATGTGCAATCGGCCGTGCTCGCCAATCAGAACATGAATTACCTCGTCTCCGGCGCCGCACCGACCCGCCTTGGCAATGCCCATCCCAATATCTCGCCCTATGAGGTCGTGCCGACGGCGGACGGTTATCTCATCCTCGCGGTCGGCAATGACGGCCAGTTCCGTCGCCTCTGCACCCTCCTCGGCCTGGAGACCGTGGCCTGCGACGAGCGTTTCGCCACCAACAAGGCTCGGGTCGGCAATCGCGGCGAGGTGCGCCGCCTCATCTCCACCGAAACGCTGAAATGGCAGAAGGCGGATCTCTTGAAGGCCTGCGAGGAGAATGCCGTTCCATCAGGCGCAATCAACACGATCGAGGAAATGTTCGCCGATCCGCAGGTGCAGGCCCGCGGCCTGCGCATCGATCTTGCGGACGCCGCCGGCACCGTGATCCCCGGAGTGAGGACGCCTGTCGTGCTGTCGGAGACGCCGCTGCGTTATGACAGGCCGAGCCCGCGCCTCGGCGAACACCAGGCGGAAATTCTGGCGGAACTCGCTGAGCGTGATGGGGAGAGATCATCATGAAGAAGGCATTGTCATGAAGAAGACCGGCGGAGAACTGATCGTCGAGGCGCTGAAGGCGAATGGCGTCAAGCGGCTTTCCTGCGTTCCCGGCGAGAGCTTCCTCGCCGTTCTCGATGCGCTGCGTGACAGCGATATCGACGTTCTCGTCTGCCGCCAGGAGGGGGGCGCGGCGATGATGGCGGATTGCTGGGGCAGGCTGACCGGCGAACCCGGCATCTGCATGGTGACTCGCGGCCCCGGCGCCACCAACGCTTCCGCCGGCCTGCACATCGCCAAGCAGGACTCGATCCCGATGATCTTGTTCATCGGCCAGGTGCAGCGGGAAGCACGCGAGCGCGAGGCCTTCCAGGAGGTCGAGTTCCGCCGCGCCTTCACCGAATTCGCCAAGTGGGTGGGCGAGATCGACGATGCCGCCCGTATTCCCGAATTCGTCACCCGCGCCTTTGCGGTCGCCACCTCCGGCCGTCCCGGCCCGGTCGTGCTGACGCTGCCGGAAGACATGCTGCGCGACGAGGTCGAGGCACCCCGCGCCAGGCACTATGCCAATGTCGAGGCCCATCCCGGCCGCCGGCAGATCGACGATTTCTATATAAGGCTGCTGAAGGCCGAGCGGCCGATGGTGATCCTTGGCGGCACGCGCTGGGATGCCGATGCCGTCGCCGATTTTCAGAGCTTCGCCGAGCGTTTCCAGCTCCCCGTCGGCTGCTCCTTCCGCCGGCAGATGCTGTTCGATCACCTCCATCCCTCTTATGCCGGCGATGTCGGCATCGGCATCAATCCGGCATTGGCAAAGGAGATTAAGGAGAGCGACCTGCTGATCCTCCTCGGCGGCCGCATGTCGGAAATGCCGTCCTCGTCCTATACGCTGATCGATATCCCCTACCCCCAGCAATCGCTGGTGCACATCCATCCCGACGCTTCCGAGCTTGGCCGCATCTACCGCCCGGATCTTGCCATCTGCGCCGCGCCGGCCGATTTCATCGCAGCACTCGCCGACCTGGAAGCGCCGGCCGAACCGCACTGGACCGAGCGCACCGCGCGCCTGCACCAGGCCTATCTCACCTGGTCGACCCCGCCGGCGACCGGGCCAGGTGCCGTCCACATGGGGCCGATCATGGAATGGCTGGAGGCCAATACGAAGCCGGAGACGATTTTCACCAATGGTGCGGGCAACTACGCCACCTGGGTGCACCGCTTCCATCGTTTCCGGCGCTTCAACACTCAAGCCGCCCCCACCTCCGGCTCGATGGGGTACGGCCTGCCGGCCGCCGTTGCCGCCAAGCGTCTCTTTCCCGAGCGCGAGGTCATCTGCTTTGCCGGCGACGGCTGCTTCCTGATGCACGGCCAGGAATTCGCCACCGCCATCCGCCACGATCTGCCGATCATCGCGGTGGTCGTCAACAACGGCATCTACGGCACCATCCGCATGCACCAGGAGCGTGAATATCCGGGTCGTGTCAGCAGCACCGATCTGACCAATCCCGACTTCGCAGCCCTTGCCCGCGCCTATGGCGGCCATGGCGAGACGGTGGAAAGGACGGACGAATTCGCCCCGGCCTTCGAGCGGGCGCGCGCCAGCGGCAAACCCTCGATCATCGAAGTCAAGCTCGATCCTGAGGCGATCACGCCGACGCGTACGCTCTCGGAAATCGCGCAAACAAAAAGCCGGTGAGAAAACTCACCGGCCTTGAAGGATAGGGACGCTGCGACTTCAGTCGATGGCCGCCGTGACGATGAACTCGACCTTGTATTTCGGCGCAGCGAGCTTGGCTTCGCTGGTGGCGCGGGCCGGCGGATTGGCAGGATCGATCCAGCCTTCCCAGACGGCGTTCATCTCGGCGAAATCGGCGATGTCGGCAAGGTAGATGATCGTCTGCAGGATTTTCGACTTGTTGCTGCCTGATGCAGCCAGCAGGCGGTCGACTTCGGCAAGCGAGGACTTGCACTGATCGGTGACGCTTTCGCCCTCGCCGACCTGGCCCGCGAGATAGACCGTGTTGCCGTGAATGACGGCGCCGCTCATGCGCGCGCCGACGTCGATACGCTTAATGCTCATCATAGTCTCCTGAGTGAATGGAAGGTGGCGGCGCTGAAGGTCAGCGCCGGAAAATCTGCGCCCGGGAATGGGGCTCAGTTACGGATATGGTGGGTCTTCTGGTAAATCGCCGTCGAGCGTGCGCCGGAACGGCAATAGCCCAACATCGGCCGCGGGAATTCGTCGAGCGCGTCGACCATGCCCTGCACGGCTTCTTCGGTCACGCCCATCGGCCCGACAGGCACATGGGCGATCTCGAGGCCGATCTCCTTGGCGCGCGCCTCGATGACGGAAAACGACGTCTGGTCGGGACTTTCGTGGTCGGGACGGTGGCAGACGATCGATTTGAACCCCAGCGCCTTGATCTCGTCGAGTTCCTCGAGCGTGATCTGGCCCGAAACCGAATATTCATCGTCGATCTGGCGAATATCCATCGTCTTGTCTCCTCAAAAATCGTGGGGTGAAGGTCTACGACGGAGGTCTGCCAGCGTCAACAACACTTCGCTCACAGAAAGGTAAAGGTCAGCGCATAGCTGCGGCTCTCGCCTGGCGCCAGCATGTTGAACTCACCGGCTGCCTCGAGCTCGTCGCGCAGCACCCAGCGATGCGACACCGGCTCGATGCCGATGATATGGGCCGGCGGCTTCTGGTTCCGCCAGACCTGAAGATAGGGCAGCGTGTCGGCGCGGAAACGCACGCTGAGCGTCCTGCCGCCGATTGCGGCGATCGGCCCGAGGCGGACCTCCGCGAAACCTTCCTCCACCGCCGGCGCCGCGACGCAGAAGATGCCGCCCGGCTCCTCGCCGAATGCCCAGGGGAAACCACCATTCTCCAGCATCCGGCCTTCGAGCCGCGTGCCGTCGTCCAGCCATTTGCCGCCAACGTTCATGTGATACATCAGGAAGGTCGGCACCGTCCGATCGCTGGTATTGACGACCCGGTCCTCGAGCAGCACCTCGCCCGTCGCCCCGTCGATCCGCCACAGCCGTTCGATGCGCTGCGGCAGTCCTTCGACAGTGGTGATGTCGATATCGGCGCGACATTCGGCATTGCCGTTCTCGAATTTCGTCCACAGCACCTTTGCCGCATGGCCAGAGGCCGATCCGTGCAGCGGATAGACTTTGCCGTCGCCGCGGTCGGGAATCGGCTGACGGTGGCGGATGTGATCCGGCCCGCAGGTAAAGAGGAAGCCTTCGAGCGAGTGATCGATTCGCGGATCGCCGTCGTCGGGAATGGCGCGTTTCGGCGCGATATCGACGCCGTCGACGATGCATCCGCCGATATCGAGCACCGATGTTTCGTCCAGCATCAGGCGCGGCCCGCTTGCGGCGGCAAATTCGATCATCACGGTCTCCTTGAGGAATTATCGGCCCGTAGCGTTAGGTTTCACGCCTCCATTCGTCAATCGCCGCCGCTCTCATCTTGTGTTTTTGCAGCAACCGTGGATTTTGCGGAACGGACACAAGGGCGCAAACGTTTATGAGTAAAAGGAAATCTTAGTGATTTTCATATTTTGTTCAGTACGCTTTCATAAATTCCACACTAGCGTCAAAATTCGCAGGTGTGTGTCTGCCAGTCACTGTTCGAGGTGTGAGACGTGAATCGCTTTTTGAAGTCGGCATTTTCGCTTGCGGCCGTGCTGGCAGCCATTGCGGCTGCAGCGCCGGAAGCAGGCGCGCAGCAATTCCGCGACCGCCGCCAGAGCGATGTCGTGCTCGTGACGCCGAGCGGCGAAATCCTCGATTATGTCCCGCGCGGCTATATCTACGCCCGCGACCGCAGCGGCAATCGTGTGTTGATCGACGACTACGGCAACGTCGTTGCCACCGAGATGCGCGCCCGCGGCTATTATCCGCCGCGACCCGGCCCGCGCGAAGTCTATAACGACCAGGGCGGCAACGACCCCTATTATTCCGACAACAATCCCTATGGCGATACGCGTTATTCCGAGCGCGGCGCCGTGACCGGCGGCGTTCCACGCGATGCCGCGATCGAACGGCAGCCGCTCGACGACCAGCCCTATCCTGATGACAACAGCATCGGCAATCCGCAGCCCGGCGACGACTACGCCTCGATCGACCCCGACCAGCAGATCCCGCCTGCCGATCAGCCGAAGGCCGCACCCGAAGAGCCCGTCATCACGCTGAAGAACAAGTCGAAGCCGGAGATCGTCGCGCTGCAGGTCTTCCTCGATCGCGCCGGCATCTCCCCCGGCGTCATCGACGGCCATATGGGCTCGAACGTCACCAAGGGCATCTATGCCTATGACCAGATGACCGGGTCGAAGCTCGATCCCAACGACACCGATGCCATTCTCGAAGAGCTGCGCTTGAACGGCGGCCTGCCCGTCGTCAGCTACACGATCACGCCGGCCGATGCCGCCGGTCCCTTCGTCGCCCAGATCCCGGAAGATTATTCGCAGAAGGCGCTGCTGCCGTCGCTTGCCTATACCTCGACCACCGAAATGCTGGCCGAGCGCTTCCATATGGATGAAGCCTTCCTCAAGGAGATGAACCCCGGCGCCGATTTCAGCGTTCCAGGCACGGTGATCAAGGTCGTCAATCCCGGCGAGCCGAAGACCGGTGAAGTCGCTCGCATCATCGCCGACAAGGGCCGCAAGCAGGTCTTCGCCTATGACGGCGCCGGCAATCTCCTCGCCGCCTATCCGGCATCGATCGGCTCCACCGACACTCCCTCTCCGTCGGGCTTGGTAAATGTCGAGCGTGTCGCCCTCAATCCCGGTTACACCTATAATCCGAAGATCAATTTCCAACAGGGCGCAAACGACAAGATCCTCAACATCCCGCCCGGCCCGAACGGCCCCGTCGGCACCGTCTGGATGGCGCTTTCCAAGCCCACCTACGGCATCCACGGCACGCCCGAGCCTTCGAAGATCGGCCGCACCCAGAGCCACGGCTGCATCCGACTGACCAACTGGGATGCCACCGAGCTGGCCAAGATGGTCAAGCCGGGCGTCACGGTCGAATTCGTCGATTGAGCCGCTTCATTTCGCTGATAGAAAAGGCCGCCGGATCGCTCCGGCGGCCTTTTCGTTTCATCACGGGGAAATCAGGCCGCCGAGCGGACCAGCGGGTTTCCCATGCGGGCGGAGGCGGTCAGCCTGACCGGCAGCTTGCGCATCATTTCCTCGGCAAAACAGGTGGCGTTTTCACGCGCCTTGTCGAGATTGCTGACGCGCGTGGGGTCGATCGTGTGCAGCGTGCCGCCACAGTCGAAGATGTCGCGGAAGGCGGAGCGTTCGATAATTGCGGTGTCCAGCACCGGCACATGCCGTTCGCTGAGTAGCGACTTGACGAGTTGCAGCGCCCGCGTCGTCACCATCGAGTTGACGCGGGTGAGCACCACCGAATGGCCGATCTTGATGCCGGCCTTCTCGTCCAGATATTGCAGCAGCTCGAGCACCTGCGCGCCGCCGCGTGCATCCATCGCACAGCCCTGGATCGGGATCAGCACATGGTCGGAAAGGCCGACGGCTGTCGCAAGCAGCGGATTGCGCGCACCCGGCAGGTCGACGATGAAATAGTCGGTATTGTGCTTGTTCTCGCTGATATGCTGCGGCAGCGAGGCGGTGGTCACGAAATCGATCACCGAAAGATTGGGAACATGACCCGATATTTCGTGCCAGCGCGAAATCCAGTGCTGCGGATCGGCGTCGAGAATGGTGACGCGATAGCCTTTGCGGGCAAGCTCGGTGGCGAGCAGGAGAACAGCGGTCGTCTTGCCGGCGCCGCCCTTGGTATTTGCGAATGTGATGACAGGCATGTTCGGTCCTCGGAAGGAGATGGTGCGAGCCGGAATCGCTCTTTTACGCACCCTCGGGAGCATCGTGCGGTTAATCCATCCTTTCTAATCATGGTTAACAAATTCCAAACACGCGCGGCGAAATTGCAGCCGGTATTTTTCACATCCCTAAAATTGGGGATGCCGCCGGAATGAAAAAAGGCCGGAAAACCAAGGTTTTCCGGCCAGTCAGTTGGTCCGCTCGTATTGTCAGAAGCAGTCCTTGAACAGAGTTTTGGTATTTTCGAGCGTCATTGCGACCGGGTTGCCGCCGGCGCTCGGATCTTCGATCGCCATGGCCGACAATTCATCGATACGATCAGGCGCGATTCCCATCGCCGACAGCGTCTCCGGCACCCCGAGTTCGGAGCGGAGCTTCAGCACATAGTCGTAAAAGCCGTCGAAACCGCCCGAAATGCCGAGATAGGCGGCGGCGCGGCCGATCTTCTCCTCGATCGCCTTGCGATTGAAGCGCAGCACTGCCGGCATCACGACTGCATTGGTCATGCCGTGATGGGTGTTGTAGACGGCGCCGATCGGGTGCGACAGCGCGTGGATGGCGCCGAGCCCCTTCTGGAAGGCAACCGCGCCCATGGCGGCCGCAGACATCATATTGGCACGGGCTTCGAGGTCTGTGCCTTCCCTATAGGCGCGCGGCAGGAACTCCTTGACGAGCCGCATGCCTTCGAGCGCGATGCCGGCCGACATCGGGTGATAGAAGGGCGAGGAATAAGCCTCCAGGCAATGGGCAAAGGCGTCCATGCCCGTGCCGGCCGTGATGATCTTCGGCATGCCGACCGTCAGTTCCGGATCGGAGATGACGACGCCAGGCAGGAACTTCGGATGGAAGATGATCTTCTTCACATGGGTTTCGGAATTGGTGATGACGCTGGCACGCCCGACTTCCGAACCGGTGCCGGCCGTTGTCGGCACCGCGACGATCGGGGCGATGCCCTCGAGGCTCGCACGCGTCCACCAGTCGCCAATATCTTCGAAGTCCCAGACCGGCCGCGTCTGACCGGCCATGAAGGCGACGCACTTGCCGAGATCGAGGCCGGAGCCGCCGCCGAAGGCGACAACACCGTCATGTCCGCCGTCCTTGAAAGCCTTGACGCCGGCGTCGAGGTTCTTCTCATTGGGGTTCGGATCGACATCGGCGAAGATCGCCCGGCCGAGACCGGCATCTTCGAGGATATCGAGCGCAGTCTTGGTGATCGCCATCGAGGCGAGGCCGCGGTCGGTGACGAGCAGTGGCTTCTTGATGCCGAGGCTCTTGCAGGCGTCGGCCAGTTCCGTGATGCGGCCCCGGCCGAGCTTGACCGATGTCGGATAGCTCCAGTTTGCGGTGATGTTGCTGCTCATGCTGTGACCTTCTTCAGATGGAAAGATTTCGGACGCGTCAGATTTTGGAAGCCGATGATCGACAGCGAGCCACCGCGGCCGGTCTCCTTGACGCCGGTCCAGCAAAGCGCCGGGTCGAGATAATCCGCGCGGTTCATGAAAACGGTGCCGGTTTCGATTTCGCGGCCGAGCCGCGCTGCCCGCTCGACATCCCTGGTCCAGAGCGAGGCCGTCAGCCCGTACTGGCTGTCGTTCATTAAAGCGAGTGCCTCCTCGTCGCTCTTCACCTTCATGATGCCGACTGCCGGACCGAACGTCTCTTCGCGCATGAAGGCCATGGAGTGGTCGACATTGACGAGGATCTGCGGTGCGAGATAGGCGCCGCCGTCATCCTGAGGGAAAAGCTTGGAATCGACAAGCGCCTTGGCGCCCTTGGAAACCGCGTCAGCAATCTGCTCGCGCACCACCTTGGCGAAGCGCTTATTTGCCATCGGCCCGAGCGACGTATCGGGATCGAGCGGATTGCCGAGCTTGTAGTTCGACACCCAGGCAACCGATTTCTCGACGAAAGCGTCATAGAGCGATTCATGCACATAGATACGCTCGATGCCGCAGCAGCACTGGCCGGAATTGTAGGTCGCGCCGTCCATCAGTGTATCGACGGCCGCCTCGAGATCGGCGTCTTCC
Source organism: Rhizobium anhuiense bv. trifolii (assembly GCF_024346605.1). Lineage (NCBI taxonomy): Bacteria > Pseudomonadati > Pseudomonadota > Alphaproteobacteria > Hyphomicrobiales > Rhizobiaceae > Rhizobium > Rhizobium anhuiense. Next base: position 3,541,547 of record NZ_CP098803.1, read on the forward strand.
ATGACATAACCCGGATCCTTGCCGCCGAGTTCGAGACCGAGGCCGGTGAAGGTGCCGGCGGCGGCCCGCTCCATCGACCGCCCGCCTTCGACCGATCCGGTGAAATTGACGAAATTGAAGCTGCCGGCGGCAATTAGCGCCGATGTGGTCTCATGGTCGAGAAAGACGTTCTGGAACACATCCTCGGGAACGCCGGCCTCGATGAAAGCCTGCACCAGCCGTTCACCGACAAGAAGCGTCTGCGAGGCATGTTTCAGCACCACGGTATTGCCGGCCATCAACGCCGGCGCGATCGTGTTGATCGCCGTCATATAGGGATAGTTCCATGGCGCGACGACGAAGACGACGCCATGTGCTTCGCGCTCGATGCGGCGCTCGAAACGCTCGCTCTCCTCGACCACGAGAGGCGCCAGCGCATCCGCCGCGATGGAGGCGACATAATTGGAGCGCTCGTTAAAGCCTTTGTATTCGCCGCCATACTTGACCGGCCGGCCCATCTGCCAGGCAAGCTCCGGGACGACGACATCAGACATCTCATTCAGCCGCGCAGCACCCTTCAGCACCAGCTGCACGCGCTCTTCGAGCGGCCGTTTCGCCCAGGCTTTCTGCGCCTTGCGGGCGCGCGCCACCACATCCTTGGCGGCATCGAGAGAAAGTGCGGCGCGTTCGGCATAGACCGACCCGTCAACCGGTGAAATGCATTGGATCATTGCCATGATCGATTTCCGTCCTCGTATTGATCAAAAATTTCGTCGAGGGCCATAGCCCCTCATCCGCCTGCCGGCAACTTCTCCCCGCTCGCGGGGAGAAGGGAATACACAGCACCGTTTTCCCCAACCGCAAACCCCGCACAGGGCACGTCCCCTCTCCCCGCAAGCGGGGGTCCGAAGGACGGGTCGAGACCAGTGGCTCGACCCCGGCAAGGGTTAGGGTGAGGGGCAAGCCGCCTCTGATTGCCTATTAAGCTCTTTCGAAACCGCGCGCCACTTCCCAGTCGGTGATACGACGATCGTATTCTTCCTGCTCCCATTCGGCAGTACGGGTGTAATGGTCGATCACGTCGTCGCCGAAGGCTTTGCGCAGCATTGCCGATTCCGTCATCTCAATCGTGGCTGCGCGCAGCGTGCGCGGGATTTCGCGGACACCCTTGCCGCCATAGGCGTCGCCGACGAAGGGGGCTTCGAGCTCCAGCTTGTTCTCGATGCCGTCAATGCCGGCCGCAAGCAGCGCGGCGAAGGCGAGATAGGGATTGAGATCGGAGCCGCCGACGCGGCACTCGATACGGATTCCCTTGGTCTCCTCGCCGCAGAGCCGATAGCCGGCGGTACGGTTGTCCTTGCTCCAGATCGCCTTGGTCGGCGCAAAGGTACCGGCCATGAAGCGCTTGTAGGAGTTGATGTAGGGCGCCAGGAAATAGGTGATCTCGCTCGCATGGGCGAGAAGCCCGGCGACGTAATTGTGCATCAGCGGCGACATGCCATATTTGCCGGTATGGTCGAAGAAAAGCGGCTTCTCCTCCAGGCTCCAGAGCGACTGGTGGATGTGCGAGGAACTGCCGGCGGCGTTGTAGTTCCACTTGGCGAGGAATGTGATGGCCTTGCCCTTCGACCAGGCGATCTCCTTGCAGCCGTTCTTGATGATCGCGTGCCGGTCGGCCATGGCGAGCGCATCGGCGTAGCGCACGTTGATCTCTTCCTGGCCGGCCGAAGCCTCGCCCTTGGAGTTCTCGACCGGGATGCCGGCGCCTTGCAGCCCGGTGCGGATCGCCCGCATCACCTCTTCCTCCTTGGTGGTCTGGAAGATGTGGTAGTCCTCGTTATAGGCGCTGGCGAGCTTGAGGTTGCGGTAGCCCGAGGCCTGTGCCGCCTCATAGGTCTGGTCGAACAGGAAAAACTCGAGTTCGGAGGCCATATAGGCCTTCATGCCCATATCTTCGAGGCGCTTCACCTGCTTCTTCAGGATCGCGCGCGGCGAGTGGGCGACCTCCTCATGCGTATGATGGTCGAGCACGTCGCAGAGCACCAGCGCGGTGCCTTCGAGCCAGGGAATGCGGCGCAGCGTCGCCAGATCCGGCTTCATGGTGTAGTCGCCGTAACCCTTCTCCCAACTCGTCGCCTTGTAGCCGGAGACCGTCTCCATCTCCATGTCCGTGGCAATCAGGTAGTTGCAGCTGTGCGTTTCCTTCCAGGCGCTCTCGATGAAATACTCCGCCTGGAACCGCTTGCCCATCAGCCGGCCCTGCATGTCCACCTGGCAGGCCAGAACCGTGTCGATGCGCCCTTCGGCAACATCCTTCCTGAGATCGTCGATCGTGTAGCTGCTCATGATTGATCCGCCTGAATTGGGATTGAGAAAATCGGGGCAACGAAATCGCATACGCTCGGCCGGACCTCCCAGCCCGATGCCTTTTCGTTGAACCGGTGATGGGGCCGCAGGATGCGGCCCCGCCATTTGAGAGGGAAGCCTCGATGCTTACTTTTCGCCGCTCTCGCCGACCGCCGCTTCGGCGGCCGCGATCTCGGCCTGACGCTTTGCCACTTCGGCGCCGATCGGCGGCCCCTTGAAGCGCCGGCTTTCGAAGCCGAACCAGACGATCCCGGTGACCACGAGGAAGCCGACGGTGATATAGAGCGCCCATTCATTCGGAGGTTGAATGCCGAGAATGAAGATCAGGATCATCGCGATGATCGTCAGCACGGCAAAGAGCTTGAAGACGCCTTCGCCGAGATTCCACGGACCCATCTTGTCCCACTTCGATGTACCCCAGGCGAAGAGGCCGAGCGTGATCGGAATCGCGAAGGAGAAGAACAGGAAGATGACGGTGCACGAGACGACGATCGTGTAGACCGGCGTGTCGCCGATCGAAACGAGCGAAGAGCCCCAGACGAACAGGACCGATAAGATCGAGCCTGTCCAGATCGCAGCTACCGGCGTGCGGTACTGCGGGCTGACCTTCGACAATGCCTTCGATGCCGGCAGACCGCCGTCACGCGAGAAGGCGAAGATCATGCGAGAGACCGAGGTGACGGTCGCAAGACCGCACAGCCACTGGCTGACCAGGATGGCGAGGTAGAGAATGTCCTTGACGATCGGGTTGACCTGGCTGTCCATCGCCCAGAAGAACACGTTCCAGCCCTGCTTTGCCGCATCGTCCATGTTCGGCAGCATCAGGACGAAGGCGCACAGCATGATATAACCGAAAAGCGCCGACCACAGCACCGACGCGACCATGCCGCGCGGGACCGATTCAGCAGCCTTGACGGTCTCTTCCGACGTATGCGCGGAGGCGTCATAGCCGGTGATGGTGTAGATCGGCAGCAGCAGACCGAGCAGGAAGACCCAGGTACCCGAGGTGGAGGGCCAGACGTTACCGCCGACTTCGCCGGAATAATTGGCGAAGGTGAAGAGACGGCCGAATTCATACGAGGGTGCCGCGAGAAGGCAGACGACTGCCAGCGCAATCGAGCTCGCGAAGATGAGATAGCCCGAAAAGTCGGTCAGCTTCGCTGTCAGCCCGATGCCCATGTGGTTCACGAGCGCCTGCGCACCGGTGATGATGACGAGGAAGACGATGCGTACTACCGTCGAATCCGTCAGCCCGAGATAGGTGGTGCCGAAGGAGCCCATGAAGAAATAGTAGGTGCCGACATTGATGGCGCCGAGCACGGTGACGAGCCCGAGCAGGTTGAACCATGCGGTCAGCCAGCCGGTGAAGCGGTTGCCGAGGATCGAACCCCAGTGATAGAGCCCACCGGCCGTCGGATAGGCGGAGCTGATCTGCGCCATGGCAACGGCGAAGACCAGCGAGATGAAGCACCCGACCGGCCAGCCGATGCCGATGGCCGCTCCGCCGGCACCGGAGGTCGCCTGTGCCAGCGAATTGATGCCGCCGGACAGAATGCAGATGATGGAGAATGATACGGCAAAATTCGAGAACGAGCTCATGCGTCGTTCGAGTTCCTGGGCATAGCCCATGGAATGCAGGATGTGCACATCCTGCTTCTTGTCCAGTTCGGTATAATCCGACATGACTTCCCCCTGTTCACGATCGGCCGCGGGATTGCGGGCCGGTTCAGTGCCAATTGTCCGCGGCATTTGCGCCGTACAGACGTTCGCAGTTAGACTGCTCCCTCGGGTCTTTTTATTGGGCGTCCAGGCTTTGCTGGAGCAGCCCCTTTAGATAGTCGGCCATGACCCTTTGGCCGGCATCGTTTGCGATGAGATCGTTTCGGACCTCGATCATAACATTGCGAATCCCGTTCGAAAGCCCGTGCAGGATCAGCGTGTGGGTTACGCCATCCTCGGGTCCGTAAGGCTCGTTGCGTTCCGTCCTGAAGAGCGGTGCCTCAGCGGCAGCTTTCAGCATGCCGTCGGCCAGCCGACTGTCCTTGTCGTGCAATATGCCGAGTTCGACGGCCCGCTCGCGGCCGTGATAGACCGGCGTGAAACTGTGCATCGTCACGATGATGCTGTCTTGGCCCCGCGCCCGACGGTCACGGATCAATCCACGAACGGCATCGTGAAAAGGCACGTAGAGCGCCTCGGTGCGCGCCAGCCGCTCTTCCGCGGTCAAATCCTTGTTACCGGGAATGGCATAGATCTCGCTTGTCTCGGGCATCGCCCCCGGCGAGCTGGGTGGGCGGTTGCAATCATAGATCAACCGTGAAAACCGCTGATAGATGAGCGTCGCGTCAAGGGCGTCGGATAGGATGCGGGCAACCGCAAGTGCGCCTGGATCCCAAGCAATATGGCTGGAGAGCGCTTCACGCGAAAGACCGAGATCACCGAAACGTTCAGGAAGAGTGCTGGAGGCATGCTCACAGACGAAGAGCACCGGGCTCCCGCCACGGATGCGCTCGATCCCGACGCAGTCGCCGTCCGCTTCGCTGAGGATGTTCGGTCGAGCCAGCACCAAAAGCGCCACTCCTTATCCATTAATAAATTCTTATAAGAAAAGAATTCTTCAGGTTTCGATGACTGTCAAGCATCGACTGAAAATTTCTTTTCATGACAGTAGTTGACATGGATTATGACAGCGTTGTTAACTTTGAGTGGGAAAGTGGCGCCAGACCATCCCGGGGAGCATAGTTACGTGACAGTTGCGTCGAAGACGGTTTCGGACGTCATACATTCGCATTTGGGGGTGCTGACGCGCGCCGAGAAGCAGTTGGCCGAAAGCCTTCTCGACAATTATCCGGTTTCCGGTCTCGGCAGCATCACCACGATCGCCGAGAATGCCGGCGTCTCGACGCCGACCGTCGTGCGCATGGTGCAGAAACTCGGCTTCAAGGGCTATCCGGACTTTCAGGCGCATCTGCATCAGGAGGTCGAGGCGACGATCTCGAACCCCATCGCCAAGCACGATCGCTGGGCGCAGAACGCGCCGGGCACCCATATCCTCAATCGCTTTGCCGATGCCATCATGAGCAATCTGCGCCAGACGCTGACCGATCTCGACACCGCGACTTTCGACAGCGTCGCCTCGCTGCTCTCCGACCGCAAACGCGGCCTCTATTTCGTCGGCGGCCGCATCACCGGCGCGCTTGCCGAGTATTTCTTCACCCACATGCAGGTGATCCGGCCAGCAACGACGCTGCTGTCGTCGAATTCCAGCAGCTGGCCGCAATATGTCCTCAACATGAATGCCGGCGACATCCTGATCATCTTCGACATCCGCCGCTACGAGCAGGAAATGGTGAGCCTTGCCACCGCCGCCCGCAAACGCGGCGCCGAGATCGTCGTCTTCACCGACCAGTGGGGCTCGCCCGCGGCCAAGCTCGCCAGACATACCTTCCGCGTCCGGATCGAAGCGCCATCGGCCTGGGATTCCTCCGTCGTCACCCTGTTCATCGTCGAAGCGCTGATCGAGGCCGTTCAGAATTCGACCTGGGACGAGACGAAGGAGCGCATGAAGACGCTGGAAGGCCTGTTTGAGCAGACCAGGCTTTTCCGTAAACCGGGTTAGGAGGACAAGACTAAACAGAAGAAAGACAATGACGGATTTTCACGGAAACAGACCGCGCTGTCGCAAATAGAATATTTGTCGCAAAGGCCTGATATTCAGGGTGAAATGAACGTCATCCAAACGTCATACAAGCTTCATGTAAGCTCATTAACAGCATCGCCAGACACTGAAAACCCGAAGGAGAACAACAGTGATCTCTAACATTTCTCGACTGCTGTCGCTTTCTACTGCGATGATCGTGGCTTCGACCGCGATTGCCGCCGCTGAGCCGAGCGCTGAACTCATCGCCGCCGCCAAGAAGGAAGGCACCCTGACGACCATCGCACTTCCGCACGACTGGTGCGGCTACGGCGACGTCATTGCCGGCTTCAAGGCCAAATACGGTCTTGAGGTCAACGAACTGAACCCGGATGCCGGCTCCGGCGACGAAATCGAAGCGATCAAGGCCAACAAGGGCAATACCGGCCCGCAGGCTCCTGACGTCATCGACGTCGGCCTCTCCTTTGGCCCGTCCGCTAAGAAAGACGGCCTGATCCAGCCTTATAAGGTCTCTACCTGGGATTCCATCCCGGATACCGCCAAGGACGCCGAAGGCTATTGGTATGGCGACTATTACGGCGTTCTCTCGTTCCTCGTGAACAAGGATCTCGTCAAGGAATCGCCGGCCGATTGGCCCGATCTGAAAAAGAGCGACTACGCAAACAGCGTCGCGCTGGCAGGCGACCCGCGCACGGCCAACCAGGCTGTCCAGGGCGTCTATGCCGCCGGTCTTTCCGCATCTGGCGGTGACGCAGCCAAGGCAGGTGAAGAAGGTCTGAAGTTCTTCGCCGAGCTCAACAAGAACGGCAATTTCGTGCCGGTCGTCGGCAAGGCTGCTCCCTTCGCGCAGGGCTCCACGCCGATCATCGTCGCCTGGGACTACAACGCGATGTCCTGGGGCGAAGGCCTGAAGGGCAATCCTCCGTTCGAGGTTGTCGTTCCCAAGACCGGCGTCGTTGCCGGCGTTTACGTTCAGGCGATTTCTGCCTTCGCTCCGCACCCGAACGCTGCCAAGCTCTGGATGGAATACCTCTATTCCGACGAAGGTCAGCTCGGCTGGCTGAAGGGCTATTGCCACCCGATCCGCTTCAACGATCTTGCCAAGAACAACAAGATCCCGAAGGAATTGCTCGACAAGCTGCCGCCGGCAGCGGCCTACGAAAAGGCCGTCTTCCCGACGCTCGAAGAGCAGGCCGCCGGCAAGGAAGCCATCACCAAGAACTGGGATTCCGTCGTCGGCGCCAACGTCAAGTAATCTCTGCTCCTGCCTCCCCGCCGCAAGGCGGGGAGGTTTTGTTACTCCGACGCCCCAGGATGAGCTTTTCCATGAGCACCGTTTCTACGCCGATGGCGAGCAGTGCCCCCTTGATCAACAAAGACCGTGTGATCGACTGGCTGGGCATTGCACCCTTCATCATTTTCTCCCTGCTATTCCTGATCATCCCCACGCTCTATCTTGTGGCGGGCGCATTCCTGACGCCCGAGGGCGATTTCACGCTGAAGAATATCGGCGATCTCTTTACGCCATCGATCATGAGCGCTTACTGGATCAGTATCCGCGTCTCGGTCGCCTCCGCTCTCGGCGGCGCGCTGATCGGCTTCTTCCTCGCCTGGGCCGTCGTGCTCGGCGGCCTGCCCGCCTCCGTGCGCTCGACGCTGCTGACCTTCTCCGGCGTCGCCTCGAATTTCGCCGGCGTGCCGCTCGCCTTCGCCTTTCTCGCAACGCTCGGCCGTACCGGCCTTGTGACGATCTTCCTGCGCGAATGGTTCGGCTTCAATCTCTACGGCACCGGTTTCAACCTGCTGTCCTTCTTTGGCCTCACCATCACCTACATGTATTTCCAGATCCCGCTGATGGTGCTGATCCTGACGCCGGCCCTCGACGGCATGAAGAAGGAATGGCGCGAGGCATCGCAGATCCTCGGCGCCACCAACCGCCAATATTGGACGATGGTTGCCCTTCCGATCCTCTGGCCGAGCCTGCTTGGCACGACGCTGCTGCTTTTCGCCAATGCCTTCGGCGCCATCGCCACCGCCTTTGCGCTGACCGGCAGCTCGCTGAACATCGTGCCGATCCTGCTTTATGCGCAGATCCGCGGCGACGTTCTGCACAATGCCAACCTCGGCTACGCCATCGCGCTCGGCATGATCGTCATTACAGGCGTCTCCAACGTCCTTTATCTCATGCTGCGCATGCGCGCCGAACGGTGGCAGAAATGAAAGCTCAACGTCTTGGGGCCTGGATCGCCGTCATCCTGGGCGCATCCTATTTCGTCATTCCGTTGATCGGCACGATCGAATTTTCGCTGCGCATGCGCCGCGGCGAATACAGCCTCGATGCCTATGAGTCGGTCTTCTCAGACATTCAGTTCCGCGAGACCTTCGGCTATTCCATGCTGATGGCGTTATTCACCATCGTCTTCGGCATGCTGCTCGTCGTGCCGACGGCCTATTGGGTGCGGCTGCGCCTGCCGCAGATGCGTCCCGTCGTCGAATTCATCACGCTGCTGCCGCTTGTCATTCCGGCGATCGTCATCGTCTTCGGTTACCTCAGGATGTATAATTCGTCGTCCTACCTGCCCCTGACGGGTTCGACGACCGGCACCAACGCCCTGCTGGTCTTCTCCTATATCACGCTGTCCCTGCCCTACATGTACCGCGCCGTCGATACCGCCATGCGCGCCATCGACGTCCGCACGCTGACGGAAGCGGCCGAAAGTCTCGGCGCCCGCTGGACGACCATCATGTTCAGGTGCATTTTCCCCAACGTCATGAGCGGCGTGCTCTCCGGCGCCTTCATCACGCTGGCAATCGTCATGGGCGAATTCACCTTCGCCGCGCTGCTCAACCGTCCGGCTTTCGGTCCCTATCTGCAGCTCGTCGGTGCAAACAAGGCCTATGAGCCTTCGGCGCTCGCCGTCATCGCCTTCTCGATCACCTGGCTCAGCATGGGCCTGCTCAACCTCGTTTCCCGCTTCGGTAAAGCCCGCCCGGCAAAGGCTTAAGGTAACTGGCTCATGTCCTTTCTCACACTGACCAACATTCAGAAATCCTTCGGCCCGGTTCAGGTCGTCAAGAACTTCAACATGAACATCGAGAAGGGTGAGTTCATCTCCTTCCTCGGCCCGTCAGGCTGCGGCAAGACGACTGTTCTGCGCATGATCGCCGGCTTCGAGACACCGACCGGCGGCACGCTGACCATCAACGGCAAGGACCAGAGCGCCCTGAAGCCGAACCAGCGCAATATCGGTATGGTCTTCCAGGCCTATGCATTGTTCCCCAACATGACCGTGCACGACAATGTCGCCTTCGGCCTCAAGGTCGCCGGCGCGCCGAAGCCTGAGATTGACGCCCGCGTCAAGGAAATGCTCGGCCTGATCAAACTCGATCACCTGGCCGACCGCTTCCCCTATCAGCTATCGGGCGGCCAGCAGCAGCGTGTCGCCCTTGCCCGCGCGCTTGCCGTCAAGCCGCAGGTGCTGCTGCTCGACGAGCCGCTCTCCGCGCTCGACGCCAAGATCCGCGTGTCGCTGCGCGAGGAAATCCGCCAGATCCAGCAGCAGCTCGGCATCACCACGGTCTTCGTCACCCACGACCAGGAAGAAGCTCTGTCGATCTCCGACCGCATTGTCGTCATGAATGCCGGCAAGGCTGACCAGATCGGTTCGCCCTTCGAGATCTACAACACGCCGGCGACACGCTTCGTCGCCTCCTTCGTCGGCACGTTGAACCTCATCGAGGCCAAGGTCATCGACCCCGGCGCCAACCGCATCCAGATCGGCGATCAGGGCGTGACGCTCAAGCAGTCGGTCGCCGCCCACAAGGCTGGCGAAACCATTTCGCTGGCGCTGCGTCCGGAAGCCGGTTCCCTCTCTGACAACGTCAAAAGCGATACGGCGCTAACCGGCCAGGTCGTCTCGGCCCACTTCCTGGGATCGGTCATCCGCACCCGTATGAATGTCGGCGGCAACGTCATCTCCTTCGACATGTTCAACAGCCCGGGCATCACCCCGCCGCAGGCCGGCGAAACGGTGACGCTGCGCTTCATGGCGGCCGACCTGCTGATCATCCGCGACTGATTTCGCCGATACCGTTCACGCAAAAGGCGCCGCGAAACGGCGCCTTTTTCATTTCAGGCTGGCCGACACGTCAGCAATCGTGATGCTGTCATCACTGCAAAGCACTTGAACTCTCTCAACGCGATGCCAGAAGGTGAGCAAACCAAATGAGCCGCACCCCTCCGCTCGGTGTTTTACGCAATGGGATATGTCAATGATTACCTGCCACCTGCGTTATGTGATCGATCCGTACAAGCTTGCCGAATTCGAGGAATATGCCCGGCTCTGGATTCCGATCGTCAACAGGATGGGCGGCACCCATCACGGTTATTTCCTGCCATCCGAAGGCGCCAACGACATTGCCGTTGCCTTGTTTTCCTTCCCGAGCCTTGCCGCCTATGAGGACTATCGCACGCGCATGGCGAGTGATCCGGAATGTCAGGCCGCTTTCGAACTCGACAAACGCAACCGCAGTATCGTCAGCTATGAACGTAGCTTCATGCGGCCCGTGCTTGGCTGATCGAACTCTTGCACGCCAACGGGAAGTGAAAAGCCTCGCAACACGGGGCTTTTTCGTTCTATCATGCCCTCAGCGGATCGCCTGGTCGTCGACATCGAAGCGGTGGACACGCGCCTGATCCGGCGTCGCATAGAGGATCTCGTCGGGCTCGTACTGATGCTCGCCGAACAGGCGTGCCGTCAGCAGACCGCACTGGTCGGACTCCAGATAGATGATCGTATCGGCGCCGAGATGCTCGACATGCACGACCTTCGCCGCCCAACTCCCCTGCTCACGCGACAGCGTCATGTGTTCGGGCCGCACGCCGATCGTCTTGGCGCTGTGATCGCCGACCTTCTCGGCCGCGATGAAATTCATCTGCGGCGAGCCGATGAAGCCGGCGACGAAGACATTGGCCGGACGGTTGTAAAGCTCCATCGGCGAACCGATCTGTTCGATCGCGCCGGCATTCAACACGACGATCTTGTCGGCAAGCGTCATCGCCTCGACCTGGTCGTGGGTCACATAGATCATCGTCGCCTTCAGGCTGCGGTGCAGCCGGGCGATTTCGAGGCGGGTCTGGACGCGTAGCGCCGCATCGAGGTTCGACAACGGTTCGTCGAATAGGAAGAGTTCCGGTTCGCGCACGATGGCGCGGCCGATCGCGACACGCTGGCGCTGGCCGCCGGAGAGCTCGGCCGGCCGCCGCGCCAGATATGGCTCCAGCGACAGCATGCCGGATGCCTTGCTGACACGCTTTTCGATCTCGTCCTTTGCGGTGCCGGCCTGCTTGAGGCCGAGCCCCATATTGTCCTTGACCGTCAGATGCGGATAGAGCGCGTAGGACTGGAACACCATGGCGATTCCGCGCCTGGCCGGCGGCGTCAGCGTCTCGTCGCGGCCATTGATGACGACGGCGCCCGACGTGACGTCCTCGAGACCGGCAATGCTGCGCAGCAGCGTCGACTTCCCGCAGCCCGACGGACCGACGAAGATGACGAATTCACCGTCCTTGACTTCGAGGTCGATGCCTTTCAGCACTTCATGCGTGCCGTAGGTCTTGCGGATGGATTTGAGTTGAAGCGATCCCACTGTCTTTCCCTTACAATCTGACCGGCTGGCCGGTACGCACGCTCTCGTCGGCGGCAAGGCAGATGCGCAGCGATGCCACCGCATCCGCCATGTGGCGGTCGAGGTTCAGATCCTCGCGGATCGCCCTCAGCATGAAGGCCTGTTCCAGGTCACAGAGCGCCTGATGGCCGGGCTCGCCGGTCATCCTCATATCCTGGTCTGGCCGGATGAACTTGCCGTCCGCGCCGGTTTCGGCCGTGTGCAGACGGATCACGGAGATCTTGGTGTGCGTGTCGATATCGTCGGACTTGGCGTTCGGATCCATGACAATGGAAACCGCGCCCTTCGGCGACATCACGTCCTTCACGAAGAAGGCGGTCTCCGAGATCATCGGTCCCCAACCGGCTTCGTACCAGCCGACCGAACCGTCCTCGAACAGCACCTGCAGGTGACCGTAATTATACATGTCGGCGGCAATCTCGTCGGACATGCGCAGCCCCATGCCGCGCACCTCGACAGCCCTGGCATCAGTGATCTGGCACATGACGTCGACATAATGCACGCCGCAATCGACGATCGGCGAGGTGGTGCGCATCAGCGACTTGTGCGTCGCCCAGGTCGGGCCGCTGGACTGTTGATTGAGGTTCATGCGGAAGACGTAAGGCGGGCCGAGCTTGCGCGCCTCCTCGATCAGCTTCATCCAGGAAGGGTGATGGCGAAGAATATAACCGATCACCAGCTTGCGCCCGGCCTTCCCAGCCGCCGCGACCACGCGCTCGGCATCGGCGACGGTGGTCGCCAGCGGTTTTTCGACGAAGACGTCGCAGCCGGCCTCGAAGGCGGCGACGGCATAATCGGCATGGCTGTCGGAATAGGTGTTGATCGAGCAGAGGTCCGGCTTCAGCTCGGCGAGCGCCGTCATGAAGTCGGGATGGATCGTATAGCCCTGCAGCTCGGGCTCCAGCTTCGGCGTCGAGCGGTTGACGAGACCGACGATCTCGAAGCCTGGATTGTTGTGATAGGCGAGCGCATGGCTGCGGCCCATATTGCCGAGGCCGGCAACGAGGACGCGGATCGGTTTTACGGTCACTTGACGGCTCCTGACGTGATGCCGCGGATCAGCTGCCGCGAGAAGATGACGTAGAGGACGAGGATCGGCAGGATCGCCAGCGACAGCGCCGCCAGCACCGCATTCCAGTTGGTGACGAACTGGCCGATGAAGATCTGCGAGCCGAGCGTCACCGTCTTGGTGGCCTCCGACGGCGCCAGGATCAGCGGGAACCAGAGGTCGTTCCAGATCGGGATCATCGTGAAGACGGCGACCGTCGCCATGGCCGGGCGCACCAGCGGCAGCACCAGCCGGAAGAAGATCGCATATTCGGAAAGCCCATCGATGCGCCCGGCATTCTTGAGGTCATCCGAAACCGTGCGCATGAATTCCGACAGGATGAAAATCGCCAGCGGTATGCCCTGCGCGGTATAGACGAGGATCAGCGCCGTCAGCGTGTTGACGAGGCCGGCCGCCACCATGCCCTGCAGGATCGCCACCGTGCCGAGACGGATCGGGATCATGATGCCGATCGCCATATAGAGCCCGAGCAGCGTATTGCCGCGGAAACGATATTCCGACAGGGCGAAGGCCGCCATGGCGCCGAAGAGCAGCACCAGCAGGATCGAGACGATCGTGACGATGAAGCTGTTCTGGAAATAGGTGGCGAAATCGCCCTGCCCCAGCACCGTCTGATAGCCGACAAGGCTGAAGGTCGACGGCGTCGGGATCATCAGCGGCTCGCGGAAGATCGAAGCGCGATCCTTGAACGAGTTGACGATGGTCAGAAACACCGGAAACAACGCGACCAGCGTATAGGCGCTCAGCGCCAGATGCACGAGGCCGGTGCGGATGGGAGATGTGCGTGCCTTGGACATGCGCGCTCCTCAGAACTGGTAGCGACGCATGCGCCGCTGGATGACGAAGAGATAAAGCGAGACGCCGGCGAGAATGATGAGGAACATCACCGTAGCGATCGTCGCGCCCATCGAGCGGTCGCCGAGCTGAAGCTGGAAACCGAAAAAGGTGCGGTAGAGCAAGGTGCCGAGAATGTCGGTCGACATGTCGGGCCCGGCGAGCGCCCCCTGCACGGTGTAGATCAGATCGAAGGCGTTGAAATTGCCGACGAAGGTCAGGATCGAGATGATGCCGATCGCCGGTAGGATGAGCGGCAGCTTGATCTTCCAGAATTGCGCCCAGCCGGTAATGCCGTCGCATTCGGCCGCCTCGATCACCTCTTCAGGGATGCTGAGAAGCGCGGCATAGATCAGCATCATCGGAATGCCGATATATTGCCAGTTCGAGATCAGCGACACCGCGATCAGCGCTGGGCCGGACTGGCCGAGCCAAGGCGCGAACAGGAATTTCAAGCCGATGAGATCGAGCATCCAGGGCGCCACGCCCCAGATCGGCGAAAGGATGAGCTTCCAGATGAAACCGACGATGACGAAGGACAAGAGCGTCGGCAGGAACATCGCCGTGCGGTAGAAGGCAACGCCGCGCAGTTTCGGCACCGAAAGCAGGGCGGCAAGCGCCACGCCGATCGGGTTCTGCACGCACATGTGGATGGCAAAGAAGATCAGGTTATTGACAAGGGCATTCCAGAAATCGCGCGCCCAGCGCGCATCGCCGAACAGCACCTTGAAATTCGCCAGTCCGACGAAGGCCGGCTGCCCGTCGACCGTATTGTAGAGCGACAGCCGGAGGGTTTCGATGAGCGGCAGCACCATGACGGCGGAATAGACGATCAGGGCCGGCAGCATGAAGACGAAAATGTGCCAGCGCACCGGGCGCTTGAGCGGGACGATATCCGCCGCGTTGTTGCTTTCGCTCATGGCTTTTGCCTGTTCTTGTCGACTGGCCGCAAGGGCAGCACAGGTGGAAAACGTTGCGCCTCACCCGAACTCTCCACCACCTGGGAAGAAAGGAACGCCCTGCTGGGATGCTATGTCGGGCTGGGAGGTCGCTGCGAATCTCCTTCTCCCCGCACGCGGGGAGAAGGTGGCCGGCAGGCTGGATGAGGGGCAGCAAACGCCGCCCCTGATCACATCACTTGGCCGGCTTGTACCAGCTGTCGAGGCCCTTCTGGAGCTTTTCGGCAGCAACCGCCGGCGTATCCGTGCCGTTGATGACGTTGGCCGATTCGACCCAGGTCTCGTTTTCGAGGTTCGGCGTGCCGCGCGACAGGATCTGATAGGTCGAGCGCACCGTCGACTTGTACGGGCCGCGCCAGGAAACGAATTCCTGAGCGAGCGGATCGGACATCTTGACCGGGTTGGAGTTCAGGCTGAAGAAGCCCGGCAGCGCGTTGGCGTAGATATCGGCGAACTCAGGCGAAGCGACCCAAGTGAGGAACTTCTTGGCTTCCTCAGCATGCGCGCTCTTCGCGTTCAGGCCGACCGCAATGTCAGGATGGTCGGAGATGTAGCCAGTGTCGCCAGCCTTTGGAACCGGCGGCGGGAAGGCGCCCATCTTGAACTGTGCCTGGCTGTTGAACAGCGCGATTTCCCACGAGCCGGCCGGGTAGATCGCTGCACGGCCGAGCGTGAAGAGGTTCTGGCTGTCGGAGTAGGTCTGAGCTTCGAAGCCGTCGCCGAGATAGGGCTTCCACTTGGCAAGCTCTTCATAGGGCTTGACCCAGTCAGCGTCGGTCAGCTTCTGCTTGCCGGCGATCAGGGCGGCGCGGCCGTCCTCACCCTTCCAGTAGTTCGGGCCGATGTTCTGGTAGCCCATGGTGGCGGCTTCCCAGAGGTCCTTCGTGCCCATGGCGAGCGGGATGTAGGTGCCGTCGGCCTTGATCTTGTCGAGCGCTGCGTAGAACTCGTCCTGCGTCTTCGGCACCGAGATGCCGAGCTTGTCGAAGGCATCCTTGTTGTAGATGAAGCCGTGGATGACCGAAGCCATCGGCACGCAGAAGGTCGACTTGCCGTCGTCGGTCGTCCAGGCGGCCTTTGCGACCGGCGAGAAGTTCTCCATACCCGGCAGATCATTCAGGCTCGTCAAGTTGCCGCTCTTGAACAGGGCCAGCGACTTGTCGAAGGGACGGCAGGTGATGATGTCGCCGGCGCTGCCGGCATCGATCTTGGCAGACGTTGCAGCATCGTATTCGGTCGGTGCTGTCGGCGAGAAGACGAGTTTGATTCCCGGGTTCTTGGCTTCGAAGGCCGGGATGATCTTCTCCTGCCAGATCTGCAGGTCGTCATTGCGCCAGCTTTCGATCGTCAGCGTGACGTCGGCGGCATGGACGAGGCCTGCTGACGTCAGCAGGCTGGATGCAAGCAGGAAGCTTTTCAGAGCAGTGTTTTTCATTTCCCTCTCCTGTTTAAGCGCCGCGAGGCGCTGTTTTCGATCTGAAACAAGCAATTGGCGTGCATGAGGCAACACCCAACGCCCCTTGGAGGACCGCCAGCAATGCCGGTCCCGAAAGCTCGACGGACACGAAGGCGGATCGCCTGCGGCCGGACTGCGCACCTTCCCAGCGACTACACCGGGGCGGCGAAATGATGGGGAAAGCCGATGAATGCCGAATTCGCCACAAGCCCGATAGGCCAGTGGGTCGTCATCTCGATCACCTTCGTAGCGGTTCCGGCTTGGCTTAACTGCCGGTTTTCGCGGGCTTCGAAGTGCTGTTCCCTTTTGCGGAATTAATGCCAAAAAAATACCAATTGTCCAGCCGAATTTAACTTTTCGGCCTGAGAAAATTCGTTAAAAAATTAAATCCAGTAAAATCAATGAGATAAAAAGATTGATTTTCTCCCTCATTCCCACTTGGTAAATGGTATTTTTTTGGTATTGTATTAAAAAACATAGGGAACGGTATATTCGGAGGCCCGATGACGGAGCTTGCAATCGGCATAGACGGCGGCGGAACGAGCTGCCGGGCCGCAGTCGCGGACGGAAACGGCAATGTCATCGGCCGCGGCAAATCAGGCCCTGCCAACATTCTGTCGGATCTCGAAAACTCTCTTCTCAATATCGTCGAATCCGCCCGGCAGGCGCTGTGCGATGCCGGGCTTGCTGCTGAAACCATCTCGTCCGTCGCAGCCGTCGTCGGCGTCGCCGGTGCCAATGTCGGGGATTACGGCGGGCGAATCGAAAAGGCCCTGCCATTTGCCGAAGGCCGCGTCGTCACCGATGCGCTGATTGCCCTTCAGGGCGCACTCGGCGATGCCGACGGTATCGTTGGCGCCTTCGGCACCGGCTCGGTCTATAATGCCCGTAGGGATGGCCGGCTGAACGGCATCGGCGGCTGGGGTTTCGTCGTTGGGGACCAGGCAAGCGGCGCCCGCCTCGGCCGCGACCTGATGGAACGATCGCTGCTCGCCCATGACGGGGTGCGGCCGGCATCGCCGATCACCGAAGCGGTCATGGCCGAATACGGCAACGATCCCGAGCGCATCGTCGAATTCGCGCATTCGGCAAGACCGAAGGACTTTGCCCGCTACGCACCTGTTGTCTTCGAACATGCGGCCAAGGGCGATACTGTTGCGGTTGGCATCGTCACCGATGCCGCGACCGCGATCGGCGAAAGCCTCGAGGCGCTGCTCTGGCCCGAATGCCCGTCGATCTGCCTGCTCGGCGGCCTTGCCGAAGCCTATGAACCCTGGCTTGCCGAACGTTACAGGCTGCTGCTCGCCAAACCGAAGGGCGATGCCCTGCAGGGCGCGGCGGGACTTGCGGTGAAGCTCCTGAACAACAGGCAGAGAGGTGCGGCATGAGCGACGACCTCGCTACCATCCTATCCCTGGAGCGCCTGCAGGCTGCCGGTACCGGCCCGCTCTACGTCAAGCTGCGCCGCATGCTCGAAGAGGCCGTGCGCACCGGCACGCTCGGCCACGGCGATGCGCTGCCGCCGGAACGCGACATCGCCGAATTCGCCGCCGTCAGCCGCGTCACCGTCCGCAAGGCGATCGACGAATTGGTCGCCGACGGCCTGCTGGTGCGCCGCCACGGCTCGGGCACCTTCGTCGCCAAGCCGGTCTCCAAGGTCGAGCAACGCCTGTCGCAGTTGACCTCCTTCACCGAGGATATGGCGCGCCGCGGCATGTCCTCCCGCTCCGAATGGCTGCACAAGGGCATCCACACCCCCTCGCCCGACGAGATGATGATTCTCGGCCTCGGCACCGACGTCAAGGTTTCGCGCCTCTCCCGCCTGCGCATCGCCGACGACCAGCCGCTGGCGATCGAGAATGCCAGCGTTTCCGGCGAGTTCCTGCCCGATCCCTCGGCCGTCACCAATTCGCTCTATGCTGAACTCGAACGCCTCCAGGTCCGCCCGGTACGCGCGGTGCAGCGCATCTCGGCAACCAATATGAAGGAAGCCGACGCCCAGCTTCTCGGCGTCTCGGTCGGTGCGGCCGGCCTGTCGATCGAGCGCATCTCCTATCTTGGCTCCGGCCGCGCCGTGGAATTCACCCGCTCGCTCTATCGCGGCGACGCCTATGATTTCGTCGCGGAGCTGACGATCGCGGTGACTTGAACCGCAAGGCCGACATCATCGGCTCAAAAGAAAAATCTTCTTGATTTTCAAAAGCATGGAGCCGGAAAGTGATTCACTTCCGGCTCCCTCCTTTCTTGAATTATTTTATCAGCGGAAGACGCCAAACGGCTGGTTACGCCGCGTCGTCGATCTCCTCATCCGCCTTGCGCGGCACGTAGTTCAGCACCGGTCCGAGCCAGCGCTCGACTTCGGAAACCTCCATGCCCTTGCGCCTGGCATAATCTTCCACCTGATCGCGCTCGATTTTGGCGACACCGAAATAATAGGAGTCAGGGTGGCCGATATAGAGGCCGGAGACCGAGGAACCCGGCCACATCGCATAACTTTCCGTCAGCTTCACGCCGGCCGCTTTTTCAGCGTCGAGCAGCTTGAAGAGCGTTGCCTTTTCGGTGTGGTCAGGCTGGGCGGGATAACCGGGCGCGGGGCGGATGCCGGCATAAGCTTCGGTGATGAGATCCTCTTTGCTGAGCGTCTCGTTCTTGGCATAGCCCCAATATTCTCGACGCACCTGCTCATGCATACGCTCGGCAAAAGCTTCGGCGAAACGGTCGGCCAGCGCCTTGACCAGGATCGAAGAATAATCATCGTTCGCCCGTTCGAAACGCTCGGCAATGGCGATTTCCTCAATACCGGCCGTCACCACGAAGCCGCCGACATAATCCTGAACCCCGCTTGTGACAGGCGCGACGAAGTCGGAGAGCGCCACGTTTGGCCGCCCGTCCCGCTTCGAAAGCTGCTGGCGCAGGGTATAGAAGGTCTCAAGCTCCTGCGTCCTGCTCTCGTCGGTGAACAACCGGATATCGTCGCCGACGGCGCCGGCCGGCCAGAAGCCGATGACGGCGCGCGGGCGGAACCACTTCTCGTCGATGATCTTCTTGAGCATGGCTTGCGCATCGGTCCAGAGCGCGCGCGCTGCCTCGCCCTGCTTCTCGTCTTCGAGAATGGCGGGGTAACGGCCGCGCAGTTCCCAGGTCTGGAAGAACGGCGTCCAGTCGATATATTTGGCAAGTTCGGCCAGATCGTAATCCTCGAACACCCGCGTGCCGAAGAATTGCGGCTTCACCGGCTGGTAGGCAGACCAGTCGATCTTGTGAGCATTCTCGCGAGCCCGGGGCAACGGCAGGCGCACCTTCTCGGCCTCGCTGCGCGCATGGGCGGCCGCCACCTTGGCATATTCGGCTCTTATATCGTCGACATAGCCCTGGCGGGTCTCCGGCGAGAGCAGCGCCGAGACGACGCCAACAGCGCGGCTGGCATCGGTCACATAGATCGTCTGCCCGTTGTTGTAGCCGGGATGAATCTTCACGGCCGTATGCACGCGGCTGGTCGTCGCCCCGCCGATCAAGAGCGGGATCTTGAAACCCTGCCGCTCCATCTCGGCCGCAACGTGCACCATCTCGTCGAGCGACGGCGTGATCAGGCCCGAAAGGCCGATGACGTCGACCTTCTCGGCGATCGCCGTTTCGAGGATCTTCGTCGCCGGCACCATGACGCCGAGGTCGACGATCTCGTAATTGTTGCAGGCCAGCACGACGCCGACGATGTTCTTGCCGATATCGTGCACGTCGCCCTTGACCGTCGCCATCAGGATCTTGCCGGCCGACTGGCGCTCTTCGCCGCCGTTGAGGCGCTTTTCCTCTTCCATGTAGGGCAGCAGCACGGCGACCGCCTGCTTCATGACACGCGCCGACTTGACCACCTGCGGCAGGAACATCTTGCCCGAACCGAAGAGATCGCCGACGACGTTCATGCCGGCCATCAGCGGGCCCTCGATGACATGCAGCGGCCGGGCGGCCTGCTGGCGCGCCTCCTCGGTATCGGCCTCGATATATTCGGTAATGCCGTTGACCAGCGCATGTTCGAGACGCTTCTCGACACTCCATTCGCGCCAGGAGAGATCCTGGACCCGGCCTTCCCGGGCGCCGGCGCCGCGGAAGCGCTCGGCCACTTCGAGCAGCCGTTCGGTGCCGTCGGGGCGGCGGTTCAGCACCACGTCCTCGCAGGCCTCGCGCAGCTCGGGATCGATGTTGTCGTAGACCGCCAGCTGGCCGGCATTGACGATGCCCATGTCCATGCCCGCCTGGATGGCGTGGTAGAGGAACACGGCGTGCATCGCCTCGCGCACCGGCTCGTTGCCGCGGAACGAGAAGGACAGGTTCGAAACGCCGCCGGAAATATGCACCAGCGGCATGCGCTCACGGATCGTCCGCGTCGCCTCGATGAAATCGACGCCGTAATTATTGTGCTCTTCGATGCCGGTCGCGACCGCGAAAATGTTCGGATCGAAGATGATATCCTCGGGCGGGAAGCCGATCTTCTCGGTCAGCAGCTTGTAGGCGCGCGTGCAGATTTCCACCTTGCGCTCATAGCTGTCGGCCTGTCCGGTCTCGTCGAAGGCCATGACGACGACGGCCGCGCCGTAATTGTGCAACAGCCGCGCCTGGGCGAGGAAATTCTCCTCGCCTTCCTTCAGCGAGATCGAGTTGACGATCGGCTTGCCCTGGACGCGCTTCAGGCCGGATTCGATGATCGAGAACTTCGACGAATCGATCATCACGGGCACGCGGGCGATGTCAGGCTCGGCGGCGATCAGGTTGAGGAACTCGACCATCGCCTTTTCGGAATCGATCAGGCCCTCGTCCATGTTGATGTCGATCACCTGCGCGCCGTTCTCGACCTGGTCGCGGGCGACGTCGAGCGCTGCCGTATAATCGGCATTGGTGATCAGCTTGCGGAACTTCGCCGAGCCGGTGACGTTGGTACGCTCGCCGACATTGACGAAGGGAATGTCCTTGGTCAGCTCGAAAGGTTCGAGGCCTGACAGCGACATGAAGGGACGATGCTCGGGGATCGGCCGCGGCTTGTACTTGGCGACGGTCTCG
This sequence comes from Rhizobium anhuiense bv. trifolii, assembly GCF_024346605.1. NCBI lineage: Bacteria > Pseudomonadati > Pseudomonadota > Alphaproteobacteria > Hyphomicrobiales > Rhizobiaceae > Rhizobium > Rhizobium anhuiense. Next base: position 3,562,609 of record NZ_CP098803.1, read on the forward strand.
GCGATCGCCCTGATATGTTCCGGCGTCGAACCGCAGCAGCCACCGACGATATTGACGAGGCCTTCGCGGGCGAAGCTGTCGATCTGCGCGGCCATCAGCTCCGGCGTTTCGTCATACTGGCCGAATTCGTTCGGCAGGCCGGCATTCGGATAGGCGCAGATGAAGGTGTCGGCGACGCCCGAAAGTTCCTGCAGATGCGGGCGCATGGCGTTGGCGCCGAGCGCGCAGTTGAGACCGATCGTAAAGGGATTGGCATGGCGCACCGAGTTCCAGAAGGCCGACGGCGTCTGGCCGGACAGGGTGCGGCCGGACAGATCGGTAATCGTGCCGGAGATCATCACCGGCAGGCGCACGCCCTTGGCCGCGAAGCGCTCCTCGCAGGCGAAGATCGCCGCCTTGGCGTTCAGCGTGTCGAAGATCGTCTCGATGAGGATGATGTCGGCGCCGCCGTCGATCAAGCCGTCGATCTGCTCGCCATAGGCGGAACGCAGATCGTCGAAGGTGACGGCGCGAAAGCCGGGATTGTTGACGTCGGGCGAGATCGAGGCGGTGCGGTTGGTCGGGCCGATGGCGCCGGCGACGAAGCGGCGGCGGCCGTCCTCGCGTTCAGCGCGCTGTGCCGCCCGGCGCACGATCTCGGCACCTTCCTTGTTGAGGTCGTAGACCGCACCTTCCATCTCGTAATCGGCCTGCGCGATGCGGGTCGAGGAGAAGGTGTTGGTCTCGAGAATGTCGGCGCCGGCCTTGGCATATTTGTAATGGATCTCTTCGATCGCGTCCGGCTGGGTCAGGATCAGAAGGTCGTTATTGCCCTTCTGGTGACAGGCGCAGCCGATGAAGCGTGTCCCGCGGAACTGGTCTTCGTCATAGCCGAGCCCCTGGATCTGTGTGCCCATGGCTCCGTCGAGGACAAGGATGCGCTCGCTCGCGGCTTGTTTCAAAGCCGCGAAAACTTCACTGCCGTCACGCTTGCCCGTTTCCGGACCAAAGAGATTGTCAAACACGGGAGGGCTCCTTGACGTCATAAGACTAGACTTCCAAATCACATAAAGATATCTTTATGTCAATATATGCCTATCGATTTCGTGCTTTGCAAGGCTACAGCACCGCGCGCCTTTTTCAGACGCGCAAAGGACGGCCGATGCGATAGACCGATGACAGGCTTGCTCGACCTCTATATAGGCGTTTGCAACGCTTGTGCACGAAATCGGAGGAGCATCATGGCACCCGCAACCGGCAACGCCGTGCTTGGAAACTGGACGACCCGCGCCTATCATCGAGACTGGCTGCTCAACCAGGCGAACGGCCTCTTCGATTTCTTCCAGCACAATTCGGTCAACCCCAAGGGCGGCTTCTACGATCTCGACGACCAAGGCAGGCCTCTCGACGCCGAGGGCCAGGTTCGCGGCATCCATATTGCCGCGCGCGCCGTGCATTGCTTCTCGATCGGCGCCCTGCTCGGCCGTCCGGGCGCTGCCGACGTCGCCGACCACGGCATGAACTATATCTGGAACCATCATCGCGACCGGAAAAACGGCGGCTATTTCTGGTCGCTTAACAATGACGGTCCGGTCGATTCCAACAAGCAGGGCTATGGCCATGCTTTCGTGCTGCTGGCCGCCTCCTCCGCAAAGACCATCGGCCATCCGCTTGCCGACGGCATGCTCAATGATATCACCGAGATCCTCAACACGAAGTTCTGGGAAGCCAAGCACGGCGCGATCGCCGAGGAATTCACCGCCGACTGGCAGCCGCTCGACGGCGGCGCCTATCGCGGCCAGAACTCCAACATGCACCTGACCGAAGCGCTGATGGCGGCCTTCGAAGCGACCGGCGACAGGCAATATCTGACCAAGGCCGAAAGCATCGCCGACCTCGTCATCCGCCGCGCGGCCGGTTCGGTCGACTGGCGCGTCGCCGAGCATTTCGACGCCGAATGGAAGCTCGACAAGACCTATTATCATCCGAACGAAATGTTCCGCCCGGGCGGCACGACGCCCGGCCATTGGCTGGAATGGGCTCGACTGATCCTGCAGCTCTGGGCGCTCGGCGGCAAACGCATCGAATGGATGCCGGATGCGGCCAAGGCGCTGTTTGACCAATCCATGGCGCTCGGCTGGGACAACGACAAGGGCGGCTTCTTCTATACGCTCGACTGGGACGACAAGCCCGCCAAGCGCAACAAGCTCTGGTGGCCGGCCTGCGAAGGTGCGGCTGCCGCCCATTTCCTCAACGAACATCTGCCGAGCGATTTCCACGAGGAGAGCTACCGCAAGATCTGGAACGTGATCGAGCGCGCCTTCATCGACCACAAGAACGGCGGCTGGCATGAGGAACTGACGGAAGATCTCGTGCCCTCGCACTCGCTCTTCCCCGGCAAGGGCGATATCTACCACGCGCTGCAGGCCTGCCTCATCCCGCTCTTCCCGGCAACCGGCAGCCTGACGAAGGGCATCGCCGAGGCCAACGGCAAGCTCTGAGCTTCAGTAACCCGGCGCCGGCAGTTCGGCGCTCGGGTTGCGCTGGAACCATTCGACATCCTCGTTGACGCGGTCGAGATCGTCCTGCACGTCGCGCTGGTCGCGGCGGATGTCGTGCATGTCGTCTTCCAGATCCTCGATCCGCCGGCGCAGTTCCGAGCGGTCGCCATCCTTGGCGTCCTTCAGTTTGTCGGAAAGCTCGTCAATGCTCATCTCCTTGGAGCTATAGTCGTTCTGCATCGAGTTGAGGCGTTCCTGCAGCCCGTGCTGCTTGCTGCCGAGGTTGAAGCCGCGCAGGAACCCCGGCGCGGCTTCCGGTGGGCAGACATTGGCATAGCCGCTGCCCGCCTGGCCGCGTGAAAGCCCGCTGAGCGGCGTGCAGTAGCGCACCAGGCCCGCTTGATAGCCCTGGAACCAGATCGACTGATCGGGGATGATCTTGACCCGTTCGCAGGATTTCGCATGGGCGGCGAAACGCTGCTGCGGCTCGTAGCCCGCCGCCCCGTCACTCTCACCGATCACCCGCCAGTCGGCGGCGACGCATTCCTCCTTGGACAGCGTGTTGCAGGAGGCAAGGAAAAGGCCGAAGCCGACAATGGCGGCAAGCGCAAGAAACAAGCGGATCATGGCGTCCCGGGGTAAAATAGGAGTGCGATGCCGCAGCTTAGCCGCAGGATAGGGCCGCGTCACCGGAGCGGCGACACGATTTTGCAGTTTTCATGGCTTTTTTCTGTCAAAATTACGGCGGGAAAGGCCGCATCAGAGCGGCGGGTCGAGCCGCAGCGTATCCAGATCCTTCGCCAGCATCAGCGCCAGTGCCTCGACCGCGAGATTGTGGTCGTCGCGCTGCGGCAGGCCGGAGACAGTGACGGCGCCGATGCAACCGGTGCCCTTGACGTTGATCGGAAAACTGCCGCCATGCGGCGCATAGTCGGCGCCATCAAGCCCATTGTCTTCGACCGTCTTGCCGTCCTTCTGCAACTTCAGGCCGGAGGCATAGCTGCTGCGGAAATAGCGCAACACCATGTTGCGCTTGCGGCGGACCCAATTGACGTTATCGGGCGTCACGCCAGGGAGTGCCGCGTAAAACACCGGCATCGAATGCAAGGTCACATCGATCGCGATGCCGAGGCCGCGCTCGGTGGCGAGTTCCTGCAGGAGCTTGCCGAGCTGCCATGCCGTCGTCAGGTCGAAAGCGTCGAAGCTCAGCGCTTTCTCCTGCTCCGCGATCCGGCTGAGATCGTTCTCGATTGTCATGGGTAAGCGCTCCTCTGCCGCGATAATCCGTGCAGACCATTCGCGCGGGAGCCGAAAAAGTAAAGCAAAACTTGGGCCTATGGCCTATCGCACCCGTCAGAGCTTCGGCGTCAGCATCTCGAAACGGTCGCGGATGGTGGCGCAGGTATCGCCGCCGAGCCTTGCAATCGCATCGACCGCTGCCGGATCGACATGCAGCCTTTGCGGATCGACGACCCCGTCGCGGTAATGCGCATAGACGATCTCACCCATGACGATCTGCCGCGAGCGGCCGAGTTCCAGCGTCACATGCCGCCGGCATTCGAAGGCGGCCGGCGCCTCGGCGATGAAGGGCGAAGCGACCTTCTCGCCCGGCATCGCCGTCAGCCCCGCCTGCTTCAGCTCGTCGACGCCGCGCGGATATTTGGCGCCGCAGACATGCATCGCCTCGGCGATGGCGAAGGAGACGATATTGACCGTGAACACCTCGGTCATGCGGATATTGTGGCCCGTGTCCTTGAACGACATGTCGGCATTGTTCTCGACCCCGATCGCAAGGATCGGCGGATCGGCAGAAAGGCAGTTGAAGAAGCTGAAGGGCGCGGCGTTGATCCGGCCGTCCTCATCCACCGTCGTCACCAGCGCGATCGGCCGCGGGATGATCGTGCCGATCATCAGCTTGTAGCGTTCGCGCTCGCTGAGCTGTTTGAAATCGAAGGAAACGGACATGGCTCAGCCGGCTTTCCGGACTGGCGCAAAACCGCTCATCGCCCCGCTGAAGGGTTTCGGCAGCGGCGAGGCATAGGAGCCGCGCTTGCTGGTGGAAAGCCCGAGCGACACCAGCGCCTCGGCCTGCTTGACGGCGGCCGCAACGCCGTCGACGACCGGCACGCCGTAGATCTCCTGCAGCTCGCGCGCCAGATCGGTCATGCCGGCGCAGCCGAGCACGATCGCCTCGGCGCCGTCCTCTGAAAGCGCCCGCTCGATCTCGGCCCTGAGCTTGCCGATTGCGCCCGAGGCCGCATCTTCCAGCTCCAGCACCGGGATGTCGGAGGCCCGCACCTTGGCGCGCTCGCCCATGCCGTAGCGGCGCACGAGATTGTCGATCAGCACCCGCGAGCGCTCCAGCGTCGTCACCACGGTGAAGCGCTGCGCCAGGAATCCTGCCGTCACCACGGCGGATTCGCAAAGCCCGAGGATCGGCACATCGGCAAAGCTCCGTGCCGCTTCGAGCCCGGTATCGTCGAAGCAGGCGATCACAGCCGCGTCATAGCCGACCGCCTGCCGCTCCTGGAGTTCAGAGAGCAGACCGGGGATCGCCAGCGCGCCGTCGTAATGTCCCTCGATGGAAACCGGCCCCATGCGCGACGTCGCGGCGATGATCTCCGTGCCGGAGGCTGCCACCGCACGCGCGGCGGTCGCGGCCTTCTCGGTCATGGAGGCCGTTGTGTTCGGATTGACGATGAGGATGCGCATATCAGTTTATCTTTGCCTGCCGCCGGCTGAGCATCATCATGATGCCGAGGGCGATGAGAATGATGGTGAAGGAAAACAGCGTCGTCACCGTGCCGAGCGCATAGAGCACCGGCGTCGTGACGTTGGTCGTCATGCCGTAGATTTCGAGCGGCAAGGTGTTGTAGCTGCCTGAGGTCATCAGCGTGCGGGCAAATTCGTCATAGGAGAGCGTGAAGCCGAACAAGCCGACGCCGATCAGGCTTGGCGCGATCATCGGCAGCACGACATGGCGGAACGTCTGCCAGGAGCTGGCGCCGAGATCGCGCGCCGCCTCTTCGTAAGCCGGCGAGAAACGGTTGAAGACGGCAAACATGATCAGCACGCCGAAGGGCAGCGTCCAGGTGAGATGCGCGCCGAAGGCCGATGAATACCAGGCGGGCTTCAGCCCTCCCTGCTGGAAGACCACGCCGATGCCGAGCGAGATGATGATCGACGGCACGACGAGGCTTGCGACCGTGGCGTAAAACAGCGCGGTCGAACCGCGGAAGCGGCGGCGGAAGGCAAGCCCGGCAAGCAGCGACACGACGACCGTCACCGCCATCACCATCAGCCCGAGGGTGAAGGAACGGCGGAACGAGGCGCCGAAATCGCCGACCGCCTGCTTCTCGAACAGGTTGAAGAACCAATGGGTGGAAACGCCGTTCATCGGGAAGGTCAGGCCGCCGTCCGGTCCCTGGAAGGAGAGGATCAGGATCGCCGAAAGCGGGCCGTAGAGAAACAGTACGAAGATGATGAAGAAGATCGCCAGCAGATAGAATTGCAGGCCGCGTTTTTCGTGGTTCATCTCAAAGCTCCTTGCGGATGTCGACGACGCGCAGGATGGCCGCGACCATCAGGAGCACGACGGCGAGCAGCACCACGGCATTGGCGGCCGCTGCCGGATATTGCAGCAGCGACATCTGGTTCTTCATCATCAGCGCCACCGAGGCGCTCTGGCCGCCGGACATCACCTGCACCGTCGAAAAGTCGGCCATGACGAGCGTCACGACGAAGATCGTGCCGATCGCCATGCCGGGCTTGGCGAGCGGAATGACGACGTTCCATAATATCTGCCAGCCCGACGCACCGGCATCGCGCGCCGCCTCGAACAGCGACCGGTCGATGCGCATCAGCGTGTTGAAGATCGGCGTCACCATGAACAGCGTATAGAGATGCACCATGGCGAGCACGACGGCGAAATCGGAATAGAGCAGCCATTCGATCGGCTGCGGAATGATGCCCATTTTGATCAGCGCCGAATTGACCAGGCCGTTGCGCCCGAGCACCGGGATCCACGAGATCATCCGGATGATGTTCGACGTCATGAACGGCACGGTGCAGACGAGGAAGAGGATCATCTGCGTTGAGGTCTTGCGGATGTGGAAGGCCAGGAAATATGCGACCCAGAAGCCGATGACGAGCGTCAGCGACCAGACGATCGCGGTGAATTTCAACGTGTTGAGATAGGTCTTCCACGTCACCCACGAACCGAGCGTGTCGGTATAGTTCATGGTGAGGAAATCGGGGTAGAGACCGGCGAAATCGTAGTCCCAGAAGCTGACGACCGCGATCATGGCGATCGGCAGCAGGAAGAAGAAGCCGAGAATGGCGAACAGCGGCGTCGCCTGGAGATAGGATATCGCCGATGGGGAGAGCCTCAGTCCACGCCCGCCGCGCGCGCCCTGGCCGTCCTCCTCCGTTTCCGCTGCGATGGTCGCCATATCCGGTTCTCCGTTCTGATTACGTCAAGTGGAACGAAGGTGCGTGCCGCCCCCTCCATCCGCCTGCCGGCACCTTCTCCCCGCTGGGGAGAAGAGAATCGCGGCGGCGTCCGGGCCACCGGCTTTCCGACAGGGAGGGCTCAAAAAAGACCCCTCCCCAACCCTCCCCACAAGGGGGAGGGAGTTCTCTGCCGCACCGCCTCCGGACTCCCTCGCCCTTGTGGCGAGGGTTGGGGAGGGGAAAACGGCAATCGCATTACGCAGCGATGAACTCGTTCCAGCGGCGGACCATGTAGCGGTCCTCGTCCATGACGGAGTTCCAGCAGGCGACCGCGCCCATGCGGGCTTCGAAGGCTCCGCCGTCGCGAACGGCGCCGGCCTTTTCCATGACCTTGCCTTCAGGCGACAGGATATCGCCCTGTGCCGGCTTGCCCTCGATCCAGTAGCCCCATTCGTCGGCTGTCATGAAGTTCTTGGCCGTTTCCATGCAGGCGGAATAGTAGCCCTGGCGGTTGAGGTAGCCGCCGACCCAGCCCGACGTGTACCAGTTGATATATTCGTAAGCCGCATCGAGCTGCGCGCCCTTGAGGTGCGAGGCAAGGCCGAGGCCGCCGCCCCATGCGCGGTAGCCTTCCTTGAGCGGCTGATACTTGCAGGCGATACCCTTGGAGCGGACGGCGGCGACGGCCGGCGACCACATGGACTGGATGACCACTTCACCCGATGCCATCAGGTTGACCGATTCGTCGAAGCTCTTCCAGAAGGCGCGGAACTGGCCGTCGCCCTTAGCCTTGATGAGGAATTCGATCGTCTTGTCGATCTCTTCCTTGGTCATGTTGCCCTTGTCGGCATACTTGATGTTGCCCATAGCCTCCATGATCATCGCAGCATCCATGATGCCGATCGACGGGATGTTGAGGATCGAAGTCTTGCCCTTGAACTTCGGATCCATGATGTCGGCCCAGCTCGAAATATCGCGGCCGACGAGATCGGGGCGGATGCCGAGCGTATCGGCATTGTAGATGGTCGGAACCATCGTCATCCACTGCGTCGGTTCCTTGGCAAAGGTCTTGGCGCCCGGAGCCTCGACGAAGCCGACCGTGTGCGGCGCCGTGCCCTGGGCGATGACGCTTTCCGGCTTCAGCTTGCCGTTGATGAACAGCGGCACGATCTTGTCGTAATATTTCAGCTTCTTGACGTCCATCGGCTGCAGGACGCCTGTCGGGAACACCTTCTTGGCGATCCAGTATTCGATATCGGCAATGTCGTAGCTGTCGGGCTGGGTGACGGCGCGCTGGGCGGCGGCGTCGGAATCGGTCGCCGTCATCTCCAGCGTGATGCCGAGATCGGCTTTGCACTTCTCGGCGATGGCGTTGATGTTGGAAACACCGGTGCCGAACTGGCGAAGCGTGATGTTCGTCTGCGCCCAGATTGTCGGAAAGCCGGTGATAGCGCCGGAGCCGGCGATGGCGCCGACGGCGGCAGCGCCGGTCTTCAGCAGTGTGCGGCGGGACAGACCCTTCTCCGCCTTGGTCGATGTCGTTTCAGTCGTCATGTCAGTTCCCCTTTTCTTGATATGGAAGGTTCATGGTTCTTGATGGTGATGGCTCACGCCGAGGAGCGGCCGAGAAGCACGGCATCCTCGAGCGCCCAGCTGAGCGCGACGGTGTCGCCGACGGCGACCGGCCGGGCGAAATAGTCGCCGTCGTCTGATATGACGGTGAAATCGTCGCTGCCGGCGCCGATAACGGTGATCTTCACGGAAGAGCCGCGATATTCGATGTTGGAGACGATGCCGTTGAAGCCGAGCGTCCATTCGGTCGCCACCTGCAGGCGCACGCGATCGGTGCGGATGCCGATATCGACGCGCTCGCCGACCTCCCTGCCCGTCCCGCGCACGGAAAAGCTCTGCCCCTCCGGCACCGTCATGACCAGCACCCCGTTTTCGCTCGATGTCACCTGGCCGGACAGCACATTGTGATCGCCCATGAAGCGCGCGACGAAGGCCGTCGCCGGCCGTTCGAAGACCTCGCGGGGTGCTGCGGCCTGCTCGATCCGGCCGTCATTCATGATGACGATGACATCGGCGAGCGCCATCGCCTCTTCCTGGCTGTGGGTGACGTGCACGAAGGTGATGCCGAGCGACTTCTGCAGCTTCTTCAGTTCGGCGCGCATGCGGATCTTCAGGAACGGATCGAGCGCCGACAACGGCTCATCGAGCAGCAGCGCTTCCGGATCGGTAATCAGCGCGCGCGCCAGCGCCACGCGCTGTTGCTGGCCGCCGGAAAGCTGGGCCGGACGCCTGCTGGCATAGGCCTCCATCTGCATCAGTTTGAGCATCTCGCGCGCCTTCGCCCGCCGCTCCTGCTTGTCGACGCCTTTCATCTTCAGGCTGAAGGCGACGTTGTCGATCAGGTCGAGATGCGGGAACAGCGCGTAGGACTGGAACATCATCGCCGTGCCACGCCTGGCCGGCGGAAAGTCGGTGACGACGACATTGCCGAGCCGAATATCGCCCGACGAAATGCTCTCGTGGCCGGCGATCATGCGCAGCGTCGAGGTCTTGCCGCAGCCCGACGGGCCGAGGAAGCAGCAATAGGAGCCGGCCGGAATTTTCAGGCTGATCGCATGGACGGCCGTCGTCGCGCCATAGACCTTCGAAACGGATACTATATCGATCTCTGCCGCTTTCGACATCATGCCTTCCCCTGTTCGAAAAAGACGATGCATCTGCCGTGCCAAATGCAGTTTTCTGCATCAAACCGTTGCGAAATAAGGATTTTATATCAACAGAAGTTTCAAGGGCGAATTATAGGCAGAACCGCATCTGCTCACGATTTAGGCTATCGTGCGCGATTTGTGCAAAAGATCGTATACAATTTCAGCGTCACTTCGGGCACAAATTCTATTTAACTTTTGCCGCGAACACGGATATGGTTTGCCGACCATCAGGAAATCGATTTCATGAAATCCGCTGCCAAGGCTCAGCAGGCCGACGACTCCGCCGAGACCGGCGCGCAACAGATCCGCGATGCCATTCGCGAAGCGATCGTCGAGCGCAGGCTCTCGCCCGGTACCAAGCTTTCGGAAAGCGATGTCGGCAATCTCTTCAATGTCAGCCGCACGCTTGCCCGCGCCGCCCTGCAGGCACTCTCCTATGAAGGCCTCGTCAGCGTCGAGAAGAACCGCGGCGCTTTCGTCGCTTATCCCTCGCCGGATGAGGCGCGCCAGATCTTTTCCGCCCGCCGGCTCGTCGAACCCGGCATATTGCGCGAGGCAGCCGCCCGGATCACGCCGGATGACATCGCCCATCTGAGACAGCTGCTGCTGGAAGAAGGCCGCCTGATGAGCGAGCGCGGCCAGACGGCGCGCCGAGCCGAGATCAAGGCATCGGGCGATTTTCACCTGACGCTGGCGGCGATATCCGGCAATGCGATCATGCAGCGCTTCATGGAGGAACTCGTTGCCCGCTCATCCCTCGTCATTGCGCTCTATGGCCAGTCGACCGCATCGAGCTGCGGCCACTCCGAACATGGCGACATCATTTCGGCGATCGAAGTCAAGGAACTCGACCGCGCCTGCCAGCTGATGCTGCATCATATCGCCCATATCGAGGCCGACCTCGATCTGCGCGAACGCAAGAGCCTCGGCCTCAAGGAAGCCTTCGAGCTCTGAACACGCAAAGGGGGAGCGCAGCTTTCGCCACCCCCGCTTTCGTTTCAGACCGAAGGCTGAAGCCTTACCAGGGTGTCTCCTTCGGCAGCGTCTCGAAGGCCGCGAAAATTTCCTCCGCGGTTTGCGGCTCGCTCGACCGCAGTCGGACGGTTCCGTCGCGCCCAATCAGGATCAGGCCGAACTCACCGGCCGGCGGTCCCTGCAGCCGCGCGCGAATATCGTCGGCATCGAGCTCCCAGTCATCATCGAACAGCGCGAACGCGCCGCCGCCGGCAATGGTGAATACCTCGACGTCTTCCTCGATGAGGCGCATTTGCGCCTTGCGCAGCCATTCGTCCTGAATGATTGGACGGTCGTCTTGCGCGTCGGCGAAGATGATCAATACCCGCTTCCTGTCGCGAAACTGCTCCAGCGATTGCGGAAGCTCCGGCTCATGCCTGGATGCGCCGATGATTTCATGAACGATGGATTTCAGCATGATGCTCGTTCCTCGGCCGTCATCACTACAGAATTGCGCGTACAGAATTGCGCGTCCGAAGACGCGAGGCGCCGTAGTGGCGGGCTGTGCGGACTAAACGACTGGGGATGAGCGAGGTTCCGCCGAAAAGCGGAAAAGGATCGCAGCCATGGCCGCGATCCTCGTCCTGTCAGTCGCGGCTCTGGTCTTCGGCCGCGTGGGCCGAAACGGCGACGAGATCCGCCGTGCCGTTGGCGAGAAGGCGCTTGCGCACCAGCACGCGCATGACGCGTGCCGCCGTCGAGAAGGTCATCTGGTCGAGCGGGCCTTCGCCCTCCCACGGCTTGGTCAGCCGTTCGGTGACGGCGCCGACGATATTCATCGGCACGATGTCGGTGCATTCGCGCATGGCTTCGAAAACGAAGCTGATGGGGATGATCCGTCCTTCGTGGGTCACGATCGGCTCGGTCAATTCGCTATCCCATTCCTCGAAGGCATAGAGCGCTTCGCGGAACAATTGCTGGAGGGTAAACGGCGCGTGGCCGTTATGAAGTGGCGGCAGTGCATTCATCATGTCTGTCTCCTCTTGTTGGATTGAAGCCAAGTCCTCCGGTATCGGTCGGCATCAACGCGGGAACGGAAAATATTGCCCCTGCGGACCGAATAACACGATTGATTCTATAGAGTAACGTGCCGGGGATAAAGCCATTTATCGGCCTCCGCGAAAGCCAATTTCATAACCGGCTGAAATTCTTGCATTTTTTAGGCGAAATTTTCTCAGGCGACACCCTTTTGGAAAATTCATGCCACCCGCATTCAGGCGCCCCAAAACGGTACGACGAGGCGAAAAAACCCTGAAAAATCACGGAACCTTTGTCGTTGTAATTTGTTTTGTTCTCATAATTCGCAAAACAGTCTGGGGTTATCACCAATGACGCAAATCCGTGAGCCGGAGCGCCGAAGCAGAATCCTGCGCGGCCGCCCCTATAGCCTTGATGAATTCGCTTCCAAATATGGCCTGCTGAGCGATCAGGCCGAAAGCCTGTTCACCCGTTTCGGGCCCTCCTCTATCGAACTCGACCTGCTGATGGCAGCCAAACGCCGGTCGCCGGTTCTGCCGGACAGAATTGCCGAATAACACTTTGACGAGTGGAATGGATAGATGAGCGACAGACGCCACGAATGGATCAGCAAAAGAGCTTACGCGATCTGGGAAGAACAGGGCCGGCCCATTGGCCGCGACGACGAACACTGGCGCCAGGCGGTTGCCGAACGCGATGCGCTTGAGCGCACGAAGGCCTCTTCCGATGGCCGCGAGGTGCTGGTGAAGTTTCGCCCGAGATCGCAGCAGCCCGAAATGCCGCGTCAAGACTGGGTCAATCCTTCCACAATGGTCGGCTGACCCCCAATCCCAAGCCGGCTTCAGCCGTTCGGCAGCGCTCGTCCATTGCCGGAGCCCCCCGTGGTGGCCTCGTCCTTAGAGGCCCCTGCGGCGCGCATCAGGATGAGGGGGAGAGGCGTCGCCGCTTGCCTCCCCGGAGAGCAGAACGGCAAGCCAGACTCTGCACGGCACCACTCAGCACCACACGGCATACCGATCGCCCGCCTGCCACACGGCCGCCGATCAGCCGCTAGCCACGCTACACACCAATCAACCCTCATCCTGAGATGCGCAGGCCGAAGGCCGGAGCCTCGAAGGACGGGGGATGGGTGCTGCGGCCGCTCCATTGCCGGAGCGGGACCCCGGTAGCCGGCCTTGCTTCTCTCGAGGCCCTGGCGCTTCAGGATGGAAAGAGGGCTCGGCTTGCCTTTCGCAAGAGAGCGTCAGCGACGGCACAGCGCAACCGTTTCCACAAACATCATCGCTCCCTCCGCAAAGTCTCCATCAATCGTTTCGAAACAAGTCGATGAAATAATGCGGATTTCTTAACCATAGATCCAGAACGCAAAGTCCGATCCTTTCACCGCCAAATCGAATCACGACATGAATGAAGACGTATTCATCGGCAGTTTTGCAGAGCAGAAATGCTGTGGGATTTGCCTGCCGGCCGGCGTGGGTGTCATGCCTGAATTGCGGAGAAAAGGCTGAGCCGTTCGGGAAGGCCGATCGTCAGAAAGCGTTGGTTTCCTGGCAGAGCGCCCGGTGAACCTCGGTCCAGAACAGTGCCAGCGGCCTGTCGCCGTTGCGTTCGGCAACGAGGGCGCGGATCAGCGCTTCGGAGCCTGCCATGTCCTGCCAGCTGGATTTCAGGCCCTTGGCGGCCTGTTGGCATTCGGCAATCTCGAATGGTCTCTTGCTGTCCATATGAGGTCTCCTCATGACAGGCGCTAGCAGATGGGACCCGAATTGTCATTCCCCGCATATGTGGGGATGCCTTGTATTTATGACGGCCCTCGCGGTAGGATTGAGGGAATTGGGGCAGTGGAAATGATTGAGAATACCTATAGCGAAAAGTTCGAGTCCGCTTTCGAACAGATCAAGGCCGCGGCCAATGTGGATGCCGCCATCCGCATTCTGCAGGCGGAATATGGCCTCGATTTCGTCACATACCATCTCGCCCAGACGATCGCCAGCAAGATCGATTCGCCCTTCGTGCGCACCACCTATCCGGATGCCTGGGTCTCCCGCTACCTCCTGAACAGCTATGTGAAGGTCGATCCGATCGTCAAAGAGGGCTTCGAACGGCAACTGCCCTTCGACTGGAGCGAGGTCGAGCCGACGCCGGAGGCCTATGCCATGCTGGTCGACGCCCAGAAGCACGGCATCAGCGGCAACGGCTACTCCATTCCCGTCGCCGACAAGGCGCAGCGCCGCGCCCTCCTGTCGATGAATGCCCGCATACCGGCTGACCAATGGGCCGAACTCGTCCGCCGCTGCCGCAACGAATGGCTCGAGATCGCTCATCTGATCCACCGCAAGGCCGTCTACGAGCTGCATGGCGAGAACGATCCGGTGCCGGCACTGTCGCCGCGCGAAATCGAGTGCCTGCACTGGACGGCGCTCGGCAAGGACTACAAGGATATTTCGGTCATCCTGGGCATATCCGAGCACACCACGCGCGATTATCTGAAGACCGCCCGCTTCAAGCTCGGCTGCGCGACGATCTCGGCCGCCGCCTCGCGGGCCGTGCAATTGCGCATCATCAATCCCTAGAGCCTTTCCTGGTCAGATTGCAGCATTCTGTTGGCTCAAACGGAGTCGGATGGTCGACCGGCCGGCGCGCGGCGTAGCCCGGCTCTACGGCCAAGCCGGCCGGTCGGTCAGCTGGCCCGTTTCAGCCAACCCTCCGGCAGAATGCTTCAAGCTGACCAGGAAAAGCTCAAGCTCGTTTGTCGTCGCATGTCGTGATCGCAAGATCTCAATTTTGCGCGGCAGGCTCTGCCCCCCTCATCTGAGGGGGCCCATCTGAGGGAATTTCCGATCCGGCCCGCCTGAACCATTCTGCCTTCCACGAACTTGAAAACGCTGGAGGGCAAAATGTTCGTTATCATTCAGGCACATGAGTATCAGAAATACGCTGCCGTACTCGACCAGATGTTTCGCCTGCGCAAGAAGGTGTTCGCCGATACGCTCGGCTGGGACGTGCCCGTCATCGGCCCTTACGAACGCGACAGCTACGATTCGCTGGCTCCCGCCTATCTCGTCTGGTGCAACGACAACCGCACCCGTCTTTATGGCGGCATGCGCCTGATGCCGACGACGGGCCCGACTCTTCTCTACGACGTGTTCCGCGAGACCTTTCCCGATGCCGCCGATCTCATCGCCCCCGGCATCTGGGAAGGCACGCGGATGTGCATCGATGAAGAGGCGATCGCCCGGGATTTCCCCGGCATCGATGCCGGCCGCGCCTTCTCCATGATGCTGCTTGCGCTTTGCGAATGCGCGCTCGATCACGGCATCCATACGATGATTTCCAACTACGAGCCCTACCTCAAGCGCGTTTACAAGCGCGCCGGCGCCGAAGTGGACGAACTCGGCCGCGCCGACGGCTACGGCAAATATCCCGTCTGCTGCGGCGCCTTCGAAGTTTCGGACCGCGTGCTGCGCAAGATGCGCGCCGCCCTCGGCCTCACCCTACCCCTTTATGTCAGGCACGTGCCGGCTCGCTCGGTCGTGACCCAATTCCTGGAGATGGCAGCATGAACCGCCTCGCTGAAACCGCCACGCAGAAGGATATCGGCGCGCTGGAACGCCATGTCCTTGCATCCCGCGACCTCGCCACGCAGATAGGGGATCCCTTCCTCTCCTATCTCCTCTCGATGGCGCTGTTCACGATCTACGAGAAGAAAGCCCATCATGAGAACGAGGCGCTGAAGAGCAGCTTCAGCTGAGGGCGCTGTTCCCCTCCGCCGTGCCTGAAGACGAGCCATGTCTCCCGGCGCCTCGCGCGCAGCCGCAAAACCAGTCCCCGTTTTGCGGCTGCGCGGTGTTACTACGTCATCAGGGAATTGATCGTCGAAATCAGCGTGTCGTGCATATAGGGCTTCGGCAGGAAAGCGGTATTGGCGGGTAGCGCCATCGGATCGAGCCGCACCATGCCAGAGGTGATGATGATGCCGATGTTCGGCCGCATCGCCCTCACCCGATTGGCAAGCTGGAGGCCGTCCATCGAGCCGGCCATGTTGACGTCGGTGAACAGGATATCGACATCCTGCCTGCCCTTCAGCACCACCAGCGCCTCATCGGCATTCGCCGCCTCCAGCGCCACATGGCCGACATCCTCCAGCACATCGAGGATATTGAACCGGATCAGCGGCTCATCCTCCACGATGAGCACCACGGCACTGTTCAAAGCCACCATCTGCGATCGCCCTTTTCATGCGGAACGTCACTTGAATAACTGTGGTCCGCGCGGGAAGCTTCCAGTGGCTGCCCACGAAATATGCATCGTCCACAGATGCGTGCGCTCTCCGCTTGTGGCTCTTCCCGATTTGCGTTAGAGCGGAACCCGTGCCGCGGGAACCATTGCCCCGGCATCCAAGCGCCGGACACCCGGCGCCAAGGGCCTGTAGCTCAATGGTTAGAGCCGGCGGCTCATAACCGCTTGGTTGGGGGTTCGAGTCCCTCCGGGCCCACCATTCAACTCTCTAAGATCCTATTTTTCCTGCATATATTTGCGTTCAAGGTCCCAGCTTTCAAGCTTAGACCCACCGAGTTAGACATTTTAGTTCTCGTTCCGATCCGGCAAGAGGAGCTTGGCGCCGTCTCCGGCTAGCTTCTTGCGACGTGCTGCGCGGGTGTAACCATCTGAATATTGCCTTGAGCTGATCGCTAGTCGCACCGTTTTTTTGCGGCGATCGAGGCTCCGGCCTTTCGCGGACAGGGCATAGCACCTTGTCCAACCATATGATCGAGCAGAGTGGCGCCTATGCCGACACAAGCCGCGGCGGCCACGCAAACAGGGCATGTTGGTCAATAGCCGCCGGTTGGTAAGGCTGACGGCGCGCTATGGTAGGGCTTCCGTTTTGCTGCCGCCGCGATGATCGACTGGACGGATCGGCCGAGCAACTAGCGCACTTCAGAGCGCGTGTCGTACTTCTCGTCGTACCGCGGTTATTGCGCCCCCTGCCTAGCTCTAAATCAGCAGCCCCCTAATCCTTGCGAAAATTCACGAGGCGCATAAATTCAATCTATCGGATAGCTTTTGCTGGTGACCACGGATGTACTGGCACCGTGCGATGCAATCAAAGAAAGGTCGGCGCGAGCATTCGCCCGACCTTTCTTTTTATAGGTTGGCGCCCGTGGCAGTGCCGACTAAAAATCGAAATACACAGTCACTCCTGACCGACGACGATAGGAGTAATCGTCGCGATAGCCGTAATAGTCGCGATGACCGTAATACCGCGGACGGTAGCACGAGCCATAATACCTGCAGTCGCGGTGGGCGTATCGCTGTTTCCAGTGGCGATTTGCATGCCATTTCCCATGTTTCCGGTGTTTGACCTGCTCGACGTCTGGGGTGTGCAGTTGTGCTGCGTTCGGCACGACAATCGGCGTGGCGTTTAGCGGCAGGGCGAACGATGCAGACAAGACAATGGCTGCAAGTGACGAAAAAAGCATCTTCATCGGATCATCCTTTCAGGCTTCGATTCTGGGTTAACAAGGATTAACCTCCGATGAACGCGCGCTTCTCAGAAAAACACCGGCCGTTGAACTTCCTTCGGCTCGGCGGACGTGATTTTTTGGAATTTTGACACGAGGTTCCCGAATTTTTGAAAAGCCCAATCAGGTCTTAAGGACGGCTCAAGGAGCGTTTAAACCGTTCTCAAAGGGCCGGCAAAATATCCTCCCGCCCGAGGTCCAATCCCGTCCGATTTCCGAGCGCTTTGCCGCGACGCGCCAGCGGTCATTGCCGCTGAAGGTCGGCCGGCGGGGGGTGGGCACACTAAGTGCGCTTATAGATCGTCGCGGATAGAAAAAACGTAGTTGTAAGGCGTTCCGGAAGAGCCTTTCCGGACCTCGTCGATCGACAGGGAACGAAATTTTCGATCTTTCAGGCAATATACAGAATATCCAAACGGCTTAAGATAGTCGATCACACTGCCGACAGCGTTGGGTCGATGTCGGTCTTCCGCTTCGATAAGCAGATTTGGGCGATCCCGGTGCAATATAGCCTCCGCGCCTTCGAGTACTTTTAGTTCGTGCCCTTCAACGTCGATCTTGATGAAGCCTACAGTGTCGAACTGATAGCTATCCAGGCGCCGGGTTGGAACGGAAATTTCTTCGACATTTTGCGTCGAAAGCCTATTCTGCTCCTCAATCGTGGCGCAGCCATCCATGCGCTGATCACTGGGGATCCGCATCGTTGCAACGCCAGCGCTGTCGGAAAGTGCGACCTGCTCCACCCGAACCGACGAACCAAGCGCGGCCTTCAGAAAAGCTACCATGTTAGGTTGAGGCTCGAAGGCGACGACATTGCGCGCATACTTGGTCAAGAACCAAGAATAGACACCGTAGTTCGCACCTATATCGATGGCAGTCTGGCTCCGACGGCATAATCGATCGAGGATCCGAAGCTCGGGCTCACCATGGCGCCATTCTCGTGAAGCGCGCGTCCATAGCCTGAACCGAGGTGGCGCAATCTTAGCAATATGAAGCATGTAGGCTCCCGGTAACTCGAAAGCATGTGCTATCCACTCGTCGAGCGGCGTGCCCCTGTTTCTTCACCTTCCGTGAATTGGCAACCAGTGGCTAGATCATCGATAGTTGATGCCTTGCGTGGCCGTTTCGCCAAGCCTAGTTCTTTAGGTGAAGCCGACGTAGCCGTGGATCCCTTCTGCAGGCATGGCCAAACAACCTTGATCGTGGCAGCAAGCGCTTGCGAAGGGGTTTTCAACAAATAACAAAATCTTGATCGGCAACGACAGTTATCAGGACGCCTCTTCGGCCCTACTTGCCACGAGTATACGGACACGTTGGACAGTGAAGGGTGGGGAGATGCTTCAAACTCGCAAACTATCGGGGGCCATGACAGCCGTCTTCGTCATTGCCATGTCGGCATCGGCCTGCACCACGAGCCCAAACGACTCGATGCAAACGGGCTCGGTCGGGTATACCGCCCGGAGCGCTGACTTTGACCTCCGGCCTGCCTGCCGCGATGGATTCGGCAATGATCGTCCGTGCAGCTATTAGCGCGGGAAAAATTGGAAGTCTGATTGCAGCGATAGTTCGCCTCCAGCGATTGCCAGTCAGACGACTTCATCCGGCGGCATCATGCCCGATCGGCGCAGATTTCTAATAGCTGCAAGAACGCCCATCGCTCGGCCTGAACCCACCACCGCAGGCTGGGTTGAGCGGCAGATCCTCGTGGTAGTAGCCGATCGAGGAGGTTTGGTCGACGCTTCCGGACGAAGTGCAGGCCGAGATGATCGAGGCAAGGCTGATCAGCGTTCCGGTCGCGATAAATGCGAAAAATCGGTTCATCTGAGCTTCTCCTTCGGAGGGGTATCGTTTTACCCCAAGCGGGCAATCTACCACGCCACGGCGACGACAGACGAGGATTTATCGTGGCCGACCGGCCTTAGCGGCCCGATCTAACGCCAATGTGATCAGCGTGCAGGCCATCTCCTCAAGCCATGCACTGTCGCATAACTGTCATGTGAAATTGCCCATTGTTCCGGCAGTCTGGGCAAAATATATGCTGTCGGCTAACAAAAAAAAGAATGAGTGAATTGCCATGAGTGCCATACAGAGACTTTTCCACCGCAATCTCCTGACCCGCTTCGTCTCCGGTCTCGGTGCGGTTCCCCAGCGCATTCGCGCCGCACGCGAAGAGCGCCAGCCCGCCATCCATCCATCCTTCATGGACGATTTCGGCGCCTAAGCGTCCAATACATTCCCCGGCCAACGGGTAGGGAAACGCCCCTACCCTCGCCGGCGCGCGTCCTTAGTTCACTGCGGGTGCAGCCGGTTCACCCCAGCTGGAAATGGCTTGGCCGGCCTTGGTCGCCACGCGCATGTCGTAGAGCGCCAGCGAAGCCTGGAGCTGCCGCATGTCGGTGCAGCGGTTGATGATGCCTCCGATATATTGCACGCAGTCGCTGGCGTTGCCCTGTACCGAGCCAGTCGCCCAATCCTTGACGACCCCGTCGGCGCCCACCAGGAAATAGGAAAGCCGGTTGTTCTGCGAAACGGTGGAGCTGCCGACCAGACCGACGAAATTCGTGCCGGTTTCGGTCTTGGCGCCGGGCGCCATGTGCCGGTAGATCGTCATGCCGTTCGTCAATGACGTCGCACCGATCATCGGCCCGAAGGTCGCTTCCGAGCCGGAAAGCCGCGCCATCGGCGACTGGCCGAGATTGGCGACCTCCGCATAGGGCTTGCCCAGCGCATAGCTGGTGTAAGAGCGGTTGGCGGCATTCTCCGCCTTTTCCGCCACCTGAGAGCAGCCCGCCAGATCGACGGCGAGGCTGATCGAAAGAATTGCCAAGAATCGCATGCTGCCCCCTTGCCGGCCGCACGATGTGCTGTGCGGCCGCCGCTTGTTCCTTAACCCGCCATATTTGCTATCAGGTTTGCGGAATTTGGGAAGCGGTGGCGTCGTCACGTCGGTTGATGCGAGGCGAAGTATCGTTTGCCTGCGCTTTACCGGTGTGCCGTGTGAGCCCCTCTGCCCGGCAGGGCAGAGAGGGTGACCGCGGCATATCCTCTCCTCGTTACTCCACATTTTTCTCGCGATGCGCATGCGCCTGTCTTTTCCGCCGCAATAGCTTCACAATCAACCGACAGAAAGCTGTTCAGGGAAACGACAACCAAGGAATGAAAACATGGCGCCGATCTACACCAGAACTGTTCTGATGACTGCCCTTCTGGCCCTGCCGCTGACCGCCGCAGCGCCGGCATTCGCGCAGGAGGTAAAGCCGCGCGAGCCGGTGATCTCGGTGACGGGCGACGGCGAATCGTCCGCAGCGCCCGATATGGCCGTCCTCAATCTTGCCGTCGTCAAACAGGCGAAAACCGCCCGCGAAGCGCTCGACGAGAACAACAAGGCGATGAACGACGTGCTGACCGCGCTGAAGAGCGGCGGCATCGCCGAGCGCGATCTGCAGACCTCCGGCTTTTCCATCCAACCACAATACAATTATCCGCAGCCCGTCGACGGCCAGCAGCAACAGCCGCAACTGGTCGGCTACCAGACCATCAATTCGGTCACCGTCAGGCTGCGCGATCTCGCCAAGCTCGGCCAGGTGATCGATCAGGCCGTCACCCTCGGCATCAACCAAGGCGGTGACATCCAGTTCACCAACGACAAACCGGAAGCCACTCTCGAAGAGGCACGCAAGGATGCCGTCGCCGATGCCGTCAAGAAGGCGAAGACGCTGAGCGAAGCCGCCGGCGTCAAGCTCGGCCGCATCCTCGAGATCAACGAGAATGTGCCGCGCGCCATGCCGCAGCCGGTCTATCGCGCCACGATGATGAAAGAGACCTCCGACACTGCCGTTCCCGTCCAGGGCGGCGAGAATAATTACAATGTCAGCGTCACCGTGACTTTCGCCATCGAGCAGTAAAAGGAGAGCACCGCGCGTTTGAAGAAACGTGCGGTGCTCAGGCTGCCGACAATACACGAGCAAGGGTTCAGCGTGACACGACCTCCCACCGCTTGGAGATCGACGAGAGGCAGCCCTCTATCCGCGTAAACCGGACAGCAGTGGCACAATTCCGAGGATGAGGCGGGGCGAGCGAGATTTGTCATTAAACGGAGCGCTCGGCGTCTTTTCAGACCCGCAGC
Organism: Rhizobium anhuiense bv. trifolii; assembly: GCF_024346605.1. NCBI lineage: Bacteria > Pseudomonadati > Pseudomonadota > Alphaproteobacteria > Hyphomicrobiales > Rhizobiaceae > Rhizobium > Rhizobium anhuiense. Next base: position 3,583,901 of record NZ_CP098803.1, read on the forward strand.
GCTGTAAAAAGTCTTTCAAAAAGAAAACCGCCCTTGCCGATCCGGGAAGACTGGCAAAGGCGGTTCTGGCCGCCGCATCGGGGAGACGAGGCGGTATTCTACTTGATATCAGCGGCGCAGGGCGGGGCAGCCGCGCACGTTGCCGAAGCTCATTTCATCGGGACCACGACGCGTCCAGCCCTGGACGATCACGCGGCGCGGGGTGATGTCGACGACGCGGGCGCGGCGGAAGCCGTAATCCCGGGCGAGATTTTCGGCGAGCTGCGGATTGCAGCCGCGCGACGGGCGGCCGTAGCCCGGAGGCGGACGGTCATAGCCCGGAGGCGGACGGCGGTAATCCTGTGGCGGACCACGGTCCGGCTCGCCGATAATGATATTCAACTGGGCGGCGGCCGGGGCCACCGTGCCGGCAAGAGTGCCGGCTGTCAGCATGACGGCAAGACCCGCCTTTGCCAAAAACTGCATCATCGAAAAACCTTTCGTTTGAAAGTCGGAGCGGTCGAGCCGCCCTCCCCACTCTCCACATTACGCCGAAGCGTCATTTGAGAATCACTCATACAGATCAGAGAAGAGACGGCTGAAAGTGTCGCCGTCAAGGCAAAACGGACCGGAAGCGCCGCTTCGGCGCCTCCGACCGCAGTCCTCAGCGCCGGATCAGCGGGCAGCCGCGGACATTCGCGAAGACCATTCTGTCCCAGCCGCGACGGTCGCGCCCTGCGACGACGACGACGCGCGGCGACAGGCGGGTGACATGGGCTCTCCGCAGGCCGAAATCGCGCGCCTTATTCACGGCGTGTATCGGCGAGCAGCCGCGGATCGGCCGATGGTATTGTGCCTCGACGACGAAGCTCGTCTGCGGCCCCGCGGCGGCGGCCGTGGAAACAGTGGCCGGAATGGTGCAGAGGGCGAGCAGAGCGGCAAGCGAAGCCTTGGTGAGGAAATGCGTCATGGATGTCTCCGTCGATTGAATTCCAGGCTCTCCCTTCAGGGATTGTGTCGACAGTAAACGTTGCAAAATGAATGGTGTTCGAACCGGGCATTCAGTTTGCATTCACAACAGCATGATGCCGAAAACGTCGGCGGTTTCCGGCACTATCGACTCTCTCTTTCGATGTTCAGGGGCTGAGATGCAGCACGATCTCGCGCCGGTGCGGCCGGTCTCGATGTTCGAAGAGATAGAGCCCCTGCCAGGTGCCGAGCATCAGCCGCCCCCTGGCGACGGGAATGCCGATGGAGACCTGCGTCAGCGCCGCCTTGATATGCGCCGGCATATCATCCGGCCCCTCGGCCCTGTGCACGATCCAGCTCATCTGAGGATCGGAGGCCGGCGGCACGAGGCGGCGGAAGAAGGAGAGAAGATCGGTGCGCACATCGGGATCGGCATTTTCCTGGATCAGCAGCGAACAGGATGTGTGGCGCACGAAGACGGTCAGAAGCCCCTCCTCCCGCCCCGAGGCGTTGACGAAAGCGCTCGCCTGGTCGGTGAATTCGTAAAGGCCCTGTCCGCGTGTGGACAGGCTAAGGATCGTCTGGGGCAAGGCGCTCTCCCATCTCGCAATGACATTCCCCGCGAGTTGGCGCACCGCTGGCGGCGAGTCAAGCTTGCCGGGGGAAGTCAAAGGTTGCCTGGCGCCATCAGAGCTTGAGCAGCATCTCGAAGCCGCCATAGATCATCCGCTTGCCGTCGAACGGCATCTGCCATTGGTCGCCCTTGAGCCTCGGATCCTCCATCACCTTGGCATTGATATCGTCGCGCTCCCGGCGCGAGCCGTAGACGATCCAGGAAAACACCACCACCTCATCCGCCTTCGCCTGCACGGCGCGGGGAAAGGAGGTCAGTTCGCCATAGGGCACGTCGTCGCCGATGCACTCGACATATTCGAGGGCGCCATATTCCTTCCAGATCGTGCCGGCAAAGGTCGAGAACTTCTTGTAGGCCCCGACATTCTCCTTCGGCACCGCGACGATGAAACCATCGACATAGGACATTGCACTCCTCCTCTCATGTGTCTGTTATTGCGGGGGAGATAGGAGCCTTGCCGAGCGGGTCCAGCCCGGTGGCGAGTGGTTGACCGCGCCGCGCTATCAGCTTCGGCCCGATCAGGGACCATTCACCAGCTTCAAGATCAGTTGCTGGATATTGCCGCCGTCACCCATTTCGATCTTGTCGAAGTCGCGGCCGCGCTGGCGCTGGCGCATCGAGATCTCGCCGAGGCGCCGGGTCAGCTCGACCCGGATCTTCTTGCAATCGGGGTCATCGGCAACGGTGAGGCCGATGCTCGTCGCCTCGATTTCCTTGACCATTTCCTTGATGGTCACGCCATGCACCCGTTCATGGGCCGCAACACCCGATATGAAGGCCTGCCAGCTGCTGTCGACGGCCGCCGGCAGCTCGCTCGCCGGCTTCGGCAGCGTGTAGGTGATGATGAGCTTCGGCCGGTTGGTCACGATCACACAGGCATTGCCCTGCGGTTCGTATTTCCTCGTCCAGGTCAGCTTGAATGTCGTATGCGCGATCACCCGGCCCGTGACCCCGGCCTTCGGTCCCCGCGCCCCGATCGATTCGTAGAGTTCGGCCCCGGTCTTGCCCGATATGGAATAGGGCCGCACCTCCTCGACCGCCTGCCATTCGGCCAGCGCTGCCGCCGGCGCCAACGCGAAAAACGCCGTCAGCGCAGAAGATAGGAAATGTCTCGTCACGCGCCGCCCCGCCAAATGATTCCCGCCGCCGAACCTAATGGGACCGCTCCCGTCTTTCAACGCGGTTAAACGAGGCGCAAGCATCAGCCCTGCAGCGTCTTGACCCTGGTGAGATCGGGGAAGAGCCGCATCCACAGGACGACGACGACGATCGTGCCGAGCCCGCCGACGACGCCGGTGGCGACCGGCCCGAGGGCTGCAGCCATCATGCCGGATTCGAATTCGCCGAGCTGGTTGGAGGTACCGATGAACAGCGAGTTGACGGCGCTGACACGGCCACGCATCTCGTCCGGCGTCAGAAGCTGTACCAGCGAGCTGCGCACGACAACGCTCACCGTATCGGAGGCGCCGACGACAAGCAGCGCCGCGACGGAAAGCGCAATATTGGTGGAGAGCGAGAAGACGATGGTGGCGACGCCGAACACCGCGACGGCGGCCAGCATCTTGCGCCCGACATTGCTTTCGAGCGGCCGGCGGGCAAGCACGATCGACATGGCGAGCGCGCCGATTGCCGGCGCTGCGCGCAGCAGGCCGAGGCCCCAGGGGCCGGCATGCAGGATATCGCGGGCAAACATCGGCAACAGCGCGGTGGCGCCGCCGAGCAGCACCGCGAAGAGATCGAGCGAGATCGTGCCGAGCATGACAGGCCGGCTGCGGATGAAGGAGACGCCGGCAAAGACGGAAGCAAGCGTCACCGGCTCGCGCCTGGCAAGGCTCCATTGCATGCGGATCGAAATGACATTGAAGCTCGCAACGGCAAACAGCAGCGCCGCGATGGCAAAGGGCGCCACGGGATGAAGGCCATAGAGCAGGCCGCCGAGCGAGGGGCCGATGATCAGCGCCGTCTGCATCATCGAGGTGGACGTGGCGACCGCCTTCTGCAGCATCGAGGCCGGCACGATATTCGGCAGCAGCGCCGCCATGGTCGGCCGCTCGAAGGCGACGACGGCGCCAAGCACGGTGACGGCGGTAAGGATGCCGGCCGGCGTCAGCCATTGCTGCCAGGTGGCGATCGCCAGCACCAGCGCCGTCACCGCCTCGATCAACTGGCAGACAAGCCCGATGCGCCGCCGGTCGAACCGGTCGGCCACATGGCCAACGACAAAGGTCAGCACCGCCATCGGCAGGAACTGGCAGAAGCCGACGAGGCCGAGCGCAAAGGCGCTGTGCGTCTGATCGTAAATCATCCAGCCCATGGCGATGCCGATGGATTGGAAGGAAAGCGAGGAAAAGACGCGGGAGGCGGCGAAGTTCAGATAGCCGGGGTGGCGAAGAACGCTCCCCGGGCTTTGGGATATGTCCATTGCGATATCACCGGCCGACGCGGCGAAGCCGTGGCCTTCATGGGGTTTTCAAAAATATTGGCACGTGTTCTGCCCCAATAAATGGTTTGTCAATTGCAATGAGCTGTTGTCACCGGATTGTGCAATGCTCGGCCTCACAAAGTTAGCGCGGTTCCCTGGAGATGCTGAGATAGCCGGGGTCGAATTCGGCGATTTCCTGCAGGCGTTCCCAGTCGACGATGGTGATCGTCCGGTTCTCCCAGGTGAACACCCCCTCGCGCCTCAACGCCTGCAGCGTCTTGTTCAGATGGACGACGGAAACGCCGAGCACGTCGGCCATCTCGATCTGCGTCAACGGAAACTGGAAGCTTGCGCCGCGCGTCCGCTTCACCACCTGCAGCCGCACGAAGAGTTCGCAGACGAGGTGAGCGATATGGGCGCGTTTGGAGCGCCGGCCCATGGCGACGATCCATTCCCGGTGAATGGCGCCATCGACCAGCGTGTCGAGCCAGAGCAGCCGGGTCAGGTGCGGCATGCGCTCGGTGATCGCCCTGAGGTCGGCGTGATCGGCAAAGGCGACATGGCAGGACGACAGCGCAACGATGCCGTGATCCATCTTCTTGATCGGGAAAGCGTGCAGATCGACGAAATCGCCGGCGACATGCAGCGCCGTGATCTGGCGGCTGCCGTCGGCCATCACCTTGTAGCGCGCCGCAAAACCGTCGAGCAGTAGCGTGCTGTAGCCAGGCCTGCTTCCTTCGGAGACGAGATCCTCCCCGGCAGCAAAATACCTGTCTTTGACGATGATCGCCCTGAGATGGCTTTCCTCTTCATCCGACAGCACATCGCGGCTTCCAAGGTTGAGCAGCAGGGATTCAATCAAGGGCCTGCCCCCCGATATCGCGAGGGGCCCGACCGATTTCGATGCAACCCAGTTTTTCTATAAGAATCAATGCCTAGCCTCGGGAACAATTGTCTTCATCTGTGATTTCCCCTCTAACGCGTAGGGAAAAACCATGGCTCGCTACTATTTCGATCTACACAACGGGGAAGGTCCCACGCGCGATGAGCACGGCACCGAGCTCAGATCTCGTGAAGACATTCCGAAGGAAGTGACCCGCATCCTGCTGGATGTGGCCCGGGACGAACTGCCTGCGGGTGACCGCATGACGATCGCCGTCACCGTTCGCAACGAGAAAGGCGATCCGGTCACGGTTGCCAGCCTCGTCTTCAACAATGAATGGCTCGACATCTTGCGATAGCGGCCGCCGTTCAAGGGCTGCCGCCGGTCACACATACGCATCAATCCGACTCGGTCGATTGTGACGCGACGCTAAGACCCGTCTTCATAGCCGACAATTAAATTTGACATAGTCTTTCGATTGCTTCGGCTCGATCGACAGCTATTCAAGGCCGGCGCGCCGATCGCGGTTCTTTCGAAATTTCTTCGAGAACCAGCCGGATTTCCGCCAGCGGCCGCCGGCTTTCATCGAAGAGTTCCACCGACAGCATATTCAAAGGCGCAGCCGGCAGGCCTTCGGCGGCCATCTCCGCGAGCACGCGCCGCGCCTCCGCTTTGGCAGCCTCGACGGAGTCGAAATCATATCCCGTCTCGGTCGCCCCGACGCCATCCCGATCGAAAAGCTGAAAGTAGAATTTCGGCACGACACATCCCCCGCTAGGTGAGCCTAACGGGCCGGCGGCAAACATGTTCCGCCGGAACGGCTGCAACGGACGCCGTCAGAAGGTGCCGGCTTCCGGAGAGGCCATTTCCTCGATACCGTCGACACGGTCGGGGTAGAAGGCGAGATGGTCCTTGATATTGCTGACCGCGGCATTCGGCGCCTCATAGGTCCAGACGGCATTCTTCGACCGCTCGCCGCCTGCAATGATGCTGTAATAGGAGGCATCGCCCTTATAGGGGCAATGGCTGGTGTGGTCGGTGCGCTGCAGCAGCGACATGTCCACATCCCTCCGCGGAATATACTGCACCGGCGGATAGGAGGCCTCGCGCAGCGTCAGCGCATCGTGTGTATCGGCGATGATCTTGCCGCCGAGCGTGACGACGACGCGGGAGGGATTGTGCTCGACGGTGATCGGGTGGTCCGGCCCCGGGATCTTGATCGTCTTGTCTGACATGGTGGTTCGTCTCCAGGAGATATCGGCCCCTTGGAGATAGGGCGGGCACGCTGCCGGCCCAAGGCCTGGAATGCCGCCTTTGCTGAAGTGTCGCTCCCTTAGAATTCAAAATGCCGCGATTCTACGCTCAGCATCGCCGTTTTCGGCGCCGCCGGCCAATGGTGCGCGAGCGCATCGGCCACCGTGGCGACCAACCTCTCCAAGTCCTCACCGGCCGAAGCATGCAAGGCCTCGGCAACGATCAGCACCGAGCGCGTCGCCGGCCGCACGGCCGAAAGCCCACTCTGCCGGTTCGTCCAGCGCCGCGCATGCGCGTTCCCCGCCCCGTCTGCGAAGATCACCTCATTCGGCTCCGGATGTTCGCTCACGCCGCCGAAGGTCAAATAGGTCTCGTCACCCCCAGCCCGCCGAACCTCGAGATCGCCGACGATCATTTCGGCGTCGAAGACGGCGATCGGGATGGCAAAAGCGAGCGAAATCGCATTGCAGAGATCGATGAGCGGATGCAGGCGCGGCAGCGCATGGTCCTGACGGAAGCGGCGCAGCAGCGCCTCGGAAGCGCAGCGATATTGCGTCGGCTTCAACCCCATACGGGAAAAGCCACGCCGCCAGGCCTGGATTTCGGGGAATTCGCCTTCCTGCGTTTCGGCCAGCCGGGCCTCTGCGATCGCACTGAAACCTGCGATCGCCTCCTCGACATTGGCATCCGCATCGATGCCTCCCGCATGGAGCGCACCGGCGAGAAGCTCCGGAAAGACCTGCCATATGGTATCGGAATGGCTGAACTGCATGGTCTATCTCCCCTCGACGCGCTTCACCGCGACACGGCTCCCGGCAAAGGCCAGCCCGAGCACAGCGGCCAGCACGCAGGCGATGCCGGCGATCTGGCCAAGCCCGACCGGCTCGCCAAGAATGATGAAGGCAAGCATGACGGCGGAAACCGGAGCAAGCGCGGTGAAGAGCGCAGCTTCCGTGCCGCTCACCCTCTCCGCCCCCGCATACCACAATAGAAATCCGCCGACGGTCGGCACCAGCGCATAATAGACGACGGCGGCGACCGCGCTTCCCGACATGCCTTCTGCGAGAGGCGCTTCGAAAACAGCCGGGATGACGGCGACGATGAAGCCAATACCGGTCATCAGCGCCGACTGGGCAAGCGGCGCGATTTCCGTTTTCAGTTTTTTGTTCAGCAGGATGAACACTCCCTCGCAGACCACCGCCAGGAAGATCAGCGCATTGCCGGCAAGCGAGCCTCCTGCGGCCTCCGGCGTGGCGGCGATCGACAGCACGCCTGCCGTCGCCAGCGCCACGGCGAGAAGCAGGCCACGCTGCGGCCGTTCGCCAAGCAGCAGGATGGAGATTGCGGCCGACACCACCGGCAGCGTGCCGATGATGACACCGGCATCGGCCGCCGAGGTCAGGCTGAGGCCAGAAATTAGCAGCGTCGTATAGCCGACGCTACCGGCCCCGGCTTGAATGACGAGGATGAGGCGGTCTTTTCCGGAGAGCTTCGGCAGCCGCGCGCCGGTCGCCCGCATCAGCACGAGAAAGATGGGAAAGGCGATGGCGAAACGCAACGCGGTGGCGCTGAACGGCGGCAGGCCTGATGCGATGAGTTTGCTTGATACAACCGTGCTTCCCACAGTCAGCATGGCCAGCGCCAGATAGAGATAACCTTGAACCTGTCTCGACATTCAGCGTCTCCTGTTGGACGCGCCGAGAAAACAGCAGGAGCCCGTCAAAGGTCTTGAACGAAATTGCAGGCCTAGCCTGAGGTTCAGAGAAAGCCGCCGGCATAGAGGCGCGGCGACAGGCCGTATTTGCGCACGAAGACGCGCGTCATATGGCTCTGATCGGCAAAGCCGCTGGCAAAAGCCGCTTCCGCCAGCGGCATGCCCTGAGCAATCAGCCGCCGCGCGATATGGATGCGGGCCTGGACGAGATAGGCATGCGGTGTCAGTCCGGTCGCCTTGGCAAAACCACGCAGCACCTGGAAGCGGCTGAGCCCACTTTCCCGGGAGAGATCGGCAAGCGAGACGGCGGCAACCGGATCGTCATCGATCAGCTCTCGCGCCGCACGGATCGACGCCGGCACCGGCGGCCTCTGTTCGGCGCCGCCGCGCTCGCGCATGACGTCGGCGACGAGTTGCAGAAGCAGTTGCTCGCAGAGCAGCCCGTCCGCCGCGGCGTCGGTTGCCGCACGGAACAGCGTTTCGAAGCGGCCGGCGATCGCGCGGTTACGGATGACGGGATGCGGGATTTCCGATCGCCCTGCCCCGTCTTGGCCGATCTCTTGCGCCAGACCGGTGACGATGGCGGGATCAAAATAGAGGATGCGCCAGGATCGTCGCTGGCCGATCGGCGCGCCGTCATGCACTTCATTGGGATTGACGGTGATGATGTCGCCGGCCTCAGCCTCCACCATGCCGCGGCCGCTCAGCGACGACTGTGCCCCGGCGGACATCAGGCCGATGCCGAACTGCTCATGCGTGTGGCGCGCGAAGCTGTGATGCGTTTCCGCTTCTACCGCTTCGACGCCTATCAGCGCCGAGCGCAACATCCTGAACTGGTTTTTCGCCATCGTCTGTCCGCAGGTCCGATCACGGGCCACTCTGCCAGTCGGACGGAGAGGAGGCAACGCCTAGAAGAACTCGTCGAGCAGTTGATAGTAGCCGAGCCTCGCCGGATCCGTGGCCGGCAGGCCGTAGCGGTCGAGGAAGGGCCGCACCAGCGCCTCGCCGAAATTATAGGCGATGCTGCGGCAGGCAAGCGCGATATCCTGATAGCGGTCGGCGACGCCAAGGCGACTGCAGTCGATATAGCCGGAAAATCCCTTTTCGGAGGCGATGAAATTCGGCAGGCAGGCATCGCCATGGGTGACGACGAGATCCTCGCGGCCCGGCCTTCTGCTTTCGAGTTCGGCAAACAGGGCTTCGGCACTCTTTCCAAGCCGCGTCTCATCGAAATCGGTCTCGTCGACGATGCCGGCCTGCATCCGCGCTTTCGCCGCCGCAATGCGTCTCTCCAGCCGATGGTCGAAAGGGCAGGATGCGATCGGCAGCCGATGCAGGTCGAGAAGGGCTACCGCCAGCAGTTCGACCCGCGCAAACGGCGTCAGCGCCGACGCGCTGGCGAGGTCACGACCCGGCAGCGCGCTGATCAGCAGCCGGTTGTGCGCACCGTCGCTATCCTCTGTTATGACATCGGGACAGGGCAGACCGGACGCCTTGAGCCAACGAAGCCTGGCTGCCTCGGCGGCGAACTCGCCGAAAGGAGCGGCCTGTTCGACCTTCAGATAAAGCGTCGGCAATCCGGGAGCTTCGAGCCGGAAGACGCTCGCCGCAGAACGTCCGAGCGCATCGCGCTCGAACCGGTATCCGGCCAGGCGGGCATCAAGCGCGCCCGCTGCCAGCGGTTGATCGTCTTGGGAATTCGACATGATATCCGTGCCATTGACGCCGCCGCATTATCCCGACAGGCCGATGCACTGCAAGCGGCACGATCGGTCAGCACATATCGGCGCTGGACGCCCTCTGCGACCTCAATGAACAGTTTCGGGGGGCGCGGCTTCGAGAAGGATTTCGAAAGCCTCTTCCAGAGCAGCCACCAGAATATCGGTCAGCTCGTCGCCTTTGTTTTCCAGGAACAGCGCGCTCACGGCTTCGTCCTGACGCTCCAAAAAACGCTCGATCTCGTTCGACATATCATTTGTCCTCTTCTTCACCGGAAACATCACGGCCATGAGAAGAGGCTAGGTGCGGTTCCTTGCGCGTAGCTTGTAGCGAAGCTCATCGATGCTCAGCGTCGCCCATTGGATAGTGATAGCGCGCCCACTCACTTTTAGGGATTACATTCCCGACACCAAATTCAAACGATACAATCTTCGTCGCGTTGTCATTCACTTCGCAGCTAAACGCCAATTGGTGCAACTTCTGACCGTCATAGAATGCGCTTCCCTTGAGCGCGAGGAAATTGCCATTCGGGAGCTCGTATTGAGGCACCTCAATAATATTGGGATCATATGCGGCAGACGAATGAAGAAGCTGTTCTCTGAGCTCGCTCCAACAAAGCCGACCGCCTCGCGTTGAACGTGGCAAGTTGTTCATCGCCATCTTGACCGCGCGGTCTGAGACAAAGTCGTCGGTAAATAGCGTCTTCGCTTTCGTGAGCTTGTTCGATTCCTTAGCCTCTACGTCTGGTGGCTTTGAGGAGGTCGTTGCCGTCGAATTCGTCGACGGCTTTGCCGGCTCGAAATTCGTCTTTGCCTCATCGTGTCCTGTGGCAGCCGGCCCGTTCTTTTCCGGATTGGCCTCAGCAGTCTCTACCTCGGGAAGTTCGATATCCTGCGGCAGCGGATTCGCGGCAGGCACAGTGTCCTGAACCTCAGGCTTTTGGGGTTGCGGCGGTTCGGCGGGCGATGTTTCTTCGGGTTTTGTCTCGACGACCGGGGACTTCGGTGCTTCGGCCTGCTGCGGTATACCCCGCTCGCTTTGTTCCGGCGCTGAATCCTTCTCGGCAAACTCGAAAACCGGGCGGGCGACACGTTGTGGCTGGGGAGCGACTGGCGCTTCCGGTAGCTTCGCAGCTTTCGGCGGCGGTGGTGGCTGCTTCTTGGCCTCTTCCGGCGGCTTCGGCTCCGGTGCATTTTCCTCGGGCTTGGGCTCCGGCTTCTTCTCCTCCGGTGGCGGAACGAGTTCCACCTTGACGCTCTCGTCTTCGGCGGGCTTCGGATCGATCTTCGGCAGCCCGAAAATCAGAAGAGCAATGATGGGAATATGCGCGACAACGGACGCGACGATGCCCCAGCGGATTTCAGGCCGCTGTTTTCCCGTTTCATGCTGCGTTTCCGCTGGTTCCACGTCTTCTTCTGTCACAGCAGCGATGTGGCCTCTAAAGCCGGCAGCATCAAGCCACAAAAGAAAAAAACCGTGTGATCGCAGCAGCCATCTAACGTGCTACAGCACCCTTTGCGCGTCCGAAAAGACGCGCGGCGCTATAGTGTCATTGGTCGGCGGCTCCATCGTCGGCCACCAGATCGTGGACCTGCCATTCGCTTCGCGGAATGGCATCTCCGATGAGAAAGGCGAAGGACGCGACCTTGCCGGAGCCGGCATTGAGCTCGCATTTGAACTGAACATTGTACCACTTCCGTTTGCTGCGGAAGGCGCCGCCCTTCACCTCGACGCTGTTGCCGCTGACCTTCTCCGCCGCCATCGCATAGGGCGCGAGCGCATCCGGCGCCATCGCCGGCTGCGCGCGGCGCACCTGCTCCAGCGCCTCCAGGTCACAGAGCTGCAGATTGCGCTCGCTGCCGGCAAGGCCGCGCAACGCCTCGCGGGCGCGCCGGCTGCGCGGATCTGACAACACCGTCTCCGAAAACAGCTGGCCCGCCTGGACGAATACCTCAGGCTTCGGCGGCACCGGAGGGACGGAAGCCACTTCAGGCGACCTCGCGGCCGTCGGCGCCTTCTCCTGATGTGGCGGAGCAATCTCCTGGACCCACGCACTCGCGTCCGGCTTTGCCGTAGTGGGTGCAGGCGTCGCGACCCGCTGCGCTATCGCAGAAGGTTTGGCGACTTCCGGAACGATATCAACCGTAATGCCGTCGTCCGGCAACGGTGCCGGCGGCTCAGGTCTCGGAAGCAGCAGGAGCAGCAGTGCAAGCATGACGGCATGCAGAGCGAACGAGGCGAAAGCGCCCCGCTCGATACCTTCGCCCCGATTTTCCCACACCAGTGCCATCGCTCAGGAAGCAGCTGTCGGACAATCGAAGGCGGCCATAAAACCTGGGAACGCTTTCATCAAGAGCCCTGCCGATACGCCACGAGGAATTAAGGACAGGGCGACAGTGCCAGTCTGACGCGAGTTGCGCAACGCTTATGACCGCCGATAGCGGTCCTTTGTCGCGATCAACCAAGCGAGCCGATGATCTCACGATAGGCGGCCTCCGGAAATGCCTTCAGTGTCTGGGTGCGGACATTGCCGCCCATCGCGAGCGAGAGGCCAAACCGCGCCATGACGGCATCGTCAGGCGCTTCGCAGACAGCCACCATGTCGTGGCCGCCCATCGTCAGAAAGAACTGGTTGAAGGAGCCGCCCATGTCGCCGAGCAATTTCTTCGCCGCATCTAGCCGTTTTGACGAGTCGCGAACGTTGCGCACACCTTGGTCCGTCCAGTTGATCAACACAATGTAAGTGGTCATTTCGCACCTCCCAACGGAGGATTCGCCCGACGCGGGCATGCACCGGTCCTCGCTCGCGCATCGCGATCGATTTCTTCCCCCGTGGCCGGACTATAATCTTGTCACCACCCAGCGACAAGAAAGCCGCCGGGATCATTGGTATTAGGCATGTCGCCCAAAAGTGTGCAGAAAGTCGAGATAACCCCGCGTCTGGGACTGCGTACAAAATTTCTTCGTACACGGAGCGTCAGTGCGCGCTCGCGTGGCACCTAAAAGCGGACCTCTAAACGTTCGACATGGCAGCAGATCACAGATTGAGACGAGGCGAGCAATGTGGGGCCGAAACACCGGTTGCGAGATAACGACTGGATGACACAAAGACGGAAAGCAAAAAGCCGGACATGAAGCCCGGCTTTCGCAATCGTAGAGATCGTGTCGTCGCTCAGCTGTCGAGGAACGAGCGCAGCTTTCTGGAGCGGCTCGGATGCTTCAGCTTGCGCAGCGCCTTTGCCTCGATCTGGCGGATACGTTCACGGGTGACCGAGAACTGCTGGCCGACTTCTTCGAGCGTGTGGTCGGTGTTCATGCCGATGCCGAAGCGCATGCGCAGGACGCGTTCCTCGCGCGGCGTCAGCGAGGCCAAAACGCGGGTCGTCGTTTCGCGCAGGTTCGCCTGGATGGCGGCGTCGATCGGCAGCAGCGCGTTCTTGTCCTCGATGAAATCGCCGAGATGCGAATCTTCTTCGTCGCCCACCGGGGTTTCGAGCGAGATCGGCTCCTTGGCGATCTTCAGGACCTTGCGGACCTTTTCGAGCGGCATCGCAAGCTTTTCGGCCAGTTCTTCCGGCGTCGGCTCGCGGCCGATCTCGTGCAGCATCTGGCGCGAGGTGCGGACGATCTTGTTGATCGTCTCGATCATGTGCACCGGAATGCGGATCGTGCGGGCCTGGTCGGCGATCGAACGGGTGATCGCCTGACGGATCCACCATGTCGCATAGGTCGAGAACTTGTAGCCGCGGCGATATTCGAACTTGTCGACCGCCTTCATCAGGCCGATATTGCCTTCCTGAATGAGGTCGAGGAACTGCAGGCCGCGGTTCGTGTACTTCTTGGCGATGGAGATGACGAGGCGAAGGTTTGCTTCGACCATTTCCTTCTTGGCGATGCGCGCTTCGCGCTCGCCCTTCTGCACCATATGCACGATGCGGCGGAATTCCGAGATCGAGATCCCGGTCTCGGTCGCCAGATTCTGGATTTCCTGGCGGATGTCGCGGATCGTCGTGTTTTCGCCCCTGGCGAATTCCTTCCAGCCGCGAGCAGCCAGATTGCCGATCGACTTCATCCAGTTCGGGTCGAGCTCGGCGCCCTGGTACTGCTCCAGGAAGGAGTCGCGCTTGACGCCATAGGATTCGGCCAGACGCAGCAGGCGGCCTTCGTTGGAAACGAGGCGCTTGTTGATGTCGTAGAGCTGCTCGACCAGAGCATCGATGCGGTTCTGGTTCAGGGACAGAGACTTGACGGCCTTGATGAGCTCATCCTTGAGTTCCTTGTAGCGGCGCTCCTGGGCGGTAGACAGCGTGCCGGAAGCCGACAGCCGCTGCTCGACCTGTTGGTCCTGCAGCTTGCGCAGCTTCTTGTAGGTCTCGGCGATCGTATCCAGCGTCTCCATCACCTGCGGACGAAGCTCTGCTTCCATCGCCGCCAGCGAAAGGTTGGATTCGTCCTCGTCCTCTTCCTCCTCTTCGGGAGGCAGGCCTTCGCCGCCGACATCGGTAATGTCGTCGTCGCCGGAGCGGGCGCGGCGGGTCTTTTCCTTTTCCTCGGCGAGCTTGCGGTCGGCCTCGATCTTCTCCGGGCTCTGGAACTGCGGCGCAGCCTTGGCTTCAGGACCTGAATAGGTCGTTTCGAGATCGATGATCTCCCGCAGCAGCGTCGTGCCTTCGTTGAGTTCGTCACGCCAGATGATCAGCGCCTGGAAGGTCAGCGGGCTCTCGCAGAGGCCTGCGATCATCGTTTCGCGGCCGGCCTCGATGCGCTTGGCGATCGCGATTTCGCCCTCGCGGGAGAGAAGCTCCACCGAGCCCATCTCACGCAGGTACATACGAACAGGATCGTCTGTCCGATCTGTCGGTTCTTTCTTCTTGGCGGTCGCAAGCGCCGTGCCGCTCGAAGGCGCGAGTTCGCCGCCTTCGCTGTCCTCGTCGCCGCCGGCGTCGTCGTCATCGCCGCCGCCGGAAGCACCGGCTTCCTCGGCTTCTTCGTCTTCGATGACATTGATGCCCATGTCCGACAGCATCGACATCGTGTCTTCGATCTGCTCGGACGTCACTTCCTCGGACGGCAGGACCGCGTTGAGCTCGTCCATCGTCACATAGCCGCGCTTCTTGGCGGCCTTGATCATCTTCTTGACCGCGTCGTCGGAAAGATCGAGAAGAGGGCCGTCGCTTGCGCCGTCGCGTTCGACTTCCGCGTCTTCGTTCTCTTTGACCTTGGTTGCCATTTATATCGTCGCCTTCCTGACGCTATCCAATCTCGCTACGGTGAATGGGCCGTCTCAGGGCCTGACGCGTCGCTCGCGCCGCCCTCGAATCACCTTTGCCCACCTAACGGGATGACATTTAAAGCCTGATTAACCACGATCGCCGGCACCGGACAGCAAAGCTTTCTTGCTTTTGGATTTCCGGCCATGGTTGCGCGATCCGCCTTGACCCAGTTCACCGTTTCAACAAGTCGAACGGTGATTCCCACATTTTTTGTTCTCGTCAAGCTTTTCCAGAAAAAAAGCTCACGAAATATCGGAAAAAGCCTTATCCACAGGCTTTGAACCGCGGCAGCGATTGCGAAGCCTTATTTAAGATGCGGCGAACAAAAGACAAGGGCAGCAAATATTTTGCCCGCCATACCCGTTATTTCCACCATTTTTGCAGTTGTACCGACGATATATGCGCCTTCAGACTGAAGAATCTAACGCGCCGCGCCGTCATAGGCCTTCACCGTCAGCGCCCCGAGATCGACCGCGGGAATGCAGCGCAGATTGATCGAGGCCATCGCCGCGCCATCCGGGGTCACGGCTTCACCAAACGGCGCGATGCCGCAATTGGCGCAGAAGTGATGCCGGATGACATGGCTGTTGAAAGTATAGGTCGAGAGATTGGCCTCGGGCGTCTTCAGCACCAGCTTGTCGCGCGGCACGAAAGCGAGAAGCCCACCCCGCCTGCGGCAGAGCGAGCAGTTGCAATCCAGCGCCTCGGTGAATTCGCCTTCGACCTCGAAAGCAACGTTGCCGCAATGGCAGCTTCCTTCATAAATCATGTCGTCCTCCTCACATCCAATCCATGACGACCTTGCCGGAGTTGCCCGACCGCATCGCCTCGAAGCCATCGCGGAAATCGTCGATGCCGATCCGATGGGTGATGATGGGCGCAAGGTCGAGGCCGCCCTGGACGAAGGCGATCATCTTGTACCAGGTCTCGAACATCTCGCGGCCATAGATGCCCTTGAGATTGAGCATCTTGAAGATCACCTTGTTCCAGTCGATCTCGAAACCAGCAGGCGCGATGCCGAGTATGGCGATCTTGCCGCCATTGTTCATCTTGTCGATCATGTCGCGGAAGGCGGGGGCCGCTCCCGACATTTCAAGCCCGACGTCGAAACCCTCCGTCATGCCGATCGCCTTCATCACATCGGCGAGGTTCTCCTTGGAAGCATCGACGACGTGGTCAATGCCGAGTTTGCGCGCGAGATCCAGCCGGTGCGGATTGATATCGGTGATGACGACCTTGCGGGCGCCGGATCGCTTGGCGACGAGCGCGCCCATGATGCCGATCGGGCCGGCGCCGGTGACGAGCACGTCCTCGCCGACAAGATCGAAGGAGAGTGCGGTATGCACGGCATTGCCGAACGGGTCGAAGATTGCCGCGATCTCGTCTGATATATCGTCCGGGATCGGCACGACATTGCTTTCGGGAATGCAGACGAATTCGCCGAAGGAACCCGGGCGGTTGACGCCGACGCCAAGCGTGTTGCGGCAGAGGTGCCCCCTGCCCGCCCGGCAGTTGCGGCACTTGCCGCAGACGATATGCCCCTCGCCGGAGACGCGCTCGCCGACATGATAGCGGGTGACCGCCGAACCGATCTCGGCGATCTCGCCGGAAAATTCATGGCCAACCACCATCGGCACCGGAATGGTCTTCTGCGCCCACTGGTCCCAGTTCCAGATATGGACGTCGGTGCCGCAGATCGCCGATTTCTTCACCCGGATCAGCACATCGTTCGGCCCGACCTCGGGCACCGGCACATTCTCCATCCAGAGCCCGACTTCCGGTTTCGCTTTGACCAGTGCCTTCATCATGTTCGACATATCTGTATTCCTTGGCCCCGTATCTGTCGCAGCCCCTCATCCGCCTGCCGGCCCCTTCTCCCCGCAAGCGGGGCGAAGGGATATGCCGCACCGTTTCCGCATTCTCAAGCGGTCCGTTGGGCACGTCCCCTCTCCCCGCGAGCGGGGAGAGGGTTAGGGTGAGGGGCAGCATCGCCTATTCTCAAATCACACCCAATTCCCGCCCTGCCTCGGCAAAAGCCGCGATCGCCCGCTCCACATCCGCCTGCGAATGCGCCGCCGACATCTGCGTGCGAATGCGGGCCTGGCCTTTCGGCACCACGGGGAAGGAGAAGCCGATCACATAGATCCCCTTCTTCAGCATCAGGCCCGCCATGTCCTGGGCGAGCTTGGCGTCACCCAGCATGACGGGGATGATCGGATGGCCTTCGCCGGCAAGCGTGAAACCGAGCTTGGTCATCTCTGTGCGGAAGAGATCGGCATTGTCGGAAAGACGCTTGCGCAAGATATCGCCGTTTTCGATGAGATCGAACACCTTGAGCGAGGCCGCGGCGATGACAGGCGCCAGCGTGTTCGAGAACAGATAGGGCCGCGAGCGCTGCCGCAGCCATTCGACGACTTCAGCCTTGGCCGAAGTGTAACCGCCCGAGGCGCCGCCGAGCGCTTTGCCGAGCGTGCCGGTGCTGATGTCGATCCGGCCCTCGACACCGCAATGTTCGGCCGAACCGCGGCCGTTCTTGCCGACGAAGCCGACGGCGTGGCTGTCATCGACCATGACCATCGCGCCGTATTTCTCGGCGAGATCACAGACACCGCCGAGATTGGCGATGATGCCATCCATCGAGAAGACGCCGTCGGTGGCGACCAGCTTGAAGCGGCTGCCTTCGGCCTTTTTCAATTCCTCTTCGAGTGCTGCCATGTCGTTGTTGGCGTAGCGGAAACGCTTGGCCTTCGAAAGCCTGACGCCGTCGATGATCGAGGCGTGGTTCAGCGCGTCCGAGATGATCGCGTCCTCTTCGGACAGCAGCGTTTCGAACAGGCCGCCATTGGCATCGAAGCAGGAGGAATAGAGGATCGTGTCTTCCATGCCGAGGAAGGTGGAGATGCGCGCCTCGAGTTGCTTATGCTCCTCCTGCGTGCCGCAGATGAAGCGCACCGAAGCCATGCCATAACCGTAGCGGTCGAGCGCCTGCTTGCCGGCCTCGGCCAGTTCCTCGTTGTCGGCAAGGCCGAGATAGTTGTTGGCGCAGAAATTCAGCACCCGCTCGCCGGTGGAAATGCCGATCTCGCCCGCCTGCTTGGAAGTGATGACCCGCTCGGATTTATAGAGGCCGGCATCCTTCAGCACCGAAATCTCGTTGCGGAGATGGGAGAGAAATTGCGAGGTCATGGGGCGGCCCTTCGTGAAGATTTCCGTGCCAGCCGGGTTAGCATATCGCCGCCGGCTTGTCTTCTTCAGCGCTGGACCGAGATCAGCCGTGAGCCGTTCAGCCCTTGTCGTGCGAGAGAATGATCTCGAGAAAGGCATCGCCGTAGCGTTCGAGCTTCGCCTGCCCGACGCCCGATATGGCGAGCAATTCCTTGCGGCTGCGCGGCTTCTCCGTGGCGAAGGCGATGAGTGTCGTATCGGGAAAGACGACATAGGGCGGCACGCCGAGCGATTTCGCGATCGCCATGCGCTCGGCCCGCAGCGCTTCGAAGAGAGCGCCATCGGCGCCCGACAAGCCGGATTTGCGCTCGCCGCGCTCCGCCTTCTTCGTACGCCGCTCCGAGGCCGGGCGGTCCTTGCGAAAGAACACCTGCCGCTCGTGCTTGAAGACGGCCCGTGCCTCCGGCTCCAGCTTCAGCGCGCCGAAAGCTTCGTGATCGACGCGGATCAGACCCATGGCGAGCAGCTGACGGAACACGGATTGCCAGACACGCGCCGGAATATCCTTGCCGGCACCGAAGACCGGCATCTCGGCGTGACCGAAACGCTCGGTCTTTTCGTTGACGTTGCCGAGGAGCACGTCGACGACATGGCCGGCGCCGAAACGCTCGCCGGTGCGATAGATGGCGGCCAGCGCCTTGATCGCCGCCTCTGTGCCCTCCCAGGTTTCGACCGGCTTCAGGCAGGTGTCGCAATTGCCGCAATGGCCGGCATGCGCTTCGCCGAAATGAGCAAGGATCGCCTGGCGCCGGCAGGAAGCCGTCTCGCAGATGGCCAGCAATGCGTTGAGTTTGGCGCGTTCGACCCGCTTGATCTCGGCGGCGGCACTGCCCTCGTCGATCATCCGGCCGCGCTGGATGACGTCGGCCATGCCATAGGCCATCCAGACGTCCGACGGCAGGCCGTCGCGCCCGGCGCGCCCGGTCTCCTGATAATAGGCTTCCACCGAGCCCGGCAGGTCGAGATGGGCGACATACCGCACATTCGGCTTATCGATGCCCATGCCGAAGGCGACGGTGGCGACCAGGCAAAGATTCTCTTCTTTCAGGAAGGCATCCTGATTGGCGTCGCGAACCGCCCTGTCCATGCCGGCATGATAGGCGAGCGCGCGGATGCCCTGCCCGTTCAGCCAGTCGGCCGTATCCTCGACCTTGGCGCGCGACAGGCAATAGACGATGCCGCTGTCGCCCTTATGGCCGGAGAGGAACCGCAAGAGCTGCTGGCGCGGCTGGTCACGCTCGACGATCTCGTAGGCAATGTTCGGCCGGTCGAAACTGGTGGTGAAGATCTCCGCGGCATCGAGCCCCAACCGCTCGATGATGTCGTCGCGCGTATGCGGATCGGCCGTCGCCGTCAGCGCCACGCGCGGCACGCCGGGATATTGTTCGCCGAGCCGGCCGAGGGCACGATATTCCGGCCGGAAATCATGGCCCCATTGCGAGACGCAGTGGGCCTCGTCGATGGCAAAGAGCGCGATCTTCTCGTTGGCGATCAGCTCGCGGAACCCGTCGGTCAGAATGCGCTCGGGCGTCACGTAGAGAAGGTCGAGCTGGCCTGCCGAGAGCGCGCGACGAACCTCGACGAATTCCTCGCGCGACAGCGACGAATTGAGCGCTGCGGCACGGATGCCGAGCTGCTTCATCGCCTCCACCTGATCGCGCATCAGCGCAATCAGCGGCGAAACGACGACGCCGACGCCATCGCGGCAAAGCGCCGGGATCTGAAAACACAGCGATTTGCCGGCACCTGTGGGAAAGAGCACGACGGCGTCGCCGCCGGAAACCACATGTTCGACCACCTGCTGCTGCTTGCCGCGGAAGGAGGAATAGCCATAGACCTGCTTGAGGATAGCGAGTGGCGAGCGGCCGGAAGAAAACAGCGCGCCGGAAGCGGAAAAGCCCGGTTCATTGCGTTCGGTCAGCGACATCAGTGGTTCGCCGCCCCTTTGACGCGGCCGGAAAGCACCCCGAAGCCATCGATGATCGCCTCCTGGTTCTCAAGGCGCACCCCTTCGAAATGCACTTCCTGCTGCGCGCGCATCAGTTGAACGATCGCCTCGCCGTCGCCGGCTTCGGTCGCCAGCGCGATCTCTCGCTCGAGTTCGATCTTCTGCCGGCGCAGCGCCTTCGCCCGCTTGTGGAAGGCCAGCGCCTGGCGATAGCCTTCGCGCGCATCCTCCATCGCCGCCTCCTCGGTCGCCGTCCAGAGCCGGGCATTGCGCACCTGCTGATCGAGGCTCTTGATGAGCGGACCGAAACCCTCGAATTCCAGCCGTTCGGTCAGATATTCGCGTGTCAGATGCGGGCCGGCGACGGCAGCGGCAGCCCCGAGCATCGCCGACCAGAGCCGCTGCAGCTCGCGGCTGTCATAGTCGATCGCGGCGATTTCGTCATAATCGTCGATCATCAGCGAAGGATGATTGATGACGGTCAGCGCCAACACGCTTTCGCGCAACGCCGTATTGTCCCGGTGGCCGCGCACGGGGCCCGAGCGGGCGAGCCGGTCGGAAATGATGCTGGGGCTTTTCGGCCCCGCCTTGCCGGCATTGTCGCGGCCCGGGCGGTAATTGCCATTGCCCGCGAAGCCGCCGCGGCGCTCGCCATTGTTGCGGTTCTGGAACTGCGGCTGGAAGAAGGCGTTCAGCCGGTCGCGAATATCCTGCTGGTAGTGGCGGCGCACATTCTCGTCGGCGATGACGGCGACGAGCTGTTTCAGCCGCGCCTCGAGTTCGGCGCGCGCCTCAGGCGTATCGAACTTGCCGGTATTGATCTCCCGGCTCCACAGCATCTCGGAAAGCGGCTTTGCCTGGCTCATCACCTTGTCGAAGGGCGCGCGGCCCTCGTCACGCACCAGATCGTCCGGGTCCTTGCCGTCGGGCAGAAGCGCGAAGCGGACGGAACGGCCGGGCTTCAGATGCGGCAGCGCCAGTTCGGCGGCGCGATTGGCGGCGCGGATACCGGCCCCGTCGCCATCGAAGCAGAGTACCGGTTGCGGCACCATCTTCCAGAGCAGTTCGAGCTGGTTTTCGGTAAGCGCCGTGCCGAGCGGCGCAACGGCATTCTCGACGCCGGCCTGATAGAGCGCGATCACGTCCATATAGCCTTCGACGGCGATGATGGTGCCCGTCGCATTGTCATCCTGAGGGTCGCCGCGGCCCGGTCCCTGGATCGCGCGCCGCGCACGGGCGAAATTATAAAGAACATTGCCCTTGTGGAAGAGCTCCGTCTCGTTCGAGTTCAGATATTTCGCCGGCGCATCCGCAGACATGGCGCGGCCGCCGAAAGCGATGACCTTCTCTCGCGACGAAAGGATCGGGAACATGATGCGGTCGCGGAAGCGATCGTAGGAAACCGCCACGTTTTCATGGACGACCAGGCCACAGGCCTCGATCTGCTCCTTGAGCACACCCTTGCCGGCAAGAAATTCCTTCAGCGCATTGCGGCTGTCGGGCGCATAGCCGAGACGGAAGGTCTCGATGGTGCGTCCCGTCAGCCCGCGGTCGCGCAGATAGGCGCGTGCCCTCGCCCCATTCGCCGTCTGTAGCTGGTCCTGGAAAAATTGCGTCGCCATTTCCATGACGTCGATCAGCGAGCCGCGCTCCTTCTCACGCTTCTCCATGACAGGATCGGCCAGCGGCATCGGCATGCCGGCCATATCGGCGATCTGCTGCACCGCCTCGGGAAAACTCAGGCCCTCGAGTTCGGTCAGGAAGCGGAAATGGTCGCCGGTGACCCCACAACCGAAGCAGTGATAGCGGCCCTTTCGGTCCTCGCAGTGGAAGCTCGGCGATTTCTCGCCGTGGAACGGGCAGCAGGCCCAATAATCGCCGCGCGATACGTTGGTCTTGCGCTTGTCCCAGCTGACGCGGCGCGCAATCACGTTCGAAATCGGAACGCGGTCGCGGATCTCATCGAGAAAGGTGTTGGAAAAGCGCATCTATACCTCTTGGCCAAGCTCCATATAAGCTGCTTTGCCGCTCCATGCCACGAAACTTGTCATGAAAACCCGCTATTCACAGGCAAGTGCACCGGTTGCTTGCGATGTCGGTTTTCCAATCAACAACACGTTATCGCCCCTGCGACAGGGGTGCGACATTATTGTCCTCGCAGATCGGGAACGGCACCGTCGTGAGTGCTCCACAAAGAGCCAAAGCCTGCCGAATTCCCATATTAAATCCTTTAAAAACAGTGACATATCAATTCCGACGCTCGGACACCCCCGTCTTACAGCCTACTGCCCGACCTCCGCTTTGATGCCCCCCAAACCGCCGTTTTCGCCAATCATTATTTTTTTGTAATTTGAATAAGCAGCCAGCCCGCAATAGGTTCGATCTCAACAAAGCGATCCCCGAGCGAAGCACCATCCCTACCCCCGGCGCCGCTTCGCAAGGGTGCCTTTGCAAATACCCTCCGGCTTGGGCCTCGGCCCTGCGTTGCCGGCGGAAGCAAAGAGCAAGAAGGCAGGAGCGCCCCCAGCTCCTGCCTTCTTAAATTTCTGGCTCCCTCTGCGACAACTCTCCCTTTGAAATTAACCGCTTATTGACAAAACCGTTGACAGGCGGCGCTGGCATGAAAGATGTATGCGCCGAACTCCTGGACCTCTCCAATGGCTTTTACCGCGGAAAATCTTGCAGCAGACGATCGATTTTTCGCTGCGATCCTGCAGTGCGCCGATCAGATGCTCGCCATCTATCGCGAGAGCCCGCGCATCGCCTCGATCTTCGCCGCGCAGCAGCGCTGGCTGATGGCCCATGCCGGTTTCGCCCTTCACTACGGTCATCCCGACGGCGGCAAGAGCGGCCTCTATTCCGGCCGCTTCATCGATTTCGCGGTCAAGAACGATATCGCCAGCCGCAACACGGCCGCAGCCTTCATGCAGGAAATGCTGGCCTATCGCTTCCTGCGACCGGTTCCCGGCCCCGACAAGCGCACACGCTACCTGGAGCCGACCGAAATCGCCGAGCAGCATTTCACCCGTTGGCTCGTCACCCATATGATGATCCTCGATAGCCTCGACGGCGGTGAGCGCGCCGACAAGATCACTGCCGATCCCTCGGCGATGATGGCAGCGATCCAGCCGCTGATCGCCAAGGCGATCATCGGGAGTGAAGCGGTGCGCAATCCAGGCCCGACCTTCAACCTCTTCAACTGGGCAAATTCCGGCGGACTGGTGATGGACTACCTGATCTCGCGCCTTCCGGAATTTCCCCGGACGGCCGACCGCGTCGTTCTCGGCCCTCTATCGCTCAGGGAACTGCGCGAACAGTTCATGATCTCCAACACCCATCTCAAGCGGCTACTGACGCAGGCGGCGACCATGGAAAGCGTCGGCTGGACAGAACTCTCCCGCAAGGGCGACTTCTGGCTGTCGGGCCACTTCATCCGCGAATATTGGAATTATCAGGCGGCGAAATTCGCCATCGTCGATGCCGCCGCCGAAGCGGTGCTCGGGCCTGCGGTCCGTGACGAACCGCAGGCAAGACGCGTTATCTGAAACTTATCCGTTCAACAGTTCCTTGACGGTCGCCGAGGCCTTGGCGAAATCCATCTGGCCGGCATAACGCTCCTTCAGCGCTGCCATCACCTTGCCCATATCCTTGGCGCCTGCGGCACCCGTCTCGGCGATGATCGCCGAGACGTTGGCGCGCACTTCACTGTCGGAAAGCTGCTTCGGCATGAAATCCTGGATGACGGTGATTTCGGCGCGCTCCTTGGCGGCAAGCTCCGGTCGGGAATTCTCCTCGTAGATCTTTGCCGATTCGTCGCGCTGCTTCACCATCTTGGCGAGAATCTGCAGGATCTCGTCGTCGCTCGCCTGCTCCTTGCCGGTGCCGCGATTGGCGATATCGCGGTCCTTGACCGCGGCCTGAATCAGCCGGACGGTGGAAAGCCGCTCCGCATTCTTGGCCTTCATCGCCTCTTTCAGCTGGGTGGCGAGTTGATCGCGCAGCATGGTCTTCACTCCTGTTTTGATGCCGCTTCATAAACCACGCTGATGCGGCGGATCAAATAAATTGCGCGGTCGTTGCGACAAAGCGCAGGAAAACAGCGGCAATCTCGGCTACAAAGATTGACGCTAAGCGATTGCGTGGCTATTTACCGCCACCTGCACCAAAATTCGTGATCAGGCCTGAAGCGCGCGGCATTGCCGTGTCCACACGCCTGCGAGATCAAATGGCGACGAGCGCGGCAACGCGCCCACCTGCCGGAAACGGGATGAAGATGACCGCGACAGCACCCTGGACAATCGAAAAGCCGACCGCCCTGCTCGTTCTTGCCGACGGCACGGTCATCGAAGGCAAGGGCATCGGCGCCACCGGCAAAGTGCCGGCCGAAGTGGTCTTCAACACGGCGCTGACCGGCTATGAGGAGATCCTGACGGACCCCTCCTATCTCGGCCAGATCGTCACCTTCACCTTCCCGCATATCGGCAATATCGGCACCAACGAGGAAGACATCGAGGATCTGACGCCGGCCGCCCGGCACGGCGCCGTCGGCGTCATCTTCAAGGCCGACATCACCGACCCTTCGAACTACCGCGCCGCCAAGCACCTCGACCAATGGCTGAAGGCACGCGGCGTCATCGGCCTCTGCGGCATCGACACGCGCGCGCTGACAGCCTGGATCCGCGAGAACGGCGCCCCGAACGCGGTGATCGCCCACGATCCGAACGGCGTCTTCGACATCGAGACGCTGAAGGCCGAAGCCAAAGCCTGGAGCGGCCTCGAAGGTCTCGACCTTGCCAAGATCGCCTCGTCGGGCCAGTCCTCGCAGTGGACCGAAACGCCGTGGGTCTGGAACGAAGGTTACGGTGAACTCAAGGCTACGGACGCCAAATTCCACGTCGTCTGCCTCGATTACGGCGTCAAGCGCAACATCCTGCGCCTGTTTGCCGGCCTCGACTGCAAGGTGACCGTCATGCCGGCCACAACGAGCGCCGAAGACGTCCTCGCCATGCAGCCGGACGGCATCTTCCTGTCGAACGGCCCGGGCGATCCGGCGGCAACCGGCGAATATGCCGTGCCTGTCATCAAGACGCTGATCAAGACCGACATCCCGGTTTTCGGCATCTGCCTCGGCCACCAGATGCTGGGTCTCGCACTCGGCGCAAAGACCGAGAAGATGCATCAGGGCCATCACGGCGCCAACCACCCCGTCAAGGACCATACGACGGGCAAGGTCGAGATCGTCTCGATGAACCATGGCTTCGCGGTCGACTCGAAGTCGCTGCCTGATGGCGTTGAAGAGACTCACATTTCGCTTTTTGACGGCACCAATTGCGGCCTGCGCGTGCTCGGCAAGCAGGTCTTTTCCGTCCAGCATCATCCGGAAGCCTCTCCCGGCCCGCAGGACAGCCACTATCTCTTCCGCCGCTTCATCAACATGGTGCGCGAAAAGAAGGGCGAACCGGCACTCGCCGAACGCTGATTTCAAGCCACAGCGATTTCCGATGAAGGCTCGCCCAGGCGGGCCTTTTTCTTTATCCGCCCCTTGACCTCAGCTTAAGTTGAGGAATTACAGATCTGCCTGCAAACATCTGATGCAGGAGAAAACTGGATGAGCGGAGCTTTCTACAGGATAGACAAGTTCGTCGTGCCGGCAGCGGCGCGAGAAGAATTTCTCGTCAAAGTGATGATGACCCACAAGCTGTTGGAGGCGCAGGACGGTTTCATCGATCACAGGGTACTGGAACAGGTCGCCGGCCCAGGCGAATTCAATTTCGTCACGATCGCCGAATGGGAAAATACGGAGGTCGTCGAGCGCGCGCGGGCGGCCGTTGCAGCGGCCCATAGGGCCGCCCATTTCGATCCGCAGGAAATGTTTGCACGTCTCGGCATTCGCGCCGATATCGCCAGTTACAAGCCCGTCGCGGCCTGACGGCAGAGGCGGACGGCTCAGGCGTGGGCCAGTTCCGCCTCCCGGCGAAGGAGAAGGTAGAAGCGCGCACAGAGCATGACGGCGGCGGCTGCCAGCCCGACGAGGAAGCCGAACCAGATGCCGATACCGCCGAAACCCAGCGGGAAGGCAAAGGCCCAGGCCAGGAAGAAGCCGATCGGCCAGTAAGCGATCAACGCCATGATCATCGGTACGCGCGCGTCCTTGAGACCGCGCAGCAATCCATTGGCGATCACCTGCAGCCCGTCGACGAGCTGGAAAAGCCCGGCAACGACGATCAGCGGCCCGGCATAGGCAAGCACCTCCGGCGCTTCGGGCGAGTTGACGTCGAGGAACCAGCTGCCGAGGAATTGCGGCATGGTCGCAAAGAGTACCGAGCCCACCGCCGAAATGGCGCAGGCGAGGATGAGCACCATGATCGAAGCCCGCACCAGCCCCTGATGGTCGCCCTGCCCGTGCGCGACGCCGACGCGCACCGTCGCCGCCTGGCTGAGGCCGAGCGGGATCATGAATGCGATCGACGCCCATTGCAGGGCAATGCCGTGAGCCGCAAGCTCGATGGTGCCGATATAACCCATCAGCAGCGAGGCCACCGTGAACAGGCTGACTTCGGCAAGGATGGTGACGCTGATCGGGAAACCAAGCCGGATGACCTCCAGCAGCGCATGCCAGTCGGGTTTCCAGAACCGCACGAAGATCTCGTAGCGCCGGGTCTCTTCCCGCCGCTGCACGAAAGCCAGGATGAAGAGGAAGCCTGCCGTCTGCACGACGACCGAAACGATCGCCGCGCCCTCGAGCCCCATTGCCGGAAAGCCGAAATGGCCGAGCACGAGCATATAGGCGAAGATCGCATTCATCACCAGCGTGGCGATGGTGACGTTGAGGATGATGCCCGCCTTGCCGATGGCGCTGACCAGCGCCCGCATGACGTTGAAGAGCAGCGCCGGCAGCACGCCGAACTGGCCGATCATGATGTAGCCGTGGGCGAGTTTGGCCACCTCGGGCTTCTGCTGTGCGAAGAGAAGGACCTGCTCCGAATTGAAGAAGGCCGGCTGCATGATCACCCAGTACCCGATCACCACCCACAGACCCATGCGCAGCGACCGGCGCACCGAGACAACGTCGCCGCGGCCGTAGGCCTGCGCCACCATCGGAATGACGGCGATGGCAAAGCCCGAGCCGAAGATCAGGATCGTGAACAGGAACTGCGCCGCAAGCACCATCGCCGCCAGATGCTCGGCGCCGAGCCGGCCGACGATCATCACGTCGGTGGTGTTGATGCCGAGCTGGGCAAGCTGCGCGCCGATCAGCGGAATGCCGAGCGCCAGCGTTGCACGGAAATGTGCGCCCCAACGATTATCGGTTGTCGGCGCAAGCCTGCGCGCGTCGATCGGCGTGTCCATGACACCAGTCCTGTGATTGAAATATGCGTCGCCGCAGGTTGCGGCGAAATAACATCCGGACTTAGAGCAAAGCCCCGCAAAGAACTACCCCAGATGAGGCAGATGATGAAAAATTCATCATCGCATCAGCGTTTCTGATCGATCAACCTGCCGCTTCCAGTGCCTCGGCCGGTTCACGGACCCGAACCCGCATGAGGAACACGCCGGCGGCCACCAGGATGAACAGGGCAGCGGTCAGATAGGGTGCCCCGGCGAAGGTGACCGGCGCCTCGGGCCGCGTGAAATAACCGAACATCTGCGTGAAGATCAGTGGCCCAAGGATGGTGGTGATGCTGCTGAGGCTGGTCAGCGCGCCTTGCAACTCGCCTTGCGCCGAGGGCGGCACCTTGCCGGCGGCGATGCTGCGCAGCGGCGGATCGGCGACGTTTTCCATGACGGTCGCAACGATGATGACATAGACGACCCAGCCCTCCCAGGCGAAGGCATAGCCGGTGAGCCCGACGGCCGAGAAGCAGAGGCCGAGAAGAGCGGTCTTCCACTCGCCGAGTACCGGCACGATCCGCGGCAGAACCAGCCCCATGACGATCACCGCGCCGATGCCATAAATGCCGAGCGACAGGCCGATCTGTCCCTCGCTCCAGCCGTAACGATAGGTCGAGACGAACGACCAGACCGAGGGATAGACGGCATGCGCCAGGAAAAACAGGAACATGACGAGGCTGACCCAGCCGATGCCGGGATAATGGCGCATCTGGCGCAACGCGCCGAGCGGATTGGCGCGTTTCCATTCGAACCGGCGGCGGTTCTTCGCCGCCAGCGTTTCCGGCAGCAGGAAGCAGGCGGCGATGAAATTGATGAGCGATAGCGCGGCCGCGCCGAGGAACGGCACACGCGGGCCGAATTCGCCGAGGAAGCCGCCGACGACGGGGCCGATGGTGAAGCCGACGCCGAACGCAATGCCGATCAGCCCGAAATTCTTCGCCCGGTTCTCCTCGGTGCTGATATCGGCGATATAGGCCGAGCAGGTGGCGAAGCTGCCGCCGCTGATGCCGGCAAGCACGCGGCCGACGAACAGCATCCAGAAACTGGTGGCGATGCCGCAGATGAAATTGTCGATCGCAAAGGTCAGCACCGAAAGCAAAAGAATCGGACGACGGCCGAAACGGTCGGACAGGTTTCCGAGCAGCGGCGCGAACAGGAATTGCATACCGGCATAGACGAGCATCAGCCAGCCGCCGTCGATCGCCGCATCGCTGACGCTGCCGCCGGTCAACTGCTCCAGATAGGCGGGCAGCACCGGCATGATGATGGCGATGCCGATAATGTCGAGGAAGAGGATGATGAAGACCAGGAAAAGGCCGCGGCGAACGAATTTGGGGTCCAGCATGAGGCATCTCTACAGCGGTTGGTTCTGAAAAGACGATCTCATCGCCGAGAAAGTGACATAGCTCAGAAAAGAAACCGAAACAATCCGTGAACATTTCAAAGTTTTTGATAATGCTAGGCGGGAAGTTCATGAGATGCCTCAACCGGAGGGCGCGCGCTGCCGTTCCAGCTTCAGGAGATCGAGAGCCGCCCAGCCGATCGCCGGGCGACACGTTCCCTTGCAATCGCTGCGACGGCTTCCAGATCACCAGAGAACACCGGTAAAAAGACTGGTCATTGTGCATTTCGCCGCACAGCCCGTCCTGTGCCGCCCGATTATCGCCCGCATGCGAAAGCGGTAGAACGGCATCGAGGACACCCCGGCGCGGATACCCGATTGCGCCGCGTGGCGCAAACTGATGGAGAAGACAAATGCAGACTTATCGTTTGGGAAAGACCGGACCCGATGTCTCGGCCATCGGTCTCGGCTGCATGGGCATGTCGGGCATGTACGGTCCCTCGGATCGCGCAGAAAGCATCGCGACGATCCATGCCGCGCTCGATGCCGGCATCAACCTGCTCGACACCGGCGATTTCTACGGCATGGGCCACAATGAAATGCTGATCGGCGAGGCATTGAAAGGCCGTAGGCGCGAGAGCGCCGTCATCAGCGTCAAGTTCGGCGGCCTGCGCGATCCCGTCGGCGGCTGGAACGGCATCGATGCCCGCCCGGTCGCGGTGAAGAACTTCCTCAGCTACACGCTGCAGCGCCTCGGTGTCGACTATATCGACATCTACCGCCCGGCCCGCCTCGATCCGAACGTGCCGATCGAGGACACGGTCGGCGCCATCGCCGACATGGTCAAGGCAGGTTACGTCAGGCATATCGGCCTGTCGGAGGTCGGTGCCGATACGATCCGCCGCGCCGCCACTGTTGCCCCGATCATCGACCTGCAGATCGAATATTCGCTGATCTCGCGCGGCATCGAGGAGAAGATCCTGCCGACGACACGCGAACTCGGCATCTCGATCACCGCCTACGGCGTGCTCTCGCGCGGCCTGATCAGCGGCCACTGGCAGAAGGGCCAGGGTGCGACGGCCGGCGATTTCCGTGCCTACAGCCCGCGCTTCCAGGAAGGCAATATCGAACAAAACCTCGCTCTGGTGGAGAAGCTGCGCGAGATCGCCGAGGCAAAGAGCGTCTCGGTCGCCCAGATCGCCATCGCCTGGGTCGCCGCCAAGGGCAAGGATATCGTCCCGATCATCGGCGCCCGCCGCCGCGACCGGCTGAGCGAGGCGCTCGGCTCACGCGCGGTCGACCTGTCACCAGACGATTTCGCCGCCATCGAACGCGCCGTGCCGAAGGATGCGGCTGCAGGTGGGCGTTATCCCGAACATATGCTGCAGGATATGGACAGCGAGAAGTAAGCAAAAGGATTGAAACGGCTGCGTGGGCGCGTGCTACGCGCCTCTACCTCTCACCCTCTCAGATCGGCCCGGAAAACGTATCGCAGGCCGACAGCTGGCCGCTGTCGAAACCGCGCTTGAACCATTTGACGCGCTGCGCCGAGGTGCCGTGGTTGAAGCTTTCCGGGACGACGTAGCCCTGCGACCGTTTCTGCAGCGTGTCGTCGCCGATCTGCTGGGCAGCGTTCAGCGCTTCCTCCAGGTCGCCGGACTCCAAGAGGCCCTTCTGCTGGGTATATTTGCCCCAGATGCCGGCAAAGCAATCGGCCTGCAACTCGACGCGCACCGACATCTTGTTGGCTTCCTCCTCGCTCATGCGCTGGCGGGCCTGATTGAATTTCGGCAGGATGCCGAGCAGGTTCTGCACATGATGGCCCACCTCGTGGGCAACGACATAGGCCTCGGCAAAATCGCCCGACGCGCCGAACCGGTCGGAAAGCTCCTGGAAGAATTCGGTGTCGAGATAGACCTTGTGATCGCCAGGGCAGTAGAACGGCCCGGTAGCCGATGATGCGGAGCCGCAGGCCGATGCGGTCGAACCCGAGAACAGCACGAGGCGCGGCTCCTCGTAATTCTGGCCCTGCGCCTGGAAGATGCCCTGCCAGGTATCCTCGGTCTCGGCAAGAACGGTGCGCATGAAAGCGGTCATCTCGTCATTGGCAGGCGTGCGCGTTCCGCCCGACTGGCTCTGCTCGTAGCCGGGGCCGGTCGTCACGCCGCCGGTGTCGAGCACCTGCAACAGGTCGATGCCCATCATCTTGAAGATGAAATAGATGACGACGAGGAAGATGATCGTGCCGATACTGAGGCCGCCGCCGGCGCGGCGAACGCCACCGCCGGACGGAAAATTGAAGCCGCCCCCGCGGCCGAAACCTCCGCCGCCCGGATCACCGCGGCGATCCTCGACATTGTCGGACTGACGCCGGCCTCTCCATTCCATCTTCGCTCTCCCCGGCAATGCCCCGTGCTTGCACTCAAGGAATCTATATATCCGTCAGCGGCCGGATTTCCAGCGGCTTCATCGAGCCATCAGGCGCCCGCGCCGGCGACGCAGCGCGATTGCAGCCAGGATCGAGCCGATCACCGCCGCGGCAAGGGCCGCCGGCCATTGCCCGCCGGTGAAGACGACCGCATGCATGATCCGGCCGGGCAGGAAGGTAAACAGGCCGGCAAGAACGATGCCGCCGAAATAAAGACCGGCGACGATGCGCCTGTGAACACGGATATCGCCGCGACGAGCCGCCGCGATCGCATTCCAGCTGCCGAACAATGTTGCGATGGACAGAAGATGGATCGGGCTGAACCCGTAGAAAAGATCGAGCTCATGAATGAAGAAGCTCGATATCGCCGTCACGACCATCAGCGCCATCCAGATCCTACCGAACAGCCGGTGGCGCGGCGTGCCTTTGGGGCGCAGCAGGATATAGGCGCCGAGAAGTGCTGCCGGCGTAACGGCGGCGACATGGATCTGGACGGCAAGCGGGGCGTCGAGGAGCGGTTCGAGGGTCATGGGCGGCATCCGGTTGAATTCGATCCGTCTTTCCGCCAAGACTGCATCTGCCTCAATCCGAACCGCGCGAACGGCAGGAAAACTTCGTGATTCACCCCTTCTTGCAATCCACGCTTCGCGAATTGCAGGTCTTTCTCCATTCCCGGCGCTTCTGGGGAACCTTTGCCGCGATCGTCCTGCTCTTTGCCGTCACCGGCCCCTACGGCACGATGGAAAGCATGGCCTTCGGCGAACGCCTCGCCTACTGGCTGACCCTGCATGCCCTTGCCTGGGCGATCGCCATTCTCTGCGCGGTCATCGCCGAAAGACTGTTGCGGGAGGTGGTCGCTTCGATGTTTGCCCGCATGATGGCCGGTTCGCTCATAGCCGCCCTGCCGATCGGTTTTGCCATCGGCCTCGTCGACTACGCCTTCACCGGTGAAGCGACGACGCTGGAAAGCGGCCTCTACCGCGCGCTCTTCGCCATCCCTCTCTGCGCTCTTTTCTGCCTTCTGACTTACATGGCGATGAGCCAGAAAATCGCCGAAGCCGCAGTTCCTGAGGAAACCAGCCCCCGCCTCTCGATCCTCGATCGGCTGAAGCCTGACAATCGTGGCCCTCTGCTGCGCCTTTCCGTCCAGGATCACTATACCGAGGTGGTGACCAGCCGCGGGCGCGAACTGCTGCTCCTGCGTTTCGCCGACGCGCTGAAGGAAACCGCCGCGACGCCTGGTCTTCGTGTCCATCGCTCGCATTGGGTGGCCGACGCCCATATCGAAAGCCTGAAACGCGACAATGGCAGGCTGCTGATCCTCACCCGTGACGGCACGCAAATCCCGGTCAGCCGCAGTTATGCCGAGGACGTGCGCCGCCGCTTCACCTAAAGAAGACGCACGGCGCCGCAGGCCCTTGGCGGGACTCCCGCTTTCGCTCGTCCCGAAGCAAGGCTAGGGATTCCGGCTGCTCGTCGGGCCGGACGCTAAATAGCCGTTCGCGCCGTGTTGGATTCCTGTCGATTCCGCGATTTATGGGGTTCCGTTTGCAAATACATTTGCCTATAAGCCGCTTCTAGCCTGAAAAGACCCTCAATGCGCGACCCGACCCGGTGATCTCCCACCCTGGCCGGCTTTTTGCGCAGCTAGAAATGGATATCGCCCATGCCGAAGCGCCAAGACATCAAATCGATCCTCATCATCGGCGCGGGACCGATCGTCATTGGCCAGGCTTGCGAGTTCGACTATTCCGGCACCCAGGCCTGCAAGGCGCTGAAGGAGGAAGGCTACCGCGTCATCCTCGTCAACTCCAACCCGGCGACGATCATGACCGATCCGGGCCTTGCCGACGCCACCTATGTCGAACCGATTACCCCCGAGGTCGTCGCCAAGATCATTGCCAAGGAGCGCCCGGATGCGCTGCTGCCGACCATGGGCGGCCAGACGGCGCTGAACACCGCGCTTTCGCTGAAGCGCATGGGCGTGCTCGATCGCTACAATGTCGAGATGATCGGCGCCAAGCCCGCCGCTATCGACATGGCCGAAGACCGCGCGCTGTTTCGCGAGGCGATGGCCCGTATCGGCCTGGAAACGCCGCGTTCGATGCTGGCCAACGCCACCGACATCAAGGACCTCGACCGCAAGACGCACGAGGCCGAGCGCAACAAGCTGCGCGAAAGCCTGTCCGGATCCGAGCTCGACAAGGCGCTGGACGAACTGGAAAACCAGTGGAACCTCGGCGAGAGCGACCGCAAGCAGCGTTACATGAGCCATGCCATGGCGATCGCCGCCCAGGCCATCGATCATGTCGGCCTGCCCGCCATCATCCGCCCCTCCTTCACGCTCGGCGGCACCGGCGGCGGCATCGCCTACAACCGCTCGGAATTCTTCGAGATCGTCGGCGGCGGCCTCGACGCCTCGCCGACCACCGAAGTGCTGGTCGAGGAATCGGTGCTTGGCTGGAAGGAATATGAAATGGAGGTCGTCCGCGACAAGGCGGACAACTGCATCATCATCTGCTCGATCGAAAACATCGATCCGATGGGCGTCCATACCGGCGATTCGATCACCGTCGCGCCGGCGCTGACGCTGACCGACAAGGAATACCAGATCATGCGCAACGCCTCGATTGCGGTGCTGCGCGAGATCGGCGTCGAAACCGGCGGCTCGAACGTCCAGTTCGCCGTCAATCCGAAGGACGGCCGTCTCGTCGTCATCGAAATGAACCCGCGCGTCTCGCGCTCGTCGGCGCTCGCCTCCAAGGCCACCGGCTTCCCGATCGCCAAGATCGCCGCCAAGCTCGCGATCGGTTATACGCTTGACGAACTGGAAAACGACATCACCGGCGGCGCAACGCCTGCCTCCTTCGAACCGTCGATCGACTACGTCGTCACCAAGATCCCGCGTTTCGCCTTCGAGAAATTCCCCGGCGCTTCGCCGGTGCTGACCACGGCGATGAAGTCGGTCGGCGAAGTCATGGCGATCGGCCGCACCTTCGCCGAATCGTTGCAGAAGGCGCTGCGCGGTCTCGAAACCGGCCTGACCGGCCTCGACGAAATCGAGATTCCTGATTTCGAGGAAGGTGAATCCAGTCAGAACGCCATCCGCGCCGCCATCGGCACGCCGACGCCGGACCGCCTGCGCATGGTTGCCCAGGCGCTGCGCCAGGGCCTCAGCATCGAAGAGGTGCATGAAGGCTGCAAGATCGACCCGTGGTTCCTCGCTGAGCTCAAGAACATCGTCGACATGGAAGCCCGCATCCGCGAGCACGGCCTGCCGGAGGATGCCACCAACCTGCGCATGCTGAAGGCCATGGGCTTCTCCGACGCCCGCCTGGCGACGCTGACCGGCAAACGCCCGAAGGAAGTCGCCGAACTGCGCAACGGCCTGAACGTCCGGCCGGTCTTCAAGCGCATCGATACCTGTGCCGCCGAATTCGCTTCGCCG
The DNA here is from genome assembly GCF_024346605.1 of Rhizobium anhuiense bv. trifolii. Lineage (NCBI taxonomy): Bacteria > Pseudomonadati > Pseudomonadota > Alphaproteobacteria > Hyphomicrobiales > Rhizobiaceae > Rhizobium > Rhizobium anhuiense. The sequence goes on from NZ_CP098803.1 coordinate 3,618,531, forward strand.
ACTGCCTATATGTATTCGACCTACGAGACGCCCTTCGCCGGCGCCGCCCGCTCGGAGGCCGAAGTCTCCGACCGCAAGAAGGTCGTCATTCTCGGCGGTGGCCCGAACCGCATCGGCCAGGGCATCGAGTTCGACTATTGCTGCTGCCATGCCGCCTTCGCGCTGAAGGATGCCGGTTATGAAGCGATCATGATCAACTGCAATCCCGAAACCGTCTCGACCGACTACGACACGTCGGACCGCCTCTATTTCGAGCCGCTGACCGCCGAAGATGTGATCGAGATCCTGCGCGCCGAGCAGGAAAAGGGCGAAGTCGTCGGCGTCATCGTCCAGTTCGGCGGCCAGACGCCGCTGAAGCTTGCCGAGGCGCTGGAAAAGAACGGCATTCCGATCCTCGGCACCGCGCCTGACATGATCGACCTTGCCGAAGACCGCGACCGCTTCCAGAAGCTCCTGATGAAGCTCGATCTCAACCAGCCGAACAACGGCATCGCCTATTCGGTCGAGCAGGCCCGCCTGGTCGCCGCCGAAATCGGCTTCCCGCTGGTCGTGCGCCCGTCCTACGTGCTCGGCGGCCGCGCCATGCAGATCCTGCATTCTGAGGGCCAGTTGCAGAGCTACTTGCTCGACACGGTTCCGGAACTGGTGCCTGAAGATATCAAGCAGCGCTATCCCAACGACAAGACCGGCCAGATCAACACCCTGCTCGGCAAGAACCCGCTGCTCTTCGACAGCTATCTCTCTCATGCGATCGAAGTCGACGTCGACTGCCTCTCCGACGGCACCGACGTCTATGTCGCCGGTATTATGGAGCATATCGAGGAAGCCGGCATCCATTCCGGCGACAGCGCCTGCTCGCTGCCGCCGCGCTCGCTGCCCGTCGAACTGATCGACGAGCTGGAGCGCCAAGCCAAGGCGATGGCCAAGGCGCTCAATGTCGGCGGCCTGATGAACGTCCAGTTCGCCATCAAGGACGGCATCGTCTACGTTCTCGAGGTCAATCCGCGCGCCTCGCGTACCGTGCCCTTCGTCGCCAAGACCATCGGCGCGCCGATCGCCAAGATCGCCGCCCGCGTCATGGCCGGCGAGAAACTCGACGCGACCTTCGCCGCCTACGGCGAAAAGCCCGATCCGCGCAAGCTGAAGCACATCGCCGTCAAGGAAGCCGTCTTCCCCTTCGCTCGTTTCCCCGGCGTCGACACCCTGCTCGGCCCGGAAATGCGCTCGACCGGCGAAGTCATCGGCCTCGACACCGATTTCGCCCTTGCCTTCGCCAAGTCGCAGCTCGGCGCCGGCGTAGAGCTGCCGCGTGACGGGACGGTCTTCGTCTCAGTGCGCGACGAGGACAAGCCGCGCGTGCTGCCGGCGATCCGCATCCTTGTCGAGCAGGGCTTCAAGGTGCTGGCGACCGGCGGCACCGCCCGCTTCCTCGGCGAAAACGGCATCACCGCCACCAAGATCAACAAGGTGCTGGAAGGCCGTCCGCACATCGAGGACGCAATCCGCAACCGGCAGGTCCAGCTTGTCATCAACACCACCGACGGCAACAAGGCGATCTCGGACTCCAAGTCGCTGCGCCGTGCAACGCTGATGCAGAAGGTGCCCTATTATACGACGATGGCAGGTGCCGAGGCCGCCGCTCAGGCGATCAAGGCGCTGAAGGCCGGCAATCTCGAAGTGCGGCCGCTGCAGAGCTACTTCGCCTGAGATAGGGCAGCATCACCGCTCGATGAGCGGTGATGCACACCTCGAAGCTCCGGAATCGATTTATCCAGCCGCTGCCATAAGCCGCTGGATTTTCGCCATATCTTCGCGAAACCGCGCCAGCTCCTCGGCTTTCAGCCGCTCGTCGGGAATACGCAGCAGGTAGGAAGGATGCACCGTCACGAAGAGCGTTCGCCTGTCGTCGATCGCAATGGCTTTCCCCCTGACATCCTGCAACCGCTGCTTCGCATCGGTCAGCGCCGCCAGCGCCGTCGCTCCCATGGCAACGATGAGCTTCGGTTTGACCAGCGCCATCTCCAGATCGAGCCACCAGCGGCAATGGTTCACCTCGCCCATATTGGGCTTCTGGTGGATACGACGCTTGCCGCGCGGCTCATATTTGAAATGCTTGACGGCATTGGTGACATAGAGCCGCGAGCGGTCGATCCCCGCTTCTGCGATCACCTGATCCAGCAGCCGGCCGGCCGGACCGACGAAGGGACGCCCTGATATATCCTCCTGGTCGCCTGGCTGCTCGCCGACGAACATCACCTCGGCATCGCGTGGCCCCTCCCCGAATACGGTTTGCGTCGCCGTCGCATGCAGCGGACAGCGGGTACAGACGGCAGCGTCCGCGCGCAGCGCTTCCAGCGTGCCCGCCGGCGCTTCGGGCACGACAGGAATATCGCGCGCGGCCTCCTGCAAGCGATCGTGGAAGGGCAGTGACTGCGTCGCCTCCCGTGCGGCCATGGCCCGCACCTTGCTCTCCGCCGAGGCGATCAGCCCGGGGATGAGATCGGCTTCCGGCAGGTTCTTCCAGTATTTTTTCGGCATCTCCGACTGCATCGCCTTCAGCTTCAATCGCGCTGGGTTGAAGATACTGGCGTAATAGGTGCGCCATAGTTCATCGGTGGTATCGGTGAGATTGGGCTTTTCACACGGCGCGTCGTTTAGCATCAGCCGCTCGCCGTCCCAGGCGGCTGACCCTTTGGGCGTGGCGATCAGCCAGTCCATGTCGGTGAAGCGTCGTTGGAAGAAGGGCGCTGTGCGCCTGACGATATGGTGGTCCGGCTCGAACCAGGCGAGGAATTTCCGACGGTCTGCCGATACCGCACCCACTTCCTTGAAGCGGACGAAAGCCGTCATCTTGTGCGCGTCGCGTCGAACGTTTTTCGCCATCAGCCTGGCACGGACAACGTCCTCGTCGGAGGCCACTTCGAGCAGCTGCCGGTCCAGCTGCAGCCGCCAGAGCAACCGGTAAAGCAGGGAAAACCGCACCGGATCGGAATGGCAGAGAACGGTCTCGGCAAGATCGATGAAGGCGGTCGGCACTATCATCGGCTTGCGTGCCATGATCGGCGCCGGCGGCATGGCGTCGCGCTGAAAAGCGAGATCGGCCTCTTCATCTTTTTCGCGCCAATCGATCTCTTCAGGCGATATGCCGGCGGCAGCAAAGGCCCGCGCGGCATCACGCCATTCGGCAAGATCCCCGCGTCCTGCCAGCACGACCCGGCGCATCACAGCAACGACAATTGTTCAGGTTGCGGCTCGAACATGGCGCGAAGGTCGGGGCGGTCGATCAGACGGCGCGGCGACCAGCCTTCCGCTGAAATAAAGGACTGGACCTTCTTGATCGAAATGCCGAGCCGCTGGAGATCGTCGATCCGCAGGCGGCGAAAACGGCGAGCCGAAACGATCGCTTTGACGGTCTTGGTGCCGAGACCGGGCACGCACAGCAACCGCTCGCGCTCGGCTTTGTTGATATCGACAGGAAATTCGGCCCTGTTGGCGAGCGCCCAGGCAAGTTTCGGGTCGAGGGTGAGATCGAGCATGCCTCCCGCCTGGTTCGCGGTGATCTCATCGATGCCGAAACCGTAGAATCGGTAGAGCCAGTCGGCCTGATAAAGCCGGTGTTCACGCATCAGCGGCGGCTTGATCAGCGGCAGGTTTTTCGACGAATCCGGGATCGGGCTGAAGGCGGAATAATAGACGCGCTTCAGGCCATAGCTGCTGTAAAGCCGGCCGCTGGTGGCAAGGATCGTCGCGTCGTTGGCGCCATCGGCGCCGACGATCATCTGCGTGCTCTGACCGGCCGGCACAAAACGCTGACGCTTCTTCGTCCGCAGCGTCGGCTCGCCGGCGGCCTCGATCTTCAGCCTCAGATCCCCCATCGATCGCCTTATATTGGCGGGCTTCTTTTCCGGCGCGAAACGGGTAATGCCGCTATCCGTTGGCAACTCGATATTGAGGGACAGCCTGTCGGCATGAAGCCCCGCCTCCTCGATCAGATGCGGTGATGCTTCAGGGATCGACTTCAGATGGATATAGCCGCGAAAATTATGCGTCACACGCAGTTCGCGGACGACGCGAACCATCTGTTCCATCGTGTAATCGGACGAACGAATGATGCCGGAAGAAAGAAACAGGCCCTCGATATAATTGCGGCGATAGAATTCCAGTGTCAGCCAGATGACCTCTTCAGGCGTAAAGCGCGCCCGTTCGACATTGCTCGACGAGCGATTGACGCAATAGGCGCAGTCGTAGATGCAGAAATTGGTCAGCAGTATTTTCAGCAGCGAAATGCACCGTCCATCCGGCGCATAGGCATGACAAATGCCGGATCCCTCGGTCGAACCGAGGCCGCCGCTTGCGTGAGAATCACGTTTCACCGTGCCGCTGGAAGCGCAGGAAGCGTCATATTTCGCAGCATCGGAAAGGATGGCCAAGCGTTCTGTTAGCGACTTCTTCATTAGTATGTTCACTATATGTTCTTATATGCAAAGTCAATGGGAGCGACGTCACCTTTGCCCATCTTTCAGGCGCGCCACCGGATGCCGCGGTGGGTTGCGTTTCGTTTATGCGAATTTTCTGGAAATCGGCCTTGGCGATCTGCTATAAGCACTTAACTAGGATTGTGGCACGGTTCCGAAGCTCCCCTTCGGGACCTGTTTTCTTTTGTGTCTGCGGCTGATTGCTCGAAAAGCACGGACGAGCGGATACAAGGAGTGAAGGACAGAAAAATGGTTGAAAAGGTACCGATGACACAGGGTGGTTTCGTCAAGCTGCAGGAAGAGCTGCGCTGGCGTCAGCAGGAGGAGCGCCCCCGAATCATCGAGGCGATCGCCGAAGCCCGTGCTCATGGCGACCTTTCCGAAAACGCCGAATATCACGCCGCCAAGGAAGCCCAGAGCCATAATGAAGGCCGCATCAGCGAACTGGAAGACCTGACGGCGCGTGCCGAGGTCATCGACCTCACGAAGATGTCGGGCGACAAGATCAAGTTCGGCGCCAAGGTGAAGCTCGTCGACGAGGACACCGAGGAAGAAAAGACTTATCAGATCGTTGGCGACCAGGAAGCCGACGTCAAGGCCGGCCGCATCTCCATCTCTTCGCCGATCGCCCGTGCGCTGATCGGCAAGGAAGTCGGCGACTCCATCGAGGTCAATGCGCCGGGCGGCTCCAAGGCCTACGAAATCCTCCAGGTTTCCTGGGGCTGATCGCCCGCCAGCCGCGAGACCTATCCCTTGCCCGATATGCGTGACGTCGAGATCATCGCGCCCAATTTCAAGCGCCGGCTCTCCGGCGTCACGTCGACCATTGTTCAGCTCATTCCCTGCCAGATCCGGCTCGGCATAAAGATCGCAACCCTTGGCCCCGGCCTGCCGGAAGGCCTGCCGAAACTGAGGTGGCGCCAGCTTCTTGGCCTCTGGCGCCCGCCGGCACGCCGGCGCCAGCGTGTCTGGCACGCGCGCCGCAACAACGAGATGGCCGTCGGCATCCTGCTTCGCCATCTCATGCGCATGCCGCTGAAGCTGCTCTTCACCTCGGCTGCCCAACGCCGCCACACCGCCTATACGAAATGGCTGATCCGCCGCATGGACGCCGTCATCGCGACCAGCGACCGTTCCGGCTCGTTCCTCGAGGTGCCGCACACGGTCATCCAGCACGGCGTCGACCTTGCCCTCTTTCATCCGCCGGAAACGGCAGAGGACGGCATCGCCGCCACCGGCCTGCCCGGACGCCATCTTATCGGCTGTTTCGGCCGCGTGCGCCACCAGAAGGGCACCGATCTTTTCGTCAAAGCGATGATCGAACTGCTGCCGCAGAATCCGGAATGGACAGCGATCGTCTCCGGCCGCGTGACGGCGGAGCATGCGGCATTCGGTGACAAGCTCAAGGCCGATGTCGCCGCCGCCGGGCTTAGCGACCGTATCCTCTTTCTCGGCGAAGTGCCCGATATCAAGATCTGGTATCGCCGCCTGACGCTTTACGTCGCGCCCTCCCGCAACGAGGGCTTCGGCCTGACGCCGCTTGAAGCCATGGCTTCGCGCACCGCGGTGGTGGCATCGGATGCGGGCGCCTACGCCGAGCTCATCGTTGAGGGCGAGACGGGTTCGGTCGTTGCCGCCGGCGATGGCGAGGCGCTGACGCGGGCAATCGCGCCCTATATCACCGATCCCGCCTTGGCGATTGCGCATGGCGAAAATGCGCTGCGGCATGTCAGGGCGAATTTCGCGCTGGAGAAGGAAGCAGGCGCGATCGCCGCCGTTTACAACAGCCTGCTCGGCGACAACCGCGGCTGAAGCAGAAAAGAGAAACGGCCCGCTGAAGAACGGGCCGCTGCAGGATTTTCAAGACTGTGAACGTCCTGGCCGATTACTCGGCCGGCTGGAGCCCGGCAGCCGGAGCGTCCTCGCTTGTCTGGCCGTCCAGCGCCGCGGCCAGCTGCGCCGTATCCAGCTCATTTTCCCAGCGTGCCACGACGATCGTTGCAACCGCATTGCCGACAAGGTTGGTCAGCGCCCGGCATTCCGACATGAAACGATCGATGCCGAGGATGAGCGCCATGCCGGCGACCGGTACGGAGGGGACGACGGAGAGCGTCGCTGCCAGGGTGATGAAGCCGGCGCCGGTGATGCCTGCGGCACCCTTGGAGCTCAGCATCGCCACCAGGAGCAGCAGGATCTGGTCACCCCAGGAGAGATGGATGCCGGTTGCCTGGGCAATGAAGAGTGCAGCCAGCGTCATGTAGATGTTGGTGCCGTCGAGATTGAAGGAATAGCCTGTGGGGATGACGAGGCCGACGACCGAGCGCTTGCAGCCGGCCTTTTCCATCTTGTTCATCAGGCCCGGAAGCGCCGCCTCCGAAGACGAGGTGCCGAGAACCAGCAGCAGCTCTTCCTTGATGTAGCGCAACAGCGCCACGATCGAGAAGCCGTTGTAGCGGGCGACGGCGCCGAGAACGATGAAGACGAAGAGCAGAGAGGTGACGTAGAAGGTGCCGATCAGCATGGCGAGGTTGGCGATCGATCCGACGCCGTACTTGCCGATGGTGAATGCCATGGCGCCGAAGGCGCCGATCGGGGCAGCCTTCATGAGGATGGCGACGAGCTTGAAGACGGGAGCCGTCAGGGAATTCAGGAAATTGACGACCTGCTCGCCCTTTTCGCCGACCATGGCGAGCGCGATGCCGAAGAGCACCGAGAAGAACAGGACCTGCAGAATATCGCCATCGGCAAAGGCGCCGACAATCGTCGTCGGGATGATATTGGTGAGGAAGCCGACGATGCTCTGCTCATGCGCCTTGGCGGCAAAGGTGGCGACGGCGGCCGGATCCAGCGAGGCCGGATCGATGTTCATGCCGGCGCCAGGCTGGACGACGTTGGCGACGATCAGGCCGATGATGAGCGCCAATGTCGAGAAGGTCAGGAAGTACAGCATCGCCTTGCCGGCGACACGGCCAACCTTCTGCAGATCGCTCATGCCGGCAATGCCGGTCGCGACGGTCAGGAAGATGACCGGGGCGATGATCATCTTGACGAGCTTGATGAAGGCATCGCCGAGCGGCTTCAGCTGGGTGCCGAGTTCGGGGTAGAAATGGCCGAGAAGGATACCCGCAGCAATGGCCACGAGAACCTGAACGTAAAGATGGCTATAAAAGGGCTTCTTGCCCTTGCTGCCTGCGACTGCATCGAGTGGTGCTGCGATCATGATGTCCTCCTAATGGCTCGCCCGGAACGAACTCCGGCCTCCCGAGCCGTTCGCTTCAAGTCCAACAGCTCAGCCGTTGTTGCCATCTCCTTCGCAATCACCGTGCCAGTTTCACGCCGACCAACCAACAGATTGAATTTATTAATGAAAAATTTACGGGGCTGCTGACAGCTAATTAAGCAATGCGGAAATCCGCACAAATCCATTTGCGTTTCGTGCAGAAAAATGCACAAATCCGCCATGTCCGTGTCGCCGAAATTGTGGCCTTCCCTGCCCCTGCAGCACCGCATCCACCGGATGTGGTGGACCTATGCCGTGTTCGCCCTCCTCGCCGTCGTCGCAAGCCTCTGGGCTGGCGGCGAGATCGGCCGGCACCGGGCGGAGGCCGCCCTTGAGGAACAGGCCCGCATGGATGCGAGACTGAATGCGGCTTTGCTGCGCACGGTTCTCGAAAAATACCGGGCGCTTCCCTTCGTTCTGTCGCAGGACGCAGCACTCGCCGCGGCGCTGGCCGGAAAGGATGCCGGCGCGTTCGAGCGGCTCAGTCAGAAGCTGGAAAATTTGGCGGCGGGCACGAAGGCCGCCGTCATCTATGTCATCGACAAGGACGGCATGGCGGTTTCGGCCAGCAACTGGCGCGAACCGACGAGCTTCGTCGGCAATGACTACCGCTTCCGCGAGTATTTCCAAGGGGCAGTCGAACGAGGACAGGCCGAGCACTTCGCACTTGGCACGGTCAGCAAGAAGCCGGGCCTCTATATCTCCCAGCGGATTTCGGGCAGCAATGGCCTGCTGGGTGTCGTCGTGGTCAAGGTCGAATTCGACGACGTCGAGGCGGATTGGAATGCCTCGGGCACCCCGTCCTATGTCGTTGACGAGCGCGGCATCGTCCTCATCACCAGTCTTCCATCATGGCGGTTCATGACGATCGGCCGGATCGCCGAAGACCGGCTGACTGCGATCCGCGAAAGCCTTCAATTCGGCGCTGCGCCGCTTCAGCCCCTGCCGCTCGATCTTATCAGGAACCTCGGGGACGGCCTTGACGTCGTTGAGATCGTCATGCCCGGCGATGCCGGAAAAACCAGGTTTCTCGATGTCGGGATGCCGGTTCCGGCCACCGGATGGCAGCTGCAGCATCTCGTGACGCTCGGGCCGTCCGTCGATGCGGGAATTCGCGAAGCCCGCATGCTGGCCTTGCTCATCCTCTTGCCGCTGTTGGCCGCAGCAGCCTTCCTGTTGCGCCGCCGGCATGCGATCACCCTGCGGATATCCAGAGAACAGCAGGCGCGGGAGGAACTGGAACGGCGGGTAGTCGAGCGGACGCTGGATCTCAGCCAGGCGCGGGACCGGCTGCAGGCCGAAATCATCGGCCATAAGAGCACAGAGCAGAAGCTGCAGGCGGTGCAGCAGGATCTGGTGCAGGCCAACCGGCTGGCCATCCTGGGCCAGGTGGCGGCCGGCGTCGCTCATGAGATCAATCAGCCGGTGGCGACCATCCGTGCCTATGCAGACAATGCCCGCACCTTCCTCGATCGCGGCCAGGCGGCGCCAGCCGGCGAAAATCTCGAAAGCATTGCGGCGCTGACGGAGCGCATAGGTGCGATCACCGAAGAGCTGAAGACCTTTGCCCGCAAAGGCCGAGGCAGCGCCGAACCGACAGGATTGAAGGACGTCATCGAGGGTGCTGTGATGCTGTTGCGCAGCCGGTTTGCCGGGCGAATGGATTTGCTCGACATCGACTTGCCGCCGCCTGAGCTGCAGGTGATGGGAAACCGGATCCGTCTCGAACAGGTGCTGATCAACTTGCTTCAGAATGCCCTGGAGGCGGTGGCGCCGAAGGCCGGAGAGGGCCGCGTCGAGGTCAGAACGTCAGCCGATGCGGAGATGATAACGGTGACGGTCGCCGACAACGGCCCCGGCATTCCGCCTGACATTCGCAAAGGCCTGTTCACCCCGTTCAACACCTCGAAAGAGAGCGGTCTCGGTCTCGGGCTGGTCATCTCCAAGGATATCGTCGGCGATTACGGCGGCCGGATGGAGGTCGTCAGCGACAGCGGGGGAAGCCGCTTCATCGTTCATCTGAGGAAGGCTTGAGCTCATGGACACACTGAGCCCCGTTGCGCTGATCGACGACGACAAGGATTTGCGCCGCGCCACCGCCCAGACGCTCGAACTCGCCGGTTTCACCGTGTCCGCCTATGACGGGGCGAAAGCCGCATTGGCGGACCTGCCGGCCGACTTCGCCGGCCCCGTCGTCACCGATATCCGCATGCCGGAGATCGATGGACTGCAACTCTTCGCCACGCTGCAGGGCATGGATGCCGACCTGCCGGTGATCCTGATGACCGGCCACGGCGATATTCCGATGGCCGTTCAGGCGATCCAGGACGGCGCCTATGATTTCATCGCCAAACCCTTCGCGGCCGATCGGCTCGTCCAAAGCGTGCGTCGCGCCAGCGAGAAGCGGCGGCTTGTTCTGGAGAACCGCATGCTGCGCAAAGCAGCCGAGGATGCGCAGGAGAACTTGCCGCTGATCGGCCAGACGCCTGTCATGGAAAACTTGAGAAACATTCTTCGCCATATCGCCGATACCGATGTGGACGTGCTGGTCGCCGGCGAAACGGGCAGCGGCAAGGAAGTGGTTGCCCAGATCCTGCATCAGTGGAGCCACCGCCGGAAGGGCAATTTCGTGGCGCTCAACTGTGGCGCTCTGCCCGAAACCGTCATCGAAAGCGAACTGTTCGGCCACGAAGCCGGCGCCTTTACCGGCGCTCAGAAGCGCCGCACGGGCCGCATCGAACATGCAAGCGGCGGCACGCTTTTCCTCGACGAGATCGAGAGCATGCCGGCCGCCACGCAGGTCAAGATGCTGCGAGTGCTGGAGATGCGCGAGATCACGCCGCTCGGCACCAACGAGGTGCGCCCGGTCGATCTTCGCGTTGTCGCGGCTGCCAAGATCGACCTCGGGGATCCCTCGGTGCGCGGCGATTTTCGCGAGGATCTCTATTACAGGCTGAATGTGGTGACGATCTCCATTCCGCCGCTGCGAGAACGCCGCGACGATATTCCGCTGCTGTTCTCCCATTTCGCCGCCCGTGCCGCGGAGCGGTTTCGCCGCGAGGTCCCGCCGCTTTCGCCCGGTGTGCGGCAGCATCTCGCCTCGCATACATGGCCCGGCAATGTCCGCGAACTCTCGCATTATGCCGAACGCGTGGTGCTTGGTGTGGAAGGCGGTGGAGCGGCAGTGGTCCCTGCGCAGCCGGCGGGCGCCACGCTTCCCGAACGACTGGAACGCTACGAGGCGGAGATCATCCGCGACACGCTGTCGGCCAATGACGGCGACGTGCGCCGCACCATCGAAGCGCTCGGTATTCCGAGAAAGACGTTCTACGACAAGCTCCAGCGCCACGGCATCAACCGGGGCGGCTATATCTCGCGCAAGTAATGGACGGGAGCAATTGGGAGTCTAGACTTCCACCAGTCCCAGCTTCTTCACCTGCCGGATCGTCAGCATGGTGCGCACGGTATCGACATGTTCGTTCGCCGTCAGCACCTCGATGACGAAATCCTGGAAGCGGGTGAGGTTCTCCGCCACGCAATGCAGCAGGAAATCGCTGTCGCCGGAGACCATCCACGCCTGGCGCACCAGCGGCCATTCGGTGGTGGCGGCGGCAAAAGCCTTGAGATTGCCTTCCGACTGGTGCTTGAGGCCAACCATGCAGAAAGCGACGAGGTCGAAGCCGAGCTTCGGGCTGTTCAGCATCGCGTGATAGCCCTCGATGATGCCGGCTTCCTCGAGCTTGCGCACCCGGCGCAGGCAGGGCGGCGCCGAGATGCCGACGCGATCGGCGAGCTCCACATTGGTCATGCGGCCGTCGGCCTGCAGCTCCCGGAGTATCTTTATGTCGATGACGTCGAGTTCGGCGCGACCCACATCATTGCCTTTCTTTAATTCTCCGCGGGGAGCTTCTATATAAAGCGGCGGAATACGCAAGAATGTTTCACGCCGATGACGGATTCTTGCACATCCTGGCGATTTGCCTTGTTGGTAACGCAAGGCTGCCCTTGAATAAAAGCATTGGACGTTCATAAATGGCCCATGGACCGCGAAACGGCCGCAATCACCACTTAGCCGCCGCCCTCCTGCCAGTCGAAAGGAAATGACATGCCCGCCCGCCATACCAAGGTGCTCATCATCGGTTCCGGACCCGCAGGCTATACTGCCGCGGTCTATGCCGCGCGCGCCATGCTGAAACCGGTTTTGATCGCCGGTCTCGAACAGGGCGGCCAGCTGATGATCACCACCGATGTCGAGAATTATCCGGGCTTTGCCGATCCGATCCAGGGTCCCTGGCTGATGGAACAGATGCTGCAGCAGGCAAAACATGTCGGCGCCGAGATCGTCAACGATCTCGTGACCGAAGTCGACATGAACCAGCGTCCCTTCGTCGCCCGCACCGACAGCGGCCAGGTCTGGACCGCGGATACACTGATCATCGCCACCGGCGCCAAGGCCAAATGGCTCGGCATCGAGAGCGAACAGCATTTCCAGGGATTCGGCGTTTCGGCTTGCGCCACCTGCGACGGCTTCTTCTATCGCAACAAGGATGTGATCGTTGTCGGCGGCGGCAACAGCGCCGTCGAAGAGGCGCTCTATCTCTCCAACATCGCCAAGTCGGTCACCGTAGTGCACCGCCGCGATTTCTTCCGGGCCGAGAAGATCCTGCAGGAGCGTCTGTTCTCCAAGGACAATGTCAAGGTGCTGTGGAACACCGAAGTGGCAGAGATCACCGGCACGCCGGCCAAGCCGCCGATGCCGCAATCCGTATCCGGCGCCCGCCTGCGCGACACGCGTACCGGGGCGATCACCGAGGTTACGATCGACGGCGTCTTCGTCGCCATCGGCCACGCGCCGGCAACCGAGCTCTTCAAGGACAAACTGAAGCTGAAGGACAATGGCTATCTCTGGACCGCACCGGATTCGACCGCGACCAGCCTGGAGGGGGTGTATGCTGCGGGCGACGTGACCGACGACACGTTCCGCCAGGCGATCACCGCCGCCGGCCTGGGCTGCATGGCAGCACTGGAAGCCGAGCGATATCTGACGGGCCACATGCCCGTCGCCGTGGCCGCGGAGTAAGATCGGCATGAGGGGTGGGGGAATGCCATTGGATTGGGACAAGCTGCGTATTTTCCACGCAGCTGCCGAGGCGGGTTCGTTCACGCATGCGGCGGATAAACTGCATCTGTCCCAATCCGCCATCAGCCGCCAGGTAAGCGCGCTGGAGCAGGATGTCGGCACCAAGCTGTTTCACCGCCATGCGCGCGGCCTGATTCTGACGGAGCAGGGCGAACTGCTTTATCGCACCGCCCACGACGTGCTGCTGAAGCTCGAAACCGTCAAGATGCAGCTCACCGAGACGACCGAGACGCCGTCCGGCAAGCTGCGCGTCACGACGACGGTCGGTCTCGGCCAGGGCTGGCTGACCGACAAGATCCAGGAATTCCTGCAGCTCTATCCCGATGTGCAGATCCAGCTGATCCTCGACAACGAGGAAGTGGATGTGAACATGCGCCATGCCGACTGCGCGATTCGCCTGCGCCAGCCGCAGCAATCCGACCTCATCCAGCGCAAGCTCTTCACCGTGCACATGCACGTCTATGCGGCTCCGTCCTATATCAACCGCCATGGCGAGCCGCAGAAGATCGAGGATCTCGACAATCACCGCATCATCACCTTCGGCGAGCCGGCGCCGAGCTACCTGCTCGACGTCAACTGGCTGGAGGTCGCTGGCCGCTCGTCCGACAACAAGCGCATCCCGCATCTGCAGATCAACAGCCAGACCTCGATCAAGCGAGCCGCCCTGCTCGGCATCGGCGTCGCCTGCCTGCCGGATTACATCGTCGGTCGCGACCCCGGCCTGATTCAGCTGGCGATCAATGCCGACGTCCCCTCCTTCGATACGTATTTCTGCTATCCCGATGAAATCAAGAACGCCGCCAAGCTGAAGGCCTTCCGCGATTTCATCGTCAGCAAGGCTAGAAACTGGAACTTTTAAGCCCGATTTTGTCGACGTTTTGCATACTATGCAGAAGGCGCATGACTGGCATGCACAAATGAGGGTTGCCGTTTGCCCATTAAACCACCATATCGCACATAGCTGATGCACATGGTGGCTTTTCCTCCCAGTTCCACCGCATTAGCTGTTCCCCTCTGGAGGTTTTTGACCTTCACACTTATAAGGGCCCTGGTTTTCCAGTGGCCCTCTTTTTTTGCCTTGCTTGCCCAGGGAAATGCCGCACCGCAAAAAAATTGTGCGGCGCATAGCAGACATGCACAAAAAAGCATTGAAACCTGCTCAAGGAAGCACCATATCCATCTCAGCTGATGCATCTTGTGGTTTCTCTCCCAGTACCACCGCATTAGCTGTTCCCCTCTGGAGGTTTTTGACCTTCACAATTACAAGGGCCCTGGTTTTCCGGTGGCCCTCTTTTTTTGCCCAAAAATTGCGCACCCACTAAAAGCCGCCACCTCACGCCTCCGTGATTTGCATATCGAGTTGCGACGATCAATATATCGGTCAAACACGATTTATAGTTCGGCGAACGACGATGGACAAAGACGAGATTATCAAGGCACTCGCTCATCCCGCCCGGATGGACATTCTGAACTGGCTGAAAAACCCCGAGCAACATTTCCCCTCGCAGGAGCACCCTTTCGAAATGGGTGTCTGCGCCAGTCAGTTCGAGCGCTGCGGCCTGTCGCAGTCGACGGTCTCGGCTCATCTCGGGACGCTGCATCGCGCCGGCCTCGTCACCACCAAACGCGTCGGCCAGTGGATCTTCTACAAGCGAAACGAAGAAACGATCGCCGCTTTTCTCAAGCAACTGACGCAGGACCTTTAGAATGCCCCTCGCCCTCCTCGTTCTCGCCTTGAGCTCGTTTGCGATAGGCACCACCGAATTCGTCATCATGGGTTTGCTGCCTGAGGTCGCCGCCGATCTGTCGGTGACGATCCCGCAGGCCGGATGGCTGGTAACCGGTTATGCGCTGGCGGTCGCGATCGGCGCACCCGTGATGGCCGTTTCGACTGCGAAGCTGAAGCGCCGCACCGCCCTGATTGCGCTGATGGCCTTCTTCATCGCCGGCAACCTGCTGTGCGCTCTGGCGAGCGGCTACTGGGTGCTGATGATCGCCCGCATCGTGACCGCGCTTTGCCACGGCGCCTTCTTCGGCATCGGCTCGGTCGTCGCCGCCGGACTGGTCGCCGAAGACCGCAAGGCTCGCGCCGTCGCGCTGATGTTCACCGGCCTGACGCTTGCCAATGTTCTCGGCGTGCCGCTCGGCACCGCGATCGGCCAGGCCTATAGCTGGCGCGCCACCTTCGGTGTCGTCACCGTCATCGGCATCGTCACTATATCAGGCCTGATCGCCATTTTGCCGAGGGACAAGCAGCAGGAAAACGGCAGCATCCTGCGCGAGATCGCGGCACTCCGGAATGGCGGCCTGTGGCTGGCGCTCTCCACCACCGTCTTCTTCGCCGCCTCGATGTTCGCCCTCTTCACCTATATCGCGCCGCTGCTGCGCGACGTCACCGGCGTGTCGCCCGAAGGCGTCACCTGGACGCTGTTCCTGATCGGCCTCGGGCTGACCGTCGGCAACCTCGTCGGCGGCAAGCTTGCCGACTGGCGGCTCGGCGCGACGCTTGCCGGCGTCTTTGCCGCGATCGCCATCACCTCGATCGCCTTCAGCTATACGAGCCGCTTCTTCATCCCGGCCGAAATCACCCTCTTCCTTTGGGCACTGGCAAGCTTTGCCGCCGTGCCGGCGCTTCAGGTCGGCGTCGTCGGCTTCGGCAAGGACGCCCCGAATCTTGTTTCGACGATCAACATCGGCGCCTTCAACACCGGCAATGCGCTCGGCGCCTGGGTCGGCGGCCTGGTCATCGACGCGGGCTTCGATCTCACCCGCGTTCCACTCGCCGCAGCCTTGATGGCCCTAATCGGCCTCGGCGCGACGGTGCTCACCTATCTCTCCGCCAGGGGCCGAGCCGCCCTCGCTCCTGCCGAGTGATCCTCCCGCAAAAGAAAGGACCATCATGGCCAAGCTTTTCGAACCCACGAAAGTCGGCGACATCCCCGTCAAGAACCGCATCGTCATGGCGCCGCTGACCCGCAACCGCTCGCCGGGCGCAATCCCCAACGACCTCAACGTCGAATATTACCGCCAGCGCGCCAGCGCCGGCCTGATCATCACCGAAGCGACAGCCATCACACATCAAGGCCAGGGTTATGCCAATGTGCCGGGTCTCTATACCAAGGAGGCTCTCGACGGCTGGAAGCGCGTCACCGACGCGGTCCATGCTGCTGGCGGCAAGATCGTCGTGCAGATGTGGCATGTCGGACGCATCTCGCACACGACGCTGCAGCCGAACGACGGCAAGCCGGTTTCCTCGACCAACCGCGTCGCCAAGGCCAAGACCTATCTGGTCAATGCCGACGGCACCGGCAGCTTCGCCGACACCTCCGAGCCGCGCGCGCTTGAAACCGCCGAAATTCCCGGCATTATCGAGGATTACCGCAAGGCCGCCCGGGCCGCGATCGACGCCGGCTTCGATGGTGTCGAGATCCACGGCGCCAACGGCTACCTGCTCGACCAGTTCATCCGCGACGGCGTCAACGACCGTAGCGATGCATATGGCGGCTCGATCGAAAACCGTGCCCGCCTGACCTTCGAAGTCGTCGATGCCGTGGTCAAGGAAATCGGCGCCGGCCGCACCGCGATCCGTATCTCGCCGGTGACGCCGTCCGGCGAAAGCTACGATTCCAATCCGCAGGCGACCTTTACACACATCGTCGAAGGCCTGGCCAAATACGACCTCGCCTATCTCCATGTCATCGAAGGCCAGACCGGCGGCGACCGTGACTACAAGCAGGGCGATAATCCCTCCTTCGAATACAAGGCGCTGCGCCAAGCTTACGAAAGGGCCGGCGGCAAGGCCGACTGGATGGTCAACAACGGCTACGACCGTGATCTGGCGATCGACACCGTCGAAAGCGGCCGCGCCGATCTCGTCGCCTTCGGCAAGCCCTTCATTGCCAATCCCGACCTCGTCGAGCGCCTGGAACACCATCTGCCGCTCAACACGCCCGACCAGTCGACCTTCTACGGCGGCACCGGCAAGGGCTATATCGACTATCCTATCCTCGAAAAAGTCGCCTGAGCCTTTTGCAATGCAAACCGCGAAATCCCGCCGAAAGGCGGGATTTCCATTTTCGATGCATCTTTGTAGCGTGTCGCCATGTTCGATTCTTATCTCCATCGCTGGTCGCTCATACAAGACGGCGAGCCGATCATCACCCATTCGAGCCTGTTGCTGCCGGTCCTCTGGCAGGATGGGCCCGCCATGTTGAAAGTGGCTGCCGATATCGACGAGCGATATGGCGCACTGCTGATGCAATGGTGGGATGGTGACGGCGCAGCCTATGTCTTCGCCCGTGAGGACGACGCCGTGCTGCTGGAAAGGGCGATGGGGAAACGCTCGCTGCTTGCCATGGCGATGAATGGTGAGGACGACGAGGCAAGCCGCATTCTCTGTCAGACAGCGGCACGGCTGCATGCGCCGCGCGAAAAACTGCTTCCCGATCCCGTGCCCCTCACCCGCTGGTTCCGCGATCTGGAGCCGGCAGCAGCCAAGCATGGCGGCACGCTTGCCGATTGTTCGGCGATCGCCAACGCCCTCCTTGCCGATCCGCGTGACGTCGCCATCCTTCACGGCGACATCCACCACGGCAATATCCTCGATTTCGAGTCGCGCGGCTGGCTGGCGATCGATCCGAAGCGGCTCCACGGCGAACGCGGCTTCGATTTCGCCAACATCTTCGCCAATGAGGAATTGCCAACGATCACCGATCCGGCTCGCTTCCGCCGCCAGCTCGCAGTCGTCTCAGCAGCGGCTGGGCTCGAGCCGAAACGGCTGCTGCAATGGATATCTGCCTATTCCGGCCTTTCCGCCGCCTGGTTCCTCGGCGATCCGAACATCGAGCAGGCAGAAAAAGCCCTGACGGTCGCCCGGATTGCGCTGGCCGAACTTCGGACCTAACGCATCTTTTCAGGCGAATGCCCGATAAAGGCGGTCGTCATGTCGCGATGCGGTTCAGGCAGGCAGCCAAGCGCCGCGAGCGAAGCCCTGACGGCCTCGTCGATCGGCGTCTGCGGCTCCCTTCCGAGCTCGGCCGTGAGCCTGGTGTTCCGCATCCGCGCCGGCACCTTCCAGAGATAACGCATCTCCTTGATCTCCCGCATCACAGGAACGAAGGGTGCTGCCAGCGGCACGATCCACCAGGGAAAGCCGGCGATCTTCGCCTTGCCGCCGGCGACGCGCTTGATCGCTTCGGCCATCTGCATGCCGTCCGCATCCCAGAAGCCCTCCATATGATAGACGGCGAAAGGCGGCAGCCGATCGGCCCGCTCGACGAGCTGGGCGATGGTTTCCGCCATGTCGGGCAGATAGGCCCATTGATGGCCGATGCCGCGCCGTGCGGGATTCCTGATCGTGCCGACCGGCTTACCGGGGGTTACGAGGCCAGACGAAAACCAGCTGTTACCAGTCGTGCCCGGACCGAAGAAATCCCCCGCCCTGACGATGATGACGCCGGCACCGGACTGCGAGGCGGCCTTCAGCCGCTTCTCCATGTCGACGCGGATCGCCCCTTTCTTCGTCACCGGATGCTGCGGGCTTTCCTCCGTCGGCGCCGGCAAGGCATCGGGGCCGAAATTATAGACGTTGCCCGGCAGCACAATGCGCGCGCCGACGGCGCGGGCGGCGGCGATTGTATTGTCGAGCATCGGCAGCACCAGCTTTTCCCAGTCGCGGTAGCCGGGCGGATTGACGGCGTGGACGATCAGGCCGACGCCTTCAGCCGCCCTCAGCACGTCACCGGCATTCATCGCATCGCCCTGCAGCCATTCGAAAGCCGGCTCGCGCCTCGACGCCTTGGCTGCATCACGGTTGAGCGCCCGGATGCGCCAGCCGCGCCCAAGCAGCTTGCGGGCAACCGCGCCGCCGATACCGCCGGTCGCGCCGAGGACGAGGGCCGTCATCTGCATTTCGCTGTTCATGACACTCATCTCCTTCGGTTGGATGAGAGGATCATGCCATCAGCAAGACATAAACAAAATTGACGAAATAGTGCATCTGCTATACAAAAATATATGAGCGTTGAACCAAGCTGGGATTTCTACCGCAGTTTCCTGACCGTGCTCCAGCAGGGATCGCTTTCAGCCGCCGCCCGAGAACTGGGGCTGACCCAGCCGACCATAGGCCGCCATGTCGATGCACTGGAACTGGCGATCGGCGCCGAACTCTTCACCCGCTCGCCGAATGGATTGCTGCCGACCGACGCCGCACTGGCGCTCAAGCCCTATGCCGAAACACTGGCGGCAACCGCTGCCGCCCTGTTGCGCACCGCATCCGGTGAGCGCGAACGCGTGGCTGGAACGGTCAGGGTCAGCGCCAGCGAAGTCATCGCGGTCGAGGTGCTGCCTGGGATTCTCGGACCGCTGCAGGAGACCTATCCCGACCTCCAGATCGAGCTCTCGGCTTCCGATATCATCGAGGACCTGGTGAACCGCGAGGCCGACATCGCCGTGCGCATGGCCGAGCCGCAGCAGGATGCGCTCCTCGTGCGCCGCATCGGCGATATCCCGCTCGGCTTTCACGCCCATCGCCGCTATCTCAGCCGATACGGCATTCCGCAAACCTTGGCTGACCTCGCAAACCACCGGCTGATCGGCTTCGACCGGCAGACGGCCTATGTACGCATGGTGATGAAACGCTATGCGGTGCCCGGCATCGAATTCTCCTACAGGACCGACAGCAACCTTGCCCAGCTTTCCGCAATCCGCGCCGGCGTCGGCATTGGCATCTGCCAGACCGGGCTTGCGCGGGAAAATCCTGACCTGGTGCACATCCTGCCCGATGCCTTCAAAATCCCGCTCGGTACGTGGGTGGCGATGCATGCGAGCCTGAAGACCTCGCCGCGCTGCCGCGCCACGTTCGACGCCCTGGTCAACGGTCTGCAGGACTATTACCGATATTCGACCAGCGCATAAGTGCGAAAATCGGAATCGATTTTCGGAAAGAATCATGCGCAAATTTCAAAGCAATAGGCTCCTTGGCACGTCCTGTCGGACGGGCGCTCCGGCGGGAAGGGAAAATGACGACGCACAACCCGGTTGAACTCGTGCCCCACGATCCGCAATGGCCCCAAGCCTTCCGGCGCATCCGCGACAGGTTGCTGGGCTTGCTGCCGCAGGCGCTCTCCATCGATCACATCGGCAGCACGTCCATACCCGGCATGACCGCCAAGCCGCTTATCGATATCGACATCATCCTTCCCGGCCTCGGGCATATCGAAGGCGCCACCCGCGTGCTTCTGGCAGAAGGCTACGAGCCGCGCGGCAACCGCTATGACGACGATGTCTGGGCGTTTTTGTCGAGAGGTTCAGTGCCGGCGGAGCGCGTCTATCTTTGCCCGCCCGGCAACAGCACCCATCGAAACAGGCTGGCTTTCCGGGATTATCTCATCGCGCATCCGCAAGCGGCGGCGGAGTATGCCGCGCTCAAACGCAGGCTGGCAGCCGAATTCAGGATGGACGGCGATCGCTATACCGCGCATAAGCGTGAATTCGTCGACGCGATCGTCGCGCGGGCATTGACGGGCAATCGGTAACTTCAAATGCCTGGCGAGGCCCCGGCCGCGTGACCTTTCCAGAGACCATCCACCACCTCGGTTTCCGGCCGGTCGCCGCCTTCGGCATATTCCTCATGCCACTTGCCGTTCTCGTCCTGCCAGCTGATCTCGGCGGAATCGCCGCCGACCTGCTGTTCGGCCGCGACGATGCGCGCAGCTTCGAGTGCCTCGGCATGGGTCGGAAATGCCTCGGAATAGACACCTCCCAGCCTGTAGGCCCAGCCGCCGTCATGCGGCACGACTTCGTAGACCACCTTGATCATGCATCCGTCTCCTCATCTTCTTGTTGCGCATTCGCACGCTTCCGGACAGGATCCGGATCATCGCGGCCGCTTGACGAGAATTCGAGGACGCCGCGATCTGCTTTCCGGCCCCGATGACGTTCAGTATTCCATTAAACGCCGAAGACTGCAAACGGGACTGGCCCCGGGCCTGCTTGATAGGCGAAATCAGTGACTTAGATAAAACGCATGAATCGGGACAGGAGCTCAGGCTTGGGGATCGCGTCACGCTTTAAAGAAGAAAAGTTTCTGGTCGTCGCACTTGTCGTTGCAGTGATCGCCTATCTCATGGAACACGCGGTGATCGAGATGGGGCGCGGCGTCGCGCTGATCGCAGCCGTCGCCCTGGTCGGCACCATTGTGCTCGCCTCTATCCGCGTCGCCCATCATGCCGAACTGCTCGCCGTCAAAGTCGGCGATCCCTACGGCACGATGATCCTGACCCTTTCGGCCGTCGCCGTCGAAGTCATCATCCTCGCCATCATGATGAGTGGCGAGAGTTCGCCGACGCTGGTGCGCGACACGATCTATTCCGCCCTAATGCTCGATATCAACGGCATTCTTGGCCTCGCCGCGCTGCTCGGCGGCCTCAAGCACGGCGAACAGCCCTATAACGATAACTCCGGCAAGACCTACGGCGTGATGATCCTCACCGCCATGGGCATCTCGATGATCGTGCCGGAATTCGTGCCCCGCGACAAATGGCACTATTATTCGGCCTTCACCATCGTCGCGATGATCGCGCTCTACGGCCTCTTCCTGCGCATGCAGGTCGGCCAGCACAGCTATTTCTTCAGCTATAGCTATCCGCGCTCCGAGCGGAAGAAAGAAAGTCCGGACGAGCACGCCCCCGACGAGTCGGCCGCGATCTCGATCGCCACCCTTCTCGTCGGCGTGGTCATCATCGGCCTGCTGGCGGAGTTCATGTCGGCCTTCATGGCCGAGGGGCTGCGCGACAGCGGCGCGCCGATCGCGGTGACCGCCGTCGTCGTCGCGGCGATTTCGGCCGCCCCCGAGATCCTGACGGCATTGAGGGCAGCCCTCAGGAACCGCATGCAGGCGACGGTCAACATCGCCATGGGCGCTTCACTGTCGACGGTGATCCTGACGGTACCCGTCATGGAGGCGATCGCGCTCTACACCGGCCAGCCCTTCATCATGGCCATGACCCCGGTGCAGACGGTAATGGTGACGATCACGCTGATTGCCGCGGCGATCAACCTCAACGACGGCGAGACCAACGCCATCGAGGGCATGACGCATTTCATCCTCTTTGCCACCTTCATCATGCTGACGGCGCTGGGACTTTGACGGTGGCGGCTGACATCGCCTTCTTGGCAGTTCACCCTTGTTGGCAGGTCCCTGCGGCAGTCATTCCTTCGACTTTTCGAGGAAACGCTGCTTGCGGGTTTTCGGCTTGAAGCGCCGGAAGAAACCCTCAATGGCGCGGATCGATTTGGTGACGGACATCAGCCGGTCGATCTGGCCGTTCGCATTGTGGAGCCGTTCCGACAGAACTTCGGCCGCCGTCATCGCAATCTCGATCGGCGGCACCTGCGGAAACCGTTTGGCCAGCGCCGAATAGGGGCTGGCATCGACGCCGCCCATCATCGAGATCGCGCCCATCCTGGCAAAGAGACGCAGGAAGATCTGCTCGAACGTCCAGTCGTGCACGTCGAAGACCTTCCACTTCTCGCTTCTCTTTGCCGAAAAACCGGCAAGCAGGATCTTGCCCGGCAGTTGCAGGTCGGCCAGCCAAAGCGCCATCGCAAAGCCGCTCGTCGCGATCTTGCCTGTCGGATAGAGATCGCCGAGCATTTGCGTCAGATCGAGATGGCGGGTTCTGGCGCCTTTGAAGCCGCTCTCCTCACTGAAGTTTTCCTCCGGGGAGGCGCGAATATTGACGACACCCAAAAAATCGTTGCCGGCAAAGAAACGCAGAACATCCGCCGCCTCGCGCCGGTGGACGATATTGGCGCCCATCACGCCGCTGCGGGCAATCAGCACCGCATGGCCGGTGAAGGCTTCGTCGAGCACCTTATAGACATTGTTGAAGAAGACGTAGAGCGTCGTCTCCGGCAATTCGCTTCGCAGCCGCTCGAAATCGACTGCTTCGCTGTTTGCCACCAGCACGACGTGGGAATAAGGTGACAACAGTGCCTTCCACGCCTCCGGCGTCAGGAAGTTGAAGCCGCCATCCGCGGCGGCCCTCTGCGTGTCACTGGGGATTGCTTCCATATCGGCTCACATGCACTTTCCAAGGACGATGCGCACTGCCCGCCTTACTAGCTGTTGCTGAAATAGGCGCGCGTCCGTGCCAGCCGCGTCAGCCCGCCGATACGCTTTCCCACATGCGAAATGAAACCCGCGACCCGGCCCATCATCGACGGCTGCCTGCAGAACGAGGCCCACGGCGTATTGCTGAGATCCTCGATATAACGCTTGGCCATCCGGCGGTGCACCCAGGGTACGGTGGCCTGCCACGGTTTTTTCCGGCCGGTAAAATGAATGATCGCCGGCCGGCCGACAAAGGGCAGAAGGCCGGTCTGCGTATTCCAGCGCGGATCGAGCACCAGCCAGTCGCCGTCGAAGGTGACGTTCAGCGCATCCTGATCGTTATTCTCGAAAAGATGCGACCGCTCCTCGAAGATCTCCCGTGTCCTGGCAAAAAGCTCCCTCTCCCGGCAGGCCACCCAGTCGAACAGCAGCACACCGGCATTGAAATAGCGGCCACCCTCATGCATGCCGATCTTCCGCTGCCGTGCGCCGGCCTTCTCGGGAAAGGCCATGACATAGTCGTCGACGGCGGCAAGCGCCTTGCCTTGAAAATCCCTGCTGAAGAGTTCGTCAACTGGCGCAACTGCCAGCACATCGGCGTCGAGGTAAAGCAGACGCTCGATATGAGCGGGTATGTGGAGATCCATGTAGAGCCGCGCCAGCGTCGCACCCGACCAGCGGCCCCGCGCCTGCTTTGCCGTATCCGGCGTATTGTAGGGCAGCACAGTGATCGCCATGCCGTGCATCCGCGCGAAATTTCCGACCTCGGCGCTTTCATTCGGCGTAAGGTCGATGCCGAGAAGCAGGAACTCCACGGCAGAACCGCCGAGATTGCGCTTGACGGAAAGCAGGGTGCAGCAGGCGGCCGGCAGCATGTTGACATCCGAACAGACGATCACCGCACTCTGCTGCAAAATCCCGGCCTCCCGAAGCGGCAACGTAAACTTGATGCCGGATATCTAGTTGGTTTGATGCCAACCCGCAACCGCCGATCACCCGCCGAGCCGTCACCCTGCGTCACGTTTTGAATCGGAATTCAACGACTTGCGAGGCAAAGTTGAATCAACTCTGCAGCATGTTGAATCGGAACGTGAACGACAATCACAGCGCCAGCCCAACCTCGCCACAAAGAAAAAGGCCCGCCGTCCCGGCGGGCCTTTGATCGATGCTATGCCGATCGGCTTACTTGCAGGCGCCGCAGAAGCGCTGGATACGGCGGCAGGCTTCCTCGAGCTGTGCTTCCGAAGTTGCATAGGAGATGCGGAAGTTCGGGCCGAGACCGAAGGCCGAACCGTGAACGACGGCAACGCCTTCCGATTCCAGCAATTCGGAAACGAAATCCTCGTCCGTCTCGATGACCTTGCCCGACGGAGCCGTCTTGCCGATCAGGCCCTTGCAGGAGGGATAGACGTAGAAGGCGCCTTCCGGCACCGGGCAGACAATGCCCTTGGCCTGGTTCAGCATGGACACGACGAGATCGCGACGGCCTTCGAAGATCTTCTTGTTTTCCGGGATAAAGTCCTGCGTGCCGTTCAACGCTTCGACAGCAGCCCACTGGGCGATCGATGTCGCACCCGAGGTCTGCTGGCCCTGGATCATGTCCATGGCCTTGATGAGCTGCAGCGGGCCTGCCGCGTAGCCGATACGCCAGCCGGTCATTGCATAGGCCTTGGAGACGCCGTTCATCGTCAGCGTCCGGTCGTAGAGCTTCGGCTCGACTTCGACAGGCGTGACGAACTTGAAGTCGCCATAGGTCAGGTGCTCGTACATGTCGTCGGTCAGCACCCAGACATGCGGATGTTTCATCAGCACATCCGTCAACGCCTTCAACTCGTCATGCGTATAGGCCGCACCCGTCGGGTTGGACGGCGAGTTGAAGATGAACCACTTTGTCTTCTCGGTGATCGCCTTTTCGAGATCGGCCGGCTGGAGCTTGAAATTATGCTCCTGGGTGGCCGAAACGAAAACCGGCGTGCCGCCGCACAGTGCCACCATCTCGGGATAGGAAACCCAGTAAGGCGCCGGGATGACGACTTCGTCGCCGGGGTTCATCGTTGCCATGAAAGCGTTGAAAAGGATCTGCTTGCCGCCGGTGCCGACGATCGTCTGCTCCGCTGTATAGTCCAGGCCGTTCTCGCGCTTGAACTTGGCGGCAATTGCCTTGCGCAGCTCTGGAATGCCGGAAACCGGCGTGTACTTCGTCTCGCCGCGGTTGATCGCGTCGATGGCGGCCTTCTTGATATTGTCGGGCGTATCGAAATCCGGTTCACCCGCACCGAGGCCAATGACGTCACGTCCTTTTGCTTTCAGCTCGCGCGCTTTCTGGGAGACGGCGATGGTGGCTGAAGGCTTCACACGGGAAAGAGCATCGGCAAGGAAGGCCATGATAACGGTCCTATTGGTTGAAACGGGCAGAAAGCCGGGACCGGAGTTCTGCGGTTAGCTCTATGTCCAATGTATGACGGCATTTCAAGCGGAAAGGCGTCATGGCGGCATGATTCTTATTGATCATTTCGCCGCGCCGCCCGCCCGGCCTGTCCACGCCTTCGGACAGGCCGGCGTCACGAGGTTGAATCGTGCTGCGCGGATCTTGAATCAAACTCTGAAGTCATCCGGATTTATACCCTGAAATCAGTGGCATCGCCGGATGCGCCCATCGCCACGAATAAGCCGCAACAAATGCCGCGCCACGCCGCAATTCGGTCGTGAGCGCGCCGAGATCGAAGCCGCATCATCCGGCATCCGAAATTGGTTATTGAGGGTATGCCAATGTTTCTGGAAGATGAGTTTGCCATAGGGCGCATTCGCGCCCGCCGAATTTCCGTTTCAGTCCTTGTTGCCGTCACCGCTCTTGCCGCCTGCATAGCGGCGATGCTGGGGCTTGCCTCCACAGTCCGCGCCGAGCAGGCGCCGCAGGCATCCAACCAACTGGCGGCGCTTGTCCGGCCGAATGACGTCAACAGCGGCTCGCTGCTCTTTCCGTCGAAGGAGCCGGGCTTTTATGTCGAAGCGCCGCGGCTGAAGACCGATGTCGCCATCGACGTCTCCGGCCCGATCGCCAGGGTGAAGGTGACGCAGCGCTTTCAGAATCCAAGCCAGGGTTGGGTAGAAGGCACCTACGTCTTCCCGCTGCCGGACAATTCCGCCGTTGACGCCCTGAAAATGCAGATCGGCGAACGCTTCATCGAAGGCCAGATCAAGCCTCGCCAGGAAGCCCGTGAAATCTACGAGCAGGCCAAGGCCGAGGGCAAGAAGACGGCGCTGCTCGAACAACAGCGGCCGAACATTTTCACCAACCAGGTCGCCAATATCGGTCCCGGCGAAACCGTCGTCGTCCAGATCGAATATCAGCAGACGGTCCACCAGTCGGGCGGCGAGTTCTCGCTGCGTTTTCCGATGGTCGTCGCCCCGCGCTACAATCCGGCGCCAATCGTCCAGACCGTCGAGTTCAATAACGGCGCCGGTTTCGCCACACCACGCGACCCGGTGGAAAACCGCGACAAGATCGAAGCCCCCGTACTTGATCCGCGCGAGAACGCCAGGATCAATCCGGTTTCGCTGACCGTCGACCTCAAGGCAGGCTTCCCGCTTGGCGACGTCAAATCGTCCTTCCACGCGGTCGATATCAGGCAGGATGGCGACCAGGCGAGGACGATCGGCCTGAAGGCGGACACCGTTCCCGCCGACAAGGATTTCGAGCTCACCTGGAAGGCCGCCCCCGGCAAGATGCCGAGTGCCGGCCTCTTCCGGGAAGTCATGAACGGCAAGACCTATCTGCTCGCCTTCGTCACCCCGCCCACGGCTCCGGATGCGGCAGCGCCGCCGGCAAAACGCGAGGTGGTCTTCGTCATCGACAATTCCGGTTCCATGTCCGGTCCGTCGATCGAGCAGGCAAGGCAGAGCCTGGCGCTTGCCATTTCCAAGCTGAACCCCGACGACCGTTTCAACGTCATCCGTTTCGACGATACGATGACGGATTACTTCAAGGGTCTCGTCGCTGCCACCCCGGACAATCGCGAAAAGGCCATTGCCTATGTCAGAGGCCTGACAGCCGACGGCGGCACGGAAATGCTGCCCGCCTTGGAGACTGCATTGCGCAACCAGGGACCGGTCGCAAGCGGAGCGTTGCGCCAGGTCGTGTTCCTGACGGATGGCGCGATCGGCAACGAGCAACAGCTCTTCCAGGAAATCACTGCAAACCGCGGCGATGCCCGCGTCTTCACCGTCGGTATCGGCTCGGCGCCGAATACCTATTTCATGACCAAGGCCGCCGAAGTCGGCCGTGGCACCTTCACGGCGATCGGCTCGACCGATCAGGTGGCAAGCCGCATGGCCGAGCTTTTCGCCAAGCTGCAGAACCCAGCCATGACCGATATCGCCGCGACCTTTGAAGGCATAAAAGCCGAGGATATCACGCCGAACCCGATGCCGGACCTCTACAGTGGCGAACCCGTCGTGCTGACCGCCGAACTGCCTGAGGACAAACCCGCCGGCAAGCTGCAGATCTTCGGCAAGACAGGCGAGCAGCCCTGGCGCGTCGACATGGATATCGCCAATGCCGCCGACGGCAAAGGCATTTCCAAGCTCTGGGCCCGCCGCAAGATCGACGATTTCGAAGCCCGTGCCTATGAGCGTCAGGATCGGGCCGCGCTCGACAAGGATATCGAGACTGTCGCTCTCGCCCACCATCTCGTCTCCCGCCTCACCAGCCTCGTTGCCGTCGACGTTACCCCGTCACGCCCGGCCGATCAGCCGCTCGGCTCAACCAAGCTGCCGCTCGATCTGCCTGAAGGTTGGGACTTCGATAAGGTCTTCGGCGAAAACCCTGTCCATCCTGCCGGCGGAGAACGCCATGGCTCGGCGACGCCGGCAGGAAACGCCGGACCGGAACAGGCGGCAGCCGAAACACAGGATCTCGCCGCATCGCCCGGGATCGCAAACATGATGGCAGCAGCCCCGACCGCCAAGGCCGCCACTATGATCGCGCAGAAGAGCTCGACCGTGAACCTGCCGCAGACGGCAACGCGCGCCGACGAGCAGATCATCCGCGGGCTTACCATGCTGCTCCTGGCGCTGACGGCGGCAAGCGGGCTGGCCATCTGGCGCCGGCGCATCAAACGGGTGATCGCGGTCGGGGCCAAGCGTTATGGTCTCTAGGCTCTCCGCAAGCCACAACGAGGAAGCGGCCGAATTCGAGCCGCTTCCGACCTATCTGGAACTCGCCATGGCGGCCGCCACGGCCTATGACAGGCCGAAGGCGCGCCCGAGCAAGGGCTTTTTCCTCTGGCGTCTTTCCTCGATCGAAAAGGCAATCGCCTTCGCCATTGCCGGTCTTGCCCTCTATGGCCTGGCGCTGATCGGCGACGGCTTCCTGCTGAAAGCGAAGGCGGAGCTCTCCCAGATCCTGCTGAAACGCGCTTTCGCCGCGGAGCTGCGGGGGAACGAGACAAAGCCCTGGCCCTGGGCGGATTTCACCACCGAGGCCAAGGTGCGCGCCCCGCGCCTCGGCAAGGAGGCGATCGTGCTTTCCGGCGCCTCCGGCGAGGCTCTCGCCTTCGGTCCGGCCTGGCTCGTCAACACCCCACAGCCGGGCGAGGAAGGCACCTCCGTGATCGCAGCCCATCGCGACACGCACTTCCGCTGGCTGCAATATATAAAGCCCGGCGATACGATCGAAGTCACGCGCCGCGACGGCAAACTATTGACCTTCAAGGCGGGCGAAGGCCGCATCGCTCCGTGGGATGCAAGCGGCATCGATCCCTCCTCCGACGGCCGCCGTCTCGTGCTGACCACCTGCTGGCCCTTCGACGCGACGGAGCGCGGGCCCTTGCGCTACATCCTCGAGGCGGAACTGGTCGACCCTCAGGCGACCGGCTCGGTTCAACCGCCAAACACAAAGCCGTTATATCAGGTCGAATGAGGGTTGAAGCTGTTTCCTGTCCGCTCCACGTTCAGCCTGGAGAGACGACAGGGAAAACACGATGAAGAGAATATCCGCCCTCCATTTGGCCGCAGCGCTGGTCCTGTTCGGGGCTATATCCGCGGATGCGGCTGATACCATCAAAGCGCAGGATCTTACAGTGCGAGTCGACAAGCTCGCCGACGGTCTCGAACATCCCTGGGCGGTCGAGGTGTTGCCCGACGGCGCCTATCTCGTCACCGAGCGGCCGGGCCGCATGCGCATCATCCGAGAGGGCAAGGTCTCCGACCCGATCGGCGGCGTGCCGAAAGTCAGCGCCCGTGGCCAGGGCGGCCTGATGGACGTGGCGCTCGCCCCGGACTTTGCGACGAGCCGAAAACTCTATTTCACCGCCGCCATCGCCAACAGGCAGGGCTCCGGCACCGAAGCCTTCAGCGCCACACTTTCGGCCGATGAAAAGACCCTGGACGCAGTAAAGCCGGTTTTCACCATGCGGCGCTTCACATCAGGCAATATCCAGTACGGCTCGCGTATCGCGATATCCGGCGACGGCTCGCTGTTCATCAGCGTCGGCGACCGCGGCGACCGCGACCGCTCGCAGGACTGGCAGGACGACGCCGGCTCGATCATCCATATCAATGCCGACGGCAGCATCCCCGCCGACAATCCGTTCAAGGACGGCGGCAAGGCGCTGCCGGAAATCTGGTCGAAAGGCCACCGCAACCCGCAGGGCATCACCTTCGACGCCAGGGATGGCAAGCTCTATACCGTCGAACACGGCGCCCGCGGCGGCGACGAGATCAACCAGCCCCAGGCCGGCAAGAATTACGGCTGGCCGATCATCACCTATGGACGCGACTATTCCGGCGCCGAGATCGGCGAAGGCACAGCCAAGGAAGGGCTGGAACAGCCGCTACATTATTGGGATCCTTCGATCGCACCCGGCGCGCTCGTCGTCTATCGCGGCGCCATGTTTCCGGAATGGGACGGCAATTTCATCGTCGCAGCGCTGAAGTTCCAGTTGCTGTCGCGCATGCAACGTGATGACAACGGCGCCTTCGTCGCCGAAGAGCGCCTGTTCGAGGGCGAATACGGCCGCATCCGCGACGTCGTCGTCGCACCCGACGGAGCGCTGCTGATGGTGACGGACGAGGACGACGGCGCGCTGCTCAGGGTCTCCAGGGCGCAAGCCCGCAACGGCTGAAAGATCACAACGGGCCGCGCAGTTCCTTGCGGATGACGAATTTCAGCCCGGACCAGATCTCGTCGACGGCGCAGACCTTGACGTCGACGAGGCCCGTCGGGAGCAGAACCTCCCGCAACACGTCCTCGGTGATGTCGGTCGGCACGCGTGAACTCTTCTTCGGCCAGGAGATCCAGACCATGCCGCTCGGCATCAGGACAGAAAAAAGCGTGGGCGCAACAGCCTCCAGCGCCGCCCGTTCTGTTGTAAACAAATGCACATAGTCGAAGGCGCGCTGAGGCGTCTCGGGAAGCGCGCGGACGACCGAAGCAAAACCGTCGAAACCATTGATCTCGCCGATCGTCTCGGGAACGCCGAGAAGAGCCGCGGCCTGCCCATCAGCCAGGCCGAGCTTCCGGGCAAGCGGCGTGCCGGAATAGCCTGCCGTCTTGGACACTGCGGTGTCGCCGGCTGGCCGTTCTTCACGTCGCATGCCTTCACCTCCGTTCACGCCGCCCAAAGTCTTCACCCTTGCCGGAAGTAAACGCAACTGCTAACCGCTTGACCACACCTCCCTTCCCCATCGAGGACGACATGACGCGCGTTCAGGCGAACCTCCTCCTGTTGCTTGCAGCCGCCATCTGGGGCGGCGGCTTCGTCGCGCAGTCGACGGCGATGAAGGCGATCGGTCCCTTCTGGTTCATCTGCCTGCGTTTTGCCGTCGCCACGCTGGCGGTGCTGCCTTTCGTCCTTTTTGAGGCGCGCAAGGCCAAAGAGAAGACCAGCACGCGCCATGCGAAGCTCTACATCCTGACCGGCCTTGCCCTTTTCGGCGGTGCAGCCACGCAGCAGGTCGGACTGCAGACGACGACGGTGACGAATTCCAGCTTCATCACCGGCCTCTATGTCGTCTTTGTGCCGCTGATTGCCGTGTGCTTCCTGCGCCGCGCCCCGCATTGGATCATCTGGCCCGGCGCGCTGCTGGCGATCACCGGCATCTACCTCCTGTCCGGTGGCCATCTTTCGGCGCTGACGCCGGGCGATCTGCTGACCGTCGTCTGCGCCGTCTTCTGGGCGATCCAGATCACCCTCGCCGGTACGACCGTTTCGGCGACCGGAAGGCCGCTCGCGCTCTCCGCCGTGCAATTCGCCGTAACCGCGACCTGTGCGCTGGCCGTTGCCGCAGCCGTCGAACCTGTCAGCCTTGCGGCGATTTGGGCGGCGGCGCCGGAGATCCTCTATGTCGGTATTTTCTCCTCTGGCCTGGCTTTCGTCCTGCAGGTAATAGCCCAGCGCTATACGACGCCCTCGCAGGCCGCGATCTTCCTTTCTTCCGAAGCGATCTTCGGCGCATCGCTCGGAGCCCTGCTGCTCGGCGAAACGATGCCGGCGACAGGTTATGCAGGTTGCGCACTCATGTTGATCGCTATGCTTGTAGTCGAACTCGTCCCCGGATTCGCCCGACGGCGGCTGCCAGCCACGTGAACACGCGTCCAAATATGGGTGAGTCCCACAGCGGAAAAAAAATTTACCGGGGGCGGAAAGACGCGTTCACGTTGCATTTTTGGGAAAATCTGCTCGGAACTTATATTGCAGACGATATAAAACGTTAATCATTCCCTATCAGCGAAGGAAATTTTGCGTTTTTGCGCAAATTGTTTATCGGCAGGGGTGTGCCAGGAACGACACGCTAAAAAACTTTTGCTTGCCAAAATCCTTTAAACGCAGCACTCTCAGCGCGTTCGGGCATTTTGCGAGCATGGGAAGTCCTTAAGTATTTGCGCGCCGGGAACGCTAATATTCCGGTCAGCCGGTTCCAAAAATGGCGGGCGAAAGTCCTGCCTGGAACAGGCCGAGGTAGAGGGGACCTTTTTCTCACATTTCAAGAATTGCCTGCCAACACCTCCCGCAAGGAGGCAATGCTATGATGCTGCCCGTGTGGATGGCGGGCAGAGAGAAAAGGACCTGACGCATGGCAGAGACTGGCACTGTAAAATTCTTCAATACCGACAAAGGCTTCGGCTTCATCAAGCCGGACCGGGGCGGCGCCGATATCTTCGTTCACATTTCTGCCGTTCAGGCCTCCGGGCTGGCCGGTCTGACGGAAAACCAGAAGGTAAGCTTCGACACGGAGCCGGATCGCCGCGGCAAGGGCCCGAAGGCCGTCAATCTGCAGATTGCGGGCTGAACCCTTAACGGCTGTCAAATTCGAGTTGAAGCCCGGCAGCAATGCCGGGTTTTGTCGTTCAGCCTTCGTTCAGCTACAAATCGATAGGACTGTCACCATCGAGAAAGGAACCGGCGTTCGGTTCCCTGGATTGGGATTTATGCTTATGAACAGGCTCGCCAAGACTCTTCTGCTGACGGCAACGGCTGCCGCGCTCACTCTCTCCGCCATTGGCGAAGCATCGGCACGCGACCGCCACTGGCGCCATCATGACGGCAACGACGCGCTCGTCGGCGGTGCCGTCGGCCTCGCAACCGGCCTGATCGTCGGTTCGGCCATCGCCAACGCCAATAACGGCCCGGTCTACGAAGAGCGCCGCTACATCGACCCGGCCTACGAGCCGGATTATTATGAGCCCGCTCCGGTCTATCGCGCCCCGCGCCGAGTCTATGCCGAGCAGCCGCAATATTACGAGCCGGTCCGCACGGCGGTGGAACCCTGGTCGCCGCAATGGGAGCGTTACTGCTCTTACCGCTACCGCTCTTTCGATCCGCGCAGCGGCACCTATATCGGCAATGACGGCCGCAGCCATTTCTGCACTGCCGGCTGATTTCGCCATCATCCCTGATGCCAAGCGCCGCTCTTCAGCGGCGCTTTCTTTTTGTCGATCCCTCAACTGGTCCTCTACCGCGTCCGCTTTCTCGACATTGCCCACCCCGCACCATATCCACGTGGCCGGGGAAAAATATTTCTACAAATTCCATAGAAATAGAAGCTATAGGTTTCTCGCCCGTCACCAGTGCTCGTAGGCTATCTCGACCTAACGATGGCAATGGTAAGGAGAGGAATAAGTTATGGGCGTGTTTCGTTCGGCGATGATCGGTGTCGCGGTTGCTTTGGGGCTGGGCCTGTCATCGGCTGGCGCGGCCGATCTTTCAGATATCAGGATCGACTGGGCGACCTATAATCCCGTCAGTGTTCTTCTGAAGAAGGAAGGCCTGCTGGAAAAGGAATTCGCCAAGGACAATATCAGCATTCGCTGGGTACAATCCGCCGGCTCGAACAAGGCGCTGGAATTCCTGAACGCCGGATCGATCGATTTCGGCTCGACAGCGGGTGCGGCAGCACTGATCGCGCGGGTCAACGGCAATCCGATCAAATCCATTTATGTTTATTCGCGCCCCGAATGGACGGCTCTGGTCACCCGCGCCGATAGTCCGATATCCACCGTCGAGGATCTGAAGGGCAAGACGATCGCGGTGACGCGCGGCACCGATCCGCATGTCTTTCTCGTCCGTGCCTTGGCGGATGCCGGCCTGAAACAATCGGACGTGAAGCTGGTGCTGCTACAGCATGCCGACGGCAAGCTTGCGCTTCTGCGTGGCGATGTCGATGCATGGGCAGGCCTCGATCCGCTGATGGCGGCCGCCGAAGTGGACGACAAGGCGAAGCTCTTCTATCGCAAGCCGGAAAACAACAGCTGGGGCGTGCTCAATACGACCGAGACATTTGCCGCCGAACATCCCGACATCATCAAGCGCGTCGTCGCCGTCTATGAGCAGGCACGGGCCGAGGCGCTGGCCGATCCTGCAGCGCTCAAGGCAGCGCTGGTGGAGGCGGCAAAACTGCCGGACAATGTCATCGCCAAGCAGCTGGAGCGGACGGACCTCTCGCAACCGACGATCGGCGACCTGCAGCGCGACACGATCTCGAAAGCGGGTATCGCCTTGCAAAGCGCCGGCGTCCTGCCCGCCGACGTCGACATTGCCAAAGTCACGAACGAACTGATCGACGACCGTTTTGCCGTCGGGAAAACCCAGTGACAGAGCATCGATCATCGCTATGACGGACTTGGCCGAAACCGGTATCAAGACGGAAACAAGGACGCCGCGCCCGGTCGCGGCTTCGATCGTTTATGGCGTGAGCAACCGGATGGCGGTGGCCGTTCTGCTGCCTGCGCTCGGCCTCTTGTTCTGGGAGATTGCGGTCGCGGCCGGCTGGTTCTCAGGCCGTCTCATGCCGCCACCATCCAGGGTCGCAGCGACGCTATGGGCGCTCTTGAGGTCCGGCGAATTGCTCGACCATATCGGCATTACCACCGTCCGGGTGTTCTTCGGATTTGCGATCGGCGCCGCCACGGCCACGATCGCCGGCGCCATAACGGGATATTTCGGTCTTGCTCGCCGACTGATCGATCCGTCGCTTCAGGCGCTCCGCTCCATCCCATCGATCGCCTGGGTGCCGCTCTTCATTCTCTGGTTCGGGATCTTCGAGACATCGAAAGTGGCGCTGATCGCCGTCGGGGTGTTTTTTCCGGTCTATCTCGGCATCTCCGGCGCGACCCTGTCGGTTGATCGCAAGATTGTCGAGGTCGGCCGCATCTTCCGGCTTTCCGGTTTCGCACTGGTGCGGCGGGTCATGCTGCCTGCGGTCTTTCCGGCCTATGTGACTGCCTTGCGATCCGGCCTCGGCCTCGGTTGGATGTTCGTCGTCGCAGCGGAATTCATGGGCGCTTCGGAGGGCCTCGGCTATCTCCTCGTTGATGGCCAGCAAATGGGCAAGCCGGACCAGATCATGGCTGCCATCATCACCTTCGCGGTCGTCGGCAAGTTGACGGACAGCCTGTTGCTTGCGGCGACGGCACCCTTCCTGACCTGGCAGGATAGTTACAGGCGGGAGGGATGAGCCGATGCTGACGCTGCGAAACTTGGAAAAAACCTATGCGAATGGGGTGCGCGCCCTGGAGGGATTCTCGCTCGGGCTGGCTCCGGGAGAAATCGTCGCCGTCATCGGCGGATCCGGCTGCGGCAAGAGCACGTTGCTGCGATTGATCAGCGGTCTCGACATTCCCACGCAGGGAACGGTCGAGCTGAATGGCGAACTGGTCACCAAGCCGCATCCGCTGATCAATCTCATCTTTCAGGAGCCGCGCCTCTTCCCTTGGCTCAGTGTTGCAAACAATGTCGGCTTCGGCCTCGCCGAGCTCGAAGGTGACGATCGCAGACAGCGAGTGGAGGCCGCATTGGAAAAGGTCGGCCTCGGGACATTGGGCGGGCGCTGGCCGAAGGAATTGTCTGGCGGCCAGGCCCAGAGGGTGGCAATCGCCCGCGCGCTGATCACCCGACCGGAAGTGCTGCTGCTGGATGAGCCTTTTTCCGCGCT
Source organism: Rhizobium anhuiense bv. trifolii (assembly GCF_024346605.1). Lineage (NCBI taxonomy): Bacteria > Pseudomonadati > Pseudomonadota > Alphaproteobacteria > Hyphomicrobiales > Rhizobiaceae > Rhizobium > Rhizobium anhuiense. The sequence continues at coordinate 3,653,972 of NZ_CP098803.1, forward strand.
CGATGCCTTCACGCGCGCCGATCTGCAGGATCACCTGCTCGACATATGGGCCGAAACGCGCCCAACGCTCGTGCTGGTGACGCATGATATCGACGAGGCGCTCGTCCTTGCCGACCGGATTATCGTGATGCGACCGTGGCCGGGGCGCATTCTCGAGGAGATCCGCATCGATCTGCCGAGGAAGCGCGATCGGGCATCGGCCTCGTTCGAAGCCGTAAAAAGACAGCTGCTCATGTCGCTCAACGTATCGCTGCAACCCAGTTGATATGCTGCCCACTTGGCACTGGTCTGTTAGGCCGGGATGCGGATCGTTGCCCTTAGTCCACCAAGCGGGCTGTCGCTCAGCGTGACGTTGCCACCATGGCTGCGGGCGATGTCGCGGGCAATCGCAAGACCGAGGCCGGTGCCCGATGCATCGAGGTTGCGCGCCGTATCCAGCCGGAAAAATGGCTTGAACACGTCCTCACGATTCTTTTCCGGAATGCCCGGCCCGTCATCGTCGAAGATGACGGTCAGCCATTTGGCATTGTGCTTGGCCTCGATGTCGAGGCGGTCGGCATAACGGCGCGCGTTCGAGGCAAGGTTGGTGACGAGACGCATGAAGGCGTTCGGCCGGACCGATATGTCGTCGTCGCCTTCGATCGAATAGCTGAATTTTTTGCCGTGCAGGGAGAAATCGGATTCCAGCTTCGCAAAGATCTCGCTGAGTTTCAGCTCGCCGACATCCTCTTCGACCTCGCCGCGGGCGAAAGCCATGTAGGCCTCCAGCATGGTCTGCATATCGTTGACGTCGTCATTCAGCCCGTGCAGGTCGGGATTGTCTCCGGCGAGGGCCAATTGAAGCTTGAAGCGGGTGAGGATGGTTCGCAGATCATGGCTGACGCCGGAGAGCATCGCGGTGCGCTGCTCGATCTGCCGCTCGATCCGCTCGCGCATCAGGATGAAGGCAAGGCCGGCGCGCCTGACCTCGTCCGCGCCGCGCGGATAGAAATTATCGGGTTTCTGCCCCTTGCCGAAGCTTTCGGCCGCTCGCGCCAGCATCAGGATCGGCCGGATCTGCCCGCGCAGGAAAAGGATCGAGATGCCGATCAGCACCAGCGACGTACCGACCATCCAGACGATGAAGATATGGGTGTTCGAGGCATAGGTCTGACTGCGCTTGGTCAGCACCCGCAGGATCCTGTTTTCCAGCTTGATGCGGATCTCGACGAGGTTCGAATTGCCGACCGTATCGATCCAGAAAGGCCGATGGATCTCGTCGGTGATCTCGTCGCTGAGGATGCCGTCGAGGATCGAGAAGAACGGCTTGACGCGCGGCGGCGGCAGGTCGCCATCCGGCTCGATCGAGATCTGCAGGCTGAGCTGGTCGCGGGCGATGCGGATGATCTCGCTATAGTCCGAATTCTGCGGGTAGGTCTCGATGATTTCGATGATCGCGGCAATGTCGCGGGTGACGGCAAGCGACAACCGCTCGGTCACCATCTGCCAGTGGCGCTCCATGAAGACGGCGGCGACGACGGATTGCAGGAGCACCATCGGAATGATGATGATCAGCAGCGAGCGCGCGTAAAGTCCGGTCGGCAGCCGGCGGCGCAGCCAGCGGACGATCCAGCGCCAACCCTGCGCAGGGGTGCGGTCTTCCCGCCGCAAGCTGTCGATCGTCACCATCAGCGCCGGTCCCGAACCTTGAGTTTAGTCGATGCTCAGCCTGTATCCGATGCCGCGCACCGTCTGCAGCCAGACCGGATTGGCGGGATCGTCCTCGATCTTGCGCCGCAGCCGGTTGATCTGCACATCGATCGTCCGCTCGCCGACTTCGGTGTCGTTGCCGATCAGTTCGTGGCGCGGGATCGTGTCGCCGGCGCGCCGTGCAAAGAGCAGCATGATCTCCTGCTCGCGGTCGGTGAGCCGGATCACCTCGCTGGCCTTCTTCAGCTCCTTGCGGGTCAGCGAGAAGGTGTAGGGGCCGAACATCACCTGTTCGATCTTCGGTCCCTCGCCGCCGGCATTTCGGCGCAAGATGTTGTTGATGCGCAGCACCAGTTCGCGCGGGTCGAAGGGCTTGGAAAGATAATCGTCGGCGCCGGCCTCGAGGCCTTCGATGCGATTGCCCGATTCCGCCAGCGCCGTCAGCATGATGATCGGTACGTTCTTGATGGCACGAAGCCCCCGGGTGACGTCGATGCCGGATTCGCCGGGCATCATCACATCCATGATGATCAGGTCGAAATCGAGACCGGTGAGCTTGCGCTGCGCCTCGGCGCCATCGGCAGCGACGGTGACGCGGAAGCCGTTCTCGGCGAGATAACGATTGAGCAGCGCCCGGATGCGGGAGTCGTCATCGACCACCAGCAAATGCGCCGCATCGTCTGAAATACCTGTCTTGACCGCCATTCACTCCGCCCTCTGTCTGTCCCGCATCCCTCTGAGGAAAGCTTTTACGCCCTCCCGCACCTCCGCAGAAGCCCCTTCGAATGCCCGCTCAATGCGGCGCGATTGCGGCTCGGCAAGGGCAAGCGCCAGCTCTCGTCCCGATTTCGTCGGATAGAGCTTGCGCTGTCGCCGGTCTTCGGGGCCTGCGACCTGGCGAATATAGCCTGAATCGATCAGCTGTTTCAGCACCCTTGCGAGGCTCTGCTTGGTGATCTTCAGCGTATCGAGAAGATCGGCGACCGTCATGCCGGGATTGCGGTTGACGAAATGCACGACGCGGTGATGCGCCCGGCCGAAACCGCTCTTTTCTAGGATGGCGTCGGGATCGGAAACGAAGTCGCGATAGGCGAAGAAGAACAACTCGATGATCTCGAAATCTATAATATCGGTATCTTCCATCGGCGTGGCCAGCGGCTCTGGTTTGCCTGCTTTCGGGCCGGTCTGTCGTGACACTCGGCATTTCCTTTCTGTTTCCGCGCATAGGGAAACCTTCGCGAGGATATGTCAGCTTTATTGACATAAATTTGAATCGCGGCCAGCTTCCCCGAACTCTGCGGGAGCCCCGCACGGCCTCTCATGTCCCTGGCATTTCTGGAAACCAAGGCCGTCCGGCACACCGACGCAATACGCGAGTTCCCCTTCCGTCTGTGGATAAAACGTAATGGGGACAACAATCAACAGGCATGGCGCCCGCGGCGACCGTCGAGCTCCCGAAGCGCCAGGGGTTTAGGCATGCCTCGGTCCAATTGCCTGGCGCGAGACAGCAAGATGATGAACGTTTCGGCGCAGGCCAATCGCATCAACCGGAAGTAACCTCGGTTTCGGAAATCGGTCCGTATCGCTTGCCGTCGATGATCTTCGAAGCGCTGACGAACGACTATGAGGTCTATCCGGCCGCAGTCGCCGCCGGATAAGAGCCTCACGCGATCGGTCCGGCCACTGCATAATTCCTCAAATGGGAACCGATTTAAGGATAAAATTACGCAGCCATTCAACGTGCTCCAGCAGCCTTTCCGCGTCCCAAAACAGGCGCGGCGCTGTCGGTAAACGTCTGCCGGGCCTTCTTTACCTGTGCGCCCGTGCCATGACCAGTCCGGCGAGCGTCGAGAGAATACCGCCGCCGATCAGGCCGCCGATGCCGTCGGCGAGCAGGCCGGTCATAGCCGCTTCCCCGCCGACCATGCTGAGCAGCATGCCGCCGCCGACGCCGCCGATCGCGCCTGCGATCGTACGAGCGACGACATTGATCGCGTGCTGCTTCAAAGCGGCGCTCGCGGCATTGCCGCCGATTGCACCGGCTATCAATTGTGTGATGAGCGGAAGTAGCGCTTCCATGATTTCCTCCTCTGGCGATCTCCCCGATCGCCGATCCATGCCGAACCTTCGGCATATTAGGATTTTATCATATTTCGGAAGACAGCGTTAAGAAAATCAACCGATGCGGGATTAAGGCAGGGAGAACTGCCCTGGAACGAGGCGGCCCGACGTTCCGCCTCGCCTCAGTTCTTGCCGATTCACGTCATTGATAGACGTAGACGATCCGGCGCGTACCGGGATCGACCAGCACCGGCCGGTCGTTGATCCTCGTATAGCGGTACTCATAGTCGGGGATCGTCTGGAAGGTGACATCGGCAGGCACTTCCGCGCCGACGACGACATCGCCGCCAAGTCGCACCGTCTCACCCGGATTGGTGTCGATATAGGTGCGAACCGTCTCCGGCGGAGTGATGGTCTCGACCGACCCGACGGGGCCGAGCAGTTCGTCGCCCGGCGCCGGCTGCGGCTCGGCCGGAACGACGCTTGCGGTCGACTCGTAGGTGACGGCGGGAACGCCGATCTCGGCACGATGCTCCTCGACGATAACGCGGCTGCCGCCATGATCGACCTGCAGATAATCGGCATAGACCCAGCCGCGCATGCCGTTGACGTCGACACGGCACCATCGGCTGCCTTCGATGCAGCCGTCGAGGACTGCGGTGGAGCCGCGGGTGGCAAGACCGACCGAGGGATATTGCGGGCCGGGGCCAGCGCGGACGTTGAGATCATCGACCGTCGTCGCCATCATCTCCGCCTGCGCAAGACCGGCGCTCGCTATCAGCACCGCGCCTGCCAGCAGAATGTTTCTCTTTAAGGTCATGTGAGCGTCTCCTTGGTTTCGATGGGCTGACAACGTGCGGGGTTCCACGATGTTCCCATGCGCTCAGCCCGGCGGAACATCGCCTCTATGAGAATTCCTGCAAGTGCCTTGAAAAATTGAATAAAACCCGATTTCTTCGCCTGATGACGATGACAAAAGCAGGTATAAACTCTTGTTGCAGTCTGTCTTTTTGCCGTGAGGCCGACCGTAAATGGGAGAAGATTCCGGCTGTCCTCGCCGTGGTTTCGGACTATACCCTGGATATCCGAGACACCAAGCGAGGCACCTATGGGCATGCTCCAGGCCGGCATTATTCCGGTGACACCCTTCCAGCAGAACTGCACGATCTTCTTCGATCCAGATACCAAGGAAGGCGTCGTCATCGATCCGGGCGGCGACGTGCCGCTCATCCTGCAGGCGATCGCGGAAAACGGGTTGACCATCAAGGAAATCTGGCTGACGCATGGCCATCTCGACCATGCGGGCGGCGCCAGCGAACTGAAGGAGGCCCTCGGGGTCGATGTGGTCGGCCCGCATCAGGACGATCTGCCGCTGCTGCAGCGGGTCGAGAGCCAGGCTGCGAAATACGGCATATCAGGATTGCGTAACGTCGTGCCCGACCGCTGGCTGAAGGATGGCGACAAGATCTCCTTCGGCGCCCACGAATTCGAGGTCTATCACACGCCCGGCCATGCCCCCGGCCACGTCATCTATTTCAACCGCGCGCAGAATTTCGCCCATCTCGGCGACGTGCTCTTCAACGGCTCGATCGGCCGCACCGACCTGCCGGGCGGCGATCATCAGCAGCTTCTTGATTCGATCCGCGACAAGGTGCTGCCGCTCGGCGACGACGTCGGCTTCATCTGCGGCCACGGTCCCGGCAGCCGCATCGGCGATGAGCGGCGAAGCAATCCGTTTTTGCGGGAAATCTGACCTAGTGGAGAATGGGCGGCGAAGCTGCGCTCCGCCCGCTCACATCATCTTCCGGCCGTTCGGCACCGGCTGCTCGACGGCCGCAAGCACGATCGCGCCGTTCTCGTCCTCGAATCCCAGCGTCAGCACTTCCGAGCGGAACGGCCCGATCTGGCGCGGCGGGAAATTGACGACGCCGAGCACCTGCCGGCCGATCAGGCTTTCCGGCATATAATGCACGGTGATCTGCGCTGAGGATTTCTTCGTGCCGATCTCAGGGCCGAAATCGATCACCAGCTTGATCGCCGGCTTGCGCGCTTCCGGAAAGGGGCTGGCCTCGATGATCGTGCCGACACGAATATCGACACGCTCGAAATCGGCATAGGTGATCTCTTCGGCCATGTCGTCTCCGTCAGCCGGCCAGTTCCTCGGCCCGCTTGCGCGCCGCCGCGAGTGCCGCGTCGAACAGAGGCTGCATGCCGTCCACTGCCATCAGCACGGCGAGCGCCGCCGCCGTCGTGCCGCCGGGAGAGGTCACATTCTCGCGCAGCCGCGAAGCGCCGTCGGGGGACTGGTGCAAAAGTTCACCAGCCCCCGCGACTGTTTCCCGCGCAAGACGCATGGCGAGGTCCGCCTGCAGACCGAGTTTACGGCCTGCCTCCGCCATACATTCGACGAGATAGAAGACGTAGGCCGGACCGCTGCCCGAAAGCGCCGTCACGGCATCGATATCGGCTTCCGCGGGCACCCATTCGACGGGCCCCGAGACACGCAGAAGGGAATGGACGCGCTCACGCTGCTGATCGCTGACCGCTGAATTGGCAACGGCGCCGGTGACGCCGCGCCCAACCATAGCAGGCGTGTTCGGCATGGCGCGCACCATGGCGGCTTTACCCAGATGCTTCTCGAGGAAACCGAGCGTCTTGCCGGCCGCGACCGAGACGACGACCGTGTCCGGCCCGATCGCACTCTTCACCGCCGGCAGCACCGTCTCCATCACCTGTGGCTTGACCGCGAGGAACAGCACGCTTGCCTTCAAATCCGCCGGGAGCGCGGTCACATGGGTGGCGCCAGCTTCGTTGATCGTCGCCAGCATCGCCGGCGACGGACCGGGATCGACGATAATGACGGCCGAGCCCGGGACGCCGCTTTTCAGCCAGCCGGAGAGCATCGCCCCGCCCATGTTTCCGGCGCCGATCAAAAGGACGGGATTTGTCGAGGAGAAACGCTTCGTCGGCATCTTATGCCTCGCCGACCGTTTCGAACAGCACGGCTTCCATCGCCTTCGTCGCTTCCATGCCGGACCAGACGACGAACTGGAATGCCTGGAAATAGGCTTCGCAGGTATCGAGCGCGCTGGAAAGCAGCACCTCCACCTGGCGGTTGGTGGGCTCTGCACCGCCGGCGAGCAGCAGCGACTGGCGGAAAATGACGACATCTTCCTGGCGCCAGAGATCGAAATGACCCATCAGCACCTGCCCGTTGATCGCCGAGAGCAGCTTGACCACCTCGTTGACCCTGATGTCGGGAACTTTGATATCGAAGGCGCAGCCAAGGTGCAGCGCCTCGAACTCCTCCATCCAGGAGAAGGAGACGTGATAGTCGGTCCAGCGACCCTCGACCGTCATCGCGATCTCGTCCTCGCCGGACCGCTCGAACGACCAGTCGTTGTTGGAGGCAACGTACTCGATCATATCGACCGGGTTCGACTGACGCTCGACTTCCAATTCCATCAGGTTCATGCAGCACCTTCTTGACCGGAACGAATGCGACTTAACTTGGTGTACGAACACAAGAAAGACACACGCAAATACCGGAAACCACCACTCGGATGATCGTTGAACCGCTGCCAGACTTAACGCAGATAACCTGCCCGGAGCTTACCAAGTCGCTTCGAATCATCATTTAAAATCAGTGTATAGCGCCCCTTGCCCCCTGCCAGCCCCCCGAACGGAAAATAGGACCGGCCACTGTGGAAAGGCTCTTCGAAATTCAATTCAGAAGGGAGAATAAGCGACTCTGCGAATTGGCTTTTTTGGCAGTGTCCACAGGTGGAAAACTCACCTGAATTTTTTGTGACAGATGCGGCATCTGCCAGGAAGACGTGCCGCACCTGCGTCATATCGGGACTTCAGTGCCCTTCGCCGGCAAGCTTCGCCTCGAGTGCCGCGATGCGGGCGGCGAGCCCCTCGTTCTCGTCGCGTGCCTTGATCGCCATCTCGCGCACGGCCTCGAACTCCTCGCGCTTGACGACGTCCATACTGTTCAGCCAACGCTCGGCCTGGGCGTTGAACGCGGTTTCGATCTCCTTGCGGACGCCCTGGGCGGCACCGGCCGCATCGGTCATCAGCTTGGCGAATTCGTCCATGATGCGGTTCGTTCCGGTCGTCATGGCGTTTTTCTCCCTTCGCATGAGGTGAATTCAGCCCTTCGGGGCCTCGAGGATTGAGGTAGGGCTTCACCATCGACGATGCAAGCGCTTTGCACGGGATAGGCCTCGGGAAGCGGCCGCAAACGGGCCATCACGAACAATGGACTTGACCGTCCGGGATCGCAGCGGCATGTTCCGCGCAACCAAACAGGTGGGAAAACCTTGCCGACAGCAGCCAATCTCCTTGCCATCATGCCTTTCCCGGATATCGATCCGATCGCCTTTTCGATCGGTCCGGTGGCGATTCACTGGTATGGTCTTGCCTATGTCGCCGGCATCCTGCTCGGCTGGGCCTATGCGCGCCGCATCGCCGCCAATGACAGTCTCTGGCCCGGCAACGTCTCGCCGATATCAAGGACGCAGCTCGACGATTTCATCGTCTGGGCAGCGCTTGGCGTCGTGCTTGGCGGTCGTCTCGGCTATATTTTCTTCTATGATCTCCCCGCCGTCATGCGCAGTCCCGTCCGTGCGCTCGAGATCTGGAACGGCGGCATGTCCTTCCATGGCGGCCTGACCGGCACGACGATTGCCATGATCCTCTTTGCCCGCCGCAACGCCATCCCTATCTGGAGCCTGTTCGACATCGTCGCTGCTGTCGTTCCCTTCGGCCTGTTTTTCGGCCGCATCGCCAATTTCATCAATGGCGAGCTCTGGGGTCGATTGACCGACGTGCCCTGGGCCGTGGTCTTCCCGACCGGCGGCCCGTTCGCCCGCCATCCGAGCCAGCTTTACGAAGCCGGCCTCGAAGGCATCGTTCTGCTGCTGGTGCTGGCCGCCCTCGTCTATATCGTGCGTGCGCTGAAAAGCCCCGGCTTCATCACAGGTGTCTTTGTCTGCGGTTATGCGCTGTCGCGCATCTTCGTCGAATTCTTCCGCGAGCCTGACGCCCAGCTCGGTTACCTCCTCGGCACGAACTGGCTGACCATGGGCATGGTGCTCTCATCCCCGATGATCCTGCTAGGCCTCTGGGCGATGCTGCGGGCCCGCCGCCAGGCTGCGCTGCAGCTCTGAAAACGGCAGGACGCGCGACATGACCACCGCTCTAGGCGAAAAGATCAAGGCGATCATCCAGGCGAACGGCCCGATCAGCGTCACCGATTATTTCTCGCTCTGCCTCGCCGATCCCGAACACGGTTATTACCGCACCCGCGAGCCCTTCGGCCGTTCCGGTGACTTCGTCACCGCGCCCGAGGTCAGCCAGATTTTCGGCGAGATGATCGGCGTCTTCATCGTCCATGCGTGGCAGCGTCACGGCACGCCGGCTGACGTCCGCCTCGTCGAGATCGGCCCTGGCCGTGGCACGATGATGGCAGACATGCTGCGTGTCATCTCCCGCATCGCTCCACCGCTTTTCCAAACCATGACCGTGCATCTCGTCGAAACCAGCGAGCGCCTGCGCGACGTCCAGAGTCAGACGCTCGAAGCCCACGGCGAGAAGATTGCCTGGCACGATGGCTTCGACGAAGTGCCATCAGGCTTTACCTTGATTGCCGCCAACGAACTCTTCGACGCCATCCCTATCCGCCAGTTCGTCCGCATGCCGACGGGTTTCCGCGAGCGCATGATCGGCATCGACGCCGATGGCGAGCTGACCTTCGCCGCCGGCGTCGCTGGCCTCGATCCCGCGCTTCTTCCCGAGCCGGTGCAGAACGTGCCGGTCGGCACGCTCTTCGAGATCTCGCCCGCCCGCCAGGCGGTGATGATGGCGATCTGCGAGCGGCTGCGCGCCTTCGGTGGCACGGCGCTCGCGATCGACTACGGTCATCTCGTCACCGGCTTCGGCGATACGCTGCAAGCCGTGCGCATGCATGAATTCGATCCGCCGCTCGCCCATCCCGGTGAAGCCGATCTGACGAGTCATGTCGACTTCCAGCAGCTCGCCGAAACGGCGCTTGCATCCGGCGTCCATTTGAACGGCGCCCTGCATCAGGGTGATTTTCTGACCGGCCTCGGCATCCTCGAGCGCGCGGCCGCCCTCGGCCGCGACCGCGAGCCGCAAACCCAGCAAGTCATCCAGACGGCGGTCGAAAGGCTCGCCGGCGCCGGTGAAGGCCGGATGGGCGAACTCTTCAAGGTGATGGCGGTCTCCCATCCCGCCGTCGATCTCATGCCCTTTCGTCCGGTGGATTGACAGGGCGCACGCGGCTGGTTCAACATCCCAGCGAAACAAGAACTTGAAGCGCGCCGCATATGCGATGCGCTTGGGATAATAACAAACCCCTTAAAAACCCCGGAATCACAGATGCAGGACGCGGCCTCTCCCGCACCGATCGAAAGCACGCTGCTGAACGAAGCGGCGGGCAGCACCATCCGCCACGGTTATTTCACTCGGGCCGGCGGCGTTTCCGAAGGGCTGTATCGCGGCCTCAATGTCGGCCTCAGCTCCAGCGACGAACGCGACAAGGTCCTGGAGAACCGCCGCCGTGTCGCCGCCTGGTTCGACCTGCCGGTCGAGCGGCTGGCAACCGTGCATCAGGTTCATTCCCCCGATGTCGTGACGATCCGCGCCGACTATGACGGCGCCCGTCCCGACGCCGATGCGATGGTGACGGCAGCCCCTGGCATTGCGCTTGGCGTCCTCGCTGCCGATTGCGGGCCGATCCTCTTCGCCGACCCCGACAACCGCGTCATCGGCGCCGCCCATGCCGGCTGGAAGGGCACGCTGACGGGCGTGCTCGAAAATACCATCGCCGCCATGGAGGCGCTGGGGGCGGACCGCGGCAGCATCGTCGCCTGCCTTGGCCCCTCGATCAGCCAGTCAAGTTATGAAGTCGGTCCCGAGTTCGTCGAGCGTTTCGTCGCCGAAAACCCGGACGACGAGCGCTTTTTCGTGCCTTCCGCAACATCAGGCCACGCCATGTTCGACCTGCCGGGGCTGACCGTCGATCGACTGACGAAAGCCGGCGTGCGCGCTGAAAGCCTTGGCCTGTGCACCTATCCGGACAGCGAGCGCTTCTTTTCCTATCGCAGAACGACACATCGCAAGGAGCCGGATTACGGCCGCCAGATTTCCGCGATATCAATCAGGGAGACTTGAGCAGAATGGCACTGCATTTCGAAAAGGCCGAATTCGCAAGCCGGCTTGCGCGCCTCACCGAGAAGATGAAGGAAGAAAAGCTCGACGCCCTGCTGCTCTTCGCCCAGGAAAGCATGTACTGGCTGACCGGCTACGACACCTTCGGCTACTGCTTCTTCCAGACGCTGGTCGTCAAGAGTGACGGCACCATGGCGCTGATCACCCGCTCGGCCGATCTTCGCCAGGCCAGGCACACCTCGATCCTCGAGGACATCCATATCTGGGTCGACCGGGTCAATGCCGATCCGACGCTCGACCTGAAGAACCTGCTGGTCGAGATGGATCTGCTCGGCACCCGCATCGGCGTCGAATATGATACGCACGGCATGACCGGCCGCGTCGCCCGCCTGCTTGACGCGCAACTGACCACCTTCGGCCAGATCGTCGACGCCTCCTACCTCGTCAGCCGCCTGCGCCTGATCAAGAGCCCGACCGAGGTCGCCTATGTCGAGCGCGCCGCCGTTCTGGCCGACGATGCGCTCGATGCCGCAATCCGGTTGACGAAGCCCGGCGCCGACGAGGCCGATATCCTCGCCGCCATGCAGGGCGCGATCTTTTCCGGCGGCGGCGACTATCCCGCCAACGAGTTCATCATCGGTTCCGGCGCCGACGCCCTGCTCTGCCGCTACAAGGCCGGCCGCCGCAAGCTCGACGCCAACGACCAGCTGACGCTCGAATGGGCCGGCGCCTATGCGCATTACCACGCCGCCATGATGCGCACGATCGTCGTCGGCGAGCCGACACACCGCCATCGCGAGCTTTACAACGCCTGCCGCGAGACCATCGAGGCGATTGAGACCGTGCTGAAGCCCGGCCATACCTTCGGCGATGTCTTCGACATGCATGCCAGGATCATCGATGAGCGCGGCCTGGCTCGCCACCGGCTGAATGCCTGTGGTTATTCGCTCGGCGCCCGCTTCTCGCCGTCCTGGATGGAGCACCAGATGTTCCATGTCGGCAATCCGCAGCCGATCGAGCCGAACATGTCGCTCTTCGTGCATATGATCATCGCCGATTCCGACACGGGCACGGCGATGACGCTCGGCCAGACCTATCTGACGACAGCGGATGCACCGCGCCCGCTGTCCCGCCATCCGCTCGACTTCATCGGCCTCTGACCGGTGAGAATCCGGAATTGACAGACGACCATCCCCGCCCGCATAAATTCGGGTGGGGCTGATTGCAATTGTGGGAAGGACGGATCAAGGGATGACGCGAGCTGCGATTGTGCCCACGCTCCTGTTCGTCACAGCTCTGCTGACCGCTTGCAATACCACCGATGCACTGACGCCGCAGGTCGATATCGGCGATTCCTCCGGGGCGACATCGTCGAGCCCGGTGTCGCAGAGCGAAGCCGAGCGTTTGGCGGGTACCCGCCAGCCGGGTTTCGCGGCAAGTGCGCAGCAGGGCGGCTACCATCCAGCCTATAATCAGTCGCAGCAGGCCTATCGGCCCGGCAGCGGCGCGCCGCCGACGACGATGCAGCAGCAGGCAGACGCCCTGTCGCGGAGCGGCTCCTCGCCGGCCGCCTCTACTCCGATCGAGGGGCAATCGCTGCCACCGGCGGCGGCCAATGGCGGGCTTCCCGCAGAGCCGGCTCAGCCGGCCGAGGCGCAACAGCCACAGCAGACCGCGGCCCTGCCGCCCAGTTCTTCCTCCGGCCGCGGCAATACCGTACGCTTCCTGCCGATCATCGGCGCGCCGGTGCAGGCCGTGACGCCGCTCTCACGTCAGCTCGGCGCCGAGGCGCGCGCGCACGGCCTTTCCATCAAGAGCTCGACCGATGCGAGCAGTGATTACATCCTCAAGGGCTATCTCTCAGCCTTCAGCAACGACGGCAAGGTCACAGTGGTCTATGTCTGGGACATTCTCGACAGCGCCGGCGGTCGCCTGCACCGCATCCAGGGGCAGGAAAGCGTGCCGGCGGCCGCGGCCGATCCCTGGGCAGGGGTTCCGGCCTCGGTCATGCAGCAGATCGCCTCGAAAACCATCGCGGAATTCTCCTCCTGGCGGCAGACTCAGGGCGGTTAGTCACAAACTTTTTGCAAATATGAAAGCCTGTGGCACCTTTGCCCTTGCATTCATCGGGAAGCTGACTAAAAAGCGCGGCTATCAGCGCATAACAGGCGGACCAAAATGAAGGTTTTCGCAGGCAATTCGAACCGGCAACTCGCCGAAGCGATCTGCACCTATCTCAATGTTCCCTTGGGGAGAGCCAGCGTCCGAAGGTTTGCCGATCAGGAAATCTTTGTGGAAATCCAGGAAAATGTCCGCGGTGAGGACGTTTTCCTCGTGCAGCCGACTGCCTTCCCGGCCAACGACCACCTGATGGAACTGCTGATCATGATCGATGCGATGCGTCGTTCGTCAGCCCGTCGCATCACTGCCGTGCTTCCCTATTTCGGTTATGCGCGTCAGGACCGCCGCGCTTCCGGCCGTACGCCGATCTCCGCCAAGCTGGTGGCAAACCTGATCACCGAAGCCGGCGCCGACCGCGTCATGACGCTCGATCTCCACGCAGGTCAGATCCAGGGCTTCTTCGATATACCCACAGACAACCTCTTTGCGCTGCCGGTGCTGACCCGCGACATCAAGAGCCACTATGATCTCAGCAACGTCGTGGTCGTCTCGCCTGACGTCGGCGGCGTGGTTCGCGCCCGCGCGCTCGCCAAACGGCTGGACTGTCTTCTGGCCATCGTCGACAAGCGTCGCGATCGGCCGGGTGAATCCGAAGTCATGAACATCATCGGCGACATTGCCGGCAAGGACTGCCTGCTGATCGACGACATCGTCGATTCCGGCGGAACGCTCTGCAACGCGGCCGACGCGATGCTGGCCAAGGGCGCATCCAGCGTCACCGCCTATATCACCCACGGCGTTCTCTCGGGCGGCGCAGTCACCCGCGTGACCTCCTCGAAGCTGCGCGAACTCGTCATCACGGATTCGATCCAGCCGACCACCGCCGTGCTCTCGGCCCACAATATCCGCATCGTGACGACGGCGCCGCTGATCGGCGAAGCCATCAGCCGAACGGCCCAGGAAGAGTCCGTCTCCAGCCTCTTCGATTGACCGGCCGCTTCGATTAACCAGCCTCTTCAATAAAAAAGAGCCGGCATCGACCGGCTCTTTTTAATTTCTGCATCAGATGGACCAAGCTATTGCCGGGCAGGCCCTCCGAGCCGCGTCAACTGCTGGCCGTTGATCGTCGCGGAGCCGCCTTCGTTGACAGCGAAAGCCCAGAATAAATCGTCGTCCCGATCGTTGGCCTCGGTGAAGCGTGTGACTTAAAACAAAGAGGCCGGCACAAGGCCGGCCTCTTCATGTCTGATCCCAATTGATAACGCTCAAGGCTGCTGCGGCGGCGCAGGTACCGCATCCTGACCCTGATCCGGTTCCTGCTCCTGATCTGGCTCCAGCCCTTGATCTTGATCCTGATCCGGACCATCCGGCCCCTTGATCTGCTGGCCGTTGACGGCGACCGCACCATCGCGGCTGACACTGATGTCCCACCGCGAGCGTCCATCCGCATCGGTCTTGGCGAAGCCCTTCACCATCATGATGCCGAAGGAGACCTGGTTGAGATCGGGATCGGTCTTGGCAAGCTCCTGAACTGCGGCGATCGTCTTGTCGAGATCGCGGGCGAGGATCGTCGCCTCCATCGAATAGTCCTTCTGGGTATCGACGCGCCCCTCGATCTTGCCCGTCATGTCGATGTCATAGACATCCGACTTGGCGCTGATCTTCGGAAACTCGACGGTGAGCCGACCATCGCGGAAGAGCTTCTTGCCCATCTCCTCACCGCTCGTCTCCGGCGCCTTCTCATTGAAATCCATCGCCATCAAGGCGTCGCCGAAACTTGCGAAGTCTAGATTCGGCATGGCGAGCTGCAGATCGAAGCTGGTCGGCAGGAAAGGCGAATAGCTTGCCGGCATCAGCGGGCTGTCGAAGCTGATCTCCTGCGCATTCATGCCGAAGCCGAAGCGCATCGCGTTGGTCGGCCCATCGATGGCGACGTTATAACCGAAGGCCTTGACGCCGCCGCTGCCCACCTGGGTGCTGACGGTCAAATTGTTGACCCCGATCGTCTCGCTGAACGAGGCCAGAAGCGGGAAGGCTTCCTTGAGGATTCCCTTGATCCTGTCGCTGTTTTCGGGGCTCAACTCCTTCTCCTCGACATGATCGAGAATGAAGAAGACCATCTCGCGGATCTGCTTCGCCGGCAGGCCGTTCACCTTGGCCTCGACATCGACCGAGTCGGCACGGATTTCAACGGGCGGCATTTGCGCGCCGGAAATCTGCTCGACGAAAGCCGACATCGAACCGCTGCCCGTAAGATCGATACGCCCGTTGCCGCCTGCGCTGTCCGTCGAACTCAGCTTTTGATCCATGCTGGCGATGCTGGCGCTGACTTCCTCAGTCTCGGACTTGCTGGTGAGCTTGATGTCCTTGGCCGTAGAAGTGGCGGAGCGCAGATAGCTAATCGCAGGATCGAAGACGCCGCTGTAAACAAGCGATGCGATAGAATAGGAGAAATCCGTCGGCTTCTCGTCCTTGCCTTTGAAATGGCCGGAGACGTTGAACTTGTTGTCGCCTTCGATATTCCAAAGCCCGCTATCGAGCGGTGTAGCGAACGTCGAGAACGGCGCCAGCCCGTTGATCGCGAATGTCGCGGGATCGGCCTTGGCAAGCAGCTTCGCCAGATCGTAGATGATCTCGTAGCGCGTGCCTGCCGGATTGACGGTGATCAGGCCGCTCTTTGCCAGATCCTCCGGAAGCAGCTTCGTCAGGGTACCTTTGAGCGCGTCGGCGCCGCCCTGATTGATCTCGACACCCTGGGCCGTAGTGACAAGGCAAAGTGCCAGCAAGCTCGTTGCCGTGACAAGTTTAAGACGCATAGTCCGATTTCTCCTCAGCCGCTTTTTGAATGCGGCATCCAAAGAGGTGAAGCGTGCCGATGTCAACCTCGGCCGCAGCGGGAATGCTGAATTTTGCCGCTTGCTGGACCGGGAATACGATCGCTGCGAAGTCGGCTGCGGTTTCGGCTTGCCGAAGCGCGTATTTCGCCGGAAAACAGCCTGAAACCGCAACTTGCGTTTCCGATCGACTTATAATATAGGCCACCGGTCCGCGTAGACACCCTTGGAGGCAACGCGGATGAGGTTGGGTTATACCCGCCTCCGGTTCGACGGAGCAAGGCATTGCCCGCCCGCCGAACTCTCCAAATAACCTCGAAAGGAATAGCCATGAGCCAGGAAACTTACGAGCTCAAGGCCGAGGCGCGCGAACGGGTTGGTAAGGGGTCCGCCCGTGAACTTCGCCGCAACGGTTTGATTCCCGCTGTCATCTATGGTGACAAGCAGGCCCCCATTGCCATCGCTCTCAACACCAATGAGGTGACGAAGCGCATTCATGCCGGTGGTTTCATGACCACCGTGGCGACGATCGAAGTCGGCGGCAAGAAGTACAAGGTTCTGCCGAAGGACTATCAGCTCGATCCGGTCCGCGACTTCACGATGCATGTCGATTTCCTGCGCGTCTCCGGTAACACCCAGGTGAGCGTCGAAATCCCGGTTCACTTCGTCAACGAAGCGAAATCCCCGGGCATCAAGGTCGGCGGCGTTCTGAACATCGTTCGCCATGAAGTCGAAGTTCATTGCCCGGCCGATGCGATCCCGGAATTCTTCAATGTCGACCTCAGCGGCAAGAAGATCGGCGACAGCATCCATATTTCGGAAGTCACCCTGCCGAAGGGCGTCACCCCGGTCATCGACCGCGACTTCACGATCGCGACCATCATTGCCCCGGCTGCCGGCATCGACGAGACTGCTGCCGAAGGCGAAGCCGAAGCCTGATCGCTTCGACCAATTTGTAAAGCATATGGCCCGCTTTCCCCTGGAAAGCGGGCTTTTCATTGCCCGGCAACTGCCCCGTTTCAGCAACATTTAACAAATTCGTGAAAGCATGCTTCGTCAGCTGCGAAGAAGCCCGCCTTGACGCGCGACAGGAAATATGGCCGGCCTGGGGGAGTAAACGGAACCATGAACAATTCCGTTGAGAACAGATTTTTTGCGATAGTTTGCGGTGCGCTGCTTGTTTTTGTCGCTCCGCTTTTTGTTCTCTTCCTTTTTCTTTCCTCGGAACGGGCCGATAAGGAAATACGCGACCATATCTCCGTTCTTCTTGTCGCCAATGCCCAGGCGCTGGCCAAACCCCTGTGGGACCTCGATGAGGACAGCGTCACCCAGATCAGCGCGACGGTCGTTTCCCAGGGTGCCATCGTCAAGGTCGAGGTGCGGGATCAGTCAGGCCAGCTCGACGTCAGCCAGTCCACCATTCCGCGCTCCTTCGACGGCCAGCTCGTGCAGGTGTCACGCGCCATCATCTACAACACCGTTGACGGTCCGAAGAACCTCGGCAGCATCAGCGTCTATTATCCGGCACTCGGCCTGTTTTCCGGCCTGAAGCAGGAAGAAGTCGTCTTCATCTCGATCTTCATTTTCGCGGTACTGACCGTTTTCGGCACGGCACTGATCGGCAACCGTTTCTTCGTCATCCAGCCGCTGATGCGGCTGACGGCGGCGATCGAGGCCACCCGCCAGCTGGGCTCCCGCCATCATGTCGACTGGCAGTCGAACGACGAAATGGGACGGTTGGCCCGCAGCTTCAACGAGATGCAGACCAAGCTTGAAAGCGAGGAAAAGGAGCTGAAGCTTGCCCACCGCCGCGCCACCGACATCTACAATCTGACGCCCGCCATGCTCTTCTCGCTCGACGAGGAGGACCGCATCACCGCCGTCAGCGATTACTGGCTGCTTGCGACAGGGTATAACCGCGCCGCCGTCATCGGCCGCAATTTCGGCGATCTCGTCACATCAAACACCCGCGACAAATTCGTCAAGCGCCGCCTCGCCGAAAGCGGCATGACCGTCACCGTCAAGTTCGTCTGCCTGGACGGCCGCACCATGGACGTCCTCATCATGGAATCGGAAGCGGGAGCCGGCGCTCATGACCGCCTGTCGCTCTCGGTCATGACCGATGTGACCGAACTCAAGGCCTCCGAGGACCGCAACCACCGCCAGGCAATCACCGATCACCTGACCGGCCTTCTCAATCGCCAGGGCTTCGAAGCCGTCCTCGACAACAAGATCGCCGCCGCCGACGCCGCCGGCCAGGAACTCGCCTGTCTCTTCGTCGATCTCGATCGCTTCAAGTGGATCAACGACAATATGGGCCATGCCGCCGGCGACATGGCGCTGATCGAACTCGTCGAGCGTCTGAAGACCCATCTTGCCCCCTCCGACGAAGCGGCCCGTCTCGGCGGCGACGAATTTGCCATCCTGCTGCCGGCCAAGGACGCCGCAAAACGCGCCAAGGTGATGTGCGAACAGATCGCCTCGATCTTCGAAACGCCCTTCACCCCGGACATGCATCTGAGCGCTTCCGTCGGCATCGCCATCTATCCGCACCATGCGGCGACCGCGGCCGAACTGCTGCAGAAATCCGACATGGCGATGTATGCCAAGAAACGCGACGGCAAGAACGGCGCGCAGCTCTTCGACAACGCCATGCTCGACCGCGCCCGCAGCCGCGCCGAGATCGAGGCCAATATCGAAGCCGGCCTCGTCGACAACTGGTTCGAGGCCTTCCTGCAACCGATCGTCAACCTGAACGGCCGCGGCATTGCCGGTTTCGAGGCGCTGATGCGCCTCAACCATCCGCAGAAGGGCTTGATGCCGCCGGCCGAGATCATCAGCGTCGCCGAGGAGACGGCAAAGATCGTCCGGGTCGGCAACGTCATCATGGAAAAGGCGATCGCCAACCTCGCGAAGATTTCCCGCATATCGGGCATGCAGGATACCTATCTCGCCATCAACTTCTCGCCGCTGCAGTTCGAGCCGGCGCTGCCGGCCCGTCTTGCCGCCATTGTGGGTCGCCACGGCATCCGTCCTGAGCGCATTGTCGTCGAAATCACCGAAGCCGTGCTGATGCACGACAACCCGCAGATCCGCATGATCGTCACGGAACTCCGTCGCTTCGGCTGCCGCATCGCGCTCGACGACTTCGGCACCGGCTATTCGTCGCTGAGCTACCTCAACCGCTTCCCCGTCGACATCATCAAGATCGACCAGTCCTTCACCCGTGCGATCAACGACGGTGACGACGACGTACGCCAGAAGAGCCGCATGCTGATCGAAGGCATCACCACGCTTTCGCACAAAATGAACTGCACCGTCATTGCCGAGGGCATCGAGACCGAAGAGGAATGCCGCACGCTCCATCAGATGGGGCTTGACTACGGCCAGGGCTACCTCTTCCATCGTCCGCAGCATGCAACCGCGCTCATCGAGCAACTGGTAGGCTCACAATCGGCCGTGGCACGCGCCTCGTGAATGAAGAACGAAGGAGATGATATGATGAAAAAGCTCCTGCTTCTCGCATGCCTGGCGCTGCCCTGCGCCGCCCATGCGCAAACCGTGACCTTCACGACTGAGGACTATGCCCCCTTCAATTATCGCGAAGGCAAGGAGATCAAGGGCGCCACCGTCGAGCAGGTCGAAAAGGTGATGGCCGCGATCGGCGTCGACTACACGATCGAGATCATGCCCTGGGCGCGCGCTTTCGGCCTTGCCCGCACAGCGCCGATGACCTGTGTCTTCGCAACCGCCCACAACGGCGCACGCGACCCGCTGTTCAAATGGGTCGAGCCGCTGCTCATCGACCGCAACATCCTGATCACCCGCAAGGGCTCGGGCGTCATCGCCAACAATCTGGAAGAGGCAAAGAAATATACGGTCGGCACTCAGCGTGAGGATTACACCGAGACGATCCTGAAAGAGAAAGGCTTCACCAAGCTCGATGTCGCCAGCGACTTCAACGCGACGCTGCGCAAGCTGCTCGGCGGACGCATCGACATGATGCCGATCTCCGAACTCTATTTCGAAAAGCTGAAGGCCGACCAGCCGGTGGAGATGGTGACCGTGCTCTCCGCCCAGCCGATGAGCATCGCCTGCGAGAAGAGCTTTCCGGACGATCTGCTCGTCAAGATGCAAGCTGCCCTCGACAAGCTGATCGCCGATGGCGACCAGAAGCAGATCTTCCTGAAATACGGCATGAATCTGTCGCAGTGACTGCGACAGATACTGCCCTTTCCGCTTGACTTTGCGGTCATTTACAGGTGGTGAACGGCGGGAAATTCTAGCAAGGAAAAACAGACCATGCTGATCATCGCGGGTCTCGGCAATCCTGGCGGCAAATACGCCGGCAACCGCCACAATATCGGCTTCATGGCCGTCGACGCCATTCATCGGCGCCACAGCTTCTCGCCCTGGTCGAAGAAATTCAGGGCCGAGATCGCCGAGGGCGAGATCGGCGGCGAGAAGGTGCTGCTGATCAAGCCGCAGACCTTCATGAATCTCTCCGGCGAATCCGTCGGCGAGGCGATGCGTTTCTACAAGCTCCAGCCCGCCGACCTCGTCGCGATCTACGACGAACTCGATCTTGCCCCGGGCAAGGCGCGGCTTAAGACCGGCGGCGGCCATGGCGGCCATAACGGCATCAGGTCGCTGGACGCCCATTGCGGCCGGGAGTACCGGCGGCTGCGCCTCGGCATCGGCCATCCGGGCGTCAAGGAAATGGTGCAGAACCACGTGCTCGGCGATTTCGCCAAGGCCGACAAGGTCTGGCTGGAGCCGCTTCTCGACACCCTCGCCGACAATGCCGACATGCTGGTGCGAAACGAGGATTCGCAGCTGATGAACAAGATCGCGCTGGCGCTCGGCGGCAAGGCCGAGGAAGAGAAGCCGCGGAAGGAAAACAAGAATACCGAAAAGAAGCCGGCCGGCCAGTCGCATATCCATCAGGCCCGCAACCACAATCAGCCGAAGCTGCCGGCCAGCGGCCCGATGGCCGACATGTTGAAGAAGATGTTCGGCAACAAGGGGGAATGAGGTCGGTGCCGGTTCACGACCAGGACCAGGATTTCGCCATCCGCCCGGCCGCCGTCGGCGATCTTCCCGGGCTGATCACCCTCTACCAGCATTTGAATTCGACCGATCCGGTTCTCGACAAGGCCATGGCCGAAGAGCGCTTCTCCGCCATCCTCGCCCAACCCGGCATGACCCTCTTCATCGGCTTTGCCGGCGATCTCGCTGCGGCCACCGTCACGCTGATCGTCGTGCCGAACCTGACGCGGAACGGCGCCTCCTATGCCCTGATTGAAAACGTCGTCACCCACGCCGATCACCGTCGGCGCGGTTATGCCGGCGCCGTCATCGGCCATGCCGTGACGGAGGCCTGGAAAGCTGGCTGCTACAAGGTGATGCTGCTCACCGGCTCGAAAAACCCGGCGACCCTGCGCTTCTACGAGAATTGCGGCTTCGTGCAGGACAAGACCGGCTATCAGATCCGCAGCACCTGAATCCGCAGCATCTATTCTTCCGGCTCCGTTGTGAACATCAGCGGAAAGCCCATGCCCTTGGCAAGGTCGATGCCCTCCTTGGCCTTGGTCTCGGCGATATCCCTGGCGCAGACCACGACCACGCAGGAACCGAGCTTGTGCGCTGTTATCATCACCCGGTAGCCCGTCTCCTCGCTCATGCGGAACACGGCCTTCAAGATCACGATGACGAATTCGCGCGGCGTATAATCGTCATTAACGAGAATGACCTTGTAGAGCTTCGGCTTATCCAGCTTCGGCCTCACCTTGGTCTTCGGTTTCAGGGCAATGTCATTGTCACTCATCGGAAAAATCCAGCCGTTGATGACATGGGGTCAGGAATGTTCAAACCAGCTAATCAGTGTCGATGACGAATTTTCGACGGTCAGCCGCCACAGCTCCCGGCCTCAAACAGGCAGGATCTAGTCCCCGGCTTCGGCGCAGAGAGAAGCAATTGCATCTGCGTGGGAGTGACCTGGCATTCTGGTGAAATCCGCAATGCGTCGAAAATCTCAGTCGCATTCAAAAATAGGCCAGCACCGATCCATCGGCAAGTGAGCAGCGGTAAAAGCTCTCTAAGACTTGACCATATTGCTCCTTTATCCCATAGGCACCAGCAAGGAATTCAAGAACAGCAGGTTTTAGCCATGGGCTTCAAATGCGGCATCGTCGGTCTGCCGAACGTCGGCAAATCGACCCTCTTCAACGCGCTCACCAAGACGGCGGCTGCGCAAGCGGCAAACTATCCCTTCTGCACCATCGAGCCGAACACCGGCGAAGTCGCCGTGCCCGATCCGCGCATGCGCAAGCTTGCCGACATCGCCAAGTCGAAGGAACTGATCCCGACCCGCATCTCCTTCGTCGACATTGCCGGCCTTGTGCGCGGCGCCTCGAAGGGTGAAGGTCTCGGCAACCAGTTCCTCGCCAATATCCGCGAGGTCGATGCCATCGTCCACGTGCTGCGCTGCTTCGAAGACAGCGACATCACCCATGTCGAAGGCCGCATCAATCCCGTCGCCGATGCCGAGACGATCGAGACGGAACTGATGCTCGCCGATCTCGAAAGCCTGGAGCGCCGCACCGAGCAGACGCGCAAGCGCGCCACCAGCAAGGACAAGGATTCGACGGCGATGCTGCCGATCATGGAAGCCTCGCTGAAACTGCTCAACGAGGGCAAGCCGGTACGCACGCTGCTGTCGACGCTCGATGCCGAGGAAATCGCCATCCTCAAGGGCCTCAACCTTCTGACCTCGCATCCGGTCCTCTATGTCTGCAACGTCGCTGAGGCCGAGGCTTCGACAGGCAATGAATTCACCGAGGCTGTCGCCGTTATGGCTCGGGAACAGGGTGCCGAAACCGTCGTCATCTCGGCGGCGATCGAGGCCGAGGTCGCCCAGCTTCCCGAGGATGAAGCCAAGGAATTCCTCTCCGCCCTCGACCTTGACGAGGCGGGCCTCGACCGGCTGATCCGCGCCGGCTACAAGCTGCTCCACCTCATCACCTATTTCACCGTCGGCCCGAAGGAAACGCGGGCCTGGACGATCGAGCGCGGCACCAAGGCGCCGCAGGCCGCCGGCGTTATCCATTCGGATTTCGAACGCGGCTTCATCCGCGCCAACACCATCGCCTATGACGATTACATCAAATACAACGGCGAAGTCGGCGCCAAGGATGCCGGCAAGGCGCGTGACGAAGGCAAGGAATACGTCGTCCAGGACGGCGACGTCATCCATTTCCGCTTCAACACCTAAATAAGAAATGCTGCCGCCTTAACCAGGCGGCAGCCTGTTTGCGATTGCCGGGGGCAGTGCCCGCAGCACCAGCCGTCGCAGTGGCATCCAGCCTGTTCCGATAATGAGAACGATCGCGCCCACGACGATCAGCGTCGTGAAGATGTAGGTGTCGACAGTCGCGCTTCCGTGCCGGAAGACGCTGAAGATCGCAACACCGAGTGATAGCAGCCCCGAGGTGACGAAAGCGCGGCGATCGATGATCAGACCGATCAGCATCAGCGCCGCCACGGTCGCGACGACCACGGGGGTCTGGGCCGACATGTTCGCCAGGTCGAAGATACGGCCGCCTTCTCCTAGAGACAGCAGAGAAACGGTGCTGTAGAGCAGCGCCGGCGCCGCACCGAGATGCAGCCAGAAAGCAATATCCGAGCGCGTCGTCCGGCGCAGCCGGTCGCCGAGATCGAAATAGAGCGCCATCGCGAAGAGGCCGAGCGCGCAGACGAGGGACACCGCAGCCAGCAGGGCAAGATGGTCGACGAAAAATGCGGGATTGCCGCTTAGCCATTGCGCTAAACGTAAAAGCAGGGTGAGCACCAGGGCAAGTATCGACATGATGGCGAGCGCCAGCGTCAAGGGCACGCGATAGCGGGCATAGTAGATGCCGAGAAGGATCGGGAAGCCGGCAATGAACTGCGTGAGGTCCGCCCCTATCTCGAAGGTCCACGGCGTAAAGACACGGGACATCAGCAAAAATGTCCAGCAGAACAGCGCGATCGTCAAGCCGACGGCCGGCAGGGCGAGCCGCTGACGCCGCACGAGAATTTCCGAAAGCACGAGGATAGCGGGCGGCACCGCGTAAAGCGGCGCAAGCCCCCAGAGGCCGCCGAGCGCCACGACGACGCCGATGGTGATCAGCACGTCGTGGAAGCCGCGCACGAAACGCGGCGTCTCCGTATCCGACCAGGCCTGTCCTTCAGCCGCCATTACCGGCTGCGCCTCGGCGACGGCCACACCGTGCGCGATCAGAAACGGCAGAAGCCGCTCTCCGGCCTCCGGCGAAATCAGTCCCTGGCGCCCCGCCTCGTCGAGTATCGACCTCAGTTCCGTCATGCCGGTTTATCTCCCCGGAATCATTGAGCCCGCGCGGATGCTATTGTAAGCATTGTGCGCTGCATATGGCGGGAGGAGCGAATGTCGGCAGAAAAGCTTTCCTTCGAGGATTTCCAGCCCGGCCGCCGCTTCGCGCTCGGCCCGAAGCTGGTGATCGCTGAGGAAATCATTGAGTTCGCAAGCGAATTCGACCCGCAGCCGATGCATCTCGATGAGGCGGCCGGCCGCGCCAGCATTCTCGGGGGGCTCGCCGCGTCCGGATGGCACACCTCTTCGATGTTCATGCGCATGATGGCCGACAGCTATGTGCTGCATTCGCTCTGCGAGGGTGCACCGGGCGTCGATCTGATGGAATGGCGCAAGCCGGTGCTTGCCGGCGACACGCTGTCTGGCCATTCGACCGTCCTCGAAGCCCGGCCGATGCGCTCGCGCGCCGGAATGGGCATCGTCAAGTTTCGTCATGAGGTCGGAAACCAGCGCGGCGAACTCGTCTGCGTCTCGGAGAATTCGGTGATGATCCGTATGCGTCCCACCTCGGAGCTGTCAGCATGAGAATGTCGGAACTTTACGCCGTCGGCGAGAAGGTCGAGATCGGCAGCTACGCCTTTACCGAAGAAAACATCATCCGTTTCGCGACGCGCTACGATCCGCAGCGTTTCCACATCGACAAGGAAGCCGCCAAAGACACGCTCTTCGGCGGCCTCTGCGCTTCGGGCTGGCACACCACGGCCGCCTGGATGCGGACCTTCCTCGCCTTTTGGGAAAGGCAGAGCGCCGCACTCGCGCAGGAGGGCCTGACGTCGCCGAACCTCGGCCCCTCGCCCGGCTTCCAGAAGTTGCAATGGCTGCGGCCGGTCTTCGCAGGCGACGTCGTCACCTATTCCGTCGCCTTCCTCGCCAGCCGGCCGCTCGCGTCGCGGCCGGGCTGGCACCTCAACACCATCCTCTGCGAGGGCGTCGATCAAAACGGCGATGCCGTAATCCGCTTCGAAAGCAGCGTGCTCGAATTCGACTGACGCTGCCGCATAGTAGCCACAGACTCAGTGACCGGAGAATTCGACCAGCGTGTGCACGACGACGCCGAGCTCTTCCAGCTTCTTGCGGCCGCCGAGATCCGGCAGATCGATGACGAAGCAGGTGCCGACCACTTCGGCGCCGATTTGGCGCAGCAGCTTCGTGGCACCCACCGCCGTGCCGCCGGTAGCGATCAGGTCGTCGACCAGGATCACCTTCTCGCCGGGCTGCACCGCATCGCGATGCATCTCCATCTCGTCGACGCCATATTCCAGGCTGTAGGCGATGCGCACGGTCTCGTGCGGCAGCTTGCCCTTCTTGCGGATCGGCACAAAGCCCGAGGAAAGCTGGTGCGCCACCGCGCCGCCGAGGATGAAGCCGCGCGCCTCCATGCCGGCGATCTTGTCGATCTTCATGCCCGCATAGGGCTGCACGAGTTCGTCGACTGCTCGGCGGAAAGCGCGGGGGTTGCCGAGCAGCGTGGTGATGTCACGGAAGATGATGCCCGGCTTGGGATAGTCGGGAATGGAGCGGATGCTGGCTGCGAGCTCCGAAGTCGTATTGTCCATGGAAAATCCATATCTGCGAGCGCATGAAACTGGCCGCACCCTATCAATTGACAGGAATGGAACCAACAAAAAAGGCGGCCTGCAAGCCGCCTTTCGAATTCCGGTAGGGAACGCTCAGTGTTCCTTGTTGGCGTAAACCGAGCGCTTCGTCAGGTAGATCAGCACCGTGAAGATCGCCAGGAAGATCATGACCATGAAGCCGGTGCGCTTGCGCTCTTCGAGATGCGGCTCGGCGGCCCACATCAGGAAGGCGGAAACGTCCCTGGAATACTGCTCGACGGTCGCCGGCGCGCCGTCGTCATAGGTCACCTGGCCGTCGGAGAGCGGCTTCGGCATGGCGAGGACGGCGGCGGCATGGAAATAAGGGTTATAATGTCCACCCTGAGGCACCTGGAAACCGGCCGGCGGCTCTTCATAGCCGGTCAGCAGCGAGTGGATGTAGTCCGGTCCGCTTTCCTGATATTGGGTGAAGATATCGAAGACGAATTGCGGGAAACCGCGCTCGACCTCGCGGGCCTTTGCGATCAACGAAAAGTCGGGCGGAGCCGCGCCATTGTTGGAAGCAGCCGCCGCTTCCGCATTGGGGAAAGGCGACGGGAAGTGATCGGAAGGGACCGCCTTGCGGGTAAACATCTCGCCGGCGGCGTTCGGGCCATCCTGGACCTCGTAATTCGCGGCGAAAGCCTTCACCTGCGCCTCGGAATAACCGAGCTCGTCGAGCATGCGGAAAGGCACAAGGTTCATCGAATGGCAGGCGGAACAGACTTCGGTATAGACTTTGAGGCCGCGCTGAAGCTGAGCCTTGTCGTAATGACCGAACGGTCCGGCAAAGCTCCATTCCTCCTCTTTCGGCTCCTTCAGCGGATAGTGCGGCGTCGCGCCTTCCTCGTGATGGGCAGGTGCTGCTCCATTCGCGGGCGCCGCTTCCTCGGCGAAGGCTGCGCTGCCGAGAACGACAGCGACGGCGAGCGGCAGAATGCTTGCAACAAGCGTTTTCATATTTCTATTCCCTTCCGTCGCGCGCTTACGCATTGGCCGCTGCACTGGCGGCAGCTGTCTTGTTGCGCTTTTCGAGCACCGCTTCGGTGATCGAGTTCGGGATACGGCGCGGCGTTTCCACCAGGCCTAGAACTGGCATCGCGACCAGGAAGAAAGCGAAGTAGAGGAGTGTGCAGATCTGCGAGATCGTGGTGAACAGCCCTTCCGCCGGCTGCGAACCGAGCCAGCCGAGGATGATCGCATTGATCACGAACAGCCAGTAGAACAGCTTGTACCAGGGGCGGTAGACGGCCGAACGGACCTTCGAGGTATCGAGCCACGGCAGGAAGAACAGCACGATGATCGCGCCGAACATCACCAGCACGCCGCCGAGCTTGGAGTCGATCGGGCCGATATTGAAGGTGATCGAGCGCAGCATCGCGTAGAAGGGCAGGAAGTACCATTCCGGAACGATGTGGGCCGGCGTCTTCAACGGGTCAGCCGGGATGTAGTTGTCGGCATGGCCGAGGAAGTTCGGCAGGTAGAAGACGAAATAGGCATAGACCAGCAGGAAGACCGAAACGCCGAGCGCATCCTTCATCGTCGCATAGGGCGTGAAGCGAACCGTGTCGGTCTTCGTCTTGACCTCGACGCCCGTCGGGTTGGTCTGGCCGACGACATGCAGCGCCCAGATGTGCAGGACGACGACGCCGGCGATCATGAAGGGCAGCAGGTAGTGCAGCGAGAAGAAGCGGTTCAGCGTCGGCTGGTCGACGGCAAAGCCGCCGAGCAGGAACTGCTGGATCCATTCGCCGACCAGCGGGAAAGCCGAGAAGAAGCCGGTAATGACCGTCGCACCCCAGAAGGACATCTGGCCCCAGGGCAGGACGTAGCCCATGAAACCGGTCGCCATCATCAGGAGGTAGATGACCACGCCAAGGATCCAGAGGATTTCGCGCGGCGCCTTGTAGGAGCCGTAGTAAAGACCGCGGGCGATGTGCAGGTAGACGGCAACGAAGAAGAAGGATGCGCCGTTGGCATGCATGTAGCGCAGCAGCCAGCCGTGGTTGACGTCGCGCATGATCTTTTCAACGGAGTTGAAGGCGATCGTCGTGTCGGCGGCGTAGTGCATGGCGAGCGTGACACCCGTCAGGATCTGCACCACCAGCATGACGGCGAGCATGGCGCCGAAGGTGTAGGCATAGTTCAGGTTACGCGGAACCGGATAGGCGATGAAGCTGTCATAGACCATGCGCGGCAGCGGAAGGCGCGCATCGACCCATTTCTCGAGGCCGGTTGATGGCTCGTAGCTGGAATGGCCACTCATTAATCAGTCTCCCCTCAACCGATCTTGATTTTGGTATCGGACAAAAATGAAAAGGTCGGAATCGCCAGGTTCTGCGGCGCAGGACCCTTACGAATACGGCCGGCCGTGTCGTAGACCGAGCCATGGCAGGGACAGAACCAACCATTGTATTCGCCGGCCTGGCCGAGCGGCACGCAGCCGAGATGTGTGCAGGTGCCGATCATGACGATCCAGTTTTCCTTGCCCTTGCCGCCCGAACGGTCAACACCCGTTGCCTGAGCGTCGACAGGAAGGTTTGCATTGCGCGCGACCGGATCCTTGAGGTCCGACAGCGGAACATCGGCTGCGGCCGTCACTTCTTCCGGGGTACGGTTACGGATGAAGATCGGCTTGCCGCGCCATTTGACCGTCAGCGACATGCCGGGCTCGAGGCTGGCAACGTCGACTTCGATGGAGGCGAGAGCGAGCGTCGAAGCATCAGGACGCATCTGATCGATGAACGGCCAAGCGACCGAAACGGCGCCGACGGCGCCTGCCATACCAGTGGTGAGATAAAGGAAATCACGGCGAGTGGGTTCGCCCATGCCCTCGCTTGTCGTTTCGTGTTCGCTCACGGCTAACATCCTCTGCGCAATTTTCGCGGAATTCCGCCCTACCCCCTCTACCGGCGAATCTCTCTGGACACAATTCGGCCATAGATTCCCCGGCAATCCGGCGCGTTCTATGCTTGATCGCAAATTATGTCCAGCCTTGACAAGGGGATGAGGGCACAATGTCGCGGGAAATTTCGGATGAATTTTTTAAGGCAAACACGCGCTCGCCATTATGTTGCATTGCAACAAAAAAGCCGGCGTGATAGGCGCAGTCACAACCACGCCAGCGAGCCGGACCGGAGCGGATGAGAGACACGATTTTTTGCGTATTGAGCGTCCTCACCACCCTCGTCCTCGCCATCGTCTCTCTGCGCTATGTCAAAGATTTCTACCTGCTTTCCTTCTTTTACAGCTTCCAGCTCCATCTGGCGGCGGCCGCGGCGGCCGCCTCGATCGGGGCCCTTCTCGTCAAGCGGCACTGGTATGGGTTTCTGACGCTCGGCGTATCGCTGGTTCTTGCCGTCCACGGCGCCGTGATGATGCGCGAATTCGTCGAGCCCGCGGTCGATCAAAGCCGCCCGGTCCTCTTCAAGCTGATGTCCTTCAATATCGAGAACGATAATTTCGCGAACGGGGCAGCGATCGCCGACATGGCCATTGCCTCAGGCGCCGACGTCGTCAACATCCTGGAGGCCGAACCGCTGCTGTCGGAATTGCCGCGGCTGTTGAAGACCTACCCTTATTACATCGGCTGCGGTGTCGGCATGGAGCAATGCGATACGCTGGTCCTGTCGAAGCGCCCGCTTATCGAACCTCGTATCCGCAGCCTCGGGCTCCTATGGCGCAACCGGCTGACGATCTCGACGATCGATTTCGACGGCCAGAAGGTCAATTTCCTCGCCGCGCACCTGACCAAACCCTATTACGACGAATTCCACGGCCTTGAGATCGCAGACCTCGCGGAGATTATCCCTTCCCTGCCGGGACCGCTCGTTCTTGCCGGTGATTTCAATACGTCGATTCTGGCGCCCGACGTGCAGTATCTCATGCGCAGCCAGGGCCTGGGCACGGCATCGCTGGAGCCGGCGACATGGCCAATCCGCGCCGGTGCTTTCGGCATTCCGATCGATCATATCTTCAGCAGGGCGCCCCTGCGGCTGAAATCGGTCCGCCGCATCGAGGAC
This sequence comes from Rhizobium anhuiense bv. trifolii, assembly GCF_024346605.1. NCBI lineage: Bacteria > Pseudomonadati > Pseudomonadota > Alphaproteobacteria > Hyphomicrobiales > Rhizobiaceae > Rhizobium > Rhizobium anhuiense. Next base: position 3,683,883 of record NZ_CP098803.1, read on the forward strand.
AGTTTCGGATCAAACCATTTTGGCCTCATGGCGGAATTCGTCGTCGACCCTTGAGCCCACATCCTCGTCCGTCGCGAGGAAGCCGCCGGACTGGCGTGCCCAAAGTTCGGCATAGAGCCCGCCGCGGCGAAGCAGTTCGTCATGGCTGCCCTCCTCGATGATCCGGCCGAGATCGACGACGATCAGCCGGTCGAGTGCGGCGATCGTCGACAGCCGATGGGCGATCGCAAGCACCGTCTTGCCTTCCATGATCCGGTGGAGATTGGACTGGATCGCTTCCTCCACCTCCGAATCGAGCGCCGACGTCGCCTCGTCGAGAACAAGGATCGGGGCATCCTTCAGCATGACGCGGGCAATGGCGATGCGCTGGCGCTGCCCGCCAGACAGTTTGACACCGCGCTCTCCGACATGCGCATCGAAACCTCTGCGGCCCTGCTGATCCTGCAGGCGGGCGATGAAGTCGATGGCTTCGGCGCGCTTGGCCGCCTCGACCAGCCCCTCCTCGCCGGCATCCGGCCGTCCGAACAGGATATTGTCACGCACCGAACGGTGCAGCAGCGAAGTGTCCTGGCTGACGACGCCGATCTGCATCCTGAGCGATTCCTGCGTCACGGCTGCAATATCCTGGCCGTCGATGAGAATGCGGCCGTCCTGGATGTCGTAGAGTCTTAGAAGCAGGTTCATCAGGGTCGACTTCCCCGCGCCCGAACGGCCGACGATTCCGACCTTTTCGCCCGGTCGGATGGTCAGAGAGAAATTCTCGACGACCGGCTGATGACCCTTGCCGTAGCGGAAGGAAACATTGTCGAAGCGGATGCCGGGATGGCGGATCACCAGGTTTTTGGCATCGGCCCGGTCGACGAGCCCCAGCGGCTGCGAGATCAGTTCGGCGGCGTTCTGGATGGTGCCGAGATTGCGCATGATGCCGTTGAACTGCGTCATCAGCCGTCCGAGCAGGAAATTCAGCCGGAGCACCAGCGCCAACGAGAATGCCACAGCACCGGAACTGACCAGGCCGCGCAGCCACAAGTCGACGCTCAGCCCCGCCATCGTCACGATCATCAGGCCGGAGAGCAGCGCCATGGAGGCCCTGACACCAGTGATGAACCGCGTGAAACGCAGCACCGTATCCTGATAGATATCGAAGCCCTGCCGCATATAGCGGTCGCTCTCCTCATCGCGCGCAAACAGCTTCAGCGTCTGCATGTTGCTGTAGGAATCGACCATCCGGCCATTCAGCATCGATCCGGCTTCCGCCGTTTCGCGGGAATGATGGCGAATTCGCGGAACGAAGTGGCGGGCAAGCAGGCTGAAGGCGCCAAGCCAGAACAGCACGACGGCGGCAAGGGAGAAGTCCAGCCGGGCGACGAGCACGAGCGTCGTTACGGCATAGATGCCGACGAACCAGACGCTTTCCATCAGCGAGGTGACGAGATCGCCGGTTGCCTGCCCGGCCGACCAGACCTTGGTGACGATACGTCCGGAGAAATCGCTCTGAAAGAACGATAAAGACTGGCGGGAGACATGGAGATAGGACTGCCAGCGTGCTAGATTATAGAAACCAGGCGTGATCACCTGCTGATCGACGAGCGCGATCAGGAAGGCGACGACGAAGCGCACGACCCCGATGAGGGCGAGCATGCCGAACAGTTCGCCGCCATGGGCTGCGAGAAGTCCGCTCCAGCCGGCGCCGGGCTTGATACTGCCGAGGATATCGACCAGCCGGCCGACGAACCAGAAGAGCGCCGCCTCGATTGCCGCCGATGTCCCGCCGAGAACGAGCATGGCGATGAACGGCATCCTCGCCTGGCCGATATAGAACCAGACGAAGCCGAGCGTCGAGCGCGGCGGCTGGAGATTGGCGCGTGGACGGAACGGATCGATCCAGGTTTCGAACAGGCGGAGGATGGGGCGCAGGAACATAGAAGCGATATAGGCGGATTGAGGGGAGCGGCAAAGAGAATGAAAAGCGGACGCAATCTTATATTTTTGTAATAAACGATAACATCGGCGGCATCGCCATTGACTGCCCCCGAACCCGTCACAATCTGACGTTACGATCGCGTGTCACCGGAGAGAAGGTCCATGGAAACGAAAATGCTCGATGCGCATATTCCGCTTCCGCTTGCAGAGAGGCTGGATGCCCTGGCCATCGACCTGGCGCAGCCGCGCGACGAAATCGTCACCGAGGCCATCACCGCCTGGATCGACCAGGAGGAGCGCCGCCGCATCACGGCGCTGCGCACGATCGCCGCCGCCAACACCATCGTCCTGATCGAACACCACCGCGCGATCGACTGGGCCGACAGCCTTTGAACGGATAGCAAACGCGCCGGCAAATTCGAAGCGACCCTGAGAATTCAAGAGGCCCTCCCCGCTTTCGCAGGGAGGGCCTCTTTCATCTTATTCCGCAGCCTCTTCCGCTTCCTCGGCGTGATCGGAGAGGAAGCCGCCGGACTGGCGGTTCCAGAGGTCGGCATAGATACCGCCGCCCTCGATCAGTTCGCTGTGCGAGCCGGCCTCGATGATCCGGCCTTTGTCGAGCACGATCAGCCGGTCCATCTCCGTCAGCGTCGAAAGCCGGTGGGCGATCGCGATCACCGTCTTGCCCTCCATCAGGGCAAAGAGGTTCTCCTGGATTGCCGCTTCGACTTCCGAATCGAGCGCCGAAGTTGCCTCGTCGAGCACCAGGATCGGCGCGTCCTTCAGGAAAACGCGGGCGATCGCGATGCGCTGCCGCTGACCGCCAGACAGCTTGACGCCGCGTTCGCCGACCTGCGCGTCGAGCCCCTCGCGGCCCTGCATGTCGACGAGGCCTTCGATGAACTCCCAGGCATTCGCACGTTTGGCGGCCTCGATTATCTCGACGTCCGAGGCATCGGGACGGCCATAGGCGATGTTGTCGCGGATCGAGCGATGTAGCAGCGACGTATCCTGCGTCACCACGCCGATCAGCGAGCGCAGGCTTTCCTGCGAGACGCCGGCGATGTCCTGCCCGTCGATGGTGATGCGGCCGGCCTCCAGGTCGTAGAAGCGCAGCAGCAGGTTCATCAGCGTCGTCTTACCGGCGCCCGAGCGGCCGACCAGGCCGACCTTCTCGCCCGCCTTGATGTCGAGCGACAGATTGTCGACGACACCCTTGCTCTTGCCGTAGTGGAAGCGGATGCGGTCGTAGTGGATCGCGCCCTTCTTCGCCGTCAAGGTGGGCGCGCCCGGCTTGTCGACGATGTCGTGTTGCTTGCTCATCATCTCCATGCCGTCATAGACCGTGCCGATATTCTCGAACAGCGCCGAGACTTCCCACATGATCCATTGCGACATGCCGTTGACGCGCATGGCAAGACCAATGGCGATGGCGATGGCGCCGACGGAGATCGCTCCGTTCAGCCAGAACCAGATCGACAGGCCCGAAATGACGAAGAGCGCAACGCAGTTGTTCAGATAGACGCTGATGTGGAAGAGCGTCACCTTGCGCATCTGCTTGTGCACGGTCTGCAGGAACTCATCCATGCCCTCCTTGGCATAGACCTCCTCGCGGCCCGCATGCGAAAACAGCTTGACGGTGGCGATATTCGTATAGCTGTCGACCACGCGCCCCGTCATCATCGAGCGCGCATCCGCCTGGGCGGCCGCGATCTTGCGAAGCCGTGGCACGAAATAGGCGACGATGCTGATATAGACGGCGAGCCAGACGAGGATCGGGATCATCAGCCGCCAGTCGGCCGCTGCGATGACGATGATCATCGTCAGGAAGTACGTCACGACATAGACGAAGACGTCGAGGATCTTCATCACCGTCTCGCGCACGGCGAGCGACGTCTGCATCACCTTGGTGGCGACACGCCCGGCAAACTCGTTGGCGAAGAACGACATGCTGTGGCGCAGCAGGAAGCGGTGCATCTGCCAGCGTGCGATCATCGGATAATTGCCGAGCATCATCTGATGCATGATGAGAGAATCGAGCCCCGCCGTCAGCGGCAGACCGACCAGCACAAGCGCCGCCATCCAGAAAAGCTTGTGACCCTCCGTCTGCAGGAAGGTGGCGCGGTCGGCATTGGTCAGCCAGTCGACGATGTCGCCCAGGAACTGGAACAGCGCCACTTCGCCGACGGCGATCAGCGCTGTCAGCAGCGCCATCAGGCCGAGCCAGGGGGCTGCCGGCTTGCTGTAATGCCAGCAGAAGGCAAAGAGACCCTTCGGCGGGGCGACAGGCTCCTCGCTCGGAAAGGGATTGAGTCGCTGTTCGAACCAGCCAAACATGAAATTGCTCCGAAACGTCAGCGTTTCGGCTCCCGGCTTCGCGCCATCCCAGCGCCATGCAAGCACATATGGGAACCGAACGTTCAAGGGGCGAGGCCGAAACAGCCGCACAATGGATCAAAAGGGGGATTTCAGAAAGAAATGCGCACTAGCGGCGGCGTGTCGCCTTAATCGGCATCACGGCGGGAAGGCGCATATCGAGCAAAATATTCATTGTGACCCTCCCTGCTGGCGATTGAAGATAGGCATGGATAACGCGAAAACCGCGAAAATTCCAGCCCTGTATTGCCGTAAATTGAACGTTTCCTGGTCAAAACGCGCCCTGTTGCGCCGAAATCACAGTTGCATTAGGCCTTTGACGGCGAAAGCGGAAAGACGGCGCATCATGACTTTACTCAGACTGGCACTCTATCAGCCGGATATTCCTGGCAATACCGGCACGATCCTGCGCCTTGCCGCCTGCCTTGGCTTCGCGGTCGATTTGATCGAGCCCGCCGGCTTCGATGTGTCCGACCGCAACCTGAAACGGGCCGGCATGGATTATATCGCCGCCGCGGCCCTCACCCGCCATGTCAATTGGGACCGCTTCGAAGCGTGGCGCCTGACCACCGGCGGCCGCCTGATCCTCGCCTCGACCAAGGCGGCGGAGCGCTACACTGATTTTGCCTTCCGCCCGGACGATATCCTGCTCTTCGGCCGCGAAAGCGCCGGCGTGCCGGATCAGGTCCATGAAGCAGCCGATGCACGCATCCTGATCCCAATGGTCGACGGCCAGCGCTCGATCAACGTCGCTGTTTCGGCCGCCATGATCGTCGGTGAGGCAATGCGCCAAACCGTCTGGACCTGACGAACGCGGCGCCGGCGGAGCAAAGCCTGCGGAATTGCCGATCCGCTCCAGAATATGTCGCAAAATAGCGTTGTCTATCTGTGAAACCAGCGTATATTTATTAGCCGGGCAATCAAAAATTCAATATTGGCCTCCATGATTTCAATAAGTTGGAATAGCTATGCGAGGAAAGCAGCACTTCTCCAGATCTGTGAAAGAAGAATAAAAACAACAAAATGGACTCTACAATCATCATGATCAACCTGTTCGGCGCCGTGGCTCTGCTGCTGTTCGGCCTCGCGCAGGTAAAGGATGGCGTATCCAGAGCCTTCGGAGCCCGCCTCAGAACGGGTCTGGCGACCGGTACGCGCGGCAGTCTTCGTTCTTTCCTGTCGGGTCTCGTTGCAACGGTCGCGCTGCAGAGTTCGACGGCAACGGCGCTGATGACCGCCTCCTTCGTCGAACGTGACCTGATCAAGCCGCGCATGGCGCAGATCGTTCTGCTCGGCGCCAATGTCGGTACCGCGATCACAGCCTGGATCGTCGCCACCGGCATCGAATGGCTTTCCCCGCTTCTGATCCTCGCCGGCATCGTGCTTTACCGCGGCCGCTCCAGCACCAGCCAGGGCGGCGGCACGGCGCTGATCGGCATCGGGCTGATGCTGCTGTCGCTGCACCTTCTCGGCCTTGCGACGGAGCCCATGCGCGCCTCTCCCGCCCTTGCGGCCTTCATCGGCCTGCTGGACGGCGCCCTGCCCGTGGCAATGATCGTCTCGGCGGCACTCGCCTTTGCGTCCTCGTCGAGCCTTGCGGTGGTGGTGCTCATCCTGTCGCTTGCCTCGGCCGGCGTGGTCTCTGCCGAACTCGTCATCGTGCTCGTGCTCGGCGCCAATCTCGGCGGTGCGATACCGCCTGTGGTCGCGACATTGTCCGGCCCGGCTTCGGCGCGGCGCGTCACTCTCGGCAATCTCGCCATCCGCACGCTCGGCTGTCTCATCGCCCTGCCGCTGGCGGGCTACGGTGCGGAACTCATCCAGATGCTGCCCTTTGGCCCGGCCAAGCTGCCGGTCGATGCGCATCTTGCCTTCAACCTTCTGCTGGCAGCAGTTGCCTGGCCATTCTCCAGGCCGCTCGCCGCCCTGATGGCCAGGCTGGTGCCGGATCAGGCCGAGCCTGACAGTGCCCCGAAATATCTGGATGCGCAGGAGCTTTCGACGCCGGTCGTGGCCCTCGCCAGCGCCACCCGCGAAGTGCTCGGCGTCGGCGACCTGATCGAGCGCATGCTGATCCGGGTCTCCGAAGCCTTCGAGCGCAACGACGCATCCAAGCTTGCCGAGATCCCCGCCCTCGAAGAGCGCGTCGACCGACTGCAGCAGGCAGTGAAGGTCTATCTCTCCAGACTTGGCCGCGAGGGTCTCAGCGATGAGAACGCCCGCCGCTCGATCGTCGTCATCGACTATGCGATCAACCTCGAACATATGGGCGACATCATCGAGAAGGGCCTGTTGGAGCAGGTGACGAAGAAGATCTCGCTTGGCCTGAAATTCTCCGAGGACGGTCATCAGGAACTGCGCAAGTTGTTCGATCTGACGATCGACAATCTGCGCGTCGCCCAGACGATCTTCGTCACCCGCGATTTCAATCTCGCGCGTCAGATGATGGAGGTGAAGGTCGAGGTGCGCCGGATGGAAAAACAATCTGCCGAGCGCCACCTCGAACGTCTGCGCGATGGCCGCGCCGACAGCCTGCAGACGAGTTCGCTGCATCTCGACATGCTGCGCGACCTGAAGCGCATCAACGCCCACATCGTCTCCGTCGCGCATCCAATCATGGATGAAAGCGGCCTCTTGATCGAAAGCCGCGTACGCACCACTGCGAAGTGACGATCAGTCGGCCGAAGGCAGGCGGCGCATGGTGAATTCGATCTGGTCGCCGTCGAGCTGGCGCCAGCTTTCCACCTCGGTCCAGTAGGCGGCTTTCGGATATTCGTCGAACCATTCGCGCGCCTTGGCCCGCGCGTCCATGAGGCCGAGGCAATATGTCTCACGCACGAAATGGTCCTTCTTGCGCGGAGGATTTTCCGCCCGATGTCTCGCTATCCTGCGCTTCAGCCCATCGAAGGATGGAGGTCCTGGAACTTTTTTCATCTAACCTACCTCTTGGGAAAAGGTAGTATCGAAATACTTGATTTGCGAGTCGAATCTTGGAAGCGCCCAGCCGTGCTTGGCCACGCTTGGCGAGATGCTGCGCCAACTGCTAATCATGGCGCGCAATCAAGAATGAGCGAGTCGCTTCCACAGCGGATGTGACCGCCGGAGGCGCAAATGGAAAGACCGGAACTGCCGATCGGCTTGCCTGACGATATCGAAGAGAAGAAGGCTGCCGCCCGCAATTGGTTCGAGGGATTGCGCGATACGATCTGCGCCTCCTTCGAAGCCATCGAAGACGAATTGGAAGGGCCGCTCTCCGACCAGGAACCCGGCCGCTTCGTCGCCAAGGACTGGTCACGCGAAAACGGCGCCGGCGGCGGTGGCCGGATGTCGATGATGGAAGGCCGCGTCTTCGAAAAGGTCGGCGTCCACACCTCCACCGTTCACGGCGAATTCTCCCCGGATTTCCGGACGCAGATACCAGGTGCCAAGGATGATCCGCGTTTCTGGGCCTCGGGCATCTCGCTGATCGCCCACCCCGTGAACCCCAACGTTCCCGCCGTGCATATGAACACCCGCATGGTGGTCACATCAAGCCGCTGGTTCGGCGGCGGCGCCGACCTGACGCCGGTGCTGTCGCGCCGCCGGACCCAGGAGGACGAGGACAGCCAGCTCTTCCACAAGGCGATGGAGATCGCCTGCCGCAATCACGCCGTCGCCGATTACGATGCCTACAAGGCCTGGTGCGACGAATATTTCTTCCTGAAGCACCGCAATGAGGCCCGCGGCATCGGCGGCATCTTCTACGACTGGCTGCATTCGAGCGAGGAAGCCGGCGGCTGGAACGCCGATTTCGCCTTCACGCGCGATGTCGGCCGGGCCTTCGCCATGGTCTATCCGAAGATCGTTCGCTCCAACTTCAACAAGTTGTGGACAGAGGCCGATCGCGACGAACAATTGATCTGCCGGGGCCGCTACGTCGAATTCAATCTGCTGTATGATCGCGGCACGATCTTCGGCTTGAAGACCGGCGGCAATGTGGAATCCATTCTCTCCTCGCTGCCCCCCGTCGTCCGTTGGCCGTGAGACTGTGATATCTCATCGATAAATTCGAGTTGATAGACCTTCACGAAAATTCAGCGCGTCCTAACTTTATATGTATGTGCGTAACAATCGGAGGAGGATTGTCATGACGATACAAAGTGGCTCGCCTACGTCCACGGATGTCCAGGAAACATCCCGCACGATCGACACATCCGAGTTTTTGACGCGCATCGCGGAGAAACTGCGGGCCAAGAGCGGCTCGGATTTGCCGCTGTCCTGCTTCATCGAGCAGGTCAAGCTGCAACTGGCCGGTGGGAAATCACCGGAACAGCTGCAGAACGAAGCCGCGGCCGCCAACAGCAACATGCCCGGCCAGCTTTCGGATACCTACAAAGCCTGGGCGATGCCCGACTGAAAGACCTTCTCCGGTCGTCATCTTATGCCGGCCGGAACCTTCTCCTCCTCCGCACATTCATCAATCGCGTGAAAGCGCGATGGCCGTTGCGTTTCAGACAGAGGAGAAAACCATGCGACTTTTCGAATGCGGCACGCTCGTTCCCGGCTGCGCTTGGCACACCCGGGCGGATAATGACGCAGAAGTGGTTCGCCGCGCCGTCGAGCACCTGAAGACGGCCCACGGCGAAACGACCATACGCGAAAACATGGTTGATAACATCAAGGCCCGCATCCGCGACGAAGCGACCGCCGCCTAATAGCTGGGCGAGTATCGATATCAACGACCAAAGTCGCCGCATCCGACGGATGCGACGCCGGATTGCCTATTGCACGCGTTCCTGCAGCCGGACGAGCAGTTCCGCCCGGTCGGAGGCGAAATTTTCCTCCACCCACTGGTTTTCCAGGCCGGCAAGCAATTCGCCGACGCGCGGGCCGGACGCCACTCCCGCCGAAATCACGTCGCCGCCGTTCAGCGGAAACTGCGGCTTCTTCCAATGCATTGCCTTGTCCAGCAGCTTGCTGAGCCGCGCCGACCGCGCCATTTCGTCGAAATCGCCTTCAGCCTTGCCGCGTGCCACCGCAAGCGCCAGCTTCAGCCGCGTCGTGATGCCGTCGGCGCCGTTGCGGTAAAGCAGCCTTTCGAAGGCGGCCGGCGACATCTCGTCATTGACGGGCGCTGCCATTGCCCAGGCCTTGAGAGTGGCCGCTTCCGCATTCGAGAGCTTGAGCCGGGCCGCAAGCGCCTCCACGCGCCCCGCGTCAGGCGGCACGATCGCCGCAAGGCGCAGCAACGGATCGGGCGTCCAGCCGAGCGCCTTTTCGGTGGTGATCAGCGATGGGATCGCATCGATGCCCCATCGTTCCGATTCCGGCAGGATTTCCGTCAACACGGCCACCTGCCGCATCCAGAGCAGCGCCCGGCCAGGATCGGCAGCACCGAGCAGCTTTCGCAATTCCGACCAGACGCGTTCTGCCGAAAGCATCTTCAGTTTTGAACGCGCTGCCGAACAGGCCTTCAGCCCCTCGGCGTCCGGCCGTCCTGACCCGTAATAGGCAAAGAAGCGGAAAAAACGCAGGATGCGCAGATGATCTTCGGCAATACGCCTTGCGGCATCGCCGATGAAGCGGATGTTGCGCGTCTTAATGTCGGCAAGTCCGCCGACGAGATCCACCACCTCGCCGTCGGCATCGGCGTAAAGCGCGTTGATCGTCAGATCCCGCCGTTCGGCATCTGCCTTCCAGTCGGTGCTGAAAGCAACCTTGGCATGGCGTCCGTCGGTCTCGATGTCGGTGCGAAGCGTCGTCACCTCGAAGGGTTTGCCGTCGATGACGAGCGTCACTGTGCCGTGCTGCAGGCCGGTTGGTACCGCCTTGATGCCCGCCGCCGCTGCCCGCTCGATCACCGCCTCCGGTCTGAGCGTCGTGGCGATGTCGACATCGCTGACCGGCAGGTCCATCAGGCTGTTGCGCACCGCGCCGCCGACCACCCGTCCTTCCCCGCTATCGGCGTTGAGAAGTGCGAAGATCCGGCCGAGTGCCGGGTCGCGGAACCATGCTTGGTCGGCAAGGCCGGTCATGCATAAAGCCTTTCGTAAAGCGTGCGGACGATGCCGGCGGTGATGCCCCAGATCATTCTGGTTTCATAGGGCACGCGGTAGAAATGTCGGTCGATCCCGTCGATGACACGCCTGTCGCGGGTGTGATTGGCAGGATCCATCAGGAAGGAAAGCGGCACCTCGAACACGTCGTCCACCTCGGTCGGGTTCAGCGTCAGCGCGAAGCCCGGCGTGACGACGCCGAGCACAGGCGTGATGCGGAAGCCCGTCGAGGCAAGATAATTCGGCAAGCGACCGACGGTTTCGACGAAGGAACCGGCCAGGCCGATCTCCTCTTCCGTCTCGCGGATCGCCGCCATTTCGGGCGAGACATCTGCAGGATCGATCGAACCGCCGGGAAAGGCGATCTGCCCGGAATGTTTGCGCAGCGTCGCCGTGCGCTTGGTGAAGATCACCTGCGCCTCCTCGCCGTCGTCGACGACGGGCACCAGCACGGCGGCGTCGCGCAGCTTGAAGGTTTCGACTTCGGCGACGATATCGGGGTTGAGGATATGGTCCCCGTGATCGCGCCAGGCATGATCGACCGGCCCGCCATTCTGGTTGAGCGCACGGCGACGGAATTCGGCTGCTGAGAACAGCGGATAACGTTGGGTAATTGCATCATTCATCGGGAAAGCGCATCCAGTTCGTCGGCCGGCATGACCGGGAAGACCTCGCCCGCGGAGCGGATCGCAAACATCGCGCGCCCTCCCACGTCGAAAGTCTCGCCGAGCGCGACCAGTTCATACATCACCGCACGCGACACCAGCGCCTCCAGCCGCCCGCGCACATGCAGATAGGGTTTCAGTTCGGCGTTGCCGTCCGCAATGGCAAAACGCAGCCGATGGTCTCCTCCCGCCTCCACGACATCGCCGACATTGGTACGGAAGGTCAGCACCTGCTGACCCTCTCGGTCCGTCACGCTCATCTCCACGGCGGTGAAAGGCGCGTCGACGACCCTTATCCCGACCTTTTCCACAGGAGTTACGAGATAGGTCTTCTTATCATCGTCCTTCCTCAAAACCGTCGAAAACAGCCGCACCAGCGCCGGCCGACCGATCGGCGTGCCCATGTAGAACCAGGTGCCGTCGGCCTTGATTTCCATGTCGATATCGCCGCAAAAAGGCGGATTCCACCGCTCGACCGGCGGTAAGCCGCGTTTTTCTCCGCCACTTTCGTCAGATGCACGCGAAATCAGTGCGGCAAGTCCCGCCGCATCCGCCTGTCCGCTGATTTCCTCGGCTGCCATTCTTCCGTCCCGGTTTGTCCTTAACGAAGTGAAGTCACGAGATAGTCATTCGCAACGAACTTGTCAGCCCGTCTCATCTCCATAACTCTATCGGGTATGAGGCACATGTATAAGTCCGCCGATTCGCTGCCGAATGATTTCAGCCGTTGGAGATGCCCGTGGGTATGATGAAGACCGAATCCAGCCTCGATGAAAAGGCGATCGTCGCCGCCGCCGAAAAGGCGCTCTCCGATATCGCCGCCATCCGCGCGGAAGTCTCGAAGGTGATCTTCGGTCAGGAAAGCGTCGTCGAAAACACCATCCTCGCCGTGCTCTCCGGTGGCCATGCCCTGCTTGTCGGCGTTCCCGGTCTTGCCAAAACCAGGCTGGTGACGACGCTCGGCGAGGTGCTCGGCCTTGCCGCCAACCGCATCCAGTTCACGCCGGACCTGATGCCCTCGGATATTCTCGGCTCCGAGGTGATGGACCAGGACGACAGTGGACGCCGCTCCTTCCGTTTCGTCAAGGGCCCGGTCTTCGCCCAGCTCCTGATGGCCGACGAGATCAACCGCGCCTCGCCACGTACCCAGTCGGCTCTTCTGCAATCCATGCAGGAATATCACATCACGATCGCCGGCCAGCGCTATGACCTGCCGGCGCCCTTCCATGTGCTCGCCACCCAGAACCCGCTCGAGCAGGAAGGCACCTATCCCCTGCCCGAAGCCCAGCTCGACCGCTTCCTGCTGCAGGTCGACGTCAACTATCCCGAACTCGCCGCCGAGCGCCAGATCCTGCTCGAAACGACGGGTTTGGGCGAAACCCGGCCGGAAGCCATCATCGATGCGCAGCGGCTGATCGAGATCCAGACCCTGGTGCGCCAGATGCCGGTGAGCGACACGGTCGTCGACGCCATCCTGGCGCTGGTGCGTTCGGCCCGTCCCGGACAGGGCAATGCCTCGACCGACAAGAACGTCGCCTGGGGTCCAGGCCCGCGCGCCGGCCAGGCAATGATGCTCTGCGCGCGTGCCCGCGCCCTTTACGAAGGCCGTCTCGCACCGTCTCTGGACGATATTTTCGCGCTCGCCGAACCCATTCTCCAGCACCGCATGGCGCTGACTTTCGCCGCCCGCGCCGAAGGCATGTCGGTGCGCGACGTCATCGCCGGACTGGTCAAGCAGGCAAAGGGATAAGGAAGCCGGACGCGTGGCATCTATCGGACAGATCGTCAATCCGACACCCGGCAGCGATGCCCTTTCCCGCGCCAGGCAGCGGGCCGCCCTGGTGCCGGACTGCCTGGTGGAAGCCAAGCGCATCGCCAACACGGTGATCGCCGGCTGGCATGGCCGCCGCAAGCGCGGCATCGGCGAGAATTTCTGGCAGTTCCGTCCCTATTCCGAGGGCGAGAGCCTGTCGCGCATCGACTGGCGCCGCTCCGCCCGCGACGACCACACCTATGTGCGCGAACGCGAATGGGAGGCGGCGCACACGATCTGGCTCTGGTGCGACATGTCGCCCTCGATGATGTACAAGTCGAGCTACGGCAATGTCTCCAAGGAAAGCCGCGCGCTGGTCATCATGCTGGCGCTTGCCGAAATCCTCGCCCGCTCCGGCGAGCGCATCGGCTGCCCCGGCATCATGGAACCCGCCTCCGCCCGCAACGCTGCCGAACGCCTCGCATCCGCGCTCATGCACACGCCGCTGACCGGCGGTCTGCCGGAAACGGCGATGATCCGCGGTTGGAGCGATCTCGTCCTCATCGGCGACTTCCTCGACGATGCGCCGGCAATCATGGAACGGCTCGGGCCGCTGGCCCGCCGCGGCCTGCGCGGCCACGTGGTCGAGATATCCGATCCCGCCGAAGAGATATTCCCCTATAGCGGCCGCACCGAATTCACCGATCCGGAGAGCGGCGCAAAGCTCGTTTCCGGCCGCGCCGAACACATTCGCGAGGCCTATCGCAACGCCTACCTCGCCCGCAGGGACAGCCTCGGCCAGTCGCTACGCCATCTCGGCTGGACCTTCGCAAGCCACCGCACCGATCATCTTGCTTCCGAGGCGCTGGTCGCGGTGCACATGTATCTGTCCGGCATGCCGGCCAAGGCGACGCATGGAGGGCAGCTATGAACGCCCTTCCCTTCGCTTTCGCCTATCCCGCCATTCTCGGCGCGCTCGTCGCCCTGCCCGTCATCTGGTGGCTGCTGCGGCTGACACCGCCACGCCCGAAGACCGAGGTCTTCCCGCCGCTGAAGATCCTCGCTTCCGTGCTGAAGCGCGAGGAGACGCCGGCACAGAGCCCGTGGTGGTTGACGCTGCTGCGCATGCTGCTCGCCGCCGCCATCATCCTTGCGATCGCCGATCCAGTTTTCAATCCGCGCACCAGTTCGCTCGCATCGGGCGGCCCGCTCGTCCTCTTCGTCGACAACAGCTGGGCGGCGGCACCCGACTGGGAGCGCCGCATCCAGACCGCCGACGCGTTGATAGACGACGCCGAATCCGCCGGCACGCCGGTGTCGATCACCTTTACCGCCGATCCGACCAACGACGCCGTGCCCGGCACCGCCGCGGCCGCCCGAGACAAGCTGCGCGCCGCCGAGCCGCGACCGCTGGTGCCAGACCGCGAACGCGCCTTCCAGGCACTGCGCGGCGCGCTGAACGGCATCAAGCCCGGCACCCTCGCCTTCCTGACCGATGGCGCCGCTGCCAAGGCCGACGACGCCACGGTGCGCAGACTCGCCGAACTCCAGCCCATCGATCTCCGCCTGATCGAGGGCGATGCCGCAAGGACGGTCGCGATCACCGCCGCCAACAATGCGGCTGATGCCATGACCGTCAAGGTCACGCGGCTCAACAGTTTGCAGGCCGCATCGGTGGCGCTGAACGCCGTCGATACCCAGGGCCGCTCGATTGCCAACGGCAGGGTAGATTTCCGTCCCGGCCAGAGCGTCGCGACGAGTTCGATCACCGCCCCCTTCGAGATGCGCAACGACTTCGCGCGCGTCAGCGTCGACAACGGCGCCACGGCTGGCGCCGTCCACCTTCTCGACGACGCATTCAAGCGCCGCCGCGTCGTCTTGCTGTCGGGTGAAGGAGGCGATGAGTTCCAACCGCTGCTCTCTCCGCTCTATTATATCCAACGGGCACTGCAGCCCTATGCTGATCTGATCCAGCCCGCCGATTCCGATCTTTCGGTCGCGATACCAAAACTTCTCGCCAGCAATCCCTCCATCATCATCATGGCCGATATCGGCCGGCTGCCTGAGGAAACCTACGAGCCTCTGACGCGGTGGATATCGAATGGCGGCATGCTGCTGCGTTTCGCCGGCCCGCGCATGGCGGCTGCCCCCGCCGACGATCCATTGATTCCCGTCATCCTGCGCCAGGGGGAACGGGCGCTTGGCGGCACATTGTCCTGGAGCGAGCCGCAGTCGCTTGCCGAATTTCCGAATTTTGGGCCTTTCGCCGGCATAGCTCGCCCCGCCGATGTCGTCGTCAAGCGGCAGGTGCTTGCCGAACCGACGCCCGATCTTGCCGAACGCACCTGGGCAAGCCTGGCTGACGGCACACCGCTGGTCACGATGAAACAGATCGCATCCGGCCAGATCGTCCTGTTTCATGTCACCGCCGAGGCCACCTGGTCCGATCTGCCGATCTCAGGTACCTTCGTCGACATGCTGCGTCACCTCCTGCAGATATCGCGATCGGGCGGCGTGACGTCGGAGGCGCGCGGCAATGCGCGTGTCTCCGAAACCCTGCCGCCATTCCGCATGCTCACGGCCAAGGGCACGCTCGTCTCCGAGACGGGCTCGGCGCGGCCGCTCATTCCGCAGGCCGGAGCCGAACCGACCGCGAATTTCGACAATCCGCCCGGGCTCTATGGCTCGGAGGATGGTTTCACCTCCCTGAACGTGCTGCCCGAGAACGCCGAACTGACGCCGCTCGACACAACCGGGACCAATGCCGTGCGCGAAGGCCTGATCGGCGGCGAAAGCTGGTCGGCAAAACCCGCACTCTTTTTCGCAGCCTTTCTGCTGCTCTTGGCCGACAGCCTGATCGTTCTCTTCATGAATGGCGCATTCTCACGATTGCGCCCGGCTGTCCGCACCGCAGCGATGGTCGCGGTCGCCGTCGGCGCCGGCTTCCTCGTGCAACCCGGCACGCTTCACGCCAACGATTCCCAACCCGGCGACGACCTCATCCTGCAGAGGCTCGATAACACCCACCTCGCCTATGTCGTTACTGGCGAACAGGAGGTGGACAATATTTCCGAGCGCGGTCTCGAGGGACTGACCCAGTTTCTGACTTTCCGCACGACGCTGGAGCCGGCGCCGCCGGTGGGCATCGATCTCACCAAAGACGAGCTGTCCTTCTATCCGATCATCTACTGGCCGGTTTCGGCAACGGCGCCGATGCCGTCATCGGCGGCGATCAGCCGTATCGACGCCTATATGCGCAATGGCGGCACCGTGCTTTTCGATACGCGCGACCAGATCAGCGCATTGGACAATGGCGGCAATGTCAGCGCCAACGGCGAGAGGCTACAGGCAATCCTCGCCAATCTCGACATTCCGCCGCTGGAGCCGGTGCCATCGGACCACGTGCTGACGAAATCCTTCTATCTCCTCTCGAGCTTTCCCGGCCGTTATACCGGCAGCCCCCTCTGGATCGAGGCGCGGCAGGGCGGCCAGGAGCCGAGCGAAAAATCGGCGGCGACGGCCGACGGCGTTTCGCCGATCCTGATCACCGGCAATGATTTTGCCGGCGCCTGGGCGATCGACGACAACGGCGTACCGATACTGCCGACCGTGCCGTCCGATGAAACGCAGCGCGAGTATGCCTACCGTTCCGGTGTCAACATCATGATGTACATGCTGACCGGCAACTACAAGACCGACCAGGTCCATGTTCCCGACCTTCTCGAACGGTTAGGACAATGAGATGACCTTCGATTTTTCGCCCTTCCTGCCCTGGTCGGTTCTGGCCGCACTGGCCGTCGTCAGCGCTGTTATCGCCGCCTTCGCGATCTGGCGCGGCATTCGCGGCGCCTGGATCAGAACGCTGTCGGCACTCGCCATGCTGACTGCGCTTGCCAATCCCGTGCTGCTGCAGGAGGACCGCGATCAGCTGTCGACGATCGTGCCTGTTCTCGTCGATCGCAGCCAGAGCCAGCAGACGCCCGATCGCGTCAAGATGACCGACGACGCGCTTGCGGCGCTGAAGGGACAGCTCGCTCGCTTCCCGCAGATAGAGCCGCGCTTCGTCGATGTCGAAGGCGACGTCAATTCCGACGTGCCGTCCACGCGCCTGTTCGACGCCCTGTCGGCCAATATCGCCGATGTTCCGCCCGCCCGCATCGGCGGCGCCATCATGCTGACCGACGGGGAGGTCCATGATGTTCCAGCCGCCAATCAGGCGCTCGGTTTCGACGCCCCGATCCATGGCCTGGTCACCGGCAAGGCCAACGAATTCGATCGCCGCATCGAAGTCATCAAGGGCCCGCGCTTCGGCATCGTCAACGAGGAGCAGCAGGTGATCCTGCGCGTCTTCGACGACGGCCCGAGCCCCGGCGGCACAGCCGATGTCACGGTGAAGCTGAACGGTGACGAGATCGCCACCCTGCAGGCGACCCCCGGGCAGGATACGCCCTTCTCCTTCAAGGTGCCGGGTGGCGGCAGCAACGTGCTCGAATTCTCGGTCGCAGCCCTTCCCGGCGAAGTCACCACCGCCAACAACCGCGCCGTCCACGTCATCGACG
This sequence comes from Rhizobium anhuiense bv. trifolii, assembly GCF_024346605.1. NCBI lineage: Bacteria > Pseudomonadati > Pseudomonadota > Alphaproteobacteria > Hyphomicrobiales > Rhizobiaceae > Rhizobium > Rhizobium anhuiense. Next base: position 3,701,194 of record NZ_CP098803.1, read on the forward strand.
GCATCCGCCAGAATCTCCGCGTCCTGCTTGTCTCCGGCGAACCGCATGCCGGCGAGCGCGCCTGGCGCAACCTGCTGAAATCGGACGCGTCGGTCGATCTCGTCCACTTCACCATCCTGCGTCCGCCGGAAAAACAGGACGGCACGCCGATCAACGAGTTGTCGCTGATCGCCTTCCCGACGCGTGAGCTCTTCGTCGACAAGATCAAGGATTTCGACCTGATCATCTTCGACCGCTACCAGCACCGCGGCGTGCTGCCGCTGCTCTATTACGATTACATCGCGCAATATGTCGACAATGGCGGCGCGCTGCTGATCGCCGCCGGTCCCGAGCACGCCGGCCCCGATTCCATTGCACTGACGCCACTTTCCTCGGTCCTGCCGGCAACGCCCACCGGCCAGATGATCGAGAAGGCCTTCTATCCCCGCCTCTCCGAGGAAGGCCGCAAACATCCCGTCACGCGCGGCCTTGATGGTTCGGGCGAGGATCCGCCGCATTGGGGCCGCTGGTTCCGCAGCGTCGATGTCGACCGGCCGCAGGGCGAAACGATCATGCTCGGCGCCGACAACCATCCGCTGCTGGTGCTGAACCGCGCCGGCCAGGGCCGCGTCGCCATGCTGCTTTCCGATCAGGGCTGGCTCTGGGCGCGCGGCTTTGAAGGCGGCGGTCCGAACGTTTCGCTCTATCGCCGGATCGCCCATTGGCTGATGAAGGAGCCGGCGCTCGAGGAAGAAGCGCTGACGGCGCGCGCCTCCGGCCGGACCCTTGAAGTCACGCGCCAGACGATCGGCGACAATCCCGGCAACGCCACCGTGCGTTATCCCTCCGGCAAGACCGAAACCCTGCCGCTCACCCAGTCCGAACCGGGCCTCTACAAGGCCGAGAAGAGGATGGACGAGATCGGCCTTTTCGAAATCCGCAACGGCAAGCTATCGACGCTTGTTCATATCGGCGCCGTCGACGCACCGGAATTCAAGGCGATGATCTCGACGACCGATGTGCTGCAGCCGGTCGCCGACAGAAGCAAGGGTCTCGTCACCCGGGTCGCCAATGCGAATGGCGCGATCTCCGTCCCGCCGATCCTGCCGGTGCGCGGCCAGGTCCGCGTCGCCGACAATGATCGCATGATGATCCGCATGACCAGCGAGACGGTCTTGAAGGGCATCAACACGCTGCCGCTCTTTGCTGGGTTCGCCGGCGTCGGCATCCTGCTGATCGCCTTCGGCGCCATGTGGTGGCGCGAAGGACGGTAATCTCATGCCGGAATTCGAGCTGACCGCCTCACCCTCGCCGGAGGAACTCGCGGCGATCACCGATGCGCTCTCGGCCTTCAACACCGGCGATGTCGGCCCCTCGGATCGCCGGCCGCTCGCCGTCCTCATCCGCGATACCGACGGCAAGGTGACCGGCGGTCTTTCCGGCTTTACCGCCTGGGGCTGGCTCTTCACCCAGATGCTTTATATTCCCGACACGCTGCGCGGCACCGGTCTCGCCGGCGAGATCCTCGCAAAAGCGGAAGACGAGGCGAGAACCCGGGGATGCCGCGGCGCCTGGATCGACACTTTCAGCCCGCTGGCGCTGCGAGCCTATCTGCGTCAGGGTTATGAGGTTTTCGGGGAGCTTCAGGATTTCCCGGAAGGCCGCACGCGCAGCTTCCTCCGCAAAAACCTCTGATCATCCGTGCCAGGCGATGATGCCCTTCAGCCGTTCGTGCACGCCCTCGGCGATCGGAACGACGAGCACGCGGCCGGGATCGACGGGGCCCGGGAAGGACAGCGCGTTGTAGGCGACCTTCTCGAAGCCGAGCGGGCCGTAATAGGGCGGATCGCCGACGAGGATGACGGCTTCCGAGCCCTTGCGTCTAGCCGCCTCCACCGCGATCCGCACCAGCTCCCGGCCGATGCCCTGATTCTTATGGGAGGGGCGGACGGCGAGCGGGCCGAGCAGATGCCCCTTCACGGAGCCTGCCAGCACCGGCGTCATGCGCACGGAGGCGATCGTCTCACCGTCGTCGGCGCAGATGAAGGAGAGCGACAGATCGTGCGGCCCCTGCTCGCGGATGCGCGCGGCGGCACGCGTGAAACGGCCAGGACCGAAGGCTTCTTCGTTGATGTGTTCGATGGCGGCGTCGTGGGACGCGTCTTCGGTGAGGTAGACGAGATCGTGCTTGTACATGATGACAGAAACCGGATGGACAGATTGATGGGTCTCGAACACGCCTTGGGCGTTCGGGAACATCAGCGTCGTCGCGGGTTTCTGGAAATGAACATCAAGCATGGGTCCGAAAATCGTGAAAAGGCCGATAGCAGGAAAAATTTCCGTCGTCCAACGCAAAATGCACGACGTGACGCTCTGTTCAATCTTTGCCGCCTGTAAAGCCCTGCCATCTGCGATATCTTCCGTTCCAACACGCAATCAAAGGGATGAACACCATGGGAATGCTGGTGGATGGCGTCTGGCATGACGTCTGGTACGACACGAAGGAGAGCAAGGGCCATTTCAAGCGGCAGCCCTCGCAGTTTCGCAACTGGGTGACGTCGGACGGTGAAGCCGGCCCTTCCGGCGCCGGCGGCTTCAAGGCCGAGGCCGGGCGTTACCACCTCTATGTCTCGCTTGCCTGCCCCTGGGCGCATCGCACGCTGATCTTCCGCAAGCTGAAGAAGCTCGAAGGGCTGATCTCGGTCTCCGTCATCGATCCGCTGATGGCGGAGAATGGCTGGGAGTTCAAGGTCGGCGACGGCGCCACCGGCGACCAGCTCTTCGGTGCGTCCGCGCTCTGGCAGATCTATGTCAGAGCCGATCCGCACTATTCCGGCCGCGTCACCGTTCCCGTGCTCTGGGACAAGAAAACCGGCACGATCGTCAGCAACGAATCCGCCGAGATCATCCGGATGTTCAATAGCGCTTTCGACGGCTTGACCGGCTCGAAGGCCGATTTCTATCCCGAGGATATCCGTGCCGAAATCGATGCGCTTAATACTACCGTCTACGACACCGTCAACAACGGCGTCTACAAGGCGGGTTTTGCCACAACCCAGGCGGCCTATGAGGAAAACGTCGGCAAACTGTTCGAAACGCTCGACATGCTCGACGAACGCTTGGGCAAGGGCCGCTACCTCTTCGGCAACAGATTGACCGAGGCCGACTGGCGCCTGTTCACCACGCTGGTGCGCTTCGACCCCGTCTATGTCGGCCATTTCAAGTGCAACATCCGCCGCATCGCCGATTACCGCAACTTACCCGGTTATCTCAGGGACCTCTACCAGACGGCGGGCGTTGCCGAGACGGTGAACCTGCACCACATCAAGCAGCATTATTACCGCAGCCACAAGACGATCAATCCGACTGGCATCGTCCCTGTCGGTCCGGCGCTCGATCTCGACAGCCCGCATGGCCGCGCCAGGCTAAATGCCGCCTGATACTTCTTACCAGCGGTGATCGGGCTCCTGCTCGCCCCGAAGCTCGGCGAGGCGGCGATGCGTCGCCTCGGTCGTACCCTCGGGCAGGCTGTCGAGGAAAAAGAACCCGCTGTCGGAGATTTCCCAGTCCGGCGGACGGGGCGCCGTCTGCTCGACGGTCGCCCTGTAGAACACGACATGGTCGCGCCGGGTCGTCGTGGTATTGAAGTAGACCTGGACCAGTTCCGGCTTGCCGATGATCCTGAGGTTGCCCTCCTCGCGTAGCTCCTTGACCAGCGCTTCTTCTACCGTCTCGTTACGCTCCAGTCCGCCGCCCGGCATATGCCAGCCACCGATATAACTGTGACGCACGAGAAAAATCCGGCCGTCCGCATCGAAGCAGGCGGCCCTGACGCCCATCGTCATGCCGCGGGCGAAGGAGAAATAAACATGCAGCAGGCGCAAGGCCAGCCTGATATGAGGGGGGCGCTTCTCTTTATCCACCATGGTTCCGTTTCGGCTATTCATCGCGCCGGATGTGTTTGATTTGTCAATAAGCTGGTCTATGTCTCGTAGCATGTTCAAGCTCGCGCATATTTCCGACGTCCACCTCGGACCGCTGCCCCGCCTTTCCATTCAAGAGCTGTTTTCAAAACGCATAACCGGCTTTGTGAACTGGCATCGAAACCGACGCAAGCACCTTTTCGGCAGCACGTTGGATCTGCTGCTCGAGGATATCCGCGCCCGCCAGGCCGATCACCTGGCCGTCACCGGCGACCTCGTCAATCTGGCGAGCGGCATCGAGATCCGCGCCGCCGCCGCCTGGCTGCGCATGCTCGGCGATCCCGCCGACACCTCGGTCGTTCCCGGCAACCACGACGCCTATGTGCCCGGCGCCTATGAGAAGTCAATGCGCGCCTGGTACGATTATGTCCGCGGCGATCTCGCCCCGCCGCAATGGCAGGAGGATCGCCACGTCTTCCCCTATCTGCGCATCCGCGACAAAGTCGCGATCGTCGGTTGCTCGACGGCGGTCGCCACCCCTCCCTTTGCCGCTTCCGGCTTTTTCGGCGCGCGCCAGGCCCGCGACACCGTCAACATGTTGCGCGCGGCCGGCGAAGCCGGTCTCTTTCGCGTCGTCATGATCCACCATCCGCCGATCCGCGGCGCCACGGCCTTCTACAAACGGATGATCGGCATCCGCCGCTTCGCCGCCGTAATTTCGACGGGCGGCGCCGAACTCGTGCTGCACGGCCATACGCACCTGAACACGCTGCACTGGCTGCGCGGCCAAGTGCAGCCGGTGCCCGTCGTCGGCATCGCGTCGGCCTCGCAGGGACCCGGCAGCATCAAGCCGGCCGCCGCTTATAACCTCTTCTCCATCGAGGGCTCTCCAGGCGCCTGGGAACTCCGCGGCGAGCGTTTCAGCCTCAACAGGGCCGGCGACGCGGTGATACCGGAAAGCGCCGATATTTTCGCGCGTTAGCGCCAGTTCCGGACTCTTTTTGTGCAGCACTTGAATCGATCTGCGAAGAGATCAGGCCGTCGCCGCAACATTTGCCATGGAGGTTGCTTACCCTCTTGGTATTTTTAGTGGTAAGCGTACAATTCCAGCAACAGCATCGCCTGAGAACGGAGCCCGCCCATGATTTCTCCTTTCCGTCACCTGTCCAGATTTTCGCTCGCCGCCGGCTTTGCCTTCGGCATCGCCACGGCCGCTTTCGCGGTCGGCGACAGCAACGATGACACCAATCCGCCGCCGAAGACCCAGACGACCAAAACCTGCACCGGCGGCAAGGTCTGGGACAAGGCCAAGAAGGAATGCGTCAATCCGAAGAAGAGCAGCTTCAACGACGACGATCTCTATAAGTTCGCCCGGGAGTTTGCCTATGCCGGCCAGTATGACAACGCCATCACCGTGCTCAATCTCGCCCGCAATCAGAACGACCCGCGCATCCTGAACTATCTCGGCTACGCCAACCGCAAGGCCGGCCGCATGGAACTCGGCATGTCCTACTACCGCAAGGCGCTGCAGGCGGATGAGAATTACATCCTCGCCCGCTCCTACATGGGCATGGCGCTGGTCGAACAGGGAGACATTCAGGGCGCCCGCGTTCAGCTTGTCGAAATCCGTGATCGCGGCGGCGAAGGCACCTGGGCCTATCGCGCGCTGCTGCAAAGCTTGAACGGCTACAAGACATATTGACGCAAGCTTTGTGGGCCACAATACGAAAATCCCTTGGGAAAGAGGGATGAAAACGACCGGATGCTTGCGCAGTGCAGGAGACTTGTTTCATAAAGCACATGCATCGCCGGCGTCGATAAGGTCGGCTTCGCGCCCGAGGGCAATCCCTTCGTCCGCGAAACCATTGTGAATGCTTCTTGGATAGACAATGCGTCAACCCGCAACGACCATCGATCTCCGACGTGATCTCGTCGGCCTTCTGCCCCGCCTTCGCCGCTTCGCGATCACGCTCGCGGGTGAGGTTGCCGTGGCCGACGAACTCGTTCAGGCCGTCTGTCAGCGCGCCATCGCCAAGGGGCATCAATGGAGCGGCGAAGGCCGGCTGGAAAGCTGGATCTACATGCTTGCCCGCCAGCAATGGACTGACGACAGCCGCAAGCGCAAGCCGAAGGCTTCCGTCCGCGGCAACGTCACCGATCTTCGTGAGGCCGCACGCGAACGGGCGGCTGCCGTCGATCCCGACGCCATCCATCACATGATCGCCGATATGCCGGATGGCGTTTCCAGCATGTTCCTGCTTGTCGACGTCGAAGGCCACAGCTACCAGCAGGCGGCCGACATTATGGGCATCCCAGTGGCAAGCGTCGTTTCGCAGCTCGCCGCCGCAAGGCTGCACTTTGCCGAGCTTGCCGGCACCCACCCGATCCACAGGTACTGAATTTGCCCGATCTTAGGAAATTGCCGCTCGAAGTCCAGCTTACCGCCCTTCTCGACGGCGAAGTCTCGCCCGAACAAAGGCACGAACTGGAGCAGCGTCTGGCAAGCGACGAGAATGCGCGCCGGCTGCATGAGAAGCTGCGCCACGGTGCCGATTTCGGCCGCCGGCGCCTCGACGATATCCTGAAGGAGCCGGTGCCGCTCGCCCTCGTCCGCTCCATCAAGAGCACGCAGCCGCCGAAGACGCCGATCGCCCAGCGTGCCACGCGCCCGCAGGTGAAACTGGCGCCGAGCGGCCCGCAGGCGCTGGCCGCCGCTCTGATCCTCTTCGTCGTCGGTTGCGGCATCGGCTATTTCGTCGGCACCAGCCCGGATGCCGACGAAATCGCCACCACGACCGCCGCCACGGCGCCGGCCAATACCAGCGACTGGCTGGGCGATGTCACCGCCTATCAGCGCCTGCTGATCCGCCAGCCCCGTCATCTCGTCGAAGTACCCGCCTCGCAGGCCGAGGAAATCTCCAGTTGGCTGACGACCGCGATCGGCGTGCCCTTCCGCGTGCCCGATCTCGGCGCCGAAGGCTGGACCTTCCAAGGCGCGCGCGTCATTCTCGGCGACAGCCGCCCTGTCGGGCAGCTCGTCTATTCCAACACCGATGGCGACGTTATCTCCATCTGCTTCCGCAAGGACGCGCAGCCGCCGGAGACCGACGACTTCAAGGAAACGATCAAGGACGAGATCGGCCTCGTAACCTGGCATAATGCCGGCACCTCCTATGTGCTGGCCGGTCCCTCCGCCGAAGCAACGCTCGGCCAGCTCGCCATGGAGATCGCCACGGCGATCTAGCGCATCGCCCGAAAATCGGAATCGATTTTCGGAAAGCACGATGCGTCGGTTCAAACTGTTAGAGCGTCCTTTGTGCGTCCGAAAGGACGCACGGTGCTTAAGGGGCCAAGTTTTTTGGCATCGCGTCGGGCTCGCTTTCTTGGATTGACGGCGTCAACACCACTTTTCCGACCGCCCTCCGCTCCTCAATGACGCGATGCGCCTCCGCGGCTCGATGCAGTGGGAAGCGACCGCCTTCGACAACCGTCAGCGCGCCCGTCGCCGCAAGATCGAAGAGCGCGCCAAGATCCCTTGGCACAGCTTGGAGCGTCAGCAGCGGCAACAGCGAAAATCCCTTGATCGACTGGTTCTGATCAAGCATGCGCTCGATATCGGCGACCCCAAGCCCGAATCGTCCCATCGCCGCCGGCACCAACTCGCCGCAAGGCGCCAGCGCATCGAGCGTCGCCCTTGAAACCGCGCCGCCGACGGTTTCATAGATGATATCCGCGCCGAGCCCTCCGCTCAGCCCCTTGACCTCCTCCTGCCAGCGGGGCGCCGTATAGTCGACCACATGATCGGCGCCGAGAGACAGGGAAAGCGCCCGTTTCTCCTCGCTGCTCGCCGCCGCGATCACCATCTTTGCGCGGTCGCGTCTTGCAAGCTGCAGCAGCAGCGAGCCGACACCGCCGGCTGCCGCATTGACGAGGACGATTTTGCCATTGACGGGGCTGCGGCGCAGGAGATGCAGCGCCGTCAGTCCCTGCACCATCAGCGCCACAGCCATCGTGAAGGAGACAGCATCCGGCAGCGGCACCACCGCCCCAGCGTCGACCGCGACGAACTCGGCATAACCGCCCGAACCGCGGCCGATCGCAAAGAGAGGAACGGCAACCCGCGTGCCGATGAGCGAGCGATCGGCACCGGGCCCCGCCCGCTCGATGATACCCGCGACCTCGACACCGGGAAACATCGGCAGGTCGGGCGATACGGCATAGCGATCGGCCCGCATCAGTACCTCGAAGAAATTCACGCCGGCCGCATGAACGCGGATGAGAACCTCACCCGGCCCCGGCTCGGGAACCGGCAGTTCCACCACCTCGAGGACTTCGGGCGGACCGAAGCGCGTGAATTGTATCGCTTTCATAACAGATGAACCTCACGTCTGATTTGGCGTGGGGCAGGTTTAGCAATAGGATATCCTGTAAAAATACACACTCTTTCGTGCCATACCCACCAGGAGGTGACCATGGCTGAGCCGATGAAAAGACTCCCCGAGCTGCCGGTCGAGCGCGCGCTGAAAGTGATTTCAGGGCGCTGGAAGCCGGTCATCCTCTACTACGTCTTCTCCGGCCCGAAGCGTCTTTCGGAGCTAAAGCGCATGATGCCGGCCATTAGCCAGAAGGTGCTGATCCAGCAGCTGCGCGAAATGGAGGAACATGGGCTGGTTGCGCGCCGGATCTTTACCGAAATCCCCGCCCGCGTCGAATACAGCGCGACCGAACTCGGTCTCGGCCTCGAACCGGTGCTGCTGGCGCTCTGCCAATGGGGCCAGCGCCATGCCGAGGCGCGCAACGAAGCCGGCGATATCGCCGACTGCATCGTCAGGCCGCGCCGCACCGATACGATCGCGGCCTGAGTTCCTTTGAGATCAGGCCTTGCCGGCCTTCACCTCGAGCACACGGTTGGCGGCCGAGACGATCGCCTCCAGCGACGCCGCGACGATGTTGGTATTGATGCCGGCGCCGAAGAGCTTGCCGCCGGGATAGGAGGTCTCGACATAGGAGATCGCCGCCGCATTCGAGCCGTGCTGCAGCGAATGCTCGGAATAGTCCTCGACCGACATCTCGATGCCGAGATAATGCGACAGCGCGTTGATGAAGCCGTCGATCGGGCCGTTGCCGCGCCCTTCGATGCGCTTGATCTCGCCATTGTCGGTGATCTCGGCGGCCACGACCCGTTGGCCCTTGCGCTCAGTATCGGGATAGGTGTGGTGGTCGACGAATTTCAGGCGCGCGCTCGGCTGCGTCACGTAGCGCTCGATGAAACGATCGTGAATGCGCTTCGAAGGAAGCTCCTTGCCCTCTACGTCGGTAATGCGCTGAATGTCCTCGCGGAACTCGACCTGCAGGTTGCGCGGCAGGTTCAGCCCGTAATCCTGCTGCAGGATGTAGGCAATGCCGCCCTTGCCGGATTGCGAGTTGATGCGGATGATCGCCTCGTAGGAACGACCGACATCACGCGGATCGATCGGCAGATACGGGACCTCCCATACGGGATGGTTGGCGACCTGTGCTGCCTTCATGCCCTTGTTGATCGCATCCTGATGCGAGCCGGAGAAGGCGGTATAGACCAGTTCGCCGACATACGGATGGCGCTCGCCGATCGCCATCTGGTTCGAATATTCGAACACTTCCTTGATGCGCTCGATATTCGAGCAGTCGATCCCGGGATCGACGCCCTGGGTGAACATGTTCAGCGCCATCGTCACCATGTCGACATTGCCGGTGCGCTCGCCATTGCCGAACAGCGTGCCTTCGACACGGTCGGCGCCTGCCAGCAATGCCAGTTCGGCAGCGGCAATGCCCGTGCCGCGGTCGTTATGCGGATGCAGCGAAATGATCAGGTTCTCGCGATTGTCGAGATTGCGGCACATCCATTCGATCTGGTCGGCATAGACGTTCGGCGTCGCCATCTCGACGGTGGACGGCAGATTGATGATCAACTTGTTATCGGGCGTCGGTTTGACGACCTCGATGACGCCGTTGCAGATTTCCAGCGCCACCTCGAGTTCGGTGCCGGTGAAGCTCTCTGGCGAATATTCGAAACGGTAGCCGCCGCCGGCCTTGGTGGCCATATCGGTGATCATCTTGGCGGCATCGACGGCGATCTGCTTGATGCCCTGCACATCCTTGGCGAAGACGACGCGCCGCTGCAGCTCGCTGGTCGAGTTATAGAAATGCACGATCGGCCGGTTTGCGCCTTCCAGCGCTTCGAAGGTGCGGGTGATGAGTTCCGGGCGGCATTGCACCAGCACCTGCAGGGAGACGTCGGCGGGCACATTGCCCTCCTCCACGCACCAGCGGGCAAAATCGAAGTCGGTCTGCGAAGCCGAGGGGAAGCCGATCTCGACTTCCTTGAAACCCATATCGAGTAGCAGTTGGAACATGCGCGCCTTGCGGTCGTGGCCCATCGGATCGACCAGCGCCTGGTTGCCGTCGCGCAGGTCGACCGAGCACCAGACCGGCGCCTTGGTTATGGTCTTCGTCGGCCATGTGCGGTCGGGAATGTTTACCTGCGGATAGGCCCGGTATTTCACCGCGGCGTCAGGCATGCCTTTTGCGGGGGTGGTCTTGTTCTGGGAGGATTGCGTCTTCGCGTCCATCGTATCGTCTCCTCGTCCCGGCATTTGCCCCGCCTCTTAGCCGATCGTGTCGGGCTTGGCGATAAACAAATGCGGACCTTTGTCGGTCGTTAGGTCAATTTTGAAAGTGAGTCGCGAGGAGCGATGGCCGGGCGGGCTTTCGGCCGCCGGGCGCTCCTCAAAGGACCCGGCAACCGCGCGTAAGGCCGAGGAGAAGAAGCGAGGTCAGGGCGCGCGTATTGTCACGCAGGGCGATGCGGCCGCGTGCAATGCTGTTGGAAATCTTGGCGCCAGTGGTCTTCATGGCCGCGCTTATAACCTCGGGCAGTGGAACTGGCAAGCCCTTGCCCGGCTTTTGGTCGCCGCCCAGCGTTGACGCGGGCGCGCCTGCGGTCACGGAGATATTCCAAAGCGCCGTGATTCGGCATTTCCACGACCGTGACTAAGCCCGGTCTTTCCACATCTTCACCAGCCGCGACAGTGCGAGCATCAGCCCGCCTGCGATCAGGCCCCAGAAGGCGCCTGATATGCCGCCGAAGGAAACGCCGGAGGCGGTGACGAGGAAGGTGATCGCCGCCGCCTCGCGCGAATCCGGCGCCTGGAACGCCGACATTGCCGAGGACGAGAAGGCACCGACCAGGGCCAGCCCCGCCACCGCCTCGATCAGGATCGAAGGCGCGAGCGCGACGAAGGCCGTTACCGCGCCGGCGAGCAGCCCGAGGATGACATAACCGACGCCGGCGATCAGCGACGCCCAATAGCGCCGCTTCGGATCGGTATGGGCATCCTGCCCGGCACACATCGCCGCGGTGATTGCCGCCAGATTGACGGCGTGGCCACCGAAGGGCGCCGACAGCAGCGAGAAGAAGCCGGTGACGGCAAAGAGCGGACCGGGCTTGGGATCGTAGTGATTGACCTTCAGGACCGCGATACCCGGGATATTCTGTGAGGCCATGGTGACGATGAAAAGCGGCAGCGCGATCGAGACGAGGCCGGCAAGATTGAACACCGGCCGGACGATCTCCGCCGTCGGCACCAGCGATTGTTCCAGCGATCTGAGCGCACCCTCGGGGATATCGACGCCGAAGGCGAGCACCAGCGCGAAGGCTGCGAGTGCCGCCGGCACTGCCCAGAGCCGCTTGAAGGCGCCGACGACGATCCAGGCGACGACGATCGGCAGGCCAAACAGCGGATTGAAGCCGATTGCCTTCACCGGCGCGAAGCAGAGGCCGATCAGCACGCCGGCGAGCATCGCATTGGCGAGCGGCGCCGGAATGGCGGCCACCGCCCGGCCAAGCGGCTTGAAAAGCCCCGCGACGATGATCAATACAGCACAGATCAGGAACGCTCCGACCGCCGCATTGAAGCCGCCCTCGATCGCCCCGGTGCTTGCCAGCAGTGCGGCGCCCGGCGTCGACCAGGCAATGCTGATCGGCAATCGGGTCACGGCGCTCAGCACGATCGCGCAGATGCCCATGGAAATCGACAACGCCATCAAGCCCGAAGCCGCCTGAGCATCCGTGGCGCCGACCGCCTGCAGCCCGTGCAGCACGACGGCAAAGGAGCTGGCGGAACCGACGAAAGCGGTTAGCAGCCCCATGAACAGGGCCTGGACGGAAAAATCTTTGAGCATGGCGGACTCGTGGGCTGCAGGAGCGACGCATGGAGCATGATGGCTGCCGCAGGCGCAAGTCCGGAATCAGCGCTTTCCGTTCAACCCTTGCGGATAACCATCTTCATTCAAACCAGCCGAAGATAAAACGCCCTCGCCTGCGATCGGCAGGCAAGGGCGGCTTCTTGGCAGCTTGGCTGAGAAAGCTCAGATGTCGGACTGCGACGTCACAACCCGCGAAACGAGGCCATAGTCCTTCGCCTCTTCGGCCGAAAGCCAGTAGTCGCGATCCGTATCCTTGGCGATCTTGTCGAGCGGCTGGCCGGTGGCCGCCGCCATGATCCTGTTCAGGCGCTCGTTCATCTTGATGATCTCGCGCGCCTGGATCTCGATGTCGGATGCCATGCCGCGCGTGCCGCCGGAGGGCTGGTGCAGCAGGAAACGCGTGTTCGGCAGGCACAGGCGCCGCTCTTTCGGAACCGCGACATAGATCAGTGCGCCGGCCGAGGCGACCCAGCCCGTGCCGATCATCCAGACCTTCGGCTTGATGAACTTGATCATGTCATGGATGGAATCGCCGGATTCGACGTGGCCACCGGGCGAATTGACATAGATGCGGATGTCCTCGTCGCTGGCTGCGGCGAGCGCCACCAGCTGCGAGCAGACCTTCTGCGCCAATTCCTGATTGATCGGTCCGTAGATGAAGATCGAACGCGACTTGAAAAGATTCGCCTCCGTTTCCTTGCCGAGCGGCAGTTCCTTCGTCTTGTCGTCCTGGTCTTCGTCGTTCATTCGAACCTCTTGGAGATGAATTCGGGTTCCTCGCACATAGTGCGACTCAATGCCTAAAACAATGCGGGAAAAACACAAGGCACCGAAGCGATGCAGATATCCTTAAGAAGCCGCGCGCCGTTCTGCAAGCCTTACTGAATTGTAACGGTGAAAGGCTTTGAAAAGCCAAAATCGGTTCCTACCTCAGCCTCACGCGGCAAACGCCGCCAGCGCATAACCCCGAAATCGGAATCGATTGTCGGAAAGGATTATGCGCAGTTTTAAATTGATAGAGCGTCCTTAGCGCGTCCTATCGGACGCGCGGCGCTCTAGATCATTAGGAGACAGGACATGTCACCGGAAGAACGCCAACTGCTGACCGCCCTCTTCGACCGCGTGCGCACCGCCGCGGCCACACCGCGCGACCGCGAGGCTGAAGCGCTGATCGACCAGGCAACGCGCGAACAGCCATCGGCCACCTATTATCTGGCCCAGGCCGTCATCGTTCAGGAAAAGGGGTTGGAGGCGGCCGCCAATCATATCAAGGAACTCGAAGAGCATATCCGCCAGCTGGAAGCCGGCGCCAGTGAACACCACCAGGCCGAACAGGGCGGCGGCTTCCTGAGCTCGATCTTCGGCAATACGCAGACCCAGCAGCCCGCGCCTGTCCCCTCCAACCCCGGCCCATGGGGCCAGGCCTCCCGCGGTTATGACGAGCCCCGTGGCTACGACCGTGATGCCCGCCAGCCGCCGCAACAGCCGTCCGGCCCCTGGAGCCAGCAGGCCTATGCGCCATCGGCCGGCGGCAGCTTCCTGCGCGGCGCGCTCGGCACGGCAGCGGGCGTTGCCGGTGGCATGCTGCTTGCCAATTCGCTGAGCGGCATCTTCGGCAACCACATGTCCTCGCTCGGCTGGGGCTCGCCCTTCGGCGCCAACCCCTTCGGCAATGCCAGTGCGCCGACCGAAGAAACCGTCATCAACAATTATTACGGCAACGATGACACCCGCCAGGCCTCGGACAACGCAAGTGACGACAAGGACGCCGACGTGCAGCAGGCCGACTACGACGATAACGACGATTACAACGACGACTCGTCTGGAGATGACGTCACGGATGCTTGACGTTTAACGGCCAAGGCGCGAGCGGCGGTTGGTTTTACATTGCCGCACCGTTGCCCGGCCTTTCGCTTAGGTTCAGGGCGTTCGTCGCTGCAATCGATTGAGAGCAATTCCAGAAAAAGTGCCTCGCGGTTTTTCGTCCGGAATTGCGTTGAAGAAAAAACATCGATTGCTCGGGCTGCGCCCGACCGCTCCTCACCCACGCCCGCGATAGGTGGCAACACCCTGCTCCGGCAGCCACACGCCTTCCGGCGGCCTGCCCGTCTGCCAGAAGACGTCGATCGGAATGCCTCCGCGCGGATACCAATAGGCGCCTATCCTCAGCCACCGGGGATCGAGCAGCTCGAGGATGCGCTTGGCGATGTAGATCGAACAATCCTCGTGGAAAGCGCCGTGATTGCGGAAGGAATGCAGGAAGAGCTTCAGCGATTTCGATTCCACCAGCCATTCGCCCGGAATGTAGTCGATGACGATATGGGCGAAATCCGGCTGCCCGGTCATCGGGCAGAGCGAGGTGAATTCCGGCGCGGTGAAGCGGACAACGTAGTCGGTACCGGCATGGTTGGACGGCACTTTTTCAAGCACCGCCTCCTCCGGCGATTGCGGGGTTTCGGTTTGCTGACCCAGCATCGACAGGCTGGAAACATCGGTACTCGGCATCATGCCTCCTTGACGACTTTGACGCGGATGCCGTGAGCCTTTTCGCCCTCGGGCTCCACGTGAATTGCGATAGTGGCGCCCTCGTGCACTGCCCTGATGGCATCCTCAAGGCGATCGCATATATCATGCGCCTGTCGCACGGACATCCCGCCGGGCACCACCATGTGAAAATCGATGAAGGTGACGGTGCCCGCCCGCCTCGTCTTCAGGTCATGCACGCCGATGGAGCCCGCCGCATGGGTGGCGATCGCCTGCTTGATCGCCTCCTCTTCCTGTGGCTCGACCGCCTGGTCCATCAGCCCGCCGATCGATTGCGAGATCACCTTCCAGCCCTGATACAAGATGTTGACGGCAACGAGGATGGCAAGCACCGGGTCGAAGATCGCATAACCTGTCGCCAGCGCCAGCAGCAGGCCGACGAGCACGCCGATGGAGGTCACCACATCGGACATGATATGCTGACCGTCCGCCATCAGTGCCGCCGAGCGATGCCTGCGCCCAGTGCGGATCAGCAACCGCGCCCAGATCGCGTTGATGACGCCGGCCGCGAAATTGATCGCAAGGCCGAGGACGGGTGCATCCAGCATGCGCGGCTCGGCGAGATAACCGATCGCCTCGGTGACGATCAGCAGGGCAGCGACGACGATCAGCACGCCTTCGGTGACGGCAGACAGATATTCCGCCTTGTGATGGCCGAAGGGATGGTCGTGATCGGCAGGCTTCTGCGCATAGCGGATGACGAAGAAGGCGACGAAGGCGGCAACGACGTTGACCGAGGATTCGAGCCCGTCGGACAGCAGCGCCACCGATCCGGTCACCCACCAAGCCACCATCTTCAGGCCCATGACGCCGAGCGACAGCGGAATCCCCCACATCGCCAGCTTTCGAACCGTAAGATCGCCATTGTCACTCATATCGTTCCCCTGCGGTTGCGAATGAATTGCAGAATTCAAGCCGTTGAAACGCAAAACCGCCCACGCGAATGTCGCGCAGGCGGTTCAGTTAAGGGTGATATGGGCGATGACGGCGGATTTGTCAAAGGGGAATGACAAGTCGTTCACAGGCGTTGCCGTCTCCGGTCGGAAAGCGGCATACTGAGCGATCCCGCCGATGCTCCCTACAGCGCAGCTTTCAAGGTGGCGGGTCGGAAAATACAGGCTGCGGCCAGCGTAGAAGAGCGGCCTGCCCTGCAGGCGTCAGGGCATAAACGCCTTTTTCCATGCGCTCGAACCATCCGTAGACGTTGTCGCGCAGGATCGGGCCGGCCTTGGGCGTAAGCGCCTTCATATCCCGCGGCCGCGCCAATCCCCGCTCGAGTGCGGCGGCGCACAACAGCGCCTGCTGGCGATAGGCGGTCATGATCGGCGCCCGCGAGCCGCCGCCGACGGCCGGATCACCGCGGCGGCGCTGATGCTCCTTGACGAGGCGCGAGCGCCGCTTCGGATTGGTGCGCGGCATCGGCGAGACGGAGCTGACGATGACGCTGACCTCGCCGCCATCGGAAACGCCGAGCATGCCGATGCCGAGGCGCCGGCAGAGGTCGCGGTAGCGTCTGTCGGCCTCTCGCCCGCGCCCCTTGGCGGAAACGCGGGCCGCGATCCAGACCTCATCGCTCATCGCCGCCCGGTCGACCGCCTGCAGAAGCAGTTCGAGGTTGAAGGAGAGTTTGAGTTCGCAGACCACCACGACCGGCGGCTCGCCATCGCTCAACCCCACGAGATCGCATCCGCCGACCTCGCCCTTGACGACATAACCGGCCGCCTCCAGGAAAGCTTTAACCGGCAGGTAGAGTGATGTCTCCATGCTGAAAACCGCGCCTCAGGCGGCGTTGAGATCGGCAATCTCGCCATATCGCGCGAGCAACCGCGGCGACGACATGTCGCCGGTTTCTTCATCGACGATTACGGCATAGGCCGCCACGCCGACGAAACGCTGGGCCATCGCCGAAGCGATCTTTTCCGCGCTGACGGAGTTCGATGCCTGGCGCATTTCACCGGGCACGAGATTGCCGCGGTTCTTACGATAAGGGAGAATGATGAACTTTTCAGCATTGGCCACGGCGACGGGTTCCGATTGATCGTTCCTGAAATGTTCTGATTTGCTGGAAGAAGTCAACCGAACTCTGATGTGAACGCCGCTGACCCGCCTCTCCCCTCCCGCAAAGCAGGAAGGGAGAGGTGGAATTGCGCTCAGGCAGCTTTGGTCTTCACCTTGCGCGCCAGATGCGCCACCACATTCTCGATCATCCGCATGCCGGCATCGCCGCCGAGCGTCATGATCGATTCGGGGTGGAACTGCACCGCGGCGATCGGTTCCTTGGCGTGTTCGATGCCCATGATCGTACCGTCCTCGCTCTCCGCCGTGATGATGAATTCGCGCGGCAGCGTCGAGGGATCGGCGAAGATCGAGTGGTAGCGGCCGACGGTCACCTCTTTCGAAAGGCCAGAGAAAACGATGCCCGGCTCCAGCACGCGGATGCGCGAGGGCTTGCCGTGCATCGGCAACGCCAGATGGCGCAATTCCCCGCCATAGGCCTCGGCAAGCGCCTGCAGGCCGAGGCAGACGCCGAAGATCGGCAGATTGCGCGCCCGCGCCCTCTTGATCGTCGCTTTGCAGTCGAAATCCTTGGGGGTTCCGGGGCCAGGCGACAGCACGACGAGGTCCGGATTCAAACGGTCGAAGATTTCCTCCGGCACCGGCGTACGCACGGTCGAAACCGTCGCCCCCGTCTGGCGGAAATAATTGGCAAGCGTGTGAACGAAGCTGTCCTCGTGATCGACGAGCAGGATGTTGACGCCCTTGCCAACGCTTGCGACGTCGCGCTGGATCTTGCCGGAATTGCCGGTCTTGGCGTCTCTGATGGCGGAAAGCATGGCGGAGGCCTTCAGTTCGGTTTCTGCTTCTTCCTCATCGGGAATGGAATCGTTGAGCAGCGTCGCACCGGCGCGCACCTCGGCGATGCCGTCCTTGATGCGCACGGTGCGCAGCGTCAGGCCGGTGTTCATATCGCCGTTGAAGCCGACCATGCCGATCGCCCCGCCATACCAGGCCCGTGGGCTTTTTTCATGGCTCTCGATGAAGCGCATCGCCCAGAGCTTCGGGGCGCCGGTGACGGTGACGGCCCAGGCATGGCTGAGAAAACCGTCGAAGGCATCCATGTCGTCGCGCAGCCGTCCCTCGATATGGTCGACCGTGTGGATGAGGCGCGAATACATCTCGATCTGCCGGCGGCCGATCACCTTGACCGAGCCCGGTTCGCACACCCGGCTCTTGTCGTTACGGTCGACATCCGAGCACATGGTGAGTTCGGATTCGTCCTTCTTCGAATTCAAAAGCTTGAGGATCTGCTCGCTGTCGGCAATCGGATCGTCGCCGCGCTTGATGGTGCCCGAGATCGGGCAGGTCTCGATGCGGCGGCCGGAAACGCGCACGAACATTTCGGGCGAGGCGCCGACCAGATATTCCTGATGGCCGAGATTGATGAAGAAGGAATAGGGCGACGGATTGATCGCCTTCAGCCGCCTGGAAATATCGGAAGGCTTGCTGTCGCAGCGTTCCATGAACTTCTGCCCCGGCACGACTTCGAAGAGGTCGCCCTTGCGGAAACTTTCCTTCGCCTTGGTGACAAGATCGGCATATTCGCCCGGCCGGTGATCGCTCTTCGGCGGAATGGAATCCGTATGCTGGAAGGGGTCGGGCGCGATATCCTGGGCCTTGCCCTCGGTCGAAACGCCGCCTTTTTCGAAATCGTAACGGTCGATCCAGGCTTTGGCGGCATAATTGTCGACGACGAGGATCTCGTCCGGCAGGTAGAGCACCATGTCGCGCTGGTCGGCGGGCCGCGTCAGCTTCAGATCGATCGCGTCGAACTGGAAGGCGATGTCGTAGCCGAAGGCGCCGTAAAGCCCGAGGCTCGCATCCGCCTGCGAATAGAACAAATCGGTCACGGCGCGCAGCACGGTGAAGACCGTCGGCATCTTCGAGCGCTCTTCCTCGGTGAACACCCGGTCCGGTGTCTTGACGGTCAGGTCGAGGCGACGGGCAGAGGAAGCGCCGAGCACAAGGTCGGCCACCGTCTTCAGCCGCTCGGTTACGAAGCCGAGGATCACTTCGCCACGTTCGTTAAAGGCTTCGATCCAGACGTCGCGCCCGAAGGAGGAGATGCCGAGCGGCGGATCGACGACGGCAGTATCCCAACGCGTGTATCGGCCCGGATATTCGTAGTTCGACGAGAACACCGCACCGCGGCGCTCGTCGAGCTTGTCGACATAGGAAGAGACCGCATCGCCGTAGGGAATCGCCCGCCGCTGCCGCGTGACGGATATCCCGCCCTTGGTCTCGTAGATTTCCGCACCATCATCCCGCAGGATCGTTACCATTGTTCCACTCCGTTATCGGGGCCCGGACGACAGGCGGCCATAAAACAAAAAAGCCGCCTCGAAGTTTCGGGCGGCTCACTCGTCGTCTTTGGACACGATTAGTCGAGGCCGCCTTAGCGAACCCACCACCAAACAGCAATGTTCAAGGACTTGATCATGAAAAATTGTTAGCCTGAGATCAGCCATTGCGCAAGAGGCGATTGCGGGATCGAAAAAGGGCGGCCCGAAAGCCGCCCTCCCCCAGCCTAGAAAGCGCGATCGCGATCAGAAAGTCTTGGTGATCGACACCTTGAACGTACGGCCCGGCTCCGAATACCATTCTTGCGGCTGCGACGCAGTCACCGAGGTCAGGTTGACGTCGCGCACGGCGAGCGCGTTGTAGTGCTCCTGATCGAAGATGTTGTAGACACCCCCCTGGATACGCAGACCCTTCAACTGTTCCGGCGTCCACCATGCCGTCAGATCGACGACACCATAACCGGGCGCATCGAATGTGGTCGCAACATCGTCGTCAGGCATGGCTGCCGAGAGCGTCGAGGAAAGATCGAAACCGTAGTTGTCGTTGCTCCAACCGCCGCCGATGATCGCCTTGAAGGGAGCAACCGATCGCAAGTATTTGCCCGTATCCTCGTTGCGGCCATAGGCATAGGCAAGCGACGCATGCAGGTTGATGCCATTGTTGAATGTCTTGACGGCACTGGCTTCAATACCCGAAATTGTGGCCGCAGAAACGTTCGTGTAGTTGAACTCCGTAAAGCCGGTCGCGTCCCGGCTTGTCACCGTCTCGATAAAGTTCTGGTAGCGGGTGTGAAAAGCCGCAACCCGACCGGTAAAATCGCCCGTGTCGAAATTGGCGCCGATTTCGACGCCGCGGCCGATTTCCGGCTCCAGATCGGGATTGCCGAGCTGGGCGTAGCGGCCCGTCGGGTTATAGAAGCGGCTGTAGAGCTCGTCCACGGTGGGTGCGCGGAAGCCAACGGCCAGCTGTGCGTAAAGCTGCACGTCGGGCGTCAGGTCATATGTGGCAAGGATCTTCGGCGATAGGCCGGCTTCCGTCCGGTCGTTCAGGTCCCCGAAACGAGTAAGCCCGGTATTGCTTGCGAAACTTCCGCCGGTCGACGGATTGTAGTTGAACCAGTCGAAGCGGAAGCCGGGTGTCAACGCTAAGCCGGTATTGCCGATTTCGATCTTGTCTTCGAAGGTCAGCCCCAGGTTCTGGCTGTCGACATTGGGCACTTCCGCCTGGTTGTTCAGCGCCGGGCACGTTGTGGGCGTCGGGCAAAGTGCCCAGCTATACTGGCTCCAGCTGGAAATGCCGACGTCGAGGCCCACGCGAACGGAGTGGCTGAGACCGGAATATTCGAAATCCTTCGTCGCCGTGCCGCTGAAGCCCCAGGTTTCGTTTTCTATCTGGTTGTTACGGCCATAGGCCACATTGGCGGTCGTACGGCCCCGGCTGCCGGCTTCCTTCTTCAAATCCAGCCAATAAAGCGTTGCGCGCGCACTGCTGAAGAATGCGTCGGAAGACTGCGCCTCATAATCGTAATCGAGAGAAACGCGGTCGCGGTCGCGCAGTTCGCGGCCGTCATAATTGTCGATCCGGAAGTTGCGCGGCGTCGTGCCGCCCTGGAGCTCGCGCAGGTCGGTCTTGAGATCGCGGCGGAAGCGTTCGGCCGTCAGGCCGATGCGATGACCGCCTTCCAGCTCCTGTCGCAGCTTGAAGAGCAGGTTGTGCTGGTCGAAATCGGCGGGATCCGCCTCGGTGCGAGAGCGGCCATAGCTGTCGTTGTCGCCCATATTGTCGCGTTCATGGCCCTTGCGGTAGCCGCCCTGAAACAGGATCGACGTGTTGCCGATCTTCTTGGCAGCGGCGGCCGAGCTGGAAATGCTGCGATCCTCGCTGTCATATGTCGACTTGACGATCGCACCCCAATCCCGGCCTTCGGGAATGAGATCCTCCGGCTCGAGCGTATTGAGAACGATGGCGCCACCGAGCATGCCCGAGCCGCCCTTGCTCGAATCTGCGCCGCGCACGATATCGAGCGACGACAGCGAATCGAAATCGAAGGTATCGCCGCCGCCATTGGCGTTGGCCGGCGCGAAAGCACCCTGGCGCGAACTGTTCGAAATATACGGGATCGGAATGCCGTCAATGGTGGTCAGGATGCGAGCGCCGGAGAGGCCGCGCAGGTTGAAGCCCGCGTCGCCACGCGAGTAGTTCACACCTGCATCGACGCTGCGGCCAATATCGTCGAAATTGGTGACCTGCTTCTCTTCGAGCGTCTTGGCGGTGATCTCGGTCGCAAGCGGCGTGTCGGCGACGCTGCCCGGCGCCACGCGTTTGCCCTTGACGACGATCTTCTGCAGGACGGTGCTGTCTTCTGCGGTGGCTTGCGGCGTCGTTGCCGGAGCGCTTTGCGCGAAAGACTGCGAAACAGGAAAAACAACTGTGGCTGCCGTGCAGACCAACAAAACCGAACGCCAATGCCGGACGATCATAACCTACCCTCTAATGATGATTACCGGGCTGGCTGGTCGTGGCGCGTCAAACGCTCGAGGGGCTGGCTGGGCTTTTGCGGATGAAGGCGACGCAGAATTTCTGCCTTCTTTTTGCCGCATAAAAAACATGAGTTCTATTGTCAACATAATCCGGCGATTTATGTTGAATAATATTATCAAGTTTTAACGATCTTCCTAAACGTTGCGCATTTGCAACGAAAACCGCCATCGCGCATTATCCCTAACTATCGGCAGCAGGGAATCGGATGCGTTGAGAAAACTTTCGATACTGGCGATCCTGATCGCCGCTACCGCCTTTCTTGCCGGCGCCCGCTTGCCCCCACAAGGTCCACTGCCCCAACCTCGGCCCGATGCCGGCGAGACGAGCAGCCCCACCTCTGTCCCGCCTGCGGAGGCGGAACCGCCCGCGCCTGAAGAGGTGCCGGCCCCTCAGCCGAAACCTGATGTAAAGGCTCCGGAGGCACCGAGCCAGCCGTCGACGCCGGGGGCCGAACCGGCCCAGCCTGCGCCGGCCGAACCCATGCAAGGCCCGCCGCTGCCCCCGGGCAAGCTTGAAAGCCCGCAGACCCCGACTGAAGAAAACAAGCCGCCAGCCGAGCAGACGCTCGAAGAACAGCATCTGACGATCGAACCCGAAAGCGACACCGAGCACGCCGAATGCACGGCCGCACTCCGGGCTTTGGGCGTCGTCTTCAAGGAAACGCCGCGTATCGATGACGGCAACGGCTGCGGCATCGACAAACCGATCATCGTCTCCGAAGCCCTGCCCGGCATCAGCCTGAAGCCGGAAGCGACGCTCCGCTGCCCGGCAGCACTCGCCCTTGCCCGCTGGATGAAGGACAGCGTCATCCCGGCCGCCTCCGCCGCCTTGCCGGAGCAGGGCCGCATCACCACCGTCAACCAGGCAACGGCCTATATGTGCCGCCTGCGTAATGGCGCCGGAACAGGCAAGATCTCCGAACATGCCCGCGGCAACGCCATCGATATTGCGAGTTTCCATTTCGAAAAGGGCGAGGATGTCGCCGTCCGCTCCCGCCGCGAGGATCCGACGCTCACCGGCGCCTTCCAGCGCACCGTCAGCGCCGCCGGCTGCCTCTATTTCACCACCGTCCTCGACCCCGAAAGCGACGCGGCCCACGAGACGCATTTCCATCTCGACGTCATCGAGAGGAAGGGCGGCTATCGCTATTGCCACTAATCATTTCAACGAGTTGCGGTTCACGCTTGAATCAGGCCGTCGAACAGATGAGCAAGCGTTCTGAAGATCAGAACAAGCCCTCGATATAACCCTGATCGTTCAGGAAAATCCGCTCCGCCGACGGCGATTTCGGCAGGCCGGGCATCGTCATGATCTCGCCGGTGATGGCGACGACGAAGCCGGCGCCCGCCGAAAGCCGCACCTCCCGCACGGTGACGACATGGCCTTCCGGCGCGCCGCGTAGGTTCGGATCGGTGGAGAAGGAATATTGCGTCTTAGCCATGCAGATCGGCAGATTGCCGTAGCCCTGCTCCTCCCATGTCTGTAGCTGGTCGCGCACCGCCTTGTCGGCCGTCACCTCGCCGGCATGGTAGATCTTCGAGGCGACGATCTCGATCTTCTCGAACAGCGAAATGTCGTCGCCATAGAGCGGCTGGAATTTCGCTTGGCCGGATTCAGCCAGTTCCACCACCTTGTGCGCCAGTTCCTCGATGCCGGCCGAACCCAGCGCCCAGTGGCGGCAGAGGATCGCCTCGGCGCCGAGTCTTGAGACGAATTCCTTGACCGCGGCAATCTCGGCGTCGGTATCCGAGACGAAATGATTGATCGCCACGACGACGGGCACGCCGAACCGGCGCACATTGGCGACGTGCCGTCCAAGATTGGCGCAGCCCTTCTTCAACGCCGCCACGTCCTCGGTGCCGAGATTCTCCTTCTTCACCCCGCCATTCATCTTCAGCGCCCGGACGGTCGCGACGATGACCGCCGCATCCGGTTTCAGCCCGGCCTTGCGGCATTTGATGTCGAAGAATTTCTCCGCTCCGAGATCGGCCCCGAAGCCTGCTTCCGTCACCACATAGTCGCCGAGCTTCAGCGCCGTCTTCGTCGCCGTCACCGAATTGCAGCCATGGGCGATGTTGGCGAAGGGTCCGCCATGCACGAAGGCCGGATTGTTCTCCAGCGTCTGCACGAGGTTCGGCTGCATCGCATCCTTCAAGAGCACCGCCATGGCGCCGTCGGCTTTCAGGTCGCGCGCATGCACCGGCGTGCGGTCGAAGCGATAGCCGATGATGATGTCGCCGAGCCGCCGCTCCAGATCCTTGAGATCGGTGGCGAGGCAGAGGATCGCCATCACCTCGGAGGCGACGGTGATGTCGAACCCGCCCTGGCGCGGGAAACCGTTGGCGACACCGCCGAGCGAGGAGACCATGCTTCTGAGCGCCCGGTCGTTCATGTCCATGACCCGCCGCCAGGTGATGCGGCGAATGTCGATATTCTCTTCGTTGCCCCAGTAGATATGGTTGTCGATCATCGCCGCCAACAGATTGTGCGCCGAGGTGATCGCATGGAAATCGCCGGTGAAATGCAGGTTGATGTCTTCCATCGGCACGACCTGCGCATAACCGCCGCCGGCCGCCCCGCCCTTGACGCCGAAACAGGGGCCGAGAGAAGCCTCGCGGATGCAGATGATGGCTTTCTTGCCGATCCGGTTCAGCCCGTCGCCGAGCCCGACGGTGGTCGTCGTCTTGCCCTCGCCCGCCGGTGTCGGATTGATCGCAGTGACGAGGATCAGCCTGCCGTCCTTCTTGCCTGCCTGCGCCGCGATGAACTCAGCGCTGACCTTCGCCTTGTCGTGACCATAGGGAGCGAGTTGCTCAACCGGAATGCCGAGTTTCGCCCCGATCTCGAAGATCGGCTTCTTGGCAGCTGCGCGCGCGATTTCGATATCGGATTTGATGGCTGGCATGGATGTCCCCCGTCCGACCTCCGCGGACGCAGAGTCGTTGTTTTCCCCTTATCGAGATAGCGAAATATCGGCGAAGTGTGAATAGCGCCACGCCTTGCGGCAGCCACGCTGGGCGTTTATGTGGCGGTCAACGATTGCGGTTTCACAGGGTGAAAACATGAAGTCACTGGAACTCATCATTGAGCGCATCATCCTGTCGAGCCGCTGGCTCCTCGTCGCCTTCTATATCGGCCTGGTAGCGGCGCTCGCCGTCTATGCCGTTTCCTTCGCCTACAAGCTCCTGAAGATAGCCTCCGGCGTCTTCGAGCTCGACGAAGCGGAGATGATCCTTGCCATGCTCAGTCTGATCGACGCAGCCCTCGTCGCCAGCCTGATCGTCATGGTGATGATCTCGGGCTACGAGAATTTCGTCAGCCGCTTCGATGAGGCCAGTGAGGCTGACAACGAGGTTTCCTTCCTCGGCAAGCTCGATTCAGGCAGCCTGAAGATCAAGGTCGCCTCCTCGATCGTCGCCATTTCCTCCATCCATCTGCTGCAGGTCTTCCTTAATGCCGACAAATATGCCGACGGCAAGATCATGTGGCTGACCTTCATGCACCTCGCCTTCGTCGCCTCCGCCGTCATGCTCGGCTTCCTGGAGAAGCTGATGAGCGTGACGTCGAAAAATGATTTGAAGGACAAGGGGTAAAGGGACGACGAACTGATTGTCCCACGTCAGTGAGTGGGCACACCGGCGTTCTTTTCCGCATCAATTCGAGGCCGCAGCAACAGGAGCGATCTCTGCCTCAGCTTTTCTGGGGCATCGAAGACTTTCCTTGGCATCGGGTCCACATAGGCGATCACCGGGCTCATCACCGTAAGGGATGATACCGTTGACGATGCCAAGCTCGAGCGCCTGAGAACGAGGAATATTCTTTCGCTCAATCGAGGTCGCGAGCATCATCGTCTCGAAAGACTCGGCATTAACGCCCATCTCGTCGAAATAGGCGAAGAATTTCCTATCTTCAGCCGTCGTGGGTCTGACAAGGCCGATATCGGAATATCCGACAATCCGCGGCGTTCCGCTCATCAAGACGAGAGTACAGGTCGAAAGGCAGTATGCACCGCCGGCAGAGACCTCCCCCTCCGTCGGACCGCTTTTGGCCATGCTCGCCTTGCAACGCGGATCGAGCGTCGGGCAGTTCGGCAACCGCGTTCTGCCAATCGAGGTCTCCAGACCTGCCGCACGGATCACACGCCCCATCGCGAAAGCCGCATCCATGTCCCCGCCATTGGACTGAAGAACGAGCGGCAGCTTTCTTTCGCCGAGCGTCTTCAAGATTGCCGCCAGCCGAGCCGGGGTATCCGGCGTGATGTCTCCTTCCGCAGAAATCCACTGCGTGCACTCCTCCTGGCAATTGCCATGATACATCAGGAGAAAGTCCATCGGCAGGGTTGTCGGCTGTTTCTCGCTTGTGTCTGCAGTTGCGGGCGCCCCAGCCGCTTCGACCGCCGAATGGCCGTGGCAGGCGGCATCAGTGGCTGCACCCGCCACGCAGAGCGGCATGCCCGGCCACTCATTGTAAGCCAACATGTCGGTGTTCAGCCCCATGCGAAGTGCATCTGCTGGCGGTACGATAGTGATGCGATCAGGAGGGGTACTCATCATCAAACCGATCAGATCGGCACTGACGCCCATCTCCTTCAAATAGCCCGTCAGGGCAGCGGCCGCCTTCTTTCCAAGTTTAGTGGAACTACTCTGCCCCGCGGATTTGCGTCCAACCTCCTTGCGGGAAATTTCCGTCTTCTTGCCATTCACGATCTTGTATTCGATGCGATAGGAGACACGCTCTCTCTTGTAGACAGTCGTGATCTGATGGACACCGATGAAAGCCCATTGCGACGAGACGCGCGAGGTACCGCCGGCGAAAGCCAGAGGACATGCGGAAAAGCAGTATGCGCCATCCGAATAGGTGACGCCGACCGAGCTGCCATCCTTTTCGATAGCGGCGGCGCAGCGCGTATCGTCCGCTGGGCAATCCTTCAGTCGCGTGCCTCCTACGGCTGTTTCCAGACCGGCCTTGCGGATGATCCGGCCCATCGCATAGGCAGCATCGACCTCACCACCTTCCGACTGAAAGACCACCGGCAATTTCCGATCCCCGATTTTCTTCAGAATTTTTCGGAGCTGGCCGGGAGTATCGGTGGTTATGCGCCCCTCTGCCGATATCCATTCAGGACAGTCTTCCATGCAGAGGAGGCTTCGTACGATGATGAAACGCATTGGCGCCTGCCCCGCCTGCTTCTTCTTCTCGGCAGCCTGTGAGATCGCGGCACCGATCGGCAAGCTCAAAAAAAACAGGGCAAGTAATATAAGGAAAAACAGATGCTTGCTAAAAACAAAAATTGCAAAGCGCACGATTAAATCGCCTCAGTTATACATGAGAATACGATTAGCAATTGCACCGAACCGCAGCAAGCCAGATTTCGCTGGTGTTACCGCCCAACCTCTTTCCCGAAGTGATTCTCTTCCTGTCCGGCTGCCTGAGATCCATCGCTCTGCGGCCACGCGGGAGCCAAAGATACCGCAACGCTATTTTTGCAAGTCGAAACTCAACCAAGACGCGATCTACTGTGACTAATTTTTCACAATTTGAATGAATCGGCTTGCGCCAAGTCGGTTGGGACTAGCATCCCGCCGCCTTTCTGTGTTTGATAGCGGTAACATTGGGGCTGCCGGAGGCGTACAAATGTCTTACATGACTACCTCTGAAAGACAGTCATTGCTTTCGGCAGAGCTTGCGACTGCACGAACACGTGGCCTCTTTGCACAGGCGCTCGGCAGAATCTCCACAGCCTTCGGATTATCGCATGCGACGCTGATGCACGCCCCTTCTCCCGAAGACCTTCTTTTGAAACCGCTGCTGATCGAGAGTTCGCTTCCGGCCGCCTATGTCAGGGAGTTTGATCGCGCCCACATGATGCGCGGTTGTCCATTTGGCGTGCGGCTGAGAGAGTCCGCTGTGCCGCCGGTCTGGCACCTCAACGACACCGTCAATGGTCAGGCCTTTCCTGCCGAACTGCGTGCCCTGATGCTGCGCCATGCCATACCGGCAGGCGTCGCCATGCCGACCATCGCAGCCGATGGCCAACGGTTGGTCTTCTGGTTCTGCGGCGACCGCGCCGCACTCGGCCAGAGCGAGATCAATGAGTTGGCAATGATCATTCTGCATGCACTCGATGCATACAATGCAGTCAAACGCAACGAGGAATGCGCGCATAACGCGCTGTCGACTCGCGAACTAGAAGTTGTACGCTGGACTGCCCAAGGCAAAACCTCGATCGAAATCGGCCAGATCCTGGCGCTCTCGGACCATACGGTGAACGCCTATATGACGAACGCGATCAAAAAACTCGATTGCGTCAACCGCACCCAGTTGGTAGCTAAGGCAATTCGATTGAAGCTGATCAACTGAGGCATCAGAAGAGAGTCGGCACGTCGTCCCGTGATCTGGGGGAATCGTGTCTCTTCGTTTCGAACAGCCCGTCATTGACAAGACAGCGCAATCCCGCGCCCACATCGGCATCACCGATGCGGAAATTGTCCAGATGCTTGCTGCCTATCGCCTTTTCGGCTTCTGGCGCATCGACATCGAGACTGGACATTTCTTTGCAAGCGAGGATGTGCACACGATCTTCGATCTCCCCTACAGCGACGGCCCCGTCAATCTGACAGAGCTGATGTCGCGCATTCATGAGGAGGACCGCAGCCTCATCGCTCAAACCTTCGAAGAGGCGAGCCTTCACCGCGCCGGTTTCCATTTTGTCTATCGTGTCGACAACCGGCTTGGCGGCTACAAGGTGGTGCGCAGCGTCGGCCGCTTCCGTGACGATGAAAGTGGCAGCGGCATCGTCGGCATCACCTACGAATTCGTCGAGAAACTGCGTGTCGTCGGCTTCGAGGACAACACGGCGTCTCGCTGACTCGACAGCGATAACGCCTGATTAGCTTGTCTGTTGGACGCGCGGGATTAGCGGTCGAGCACCGAGCGGATTTCGACGAGGTTCGAGCGCACCCTCAGAATATAAAAGCCCATGGTGGCGAGATGGCTCGGCATGATCCAGCCATCCTCGCGCCCGTTCGAGATGATCGCCGGCTGGATGCGCAGCGCCGCCTGGAACTGTCGCATGGTCCCGCCCCAGATCGCTCCGAGATTGCGCTCCGACACAACTTGCGAGAAATCGGCCTGGGCAGCCGCCATGATCGCGTAATAGCCGTAGAGCTGGCCGTAGGCGAACCAGAACCGGTCGTCGGCGCGGGTATCGAACCAGCCGCGATTGTGGTTTTCCGAGCGCTCGGCAAGCATATCCGAGGTGCCGCCGAGATCGTTGGCGATGCGGTCGATGAACTGCACCAGATTGTCGGCACGGCCATCGAAAATGGCGTTACAGAGGGCGAGATCAGTGTTGAACTTGCGCAGGCTGCCGATCGCCGAGCGGTAATAGGAAGGCGTCGGCGTCTTCGGCCCGAAGGGATTGAACCCGAAATACCAGCTATATTCGTCGAACTGCAGATTGCCCCGCGCGCGCTGCAAGTCGTTGTTGATACCCGATGTGCCGCGCACGCGCCCGAGCGTGTCGACAAGCTCCACCGAGGTCCGCCGGACCGCCTGGTTGACGCCGCGCTGGAACGACGCCTTGTTGTCGAGGAAGGGCGTGTGATCCCAGTCGATGCCGAAGAAGCCCATCTTGTAGAGCAGCATGGAGGAAATCCATGCGTTCTGGTTGACATTGAAATCGGTCAGATCGGCCGCGACGTCGACGATCGCCGAGCGCTGGCAGGTCTTTGGCGCGGTCGCATCGGCTCCTTCAGCGACCGGCACGTCCTGCCCGGCGGCAACCTTGCGTTCGGAAAGCCGGTACTGGTCGACGAAGGCGGTGTTGAAATTCGTCCAGATCTGCGTCTGCCAGAAGAAATAGCCGTAAAGCACGACGAACAGCGCCACGAATGCGATGACCGGCAATCGGATCATCCAGCTCCGGCGCTGATACCAGCCATGCGCGGCAAGAAAAGGCCAGAAGGCCCAAGCGGCAAACAGGCGGGCCCAGCGGCCGATCGTCTGGCCGATCAGCCTGAAAAAACCGGCAATCCCGTCAAGCATCGTCGTCTCCTGTCAGGGCGAGGCGAACATCGGGACATTGCCGCCCCGCTGCTTCCACATATGCGCTCGATGGCCCGAGCACAACAACAGCCTCTCGATTTTTCGGATTGAAGTTATGGCGAAAAAGGGCGCGCAACGCGCCCGGCGATCAGGAACGCAGGAAAGGCAGGTTGAAACGGAAGGACCTGCGCGCCGTGTTGATCAGAGGTGCTCCCGATGTTGCCGGCGGCGGCTCGGCATAGGTCGGAAACCGCCTGGCGAATTCGAGATCGGCGCGGCTCTTTCGTCGCTCCAGATCCTGGGCGACCAGCATGCCCTTTTCGAACAGCCGGATCGGCGCGGCGATATCGGGAAAGAGTTCTGGCTTGATCCGCATCTTCATGCCCGGCCGGTCGGTATCGACCTGCGCCTGGTAGATGATCAGCCGCTCCTCGACATCGATCATCAGCTTGCGCAGCAGCACGTTGCAGGCGGCGATCCGGCCGTTCAGCGAATCGACAAAAGCCTGGAACAGGCCGATGAAGCGCTCGCGCCGCTGGCTATCGTCGCGCATCTCGTGCTCGCCGGCGGAAATCCGCTCGGCCTCCGCCTTCAACGCCCGCCGCTCCGCCTCCATCTGCTCCCAATGCGCCCTGTTGCCATAGACGCCGATACGGCCCTGCGTCGTCAGCGCCTTGGCATTGAGCTCCTTCATCTTGAGGCGGGCGATATCGATGGAAACGACCAGCCGGCGCCGCTGCTCGACAATGTCGACGAGGCTGAGTTCGGCTGCCTTGTGCCGTTCGGTGAGCAAGGCGCGCTGGCCGGCGATCAGCCTGGCGAGCGCGTCCGATTTCGCCAAAAGATCGAGCAGCCGTTCGATGACGGGCGCCTCACGTACACGTGAGGTATACATGCGCCACATCCGCTGGCGCGACAGCCAGCCGGCCATCTTCTCGCGCAGCGTCAGCCCCCGGAAGCTGTCGAGATCGGCCGAAACCTCGGCCGTCAGCCGGTCGAGGGCAAAGACCAGCTCGGCCAGTTGGGCGTCGAGCCCCGCAGCATCGGCGATATGGGCCTGGAAGCGGACATTCTGCTCGATGAAGATCTCGTCGGCCGACCGTGTTTCGTCAACGCTAAAGGCGCCGATCGCAGCCACGCAATAGGCTCCCTCCGCCGCAATGCTCTCGGCAAGTCTGCCTGCGACTTCGTACTGGCCGTCGAATGGCGGGGGTTTGCGCACCTGATCTCTCCAGGGAATCTCCTGCTCAAGCTAGTCGCTTGCGGCGCCAAAGAAAACAGGCAGCTTCGCGGCTTCAGACCGGCTCGGCGATCCAGGCACCGTTCATCGCGTCGTCCCAATGCCTGCGGCAGAGCGAGACATATTTCTCGTTTCCGCCGACATCGATCTGCGCGCCTTCGTGCAACACTTTTCCGTCTGCGTCGTGCCGCACCACCATCGTCGCCTTGCGCCCGCAATGGCAGATGGTGCGCACCTCGCGCATTTCGTCGGCGATCGCCAGCAGTTCCTGCGAGGCCGGAAACAGCTTGCCCTGGAAATCGGTTCTCAGCCCGTAGACCATGACGGGGATACCGAGCCTGTCGACGACCCTGGCAAGCTGCCAGACATGGACAGGCGTCATGAAATGCGCCTCGTCGACGAAGATGCAGGATATCGGCGCCCCTTCGCCGCTCAACGTCGCGACCAGCCGAAACAGATCCTCGTGCGGCTCGAAGGGAATGGCGCTCGCCTCCAAGCCGATCCGCGAACCGATCACGCCCCGGCCCGCGCGCTCGTCGAAAGCGGCGATCAACTGCACGGTGCGCATGCCGCGCTCCTGATAATTATAGGAGGCCTGCAGCAGCATCGTCGACTTGCCGGCATTCATCGTCGAGTAGTTGAAATAGAGTTTTGCCATCCGATTTCTCCTTAATCGGCTTATTGAAAGCTCGGAATGGCAAAGAAAAGCCCCGTGGCGGCGATAATCACAGGAATCCACGCTCAAAAACCGCCGAAAGCCCCGAAAACAGGGCGTCGCGAAAAAATCCGCCGACGTCGCAATCGCATGGGTCGATACGACGCAAACGCACTGAGGTCGCTTGTCAAACTCGGTTATTGATGGTTGGCTTGGGAACTTAAAGACTGGGAGTCTAAAATGAAAACAACAAGCACATTCAAACTCGTCACTGCAACTGCCGTCGCCGCCCTCTCCGTTGCGACCGCCGCCTTCGCCGCAGATCCAGACAGCTGCTCTACGGTGCATTTCTCGGATGTCGGCTGGACTGACATCACCGCCACCACCGCCACCGCATCCGTCATTCTGAAGAGCATCGGCTATCAGACCGATGTTAAGGTCCTTTCGGTGCCGGTCACCTACACCTCGCTGAAGAACAAGGACATCGACATCTTCCTCGGCAACTGGATGCCGACACAGGAAAAGGATGTCCGTCCCTACCTCGACGATAAGTCGGTCGAATCCTTCGGCCCCAACCTTGTCGGCGCCAAGTACACGCTCGCCACCAACGCCAAGGGCGCCGAGCTCGGCATCAAGGACTTCAAGGACATCGCCGCTCACAAGGACGATCTCGACGGCAAGATCTATGGCATCGAGCCTGGCAATGACGGCAACCGCCTCGTCATGGACATGATCGAGAAGAACACTTTTGACCTGAAGGATATGGAAGTCGTCGAATCCTCCGAGCAGGGCATGCTCGCTCAGGTCGCGCGTGCCGACAAATCCGGCAAGCCCGTTGTCTTCCTCGGCTGGGAGCCCCATCCGATGAACACCAACTTCAAGCTGACCTACCTCACCGGCGGTGACGATATCTTCGGTCCGGATTTCGGCGGCGCCAAGGTCTACACCAACGTGCGGGCCGGTTACCTCGACGAATGCCCGAATGTCGGCGCGATGCTGAAGAACCTGACGTTCTCCCTCGACATGGAGAACCACATCATGGGCAAGATCCTCAACGACGGCAAGGAGCCGGAGGCTGCGGCTTCCGAATGGCTGAAGGCGAACCCCTCGGCGATCGAACCCTGGCTTGCGGGCGTCAAAACCCGCGACGGCAAGGGCGACGCACTGGCGGCCGCCAAGACCGGCCTCGGTCTCTGATGACATGAACGGGGCGGCTCGCCGCCCCGTTTCATTTTTGTCCGATTGTTGTTTTTCTGGATAGGCGCGCCCCTTGAATTGGATCACCGAATTTAAGATTCCCGTTGGCCCCTGGGCCAAATCCTTCGTGGATTGGCTGACCTCGAACGGCGAATGGTTCTTCAACCAGATCGCCTTCCTGCTATCGAGCGCCATAGACGGCCTGCTCTTCGTGCTGCAGAAGCCTCATCCGCTGATCGTCATCGCTGCCATCACCGCCATCGCCTTCTGGCTGCGCCGGTCGATCGCGGTCGCCGTCTTCACCTGTCTCGGGCTGCTGCTCATCGTCAACCAGGACTATTGGAAAGAGACGACGGAGACGCTCGCCCTCGTGCTCGCCGCCACCTTCGTCTGTATGGTGATCGGCATTCCGCTCGGGATTGCCGCCGCCCGCCGCCCTTGGGTCTATGCCGCCATGCGCCCGGTGCTCGATCTCATGCAGACCATCCCGACATTCGTTTATCTGATCCCGGCGCTGATCCTGTTCGGCCTCGGCATGGTGCCCGGGCTGATCGCCACCGTCATCTTCGCAATCCCCGCACCGATCCGGCTGACGCGGCTCGGCATCATCTCGACGCCGCCTTCGCTCGTCGAAGCCGCCGTCGCTTTCGGCGCGACGCCGATACAGGTGCTACGCAAGATCGAGCTTCCGTTCGCCACGCCGCAGATCATGGCGGGCCTCACCCAGACCATCATGCTGTCGCTGTCGATGGTCGTTATCGCCGCCCTTGTCGGCGCTCCCGGGCTTGGCGTGCCGGTCGTCCGCGCGCTGAATACCGTCAATATCGCCAAGGGTTTCGAGGCGGGTTTCTGCATCGTCATCCTGGCGATCATTCTCGACCGGATGTTCCGCACGGCGGGTGAAGGAGGCGGCGCATGACCGCGGTAAGCTTTAACAATGTCAGCATCATCTTCGGCGACCGGCCGGAAACCGCGCTTGCCATGGTCGACCAGGGCAAAACGCGCGACGAAATCGGCGCCACGACCGGCCTGGTGCTAGGTGTCGCCAATGCCTCGCTGACGATCGAGGAGGGCGAGATCCTGGTGCTGATGGGCCTTTCCGGCTCCGGCAAATCGACGTTGCTGCGCGCCGTCAACGGGCTCGCGCCCGTGGTACGCGGCGATGTCGCAGTCTCGGCCGCCACCGGCTCCGTCAACCCCTACAAATGCAATGCCAAAGCCCTGCGCGACCTGCGCACCCACACCGTCTCCATGGTGTTCCAGCAGTTCGCCCTCCTGCCTTGGCGCACCGTCGCCGACAATGTCGGCTTCGGTCTCGAGCTCGCGGGCATGCCGGAGGCCGAACGCAAGGTCCGCGTCGGTGAGCAGCTCGAACTCGTGAACCTGACGAAATGGGCGGACCGCAAGGTCAACGAACTGTCAGGCGGCATGCAGCAGCGTGTCGGCCTTGCCCGCGCCTTTGCCACCGGCGCCCCGATCCTGCTGATGGACGAGCCCTTCTCGGCACTCGACCCATTGATCCGCACCCGCTTGCAGGACGAACTCCTGGAGTTCCAGCGGCGGCTGAAGAAGACCATCCTCTTCGTCAGCCATGATCTCGACGAGGCCTTCCGCATCGGCAACCGCATCGCCATCATGGAGGGCGGCCGCATCATCCAGTGCGGAACGCCGCATGACATCGTCAAGAACCCGGCCGACCAGTATGTCGCGGATTTCGTGCAGAACCTCAATCCGATCAATATGTTGACGGCGGCCGACGTGATGCAGCCCGGCCTCGGCCAGACTGCCGCCGGCATGAGCGTCAGCGCCACGGCCCGTGCCGCGACGCCACTCGTCGATGTCCTCGATGCCCTTGCCCGCCAGCCGGGCAGTATCGGCATCGTCGAGAACGGCGCGATCGTCGGCACCATCTCGGCCCAGGATATCGTCGCCGGCCTCACCCGCCATCGCCGCAAGCAGGACGCTTGATGTTTTCCGTCCGCTTTGCCACAAAGCGGATATGAAAGATCAGCCCTCGCCCTTACGCGAAACCGACGACGAGGCCCGCAAGCTCGCCCGCGTGCTTCTGCGCTCCGCGCGGCACGCGGCGATTGCCGTTCTCGACCCCGAGACCGGCTTTCCCTTCGCCAGCCGCGTGCTGGTCGCGATCGACATCGACGGCACGCCCGTCATCCTGGTTTCGAGGCTGTCGGCCCATACCAGGGCGCTCGGCAGCGACCCGCGCGCCTCGCTCCTGACCGGCGAGCCCGGCAGGGGCGATCCCCTCGCCCACGGGCGTCTGACGACCCAATGCCTGGCGGAAGCCGTCGAGCGCGGGCACCCGTTTTACGAACGTATCCGCACACGTTTTCTCGATCGCCACACCAAGGCGAAGCTTTATATCGACTTCCCTGATTTCCTCTTCTTCCGTCTCAAGCCGGAGCAGGCCAGCCTCAATGGCGGCTTCGGCCGCGCCTACCAGCTCGATGGCAACGATCTGATAATCCAGTCGGCCGCGAATGAGGAGATCGCCGCCGCAGCGACGGCAGCAGTGCGAGATTTAGTAGAACGTCACCCCGATGTGGCCGAAAGGCTCGCTGACCGCCTAAAGGCGCCGGAATCGGGTTCTTGGCGTATTTGTGGTATCGATTCCTCAGGTTTCGACATGATTTCCGGCGATTTTCTGCTGCGACACGAGTTCGAAACCCTCGCTGTGGATGCCGATCACATTTGTTCAAACATATCTAAAATAGCATACTCGATACCTTAAATTTAGGTATATACAATCTTCGACCCCAGTTGCTAGTTTTTGGCATCAGTCAAAATCTCGGCTGAGGGGCCAGTGCCAGCACGCATGATGTACGTTTCGCATTAGGAAGATAACATATGGAAACCTCTGATTTGGCCGATCACACGAACGTGGCGGCAGCTTTATTGTCGGCCATGGCCAACCCGAAGAGATTGCTGATCCTGTGCAGCCTCGTGAAGGGCGAAGTCGCCGTCGGTGTGCTGGCGACGCAGGTCGGCCTCAGCCAGTCGGCTCTCTCTCAGCACCTGTCGAAACTGCGCGCTCAAAAGCTGGTCAAGACCCGACGGGACGCACAAACCATCTACTATTCGAGCACCTCCGAGCCGGTCATGAAAATTCTGGCAACGCTCGAAGATATCTACCTCGTGCAAAACAGGAATAGATCCGCCGCTTGATGATAGCGCTGACATGAATGTCGGCCGATGCCCTGCCGCAAGGGGATGTTCCCGGAGGCGTGGCAGCGATATTTCAGCACCTGAACATTAATGGCACGACCGGCAAATTTGCGATTTGCCTGTCGTGCTTTTTTCTTGAAAGCCATATTCTTCCTGCTCCCCTCACCGGAAAGACTTGCAGCATGACCGCGCCGAGGCGCTCGCCCGTGATCGAGCGAAGCAGCTTGAGCCTGCCGTCAGGAGGGGCTCCGGGACTTTTCCCGTTGACGCCTTGGGAAGCCCTGATAATTTGACCGGGCAGTAAAAATATGGGCGAGAAGCCCCCGGGAAAGGGCCGTCAGCGGCCAGGAGAACAGCATGTCCAACCGCCTCAACGCACCGAACGATCTTCGCGCCTTCTGGATGCCGTTTACGGCAAACCGCCAGTTCAAGAAGGAGCCGCGTTTGTTCGTCGGCGCCAAGGACATGTATTATACGACCCATGACGGCCGTCAGGTGCTGGACGGCACGGCTGGCCTCTGGTGCGTCAATGCCGGCCACTGCCGCCCGAAGATCACCGAGGCGATCCGCGAGCAGGCCGGCGAACTCGATTACGCGCCGGCCTTCCAACTCGGCCACCCCAAGGCCTTCGAACTGGCAAACCGGCTGGTCGATATCGCCCCGGAAGGCCTGAACCACGTTCTCTACACCAATTCCGGTTCTGAATCCGTCGAGACGGCGCTCAAGGTGGCGCTCGCCTATCACCGGGTGAAGGGCAATGGTTCACGCTTCCGCCTGATCGGCCGCGAGCGCGGCTATCACGGCGTCAATTTCGGCGGCATCTCGGTCGGCGGCATCGTCACCAACCGCAAGATGTTCGGCACGCTTTTGACCGGCGTCGATCACATGCCGCACACCCACCAGCCCGGCAAGAACAGCTTCACCCGCGGCGAGCCCGAGCATGGCGGCGACATCGCCACCGAACTCGAGCGTATCGTCACTCTGCATGACGCCTCTACCGTCGCGGCCGTCATCGTCGAGCCGGTGGCCGGCTCCACCGGCGTCTTGATCCCGCCGAAGGGCTACCTGCAGAAGCTGCGCGAGATCTGCACCAAGCATGGCATCCTTCTGATCTTCGACGAGGTCATCACCGGCTTCGGACGCCTCGGCGCCCCCTTCGCCGCGCAATATTACGACGTCAAGCCTGACATGATCACCGCCGCCAAGGGGTTGACCAATGGCGTCATTCCGATGGGCGCCGTCTTCGTCACCTCCGAGATCCATGATGCCTTCATGAACGGCCCGGAGCACATGATCGAGTTCTTCCACGGCTATACCTATTCCGGCAACCCGATCGCGTCTGCCGCAGCACTCGCCACGCTCGACACCTACAAGGAAGAGGGTCTGCTGACACGCGCCGCCGAGCTCTCCGACTACTGGGCCGATGCTCTGCACTCGCTGAAGGACTGCCCCAATGTCATCGACATCCGCAACACCGGGCTGATCGGCGCGATCGAACTCGACCCGATCGCCGGCGAACCGACCAAGCGCGCCTTCACCGCTTTCCTGAAAGCCTATGAAAGCGGCCTGCTGATCCGCACCACCGGCGATATCATCGCGCTCTCTCCGCCACTGATCATCGAGAAGCAACACATCGACGAGCTCTTCGGCAAGCTGCGGACGATCCTGCAAAACAACATCTGAAAAAGCTCGCAAGCTTCCGGCAACAGCGCCTGCGTCGCGCGTCAGAAAAGAGGCGCGGCGCTGTAAGCCCGTGCAGGCCCTTTTGTTGCGAAGATGGATGGATTTCAGTTCACGGCGGCGACGGAAAGGCAGAGGGCGAATTTCTTCAGGAGCCGGCGATCAAAATGCCCTTCATTGCCAAGCATCCACTTCAATGCCTGGCTCGCGCTCCATGGCGCTCTGTACGGCCGCACGGAGGTGATGGCGTCATAGACGTCGCAAATCGCGGCAAGGCGCGAATGGAAGCTGACCTGCTCTTCGGAAAGCTTGCGGGGATAACCCTTGCCGTCGATACGCTCATGATGGTTGAGGCAGACGTCTAGAACGATCTCCGATATGCCTTCCTGGCGTGACAGGATTGCGTGTCCCTTTTCCGGATGATCGCGGATCATCTTGATCTCGTCCTCGTCCAAGGGACCTTCCTTGTTCAGTATCTCGAGCGGAATTTCGAGTTTACCGACATCGTGCAGCAATCCCGCCGTGCCGAGCGCCTGCACGGTAGCCTCGTCAAGCCCGAGATGACGGCTGAAAAGGATCATCAGCGCACTCACCGAAATGGAATGCAGGAATGTCGCTTCGTCCCTGGATTTCAGACGCGTAACGCTCAAAAAGACAGTGGGATTCTGATCTATCGACTTGGAGACCGAGGAAATCACCGGAGCCACCTGATCTATGCTGATCCCGTCGCCGTGCTGGAGTCGACCAAAAACACTTTCCAGCACCTGCACGGATTTCTGGATGGTCTCGCGTGCCGCCTTGGTATCGATCTCGATATTGCCGCCCGGCAGGCCATCAATGTCGAGGCCTCTGCTGGTGTTGATGATAACACCTGTCATGCCGCTCTTGCGAAGCTTCTGGGCATCGATTTCACGGCGCAGGAGAAATCTTCGTTTAGACAGAAGAGGATCCTGCCAGGCACCCTCGATCGCCTCTACAAACATTCCGGTGCGCACCTGTCTGGCTTCGACCCGCTTGAGCATCCAGCTCTCTATTCCTGAAAATATCTCTCTGTTTATTTCGACCGCTCTTTTGCATCGCAGCAATATATGCGCGCACAATGGTTCTACACTAACTGGTAGAATCAAGTGTTAATCTCAAAGCGGAATTCGAATAGTCAGACAGATAGAGAGCTTCCGCGAAATTCGGGAGGGTTCATCGGCGCGCCGCTGACACGGGGTACCGGCACCAAGAAAAAATGGAAAACGGCGCCGAGATCGATGATTTTTCGACGATTCGCGCCGAATCGGCTCGATTTTCGTTTCATTTTGTTATCATCTTGCGGAATCTCACCAAAATTCCTAGAAATCTTGGCGTTGCGCCCGTTCGAGCCAAACATGGCCGGAGGGCGCATTGATCGCGCCGATATCGATCGTCCTTGGCACGGCCTGAGGGTCGTTGAACGATCCGGAAAAACCGGCGCGGCACCTCATCGTGGGTCGAATGACCCCATCCAAGGAGACAGACAATGACCCTCAAGACATTGACGGCGACCCTCGTCGCGTCACTCGCCTTTGCGCCGCTCGCCCATGCCGATATCACCATCGGCCTGATCGCGCCGCTGACCGGCCCCGTCGCGGCCTATGGCGATCAGGTGAAGAACGGCGCTCAGACCGCCGTCGACGAGATCAACAAGAAGGGCGGGATTCTCGGCGAGAAGGTCGTCCTCGAACTGGCCGACGATGCCGGCGAACCGAAACAGGGCGTTTCCGCCGCCAACAAGGTCGTCGGCGACGGTATCCGTTTCGTTGTCGGCCCGGTGACCTCGGGCGTCGCCATCCCGGTTTCGGACGTGCTTGCTGAAAACGGCGTGCTGATGGTCACTCCGACTGCGACGGCCCCTGACCTGACCAAGCGCAGTCTCACCAACGTGCTGCGCACCTGCGGCCGCGACGACCAGCAGGCCGAAGTCGCCGCCCAATATGTGCTGAAGAATTTCAAGGACAAGCGCGTCGCCATCGTCAACGACAAGGGCGCCTACGGCAAGGGCCTTGCCGACGCCTTCAAGGCGACGCTGAACGCCGGCGGCATCACCGAAGTCGTCAATGACGCGATCACCCCAGGCGACAAGGATTTCAGCGCGCTCACCACCCGCATCAAGTCCGAGAAGGTCGACCTCGTCTATTTCGGCGGTTATCACCCGGAAGGCGGTCTGCTCGCCCGCCAACTGCATGACCTCGCCGCCAACGCGACGATCATCGGCGGCGACGGCCTCTCCAACACCGAATTCTGGGCAATCGGCACGGATGCCGCCGCCGGCACCATCTTCACCAATGCCTCGGACGCCACCAAGAACCCGGACTCCAAGGCCGCAGCCGAGGCGCTCGCCGCCAAGAACATCCCGGCCGAAGCCTTCACCCTGAACGCCTATGCCGCCGTCGAAGTGCTGAAGGCTGGCATCGAGAAGGCCGGCAGCGCCGAGGATGCGGAAGCCGTCGCGACCGCGCTGAAGGGCGGCCAGGAGATCCCGACCGCCATCGGCAAAATCACCTACGGCGAAACCGGCGACCTGACCTCGCAGAGTTTCTCGCTCTACAAATGGGAAGCCGGCAAGATCGTTGCTGCCGAATAAACCATCGCTGACCGTCGACGACCGGGCGCCCTTACGGCGCCCGGTTTCGTTTTGCGGCACTCGCTTGTGGCGGCAGATCGGTTATAAGTTTCGGAATCGGTTGCAATGTGAGCAATGCCATGACCACCAAGCTCGAACGTCTCATCGACCAGGGCGTCGGCCGCGTGCCGGCCGATATCGTGCTGAAGGGTGGCCGCTTCTTCGATCTCGTCACCGGCGAACTCGTCCTCTCCGACATTGCCATCGGCGCCGATCGCATCGTCGGCACCTCAGGCAATTATGATGGCGAGACCGAGGTCGATATTTCGGGCAGGATCGTCGTTCCCGGCTTCATCGACACGCATCTGCACATCGAATCCTCGCTGGTGACGCCGCATGAATTCGATCGCTGCGTCCTGCCCTATGGCGTCACCACCGCGATCTGCGATCCGCACGAGATCGCCAATGTGCTCGGAAGCGCCGGCATCGAATTCTTTCTCGAATCGGCGCTGGAGACGATCATGGACATCCGCGTCCAGCTCTCCTCTTGCGTTCCAGCGACCCATCTCGAAACCTCCGGCGCCGATCTGCCGATCGAGCGCCTCCTGCCCTACCGCCACCATCCGAAAGTCATCGGCCTTGCCGAATTCATGAATTTCCCCGGCGTGATCCACAAGGATCCTGTCTGCATGGCCAAGCTCGAGGCCTTCCAGGGCGGCCATATCGACGGTCACGCGCCGCTGCTGTCCGGCAACGACCTCAACGGTTACCTCTCGGCCGGCATCCGCACCGAGCACGAATGCACGACGGCCCGCGAAGCACTGGAAAAGATCCGCAAGGGCATGCATATCCTCGTGCGTGAAGGTTCGGTATCCAAGGATCTCGCCGCGCTGATACCCATTATCACCGAGCGGCTGTCGCCCTATCTGGCGCTCTGCACCGACGACCGCAATCCGCTCGATATCGCCGAACAGGGCCATCTCGATCACATGATCCGCACGGCGATCGCAAGCGGCGTCGAGCCCCTGGCGATCTACCGCGCCGCCTCGATCTCGGCGGCCCGCGCCTTCGGCCTCAGGGATCGCGGTCTGGTCGCGCCGGGCTGGCGCGCCGATCTTGTGGTTCTCGACAGCCTGGAAAATTGTCGCGCCGACATGGTCTTCTCCGCCGGCCGCCGGGTCACCGATGCACTCTTTTCCTCGCGCAAACCGGTTGCTCCGATCGGCCTCGACAGCGTCAAGGCCCGGCCCGTCAACGCCGCCCATTTCGGCGTGCCGGTCGCCGAGGGTGAAACGCCTGTCATCGGCGTCATGCCGGGCAAGATCATCACCGAACATCGCCGCTACCGCCTGCCGGTCAGCGGCAACGAGACGACGGTCGATCTTGCCAACGATATCATCAAGGTCGCCGTCATCGAGCGCCATGGCAAGAACGGCAACCATGCCAACGGCTTCGTCCAGGGCTTCGGCCTGAAGAAGGGCGCGATCGCCTCCACCGTCGGCCATGATAGCCACAACATCTGCGTCGTCGGCGTCAGCGAGGACGATATGGCGCGCGCGGCAAACCGTCTCGGCGAAATCAAGGGCGGCTTCGTCGTCGTCGAAGACGGCAAGGTCACCGGCGAAATCGCCCTGCCCATCGCCGGCCTGATGAGCCTTGAGCCCTATGAGACGGTCCGCGATACACTGCACCACCTGCGCAAAGCCGCCTTCGCGCTCGGCGCCACGCTCGAGGAACCCTTCCTCCAACTCGCCTTCCTGCCGCTGCCGGTCATTCCGCACTTGAAAATATCCGACCGCGGCATGGTTGATGTGGACAAGTTCGCACTGATCGGGTGATGCAATTCAAGGGCTGATTCCGCAGTGGGCGACCTTTGACTGTTGCCTTCATGGTTACGGCAGCAAGAACATCAAACCCGCGCGCAAAACCCGTCGAGCGCCGCAAGCTTCACCGATCCCACGCCAGCCACCGCCCCGAAGCCCGGCATCTCGAGCGGTTCCTCAAGCACTACGCCATCAGGCAGGTGGAATTCCGCCGGTTCGCGCGTCAGGTTGAAGACGAAGAGTAGTTTTTCTCCGTCCTTTTCGCGGGTGAAGGCGAGCAGATCCTGGTTGGTGCCGATGAAGGTCATATCGCCGTCGATCAGTGCCGGATGGCTCCTCCGGAAAGCAAGCGTCCTGCGGTAGTGATGCAGCACCGAGCCGTCGCTTGCCTCCTGCATATCCACCGAAAGTGCTGCCTGCTCGTAAGGCACCGGCAGCCAGCTCTTTTCCGCCGAGGTGAAGCCCGCATGCGCTTTGCCCGCCTCCCAGGGCATTGGCGTGCGGCATCCGTCGCGGCCCTTGAAGGCCGGCCAGAAGCGGATGCCATAGGGGTCACGCAGATCCTCGAAGGCGAGTTCGGCCTCCGGAAGCCCGAGTTCCTCGCCTTGATAGAGGCAGATCGAGCCGCGCAGCGCCGCAAGCACCGAGATCGCCAGCATGGCGATGACGGGCCGCTCTTCCTCCGTCCGCGCAAAGCGGCTGACATGGCGCATGACGTCGTGGTTGGAAAAAGCCCAGCAGACCCAGCCGTCGGTCACCGCTTTCTGAAAAGCCTCAACGCAGCCGCGAATATGCTCGGCAGTGAAATCCGGTCCGAGCAGATCGAATGTGTAGCACATGTGCAGCTTGTCGCCGCCGCTCGTATAGGCGCCAACCGTCTTCAGCGAACGCGCGCCGTCGCCGACTTCGCCGACGGTCGTGCGATCTTCGTATTGATCGAGCAGCGCCCGGAAGCGCTTGAGGAAATCGACATTTTCCGGTTGCGTCTTGTCGTAGAGATGGTTCTGCATGCCGTAGGGGTTGGTGTCGGGCGCATCGAGGCCTGCGTCGCCCTCGTCCGGCTCGTGCGGCGGATTGCTCCTGAGCTGCTTGTCGCAGAAATAATAGTTCACCGTGTCCAGCCGGAAGCCGTCGATGCCGCGGTCGAGCCAGAACCTCACTGTCTCCAGTACCGCATCCTGCACTGCCTTGCTGTGGAAGTTGAGGTCCGGCTGTGAGGTCAGGAAATTATGCTGGTAATATTGGCGGCGCACGCCATCCCATTCCCAGCCCGGTCCGCCGAAGATCGACAGCCAGTTGTTCGGCGCCGTACCGTCAGGCTTCGGATCGGCCCAGACATACCAGTCCGCTCTGGGATTTGTCCGGCTCGACCGGCTCTCAACGAACCAGGGATGCCGGTCTGATGTGTGCGAGATCACCTGGTCTATGACGACCTTGATGCCAAGCCTGTGCGCCTCGGCCATCATCTCGTCGAAATCGGCGAGCGTCCCAAAGATCGGATCGACATCGCAATAATCGGAAACGTCGTAGCCCATGTCGGCCATCGGCGACTTGAAGAAGGGCGAGAGCCAGATCGCATCGACGCCGAGGCTGGCAATATGCGGTAGCCGGCGGGTGATTCCCCTGAGATCGCCGAGCCCGTCGCTGTTGGTATCCTGAAACGATCGCGGATAG
The DNA here is from genome assembly GCF_024346605.1 of Rhizobium anhuiense bv. trifolii. Classification (NCBI taxonomy): domain Bacteria; kingdom Pseudomonadati; phylum Pseudomonadota; class Alphaproteobacteria; order Hyphomicrobiales; family Rhizobiaceae; genus Rhizobium; species Rhizobium anhuiense. Next base: position 3,744,872 of record NZ_CP098803.1, read on the forward strand.
ACCTGATAGATCACCGCGCCGCGCCACCAGTCCGCACTCCCGCCTGCCTGCAATGCCATCGGCTACATCTCCTGCCTCGTTTGCGCCCGCCACACTAAAGCGGAAGAAACAAAAGACAACCATGTGAAGCCGTTATGAAGGCGCTGCGAAGGCCGCGAGGCATCGTCGCGATCCGACAAGGGGGAGACGTATATAGGCTTGTCCACAACCCCTTTCCACCCTCCGGATTTGGGGTTGCAACGCAAAGCCTTTGCGATAATGTGCGCACTGACCTGCACGTAAGAGGTCAAACACCGGGAACAAATGTCTAATAAAGGCGCAAAGCCTAGAAAGGTGGACCCACCATGAACCAATTCACGAAAAAATTTCTCGCCTCTGCAATGCTTGGCACATTGCTGGCGTTTTCGGCGCATGCGGCCACGCTGAACATTCACAATGGTGGCGACCCGCAGTCGCTCGATCCGCAGAAACTGTCAGGCGACTGGGAGAACCGTATCGCCGGTGACATCTTCGAGGGCCTCGTCACCGAGGACGCCAAGGACAATCCGATCCCAGGCCAGGCCGAAAGCTGGACGATTTCGCCTGATGGCAAGGTCTACACCTTCAAGCTTCGCGACGGCATCAAGTGGTCCGATGGCCAGCCGGTAACGGCAGAAGACTTCGTCTTCGCCTTCCAGCGCCTCGTCGACCCGAAGAACGCCGCTGATTATGCCTATCTGCAATTCACCATCAAGAATGCCGAAAAGATCAACAAGGGCGAGATCACCGATCTCAACCAACTCGGCGTCAAGGCGATCGACGACAAGACGCTCGAAATCACGCTCGAAAATGCCACGCCCTATTTCCTCAATGCCCTGATGCACTACACCGCCTATCCGCTGCCGAAGCATGTCGTCGAGGCGAAGGGTCAGGATTGGGTCAAGATCGGCAACATCGTCACTAACGGCCCTTACAAGCCGGTCGAATGGGTTCCGGGCTCGCATGTCACGACGGTCAAGAACGACCAGTGGTACGACACCAAGGACCTGAAGATCGACGGCGCGAAGTTCTTCGTGCTCGAAGACCAGGAAGCCGCGCTGAAACGCTATCGCGCCGGCGAATTCGACATCCTCACCGACTTCCCGACCGACCAGTATGAATGGATGAAGAAGAACCTGCCCGGCCAGGCGCACGTCGCCCCCTTCTCCGGCCTCTACTATTACGTCGTCAACTCGCAGAAGCCGCCCTTCAGCGACAAGCGCGTCCGCCAGGCTCTCTCCATGGCGATCAACCGTGAAGTGATCGGCCCGCAGATCCTCGGCACCGGCGAATTGCCGGCCTATTCCTGGGTTCCGCCGGGCACAGCGAATTACGGCGAGCCGGCCTATGTCAGCTGGAAGGACCTGCCCTATAGCGAGAAGGTCGCCGAAGCCAAGAAGCTTCTGACCGAAGCCGGTTTCGGCCCGGACAGGCCGCTGCACGCCGTGCTCAGCTACAACACCAACGACAACCACAAGCGCATCGCCGTCGCCATTGCCTCCATGTGGAAGCCGCTCGGCGTCGATGTCGAGCTCGTCAATGCCGAAACCAAGGTGCATTACGACCAGATGCAGCGTGGCCAGGTGGAAATCGGCCGCGCCGGCTGGCTCGCCGACTATAACGACCCGGACAACTTCCTGAACCTCCTGGTGACAGGCGTACAGATGAACTATGGCCGCTGGTCCAATCCCGAATACGACAAGCTGATCAAGGAAGGCAACGCCGAGACGGACCTCACCAAGCGTGCGGCGATCTTCAAGAAGGCCGAACAACTGGCGCTGGATGAATCCGCCGCCCTGCCGATCTACTACTATGTCTCGAAGAACGTCGTTTCGCCGAAGATCGAAGGCTTCGTCGACAATATTCAGGACATCCACCGCACCCGCTGGCTGTCGATGAAAGAGTAAGGGAAAACCGTCCTTTCCGCGCATTGCGGAAAGGACCGGCCCACGATCATGATCAAATACGCCCTCCGTCGCCTGCTATCGACGATCCCCGTTCTGTGGATCGCCGTCACAGCCTGCTTTTTTGTTTTGCGCCTTGCCCCCGGCGGCCCTTTCGATGGCGAAAGGCCATTGCCGCCGGTGATCCTGAAGAACCTTGCGATCCACTACAATCTCGATAAGCCGCTCATCCAGCAGTACCTGATCTATGTCGGTGACCTGCTCCGGGGCGATCTCGGCCCCTCCTTCGCCAGCGAGGATTTCACCGTCGCCCAGCAGATCATGATCGGTCTGCCCTACACCTTCACCATCGGTACGGCTGCCTTCCTGATTGCCATCATTGTCGGCGTGGCCGTCGGCTGTCTTGGAGCTCTCTATCAGAACAAGGCACCGGATTATATTCTGGGCGCGCTCATTCTGGTGGGCGTCGTGCTGCCGAACTTCCTGATTGCGCCCATCCTGCAGCTCGTCTTCGGCATCCATCTCGCTTGGTTTCCGGTCGGCGGCTGGGGTGACGGCTCGATCAAATACCTCATCTTGCCGATCGTCGTTCTGGCGCTGCCGCATGCCGGCCGTATCTCGCGCATCACCCGCGGCTCGATGATCGAGGTGATGAATCAGAACTTCATTCGCACCGCCAAGGCCAAAGGCATCGGTCCCCGCCTGACAGTCATGCGCCATGCGCTGAAGCCCGCCATGATGCCTGTCGTCTCCTATCTGGGTCCAGCGGCAAGTTACCTTCTCACCGGCTCGCTGGTTGTCGAGAGCATCTTCGGATTGCCCGGCATCGGCCGCTATTTCGTCAACGCAGCGCTGAACCGTGACTACGGCATGGTTCTCGGCACGGTCATCTTCTACATGGTGCTGATCGTGTTCCTGAACCTTCTCGTCGATATCGCCTATGCGTGGCTCGATCCGAAAGTGAGAAACCGATGATCCTCAATCCCGCAAAACGCGAGTTGCTCGCCCAGGAACTGCTGGAGGCGGAGGGCCTTGCGCCCGAAAGCCGTTCGCTCACCAGGGATGCGTTACGCCGCCTCGGGCGCAACAAGGCAGCCGTCCTGTCGATTTTCGTCCTGGCGCTGCTGATCCTTGCGGCCTTCCTCGGCCCCTGGTTCATTCCCTTCAACTATGAGGATCCGGATTGGGCGGCCTTCCGCATACCGCCCTCGATCGAAACCGGCCACTATTTCGGTACCGACCCGAACGGCCGCGACCTTCTCGCCCGCGTCCTTTACGGCACCCGGGTCTCGCTTGCCGTGGCGCTGACGGCGACCGTCGTCTCCGTCTTCATCGGCGTGCTCTACGGCGCCGTATCGGGCTATATCGGCGGCAGGCTGGATGCGATCATGATGCGCTTCGTCGACATCATGTATGCGCTTCCCTATATCCTCTTCGTCATCCTGCTGATGGTGATCTTCGGCCGCAACGTCTATCTGCTCTTTGCGGCGATCGGCGCGCTGGAATGGCTGACCATGGCCCGCATCGTGCGCGGCCAGACGCTATCGATCAAGCATCGCGAATTCATCGAGGCGGCCCGCGCATCCGGGCAGCGGCCGTTCAAGATCATTATCAAGCACATCATCCCGAACCTCGTTGGCCCCGTGGTGATCTTCGCGGCGCTGACGGTGCCTGAAATCATCGCCACGGAAAGCTTCCTTTCCTATCTCGGCTTCGGCGTGCAGGAGCCGCTGACCTCGCTCGGTACGCTGATCGCCGAGGGGACCGATGCCATGGAAAGCATGCCCTGGCTGCTGGTCTTCCCGGCCAGCTTCCTTGTGGCCCTGCTGCTCAGCCTGCTCTTCATCGGCGACGGCCTGCGCGACGCGTTCGACCCGAAGGATCGTTAAATGACGGATACCCTCCTCGAACTCAAAGACTACTCGATCACCTTCAAAACACCCGATGGGGAGGTGAAGGCGGTCTCGAACATGAACCTGACGGTCAAACGCGGCGAGCGCATCGCCATCGTCGGCGAGTCCGGCTCCGGCAAGAGCCAGACCTTCCTCGGCATCATGGGCCTGCTTGCCAAGAACGGCAGAACGACGGGACAGGCGCTGCTCGAAGGCAAGGACGTGCTGGCGCTGAAACCGCGCGAACTCGACCAGATCCGCGGCAAGGACATGGCGATGGTCTTCCAGGACCCGATGACCGCCCTCAATCCATCGCTGAAGATCTCCCGGCAACTGACGGAGCAGCTCGAGGTTCACGGTGGGCTCACGGCGCGCGCCGCATCCGCCGCCGCACTCGACATGCTGAAACGCGTCGGCATTCCCGACCCGACGCGGCGCTTCCACCTCTATCCGCACGAGCTATCCGGCGGCATGCGCCAGCGCATCGTCATCGCCATGGCGCTGCTCACCCGGCCGAAACTTCTGATCGCCGACGAACCGACGACGGCGCTCGACGTCACCATCCAGGCGCAGATCCTCGATCTCTTCAACGACCTGACGGCGGAGATGAACACGGCGCTCGTCATGATCACCCACGATCTCGGCGTCGTCGCCGGCCTCGCCGACCGCGTCGCCGTCATGTATGCCGGCCGCATCGTCGAGGAGGCGCCGGTCGACGAGCTCTTCGACAACCCGGCCCATCCCTATACCGCAGCACTGCATGCCTCGATCCCGCGCCCTGACCAGGATGTCGACGACCTCGTCGTCATCCCGGGCCGCCCGCCGAACCTGCAGCACCTGCCGAAGGGCTGCAATTTCTCGCCGCGCTGCTCGCAGGTCCAGGACGATTGCATCGATCGCCCGCCGCCGCTCGAAACGCTGGCGCCGCACCATTGCGCCGCCTGTTACCACCCTTTCCCGCGTCGCGAGGAGCTGCTCAACCATGGCTGAACGATCGCTTCTGAGGGTCGAGAACCTGACGACCCAATTCGAGCTGCCGGCGAAAGGCCTCTTCAAGCCGCCGATCTTCCTGACCGCCGTCAACAATGTCAGCTTCGACCTCAGCGAAGGCCGCACGCTCGGCATCGTCGGCGAATCCGGCTGCGGCAAGTCCACGCTCGGTCGCTCCATCCTGCGGCTGCTGAAATCGCAGAAAGGTCGCATCCTCTGGCAGGGCCGGAACCTTCTCGACCTGTCGGACGAGGAAATGCGCGCCGCCCGCCGCGACATGCAGATCATCTTTCAGGATCCGATCGCCTCGCTCGACCCGCGCATGACGGTCGGAGACATCATCGCCGAGCCGCTCACCGTCTTCGAGCCGAAACTCTCCAAAACCGAGCGCACCGAGCGTGTCCGCGAGATCATGACCGCCGTCGGCCTGGTGCCGGAAATGATCAACCGCTATCCGCACGAATTCTCCGGCGGCCAGGCGCAACGCATCGGCATTGCCCGCGCGGTCGTCACCAAACCGAAACTCATCATCTGCGACGAGCCGGTTTCGGCCCTCGACGTCTCGATCCAGGGTCAGGTCATCACGCTTCTGCGCAAGCTGCGCAAGGAGTTCGGCCTGACGCTGATCTTCATCAGCCATGACCTTTCCGTCGTGCGCCTGATCTCCGACGATGTGCTGGTGCTCTATCTCGGCAGGGTTGTCGAAGCCGGCGACTGCGCCACCGTCTTTGACCATCCCGCCCATCCCTATACGCAGGCACTCTTCTCCGCCGCGCCGATCCCGGATCCGAAGCTCGCGCGCCTGCGCACCCGGATCCGGCTGCAGGGTGATCCACCTTCACCGCTCAACCCACCGAAAGGCTGCGTCTTCTCACCGCGCTGCTGGAAGGCGACCGACATCTGTCGCACCGAAATGCCGCCGACCGAGGAGGTCCGTCCCGGCCAGAAGGCCGCCTGTTATCATATGGACAGGCCATGAACGGAACGAGGGCCGCGTGAGAGCGGCCTTCGCCTTGGATGCCTGATGCGCCATCCATTGTCAGAACGAAGGGGACTATTTTTGGATCTAAAGTCCCCAATAAGAAAGATTTTATGAGCGCGTGCTATCCCATTTCGGCCTAATCGCAAGCCAGGGGAACGCTTACATGAAATCGAAAATATCAGCTTTGATCGCACTCGCCGCCACGATGATCGCCGCCTCCGCCGGTTCGTCGCATGCCGAAGATCTGAACTTCAAGCTCACCAACGGAACGAACTCCGTCCTGACGCGCTTCTACAGTTCGCCGACCGGCGTCGGCGAATGGGAAGAAGACGTCTTCGGCGACGACGTTCTCAATCCGGGCGAGAGCATCGATATCACCATCGCCGATGGCCGCACCGTCTGCAAATACGACATGCGCTTCGAATTCGAGGAAGGCTCAAACCTCGCAACCACAGAGGATACGCAGGATCTTTGCGCGATGGGCAGCTATACCATCCACGAATAGGCATCCTTCTGAAAGCCCGCCTTCGCCTCATCGGTGAACGCGGGCCTGATATCGGCGCTTGTCACTCCGCCCGGCTCCGCGTATCAGCGAATGAAGAGCAGCGGATAATCCGCCAATTCAAAGTGATAGAGCGTCCGTAGCGTGTCCTGTTGGATCTGCAGCGCTCTCATGCCGGGAGGACAAGGTGAGCAGACGGTTTCTATCGATCGGTGAATGCATGGTGGAGCTCTCGCAGGCAGGCGACGGCCTGCTGCGCAAAGGCTTCGCCGGCGATACCTTCAACACCGCCTGGTATGCCCGCGCCTGCCTTGCCGCCGATTGGTCGGTCGATTATTTCACCGCTCTCGGCGACGATGCCATGTCGGACGAGATGCTGGCCTTCATCGACAAATCAGGCATCGGCACGAGCCTGATCCGCCGCATCAGGGGCAGGACGCCCGGCCTCTATATGATCAACCTGAAAGACGGCGAACGCTCCTTCAGCTATTGGCGCGACAGCTCTGCCGCCCGCAGCCTGGCCGCCGACCCGGATCGTCTGCGCGAGGCGGTGGAAAGCGCTGCCGTTATCTATTTCTCGGGCATCACCCTTGCCATCCTGCCGCATGAGGATGCTGAGACGTTGCTCGCCGAGGTCCGCCGCGCCAAGGCCGCCGGCAAGCTCGTCGTGTTCGATCCGAACATCCGTCCCCGCCTCTGGTCGAGCTACGACGTCATGCATACGACGATCAGCGAGGGCGCCCGCTCCTCCGTGATCGTCATGCCGAGCTTCGACGACGAGGCCGCCCATTTCGGCGATGATTCCATCGAGGCAACGATCCATCGCTATCGCACGCTGGGCGCTGTCGATATCGTCGTCAAGAACGGCGCAGACGGAGTAAGGTTGAATTTTGCCGGCGAGGAGACCTTCGTTCCAGCCGAAAAGGTGAAGAAAGTGGTGGACACCACCAGCGCCGGCGACAGTTTCAATGGCGCCTTCCTTGCCCGCTACCTTGAGACCTCGGACGCACCGGCCGCCGCCCGCTTCGCCGCAAAGGTCGCAGCCCGCGTCGTCAGCGAACACGGCGCATTGGTCGCAAAGGAAAAGATTGGATTGGATCGCGGCTGAACCCGCGCTGACAACACCCTACGAACGCTCCCCCCGCCTTGTCGGCATCTCCTGCACCGCGCGCCCAAGGGAAGCACCGCTGCTTTAGATCCGCGCACGAGCCAAAAACTCCGCTTTACCGGGTCGGGTGCCAGGAAAATCAGGATTTCGAAATCAGGACTTCTTCGGCCGATCGGACTCGCGAACCGCCTCGTCATGATACCAGCAGCTGTCGAGCGCGTCGCAGACATCGGCCGCCTCACGCTCCATCAGCCGGGCGAGTTCGAACCGGTTGATGGCCCGCATCGGCTTGACGGGAAACTGGTAGATCGTTGCGGATTCACGATGGAAACCGGTGGGCATGAGATCGCCTCCATTCAGCACGGCGCATCAACATTCAGGACCATTACCATAGCACAATGCACATAGTTTATGCAACTTGCACAATATATATGCATTGTTGTAATTATAGCCGCTCAACATGCTGACCAGGCCGAAAGCTTCCGCCTATTTGTTCAACACTTCATCATTTCAGCCCTAACGCCTCAATTTTCATCTGGTTTCGAAGCGGAAAAGCCGCGTTCTGCTTGAAGATAGGGCCCTCGACCGTCAAATCGGGCTGTTTTTGGAAAAAGAAAAATGCGCGTCGACTGGCTGATTCGCGATTTTTCTTTGGCCCGGCAGCTGAACTGGCACGCTACATGCTTTAAAAGCGTCATCCCTGGCGGTCGGATGCGCTTGCGCGCCGAGATCGTCTCCGGATTTGCTCACCTTCGTAGCATTGAGAGAGTCACGATGACAAAATATAAGCTCGAGTATATTTGGCTCGATGGGTACACTCCGGTACCGAACCTGCGTGGCAAGACGCAGATCAAGGAATTCGACGCATTCCCGACGCTGGAACAGCTTCCGCTCTGGGGCTTTGACGGCTCCTCGACGCAGCAGGCTGAAGGCCGCAGCTCCGATTGCGTGCTGAAGCCGGTCGCCATCTATCCCGACCCGGCCCGCACCAACGGCGCTCTCGTCATGTGCGAAGTCATGATGCCGGATGGCGTCACGCCGCACGCATCGAATGCTCGCGCCACCATCCTCGACGACGAAGATGCCTGGTTCGGCTTCGAGCAGGAATATTTCTTCTACCAGAACGGCCGTCCGCTCGGCTTCCCCGAGCAGGGCTACCCGGCTCCGCAGGGTCCGTACTACACCGGCGTCGGCTATTCGAACGTCGGCGACGTTGCCCGCGAAATCGTCGAAGAACATCTCGACCTCTGCCTCGCTGCCGGCATCAATCACGAAGGCATCAATGCCGAAGTGGCCAAGGGCCAGTGGGAATTCCAGATTTTCGGCAAGGGCTCCAAGAAGGCCGCCGACCAGATCTGGATGGCACGCTACCTCTTGCAGCGCCTGACCGAAAAGTACGGCATCGACATCGAGTATCATTGCAAGCCGCTCGGTGACACCGACTGGAACGGCTCGGGCATGCATTGCAATTTCTCGACCAAGTACATGCGCGAAGTCGGCGGCAAGGCCTATTTCGAAGCGCTGATGGCGCAGTTCGAAAAGAACCTGATGGACCACATCAACGTCTACGGTCCTGACAACGACAAGCGCCTGACCGGCAAGCACGAAACGGCTCCGTGGAACAAGTTCTCCTACGGCGTTGCGGACCGTGGTGCTTCGATCCGCGTGCCGCACTCCTTCGTCAAGAACGACTACAAGGGCTATCTGGAAGATCGCCGCCCGAACTCGCAGGGCTGCCCCTACCAGATCGCTTCGCAGGTTCTGAAGACGATTTCGGAAGTTCCGACAGCAAGCTCGGCTTCCGCTGCCGCTTAACCTCCCAAACGGCGCCGGTCCACGACCGGCGCCGTCATCCTTTCCGTAAGAGAATTGCGATCGACCGCTGACATATTCGCGGGGATCGAGCCGCTAAGGCCCTCTAGATGCTGGCATGCGGCTGTAATATTTCCATCATGGTCATGCCTCAAAATAGAGAAGCGGGAATCGCCGTTCCGGAACCCCGCTTTGGGGTTGAGCGTTGCCAGATCACTGCAACGCAGATGGAAATCGTGACATGTTGCAACGTCCGGCAAACACTTATAGCGGCGAAAGCTGGGCCAGTGCCGCAGCCGCCGGTAATCTGCCGGAACGGCTGGTAATCGTCACCGACGCCTGGCATCCGCAGGTGAACGGCGTCGTGCGCTCGATCGAGAACACCAATCGCGAGCTGGCGAAGATGGGCGTCGAGGTTTCGATGGTGACGCCGGAGCGCTTCCACAGCATCCCCTGCCCGACCTATCCCGAGATCCGCCTGTCGATCGCCAATTACCGCCGCGTCGCCCGCGAGATCGAAAAGCACAATCCTTCCTACGTGCATATCGCCACCGAAGGCCCGCTGGGGCTCACTGCCCGGCGCTGGTGCCTGCGCAAGCGCATGCCCTTCTCGACAAGCTATCACACGCGTTTTCCGGAGTATGTTTCTGCCCGCTTGCCGATCCCGCAGAGCTGGCTCTATGCCTTCGTGCGCTGGTTCCACAATGGCGGTGCCGGTTGCATGGTGGCGACACCGAGCCTTGCCCGCGAGCTATCGGCGCGCGGCATCAAGAACCTGATGCCTTGGACCCGTGGCATCGACGCCTCGCAATTCCACCCCATGCCGCTTGAAGACGAGCCTTTCGGCCTCCCCCGTCCGATCTTCATGACGGTCGGTCGCGTCGCCTTGGAAAAGAACCTGCCGGCCTTTCTCGATCTCGACCTGCCCGGCTCGAAAGTCGTCGTCGGCGACGGCCCGGCGCGCGCCGAACTGGAGCAACGCTATCCCCAGGTACACTTCACCGGCGTGAAATTCGGTGAGGATCTGGCGAAAATCTATGCCCAGGCCGATGTCTTCGTCTTTCCCTCGCTCACCGACACCTTCGGCAATACTATCCTCGAGGCGCTGGCATCGGGCGTTCCGGTCGCAGCTTATCCGGTCACCGGCCCGCTCGACATCATCGGTGAGGACAGTGAAGTCGGGGCACTCGATGCCAACCTGCAGATCGCCTGCCTTGCCGCCCTCTCCGCCTCGCGGCAGAAGGCGCGTGAGCTCGCCATGCAATATTCCTGGGAAGCAGCGACCCTGCAGTTCATCAACAATATCCGCGCCGCCAACGGCATCATCACGCCGAAATGGAAGAAGGCCTGGCAATTTGCCAAATCGCTTCCAAGAAGCAGAAAGCCCGGCGAAACCGCCGGGCCTCTCTCCTCCGCAGACTGATTGGTTTACTTGTGAAGCGCGCTGCGAAGCGTGTCGTTGGCGACCGCAATCGCGCTGCGTGCGGCAGGCGTTTCGGCAATCGCGTTCAGCAGCACGAAGTCATGGATCGTGCCGTTATAGCGCATCGACGTGACCTTGACGCCAGCTTGGCTAAGCTTGCGAGCGTATGCCTCCCCCTCGTCGCGCAGCACGTCGTTTTCGTCAACGATGACGAGCGCCGGTGGCAGGCCGTTCAGCTGCTCCAGCGAGGCCTGCAGCGGTGAGGCCGTCGGCTGCTTGCGCTTGGCTTCATCAGGCAAATAGGCGTTCCAGAACCACTTCATCGCTTCCTTGGTCAGCCACGGGCCATCGGCGAACTGGTTGTAGGACCCGTTGTCGAAATTGGCGTCGGTGACTGGGTAGAACAGCACCTGCTGATCGATGGCAGGACCGCCGCGTTCCTTGGCAAGCAGTGTCACCACCGCCGCCATGTTGCCGCCGACGCTATCGCCGGCGACCGCGAGCCTGTTGGCGTCGACCTTGAACTCCTTGGCGTGTTCGGCGACATATTTGGTCGCAGCATAAGCCTGCTCGATGGCGACGGGATAGCGGGCTTCCGGCGAGCGTTCGTAATCGACGAAGACGACAGCGGCATCGGCGCCGTTGGCGATCTCGCGCACCAGCCGGTCATGCGTATCCGCATCGCCCAAAACCCACCCGCCGCCATGGAAATAGAGAATGACCGGCAGCGTGCCCTTGGCATGTTCCGGGCGGACGATGCGCAGCTTGATGCTGCCTGTCGGGCCTGCCTTGATGACCCTGTCCTCTTCCTGGGCAGCAAGCATCTTCACGTCGCCCTTCTGCGCCCCGGCCAGGACATTGCGGGCATCGGCCGGCGAGAGCGTGTAGATCGGTGCGCCACCGGCCAGCCCGTCGATGAATTTCTGCGTTGCCGGTTCCAGTGCCGGATCGGCAAGCGCGCCAGCGGCGGAAGCTGCGAGCAGTGCGACTGCGGAAACTGCGGTCTTGATGGTCGACATTGTCTTGTCCTCTCGGTTTCGATGTTCGTTGTGAACGCCGGATTTATATCGCGCACGATTATTTATCGGACAATTTAAATTTATGCATGGCTGCCATGCATAAAGATCGCTTCCGATTATTTATTGCACGATATAAATTTGTCAGTTCCGGAGACAAGCCATGCAGGATCAGCTGAAGCTCGACAATTTCATCTGCTTCGCCGTCTATACGGCAGGCCACGCACTGAACCGCGTCTACAAGCCGCTGCTCGATGCTCTGGGACTTACCTATCCGCAATATCTGGCGATGGTTTCTCTATGGGAGCAGGATGGCCAGACCGTCGGGGGCCTCGGCGAAAAGCTCTTCCTGGAATCGAGCACGCTGACCCCGCTGCTGAAACGCCTGGAAACCGCTGGTTATGTCAGACGCGAACGCAGCCGGGAGGACGAACGCGTCGTCGTCATCCGCTTGAGCGAAGAAGGCCTTCGCCTGAAGGAAAAGGCGATCGGCATTCCCGGCTGCATCGCCGCTGCCAGCGGCCGCGATGCCGTCGATCTCACTCGGCTGCAGAGCGAGATCGTGGCGCTGCGCGAGGCGTTGAATAGAAGCGTGGCTTAGCTGTTGAATAGCAGATGGCTATCACAGCGCTTATGATAGCCCCTTCTGCCCTGCCGGGCTCGGGGTCGAACCACGGGTCTGACCCGTCCTTCGGACCCCCTACAGGTTGGGAGATCGGCTGGGCGTGATGGCTTCCCCAAACAACTGGCCATCACATGAACCGCAAATTTAAGGCGAGGCATAGCTTCTTGCCGATCTCCCCTTGTGGGGGAGATGTCAGGCAGGCCAAGCGTGTGCCACACGGCACACGCCCTAACTTCACAAAACGCCGGCAATCATTGCAAGCCCAGCTCTACGTCCGCCTCTTCTTGCCTTCGAACGGATTGTCCGGCGAGCGGAAATGGATGCGGATCGGCACGCTCGGCATGTCGAAATCGGCGCGCAAGCCATTGATCAGGTAGCGCGTATAGGATTCCGGCAGCGCATCGGAGCGGGTGCAGGAGATCATGAAAGCCGGCGGGCGGGCTTTGACCTGCGTCATGTATTTCAGCTTGATCCGGCGGCCGGAAACGGCCGGTGGCGGATGTTGGATCTGCTGCGTCTCCAGCCAGCGATTGAGCCGCGCCGTCGAAATGCGTTTGTTCCAGACCCTGTCGGTATCGATGATCGACTGCATCAGCTTGTCGAGTCCCCAGCCGGTCTGGCCGGAGATCGGCACGGCGCGGATGCCGCGCGCCTGCGGCAGCAGCCGGTCGGTCTTTTCGCGCAGGTCGGCAAGCACCGCCTGCCGGTCTTCGATCATGTCCCACTTGTTGAAGGCGAGCACGGCCGCGCGACCCTCGCGCAGCACCAGGTCGACTATCTGCAGGTCCTGCTTCTCGAAGGGGATCGTCGCATCGAAGACGATGACGACGGTTTCGGCGAAGCGGATGGCGCGCAGCGCATCGGCGACCGAGAGCTTCTCCAGCTTCTCGATCACCCGCGCCTTGCGGCGCATGCCTGCGGTGTCGAACATCTTGATGGTGCGGCCACGCCAGTCCCATTCGACCGAGATGGAGTCGCGGGTGATGCCGGCCTCTGGCCCGGTCAAAAGCCTGTCCTCGCCGAGGAAACGGTTGATTAGCGTCGATTTGCCGGCGTTCGGCCGGCCGACGATCGCCACCCTGAGCGGCTTGGTGTCGTCATAGACGGGCTCTTCGTCCTCGTCCTCACCCGCAGTCTCGGAAATGTCGACGTCGGTGACGGCAACATCTTCCTTCGCATAGGCCCGGTCCTCGCCGATCGCCGCGACGATCGCGTCGCGCAGGTCGATCATGCCCTGTCCGTGTTCGGCCGAAATCGGCGTCGGTTCACCGAGGCCGAGTGTATAGGCGTCGTAAAAGCCGCTGTCGGATCCGCGCGCTTCGGATTTGTTGGCGACCAGCACCACCGGCTTGCCGCGCCGGCGCAGCATTTCCGCAAGGGCGGTGTCCACGGGCGTCAGCCCGCTTTTGGCGTCTACGACGAAAAGCGAAAGATCTGCCTCATCGATCGCCGCTTCTGTCTGCGCGCGCATCCGGCCCTGCAGGCTTTCCGCGTCGGCCTCTTCCAGACCGGCGGTATCGATGATCGTGAAGGTCAGGCCCATCAGCCGCGCATCGCCCGGCCGGCGGTCGCGGGTCACGCCCGGCGTGTCATCGACAAGCGCCAGCTTCTTCCCCACCAGTCGGTTGAAAAGCGTCGACTTGCCGACATTCGGACGACCGACGATGGCGACCGTGAAACTCATTCTTTTTCCTTAAAACTCAGCCCTGTGCGGCGGGCGCCTTGCCGGATGCGGTAATGAGATCAAGCATCATATGGGCGCGATTGGCAACATTGCGCGGGCTATCGGTATCATCGACGATCGACTGGAACCACTGGCGCGCCTGCGCCATGTTGCCGGCCTTATAGGATGCAAGGCCGAGCGCTTCGCGCGCCGAATGCCGGAAGGCGTTGCCCGGCACGGCCATTTCCTCGATCGCAGCCGAAACCTGCTCGTAGCTGCCATTTTCGATGAGCAGCCAGCCGGCGCGCATTCTGGCGGCATCGCGCACGGCGGCAGGAACACCATTGTCCTTGCCGATCTCGTTGAAGGCGGCGATCGCCGCGCTAGCGTCGCCCTTCTGCGCCTGGACCGTCGCGGCCCGCATGCGCGCCAGCACCGGATAGGCGCCGTGGCCTTCCTTCTCAAGCTTGTCGAGCGCGGCCAGCGCCTCGTCGTTCTTATTCTCGTCGGCAAGCTTCATCGCCGCCAGGAACTGGTCGCCGGTGCCGGAGGAGCGGTTGTTGTCCCAATATTCGTAGACGACCTTGCCGGCGGTGCCGACGACGATCAGGATGGCAACGGCAATGATATAGCGGCCGAACCGGCGCCAGACGCCCTTCATCTGGTCAGACCGCAATTCCTCATTGACTTCACGGATGAAGCTGTCGTCGTTGAATGCCATTCTCGTCTCCGGCCGCGGAAATACCCATACACATGCAAAACGCATATTGTCGGCCTTCTACTCCATTTTGCCGCTGTTGTAAGGGGGATGTGAAAGATTAGAGCAATTCCAGGAAAAGTGCGAAGCGGTTTCCCAGGCAAAGCGCGAAGCGCTTTTGCCGGGAATTGCCTAAAACAAAAAATTAGAGCGGTTCTGCGCTTCCATGAAAAGCTGAACCGCCCTATCCCTAACGCGTCCGACAGGACGCACTAAGGACGCTCTAACACTTTGAATCCGCGCATAATCCTTTCCGAAAATCGGAATCGATTTTTGGGGTTATGCGCCGGTCACATCACGAGCGGCGAGACCCCGATCAACCATTCGTGCAGCTTCCAGATGATCAACGCCCAGGCGACGACGCCGATGACGACGGCATAGAGGTCGTATTTGGCCGAGACGAAGGGCCGGACCACAATCTCGCCCGCCCGCTGCCGCCGTTTGAGCGAGATGCGCAGAATGACGCCCCAGGCGAGAAAGGCTGCAAACAGCAGCACCGAGGACGTCTCGCCATTGGCGAGCAGATGCGCCAGCGCCCAGATCTTCACCGACAGCACCATCGGATGTTTGGTCTTCGTCGCGATATGCCCCGCCGGCAGCAGCGAGGCGACGAGACAGATCAGTGCGATCAACATTAGCGTAATCGCGATATGCGCCGTCCAGACCGGCGGATTGTAAAGCATGCCGGTCACCGCGCGCGCCTGCCCGAAACCGTAGATCAACAGGATCAGCGTGGCCAGACTCGCGATCGAATAGGCCGCCCGCCAGCCCGTCTCGCCGAGGCTTGCGATCATCGAACGCCGGAAACCGGGGGCCACCACCCGCACCAGATGCACTCCGAGGAAAAGTATGATGCCGACGATAAGCAATGTCATTGCGAGTCCCTTCCGTGCCGTTTGTCATGGCTTAGAGCCTTTCCTGGTCAGATTGAAGCATTCTGTTGGCTCAAACGGAGTCGGATGGTCGACCGGCCGGCGCGCGTCGTAGCCCAGTTCTACGGCCAAGCCGGCCGGTCGATCAGCCGGCCCGTTTCAGCCAACCCGAAGGGCCGGGCATCTTTCCGCCAGGATCAAAGGCGATCGGCTCGGACGTACCGTGGGGTATGCCCTTCGCCAATCGCCTCTGCCCTGACGAAAACCTGCTCCGGCAGAATGCTTCAAGCTGACCAGGAAAGGCTCTAACGGCTGGCGTAAATAAATGCCAGCGAGACCGCAGCTTCGCCGCATTTCTGTTAGAGGGAAACCGCGAACAAATTGTCGCGGTGTCCATGTCCCGTTTTTTCCTCTCCGCCTGTCTGGCTGCCTCGTTCCTGCTCCCGGCAACCGCCGAGGCGGCCGACCGGCCGAAACAGCTCGTCATCATTTCCTTCGACGGCGCCCACGACAATGCGCTGTGGTTGAAGAGCCGCGAGATGGCCGCGAAGAACGGCGCCCACTTCACCTATTTCCTCTCCTGCACCTTCCTGATGAACGATGCGGCGAAGAAGGCCTATCAGGCGCCGCACCAGAAACGCGGAAAATCCAATGTCGGCTTCGCCCAGAGCGACGACGAGATCCGCGAACGCCTTGGCAATATCTGGCACGCCCATCTTGAAGGCCACGACATATCGAGCCATGCCTGCGGCCACTTCGACGGCCGCCAATGGAGCGAGGCCGACTGGTCGGCCGAATACGCGACCTTTCACGCGACGCTGAAGAATGCCTGGAAGAGCGTCGGCCTCGAGGAGCCGGCCGGCTGGCAGGATCTGGTCGACCACGGCATCAAGGGCTTTCGCGCCCCCTATCTCTCGGCGACAGCGGGCGCCGACATGACCGCCGCAGAAAAGAAGGCGGGTTTCAGCTATGATGCGAGCCTTGTCACCAAGGGCCCGGCCATGCCCGTCGAGGAAGACGACATCATCCGCTTCGGCCTGCCGCTGATCCCCGAAGGCCCGAATGAAAAGCCGATCATCGGCATGGACTACAATCTCTTCGTCCGCCATTCCAAGGGCGAGGAAGACACGGCCGATTCCGCTGAATTCGAGGCGCGCGCCTATGCCGCCTTCAGGGAGGCATTCGACAAGCAGTATGCCGGCGCCCGCATCCCGCTCCAGCTCGGCTTCCACTTCGTCGAAATGAACGGCGGCGCCTACTGGCGCGCCCTCGACCGCCTGGTCAGCGACGTCTGCCACCGGGCTGACGTCGCCTGCATCAGCTATTCGGAAGCGATCCCGATGATCGAGGCGCGCGGGAAGCTGGAGCGGGCGTCGGGTCTCTGACGGCGTGGCACCACATCAGGATTGATGGCACCATCGCCGAGACGGCGTATCATGCCGCCCCTCATCGCCCTACGGGGCATCTCTCCCCAAGGGGAGAAGGAGGAATCGAGACCCTGCGGCAAGTCTCTTCTCCCCAACGGAGGGAAGGTGCCGGCGGGCAGATGAAGAGCCCCACGCGCCGACATTTGGATCACGGACAAGTCCCGTCCATCAACCGTCAGCATGCACGACGCCCGCGTCACGCTCCAGGTAGCGCTGGTCGATATCCGGCAGCGGCTCGTCGTCGATTGCCGCTTCGAAGGCCTTGAGGCGCTTGTGGATGGAGAGCAGCTCGATGATCGTTGTCCAGGAGTTGACGAGATACTGGAACGAGTTGCTGACCTGTCCGAAGGCGGTCGAGATCTGCTGGAAGATCCCGTAGGTGATGGCGCCCGCCACGATCGTCGGCACCAGCATGAAGACCACGAAGAGCGCGTCGGCCTGGATATAGAAATAGCGGGCGACATTGAAATACATGTAATGAAAATACATCCGGTAATAGTTCCTACGAACGTTGCCGAAGAGCTCACTGACTGTCAGCGGCTGAGCCCGTTCCGCATGGTCCTCGCCATAGACCAGTTCCTTGCGATAGGCTGCTTCGACGCGCTGGTTGCGGAAGTTCAGGCCCGGCAGCTTGACACCGGCGACCGCCAGCAGAACCGTGCCGAACGCCGACCAGAAGAGCGCCAGCCAGAAGAGTGAATTCGCCACCGGGCCGACGAATGGCAGTTCCGTCACATAATGCGATAGCGCCAGAAGGATCGGCAGGAATACCACGAGCGTCATCACCGAGTTGATGAGGCTGATACCAAGACCTTCGAGCGTGCTCGAAAAGCGCATCGTGTCTTCCTGAACGCGCTGTGAGGCACCTTCGATGTGACGCAGCTTTTCCCACTTCGACATATAGAAATTGTTCATCGCCGTTCGCCAGCGGAAGATGTAGTGGCTGGTGAAGAAGTCGGTCATGATCGACACGAACATGCTGAGAAATGCGATCTGACAAAAGATCCACATCAGGCTGTAGAAATTGTCGACGGAAATGCCCGGCTGCTTCGACAATGCGTTCTGCAGAAGATCGCCGAACGGCCGGCGCCAGTTGTTGATCACCACGGTGATCTGAACGCCGAAATAGGTCACGAAGATGATCAGTGCCGAACCCCAGATCGACCACAGTTTCCAGGGGTGGCGCAGCGCCTTCAGATGCCATGCGCCGCAGAAGATCACTGCCGAAAGGAAGAAATAGCTGTAAAACCAGACGTTTTCTGGGAGCAGGAAAAACGAAAGGTCGATCGGCTGCTGTTCCTCGGCAACCGGTGCGAAGCCCAGCGATGCGCCGAGACCGGCAGCGAAGAGATACCAGCCGGCAATGGAAATCAGGGTCCAAACGACGAGTGAAGTAAAGAACGCCTTTGGCTGTGGAAAAAAGGAATGAAACACGGGAGGGCTTTGCTTTCCTGAACTGTGAGTCTCGGGAGTGTCGTGGAACACGGATTGTGCCGGAAACTAAGGCAGTTCCAAGGAAGCAGCAATGGGTTCGGCCCATTGTTACGGAGATGTAACCGGTTAAGCGATTTTCCTGATCACCGGCATGACAAGCGCTGCGCAGGCGACGAGCGCGATGGCGGCAATCACCGTCGGGACGGTGAAACTGCCGCTGCGCTCGGCAATCCAGCCGGCAACAACAGGCCCGACGATCTGGCCGACGCCGAAGGCGGCCGTCATCATCGCCAGGATCCGCCGCGGGCTCTGAGGCGAAAGCTTGCGGCCGATCTGCAGCCCGTAAGCCGTGATCGCCAGGAAGGTCGCCCCAAACAGCGCCCCGCCGATCAGCGGTGCGACGGCAGGCGGCAGCGCCACGGTCGCGGCCACGCCCGCGGCCTCGACCAGAAGGGCCGCGACATAGACGCCGCCAAGCCCCAGCGATCTGACCAGTGGCTTCCAGGCAAACAGCGCGACCGCCGCCGTCAGGCCGGCGATGAACCAGCAGAGGAATTCGACGAAGGGCCCGGTTGCAGAAAGGCGCGCGATGGTGACGAGGAAGGTCGCGGTGATGACGTAGCCGAAACCGAACAGGCCGTAGGAGAGCGTCAGCAGCACCATCGGCTGGTTCCAGACCAGCGCCGGTTCCCTGCCCGCCTGCGCCGATTGCGCCGGGGCCGCCGGCAGCAGCAGGAAAACGACGACGAGGCTTGCCGCGCAATAGAGCGCCCCGCCGATCCAGTCGGCCCGCCAGCCGCCCGACCCATCGTGAAAGCCGAGGCCGATCAGAAACACCATGACTGAGGACAGCGCGATACCCACTCCCGGCCCACCAAAATGCGCCGCCTGCACGTGGTCATTGCCGGCAGCAGCTCCGTGACTGAGCACGATCGACGAGGTGAAGACCAGCGCAAAAGCGCTGGCGAGGCCGGCCAGGAAGCGGATGACAGAGAAGATCGCGACGGAATCGGTGGCAGCCATGGCGGCAAGCAGGATCGCCGTTGCCAGCAGCGACAGCAGCGCAACCAGCCGCTCCCGACCCGCCGCCCAGCCATAGGCGGCAAGCACGGCGCCGACGAGATAACCGACGAAATTCGCCGACGCAATGAAGCCGGCATCCGCGGCCGAAAGCGGCACGCCGCTGATCATGCCCGGCAGAATGGGAGTATAGGAGAAGCGCCCGAAGCCCATGGCGGCCGCCATCGCAACGGCGCCGGCAGCGGCAGTGGAGACAAGGTTCGGCCGGGAGTGACGGGTGCGCTCGAGCATGCAGCGCTTATCGCGCCGCAACATCCGCACCACAATCAAGTAATTCTGATCGATCGATCAATTTCCCCGAACATCAAAAATTCTCGGCCGCACTTGAAAGCAGTTATCGTAAGATATATGTTTTACGACATAGCTAACGATACATCCAACGATGAAAGGAAGGGCAATGAGAGGTTTTAAAGGCGGCATGTTCGGCGGAGATTTCCGCATGGGCCGCAAATTCGCGGCGGGCGATCTGCAGCTCGTCATCCTGGCACTGCTCGCTGAGCAGCCGCGCCACGGCTACGAATTGATAAAGATATTGGAAGAACGTTCGGGCGGCTTCTATGTGCCGAGCCCAGGCGTCATCTATCCCGCACTCACCTATCTCGAGGAAACTGGCCTTGCCGAGGTGGAGGCTGAGGGCGCCAAGAAGCTCTACCGCATCACCGAGGCCGGCCGCAGCCGCGTCGAGGAAAACCGCGCCATGATCCTGCATACCTTCGCCAAGCTGGAACGCATCGGCGAGAAGATGGCCCATGTGAAGCGCGTCTTCGAAACCGATCGTCACGGCGCCGACGAGGGCGATGACGGCGATTTCATGCAGGATGGCGGCGATATTCGCGCCGCCCGCATGCTGCTGCGCTCAGCCCTGCGCATGCGCTATCCCTGGTCGAAACCCGAAGCCGCCCGCATCGCCGGCATATTGGAACGTGCCGCCACCGAAATTCTGCAGGGCGGCAGGCCGGAAACGCGGGGGTGAAGACGGGGTTGGCGCCGACGTGCGTCGGGTTCGAGGACGCCGCGCCCCCAAGAGAGCCTCTCATCCTGGTGCGCCCCGCAGGGGCCTCGAAGGGCGAGGCGGGTGTACTGACGCCGGATGAATGCAAGAAGCGACAAGCAAGTATGATCCTTCGAGGTTCCGCCCTACAGGCTGCGCACCTCAGCAACGGCAACCTACAAGGATGAGGAACGTTGGCGAGCTGCCCCTACCCCCGCGCATCCGGCAAGGTCAAAACCACCGGGCCGTTGCGAGTCGCCACCACCGTGTGCTCATATTGCACGGTCGGCGCCTTGGGATCGGCATAGAGTGTCCAGGCATCGTCGCCGCCCTCGGCCCATGTCGCGCCGAGCGAAAGGAACGGCTCGACGGTGAAGACGAGGCCTTCCGTCATCATCCGCTTTTCCGAAGGGTCCGGCCAGGTCGATAGCTCGGCCGGCTCCTCGTGCAGCGATCGCCCGACCCCGTGGCTCGCCAGATTGGCGACCAGCGTATAGCGGTTCTTCTGCGCAAAGGCGCCGACTGCGGTGCCGATCTTGGCCAGCGGTTCGCCCGATTTCACCTGGTTGAGCCCGACCCAAAGCGCCCGCTTGCCGTCGCGGCAAAGCCGTTCGATCTTCGGCTTGACCGGCGGCATCGCGAAGGAGGCGCCGGTATCGGCGAAGAAACCGTCCTTCTCCGCCGAAACGTCGATATTGATGAGATCGCCGGCGCGGATGACGCGCGGGCCGGGAATGCCGTGGGCGATTTCCTCATTGATGCTGATGCAGGTAGCACCCGGAAACTGGTAGCAGAACTCCGGCGCCGAGCGCGCACCTGAATCCTCGAGCACCTTGCGGCCGATCCCGTCGAGCTCCAGCGTCGTCATGCCGGGCTCCATCGCTGCCGCCATCACCTGGATGGCGTTGGCGCAGATGCGGCCGATCTCCTTGAGCTTTGTCAGTTCGTCGTCGTTTGCGATAACCATTCGTCTGTCCCGGCCGTGCGCAGGGCGGCCGCGGCCACCTCAAGCTGAGGCTTTCGCCCCTTCACCCTTTTCAGTCAATGCCTTTCTGACGATCGGCGCGACTTTCGTCCCGTACAGTTCAATACCACGCATGATCTGATCATGCGGCATCAGGCCGATCGCCATCTGCAGCAGGAAGCGGTCGTTCCTGAAAAGCGCGTGATGGGCGATGATCTTTTCGGCGACCGCCTCGGGATCGCCAACGAAGAGCGCGCCGTTCGGCCCGCGCGACATATCGAAATGCGCCCGGTTCGTCGGCCCCCAGCCGCGCTCGCGGCCGATGCGGTTCATCACTTCGGCCTGCGGCCCGTAAAACTGGTCGGCGGCGGCCTCCGTCGTATCGGCGATAAAGCCATGGACATTGATGCTGGTCTTCAGCTTCGCCTGGTCCTGCCCTGCCCGGCGCGCAGCCTCGCGGTAGAGATCGAAGAGCGGCGCGAAACGGCGTGGCTCACCACCGATGATCGCCAGCGCCACCGGCAGCCCGAGCGCCCCGGCGCGCGCCACCGACTGCGGCGTGCCGCCGACGGCGACCCAGAGCGGCAGCGGATCCTGCAGCGGCCTGGGATAAACGCCGCGCCCGTTGATCGGCGCGCGAAGCTCGCCCTTCCACTCCACAACCTCGCTATCGCGCAGCGCCAGCAGCAGATCGAGCTTCTCCTCGAAAAGCTGGTCGTAGTCTTCGAGATTATAGCCGAATAGCGGGAAGGACTCGATGAAGGAGCCACGCCCGGCCATGATCTCTGCCCGGCCGTTGGAGAGCAGGTCGAGCGTCGAAAACTGCTGGAAGACGCGAACCGGATCGTCGGAGGAGAGCACGGTGACCGCACTGGTCAGCCGGATGTTCTTGGTTTTGACCGCGGCCGCGGCCAATACGACAGCAGGAGCGGATGCCGCATAGTCCGGCCGATGATGCTCGCCGAGCCCAAAGACATCGAGCCCCACCTGGTCGGCGAGCTCGATTTCCTCGATCAGGTTCTTCAGCCGCTCCGCCCCTTCGACACCTCTGCTGCCGGCAGGGCTCGGATTGACGTCGGCAAATGTGTAAAGCCCCAGTTCCATCATCGGCATCCTATTGAATTCCCGGCTGAGATAAGGATGGCTGGGATGGAGCGCAAATACAAATTGTGGAACGGAATGTTCGAGAATTTCGATGGCGGCACGATGTGTTTGGTGATCAGGAAGAGCGATCGATTAATTCGAATCTGAATTCAACCACTTCGAAGCGTCGGCGGATTCATCTTTCGAACCGCCTTAGATCGTACTTGAAGCGGCTGGACGGCGCACCCTCGCCGCGCCGTCCAGCCGCCGCTCACATCTTCGCCAGCAGCTCCGCCAGCTGATCGGCAGCCTTGCCCCACCCTTCGTGGAAGCCCATCTTCTCATGCGCTTCCTTGTCCTCGGCGCGCCAGTGCAGCGCCTTGGCCGTATATCTGGTGCGACCGTTGCCCAGATCTTCGAGCAGGATGACACCTGTAAAGAAAGGTTTCTCGGATGGTACCCAGGCGCTGGTATAGGCATCTGTGAAGACGATCTTCTCATTCTCGATGATCTCGAGATAGACGCCGCGGTTCGGATACTGATTGCCCTCGGGATCATGCATGACGACGAGACTGGAACCGCCGGGGCGGACGTCGAGCGTTGCGTCCGCCACACCCCAGGGACGCGGCACGAACCACTGCTTCAGCAGATCGGGATTGGTCCATGCCTTGTAGATCTTCTCGCGTGGCGCGTCGAATTCGCGCACGAGGACGAGTTCATGTTGCGTGCTGGCGGTCATTGCGACATCTCTCCATTTGAATGAAACCTGTCTCCTGTCAGGTTGTTACAAGGACGTGTCGACGTTCGCCGTTCCGACAGCGCACCGGCCTTTTCGGATTTTATTTTGCGATCGGCTGCGTGGCCTCTTCCTGCATCTTGTCGATCTGCCTGCGGATATGGGCGGCCTCGGCGGCCGAGTGGGCCAGGGCAATGGCGCGGTCGAAGGCTTCGCGCGCCTGGCTGGTCAGGCCAAGCTGCTTCAGCAGCCCGCCCCGTAAGCCGTGGTAGTAAAAATAGCCGCCGAGTTTTTCGCCAAGCGGATCGATGAGATCGAGCGCATCCTGTGCACCTTGGAGCTTGGAGACGACGACGGCCCGGTTGAGCGTTATTACAGGCGACGGCTGAAGGCGCTCCAGCGCGCGGTAGAGCAGGTCGATCTCCACCCAGTCGGTATCCCCAGCGCGTTTTGCCCGGGAGTGAACGGCGGCGATGGCTGCCTGCAACTGATAGGGGCCAGGCCGACGATGGCGCAGCGCCTTGTCGAGCAGCGCTAAGGCCTCGTTGATGAAGGGCTGGTTCCAGAGCGACCGGTCCTGATCCTCGAGCAGCACGATCTCGTCCTCGGCGCTGAAGCGCGCCGGCCGGCGCGAGATCTGCAGGAGCATGAGCGCAAGCAGCCCCATCAACTCCGGTTCCGACGGGAAGATATGCAGCATCAACCGAGCCAGCCGGATCGCCTCGTCGCTGAAGGCAGCCGCCTCATGCCGGGGATCGGCCTGGCTGTAGCCCTCGTTGAAGATCAGATAGATCATCGTGCTGACGATCGAGAGCCGTTCGGCCCTTTCCTCAGGGCTCGGCGTTTCGAAAGGCACCCCTGCCTTGGCGACGCGCGCCTTGGCCCGGGTGATGCGCTGCTCCATGGCGCTTTCGGACACCAGGAAGGCACGCGCGATCTGCGGCACCGAAAGGCCGGAGACGATGCGCAGCGCCAGGGCGATCTGCTGGGTCGCCGGCAGGTCCGGGTGGCAGCAGATGAAGAGAAGCCGCAGAATATCGTCGCGATAATGGGAATCATCGAGCCGCTCGACAATATCGCTTTCGGCATCCTCGGTATCGGAGATGACGTCCTCATCCGGCAGAGCCTGGGTCTTCGCTCGTTTGCGCACAGCATCGATGCCGCTGTTTCGGCCGACGAAGATCAGCCAGGCTGTGGGGTCACGCGGCGGCCCTTTCTCCGGCCATGTCCGGATCGCCCTCAGGCACGCCTCCTGAAAAGCCTCTTCCGCGATATCGAGATTGCGGAAATAGCGCAGCAGCGCGCCGAGCGCCTTCGGGCGGGCCGATGCAAGCGCGAGGTCGATCCAGGCAATGTCTGTCATGATGAAGCATCTCCGGGCCTGAACACGTAGAAAGGCCGAATTTCGTAAGAGGTGGAACCTGGATTGACGGATGAAAGCTGCTTCGAGAAGGCGATCGCCTCGTCGAGCGTTTCGAAGTCGACCACATAGAAGCCGAGAAGCGCCTCCTTCGTTTCCGCAAAGGGCCCGTCGATGACCAAGGGTTCGTCCTTGCCCTTGCGCACGGTGGTCGCAGCGGTCGTCGGCATCAACCGGCCGACGGGGCCGAGTTTGCCGGATGCGGCAAGCGGCTCCTGCACGGCATAGAGTTTCTCCATGACGGCAGCTTCCTCCTCCTTGCTCCAGGCAAAGACGGTTTCCTCATGGGCGTAACAAAGGATTGCATAAAGCATCGCTCACTCCTCTTTCCGAATGACGAAGGAGTACCGCCTTGACCGACAGCGCGCATCAAAAAATTATGGGCGGAGATTCGTGATCTCCGGAGCACGGGCGGCGCCGTAGCTGAAGAATAGCGGTGCATCTCCTGGGACGAACGGAACTACATCCCGGCGCTGATCACCCCTCGCTCAAGGTCCGCTTGACCGCGTTCTTCCAGCCCTTGAGCTTTGCCGCCCGCAGCTTCTCATCCATATCGGGCTCGAACCGCCGATCCCGCTTCCACCTCGCCGAAAAACCGTCCTTGTCCGGCCACACCCCTGCCCGGCTGCCGGCGAGCCAGGCGGCCCCCAGCGCCGTCGTCTCGAGAATGACCGGGCGGTCGACCGGGGCATCGAGCAGGTCGGCAAGGCGCTGCATCGTCCAGGTTGAAGCGACCATGCCGCCGTCGACGCGCAGCACCGTGTCTTCTGTGCCGTTCTTCCAGTCCTTTTGCATGGCGTCGAGCAGGTCACGGGTCTGGTAGCAGACGGCTTCCAGTGCCGCCCGGGAGAGCTCCGCCGGACCGCTGTTGCGCGTCAGCCCGAAAATTGCACCCCGCGCCTTGGCATCCCAGTGCGGCGCGCCGAGGCCGGTGAAGGCGGGCACGAGATAGACTTCCTGTGTCGGGTCGGCCTTTTCGGCCAGCGCGTTGGTTTCGGCGGCGCTGTCGATGATGCCGAGCCCGTCCCGCAGCCATTGCACGGCGGCACCCGCGATAAAGATCGAACCCTCCAGCGCATAGGTCGTCTCGCCGTTCAGGCGATAGGCGATGGTGGTCAGCAGCCGGTTTCTGGAACGCACCATATCGGCGCCGGTGTTGAGCAGTGCGAAACAGCCGGTGCCGTAGGTCGATTTCATCATGCCCGGCGCAAAACACGCCTGGCCGATGGTCGCCGCCTGCTGGTCACCGGCAACACCGAGAATCGGGATCGCTGCACCGAAGATGTCGGGATTGACCGTGCCGAAATCGGCGGCGCAATCCTTGACCTCCGGCAGCATGGCGGCCGGCACCCTCAGAATGTCGAGCAGATCCTCGTCCCACGCATTTTCGGCAATATTGTACATCAGCGTGCGCGAGGCATTGGTGGCATCGGTGACGAAGCTCTTGCCACCCGTCAGCCGCCAGATCAGGAAAGTGTCGATCGTGCCGAAGCAGAGATCGCCCCTGGCGGCGCGTGCCCGCGCGCCCTTTACGTTAGCCAGCATCCAGGAAAGCTTCGTGCCGGAAAAATAGGGATCAAGGATCAGGCCGGTCTTCTTGGTGAACAGCCGCTCCAGATCCTGCCTTTTCAGATTGTCGCAATAGCTTGCCGTGCGCCGGTCCTGCCAGACGATGGCATTCTGGATCGGTCGCCCTGTTTCGCGCTCCCAGACGACGACGGTCTCGCGCTGGTTGGTGATGCCGAGTGCTGCGAGATCCTTGGCCTCGATCCCGGCGTCGCGCAACGCCATGTGGACGGTGGAGACGACCGAATCCCAGATTTCCTCGGGATCATGCTCGACCCAGCCGGAACGCGGATAGATCTGGGTGAATTCCTTCTGGCCCTTGCCGGCGATACGCATATCGCCGTCAAAGACGATCGCCCGCGTCGATGTCGTTCCCTGATCGATCGCCAGAACATATCCGCTCATGAAAACCCTCCCTCAACATGTCAATTGTCGAGGCAAATCAATAGGACACGGATGCGGGCGAGAAAAGCGAATAAAGCGGAATTGCCAGCCCGACGGCTTTGGGCATAACCTCGCAAATAACGCTGCAACGCAGCATCGCGATTTCAGGAGTGAAAAGCATGAGCAGAACAGTCGTCGTCACCGGCTCCACCAGCGGCATCGGCCTTGCGATCGCCACGGCCTTCGCCGAAATGGGCGACAACGTCGTCATCAACGGCTTCGGAAAGGTCGATGAAATCAAGGCGATCGTCGAGCGGCTTGAATCATTGTCCAAAGGCCGGGCGATCTATCATCCGGCCGACATGACGAAGCCCGCCGAGATCGCCGACCTGATCGAAACGGCTGACAAGACCTTCGACACCGTCGACGTCCTGGTCAACAATGCCGGCATCCAGCATGTCGAGAAGATCGAGGATTTCCCGATCGAAAAATGGGATCAGATCATCGCGATCAATCTGTCGAGCTCCTTTCATACCATGCGCGCCGCGATCCCGCTGATGAAGGCCAGGAAGTACGGCCGCATCATCAACATCGCCTCGGCCCACGGGCTCGTCGCCTCCCCCTTCAAATCCGCCTATGTCGCGGCAAAACATGGTATATTAGGCCTGACGAAGACGGCAGCACTTGAACTTGCCGAATTCGGCGTGACCGTAAACGCCATCTGCCCCGGCTATGTGCTGACACCGCTCGTCGAGAAGCAGATCCCGGATACCGCCAAAGCCCGCGGCATGACCGAGGAGCAGGTGAAGAGCGAAGTCATCCTCAAGGCGCAGCCGACGCGTGAATTCGTCAAGGCCGAGGAAATCGGTGCACTGTCGCTCTACCTCGCCAGCGACGCGGCCCGCCAGGTGACCGGAACGCATATCTCGATTGACGGTGGCTGGACGGCGGCTTAACCATTTGGAAAAAATAACCGGGAATATCATGAACGACAGCATCCGCTTCATCCTGAATGGCGAGGACATCACGCTCACCGATGTCAGGCCGACCGAGACGCTTCTCGATTTTCTGCGGTTGAAGCGACGGCTGACAGGCACCAAGGAAGGATGTGCGGAAGGCGATTGCGGCGCCTGCACCGTGCTCGTCGGGCGGCTTGCCGACGGTAAGCTCGCCTATGAATCCGTCAATGCCTGCATCCGTTTCATCGGTTCACTGCACGCAACCCATGTGGTGACGGTCGAGCATCTCGCCGGCAGGGACGGCGCGCTGCATCCGGTGCAACAGGCATTGGTCGATTGTCACGGCTCGCAATGCGGCTTCTGTACCCCGGGCTTCGTCATGTCGCTCTATGGCCTGTGGCTGACCAGGGAAAACCCCAGCCGCTACGAGATCGAAAAGGCGCTGCAAGGCAACCTCTGTCGTTGCACCGGCTATGAGCCGATCGTCAAGGCTGCCGAGCAGGTGAGCCTGATGCGGCCAAGCACCCTCTTCGATCCGCTGGAACGGACGCGATCCGAAATCGTCGCCCGGCTCTGGGCGATGCAGGCGAGCGGCACGATCCGGATTGCCAATGGCGACGACCGGCTGATCGTGCCGGCTTCGGTCCAGGCGCTCGCCGAAGTCCTCTCGCAGGAGCCTGATGCGATTATCGTCGCCGGCGCGACGGATGTCGGCCTCTGGGTGACGAAGCAGATGCGCAGGCTGAGCCCGGTGGTTTTCATCAGCCACCTCAGCGAATTGCAGTCGGTTGGGGAAGGCGAGGATGGCATCACCATCGGCGCCGGCGTCAGTTACACCAAGGCTTTCGAGGCGATCTCCAAGAAAATCCCCGCGCTCGGGCGGCTGATCGACCGCATCGGCGGCGAGCAGGTGCGCAATATGGGCACGATCGGCGGCAATATCGCAAACGGTTCGCCGATCGGCGATAGCCCACCGCCGCTGATCGCGCTCGGCGCGACGCTGACGCTGCGGTCCCTGCAAGGCCAGCGCAGAATGCCGCTCGAGGATTTCTTCATCGCCTATGGCAAGCAGGACCGGAAACCCGGCGAATTCGTCGAAAGCGTTTTTGTGCCCTATCCGGCAGCAACCAGCCGCTTTGCCGCCTACAAGATCACCAAGCGTCGCGACGAGGACATCACCGCCGTGCTCGGCGCCTTCCTGCTGACGCTCGACGATGCCGAGATGATCACCGATATCCGCATCGCCTACGGCGGCATGGCGGCAACGCCGAAACGCGCCCGCACGGTGGAGGCCGAACTGATCGGCAAACCATGGACGGAAGCGACGATCGAGGCGGCCCGTCCCGCCTTCGACGCCGATTACCAGCCGCTGACCGACTGGCGCGCCTCGGCGGAATACCGCCAGCTGACGGCAAAGAACCTGCTGACGCGGTTCTACCTCGAGACCGTCGGCGCGCCGGCGGAACTGCAGCGGTTCGAGGAGGTGGCGTGATGGAAAGATTGACCGTCGGCGCTGAGCCGCGAGCGCCCGGAGCATCGGCTGCGGGCAATCTCTCGACAGGGAGGCGCTAATGGACAAGTCCACCTTCGACGACCGCAAGGTTATCATATCAGGCCCGATGCACGGCGCGCTGCGGCATGATTCCGCGCATAAGCACGTCACCGGAACCGCCGATTATATCGACGACATTCCGGAACCCGCAGGCCTGCTGCACGGCGCCCTCGGCCTCTCCGACCGGGCGCATGCCGAAATCGTCGGCATCGACCTTTCCGCCGTCGCCGCCTATCCCGGCGTCGTATGGGTCTTCACCGGCAAGGACGTGCCCGGCGTCAACGACGTCAGCTCGAACGGCAGCCATGACGAGCCGCTGCTGGCCGAAACTTTAGTTCAGTTCCACGGCCAGCCGATCTTTGCCGTCATCGCCGAAACGCGCGACGCTGCCCGCCGCGCCGCGCGGCTGGCAAAGATCGACTATCGCGACCTGCAGCACTGGAGCGATATCGATGGTGCGCTCGCCAATGGCAGCCCGCTGGTCATCACCCCGATGACGCTCAGGCGCGGCGAGCCGGAAACGGAAATGACCAATGCCGCCATGCGTCTGAAAGGTCAGATGCGCATCGGCGGACAGGAGCATTTCTACCTCGAAGGCCATATCGCCGTAGCGATCCCCGGCGAGGACGACGAGGTCACCGTCTGGTCCTCGACGCAGCATCCGAGTGAAATCCAGCACATCGTCGGCCATGTGCTTGATGTCCCGTCCAACGCCGTGACCGTTAATGTGCGCCGCATGGGCGGCGGCTTCGGCGGCAAGGAGACGCAGGGCAATCAGTTCGCAGCACTCGCCGCCATCGCCGCCAAGAAGCTCGGCCGCGCGGTCAAGTTCCGCCCGGACCGCGACGAGGACATGAGCGCCACCGGCAAGCGCCACGATTTCCTCGTCGATTACGAACTCGGCTTCGACGCCGAAGGTCGCATCCACGCGGTCGACGCGACCTATGCGGCCCGCTGCGGCTTCTCCTCCGACCTCTCCGGACCGGTGACCGACCGCGCCCTCTTCCATGCTGATTCCAGCTACTTCTACCCCCATGTGCATCTGGTCTCGAAACCGCTGAAAACGCACACCGTTTCCAACACCGCCTTCCGCGGTTTCGGCGGGCCGCAGGGCATGCTCGGCGCCGAGCGCTTCATCGAGGAGATCGCCTATGCCCTCGGCAAGGATCCTCTCGACGTCCGCAAGCGGAATTTTTACGGCCAGCCGGGCTCCGGGCGCACGCTCACCCCTTACCATCAGGAGGTCGAGGACAATATCATCGCCCGCGTCGTCGAGGAGCTGGAAGAGACCGCCGGATACCAGGCGCGCCGCAACGCCATCATCGCATTCAACCGCGACAGCCGCTATATCAGAAAGGGTATCGCGCTGACGCCGGTCAAATTCGGCATCTCCTTCACCATGACCGCCTTCAACCAGGCCGGCGCCCTTGTCCACATCTATCAGGACGGCTCGATCCATCTGAATCATGGTGGCACCGAAATGGGCCAGGGCCTCTACACCAAGGTGGCGCAGGTACTGGCCGACAGCTTCCAGGTCGATATCGACAGGGTGAAGATCACCGCGACGACGACGGCCAAGGTGCCGAACACCTCGGCGACGGCGGCCTCCTCCGGCTCGGATTTGAACGGCATGGCAGCCTTCGACGCCGCCCGCCAGATCAAGGAACGGCTGGTGGCGTTTGCTGCCGAAAAATGGGATGTGGCGCCTTCCGACATCGTCTTCCTGCCGAACCGGGTGCGCGCCGGCGAGATCGAGATTCCCTTTCCCGATTTCATCAAGCAGGCCTATTTCGCCCGCGTCCAGCTTTCCGCCGCCGGCTTCTACAAGACGCCGAAGATCCACTGGGACCGCAAGGCCGGCCGCGGCACGCCCTTCTATTATTTCGCCTACGGCGCCTCCTGCACCGAGGTGTCGATCGACACGCTGACGGGCGAATATCTGATCGACCGTACCGACATCCTCCACGATGTCGGTCGCTCGCTGAATCCGGCGATCGATATGGGCCAGGTCGAAGGCGCCTTCGTGCAGGGCCTGGGCTGGCTGACGACGGAAGAACTCTGGTGGGACGACAAGGGCCGGCTGCGCACCCATGCCCCCTCGACCTACAAGATTCCGCTCGCCTCCGACCGTCCAAAGATCTTCAACGTGCGCCTCGCCGAATGGTCGGAGAACGCTGAGGCCACCATCGGTCGCTCCAAGGCGGTCGGCGAACCACCCTTCATGCTGGCGATCTCGGTGCTGGAGGCACTGTCGATGGCGGTGGCGAGTGTGGCCAACTACAAGGTCTGCCCGAGGCTGGATGCGCCGGCGACGCCCGAGCGGGTACTGATGGCAGTCCAGCGGATGAAGCAGGTGTAGGAGATGCGAATGCGTCCCGCTTGTTTATTGGCCTCGGCGGCTGATCGGGGCGGGCAGAGAGACTGGAACCGCCGTGAGACACCCACGAACCTACCGGTCATTCACCTATGACCGCCATCCGCCGCTTCCTCGCCGCCCACCCGGACAGCATCCTCATCGACATCACCGGCACACAAGGCTCGACCCCGCGTGAGGCCGGCGCTTTCATGCTGGTCTCGCAAACCGCCTTATGGGGCACGATCGGCGGCGGCCAGTTCGAGTTCATGGCGATCGGCAATGCGCGAGACATGCTGGCGGGAACCGGCGGGATGGCGGAGATGGATATCCCGCTCGGGCCCGACATCGGCCAGTGCTGCGGCGGGCGCACGCAATTGCGGTTTCGCCGGGTGACACAGGCGGTTGCCGAAGAAATCGAAGCCAGGCTTGCCGGCGAGACCGAGCGTCTGCCGGAGGTCTATCTCTTCGGCGCCGGTCATGTCGGCCGGGCGCTGGCCGCGGCCTTGGCGCCGTTGCCGCTGTCAATCACGGTCGTCGAAACTCGCCAGGAAGAAATCACCAGCCTGCCTCCCGAAACGAAGACGCGGCTCGTGCCGATGCCGGAAGCGCTGGTGAAGGATGTTGCGGCCGGCGGCGCGCTGGTCATCCTGACGCACGACCATGCGCTGGATTTCCTCATCGCCCGCGAGGCGCTGGAACGGACCGACCTCGCCTATATTGGCATGATCGGCTCGGCGACGAAGCGCGCCACGTTCGTAAGCTGGCTTTCCCGCGAGGGCGGCGGAGAACGTGGCTGGACAGAACGCCTGACGCTGCCGATCGGCGGCTCGGCGGTCAGGGACAAGCGCCCTGAGGTGATCGCCGCCATGACCGCCGCCGAAATCCTGACGGCGCTTGCGGTCTACCGCATGCGTTCGTCCTCGCAGTAGGGATCGCGCCCGTCGAGGAAACCGAGATCACGCTTGACGCGATCCGGCGCCGTGTCGAGATCGAGGCTGGGCATGCGCCAGATTCGCGCCAGCTGGCCGCCGATGCGCCGGAAAATTCCGATGGTCGGCTGCGGCGGGCTTTGTTCGATAGCATAGCAATCCATGACATCACCTCAATAGTTTGATGGTATGAGTTGCAGTTTGCAGCTAAAAATGCTGCAATTCCAATCGAACGACCGTCTGCATGCATCAAGAGAACTTATCCATGAAACTTTCCAAGCAATTTCCACTGAATGCGCTGCGCGTCTTCGAGACCGCTGCCCGGCTCGGAAGTTTCACCGAGGCAGGCGACGAACTCGGTATGACGCAGACGGCCGTTAGCTACCAGATCAAGCTGTTGGAGGAGAATGTCGGCGAGCCGCTCTTCCTGCGCCGTCCCCGCCAGATCGCGCTGACGGAGACCGGCGAGCGACTGGCGCCGAAGGTAACCGAAGCCTTTGCCATGCTGCACGACGCGATGGCGACGGCCCGCGACAGCGTCGAAGGCACGCTCGCCATCAGCTCGACCCATACCTTCGCCTCGAAATGGCTGGCGCCGCGCCTCGGCTCTTTCCACTTGAAGCATCCGGCGATCGCGGTGCGCTTTCAGGCAAGCTCTGACATCATCGATTTCACCCGCGAGCAGATCGATGTCGGCATCCGCTGGGGCGACGGCAACTGGCCGGGGCTGACACTGCACCGGCTGATGGGGCTGGAGTTCACGCCGATGCTGAGCCCGAAGCTGGCGGAAGCGGCCGGCGGCATCAAGGAGCCGCGCGATCTCCTGAAGCTCGATCTCTTCGACGCCGGCGATATCTGGTGGAAACAATGGTTCGAGGCAGCCGGCGTCACGGAGACGGATCTCGATCGGCGCCCGCGCAACCAGCTTGGCTCCCAGGCCGTGGAAGCCGATGCGGCCATCGCCGGCCATGGCGTCGCCATCCTCCATCCGGCCTTCTATGAGGCCGAGATCACGCTCGGCCGGCTCTACCAGCCCTTCGAACTGACCCGCAGCGACGGCAAGGCCTACTGGCTCGCCTACCCCGAAAACCGTCGCAACGTGCCGAAGATCAAGGCCTTCCGCAACTGGATCCTCGAGGAGATGAAGGCAGCCGGAAATTGATGCACGCCGCCTGAATTGTGCGGTGATTTTCTGACGACGCCATGCCGGACCCGGTTCGCGAGCCGGGTCCGGTGCTGTGGTCCGCCTTCAATATCCCATTTCCGGCGCATAAAAACAGCGCGGCGTATCCTCGTTCGGGAACAGACAGAGATGATAGTCGTTATCGCCGGATTGCATCGCCTTCGTCATCGGCAGCAGGAAGACATGAGCATGCGTGACCAACCGGTGGTCGCCAGGCATCAACGTCACACGATATCCGCCCGGCGTCACCGCCACGCTTTTCGAAGGGATCATCTGGCAATCGCCATTATGACTGTCGCCGTTGCAACAATAGGGGTCATAACTCCACCCCGAAGGTGCGTCGTGGGCCGTCGCCAACGACGCATACGCAATCATCACACACGTCAGAATGCTGCGCATGGGCATCTTCTCCGTCGATGAATGCGCCGCCGATGATCCAACGGTTCTTATTTTATTCCGGCGGCCTGCAAAAATAATTGTAATCGAGTCGTCGTAGTTCAAGGTCTGCTATTTTAGCAGGCACAGTATAAGTCAGGGATAATGCACAGTCTTCTCGGCAGCTTTTAGGCACGCGACAGCAGATCGGCGATACGACCGTGATCGGCGGCTTCGGCATAACCGTCGAAAATCATCAGCGGAGCGCCGAAGATCTCGACGAGCCCATTGCTGATGATGACTCCTTCACCATCCCGGCACGCAAGAATGGGGGTCGCCGTCGTCTCACTATAGCGCAGCAGCGCGGAGAAATAGCCGGGATCATCATCGAGATGCGGGAAGAATTCGAAGGGCAGCATATTGAGAGCCGCGCCATCCCGCACCGTATTGGGCGAACCGCCAGAAAAGAGGGCGTCGACAGCGATTGTCGGCGTCATCAAAATCGCCCCGGCGCTAGTTCCGATAAGAATTCCGTCATTCAGTGCCCATGCGCGCAACTTGTCCAGCATGCCGCTTTGGCGCAGCCTTCTCAGAAAATCGCCGGTATGGCCGCCGGAAAGATGAATGGCGTCACAGGAGAACAGCCGGCTGATCTCCTCATCGCCGGAGAGCGCATCGAGATCGACAAAGAGATCAAGCGAAAGCCCATACTTGGCGTAATATTGCCGTTTCTCATCAAAAAACGCGCGCTCCGGGTCTGGACCCGACGCGATATAGCCGATGCGGTTTCCGCGAGCGCGGACGAGTGCTGCAATCCTGCGGTCCATCGGCGCGTTTTCGGCGATGAGCTGATCGCTGTAGAGGGCGGTGATCATTCCCTTGCTCCTTTGGCGCGCCGGGTCGTCGCGCGTGTGCAGTCCTTCAATCTCCTCTTCCCTCCCCGCCAAAATTTCCGCAATGTCACGAGTCGGAGGAAGATAGGGGAACTCGATGTATGAATATGCCATAGCATGGGAATGGTTCGCCTTCGCGGCGCGCTGGTTTCATGTCATCACCGCGATCGCCTGGATCGGATCGTCCTTTTATTTCATCGCGCTCGATCTCGGACTGGTGAAACGCCCGCATCTGCCGCCCGGCGCTTATGGCGAGGAGTGGCAGGTCCATGGCGGCGGCTTCTACCATATCCAGAAATATCTGGTGGCGCCCGCTCAGATGCCCGAGCATCTGACCTGGTTCAAATATGAGAGCTATTTCACCTGGCTTTCCGGCTTCCTGATGCTGTGCATCGTCTATTACGGCGGCGCCGATCTCTTCCTGATCGACCGGCATGTGCTCGATATCAGTGCGCCCGTCGCGATCCTGATCTCGCTGGCGTCGCTGGCGCTCGGCTGGGTCGTCTACGATGTGCTTTGCAAATCCCCGCTTGGGCGGCACACCTGGGGTTTGATGGCGGTGCTCTATATCGTGCTCGTCTTCATGGCCTGGGGCTATACACAGCTTTTCACCGGCCGCGCCGCCTTCCTGCATCTCGGCGCCTTCACCGCGACGATCATGTCGGCCAACGTCTTCATGATCATCATCCCGAACCAGAAGATCGTCGTCGCCGATCTCATCGCCGGGCGCACGCCCGACCCCAAATACGGGCAGGTCGCCAAGCAGCGCTCGCTGCACAACAACTACCTGACGCTGCCCGTCATCTTCTTCATGCTGTCGAACCACTATCCGCTGGCCTTCGGCACGCAGTTCAACTGGGTGATCGCCGCCCTGGTCTTCCTGATGGGCGTCACCATCCGCCACTGGTTCAATACCACGCATGCCAGGAAAGGCCGGCCGACCTGGACCTGGATCGTCACCGTCATCCTCTTCATCCTGATCATGTGGCTTTCGACCGCGCCGAAGCTGCTGACCGGCGAAACGGATGCGGCAGCAGTCGCGCCCGCCTTCCAGCAATTCGCCGGCGACCCGCATTTTCCCGCCGTCAAGCAACTGGTGTCGACGCGCTGTTCCATGTGCCATGCCGCCGAGCCGGTTTATGAGGGCATCGTGCGACCGCCAAAGGGCGTAATCCTTGAAAACGACGCCGAAATCGCCGCCCATGCCCGTGAAATCTATATACAGGCCGGCCGCAGCCATGCCATGCCGCCCGGCAACATCACCGACATCACGCCGGACGAGCGCAAACTGCTCGTCGCCTGGTTCGAAAACGCAGTCGAAGGCAAGAAACAATGACGACGACACTCCTGCGCGGCCGCCTGCTGTCCTTCCATCGCGCGCCGCTGAGCCTGACCGACAGCCAAAGCTATCTCTATGAGGAAGATGGCGGCCTGCTGATTACGGACGGGCTGATCTCGGCAATCGGCCCCTATGCCGATGTCAAGGCAAAGGCAGCCGCTGATGTGGCCGAGATCGACCACCGCCCGCATCTGATCATGCCCGGCTTCATCGACATGCACCTGCATTTTCCGCAGATGCAGGTGATCGCCTCCTATGCCGCCAACCTGCTCGAATGGCTGAACACCTATACTTTTCCCGAGGAATGCCGCTTCGTCGAAAGCAGGCATGCTGAAAGGATCGCCACGCATTTCTACGACGAGCTGATCCGCCACGGCACGACGACGGCGGTTGCCTATTGCTCCGTGCACAAGACCTCGGCCGACGCCTTCTTCGCCGAGGCGATGAAGCGCAACATGCGCATGGTCGGCGGCAAGGTGATGATGGACCGCAATGCCCCGCAGGGTCTGCTCGACACGCCCGAAATGGGCTATGACGAAACCCGCCAGGTGATATCGAACTGGCACGGCAAGGGCCGCAATCACGTCGCCATCACCCCGCGCTTCGCCATCACCTCGACACCGGCGCAGATGGAAGCGACATCGGCCCTGGCCCGTGAATTTCCCGACCTGCACATCCAGACGCATCTTTCGGAAAACCACGACGAGATCAAATTCACCTGCGAGCTTTATCCCGAGGCGCTCGATTATACCGACATCTACGCCAGCTACGGCCTGCTCGGGGCGAAAAGCCTCTTTGGCCATGCCATCCACCTGTCCGAGCGCGAGGCCGATGCCATGAGCGAGGCGGGCGCCGTCGCCGTCCACTGCCCGACCTCGAACCTCTTCCTCGGCTCGGGCCTGTTTCCGCTGAAGGCGCTGGCGCGGCGCCAAAAGCCGGTCCGTATCGGCGTCGCCACCGATATCGGCGGCGGCTCCAGCTATTCGATGCTCAGGACGATGGACGAGGCCTATAAGATCCAGCAGTTGCTTGGCGAACGGCTGAACCCGCTGGAAAGCTATTACCTGATGACGCGCGGCAATGCCGAAGCGCTGTCGCTGACAGACCGAATCGGCACCATGGAACCTGGCACCGAAGCCGATCTCGTCGTGCTCGATGCGACGGCGACACCGGCCATGGCGCTGAAGATGGAAGTGGTGAAGACGCTGCCCGAGGAGCTATTCCTGCTGCAGACGATGGGCGACGACCGGGCGATTGCCGAGACCTATGTTGCAGGTGTGGCGCTGAAGGCGGGACTTCGATAACGCGCGCCGTTGCTCTCGAAATCGGTCCGTGAAAAGCTGCCTCACACGGCCAATTTCCCATAACACTGCCGCCAAATTCATGTTATGGCCGATGGCCGCATTCAGATGTGAAGGTTCAATTCATGGCCACCCCGCTCACCATCGCCGACCTGAAAAAACTCGCACAGCGCCGCGTGCCGAAGATGTTCTTCGACTATGCGGATTCGGGCGCCTGGACGGAATCGACCTACGCGGCGAATGAGAGCGATTTCAGTCAGATCAAGCTGCGTCAGCGGGTGATGGTCGACATGACCGACCGCACGCTGGCAACGACGATGGTTGGCCAGAAAGTGTCGATGCCGGTGGCTCTGGCGCCGACGGGCCTGACCGGCATGCAGCATGCCGACGGCGAGATGCTGGCGGCGCGCGCCGCCGAAGAATTCGGTGTTCCCTTCACGCTCTCGACGATGAGCATCTGCTCGATCGAGGATGTCGCTTCGGTGACGACCCGCCCCTTCTGGTTCCAGCTCTACGTGATGAGGGACAAGGATTTCGTCCTCAACCTCATCAACCGCGCCAAGGCGGCCAAATGCTCGGCGCTGGTGCTGACGGCCGATCTGCAGATCCTTGGCCAGCGCCACAAGGATCTGCGCAACGGCCTGTCGGCGCCGCCGAAATTCACGCCGAAGCATATCTGGCAGATGGCGACCCGGCCCTTCTGGTGCCTTGAGATGCTGCAGACCAAGCGCCGCACCTTCGGCAATATCGTCGGCCATGCGAAGAATGTTTCCGACCTCTCGTCCCTCTCCTCCTGGACGGCCGAACAGTTCGATCCGCGGCTGTCTTGGGCGGATGTCGCCTGGATCAAGGAACAATGGGGCGGACCGCTGATCATCAAGGGCATACTCGATCCGGAGGATGCGAAGGCAGCCGCCGATACCGGTGCCGATGCGATCGTCGTCTCCAATCATGGCGGTCGGCAGCTAGACGGCGCCTCCTCCTCGATCAGCATGCTGCCGAAGATCGTCGACGCCGTCGGCGACCGTATCGAGGTCCATCTCGACGGCGGCATCCGCTCTGGCCAGGACGTGCTGAAGGCCGTGGCGCTCGGCGCCAAAGGCACCTATATCGGCCGCCCCTTCCTCTACGGCCTCGGCGCCATGGGCAAGGAAGGCGTGTCGCTGGCGCTCGGCATCATCCGCAAGGAGATGGACATCACCATGGCGCTCTGCGGCAAGCGCGACATCAACGACGTGAATTCGTCGATCATCGACGGACGGCAGTGAAGCTGCTGGAGAAGCCAGCTGAGAGCGGTTCAACTTTTCATGGAAACGCAAAACCGCTCTAAGCTCTTGTTTTGACGCAATTCCGGACGGAATACCGCTTCGCACTTTTCCTGGAATTGCTCTAGAAGGGTCACGGATCCCGGAATCGCCGTCGCGATTGGCGCGGGCAAGACCTGCCGGACACGTGCCGGAGCGCTTGCATCAATCGCCTGCCGTCGTATTCAGCAGAGCGGCTGCCCATCGGTCGCATCGAGCACCAAGATCGCGAAAATCACGAGACAGATGGCGAGCGCAAAACGCTGCCGCCAGACGATGCGACGCGATCCGGCAATCCGCCTCTCGAGCCCAGACGGTGTCCCGTCAGGCTTGCGAAGCCGCATGCGGGACAACAGGTCGTCGACGGCAGCAAGACCGGCCGTCTCGGTCTCGTGGCTCGCCGCGAGGCGAAACAACAGCGCATCGAAGAGAAGATGGATCGCCAGCGCAAGAACAATCACGCAGAAAACCAGCATCAAGAGCCAGCCGAGCTGTGGAACGAAGCCTCGATATTCGGCAGTGATCGGGCCGACAATTAGTGGCAACAGTGCCGTCAGCCCGCAGAAGATCGAATTACGGCCGAGATTTCGCGCCGCCGCCGAGGCCGTGCTATTCCACTGCGTCATTGCACGCCCTCCGTCACGGCATGGATACTTTCCGCGGGCAGATGAACACGCCGCCCCGCCCGTTCGATCAGCCGCACTGCTTCGGCCGGATCTTCGCAACGTCGGCTGATGAGCAGCCAACGCACGATGACGCAAGCGCTCCGCTGGAAACCTAGCGCACAGCAGACGAGAACCGGTCCCTGCTCGCGCGCAGCCTCGACGAGGTTCGCCGCGGCGAGCGTCTGGATCTTGTCGAGGGCGGTAAGATCAAGGGTGGGAAAGCTGCACCAGCGCGCGCGTGTCGCGCCGGGGCGCTGAAGTTCGCCGTTAATGTCGATCACCGTGGCAAAACGGTCGGCCTCGTAGCGACGCGGAAAACGACCGAGATGGACGCCGTCGGCGATCGCCACCGACGCCGGCATTCCCCGGGTCCAGAGCCAAATATTGATGTGAGCGCCGAGCCGGTAGGGTGCTAGCAGCCAGCGGCTGGCAAGGGTGGCCCGGCCATCGACGCGTTTCTGGAATATCTGCGGGCCGGCGCCGAGATATCCGAGCGAGACGATCGCCAGCGCAACAGCCGGCCAGAGCAACAGCAGGGCCGCGGCCGATAGAGGCGTGCAGAGCGTTGCAAGGCCGAGAAATGCGATGGCGCCGCATAGATAATAGATGCCGAGGCGACGCGACTTCGGATCGCCGCTCATCGCAAAATTCGCGAGAGGCGAACCGGCATCGCGCGGAAAAAGCCAGGCGGCAAACAGGCCGAGCAGCATGCCGGTCGGTATGTCGATGACGTGATGCTGCCACGTGGTCAGCACGGAGGCACCAATCAGGAGGCACCAGAAGTGCCACCGAAGCCGTGCCTTGCGCGGCAGCCGGCCGCGCAGATGGTCCCAGATCACAACCAGGAGCGCGATATGCAGCGACGGCGCCTGGTTGAACGGCTTATCGAAGCCGCCGAGCACGGCGAACATGAAACCGGGCAGGCCGCTCGTTGCCGGCCGCACGAAGGTCGCTTCAAGCGGAAACGCGACAAAGCAGGCGACGGCTATTATCTGGATCGTTAGATAACGCCTCGCCAGCATATCCACACCGCGCGGCGTCGTGTTGATGAACAGGCAGAGTGCATAGAACAGATTGATCGACCAATATGGAATGATCGTCCATCCGAGGAACGGAATGGCGCTTTCCCATGCGAAGGCGACGTTCGGCACATGAGCGCGCTGCGACGCCAGCCAATTGGCGCCGCCATAGCTCAGATAGAAGAACGGTCCCAGGAAGGCGAGCCAGAGCGCCGCCCGCTTCTGGACCGGTGCTGCCCGGGAAAAAGGTGAACGTGCCTTCTCCACGCTTTGCCCTCAAACTCTTTCGGCCAGCGAGACAGTGAAAATGCCCCACTGGTCGATGCGCTGTTCGATCTTGCGAAAACCGGCTGCGGCGACCAGTTGGTCCATTTCCTCTTGCGTCCGCCGCCGCATCACCCACGCCTCGCCGCCGCGGTGGGAGGTCAGGGCGCGGGCAATCATCTCCAATTGTGGATGCCATGGCTGGTTGGTGTAGACTAGCAGACCACCGGGCCGCATCGCGCGGGCGATCCCGTTGAGGGAAGCGGCGATCATCGCATTGTCGGAAAACAGCTCGTAAAGGCCGGAGACGATCGCGAGATCCGGAGCCGGCGTGGTTGCAGCCAGCCCCTCGCCATCAAAGGCATCCTGCTGGCGGAAGTTGACGAAATCGCCCAGTCCACGTGCGGCAATGCTGTTGCGGCCGGCATCGACGTTAATGGGGGAATAGTCCTGCAGCCGCGCACTGTCGGGACGCACGGCAGCCGCCTCGATCGCATCAAGCACATAACGGCCGTGCCCGGCCGCTATGTCGAGCATATGGGTGCTGCGGCCGGCTGCTTTGAGGCGCTGCAGCGCGCGGTCGATCAGTTCCTGCAAGTGCAGCCTTCGCTGCCTGATACCGCGCCAGCCGATCGCCTCGAGGAACACCTTGTCGATCAAACGCCCGCCGGGACCGAGCCCGCGCGGCTTGTTCTCATAGACGTAGTCGAGCGTCGAGCCGGAATCAAAGCCGGTCTTGACCCCGGTCTTGATGCCCTCGGACACCAAGGCGCCGATCTTGATGTTGAGGCGGCTGAGCGCCCAGTAGATGCCACGTGGGGATGTGGCGTCCAGCGGGCTCGCAAGCCGGTCGGCCTCGTCCTTTGTATAGCCCTGGATATGGGCGTTGCGAAGGTCGGCAGGTGCCCGGGGCTCGGCAAAACGCGCATCTATAAAACGGCGGATCTCGGCGAGCGCAATCGCGCGGTCCTTTTCGCCAAGCGTATCATGGTAGAAGCCGGCAAGCACATGCCGTTCCTTGATCCGGCTGCCGAGGTTTTCGTAAAACCGGTGCTGCGGCGCGTGTCGCACCACCCAGTCGCTGCCGGAGATCAGCAGTTGGGTCGGGACGGTGATGGCGCGGGCGTCGCCGACGACGCGGGCTGCCGCCTCATAGAGCTGCACCAGGATGTTGGAGGCAATCGGCCTAGATATCAATGGGTCGGTTTCATAGGAGGCGATGCGCTCGGGATCATGCGTCAGGAACCTCGCCTTGACATAGGAATTGACGAAGAATGTACCTTTGAGCTTTTCCCAGAACGCGATGCCTTCTTTGGCAAAAGGCACGTAGAGCTTGACGCTGAAGGCCGGCGAGGCAAGCACGAGCGCACGGATCGGCGGCGCATAGTCGTGCACCCAGGTGCTGGCGAGGACCGCGCCGACACTCTGCGCAATGACGGCGATGTCTTCGACTGAAGTACCGCTTGTCTCGCTGACATGGCGGACGAAGCAATCGAGATCATGCGCCGAGGCAGCAAAGGATGGAGAATAGCCGCGCTCTCCCGGTGAACGCCCGTGGCCGCGTGCGTCCCAGGCGTAGAAGGAAAAATCATCGAGACCGAGCTCGGTGGCGAGATGAGCGACGCGGCCGCTATGCTCGTGGCCGCGATGGAGAAGAATGATCACGCCCTTCGGTGCAGCGCTCGTCGAAGGCCACGCCCGATAAAACAGCCGAGTGCCATCATGCGATGCGAATTCTGATTCATGCATTGGTCTGGCCGTCGAGGACGGTTGCCCACTATCGGCAGTTTGCAGCACGCTCTTCTCCAATTCTGATGGGTGGATAGGTTGCATCCATTGGCGAGCACAGTGATTTGCTTTCATTGCAAAAGTCTAGTTGCAAATGTAAGTC
Organism: Rhizobium anhuiense bv. trifolii; assembly: GCF_024346605.1. NCBI lineage: Bacteria > Pseudomonadati > Pseudomonadota > Alphaproteobacteria > Hyphomicrobiales > Rhizobiaceae > Rhizobium > Rhizobium anhuiense. The sequence goes on from NZ_CP098803.1 coordinate 3,787,551, forward strand.
CTTTGCATGAACCGATATGAAGTGCGGCCTTCCTCACAGCTGCGACGATCTGCACTGCCCGAGCCGGCATAGACTGTTCAAATGCCACGAAATTCCACTGAGGTAGCATGTCTGTCTATCAATTGAAGTCCCGATTTCAGAACATTCTTCGCCCTCTGGTGCGCTCCCTCGCGTCGCGAGGCGTCACCGCCAATCAGGTGACTTCAGTTGCCGCCGCCGTCTCGGTTGCATTGGGCCTTTTTCTGAGCGTCGCTCCGCTTCCGCACTGGTTCCTGCTGGTGCCGGTATGGTTTCTCCTGCGCATGGGCCTCAACGCCATCGACGGCATGCTCGCGCGCGAACATGGGCAGAAGAGCATTTTAGGCGCCTATCTGAACGAGGTCGGTGATGTCGTGTCGGATGTCGCCCTGTATTTGCCGTTTGCGCTCATCGATCCGAACGGCTTGGTGCCGGCGTTATCAGTCATATTCCTCTCGGCGCTGACGGAATTTGCCGGCGTTCTGGGTCAAACGGTCGGGGCAAGCCGGCGTTACGACGGGCCGCTGGGCAAGAGCGACCGCGCGGTGCTTTTCGGCGCGCTCGGCATCTTTGTCGCGGTTGGCGGTACGTTTGCAGCATGGACTTCGTGGCTCTGGGCGGTTGTGGCTCTCCTTCTCATATGGACCATCATCAACCGTATCAGCGCCGGTATTCGCGAGGCGCATACCGCCGCCCGATAGGACGCTGCCTCTCCTTCTAACGCCATGTTAAGCTTAGGTTGTATTTTTAGCACAACCCCTTGAAAGCACCAAAGCGGTGCTTTATGTTTTATCCTATGGCGAACACAGGCAAGACACCGCACCTATCGCTGCTGCGTTACACGCTGGCGCCTGATGAACAGGCCCGGCAGGCGCTGGACGATACTCTTGCCGCCTATCGCAGGATGATCGACATCCTGAACGAACGCATCGACGACAGGGCGGGCGCCAATCTCGTCCTCCTGCATGAACTTGCCTATGAAACCGTCCGCGAGCAGACGGGGCTGCCGGCGCGGCTGGTGACACTCGGCCTTCGCGATTTCGCCGCCAATCGTGGCGCGAGTGCCGATCCCCCGTTTCTGCCGCTCGACGACAAGCTTTTCGCCATCAAAGGCCCCGCGGATCTGACGATCGCCACAGTGCACGGGCGCGTTGCCGTACCCTTCGATGTCGCGGGCTATTCCAGGGGATGGGAGAGTATTTTTCCGGCCTATCTTGTGGCCGGCCAGGATCGTTACGAGATTCACATCGGCGTCACGCCGAATTCCGCTCGGATGGAGGAAAACATGACGAATGAAGGCATTCTTTCCCGCATGGGCCGCCTGATCGCGGGCATCGCGAATGCGGCGGTCGACAAGGCGGAAGGCGTCAACAAGATCGCCGTCATCGAACAGGCGATCCGCGAGATCGATGCGGCAGCGGATGAGGCCCGCACCGATCTCGGCAAGGCGCGTGCCGAGGAATATCGCATCCAGAGCCGCAAGGACGAGATCGTCGGAGACATGAACGCGCTCGACGCGAAGATCCGCCTCGCCGTCTCTTCCGGGCGCGATGATCTGGCAAAGGCCGGCGTCGCCCGGCAGATCGATCTCGAATCCCAGATCGCGGCGCTCGACAAGGCGTTGGCCGATGCCAGGGAGCAGCTGGACGAGGGCCAGAAAGCCCTTCAGGCCGTGCTCGCCACGCGCCGCGAGGCGGACGCCCGCCTTGCCGATTTCAAGCGCAGCATCGCCAGGCATCCCGAAGACGCCGCAGCAGGTCACAGCCGGCCCGCGCCGGGCGCCGATGCTGCCCGGGCTGCGGCGGCGGTGTCGCGGCTGACCGGTGTTCCATCAGGCGAGCACGCCCATAGTTCGGAGCTGGACGAGCTCGACCGCTTGCACCGCGAACAGGCGATCGAAGCGCGCCTCGCACGCTTCAAGGCGGATAACCGGTAACGGCGATGGCACTTCTCTTCGCCCCCGAATGTGCCCCCTTCGCCATCGCCGCCGCGGTCCTCGCCGGCCTGACCGCGATCGAGATGCTCGCGACCGTCATGGGTTTTTCGATCATGGAATTTCTAGGAAAACCGGATTTCCATGGCCATGACGGGTTTGCGGGCTACCTGTCCTGGCTCAATCTCGGCGGTGTTCCCCTGCTCATCCTCATCATGCTGGCGCTCGGCTTCTTCGCCATGACGGGCTTTGCCATACAGGCCGTCGCCAATGCCTTCTGGGCACCGCTTCCCGCCACCGTCGCCGCTCTTCCCGCCATCTTGGTTGCCATCCCCATGGTCAGGGCGTCGAGCAGGACCGTGGCGCGGCTCGTGCCGCATGACGAGACCTATGCCGTCGATCTCGACGCGCTCATCGGCCGGACCGCCGAAGTATCGCTCGGCCCGCTCGATCAGGGGCTGCCAGGACGCGTCCGCGTCAAGGACCAGCATGGAAACTGGCACGTGCTGAGAGCCAAGGCCGCCAGAGATCAGGAGCCTCTGAAGGTCGGCACCGAGGTTCTCCTCGTCGACCGCACGGCAGATGTATTTATCGCCATTCCCGCACTGGCCGACCCGACCGATGCGGACAATCAATCTTTGAGGGACCAGCAATGATATACGACGTTATTCTGCCAGCCGGCATTGGGATTGTTCTGATCTTCGGCATCGGTTTTGTCCTCGCCTCTCTTTACACACGCTCCAGCCGCGATGAGGCCTATGTGCGCACCGGCCTCGGCGGCCAGAAGGTCGTGCTCGACGGCGGTTCGGTCGTCCTGCCGATCTTCCACTCGATCGCCAGGGTCAATTTGAAGACGCTGCGGCTCGAGGTTCGCCGCGGTGAAGGTGATGCGTTGATCACCAAGGACCGCATGCGCGTCGATATCGGCGCCGAGTTCTATGTGCGCGTAAAACCCGATGCCTCCTCGATTGCGCTTGCCGCCCAGACGCTCGGCAACCGGACCAATGATGCCGAGGCGCTTCGCATCCTGATCGAAGCGAAATTCGTCGACGGCCTTCGCTCGGTGGCCGCGACGATGAACCTCGACGCGCTGCAGGAACAGCGCATGGATTTCGTCAAGGCCGTGCAGGAAGCCGTCGGCGCCGATCTCCAGTCGAACGGCCTCGAGCTCGAATCCGTGTCGCTGACACGCCTTGACCAGACCGACATCAAGCATTTCAACGCCAACAACTTCTTCGATGCGCAAGGTCTCGCCGCATTGACCCGTATCACCGAGGGACGCAAGAAGGAGCGAAACGAGATCGTTCGCGATACCGAAGTCGCCATCGCCCAGAAGGATCTCGAGGCCCGCCAGCAATCGCTGACCATCGAGCGGACCAAACGGGAAGCCGAGCTCAGCCAGGAACGCGACATCGCCAACAAATCCGCGGCGACACGCGCCGAAACCGCGCAGCAGGAACAAGCCGCAAAACGCGCCGAGGAGGAAGCCCGCATCGCTTCCGAACAGGCGATCGCCGAACGCGAGGCGTCCGCCAAGCAGGCCCGCGAAAGCGCCAACATCGATTCGGCCCGTGCCGTCCAGCAGCGTGACACCGAAGCCAAGCGCGATCTGCAGATCGTGGCGCAGGAAAGCGCCATCGCCGTTGCCAACAAGAGCCGCGAAGAATCCGAAGCGAAGGCGGCTGCGGAAGCGGCTCGCGCGCTGGCGATAGCGGCAGAGGAAAAGGTCGGCACCGCCAAGGCGATCGAGATCGCCGAACGCGAAAGGCAGATTGCCGTGATCGACGCGCGCAAGAAGGCCGAGACGGAAGCAACCGCCGTCACCGTCGGCGCCGAGGCCGAAAAACAGGCGGCAAGCGACCAGGCCGAGGCCATCAAGACGCTCGCCACCGCCGAGGCGGATGCGGCGATCATCAAGGCCAAGGGTATTCTCGAAACCGGCAAGGCCGCCGCCGAGAGCGAGGCATTGCTCAACGACGCCCGCAATAAGTTGAGCGCTGCCATCATCGAGTTCGAGATCACCCGCGAGCGTATCCGCATCATTCCCGAAGCACTAGCCGAAGCGGTCAAGCCGATCGAGAAGATCTCCGATATCAGGATCTTCGATACCGGCGGCATGCTCGGTCGCGGAAACGGCGCGACCGGAGGAAACGGCATCGGCCTCGGCGAAGGACTGGCCGGCCAGCTCCTCTCCTATCAGGCCAACAAACCGATCCTCGACAAATTGTTGAAGGAGGCCGGCTTCGAGGGCGACGACGCCATCTCGTCCCTCCTTGGAAATCTCGATGGCGCAAAACCGGCAAGACCGGCAATACCTGCCGCAGCCCCGGTAAAGCCGGCAACACCGGCTGCAGCCCCGGCAAAGCCGATCGTCCCCCCGGCACCAAAGGAGAAATGATCGCCGCGCTGACGGGTCTGGACTAGATCAGGCCGGTTCGGCCTAAAATCTGAATCCTGTTCTAAATTAAATAGTTAGCGCACGATGCCGAAAGCCGTTCACACTTTTCGGCATCGTGCTCTATCTCACCCAACCCGCTGCCAGCGCGCCCGCCCAGTCGGCACGGCCCCTTTCGGCGGCCAATGCCGACATCGCCTTATGGTCATAGGCGACGGCTCGGAACTGCCATGTCCATCCGGCCGCCGTCTTTTCCAGAATGGCATAGCTGGCCAGCGGATGACCGGCCTCCACCTTGTGGTAATAGGGCAGTTCGTCGTCATAGGCCGGGCAGCCGACGCTGCCGGGATTGACGATGAGGCGGCCGTCGGAAAGCATGATAGCTCGGGGAATGTGACTGTGGCCGCAGAGGATCAGCGGCAGGTCGACGCCCTCCGCCAGCGCCTCGATCGCTTCGATCGGCTTCAGAAAGACGAAGCCCTCCGGGGAAACCGATTCCAGCCAGTAGAGATTGTCGTCCTTCGGCGTCGCATGGCAGAGATAGACCTCGCCGCGATAGACGGTATCGAACGGCAGGCTACGCACCCAATCGAGATGCGACGACGACAATAGCCGATAGGCGGCGGCATCCGAGGCATGCATGGAAGCCGTATCCTGTTCGATGAGGTAGCGGTCGTGATTGCCGCGAACCGAGGTCAGGCTAAGCGGCATCAGCAGGTCTGCCGTCTTGCCCGCCTCGAGCGGTCCGCTGAAGAAATCGCCGAGATTGACGATCTCATCGATGCCCTGCGCACGAATATCCGCAAGCACCGCCTCCAACGCCAGATGGTTGCCGTGGATATCCGCAATTGCCGCAAACCGCATTTTTAGCTGCCTCGATAGGTGGAATAGCCATAGGGCGAAATCAGCAGCGGCACATGGTAGTGCGCCGTGACATCGGCGATACCGAAGCGGATCGGCACGATGTCGAGGAAGGCAGGATGCGGCAGCGGCGTGCCGCTCGCCCTCAGATAGTCGCCAGCATGGAAGACCAGTTCATAAATGCCGGCCCGGAAGCCTTCGCCAACCAGGATGGGGCCACCGTCGACCCGGCCGTCGGCATTGGTCTCGACCGTCTTCAGATGTCTGCGGATCTCGCCGTCGAGCTGGAAAAGATCGATCCTCAGACCCTCGGCGGGCTTGCCCAGGGCGGTGTCGAGAACATGCGTGGTCAGTCCGGTCATAGGGCTGGCTCTTTGACGATGTAAGAGGTTTCGAAGAAGAATTCTTCCAGATTATTGCCCGGCCCATCGCGGTCGACAACCAGGAAATCTGAGGCTTGGCCGAGCACCATCAGCGGATGATGCCAGACGTTGCGGCGGTAGTTCACGCCCTGATCGCCACGCGCCAGAAACACCTGCGGCCTGCGCGGACGGCCGTTCTCGTCCTCGGAAACGATGACGAGAAAGGAACGGCCAGAGACCGGCGAGAAACTCTGGCTGCCGAATGGGTGCCGCTCCATCATGGTGATTTCATAGGGGAAGGCACGCGGCTGGCCACGAAAGAGGTTGATGATGACGCGTGCGCCTTCGCCCGTCGCTTCAGCGGCGGCCAGCGCGTGAAAACGCTCCGTCGTGCCGCCATTGATGAGCCGCATCGAGGCCGGATCGGCTTCGATCACCTCGCCGAAGGGTGCGAAGGCGGATTTGGTGAGCGGGCGGATCTCGAGAAATTCGGACATGGCTTCACTCGCCTTGGGCATGCCAGTAACGGACAGCGTCGATCGCGGAAAGAAGTTCCGGCAGCGTGCGATACGTCGCCTCCCAGATTTCGGAGGGATTGAGATCGAAGACGTCCTCGAGAATGCGATTGCCCGTGCCACAGATTTTCGTCCATGGCAGGTCGGGATGCTCGGTCGCAAATTCTGGATGTGTGACGAGCAGGCGGGACGCCGCAGCACCGATGGTGAAGTGGCAGAAGGCAACCGCCTTGAAGGTGAGCTTGTCCCCGGCGAACGCCGCCTCATCCATTCCGCCGACGAAAGACAGCGCTTCGGATGCTGCCTCATACATCTCGTTGAGATAATCGATAGCGCGCCGCTCTTTCATTCAGCCTCCGGCAGCATCGATGTCAGCCGTAGCAGCGCGATCCGCTCGACCTGCGCCGTCGCGGTCGCAAATTCCTCGTCCCGATCGTTGCCGATGCGAGTTTCGAAAGCCGACAGGATGTCGTCTTTGCCGAGCCCCTTGACGGCGATGATGAAGGGAAAGCCGAATTTTTCGACATAGGCCAAATTGAGTTCGGTGAAGCGGCCGTGTTCGGCCGGGCTCAGCCGGTCGAGACCGGCGCCGGCCTGCTCCTTCCGGCTGTCTTCGGTGAGTTCGCCTGCTATGGCGAGGCGCCCGGCAAGATCGGGATGAGCCAGCAGCACGCCGAGACGCTCCTCTCGGCTTGCCGCCCGGAAGACGGCCACAAGGGCCGCATGCACGCCTGATGCCGTCAGCGGCGCCGGCAGGTGGCCGGCGTCATAGGCGCGCTCGGCAATAGAAGGCGAATGTTCGAAGACGCCGCCGAAGCGGGAGACAAAATCCTCGCGCGACATCATCAGAGCGCATCCGGCTGATGATGCTTGTGCCAGTGCTCGGCGATCTCAATGCGGCGCGGAATCCAGACCTTCTCGTGCTTCAGCACATATTCGATGAACCGCTTCAGTGCCGCCGCCCGGCCCGGGCGCCCGACGAGACGGCAATGCAGGCCGACCGACATCATCTTCGGGCTGCCCGCCTTGCCTTCCTCATAAAGAGTATCGAAGGCATCCTTCAGATAGGTGAAGAACTGATCGCCGGCGTTGAAGCCCTGCGGCGTCGCAAACCGCATGTCGTTGGTTTCGAGCGTATAGGGGATGATCAAGAAGGGTTTCCCGTCGACGCCCTTCACCCAATAAGGCAGGTCGTCGGCATAGGAATCGGAGGAATAGAGAAAACCGCCCTCCTCCTGCACCAGCCGAAGCGTATTGTCGGAAGGCTTGCCCTGATACATGCCGTAAGGCCGCTCACCGGTGAGTTCGGTGTGCAGCCGCACGGCTTCGAGGATATGCTTGCGCTCCAGATCTTCAGGAAAATCCTTGTATTCCAGCCAGCGGTAGCCGTGGCTGGCAATTTCCCAACCGGCCTCCTTCATCGCGGCGACGGCCTCGGGGTTGCGGGCCATTGCCAGCGTCACGCCGTAGACGGTCGCCTGCACCTTGAGATCGGTGAACATCCGCCAAAGCCGCCAGAAGCCGGCACGCGAACCATACTCGTAGATCGATTCCATGTTGAGGTTGCGCTGCCCAGGCCAGGCGGCTGCGCCGACGATTTCCGACAGCAGGTTTTCGGAAGCCGGATCGCCGTCAAGGATCGAACTCTCGCCGCCCTCCTCGTAGTTGATGACGAACTGCACGGCGACGCGTGCCTCGTCCGGCCATTTCGGATCGGGCGTCAAACGCCCATAACCGACAAGATTGCGCGGATAGGTCTCGGATACCATCAAATCACCTTCTGAAAAGACGGGGAACGGTAGCATCCGCAGCCGGAATGTCGAGACGGAAACTGCGCAACGGGATTTTCCCATTACGGAACAAATCTTTAGCCTGGATATTCAGGCGATCTTGCGCGCGCTGACCTTGCCCATCGGATGCAGCGAATGAACGCGGAAAGGGCCGCCGGTGCCCTCCTCGATCATCAGCGCCACGTTGGAAACCGTGACCGGCTCGCATAACACAGGCTCGAAGATCGTCTGCAGCGCCGGCTCGATGCGCGGCATGTCGATCGCGTTGACAGGGCCTGTCACCGGCATATGAAAGCGGAACTCCTCCATCACGTAAGGGCTACCCCAGCGATGCAGATTGGCAAATTGCGTCGCCGACAGCCCGTCCGGATCGCTGCGTTCGATCTCGGCCTCGCTCAGCGGCGCGCGGAAACGATCGAATTCCTGCACGATCGCCGAGGCGAGATACTGGATCTGCTCGCAGGGAATACTCGGCAGCAGGCTGTAGAAATTGCCGAGCCGGGCGACTTCGATACGCGGAATCTGGAAGGGAACGAAGGTCCCGGAAAAACGCATCAGATCGCGCAAGAGTTGCGCTTCCGACATCTCGTAAGACAAGTGAAATGGCGTCTTCAAAACGCCGTGAAAACCATAGCGCCGCGGCACGGCGGTATGGAAGGCGATCTCGTGAATGCCGAGACCACGAACGGCCGGAGGCTCCACCATATCGCCCGAAAACACGTTGCGGCCAAGCCAACTGGCGGCCACGAGCGATAGAGGGTCGCTCGCCGGGGGCGTGAAGCAAATGGCATAGCGCATGCAATTTCCTCCATCAAGGAAGTGAGCGCCGCTGACTTCAGGCGCTGTCGATGCGCAAGCAGATAGGTGATTTGCATGACAGAATAACGAAACGCAGCGGCGCCTAATTCACGTTTAACGTGAAGCCGCCGCGATGTGGCTTGAAATTGCGAAGCTTTCCGGCAACAAAAATCCGCAATCTGTATCGCCTGCGATTGCTATCGCCGCCTCCGCCAGCCGGTGCGCTAGGCCGAAGCTGACCTTGAAGCCACCGGTCAGCGCGATCAGGCGTGGGTGATCGGGGTGGCGACCGATCATCGGATCCCGGTCGATCGCCTTCGGGCGAAGCCCTGCCCAGCGCTCGACGACCGGGGCGTCGCGAAGGCTTGGCACGATCACCCGCGCCGTCTCGATCAGCATGTCGAGCTGGGCGTCGGTCGACATGGGATCGTCAAAGCGGTTCTCACTGGTGCTGCCGATCGCCACGTGCCCGCCTTCATGTGCGACGACATAGAGCCCGTCGAGAAAGATCGTCGGCAGCGACGGGTCGATATCGGCTTTCAACAGAGCCGCCTGCCCTTTGACCGGCTGGCCGAGCGGCTGCTTCAGCCCGGGCGTCAGCTCCTGCAACAGCGGAAAGGACTGATAGCCGGCGGCAAGGATGCAGCGGCTGAAAGCCAAGCTTTCGCCGCCTATTTCGGCGGTGCCGCGATCGGGATCAAGGCCTGCAACCCTGGCATGTTCGATGATCCGCACGTGTTTTGCCCGCCGCAGGAAGGCGGTAAGCGCCGCGATCAGCAACCGCGGCGCAACGCGCGCGGCGAGCGTGTCGTGCACGAAGCCGCTCTTGCCGGCGGACGGCTCGATCCAGCCATCGACCGGCGGACTGTCGAGCACATGCCAGTGGAAGCGGCGCTCGCCCGCCCGCCAATGGCGCTCGGCGTCTTCGAAATGGCCGCACGCTATGCGGTTGAGATGCGGCTTCGGCAACGGGATCAGCCGCCCGGACCTGGTATAACCGGCGGAAAGCCCGGTCATTGCTTCGAGCGCTGCGATTTCGGCTTCGAGTAGGACCAGCGCATCGAACTGGAACTGCTTCTTTTCAGACCACCGATCCGGCATATGCGGCATCAGCGCGCCGAGCAGGCCGCCGCTTGCGCCTTCGCCCAATCTGCCGGCGTCAGCAATAAGGGTACGGATGCCCCGGCGCTCGGCGTGGACGGCCGCCCAGAGACCCATGATGCCGCCGCCGACGATCAGCAATTCCGAGGATGATTGACCTGAGACCTGCTGAGGATTATCGGCTTTTTCCATGACAGACGTGAACCCCGATCAGATTGGCGCAGGCGCGCCGCAGCCGCTCGAATGGCGCGACGGCGATATGCCCTATTCCACCGCCTTTGGCGATCATTTTTATTGCCAGACGGATGGCCGGCTGGAATGCGGCCACGTCTTCCTCGCCGGCAACGGCCTGCCTGAGCGCTGGAACGGGCGGCAGGAATTCATGATCGGCGAGCTCGGCTTCGGCACCGGCCTGAACTTCGCCGAGACCTGGCGGCAGTGGAAGCTCCACCGAGCCGGCGGCCAGCACCTGCATTTCATCTCCTTCGAGCTCCATCCGATGCGTGGCGAAGAGATCGGCCGGGCGCTGTCGCATTGGCCGGAGATCGATAGCGAGCGCGAGGCGCTGACGGCGGCCTGGCCGCAGACGCCTGCTGGAACCGTCTCGCTCGATCTCGATCCTCAGACGCGACTCAGCGTCGTCTGCGGCCGCGCGCTCGACGGTGTCGCCGCGGCAAAGCCCGGCTTCGACGCCTGGTATCTCGACGGCTTCGCCCCGTCACGCAACGGCGACATGTGGTCGGAGGAACTGATGCGGCTCGTCTGCGAGAAAAGTGCCGCCGGCGGCACGTTCGCCACCTATGCGGCGGCCGGCTTCGTGCGCCGCAACCTCATTGCCGCCGGTTTTGCCGTCGAGCGCCGCCAAGGCTTCGCCGGCAAGCGCGAAATGCTCTGCGGTATCAAGGCGTCCCCCGGTCAGCGCGCGGATTAATAGCTGCTGCGCTCCGGCTGCTGCTCGCTCGTTCCGAGCCATTGCCGGATTTTCTCTTCCAATAGTTCAGGGCTGATCGGCTTCGACATGTAATCGTCCATGCCGGCGTCGAGGCAAAGCTCGCGGTCGCTTTCGAGCGCATGGGCGGTGACCCCGATGATCGGCACGCGGTGCCCCTGGCCCTTTTCCCTTTCGCGGATCGTCTGGGTCGCCTGATGGCCGTTCATGACGGGCATGGAGACATCCATCATGATGATGCGCGGCGTATGCCGCTCCCAGGCAGCGACCGCCGCCTCACCATTCTCGACGACGAGGAAGGAAAGACCCGTTCCCTGCAGGATCTGCGTGAAGACGATCTGGTTGACCTCGTTGTCCTCGGCAACGAGCACGTCGACGAATTCGGCCGCCCGCTTCTGCGGCGCGGGTGCCGGCGGCTTTGCCGGTGCCGCCGCTTCCCTCTGCAGCCGGGCAATCTCGGCCTCGGAGGCCTGCTTGACGCGGCTGGCGCGCACCACTTCGACGACGGTGTTGCGCAGCACGTTGGCGCGCGCCGGCTTCATCAGATGCGCGTGGCCGTTGAGCGCCGCGAATTCCTTTTCCGTGCCGGAAATATCCATCGACGTCAGGAAGATGATCGGCAATTCGACAAAGCGGGGATCGGCGCGGAGCCGGCGCGCGACATCGGCCCCGTTCATATCGGGCATGTGATAGTCGAGCACCACGGCATCGACGGCAATGCCGAGATCGGCCGCCGCCTCGAGGATCGCAAGGCCGGTACCGCCGCCTTCGGCGGCCACGCCGTCGAAACCCCAGAGAGCAAGCTGCTCGGTCAGAATGCGCCGGTTCACGTCATTGTCGTCGACGACGAGGACGCGCGCGCCCTGCACGTTGATCGGCAACGGCTTCGGTTCGATGCGGGCGGCCGCCACCGCAAACGGCAGATTGACGGTGAAGACCGAGCCCTTGTTGCCTTCGCTTTCGACGTTGAGATACCCGCCGAAAAGGTCGACGAGCCCGGCAGTGATCGCAAGGCCGAGGCCCGTTCCCTCATGCCGGCGGGTCGAGGAGGCGTCCACCTGCGAAAACTTGTCGAAGATCGATTCGAGCTTCTCCGGCGGGATGCCGATACCGGTATCCTCGATGCGGATGCTCGCCATGATCTCGCCGCCGTCGGCGGCCTGAAAGCCGAGATCGACGAAGACGTGGCCACGCTCGGTGAACTTGACGGCGTTGCCAACGAGATTGGTGACGATCTGACGGAAACGCCCGGCATCGCCGATCACGGCGGCAGGCAGGTCGGGTGCGGCCCGCACCAGCAGCTCGATGTTCTTCTCGGCGGCATGCGAAGACAAGAGTGTCGCCACGTCCTCCACCGCTTCGGTAATATCGAAGGCGGCCTTGCGCAGTTTCATCTGTCCGGCATCGATCTTCGAGAAGTCGAGGATGTCATTGATAATCGTCAGCAGCGCATTGCCCGATTTGACGATGATGTCGACGAAAGTCTTCTGGCGCGTGTCGAGATTGGTCTTGGCAAGCAGCTCCGCCATGCCAAGAACGCCGTTCATCGGCGTGCGGATCTCGTGGCTCATATTGGCGAGGAATTCGGATTTGGCGCGGTCGGCGGCTTCGGCGCGCGACAGCAGCTGCCGCAGTTCCTCCTCACGGCTCTTCAGCTCGGTGACGTCGGTGAAGAGCGCCACCCAATGCTGCCCCTCGCTGACCGTCGCCTCCATGTTGACCCAGCGTTCCCCGGCGACATGGAAGACGGTGGAAATCGGCTGCCGCGCCGCAATATTGGCGCGCCAGCCCTGCAGGATCTCGGCCGCCGCATCATGGAAATCGCCGCGCACCGCGCAGAAATCGAAGAGCCCGAGCCAGCTCACGCCTGGCTCGATATAGGGGGCCGGAATGCGCAGGATCTCTGAAAGCGCTTCGTTGGATAGCTTGATGATGCCGTCCTGGACGATGGCGATCCCCTGCGACATGGCGCGCGTTGCATCGCGCATCATCTCGCCGACCTGCTCCAGCGCCGCACGCGCCTCGTGGATTTCCTTTTCCCGTTCGCGCACCGCCGAAATATCGGCATAAGAAAGCAGGATGCGGTCGTGGGAGAGGCGGCGGCTGTCGAAGATGACGGATTTGCTGCCCGCCCAGCCGAGTTCGATCGGCTCCGGCTCATCTGTCTCGAACAGGTGCTTGCGGAAGGCGTAGATTTCCTCCGGCGTCTGCGTGCCGTCGTAGCGACCGAGCTCGTAATTGCGGCGGATGACGTCGATGAAGTGGCGACCGTCGAAGCGATCGTCGAGCGGCAGATCCCAGATGCTGTAGAATTCGTCGTTGACGTAGAGAATCCGATGGTCGTTATCGAGGATCAGCACGCCGACCGGCAGCGAACGCAGGATGCTTTCGATATCCCGGTGCAGGATTTCTTCCTGCTTGCGCGACGCAATCAGCGCCTTTTCGCGTTCCTTGAGCGGCGAGATGTCGGAAAAAGAGCCGACGACATAAGTGCGGCCGTCCGCCGTCATGACGCGGTTGACGCGCGAGATGACGGGATAGACGTGGCCGCTCTTGCTCGGCATTTCGCTTTCGATCTCCACCGACGTGCCGTACTTCAACGCCAGCAGGTTTTCCTGATAGATCGCCTCGCCACCTTCCGGCCCGAACATTTCATATTCGGTCATTCCCAGTATCTGGGAGCGGTCGTGGCCGCTGAAGGTGTCGTAATATTTATTGGCATAGACCAGGCGGTGCCCGTCATCGCGCACGAAGACTGCAACCGGTAGGTCCTCCAGGACAGTGCGGAGAACGTCGAGTTCGTTGACGCTCTCGCCCCAGGCCGAATCTCCGGCGGCCGCAGGCTTGGCGCCATTACGGTAGGCGGCGTTGACGACCAGCGGGCGGCCGTCCCCGGCAAAGATGCCGATCGGATGATCAAGCTTTTCCAGCACCTCGCGCACGCGAGCGAAATCGGCGGCGACACCGCTATCGCCAACGGCGCGGCGCGGCGCCTCGCGCACTTCGAAAATGCCGAGCACATAGGCCCGCTCCGGCGACGGAGAGAAGCTTTCGATCTGAATGCGCTCATGGCCAAGGCCTGCCGCATCGAAACAGATGGCGCTTTCCTCGGTGCCGAACACCAGCGCGCGGCGTTCCCTGTCCTCGCGCTCCTCTTCCTCGGGACGGTCGAAGAGTTCGCGGCTGCGTCTGCCGATGAAATCGGAGATTTCGCGGCCCAGAAAACGGGCATAGGCCTCGTTGACGGCGATATAGCGCAGCTCGCTGTTCTTGACATAGGCCGGGGTATCCAGATCAGCGATCCGGCGGCAAGCCAACTCCAGAAGGTCCCCGGCTGATTTCAAAAATATAGCTCCAGCAATGAATGAAATATCGACTACAAAAACTATAACGCCAAGGCTTTTAACAAGGTTTTAACCATAAATTTCGATAGCGAAATTTTACGGGCCGGCTCGCCAATTTCCGGCTCGCCAAGTTGAAGACAACTCACCTTGACCGCCCAGACTTGAAAGCAGGGGATCCGCTGAAATCATGACAAAAATTTAATGCCGAAACCGCTTGCGCGGCCATTGCGGCGCCGTGATCCAGGCCGAGTCTCGACATGGCTTTATTGGAAGCCAGCCATGAAAGGAAAATAGCATGTCCGTTTTTCATAAGACCATGGCGACGGGCCTGATCGCGCTGACCTTTGCCGGCGCCTCGCTCGCCACCGCTACCACCGCCGATGCCCGTCCACGCGATGCCTTCTGGGGCGGCCTTGCCGCCGGCGTCGTCGGCGGCGCGCTGCTGTCCGAGGCCGCCCGTCCCGCCTACCCTGTCTATCCCGCCTATCCTGTTTATCGCCCCTATCCCGTCTATAGGACCTATTACCGGCCGTCCTATTGCCATCTCGAATGGCGGCATGATCGCTGGGGCGATCCCTACCGCGTCAAAGTCTGCCCGGAATAGAGAAGCCTCAATTCGGCGCCGCTTGACCTTCGCAGACGCCGGTCCATGACAGCGCCGCGCGGCTTTCAGACGTGCGGCGCTGTAACACTTTGAATTGCTGCAACGGCAATCAAATGAAACTGGCGGATTTTCATCCGCCAGATCAAAGCCAATCAGACCACATTTTGAACCGTTACGGAGAAAGCTCCTCCAGCACGCGATCCTTGGTTTCTATTGCAAACAGCATGGTGATGATTGCACCGACGATCAGAATGGCTGCGAAGCTCACGAAGACATACTGGATGCCCATGGAAGACATCACCGTGCCGACGAGGATCGGGCCGGTCGATGACCCCAAGCGAAGCCAGGCGCTACCGGTTCCTGTTCCCAGTGCCCTGAGGCGCGTCGGGTAGATCTCTGCCGAGTACAGGTACAAGGAAAATGTGACGGTCTGGACGATCGCATAAGCGAGACCGGCAAGAACCAAAACCTGGATGGGAGAGGTCGCGCCGAGCCATGCGAGGGCCAGCAGCGGCACGGGAGCGAGAAGCAGCGCACCCGTGTACCAACGCTTGCGCCCCACTTTATCGATGAGCAGCGCGCAGATGACAGCCGCGATCACGCCGCCGACTGACGTCAGGAAACCATAGAAGATGCTGGTTTGAAGCGGCAGGTTGAAGACCTGTCGATAAAGGGTCGGCAGCCAGGTGATCGTACCGTTGGCCACCGTATAGGCGGTAAACCACATTGCCCAGATGGAAAGCGTCCGCTTCAGGTAAACGCCCTGGAAGAGCTCGCGCCAGTCTGACGTGCGGCGGACCGGCGCTTGGATGAGCTTCGGTTCGGGCAGTTCCTTGCCGGCGGCACGAGCGCTTTCTTCCATGCGGGTGACGATAGCGTTTGCTTCGCCGTATCGGCCGTTGGCAGCCAGCCAACGCGGTGATTCCTTGAGGAACCAGCGCAGCGGAATCATCAGGATTGCGGGAACGAGGCCGACGACGAACATCGCCTTCCAACCGTAAACCGGTACCATGAAGTAGCCGATCAGCCCGGCGCCGACGAGGCCCAACAAGAACATGACCTCATAAAGGAGGAAGAACTTGCCGCGCCCCTTCGACCCGATCAACTCGTTGATATAGGCGCTGGCGACCGGGACCTCGCCGCCGGTGCCGATCCCCTGGACGAAACGGAAGGCCATCATCATGCCGGCCCCGGCAGCGAACAGGCATGCGACATCCATGCTGACGAAGAGCAGGATCGTGAAGAGAAGAACTTTCAGCCGGCCGACCTTCTCGGCAAGCCAGCCAAACAGGATCGCACCGATCAACTGTCCCAGATAGCCCATCGATAGGATCATGCCGGTCTGTGAGGGGCTCAGGCCCCACTCGCGGACGAGGACGGGCATGGCATAAGCGATAGCGATGACCGTGTAGCCGTCGAAGAACGTTGCGGCGCCGACGATATTGCGCGCCCAGAACACCTCGCGGGTGATGGGGAGGCGCTCCAGACGAGCGCTGATTTCGGCCTGAGGATCAGCGGCATTCGCCGTCTCAGCCGGTATAGGCTGCATGACATTCATTGGTTCCTCCTTCTCGCCCCGTGGCCTACCACTCTCCCGGCCAGGGGCGCTCCTGCTTGATGGTTGCTACTGCGCGTCAGTTTGTCCTGTCAGAGCAATGGCCTTCAAAGACGTTCAAACCTGCCTCGGCGGGTTTCCATGACTTCCTCCTCCCTTTGCAATGCGCCCCTGCGACCTGCGCAGGGGCGTCAAAGAGGTCACTCGGCAGCCAGCAGTTGGTCAACGCGACCAATACCGGCAGCGTCGAAGGCAGCAAAAATCTCCGATTCTGCCTTGTCGCCAAGGCTCTTCAGCGGCTCGCGGATCGTGGCGTGGTCCAGGATACCGCGGTGCACGAGGCCGAGTTTCAGGGCCACAGTGCCTTCCATATGAGAGCCGCGATGATAGACGGCACGCGTCACCGGAAGAAGGCGCTCGAAGATCTTGCGCGCTTCCGGATAGTCCTGCGCCTTGCCGGCTTTGATCAGGTCGATGAGCAACTCCGGCGCGATATTGCCATAGCCGACGAGCAGGCCATCGACATCGAACATGGTTGGCAGCAGCCATTCATCGTGGCAGCTCAGAACCTGCAGCTTTGGATTGGCTTTCTTCAGCTCTGGAATTTCGACATACCAGCGCTTCATATTGCGCACGCCGTTCTTGGTGGCGACGACGCCTTCCTGTGTGGCAATCGCAAGCTGTGTATCGAGATCGTAAGATGCCTTGGTGGCGTCGGGATATTGGAACAGGATGCACTGGAGGCCGGACTCCTGCCAGATTGCCTTGTAGCGATCCTGAGGCGCTCCCTTCTGAAAGCCGAAACGCAGCCAGCCGTGGTTGGGATAGACGAGTGCGCCGGTGGCACCCGCGGCTTTGCATTTCCTGGCCTCTTCAGCGGCGACCTTCGTGCCTTCACCGGTAATCCCGGCAATGATCGGAACGGCACCGTCGACTGCTTCAACATATGTGCGGATGAGAGCAAGGCGCTCCTCTTCCGTGAGGAAGGTGCCCTCGCCGGCATGGCCGAGGATGACGAGGCTTTTGACGCCTTCCATCGAGACCAGCCATTTGGCGAGCTTGGCGTTGGCTTTGTGATCAACTTCGCCGTCACGGGTGAAAGCGGTAACGGGGGCCGGGCTCAGCCCGCGCATATCCATCGGTTGCATATTGGTCTCCTCCTTCGTGCGATCGCGGTTCACTCGCGATCGCTATAGGATCGTTTACGGGAACGTTCCCACTATCGTTCTTGAATTTCCTGGAGTCAATATCTTTTTTGGTGCATGCTGAGAGCGGCGGCCCAATGCCGACTCGTATGGAAAAGGCTCAATGAATTCAAAAGCGGATGAAGTTCCGGGACAGACCCGCGTCACTATTCACGGCGTGGCTGCCGCAGCCGGCGTCTCCAAGTCTACCGTGTCCCGCATTCTGGACGAGAGGCTTCCGCGCTCCGACAGTGAGACCGCGCGGCGCGTGCGCAAGGTTGCCGAAGAGCTCGGATACGTTCGGGATGTTTCTGCAGCGAGCCTCAGGCGCGGCAACACGATGACGGTCGGGGTGATTGTACCCAGGCTGACGGATACGGTCATGGCCATGCTTTACGAAGCGCTGGCCAAGGCCTGCAGCCGTAGTGGCCGCTTCGCGATTGTCGCAACGACCGACGACAAGCCAAGAGCAGACCGGCTTGCGGCCGAGTCTCTATTGAAGCGGGGTGTCGATGGATTGATTCTTTCGACAGCGCGGGAAGACGATGACTTTCCGGACGAGCTGGCAAAACGCGGCATTCCCTATGTCCTGGCGCTCCGAACGGATGGCCACAGCCTCTCGTCAGTCGGCGATGACAGGCTCGGTGGCTACCTCGCGGCCCGCCATCTCCTCGATCTCGGCCACCGCAGAATTGGCGTCATTGCCGGTCCATCCTATGCCTCCAGTTCGCGGGGGCGCGTGGAGGGTTTCCGCCACGCCCTGGAAGAGGCTGGATTGAATGCAGATCCCTCATACATCATTCCCTCGACATTCGGCATCGAGTCCGGTGCGGTAGCCGTCGAGACACTGATGCATCTCAGTCCACGTCCAACCGCCGTTTTCGCCGTCAACGACAATACTGCCATCGGCGCTTTGTCGGGACTGACGAAACTTGGCCTTTCCGTGCCGCAGGACATCTCGATCGTAGGCTATAACGACATTCCGATTGTCAGCCACCTCCCCACACCGCTCACGACACTACGGGTGCCGTTCGAGCAAATTGCATCAAACGCCCTTGATCTTCTTGCAGGTGACAACAGTCCTGCCGAGGAGCGCATTCGGATCTCGGCCCCCACCCTCATTCCAAGGAAATCGACGGCACCGTTGCGTTGAAAGGTCGCGAAGTCGCGCGCTTCCGCTATCTGCACCCGATTGCTCGGGTGGATGCGATCACTCTATTCTCCAACAAAGGCCAGCTGTTTCGCAGACCAAGCCGCCCTCATGCGGCCGCCGCATAGAGGAAGGACCCCAGCATGCCGGAACCGCTCAAGAACCTGCTGCATGAAGCGCTGGTCGGCGATATGGCCGATCGTATTGGTGGCAACGCGTCGGCTTTCGACAGAGACCGTTTCGTGACGCTGGCGACCAATGGCCTCACGGCGCTGGAACTGATGGAGCGCTCGGCGCTGATCCGCGACGCGCTGTTTGCGACGCTTCCCGATGATTTCCGCGAGGCCGCAGCCATTCTGATGGCAAGCCTGCCCGCCACCGGCAGGCCGGGGCTCTCCGGCTGGATGCTGTTGCCGGTCAATCAGTTCATCGCTGCGCGCGGCCTTGATCATTTCGATCTCGGCCTCGACCTGCTGAAGGCGCTGACGCCGCATTTCACTGCCGAATTCGGCATCCGGCAATTCATCCACCGCGACCAGCAACGCGCACTCGCCATCATTTCCGGCTGGGTCGGCGATCCCGACCGGCATGTGCGCCGGCTGGCGAGCGAGGGAACGCGGCCACGTCTTCCTTGGGCCATGCGCCTGCCGCAGCTCGTAAAGGACCCGGCGCCGATCCTGCCCATTCTGACCGCGCTGATGGATGACCCGGAGGATTATGTGCGCCGTTCCGTCGCCAACAGCCTGAACGACGTCGCCAAGGATCACCCCGATATGGTCGCCGCCTTCATCGCCTGTCATATCGATGCCGCTTCGCCCGAACGCCGCTGGCTGCTGAAACACGCCTCGCGCACGCTTCTGAAGAAGGGCCACGCGCAGGCGCTCACCAATTTCGGCTTCGCCGCCACCGCTTCGCTCCAATGCGAATTACGGCTCGTCAACGGTGAGGTGATGTTCGGCGAAGGGTTGGATTTCGAAATCCGGTTGACGAATGCCGGCGAGGTCCCGCAATCGCTGATGATCGACTACGCCATCCACCATATGAAGGGCGACGGTTCGCTCTCGCCCAAGGTCTTCAAGTGCAGGACGATCACGCTCGCGCCCGGGCAAAGCCAGACGATTGAGCGCCGCCACGCCATGCGGCCAATCACGACGCGGCGCTATTATCCCGGCAAACACCGCATCGCCATCCTCGTCAACGGCGCGGAGACCGCATCGGAAAGCTTCGTCCTCGTTATGCCCTCAGCTGACCCAGGCTAAGGCTTTCTTGTGCACCGCACTTGACTTTCCACGCGAACTAGCCCAAATGCGGGTCAGCTTTCACCCTTCCGGCCGCCGCGTGAGCGTGCCCCTGCTAAAAAATACGGACGCAGGAAGAAGGGACAAAAGCGCATTTCGATAGAGCGCCGCACTCCCATGAGCGGCCAGAAGCGCTGGAAAGCTTTTTCCAACTCACAAGTTCCCACTTCACGCGGGGTTCTTGACGCCAGAATGAAACCGGATCGCATGGTGCGTTCCGGCAATAGTCGTTGTGGCGCCCCGAAAGGTTATGCCTTGACTAATTTTGAATCGCTTGGTGTCTCCAAGCCGATCGTCGCTACTTTGTTCCAGCTCGGCATCGAAACGCCGACACCCATCCAGGAACATGCCATTCCTCTCCTCCTCGAAGGCCGCGACCTGATCGGCCTCGCCCAGACCGGCACAGGCAAGACCGCCGCTTTCGGCCTGCCTCTCATCGAAAAGCTGCTCGCCGACGAACGGCGTCCCGACAACCGCACGACGCGGACGCTGATCCTGGCCCCGACCCGCGAACTGGTGAACCAGATCGCCGAGAGCCTGAAGAAGTTCATCCGCAAGTCGCCGCTGCGCATCAATGTCGTCGTCGGCGGCGTTTCGATCAACAAGCAGCAGCTTCAACTCGAAAAGGGCACCGATATCCTCGTTGCCACGCCTGGCCGCCTGCTCGACCTCGTCAATCGCCGCGCGATCACGCTGACCACGGTCCGCTATCTCGTGCTCGACGAAGCCGACCAGATGCTCGACCTCGGCTTCGTGCATGATCTGCGCAAGATCGCCAAGATGGTGCCCAAGAAGCGCCAGACCATGCTCTTCTCGGCCACCATGCCGAAGGCGATCGCCGATCTCGCCGGCGAATACCTCGTCGATCCCGTCAAGGTCGAAGTTACGCCTCCGGGCAAGGCTGCCGACAAGGTCGAACAATACGTCCATTTCGTCGGCGGCAAGAACGACAAGACGGAACTGCTCCGCAAGTCGCTGACTGAAAACCCGGATGGCCGCGCCATCGTCTTCCTGCGCACCAAGCACGGTGCGGAAAAGCTGATGAAGCATCTCGAGAACATCGGCTATTCCGTTGCCTCGATCCATGGCAACAAGAGCCAGGGTCAGCGCGAACGGGCGCTGAAGGCCTTCCGCGACGGCAGCATCAAGACGCTGATCGCCACCGACGTCGCCGCCCGCGGCATCGATATCCCGGCCGTCAGCCACGTCTACAACTACGATCTGCCTGAGGTGCCCGACGCCTATGTCCACCGCATCGGCCGCACGGCGCGCGCCGGCCGCGACGGCATCGCCATCGCCTTCTGCGCCCCTGACGAAGCCAAGCTGCTGCGTGACATCGAACGCCTGATGGGCATCGATATCACCGTCGCAAGCGGCGAACCTCCGGCCAACATGAACGCCACACCCCGTCGTGCCAACGGCAACGGCAACAACCGCAATCGCAATGGCGGCCAGGGTCGCGAAAGTAATGGTCGCGGCGAAGGCCGTGGCGACCAGAATCGCTCCGAGCATCGCGGCAACCGCCAGGAGCGCCGCCCGCGCCCCGAGCGCCCGACCAGCCGTAACGAGGATTTCCGCGGCCAGCGCCGCGGCGAAGTGACCCCGGATCTCGGTCCTGATAACGATCTGGTCGCAACCTCCGACTTCCGCCCCTCGGCAAAGCCGCAGCGTCCGGCGCATCACGGCGCCCACGCCAATGGCGAACCGAGCGGTCATCACCGCGGCAATAATCGCCATGCCCACGGCCGCCCGGCCCGCAAGCACGGCGAAGACCGCGGCCCGCAGCAGGCCCAGGGCGGCGAACCACGCCGCGACGGCAACGGCGGCAACCGCCGCGGTGGCTCAGGCTCCCGCAACGGCAGCGGCCAGCGCCGCGAACGCGCCTGATCGTTGAACGACTGAAAAGCGGAAAGGCCGGGGATATCTCCGGCCTTTTTGTTATCTCCGCATCATGCTTTCCGAGAATCGGAATCGATTTTCAGAAAGCATGATGCGAGGGTTGAAAGTGTTAGGGTGTCTTTTCTGCGTCCGAAAGAACGCACAGGCTCTATACCTCGACGGGCCTATGCTCGCTGACCGCCCGGCGGTTGGTGAGATAGACGCCTGTCACGACCACCACGGTGCCGACGATCAACGGCAGGGTCAGCGGTTCCCCGAAGGCGATGAAGGCCTCGAGCGCGACGGTCGGCGGCATCAGGTAGATCAGCGAGGCGGCGCGGGACACCTGGCCGCGACGGATCAGATGAAGCAGCAGTCCGACCCCGCCCATCGACAGGCCGAAAACCGACCAAATGAGCGCGCCATAGGCCTGCGCGGCGCCATCGAAATGCTGATGCTCGAAGATGAGCGAAAGCGGCAGGGTGAGGATCAGCGCGCCGATATATTGCAGGGTCGCGATCGTTCTGAGGTCACCGGATTGCAGATGTTTCTTCTGGTAGAGCGTGCCGTAGGTGACGGACGCCATGGCGACGAGGTTGATCGCCAGCGGCAGGGCGGCATGGGTGAGATCGGCGGTCGCCGGATCGAGCAGCTTCGGCGAAATCGCAATGGCAATGCCGATGAAGCCGAGAGCAAGGCCAAGTTTCTGTGCCTGCTGCAAGCGCTCGCCGATGAGGAAAGGAGCCGCCATCGCCGTCAACAGCGGCTGCAGTGCCGCGATGATGCCCGATATGCCGGCCGGCACCCCGTTGGCGATCGCCCACCAGAGACCGGCGAGATAGAAACCATGCAGGAAGAAACCGGAATAGATGGCGCGCAGCGCTGTCGCCCGGCTTTTGGGCCATCGCGCCCGCACCGCCAGGCAGAGCGCCAGAAACGCCGCCGCCGACAGCGCGTAACGTATCGAAAGAAAGGTGAAGGGCTCGGAATGCAGCGAGGCATATTTCGCCACCACCCAGCCCGTGGACCAGAGCAGGACGAAAACGGCGGGGGCAAGGCGATCGAGGGACATGGCGGCTCGCAATAAAAGCTTCCCTGTGCTGATAGCGGCACCCCGTAGCCGCAGTCAAAGGCGAAGCGTTGATGCTTATTTGAAATTTCGCTGATGCAAGGACCCGATGGCGGTTCTGCAGAGGTCGGCGAGCCTCGCGCGCATGGCCATATTCGATCGCCTTGGCCGAACGAAAAACGGTCATATGCTCAGATTTTACGCAGGCACCTTGGATGAATATCCGCCATGCCGCAGCGCATCACGTTAAATGCCCAGATTTTCACCCGTTTCCCGCAGCGCAAAATCTTTTCCCCGAACTGCGCATGGTTCTTGCATTGCCATTTGCGTTGTATTCAAATGAACAAAAAAGGGGAGCCGCGCTTTTGGCATTTGATGAAATGATTACCGGGGACGAAAGCCCTCGCCCGCCTTATGACAAATACTTCGAGTGGTACAACAGCCAAGACCGGGCGCATCTGATTGCCAAGTCCCGCGATGCGGAAAACATCTTCCGGAAGACCGGCATCACATTCGCGGTCTACGGCCATGCCGACAGTTCCGAAAAACTCATCCCCTTCGACATCATTCCCCGCATCATCTCCGCCCGCGAATGGCGCAAGCTCGCCCAGGGCATCGAGCAGCGGGTAATCGCACTCAACGCTTTTCTGGACGATATCTACCATAAGCAGGAGATCATCCGCGCCGGCCGCATCCCGCGCGAACTGATCGAGAACAACGTCACCTTCATCCCCGAGATGATCGGCTTCCGTCCGCCCGGCGGCGTCTACACCCATATCGTCGGCACCGACATCGTGCGCACCGGCGAGGACCAGTTCTACGTGCTTGAGGACAACGCCCGCACGCCCTCCGGTGTCAGCTACATGCTGGAAAACCGGGAAACCATGATGCAGATGTTCCCGGAACTGTTCCACAAGAACAAGGTGCAGCGTGTCGAGGATTATCCCTATCTCTTGCGCCAGAGCCTCGCCTCGCTTGCTCCTCCCGGCTGCACCGGCAAGCCGCGCGTCGCGGTGCTGACCCCCGGCATCTACAATTCGGCCTATTACGAGCATTCCTTCCTCGCCGACATGATGGGCGTCGAACTGGTCGAGGGCTCGGATCTGCGCGTCATCGACGGCAAGGTGAAGATGCGGACGACCCGCGGTTACGAGGCGATCGACGTGCTCTACCGCCGCGTCGACGACGACTTCCTCGATCCCCTGACCTTCCGGGCCGATTCCGCGCTCGGCATTCCCGGCATCATGGATGTCTACCGTTCCGGCAACATCACCATCGCCAATGCGCCGGGCACCGGCATTTGCGACGACAAGGCGATCTATTCCTATATGCCCGAGATCGTCGAATTCTATACTGGCCGCAAGGCCCTGCTCGAAAACGTGCCGACCTGGCGTTGTTCGGAAGCATCAAGCCTGAAATACGTGCTGGAACATCTGGAGGAGCTGGTCGTCAAGGAAGTGCACGGTTCCGGCGGCTACGGCATGCTTGTGGGACCGACGGCATCGAAGAAGGAACGCGCCGATTTCGCCGAGAAGCTGAAGGCCAAGCCGAACAATTACATCGCCCAGCCGACGCTGTCGCTCTCCACCGTGCCGATTCTCGTCAACAAGGGCATCGCGCCGCGCCATGTCGACCTTCGCCCCTATGTGCTTGTATCCGACAAGGTTCAGATCATTCCGGGCGGGCTCACCCGCGTGGCGCTGAAGCAAGGCTCGCTGGTGGTCAATTCCAGCCAGGGCGGCGGCACCAAAGACACCTGGGTATTGGAGGACTGATGCTCGGAAGAACCGCAAACGGCCTCTACTGGATGTTCCGTTACATCGAGCGTGCCGAAAATATCGCCCGCCTGATCGATGCCGGGTTGCGCATGTCGCTGACCCGCAGCAGCACAGGCGATGACAACTGGGATGGCGTGCTGCAAAGTGCCGGCGTGCGCGAGGCCTATGACGAGGGCCACACGAAGCTGACGAACGCCGACGCGATCGACTATCTCTTGCGTGATCGCGCCAATCCGTCGAGCGTCATGTCCTGCATCGAGTCCGGCAGAAACAATGCCCGCATGGTGCGCACGGCTCTGACGCGCGAGACCTGGGAAGCCACCAACGAATGCTGGATCGAGCTGAAGTCTCTGCTCGAAAAGCGCGTCAAGGCGGCCGACATGCCGGAGGTGATCGACGTCATCAAGCGCCGTGCCGGCCTCATCCGCGGCGCCTTCCACGGCTCGACACTGCGCAACGAACTCTATAATTTCGCCCGCATCGGCACCTTCATCGAGCGGGCCGACAATACCAGCCGCATCCTCGACGTGAAATATTACGTGCTGCTGCCCTCGGTCTCATCAGTCGGCTCCTCTCTCGACAATGTGCAGTGGGAATCGATCCTGCGCTCGGTCTCCGCACACCGGGCCTATAGCTGGGCCTATGACGGCGAATACCGGGCGATGAACATCGCCGACTTTCTGACGCTGAATGTGCAGATGCCGCGCTCGCTTGCCTATTGCTATGAGAAGATCGTCAGCAATCTCGGCTATCTCGCCACGGATTACGGGGAGCGGCTCGCCGCTCACGATACGGCGGACGCAATCCGCACCACACTGCAGACGAGAGCGATCCGGGATATCATGGATCAGGGCCTGCACGAATTCCTGGAGGATTTCGTTGCGCGCAACAACAAGCTCGGTGCGGAAATTTCCGACGGCTACCGGTTCTATGTATAAGCGGATCAGAACATGAGAATGAAGATCAGCCATCTCACCGAATACCGCTACGACGGACCGACGCAGTTCTCGCTGCAACGGCTGAGGTTGACGCCGCCGACGAGCCCCCATCAGAAAGTCCTCACCTGGGCGCTGAACGTCGAGGGTGCCGTACCCGAGGTCGAGTATGACGACCAGTACGGCAATCACGTCAATCTGGTCTCGCTGGAAGGCGAGCAGGACGTGACGCGCATTCTCGCCGAAGGCGAGGTCGAGACGGAGGACAACAACGGGGTCACCGGCCCGCATACCGGCTTCTGCCCGCTTTGGCTGTTTCTGCGCGACACGCCGCTGACCAAGGGCGGCAAGCTGGTCAAGGAACTGATCAAGGGTGTCGGAGGCGATAACGAGCTTGCCCGCATGCATGCGCTGATGGCGGCAATCCACGAGACGGTCGACTACAAGCCCGGCACCAGCAACACCGAGACGACGGCCGAACAGGCGCTGGAGAAGAAGAGCGGCGTCTGCCAGGACCACGCGCACATTTTCATTGCCGCCGCCCGCGCCCTGCAGGTGCCGGCGCGTTACATCTCGGGCTATCTTATGATGGAAGAGAAGGTCGAGCAGGCGGCGACCCATGCCTGGGCCGAGGCCCATATTCCCGGCCTCGGCTGGGTCGGCTTCGATCCCGCCAACGAGATCTGCCCGGATGCCCGGTACGTCAGGATCGCCTCCGGCCTCTGCTACCGCGACGCCGCGCCGATTTCAGGCATGCGCATCGGTACGCCGGGCGAAACGTTGTCGGTCACCGTGAAGGTAGAAGACGGCGGCCAGATGCAAAGTCAAAGCCAGAGCTGACTGGACACTCCCGAAATCCACCTTATTTCGGGAGGCGTCGCACGTCAAAATTGCCGCCATCTTCTCATTGAACAAGTGCAAAAAAGGCGGGGTGATGCCCCGCCTTTCATCGATTTCCAATCCTGGATCTACGCTGTCAGTGGCTGTCCTTACCGACAGCGTTTCCGCGACATCCCTTGAGGAAGTCGAGGTCCGCACCGGTATCGGCCCCCTCGACATGCTGCTGATGCAGGAAGGCATAGCCTGATTTGGGCAGATCGTGGTTCGGCTGCCATTCGGCGAGCCGCCGCGCCAGTTCTTCCTCGGAAATGTCGAGATGCAGGCGACGGTTCGGCACATCCAGCTCGATCATGTCGCCATTTTTCACGACCGCCAGCGGTCCGCCGACGGCTGCTTCCGGAGAGGTGTGCAGCACGACGGTGCCGTAAGCCGTTCCGGACATGCGCGCGTCGGAAATGCGCACCATGTCGAGGATGCCCTTCTTCAGCACCTTCGGCGGCAGCCCCATGTTGCCGACCTCGGCCATGCCGGGATAACCCTTCGGCCCGCAGTTCTTCATGACCATGATGCAAGTTTCGTCGATGTCGAGATTATCGTCGTTGATCTTGGCCTTGTAGTCGTCGATGTCCTCGAACACCACGGCCCTGCCCCGGTGCACCAGGAGATGCGGCGAGGCGGCCGAAGGCTTCAACACCGCGCCCTTCGGCGCGAGATTGCCGCGCAGCACGACAATGCCGCCCGAAGATGTCAGCGCCTTTTCAGCCGGCAGGATGACGTCCTCGTTCCAGTTGATGACCTCCTTGACCTCGTCCCAGACGGTTTCGCCGGAGACCGTCAGCGCATCCTTGTGCAGAAGACCTGCCTCGCCGAGGCGCTTCAGTACCACCGGCAGGCCGCCCGCATAGAAGAACTCTTCCATCAGGTATTTGCCCGACGGCATCAGGTTGACGATTGTGGGAACGTCGCGGCCGCAGCGGTCCCAGTCATCAAGCGAAAGATCGATGCCGACACGGCCGGCGATGGCGAGCAGGTGGATGACGGCATTGGTCGATCCGCCGATGGCCGCGTTGGTGCGGATGGCGTTCTCGAAAGCCTGCTTCGTCATGATGTCGGAGGGCTTCAGGTCGTCCTTGACCATCTGGACGATCCGCCGGCCGGTGAGCTGCGCCATGACCTTGCGGCGGGAATCAACGCCCGGGATCGCGGCATTACCTGACAGTGCCATGCCGAGCGCCTCGGCCATGGAAGCCATGGTGGACGCGGTGCCCATGGTGTTGCAGGTGCCCGACGAACGGCTCATCGAGGCTTCCGCCTCGAGGAATTCGGCCTGCGTCATCTCGCCGGCCTTCACCATTTCGGAAAACTTCCACAGATGCGTGCCCGAGCCGACGCGTTCGCCACGGAAATAGCCGTTCAGCATCGGTCCGCCGGTGACGACGATCGACGGCAGGTCGCAGGAAGCCGCTCCCATGAGAAGCGACGGCGTGGTCTTGTCGCAGCCGACCAGCAGCACGCAGCCGTCCATCGGCTGGCCGCGGATCGCCTCTTCCACCGCGAGCGCGGCAAGGTTGCGATACATCATCGCGGTCGGGCGGAAGGTGTTTTCCGACGCCGAGAATACCGGCACCTCAAGCGGGAAGCCGCCGGCCTCCCATACGCCCGCCTTCACCTTTTCGGCGAGCTCTCTGAGATGACCGTTGCACGGGGTCATATCCGACCAGGTGTTGAGGATGCCGATCACCGGCCGGCCATCGAACAGGTCGTGCGGATAACCCTGGTTCTTAAGCCAGCCGCGGTGATAAATCACATCGCGGCTCGTGCCGCCGTACCATTCCTGCGACCTCAGCTTGCGCGGCCATTCCGCTTTCTTCTTCATCGTCTCTATCCTTCAGGATGTCGCCGGACCGCCTCGTACGGTCCGGGACATCGCCTTTGTTTCAAGCCAGCGTGTAGGCGGTCTTGACGGTTGTGTAGAATTCGGCGGCGTATTTGCCCTGCTCGCGCGGGCCGTAGGACGAACCTTTGCGGCCGCCGAAGGGAACGTGGAAATCGACGCCTGCCGTCGGCAGGTTGACCATCACCATGCCGGCCTCGGAATTGCGCTTGAAGTGCGTCGCATGTTTCAGGCTGGTCGTGGCGATGCCGGCCGAAAGGCCGAATGGCGTGTCGTTGGCGATGGCGAGCGCCTCGTCGTAATCCTTCGCCCGGATCACCGAGACCACAGGTCCGAAGATCTCCTCGCGCGAAATCCGCATCTGGTTGGTCGCTTCGGTAAACAGCGTCGGCTGCAGGTAGAAGCCGGGCGTGTCGCGCGAGATGACCTCGCCGCCGAAGGCGAGTTTGGCGCCTTCCGACTTGCCGATCTCGATATAGTCGGTATCGGTCTTCAGCTGCCGCTCATCGACGACCGGGCCGATATGGGTGCCGGCCTTCAGCGCGTTGTCGACGACCAGCGTCTTCAGCTTGTCGGTGAGTGCTGCGACGAACTTGTCGTGGATGCCTTCGGTGACGATCAGGCGCGACGACGCCGTGCAGCGCTGGCCTGTGGAGAAGAAGCCGGAATTGGCGGCAGCCTCGACGGCGACGTTGAGGTCGGCATCGTCGAGCACGACCATCGGATTCTTGCCGCCCATTTCCAGCTGAAACTTGCGGTTATGCTCGATGGAGGCGGCGGCGACACGCCGGCCAGTGCCGGTGGAACCGGTGAAGGTGATGCCGTGAACGTCGGGGCTTTCGAGCATGGCCTGGCCGACGACCGAGCCCTTGCCCATGACGAGGTTCAGCACACCCTTCGGCAGGCCGGCGCGGTTGAGGATATCGACGATCGCCCAGGAACAGGCGGGCACCAGTTCGGCCGGCTTGAAGACGATGGTGTTGCCGTAGCAGAGCGCCGGCGCGATCTTCCAGGCGGGAATGGCGATCGGGAAATTCCACGGCGTGATGATGCCGATGACGCCAAGCGCCTCGCGGGTGATCTCGACGCCGATGTTCGGGCGAACCGAGGGGAGGACCTCGCCGGCCAGCCGCAGCGCTTCACCGGCGAAGAATTCAAAAATCTGCGAGGCGCGGATCACTTCCCCGGTGGCTTCCGGCAGCGTCTTGCCTTCCTCGCGGGCGAGCAGCGCGCCGAGCTCGTCCTTGCGCGCCATGATCTCGTCGCCGGTCTTCTTCAGGATGACGTGGCGTTCCCAGATGCCCGAGCGCGACCAGGCCGGGAAGGCGGCCTTGGCGGCGGCAATGGCGTTTCTCGTGTCATCAGCGCTGCCGTCGGCATAGAGGCCGACGACTTCGTTCGTATCCGACGGGTTGATGTTCTTCGTCGCGTTCGAGCCGACCCATTCGCCGGCGATCAGGTTTTGATAAATGGTCATGGGCTTAACAAGCCTCCTTTACCGTTTACGAGCATGATCCGGCCGCCGAATGCGGCCAGGTCTTGAATTCAGAGCTGCCGGACGGCGATCTCTTCCTCGGCGGCCACCTCGAGCGGATTGCGGAGCGGCAGGCCGAATTCGGCGACTTCGATCTCGAAGACGTCGCCCTCTTCGGTCTTGACGCCGTCGGCAAAGGAGAGGGTCGCCGTGCCGAACATATGGACATGAACATCGCCCGGCACACGGAAGAGGCCGTATTTGAAATGGTGATATTCGAGATTGGCGAAGGTGTGCGACATGTTCGCTTCACCGGAGAGGAACGGCTTTTCGAAGATCACCTTGTCGCCGCGCTTGATGCGCGAGGTGCCGCGAATATCGTCCGGTGCGGCGCCGATGCGGATTTCCGGACCATAGGCGGCCGGGCGCAGTTTGGAGTGGGCCAGATAGAGATAGTTGATCCGCTCGGTGACGTGGTCCGAAAACTCGTTCGACAGCGCAAAGCCGATGCGGAACGGCGAGCCGTCCTTGGCGATCACGTAAATGCCAGCCATTTCAGGCTCTTCGCCGCCGTCGAGCGCGAAGGACGGCGAGATCAGCGGGGCGCCGGGGGCTGCCGTGCCATAGCCGTTGCCCTTGTAGAACCATTCGGGCTGCACGCCCTTTTCGCCTGATTTCGGCTTGCCGTTCTCCAGCCCCATCTTGAACATCTTCATCGAGTCCGTCAGGGTTTCCTCGGCGGCTTCGGTGGTCTTCTTATGCATGGAATCGCGCGTTGCCGCCGATCCCAGATGCGTCAGGCCGGTGCCGGTCAGATGCAGGTGGGCGGCATCGGGATGGGTGATCGGCGGGAGGAAGCGGCCCTCCGCATAGGCCTTTTCAAGATCGACGGCATCGCCGTAGCCATGGGCCTCGATGACTGAGGCAAGCGACTTGCCGCCGTCTGCGGCTTCCATCGCCAGCGCATAGACGCTGCCGGCATTGTTGACCGACTTTGCAGCGCCGCCCGGCTCACGCACGGCGACGACGATCTCTCCGTTGGCACCTTTGATCTGGGAAATAAGCACGTCTTCGATCCTTCTCGTTTCGGCGAAGACAGGAAAAAGCTCCGCCTGTCCGGCTCCATCAGGAGCCGGAATCCATCATTCATATGACTGCGAATGCCTGGCTGGCGCTTCGGAAGCGGTCAGCCCTTGTTCTTATTATAGACGTCGAAGAACACGGCGGCGAGGAGCACGGCGCCCTTGACCATCTGCTGCGAGTCGGTGCCGAGACCGTGGATCGACATGCCGTTGTTCATGATGCCCATGATCAGCGCGCCGATGACAGCGCCGGTCACCTTGCCGACGCCGCCCTGGGCGGATGCGCCGCCGATGAAGCAGGCAGCGATGACGTCGAGTTCAAGACCGAAGCCGCCCTTGGCCGTCGCCGAGTTGAGACGCAGGGCAACGATCAGACCGGCCAGTCCGGCGAGCAGACCCATATTGGCAAAGGTCAGGAAGGTCAGCCGCTCGGTGTTGATACCGGAAAGCTTCGTCGCCTTCTCATTGCCGCCCATGGCGTAGATGCGGCGCCCGATCGTCGTGCGGCGGGTAATGAAGGCATAGGCAGCGACCAGGACCAGCATGACCATCAGCACGTTCGGGAAGCCGCGATAGATCGACAGCTGATAGCCGAGCGCCAGAATGGCGAGCGTGACGAGGGCGTTCTGGGCAAGGAAGAAGCCGAGCGGCTCGACGTCGTTGCCATGCTTCTCGTTCGACAGACGCTTGCGCCATGCCAGATAGAAGAGGGCGACGGCGCCGACGACGGTGAGGATGATCGAGGTCGAGTTGATGCCGCCCATATCGAAAGCGTTCGGCAGGAAGCCGATGCTGATCAGCTGGAAGGCCGGCGGGAAAGGACCGATGCTGGTGCCGGTCCCCGAAGCCGTCATCACGAACAGCGTCAGGCCGCGGAAGACCAGCATGCCGGCCAGCGTGACGATGAAGGACGGGATCTTGTGATAAGCGACGAAATAGCCCTGGATGCCGCCGACAAGCGCGCCCATGGCAAGACATACGATACCCGCCAGGACATAATTGGTGTGCCATTGCACCGTCATCACGCCGGCGATCGCGCCGATAAAGCCCACGACCGATCCGACCGAAAGATCGATATGGCCGGCGACGATGACCAGCAGCATGCCGAGCGCCATGATGACGATGAACGAGTTCTGCAGAATGATATTGGTCAGGTTGAGCGGCCTGAAGAGAACGCCACCGGTCGAGAACTGGAAGAACACCATGATCGCGATGAGCGCGATGAACATGCCATATTCGCGGATGTTGCCGCGAACATAGTCTCCGATGGAGACGACACGCCCCTGCTCAGCGATGGGTTGATTGATCGGTGTCATTGCTTCTTCTCCCCTGAGCGCATGATAGCGCGCATGATGGTTTCCTGGCTTGCTTCTCCCTTCGGCAGTTCAGCGACGATGCGTCCTTCGTTCATCACGTAGATGCGGTCACAAGTGCCAAGCAGTTCGGGCATTTCCGACGAGATCATCAGAACGCCCTTTCCATCGGCGGCAAGCTGGTTGATGATAGTATAGATTTCGTATTTTGCGCCAACATCGATGCCGCGCGTCGGCTCGTCGAGGATCAAAACATCGGGATTGGAGAACAGCCATTTCGACAGCACCACCTTTTGCTGGTTGCCGCCGGAAAGATTGACCGTCTCCTGGAAGATGCTGGAGGAGCGGATGCGCAGCTTCGAGCGATAGTCGGTCGCAACCCGCGATTCCTTGACGCTGTCGATGACGGACGCATTCGACACCGCCTTCAAATTGACGAGCGTCGTATTGTGCAGGATCGTGTCGTTGAGCACGAGGCCGAGTTGCTTGCGGTCTTCGGTAACGTAAGCGAGACCCGCGTCGATCGCCCTGCGCACGGTGCTGACATCGACCGGCTTGCCGTGCATCAGCGCCTCGCCCGAGATCTTGTGGCCATAGGCCTTGCCAAACAGGCTCATGGCGAATTCGGTGCGCCCTGCCCCCATCAGGCCGGCGATGCCGACGACCTCGCCCTTCCGGACGGTGATGTTGATATTGTGCAGAACCTGGCGGTCGCGGTGCTGCTGGTGATAGGCGTTCCAGTTCTTCACTTCGAGAATGGTTTCGCCGATCGGCACCGAACGCGGCGGATAGCGGTCTTCGAGATCGCGGCCGACCATGTTGCGGATGATGATGTCTTCGCTGATTTCGTCCGCGTGACAGTCGAGCGTCTTGACAGTCATGCCGTCGCGCAGGACGGTGATCTGGTCGGCGACCTTGCGGATCTCGTTCAGCTTATGGGAAATGATGATCGAGGTGATGCCCTGCTTGCGGAACTCCATCAGCAGGTTGAGCAGAGCGTCGGAATCGCTTTCGTTGAGCGAGGCCGTCGGCTCGTCGAGGATAAGCAGCTTCACGCTCTTCGACAGCGCCTTGGCGATCTCGACCAGCTGCTGCTTGCCGACGCCGATGTCGGTCACCAAAGTGTTCGGAGATTCCTGCAGGCCGACCTTCTTGAGCAGCTGCTTGGTACGGTTGAACGTCTCGTCCCAGCTGATGACGCCGCTCTTGGCATTCTCGTTGCCGAGGAAGATGTTTTCGCCGATCGACAGCAACGGCACGAGCGCCAGTTCCTGGTGGATGATGACGATGCCGATTTCTTCGGAGTCCCTCAGGGCCTTGAAGTTGCGCGTCTCGCCTTCATAGACGATGTCGCCGTCATAACTTCCGGTGGGATAGACGCCTGATAGCACTTTCATCAGGGTCGATTTGCCGGCCCCGTTTTCGCCCACCAATGCGTGGATCTCACCCTGGCGAACCTTGAGGTTCACGTTCTCCAGCGCCTTGACGCCCGGGAACGTCTTGGTGATGCTCCGCATCTCGAGGATGGTATTGTCCATAGTCAAAGTTCCAGCGCCCCCAGCCGTTAAATGGCCGGGTAATCATAAAATCGAAGGCCGGAACCCGCAAGCGCGGGCTCCGGCCTCCTGCTCAAGTTACTTCAGCTTGTCTTCGGTGTAGTAACCGCTGTCGACGAGGATCTGCTTGTAGTTGGTCTTGTCGACGGCAACCGGCTTCAGCAGATAGGACGGAACGACCTTGACGCCGTTATCGTAGGTCTTCGTGTCGTTGACTTCAGGCTCCTTGCCGGACATCACGGCATCGACCATGGCAACGGTGACCTTGGCGAGTTCGCGGGTGTCCTTGAAGATCGTCGAATGCTGTTCGCCAGCAATGATCGACTTGACCGACGGGATTTCAGCGTCCTGACCGGTGACGATCGGCAGCGGCTGGGCCGCAGTACCGTAACCAACGCCCTTCAGCGAGGAAATGATACCGATCGACAGACCGTCATAGGGAGACAGGACGGCATCGACCTTGGCATCGGTGTAGTTAGCCGAGAGCAGGTTGTCCATGCGGGCCTGGGCCGTTGCCGGATCCCAACGCAGCGTGCCGACCTTGTCCATGCCGGTCTGGCCGGACTTCACGACGAGCTTGCCGCTGTCGATGTAGGGCTGCAGGACGGACATTGCGCCATCATAGAAGAAGAAGGCGTTGTTATCGTCCGGCGAACCGCCGAAGAGTTCGATGTTGAACGGGCCCTTGCCATCCTTGAGGCCGAGGCCGTCAACGATGGAGCCAGCCTGCAGAACGCCGACCTGGAAGTTGTCGAACGTTGCGTAGTAGTCGACGTTGCCCGAATCGCGGATCAGACGGTCATAAGCGATGACCTTGATACCGGCGTCGTGTGCCTTCTGGAGAACGTCGGAAAGCGTCGTGCCGTCGATCGAAGCGATGACGAGGACCTTGACGCCCTTGGTCACCATGTTTTCGATCTGCGAAAGCTGGTTCGGAATATCGTCGTCGCCATACTGCAGGTCAGTGCCGTAACCGGCAGCCTGGAGCTGCTTGACGATGTTGTTGCCGTCGTCGATCCAGCGGGCCGAAGCCTTGGTCGGCATCGCGATACCGACAGTGCCCTTGTCCGCGGCGAGCGCCGGTGCAACGAACGAAGCGACGCCGAAGGCAGCCGCAGCCATCAATGAGATAATGGATTTCATTTCTCTCTCCCTTGTTAATAGAGCAGCGGACGAAAAATCGCCCGCCCCGAAACTGTGGCAGGTTCCGTATTGGATAGTTACTTCAGATGGTGAGAAACGAAGTAGGTCTCCTCCACGATCTCACACGTGTTGAGTGCCAACCAGCACACGGCGGCAAACTGGTATGGATTCCTATAACTGTCAAATAGAATAAGTGCTAACGTGCATAACAATTTTGGTATATCGTTAAAAAGTATTACTTTTGATGGAGCGCAGCGAGGAGGCTGCAACCATGACGATTGTTTCCGAGCCATTTTCGATGGACTACGTCGATATCCACAGTGATAATTTCGACGATGACAGCCTTCTACGTGCAGGACTTAAGCTGAATCACCTGCGGATGATCGTCGCAATCGAAGATAGTGGACAGATTTCCGCAGCTGCGGAAGTCCTGAACATCTCGCAGCCCGCCGCGTCGCGCATGTTGTCGGAAATGGAATCAATCACCAAGACATCGCTCTATGAGCGCGTGGCCCGCGGCGTGGTGCTGACAACCTTCGGCGCAGCGCTGGCGCGCAGGGCCCGGAAGATCCTTCTGGAGCTGCGCGAGGCGAGCCGCGAGATCGGCGAGTTGAAAAGCGGCAAGGGCGGCTCGGTCTTCATCGGTTCGGTGACGGCGCCGGCCATGAGCCTCGTCGTGCCGGCGATCAACAAGGTGCGCAAGGCCTATCCCGGCATCGAGATCAACATCCAGGTGGAGACGAGCAACGTGCTTGCCCGCGAGCTGCTCGCCGCCCGCCACGACTTCATCATCGGCCGCATCCCCGACGATCTCAACCCGCGCCTCTTCGAGGTGACGGAGATCGGCATCGAGCGGGCTTGCCTGATCGTGCGCGACCGCCACCCGCTGATGAAGCAGAAGGTGAGCAGCCTTTCCGACGTCCGGGATTATGACTGGGTGTTCCAGCCGCCGGGCACGCTGCTGCGCCGCACGATCGAGGACGTTTTCCTGTCGCGTGGCGTGGCGCTGCCTGAGAACATCGTCAACACCTCTTCGCTGCTGCTGACCTGCGCCATCATCTGCGAGACCGATGCGATTGCTCCGGTCGCCGTCGACGTCGCCCAGTTCCTGGCCAGCCAGAGCTCGAATGCCTCGGATGTGCGCATGCTGCCGATCGATTTCGACATCAACGTCAAGCCTTACAGCATGATCACGGCGAGGGAACGGGCGCTGCCGCCGAGCGCAAGGCTGCTCTACGACATCATCCTCGAGGAGAGCCGCAAGCAGGCCGGCTGACACGCCGGCTGACAAGCCCGCAAGCCCTGCGCCATCTTGCTCTCTTCTAATACCTGCTTCGAAAGGAAGGCGTGATGCTGTTCGGGCAGTCGGTATTTCAATCAGTCCTCGAGCGGCTGAAGGCGGAGGACGAGACGGCCGAAGGCGCCGATGCGCCGGACGCCCATCGCGTCTCCGGCCTCGGCACCGGGTTTGCCTTCGATGTCATGGAGGGCGTCTCGGCTGCCTCGCAGCGCGTCGGCCAGGCCTATTTCGATCATCTGGATCTCGATGCTAGCGCCGGGGTCGTGGAAAAGCCGGCGGCTGCGCCTCCAGCCGAGCCCGCCATGCCGGATCATCTCGCCCGCACGACACCGCACGAGGTTGCCGCCGAACTGGCAATCTCCGCCGCCGATACCCCGCTGACACTGCGCGAGAAGCGCCGCGCCTTCGCCCGGGCCAATCATCCCGATGGCGTCGCGCTGCCCTTCCGCGACAATGCGACGAAGCGGATGATGCTGGCCAACCTGCTGATCGACGAAGCACTGCGCCGAATCGGCCGCTGACTATTCCGCTGGCCCGTCCTTCGAAGGTTTTTCAGCGGTCGCCGCGGGTTCGTCCTCGTCCTCGGCGTCGGGCTGCACGGGCGGCTCGATGACAGGCGGCTGCGGATTGAAGGTCCAGAACAATATATAGAAGGAATAGGCGCCTGCCCCGCCCGCGAGCACGCCCCAGAACGGATCGCCGGTGACGAATTCGACCACGGCCCAGCCGAAGCAGACGGCAATAATGCCAACACGCACCCAAAGATGACGGTATGCCGGATGGTTCGGATCGATGATTTGCATTCCTGCCCCGCGGTCGCATATGTCGCACTGCCTTCGGCCCGTGCTGCGATTGTCTCTAGAACCTTTCCTGATCAGATTAAAGTATTCTCTTGGCTGAAAGGCCGGGCATCTCTACGCCAGGATCAGAGGCTATCGGCTTTACCCCGGGCAAAACCTGCACTCGCGGAAGACGTCAATCCGACCAGGAAGGCTCTGGTTCGAATCTTGCAAATGTGAAAGATCCGCGGGCTTGACGTGGTCCGCAGAAGATGGAATGAAAATTCCAGATTTTTGGCAATTCGGTTTATTTGTTCCGAATTCAAGGGAGGTTAGAATGACAGTGAGATTTGGTCTTCTCGGCGCCGGCCGCATCGGCAAGGTCCATGCAAAGGCCGTCAGCGGCGACGCCAATGCGACGCTCGTCGCGGTCGCCGACGCCTTTCCGCAGGCTGCCGAAGCGATCGCCTCCGCCTATGGCTGCGAAGTCCGCACCATCGAGGCGATCGAAGCCGCCAAGGATATCGACGCCGTCGTCATCTGCACGCCGACGGATACACATGCCGACCTGATCGAACGCTTCGCCCGCGCCGGCAAGGCGATCTTCTGCGAAAAGCCGATCGATCTCGACGTCGCCCGCGTCAAGGCCTGCATCAAGGTGGTGGAAGAGACCGGCGCCAAGCTGATGGTCGGTTTCAACCGCCGCTTCGACCCGCATTTCATGGCAGTGCGCAAGGTCATCGACGACGGCAAGATCGGCGATGTCGAGATGGTGACGATCACCTCGCGCGACCCCGGCGCCCCGCCGGTCGATTATATCAAGCGCTCCGGCGGCATCTTCCGCGACATGACGATCCATGATTTCGACATGGCCCGCTTCCTGCTCGGCGAAGAGCCGGTCTCGGTGCTGGCGACTGCCGCCGTACTCGTCGACAAGGCGATCGGCGAAGCCGGCGACTATGACAGCGTCTCGGTGATCCTGCAGACGAAATCGGGCAAGCAGGCGGTGATCTC
This sequence comes from Rhizobium anhuiense bv. trifolii, assembly GCF_024346605.1. Taxonomy (NCBI): domain Bacteria; kingdom Pseudomonadati; phylum Pseudomonadota; class Alphaproteobacteria; order Hyphomicrobiales; family Rhizobiaceae; genus Rhizobium; species Rhizobium anhuiense. Next base: position 3,825,463 of record NZ_CP098803.1, read on the forward strand.
CAACTCCCGCCGCGCCACCTACGGCTATGACCAGCGCATCGAAGTGCATGGCGCAAAGGGCATGGCTGCGGCCGAAAACCAGCGCCCTGTTTCGATCGAGGTGGCAAACGGCGACGGCTACACCCGCCCGCCACTGCATGATTTCTTCATGACCCGCTACACCGAAGCCTATGCCAACGAGATCGCAGCCTTCATCGCCGCGATCGAGAAGGGTTCGAAGATCTCGCCGTCTGGCGCCGATGGCCTCGCAGCGCTGGCGCTCGCCGATGCCGCGGTTCAGTCCGTCAAGGAAGGCAAGCTCATCAAGATCGGCTGACGGCCCTCTCCCGACCGGAAGCCATGCATGAGATGGCCGGGCATTTGCCCGGCCATTTCGCGTTTGGTGGCGTTTGACTCTATGTCGGAGAGAGGACACCTGCTCCCCATGCATTTCAGCAACGCGCCCTCATTCCGCGCTCTGTACGCCCGAGAGTACGATATCCTGATCGATCACCGATAGCGCCCGGTTCAGATGGCCTTCGAAGACGAGGATCTGTTCTTCGGGGACCACCCTGATTTCGGGCATGCCCTCCATGCGCACGACATGCGATTGCCCGAGGCCCTCTTCGATCCCCTGGCGCAGCAGGTCGTAATAACGTGTGCCCGGGCCAGTGATGGCGATCGGCATGCGCTCGGTCAGGCTCAGCATGCGCGACAGGCCGTTGCCGAGCGCCAGCCCTGCCTGACGGAAAGCGAAGGCGGAGATGCGGTGACCCTGGCGCGCCTTGGCGGCGATCTTGTCGAGTTCCGCAACCGGCACGAATTTGGCCGGGATGGTATCGAGCGGCACTTCGAAGGCGCTGCGCAGGATGGCGTAAAAACCGGCATAGGCCTCGATGCAGCCGCGTGTGCCGCAGCGGCAGAGGCCGCCATTGGCCATATGCAGCATGTGCCCGAAATTGGGGGCCGAGATCTCCTGGCCCGTCTGGTTGCCGCGCCTGACGATGCCGAGCCCGATGCTGTGGCCGAGCGAAAGGGCGGCGAGCGAGCGGAAATCGGCGCCCTTCATATTCTCCTCACGCGCGCCGAGCGCTGCGGCGACCAGCAGCGTCTCGTTGTCGAGGATCACCTTGGCCTGCCATTCCGGCCGGAGTGCCGATTCGAAATCGATCTGGTCGCTGCCGAAGATCGGTGACCACAGAAGAACCGGCTCGGTGGAGTTGACCAGCCCCTTGCTGCTGATCGAGATCAGCAGCACCTTTTCCTGCGTAATCTTCGAACGATCGAGAAGGCGCGAAAGCCCGGCGCGTACTGCTGCGACGAAGCGCACGGCACCCGCCGGATCGTGCGAACGCTCCTCGCTGAAGCGGTCGATCAGCTTGCCGGCATAATCCACAAGCGAATATTGCACCGCATCCGAGGAGATGATGACGACGATGAGATAGCCGCAATCGCGCCGCTGGCGCAAAAGCACGCGCGGCCGGCCACGCCCGCTTGCCGGCTGCTGCTCGGATTTCTCGATGATCTGGGCTTTTTCCAGGTCAGCGGTGATCGCCGAGATGGTGGCTGAGGAAAGCCCGGTGGAATCGGATATTTCGGTATGGGCGAGCGCGCCGTGGCGGCGCAGCACGGACAGCACGAGCACGCTGTTTCTCTGCCGGACCAGCTCCGTGCTCGACTTGGTCAGCATGAATGCCGCCCTCTCCTCCTGCTTGCTCTTCCCGTGGTTTCCACTGCATCTCCGGTCGCTGTTGCGCAAGCGAATTAAGCCGGTAGTGCAGTGTTGACAGTTGAAAAAATCTCTGACACTAAATTTCTCGACTGTCGAGAAAAAAATCCAAATCTTTCCCGACAGGCTTTTTCGCGGTGGCCGGAGGAAGCATGGGCTGGGCCGGCCGCAACTCACTCGGGAGGACATTATGAAGTCTATTTTCAAATTGATGGCCGGTGCTGCCATCCTCGTTTCCGTACATACCGCTGCCATGGCTGCCGATCTCGTCGTTGGTGTTTCCTGGTCGAATTTCCAGGAAGAGCGCTGGAAGACGGACGAAGCCGCCATCAAGAAGGCTCTCGAAGCCAAGGGCGCCAAGTATATTTCCGCTGACGCGCAGTCTTCTGCCGCAAAGCAGCTCACCGACGTCGAATCGCTGATTTCGCAGGGCGCCAACGCGCTGATCATCCTCGCTCAGGACTCCGACGCGATCGGCCCGGCCATCGAAAAGGCCGCTGCTGAAGGCATTCCGGTCGTCGGCTACGACCGCCTGATCGAAAACCCGGCTGCCTTCTACATCACCTTCGACAACAAGGAAGTCGGCCGCCTGCAGGCTGAAGGCGTCTTCAAGGCCAAGCCGGAAGGCAACTACGTCTTCATCAAGGGCTCGTCTTCCGACCCGAACGCCGACTTCCTGTTCTCGGGCCAACAGGAAGTGCTGAAGGCCGCGATCGATGCCGGCAAGATCAAGAATGTCGGCGAAGCCTATACCGATGGCTGGCTGCCGGAGAACGCCCAGCGCAACATGGAGCAGTTCCTGACCGCCAACAACAACAAGGTTGACGCCGTCGTCGCTTCAAACGACGGCACGGCCGGCGGCGCGATCGCAGCGCTCGACGCGCAGGGTCTTGCCGGCTCCGTTCCGGTTTCCGGCCAGGACGGTGACAAGGCGGCGCTGAACCGCATCGCTCTCGGCACGCAGACGGTTTCCGTCTGGAAGGACAGCCGCGAACTCGGCAAGCGCGCCGCAGAAATCGCTCTCGACCTCGCCGGCGGCAAGGACATGAGCAAGATCGACGGCGCCCAGGCTTTCAAGGGCGGCCCGAAGGGTGTTGAAATGCAGTCGGTCTTCCTGAAGCCGCTGGCGATCACCAAGGACAACCTGAACGTCGTCATCGACGCCGGCTGGATCTCCAAGGCGGAAGCCTGCCAGGGCGTCAAGGCCGACACCGTCGCTGCCTGCAAGTAAGCCGCGGCTGTAATTGAAATTGCCGGCGCCGCAGCGCAACATCGCTGCGGCGCCGGACGCGGATGAGAATTCCAACGACGAAGTTTTCTCCGCCTCGCCGCACCATCGCGGGTTTTCATTCCCTGCCGGAAGGGTGTCGCGACGCCACGCGACCGGTTTCCGCAAGCATCGCGATGGTTAGTTGAAGAACAGACGCATGACGCCGATGGCAGATTCGGGCACGCCGGCGCGTCCGTCCAAACACAGTGGGGGAACGGCAAACCCATGGCCGAAATGGTAAAATCCACAACATCAAGCGGGCCGCGAACGGCGGAAGCCAATCCGGTGACCCGCTTCTTCCGCGCGACCGAGATCGACACACGCCTGCTCGGCATGATCGGCGCGCTCATCATCATCTGGATCGGTTTCCACATCATCACCGGCGGCCTGTTCCTGACCCCGCGCAATCTCTGGAACCTCTCGGTTCAGACGACCGACATCGCCATCATGACGACGGGCATGGTGCTGATCATCGTCACACGCAACATCGACCTCTCGGTCGGTTCCGTGCTCGGCCTCTGCGGCATGATCATGGGTGTCACCCAGGCCAAGATCCTGCCGGAATATATCGGCTTCGACAGCCCCTTCACCTGGGCGATCACGCTGCTGATCGGCATTGCAGCCGGCTTCCTGATCGGCGCCTTCCAGGGCGTCATCATCGCCTTCCTCAACGTTCCCTCCTTCATCGTCACCCTCGGCGGCCTGCTCGTCTGGCGCGGCGCGACCTGGCTCGTCACCAGCGGCCAGACGGTTGCGCCGATGGACCAGACCTTCCGCATCATGGGCGGCGGCGCCGAAGGCTCGATCGGCGCCACCTGGAGCTGGGTCGTCGGTATCGGCGCCTGCCTCTTCGTCATCGCCAGCATCGTCGGCTCGCGCCGGCAGCGCCGTCGCTTCGGCTTTCCGCGCCGGCCGATGTGGGCTGAATATTTCCTCGCCATCCTGAGCTGCGTGCTCATCCTCGGCGCGGTCTCAATCGCCAACAGCTATTACTGGCCAATCAACATCGCCAAGAAATATGCCGAGACCAACAATATTCCCTGGCCCGAGACCGGCCTGGATATTCCATACGGCATCGCCGTGCCGGTGCTGATCGCCATCGTCGTCGGCATCATCATGACCTTCATCGCGACACGCCTTCGCTTCGGCCGCTATGTCTTCGCGATCGGCGGCAACCCCGAAGCGGCGGAACTCGCCGGCATCAAGACCCGCTGGGTCACCGTGAGGATCTTCGCGCTGATGGGCGTTCTGGCCGCTATCGCAGCGGCGATTTCCACCGCCCGCCTCAACGCCGCAACGAACTCGCAGGGCACGCTCGACGAGCTCTACACCATCGCCGCCGCCGTCATCGGCGGAACGTCGCTGGCAGGCGGCACCGGCACCATCGCCGGCGCCATGCTCGGCGCGCTCGTCATGCAGTCGCTGCAGTCGGGCATGGTGCTCGCGCATGTCGACACGCCACTGCAGAGCGTCGTCGTCGGCACCGTCCTTGTCGTGGCGGTCTGGCTCGACACCGTCTACCGCGCCCGTGCCAAGTGAGAGGAGCCCTGGATATGGCTGATCAACGCACTCCCCTCGTGGAACTGAAAAACATCTCGATCGCCTTCGGCGGCATTCACGCCGTGGACAATGCCTCGGTCGATCTCTACCCCGGCGAAGTGGTCGCCCTGCTCGGCCATAACGGCGCCGGCAAATCGACGCTCATCAAGATCCTCTCCGGCGCCTACAAGCGCGATGGCGGCGAGATCCTGATCAACGGCGAGCCGGCCGACATCCGCAATCCGCGCGATGCCAAGAAATACGGGATCGAGACGATCTACCAGACGCTCGCCGTCGCCGACAATGTCGACGCCGCCGCCAACCTCTATCTCGGCCGCGAGCTGAAGACCCGCTGGGGCACGCTCGACGACGTGGCGATGGAGGCCTCGGCCCGCGAGGTGATGGGGCGGCTCAACCCCAACTTCAAGCGCTTCAAGGAACCGGTGAAGGCGCTCTCGGGCGGCCAGCGGCAATCGGTGGCAATTGCGCGCGCCATCCTCTTCAACGCCCGCATCCTGATCATGGACGAGCCGACGGCGGCACTCGGGCCCCAGGAGACGGCGCAGGTCGGCGAGCTGATCAAGCAGCTGAAGAAGGAAGGCATCGGTATCTTCCTCATCAGCCACGACATCCACGACGTCTTCGACCTCGCTGACCGCGTCTCGGTGATGAAGAACGGCCAGGTGGTGGGCCACGCCCGCACCGAGGATGTGACCAAGGACGAGGTCCTCGGCATGATCATCCTCGGCAAGGTGCCGCCAAAGGCCATTCCCGGCCCCGGCGCCATGCAGATCTGACCGCCATAAGGCGACAGTCCACAACAATCACGCTCCGCCGCCCGCAAGGACGGCGGAGTTTTTTTATCTGGCGTTCCCCAGGCTGACGGATAAAAACACCCATCAAACTGCAAGCATCGGTATTTCCGAGAATTTCGCGATTGAAGCCAGCCGCAAGCTAGGCTAAGAACCACCCATCGGACAGGCGATTCAAACCGCCTTCGGCATGCACCCGTAGCTCAGCTGGATAGAGTGTTGGATTCCGATTCCAAAGGTCACAGGTTCGAATCCTGTCGGGTGCGCCACTCTTAAATTTTATGAAATAAAATTAATAAGTTAGTAAAAATTGATTGCACTGCCCTAGTTTACGCCAGAATACGCTGGTTTGCTACAAATGCCGCGATACCTCTGCGACTCTGGGTGCGATGACGTTTTGGGCGTCGGATCGGCGCTCGACTAGATGAAAACCTTCGCGCCGTTTTTCTGCAGTGGCAGGTCAAGTGACGGCAAGGCGTTGCCCAGCCATGCACGAATGTGTTTTAGCGCGACACCTACCCCAACGTTGACCGGTCGAATATGTCGTCACCTTGTTCAAATGCCGGATCCTTGAAGATCGAGGCGCGTGGACTGATACCGAGACAACGTCGCTCGGATACTTCAACACGAGATGACATGCCGCCGCTCGCCTTGCCCTGCCCTGTTTCGGCGCTGTTTTCGTAGTGAACAAGAAGTATGGTCTGCGGCTGACGCGAATGTGTTAGCGGTGACCTATCCAGGTGTTTCGGATTTTGCAGCAGCCTGCTGCAAAAATGGGGGCAAGGCGATGCGGGCGATTCGACAGACAAGGCACGAGCTTTGGCAAGTCTCAGCGCCAAGTCAACCCGCGCTTCCTAACGCGCCCGCAACCGACAGGGCAACGAGTTGCGCTATAGAGCGTGCGTCAAAGCCCTTTTCAATCGCTCTACACGGTGCTCAATGGTTCGATGAGAAAATCCGAGCTGCTGCCCGATCTCTTTTCCGGAATACCCCTCAACAGCAACTGAACAATCGCGCGATCAACGTCATCAATGTCAGGTCTTGATTGGACGCGGTCTTGTCGCTCCCGCAAACCGTTCCATTTCACCGCAGAATTTCAATTGAATTCTGGATTGTGTTCAACTGCTGCATGTTCACGCCAGGGTTAGCCTTTTTGTAATCGTCCAGAATGGTTTTATATTTTGAAACCTGTTCTGCGTTCACGGGATTAGTCGTATTCTCGATCGATCCTCTGATGATAGCGTCCACCACCTGTGTTGGCGTACCGTCGCGCATGATGACTTTATCCGAGTACGTCGTGAATTTCTCGTCCGTCCGAGCGAGGACCCTTGCCGCAGCGGCTTGTACCGCAGCAGGCTTGTTCGCGTCGAGAAAGAAGTCTTGGCGAATAGTAGCCTGATAATCAGGTAACGGACCGAGATAGGAAACCGCTTGCTCCTGCGCGGCCACGTTTTCACTGCTTAGGTACTTTTCCACATACGAGGCAGCGACGCCGGGATCTGCCAAGGTAAAGTAGCCAACCGCATCTGCATCGCTTATAACGCCCTCATCATTCTTCTTTTGGATTTCACTCAGCATACCACTGTCTCCGAGGCTGGCGCCGGTTTCAGCGGCAAAACTCCGAGCCGCCGCGGTGCCGCTCGCAACCACCTGCTTGAGAATATCCATAGTTGAAGTGAACTGCTCGTGCATCGCGTGGTCACCACCGGCAGAGTGGTTCATCATAACCACCGAGCCAATCAAAATTTTGGTTGCTTCCAACTGAAGGGGTTCAGATTCATCTAGCGCAACCGACTTTGCTGTAGGCAGGACGACGTAGGGAAAGCGCTGTTGTAGTTCAGCCAAGTGGGCAGCTCGGACTTCACCAGCTAGTTTTTTGTCTTGGATTTGGCCAACCAAGGCAGTTATCTCAGCCTTTTGTGCGTCATACTTGGGCTGCAATTCAGATGGCACATTTTCGAAACTGACCTGCTGAGCAAGCGAAGGAGAGGTCAACAGGGAAACTAGCCAGATAGCTGATAAGAGTTTCCTATTCATCATTGCACCTGTTCCAAAACCTCGGACGGCTTACCGCCCTGATAGGCCATGTCATCATAGCAGAACCCGAGTTCAGGCCCGCCGCGGACACCCATGTAGTCTATCATTTTGGCGGGAGTAGGGAAATCAATCCCTGACAATGGAAGACCGGGCGCTGCGGGAAAAGAGAAGCGATAGGGTAGCCAGTCATCATCCGGCACGCCGGGTGTTCCCCAATCCCCCTGTTTATGACCCCAAGGCCACATCTCGTCTTCAGCGAACAACCCCTCCTTCATTTTGTTCTGAACCGAACCAGGGTAGCGACCTTCCGGCGTGTATGACTTCTCACTCGCGCTGTCGAACCTGTCGCGAGCTTGTTGCCAGTGAGCCCAACCGCGGTCAACGTTGGCATGCAGTAAGAAAAATAATGGATCCTTTGGTGAGGCACCTCCCCCCAACCAGCCAAGGATGAAACCGTGAGCCGAATTATGATAGTTCATTTCGAACGTGTCCGTGGTTTCACGGAAAATATTTGGGCAGTTTGCACTTGTGCATGCAAGCGCCCCTAAGACCCCTGGATTCATTGGAGCCTGGACGCTTGCAGATTTTGCTCGTGTCAAAAGTTGGCCAGGTGGTGCTGACCAGCCCCTAATCGGGTTCGTTGAAGCAAGTTCGACCTCGTTTGTCCCCGGTACCTTCGCGCCAAGGAATTCAGCACTGAAAAGTTGAGGCGCAGGAGCGTCAAACTTCCAGTAGGGAAGCGCTACGGTCTGATCAATTGCCTGCAGTTCTCGCTCGAAGTTCAACAGAAACGCGCGATGCCATGGGAGGAAATTGCTGGGATTGGCTCCGAAACCAGAATGTATTCCTTTCGAGAAGGCATCTTCATGCGTGGTGTAGAAGTCTTCAAAACGTGTCGGCCGCGCCAACCCTGGCACCTTCTTCCATTGAGCGAGTACAGACAAAAAGTTGTTCCGCTCTTTCGGCGACAACTGCTCAGCATCCTTTCGGACTCGCACCATCGTCATCGTCTGACCAATCGCGGATCCGTCACCCAATTCCGCCCGAACGGCAATATCCTTCTCTCCGTCTGAGGCTTTGAGACCAAATAGATTGAATTCTACCCAGCTGCCATCACCTTTCAATACGATTGGCAGTTCCTTTTTCGGTGCAAAAGTTGAGGGAGTTACGGCAACGTCGCTCTCCATGAAGCCCACAACACCGGCGGAAGGACCGATCGCTCCGCTCCGCAGGGTTACAGGGACATCCATTGGCCCAGGCTGCGCCAGTTTCACTCTTGCAGCGACAGGCGACCAGCAAAGAAAGTCATCCTCACCTTGCGGGCTATCCCTTATTTCGATCAGGGCAATTGTCTGCGCCACAGTATTTTGAGGCAAACCGGTAAATGCCAAAAAACCTAAGAAAATCAATGCGAAAAACTTTTCTGGCTTTTGCATCGTGTCACTCACAGCTGAAGGGTTTCACCTACTGGTCAGTTTGGGGCATTAGACGGAACGAGCACCTCGAATGTCTCGTCGTCTGTATCGTTGCCCTGTTTCGGTTTGTACTTTTCGGCAACGGCCTTACCTGTGACCGGAGCTGCATTTGAAACGAATGAAAACGAATACGTGTTGCCCCAGCGCAAGGCGTTCGCGGCGTTGTTGTCGGTGAAAGTCTGAGTAGCCCAAACAAAGTCTTGCGCGTTCTGCGTTCCGGTCCATGGCGCCTTATCCCAAGGTTCGCCACGAGCGATGGCCGCCGAAAATGACGCGTCCCTCACATTAGTCGTACCTTCTACTTTGAATGATCGGAGCCCCCGATCGCTGTTCATGTTGTAAACGGCATAATCGTAGCGAAACCCACCCTCTTTAAGTGGTGTCGCCTTCGAAGCAGCTATCAGCGTAACAGGGGCGCCGCCCTCACTGCTCAATCGTTCGCTGAGTAAAGCACCCTGCCACGCTGCCAACGCTGGTTGACCTCGCATCTGCGGTCCGAGATATCTTGCGACGAATTGTGGGGAGCCATCGTGAGGAGCAAACTCCCGATAGGTCATATTATTTCGAGCGTTGCCAGCGGCCGCGTCATCGGCGGTAATGTACTGCGCTTCAAGGAAGTAGCGAGCACCAGGATCGGAAAGCGTAACCGCGTCCACCACCATGATTTTTTCATCATCGAGAATAGTCGGGCTTCCTGGCGAAGGGCTTGTTGCGTCGCTGCTGTCGAAAATACCGGTCGACGGGTTGATCCGACTACGCGGTCCCAGAAACTGAGGGTCAGAATTGAGATAGTCGCCGTAGAGATCAGAACATCCCGGTCCAAGAGCGTTACCAGCATCAGCAGGAACGCACGCGGGGACACCAGCCACGTCCGCGCAATCCTCTTGATTGGTGGCAAAGAACCCGTGCTTTACCCAAGTCGCGGCTAATTGCCGAAATTGCCCATCTTTTTCCTTGTACATATTGAGAGAAATCACTGGATGGTTCGCGTCTGGCAACGCCATCCAATTGAGGTCTTTATCTCCAGCGTTACAAGAATTTGTGCCTGCTGTGATTGCCAGTTCGCCAGTCGGCAACACAGCAAATTGCCGACCGCCGTCGATGAACCCTACGATCACGTCCGGTCCTGCAATGGCATCACCTCCAGTGCCAAGAACAAGCGCAGAAGCGCCGATTATCAATCCGTACCTCATGGTCCCCTCCTATGGATTACTGGCGAAGTAGGAATTCGATGATAAGTGCTCGGGTATCTGCCCTCGGTACCCGGATAGGCATTTTGTTGGTGATTGGTGCAGGCGCATGTTGACCAAGAAACAGCAGCGGTCTTTCAAGGAAAACATCCAAATTCGTACTGTCCCAAATAACGCCGTTCTGCCCTGCCTCGACGTAGGACTTTGACGAGGCGAACCCAGCAACAGTACCGGCGGTCCGACCAACGATTCCGTGCAGAGACGGACCAAATTTATGCGTGCCATCTTCAAGTGAATGGCAGGCGGAACAGTTGTTCAAAAAGGCAGTTTCGTCTGCGTCTTGGGCATGTAAATCCGACAGGGGCATAGACGTGGAAATGAAAAATGAGGCCACCGCGACGCGGACGAGCGCCCGTATGCTATTGGAGTTTTGCATGCCGACAAATCTCCTTTGCCGCCAACACTTATAGTTGCGCTACACAGAAGCGACACTCTACCATATAGCGAAACAAATGCAATTCATGACTGATTGATAATTTAGCATAAAACAGCCTTGCGTGGTGCACACCGCACTCAGGCGCCGAAAGTGAGGTTCGCTTACTCGCCGCATTTCTAACGCACATTTCTCGGTCAACACGCGCCTCACCCATCTTCTAGGCGAGACCTACCGCTCGAGCGAAGTTGCACTGAACGAACTGGTCGATAACGCCTGGGATGCGGACGCGACTAATGTCTGGACAACACTTCCTACGATGATCACGGGCGAAGTGACCTTGCCCCCAAGTTTTATCCAGTTTTGAGTTCGCTCCAGCGGTTTTGGATTGCTGTATTCGGGACGGTAGCGGCGGGTTGCGGTGCGGAGCCATTCCGGCTGCGCAGCACCGCATCACGTCGCGGATTGATGGTCTGAGCGAACTCGGCAGGTGTCAGCCAGCCGAGTCCAGAGTGTGGTCGATGATCGTTGTAATCGCTGCGCCAGTTTGAAAGCGCTGATCGAGCATGGGTCAGTGACGAGAAGAGAGTTTCATTCAGGAACTCATCTCGCAGCCGCCCATTGAAGCTCTCGATGAAGGCATTCTGAATCGGTTTGCCTGGTGCGATGTAGTGCCATTCCACTTTGGTCCGATCCGTCCATTGCAGGATCGCGTTGCTTGTGAACTCGCTGCCATTGTCGCAGACGATCATCTTCGGCTTGCCTCGCCCCTCGATGATCCGGTCCAGCTCACGGGCAACCCGCAGGCCGGAAAGGGACGTATCGGCGACGAGGCCCAGGCATTCCCTAGTGCAATCGTCGACGACCGTAAGCACCCGGAACCTGCGACCATCGGTGAGTTGGTCCGACACGAAGTCCAGTGACCAGCGATCATTGGCGGCAAGCGGGATCAGCATCGGTGCTCGTGTGCCTATCGCTCGTTTCCGACCGCCACGCTTTCGCACCGTCAGCTTCTCTTCCCGATAGAGCCGGAAGAGCCGCTTGTGGTTCACGAGGTGGCCTTCGCGTCTGAGCAGCACACGAAGGCGTCGACATCCAAAGCGGCGGCGTTCATGCGCCAGCGCCTTCATCCGCTCGCGAAGGTCATGGTCGTCGCTGCGCCTGGTTTTGTAACGGATCGTCATCCGGCATAAGCCGATGGCTTTACACGCCCGCCGTTCGCTCATCTGGTGGTGATCCATCAGATGAGCGACAGCTTTCCGCCTTGCTGCGGGCGTCACCACTTCTTTCCCAAAAGGTCTTTCAAAGCCGCATTGTCCAGCATCGCATCTGCCAGGAGCCGTTTCAGCTTCGTGTTCTCGTCTTCCAGCGTCTTCAGACGCTTGGCTTCGGATACGTCCATGCCGCCGAATTTGGCCTTCCATTTATAAATGCTGGCATCGCTGACGCCGTGCTTGCGGCAAAGCTCTGAGACCGGCGTGCCAGCCTCGTGCTCCTTCAGAATGCCGATGATCTGTTCGTCTGTGAAACGATTGCGCTTCATTCCCTGGTCCTCTCAATGGGCCAGAGCTTACTTCAAAATGGATTATTTCAACGGGGCAAGGTCAGCGCCGCAATGCCCCGCAAACACCGCCATCGCCCACGAAGCGCCAGAAAATGCTCGCCAGACAAATCCAAATCGGAGTGTGAGATATCAGGGCTAGCAGCGAATCTGAAGCGGTGAAGGTAGTAAACCATTGGGCACTGAGCTGGCTCACCCGTCGTATGCTTCAACGCGTATTGTCGTTCACCGTATCCTGCAAGCGTTTCAGAGTCGCATCATTGGGTATCGTTCCGCGCGTCGAGGTCGTTGGCGCTCGGTTTGGCGAGGTCCCCTGACTTTCGCATTTATAAGTTTCGTCAAAAAGCTTTTCCCCCGTATAACCTTTAGCCGTCATCTCAGCCGCGCAATCTCTTCGCTCGGGTACTTTCGGCTGCGCTGCCAATGGGGCTGCGAAAGTGCAGATTAAAACAAGACAGGCCGCATTAAGTACAAACGTCTGATATTTCACGCCACTCTCCACAAGCATGTTGACGTGTTAAAGTTTCTATTTACTATAATCCAAAGTTGTAAGAGGGGCAAACACAAATGAATTCGAAAGTGGTGGTGGCGTTATTTTGCGCGACCGCGACGGCTGTTTGTGGCTGCGCGGAACTACCGCATAAGCGGGGCGACAAAGAATTTCCGCGAGCCAAGGTCATGGCTCGAATAAAGTGCGAGTTGGCAGATGCCGTAACATCTGTTGCGGCGAAACAGGCCAGCTCAAACTACAAAAGCACAATGCTATATTTCAATATGCCAAAGTACGTGGCGACAATCGTCTTGCACGATCAGTCTGACGCGGCAGAGGCAGCGATCTTTGGCGGCAGCAGACAGTCCGCAAAAGACCCATATTACCGGAAATTCAACGGCGGTGCTTCTGACTTTCCCGGCCTTGGTTTCACAGGAAGCCAAGAGCAATACAACGAGGCGGCCCGAACGGTCTCCTTCAAAGATATTATTAGTGAGCCAGTTCAGGTCGATCAGACATATGGTTTGGTCAAGGGTGATCTTTACAAAGCCTGTCGCGCTTCTGGATATACCGCAAACTCACGCGAAGGCACAGTGGGCGTAGGGCAGCCATTGGGGATTGCGGAGAGACTTGGGCAAATCCTCGAAGACACAAAACTCGCGCCGTCTTACGTTCAATATCAGAAAATGCATTTTGAATTCACGGCTACGATAGGTGCAGGCGGCACTATTTCCTTTTCGCATGCGCTCAGGGAAGAGACCTTGGGCATTGGTGGCAACAACTCCTTCCATGAGGAAGTGGATATAGCTATCACCGAAAATGCGGGGGGCTAAAAGTAAAGAGTTTGAAGCGCTGACACCTTCGCCGCCGGCTACGACCTGCATTTCTATGCTGGCGTCGATATCGGTAGCGCCGGTGCCGAGCCCGTCGGGAAGATGCGGCAATCTGCTGACAGCGCGGAGATCATGTGAACGGCGACTTTGATGCAGCGTACGGGATGCCGGTCAGCGGTACGCGTGCTCGTTAGCAACTCGCGGCAACAACGAAACGTAACCCATACAACCAAACGCACGAACATCCCTCTTCTAAAGGCGTTGACAGAGAATCAACTGAATGGACTATAGCGCCATGGAAACAGAGAACTTGATCGGTGTCGGCCTTTACACCCCTGCGGAAGCTGGCAGGCTGCTGGGCATATCGCCCGGCAAGCTGTCGCGATGGCTGCGCGGCCACCGAATTGGAAATAAGTTCTATCCGCCTTTATGGACACCGGAAATCTCGCTCGGAGACGAGCGTATTTTCCTCGGTTTTCGCGATCTTATGGAGGCGCGCGTTGCTGACGCGTTCATCGCGGCTGGCGTGTCGGCAATTAAGGTACGTGCGGCGATCGACACAGCCAAAGAAGTGATCGAACAGGATCGGCCGCTATCGACAAACCGTTTTCGCACTGATGGTCGTGAAATCTTCCTTCACATCATCCAGAAGGACGAGGACGGCGAACAGCGTGAGCACCTACTGAACCTCTTTCGACGCCAGTTCGTATTCAATGGCATTCTTGATCCGATCCTGAAAACTGTCGATTTCGGCTCCGATGGAACCCCGCTTACCTGGTGGCCGGGCGGACGGCGGCTCAACGTCATCGTGGACCCGGCACGCTCATTCGGACAGCCGATCGACGCCGCCTCAAGTGTGCCAACCGCTGTGTTGGCAGCGGCTGCGGAGCAAGAGGGCAGTATTCGTGGTGCGGCGAAGGCATACGACGTCAGCGAGGCTTCTGTCCGGCACGCGGTGGAATTCGAAGCCATCATGGAGCAGCGGCTAGCGGCGTGAACGTCTTCTTCGACAACTGCACGTCTCCGATTCTTGCCAGCACCTTGCACGGGTTCATTCATCACGACGGCCATAACGCAGCTCACATTCGCGATCTATCTGGCCTCCCAAATGGCCGCCACTCGAAAGATGTGGAGTGGATTGATTTCTTGCGCCGTTCCAACGACGAATGGATTTTCATTTCAGGCGATGGCCGTGTCCTCAAGAACCCGGCGGAACGTGCGGCGTTAAGATCGGCTGGGCTGCATGGTTTCATATTGGCTCCTGCCTATCAGAAAACCCCAATGAACCACGTGGCCTCGACACTGATCTGGCGATGGCCTGAGATGTTGCAGATCACTCGTTTGCTTGCGGCGCCTTCAATGCACGAGGTGCCGATCAACAGAGGGACAAAAATGCGCGCTCTTCCAATGTAAGCGAAATCGCCATGTGATCTCTCTGTCCAAAAATTCCGAATTCGATCAAACAACACTGCCAGCACGATCGCTCCAACAGGTCCTTCGCCCGCGCGGCGGTAATGAGCGCGATAGAGAAGTCGCAAGCCCAGTCGAAAAGCGGAGTCTTCACCGGAGCCTATGCGATCAACCCGGCGAATGGCTCGCGGATTCCGGTGTGGGTCGCCGACTACGTACTGATGAACTACGGCACCGGAGCAATCATGGCCGTTCCCGCCCATGACGACCGCGACCGCAATTTCGCGCAGGAGTTCGGGCTGCCGATCGTCGAAGTCCTGTCGGCATCTGGCTTCCCCTCCGGCGATGTGCCGCCCGCTGCGTGGACTAGGGAAGGCTTGATGGTCAACTCCGGCTTCATGGATGGCATGGAGACGAAAACGGCGAGAACAGCAGCGATCTCATGGATGACCGAGCAGGGCGTCGGTGTGGAGCGCATCGAATACAAGCTGCGCGACTGGCTGTTCTCGCGGCAGAGATATTGGGGGGAACCCTTTCCTATCCTGTATGCCGCCGACGGCAGTATCGTGCCCCTGCCGGAGGACGCCCTGCCACTGCTGCCTCCCGAACTCAACGAGTATAGGCCAACGCCAGACGGGGAGCCGCCGCTGGCACGGGCGGGCGATTGGGTTCGGACGACGGATCCGAAGTCCGGCATGGACGCTCTGCGGGAAACCAACACGATGCCACAATGGGCGGGATCGTGCTGGTATTACCTGCGCTTTGCCGATCCTTGGAACGTGACTGCGCCGATCGATCCCGAGAAGGAGAAATACTGGCTGCCCGTCGATCTCTACGTGGGAGGAGCCGAGCATGCGGTGCTGCATCTGCTGTACGCGCGCTTCTGGCACAAAGTCCTGTTCGACATCGGCGTCGTGACGTCCAACGAGCCGTTCCGCAAGCTGTTTAACCAGGGAATGATCCTGGCCTTCAGCTACAAGGATGCGACTGGGAGGTACTATCGGCCCGAGGATGCGGCTGAGCGCGACGGCCGCTGGTATGTCGGAGAAATCGAGGTCGAGCGCCAGGTCGAGAAGATGTCGAAGTAGGCCCTGCGCAATCCTTCCTGCACCTGATTTTTTTGTAAGCACGTTGACCCTCGAAGCGTCCGCCACAACCCTGACGTAGAGGCACAATGCAACTCAATTGATGGTGTCACCCCGGCTGCTGACATCGACGAATTATTGCGAGTGAGTCGGACTTCGGTCCGATGGTAGACAGCAATCTCTCTGCTAATTTCCGTTCCGCTGAGACTGCAAAACTCAGCACGAAAAGGGTGTCTGCCCCTGATCCGGAGCACCCTTTTCAAACTCGTTTTCGGGAATCCCCCCCTTAACCCTCGGCACCGACGGTTCGCGGGCGGCCAACCTCCCGATTAATCATGGGCATAGGTACTCTGTCGGAGCATCCTGCGTGCGATGGTGTTGCCAGTTCCAACGCATCTTAAGCGGGCCGTCGTCAAAGTCGAAGTCTGTGATTTCCTTCCACGGCAATAGCTTATCTATGGCAGTGAGTGTGGCGGTGAGATAGGTCTGCGGATCGACGGCATTGAGTTTGCCGGTCTCGATGAGCGAAGCGATGGTCGCCAGTTCTCGTGCCTTGCCCTCGTCTTCAAATCGAACGTAGAACGGGTCGCGCGCGTGAACACCACGTCCTCGCTCAACATCAGTCCGGGTTTGGTATCGGCTTACCCTCGTAGCGCACGCGAAAATTCCTCCTGTGAAAATCCTGCTCGAAGCAGACGAAGACGAGTTCCAGGTCGTTGGCGCTGTCACGCTTCCCGAGGAGGCTGAGCGTAACAACGATAACGCCGCTGTATCCGCGCGTCAGGCGGAAAGCCGCGTTACGGATGTCAGTCCCTTCTGGATCCTTCCGGTCTTCGCGGCGCTCATAAATGACCCAGAAGCGGGCAGCATCCCAAGTCTGCCGCAGGATTTGGCTGACTTCTGCCTTGAACTCTTCGGCATGCATTGCCGGACCCCACGACAATGCCGTCTCGCCCGCATCGCTAACGACATTGAGATAACCGTCACATTGGTAAACGCCTGACAGTGATCGTTCGATCATCTCGAATGCGGTGTTTTCGCTGATTGTTGTTTTGAAGAGAATTGCCATGGAATCGATGCGCGCCACTGTCGATATGTCGATGAGAAGGCGAGACTACTGGGTGTCGCTTGGGCGAGCAACGGAGACGTGGTCATCACGGTAATCGTAGCGAACGGTTGAAACGCGACCTCGTTTTCTTCAGACCTCGCCAGAATGTGAACTATTCGTAACTTGAAACACAACAGGCAAAGCGCTTTATCCGAGCGATGACTCCAAAGCACTTCATCTCGGCAATGAGCATCGCAGCCTTGGCGGCGTGCTCTCATATCGAGCCGCTTGAGACTCCCCTCGCCCTGTCAGCAATCCAGCACCAGACGCCGTTGACCGATCAAGCGGTGATCGCAGATACAGTCGGTCGCGGTGCTGTCGGTGCAACTGCGCTTGCTTGGGCCAACCCATCGACGGGCAGCGCGGGCGTTATCGAACAGATCGATGCCAGTAACGATGGGCCGGACGGGTGTCGCGGTTTTGTAACCAGTCGGCAATCGCTCGACGGCTTGACGCGCTTCAACGGCGTAGCCTGTCCGTCTGGGGACAGTTGGAAACTGGGCGGGCAATAGGGTAGCGCTCGACGTCCGGTCTCGCGTCAACGGCATCTTCGCCGTGCTCTCTTCGGATAACGATTAATCGCAAGGACTCCATTCCCCTGAGAAACTACCAGCTGTGTGGAAGAAGAGGCGCTCGGACCACATGGGGTGCGAGTTTTGCGTTCAGCCCGATCTGGCATATCTATCGCTAGATGTGAGCTTTGCGGATGTTGACCATTCGGACGCAAACCGGAAGCGGCCGATATAGTAGGTGCGACACAGCCAGTCGAAATTGCCCCGCAAGCCGCGAGGCGCGCCCCCCGGTAACCACAACTAGAACCGGTTGCCAAAGCGGGCCTATTCGCGATCTGGAAAACGAAAACGGCGGGACGAGCCAAAACTTCTGATGCAGGCCTCCCGCTCGGCATCGGCAGCGCTCTTGCCGATATCGCGCAAGAGATGTTCGTTCAGCCGGTGCCAAGGAACGACCGGATTTATGGCGGCAACCCATAGATCGTGCAGTCGCGCGCGCCAACGGACCCGCCCCTCGACTGCCTCTAGCATGCCTTCTTCGCCTTTACGGATGAAGCTCATTGCACTACCCTCCAACTTCGACGTGCGGCGCCGTCCGCAACGATCCTCCATCCCCGTCAAAGGGATGTGTGGTCGGATGTGATGGATTCGTAAAAGCGATGGCTATGGCGGATTCGAGGAAGCGCCCTTTCCTCTCCCTGCTGGGTGGGTTCGACTGCGCGGGCCTTGCCGCGGGGTCGCCAGCATCTACGCGCAAGGCGCGTGCCTTGGTGGCCTATCTGGCGCTCCAGGCCGGACAGTCCCAATCGCGCGAAAACCTGGCCGCCTTGCTGTGGGGCGGGACGGGAGAAGAGCAGGCCCGCGCGAACTTGCGGCAAACCTTGTCCGTCCTGCGGCGAGCGCTGCGGGCGACCGGACGGGAATGGTTCCGGATCGAAGGCGACCGGGTGGCGCTCGATCTCGGCGACGCGGATCTCGACGTCAGGCGGTTTGAGGCCTTGGCTGCCGGCTCCGCGAGCGAGCACCTCGAACAGGCGATCGCTCTCTATACCGGGGAGCTCCTCGAAGGTTTCAACCTTGCGGAAGAGGCGTTCGAAGAGTGGCTTCGCACCGAAAGGGAACGGCTACGGATCACCGCCGTTGCCGCCCTGGAAAAGCTCATCACTTGCCACATCGGGGGGAATGAACCGGGCGCTTCCATCCCCGCCGCAACACGGCTGCTCACGCTGGAGCCGCTTCGGGAAGATGTGCACCGCACGCTGATGCGCGCCTATGCGGCGAAGGGACGTTTCAACCTCGCCCTCGCACAATACCAGAGTTGCGCCGATACGTTGCGCAAGCAGCTCGGCGTGCAGCCCGAGCCCGAAACCCGCGCGCTCTACCGAGACTTGCTATCGCGCCGCATGGCGGCAGCGGCCGGGCGACCACCAGAGGAAGGAGCGTCGTTCGAGGCCCGTCCTCAAACCCGCTACGTGAAATCGGACGGGGTCAACATCGCTTACCAGGTGACGGGCGACGGCCCCTTCGACGTCGTTTATGTGCAAGGCTGGGTTTCTAATCTCGACTACGCTTGGGACTCGCCGAGACTGTCAGGCGTTCTGCACCGTCTCGGTTCCTTCTGTCGCCTCATCCGCATCGACAAGCGCGGCACGGGCCTTTCGGATCGTGGCACCGGCTTTCCGACGCTCGAACAGCGCATGCAGGATGTTCGTGCCGTGCTGGATGCGGTCGGATCGCAAAAGACGGTCCTGTTCGGCAGCTCGGAAGGCGGCGTCATGTGCATGCTGTTCGCCGCAAGCTATCCCGAACGCACGGCTGCCCTCATACTACACGGAGCCTATGCGCGGGGTCTGTGGTCACCGGACTACCCCTGGGGGCGTACCCGAGAGGAGTTAGAAGAGGAACTGCTTGCCATCGAGCGGGAGTGGGGTCGCCCGTTGGACCTTAGACGGGCGGCCCCGAGCCTCACCGACAATATGGTAGAACGCGAATGGTTTGCGGGCTACCTGCGCAATTCGGCATCCCCCGCCGATGCGATCTCCCTGTGGCGCTGGAGCGTCGAGATAGACGCGTGCGATATCCTTCCAGCGATCCGAGTTCCAACCCTGATCACCCATCGAACCGGCGACCGCTGGGTCAAGCCCGAAGAAGGGCGCTATCTGGCAAGCCGCATTCCCGGCGCGATATATGTCGAGCTGCCCGGCGATGACCATATCATCTGGGGAGCCGACTCCGATCGGCTGATGGACCAAATCCAGCGGTTCCTAGTTTCCGCCCCGCTCGCCCCGACCGAGAGCGCCCTGCTGACGGTCTTGCACGTGGATGTTCAAGGCGCATTCTCCGGTCGGGCGAAAGATTGGCAGGACGATGCTATTCGACAGCTTCGCGCCGCCGACGGCGATGTGATCGACTTGCGGGAATCCGGACTTGTCGCCGCGTTCCGGCAGCCCAGCCAGGCGATCACTTGTGCATTCGATCTTCGCGGCCGCCTGCATCACTTCGGCCTGGATGTTCGCGCAGCCATTCACATCGGCGAATGCGAACGGCAAGGCGGCCTCTATGCGGGTCCGGTCCTGCGGCTTGCCGCAGGATTTGCCGACTGCGCGGGACCGGGCGATATTATCGCGTCCCGCACCGTGCGCGATCTCGTTATCGGTGCAAACCTCTCCTTTGATCTACGTGGACAGCTTGATCTGCCCGGAATCCCCGGGCCCTGGCCGTACTTCTCCATTGGGGCAGCGCCGAAGTCATAAATGTCGGCCGTCCCAGGCCAGCAATGCAATCACAGAACTACCTCTGGTCAGGGTGCACGGCGGCGGCAGAATCGTGAGCCTGGAACGAAAGCGATTTTCCTCACGAGCCTTCGGCCTTTCGAGTACACCGTCAACCCGTCAGGTTTGAGCTTCTTTCCTGGATGAAAACCACCTCGGATGACGCGCGAATTTTCGTTTTCGGAAATTATTTCCAGCTCGATGAATCACACTTGTGCCTAGGGCTCAGGTTTCAGAGAAAATCCGATGCCTCTATATGGCTGCGGGAAGCGACCTTTGGCTGAAAGACTGCTGGCCGAGCACGGCCTGAAGTCGACAAGAAGCTGCTAAAGGATGACTTCGCCAGGACGTGGAGCGCGAAGCGGCGGAACGAATGGTGCGACTGATTAAAAAAATCTGTCGGCGCGGAACAATTTGCTCCGTTGATCGTAATACCTTCGGGCCGTGCGGAGATTTGTTATACAACAGCCACACGACATTTAGCTGTTCGGCCCACCTCAACCTTAGCCCCGCTCAGAAGCGGGGTCCTTTTTTTGGCATTAGCAGGTCTCTTGACGTCGACAATACTATTACCGTGCAGAATTGCACCGGAACTGTTGTCATACAAAAGTGTTACTTGGCTCGGAGCGGATCGCGCAGAGGAGTCTCCTGTCTCCAGCAGCACACCCCTTGCAATCTTCGCGATCCGCCCTCTCCTGCCGGTTCGGAGCCATTAATTGGTCAGGAACCTTAAGGAACTTTTCGGGCTATCTACTGTTAGAGCACAAGGATCGCACAGGCGCCCCATAACTGGGGTTGTCCGCTTCCCTTCCTTCCTGTGCGGTCCGTCCTTTCCACAAATAGCCGCGTTTCGGCGGGGCTCCTTTTTGATCCTCGGCGAGCAATGCCGGCGCAACCCGTGCCAATATCCGCAAATTGCCGCCGAAACCGGCGTTAGCACAGTGTTAGCGCGAGCCACTTAATGTGGCTGCGACGTCATGGGACACCCGGTTGTCCGTTGAAAAACAGAACAAGCAGAACGAAGACAAGCCCTGCCGCGGCTTACGGAGATGACATGAAACTGGTTTTAGGCAGCGTGATATTGGCATCTGGCATACTGCTATCCAGTCTGTCGGGATTCGCTGCTTCCGGCGGATGGCATTCGGATGGGCAAGGTACGAGATACTGGCATGTCACTCCGCCGCCCGGGCAATGCAATATAAGCCAAGCGAAAAACCGGGCGATTCGGGCCGGTATCTATCGTAGCGAGATTATACAGCAGGATGAGAATATCATCGTGCTCAGAGGTCTGGATGAATCCGGCGACCGGCGAACGATCGGTTTCGGCAACATCAGGGGGTGCCCTGAGTTGGAGGGCCACGAGAATAGTCCAAACTTCTGAGGACATAGAGTTTGTTCAGCTTTCAGAGCCCGAAGCTGAAGCTCGCTAAGGCGCGAAAACCGGTTCTGGGAAGATTATCGCGAGGTTTCCAGTCGGCCATCGCCGCGCAGAAGGTTCAGCCAGGCCCGCGACAGTTTCTCCGCGCCTGTGCCCCCGATATGGCAATCGTCGTAGCGGTCTTCTCCATCGAGCAACGCATCGGAATTGACGCCCTCTCGGATACCGGGGCCGCTTCTTGATAGGGCCAGTTGCGCCCGTACTATCGCGTTGTCCGGAATATGCTCCTTGAAGCCGCCGTTGCTCGGTTCGAGGCATTTCGATGCGATCGAAATGTAAACCGGTGCTTCGACGCCGTGCTGACGCAATGTGTCAACCATCGACATGAAATGTTTCTGATAGGCCTCCGCAGTGGTGCCGATAACGAGGTCCGCCTCTCCTTGCATCCAGAGAACGCTCGTTATCCGATAACCGGAATCCTGAAGCTGTTTCATTGTATCGACCAGCACAGGATTGAGGTCACCGCCTTTCGCCCATCGTGCGACCTCAGATCCGGAATATGCAAGAGGTGCGAGGATGACGCTGTCATTTTGTCCCGATGTGATCAAATTGTTCCCAAGAAGCGTCCAATACTCTCCCTTGGTATCGGTCGATCCAAGAAGTGGCGACACGGCGATGAAGCACCGTTTGTCAAAGGCGTTTACAACGCGAGCGCCATAATTTGACCTGTACCGTTGTCCACTGTCGTTGGCCGCGTTCGATTGGCCAAGAATGAGTAAGACAGCAGTTCGGTCAGTTTGAGTCGGGCAGGTCACAAGCGTTTTGGATTCATCCCCGATGAGTCGTTCCTTGTCGTCGAACGTATAACGGCTTGGAGCAGTCGCCTTCTCTCCGCCAACCATTTTCCTCATCGCGGAAAGTTGTGGCCAAGGAAAGGTCTCATGTCTCGCGCTCATGCCGCCGAGAAAGTACATGGCGATCAAGGCGGTAAGGCCGACTGCCATTGTTTTGCGCATGCCGTTGCCTTCAAACATCATCCGATGACATGGAGCGTCGGACCGATCAAGGCTGCCAGCCATGAAGGTTCCTTTACACCAGCCACATCCGCTTGCTTCGGGCATGATCTTTAAAAGAGCGTTCGTCGCGAAGATCGAGCCCAATCGACGACTATTTCCGTAGAGTCGCCGAAACCTGCTCAAATATAGACCGGACCGGTGATTTCAATAATCCGGTTGGGTGAGAGATCGTGCCTGCTATGGAGAAAACTCCCGTTGCTCGTCCATAGAAAGGCGGATTGGGGCGGCGAGGACACCGTGGGAGCGGAGCACCGGTTACGCTTGTTAGCAATTTGTTGACCATAAGCTGGCTTTACTGAGCGTGATGGATGCGGAGGTTCCCGCACGTCGTCGAGTGTTTGGTGTAGGCGGGATTGTTCGTGTTGAAGTATCCAGTGCAAGGATTATCGGGCGCAGGCTTGGGCGGAATTGCCACGCTCCTGTCGCGTGCGCAGCGGTTGGTCGCGCAGACCATTCTGCCGGCTGTGTTTGCGCTGCCGGCATTTGTCGGCTCGGCATCCTTTGCCTCGGCGGAAGATCGGGCCCTGAAGCTGTTCTTTACCCATACCGGCGAGCGGGCCACGATCACCTATAAGCGCGACGGAAAGTTCGATCCGAAGGGGCTTGCCCAGATCAATCGGTTTCTGCGCGACTGGCGAAGGAACGAGCCGACCCGGATGGATCCGCGGCTGCTCGACCTGGTCTGGGAGGTGTATAAGCGCAGCGGCGGCAAGGACTATATCCATATCGTCTCCGCCTATCGTTCGCCCACCACCAACAACATGCTCCGCAACCGCTCGCGCAGCACGGGCGTCGCCAAGAAGAGCCAGCATATGCTGGGCAAGGCGATGGATTTCTACGTTCCCGGCGTGAAGCTTTCGACGCTGCGGGCGCTGGCCATGCAGATGCAGGGCGGCGGCGTCGGATATTATCCGACCTCGGGATCGCCCTTCGTGCATCTCGACGTCGGCAATGTCAGGGCCTGGCCCCGCATGTCCCGGCAGGAACTCGCCCGACTATTCCCGAACGGGCAGACGATGCATCTCCCGGCCGATGGCCGGCCGCTGCCGGGATACAATCAGGCGGTTGCGAACTACAGGAAGCGCGGCGGCCCCGCCGCGATCCAGATCGCCAGCACCGCTGGCGAAGACGAAGAGGTGGGCGCATCGACCAGACCGAGCGGCGACACTGGAGATAACAACCTCGTGACGGCGCTTCTGCCTACGCCCCGAAGCCGGGCATTGAACGCGCTGGCGCTGCAGACCGGCGCGGTCGAGCGGGATGACAAACGGTCCGCTCCAGAAGTTTCATCTTTGCCGATTCCGATACCGGCGATGCGGCCGGCCACCCCCGAACACGACGCCGATGTGGATGACAAACTGGAGACGGCATCGATCGGCCCAATTGAAGTGCTTCCGGACAGGCCGGCGCCTGCATTGCCGGGCTATGCGCGCTTCGAACCTCTCCGTGTTGCACACCAGGCCTCCAAGCAGGGCGCTGATATGATCGCCTCCCTGCCGATGACCGCTTCCTGGGAAGAAGCAAGTTTCTTTCAATCGACGTCCGAGGCGGCGCTGATGAAATGGGCGCTGCATTCTCCCGGCGAGGTGATGGAATTGAACGCGCCTCGCGTTTCCCCCCGCACGGTTCATCGTGAGGTCGATGCCGCGACCTCAGGTCAGGACATCACTCCGGTCGCCGCCACAGACCTGTTCGATGCCAGCCGCTTTGCGTCGCCCCCGGAGGGCTGACCGCAATCATCAAGGCTTGATGCGCTAGACGACGCCGATCACCGGCATAACGCCGCGCGCAATGTCAGCAACGAGCACAATTTTAAGTAAATATCTCAGCCGAAGTTAATCGCCCCAGGATAGAGATAGCGGATCATGGAGGATTTGATGATCGCTATCCGTTTTTGCGCCGCCGTTGCCGTCCTAACCCTCGCCGCATCCGGTGCGTTTGGTCAAACTGCTCTACCCCGAAATGGGATGATGCCCGAGGGCTATGTCTCCGTTCAGTCGAGTATTTCGCTGTCGCTACCTTTTGATCAGAGCGCTCCGCTGGACGAGCAGGTGCAAAAGGCCCAGAAGTCGCTCTACGACATTGCGTCGAGGAACTGTTCGGTTGTCGTGGAGACGATCGCGGAGGATTGCAAAATCACAGGAGTGACCAATAACGTCGATATGCAACGCGGCAATAATCGTGACGGTTTCCTCTCGGTTCGCGGTCAGATCAACATGGCGATCAAGCTCAAAGCTTCGATGCAGGGTTTGAAATAGCGGTCGCTATCGCCGGCTCAAGGTCGGGAATACAGATTCTCCATGCCGTCGGCATAAGAAAACTGCCTACAGAAATCTCAGTGAACGACCGCGATGACGCGAATTCCGGCTTCTTCCGCAGCGTGAATGAGTGCTGCGCGGGCTACCGTGGCCGGAATATTGCCCTGGATGGCATCCAGGCATGTTTTTATGGCTGCAATATATTCCTTGCCGTCGTCTGTCGGCCAGGCGGCAATAAGGGCGTCGGCGACCTCATGGAGAGATCGAACCAGCCTGGGCTTGCCGCCGATGACAAGCATCACAGGCGCGAAGTCTTCGCTCCTGCGCCAATCCACTATGCCGATCTTTTGCATGGATAACCGCCTTTTATCTAGCGCCGATCGGCACCTGATGCTTCACCAGGGAGGTTCTGACTGGAGTTCAGCTACAACGACCGAACCTCCCTGATGTCCTTTCAACAAGGATGAGGAGAATCTAGCCCAGAAGGCGCCCAGGGAAAGCCGGACCTAAGTCGGACTGGCGGCCTTAGGACCCGCTGCTCATATATTGGCTTGAGGCAACGTAAGGTCCGTGGAGGGGGCGGAACAGGAGGAGTATATGAAGTTCGGCCCCGAAAACCACAGCCATGAAGAGAGCTGTCCGCAAGGCCATAGTTCTGCATCGACCATCGCAACAATCGAAGCAGCTCTTTCCGCCGATCCGGATCTCGACAGCAGTTCCATAGAGATCAGGATGCTCGGCCCTGTCGTGCTGCTCGAAGGCTATATAACAAAACCTGAAGACCGGGAAAAAGCCACCTCGCTGGCAGCGATGATCGTCGGCCCGGCGAACGTCCAGGATCGGATGTTAAGCCGGTTCCCGACGCAGTGACGGGCACTGTCCGACCGGGCTAGAGGCTCTAGGACCATAGTCCGGGCCAGCCCGGGATGAAGTCCCGGCCCGGGAACACTTCCTCCATTTTCAGGTTTGCTCTCCAGCGGAACCAACCGCACGAAGGAGGAAAACGAATGAATATCAAAGCAGTAGGAATTGCCGCCAGCGTTCTGTTGGCATCGACATCTGCCTTTGCACAGTCATCGACAGTCACAGGCGCGGCGGGCGGTGCTGCAACGGGCGCGATTGTCGGCGGCCCGGTCGGTGCTGCCGTCGGCGGCATCGTCGGCGGCGTGGCAGGCAGCGTCATCGATCCGCCGCCGCAGAAGGTGGTGACCTATGTTCAGCAGGCTCCGGCTCCGGCCGAACGCATCGTCGTGAAGGAGAAGGTCGTCGTCGGGCAACCTCTGCCGGAGACCGTCGTGGTGACGCCAATTCGCGACGATCCGAAATATGCATACGCGATCGTCAACGATCAGCGTGTGATCGTCGAACCTTCCTCCCGGAAGGTCATCCAGGTCATCCAGTGACCGACGGGCGGCTGCGGCCGCCCCTTCCAACCAACAGGGCACGGATACGACGCATGAGAATGCGGGCGGCATGGCGTGCCCGAATCCTCGGAGTTGATTATGAAAAGCAACCATTTCACCATGATCCTGGCGGCGCTGTCACTTGGCGTATCACCACTTGCAACACTGCCGGCCACAGCCCAGCAGGACACCAAGAGCAGCGGCCAGACGCAATCCGGCTCTCAGACGGGCACGGACGCCGGTTCGCAACCCGGCGCCGGCAAGACGGGCACCGACTGCACCACCGACGCTTCGGGAGCCTGCCCGCAAGGCAAGGGCCAGTCGACGCAGCAGAAATCCAGCCAGGGTTCCGACATGCAGAAGAGCGCCGAGCAGCCTGCAAACGATAATGCAAAGAGCGGAAGTGCATCCGGCAAGGCTTCGACCGAAACCAAGTCCGGATCTCAAGACGCCAGCGGCAGTGGCACGACCGAACAGAAGCCAGCCGGCAAGTCCGGCACCACGGATGGCAGCGGCACCGCCACCTCGAAGAGCAGCACGCCAAATGCCGAGCCGGCGGAAGGCACGGACAGCGGCAGCGCCACCAAGAGCGGTGATGCGTCGAAGCAGCCGGCCGACCAGAACGCGACGACGACGAACAAGAGCACGTCCGAAACCAACGTCAACATCTCCGTCGAGCAGCAGACCGAAATTCGAACGGTGGTGAAAGAGGTGCATGTCGCGCCGGTGAAGGAAGTCGATTTCACCGTCTCCGTCGGAACGAAGATCCCGAAGAAGGTCCGGCTTGAACTGTTGCCGACGCGCATCGTGAAGATCGTTCCGCAATATGAAGGCTACCGCTTCTTCATCCTTGCGGACGGTCGGATCGTTATCGTCGAGCCCAATGCACTGACGATCGTCTACATCATCGGGGCCTAAACGAAGCAGACGCTGCCGGCGGCGTCTTTGCGCCGCCGGCACGGACATAGGGATGTTCCTTTCAGCCGATGCCGGAGGCCAGGCGCCATCACCGGCACCAGGCACCAGAAGCTTGTCATGAGCGGTGCAGGCAGGCGGTGATGCAACCATCGCCTTTAGCGCAAAACCGCTGCGCATCTTTGCACGACATGCTTTAGTATTTTTTAGAGACTCCTAAAAACCCATCTGACAGGCAGCGCTCATACATCGCCAAAAATCGAAAACGATTTTCGGGAACAATGAGGTTGATTCAATGCCTTAGCGCATTATCTCTGCGCCTGAAAAGACCCGCAGGTGTATAGATGAGGACCGTTTCCGCGCAGGGAAAACTCAGACCAAAGTCCCATCCACCCCCGGACTTCGTGCCCATACTAAACTTTCGATCACTGTAATAACAATAATATATTATCAAGTAACGAAGCGAGATGATGTGATAAACGGGTTCGGATTCATTGGATCGCATTTATATGACGAGTTCTACTTGGACGATGATACCCAGAAACCGGTTGTAGTTAACTATCTTTGCACCGGAGCTTTCGAAAACACAGCACACATCAGGGATGCCGCCGCGTTTCCACCGAGCCATATGCTTTTCGATGAGGCAACCTCGGCTCTCTCGATTCGGAACTCGTCGGAGAGGCTCTCGATGCCATGCCGATTCCTTCGATCGAACCGCAAATGGCGGCGGCCGTCTCATGGAACGGATCGTCGAGAGCGGGCAGGTCGTGAAGTATCCGGCTGCTCATTATCGAGCACGGCATTGGCAACAACACTTTAAAGTAGGTACTTCTAATAATTAACATTAATAAGCGAGTAATTCTTAGAACTCTCCTAAAGAATTGTCATGCATTACAGGTGATGCTAATAAACAACTACCTTAATTTCAAGTCACGAGGCACGAAGCAATGAAAAGCGTATTGATTTCTGGCGGGGCTGGCTTCATCGGATCCCACTTGTGTGATCGACTTTTGCTTAGAACGGATATCGAGAAGCTCGTCGTTGTCGACAACCTCTGGACCGGGCTTTTCGAAAATATCGCGCACATCCGGGATCCCCGTTTCCACTTCGTGAAATCCGACGTCGAGACGCTGCAGACCTCGGATAAATTCGACGAAATCTATCACCTTGCATCCCCCGCATCGCCCCCGTGGTACATGAAGGAGCCGAAGAGGACGATCTCCGCCAATCTTCTCGGGGCATTCCGGTTGCTCGACTTGCTGAAGAAGGGCGGACGTTTCGGTTTCACCTCTTCTTCCGAAGTCTATGGCGATCCTCTGGTGTCACCGCAGCCGGAATCCTATAAGGGTCAGGTCGACTGCACCGGTCCGCGCTCGTCCTATGACGAGAGCAAAAGGTGCACGGAGTCGCTGCTGTTCGAGATGCAGCGCACGCAGGGGCTCGATGTCAAAGTCGTCCGCCCCTTCAATATCTACGGTCCGCGGACACGCTTCGACGATGGCCGCGCGGTCTCCAACTTCATCACCCAGGCGCTTTCGGGCCGCCCGATTACCGTGTTCGGCGACGGCCTGCAGTCACGCAGCTGGGGTTATGTCGACGACATTGTCGACGGTTTCGCGCGCTATTTCTGGATCAATCAAACCGACTACAAGGGGCCTCTAAACGTCGGCAACGATCGCGAGATTTCGGTTCTGGAGGTCGCGCAATATGTCTCCAGACTCGTCGGCGGCGTGCCGATCGTCTTCGAGCCGTCACCGCCGCAGGACCCCACGAATAGACGGCCGGACTTGACCAACGCGCATTATGTCATGCCCGAGTGGTCGTGCAAAATCACCTACGAACAGGGCGTGGCGAAGACGCTCGATTGGTTCAGGAGCCAAATGAAGGCGCACGCGGCAGAATAAACCATGATGACTTTCGAGACTCGCGCCCCGGCTGCAGTTGGCGTATATTCACGGGGCGATTGAGAGAGTGACGATGAGAGAACCCATTCCGTCCGATCTGAAGGATATAAGTTTTCCCGTACCGATCGACTATCTTGATCTCGCCACCTCTCACCTCGATGCGGCTTCGCCCCTGGTCTCCGATGGGCTCGTGGTCTTTCTGTCGGATGGTCTTCCCGTTGGACAAGCCTATATCGAAAGGCCCGAGACGGCGGCGGCACTCGCCGAGCGTGTCGTGCGACCCGAGACGCTAGAGCATGCGCGTCACGTCGCGCAAATCCCTGTGCGCAACCGCGACGTCAGCATTCTGATCTGCACCAAGGACCGGCCGGAGGAACTGCGCCGGTGCCTGGCCTCGATCCCCGAACAGTCGCTTGAGCCCGTCGAGATCATCGTGGTCGACAATGCCTCAACAGGCGATGCGACGCGCCGCGTCGTGGAAGAAGCGGGCGCCACCTATGTCCGTGAAGACCGGGTCGGGTTGGATTATGCCCGCAATGCGGCGGTTCGGGCGGCGAGAACCGAATTCGTCGCCTTTACCGACGACGACGTCGTTCTCCACCAGCGATGGCTGGAGAACCTGATGAAGGCTTTCGATCTGCCTGAGATCGCCTGCGTGACGGGATTGGTCCTTCCCGGAGAACTGGCAACGCCGGCACAGTTCATCTTCGAAAAGCATTGGAGTTTCGGCCGAGGTTATCTCAGGCAGGATTTCAATCAGGATTTCTATACCAGGGACACGCGTTACGGCGCTCCGGTCTGGACGATCGGCGCCGGCGCAAGCCAGGCCTTCCGCCGCAAGGTCTTCGACGAGATCGGCCTGTTCGATGTCCGTCTCGACATGGGCGCGGCCGGCTGCTCGGGCGATTCCGAATACTGGAACCGGCTGCTCCATCACGGCCACGTCTGCCGCTACGAGCCGACGGCTGTGGCCTGGCACTTTCACCGCAAGGACATGAAAGGGCTGGCCAAGCAGATCCACCAATATATGAGCGGCCATGTCGCAGCTCTGCTGGTGCAGTATCAGAACACCGGACATAACGGCAATCTCAGGCGCATCCTCATCTCCTTTCCGAAATACTATGCCGGAAGGCTCCGCAAACGACTTCGCAAAGGCGCGACATCGAACGACTTCTTCCTGAAGCAGGAGATGCTCGGCAGCGTGAATGGCGCTTTCTATGTTTTGCGGCGATGGAAGATGCCTGCATGGTGAGCGCTGCGACGCCTGAGATCTCATTCCTCATTCCTGCCTATAATGCAGACGATACGCTTGCCGAATGTCTTGCCAGCCTGCAGCAACAGACGCGCTCGAACTGGCAGGCCGTCGTCGTCGATGACGGCTCAACCGACCGGACCCGGGAGGTTCTCGAGGCCATCGCAAGAAAAGACAGCCGCATTCTGCTCGCCCGCCAGCCGAATGCCGGTGCGGCCGCGGCGCGAAATCATGCCGCACGCCTGGCGGCGGCGCCCCTGCTCTGCATGCTGGATGCCGACGACTGGCTGGATCCGACCTTCATTGAAAGCATGCTGCCTGTGGCAGAGGATGCCTCCACGCCTGTTATCGCCTATTGCGCCTACCGCAGAGTCGCCCCGGACGGCCGGCTGCTGCAGGCGGAAGCAGCCCCCATCCTGGCGGGCGATGTCGCCAAGCGCGAGTTCTCCTCCTTCTGCGCGCTCGCCATCCATACGGTTGTCTTTCCCAAAAGCCTTTTCGAGCGGCTGGGAGGCATGGATGAGACCCTACAGACCGGCGAGGACTGGGATCTCTGGATGCGCATGGCCTTTGCGGGCGCAGAATTTCGTCGGCTCGACACGTGCCTGGCTTTCTATCGCATGAAGGCGGGCTCGCTGTCCGGCGATCCGGTCAAGATGGTGCGTGACGCCATTAGCGTGACGACGAAGGCGCAAGCGCTGCTGAGGCAACAGGGCTTGTCGGCCGAGAGGCCGGAGACAGGCTGGATCACGCCCGCCATCAGCCAGCTGCGCATGCTCGCCTGGGTCATCGCGGCCAAGCGCGACCCGAGCTTGGATGTAGCAGCCCTGACCGCACTGCTGCCCGATATGCCCGATGCGGCGGGCTACGAAAGCTTTTTTGCCGGCGTGATCCTGCACGGCTTGCGGACGGGATTGTTCACCAATGACACCGACGATCTCGTCGATGCGCTCGATCAATGGTTGCCGACTTTCCTTTTGCTCACCCAGCTGATCCAGCGTCATTCCTTCCCCGGCACCGGCCGCAAGATCATTGAGGCCGCCGCCTGGGAAATATCCGCCGCGGATCTCCTGCGATCCTTCACACTTTGCAATGTCCAGGTGGTCAGTGTCGAGCTAGGCGCGCTTTCCAGGCTCGCCAAGGCCGAGCAGGCCGATACGCTCATCATGCACGCTTTCTCAGGCGGGCAGCATGTCGGCACCTTTGTCGGGCCGCTCTGGGGCGATCTTTCGATCCGGGCGCAGATCCGGCTGATCATGCAGGAGATGCAGGCAGGCGAGCATCTCCAGACGCCGCCGACGCTTGCCTATATCAGTTCCTGGACGAGGGAAGCGCTGCGCGGATACCGAGCCTTCGGCGGGATCATCATCCGGCACGGCCGGCGGCGCGGCCGCCTGGAAAGACTGATGGTGGGCCTTGGGCGCAAGGCGCTTCTTGCCTCTGTGCCAAGCGACAGCGATGACAATGATGCGCGGCTCGCCGACAGCCTGCGGACCCTCCAGCGCGACCCGGAGCCACGCCCCCTAAACCCCTCCGGGCCGCGCCCAGAGGAAGAAAAGGCAGCTCCTGCCGTTCACTCGGAGGAGGAATACTGGGAGCATATCTTCGAACGACCGGATCCGTGGAACTACGTCTCGGTCTACGAGCAGGTGAAATATGCCCAGACGCTGAGCCTGATCCCGGAAGGGATCGAAAAGGCGCTGGAGCTCGCCTGCGCCGAGGGGATCTTCACCGAAAAGCTGGCGCAAAAGGTCGCCCGGCTGACGGCGACGGATATTTCCCAGCGAGCGATCGACAGGGCGGTGGAGCGGTGCCGCGACCATCGCAATATCGAGCTTCGCGTTCTCGATTTCGTCAGACAGGATCTTCCGCCCGAGCAAGATCTCATCGTCTGCTCCGAAGTGCTGTATTACATGAAGGATGAGGAGATGCTCGCGGCTGCCTGCCGGAAGATGGCGGCGGCGCTGAAGCCGAACGGCTACCTCATCACCGCCCATGCGCATATCCGCCGCGACGAGCCCACCCGGACGGGTTTCGACTGGGGCAATCCTTTCGGTGTCGGGACGATCCGGCAGGTTCTGGCCGCGCAACCTGGGCTGACCCTGGAAGAGACGATCGAGACCGAACTCTATGCCATCCACCGGTTCCGAAAAGGCCCGGTTGCCGACGCTCTCCTGCGCATCGAGGGGCATGGAATACCATTGGATGCGGATGTGGCAAAACACATCATCTGGGGGCCCGATGGCATCGACCGAGAGGCGGCATGGACGACGGAGGTCACGACCTCGGTTCCCGTCCTGATGTATCACCGGATCGCAAGGGATGGCCCCGCCGCACTCCGGCGCTTCCGCACCTCGCCGGAGATTTTCCGCAAACAGATGCAGTTCCTTCGGCGCCAGGGTTATTACACCGTGACGGCACAGACCCTGGCGGAGCTTTTGCGCAGCGGCAAGCCGATCCAGGGCCGGCCGGTCATGCTGACCTTCGACGACGCCTATTTGGATTTCCTGACGGAAGCCTTCCCGATCCTTGCCGAAAATGGTTTCAGCGCCGAGGTATTCGTCGTGACCGACAAAGTCGGCGGCCGGTCGGACTGGGACTCGGCCTATGGAGAGCCTGCACCGCTGATGGTGTGGTCGCAGATTCAGGAACTGCACCAAAAGGGCATCAGCTTCGGCTCCCATCTCGCATCCCACACACCGGCAAGTGCGCTGGACAACCAAGCTCTGCTCGGCGAAGCCGTGCTGTCGCGCAATGCGCTGCAGAGCCGGCTGGGCATCTCCGCGGCATCCATCGCGCTGCCCTATGGCGCGACGGACTTCCGGGCCCCGGGCATTCTGGCGATCGCCGGCTACAGGGTCGGCTTCACGACACGGCATGACAAGGCCGGCTTTTCCGACAATATCTTCGGTCTGCCGCGCCTCGAAGTGCGAGGCGATCATCCGCTCGAAGCCTTCCCTGAGCTTATGGGCCTGCCGGGAGCCTTTATCGGATGACAATATCAGGCGCAGCCGCCCCTCTCATCACCGTCGTCATACCGGCTTACAATGCCGAGAGGACGCTTGCCGAAACATTGCGAAGCGTCTCTGCCCAGTCCTATGACAAGCTCGAAATCCTGGTGGTCGACGACGGATCGCGGGATGGGACCTTCGAACTTGCGAGCGATTATGGCCTGAGCGACCGCCGTATCCGGGTTCTCCGCCAGAACAATGGCGGGGTTGCACGCGCGCGCAACCACGGCATAAGGGAGGCACGCGGCCCCTATATCGCTCCCGTCGATGCCGATGATGTGTGGCATCCCGAGAAGATCGAGCGCCAGCTTCAGGCGCTGAGGACATTGCCCGGCGGACACGGGGTCGTCTACAATTGGTATGCGGCGATCGACGAGAACGGCATTATTTTCGGCCATTCACGGCCGGTCCTGCATGAGGGGAATATCTTCGAGCCGCTGCTGCGGGAAAACTTCATCGGCAATGGCAGCACGCCCCTAATGCCGCGGGCGGAGATCCTTCGCTGCGGCGGCTATGACGCCGGCCTGCGCGACAATGGCGCCGAAGGCTGTGAGGATCTGAAGCTTTATCTGGCGCTCGCCGAGATCCTGCCCTTCGCCCTGGTTCCCGATTTCCTCACCGGCTATCGCTTCACCAGGGGCAACATGTCCAGCAACGCCTACCGGATGCTGAAGTCACATAGCCTGGTGATGGCCCCGATCATCGCGCGTTATCCGCAGCTTGCGCGGGATATCCGGGCAGCCCAATTCAACACAGCGCGCTGGTATTTCAACAAGGCCCTTCTCGGCGCCGATTATGCGCAAGTCGGCAAACTCACGCCGATGATGGCAAAAAAATACATCCCGCAGCTGATCCGCCATGGCATGCAGCAGGGCTGGCGCCAGACGAAACGCCAGGGCATCCGTATGGCAAGGCATGTCCTTGGAAAGCCCGCCCGGCCAACGAAACGCTTCGCCGCGGAGATTCCGCAAGCCGGAACGGCATTCAGCGATCGTTTCACGACCGTGCCCGCCGAGCAGGCGATCAGCCCGACCTCTTCACGGACGGTCGGCCATGAATAGGTTTCGAAAACCAGCTTCCGCTAAACCGACAGGCGCCTATCTGGTGGTCGCGGCAAGATTTCGCGAGCTTCGCCAACTCGTCCCCTCGCTGCGGCTCAAGATGACGGTGATGATCGTCCTGGGCATTCTCACGGGGTTCTCGGAAATGGTCGGGATCACCTTTCTGGTTAGCCTCGTCTTTCTTCTCGGGCAGGAAGGCCCGGTTGCCGGCAGCGCCGTCGCATGGCTTCCGGCGTTTTTCGGCGGCATCGACCTCAGTCTTTCCAAGCCTGTGCTCATCGGCATCCTGATCGGCTCGATCCTGTTCCGGATTCTTCTCGGATGCGCCAATTCGCTGATTGCAAGCGCCGTCAACCATCGGATCAGCGACCGCATGCGGGACCGCCTCTACGCCAAGGTCCTGACCATGCCCTTCCAGCGCTTTCAGGATTATGAGCGCAGCGACCTGATCAATGTCATCGCCACCGAATCCTACGCGGTGTCGTCGGCCCATGCCAGCCTCGTTCGACTGGGGGTCAATTTCGGCACGATCGTGATCTTCGGCGTCGGCATGCTGGTCATGGCCTGGCCGATTGCCTTGCTCGGGCTCGCCTTCGGCTTCATCCATAATTTCGCATTGGGGTTCTTCGCCGGCGCCTACCGCCGTCTCGGCACCTCCGCCCTGGCCGCGGTCGAAGCCTTGACGCAGCTGAGCTGGACAACGCTGCAGACGTTGAAGGCTGTCAAAAGCTTCGGCCTGGAGAAGCGCCACCAGCAGCTCTTCGAGACGCTTTCCAGGGAGGTCGGTCAGACCTGGCGCCGGTCGGACTGGATGGGAGCGACGACCTCGCTTCTGAGCGAAATCCTGACCTTCGGGGTCATCCTGACGATCATCCTGTCTTCGGAATTCCTGCCGGTCGATTTCAAGGCCGCACTCTCGGCCACCATCCTTCTCTACCGGCTTCAGCCGCATATCAAGGGCTTCGACTCGCAGATCCTCAGCCTTTACGAGATGGAAGCCTCGCTGCAGAACGTCCTGGCGCTGCTTGCCGAAAAGGATGACATCAAGCAAGGGGAGAAGGTCACCCGCCTGGCCGAGGCGATCGTCTTTCACAATGTCTCCTTCGCCTACGAGCGCTCGAACGCGCCAGCGGTTCACGATCTGAGCTTTGCGATCAGGGCAGGCGAGACGACGGCTCTGACCGGGCCAAGCGGCTCCGGCAAGACGACCATCCTCAACATGATCCTCGATCTCAACCGACCGACCCAAGGCGTGATCACGGTCGACGGCCGGGATCTGACAAGCATCGACCGCTCCAGCTGGCTGCAACTGCTCTCCGTGTCCGGCCAGGATGTCGAACTGATGGAGGGCACGGTCCTCGACAACATCCGGTTTCGTCGCGATATCCCGGACGAGGATATCCGCTGGGCCGCCGATGTGGCGTGCGCCACGGAGTTCATCGAAGATCTGCCCTATGGCTTCGATGAATGGCTGGGCGACGAGGCGATCCGGCTTTCGGGCGGACAGAGGCAGCGCATCGGCCTGGCGCGCGCGCTCGCCGGCCGGCCCCAGATCCTGCTTTTGGACGAAGCCACGAGCGCGCTCGACGAAGACACCGAGATGCGGGTATTTTCGGCGATGAGAGAAGACGCGGGCAGAACGCTGATCGTCGTCAGCCATCGGCCGGCTGTGGCCAGGCTGATGAAGAACCGGATCGATCTGCGTCCGCCCGCACTCACATCCAAGCTCGGGTGACGGTGATGGAGATGCCAACCACATCCAACATTCCAGTGGCGGTGATCGTTCCTGCCTATAACGCCAGCTCCTACCTTGCCGAGACGCTGCAGTCGGTCGTCGACCAGACCCACAAGACGCTGGAGATCGTCATCATCGACGACGGCTCGACGGACGATACCGCTTCCATCTGTCGCCGCTTCGCCGATGGAGATCCAAGGATCCGGATTCTGTCGACGGAAAACCACGGCGTCGCTGCCGCCCGCAACACCGGGATTCAGGCATCGAACTCCCCCTATATCGCTTTCCTCGATGCCGATGACATCTGGCATCCGACCTATATCGAAAGAATGCTTTCGGCGCTCCATCGCCTGCCGGACAGCTGGGGCGCGGTCTATTCTCTGCACCGCTTCATTGATCCTGAGGGATATTGCACGAAATCCGGCTCGTCGCTGAGCGCCCGGGACTCCATTCTCAGCCGTCATCTCGTATTCCGCTTCGTCGGCAATGGCAGCGGTTTCATGGTTCGCCGCGCCGTCATCGACAAGATCGGCGGCTACGATCCAAGTTACGCAAGACAGGGGATTGGAGGGTGCGAGGATTTCGATTTCGAACTTCGCACTGCCGAGCATTTCAAGATCGAGACGGTGCCGTTGGGGCTGGTGGGATATCGTGTTCACTCCGAAGCCATGTCTGCCGATAGATCGCGTATGGCGCGATCCCTTCTCGCTGTGAGCGAGCAGTGTATTGCCCGTAATCCGACACTTCCGGCCTTTGTCGTCAGCTGCGCCCGCGCATCGGCGCATCTTTATGCATTTTCAAAATTTGCCGCTTTGAAAGATTGGCCCAGCGCCGCTGCCTCGCTCAAACAGATTTATCATCATAGTCCACTGCTTGCTTCCGGCGTCATAGTCAAATTGATCCTGTCAAAAGCCAACAGGGCCGCACGCAGGGCCTTGTCCAAAGCCTGGCCGGCCAGGCAACCAAAGCAAAAGAATTTCGGGAAATTCGATGAGATAGACCCGCTTATCCCATTGGTCGGCGGTTGGTCGCGCTTTAGAACCAAGGCATTGCTCAGGCGCTTGTCGGAGATCGACCGGTCTGGCGAATGCTCGCCGGCGACCTCGCCGCAGGACGCCTGAGCCTGTCGGCTATTAGCTCTGGCGCCTTTGGCTCGGCGCCCATATCGCGCCAAGGATCGAGCATTGTCAAATGTCTAAAGCTTTGACAAATAACACCTCCATCTGCCTCTGAATATCTCGTCATTCCATATTCGAAAGCTCGATTTCAAAGCAGAATTACCGTCAGTAAAAAACAATTAATCTATAAAAATAACAATCATCCCAATAATGATCTGTGACAATATCAAATTTAACTGTCATCATAGCCGCGCACTGTGCAAACATTCCTACCAGAGGACCCGTCACCCACCCCGACGGGTCCTCAACTTTGCCTGATGGCAGGTTGCCGCAAATACGATCGCTGTAATGGCTGCATCAAAGCCGTGGATCGGAGTGGGGGGTGACGATATTGCCCCATTGAGATCGGCCCGACGCGAAACTCCCGCAGCGGCAAATGTCGAAGCGCCGGCTCTCCTTGGTCGATATTCTAACCGAGGCCTCAATCGATTTCAGGATATTTTCGGAGGCGAAACAGTCTTCATCAATCTGATGTCATCACCAGATAGAACTTTATAAGTATCGCAAAACTCATCAAGAATAATGCATCCTGAGACTATTGTAATAGAAGCCCTATATCTTTTTGCAATTGATACTTAAATACAACCATTATTTGAAATCCATAATTTTACCTTTTGATAAATTTGAATTTCTTTCGTAAATTGGCCATCTCAGTCTATTCG
This sequence comes from Rhizobium anhuiense bv. trifolii, assembly GCF_024346605.1. Taxonomy (NCBI): domain Bacteria; kingdom Pseudomonadati; phylum Pseudomonadota; class Alphaproteobacteria; order Hyphomicrobiales; family Rhizobiaceae; genus Rhizobium; species Rhizobium anhuiense. The sequence goes on from NZ_CP098803.1 coordinate 3,863,530, forward strand.
GTACATTTCATGTTCACCGATGTCGGCTTTAGCTTTACTTTGGAACCGGAAAATCTGCCGAAAGCGATGTCCGCTTCGAATTCTCAACATCTCCCACAACCTGCCGGTATTGCTGGTGAGGTTACGACAGCCGATGGTCCAAAATTCGGGGATGGCCGCGCCTCGGAAACTTGCCGATACAAAGCCATACGACCAAGCAAAAGGCAACATATTGATAAATATACATTTTTAATAGATTTCCGCGGGTTGAACCGACAAACCCGGCCAGCAACATTCGCTCTATCATTTCGAACGTCGGCATATGGGCTCGCCCTCGCCGCTTGAAATACCGACGCAAAATCCGCGACGTAGGAAGCATCGGCCGTCTTTGGCGAGTGTCCCGAAACGAAACAATAGATATGCCCGAGCGTAGTCAAAAACCCCTGTTTCAATACGCCGGATCCTCGACGACATGCTTAACCTGTGTCGAAATGGTCTCACCTCGGCAGCGAATTAACCGTTCATAAAGCATTTGCTTGCTCAACTTATAATTTGTGTCATGGTCACTGTAAGTAGTGAGGGAGCCGACCTGATGAGTGATATAGCATCGCAGATTCCGGAATTTGGTTACGATGAGCGCGTGATGATCTGCCGGAAGCAGATCGAGAAGGCGGTCTATCAGTTCATTGCAAATACCAAGGTCGACGGATGCGATCCGGCGGAAGTGGCAATGGCCATCGCAGACATTGCCGACGATTACATTTTGCTGCTGGCTCAGAAGCGCAATTTGACCCACTGAAAGCAGGGATCGGCCGGCAAGCGGCCGATGTCCAGAGCACAAGTGAAACCCGAAATCGCCGCCGCTTCCCTGCCGGGAGGCAACGTCAGCGAAAGCGCTTACCCCTCGCTTCGAAGCCATCCGTGAGATGGATATCGAACAGCTTCTAAACCAAGCGCCAGCGGCCGGAAACGAGCCGGCCTTCCCCAACCTAAAATCGACATTAAGCGCCGAACCATGGGCCCGTACCGGGCGTCGGCTTCAGCGCGTTGCCTCACGGCGGTTGAAACAAGCGGCTCCGTTCGATTGACGATTGCCCGGTTGCGCAAGCGCAAGAAATAACCCCGAAAATCGAAGCCGATTTTCGGGGTTATGCGCGGGTTTGAAGCGGTGGAGTTTCTTCAGCCCGTCCGATCGGACGCGCCGTACTAATGACTTCTCACACTCACTTGCGGAACCGGAGAACTCAATTCAGCCAGTTCCCTGGTCAAACCCTCCCCCACCTCCTGCTTGACGGCCTCGAGCGCCAGGTCGAGGCAATTCGTTGCGAATTGCAGTTTGACATCCTGAGCGACCTGTCGCGCATAGGCAATCATTCGCGCCAATGCGACAAGCTCCTCCAGACCGTCTTCCGCCCCTTGGTCTGCGTCTATCTTGACAACCGATGTCACGCCCATGCCCATTTCTCCAACGAATTGAAGGCATGATACGCGCGCAAACGTGATCGAGCCCGTGAAAAAAGCGTGACACAACCCCCGGTGACCATCGTCATCTTCGATTCACAATGCTGGGCGTGTCCGGAACGGGGTTTCGTGCAGTGTCCAGGGCAGATCGGCATTCGAACGACTGTCGCGCGCCTCCTGCACGGCTTTCAGCAATGCCAAGGCATCGATGCGCTTTTGATCGACGGCATTCGACAGAAGGGCCGCCAACAGTCGCGGACGATCCGGTTCGGTCAGCCCTGCGCATTGCTCGACGATCGCCCGCCATGTCCGTTTCTTGAAAAAGATCGCGCCTGCGGCATCGTCGAGCTCCCGGCGCAACCCGCTTGCCAGCAGTCCGCCATCCTCCATCGCATCGAGCGTTGCGCTGACATTGACGAGGGGCACCGTCAGCGCCTTGCTGCCAAGCGCGCTTGGCGCATGCGTAAGTGCGACGGCGGCATCGTCAACCAACCGGCCGCTGCGATAATCGTCGAAAATGCGACCGATCCCGACCATGCCGAACGAATGGCATTCGGCAGCCCGCAACGCGCCCATGCTTGCCGCCCCGAGAACCGCGACGCCCAGCGAAAGAGCATGGAGAATTTCCTTGTGCCAGACCGGCGCGGCATATTCGAAGCCGCCGTCGATCAGGCCGATGACATTGGCGCCCTGCTCCACCTGAGCCAGGACATCGCCTTGCGTGGCAGGCGGCATGACGCGGATCCCCTCGCCGGCCAGCGACGTCGCATCGGGAAGACTGGGGCCTGCGAAAATGATCTTCAAAAGCCTATCGCCCTGGCAAGCGCCCGCGTTCCAAACCGCCGGGCGCGCGCGCCCTCCGGATTTTCAAGTTCGGGGATGACAACCTTGACGACACTGAAGGGAAGCGCCTCCTCGCTGAGGCGCACGGCAATCACCGAAGCGATCTGCCTCTGTCGCAGCGCATCGAGCACGTGCTGCAGCAGCTGCGCCAGATCCCATTGCCGAGATCCGGCCTCCCCACCGCTGCCGATGGCGGCAACAGGCGGTGCGGCAACAGCATCGAAGGCCCGCCGCATCAGCGGCGGCAACGATCTTGAGAAAGTTGCAGGGGTAATATCGTCCCTGGCTCCGCTGATATAGGTCAGCCGGGACTGCACGGCCTCCGTCACCGCCCGAATGGCCGCGCGCACGGGAGACGGATGCGCACCGGCGCCGCCGGTGACCTCGACAAGGCGAATGTCCCTGTCGCCGCCAATATCCCGCGGGCCTAGCGTGGCTGTGAAACAGGGGATGCCGATATCGCTGGTGATATCGAAGAGCTTCAGTGCCAATCCCGATGCTTCGATCTTGTCGATCAGCCCGTCCAGGGCGCCATCCTCAAAGCCGCGGGGATCGACGCAGCCGGCATAACGATCCGCTTCCCCGCTCACCTGCCACAGCACATGGGCATCACGCTCGATGCGCTCCAGGACGCCGTGAAGGATCGCCTCCTCGATATTGTTTCCCGATGCCAGACCGTCCGAAGACATCCAGTATCGCGCGTCGCGTGTCCGGTCGAGCACCACCGCTTCAAAAGGGATATAAACCTCATCGCCGGTGAGGATATTAACGCCGGCAACCCATTCAGTCTCCTCGTCCGATCCGAGATCGGATTTATGAAGAGCGGTCAGGCAGTTCAGCGTTTCGGCCTTGTGCCCCATCGCCTGCAGACGGGAAGCAGTGCCGCGGACGAGATCGACGGAGGGTTCGCCCGCAACCGCCCGCTCGAGCGCTTCCATGACGGTGGATACTTTGGCGTCGAGATCGGTCAGGCCCTTTCCCTGGGCAATCACGATCGACCGCGAATTCGGGGCGTATGCGCACCAGACGGGGATTCCGGTGTCATCCAGCCCGGTATGTCGCGCGACCCTGGTAATGCCGAACCTGGCCAAAAGAGGTTCGACGCGGGAAAGAGTTTCCCGCGGCGACATGCTTCTATCGGAATATATCGACCGGTGCGTCAGAATGCCGGCTCAGCCGTCGACGTGACCGGAAAGGGCGACCTGCGCCGACGAAACGGCGACGCCGAGGTCGACGTTCTTTACGAATGTACCGCCGGCTTTGCGTAGGCCGTTTGCGGTTGCCAAATCCCCCGTCGGATTGAGAGGCTTGACCGTGCCCGCATCGAGGTCGGCGAGCCAGAGACCTGCTTCGCCGGGTATTCCAATAATGACTGCCTTTGCCATGTAATGCCCCTAAGTGATTGTTAAAAACCAGCCCTCAACAGGCCCTCCCGATAAAGCTCCTTTTGCCATTGCTCCTTGAAGGGAACGATGGCGAGCCACTTCTCGACGTCGAACACCGGGTTGATGCTCTCGGCGCGCTGCCGATGGAAGAGCGCCCGTTTTCGATCGCCGATCATTGCGCAACTGGCCGCAGCGATGCGATGGGCCGGCGCTTTGTCTTTCATCGCCTCGACATAGGCAATGGCCTCCTCGTACTGTTCCAGAAAGAAGCTCGCTCCCGCAGCACACCAGAGATAGGCATCAGGCGCGATCGGATTGAGCGAAATCGCTCTCTGGATCTTGGCGAGCGCATCGCCCGGACGGGATGCATGCACGAGCGTGTCGGCATGGCTGTAGATGACGTCGGCAAAATGCGGGCTGAGCTCCTCCGCCAGATGAAGTGCGGCGACGCTGGCATCGACATCGCCGAGATAGAGTTTGGTGACGCCAAGCTCGCGATGGCCCGCCGCCGATGCCGGATCCCGCTCGATCGCCCGAAGCGCATTCTGCTCTGCCAGATGCAGCAGCTCATTATTCCCCTGCGCCGTCACAAGCCATTCGCTGGTGAAGGTTCTCGCCAGCCCGGTAAACGATGGAGAGAAATCCGCCTTATGCGACAGCGACTGCTTGAAAGCCTTCCGTGCCCGGCGGATATGCGGCAATGTTAGCTTGCTCATCAGGCTCGAGCCGACGAGATAAGCGTGATAGGCCTCAGGGTTGGCTTCGAAGCGTAAGCGCTCTTCCTCCTTTTCAGCCAGTTCGCGGGCCACCGACAAGGTCAACTGCTGCGCGATCAGCCGTCTCTGCCGGGGCAGCGTATCAGGCGTCATCACAAAGCGATGGGCCCAGATGATCTCGTCCGTGGGGAAGTAAATCAGCTGCGCGAACAATCCTTCGTCGGAGAACCGCGTATCCAGGAGATAGGCGATCGAATGGCGGGCGACGACGGTCGCCTTCTCGGAATCCCGGCGGATTTGTCCGGCCGTATGCGGTGCAACGATGGAAATATTTCGAAGCGCGCAGAGTTCGATCGTGACGTCTTCGATCAGGGCGCTCGCAAGCGCCAGCCCGGCATCTGCGTGTTTCGAAGTCGGGGGAAGCAACACCAGCCGAGGCAGGATCAGCGGCAGCGATGCGCGTTCGATATCGGCAGAGGTCGCGCCACCGGTCTCAGCGCGCTTCACCTCCACCCTTGCAGGACCATTGCCGCTTGGCAATCTCTCGCCGAACGATGAACCGCCCGATAGCTGTTGCAGAAAGGCTCGGACCTGCTCGTCGTTCGGATCCCGTTCGAGGATCTGCAGAGCGGCGCTCGAAATGATGCGCGCAGCCCCCGACTTCTCTACATCAGGCAGCGCATCCAGCAATGCTTGCCGCAGTTGCAGCGCCTGAGCGTCCCGTTGCGCCCTCATCCAGGTATCTATTAGCTTTGTCGCTGGTTTGATATTTCCGATGAAGCCGCGCTGGGTCAGTTCGGCGATCGCATTCAGCCGCTCCAGCGGCGGACCGGCGGTGCGAAAGACATCCAGATCGCTGGAAACCGCCTGCGTGTTGAGGCGAACCGTGGTGGCGGTGAAATCGAAGGGTATTTCGGCCCGCCCGCCGTCCGTCTCGCGGATGCGGGAAATCAGTTTGCGCAGATTGAGCCGCGCCAGTTCGGCTTCGACATCGCTCCATAGAAACTGCGCCAATTCATACCGGCTGAGCTCATGGCTCGCACCCGCGTAGAGATGGGCCATCATCAACAGGCCCTTGATCGGATAGCGAACCGGTTCGCCATTCGCGTCGATCAACCGTAGATCGCCGAACGTCTGCAAATGAAGCAAGGTGCACCTTCAGCCGTTCACAACCGGATCCTGCAACTCACCGTCGATGTCAGTCAATCCCGCGACCGCCAGGCTTTTGGCCAATGCTACCAGCTTTTGCCGGATATTCGGGTCCTCGATGGCGATGAACGCCTTGTTGAGCGCCAGCCCCTCCTTCGAGGACAAAAACTTGTTCAACTCGCTCGTCTCGCCCTCGATCGGTCCAGCGCCGCCGTTCTCGAAGAAAAAGCCGACGGGCACGCGAAGAATCTCGGATATGCGCTGAAGACGGCTGGCGCCGATTCTATTCGTTCCCTTTTCGTATTTCTGGATCTGCTGGAAGGTAATGCCCAGAAGTTCGGCCAAACCGTGCTGGGTCATCCCGAGCGTCTTTCGCCGAACTCTCACGCGATTGCCAACATAGACGTCGATAGAATTCGGCGATTTAGCCTTCATGTGAATAAGTCTCCCGCTTTATCAGCACGCCAGCTGTATAATGGAGAGTTTAAGCAAGAATGCAACTAAAAGTAAATATTTCGTAAGGATTTTTTTCAGCATCACACACAGTAAAAAACAACCTGTGGATTATTACAGCGGGCGCCGCTTGGCGCGGATATGCGCTGCGCTCTATCGCCCATTTCGCGGGAACGAATGCTCTCTGGGAGATGCGCCACTGCGACGCCGCCGCCAAAGAGGTTTTTGAGCGACGGCGATCATCGACTTGGCGAAAACAGGAATCCTTCCGACATATTCAAAACGAATATTGTCGAAGCCGGCATCCAGCAGCAGCGTGCTCAATGTGCTTTTCGACCAGAACTTGATATGACCATGTTCCTTCAACGGCATGAAATGGTCGTCCATTTTCCCCAGCGCAGCCAGGGCAAGATTCTTCAGGTAACCATGATAGGGCGTCGACATGACTGCGATACCGCCCGGCTTCACGAGATCGTACACCGTCGAGATGAATGCCTTCGGATCGTAGACATGCTCCACCACCTCAAGGCTGATCAGGGCATTGAATGTGCCATATTCCCTGGAAAGGTCGTCATAGGCCGAGCCGACATTCAACGGCAGGTCGGGATAATTGACATTGGCCTTGGCGATGCCGTCGCTGGAAGGATCGACGCCGACGACATAATACCCATGTCGCGCAAGAGCCGCTGCTGCGCCGCCGGTGCCACATCCCAAATCAAAGACGTCGTTTTCTGCAGAACCTTCGAAATGGCTCTCGAGCACGTCGAGCACGGAAGGCAAGATGTAGGAATGCGCGGTTGTCGGCTTGGCGTGAATATAGGTGGTTGCATCTAGCTCGACGGACATGCCCCTCCCCCTCGGCGATTGCGCGGTAGACCCTATCCAGGAATACGTCGAAAATTTGATTAAACCTGACCAGCAACCGACAGACAATAATAATAGTCAAATTATAATCTAAAGTTTTATAATAAAAAACAAAACCTATACGCGATAAAGGAATTTACAACGCAGAATAGGCAAAAACAATTGTAAGTATTATTTACTTAAACTAGATTATACATAAATAAACGCCCAACATCCGAAATAACGCTAAAAATCCGTGGGGTTGCCAAGAAAACAAAACGATACAATCGCTTCGAGGTCATCCTGGTATCCATCCCTGCAATTGCAGGGCTGCATTGGAGATTGTCGCGTGTGACGGTGTTGAAGCGTCCCTGCCGAAATCTGCAGCCCTCCCCTGATGCCGGCCCTTAAAGTGCCCAATTGCCGACACGAAGCCAAAGATATTTAACGGATGAATGTATACTGCTTGATTTAGACAGCCGATCGAAACCCTTCTCGCGTGCCGGAGAAGACAAGCTTGCCCGATAATTCGTCGTCCGCATATGCGAAACAGCCGTTGGGGAAACCGCGGGTTCCCGTGGTCTTCTGGTTGCTGCTGACGATTTCCCTCTCGCTAATCATGGGAACGGTGCTTCTTTCCAACGACATGAAACACTTGAAGACGGTCGGCCATTATTTTGGCTACGATCTCTTTCCTCCTGAGGTTAGGCCTCCGCCCAAAGCCCTTCCCCGCCCGAAACCACCTGTCACCTTCACGCTTCCCGTGCATCTCATCGAACCACCGGCGGCGCAGACCGCGTCGACTTTTCTACGGACATGGCGGATATCCGGCGCCGCAATGTGCGCGGCGCTGCGCGATGCCGGTATAGAAACCAGCGATTGGGCGGCGGCGAGCTTCAACGCCGATACGTTCGAATGCTTTTTTGAGCACAGCGGCAAGCGACAGAAGGACCAGCTCCCGAACTCTATCTTTGTGATCGTTCGGGGTGACGCCGCTGGCACGATCAACAATATGCGCGTGAAAATCATCAATCCCGAGACGGATCAAAATGGCCAGCTCGACCCCGGCATTCTGCAAATCTTCCAAATCATGCTGCGGCAGCCACAATGGCTCGATTTTCACGAGACGCTCGACGCGATCAAGAATCTGAAGGACATCAAGGAAGACGGCTTCGGAGCGAGCATCAGCTTCACCCGCGAGGTGCTCAATCCCGGGAATTATAATTTTACACTGTCGTTGGATGCCACTTCAGGACCTCAGAAAAGAACGAGAAATTACTTTTCGAGCAAAATATGGCTTCCATCGCCAGACCCCGCAGCCGAGATCGGCAGCGAGCAACCGGAATCGGTCTCCACGCCACCCGATCCCGAGGCGCCGGCAGAGAGCCGTGAGCATCCGCATTAGCGCTGATCACGCCATGTAACTTGCATCGTCGTGATGTCTGGCCAGAAGCCTGTAAAGCTCTTTCAAACTGTCCGCACTCGGCCGTTCGGTGCTGTCCCCACCCGCCAGACGCCAGACACGCTCGACATTGAGATCCTGCGTGACTTGCGCAAGATCTTCGTTCAGCGAGCGGATGACGATCTCCGACCGACGCAGCCGCCACGACATTCTGACGAGCGCTGCAGAGAGGAGGAAAATGATGCCGATGACGCCGAGAGCAAGGGCTATGAACTGCCAGTCATCGAGAAGGGATAGAGCGTTTCGTGCAGTCGCCATAAAAAAAACGGCATTATGAAATGCCATAGGAAAACAGCTCATCAGATAGCTAAACCAATCTTCCATCACGAGCGACCCTCCGCAAAGATTCATATCTTGGAGCATCCTGAAAAGTCTATCAGATACTGACAATATCCCCTGCGGCGAAAGTATATTTGAGGTTGCATTACTCTACTCAATTGAACGCGAACCCCGCGATGGATCATTGCCGACGAGCCCGGCCCTTCAATTTCCACCGCGGACATGAAAAAAGCCAACAGTGAGAGATAGAATGAATAGAAGACGCTTCCTCGCCTCGGTTCCGCTCGCTCTGTTATATGCCAGGGCGGGCCACGCCTTTGCACAGGTGCCTCCGGCTGCAGGGCTACGCGCCCTTGCCGACAGGAAGTCGTTCCGATTCGGATCGGCAATCGATCTGCAAAACATCAACGATCCAATCGCTTCCGAGATCTACATCGACAACGTCAATTCAATAACGCCGCGAAACGAGCTGAAGTGGAATGCCACGGAAAAGAGACCCGGCGTTTTCAGCTTCGGCAGCGCCGACCGTATGGTTGCATTTGCACGCAAAAACAACATGAGGGTTTATGGACATACGCTGATCTGGTATCGCGTCCCGGAGTGGGTGTCTGATATCACGGATGCAAAGACCATTCAGGCGACCATGAACCGTCACATAAAACAGGTTGTCACTCGCTATAAGAACTCGATCGATGCTTGGGATGTGGTCAACGAGCCGTTGGAGTATGATGCACCGGACCTGCGGGATTGCGTTTTCCGACGCCTTCTTGGCGATGAATATATCCGCATGAGTTTCGACATGGCGCACCAGGCCAATCCCGACGCGACGCTGGTGCTCAACGAAACGCATCTGGAGAAAAAATCCGACGTGTTCGAACAGAAGCGCGCGCGGATCCTGAAAATCGTCGAGGATCTCGTCGCGAAGAAAACGCCGATCAATGCGGTCGGGCTGCAGGCGCATTTCCGCCCCGGCCTCGACCGGATCGATCCGGAGGGAATGGGGCGCTTCTGTGCGGCGCTGAAGGAGATGGGAATCGGCGTTTTCATTACCGAGCTCGATGCCTCCTGCCACTTCCTGAACCGCGACAAAGGCTTCACGCCGGCGTCCTACGCCGATATTTTCAGCGACGTGATCACCGTGGCGGCTGAGCATGGCGACTTGAAAGGCGTGACAGTATGGGGCATGTCGGAAAAATATGCCGATCGCGATGAGAAGGGGGCCGATCCCAATGCGGCTTGCACTAAGCGCGTTAATCTTTACGACGACAATAATGCGCCGAGAAGTGCGATTGATGGTATCCGGCGGGCAATAGAGGCAATGTGATGCGCAAGACAACGGAGACGCGAACAGATTCATGAAAAAGGCCGTTATTTATGTGGAAAAATTTTTGCCTGCCAGCCAGGCATTTGTTCTCAACCAGGCAGTAGCGTTTCGTTCTTTCGAAGCTGAAATTCTTGCCGGCTCGCGCATTTCTTCGGCCCATACAAAAAAATCCACTGTTCCGGTTCATGACATCCGTCGATCCCCCGTTGCGCGAGTCGGTGAACTGCTTCTGAAAATCCCGCAGATCGGCCTTCCCTTCCTCTTTCCTGCGATCGGCAAAGCCGATCTCGTTCACGCCCATTTCGGCAAGAACGGTTATGTCATCGGCCCCTTGGCGCGCGCCGCCGGCAAGCCGCTGGTCACGACGTTCCACGGCTTCGACGCCACCTATGGCGGCGATCCGAAAAAGCCGGGCGGCTTCAATCAGGTGCGCTTCTTCGCCAAAGGCCGAAGCGAGATGGCCGGCTGGAACAGCTGGAACATCGCCGTTTCCGATTTCATCCGCGACCGGCTGCTAGCGCTCGGCTTTCGCGCCGAGCGCGTCTATCGCCATCATATCGGCATCGACCTCGACCTCTTCAAAATGGAGCCTCGTCCGCGAAAAAAAGGGCTCGTGGTTTCCATTGCCCGTTTCGTCGACTACAAGGGCCATCGTTTCATGATCGATGCGCTTTCGCGCGTGGCTGCCGCCGGTACCCCGGTCGAATTCGTCATGGTCGGCCAGGGTCCGTTGAAGGAGGAAATCGAAGCACTGGCACGTCGTTCCTTGCCAAGCGTCACGATCCATGAAAATCTGTCGCAGACTGAGATAAGGGATCTGCTCGCCAGTGCGGAGCTTTATCTCCATGGAAGCGTGACCCTCGATAATGGTCACGCCGAAGCTTTCGGCCTCGCCAATCTCGAGGCGGAAGCCGTCGGGACTCCGGTCGTCGCATTTCGCTCGGGAGGCGTGGGCGAAGCGATCGAAGAGGGGAAAACTGGTTATCTCGTGGAGGAGCGGGATGTCGCGGGAATGGCGGAGGCGGTCGGAAGGCTGCTCAACGACCAGGCCTTGTGGACAGCCTTTAGCGCGCGGGCACCGCTTCTGGTGGCCGAGCGCTTCGACTTACGTCGTCAGACGGGGATGCTCGAGGACTATTACAGTTCCGTGCTAGACGAATTTGCCAGCCGGGGTCGGACTTGATGGTGCAGACAGGAAAAAAGCCGAAGTGGGGACTGAACGTATTTCGCCCGCTGCGGAACGGATTTGTGAAGGCCAAATGGCTCTATTATACGAAGTTCTGGGGAATGGACATCGATCCGACGGCCAGCTTTTCGTTGAGCGTGCGGTTCGACAAGACCAATCCGAAGGGATTGCATATCGGCGCGGAAACCTATGTCGCCTTTGAGGCGGCTATCCTGACCCACGATCTCACACGCGGGCTCTATCTTCACACGAGAATCGGCAAACGCTGCTTCATCGGCGCCCGCAGCATCATTCTGCCCGGCGTCGAGATCGGCGACGAATGCGTCATCGGCTCCGGCTCGGTGGTGACCAAGAGCGTTCCGCCGCGCTCGCTCGTGGCGGGCAACCCGGCAAAGATAATCCGCAGCGACATCAAGATCATTTCGCGTTACGGACGCATGGCCCGCGAAGACGACACGGTCTCGCAGATCGTGACGCACTTGCCGACTGGAGAAGCACGATGAAGATGTTTGCCTACCGGGGGAAACACGAGAATTTTGGCGACGAACTGAACCATTGGCTTTGGGAGCGTCTGCTGCCCGGCTTCTTCGACGAAGACGAAAGCCAGCTCTTTCTCGGCATCGGCTCGATCCTCTACGACAATTTCGATCCGAAGATGCAGAAGATCGTCTTCGGCTCAGGCTATGGCGGATATACCAACCCGCCGAAAGTCGACGGCAACTGGACGTTCTATTTCGTGCGCGGAAAGAAGACCGCGGAAATCCTCGGCATCGACCCAAGCTACGCGATCGGCGATTCGGGCATCCTCACGCGCAGCTGCTGGGATGCCAAAAGCATCGAGAAGCGTTATCCCGTCTCCTTCATGCCGCACTACGAAAGCGCCATGTACGGCAGCTGGGATAAAGTCTGCGATCTCGCCGGCATCCACTATATCGATCCCCGCTGGTCGGTGGAAAAGGTTCTAACCGAGATCAGCGCATCGCATAAGGTCGTCTCCGAGGCGATGCATGGCTGCATCATATCCGATGCGCTCCGCGTTCCCTGGCGGGCGATCCGGCCGATCGCACCCGGCAATCGCGCCAAATGGTATGATTGGGCGAGTGCGCTGGATCTGGAGATCGATTTCGATCCGATCGGCCCGTCGAACCTGGTTGAAGCCGGAGCGTCGCTGGTGCGGAAGAACACCTACCTGTTGAAAAACATCACGTTCCGCCACCGCCGCATCCGGCAACTGACCGGCAACTATGTCTTCGGCTCTACCGTCAAGACGCTGCAGCGGGTAGCCGAGAAGCAAGGACAGCTCAGCTCCGACAAGGCTATCGTAAGAGCGCACGAGAAAATGCTGGCCGAACTGGGCCGGCTGAAGCAAGATTTTTCCACGCAGACGGCAAGCGCCCTTTAATGTCGCAGACCCCGTGACGAGGCAACAAAGCATGATGCTTTCCAACTCCATCAACACCCTTTGCTCCTGCAAGAGGGAGACGCACTCGGAATGGGTGTGCAGCCCGCTTGGACGGTCGATGTTGTTGACCTCAGGAGCCGTTCGCCCATGAGCAGTGTTACCGACCGCCTGATTCAGGGCAGCATGTGGCTGAGTCTGTCCCGCGCCATCGTCAACGGACTTTCGGCACTCAGCACCTTTGTGCTCGCATGGTATCTCGTGCCGGCTGATTTTGGTCTCGTCGCCATTGCAACGACGATCCAGGTCATCTTGAGTTCGGTCACCGAACTCTCGCTCAATCAGGCGCTTATCCGCCACGAATCTCCAAGCGAAACGCATTTCAGCGCGGTGTGGACGTTGAGCGTGACGAGAAGCGCGGTATTGGCGCTGCTGTTTGCCGCCGCCTCCTATCCGATCGCCGAATTCTATAACGAGCCGCGGCTGACGAGCGTGATGCTTGCCTTGAGTTTCAGCCTGCTGCTCAGCGGGCTAGCCAATCCGCGCCGTGTCATGCTCCAGCGTGACCTGATCTTCTGGCAGGAATTCGTCCTCAACGTCTCGCAAAAGCTGGTCGGATTTGTCGTCACGGTGGGAATCGCGGCCATCTATCATAGCTATTGGGCGCTCGTTATCGGCACCCTCGCCTATCAAGTGACCAATATCATCGTTTCCTACACCGTCCTGCCGTTCTGGCCTCGCATCACCTTTCGTCATGCACGCGAATTGTTTTCGTTCTCGGTGTGGCTGACGGCCGGACAGATCGTCAACACGCTGAACTGGCGCATCGAATACCTGCTGATCGGCAAGATGCTGGGCGCCACACAGCTTGGCCATTATACGGTCGGCAACACCCTGTCGACGCTGCCGACGCGCGAAGCGACCGCACCGTTGAACCAGACTATTTATCCCGGCTTTTCGAAAGTCCGCAACGACCCGGTCCGGCTGATCGCGGCCTATCAGCGCGCCCAGGCGCTTTTGGCGGCGGTGGCGCTTCCAGCGGGAATCGGCATGGCCGTCGTGGCCGATCCAATGATGCGGCTTGCCCTGGGAGAGAAGTGGGTTCCCGCGATCTTCATCGTCCAGGCGCTCGCATCGGTCTTCGCCCTGCAGACCCTGGGTTCGCTCGTGCAGCCGCTGGGCATGGCAAAGGGCCATACCAAGATGCTGTTCATCCGCGACACGCAGATGCTGGTGGTTCGCGTTCCCATCATCATCGCTGGTCTCATGATGGCCGGGCTTCCTGGCGTCGTTTATGCGCGCGTGTTGACGGGCCTGATTTCCACCGTGGTCAACATGCTTCTCGTCAAGCGCTTGATCAACTTGCCATTCTTCCAACAGCTCGGCGCCAACTTCCGCGCGCTTGCCAGTGTTGCCTTGATGGCAGTCGGCGTCCTAGGATTGTCGCATTTCCTCAGCATGCCTACTGATAAGCTGGGCTTGACCCTTCATCTGGCCATTCTGCTCATCACCGGCGGCATCATCTATATCGGTTCCAGCTTTGTCCTTTGGCTCGCGATGAACAAGCCAAACGGGCCGGAAACCGAAGTTCAGCGTATCTTTGTCAAGTTCCTGTCAAAAGCCAAACGTATTGCCGTAGCCAAGTCGGCCTGAAGCTAAACGAACACAAACAAGAGAGGCAGAATGACCAGCCAATCCAGATCGGAGCTGATCGCAAAACTCAATGGCATGATCCATGATTGCCTGAAGGACTATGTCTCGCGCGACGAACCGCTTGCGATTCTCGATTTTCCCGACATCCGCAATTGCGGCGACTCGGCAATCTGGCTGGGTGAGATGGCCTATCTCAAGGATCGCTTCGGCAAGCGCCCGGACTATGTTTCCAGGCTGTACGACTTCTCCGCCGACGAACTGAAACGGCGGGTACCGACCGGCCCGATCTTCATTCACGGCGGCGGCAATTTCGGCGATATCTGGGTTGCCCACCAGGATTTTCGCGAAGCCATCATGGAGCGTTTTCCGGATCGGCAGATCATCCAGTTCCCGCAATCGATCCACTACAGCTCGCCTGAACGCATCGAGCAATCCAAACGGGCAATCGGGCGCCACAAGAATTTCGTGCTGCTTGTGCGCGACGAGGAATCGAAGGAGTTTTCCGAAAAACACTTCGACTGCGCCGTACGACTGTGCCCCGATATGGCTTTTGCCATCGGCCCGCTCCCGGAAAGGGCGACACAGATCCCCGTCCTCGCCATGTTGCGCGAGGATGCGGAACGGGTGGGCGGTACCGATCGCGAGATTCCTTCCGATATTCCTGTGGAAGACTGGATTACCGAGTCGAAACGGAAGGTCGATATCGCCAAGAGGTTGGGGGTAGCTTCGGCTTATCTCGCATTGAAGCCGAGCGAAGTTGCCTTGCGCAGGTTGGATGCTGCGGCACACAACCGCTTCGAGCGCGGCATCAGTCAGATTTCGCGCGCCCGCGCAATCGTGACCGATCGCCTGCACGTCCATATCTGCTCGCTGCTGCTCGGTCGCCCGCATGCCGTGCTTGATAACAGCTATGGAAAGATCCGCCGCTTCATGAATGCTTTCTCCGGCGGAACCGACCTTTCATATAAGGCAACCTCGCTCGAGGACGGAATCGAGTGGGCGCGTGGTCAGGCGTCCAAGGGGCGTGCCGATCAAAAAGAAGCTGTGAGCTTGCGGGCTTAAGGGGGTCATTCGATGCCACTTGTCACCTTCATTATCCCGGTCCGACATCAGGACAATGCCCGTGATTGGAGCAGGCTGAAGGCGAACCTCAGCCAGACCGTGACCTCCATTTCCAACCAGACCAATGGAGATTGGCGCGGAATCATCGTCGCAAACGAAGGGGCCGACTTGCCCGATTTGCCGGAGAAATTTTCCGCGGTGCGCGTCACCTTTCCGCCGAACGACCTGCATGAGCTCGGAAAGGGCAGCAAGGAAGACTTCCTTGATGCGTTCCGGGCAGACAAAGGCCGTCGCGTACTCAGTGGCATGTTGAACGCCACCGACAGTCGTTTCTTCATGATTGTCGATGACGATGACTTCGTCAGCTCCAGGATCGTTCAGCACGTATCCGATCATCGGGACGCCAACGGATGGACGATCGACCACGGTTACATCTGGGACGATGGCGGCAATTTCCTGTTTGGCCACGACGACTTCAGCCATCTCTGCGGTACCTCGTTGATCATTCGTGCCGATCTCTATGAACTGCCGGAACGCTTTGAGGATGCTTCGCTCGACTGGATCAAGTCGATGCTCGGCAGCCATGTCCGCATTGCGAACATCCTTGCCCAACGCGGAGCGCCGCTCACGAAGCTTCCCTTTCGTGGGGCGGTCTATCGGGTTGCCCATGGCGGATCGCATAGCCAGGCACCGAGCCTGCTACGACAGTATTTCCTGAACCGCGGCGTGCTGACCAAACCGCGGCGGTGGTTGCGCAATCTTCGTAAGCTGAGGGTACTCGGTGAAAGTCATAGGCGCGAGTTTTTCGGCAAGACGCGGTCAAACCCCGCGTAAGGAATCAGTCCCGTTCGAACATCGCACAGGCAGTCAAAATATGACGCTTTTCTCTTTCGACTTCACCAAGAGGGTTGGTAACTGATGTCGGATCTATTCGTCAGCGTGCTCTTTGCATCCTACAATGGCGCCAGCCGGCGGCTGCGCCACATGTTGGATTCCTTGGTGCGCCAGGAGCTTCCCCATGACCGATGGGAATTGATTGCTGTCGACAACAACAGCAATGACGGCACCTTTGATCTTTTGAAATCGTATAGCGAGACGCTTCCAATCACCATCCTGCAGCAGCGCAAGCCGGGGAAATCCGGCGCGCTGAATTTGGGTTTGGATCGGGTAAAGGGAGATCTCGTTGTCTTTACGGACGACGACATACGTGCCGAACCGAACTGGCTGAAAGCGATCGTTGATTGCGCCATCGCTCATCCGGCCTACGGCGTTTTCGGAGGCCGTATCGTCCCCGATTGGGAAAAAGAACCGAAGGGCCGCTTTATCGACTGGATTCCGATGGGATCCACCTTCGCGATCGTCGACGAAACGCAAAGCGGACCGTGTGATCCGACGAAAGTCTGGGGTCCGAACACGATCATTCGGCGGGATCTGCTTGGAACGAGCGTGCGCTACCGGGAAGATATCGGTCCTCTTCCCGGAAAGATGTTCGCCATGGGTGAAGATGCGGAGATCATCATTCGCCTGGCGGCAAATGGCGCCAAATCCTATCGATGCGCCGAAGCCGTGGTCCATCACTGGATTCCGGCATCAAGTGTCACCGAGGATTGGGTACAGAAACGGGGCGAACGGCTCGGCTACGGCATGCCGGCACTCTTCCCGGATGAGGTTCCCGAAGGGATGAGGCTAAGTGGCGTTCCGCTGCAAACCTGGGTCGAAAGCGCGCAATGGGCTTGTCGGGCAGCCACGCTTTATCTCCTGCCGCAATCGAAGAAGCGTTTCTGGGCCATCTGGAAATATTACTACATGCGTGGTTATCGCGCCGGAATTCGCAGATACGCGCCCCAGACGCTGGCGCGGTGATCGATTGGTCCAGGAGACGATAATTTGAAACTCTCGGTGCTGATCAACAATTTCAATTATGGGCAGTTTTTGCGCCCATGCATCGACAGCGTTCTGTCGCAGAGCTACCCTGATTTCGAAGTGGTGGTGGTCGACGACGGGTCGACGGACGATTCCCGCGAGATCCTTGCTTCCTACGGGAAACAGATCCGGACCGTATTGAAGGAAAACGGCGGCCAGGCCTCGAGCTTCAATGCAGGCTTCGCGGCGGCAAGCGGCGACATCATCTTTCTCCTCGATGCCGACGATGCGTTTTTGCCCGGCAAGCTCGCGCGGATCACCGAGATCTACGATCGCAACGAGATCGACTGGTGCTTCGACCGGGTGACGACCAATGAAGGCGACCAGCCTCCTGCGGAGCTGCAGGTGACGCTGTTCGATAAACGGGAAACGCTTGGCAAAGGTGGCTTCCCCTCTCTTCCCGTTCCGACATCGGGCTTGAGCTTCCGCCGCGACCTGCTGCGCCAGATCCTGCCGATGTCCGCGGCGGATGGCGTCGTGCTCAGCGACAACTATCTCAAATTCGCCGCTGCCTTTCTCGGCCGCGGCGCCATCGTCGAAACGCCTCTGACATTCCAGCGCATTCATGCGTCGAACCGCTACACGGGCACAAGCAGGGCAAAAACGCTACGCCCGCAGATCATGATCGCGACCGGGCTGGAACTGGCGCGTCGCTATGATGGGCTGCAGGCGCTCGGCAAGAGCCTGGTCGCCGGCGGCATTGCCGAAACGACTTCGCTGCTGAAGCTTCGCAGCGAAGCGCGCAACACGCTGGCCGGCGGTCCGTTCGGCGAGGATGCCGCAACCCAAGTGGCCTTGATGGCCGCGCGCAAGCGCTTGGGAAATATGCTGCGGAGAGGACGGTCATGAACCAGCAAGAAACCTTCCCGCATTCCTCCGTCGGCGCCGGTCAGGCAGGTGTTTCGCCGTTGAAGATCGCCGTCGGCGTGCTGACCTATCGGCGCCTGGACGGGATCGCCAAGCTGCTCGACGTGATGACGCGCCAGGTCAGGCATCCAGATCGTCCCTATCATCTCACCATGGTGATCGTCGACAATGATGCGACCGGCAGCGCAAAGGCGACAGTGGAGGGCTTTGGCCAGACAGGCGCCTATGACCTGATCTATGTCGTGGAACCGAACCAGGGCATACCCTTTGCGCGCAATCGCGCGCTGGATTCGGCGCCTCCCGGCACCGACCTCTTCTGCTTTCTCGATGATGACGAATGGCCGGTCGACGGCTGGCTGGACGCGATGCTGGAGACCCGGGAGAAAAACCGCGCAGATTGCGTCTACGGTCCCGTCCAACCGGTCTATCCCGAACACCCGCCGGAATATTTCATCAGGGCAAGGGTGTTCGAGCGCAAGAAGAACACCGACGGTCAACGCATTTCTTATGCGGCCTCGAACAACGTCATGTTCGACTATCCGCTGATCCGCTCATGGAACCTGCGTTTTGAAGAGAAGATGCGCTTTACCGGGGGCACGGACTACCTTTTCTTCAACCAGGCCATCCGCCGGGGCATGCAGGTTTTCTGGGCTGACAAGGCACTTGTCTACGACATCGTGCCTGCGAACCGGATGACCTGGAAATGGGTGTTGCAAAGACAATACCGGCTCGGCAATACCTTCGCAGTCAGCGAAGTCCTGCACGGCAACCTGAAGCGCCGGATCTACCGCGCGGCCTATGGCGCCACGAGAGTCGTGCTTGGGTTGGTCATGCTGCCGGCGATCCTGATTTCACCTTATTGGGGCATGCGTGCCCTCACCCATGTTCTGCGCGGCGCGGGCATGGTTAATGGGATTCTCGGACATGCATATCAGGAATATAGGCCCAATGCCGCTCACTGATATCGTTTGCGGGGCGCGCTCGGACGAGTTTGGCCGTTATTCTGTTTCAGACGAAAACATCATGCCTAATTGGCTGTTTATCAACTTCAAGGCTTCAACCGACCGGGCCAAAAATGGTACACTTCCGCTGAACGATCGTGACACCACCGCTGTTCGAACGGAATGGTTTTTCGCTTTTATCATCGGTCAAATATAGGAGATGCCTGTCTATGACTGAGAAAAAATTGAAGGTTCTCGCAGCCTCGTCAGGAGGTGGCCACTGGGAGCAGCTGATGGCGATGCGCAGCGCATTCGAGGGCTGCGATATCATCTTTGCAACGACCATCCCCGGGCTGCTTGCCAAATACGACATTCGTGACGGTCTGGTGCTTCCCGATTGCAGCCGCGACTCGATTCCCATGTCGATCCGGTGCTTTTTCAGCGCCTTCTCGATCGTCCTCCGGCACAGGCCAGACGTCGTCATCTCGACCGGCGCCGCGCCCGGACTTTTTTGCCTGCTAGCCGGCAAATTGACAGGCAAGCGAACGATCTGGATCGACAGCGTCGCCAATGTCGAGAAGCTTTCCCTATCGGGTAAATTGGCCGGCCATATTGCGACACTCTGGCTCACGCAATGGCAGCATCTTTCACGGCCGGATGGCCCCCACTACGCAGGAGCTGTGCTTTGATCCTTGTCACCGTCGGAACGCAGCTGCCATTCGATCGCCTCGTCAAGGCTGTCGACACCTTCGCAAAGGATTTGTCCAAACCGGTTCTGGCACAGATCGGCAGGGGCAGCTACACGCCACAGAACATGAAGTGGATCAAGAATATCGAGCCGCAGGACTTCGACAGAGTCTTTCGCGATGCAACCATCATCGTTTCTCATGCCGGGATCGGCACCGTTCTGACGGCCAAGCGTTTTGGGAAACCGATCATTCTCGTCCCCCGGAAAGCGGCTCTCGGCGAGCACCGAAACGATCACCAGCTTGCCACGGTGAGCCAGCTTGCGGGCCGGCCGGGAATCTACGTCGCGCATAGCGATGACGATCTCAGAAACTATCTCCTCGAAGACCTGGATAGTCCGTCTCACGAAGACCCCTCGGAAGCCGGTCGGGCTTCGCTGGTCAGCTACCTGAAAAACTATATCGCAACGGCCTGAACCCGGCTGCAGTCACCGACGGTGACGGGCAAGTGAGGAATTTTCATTCTCCGCAGTTGTTGCCAGCGATATATTTGACAAGTTCAGGCGCGATGATCCTGGACGCGATGTCGGGCAGAGGATGCGAGCCATCAGGAATCGCCGCGGCCAGGTCATCCGGCGCAAGACGCTGCCAGTTGGGCCGGTGGTCGACAAACTCCAGACCCCGTTTTTGCGCCTCCGCCTGATGAACCGAAATGTAACTATCCACAAAGGGGCGGATCAGCCCACGTAATCCTGAAAACGGATTCATCGCCATGACGATGATCCGAGCTTGCGGCAGGCGCTGCCGAAGCTGGTCGAGAATGTCGCCGATATTCTTTCGGCTTTGTGCGAGCGACACGAACCGCTGCAATGCCGCATCATTGGCATAAAACTCGATGAGGATGATATCCGGCTGCTCGGCAACGACGCGATCAACTTGGGTAAGAGCCCATAGTGATGTCTCGCCGCTCTTTGCAACGCTGTCGACCTTCACAGGCCGGTGCAGGCATGCTGCAAGCTCGGCCTCCAAGGCGGGCTGCCATCCCCCGCGGGCCGTCAAGGATGTTCCGAAAGCCACTATTTTCAACGGCGCAAGACCCTCGGCATAACTGTTCCTGGTGATTGAAAACATCCCGAGGCAAGCCAAAAGCAAAACCAGCCCAGAAGCCCGTCGTCTCCGAATTCGCACTGCTCGCCAAAGCCGCAAACCAATCATCAGGAGACCCTGCAGCTGGCTTGAGACAATTTCGTGAAATGGCCGCTCATGCCTGTTCGATCGTGGCAAAATAACCAAACCCAAGCCTCGAGCATGTTCCGCAGAACTGTGCAGCGGTTACGACAACGACATGCATTAACATAAAGCGCGTCGCGAATCTGAAAGATTCGCGACGCGCTTTAGCGGATGACAACGGCTACTTTGAAACGTTGGCGTTCTTGGCGATCCGATACGACCGCCAATCACTCCTCACGAAATACGTGCTGCATCTGATCGGTCAGCGGCTTCGTGAGATAGGAGATAACCGTCCTGTCGCCGATCTTGATAAAGACTTCAGCCGGCATGCCGGGATAGAGCTTTATTGACTTCAGCTTCGCGATGCTCGCAGCCTCCGGCTTGACGCGAAGAGGATAGTAGCTGATGCCGGTCCGTTCATCCTTGACGATATCAGGCGCAATGGAGGTGATCTCGCCACGCACATCGGGCGTCGTGCGCTGATCAAAGGCGCTGAATCGCACATCGACGAATTGGCCGACGTGAACCTGATCGATATCGCGAGTAGCGACTTTCGCCTCAACCGTAAGGTCGTCATTTTCAGGGACGACGAGCATCAGCGTCTGGCCCGGATCGATGACGCCATTGACCGTGTGGACCGAAAGTTCGTGAACCCGCCCGCTCAGCGGCGCGGTAATGTCGAGACGGCGGAGTTGGTCGACCGCGGCCCCACGGCGCTCTTCATTTTCGGCTATCTTCGCCTCGACGTCGGTCAGATCCTTTGCGATCTCCGAACGACGATCCTCGTCCAGCTGAATCGACTGACGATCGATCTCGATCGCCTTGCCTTCGGCTTCCGCCTTTGCGGCAATTTCCTGGCCACTATTGCCCTGGAGATCGGCGCGCGCGCGCTTGAGCTGATTCAAACGCTGAAGCGTTACGAGCCCCTTCTTGTAGAGAGTGTCGACTCCTTCGAGCTCCTCTTCGATCAAACCTAGGGAATCGTTGGTGGCATTGATCTGAACGACCAACCCTTTGACCTGCTCGGCCAGCTGATCCTTGCGCGACGCCAACTGGCTCTTCATTCCGATAAGCGCCGACCTGCGGCTGTCGAACAGTTTCCGCTCGCCATCGAGAAGATCCTGCGCGGCTGTGCCGGATGATGTGAGATCGCTGATGTTCTCCTGAACCTCGAACGAATCGGCACCGATCCGTTCCGCCTTCAGACGGGCGCGGCGCGCATAGAGCTGGGCGAGCGTGCTTTCGACGATCGAAAGGTTCGCTCTCGTCGACGTTCCATCGAGCCGTATCAGGACCTGCCCGGCCGACACGTGGTCATTTTCGGAGACCAGAAGTTCCGACACGATGCCGCCAGTCAGATGCTGGATTTTCTTGACATCGCCGTTGACGACAACCACGCCCTCGCCGATGACTGCGCTCGAAAGCTCTGTCGTCGCCGCCCAACCGCCAATGCCGCAAACGAGGGCTATCGACAATGCGCCGACAACCGCGACATGGCGATTAAGAGAACGCCTGGATTCACTGATAAGCTTAGTCACAATCTTCCCTCCGGCCTATTCGGCCGCATTCATGCCGTCGACGACGACTTTGAGCTGAGCCACGCGCTCGGCAATCGGCGTGCGCGCCGTTTCCGGTCGGCTAACCCGCGCCATAACTTCCTCTTTGGGACCGAATGCGATCATCCGGCCGTCCTGCATCATCAGCACGAAGTCGCACACCGCCAGAACGCCGGATCGATGCGCGATGACGACGACGATGCCGCCGCGTGCACGCACGCTCATGATCGCGGCACTCAGCGCCCGCTCGCCTTCCTCGTCGAGATTGGAGTTGGGTTCGTCGAGCACGACGAGGAATGGTTCACCGTAAAGGGCTCTTGCAAGTGCGATACGCTGCCTCTGGCCGGCGGAAAGCGCAGCACCGCCTTCGCCGATCTCGGTTTCATAACCGTTCGGCAGACGAAGAATGAGATCGTGAACACGCGCCGCCCGCGCCGCGGCTACCACCGCCTCAGGCGACATTTCCTTCGCAAAACGGCAGATATTCTGCGCGACGGTTCCTGAGAAAAGCTCCACGTCCTGTGGGAGATAACCGATATGCCGGCCAAGTGCGTCGCCATCCCATTGGTCGAGTGCTGCGCCATCGAGACGAATGGATCCTCTGACGGTCGGCCAAATCCCCATCATCGCCCGAGCCAGGGACGACTTGCCCGAGGCGCTGTAACCGATGATCCCAAGCGCGCTTCCTGCCCTCAGGCCGAAGCTGACATCGGAAATGACGAGGCGCTGGCCCGCCGGCGGCCCGCTTGCCACCCCCTCGACCGTGACCTGCTTGGTCGGAGCCGCAAGCGCAAGCGGAGTCGGAATCTCCGGAATTGTCTTCAACAGGTTCGACAGCCGCGCCCAACTCTGCTGGGCGGAAACGAAACCGCGCCAATTTCCGATCGCCGCTTCCACAGGCGCCAGAGCCCGAGACGTCAGGATCGAACCCGCAATGATAATGCCCGAGGACGCCTGCCCCTGGATGACCAGGATCGCGCCGGTCGCCAGCGTTCCCGATTGCAGGGCAATACGGAAAATCTTCGACAGCGTCGCATAGCCGTTGCCGACATCCGAAGCTTGCCGGGTGATGCTGCGATATTCCGCGTTTTTGCGATCCCAGATTTCACCCATGGTGCCGGCCATGCCCATGGCATGAATGACCTCCGAGTTACGGATCGAGCTCTGCGCAAAGGCATTGCGCATATTGGCGGCTTCGGATTGCTGTTTTGAGAGCGTGCGCGTTCCCTGGTTGGTCATGAACGTCAGGATGGCGAGAACCAGCGATCCGCCGATCGCGATATATCCGATCGCCGGATGGAACAGGAAACAGATCACAATATAGAACGGAAGCCAGGGCAGATCGAACATCGCCGTCGGGCCCATGCCGGACAGGAAGGTTCTGATCTGGTCAAAGTCGCGCAATGGCTGAAGCCCGTCCCCGCCGATTTTGACCTTCAACGGTGCCTTGATGAGCGCCCGGAACACACGTCCGTTGGTCATCTCGTCGAGCGCGCCGGCAACGCGCACCAACATCCTGCTGCGCAGGACTTCGAACGCCCCCTGAAAAGCGTAGAGAAAGAGCGCAAGTATTGCCAAAGCCGCCAGCGTCGGTATGCTTTTGCTGGGTATGACGCGGTCATATACCTCAAGCATAAAGAACGAACTTGTAAGATAAAGGATGTTGACAAGCGCGCTTGCTATACCAATGAAGACAAGCCCTCCCTTGCATTTCCGCAAGGCTTTGGACGGCTCGTTGACATCCGCTGCTGAACTCTGAAACACGAAATAATCCCTCTCTTACTGCATCGCACACAAGCAAATATGCGAGCGCGCACCGCAGCTACGGGTCCATCAAGCCCGATCAATCACACGACTGCCTTTGGATCCCGGCGTCGGCGCCGAACTCCGCTTGCAAGCCCATAGCTTATTGCATGAATCCAACCGAAAAGTGACCAAATATTCCAATTTATAGCGAGCGATTTCAGGGATTCTAGCCTAACGCTACGCTAAATACACCGGCCGAAGCAAGTGAAAATCGCAAACCGCCCAATAACGGCTCAGAAAGATGAACGTGTCGCGCGCATAGACCGGATGTTTACTAGGCTATTAACTATAAATTCGACCTATAGTTTATTCTTCTGATGAACGGCGGAAATCTTTTGTCATCGACTAGCTCCCCGGTCCCGACCCCCGACATCAATTCATGATCGGGCCTTCAAGCCGGGAACGGTCGGCCGGCCGAAGATGACCGACACTCTCTGGCATTGGCGGGACTCAGACCAGCAGGTGCGAAGCCTGGCTGCTATGGAACGCGTCCACATTGATGCCAACGCTCAACGAGTCCGTATCGATGTGCGACGCACCATCTGAAATCTTGTACTGGAAGGATTCGCTGACTTTTCCGCTAAGGCCGGCGAGTTTAGCGGCATCGACCGTATAGGTATAGTCGCCATCGCTGTCGACATGGATGACGCCGTATTTCCCGGTCAGCGTCAGGCCATGCTTGTCCACCGCGCTGTCACCGAAACGCCGCAGCAGCACGGTCCCGTTGACGGCACTGTCGTTCTCAAGGAGATTGCCGTGATAGGCGCTGCCGGTGTCGGCCGAGATCTTCAGGCTGTCATGGACCGCGACAATCTTCGGAACGACGGCCGCAGCCACCGTGGCGGTAGGCGTTTCGGTCGTAGCCGGCGGGGTGCTTGTCTGCGGCTGCGCCGGCGCTTCCACATGCTGCTCGACGACGGGCACTGCGGGCGTCTGCTCATTGTTCGATGACGTATCGCTGCTTGTGCTGCCAGCGGCGCTGTCGAGTTCGGCCTGCGCTTGTTCGAGCGTTTTGTTTTCGCCGATCGAGAACGTGTTCTGAGCAGCAATTGCTGCCGGCATCGTCAGCGTCGAGACCAAGCTGTCGATGATATTGTCATAGAAGGACCCTGATGCAGGCCTGTCAACCTTCAGCGCTGACGAAGACAGGTCGTCAAAGACATTGTCATGGATATCGATGTTCTCACGGATATAGCTGGGATTGCCAGCGGCGCTGACGAGGACGCCATACACGCCACCATGTACATAATTTCCGCTGATATCATAGTTCTTGGCGTCACCCTGATCGCCAAGGCCGATGCCGTAGGACCAGCTATAACCGCCGTATCCCGAGATATCATTGTCATGGATGGCGATGTTCGTGCCTGCCTGAGCACTCAACCCAAAGCCGCCTCCGACCAGCGTGTTGCCCTCGACCACGGCATTTACAGCCCGAACCAGCACAAGGACACCCTTGGCGCTGTTGGTCTCCGTCTGCTCCAGATGATTGTCCTTGACCAGGATATTGCTGCTGTTGTTGAGTTGGATGGCGTCTGCTGCTGCACCCTGGCTGTTGGTGACGGTATTGTTGATCAGGGTGACACCGTTGACCTTGTCCATCCAAATGCCATCGGCATGTACGCCGGTCAGGGTGCTGTTCTCAATCGTGATGTTTTGGCTGCTTTGGAAGCTGATCGAGCCGGGCTTTCCAGAAAGGCCCGTATTGGTCACCTCGACGTTGCGCACCGTCCAGTTCGACACATTCCCTGCATATATCGCATTGGCGCCGGTATCGGCGATCTTGATATTCTCGATGACGATATTCGAAGCCTTGGAACCGTGGATGCCATCATTGCTGCTGTGAATGACCGGCGCATCGCCGATACCGTAGCTGCCGATCGTGATCGGAGCGGTAATGCTGCCTGAATATTTCAGGTCGAACTGTTCATTGAATACGCTTCCGGCAGCAAGCAGCACGCTGTCGCCGGGGTTCAGCCTCAAGGATTCGACGGCAGATAACGTCGCAAAAGCTGAACTCTCGCTGGTTCCGCTATTGTGGTCGGACCCTGTTGCTGAATTCACGTAATAGACGGTCATGCTGCGATCTCCCAAAGGTATTGGAAAATCTTTTAATCGCGCATCTCTCTCTGCCTGCTAAAATGAAACACTAAAATGCGTGACATCTCGCAATAATTCTTACGCCTTCCACATAAACATCTTTATGTATTGAATATA
This sequence comes from Rhizobium anhuiense bv. trifolii, assembly GCF_024346605.1. NCBI lineage: Bacteria > Pseudomonadati > Pseudomonadota > Alphaproteobacteria > Hyphomicrobiales > Rhizobiaceae > Rhizobium > Rhizobium anhuiense. Next base: position 3,889,947 of record NZ_CP098803.1, read on the forward strand.
TCGCGTTGCAACAAAGGTGCACCGCACAATTGCGAGATCCGTTACCTCACACCTGTAGAGGATGTAAGTCTATCTTCCAGGTCACTCGGCAGAATTTCGATCAGCAAGAAACGTTACTTGGTAAACATATGTGACAAGGAAATGACATCAGTTACTTCGGCGGATCGAAAGCGCCAAGCTGAGGCTAGTCGAACAAGATCGAACCGCCACATCGATAATCCGAAGTGGTTATATCGAAATTTCATCTGCGCATCAGCCTGGATTCGTATTCTTATAAATTGCTTTTGAATAAAGATTCTTACACCCTGAAGAAATATGAATTCATGTCTACACATCGGCGTTTTCACTTATTATTAATGAAATAATAACCAGGCGTTTCATCGTCTTGTGCACATTGTACGTGTGTCATTATTACACGATACACCCGAAAATGTTCATCTCCTGTTAATTACGCCCTTGACTCTCTGTATTAAGATATCCTTAATCGAGCCGCTCGCTAAAGGTCAGAATTGACCAGTGAAGAACAATTCAAGGAGAGACATTAATGGCCATTCATGCAACCGATGATACTGCAACATTCTTGGAAACTGACGCCATCTCGGGGAATTTGCTTGCCAACGATACCTCCGACGGCAACCTGTTCCTTCGCTTCTTCGACCAGCAAAGCGTTGGCGCCAAGCAAGGCAACAGCCAGGTCACCGAAATCCAGGGCGACTACGGCACCTTCTTCGTCAAGCCGGACGGCAGCTACACCTATGTCCTGAGCGACGCTGCCAAGGTCAACTTCACCAATGGTGAACTGCTTCAGGAGAAGGTCTCCTACAAGATTTCCGACGGAGCAGGTCATACCGACGTCGGCCTGTTTACCCTGAATATTCAGGGCGTAACCCAGGTGAAGCCGATCGCCGTCGACGACCACTACAGCTTCAACGAAGGCAGCGCCATCGGCGGCAACGTTCTGGACAACGACATTGCCGGCGACAATGGTCATCTCTTTCTTCGCCAGTTTGCCGGCACGAACGTTAGCGGCAGCCCGAGCGCAACGACTGACGTCGCCGGCACCTATGGCACGTTCCATGTCAAGGCGGACGGCAGCTTCACTTATGATCTGGCTGCAGATATCGCCCCCGGCGATCACGTCACGGAAACCATCCAGTATTACAAGATCTCCGACGGCGAAGGCCACACCGATGTCGGCGTTCTGACGCTGAATATCACGGGCACGGATTTTGTTTCGGGCGTCAGCGTCTGATCGTCAATAAAGCAATCCAATGAGCAACGCCCCCCTAAGCGGCGGGCGTTGCTGCCCGTAAACACTTGGTCCAAAGCCGACGTGCATCTGGAACTGTTCTCGGAAAAACTGCCGGCGGATTACTTGCGGCAGCGTTGCCGAAATCGCGCTGTCGCTCCATTACCGACGGCTGCCCAGGTTCGATCGAAGACAGGGCGGAGTTGCGGGCTGATCTCTTTTATGGTGGCGTTGACCCGGCAACGATCGCCCCGTTTCAGCATCGTCATAAGATCGCTATCGAGGGCACTCTTTGCCGCCAAAAGCGTCGCATCGGTAAAATCGTTCCAGAAATAGAACCGGGTTAGAATCATCGACTCGTCGTGAGGCGCGAGAGCGACCGAACGCTTCATCATTCCCGCAAGCGAAAGCGGCTCTTCGGCGATGATCGACTGCACGGCCGCAAGACGAAGCCAAAAATTGCTGTTCGTCGGCATGCACGAAAGCGCATACCGCAGGTATCGGTCCGCACTCGACGCCGCAGCGGCCCAGGCGTCGTAGTTGACATTAACGTTCTGGCGGTCAAGTTGCGCCAGAACAAGGGTCACGCCAGCAGCCACAATGTCGGATCGGCAGTAATGCCCGTCAACCACCTCGGCACTGCGTGACGCATATCTGGTCACGACATCGTCACTTACGGTGTCGCCGTGCTCGATCCTTTCGGCGACGATCGAGATGCTGGCCGTTCTGATCGAAGCGTGCAGCTCCCGACCGGCCAGCATCACAAAGACGACGGTGACGATGATGAAAGCGATCCTGCTGACCGAAACGAACTGACTGCGGACCATCAGCTTTCGGTATAGTATCGCGAATAACGCTTATAATAATATTCGCTCGAACCGAATGTCCGGTAAAGTTTCATCTGCGACGGGTCGACCTTGGTCAATATGGTGCCGACGCACTTCGCGTAGAGTTCCGGCTCGGACAGCAGGGTCGACTGCACGACCTTGCGCGACGTCTTGCCCCACTCGATAACGAAAACCACCGCATCGAGCTTCGAATTGATTGCGCGCGCATCCACAACCGGCGCGAGGGGTGGAAGGTCAACGATAATATAGTCGAAGCTTTGACGCGCCGTTTCAAGAAGCTGATCCATGCCGCGTGACGCAAGCAGTTCCGACGAGTGCGGAACACGATACCGTGCCACCGTCGGCAAAAATGCAAGCTTAGTTTTCGGATCGAGAAGGATCAGATCCTTGAGCGGACGACCATCGACGATCGCCTCGAGCAAGCCGGCCTCGGCATGGCGGCCGATCGCCCGGGTGGCGCCGGGATTGCGCATGTCGCCATCGATAAGCAAGCAACGCGCACCCTGCATTGCCAGAAGCTTGGCAAAATTGATGGATGTCGTCGACTTACCCTCGCCGGGCAAGCTCGACACGACGCCGATGACCTTGCAGCGCTGATCGGCTGCACTGAGGTCGATGGCAATCTTGGCGCTTCGAAGCGTCTCGGCAAATGCCGAAAGCGGATGCTCCTCGACATAGGTCGTGGTCTTCCCGCCCCTGGCGATGCTGCGTGGATTGCTGGGATCAACGAGCGTCGGATCCTCGACGTTATTTTCAACCAGCGGCATGACGCCGAGAGACTCGACGTCGAGGACTTCGCGGACATCATCGCCGGTGCGGAAGAACCGATCCCGGAATTCGCGGAAAGCGCCTATGCCGCTTCCGACTGCACATCCCAGGAACATCGCAAAAGCGACGACCAGGGCGCGCTTCGGAGCACTCGGCTTCGTCGGGGTCTCCGCCGTCGTGATGATGCGTGCGGCGGTGATCGGGAAGCTCTGTTGCTGAATGGCTTCCTGGTAGCGCGTCAAGAAGCTCTGATAGAGATTCTTGTAGGTATCGCGCGTGCGCTCGAGCTCGCGAAGCTGCACCTGCGTTTCACCGGCAGACGCGGCAACGCCCGTCGCCTGTGTCACACTGTCGCGCAAGGAATTTTCGCGCGATTTCGCGACCTGCAGCTCGCTTTGGTAGCTCTCGGCGATGCGGTTCAACTCATCGAACATGAGCCTTTTATATTCTTCCATTTCCGCACGAAGCCGAACGGCCTGCACGTGATCGGGACCAAGCCGCGCCTCGATTTCGGTCTCGAGCTTGGAAGCCTCCAGGTATTTCTTGCGCAGGTCGTTCGAAATGGAGCTGTCGAGCACATCTGTGACGATCGCATCGGTCTGTTTGGCGTCGATGATCGACTTGACGCGCGCATATTTTGCCTCGGCCTTCGCCGTCTCGGCCTGTGCATTGATCAATTGGGTGTTGATCTCGGAGAGCTGCTGCTCGCTAAGCAGCGTACCGGAGCCGGCCTCGACAAGCCCATGCTCGCTGCGGAATTTCTGAACCGCAAGGTCGGTGTCCAGCGCCTGCTGGCGCAGCTCTTCGATACGCTCCTGCAGCCACTCGCCGGCCCGGCGTGTCGCCTCATATTTCGAATTGAGCTTGTCAACCAGATAGACGTCGGCGATGGCAGCCGCGATATCACGCGCCAGATCCGGCGACTGCGAGGTATAGCTGACATCGAGAACATAGGATTTGCCGACGCGTTCGACATCGATGTTGCCTGCGACAGTCTCCGCAGCACTTCGCCGCTTCGCTTCCGGATCGGGTGCGACGACTGCGTCATCGGCAAACCATGACCGGAAATTCACGAAAGATTTCAGCGTCGAGACGGAAAAAAGCGAGTTTTTCGGCGCCATGAACACCGGATTGTCGACGAGTTTGAGTTTGTCGACGACGGCATAGGCGATCGTGTCGGACTTCAACAGTTCGACCTGACTGAGCACAGTCCCTTCGTCATCGTCCATCTGGCCGAAAGCCGCCAGCTGGTTGATCACCTGACTGTCGCTGCGGTCGATCAGCACGCTTGTATCAGCGGTGTAGACCGGCACCGAAGTCAGGACATAGACAATGCCGAGAATGGCGAAGGCGAAAGCGCACGCCGCAACCATCCGCCACTGTCGGCGGGCAATTGCGATGAGCTTATCGAAATCGATGAAGTCAGCTTCGTTTCCCGTATCGCGGGAGGGGTCGATACGTGGCGTAAGTTTATCTGGCGATAGCAATTTCGATCTCCAACAAAGGCGTCAAGCGCTAAGATCTAAGGGCAATTCCAGCTATTGTATGACCGGCACACTTTGACTCGTCGACTCCGTCGTATCGGTAGACGACTGCCCTCCCGAGCCTGTGCTAACGATGACAGTCGTGGTCGTTGAATCCGAGTCGGCATTCGAAACCTTCAGCGTACCGGCAGTCGTCTCGGCGCCCTCGAAGGGCGTACCGTCGTCGGAACCCGGCCCCGTCTGACCAACCGAGCCGTCGTTGCCGATACCTGCTGCTGCAGAAGCACTTGCACCCGGGCCGAGTGCCGCGGTCCCGCCTTCGGCGAGAACCTTCGCAAAGGCTGCAAGCAGCGGCGCCAGATTGGGATCGGCCGTGGCAGCGTCGGCGACCGCCTTTTCGATTGCCAGCTTGAACTGCGGATCCGACACCAGGCAGCTGTTTGCAGCCCGGCCAAGACCGGAACCGATCGCCGCCATCTGTGCGGCATTGGCCTTTTTGGCCTGCTCGATGACCGGCGCAAGCGCGTCATTGCTGCTTCCGACCAGCGCACGGACACGCGATGACAAAACCAGCGGATCGGACATATCGAGCAGAACGGCCGGGTTAGCCGTAAATCCATTGACGTCGACCGGAGTCAGATTTGCCGGACCCAAACAAGCTGCTGCAAAAGCGCTTGAATTCATGCCGGCAACCATCGCGATGACAATTCCGCTATATGCAAGCTTACGATAAACACCTGACCTTGCCACAACCATAGCCCTTCATCAAATCCGCTATATAGGCCGCCGGCTTTGAACATTCGCGATCGATGCCGGCACCTATTTCAAATCAATTTCCAAGATCCTGTACCGCGTTGCGGGTATCATTCGCATCGTCGGCCACTCCGGAAACAGTGGACGATACCGAGTTTACGATGTCAAGGAACTTGACCAGTTCAACAGAGGCCGAATTGGAAATATAGATAATATCCTTGTCTTCCATCTTGAATTGCTGAGCAGCAAACAAGGTGGCCGGATCGCGAAGATTGGCACGGACGATCACCGGAACTGTTTCACCCGCAAATCTCGTCGTGTCCACATGCATCGCCTGAACCGTCTTCTTGGGGACGAGGCGATAAAGCATGACCTGGGCCGGATCCGCGCGGTCGTCACGCAGGCCACCCGCCTTGGCGATAGCCTCGCCGAGGGTCAGGTCGGATTCTTCGAAATCGAAGCGCCCGCTGGTGCCTGTGGCACCCAGGGCAAGGAATGTGCGACGCTCGTGATCGATCGAGATCGTATCATCCGGCGCAACATAGATATTCTCCGCCGGGTTCTTCAAGAGCGTATTGTAGGCGACGGTTGCCGTCTTGCCGCGGCGCTGCAGCGTCACATTCGTTTCGATATTGTTGGTGGTCAAACCGCCAGCGGCGGAAATGACGTCGAGAACACGCTCGCCGGCCGGGCTGATCTCGATACGCTGGGGATTATTGACATCACCGAGCACAGCCACCTGACTGGAGCGGCTCGTCGTTGTCGTAATAACCACCTGCGGCTCGATCGCGCGGCTCGCCAGGCGATCCTCGACATCCTGCTCCACGGTCTCTTTGAGGCGACCGGCAGCCGGAACCCTGCCCGCATAGGGAATTGTGATCGTTCCGTTTCTATCGATAGTCTGGCTCGGCAGAGAGATGTAGTTGCCGGGTCGACTGCCGGCATCGGACGGAATGAACAGACCGCCGGACTGAGCTTCGAAGATGGCGACCTCAACGACGTCACCGTACCCAAGCGGAATTTCGGGCGCCCCGCCTCGACCACCGCCAAAGCCCTTGAAGGAGGTTGGCTGGGGAGAAGTAAAATACGGGAGAACGTTCTTGCTGAGATCAATCAGGGCGTAGTCGATACCGACGCGACGCTCCTTCGTTGTCACTTTCACTGCCGCATCCCGATCAACATCTTTGTGATCAGGACCGGATCTTGGCAACGAGGTGCAGCTTGCCAATATAGTCGTTAGCGCTACAACAATGGCGACGCGTGTACTACCGATACGAGAACAACCCATAGAATAACCTGTGTTGACGCCCCTGAAGCTACTGCCCCGCAATCTGACAAAATACAAGACGATCCCCGATCAATAACACTGAAAGCCGATTAACATTCCCCTAACTGTGGCAGGCTGGCAACGCCGAGCCCCTTAGGAAGCGAAAAACGACTTCGGTCCGACTTTTCTGGCGTCGCAACAATCCGAAGGCTGCACCCGCTATAAAATTTCTTGGGTTTCAGAGTCAACCGTTCGCACCTGCACAATCGATCTTTTCCGAAAATCTTATTAAAATCCATCCATTTAAACTTTAAGTGGTTAACGGCCGCTCATATGCCATGTCCGCCTCTCCATTGTTGCGCCCGAGACTTATCGCGACAACCGCACTGAGAAAGGCCGAATAAAACACGGCGAAACCCGGTATCTGCAGTGAGAAATCGACCGCTGCATGAAGGGCGACCAAAATCGTCCCCGCCAGACCAAGAAGAACATAATGCCTGAGGCGCCGCCTTTGGGCGAACCCGCGCCAGAAAACTTTGGCAAGGACCGAGAAGGCAAGGATCGCCGCGATCGGGAACAATATTCCGAGGCCCAGAAACCCTTCCAGATAGAAATTGTGTGCGCGGTCGAAGATCCCGAAAATCCCGCAGGCCGGATCGCGGTAGGCGGAAAACACGGTCCGGAAGGTTCCAAGCCCCGTCCCCGTCAACCAATGGTCCGAAACGGCACGCAATATGCCCGGCAGGATGCAGAACCGATCATCATCCTCAAGCCGCCGCTCTTGCGCACGCAAAATCGCCTGGCCTGCAAACATCGCCAAGAGCACCACGACGAAACCAATCGCCGAAAGGAATTTCAGCATCGAACGCCATTTTGGCGCCTGTTTCAGATGACTCCTCGATCCGCGCCAATTGAGAACAAGCCATGGAAAATAGATGAGGGCGGCAACAAAGGTGGCAAATATCCCGGCGCGTGAGCGGCTTAGCATCAGCGCGGTGAAGCATGCGCATAAGAGCAGGATGTAGATCCACGATCTCAAGAGAAGCGCGTTTCGGCCCGGTTCGCCGGGCGGATAGTTCGAATAGGTACGGAAAATGTCCCGGACCAGGGTCAGCATGAGCAGCGTTCCAAGCCCGAGGAAGGTCGCAGCGGTATTGCGGTTGACGAAGACCGCGGTCAGGCTGTCGAGATAGGCGTGTTTCTCCACGACGATCAGGATGTTGGGAAACAGCGAAAACTGCAGCAGACCGAAAACAGCGATGATGCCTGCCGAAAGCCCGAGGCCGGCGAGCACTTTCCGCGCGCGCTGATCTGTATCGCATAACAGAAGCCCGGTCAGGAACGTGACAAAAGGCAGCGCGACCCAGAGGGTCGACGCGAGCGTATCGGCCGGTTCGACCGAGATCGCCGCATACTGGACATCTGCCAGGTCCCGGGCAGCATTCCAGGCAGGATTTGCCAGCCAATCGGAAGGCAGCTCGATGGTCTGGACGAAGGTCCACCCCGTCAGCACGACAAGCAAAAGCAAAGCGACACTGAAAACCCATCGGCTTTGTCGCGGCTCTCCGAACAGCAGTGCTGAAATGATGGCAAGCGCAAACATTGCGATCGCGGCGAAGGCGAAGGGAAAGGGCGTGACGCTGCCGAACGGAATGAGTGTCAGTATAACCAGGCTAATAAAGGCGGAGAGAAGAACCTCTCGCAAGACCGGCCTGTTGATCAGATTGGACAGCATCAGAGTTTATTTACCAAAGCAAACGCGATCAAAAGCCGTGAGGCAACCGCTGCGATCATTTATTCATGCTAATTTAAGTTGCAGATCAAGCGCTTGAATGTTAAGGTCTGACAGAAATCCATATCGTTTAAAATTGTCGCGAAAGGTTTAAACCAATCGAGACAAGCCCCGGCTATGCTCCTTCAAGCAGCAGGAACGGGACAGACGTTCTGCAGCCAATACTTGGCAGATCACTAAATCGCCATGCCATTGACTGAGACAAAAGGCAAGCCTGATCTCAATCGGTTGCCCGTAACGGGGATTTAAGAGATGAAGAAAACAGTCGTTACACTTCTGGCACTGGCCTTTGCAGCCGGCAATGCATGCTCGGCATTTGCCGCCGGTCCCGCAGGATTTGCCCGCGGTCTGACCGATAGTTCGTCGGTCAGCTATATCTCGGAAAAAGACAAGATCATTCCGCCTTTCGCCCAGGTGCTGTTCTGCGCCCAGAACCCGGCCGAATGCCGCGACAACAATGGCTTGGCAGTCATTGCGCTGACGGACAAGCAAATGCTGCAACTGAAGGATGTCAACACCGCCGTCAATCGTACGATGATCGGCCGGAACGACTCCCGCAGCGAACTGAATGGCGACGTCTGGAAAGTGAATGTGCGCAGCGGCGACTGCGAAGATTTCGCATTGACCAAACGCAGCCGCCTGATAGCGATGGGCTGGTCGTCGCGCGCGTTGCGGATCGCGACCGCATATACGCCCTCCGGTGAAGGACATGCGGTCCTCGTCGTCAGAACCGACAAGGGCGATCTCGTCCTCGACAACAGGAAAAGCACCATCAAGAACTGGCGCGAGACCGACCTGCGCTGGGACAAGATTCAATCGGGAACAGACCCCTACGTCTGGTACCGGCTGTAGCAGCCGAGCAACGACACAGACCGATTGATCCTGTTTCCGGATTGAAGTCGAGCCGCTCTGACGAGCGGCTCGACTTGTCATATCTTCCACATAAACCTATGTTTTGGCTGTCGACGGGGTAGCCGGCAGCAAGCTGCGATGCCCGGAGTTCGATGTCCGATGTGGGTACCAAGGCGATCTTCGGTATTGTCTTTTCGTCCAGATTAACTAAGACGAACTCATGCTGCGACGCAGCATGACGTTCTACTCTAATGATTTGAGGGAATTATGCGCATCACGATGATTGGATCAGGCTATGTCGGCCTCGTTTCAGGCGTTTGCTTTGCGGATTTCGGCCACGACGTCATCTGCGTCGACAAGGATCTGAGCAAGATCGAAGCCCTTCGCGAAGGGCGCATTCCGATCTACGAACCGGGTCTGGAGCAACTGGTCGCCGAAAATACCAGCACCGGCCGGCTGTCGTTTTCGACGGATGTCGGCGAAAGCGTCCGCAGCGCCGACGTCGTGTTCATCGCAGTCGGCACGCCGTCCCGGCGTGGCGATGGCCACGCGGATCTCTCCTATGTGTACGCCGCAGCGCGCGAGATTGCCACCTACGTGGAAGGCTTCACCGTTATCGTCACCAAGTCGACGGTTCCGGTCGGCACGGGAGACGAAGTCGAACGCATCATGCGCGAAACCAACCCTGCGGCGGATGTCGCCGTGGTTTCCAATCCCGAATTCCTGCGCGAAGGCGCGGCGATCGAAGATTTCAAGCGCCCTGACCGCATTGTCGTCGGGCTGAACGACGATCGGGCGCGTGAAACCATGACTGAGGTCTATCGTCCGCTTTATCTCAATCAGGCCCCCCTGGTCTTCACCACCCGCCGCACCTCGGAACTGATCAAATATGCAGCCAATGCATTTCTCGCGATGAAGATCACCTTCATCAACGAGATCGCCGATCTCTGCGAACGGGTCGACGCAAACGTCCAGGACGTCTCGCGCGGCATCGGTCTCGATGGCCGTATCGGCGCCAAGTTCCTGCATGCCGGCCCGGGTTACGGTGGCTCCTGCTTCCCCAAGGATACGCTTGCCCTTGCCAAGACGGCGCAGGATTACGACGCGCCGGTCCGGCTGATCGAGACGACAATCTCGATCAACGACAACCGCAAGCGCGCGATGGGACGCAAAGTCATCTCGGCCGTCGGCGGAGACATTCGCGGCAAGAAGGTCGCGATTCTCGGCCTGACCTTCAAGCCGAACACCGACGACATGCGCGACAGCCCGGCGATCGCCATCATCCAGACCCTGCAGGACGCCGGGGCCCAGGTGGTCGGCTACGATCCCGAGGGCATGGAGAATGCCCGCAAGGTGATCGAGAACATCGAATATGCAAGTGGCCCCTACGAAGCGGCGGCCGGCGCGGATGCGCTTGTCATCGTCACCGAATGGAACCAGTTCCGCGCGCTCGATTTCAATCGTCTGAAGCAGTCGATGCACGCTCCGATCCTGGTCGATCTGCGCAATATCTACCGCAGCGACGAGGTCCGCAAATACGGCTTCACCTATACCGGTATCGGCACCAATCTCTACCAGGACGTGACCCACTCCTGAAATAGATGAACATCTGATCGTCCTGACGCCGCGGAGCATAGCCCGCGGCGTTTGCTTTTAGAGCGTGATGTCGAAACAGTGTAAGCGGTTTTCGGCCGACACCGGGCTCGTCAATTTAGAGCGCCGTGCGTCCTTTTCGGACGCACAGAGGACGCTCTAACACGTTGAACCTGCGCATCATGCTTTCCGAAAATCGATTCCGATTTTCGGAAAGCATGATGCGCTAGAGGATCCCGACCCGCGTCCCTTTTATCGTCAGCACGGTCAGCCGGCCCGTCGCCGAAACCGCGGTGTCGATGCCGATACGTTGCGGACCGAATGTCGGGGTTCGCGCCGGGGTATGGCCGTGAATCACGAGGACGGGAAGCTGCGGCCCTTCCTCCAGGAAGGGCTGACGGATCCACATGAGGTCGCTGTCCTTTTGCTTCTTGAGGTCGATGCCCGGCTTGATGCCCGCATGGACAAAGAGGAGCCTTCCCATCCGCAGCATGATCGGCAGCGATTCCAGGAATTCGATATGCCGTTCGGGAATCATGTTCCGAATGACGCGGGCAATCGTTTCGCTTCCGGCCGCCGACTGCAGCAGATGCTCGATATCGATACCGTATGAGTGCAACGTCTCCGTTCCGGCAAAGCCGAGCCATTCGAGAATGCGCGCCGGTTTGCGATAGAGCTGCACCAGTTCCGAATCGTGATTGCCGCACAGGACGAACCGCTGAAATCCCGGCGGGGGGCTCTTGCTCAGGAACTCCAGCACAGCACTCGAATCAGGCCCGCGATCGACATAGTCGCCGAGCATGACGATGAGTTTCGGTCCCGGAATGCGGGCGGCGTCCGCCTCGATGCGGCGATGCGCCTCGACAAGCTCATTGTAACATCCGTGAACATCGCTCATCGCGTAGACCGCAGCGAATTCGCCTTCGGCAAACGTCAGCCGAGCGCGTCTTTTACGGTTGCCAGCCAGTATCGGTATCTGTTGTCGCCACGGCCCTAGATAGTTAAACATGTAACCCATTTATGAGACCCGACCGGATGACGGGCTGTCGGAAACAATCCATCTCTTGTCCATCGCCGCAACGGCATGAGGCTCAGTGAAGGATGATTGTCCATCCTTGTAGCTGCCGATTGAAAGCGCAAGGGAATCCTGCGTAGTCTTCGCCTGAGCGCGTAGCGCCTGACCGGTTTGCGTGTCGCGGTGAACGGACGACAATGCATTCTCGACCTCTTCGATGGCGCTTTCTCGAAATTTTGCAGGCAGATCGGTTGTCGGAGGCACGTGGCCACGCCCACTCAAGCAACTCGCCAGTGATAGTAACACTACCGTCGCGAGAAACAGCAATCTGTAATTGTTCATATCTGGGAGAGCGCTACGGTTAATATTCCGCTATATTTTAATATATGACGGTTAATCCGTCGTTAAGCGGAGCGCATATGGTGTTTCACGTCATCTTTGCGGTTAATATTTCCCGAGTGGAAGAATCGCGGCTGTCGGATTTCCACAGGAGAAACCTTCGAAAAAGCTGTATTAATCAACTATAACGAGAGCCTACACGAAAAAATGAACGTTAAAGAAGATCGCGCTTGACGCCCCCGCGGGGCAGCATAAAGATGGTGCGTTGCGAGCGTGAATGACATTCTTGATTGGGAATCTCAGATCCAAAATTGCGGGGTGCAAAGTGGAAACTGCGGTTGATTCGAAACTTATCGAGGCAATCACCTACGACGAAGACAGCCGGCATCTACGGGTCTATCTGACCAACGGTCAGAGACGAGAATATGAAGGCGTTCCCAAGGGTGTCGTCGTCGGGTTGACGATGGCGGAATCCCCGGGAAATTTTTACATGAAGGCAATCAGGGGCAAATATCCTCCTCGCCCCTGAAGTCTTATCGATAACGGACGATGGGATCATCGTGCCAGCAAAGATGCGGGACCGGCAATCGTCGGTCCCGCAAATCAGTCTCCCGCCAGCTAAAGCTTGTCGCCCAAAAGTGTGCAGCGGTTTTGCGACAATGACATGCGTAAAACCAAGGACCTAAAGCGCCAGAAGCGAATCTGTAAAGATTGCGACGCGCTTTAGCGGTGTACGTTTCAATAAGCGCCGAGAAAATCGCGGACCGCATTGATCTCAAGCGGCGCAATCTCGTGGCCACCGGGATGCCAGACCACCCTGACATCAGCCCCTCGGCTCTTAAGATGGTCGGACAGCGCCTCGGTCATGGGAACGGGAGCGATCGGATCTCGCTGCCCTGCCGTCACCAGCACCTTTTTTCCCGCAAGCGTCGACTGGGTTTCAGGTTGAAACGGAATGAGCGGGTGCATCAAAACCGCAGCATCGAAGATACCCTTCTCGATCAGCACGTTGGCAAGAATATTTGCGCCGTTTGAAAAACCCAGGCCGAGAATCTTGGAAGCCCGGTGCTCGTCGGCAAACGCCTTGACGTAGGCGGCCATCTTTTCCGTCGCTCGCAAAAGGTCGGGCATATCGTAGACCCCCTCCCCGGTGCGGCGAAAGAATCGCGCCGCGCCATGTTCGGAAACATCTCCGCGCGGCGAGAGAATCGTCGCCTCGGGCAGCAGGCGCCGGCCGAAGTCGAAGAACTGGTTTTCGTCACCGCCGGTGCCGTGCAGCACCAACAGGATGGGTTTATCCGGTGCACCGGCATACAGCCGGTGCACATATCCGGTTTCGGTCATATCGCCTCTCCTTACGCTTCGAGCGGCTGCAGATGCTGCTCGAGCAGCGCGCGAAGATGGGCGTGCTGCTGCGGCAGCTTCAGGGCTTCGCCGAGATGGGCCGTATCTTCGTCGCGATCGAAGCCGGGCTCATTGGTCGCGACCTCGAACAGCACACCGCCCGGCGTGCGGAAATAGATCGCCCAGAAATAATCGCGGTCGATCACTGGTGTGACCTGGTAGCCGGTGTCCATCAGTGCCTTGCGCACTTCGAGCTGCTTCTCGCGGTTTTCGACAGCGAAGGCGACATGGTGAACGGAGCCGGCGCCGGGAAGCGCGCGGGCAATGTTCGGCATGGTTTCGAGATCGATGAGATGCGCGCCATTGCCGGAGGGTTTGATCAGCCGCTTGACGCCATCCCTTTCCTCAGAGACCTCGTAGCCCATGAACTTCAGGAGTTCGGCCGTGGCGCCCTCGTCCCTCAGCCGCATGGCGACAGAGTGGAAGCCGCGAATGGCATGGTCCTCGCTGATGCCGCCCTGTGTCCAGGGCTGACGCGCATCATCCCTGACCTCGACGAGCGCGAAGCCGTCGCCATCGGGACCGGAGAAGTTCAGCCTCTTTTCGCCGAAACTTTCCTCCGCCTTCAGTCCGCCGAGACCAAGCGCGGCCAAGCGATCGCTCCAGAAGCCGAGCGAGCCTTGCGGAACGGAAAACACAGTCGTGCCGACCTCCCCGGTGCCGGCACGGCCCTGCGCCATCTTCGGGAACGGGAAATAGGTCATCACGCTGCCGGGCGTGCCGATCTCGTCACCGTAGTAAAGGTGATAAACGTCAGGCGCGTCGAAATTGACAGTCTTCTTGACCCGGCGCAGGCCGAGCGCATTGGTGAAAAACTGGTTGTTGGTGCGGGCGTCCTGCGCCATCGACGTGACGTGGTGCAGACCCTTGATCTGATCGAGCATGTGAGACCCCTTTCATGCCCGCCGTTGCGGGCTTTCAATGAGGCTAAGATGCGCGCTGCAGCTCCTGCGGAACAGACCCTTAGATCAAAACGCATTGTCTTCTTTTAGTGAACGAATGCTCGCTTACGTTCACATCTAGGCTTCATGGGGATTAGCCGGCAATTGCCAGTCGATCGGTTCTCGTCCGCGCGACTGCAGGAAGGCGTTCGCCTTCGAAAAATGCCCGCAGCCGAAAAAGCCGTTATGGGCCGAAAGCGGCGAGGGATGCGGCGCCCGGAGCACGAGATGCCGCGTCGTATCGACGAAGGCGGCCTTGCGCTGGGCATAGGAACCCCAGAGCATGAAGACGACGGATTCGCATTCATCATTGACCTTGCGGATGACGGCGTCGGTGAAGCGCTCCCATCCCTTGCCCTGATGAGCCGCCGCCTGTCCTTCCTCGACGGTCAGCACGCTGTTCAGCAGGAGCACGCCCTGTCTTGCCCAATGCTCGAGAAAACCGTGACGTGCCGGCGCTATGCCGAGATCCGTTTCCATCTCCTTGTAGATATTGACGAGGGAGGGCGGGATGCGCACACCCGGCCGGACACTGAAGCACAGCCCATGGGCTTGCCCGAGCCCGTGATAGGGGTCCTGGCCGAGGATGACGGCCTTGACGTTGGAGATCGGCGTCAGATCGAGGGCGCGGAAATATTCGCTGCCCTTGGGGAAAATCCGCTTTCCGACTTGCTTCTGCGCGACGAGGAAAGATTTGAGCTGTTGCATGTAGGGGCTTGAAAACTCCCCCTCCAGCGCAGCCTTCCAACTCTCCTCGAGACTGACGGATGTATCGCTCATCTAGGAAAATCCTTCGCATAGGACGAAACAACAGACACACGGTTCTAACAAAATCGACCTACGCTGCAATGCCTGCTGGATCAGCAATGGGTCTACGCCCTCAGAATTCAGCAAGAGAAGATTGCAAAAGCCTGCGTGAAACATCATCCTCCGTGTTTAACTATATGTGAGCTTTGGTGTTTACGCCGGCAGGCGGCCTGAGTAGAAACTTGATCGTGCAATCGGAGCCATGTCTTCCTATGAAATTCGGCACGAGCGGCCTTCGCGGACTTTCAGTCGATCTCAAGGGACGCGCCTCTGCTCTCTACGCCACCGCGTTCGGCAAATATCTGTTGCAGACCGGCAAGGCGCAGGCCGGCGACGTCATTCTGATCGGCCGTGATTTTCGCGATTCAAGCCCCGAAATTTCAGGAAATTGTGCAGGTGCGCTCGCCGCGCTCGGCTTCCGGATATTCGACTGCGGCAATGTCCCCACACCCGCTCTTGCTCTCTATGGCCTCGAGAGCAACGCCGCATGCCTGATGGTTACGGGCTCGCATATTCCGGCGGACCGCAATGGCATCAAGTTCTATCGTCCCGATGGCGAGATCGACAAATCGGACGAGACGGCAATTACCGCATCGGCGGCCGAGATCGAGCGAAGCGGTGAAGCGGTGACGCAGGCGCCGGCCGAGACGGAGGATCATGAAGCGATCTGCCGGCAGCTCTTTTTTGAACGCAATGCCGCCCTGCTTCCGCAAGGCGCGCTGTCCGGCCTGAAGATCGGCGTCTACCAGCACAGCACCGTCGCCCGCGATCTGCTGGTTGACGTTCTCGCTCATTACGGCGCTGAGATTACCGCTCTCGGACGTTCGGAGAGTTTCATCCCCGTCGATACCGAGGCTGTTTCCGACGAGACGATCACGCTGATGAAGCGCTGGGTGTCCGAGCACAAGTTCGATGCAATCGTCTCGACCGATGGCGACGGCGATCGTCCGCTGGTCGCTGACGAAACCGGCGCCCCCTTGCGCGGCGACCTTCTCGGCCTTGTGGCAGCCAATTTCTTGCGCGCCGGGACGGTGGTGACACCGGTTACGTCAAATTCCGGCATCGAGGCCGCAGGCTCTTTCGCCGTCAGGCGCACCCGCGTCGGCTCGCCCTTCGTCATATCCGGTATGGAAGAGGCCGTAGCCGCCGGCGAAGATCATGTCATGGGCTTTGAAGCCAATGGCGGGCTGCTGACAGCAACCCCTTTCGATATCAACGGCAGAGCCGTGCGCGCCTTGCCGACGCGTGATTGTTTTGTCCCGATGCTCGCAATCCTGTCGCTCGCCGCTATCCGCCGGCAGCCGCTCTCAGCCATTGCCGCCTCCTATCACCTGCCCTTTGCCGCAGCCGATCGGCTGGAGAATTTTCCGGTGGAGACGAGCGCGGCACTGATGGAGCATCTGCGCGCCTCGGAAGAAAATCTCCGGGCTTTCCTGCAGCCGATCGGCGAGGTGGCCGCGAAATCCGATATCGACGGACTTCGGGTGACGCTAGGAGATGGCGGGATCATTCACTTCCGCCCATCCGGCAATGCGCCTGAGATGCGCTGCTACGTGGAGGCCGGCAGCGAAGCTGCAGCCCTGGACTTGCTGAAGACAGGGCTCAATCGAATAAGAGACTGGGCAGGCGCCCGGTAACATGTGACGAACAAGCCGTTTATCTCAAGGAACCCGCCTATGACGCAGAAAATCGTTCCCGTGATCATGGCCGGCGGCAAAGGCACGCGGCTCTGGCCGCTTTCCCGTGCCACCGCACCGAAACAATTCATCCAGTTCGTCGGCGACAAGACGTTGTTTCAGGAAACTCTCGAACGCGTTTCCGATCCCGAACTCTATGAAGCCCCGATCGTCGTCACCAATGAAGAATTCCGCTTCCTGGTCGCCGAACAGGCTCGCGAGCGCGCCATCCCGCTCGCAGCGATCCTGCTCGAACCGGTCGCCCGCAACACAGCCGCAGCGGTGGCCGCGGCCGCAACGCTTGCAGCTGACCTCTTTGGCAAGCACACCATCATCCAGATGCTCGCCTCGGATCACGAGATCCTCGCCGACAAGAGCTATTTCGATTGCATCCGCATCGCCCGCGACGCCGCTGCCGACGGCAAGCTCGTAACCTTCGGCATCACGCCGACGGAGCCAGCGACGGGTTACGGCTATATCGAGATCGGCGATGCCCTCGAAAACGGTGCGCACAAGGTCGTCCGCTTCGTGGAGAAGCCGGCATTGGAAACGGCCGAACGGATGCTCGCCGACGGCGGCTTCTACTGGAATTCAGGCATCTTCATGTTCCCGGTGGCGGAGCTCATCGCCGAACTGCAGGAATATGCGCCCGATGTGCTGAAGGCGGCCAGCAAGGCCGTTTCGAAAGCAAGCCGCGACCTCGATTTCACCCGCCTCGACGCCGACCATTTCGCCAAGAGCCCCGATATCTCCATAGACTATGCGATCATGGAAAAAACGTCCAAGGCGGCTGTCGTCCCCTCACCGTTCAAATGGTCGGACATGGGTAGCTGGGATGCCGTCTGGAAATCAGGCGCACGCGACGACAACGGCAACGTCGCCGCCGCCAACACCACCGTCGTCAATACCCGCAACTCGCTCGTCATGACCCATGGCGTGCATCTTGCCGTCCAGGGCATGGATGATGTCGCCGTCATCGCCAGCGAAGACGCCGTCTATGTCGGGCCGCTCAAAGACAGCCAGAATGTCGGGCAATTGGTCAAGATGCTGGCCTCTAAGTCCGCCACGGCGAAATTCGCCGAAACCCATCCGACGTCCTACCGTCCCTGGGGCGGCTATACCTCCATCTTCAACGGCGATCGTTTCCAGGTGAAGCGCATCTTCGTCACGCCGGGCAAGAAGCTCTCGCTGCAAAAACACCACCATCGCTCCGAACACTGGGTCGTCGTCAAGGGAACGGCCGAGGTGACAGTCGGCGAGACCGTTCGGATGCTGCGCGAGAACGAGAGCGTCTATATTCCGCTCGGCGAAGTTCATCGTCTCGCCAATCCCGGCAAGATCGTCCTCGAACTCATCGAGGTGCAGACCGGCTCCTATCTCGGCGAAGACGACATCATCCGTATCGTCGATGAGTTCGGAAGAACGTAAAATCGCAGCCGCAGCCGCTGGTCGGCCTGCGGCGCGACCACCTTCGCTGTTGAATTCGCTCTCGGAGTTCTCGTAGAATGGGCGCACCGAAAGACATGACTGGAGATATCCCCCTGATGCGTATCATGACCGCCCTCGCCGGATTTCTTTCAGTCATGTTGCCGGGAATTGCGTTAGCCGAAACGGGAAAGATGCGAACCGCAAGCGAGGCTGAAATTCGCCAGCACCTGCCGGGCACGTCGGAGCTGAAAGAAAGCAGCAACGGTTACGAATATCGCAAGGGCAACGCCAATGGCTATAAGATCACCAACGGCCAGGTGTGTGTCCGGTTTCCCAACAAGTCGACCGACTGCGTCAGCGTGAAGACCGACGGCGAGAAATTTCAGATGATCGACAAAAAAGGCGGCAGAACGAGATTTTGACTTTGCCCCCGGCAAGCTCTCTTGCCCCGGGCAAGGTCATCTTGCCCCCGGCTAGCTCACTTTGCCGGTGAAGTTTCGCCACCCTTGTCGAGAACGAATTCGGCGATAAGGCCTGAATGGTTCGAGCCGAGATTGTCATCGAGACGTTTCAGTGATCGCAGATGAAGCGGCGCGCGGGCAAATATATGGTCGATGGCGATCCCGAGCGCGCCGGCGGCAACCGGCCATGTTGCCGGTTCCGGCACGATCGTTTTCAGCTTCTGTTCACGCAGAAAACCTTGGATGCTTGGAGCGATCACCGAGGAGTTGAAGTCGCCTGACAACACCAGCGGACCGTCGATCGAACCCAGCACTTTGCCGAGATCTTCCAATTCGGCCATCTGGAAATCGTCGAAATATGGTTTGGTCAGGTGCGCCGACACCAGATTGATGGTCTCGCCGCCGAAGTCGACGCTCGATATCACCAGCCTGTTTTTTCGGAGGCTGCCCATGCTTGCGACCTGCCGGCTGACGAACGGGCGCTTGGACAGCACCAGCGTATCGCACGTATCTTTCCCACTGTCGCAGCCGATATGATAGGGATAGGCCTTGAACAATTGCTGCAGATGGAATGTCAGCGGCTTGGCTTCGAGCAGATTGACGACATCGGCATTCGACGCAATCACCATATCGGTAATTTCGGTCGAGTTTTTCCAGTTATCGATCGCAATGTTGAACGACATCAGACGAAAAAGCGGCGGCGTGTCCGCTGCTCTGCCATCCTGCGAGAACTCGCGCAGCATGACGACGCCGTGTGCGATGAGAAGAAGCGAGACAAGCAGAAGGATAAAGCCGTAGATCTGCCTTTTGACGGCCAGAATGACGAGGCTGGCGGCAACGAAGACGACACCGAGGTGGAGTTGAAAGCTGTAGACGAAGGACAGCAGCCAGAAGTTCGTCACATAGCGCAGCGACACGATCGAGATGGCAACGGTCAGAAACGCGCAGAGAATCCAATAGATTATGTTTCTCATCGATCCTGACCTGCTTGCAGACGACCAGCCGGCCATAACATGCAAGCCTCAATGTTGCAATGCAGCATAATGCCCGGGAGGGACGGCTGGCCGGCACGGCAAAGATCGGCGGCCGGCCGTCATCCGGCAAGACAGCGGCGGGCGGGCCGACGGCAGCCGAGACGAAGCTCTTGCCGTCTCTTTCAAAGACCTATCGACTCGGCCTCTTTTTATCTTGTAAGTGGGGGCACTTTGATGCGGAATCGGCTCTTTGCCGTCGGCAGGGAGCCGAGAAAAGGTGGGAATGCGCTACTTCATTACCGGTACGGCCGGCTTTATCGGTTTTCATCTGGCCAGGCGCCTGCTGCAGGAAGGGCATGACGTCACCGGCTTCGATGGCCTCACTCCCTATTACAACATCAAGCTCAAGGAGATGCGCCATGCGGCACTCTCCCAGTTTCCGGCGTTCAAACCCGTCATATCAATGCTCGAGGACCGGCCGGCGCTGGAATCGGCTGTTCTGGCAGCCAAGCCCGACATCCTGATCCACCTCGCCGCGCAGGCCGGCGTGCGTTACAGCCTGGAAAATCCCGAGGCCTATCTCCGTTCGAACGTCGAAGGCTCGTGGAACATCATGGAAATCGCGCGGCGCGTCGACGTCCGTCACCTGATGCTGGCTTCCACGTCATCGATCTACGGCGCCAATGAGACCGTCCCCTTTCGCGAGACCGATCGGGCCGACGAGCCGCTGACCATCTATGCCGCGACGAAGAAATCGATGGAGTTGATGGCGCACAGCTATGCCCATCTTCACAAGATTCCGACCACGGCCTTTCGCTTCTTCACCGTTTATGGCCCATGGGGCCGGCCCGACATGGCGCTGTTCAAATTCGCCAAGAACATGCTGGAAGACCAGCCGATCGAGATCTACGGCGAAGGCAATATGAGCCGTGACTTCACCTATATCGACGATCTCATTGAAGCGATCGTCAGATTGTCGGCAATCACCCCGAGCGAAGAAAACCGCCTCGACGACGCGGGCATCGAAACGCTTTCGCGCCAGGCACCCTTTCGTGTCGTCAATATTGGCGGAGGCCAGCCGGTCAGCCTAATGAATTTTGTCGAAACGGTGGAAAAGGCGCTCGGCCGTCCCGCTATCCGCAAGATGCTGGCGATGCAGAAGGGTGATGTGCCGCGCACATTCGCCGCCCCCGATCTGCTCGTCGCGTTGACGGGATACAAGCCGGATACGACCCTGGATGTCGGCGTCAAGGCCTTCGTCGACTGGTATCTCGACGTACGCGGCGAACTTGGCGCCTAATTATTGCTGAACTGTTTCCAGTCGATCCCGTCAGCGGAGAAATGTCACCGCGCTCACGACATCGACCGCCTTCGAAAACATATAGTCGACGACAACGGTCAGGCTCCGCGAATAGGTCTTGAGCCGATAACCCTCACCCTCGACCGTCACGGGGCTGCGCAGGACGAGGGGAATGCCGGGGCGCACGAAACCGGCGCGTGTGGTCAAGGGAACCTCAGGCGAATGGCCGATGGCGGATGTGTACATCAGGTCGCGGGCAAGGCTGGCGGGGCCCATAGCGAAGGCCGGCCCGGCAGTGGCACTGATGGTCACGGTCAAGGCGATGGCGGTAAGAGTTCTGCGCATGTCGAGGTCCCCGTTTGCGGATCGGCGGGCTTTCAGCCCGGCTTCAAACGATCGATGCGTCTGTCCACGCTTCGGTCGCTTTCATGAGATCACTCTACACATCAGTATTTTCAGCGCTTTTAAGCGGATCGGTCAAATTTTAAGAAATTTGATTTTCTGTCCGGAAGGGCTCGATACGCAGAAAGAAACAGGGTCCCGGCCGCGGGCCGAGAACGCAATCGGCAAGGACCTGGGAGCTACATCGCAGTCTACAGAATGCGATCCAGCTTCTTGTTGATATGCAGGTTCGGCATCAATCCCGCGCTTTGCGCGGCATGATAGGATTCCCGGGCCGCATCGAATGAGATCGACCACATGATGGCGCTGAGCAGGAGCGCAATGATATAAATCTGAATACGCATCGAACCGGCGATACGGAAAGAGCAAGGCAGTTTTGTGTCAAAACATGGCCATAGGCTTCACGAAAAAGTGGCAGGCTTTTGGGTCGCAGCCGGCTGATACCAGACACATTAGTGTCGTGAAAATTAGCGATATTGCAGCACTACCCTGTTAGCAGCCGACCCCGAGGCTTGGTTCCTCTTCCCACTCCGAGAACCCTGAGAGGTCCGTTCCCCACGGGCCTCTTTGCTTTCTTTCGAATCGTTTTCCAGAACAGCCGATATCACCTGTTCCGATCGACGTTGAACCGCTGAACGGCACATTTCGATCCCAATCCGATCATGCAGCCGCCACGAGCGATGCCACGTTCCTGTCTTGCTACCTTTGCACCCAGTGAAGGCATAAACCGCCAATTCGGCCAAGAATATATCAATCGATTGACTTAATTACCTAACGGCGTTATAAATCTGTCATGACCCAAGAACATGACGCACAGCCACCGGCCTCCGCCCGCGCCGATATCGCGCGGCAGAAGATGCTCTCCGCCGCTCTCGACGTCTTCGGCCGGTACGGCTTCGACGGTGCTTCGACACGCCAGCTGACAGAGGCCGCCGGCGTGAACCTGCAGGCAATTCCCTATTATTTCGGCAGCAAGGAAGGTCTCTACATCGCCACCGCCGAGTATCTGATGGCCCGCATCGACACGCATGTCGGCGACATGAGGGCGCGCATCGGCACGCATCTGCTGGCGCTCGACGCCGCGGGCGAACGCCTCGCCGAAGCTCAGGCCCGCCTCTTCCTCACCGAAATTCTACAGACCATGGTGACGCTTTTCGTCGGCAAGGAATCCGAATCGTGGGCGCGCTTCCTGATCCGCGAGCAGATGGAGCCGACCGAGGCTTTTGCGAAGGTCTACCAAGGTATTATGCGGCCGATGATCGAGATGGGCCGGCGGCTGATCGGCGCGATCCTTCGCGAAGACCCCGCCTCGGAACATGTGCGCCTGCGCACCTTCAATCTTCTCGGCAGCATCCTGGTTTTTCGCGTCACCCACGCGGCAGTGCTTGCCCAGATGGAATGGGACACCATCGGCCCGGAACAGGTGGAAACCTTGCGGGGCCTCGCCGCCGAACTGGTTGATGTCCTCGGCTCGCCGAAGGGAGGCGCAGCATGAAACGCATCCTTCCTCTCGCCATCCTCCTCCTTGCGGCGAGTGCCGCCGCCTGGTGGTACGGCCTGCCCGAAAAGCTCGGCTGGCAAGCCGAGGCCCGCCGAGAATTCGTCCTTTACGGCAATGTCGATATCCGCCAGGTCTCGCTCGGCTTCCGCGTCAGCGGACGCCTCTCCGAACTGCGCGTGGACGAGGGCGATGTGGTCAAGAGCGGAACGGTTCTGGCGAAACTCGACGCCGCCCCCTATCAATTCGCTGTCCGCTCCGGAGAGGCCAATGCAGCAGCCCTTCGAGCGACGCTCGACAAGCTGAAGGCCGGCCCACGGCCGACCGAAATCGCCCAGGCGCGCGCCGCCTATGACGAAAGCCTCGCCGATCTCCAGAATGCCAACCTTGCCTATGACCGCGCCCGCCAGTTGCGCCCGCAGGGCACGATTTCCGAGGCGAGCCTCGACCAGGCGACCGCTGCACGGGCGATGGCCGCCGCCCGCTCCCAATCCGCCAACGAGGCGCTGAAACTGCTGCAGGAGGGGTCACGCGTCGAAGATATCGCCGCCGCCGACGCGCAGGTGAAGGCTGCCGAGGCAACCCTGGCCTCAGCCCGCACCTCGCTGGAAGATGCCGAACTGCGCGCCCCGAACGACGGCGTCATCCTTTCCCGCGTGCGGGAAAATGGCGCCATCGTCTCGCCGGCGGATACCGTTTTCGTGCTGTCCCTGACCGAGCCCGTCTGGGTGCGCACCTATGTTGCGGAGCCCGATCTCGGCCGCATCCACCCCGGCATGAAGGTTTCGGTCGCCTCCGATACGGCGCCCGACAAGCCCTACGAAGGCACGATCGGCTTCATCTCGCCGGTCGCCGAATTCACTCCGAAATCGGTGGAGACGCCGGAACTCCGCACCGACCTCGTTTATCGCCTGCGGATCGTCATCGACAAGCCCGGCCCGGATCTGCGCCAGGGCATGCCGGTCACCGTGCGCCTTCCCAGGCCGACGGCAGGCGGACAATGATTGCCGCCGAGACCGGCTCGCTAACAGGTTCGGACGACAAGCCGCTCGTCCGGATCGACGGCGTCACCAAGCGCTTCGGCGACGCACCCGCCGCCCTCGACACCGTCTCCGGCACGATCGGCGGCGGCGCGATCACCGGCCTCGTCGGCCCTGACGGCGCCGGCAAGACGACGCTGATCCGCCTGATGACCGGTCTGATGCTGCCCGACACGGGAACGATGGAGGTTCTCGGCTTCGACACCAGGAAGAATGCAGCCGGCATCCAGGCGGCGATCGGCTACATGCCGCAGCGCTTCGGCCTCTATGAGGATCTCTCGGTGCGGGAAAATCTCGATCTTTATGCCGATCTGCGTGGCTTGCCGAAGAGCGAACGCGCGAGCGCCTTCGACGAACTACTCACCTTCACCGATCTCAAGCGGTTCACCGGCCGGCTGGCCGGGAAACTCTCCGGCGGCATGAAGCAGAAGCTCGGCCTTGCCTGTGCGCTTCTGAAGAAGCCGCGCCTGCTGCTGCTCGACGAGCCGGGCGTCGGCGTCGATCCGATCTCGCGCCGCGACCTCTGGAAGATGGTCGAGAACCTGACGAAGGAAGGCATCGGCGTGCTCTGGTCGACCGCCTATCTGGACGAAGCGGAAGCCTGTGATCACGTGCTGCTTTTGAACCAGGGCAAGCTGCTCTTTTCGGGAAAACCGATGGAGATGACCGAGCGCGTCAAGGACCGGGTCTTCAGGGTATCCAATGTCACCGGCCGCCGCCGGCAGGTGCTCGCCGAACTCCTACAGGCCGATGGCGTCATCGACGGCGTGATCCAGGGCGAGGCGATCCGCCTGGTCGCGGCGAAGGACAAGAAGCCCGATATCAGCAAGGCCGGCGATGGCGCAACACTCGCCCCTGCACCGCCGCGCTTCGAGGATGCCTTCATCGATATGTTGGGCGGCGGTCCGGGTGGCCGCTCCAGGCTCGCAGAAGCTCAGCAGTCGCTGAAGGCTGAGAACGACCGGCCGGTAATCGAGGCCAAGGGCCTGACCAAGCGCTTCGGTGATTTCACCGCTGCCGACGATATCAGCTTCGATATCCGCCGCGGCGAGATCTTCGGCCTGCTCGGTCCGAACGGCGCCGGCAAGTCCACCACCTTCAAGATGCTCTGCGGCCTGCTGAAGCCGACCGGCGGCGAAGGCCGCGTTGCCGGTTTCGATCTTCGCCGTGATGCCGCCGAAGCCCGCAACCAGCTCGGCTACATGGCGCAGAAATTCTCGCTCTACGGCGATCTCACCGTCATGCAGAACCTCGAATTCTTCTCTGGCGTCTATGGCCTTCGCGGAAAACACCGGCGCGAGCGCATCGACCTGATGGCGGGCATTTTCGATTTCGGTCGCCATGCCGGCGAACCCGCCAAAGATCTGCCGCTCGGCCTGAAGCAGCGCCTGGCGCTTGCCTGCGCCGTTATGCACGAGCCGCGCGCCCTCTTCCTCGACGAACCGACCTCCGGCGTCGATCCGATCAACCGGCGTGAATTCTGGACGCATATCAATGCGCTGGTCGAGAAGGGCGTCACCGTGCTCGTCACCACCCATTTCATGGACGAGGCCGAATATTGCGACCGAATCTCACTGATCTATCGCGGCCGCTCGATTGCGCTCGGCTCGCCCGATGAATTGAAGGCGCGGGTCGCGACCAAGGAGCAGCCGGACCCGACGATGGAGGATGCCTTCATCGCCCTCGTACAGCAATCGGAAGTGGAGGATGCCGCATGAGTGTCTCCTCCGGTCGGCTTCGGCGTCTTTCAGCCCTGGTGCGCAAGGAAAGCTTGCAGGCGATCCGCGATCCGAGCAGCATCCTCATTGCCTTCGTGCTGCCGCTGATCCTGCTTTTTCTGTTCGGCTACGGCGTCTCGCTCGATACCACCCGCACCCGCATCGGCCTCGTGACCGAGGAGATGACGCCGCTGACGCAGGATCTGTCGGCCAGTTTCCAGGCCTCACGCTATTTCGATGTGGCGATGGGCCGTGACCGGCGTCTTTTCGAAGAAGACCTCGTGGTCGGCAAGGTGCGCGGCGTCGTCGTTATCCCCGCCGATTTCACCACCCGCTACACCGCCGGCAACCGTCCCGATATCCAGGTGATCGTTGATGGCTCCGATCCGAACACGGCGAACTTCGTCCAGAATTATGCCCAGGGCGCCGTCGCCAACTGGGAGCGGCAGAGACAGGCGGACGTCGCCTCGCATAGTCCCGCCATCGCGGTCGAGCAGCGCTTCTGGTTCAATCCTGAACTGACCAGCCGCAATTTCCTCGTGCCGGGCTCGATCGCCATCGTCATGACGCTGGTCGGCACGCTTCTGACCTCGCTCGTCGTCGCCCGCGAATGGGAGCGCGGCACCATGGAGGCGATGATGGCGACGCCGGTGACGGCGGTCGAACTGCTCGCCGGTAAGATCCTGCCCTATTTCCTGCTCGGCCTCACCTCGATGACGCTCTGCGTGCTGCTTGCGGTCTTCCTCTTCGGCGTGCCGTTCCGCGGTTCCGTCGCCGCCCTTTATACACTCTCGGCCGCCTTCCTGATCCCGGCGCTCGGCCAGGGCCTGTTGATCTCGACGGTAACGAAGAACCAGTTCCTCGCCTCGCAGTTGGCGCTGATTACAGCATTTCTGCCGGCCTTCCTGCTGTCGGGCTTCCTCTTCGAGATCAATTCCATGCCGACCGTGATCCAGTGGATCACCTTCATCGTGCCGGCGCGTTACCTGATCCCCAGCCTGCAGACGGTCTTCCTCGCCGGCGACATCTGGCCGATGTTCGTGAAGGCGATATCGGTCATGCTGACGATCGGCGCCATCATGTTCATGCTTGCCGCCCGCAGCACCAGAAAGAGGATCGGCTGAGATGGGATGGACAAGGCTTTACGCCCTCATCGTCAAGGAACTGCTGGCCGTGCTGCGCGATCCCAAGGGTCGCGCCATCCTGATCGGCCCGCCGATCGTCCAGCTTCTCGTCTTTTCCTACGCCGCAACTCTCGAAGTCCGTAATGTCGATATCATGATCCTCAACCGCGACAGTGGTCACTGGGGCCAGGAACTGATCGAGCGTATCGATGGCTCGCCGACCTTTCGCCGGATCGAGATGGCGGGAAGCCAGGCGGATATCCAGGTGGCGATCGATACCCAGACAGCCATTGCGGCGATAGAGATCGGCCCGGATTTTTCGCGCAATATCGAGGCGGGAGCGCCGGCCGACCTGCAGGTGGTGCTCGACGGCCGCCGCTCCAACGCCTCGCAGATCGTCGCCGGCTACCTCTCACAGATAGGCGCCGGCCTTGCTGCCGAGACGCCGGCCGGCAAACGGGCCGGCGCCGACATCGTCTCGACAGTGCCGCGCAACTGGTTCAATCCGAACCTCACCTACCAATGGTTCATGGTGCCGAACCTGATCGCCAGTATCGCGCTCCTGATCGGGCTTATCGTCACGGCGCTGTCGATTGCTCGCGAACGCGAGCTCGGCACCTTCGACCAGCTGATGGTCTCGCCGCTGCGCATGCACGAAATCCTGATCGGCAAGCTGATCCCGCCGATGATGATCGGCCTCTTCCACATCACCGTCTATATCCTGGCTGCCGCCTTCCTCTTTGAGGTGCCGCTGCGCGGCTCGCTCTTCCTGCTTTACGGCAGCGCGATCTTCTATCTCGGTTCGGTGGCCGGCCTCGGCCTGTTCATCTCGGCGCTGTCGATGACGCAGCAGCAGGCGATCCTCGGCGCCTTCCTGTTCATGGTTCCGGCCATGCTGCTCTCAGGCTTCGCCACGCCGATCGAGAACATGCCGAGCTGGCTGCAGCCGATAACCCTCATCAATCCGCTGCGCTATTTCCTGGTGATCGTCAAAGGCGTTTTCCTCAAGGATATCCCCTTGAGCGAGGTAGTGAACCAGACGATCCCGCTGGCGCTGATCGCCGCCGTCACACTCAGCGCCGCCGCCTGGCTCTTCCGCCGGCGGCTGGAATAAGGCATCCCGACCCATGCCTGGGCCACCTCACACAATGTGAATCAGCCTTCCAAAGCGTGACCCTCTCCTGCTGGAACCTCGAATTGGCGCGGTCGTTACCCAAACGCAACCCCAGTAAGGAGAAGCAAAATGTACAAGGTCCTACTTGTCTCCAGCGCTATTGCGCTGTCGTCTCTTGCAACCAATGCGCTCGCTGATGGCGCCGTGACCGGTGCAGCCGGTGGCGCCATCACCGGCGCGATCGTCGGCGGCCCCGTGGGTGCTGCCATTGGCGGCGTGGCCGGCGGTGTCGCCGGTGCCGTTGTCGACCCGCCGCCGCGCGAGGTCGTGACCTATGTCCAGCAGCAGCCGGCCCCGACTGTTTCCGTGGTCGTCCAGGAACCGATCGTCGTCGGCAAACCGCTTCCGGCAGACGTCGTCGTAACGCCGGTCCCTGACAACCCGAAATATGCTTATACGGTCATCAACAATCAACGCGTGATCGTCGAACCCCGCACCCACCGTGTGGTGCAGGTCATCGAATAATCAGGCAACCGAAGCCGCCTGCTGCGGCTCGGCAACTTCCGGCCCCGCTTCGGTGGGGCCTTTTTTCGTACGCTCGCGCCAGCTACCGATCAGCGAGAACAGAAGGATAAGGCGCTGTGGCAACTTGAACTCCTGCGGCAGCGTCTCTATCGGAATTCGCTCGCCATAAAGCTTGCCCTGTTTGAGCGACAGAATATGCATGCTGGAAAGCATCAGCCGACCCTCCATCCCGATTGATCGGATCAGCGTGGCTGACGCAACGGGGCTAGGTCCTTAAAGTCCGACTAAAAACTGCAAAAACTTGCAAAAGCCTATGGCCGCGGCCGCATCCCGGCGCGCGCCAGCCCTTCCAGAACCGGCGCAAAACGCTGGGGATTCTTGGCCGGCTGCCCCGCCAGAATGCCTTCCAGCGTCACATCAGGTGCCATTTTCTCGAGCGCGCGCAGGAACTGCCGCGCCTGCTCCATATTGCCGAGATGCGCGTGTGCGGCGATCAGCATCCAGTAAGTCGGATCGAAATGGGCGTTCAGCGCCAGCGAGCGTGACGCAAACGAAAGTGCTTCCTCGTAATTGCCGCGAAAGATTTCGGCCATGGCGATGCCCGTCAGAGAAAAACGCGCATCCGGATCGCGGGGTCCCAATTTCAGGGCGCGATGCAGGCGCTCGAGCGCATGCTCGATATCGCCGCAGTGCAAAGCCGCAATGCCGGAGCAAGCCGCGACCAGAAGATCGTTGGGATTGGCGGCAGCGGCCGCCTCCAGCACAGCCATGCCGCCTTCATAATCCTTGCCTGTCTGCAGCAACGCCATACCGCAATGGGCCATCACGCGGGGATCGCCGGCCGAATGCTGAAGCCCGCGCCGGGCAAGACTGACGCATTCCGCCTTGTCGTCCGTCCCGAGCCGCGGCCAGCCCATGGTAATGCGATGTTCGAGTACCCAGGCGGCATGCGAAAGCAGCATCGCATTTTCCGGCTCCATGGCGAGCGCCTCCTGCAGCAAGGCATAGGCGGCGGCATTGCTTTCGATCGACTCGTCGATGATCGCGGCAAGGGCGCGCAGATAGAGATCGTAAACTGCCGGACTGTTCGGCCGGTCACGTCGTGACCTCTGGATTTCGGCGATCTCGATCGCCGGCTCGACGATCGAGGCGACGCGTTCGGTGATATGGTCCTGGAAAGCGAAGACGTGGCTGATGCCGTCTTCAAAATGATCGGCCCAGAGATTGGTCGCGGTCACGCCGTCGACCAGTTGTACATTGATACGCACCTGCGCCCCTTCCCGCCGGATGCTGCCTTCGAGCACATAGCGCACGCCCAGTTCTCGAGCCACCTCTCGCACATCGACACTGCGTCCTTTGTAGACGAAGGCGGAATGACGCGAGACAACGGAAAAGGAGCGGAAGCGCGCAAGGGCGGTGATGATCTCCGCCACCACACCGTCGGCAAAATAATCCTGGTCGGCATCGCCGCCGAGATTGACGAAAGGAAGAACCGCGACGGAAGGCGGCTGCGACGCCACGGGCGCCATCCTGCCATCCTCCTGGCGCGGCAGGCGGTAGCCGACCCTGGGAACGGTGACGATCCACTCCGTGCCATCCGGCCGTGCGCCGAGAAGCTTCCTGAGCGCGGCAATCTGAACCGTAAGGTTGCCTTCCTCCACGGCAAGCCCCGTCCAGGCCCGGTCCATCAAATCCGCCTTGGTGACGACCCGGCCCTCAGCTTCCAGCAGCAAGCCGAGCAGCGCGACCGGTCGCGGTCCCGCCGCAACGGATTTCCCGTCCCGCCACAGGCTTCCTGTCACGGGATCGTAAAGGAACGGACCAAAGGAGAGCCTCGAGCTGCCCATGCAGAAGCATAGCGTCAAAACCTCGCAAACGAAAAGCCGATGACGCGCCGATGCGCTGCGTAAGCCGCCGTCGGATGAACGGCGGCTTATCCAGCGGACAGGATCAGACCTTCAGCTCGCGCCGTTCGCGCTCGGTCACCATGGCGAGGTCGAGCACCTTCTGCAGGTTGGCGGCGTGGCGGAAGTTCGGGTCCGGCTGGATGCCGCTTGCCACGGCCTCGGCAAAACGCTCATAGTTGGTCGCCACCGGTTCAACCTCGATCTTCGTCCAGGTGGCGGTTTCGACATCCTCGCCGAGGCAGCCATGCAGCTCGGAACCGTTGGGACGATGGATGACCTCGAGGCTGCCCCTCTCGCCATAAATGCGCAGCTTCAACTCGTTCAGATGCCCTGTCGCCCAGCGGCTGGCATGAATGACGCCGAGTGCGCCATTGGCGAAATCGACGGACATGGTGAAGCTGTCATTGGCGTCGAGCAGATATTCGCCGATCTGACCGCCCGGCGCCTTGTTGAAGGTCTTCAGCCGCGCAAAGACGTGGTCGATGTCGGTCGCCGCGCCATAGGCGGCGAAATCCAGAATATGGATTCCGACATC
Source organism: Rhizobium anhuiense bv. trifolii (assembly GCF_024346605.1). Taxonomy (NCBI): domain Bacteria; kingdom Pseudomonadati; phylum Pseudomonadota; class Alphaproteobacteria; order Hyphomicrobiales; family Rhizobiaceae; genus Rhizobium; species Rhizobium anhuiense. Next base: position 3,920,761 of record NZ_CP098803.1, read on the forward strand.
GCCGAGCACGCCATTCGAGCCGTGGCCGGTGGAAAGCCGCCACAACCAGGTGGACTCGGTGCGCCAGTCGCCCCAGGCGCGCGACACCAACCAGCTCTGGAGATAGGATGCTTCCACGTGTCTGATCGTGCCGAGCTCGCCGGCGAGCACCATCTCACGGGCGCGCTGCAGCGGCGCGACGTTGCGATAGGTAAGGTTCACCATGTTGATGACGCCGGCCTTTTCGGCCGCCTCCGTCATCTCCAGCGCCTTCGCATAATTCTCCGCCAGCGGCTTTTCGCAGAAGACGTGCTTGCCCGCAGCAATCAGCGCCATCGTCGTCGGGTGATGGATGCGGTCGGGCGTGACGTTCGTCGCCGCATCGAACTCACCCCAGGCGATCGCCTCCTCCAGGGAAAGAAACCGCTTTTCGATGTTGAATTTGTCGGCGAAGGCCGAAAGCCGATCGGGATCGGTGTCGACGGCGCCAACCACTGTCACGCCATCGATGAGGGGGAAGCGGGCGAGCTGGTTTTTCGCCATCACGCCCGTGCCAAGAACGAGTAATCGCATGGATGCTCCTCAGCGGTAACCGGCTTCGCCGGCTTGGTGTAGTTTCGGGCCGCGTTCGACGATCGGCTCCAGTGCTTTTTCTACCGGCACATTTGGAGCGTCGGTGATACCCGTCAACGAGCCCTCAGGGTTATAGGCCCACTTCACGCCGTTGATCAGCACCTTCTGGACATTGACGTCGTGATAGGTCGGATAGGTCTCGTGGCCGGGGCGGAAATAGAAGATGTTGCCGGCGCCACGGCGCCAGGTCAGGCCCGAGCGGAACACTTCGCCGCCCTGGAACCAGGAGATGAACACCGTTTCGAGCGGTTCCGGCACCGAAAACTGCTCGCCGTACATTTCTTCGTTCTCGAGTTCGAAATGTTCGCCGATGCCGGCGGCGATCGGATGGCGCTGATTGATCGTCCACAGACGCTCGCGCTCACCCGCCTCGCGCCATTTCAGCGCGCAGGGCGTGCCCATCAGCCGTTTGAAGATCTTGGAGAAATGGCCGGAATGCAGCACGAGTAGCCCCATGCCTTCCCAGACGCGCTTGGCGACACGCTCGACGACGACGTCGGAGACCGCGCCGTGATCCTTGTGGCCCCACCAGGTCAAGACATCGGTTTCGGCAAGGCGGGCTTCGCTGAGGCCGTGTTCCGGCTCCTGCAGCGTCGCCGTCGTCGCCGAGATGCTGGGGTCGGTATTCAGCGCGTTGGCGATCGTCGTGTGCATGCCTTCGGGATAGATGCCCCGGACGACGGCATTGGTATTCTCGTGGATATTCTCTCCCCAGACGACGGTGCGAATGGCCATGATGTGCTCCTGTAGAAACCTGGAAGTATCGATAGGCGGGAAGGCAGGATTCAAAGCGCTTTGGAAAACGGCGCTGACTGCGCCTCGTCTCCTCCACGTCCAAGGAACACATAGACCTTTGTCAGTATTTTGACAAAGGGGAAAATTTGCCGGACGAAAGCGGAAAACCCGCCTGGAAATACCACAGCAATATCAATGTGAAACGGATTTCGAGAAGAGATTGACGACCATAACGCCTGTTACGATCAGCCCGAGCCCGACGATGGCCGGCAGGTCGAGGCGCTGCTTGAAGAAGACCAGACCGACCGAGGAAATAAGCACGATTCCCAAAGCGCTCCAAATCGCATAGGCGATGCCGACCGGGATGCTCTTCAGCGTCAGCGACAGGCAATAGAAGGCGGCCGCATAACAGGCGACGACGAGTGCCGTCGGCCCGATGCGGGTGAACTGCTGCGACAGTTGCAGCGCGGTCGTGCCGATGACCTCGAGCACGATGGCTGCAAACAGCAGCCCGTAGACGGCAGCTTGGCTCATGGCGAATTCCTTTCGGACTACTTGCCGGTCAGTTCGACAAGGCGATCGATGAGATCCCGCCTCAGAACGCCGTTGATATCATGGCTTTCTAACGTATCTGCGAACCAAAGTCCGTCGGCGGCGAAACGCACGACCTGCGCATCGAGGGAGGAGTCGGTGCCGATATACTCCTCCGCCCGTGCCTGCACCCATTGGCGCCAGCGAAGACGCAGCCGGGGTTCGGCCAGAAGCGCGATCGTCACCTGCGTCCAACCCCTGGAATCGTCGGGACGATCCTTGAGACCGGCTACCGCCCTGAGATAGGCGCGGGTAAAGCGGCCCTGCGGCTGCGGATCGCCGCGCATCAGTTCCTCAATATCAGCGTCGAACTTTTCGAGCAGGCTCTCGAACAGGGCATCGAGCAGCGCATTCTTCGTCGGAAAATGATGCAGCAGCCCGCCCTTGCTGACGCTGGAGGCAGCCGACACCGCATCGAGCGTGACCGCGGCCATGCCTTCGCTGGCAGCAAGGCGGGCGGCGACCTCCAGCAATTGCTGGCGCACGAGAGCGGGCTGTTTCTTGCGATGATGAGCGTTCGACATGCAAATTAAAAGATACCGTCTGGACGGTTTTGTCAAGAGGAATCGATTGGAACCACTGCGATACCGGGATTATGCGCGAAATGCCGCGGCACCTTGATGACGGTTGCGATCGTTTTCCCAGAGGTGCATGTAGAGGCGGGGACAGATGGTATTCAGGGATGGTTTCGTGACGGAGAAAGTCACCACACTTTACGAGGCGATCGGCGGCGATCCCATCGTGCGGGCGCTGACGCACCGCTTCTACGAACTGATGGACAGGCTGCCGGAGGCGAGGAACGTGCGCGCCGTGCATCCGCCGAGCCTTCAGGGCAGCGAAGAGAAATTCTACGAATATATGACCGGATATCTCGGCGGTCCGCCGCTTTATACCGACAAGCGCGGCCATCCGCGCCTGCGCAGCCGCCATTTCGTCGCCGAGATCGGCCCTGTCGAGCGCGATGAGTGGCTGCTCTGCTTCCGCCGTGCCATGGATGAAACCATTGCCAGCCAGGCGCTGCGCGATCTCATCTGGGCGCCGGTCGAACGGCTCGCCTATCACATGCAGAACAAGGCCCCTGACGATAAGGCCATCTGGCGATAAGGATTGACCATGAGCTTGAACGCGCGTCTGGAGCCGGTGCTCTATCTCTTTGCCGGCCTGTTCGGCGTCGCCGGCGTGGGGCTCGCCGCCCTTGCCGCCCATGGCGGCGGCGAAGCCAATCTTGCGGCATCCGCATCAGCCATGTGCCTTGCCCACGCCCCGGCCCTGTTGGTATTGGCTCTCGGCAACGCCAGGCTCAGAACCGCCTGGCTGGCCGGTTTTCTGATGATTGTCGGAACGCTGCTTTTTGCCGGCGATCTCGTCACCTTGCGCTTTACCGGCTCCAGCCTCTTCCCCTATGCCGCGCCGACCGGCGGCTGGGCGATGATGCTTGGCTGGCTGGCCGTTGCCGCGGGCGCTGTCTTCCGGGTTAAGGCTTGAGAGAGTTTTTGCTGACTGCTCACGTCTTCTCCCCCTTCATTCCTGTGCCTGTCACAGGAATGAGGGTGTGCGTGGGGCCATGCTGAAGACAAAATCAAGATTTCGCTAAGAGCTAAATCACGCCGCACCAACTGCAATCAAACGCCATCAACCACATTGAAGCCTTCGAAAACCGGCGGCCCCTTGTAGATCGCCTTGTGATCGCCGGCATTGCGGTGCGCCGCGCGAAAACTTTCGGACTTCGTCCAGTTCTGAAAATCCGCTTCGCTTTTCCAGACCGTGTGCGAGGAATAGAGCGTATAGCCCTCCTCTTCGTTGACCTTGCCGCGCAGCAGCCGGAATTCGACGAAACCGGGCACCTCCGGCAGGCTGGAATCGCGGTTGCGCCAGACCGTCTCGAAATCACCTTCGCTTCCGGTTGCGACCTTGAAGCGGTTCATTGCGATATACATGGAATCTCCCTACGCCTGCCTCTTGCCCGCCCTTGCGGAACGCGAGGGAAAAGCAAGGATATTATTACCGTTTGCCGCCGCTTGGCCAAGCGGTCTTGTTGCGGCTTCTCCGGGCATACGCGCTTCCCAGGTCGGGAACAGCGTCACATTCTGGTGGATATTCTGGCGTTCGGCATGCTGCCGGAAAAGTGCGTAGAGCTCGGGCACGAGGCCCTCGCCGGTCTGCGCGGCGAGCTTGTGCAGGCCGATCATGGTGAAGCCGTCGGGGCGCTGGTCGTTCATCTTGCATTGTCTCGTTCGTTCATCGTCTGCAGCGCACGCTCCAGGCTGGATTTGCTGCCGTTGCGAAGCGGGATGAAGGCCTTGCCGAACTTCTTGCAGCCGGTCTTCACCCGCAGGCAGGCATCGTGGCTGATACAGTCGATCGGGCAGAACACGCAGTCGACCGAGGGAAGAACGGTATCGATGCGGGAAACCGCTTCGCGCAAGCCGCCGTCGTGATGAATGAGCTCGGCGCCGAAATTGCTGCAGATCTGTCGAAGATGCGCCACCTGGCAGTCGCGGCCGCCGACATAGAGGAAACTGCGGCCATCCAGTTTGGATCGCCCGGTGGATGCCTGAGCAGCGTCCTCACCCGCGCTGTCGCGGACCTCCCGGTTCGAACCTTTCTTGCCCTTGCGAGCCATATACCACCCGTTCACTCGTTGATCGTCACACGATTCCTGCGTGTGCGGGTGGACCTTATTAAACTTGATTTTTAGAGTAAAGTATAAAGTTGATTATTTTTATCATATTTATCGAGCCGTGACTTGAACCGGAAAGGTGTAGGTGCGCGAGGACCCGGCCCAGTCATCTGGCATCGCGGGAAGATTACAGGAAGAGATCCGGGACATAACGGCACCGTCCACCTCGCCCAAGCCCGAACCTCGGACAAGGCCAGATGCGGTGATACCGCCGCTACGGTTGATCGTGATGCGAACATTCAGGGACGCAGAATCGCGACGATAGCGCGATTCCAGCCGGTCAACACAACGGAACAGTCGCGAGACGAGCTTGCCTTTGTAATTGGCTTCAGATGCGCCACCCGCCCCACTCCGTCCACCCGACGTGCGTGAATTATTGTCAGAGTTGGCGTCAGCCTGCCCGTCAACGGCGCCCATGCGCGACTCCTGTTTGGCGTCCCCCTCTGAACCCTGCGCCTTCTTTGGAGGCCGTTTTCTTTCCACCAGCTTCTTTTCCGCGGGCTTTTCCAGCTTCGGTTTGGGCTGCGGGGTGACGATCTCCACCGGCGGTTCCGGCTCGGGAGAAATCGCGGCCGTCTCGACAGGCTTGATCTCTTCCGGCTCGGGTTGCAGCGCGGTTGCGACGGGTGGTTCGGCGGATGTTACCGGTATCTCCGGAGCCTGCTCCGGCACCACTGTCGACATTGGCTGCGCAACTGAAGTTTCAGCAGGGGTTTCCGACACGAGCACCTCTGGTTCCGCAGTCGTCACCGTCTCCGCTGACTGGCGCGTAACCTCCTGCGTGGGCTGCACGGCCTCAACCGGCGCCGCATCAGTCGGCTGAACAGTTTCCGGTTGGACAGCCTCTGGCTGTACCACTGCCGTGTCCACTGGCTGGACCGTCTCGGGCTCGACGGTTTCGGGAACAATTTCTTGCTGTATGGTCACTTCGGTCTCGCCGGCGGCACTCTGATCGGCGTCAGAGCTACCGAGCATGACGACGCTGATCGCTTCGCCTGCCTCCATCAGTGTCTCATCCGAAGGCTTGGGTATGACCAGAAACAGCGTGACGGCTAATGCAGCATGAAAGAAAAACGAACCAATACACGTCAGCGCCACCCGCCGCCGCACCGGCGTCTTCTCATCCTCCTGCTTTTCCACCGCCGCATCCATCGGCGGCGCTGGAACAGAGGCTATCGGCTCTGCTTCCGGATGGTCGGGAAAGGAGGGTATTTGCGCGAAACGCGCATAGTGGACCACCGCCTCGCCGGCCGGCTGCCGCTGCACATTGCGCAGGTCGGACAGCTCATGGCCGGGATGCACGCCGGGAGTATTGTCGTTCAAATTGCCGTCAGCGTCCGGCTCCCCGATGAGCACCTGTCTCGATCTGGTCTTCGCTGAAATTGCCATCTTATGCCTCGGACAGTCTGAACATGCCCGCCGGGATTCATCCCCGGCGTATTCTCAGAGCAATTCCAGGAAAAGTGTGAAGCGGTTTTCCGTCCGGAATTGCGTAAAAACAAAAAGCTAGAGCGGCTCTACGCTTCCCTCAAAAGCTGAAACGCTCTACCCCTCGAAGGGAACGGAAATCTGCGAACGGGTGACGAGACCCTTCATGCATTCGCCCGCCGCCGGACCGTCGCAGACCGGCGTGTCGTTGATGATGATGCGCGTGACCGTCTCGCACTTCACGTTCGGCATATCGAACTGGCGCACGCGCTTCTTGCCCTGCGGCAGATCGCGGAAGTCGAGCACGGTGATGCGGTCGACGGCATTCTTGTCATTGAAGAAGGCGAGCTCGAAGGAGATCTTGTTGATCGGCGCCTGAAGATTGTTCTCGGCGACGAAGGTCATCATGCAGCCCTTCTGCGATGGCGCCAGAGCGTTGAGTTCGATATCCAGCTTGGCGGTTGCCGCATCCTGCGCCTGGCATATGCTTGAAACCGCCATCACCATGCCAGCCGTAACAACCGCAAACCTAACCGCCATAATCTTCTCCGCCATTGTCCCGATATCAGCAATCTCAAAAACTTGACTACATTAGTCTCCTATTGCGTCTTTAAAAAACTATGAGTAAGAAAGTCAAGTTAATTGTCATCAAAACCGGCGATCCCGATCACCGGCTTCACGGAATTGCCAACCGAAATGATGGTTGAAAAGCCAGATAACTTTAAGCACGTGCCGCTGCAGAGCGAGCCTGCGGCGCAGCACCGGATCGTCGAAAGCCCGGATCTTTTCCGCGGCACGAACGAGATCATGATTCGACATGACGGCGTGGTCTACCGCCTGAAGATCACCCGTCAGGGCAAGCTCATTCTCAATAAGTAGGGTAGGACATGACCGAGCAGACAAGACCGGCGCCAGCCGAAATCCGTGCGTTTCGCGCTGAAAATCCGAAGATGCGCGAGCGCGATATCGCCGCCCAGCTGAAGATATCAGAGGCAGCCCTCGTCGCCGCCGAAACCGGCATCAGCGTCACCCGCATCGACGGCAGCGCACTGAAGCTTCTCGAACGCGTCGCCGGTCTCGGCGAAGTGATGGCGCTGTCGCGCAACGAAAGCGCCGTGCACGAGAAGATCGGCGTCTTCGAGAACATCAAGAGCGGCGCGCAGGCCGCCATCGTTCTCGGCGAGAATATCGACCTGCGCATCTTCCCGAGCCGCTGGGAGCATGGCTTCGCCGTCTCCAAGAAGGATGGCGACCAGGAACGCCTCAGCCTGCAATATTTCGACAAATCAGGCAACGCCGTGCACAAGGTGCATCTGCGCCCAAGCTCGAATGTCGAGGCCTATCACGCGATCGTCGCCGAGTTGAAGCTGGAAGACCAGTCGCAGGAATTTATCGAGGCCGAGACCTCGAATGCCGTCGATGAAACCGCCGACGTCAGCCGCGACGAGCTGCGCGACAACTGGAGCAAACTCACCGATACACACGAGTTCTTCGGCATGCTGAAGCGCCTGAAGATCGGCCGCCAGGCGGCCGTACGCAGCGTCGGCGACGACTATGCCTGGAAACTCGACAACACAGCGACGGCAGAGATGATGCATGCCTCGGTCAAATCAGGCCTGCCGATCATGTGCTTCGTCGCCAATAACGGCATCGTCCAGATCCATTCCGGCCCGATCTTCAACGTGCAGCCGATGGGTCCGTGGATCAATATCATGGACCCGACCTTCCATCTGCATCTGCGCCAGGATCACATCGCCGAGACCTGGGCCGTGCGCAAGCCGACCAAGGACGGGCACGTCACCTCGCTGGAGGCTTACGATGCCGACGGCGAAATGATCATCCAGTTCTTCGGCAAGCGGCAGGAAGGTTCCGACGAACGCGTCGAGTGGCGCGAGATCATGGAAAACCTGCCGCGGGCAGCAAGCGTGGCCGCATAAGGATCATAGCGATGACGATGCGTAACAATCTGCGCCGGATCCGTGCCTGGGAACTGGCCCTGACGGCAGCCGTCATGGCGCTGCCGTTGATCCCGACGGCGCGGCCGATCGAAGGCTTCGCCTTCGTGCGCGCCGCCCATGGCGAGGAAAAGAAGCTCGACACGTCACGCCTGGTTTCGGTCGGCGGCGACATCACCGAGATCGTCTATGCGCTCGGCGAGGAAAGCCGGCTGATCGCCCGCGACACGACGAGCATCTATCCGGAGGCGGCGTTGAAGCTGCCGAACGTAGGCTACATGCGTGCACTCTCGCCGGAAGGCATCCTCGCCATGAACCCGACGGCGATCATCGCCGTCGAAGGTTCAGGCCCGCAGGAGGCGCTGGCTGTGCTGAAGAATGCCAGCGTACCCTTCGAGACCGTGCCGAGCGCCTTTACCCGCGACGGCATCATCGCCAAGATCGACCGCGTCGGCACGCTGCTTGGCGTGCCGGACAAGGCGAAGGCACTTGAAGAAAAGGTCGCGGCCGATCTCGACGCGGCGATCGCCGATGCCGAAAAGCGCCCGGAGGCCGAACGCAAGCGCGTCCTCTTCATCCTCAGCGCCCAGAACGGCCGGATCATGGCATCGGGCACCGGCACCGCAGCCGACGGCATCGTCAAGCTCGCCGGCGCAGTCAACGCCGTCGGCGCATTCCCAGGCTACAAGCCGCTGACGGACGAGGCGATCATCGAAGCCAAGCCTGACTTCATCCTGATGATGAACCGCGGCGATGGCGCCGGCACCAAGAACGAGGACCTGCTGGCGCAGCCGGCGATCGCGCTGACGCCGGCAGGCGAGAAAAAAGCGATCATCCGGATGGACGGCGTCTACCTGCTCGGCTTCGGTCCGCGCACGGCAGCCGCGGCGCGGGATCTCAACACGGCGATCTACGGGGGCTGATCATGGCCCTGCCGCAAGCCATGGAACGAGGGCGACACGTCTCGATGGCAGACATGCGCGAAATCAAGCCGGCGGGCGACCGGACGCGGCTTGCCTTGCTGGCAATCGTTCTGCTTGCCGCCGACTCGGTCTTCTCGATGCTGTTTTCGGTGACGACAGGCGCTTCAGATGCCTCGATCCTCGACGTTATCAGCAACATGGCCGGCTCCGAGACGGCGCTCAGCATGCGTGACCGGATCATCATCTTCGATATCCGCCTGCCCAGGGCGATCCTCGGCTTCCTGATCGGCGCCTCGCTCGCGGTTTCCGGTGCGGTGATGCAGGGCCTGTTCCGCAATCCGCTGGCCGATCCAGGCCTCGTCGGCGTCTCCTCCGGCGCAAGCCTCGGCGCAGTCACCATCATCGTGCTCGGCGGCGGCATCGCAGCCCCGCTCTCAGCCCTTCTCGGCATCTACGCTCTGCCGGCGGCCGCCTTCGGCGGCGGTCTCGTCACGACGCTGCTGCTCTACAGGATCGCCACCCGTCACGGCCAGACCTCCGTGGCAACGATGCTGCTTGCCGGCATTGCACTCGGCGCGCTTGCCCTCGCCATGACAGGATTGCTGATCTACATGGCCAACGACCAGCAGCTGCGCGACCTGACCTTCTGGAGCATGGGCTCGCTTGCCGGCGCCACATGGACGAAGATCGCCGCGGCCGGCCCGATCATCCTGTTGTCCTTCACCGCCCTGCCCTTCATGGCGCGCGGCCTCAATGCCATCACGCTCGGCGAGGCGGCCGCCTTTCATATGGGCGTGCCGGTGCAACGGCTGAAAAATGTCGCGATCGTCGGGGTCGCCGCGGCGACCGGTGCGTCCGTCGCCGTCAGCGGCGGCATCGGTTTCGTCGGGATCGTCGTGCCGCATATCCTGCGCATGGCGATCGGCCCGGACCATCGTTTCCTGTTGCCGGCCGCAGCGCTTCTCGGCGGCTCGCTGCTGATCTTCGCGGATGTCCTGGCGCGCACCCTGGTTGCGCCGGCCGAACTGCCGATCGGCATCATCACCGCGGCGGTCGGCGGGCCGTTCTTCCTGTGGATCCTGCTGAGGCAGCGTTCGCGTCTTGCGCTGTGAGCGGATGTTGTGAGTGACGTTCAGATGATCGAAGTTTCCGGCGTCTCCGTGCGCCTTTCCGGCAAGGCCATCATCAGCGACGTTGCCTTCACCGCAAAGGCCGGCGAACTGACGGCGATTGCCGGACCGAACGGCTCCGGCAAGACGACGACGATGAAAGCCATCTCCGGCGAACTTGCCTATGGCGGCTCGGTGCGCATCGGCGGCGACGAGGTCAAGGGGTTGAAACCCTGGCAGCTTGCCGCCATCCGCGGCGTGCTGCCGCAGGCAAGCACCATCTCCTTTCCCTTCACCGTGCGCGAGATCGTCCGCATGGGCCTGACATCGGGTCTCAACCTGCATCCCGACAAGGCCGAGCAGACGGCGGCGGCCGCGCTCGCCTCCGTCGACCTGACCGGCTTCGAAGGCCGTTTCTATCAGGAACTCTCCGGCGGCGAGCAGCAGCGCGTGCAGCTTGCCCGCGTGCTCTGCCAGATCGCCGAGCCCGTCGTCGATGGCAAGCCCTGCTGGCTGCTGCTCGACGAGCCGGTCTCGAGCCTCGACATCAGCCACCAGCTGACCATCATGACGCTCGCCCGCAACTTCTGCCAACGCGGCGGCGGTGTCATCGCCGTCATGCACGATCTCAACCTGACGGCGCTCTTTGCCGACCGCATCGTGCTGATGAAATCCGGCCGCCTCGCCGCCGCCGGCAGCATCGGTGACGTGCTGAGCGACGAAACGATGCTGTCGGTGTTCGGCTGCGCGCTGCGGATCAATCAGGTGCCGGCCGACGGCACCCCCTTCGTACTCGCCCACAGCGCCGTTTCCCGCCCCTGAGCCTGCCGGCACGGAACTTTTGACCGTGCGATACGTTGTCGGCAGTGATCTGGGTCAATGCCGGGCGATTTGATTCATGCAACGGACGGTGGTGACCCACGTGCGAAACAGGCGGGCTTGCGCGCGCCCCAGCCAATGGAGACAGCCATGAGCTATTCTATCTTCCAGTCCGGCCGCAGCCGCCGCAACGGCACCTTCCACAATTTGGAATCCGGCATCGAGGAGCAGATCGAAGCGTTGCGCGACGAACTCGCGGAACTGACCCGCCTCGTTGGCAAGAGCTCACGCCACCAGGGCGACAAAATCCGCGGCCAGGCCAGCGCCGGCTACGAGGAACTGCTCGGCCGCAGCGAGGATCTGCTGCGCGAATTGCAGCACGGCTATGAGCGCGGCGCAACCGAAATGCGCGAGACCGTGCGCAAGCATCCATTGGCAACGATCGGCGCCGCAGCCGCTTTCGGCCTTGCCATCGCCTTCCTCGCCCGGCGCTGAGGAAGCGCGATGCTGTTGTCGATCCTCAGCCTGCTGACGGGCGCAAGCGTGCACCGCACCGTTGCGCGCGCCAAGCGCAATGGCATCTTCATTGCGCTTGCCGTGCTCTTCCTCCTCACCGCCTACGCGCTGGCCGTCGCTGCTGGCGCCATCTGGCTCGCCGGCATCTACGGCCCGGTCGGTGCGGCCCTCTTCCTGGCCGCCTGCGCGCTGCTGATCGCCATCATCGCGCTGGTGGTGATGGCGATCATCAACGCCCGGGAAGCGCGCCGCGCCCGTGAACGCCGCGCGGCACTGGAATCGCTGGCAACGGTCGGGCTCGGCCTCGTCCGCGCCCAGCCGCTCCTGACCGCCGGCGTCCTGGCGGCAATTGTCGCAGCCAATCTGGTGGGCTCGAAGCGCGAGGATTGATTGAGGTGGCAACCCACCTGCTCCTATCCCGCAACTGTCACGAGAATGGAGAGGGGAAAGTATTTCCTCTTCACATTACCAGCGGAAGATTAGGCATGACTCCCCACCTCGCTCTCCCTCATTCCTGTGCTTGTCACAGGAATCCAGCTGCGGCGCGTTCCGCGCGGTGAATGAACCGACACGGCGGGTGGGAAAAACCTTTCGCGCCCAAGGACTTGGGCGCACTGGATTCCTGTGACGAGCACAGGAATGAGGACGAACAGTAGTGCGCGTTAGACAACTATCCACCACTTTTGGATACACGCCCTTCTAACACTCCCACGAACGCAAAAAAGCCGGCGCCCCGAAAGGGCAGCCGGCCTTCCTCCCAAGTATAACTCTTGTCAGAACGCAAACGCCTTCGACGTCAACGGCGCAGAGGTGGCGTCGGGGCCGAAATCCGCCTCACCTGATATCTGCAGCAATTCCTGCAGTCGCTGGCGGGCCCGGTTGACGCGGCTCTTGATGGTGCCGACGGCGCAGCCGCAGATTTCGGCGGCCTCCTCATAGGAGAAACCCGAGGCGCCGACGAGGATGATCGCTTCGCGTTGGTCCGGCGGCAGCTGGTCGAGCGCCTTTTTGAAGTCCTGCAGATCGAGCGCGCCATATTGCGAGGGATGCATCGCCATCGATTCCGTGAACAGCCCGTCGCTGTCCTGTATCTCGCGGCCGCTCTTGCGCATCTGGCTGTAGAGTTCGTTGCGCAGGATCGTGAAGAGCCAGGCCTTCATATTGGTGCCCATCTCGAAATGATCCTGTTTGGCCCAGGCTTTCATGATGGTGTCCTGGACGAGATCGTCGGCACGGTCGTGCCGTCCGATGAGCGAGATCGCGAAGGCGCGAAGACTGGGGAGTGCCGCCAGCAGTTCCCGCTTGAAGCTGGGTTGCGCTTTATCTTCCATGCGGCGATCCTATTCGGCCATTTTGGCGGAAGCCATCATTTCAGCATGGTCGAGCTTTTCGAGAAGGTCGAGAAAACGATCGGGAATCGCTTCATCCTGTGCGGCCGCATAAAGCGACCGCAGCCTGACGCCGATCTGATTGTTCGGGTCCAGGATGTCGCTTGCCCGCAGCTCCAGCTTTCGCTGATCGGCTGCCTCTTTCTTGCGTGTAGTCATCAATTCGTCTTCTCGCCGGTTGTCTGTTAGAGGGGCGTGCAGGGGATCAATCATGATTTCAACCATCGACACCGAACGTTCCAGTGTCGATGTCGCCAGTATTTGCCGTTGCATGGGTCAAAACGCTACGCCCTTTCATTGTCGGCTGGAATAATGCGGCGCGACAAAAAAAGTTCCTCCCGTTCCGGAACTTTTTTAGCAAGGCGACGTTAACCGCTCATTGAAGCCAATGCCGGCCTGTATGCAGGAGCCATTAATGACACTTTCTACTCGAATTGCGCCGCACCTTCCTTATCTGCGCCGCTATTCCCGCGCCCTCACCGGCACCCAGACTTCGGGCGACGCCTATGTCGCCGCCGTCCTCGAAGCCATCATCGCCGATCTGTCGATTTTCCCGGATACGGCGAACGACCGGGTCGCACTCTACAAACTGTTTACGCAACTGTTTGGTTCCACCGCAGTCCAGATTCCAGAGCCGACTTCGCCCTATGCCTGGGAGCAACGCGCCACACTGAACCTTTCCAAGGTTTCGCCTCGTGCCCGTCAGGCCTTTTTGCTCGCCTCTGTGGAGAATTTTCGCGTCGCCGAAATCGCCGATATCCTGGAAACCGAGGAACAGGACGTCATGCGTCTGCTCGACGTGGCCTCGCAGGAAATTTCCCGTCAGGTCGCCACCGATATCATGATCATCGAGGACGAGCCGCTGATCGCCATGGATATTGAGCAGATGGTCGAAAGCCTCGGCCATCGCGTCACCGGCATCGCCCGCACGCATGCCGAAGCCGTCGCGCTCTACAATAAGACCAAGCCGAGCATGGTGCTGGCCGACATCCAGCTTGCCGACGGCAGTTCCGGTATCGACGCAGTCAACGACATCCTGAAGACGTCGAGCGTGCCGGTGATCTTCATCACCGCTTTCCCTGAACGGCTTCTGACCGGCGAGCGCCCTGAGCCGACTTTCCTTGTCACCAAGCCCTTCAATCCGGACATGGTCAAGGCACTGATCAGCCAAGCTCTTTTCTTCAACGAATCGACCAGAGTGGCCGCCTGAGACGCAATTTTCCGGACTTCGGAACCAAATCGCCAAAGCATACGTTCCGGTGCTACCGGGACTCCGGTGGCTTTAACGGTTTTTGCAGCGCTTTGTTCTAGAGTTGACAGGCGGTGTCTGGAAGGGCGCTCCCTTCAGCGACGTTCAAGATGTCACAAGGAAAGGCGGTCGAGTGAATACGACTGAACCATTGTCCGGCGTGCCTTTCACCTTCGAAGGCAAAGCCGCAATGATGGAACGCGCGCTCGGCAGCGCCGGGATTTCAATCCTCTGCCAAGACGCCCGGCTGTCGATCTTCTACGCCGAAAATCTGCCGCCGCATTTTGCAGCGCTCTTTATGCCCGGCAACAGCGACGCTGCCCTTTTCGGCGACGCCCATGGGCGATATCTGACAGCGCTGAAACACAAGGTGCTGGAAACCGGCATCCCCAACAATGCCGAGGTCGAGATCGACGTCGACGGCGAAAGGCGCACCTATGAACTGAAGATCCAGCGCACCGGTGAACGCGGCGCGCACGGACTTCTCTCCGTCATGGCCGAAGTGACCGAAAGCCGGCACCGCGAAAAAGTGCTGAAATCGCTGCTGCGCGAACTCTCACACCGCTCGAAGAACCTTCTCGCCATCATCCAGGGGATTGCCACGCAGACCGCGCGCAACACGCTGTCTCTCGACACCTTCCTCCTCAAATTCCGCGGACGGCTGCAATCGCTTTCCAACTCGCAGGATCTGATTACCGATTCGAGCTGGCGCGGCGCCTATCTCTTCGAACTCGCCGAAAAGCAGTTCGCCCCCTATTGGCCGGAAACATCAGGCTCCATGCCGATCTATGGCATCAATGCGCATCTGACGCCGAATGCCGCCGTGCATCTCGGGCTCGCCCTCCACGAACTCATCGTCAACTCCGCCTCCTACGGCGCGATATCAGGCGGCGCTGCCTCGATCACGCTGAATTGCCGCGAAGCCGCAATCGGCGATAGGAAGGCGATCGAAGTCGCTTGGGCGGAGGTGCTTCATGATCAGTCGGAAGTCCACGAATTCAGCGACAACAGCTTCGGCCGCACCGTGCTGGAACGGGTCGTGCCTTCGTCGGTCAATGGCAAGGCGGAGCTGAAACTCGTTCCCGGCCGCATCGAGTATCGCCTGACCATTCCGGAAACCGAATTCGAGATCTTCAAACGCGTGTGAAAGCCTGGAAATAGGCGCCAAACGGAAAAACAGCCGGTGCGAGGGCGGCGCACCGGCTGTCTTCACTCACCGGGAGGGGACCGTGAGTACGTCCGGATAGTGGGTTGGGGGCGCGCATGTTGGGTCGATGCGATCACCATCCGGATACCGCAATAACGGCGACATCAAACTTTGGTTCCCTCCGATCGGAAAAAAATTCGACTTTTTTGAATCTTTTTTCCGATGCCCTTGGCGCGGGGCGCGTCCAACCATTTCACGAATGCGGACCAGATAGATTCCGCCAATAAAAACAATGGATTGCCTGGCATCCAGCAAGAGAAAACCGTCAAAATTTTACCGTTTGATAAATTTTTAAACCTGAGTTACGCTTTCCCTCACAGGCCGTTTACCAATAATGAGGGAACTTCAATGGAACGACTGGAAACTGGGATTCATGCTGGCCGGCTTTCGCCCGCCGAGTATGAGGCTAATTTTTCCGATCTGCATCCGCGCCTCGACAATCACGAGGCGCTGGTCGCCGCCGACCGCTGTTACTTCTGTTATGACGCGCCGTGCATGACGGCCTGTCCCACCTCGATCGACATTCCCCTGTTCATCCGCCAGATTTCGACGGGCAATCCGATCGGCTCAGCAAAGACGATCTTCGATCAGAACATCCTTGGCGGCATGTGCGCCCGCGTCTGTCCCACCGAAGAACTCTGCGAACAGGCCTGCGTGCGCAACACGGCCGAAGAGCGGCCCGTCGAGATCGGCCGCCTGCAGCGTTATGCGACAGATGCCGCCATGCAGGCCGGCAAGCAGTTCTATGCCAGGGCCGAACCGACCGGAAAGACGATCGCCGTCGTCGGCGCAGGCCCAGCCGGCCTTGCCGCCGCCCATCGCCTGGCCGTGAAAGGCCATTCCGTCGTCATCTATGATGCCAGGGAAAAATCCGGCGGCCTCAACGAATATGGCATCGCCACCTATAAGACGGTCGACGATTTCGCCCAGAAGGAAGTCGACTACATCCTCTCGATCGGCGGCATCGAGGTCCGGCATGGGCAGCTTCTCGGCCGCGATTTCTCGCTTGCCGATCTGCAGGCCCAATATGACGCGGTCTTCCTCGGTATCGGCCTTGCCGGCGTCAACGCGCTGCGCATCGAGGGCGAGAACCTCGCAGGCGTCGACGACGCCGTCGATTTCATCGCGGCACTGCGTCAGGCCGAAAACAAGAGCGAAATCGCCGTCGGCCGCCGTGTCGTCGTCCTCGGCGGCGGCATGACCGCGATCGACGCTGCCGTGCAGGCGAAGCTGCTTGGCGCCGAGGAGGTGACGATCTGTTATCGCCGTGGCAAGGAACACATGAACGCTTCGGAGTTCGAGCAGGATCTGGCAAGTTCCAAGGGCGTCATCATCCGCCACTGGCTGGCGCCGAAATCGATCCTGTCGCAGGACGGCAAAGTCGCCGCCATCGAAGTGGAATATACCAAGCTTCTCGAAGGCCGCCTGGTCGGGACCGGCGAAACCGGCGTCATTGCCGCCGACCAGATCTTCAAGGCGATCGGCCAGACCTTTGACGCCTCCGGTCTCGGTTCGCTGCGCATGGAAAGCGGCCGCATCGCCGTCGATGGCGAAGGCCATACCTCGCTCGACGGCGTCTGGGCCGGTGGAGACTGCGTCTTCGGCGGCGACGACCTCACGGTTTCCGCCGTCGCCCACGGTCGCGACGCGGCTGAATCCATCCACCGCACCCTCACCGCAGCCGCCGCTCCGGCTGTCGCGGTTGCCTGAAGGGGAGAATGAACAATGGCTGATCTCCGCAATAATTTCGTCGGCATCAAGTCCCCGAACCCGTTCTGGCTGGCGTCGGCGCCGCCGACCGACAAGGCCTACAATGTCGAGCGTGCCTTCAAGGCCGGCTGGGGCGGCGTGGTCTGGAAGACGCTGGGCGAGGAAGGCCCGCCTGTCGTCAACGTCAACGGCCCGCGCTACGGCGCGATCTGGGGCGCCGACCGCCGCCTGCTGGGGCTGAACAATATCGAGCTCATCACCGACCGCGACCTCTATACCAACCTGCGGGAAATGAAGCAGGTGAAGATGAACTGGCCGGACCGGGCGCTGATCGCCTCGATCATGGTACCCTGCGAGGAGCAGGCCTGGAAGGCGATCCTGCCGCTGGTCGAAGAGACCGGCGCCGACGGCATCGAGCTCAATTTCGGCTGTCCGCACGGCATGTCCGAGCGCGGCATGGGTTCCGCGGTCGGCCAGGTGCCGGAATATATCGAAATGGTCGTGCGCTGGTGCAAGCAGTACACCCGGATGCCCGTCATCACCAAGCTGACGCCCAACATCACCGATGTCCGCCGCCCCGCCCGCGCCGCCAAGGCGGGCGGCACCGATGCCGTCTCGCTGATCAACACGATCAATTCGATCGTCTCCGTCGATCTCGACAACTTCGCCCCCAACCCGACGGTCGGCGGCAAGGGCAGCCACGGCGGTTATTGCGGCCCGGCGGTCAAGCCGATCGCGCTCAACATGGTGGCCGAGATCGCCCGTGATCCCGAAACCTACGGCCTGCCGATCTCGGGCATCGGCGGCATCACCACCTGGCGGGACGCGGCCGAATTCCTCGTTCTCGGCGCCGGCAACGTCCAGGTCTGCACGGCGGCGATGACCTACGGCTTCAAGATCGTCCAGGAGATGATCACAGGCCTGTCCGACTGGATGGACGAAAAGGGCCACCGCAACCTCGACGACATTACCGGCCGCGCCGTGCCCAACGTCACCGACTGGCAGTATCTGAACCTCAACTACATCGCCAAGGCCAAGATCGACCAGGACGCCTGCATCAAGTGCGGCCGCTGCTACATCGCCTGCGAGGATACCTCGCACCAGGCAATCACCAACCTCGTCAACGGCGCTCGTCATTTCGAGGTGATGGACGAGGAATGCGTCGGCTGCAATCTTTGCGTCAGCGTCTGCCCGGTCGAGAACTGCATCACCATGGAGCAGCTTCCCGCCGGCACCCTCGACAAGCGCACCGGCCGCGTCGTCGACCCGAACTATGCCAACTGGACGACGCACCCGAACAACCCGATGGCACGCCAGGCGGCGGAATAGGGATTTGCAACGCCGCGGAGAATATCGTTCCGCGGCGTTGCAGTCTTCTCGCCAACGGTCGATCTAACCGCCGAACGACTTCCGATAGGCATTCGGGCTCGTCCCGAGCCGCCTGCGGAAATGATGCCGCATCGTCGCCAGTGTTCCAAAGCCGCTGGCGACGGCGATATCGTCGAGCGAAACGGCGAGTTCCCTCTCCAGCAGATCACGGGCATGGCGCAGCCGCTCCGTCAACAGCCATTCGCCGACGCTGAGACCCGTCGTCGCTTCGAAGCGCCGCTGAAAGGTGCGCATGCTCATACCGGCTCTTTTGGCAAGCAGGCTGATCGGCTGGTCCTCGGAAAGGCTTTCGCGCATCCATTCGATCAGCGGACCCAAGCGGATGCCCTCGCGCTCCTCGGGAACCGGCGCGCGAATGAACTGCGCCTGTCCGCCTTCGCGATGCGGTGGCACGACCAGCCGGCGGGCGACGCTGTTTGCCGCCTCCGAACCGAAATCGCCGCGCACCACATGCAGGCAGAGATCGATGCCGGCAGCACTGCCTGCCGCCGTCAGCAGGCTGCCTTCGTCCATGTAGAGAACGTCGGCATCGAGCGTGATGTCGGGATAACGCGCGGCAATCGTGGCGACATAGCGCCAATGTGTCGTCGCCCTGCGGTTGGCAAGCAGTCCCGATCCGGCAAGAACTGCAACGCCCGAGCAGAGCGACATGATGCGCGCGCCGCGCTGATGCGCTGCCGTCAGTGCTCTCGCGAGGGGTGCCGGCACCGGCGCATCGATCGCCCGCCAGCCGGGCACGACGATCAGGTCCGCCTCATCGAGCACCTCCAGGCCCTTGTCGACGGCGACCGTCAGCCCTCCGGCGGCGCGAAGCGGCCCCGGTTCGATGCCGCAGACCGAGAAGCGATACCAATCCTCCCCCATCTCCGGGCGTGGCAGGCCGAAGACCTCATAGACGATGCCGAATTCGAAAGTGCAGAGCCCGTCATAGGCAAGCGCTGCGACCAGCGGTCCTTTCGTCTGCTGCGGCGAGGAGTTTGGCATGATCTTTACGCTGTCAGTCATGATGGCCAATTTCGCAAAGCTTTAGCATCGGCGATACCAGGCTGCAATTCGAACCAAAAAGGAAATCGCAAATGCCAAGCCCCGTCGCAGACATCCCCGCCGCCGCTGCTGATATCGCCGCTGCCCATTTTGCCGCCAAGCTTGCCTTCGAGACCGATTGCTCCGACGTCCACGCAGCCTTTGCGTCTGGCAAGGTCGATTTCGTTCTTCTCGACGTACGCTCGCCGACGCTCTTTGCACAGTCCCACATTCCCGGCGCCATCAACCTGCCGCATGGCAAGATGACGGCGCACCGCATGTCGGCCTGGCCTTCCGACACGCTCTTCGTCGTCTATTGCGCCGGCCCGCATTGCAACGGCGCTGATAAGGCCGCACTTCGCCTCTCCCGCCTCGGCCTGTCCGTGAAACTGATGATCGGCGGCATGACCGGCTGGGCCGATGAAGGCTTCACCTTCGAACAAGGCGTTCCAGCCGCGGCCTGAGCGGCCTTCCTTCTCCGCCGGCAGCGCCGCGCGTCTTTTCAGATGCCCGGCGCTGTCGCCCTTTGAATGGCCGCATAACTTAATCGAACGGAAGATCGCGACCGTCAGAACTTGACGACCACCTTGCCAAAGGGCCCGCGATAGAGATGATCGAGCGCCTGCGGGAATTCGTCGAAGGCATAGCGCTTGTCGATCACGGGCTTCAGCCCGGTCTGGTCGACTGCCCGCACCAGGTCTTCCAGCGCGCGGCGATGGCCGACGGAAATGCCCTGCACGACAGGCGCCTTGAGCAGCAGCGGAGCGGCCTGGCCGGAGACTTCGAAGCCTTCGAGCACGCCGATCACGGAAATGCGGCCATTGATCGCCACCGCTTTCAGTGCCAGGTCGAGATGCGGGCCGCCGACGATCTCAAGCACGTGGTCGGCGCCATAGCCGCCGGTCAGTTGGTAGAGTTGCTCGACCCAGTCGCCCTCGCGGCGGTTGATCGCGTGATCGGCGCCGAGAGCAACGGCGCGCTCGAGTTTCTCCGCGCTGCCTGAGGTGATGAAGACCTCGGCGCCGTGCGCCTTGGCAATCTGCAGGCCGAAAAGCGCCACGCCGCCGGTGCCTTGCACCAGCACCTTGTCACCGGCCTTCAGACCGCCGCGTTCGATCAAGGCGAACCAGGCAGTCAGCCCGGCGCAGGGCAAGGTGCTCGCCTGTGCTGCATCGAGCGTATCGGGTGCGCGCGAATACCATTCCTCCGACAGAACGGTGTATTGGGAAAGGACGCCGGGATAGACGCCGCCGCGTGTCTGGTAAGGCGGCGTGCGGGCATCGCCCAACCCGCGTCCGTCGATCCAGTCGGGCGAAAAGGTCGAAATGACCCGGTCGCCCGCTTTAAAACGGGTGACCTCAGGCCCGACCGCCTCCACGACCCCCGCCATATCGGAAGCCGGCACGAAGGGAAATTGCAGCGGCAATCCCATGCCGCTCTCCATCACCAACCGGTCGCGGAAATTGAGCGAGACGGCTTCCGTCCGGACCAGGATCCTGTTTCCCGAAACCGGTTCGAGCCTCCGCTCGCCGATCGTGAGATTGTGCTCCGGTCCAACCGCATCGATCTGCCATTGCCGTGTTGTCTGCATTGTCTTGCTCCTTGTCCATTGCAGGGAGCGAAAACATATCGTTGAATATTTTACGCCAGTTGCGATATTAATTCGCCAGAATGGTTCCAAAGAGGAAACAAATGGAACAACTGAAGGGGATCTCGATTTTTGTCGAAGCCGTCGAGGCAGGCGGCTTTTCGGCTGCCGCCGAGCGGCTCCACCTCACGCGCTCGGCCGTCGGCAAGACGATCGCACGTCTGGAACAGCGTCTCGGCGTTCGGCTTTTCAACCGCACGACGCGCATGCAGAGCCTGACCGAGGAAGGCCGTTTCTTCTACGAGCGCTGCCTGCGAGCGGTCGAGGAAATCCGCCTCGGGGAAGCCATGCTGGAATCCGGCCGGCGTGATGTGCGCGGCCGGTTGCGCATCTCCATGCCCGTGCTTTTCGGCCGCCATTGCATCGCGCCGATCCTCGCAAGCCTGCTCGATGAACATCCGGATCTCGAACTCGACCTATCCTTCAGCGACCGGATCGTCGACCTGCTCGAGGACGGCTTCGACCTTGCCATCCGCAACGGACCGCTGAAGGACAATCCGGATCTGATGGCCCGGGCGATCGCCCGCCAGCGCATGACCGTCTGCGCATCGCCCGCCTATCTGGAACGATATGGCGCGCCGCAGGCGATCTCCGATATTCCGCTGCATGAAGGCATCGTTTACAGGCGGGGCGATAACGACAAAGGGTGGATATTCCCCACTGCAGCCGATCCCGGACGGCGGATGCAGCCGAAGGCACGGCTGCGGCTCGACGACCTCGCGTCGATTTCCGATGCGGCCGTCGCCGGGCGCGGCCTGGCCTGGCTGCCTTGCTGGCTGGTACGCGAGCAGGTGCTGGCAGGCCGGCTCATTCAGGTGCTGAAACACGAACCGGCCAATGTCTTCGATGCCCATGCCATCTGGCTACGCTCCCCGGTCATGCTGCCCAAGGTGAGGCTCGCGATCGACACGCTCGCCGCCAGACTGCCCGCAATGATGGGCTGAACGTTGGGTGCTGATCGCCAATGGCGGATTGCAGCCACCAGCAGGCGAGAAACCTATGTTATTCCTAGCCGTTTCTCTGGAAATAACTCGATACCGCAGTATATCGCTAGTTCGTCGCCCCTCATAGCGCACGCCATATCACTCGGAACACGGTCAGCATGTCACTTCGCAGCGCCCTCCGCGCACAAACAGCAGATTGCCACGCCGCG
This sequence comes from Rhizobium anhuiense bv. trifolii, assembly GCF_024346605.1. Lineage (NCBI taxonomy): Bacteria > Pseudomonadati > Pseudomonadota > Alphaproteobacteria > Hyphomicrobiales > Rhizobiaceae > Rhizobium > Rhizobium anhuiense. The sequence continues at coordinate 3,942,896 of NZ_CP098803.1, forward strand.
GTCGACACTCTCTTCGGCAGTTTCAACCTCTCACGCCCCCAGGATTACAAGGCCTTCCTGCGCGCCCATGCCCAGGTCGTACCATCGGTCGAACATGCGCTTGAGCAAGCCGGAATCGCCCGCCTGCTCCCCGACTGGCCGGAAAGAAGGCGCGCGCACCTGCTCGCTGCCGACATAAGGGCGCTCGACGATCGATTGCCCCCGCTCCTTCCGCAACCGGCATTGCATTGCGACGCGGCGGTCTGGGGGGCTGCCTACGTCCTTGAAGGCTCCAAGCTCGGCGGCGCCCTGCTCACCAAGGCCATCCCTGATCACTTGCCCGGCAGCTACCTGAGCCCCCAAGGCCCGAAGGGCGCCATGCGGCTCTTCATGGATCGTCTTGACGGGAGCAACGTGGACGATCCCGCCGCTGCCATAACCGCTGCCCGCGATGTCTTCGACCTCTTCCTCAAAGCCGGGCAACTCACGCTGGAAGCGGCCCCGATGGAAGCGGTCCCCACGGAAGCTGTCCAATGAGCGGCACGCACGAACCCGTCGATCTCACCAATTGCGACCGTGAGCCGATACACCAGCTCGGCTCGGTTCAACCCTTCGGCTTTCTCTTGGCGGTATCCTCAGACTGGATTGTCACGCGCGCCTCTACAAATCTGGTGGAGTTCCTCGGTGTTGCGCAGACCGACGCGATCGGCCGTCCCATTGTCTCCCTGATCACCCCTGAAGCACTCCACACGGTCCGCAACAAGCTGACCACGTTGCGCAGCTCCGACGTCGTCGAGCGCATTTTCGGCATTGCTCTGACGCCCGATCAAAACAGGTTCGACGTTGCCGTGCATCTGAACGAAGGTCAGGTCATCATCGAAGGCGAGCGCTGCCAGGAAGATAGGCGCGACGCCGCTTCCCTCTCGATGCGCAGCATGATGTCCCGCCTCGATCACACGGAAACAATGGAGGCTTTTTTCCGCGAAGGAGCAAGACAGGCGCGCGCCCTCACCGGCTTCGATCGGGTCATGGTCTACCGTTTCGATGAAAGCGGTTCCGGCGAAGTCGTGGCGGAAGCCGCCCGGGCCGGGATCGGCTCGTTTCTCGGGCTGCACTACCCGGCTTCCGACATTCCGGTGCAGGCACGCGCGCTTTATCTGCGCAACCTGTTCCGCATCATTGCCGATGTCGACGCCGTCCCGGTCCCGATCCTTCCGCCGCTCGACGAACACGGCCAGCCGCTCGATCTTTCCATGTCGGTCTTGCGTTCGGTCTCGCCGATCCATATCGAATATTTGAAAAACATGGGCGTTGGCGCCTCGCTCTCCATATCGATCGTCGTCGACGGCAGGCTCTGGGGCCTGTTTGCCTGCCATCATTACGGCCCGCGTCTGCCTTCGGCCCAAAGCCGCTCTACTGCCGAACTCTTCGGCCAGATGTTTGCTTCGCGCCTTGAAAGCCGCGAACGGCGGCAGGCTCTCGAATACGAGACCAAGGCGCGCCGCATCGCCGACCGGCTCCTCACCTCCGTGGCGGACAATGCAAGCCTGCTCGACGATCCCGCCTGGCTGATCGAGGCGCTTGCCGACGCCATTCCTGCCGACGGCATCGGCGTCTGGATCAACGGCCGGCTGGCACTTGCCGGCATCGGGCCGGACGAGAGAGGCTTCACAGCCCTCGTCCGCCACCTCAACCGCAATGCCGCCGGCCGCATCTATGCCGTGGACAGGCTCGCAGAAGCCTATCCGGATCTTGAGGTCGACGACGCGGTGGCGGGCATGCTCGCCATCCCCATCTCGCGTTCGCCGCGCGATTATGTCGTGCTTTTCCGTCAGGAATTGGTGCGCACCGTCCGCTGGGGCGGCGACCCGTACAAGCCGGTGGAGTACGGCCCCAACGGCCCGCGGCTGACGCCGCGCAAGAGTTTCGAAGCCTGGTCTGAACTGGTGCGCGGCCGCTCGCTGCCCTTCACCGAAGCCGAGCACCGCGTCGCCGAAACCATCCGCGTTACATTGATCGAGGTGGTGCTGCGCCTGACCGACGAGGTCAGCATGGCGCGCCAGACGGCAAACGAGCGCCAGGAACTGCTGATCGCCGAACTGAACCACCGTGTCCGCAACATATTGAGCCTCATCACCGGTATCGTCCGGCAGTCGCAGGCAACCTCCGTCAGCCTTGGCGACTACATCCGCCAGCTCGAGGGCCGCATCCAGTCGCTCGCACGAGCCCATGACCAGATCACCCGCGACCACTGGGCGCCCGCTTCGCTCCGGCAATTGCTGCTGGCAGAAACAGCCGCCTATCTCGGGAAAAACGCACAACGCATCCGGATGAGCGGCGAGGACGTACTGCTGGAACCGCAGGCATTCTCCACCGCCGCCCTTGTTTTCCATGAGCTGATGACCAACAGCGCCAAATACGGCAGTCTTTCCGGCAACGGCAGCGGCACCGTCGAACTCGGCTGGCGGCGCGACGACGAAGGCAATCTGCACATTGACTGGCACGAAAAGGACGGCCCGCCCGTCATCGAACCCAAACGCCACGGCTTCGGTTCGACCATCATCCGCCGCTCGATTCCCTATGACCTCGGCGGCAAGGCGGAGGTCCGCTACGCCAAGGACGGGCTCGAGGCGGATTTCTGCATTCCCGCGCGACATGTCGTCGGCCCGACGAGCGAATCGTCAAAGCCGGCTCCGGTCGGAGCGGCCGATCGCAAGACGATTGCCGACGCTCAGCCACTCTCCGGCCTGAATGTTCTGCTGGTGGAAAACAACCTGATCATCGCCATGGATGGCGAGGACATCCTACGCCGGCTCGGCGCCGAGGTGGCAACTGCGCCAAGTGTCACCGAGGCGATGGAAATCCTGGCTGGCCGGTCCTTCGATCTGGCGCTTCTCGATGTCAATCTCGGCGATGAGACGAGTTTCGGGATCGCCGACCGGCTGGCAGCTGACGGCGTGCCCTTCATTTTTGCCACAGGTTATGGGGAAGGCATCGCCCAGGCGAACAGCCATTCGGACGCACCTGTGCTGCAGAAGCCCTATACGATGGAAGGCATGACGGACATACTGGGCCGCGTGCCGCTTCCTAAAAGGCAATAGACCTCAGGTCTCGGAACGATCCGGTCGCAGCCCGCCGATGAAGAGCTGCTCCAGAAACCGCGCCGCATCCTCGAAGCGGCCCTCACCGGAATGCTCCTGTCCGAGCACGGCCCGCACCTGGACGTCGAAATCTGCGTAATGCTGCGTCGTCGACCAGATGGAGAAGATCAGGTGGTAGGGGTCGCATTTGACGATCTTGCCGGCTTTCGCCCAGGCGCGGATGACCTCCGCCTTCTCGTCGACCAGTTCCTTCAGCGGCCCCTTCAGCTCGTCCTCGATATGCGGCGCGCCCTGCAGCACCTCATTGGCGAAGAGCCGGCTCTCGCGCGGAAAATCGCGGGCCATCTCCAGCTTGCGTCTGATGTAACTGCGGATTTCCTCCTCGGGATTGCCCTCGGCGTCGAAGGCCCGCAGCGGCTCCAGCCAGGTGTAGAGCACCCGGTCGATCAGCGCCCGGTGCATGGCTTCCTTGGTGCGGAAGTAATAGAGCAGATTGGGTTTCGACATGCCGGCCACTTCGGCGATCTGGTCGATGGTCGAGCCGCGGAAGCCGCTTGCCGAAAACACGTCGAGCGCCGCCTCCAGAATCTGCTCTTCCTTCTCCTCCTGGATTCGCGTCCGCCTCAGGGTTTTCGCTGCTCTCGGTATGGTCACAGGCTGTTATTTCCCCTTGAAATTCAACTTCTTCGCTCAAGTTTTGCCCGGAGACACCTCCTGCCGCTTTGTTGAGCAACTGCCCGTATTTTTATCGGCGATTTTCGTGATTTTCGTCTTGAGCCCGGCGGTGGAAGTTGTAATGTTTACCAATCGGTCAAATTATCCGCCAGATGAAAAACAAAGGCAACTGGCGATTTTCCGGCGCTCGACAAAACCAATAAGAAGCGCAGGAATAGACCACGGGAACAGGCAGGCATGCCCTTTGCATGACTGCCGCAAACAGGTGAGGGCATAGGAAATGGTGGCAGCACCAGGCGAGAACATGCGCGTCAATGGCGACCGTCTCTGGGACAGTCTCATGGACATGGCGAAGATCGGCCCCGGCATCGCTGGCGGTAACAATCGCCAGACGCTGACGGATGCCGATGCGCAAGGACGCGGCCTCTTCAAGACATGGTGCGACGAGGCCGGCCTGACCATGGGCGTCGACCGCATGGGCACGATGTTCGCCACCCGCCCCGGCACCGATCCCGATGCCCTGCCCGTCTATGTCGGTTCGCATCTCGACACCCAGCCGACCGGCGGCAAATATGACGGCGTGCTCGGCGTGCTCGCGGCCCTCGAAGTCGTACGCACCATGAACGATCTCGGCATCAAGACCAAACATCCTGTTGTCGTCACCAACTGGACGAACGAGGAAGGCGCCCGTTTCGCCCCCGCCATGCTGGCGTCGGGTGTCTTTGCCGGCGTGCACAGCCTGGATTTTGCCTATAATCGCAGGGACCCGGACGGCAATTTGTTCGGCGACGAGCTGAAGCGCATCGGCTGGGTCGGCGACGAAGAGGTCGGCGTCCGCAAGATGCATGCCTATTTCGAATATCACATCGAGCAGGGGCCGATCCTCGAGGCCGAGGAAAAGCAGATCGGCGTCGTCACCCATTGCCAGGGCCTGTGGTGGCTGGAATTCACGCTGACCGGCAAGGAAGCCCATACCGGTTCGACGCCGATGAACCTGCGCGTCAATGCCGGCCTCGCCATGGCCCGCATCCTGGAAATGGTCCAGGACGTGGCAATGGGCGAACAGCCGGGCGCCGTCGGCGGCGTCGGCCAGGTGTTCTTCTCGCCGAATTCCCGAAACGTGCTGCCGGGCAAGGTCGTCTTCACCGTCGACATCCGCTCGCCCGACAAGGAGAAGCTCGACCGGATGCGGGCCAAGATCGAGTCGAAGGCGCCCGAGATCACCGATGCGCTCGGCGTCGGCTGCTCGATCGAGGCGATCGGCCACTTCGAGCCGGTCACCTTCGATCCGAAACTGGTCACCTCGGTGCGCGATGCCGCCGAGAGGCTCGGCTACAGCCACATGAACATCATCTCCGGCGCCGGCCACGACGCCTGCTGGGCCGCCAAGGTCGCGCCTGCAACGATGGTCATGTGCCCCTGTGTCGCCGGCCTCTCGCACAACGAGGCGGAAGAGATCTCCAAGGAATGGGCGACGGCGGGCGCCGATGTGCTCTTCCACGCGGTGGTCGAGACGGCGGAGATTGTGGTGTGAGGTAATCGCCGCGAAGCTCGCCTTTCAAATCATTAAGGAATGGGGAACGATCATGACCACAGTCATCAAAAACGGCACCATCGTCACCGCCGACCTGACCTACAAGGCTGACGTGAAAATCGACGGCGGCAAGATCGTCGAGATCGGGCCGAACCTCTCGGGCGACGAGACGCTGGATGCCTCCGGCTGTTATGTCATGCCGGGCGGCATCGATCCGCATACCCATCTCGAAATGCCGTTCATGGGCACCTATTCCTCCGACGATTTCGAGAGCGGCACGCGCGCGGCCCTTTCCGGCGGCACGACGATGGTGGTCGATTTTGCGCTCCCCGCCCCCGGCCAGTCCCTGCTCGAAGCGCTGACCATGTGGGACAACAAATCGACCCGGGCCAATTGCGATTATTCCTTCCACATGGCGGTTACCTGGTGGAGCGAGCAGGTCTTCAAGGAGATGGAGACCATCGTCCGCGACAAGGGCATCAACACCTTCAAGCACTTCATGGCCTATAAGGGCGCGCTGATGGTGGACGACGACGAGATGTTCGCGTCTTTCCAGCGCTGCGCCGAACTCGGCGCCCTGCCGCTGGTGCATGCCGAAAACGGCGACGTCGTCGCCTCGATGTCGGCAAAGCTGCTGGCCGAAGGCAATAACGGCCCCGAGGCGCATGCCTATTCGCGGCCCGCAGAAGTCGAGGGCGAAGCCACCAACCGCGCCATTATGATCGCCGATATGGCCGGCTGCCCGGTCTATATCGTCCACACCTCCTGCGAACAGGCGCACGAGGCGATCCGCCGCGCCCGCGCCAAAGGCATGCGTGTCTATGGCGAACCGCTGATCCAGCACCTGACGCTCGACGAGAGCGAATATTCCAACCCCGACTGGGATCACGCCGCCCGCCGAGTGATGTCGCCGCCCTTCCGCAGCAAACAGCATCAGGACTCGCTTTGGGCGGGCCTTGCCTCCGGCTCGTTGCAGGTGGTCGCCACCGACCATTGCGCCTTCACCACGGCGCAGAAGCGCTTCGGCGTCGGCGATTTCACCAAGATCCCGAACGGCACCGGTGGCCTCGAAGACCGCATGCCGATGCTCTGGACGCATGGCGTCAACACAGGCCGGCTGACGATGAACGAATTCGTCGCCGTCACCTCGACCAACATCGCCAAGATCCTCAACATCTATCCGAAGAAGGGCGCGATCCTGGTCGGCGCCGATGCCGATATCGTCGTCTGGGATCCGAAACGTTCCAAGACCATCTCGTCCAAGGCCCAGCAGTCGGCGATCGACTACAACGTCTTCGAGGGCAAGGAAGTGACCGGCCTGCCGCGCTACACGCTGACGCGCGGCATCGTCGCGATCGAGGAAAGCACCGTCAAGACCCGCGAGGGCCACGGCGAATTCGTCCGGCGCGAGCCGGTGACGGCCGTCAGCAAGGCGCTGTCCACCTGGAAGGAGATCACCTCTCCGCGCAAGGTGGAGCGCAGCGGCATTCCGGCAACCGGCGTATGATGATGGTGCGTAACGATACGGCCATCAACCGGGGACCGACGCCTCCATGCCAATGACCTCACGCCGGCACCAAAGCGTCCAACTCCGGCAGCAGCACGACGCTCTCCTGCTCGTTCGGATCGGTGCGCGCGATGACCGCCGTGCACGGCGTGCTGCTGAGGTTTGCCGGCAGATGCGGCACGCCGGCCGGGATATAGAAAAGTTCGCCGGCATGGACGACGACGTGATGCTCCAGCCGGTCCCCGTACCAGGTATGCGCCTCGCCGGAGAGCATGTAGATCGCCGTCTCGTGCGCCTCATGCAGATGCGCCTTGGCGCGCACGCCGGGTGGGATCGTCAGGAGGTGCATGCAGATGCCCTTGGCGCCGACCGTCTCGGCCGCGACCCCTTCGAAATAGCTGAGACCCTGCTTGCCGTCATAGGCATGATTGGGGCGAACGATGTGGCAGGTGGGCTTTGATGTCACGTCCATCCTCATCCTCCATGGAATGTATCGTCGATAAAACCGGCGATAATGATAACACGCAAACCGCGTTCCCGCGGGGAAAACAAGACTGGTCGCATTGATGCAAGCACCCTCCGTCGTATCCGCCAAGGATCTCTGTCTCACCTACCAGGCGAATGACGGCCCGGTGCGTGCCCTGAGCAATGTCAATCTCGATGTTCGCAAGGGCGATTTCGTCTCTTTCATCGGCCCGTCGGGCTGCGGCAAGACGACCTTCCTGCGTGTCATCGCCGATCTGGAGAAGAGCACCTCGGGCGAGATCTCGATCAATGGCATGACGCCGGAAGAGGCGCGCAAGGCCCGTGCCTACGGCTATGTCTTCCAGGCGCCGGCGCTCTATCCCTGGCGCACCATCGAAAACAACATCGCCCTGCCGCTGGAAATCATGGGATATTCTGGCGCCGACCGGACGAGGCGCATCGCCGAAGCGCTCGATCTCGTCAGTCTTTCCGGCTTCGAGAAGAAATTCCCCTGGCAGCTTTCCGGCGGCATGCAGCAGCGCGCCTCGATCGCCCGCGCGCTCGCCTTCGACGCCGACCTGCTGCTGATGGACGAGCCCTTCGGCGCGCTGGACGAGATCGTCCGCGACCATCTGAACGAAGAGCTGCTGAAGCTCTGGACCCGCACCAACAAGACGATCTGCTTCGTCACCCATTCCATCCCCGAGGCGGTCTACCTCTCGACCAAGATCGTGGTGATGTCGCCGCGTCCGGGCCGCGTGACCGACGTGATCGACTCGACCCTGCCTGCCGAACGCCCGCTCGACATCCGCGACACCCCCGAATTCCTGGAAATCGCCCATCGCGTCCGCGAGGGGCTGAGAACGGGGCATAGCCATGAGGTTTAGCCGGTTGAGTTCGAGGGATGGTTGGGCGTCCGGGGCCAGCAAATGGGGGCAGTCGCTGTGAAACCCGACACCTTCAAAGACAAGATCGTCCCCGTCACCACCATTCTGTTGGCCCTCCTCGTCATCTGGTATGTCGCTGCGGTCCTGATGAACGCGCCGTTCCAGCGCGACATGGACGGCCGCGCCGGCGCCACCCCTACGACCATCGAATTCATCGGCAAGACGCTCGCCCAGCCGAAGCCGATCCTGCCGGCGCCGCATCAGGTGGCGCAGAACGTCTACGAGAACACCTTCCTGCGCAGCCTTTCGAGCAATCGCAGCCTCGTCTATCACAGCTGGGTGACGCTCTCCTCGACCCTGCTCGGCTTCGGTTTCGGCATGCTGCTCGGCATCCTTCTTGCCGTGCTGATCGTGCACAATCGCGCCATGGACCGCTCGCTGATGCCCTGGCTGGTGGCGAGCCAGACCATACCGATCCTTGCGATTGCACCGATGATCGTCATCATCTCCTACAATGTGCTGACCGGCGACAATGCAATTGCGCATCTGCTGAACCTCGATTCCGACGCTTCCCGCCTCGTTTCCAAGGCGCTGATCTCCACCTACCTCTCTTTCTTTCCGGTCGCCGTCGGCATGGTGAAGGGGCTGCGTTCGCCCGAAATCATGCATCTCGACCTGATGCGCACCTATTATGCCAGCCCGATGCAGACGTTCTGGAAGCTCCGCGTTCCCGCCTCGATCCCTTTCCTCTTCACCTCGATGAAGGTCGCGATCGCCGCCAGCCTGGTCGGCGCCATCGTCGGCGAGTTGCCGACGGGGGCTGTCGCCGGCATCGGCTCGAAGCTGCTCGCCGGCTCCTATTATAGCCAGACCATCGACATCTGGGCCGCCCTCGTCGCCGGATCGCTGCTGGCCGGTATCCTGGTCGCGATCGTCGGCCTTGCGGCGAAGATCGTCGACCGCACCATGGGCGGGAGGCCGGCATGAGACATCTGAGCTTTTCCTGGCAAGGCGTCGTTGCCCTCCTTCTCTGTCTCGCGGCGCTGACGGCCCTGCCGCTCCTGGCCGATGGCGCGCCGCGCCCCTTCACCGACGGCACGGCAAGCCTCACTTTCACCATCGTCATCGCGGCAGCCCTCCTGTCCTTCGCGCCGCAGCCGCCGGCCTATCGTGCCACCGTCTTGTTTATCGGCGCACATGGCGCCGCCTGGATGCTGCTTTCCGCTCTCTCCGGCAATGACGGCGCGGCCACACGGGCTTTCTTCCTGCTGCTCTTTGCCTGCTGGCTGCTTGCCTGGCGATGCGTCACCGAGCTGTCGAAATTGCAGCCCGTCACCACCTTCGGCAGATCGACACTCCAACTGCTGATCCCGGCGATCTTCGGCGCCTGGATACTCATCCTCTGGGAGGCGGTTACGCGCGGTGCCGGCGTCCCCTTCATCCTGCTGCCGCCGCCGAGCGCCATCGGCGCGCGCATCATGGCCTCGCTGCCGATCCTCGGCGACGATGTCAGGCAGACGATCTTCAAGGCGGTGCTGATCGGTTACATCGTCGGCTGCCTCAGCGGCTTCGCCGTCGCGGTGCTGGCCGATCGCATCGTCTTCCTGCGCCGCGGCCTGCTGCCGATCGGCAACATGGTGTCGGCTCTGCCGATCATTGGCGTTGCCCCCGTCATGGTCATGTGGTTCGGCTTCGACTGGCCGTCGAAGGCCGCCGTCGTCATCATCATGACCTTTTTCCCGATGCTGGTGAACACCGTCGCCGGCCTTGCCGCCTCCGGCAGCATGGAGCGCGACCTGATGCGCACCTATGCCTCGAGCGACTGGCAGACGCTGCTCAAGCTCAAGCTTCCGGCAGCAATGCCCTTTATTTTCAATGCACTGAAGATCAACTCGACGCTGGCGCTGATTGGTGCCATCGTTGCGGAATTCTTCGGAACGCCGATCGTCGGCATGGGCTTCCGCATCTCCACCGAGATCGGCCGCATGAATGTCGACATGGTCTGGGCGGAAATCGCCGTCGCGGCGCTGGCCGGCTCGATCTTCTATGGTGTCATCGCCCTGACCGAACGGGCGGTGACGTTCTGGCATCCGTCTATCCGTGGTGGCTAGACGCGCGCGGGCTTTGCAAACAGGTCCGGGCATAACTTCAGAGGGTAAGGATAAGAAAATGAGAAAGTTGATGGTTGCAATGATGGCAAGCGCGATGTCGCTTGCAGCAGCCCATGCGATGGCCGCCGACAAGGTGGTGCTGCAGTTGAAATGGGTCACGCAGAGCCAGTTCGGCGGTTATTACGTCGCCAAGGACAAGGGCTTTTACAAGGAAGAAGGCCTCGACGTCGACATCAAGCCGGGCGGCCCCGATATCGCCCCCGAGCAGGTGATCGCCGGCGGCGGCGCCGATGTCATCGTCGACTGGATGGGCGGCGCCCTGGTTGCCCGCGAAAAGGGCGTTCCGCTCGTCAACATCGCCCAGCCCTACCAGAAGTCCGGCCTGGAAATGGTCTGCCGCAAGGACGGCCCGGTCAAGACCGAAGCCGACTTCAAGGGCCACACGCTCGGCGTCTGGTTCTTCGGCAACGAATATCCCTTCTTTGCCTGGATGAACAAGCTCGGCCTGTCCACGGAAGGCGGCCCGAACGGCGTCACCGTGCTGAAGCAGAGCTTCGACGTACAGCCGCTCGTCCAGAAGCAGGCCGACTGCATTTCCGTCATGACCTATAACGAATACTGGCAGGCGATCGATGCCGGCTTCAAGCCGGAAGAACTGACGGTCTTCAACTATACCGAGATGGGCAACGACCTTCTCGAAGACGGCCTCTATGCGATGGAAGACAAGCTGAAGGACCCGGCCTTCAAGGAAAAGATGGTCAAGTTCGTCCGCGCTTCGTTGAAGGGCTGGAAATATGCGACCGAGAATCCCGATGAAGCCGCCGAGATCGTCATGGACAATGGCGGTCAGGACGAAAACCACCAGAAGCGCATGATGGGCGAAGTCGCCAAGCTGGTCGGCGACGGCTCCGGCAAGCTGGACGAAGCGCTCTATGCCCGCACGGCAAAGGCGTTGCTCGACCAGAAGATCATCAGCAAGGAGCCTGCGGGCGCCTGGACGCACGACATTACCGACGCCGCTGCCAAGTAGTTTCGGCAATATTGCGAAGCGAAACGCGCGGAAGATTTCCGCGCGTTTTGTTTTTTCGGCGCAAGACCGGAAAAAACACCTTGCAACTGTCGCATTTATCGGGCGTCAAACGTCATGGGGTAGAAGCGCGATCAATCTTCGTAATGTTGACATAACCTTGCGGTGATTGATTGACGTCGGAATGGTAATTATTATCGCCTCATGGGGAATTGTTTTCTGCCGGACTTGTAGATCGAGCAAATCGATACCACCTACAAGCCGAATTTGCCGGCGAGGGATGAAGACGGCAAAGGATCGGCGGATACCTCTGAGAATGCAGGAAGGGCAGTGGCCTGATCGCGCGCTGAGTGGCAGACGCGCGAGTTCGGCCAACCTTATCATAAGATTGGACGAAGACGCATGGCACGTAAGCCGATTGGAATTCTAGGCGCCTCCACCCTTTTCGCAGCAGCTCTGGCTGCATCAACCGCATTTTCGCAGGAAACGCCGGTCGCAAAACCGCAGCAGAACCTGCCGGCAATCGTCGTCACCAAGGCTGTCAATCGCACTCTCGTCGACCGTGTCATCGGCACGGGAACGATCAAGCCCGTCGAGGAAGTCTATATCCAGCCGCAGGTCGAAGGTCTGTCGATCCGCACGCTGAAAGCCGATGTCGGCGACAAGGTTCAGGCGGAAAGCACGCTGGCGACGCTCAATGACGACGCGCTGGTGCTGGAAAAGAGCCAGATGATGGCGACGAAAGCCAAGGGTCAGGCAAGTCTCGCCCAGCTGCGCGCCCAGCTCATCGAGGCACAGGCCAATGCCGAACAGGCAAGGCAGCAGCAGGCCCGCGCCCAGGAAATGGTCAAGAAGGGCACGGTTTCCACCGCCCAGGTCGAACAGGCCGATGCGACTGCCGCCGCCGCCAATGCCCGCGTTGTCTCCGCCGAACAGGCGATCGAGGTCGCCGAAGCCGATCTCAAGGTCTTCGACAGCCAGATCGCCGATGCCGATCTGAAGCTGGCACGCACCGACGTGAAGACGCCGGTCGCCGGCACGGTCTCGGCGAAAAACGCCAAGGTCGGTGCGATAGCTGCCGGCAACGGCGACCCATTGTTCACCATCATCCGCGACGGTGATGTCGAGCTTGTCGCCGAGGTCGCCGAAAGCGATATCGTCAGGGTCGTGGCCGGCCAGAAGGCGGCAATTTCGCTTTCCGGCAGCCGCGAGAAGCTTTCCGGCGCCGTCCGCCTGGTGTCGCCGACCGTCGATCCGGTCACCCGCCTCGGCCTCGTCCATATCTCCATCGACGATGACAGCAAGGCGCGTTCCGGCATGTATGGCAGCGCCGAGATCATCGTCCGCGAGACCGAGGGCGTATCGCTTCCCCTGACCGCCGTGCTGACCGGCAATGAAGGCTCCTCCGCCCGCAAGGTCGAGGATGGCGTGGTGAAATTCGCCAAGATCGAGACCGGCATCCAGGACGGTGCCTATGTCGAGATCGTCGATGGATTGAAGACCGGCGACGAGGTCGTGGCCAAGGCGGGCGCTTATGTCCGTGACGGCGACCACATCACTCCGGTGCGTGAACAGCCCCCGGCTTCCAACTAAAGAGACCATCCGATGAATTTTTCAGCCTGGTCCATTCGAAATCCCATCGCGCCGCTTCTGGCCTTCTGCCTGCTGGTGTTCATCGGCATGCAGTCCTTCAATTCGCTGCCGATCACGCGCTTCCCGAACATCGATGTGCCGCTCGTTTCGATCAGCGTGACCCAGAGCGGCGCCTCACCGGCTGAACTCGAAATGCAGGTGACGAAGGAGATCGAAGACGCGATCGCCTCGATCACCGGCATCGACGAAATCCAGTCGACGGTGACCGACGGCAGCTCGCAGACCAATGTGATGTTCCGGATGGAAGTGCCGACGGAACAGGCCGTACAGGACGTCAAGGACGCGATCGACCGAATCCGCAGCGACCTGCCGGCGACTGCCGAAGCGCCGATCGTCACCAAGGTCGATGTCGAGGGCCAGGCGATCCAGACCTTCGCCGTTTCCTCGCCCGATATGTCGCTGGAAGAACTCTCCTGGTTCGTCGACGATACCGTCAAGCGTGCGCTGCAGGGCCAGGCCGGTATCGGCCGCGTCGATCGCTATGGCGGCGCCGAGCGCGAAGTGCGCATTGAACTCACCCCCGGCAAGCTCGATGCCTATGGCATCACCGCTGCAAGCGTGAACCAGCAGCTGCGTGGCACCAACATCGACCTCGGCTCCGGCCGCGGCCAGGTGGCCGGCAGCGAACAGGCGATCCGTGTTCTGGGCGATGCCCGCAACGTCGCCGAACTCGCCGACACGACGATCGCACTGCCGAACGGCCGCTTCGTCAAACTGTCCGATCTCGGTGTCATCAAGGACACCTATGAAGAGCCGAAATCCTTCTCGCGCTTCAACGCCACGCCGGTTGTCACCTTCGGCGTCTTCCGCTCGAAGGGCGCCAGCGAAGTCAGCGTCGCCGAAACCGTAGCGCAAAGCCTCGACAAGGTGCGGACCGAAAACCCGAACGTGAAGATCGAACTGATCGACGATTCGGTGTATTTCACCTATGGCAATTACGAAGCCGCCATCCATACGCTGCTCGAAGGCGCGCTGCTCGCCGTCATCGTCGTCTTCCTGTTCCTCAGGAACTGGCGCGCGACGCTGATTTCGGCAATCGCCCTTCCGCTGTCTGCGATCCCGACCTTCTGGATCATGGACATGATGGGCTTCTCGCTGAACCTCGTCAGCTTCCTTGCTTTGACGCTCGCGACCGGTATTCTCGTCGACGATGCGATCGTCGAAATCGAAAACATCGCCCGCCACATCAAGATGGGCAAGACGCCCTATCGGGCGGCGATCGAGGCGGCTGATGAAATCGGCCTTGCCGTCATCGCCACCACCTTCACGATCATTGCCGTCTTCGTGCCGGTTTCCTTCATGCCGGGCATTCCGGGCCAGTACTTCATCCAGTTCGGCCTGACGGTCGCCTTCTCCGTCTTCTTCTCGCTGATGGTCGCGCGCCTCATCACCCCGATGATGGCTGCCTATCTCATGCGCGCCGAAGACGGCATGGAAGACCATCACGACAATGACGGCCTGCTGATGCGTGGATACACCCGTCTCATACGCGGCACGACCGGGCGCTGGTATACGCGTTACGCGACGCTGATTGTCGCCTTCGCTTTCCTGGTCGGCTCCGTTTTGCTGCTGATGCAGGTTCCCGGCAGCTTTTTGCCGCCGGAAGATGCCTCGCGCATCGTTCTCTCCGTCGAACTGCCGCCCAATGCACGGCTTGACGATACCGAGAAGACGACGGATGCGATCTACGATCGGGTCAAGGACATCAACGGCGTCGAAAGCGTCTTCGTCCTCGGCGGCGCATCGCCGAAGGGGGATCTCGAACTGCGCCGCGCCACCATCACGCTGGCGCTTCACAAGCTCGACCAATCGCTGATCAAGAAGATGGTCAATGACGGGCTCGGCCATATCCCGGTCATCGGGCCGATGCTGCCGAAGGTGGAAGTCCACGGCCGCGAACGTCCGCAATGGGATATCGAAAAGGAAGTCTTCGCCAAGTTGCGCGACATTCCCGACGTTCATATCCTCAAGCTCAACGACCGCGGCGAACGCGACCTCTCCTTCAACTTCCTCTCCAAGAACGAGAAGGACCTGAACGACGCCGTCGGCATTCTGGAATCCAAGCTTCGCGCTGATCCGCTGCTGGCCAATGTCAGCGCCGACGGCGCCCTGCCCCGCCCGGAACTGCAGGTTTACCCGCGCAAGGACGAGGCCGCCCGCCTCGGCATCACGCCGCAGCAGATCTCCGAGACCATCCGCGTCGCCACCATCGGCGATGTCGATGCGGCCCTTGCCAAGATCTCGCTCGACGATCGCCAGATCCCGATCCGTGTCCAGGCGGCACTCGACATGCGTCGCGACCTTGCGGCGCTGCGGGCACTGAAGATCCAGACCGCCAGCGGCGGCACCGTTCCGCTCGCGAGCGTCGCCAATATCGACTATTCGGAGGGCGTAAGCTCGATCAAGCGCAACAACCGTTACCGCGTCGTCTCGATCGGTTCCGACCTGCCGCAGGGCGTGGCGCTCGACACGGCTTCGGCCCGGTTCCGTGAAATCGTCAAGGAGGCCAATATTCCGGCCACGGTGCACCTTGCCGAAAGCGGCGACACCAAAGTCCAGTCCGAGATGCAGCAGAGCTTCGTCAACGCCATGTTGATGGGCCTCCTGCTGGTGCTGACGGTGCTGATCCTGCTCTTCAAGGACGTGATCCAGCCCTTCACCATCCTGTTCTCACTGCCGCTCGCCATTGGCGGCGTCGCAGCCGGCCTGATCCTCACCAGCAATCCGCTGTCCATGCCCGTCATGATCGGTATCCTGATGCTGATGGGTGTCGTCACCAAGAACGCCATCCTGCTCGTGGATTTCGCCATCGAGATGCGCCACCAGGGCATAGCCCGGGTCGAAGCCATGGTCGAAGCCGGCCGCAAGCGCGCCCGGCCGATCATCATGACCTCGATCGCCATGTCGGCAGGCATGCTGCCTTCCGCGCTCGGTGTCGGCGAAGGCGGCTCCTTCCGGGCGCCGATGGCGATCGCGGTGATCGGCGGCATCATCGTCTCGACGGTGCTCTCGCTCGTCGTCGTGCCCTCCTTCTTCCTGATCATGGACGATCTGTCCCGCCTGCTCGGCTGGGCTTTCGGCCGCCTGGTCGGCCGGAAGGACAATGAGGACCTGCCGCTGTCGCGCGAGGATCTCACCCGCGTCACCCGCGAGAACCGCAGCGAGATCGACTCGCTGGAGGAGCGCCTGACCGCGATCGAAAAGCCGGAAAGCAAGCGCAAGACCGCCAACAGCAACGACACCAACGTGCTCCGCCTGCCGCCCTTCGCGGCGGAATAGTCAAAAAACCCACAAAATGAACGGGCCGGGAGTCAACTCCCGGCCCGTTCATTTTGCCATTCCTTTTTCGCCGTTCTGACCGTCAGAGCCCGCCCTGCTCCCTGAGGAAGCTGACGATCGAGCTGATGCCGTCGCCGCGCTTCATGTCGGAGAAGACGAAGGGGCGGCTCGCACGCATCCGCGTCGCATCCCGGTCCATCACCTCGAGATCGGCGCCGACATAGGGCGCCAGGTCCTTCTTGTTGATGACAAGCAGGTCCGAGCGGGTGATGCCAGGCCCGCCCTTGCGCGGGATTTCCTCGCCCTGGCAGACGGAGATGACATAGATGGTGATATCGGCAAGATCGGGCGAAAAGGTCGCCGCCAGATTGTCGCCGCCGGATTCGATGAAGACGACGTCGAGATCGGGGATCCGCTGGTTGAGGCCGGCGATCGCCTGCAAATTAATCGTCGCATCCTCGCGAATAGCGGTATGTGGGCAGCCGCCGGTCTCGACGCCGACGATGCGGTCGGAAGGCAGTGCCTGCATGCGCACCAGCGCTTCGGCATCCTCGGTCGTATAGATGTCGTTGGTGACGACGGCGACGGAATAATCGTCGCGCATCGCTTTGCAGAGCTTTTCGGTCAGCGCCGTCTTGCCCGAACCGACCGGCCCGCCGATGCCGACACGCAAAGGTCCGTTTCTTGATTTCATGTGCCTTACTCCAATCCAAGCTGATGATAGCGAAGCCGCCCGCCCGCGCCACCGTCAAATGACTTAGAGCGCTTGTTTTTCTTCGAATCACGGAAGCGCTCTATCTCGTTGTTTTCACGCAATTCCGGGCGCAAAACCGCTGCGCACTTTTGCTGGAATTGCTCTAGCCACAGCGATAATTTCGCACCGTCACGAGCGGAACAGCCGCGTCGTCTGCATCTCGTGGCGCAGGCTGGCAATATCGGCCTGCACGGTCGCCGAGCCCAGATCGTCGAGCGTCGAGGCTGCCGCCCGTCGGGCGACCTCCGCGATACATTCTTCAAGACCGGCAAGGATGGCAACGCCATTCCTCTGTCCGGCAACGCCGAGACGGATGCCTGCCGATATCGCCTGCGATGCATAGGCATGCAGGAAGATGGCAAGCGCCTTCTCGGGCTTTATGTCGTGGGCGCCCGTCACCGCCCCGACCGCAATGGGATAAGCGACCTTGTCAGGCAATCGCTCGAACACCTCGTCCGGCCAGGCCCGCGCCGCCGCAAGAAAAGCCTCGCCGAGCAACATCGTTTCCTGATGGCGCTCGCGCGACCCGGCAAGCGCTTCGGCGAGTGCGGCAATCTCGGCAAGGCGCATGGGCTCTGCCTGGTACCTGTGACTTTCGGCCAGAAGCACGGCATCGTTCCAGACCGACCCATGGCCGATCAGCGTGCCGATCCAGGCCGCAAGCGAGCTCGAATCTGTAACCAGCCCGTCGGACACTGCCCGCTCCAGCCCTCCCGAATAGGCAAAGCTGCCGATCGGAAAGGCCGGCGAGAGCCATGCCGTCAGGCGCAGCAATGCCTGGAGCTCGCGATCACTCGTCATCAAGGCTCAGTCGTGCTTGTGGTCATGATCATGACCGCGATCGTGGCGGTGCTCATGCTCATGCTCGTAGCCATGTTCGTGATCATGGTCATGGCCGTGATTATGGGCAAGATCGTGATCATGCCCATGCGAATGCCCGCCGTGAGAATGGTAGGCGCCGCGCGCCGGCTGGAACGGCTCGTCGATTTCGAGAACGACGGCGCCGAGGCCCTGCAGCATGGTGCGGATGACATGATCGCGCAGGATGACGATGCGGTCTTCCTCGATCTGCGCAGCAAGATGCCGGTTGCCGAGATGCCAGGCGAGTTCCACCAGATGCGTGCGGTCGCGTCCGCGAACCTCGAAGAGCTTCTCGTCGGCAGCGAGGATCTCGATCAACTCGCCGTCGTCACGCACCAACAGATCGCCATTGGCGAAAAGCACCGAATCCTTGAGATCGAGCATGACCATCTCGCCATTTTCCAGATGCAGCAGCTTGCGGCGCAAATGGCGCAAGTCATGCGGCAGCTTGACCTGGGCGGTCGGATGGGAGGAAGGGGTTCCGGCAGGAAGATAGGAAGTAACGCGCTGCATGGTATGTCCGTTTTCTGAGAGGACGACCATGCAAAATAGCTCTTCCCGATGCAAGCACCAATGGTTTTTCACTCGGATCCATCTTTATATTCCGTAAGCCTGCATCACGTTGTCGCTCTCCAGCCCCCTGCCTTCGACATCGACGCCGTTCTCCGCAAGCCCGTGCCAGGCATGATGCAAACCCTCCCGCTCGTGCACGACGCGATTGCGCCCAAGCGCCTTGGCCAGATAGAGCGCCCGGTCGGCAGAAGCATAGACCTGCTGCTTGTTGCGCTCGGCGACGAGATCGGCCACACCGCCGGAAACGGTAATGCGGATATCGTGCCCGTCCGCCTTGATGGCGCCGCTTGCGATCCGGGCTCGGACACCTTCGATGCGCTCCATCCGTGCCTCCAGCGGCTCGCCGGAGACGATGACGCCGAACTCCTCCCCACCCAGCCGTGCGACAATGGAAATTTGATCGAAGGTAGATGTGAGCATGCCTGATACTGCGGTAATGACGGCATCGCCGCAAGCATGGCCGAAGCGATCGTTGATCGCCTTGAAGCGGTCGACATCGAAAATCACAAGCGAAGCGTTGCCCTCGGTTTTTTCCAGTGCCTCGGTAAAGGCGCGCCGGTTCAGCAGGCCGGAGAGCGTGTCCGTCCGGCTGAGCTTTTCGAACTCCGCCCGGGACAGCGTCAGCTCATGCAGGGCAAAACCGGCAGCCAGCGACAGCATGCCGGAAACCGTCCCGCCGACGAGCCAGGAAAAAATGGCGCCGAAGCTGATCGCATACGAGAGTGTCACCGGCAACAGGCCGAAAAAGCCAAGCGGCGGTATCGTCAGCACCATAATGACGCCGGAGAGAACAACGGCAAGAAAGCTCATCTTCAGCGCGAAGACATAGACGTTTCTGCGATGTTGAAAACTGCCAAAATCGGCCTGCAGCGACATCCAGTTTCTCATGAGAATCGACCTTCCTGCCCGGCGTTTCAAGGCATTGATAAGAGTCCAATTGCTGCGGGTGTCTTAATCGACTCGTTAAAATTCGAATGGTTTCAGACGATTCGGTGGACAGAATTTTTCTAGCAGGGGATGCAGCTTTCCAATCCCTGAATCGAACAGATCAGAGAGACACTTAACTAATTGATATAAAAGCGATTTTCTACGCTGATCAAGGCCGTTGTTTCAGAATGGTTTAGCTGGGGAAAACATCGGTTTTCCCCGCGATTTTTACAACCAAATGGAGAGTGCGGTTCACAATTCACTTTAGGAGTGGGCGGGCTCGGCGGTTGCTTCAATTGTAGACAGAAACAGATAATCGCAATGCTTGTGGAAGCGGGTTCCATAAGCCGGTTCGAAGCCCGGCCGAGCGCAGGGCAGCGGCAGTCCAGGTGTTGCAGCCGAAGAGGGCGTTGAAATATCCCTTGGCCTCGAAGAACCGGTCGATCTCGCCGTATCCTGCATCCGGGATCGGCACCACCGTGCCTGCGTCGCGGACGAAGCTCTCCGAAATAAAATCGCGCAGCCGCGCCAATTGATCGTCACTGACATCGAATGCCGTAACGGTGGGCTGCGGCTCGGTGATATGACCGGCAAGGTCCACATGCAGCGCCGAACGGTCGATCGTCAGCGCGCGCAGCACCGGCACCGGCTTCAGCTCCGCCCATGTCGGCGTTTCCAGATAGAAGGCACGGCCGCCCCAGCCGATAATGAGCCATTCGGCATTCGGATGGCTAAGCGGAAAACCGGTATCGCCGAGGAAGGAGAAAGCCGCCCGCGTTTCCGCGTCGAGCGGAATGGCAATATCGGTATGGATCGGACCCGACAGCAGGAGAATCCGATGCGTCATCGCCGCAGACGCCTTGGCCGGCGCAATCAGCGGCCTGGGAATGAAGGTTCCGCAGGCCGCCACAAGCACAAGCAGGAAGACGATCCGCAACAGCCAGCGGATGCCTGTTCTCATCAGGGCCGTCCGTCGCACATCGGACGTGGACCTAAAACAGGAAGTAGCGCTGCGCCATCGGCAGCACCGTCGCCGGCTCGCATGTCAGCAATTCGCCGTTCGCCCTCACTTCGTAGGTCTCCGGATCGACCTCGATCTCGGGTGTCAGGTCGTTGTGGATCATCGATGCCTTGGAGATGCCGCCGCGCGTATTCTTCACCGCAACCAGTTGCTTGGCGACGCCGAGCCGGCCCTTCAGGCCGGCGTCGAGCGAGGCCTGGCTGACGAAGGTGACGGAGGAATTGGTGAGGCTCCTGCCGTAGGAAGCAAACATCGGCCGGTAGTGGACCGGCTGCGGCGTCGGGATCGAGGCGTTCGGATCGCCCATCGGCGCGGCCGCGATCGAGCCGCCGAGAAGCACCATGTCGGGCTTCACCCCGAAAAAGGCCGGGTTCCACAGCACGAGGTCGGCGCGTTTGCCGATCTCGACCGAGCCGATCTCATGGCTGAGACCATGGGCGATCGCCGGATTGATCGTATATTTGGCGATATAACGGCGAACGCGGAAATTGTCGTTGTCACCCTTCTCTTCCTTCAGCCGGCCGCGCTGACGCTTCATCTTGTCGGCCGTCTGCCAGGTGCGGATCGCCACTTCGCCGACGCGGCCCATGGCCTGGCTGTCGGACGAGATGATCGAGAAGGCGCCGATATCATGCAGGATATCTTCCGCCGCGATCGTCTCCTTGCGGATCCGGCTTTCGGCAAAGGCGATATCCTCGGGGATCGACGGCGACAGGTGGTGGCAGACCATCAGCATGTCGAGATGCTCGGCGATGGTGTTGACCGTATAGGGCCGCGTCGGATTGGTGGACGAGGGAATGACGTTCGGCTGGCCGCAGATCTTGATAATGTCGGGCGCGTGCCCGCCGCCCGCCCCTTCCGTGTGGAAGGCATGGATGGTGCGGCCCTTGATCGCGCCGATCGTATCCTCGACGAAGCCGCTTTCGTTCAGCGTGTCGGTGTGGATCATCACCTGCACGTCATATTCGTCGGCAACCGACAGGCAGCAGTCGATGGCGCCTGGCGTCGTGCCCCAATCCTCGTGCAGCTTCAGCGAGGTGGCGCCGGCTAGCACCATTTCGGTGAGCGCCCCCGGCAGCGAGGCATTGCCCTTGCCGGCGAAAGCGAGGTTCATCGGGAAGGCGTCGGCCGCTTCGATCATCCGCGCCAGATGCCAGGGACCGGGCGTGCAGGTGGTGGCAAGCGTGCCATGCGCCGGCCCCGTGCCGCCGCCGAGCATGCAGGTCATGCCGCTCATCAGCGCTTCTTCGATCTGCTGCGGCGCGATGAAGTGGATATGGCTGTCCATGCCGCCGGCGGTGATAATCTTGCCTTCGGCGGCGATCGCCTCCGTGCCCGGGCCGACGATAATATTGACGCCAGGCTGCATGTCAGGATTGCCCGCCTTGCCGATCGCGACGATGCGCCCGTCCTTCAGCCCGATATCGGCCTTGTAGATGCCGGAATGATCAACGATCACCGCATTGGTGATGACCGTATCGACCGCGCCATCCGCCCGCGTCACCTGGCTCTGGCCCATGCCGTCACGGATCACCTTGCCGCCGCCGAACTTCACCTCCTCGCCATAGGTGGTGAAATCCTTCTCGATCTCGATGAAAAGCTCCGTATCGGCAAGGCGCACCTTGTCTCCGGTGGTCGGTCCGAACATGCCGGCATAGGCGGCGCGCGAGATCTTGTAGGGCATCCATCAGGCTCCGTGGGAAGAAGAGATAAGGTTTTTTCCGCCGAGCCGGGTGAGGCGGCCGGCGGCAATATAACTATCGACAAGCTGCCTTTCGGCCGCAAAAGGGTGCCATTCCCAGCCGGCATGGCCGAAGCCGGCGAGCGTCACCTCGGCATCGGCATATGTCTCCAGCACCTCGCCGATCACGATCATGCCGCTGCTCGGCACGACATATGACTGCGGATCAAAAGCCGAAAGCGACACGTCGACGGCCTCGTGGATCGACTTCCCGATGACGACGTGCCTCTTGCCGGCATCGGCACAGAAGGCACTGAACTCATCGGTATAGTCGTCGCAGAAATCGTCGAGTTCCGGATGCGAGACGGCAAGCGGCGCGCGCAGCGCGGCGAATTTTTCCGGATCGCGCACGCTCCAGATCTCGCGCGCCGAAACGACGCCGGGATGGGTGCGCCACTCACGCGAACCGAGCATCGCTTTCGCCGGCCGGCCGGTATTGCAGACCGCGACGGCATCGGTGCGGCTGCCGCCGTCGCCATAGGAGCGACATTCGTTGAAGCGGACGACGAAATCGGCGGCATCGATGATGCCTGCCATCCCTTCTCCGACCTCACCATTGCCGACGATCATGATCTTCCTGATCACCTCAGTTGCTCATCGTGTCTTCGAGCTCTTTCAGCTCTTTCGTGCGTTTGTCCGTGATGTTGGCGAGACATCCGGCGACCAGCATCGGCTCCATCGTGCCGCCGCGGGCCTGAAAGCCGAAGGCGTCACATTCGGCGTCGCGATAATCGATCCAGGCGCGCTGCGCTTTGACCAGCGCCTGCTCCGCGCCCTTCATGTCGCCATCCAGGTCCTTGTCGATCGCCGCCAGGGCGGCGCGGGTCTTCTTGTATTGCGCATTCAGAGCCTTGTCGGCAGCCTCATGGCGCGCCGCCTCGCAGGCCGTCATGTCCGATTGCGTCTTGGGACTGTTGCAATCGATCTCCTCGGCGGAGGCGCTACCAGCCATGAGCAGCATCGCCGCTCCGACCAGGCAGATATTCAAACGCATGCGTTCCTCCCGACCATCGCTCTTAGAGCTTGCCCATCACCAGCTGGCGGAAGCCGTAAACCTCGCGCTTGCCGGAAAGCGGGATCAGCGTCACCGAGCGCGTCTGCCCCGGCTCGAAGCGCACCGCCGTTCCCGCCGGGATATCGAGCCGCTTGCCATGTGCAACAGCGCGATCGAAGGAAAGCCCGGCATTGGTCTCGGCGAAATGATAGTGGCTGCCGACCTGCACTGGCCGGTCGCCCGTATTGGAAACCTCCAGCGTCACCGTCTGCGCGCCGGCATTCAGTTCGATGTCGCCGCTTGCGGCAATGATTTCACCTGGAATCATCTCGTCCTCCTTAAGCCGCCTTGGGCGCACAGGCCTCGGCCTTCAGCACGCGCTTCGTCGACGCCGGATTTTTGGCAAGCATATCAACCGGCCGAATAGGCCTCGCGACGAGATTGCCGCCGCAGTTCGGGCAGACACCTTTCAGCACACCCTCGACGCAATCGGCGCAGAAGGTGCATTCATAGGTGCAGATCCGTGCCTCGGTGCTGTCCGCCGGCAAATCCTTATCGCAGCATTCGCAATTGGGCCTGAGCTCCAGCATTCCTATCTCCTCACCGGATCGGCTCGTGCACGGTGACGAGCTTGGTTCCATCCGGGAACGTCGCCTCCACCTGCACGTCGTGGATCATCTCGGCAACGCCCTCCATCACCTGGCCGCGGCCGATCACATGGGCGCCGGCTTCCATCAGCTCGGCAACCGGGCGGCCGTCGCGGGCGCCTTCGACGACGAAATCGCTGATCAGCGCGATCGCTTCGGGATAGTTCAGCTTGACGCCGCGCTCCAGCCGCCGCCGCGCCACCATCGCCGCCATTGATATCAGCAGCTTGTCTTTTTCTCTCGGAGTGAGGTTCATTGCTTGCCCATCTGCTTCATACCTAGAACAGGATGATCCTGTTCTGCATTAAAGAGTTAGAGCCTGATGTCGTCCGAAAACCGCTCACACTTTTCGGCATCATGCTCCAGGTTCATAGATTCCAGACTTTCGGCACAGGCGCGCCATTGCGCAAGGCGGAAATGACCGGGATCAGGATTTTTCTGAGTGAGAATCCGTCGGCCGCCGCAAGGCGGACGACAAGCTTGCCATCCCAGGCGCTTGCACCGCCCATCGATCCTTCGACGAGCGGCCGGACCTTGGCGAGATAGGCTTCGGAAAGCGGTCCGGCATAAAGCAGCGTCGCAAAGGCCACCTGCCCGCCGAGCACGGCCTGCCGCGCGGCCAGCGCCGCCACGCCTTCGGAAAGCCTGAGTTCCTCGGCATGGATCAGTTGGCCCGAGCGGCGGATGCGCCAGCGGTCGCGGAACAGCCCGGTCTCCACCGCCTCCCCCATCGCCTTGCGGCCGAGCAGGACAGCTTCGACGGCCAGAAATTCGGCACTCTCGTCAAGATCGACATCCAGCCGGCGGAAAAGTGCGGCTCTATCGAAGAGGATCGTTTCCTGCGGCAGCCAGTCGACGCGAGCCTGGGCTCCAACCTTGATGCTGGTCGTCACCTCGGCGGTGCCGGCCGATGCCTTGTAAATCTTCTCGCAGGCCTGGGTGGTGACGTCGATGCGCGTACCGGCGCCGGCATCGACGCTCCAATCCATCCGGTCGCCGCCGGTGAGCCCGCCAGCGGTGTTGATGATGACGGCTTCCATGGAGGCATTGAAGGTATCAGGCAGGCGGATCTTCGCCGCTCCCTCCTGATAGAGCTCACGGATGCGCGTACGGCCATCGAACAGCTTTGCCGCCAGATGCCCGCGCCCCTCCGCTCTTTGCGGTCTCGTGCCTGCCGCCGCAATCGTCATATCGTCCCTTTCGGTCGCGCCTTTGATTTTCATTCAAGCGCGCAGATAGCAGAAAGCAAGCAATTCCCATGCCGTCCAGGATGCCCGCAGCAGATGCGGCAGATCTGCGAATTGCTGGGTCCCCTGCTGCAAAATGCGGCATCTGCCGGTCAGACGGTCAGATGACGGCGGGCCTCCGGCGTATCCAGCGTTTCGGCAAGCCCTTCATGCACGATCTCGCCGCGATCCATGATGTAGACGTAATCGGCGAGCTCCCGGCAGAAATCCAGATATTGTTCGACGAGCAGGATCGCCATGCCTGTGGAGTCACGCAAATAGCGGATCGCCCGGCCGATATCCTTGATGATCGAGGGCTGGATGCCTTCGGTCGGCTCGTCGAGCACGAGGATCTTCGGCCGCGTCACCATGGCGCGCCCGATCGCCAACTGCTGCTGCTGCCCGCCGGAAAGATCGCCGCCGCGACGCGACAACATCGACTTCAGCACCGGGAAGAGGCTGAAGATGTCGTCGGGGATGTTGCGGTCGCGGCGACCAAGCGGAGCGAAGCCGGTTTCGAGATTTTCCTTGACGGTAAGCAGCGGGAAGATTTCGCGGCCCTGCGGCACATAGCCGACGCCCTGCTTGGCGCGGGCAAAGGGCGGCAGACCGTTGAGTCTGGTGTCATTGAAGGTGATGGTACCCGCCGACAGCGGATGCTGGCCGGTAACAGCGCGCAGAAGAGAACTCTTCCCCACGCCGTTACGCCCCAGCACGCAGGTAATCTTTCCCATCTCCGCTTTGATCGAGATGCCGCGCAGCGCCTGTGCGGCGCCATAATGCAGATTTGCGTTTTCGACTGTCAGCATCCGTTCACCCATTCCCCATCAGTTCATTAGGCCACGCCTCAGCGTCTGCAGGGCGTGCTCCTGTTCCGTCGTTCTCTCGCCGCCGACCGCGGCCACGTCCTCGGCAATACCGATCAATTGCTGACGCTCTTGCATGTCGAGCGCCTCTATCCAGAGAGGCCGGAACCGGCGGATCGGATCTTCGGGACTGGTGACGTTCTTGGACGCCCACTCGCCGAAAACCAGCACCTCTTCCATGTCGCCCGGCCGGATGATGCCTTTCATGCGGTTGCGAACGACATCCTTCGCAGCGTCGACATAGATCGGCTTTTCCTTGGCAAGGCAGAAGAAAAAGGCCACCGCCGCAATCGCCGGATCGGCGATCGAGGCCAGCGGCGCGACTTCGGCCTGCTTGCGAAACTTTTTGCGCTTATAAGCGCCCCGCATCCGCTCGACCGAATCGATGATCTCGTTTCCCGCTTCACGCGCCATTTTCAAACGCCAATACCAGACGACCGCGCCGCTGAGCGCCACAACCAGAATACCGAGAAAAGCCATGATGAAACCCCACAGTAAAACCCGCCCGTTTTAGAGCGTCTTCTTTTGTCAGGTTCAAGTCTCCAAGTTGCACTGATCACCGCCCCAGATAGTTCTCGATCACCTTCGGATCGGAACTGACAAAATCGATCGACCCTTCCGCCAGCACCGAGCCTTCGGCAAGGCACGTCACCTTGACGCCGAGGTCGCGGATGAAGCCCATGTCGTGCTCGACGACGACGACCGAGCGGGTCCTAGCGATATCCTTGAGCAGGACCGCCGTTTCCGCCGTTTCCGCATCGGTCATGCCGGCCACCGGTTCGTCGACCAGCAGGAGTTTCGGCTCCTGCGCCAGCAGCATGCCGATCTCCAGCCACTGCTTCTGCCCATGCGAGAGGTTGGCGGCGAATTCGTCACGGCGGTGCGTCAGCCGCACCGTTTCCAGGATCTCCTCGATGCGCGCCTTGTCCTCGCCCGAAAGCCGGTAGAACAACGTCGGGAACACACCACGACGCCGGTTCAGCGCAAGCTCCAGATTGTCCCACACCGTATGGCTTTCGAAGACCGTCGGCTTCTGGAATTTCCGGCCGATGCCGAGCTGGGCGATATCGGCTTCATCCTTCTTGGTCAGGTCGATCGTGCCGTTGAAGAACACCTCGCCCTCATCGGGCCTGGTCTTGCCGGTGATGATATCCATCATCGTCGTCTTGCCGGCGCCGTTCGGGCCGATGATGGCGCGAAGCTCACCGGGCTCGATAACGATCGACAGCGAATTCAGCGCCTTGAAGCCGTCGAAGGAAACCGACACGCCGTTGAGATAAAGCACGCTGGTGGGTTTGACGTCGGGAATCACTGTGCTCACTCCGCTGCCTGGATTTTCGGCTCGATGTCGTCTTCTTCAGCCGCCGGCGGGGCAGCCTTGGAGACAAGCTTCTGCTTGCCGAGATATTGCGCAATCGTGCCGACGACGCCCTTCGGCAGGAACAGCGTCACGGCGACGAAAAGGCCGCCCAGCGCAAACAGCCAGATCTCCGGGAAGAGGCCGGTGAAGATCGTCTTGCCGCCGTTGACGAGGATCGCGCCGATGATGGGCCCGATCAGCGTCGCCCGCCCGCCGACCGCCGTCCAGATGACGACTTCGATCGAATTGGCAGGAGCGAATTCGCCCGGATTGATGATGCCGACCTGCGGCACGTAGAGCGCGCCGGCAATGCCTGCCATCATCGCCGAGACGACGAAGGTGAAGAGCTTGAAATGCTCGACGCGGTAGCCGAGGAAGCGCGTGCGGCTTTCGGCATCGCGCACGCCGACCAGCACCTTGCCGAATTTCGAGCGCACGATCGCCGAGGCGATCATCAGCGACAGGGCCAGGAAGATCGCGGTCGCCGCAAAGAGGCTCGCACGCGTGCCGTCCGCCTGGATGTTGAAGCCGAGGATGTCCTTGAAATCGGTCATGCCGTTGTTGCCGCCGAAGCCCATATCGTTGCGGAAGAAGGCCAGCAGCAGCGCATAAGTCATCGCCTGGGTGATGATCGAAAGATAGACGCCGTTGACGCGCGAGCGGAAGGCAAACCACCCGAAGACGAAGGCGAGCAGGCCGGGCACGGCGAGCACCATCAGCGCCGCAAACCAGAACTGGTCGAAACCGTACCAGAACCAGGGCAGCTCCTTCCAATTCAGGAACACCATGAAATCGGGCAGGACAGGATCGCCGTAGACGCCGCGCGAGCCGATCTGGCGCATCAGATACATGCCCATCGCATAACCGCCGAGCGCGAAGAAGGCGCCGTGGCCGAGCGAGAGGATGCCGCAGAAGCCCCAGACGAGATCGAGCGCCAGCGCCAGCAGCGCATAGGTCAGATATTTGCCGAACAGCGCCATGATATAGGTCGGGATGTGCAGCGGGTTGGTCGGGCCGGTCGCCAGATTGAGCACCGGTACGAGAATGGCGACCGCCAGCAACAGGGCGATGGCAATCGAGATCCTGCGATCGAGAGACCGGAGAAGGAAGGCCGTAATCACGCTTCCACCGCCCTTCCTTTGAGTGCGAAGAGCCCGCGCGGACGCTTCTGGATGAAGAGAATGATGAGGACGAGCACCAGGATCTTGCCGAGCACGGCGCCGGCGAAAGGCTCGAGGAACTTGTTGACGACGCCGAGCGAAAGCGCGCCGACCAGCGTGCCCCAGAGATTGCCGACACCGCCGAAGACGACGACCATGAAGCTGTCGATGATGTAGCTCTGGCCGAGGTTCGGCGAGACGTTATCGATCTGCGAGAGTGCGACACCCGCCATGCCGGCGATGCCGGAGCCGAGCGCGAAGGTGAAGGCGTCGACCCAGCCGGTCCGGATGCCCATTGAGGAGGCCATGCGCCGGTTCTGCGTCACCGCCCGCATCTGCAGGCCGAAGGCGGAACGCTTCAGCAGCATCAGCAGCGTCAGGAATACCACGACCGAAAAGACGATGATCCAGAGCCGGTTCCAAGTGATGGCAAGCCCGCCGAAATCGAAGGTGCCGGACATCCAGCTCGGATTGCGAACCTCGCGGTTGGTCGGGCCGAAATAGCTGCGCACCGCCTGCTGCAGGATCAGCGATACGCCCCAGGTGGCAAGCAAGGTTTCCAGCGGCCGGCCGTAGAGATAGCGGATGACGACACGCTCGATGATCAGGCCGACGAAGCCGGTGAAGATGAAGGCGGCCGGCACCGCAAAGGCCAGCGAATAATCGGCAAGCTCCGGAAAGGTCGAGGTGATGTATTCCTGCACGACATAAGTGGTGTAAGCGCCGATCATCACCATTTCGCCATGCGCCATGTTGATGACGCCCATGACCCCGAAAGTGATGGCAAGGCCGATTGCCGCTAGCAGCAGCACCGAGCCGAGCGACAGACCGTACCAGACGTTCTGGACGATATCCCAGAGCGCCAAGCTGCGGTTGATCGAGCTGATATGCGCCTGGATGACGGGCTTCAGATCTTCGGGCGCCGTTGTCAACGCCGTGGTCAGAATGGTCAGGGCGTCGCGACCGCCGCGGGCTGCGACCGTATCGATCGCCTCCTTCTTCTCGGCGGCGCTGACATCGCCCTTCAGCACCATCACGGCACGGGCCGCTTCCATGGTGCTCTTGATCTCGGCGTCCTTCTCATCCGCCAGCGCGGAATTAAGCAGATCGAGGTTGGCGGGATCGGCATCCTTCAGCAGGCCTTGAGCCGCAGCAAGGCGAGCGCCGCGATCGGGGCTCAGCAGCGTCAACTGGCTCATGATGGTGCCGATCAGGGTACGAACGGAATTGTTGATCCGGACTTTGGACATCATGTCGGGATCGAGATCGGCGACAGCCTCGCCGGTGATCGGATCGGAAAAGGTCGGCTCGTCTTCGGTGCCGCCTTGGACGAGAACTGGACCGCCCTCCTCGGAATTGACATAGAGCAGGCCGTCGCTCAACTGCTGCAATATCTGGCTGACATGCGCATCCTTCGAGGCGACGAGCGCCTTGATGGCGGCTTCGCGCTCCGGAAACCCGCCGGTGCCGAGCGCATCGACGAGGGCATGGATATCGTCCTGAGCCTTCAGGCCGGCCGTCAGCCCCGAGAGGGTCAGGCAAAGGGTCAAAAGAAAAATCTTGATGGCGCGATACATCGGCTTTCCCGCCTAACCAGAGCATAGTGTGAAATGCTCTATCTCAGTGTTCTCACGCAATTCCGGACACAGAACCGCTGTGCACCTTTGTTGGAATTGCTCCAGCGTTGCCTTCTCGGCAGCGACCGCCGGGGACGGAGCTTCCGCCCGGATTTGCAATCCGGACGGAAGTCTTCAGGCTCGTGTCAGGTCAGCTCGCTCAGGAGCCCTTGCCGCCGCACTTGCCGGTCGCGACATTGAAGTTGCCGCAGGACATAGGCTTGCGCCAATCGGAGATCAGGTCCTTGGAGTCGGGCAGGTAGTCCGACCATTCGTCGCCGACGACGGCAGGCGTCTGTTGGACGATTTCGAACTGGCCGTCGGCCTGGATTTCACCGATCAGCACCGGCTTGGTGATGTGGTGGTTCGGCATGACGGTGGCATAGCCGCCGGAGAGGTTCGGAACGGTGACGCCGATGATGTTGTCGAGAACGGCATCGGTATTGGTGGTGCCGGCAGCCTGGACAGCTTTGACCCAGGCGTTGAAGCCGATATAGGCGGCTTCCATCGGGTCATTCGTCACGCGCTTGTCGTTCTTGGTGAACGCATGCCATTCCTTGATGAACTTCTTGTTGGCCGGGCTTTCGACCGACTCGAAGTAGTTCCAGGCGGCGAGATGGCCAACGAGCGGCTTGGTGTCGAGACCGGCAAGCTCTTCTTCACCGACCGAGAAGGCGACGACGGGAATATCGGTTGCCTTGATGCCCTGGTTGCCGAGTTCCTTGTAGAAGGGAACGTTGGCGTCGCCGTTGATGGTGGAGACGACGGCAGTCTTCTTGCCGGCCGAGCCGAATTCCTTGATCTTGGCGACTTCAGTCTGCCAGTCGGAGAAACCGAACGGCGTGTAGTTGACGAGAATGTCTTCCTTCGGAATGCCCTTGGCTTCGAGATAGGCTTCGAGGATCT
The DNA here is from genome assembly GCF_024346605.1 of Rhizobium anhuiense bv. trifolii. Taxonomy (NCBI): domain Bacteria; kingdom Pseudomonadati; phylum Pseudomonadota; class Alphaproteobacteria; order Hyphomicrobiales; family Rhizobiaceae; genus Rhizobium; species Rhizobium anhuiense. The sequence goes on from NZ_CP098803.1 coordinate 3,973,766, forward strand.
TGTTGGTCGTGCGGGGATAAACGTAGTCGGTGCCTTCGAGCACGAAGCGCTTCACGCCTTCGGTGTTCATCAGGTAGTCGACGGCCGGGATCGCCTGCTGGTTCGGAGCCGCACCGGTGTAGAAGATGTTGCGCGAGGATTCTTCGCCTTCATACTGCACCGGGTAGAAGAGCAGCGAGTTCAGCTCTTCGAAGACCGGCAGCACGGATTTGCGCGAAGACGAAGTCCAGCAACCGAAGACGGCAGCGACCTTGTCCTTTTCGATCAGTTCGCGTGCCTTTTCGGCAAACAGCGGCCAGTCGGAAGCCGGATCGACGACGACGGCCTCGAGCTTCTTGCCGAGAAGGCCGCCCTTCTTGTTCTGCTCGTCGATGAGCATCAGCATGGCATCTTTCAGCGTCGTTTCGGAAATCGCCATGGTGCCGGAGAGCGAATGCAATACGCCGACCTTGATCGTGTCGTCGGCGGCAATCGCCCCGCTGAAAGCGGCCGATGCCGCCATGACGGCGCCGAGCGCAGCACCGGTGATAGTGGTTTTGAGATTCATCAGGTTGAGCCCCTCTTCTTGTTCCGCAACAGGCCGGAAACGGAGATTAACTGTTGCTTAAGGGACTATCGGGTGCTGCAGCGCAAAAACACATACGCAAAATGACGTAGGTGCGGGGGTCAAACAGACAGGCCGGGGCAGGAAGGGCATCCCACAGCAGCGATGCCCTGTCCGCTCGATACCGGAAATTATCCGTCGATCGTCAAGGTAACCGTTGTCGGGCTGTAGGAGAGGCTCGCCTTGTGGCCGGAGACCGTGAGCTTGCCGAAGGTGCCGGTCACGGCATTCGCCTTCAAGATCTCGATCTTCGTTCCCGGCGTCGGGGCATAGCCATCGGCAAGCGTCACGTCGAGATCGCCGGCCAGCACCGCCTTGCCTGCGACGACCAGCGCGCCTGCGCCGTTAGCGCCGAGCGTCGGCTTCGCTGTCGCATTGGCGAGCTGCTGATAATCGCCGCTCACGGTCAACGGCTTATCGGCCGCCAGAACGAGCGAACCGCCATTGACCGTCAGCCCGCCGGTACCGAAGGCCGAGGATGAGCCGGCCACCAGCACGCCATCTTCCAGCACGGTGCCGCCGGCATAGCTGTTGGTGCCCGAAAGCCCGAGAATGCCGCTGCCGCGCTTCACCAGCTTGCCCTTGCCGCCGATACCGTTCCGCCAGGTATCGATCGCATTGAAACCGCCCTTTGCCGCGTCCATCGTCACGGTGACATCCTGCTCGAACGCGCCATAGCCATCGGCGGCGGCAAACAGGTTGAGACGGCCGTAGCCTTCCGCGTCGTCGATGAGCGGATAGCCGGATGCAATCGCCGTTGTGCCAAGCACGTCACGGCGTTGCGCGCCGTCCAGATAGGGCAGACGCGTTTCGAGAAGCGCTTCGGCGCCCTGCGGCACGCGAGCCGGCTGATCGGTCGCATGGATCGTCGGTAGGCCGTAGGTCAGGCGCTTCAGTACGTAAGCGCGGTTGGCGTCATGATCGGCGAAACGGTCTGCCGCGAGCGGCGCTGCATGCGCGGCGACTTCGAGCGCACCCGCATCCGCAACGCCTGATTTGGCGATGAGCCATGCCTGCGCTTGGGCATACGCATCGCTCTTCAGCGCTGAGTTGTCGGCCTTGTTCAGATTGTAGACGACCGTGGCGGTGCCGAGCATGCGGCCGCCCATCACGTCGAGAGGAGAATGCATGCCGGCAAGGATGCGGTCTTCACCCAGTTCGCTGGCGCGCGTGATCATTTCCTGAAAGCGCTGCGGCACGAGATAGGCCATGGCCAGTGCATCCCGCCAGGCTTCCGCCGTATGCCCGCTCGGGAAACCGCCGTCTTCGACCGGCTTGCCGCTTTTGGCGGGCTCCAGCGTCGGGACGACCGACACGTCCTGACTCCAGCGATACGGACGGCCATATTTGAAATAGCGCTTGGCAGGCTCCGTCGAACCGTCGCCGCTTGCGGCGTTGATGAAGTCGATCGCAAGGCCCATGTCCGGGTTGGCATCGGTCTTGTTTTCCGCGTCCGGCTTGCTGCCGGCGCCGCGATTGTTGCCCTTATCGTCGTATTTGACCGTCGTCGCATCAGCCGCCACCTCGGTGATCGTGGTGGTCTGCTTCGAGCCGGCCTTCCAGGCATCCGTCAGCGGACCGAGACCATCGACGATGCTGGCATTCTTGCCGCGCCGATCGTCGAGATAGGCGGCCAACGCCTGATCGGCCGTCCGCGCCCGCGTCGCATTGACGACATAGGCGATGTTGGCGTCATGGACGGCCTGGTTGACGATATGGCCGTCGGTCTTGCTGGCGGGAATACCGTCCCAATCCGTCTTGGCAACCGCCGGACAATTGTCCTTGGCCGGGGCTTCGACACCCGCATCGACGAAAGGCGTGCGCGGGGTCCAGATTTCGAGGAAGCCGGAGAGGAGGTGAACGGCGGCATTGGTGTCCGCCGTCGAGAAGCAGGCGTCACCACGTTTGTTGGTGTTTCCAGCCTCCGCATAAGGAACTTTCGCCGCCGTGGCCTGCTCGGCGCTGGCAAGCGATGGCACGATGGAAAGAAGGCAGACAAGGGCGGTGCTCAGGCGGCAAAGGCTTAAAACAGACATGGTGATACCCGAAATGGTTGAACGAACGCCGGGAGAGTTAGAGCGCTTATGTGACAGATCAATTGCAAAAATATTGCCATTCTGTGAACCAGCCGGCACCCGCCTCTTGCCTTTCCCGCCCATCCCGCCAAAACTGCCGGAGAGACGATGAGCCCCAACCGGAATGCCGAAAGGAAGACATGGCAGCGCGCCAACGCATCATTCCGGTAAGACGCGAATATAATCGCTGGGTCGCCAACCAGACGCTGGAAGATTACGCGCTGCGCTTCACCGCCAAAAGCGCCCGCCATTTCTCCTCGCAGCGCATCTCGCAGACGGCGATCGGCGCGATTTCCTTTCTGGCGCTTGAGGCGATCGGCGGTGCGATCACCCTCTCCTACGGCACCACCAACGCCTTTTATGCCATTATCGTCGCCAGCATCGCCATGTTGGCGATCGGCTTGCCGATCAGCCGCTACGCCATCCGCCACGGCGTCGACATCGATCTGCTGACGCGCGGCGCGGGCTTCGGCTATATCGGCTCGACCATCACCTCGCTGATCTATGCGAGCTTCACCTTCATGCTGTTTGCGATCGAGGCATCGATCATGTCCGGGGCGCTGGAGCTTACCCTCGGCATCCCGCTCTGGATCGGCTACATCATCAGCGCCGTCATGGTGATCCCGCTGGTGACGCACGGCGTGCGGCTGATCAGCAAGTTCCAGCTGATGACCCAGCCCTTCTGGATCGTGCTGAATATTCTGCCCTTCATCTTCATCGCCTTTTTGGACTGGGAAAAATTCGACCTCTGGCGCGCCTTCGCCGGCATTCGTCACGCCTCAGGCCCGCCGGGCACCATCGCCGAATTCGATCTGGTCGAGTTCGGCGCGGCCTCCGCCGTCATCCTGGCGCTGATGTCGCAGATCGGTGAACAGGCCGACTTCCTGCGCTTCCTGCCGCCGGACCCGCAGCGCAAGTGGCGCCATCGCCTGGCGGTCTTTCTGGCCGGCCCCGGCTGGGTCATCATCGGCGCGCCGAAGCTGCTTGCCGGCTCCTTCCTGGTCGTGCTGACCTTCACCTCGGGCGTCCCCCTCGACCGCGCCGCCGACCCGGCGCAAATGTATCTGACCGCCTTCGGCTACATGGTCCCCTGGCACAATGCGGCGCTGCTGTTGATGGCCGCCTTCGTCGTCGTCTCGCAGCTGAAGATCAACGTGATGAACGCCTATGCCGGCTCGCTCGCCTGGTCGAATTTCTTCTCGCGGCTGACCCACAGCCACCCCGGCCGTGTCATCTGGCTGGTCTTCAACGTCGCCATCGCCCTGCTTCTGATGGAACTCGGCATCTACCGGCTGCTGGAGGAGACGCTCGGCATCTTCTCGATCATCGCCATGGCCTGGCTGTGCACGATCTCCGCCGATCTGTTCATCAACAAGCCGCTGGGGCTGGCTCCCCCCGGCATCGAGTTCAAGCGCGCCCACCTCTACGACATCAATCCCGTCGGCCTCGGCGCCATGACGCTGTCGGCGACGGTATCGCTGATTGCCCATTTCGGCGCCTTCGGCGAGATCGCCGCCTCGCTCGCTCCCTATATCACCCTGGTCATCGCGCTGATCGCGTCGCCCGTCATCGCCTGGGCGACCAAAGGCAAATTCTATCTCGCCCGCAAGCCGCGCCAGAGCTGGAAGAACCTGACGAACATCACCTGCTCGGTCTGCGAACACCCGTTCGAGCCGGAGGACATGGCCTGGTGCCCGGCCTATGCCGCACCGATCTGCTCGCTCTGCTGCTCACTCGACAGCCGCTGCCACGACATGTGCAAGCCGGCCGCCCGTTTCAACGCGCAGGTCGGCACCGTCGCTAAGGCGCTGCTGCCGGATACCATTGTCGGAAAGCTGACGACGCGCCTCGGCCGTTACGGCATCGCCGTCGTGCTGGCATTGACCGCCATCGGCGCGATCCTGGCGATGATCGCCCATCAGGTCGCCGCCGCCTCACCCGAGACGGCCGAGGTCGTCAACCGGACGATCCTCATCGTCTTCTTCGTCTTCTCGGTGATCTCAGGCGTCGTCTGCTGGTTCTATGTGCTCGCCCATGACAGCCGCGTCGTCGCCGAGGAGGAATCCTCGCGCCAGAACACGCTGCTGCTCAAGGAAATCGCCGCCCACAAGAAGACCGACGCCGCCCTGCAGAATGCCAAGGAGACGGCCGAGGCCGCCAACCGCGCCAAGAGCCGCTATGTCGTCGGGCTCAGCCATGAATTGCGCACGCCGCTGAACGCCGTGCTCGGCTATGCCCAGATTCTCGAGCGCGACGAGACCATCCCGGCGCCGCGCCAATCCTCGATCAAGGTCATCCGCCGCAGCGCCGAACACCTTTCCGGGCTGATCGACGGCCTGCTCGATATCTCCAAGATCGAGGCCGGCCGCCTGCAGGTCTATTCCAACGAGATCAACATCCAGGATTTCCTCGACCAGATCGTCGATATGTTCCGCCCGCAAGCGCAGGCAAAAGGGCTCGCCTTCATCCACGATCGCTCAGCCGCTCTGCCGCAATTCGTCCGCACCGACGAAAAGCGCCTGCGCCAGATCCTCGTCAACCTGCTCTCCAATGCCATCAAATTCACCGACGAAGGCAGCGTCACCTTCGATGTCGGCTATCGCAGCCAGGTCGCGACCTTCACCGTCGCCGATACCGGCCGCGGCATTACCGAGAAAGACCTGCCCCGCATTTACGAACCCTTCCAGCGCGGCGAGGCCGAAAGCGTGCGGCCGATGCCGGGGCTCGGCCTGGGACTCACCATCACCCGGCTTCTGACCAACACGCTCGGCGGCGAGATTTCGGTTTCGAGCGTGAAGGACGAAGGCTCGACCTTCCGCGTGCGGCTGATGCTGTCTGCCGTCATGCGCGTTGCGGCCGCGGCACCGCAGGAAAAGCGGATCGCCGGCTACGACGGCCCGCGGCGCACGCTCGTCGTCGTCGACGACAACGAAGACCATCGCGAGATGATGCGCGAAATCCTGGCGCCTCTCGATTTCATCGTGCTGACGGCGGCAGGCGGCGGCGAATGCCTGACGCTGATCGAGGGCATCATACCGGATCTTTTCCTCGTCGACATCCTGATGCCCGGGATGAATGGCTGGCAGCTCGTCTCGCGTCTGCGCGAGGCCGGTCAGACGGCGCCAGTGCTGATGCTTTCGGCCAATATCGGCGACGCGGCCGCTCTGATCGACAGTGACGACAGCCACAACGACGCGATCGGCAAGCCGGTCGACATCCGCCAACTGCGCGACAAGCTCGCCCTGCATCTTGGGCTGAAATGGATCTATGCCGACGCCGCTCCTGCCATTCCTGTCAAGATCGAAGCGCCGATGCTGAGCCCAGGTGCCGCCCATGTGCAGGAATTGCTGCGGCTTGGCGAAATCGGCTATATCAGAGGCATCGAAGCCAAGCTTTCGGATCTTGCCAAGGTGGAGGCAAATCAGCCATTCACCGAGCAGCTTCGCGTCTATGTCGCCGCCTTCGATCTCGCCGGCTTCATGACCTTCCTGCACGACTTCGACGAAAAGGTGGAATCCATTGGCTGAGCCGGCCCTGCCCCGCGACATAGTTCTGCTCGTCGACGACTCAGCCGAAGCGCTCGGCTTCTTGACCGACGCGCTCGAACAATCCGGCTTCTCCGTGTTGATCGCCACATCTGGCGCGGCGGCGCTCGGTATCGTCGAGCGCATCACCCCCGATCTCATCCTGCTCGACGCGGTGATGCCCAGCATGGACGGCTTCGAGACCTGCCGCCGGCTGAAGGCGAATGCCGCGGTGGCGCAGGTGCCCGTCATCTTCATGACCGGCCTGACCGAAACCGAGCATGTCGTGCACGCGCTGGAATCCGGCGGCGTCGATTATCTCAGCAAGCCGATCAACATCGACGAGCTGCGCGCCCGCATCCGCGTGCATCTGCGCAACGCTCGCTCGGCCCAAAGCGCCCGCATCGCGCTGGATGCAGCCGGCCGCCATCTGCTGGCAGTCAAGGGCGACGGCGCCATCCACTGGTCGACGCCGCAAGCGACACGGCTGGTCAATGCCGCCATGGGCAGCGATGACGGCATGGACATCGTCGTCCGCCATATCGCCGGCTGGATGCGCGACCGCGTCGCCGCAGTGCGTGACGGCATCATCTCGATCGCCCATGCCGGCCAGGCGGCGCTCCAGCTCGCCTTCCTCGGCGCGATCGGTCCCGACGAATATCTCTTCCGCCTCACCGCCGCCAATCAGCGCAGCGACGACGAGGTGCTGCGCCAGCGCTTCTCGCTCACCCAGCGCGAATCCGAAGTGCTGCTCTGGATCGCCAAAGGCAAGGCCAACCGCGACATCGGCGAAATATTGGGACTGTCGGCGCGCACGGTCAACAAGCACCTCGAACAGATCTACGTGAAGCTCGGCGTCGAGAACCGGGCATCAGCCGCCGTAAAGGCAACGCATGTGCTGCACGAGATGTGAGGAAACATCAAAAGTCCCCCTCTGGCCTACCGGCCATCTCCCCACCTGTTGTACGGCCCTGATACATAGCTGACAGGTGTTCGCAGACATGCCTGACACCTGGCCGTCGCAGTCCGCGTCTCTTCCATGGCGATGCCCGGAGTTCTCCATCCGCCGTAACGCCTCCGGCATATCGGTTCGGCCTCGTGACGCCGAGCAAACCAGGAAAGAGAATGTAAACATTCAAAAAAAGAAGCCCGGTCGGAACCGGGCTTCGATAGTCATGTCCCATATTGGGGAAGCGAAGCTTACTGCGGGAAGTAGCTGTACTTGCCGTCCGGGCCCTTCTTCCACTCATACATGATGTAGCCGGGGATCTTCGGGTCGCCCTTTTCGTCGAACGAGATGTCGCCGAGAACGGTCGGGAACGGACCCTTTTCCTTCATGGCCGTTGCAACGGCTTCTGCGTCTGTCGAACCGGCAGCCTTGGCGGCACCGGCGATCGCCTGCATCGCAGCGTAGGAATAGAGCGTGTAGGCTTCCGGATTGAAACCGGCGGCCTTGAACTTTTCGACGAGTTCCTTGTTTGCCGGGTTCAGCGTCGGATCGGGACCGAAGGTGTTCAGCGTACCGGCGACTGCGTCGCCAGCGATCGAGGCCAGTTCGTTCGAAACGATACCGTCACCCGAAACCAGCGTCGCCTTCAGGCCCTGGTCGGCTGCCTGACGGATGATGAGACCGGCTTCCGTGTGCAGACCACCCCAATAGATGATCGAGACGCCGGCTTCCTTCATCTTGGCGATGAGGGCGGAGAAGTCCTTGTCACCGACATTGATGCCTTCATAGATGACTTCGGTGAGACCGGCGGCATTCATCGCCTTCTTGGTTTCATCGGCAAGGCCCTGACCATAGGGGGTCTTGTCGTGAACGACGGCGATCTTGGCGTCCTTGAAGTGGTCGGCAAGATACTTGCCGGCGATGGCGCCCTGCTGGTCGTCACGGCCGCAGGTGCGGAACGTGTTCCAGAGGCCCCGTTCGGTAAACTTCGGGTTCGTTGCGGCCGGGGTGATTTCGAGGATGCCGTTTTCGGCATAAACTTCCGAAGCCGGGATCGAAACGCCCGAGTTGAAGTGGCCGATGACGAACTTGACGCCGTCAGCAACGAACTTGTTGGCGACCGAAATGCCCTGCTTCGGGTCGGAGACGTCGTCGCCGAGCTCGAGCTTGATCTGCTCGCCGTTGATGCCGCCGGCGGCGTTGATATCGGCAGCCGCCTGCTCGGCACCCTTCTGAAGCTGAGCGCCGAATGCGGCGTTCGGACCAGTCAGCGGACCAGCGACAGCGATGAGGACGTCGGCCCAAGCGTTGCCGCTGAAGGCGACCATCGCCGTCAGAGCCACTGCCGACAGAAGAGACTTCTTCATATTGTTACTCCCAATTTTTGGGCGGGTTTCGGTCCAAGACCCGGCGCATTACCCACCATTGACTGCGCCAGGGAAGCTGTTCCACTCGGAAGGCAATTCATGCCTAGTTTCAACGGACTGTCAATGTTTGTCCTTCCACGAGAACGCGGAAGTTTTTTCGTACAGCCAGTAATAGTTGTTGACCATCTGATTGGTGCGGCGGTAGCGGAAGCCGGCCGTCGAGAAGACCAGCAGCGTCACGAAATCGATGATGTAGTAGAAAGCGTCGAGCATCGGCCCGTTGAACAGGGCGTGGTGCAGGAACTGCATCGCCCAGGCCAACAGGAAGGTGTAGACGACGGCCAGCGGATAGTTGTTCCAGCTCTCGGCGACCGCTTTGCCGGCACGCCAAGCCGTCCAGAAGCCCAAGAGCACGACGATGACGCGGATCGCCACAAGGGAGCCGGCATCGCCTTCGAAGAAAAGTCCCTGCATATCAAACTCTCCTTTCGACCTAGTGTCTTCCGCCTTCGAGATAGGCAGCGCGGACCTCGGGATTGGCGAGAAGCTCCTTGCCGGAGCCGCTCATCGTCACCTTGCCGTTCACCATCACGTAGGCGCGGTGCGACAGCCTGAGGGCGGCGAAGGCGTTCTGCTCGACGAGGAAAACGGTCAGCCCCTCCGCCTCGTTGAGCTTCTTGATCGCCTCGAAGATGCCTTTGACGATCAGCGGCGCAAGACCGAGCGAGGGTTCGTCGAGAAGAAGCAGCTTCGGACGCGCCATCAGCGCGCGGCCGATCGACAGCATCTGCTGCTCACCGCCCGAAAGTGTTCCACCGCGCTGGGCATGGCGTTCCTTGAGGCGCGGGAAGAGCGTGAAGATCTTCTCGACGTCCTCGGCGAAGTATTTGAGGTTGTCGAGGCCGGCGCCCATCTGGAGGTTTTCCAGAACCGTCATGCGCGGGAAGATACGGCGGCCTTCCGGTGACTGCGCGATGCGCAGGCGGGCGATTTCATGAGTTGGCATGCGAGTGATTTCGCGGCCCTCGAAGACGACCGAACCGGTGCGGGCCTGCGGGCTGCCGCAGATCGTCATCATCAGCGTCGATTTGCCGGCGCCATTGGCGCCGATCAGGCTGACGATCTCGCCTTTGTTGACGTGGACATCGATGCCGGCCAATGCACGGATATTGCCATAATAGGTTTCGACGCCATTCACCTGAAGGAGCGGTTGACCCGTCATTACTTCATCGCCCATCAGTTTGCGCCTCCTTCGAGCTGCTCGACGGTCGCGATCACCTCTTCCACTTCTTCATCCTCGACACCGAGATAGGCCGCGATGACCTTCGGATCGTGCTTCACGTGATCCGGCGTGCCATCGGAAATCTTCTGGCCGTATTCGAGAACGACGACGTGGTCGGAAATTTCCATGACCACCGACATGTCATGCTCGATCAGCAAGATCGACGTTCCGGTTTCAGCACGGATATTCTGCAGCAGCGCGTTGAGCGTTGCCGATTCCCGCGGGTTCAGGCCTGCAGCCGGTTCGTCCAGGCAAAGCAGCTCCGGGTCGGTGCACATGGCGCGAGCGATTTCCAGACGCCGCTGGGCGCCATAAGGCAGATCGCCGGCAGGGTCGTCAGCGCGGTCGATCAGGTCGGCCTTCTCGAGCCAGAAGCGGGCAAGCTCGATCGCTCCGGCCGCTTCCCGCTTATAGGGACCGACGCCGATAAGGCCGAGGATGGTATAACCCGATGCCTTCATCAGCTTGTTGTGCTGGGCAACGAGCAGGTTTTCTAAAACAGTCAGACCGGAGAACAACCGGATGTTCTGGAAAGTACGCGCCACCCTGGCTTCCTTGGTGATGCGAAAGTCCGGCAGACGCTCCAGCAGGTACTGCTTGCCGCTCTTCTGGTTGAGCGTGATCATGCCCATCGTCGGCTTGTAGAAGCCGGTGATGCAGTTGAAGACCGTGGTCTTGCCGGCACCGTTCGGCCCGATCAGCGCAGTAATATCGCCGCGCTTGGCTTCGAAGGAGAAGTCGTTGATGGCCATCAGGCCGCCGAACTTCATCGACAGGTGTTCAACTTTGAGAAGCGTATCGCTCGACATTGTATTGATAACGGGGCTCATCAACCGTGGCCCTCCTTGATGAAGCTTCCGGATATTGCCCTGCGCTCTTTGAGGAAGGCAGTCGGTTCACGTGAGCCGACGAAACCGCGCGGCTTGAACAGCATGACGACGACCATGGCGAGACCGAAGAGCAGCATGCGGTAAAGTTCCGGCGTGAAGTCGGGCCCGAAGACCGCTTTCAGGAAGTCCATTTCGCGCAGCGCCTCGGTGCCGCCGACCATGACGATCGCGGCGATCGCGATGCCGGTCAACGACCCCATGCCGCCAAGAACGACGATGGCGAGGATGACGGCCGATTCCAGAAAGACGAAGGATTCCGGCGAGACGAAGCCCTGGCGGGCTGCGAAGAACGAGCCGGCGAACCCGCCGAACATGGCGCCCGTCGCAAAGGCGGTGAGCTTGGTCGTCACCGTGTTGATGCCGAGCGAACGGCAGGCGATCTCGTCTTCGCGCAACGCTTCCCAGGCACGCCCGATTGGCATGCGGCGCAGCCGGATGGTGACGTAGGCCGTCAGCATGCAGAGCGCCAGGATAAGATAGAAGAGGAAGATCTTGTAATAGGCAGACGACATCGGCAGGTGGAAGAGCTTGGCAAAGCCGCCGGCCGTCGCATCGAAGGGAATACCAAAGAGTGTCGCCTTCGGAATGCTCGAGATACCGAAAGTGCCCTTGGTCACGTCAGTCCAGTTGATGAGCACGAGGCGGATGATTTCACCGAAGGCAAGCGTCACGATGGCGAGGTAGTCGCCGCGCAGGCGCAGCACCGGGAAGCCGAGGATGACGCCCCAGAGGGCTGCGAAGATGCCGGAAAGCGGCAGCAAGACCCAGAAGGAAAAGCCGAAATAGCTCGACAGCAATGCATAGGAATAGGCGCCAACCGCGTAGAAGGCGACATAACCGAGATCGAGCAGGCCGGCCAGGCCAACGACGATGTTGAGTCCCCAGGCAAGCATCACGTAGATCAGGATCTGGATACCGAAATTATCGACCCATTTCAGCGAGCCCTGAGCGCCGACCAACGCCACGATCACCACGGGATAGAGCAGCAGTGCTATCAGCGAGATCTTCAGGAAATGCCGACGGAAGAAGCCCTTCTCGGTCGAGATGTCGAGCTCGCCCTCGCGCGCCTTCGACAGCTTGCGACGGTCGATATTCGGTTTGATGAAAACGACCATGGCGAAGCGGCCGATCGCGGCAACGGCGACGAAGATTGCAAGCAATCCCCAGCGCTGGACGATGATCAGCTCGTTGTTGATATTCTGGTCGGTCTTGAGGCCGACATAGAGAACGAACATGCCGAACGACAGGACAGCGGCGAAAAGGGCTTCGGTAAGGCCTTTGCGGACAAGTCCGGCATCGGGCTTGCCTGCAGAATTCTCAATGTTTGCCATGACGTTATACCTTCTCGACTTCCGGTCGCCCCAGGATACCCGTCGGCTTGAAGATCAGTACGAAAGCAAGGATGGCGAAGGTCGCGACATCCTTGTACGCGATGGTGAAATAGGCCGACCACAGCGATTCGATGAGGCCGATCATCAGCCCGCCGAGAACGGCGCCCGGCAGCGACCCGATGCCGCCGAGAACGGCTGCGGTAAATGCCTTCACACCCGGCGTGAAGCCGTCGGCGAACGAAGCGACGCCATAATACATCAGATACATCGTGCCGGCGACAGCAGCCAGCGCCGCCCCCATCACAAAGGTGATCGAGATCGTCTGATCGACATTGACGCCGAGCAATGCGGCCATCTTGCGATCCTGTTCGGTGGCGCGCTGGGCACGGCCGAGTGAAGTATGATTGACGATATACCAGAAGATCGTCAGCAACACCGCCGTGATCGCGATGATGATGATCTGCTTCAGCGATATCGAGATGTTGCCGAACTGGTAGACCGAGCTCACCATCGGCGGGATCGGCTTGTTACGCGGACCCTGCGTCACCTGGATGAAGTTGGACAGCGTGATCGACATGCCGATTGCCGTGATCAGCGGCGCCAGGCGGAAAGACCCGCGCAAGGGACGGTATGCGACGCGCTCGATCGTCCAATTCCATAAACTCGTCATCAGCATCGCGACGACAAGCATCGCCAGCAGCAGAATTGCCACCGGGAGACCTGCGAAGATGGATGTGAGGACGAGAAAGACGATAAGAGCGGCGAAACCACCGAGCATGAAGATGTCGCCATGGGCGAAATTGATCATGCCGATAATGCCATAAACCATCGTATAGCCGATAGCCACAAGGCCATAGATGGATCCGAGCGTCAGCCCATTGAAGAGCTGCTGGACGAAATACTCCATATGTCGTTTTCCCCTGGATGCGAGCGGAAGACACTGCATCTCTTTTTGGTTCTTTGGTTCCCCGTTTCAGGGAACCTCATAGGCCGAATGCATACCGGTTTCGTTGGAAATGTGAAGACAAAAAGGATTTATTCCGACAGATTCTTGTCAGAACAGGGCTAAATGGTTCGTTTTGAACCAAAATCCACATAAAAACGGCATGGAGCGGCGGATTTTTAGCCAGAAATCGCCGCGCGGTTAAAAGTTCGGCAATGTTGCCACCGATTTCTTGCGCCGTCTGCTGTGCAAGCTATTCCACAAAATTGGAAGATGACGCAAATTCAGACCTCAGGCCGGGCGCTTTTCCGAATGCCATTTCATGAGCGACCGACCACCATCTCCTCTGACAGGACTGGGAACTTATGGTAGCATCACTGCCTTACGTGTAAGGGTGCGAAGCGCAACGGGAAACACCATATCAATCTTTGATAGGTATATGGTGTGACAGGGATGGTTTGCGGACGAGCGACAGTGGGGTGCTCGGCTCGCATGGCGAACGGCAAAAGGACAATGCTGAGGACATTTGAAAAGGCGGCGCTCGAAGCCGGCAGGGCCATCATGACGGTCCTGCGCGAAGGTTTCCCCGTCGCCATGAAGGCGGATGCAAGTCCGGTCACGGTCGCCGACGAGGAGGCCGAACGCATCATCCTTACTCATCTCGCCAGAGATTATCCCGAGATACCCGTGGTGGCGGAAGAATCGGTCGCTGCCGGCAAGGTGCCCGACATCAGCGGCCGAGGCTTCTTCCTGGTCGACCCTCTCGACGGCACGCGTGAATTCGTCGAAGGACGGCAGGAATTCACCGTCAACATCGCCTATATCGAGAACGGCGCCCCGGTGGCCGGCATCGTCTATGCGCCGGCGCTCGGGCTTGCCTTCTCCGGAGAGTGCGGCCACGCCGAGAGGCTCGTCGTCGCCGACGATTTCACCGTTAGCGCACGCAGTGCAATCACGGTGCGCGAACAGCCGGACGACAGGCTGGCGCTTGCAAGCCTTCGCCACAACAGCCCGGAGACCGGAAGCTTCCTCGCCGACCACGCGATCTTTAAATGTACCAATATCGGCTCCTCGCTGAAGTTCTGCCTGCTGGCCGAAGGGAAGGCCGACGTCTATCCGCGCTTCACCCGCACGATGGAGTGGGACACCGCGGCCGGCGATGCGGTGCTGCGTGCTGCCGGCGGCTCGACGGTGACACTGGACGGAACATTGCTGACCTACGGCAAGACGGGAAAGGCCGCCGATTTCGACTTCGCCAACCCGAACTTCATCTCCTGGGGCGGCAGGAAACGCGTCCTCGAACCGGCGTGACCATCCTTAGAAATCGCTGAATACCGGCAGGCGGCGCGATTCTTCTGCATCGTAACCATGAGTTCAGACCTGTCGCGACAATCCGCGGCCGGCCTCTGGCGCGCGCCAACTGAGCAAGCCGTCCCTCCTGGAAGCGTGGCCGCGATCCCGTTTCCAACCGTGAAGTGATTCGCGTTATCGGGCCTTATCAAGCGAGTCTGGGGACGAATTCGTTGCTTTGCATCGTTTCAAGACGCTGCCCGCCATCAATCCCGCCTTGATTTTGTCACATTTCGACACGGCTTCGGCAGTGATCGATATCCTCATCACAAAAATTTCGCCTCGTGTTCCGTTAACAAATACGCTTAAGAGACCTGGGTCACGTGTCGAAACGACGCGCCGCCGGCCCCCTGCGAACCCCTGCCAAGGGCCTAGAAACTTTGACAAAATTCCAATTATTAACGAAATATCATGAGCTTGCCTCAACTTAACGCAATTGCGAAAGATTTGCTGCGATGCGATATTTCTCTGGACACCATTACACAATTGTCGCATTTTTCCGTTTTAGTAGGGTTACCAAGACCTGAGTGCAGCCCTGGTGACAGGGTTAACCATTGATCGCCTATTGCCGCCGCGCCCCTCGAAGACAACAGAGTACGATCCTTGAGCATCACGGAACTAAACAACAGCATTTCGACAGAGTCCTTCCGGCCGAGCCGCCACCAGCAGCCGAGCCTGAAGATCCAGACCCCTGTTATCCATAGCGATGCGCCCCAAGCGCCGCTGGTGGATCTGGTCCTGAAGCGGGCGTTCGACATTGTTTCGTCGTTGAGCGCCCTCCTCGTCCTCGCGCCTTTCCTCCTGTTCGTCGCCCTGCTGATCAAGCTCGACAGCCCGGGGCCGGTGCTCTTCAAGCAGACCCGCTGGGGCAAGAACTGCAAGGCCATCAAGGTCTACAAGTTCCGCTCCATGCGCACCGATCTCTGCGATGTCTCCGGCATTGCCCAGACGGTGAAGAACGATCCACGCATCACCCGTATCGGCGCCATTCTGCGCCGCACGAATATCGATGAGTTGCCGCAGCTGCTGAACGTGCTGCTGGGCGATATGTCGGTCGTCGGTCCGCGTTGCCATGCAATCGGGATGCGCGCCGGCGGCATGCTCTACGAAGAGCTCGTACCGGAATACCATCAGCGCCACGCGATGCGTCCTGGGATGACCGGCCTTGCCCAGATGCGCGGCCTGCGCGGCCCGACCGACCGTCCGGCCAAAGCACGCGCCCGCATCGTCAGCGATCTCTATTACGTCGGAAATTTTTCGATCTGGATGGATATGCGCATCATTGCTGGAACCGTCGTGTCGGAGCTGACCGGCGGAAAGGGCTTCTAAGCTTCCCCGCTTTTAAGCTTTTCAGCCCAGACATCTGCTGCCTTACACAGATCGCCCAAAACTGCGTAGCGGTTTTGGGCGATCTGCATAGGACAAAGACCCAAAGCGCGGTGCAACGCGCTTTATGAGCACCCGGTACTGGAATGCCGTGGCAACCGCCTGTCTGCAGCTGACCGAATCGAGCTTGCGGATCGCGCTCTTCAGATAACCCCGCCACCGTATACGACGAGAGATCGAGAACGACCGCGATCTCGTCGTTGCTCGGGCGGCTGCGTATGACAGCGCCGCGAGCCTAGAAGCTCCATGCGCCCATACAGCAGCACCATCGCCCATTCCTGTGTGAGGAGTGGGACAGCCACCTGAAAAGGTGAAGATGTATCGTTTCAGGTCAATGACGGGTGGCGGAAAGGCGACGGTGTTCTTCACCTCAAGCATCGGAAAGAGCGTGTTGAGACGGCGGTTTTCCCGATTGGCGGCACTGCCCGCAAACGCCCCCTCCTCGCAGAAGATCGGCATTATCGTCGTTTCATCTCGTTCACCAGTTTGCTGCAATGGAAGAGATCGGCAACCCCGTAAAAACCGACAAGGCTTTGCGGCAAGGTGCTGATCAACCGGTTTCCGGTGAAGGCGGTAGGGTCTCTCCGCCGGAAAGCCGAGAACAGATGGAAGTCGAAGCCCGCAAGCTTCGCCACCCCGCCAAGCCGTTCCTTGCCGTCGCTCAGCGAAACCCGCCGCCATCGGCCTCAGAAGGCGAAAATGCCGCATCCACAGCGCAGTCGTCGGCTGCGCGCTCACGTCTTGTCATCTTCATATCCTCGTATGGCCGGCTTCGGATCGGCCCCGCTGCCCGGCAGCAGGAAGCTCACGCCTGAGGATCGGCAAAGACGGCTTCTGCCCCCGCATCCAAAGGATCGAAGTTCAAAAAGCACGAACAGGACCGATACAGCGGAAAGAAGGGAGACGAGGGGTCTCGCCCTCATTCCTATGTTGCCGCGCTGATAAGATCATCCAGGGAAATTGGGGTGATATTTATCCGGCATGCCTCCCATGCAGGCGCTGCAAATTGACGTAACGGCAGGCGGCCGCCGCCAATCACCGACCAGGGCGGGGCGTCTAAATTTGTTATCAAAGTCTTACGATGGGTTTAGGCAATTTTTAAATGTGGCAGGCTAGAGTGGGCTTCGTGGTCTTGCGTTGTGTAGAGAGTCCAATGACCGAAATGATACGTCCCCGAGTAAAATATGTCATCGGCCCCGATGGCAGCCCCCTGACGATCGCGGATCTCCCGCCGCCCAATACGCGGCGCTGGGTGATTCGCCGTAAGGCAGAGGTTGTCGCGGCTGTCCGCGGTGGCTTGTTGAGCTTGGAAGAGGCCTGCGAGCGTTACACGCTCACAGTCGAAGAATTCCTCTCCTGGCAATCGTCGATCAACAGTCACGGTCTCGCCGGCCTGCGCACCACGCGCATCCAGCAATATCGTCACTGATCAATCCCCAGCATCGACGACATTTATTTCGGGCCGGACGCATCTCCCATGAGGGAATGAAGAAGGCCCGAAATCATTGACGAGGCCGCGTAGCACCAGAGACCGGGCTGCGTGAAAGCATCCGCCAGCCCCGTCGTCTTCGCCGCCGCAATGACGATCGCAACCAGCAGCACGTCCATCATCGACCACTTGGACAGATGCGGTACGACTCGACGATAGAACAGACTGCCGGCCCCGCCGCCGGCGGCCGTTGCCTCTGCAGCGATCCCGATCATCTTCAGAAGCGGCAGCAGGATCGAAACCAGTGCGACGATCGCCGCCAGCAGCCCATCCCCGCCTTGCCACAACGACACGACGACTTCGATGAGCGACGGCGTCCTGTCGAAAAAATACAGCGTCTCGAAACGGACCAGCGGCAAAACCAGGCCGAGTGCCAGGAAGAACGGCGCCGCCACGAGAAGGACCGGACGGATCATCGAAAGTGCACTCATTGCCCTGAGCCTCGTATCGATCCGATATTTTGCATGAACACTCCGTCTCCTGTCCCTATTCCTTCCACGGCTTGGCACGACCGCGCCGCCGTGTCACGGTCCGCTACGACAATATTCGCTGCGAGGAAAGACAATGGACATTCGAAATGAGGAAGGCGCCTCCGGCGGCCGTTATGCGGCCGAGGTCGAAGGGCATGAGGCTGAGATGACCTATTCACGCACATCGCCGACGCTCGTCATCATCGATCACACCGCCGTTCCCGATGCGCTGCGCGGCAAGGGTGTCGGCCAGGCCTTGGCGCTCCATGCTGTGGAAGCAGCCCGTACCGGCGGCTGGAAGATCATTCCGCTTTGCCCCTTCTTCAAGGCGCAGGCGCAACGCCATCCGGAATGGAAGGATGTCGTGAATTGAAGCGTGCTCCCAAAACCGTGCAACGGTTTTGGGAGCACGACGTCCATAAGGCAAATCCTCGCCGTCGGTGACGAATCTCGTCGCCGGTGGGAGTGACACCGTCAGGCAAACACCAAAAGCCATGTATGACGGACAGCGTGCCCATCATACATGGCTTCTCAGTGGCGATCCCAGGGCGCCGAAGCCGGCGCCCGCCGTTTTCTTACGCCCTTGCGCGGGCGCCGCCGTCACGCTCTTCCAGCGCCGTCGCCCTTGCATATTCCGCCTGCATCTCCTCGAGCGCCATTTCCAGCGTCTCTTCCTGCATCTTCAGTTCCTTGATCGAAACCTGCAGGTTATCGGCCCGCTGACGCGCGGCCTTGGCGAAGGTCGGATAAGCAAAGTGATTCGGGTCGGAAATACCGGACTTCTTTTCCTCGACGACGATCTGGCTCTCCAGATCCTTCGTCATCCGTTCGAATTCGGACATCATCATCTGCAACTGCTGCAATTGACGTCGTTTTTCGTTCACCTGAAATTCCTTCAGGCGAACGAGACTCTCTCGCGACTTCATACGCATTACTCCCGTGATGCGAGACCCCGGCTCAACTTGAAACCGCCCTGCGCGCCGCTTTGACACGGTTTGCTAAAAAATTTCCTGCGATATTAACAAATACCTACCGCTGGTAACCTTTCGTTTACGGGCATCGTTAATGATAGGCCCGATGATTTAAGGGTCGGTAAATGCCGAGGCATGAAGTTCGAACCTTTTCATTGGCGAGTCGGATGAATCACTTAGCGCCTTTTCCTAATGTAAAAGTTGAGGAGAGCCTTTTTGAGATTCCTATTGGAAAACAGAGAAATGGAAAAATTATTTAATAAATTCGATACTCCTTGCCAGAGTGAATTAGAATTTGTTAACCATTTCGTGGCAGCTTCCAAATCACGTAGCGTGTTCGGTATCGTGTAGGGGGCCAGACCACCTTTCGGCGGCGGTAAAGGGGATAATTATGCGGGTACTTCTCATCGAGGATGACAGCGCTACGGCGCAGAGCATCGAGTTGATGCTGAAATCAGAAAGTTTTAATGTTTATACCACCGATCTCGGTGAAGAAGGCGTCGATCTGGGCAAGCTGTATGATTATGACATCATCCTTCTCGATCTGAACCTGCCCGACATGTCCGGATATGAAGTGCTCCGCACGCTCCGGCTGTCCAAGGTCAAGACACCGATCCTCATTCTGTCGGGCATGGCCGGCATCGAAGACAAGGTTCGCGGCCTCGGCTTCGGCGCCGACGACTACATGACTAAGCCGTTCCACAAGGACGAGCTCGTCGCCCGCATCCACGCTATCGTCCGCCGCTCCAAGGGTCACGCCCAGTCGGTCATCATGACCGGCGAGTTGATCGTCAACCTCGACGCCAAAACTGTCGAAGTCGGTGGCCAGCGCGTCCACCTGACCGGCAAGGAATACCAGATGCTGGAGCTGCTTTCGCTCCGCAAGGGCACCACCCTCACCAAGGAAATGTTCCTGAACCACCTTTACGGCGGCATGGACGAACCGGAACTGAAGATCATCGACGTCTTCATCTGCAAGCTGCGCAAGAAGCTCGCCAACGCTGCCGGCGGCGCCAACTACATCGAGACCGTCTGGGGCCGTGGTTACGTTCTTCGCGAGCCGGATGGGGCCGAATACGCCGAAACCGCCTGATTTTCCGATCCCCCTTATCGGATAAACGAAGATCCCGCCTTTCCGGCGGGATTTTTCGTTTCTGCCGGCAACAACAAGCCGCCGTGACGGAGAGGATTTCAGGCTGGATCGGCCTGAAATTCCCTGTCTTTCGGTCAAAAAAATAGAGCGTTGCGGCGGCCGAACGCGCTTGCACTTTCGGCATTATGCTCCAAGGTCGCCGATTGGGCGGGATGAGATCTGCCGTCAGGCGGCGATCGCGCGGTTTCCGAAGACGGCGGTCAGGATCTTGCGATCGAACGGCTTCAGCAGGAAGTCGGTGGCGCCAGCCCGTTTGCCAGCCATCAGCTTCTTCAGATCCGCCTCGACGACGCAGTAATAGATCTTGACCTCTTTGCCGCCGTCCATGGCGCGGATGGCGGCGATGAGGTCGAGAGCGCCTTCCATGCCGGAATCGACGATCAGATATTCCGGCAGCTCCGCCTGGCAGCGCTGCAGCGCCTCGCCGGCATTGGAGGCCTCGCTGACGAGAAAGTCGAGTTCGGAGAGAATGCGCTTGCCGACCTTGCGGACGATGTCCGAATTATCGGTGATCATGAATCTCTGCATGGCGACTCCTTTACCCCTGCATCTGTCCTTGCAAAGGCCTCTAAACAGCAGCCAAGCATAGGTCGATCAGGCTAAGGAATCGTTACCGCGCGAACACCGATACTCGTTTTACGCGCAAAAATCAGGCGGCCGCAGCCACCGCGGTGAACACCAGTTCTTCGGCGCTGGCGCTGTGATCGAGCATCATTCCGCACTCCTGCGCCAGAAGAACGGTATAATAGGGCTGGATCGAATGGGCGTCGATCGCCTCCTCGATCGTGCCGGTCGATATCTCGACGAATTTCGGCGGCAAGCGCATCAGCTTGCCTTTGGCCGTGAGCGTGAACCTGGCATCGAATTCGGGATTTTCGAGCGTTACCTCAAGCACGCCGCCGCGCGGAATGGCCGAATAGGCAACGAGGAAGAGGTTGAGCAGCAGCTTGACGCGATTCTTGGCGACGATGGCGCGCGGTCCGTTCCAGATCACCTCGGTCTTCTTCTCGGCGATGGCGAAATCCTTGGCGGCGCGCTCGGCCTCGCCAGTGTCGATCGAGGCGCCGACAGAGCCCGACGCGCCGAAGGCGAGGCGTGCGAATTTCAGGCGGACGGAAGCGTTGAGCGCACTGGTGCGGATCAGGTCCATCGCATCGGAATCGGCGCCACCCTCATCCAGGAGTTCCAGCCCGTTATTGATCGCGCCGACGGGCGAGATGACATCGTGGCAAACGCGGCTGCAGAGAAGCGCGGCCAGATCCGGGCCGGACAGGGTGAGATTGGGGTTCTTGGACATCATCGTCTCCTGAGGGGCGGCAATTTCATCGCGCCCGGAATATGCTTCATCAAAATTGCGCGAAGTTTGCGATCGTACTCGATGCCATAATGACACCATATTTGGTAAACCGATTGTTAAGATCATCGGCGCAAAATGCACCAATCGCCGCGAGCGGTTGCCCGCTCTCAGCCAAACGACGAACGGATGACACCATGCGCCCTCAAATTCCGCACCGATTCATCGGCTTCTGCAGGTTGCTTTCGGCCCTCGTCTTCTCCTCGCTGATGGTTGCCGGGCCGGCCGCCGCCCAGGACAACGGCCAGTACACGATGCAGGAAATCGTCGATGCCGGCCACTCCTTCTTCGGCTCCGCCAGCGGCGGGCTTGCCAAAGTGGTCGAGAGCGCCTTCCAGAAATACGGCCTGCCGAACGGCTATATCCTCGGACAGGAAGGCGGCGGCGCCTTCATCGCCGGTCTGACCTACGGCGAAGGCCAGCTGAATACCAAGAATGCCGGCGAACATAATCTCTACTGGCAAGGCCCCTCGCTCGGCCTCGATTACGGCGGCCAAGGCTCGCGGGTGATGATGCTGGTCTACGACCTGCCCTCCATCAACGGCATCTATGCCCGCTTCGGCGGCGTCAGCGGCTCGGCCTATGTGATCGCCGGCTTCGGCATGACGCTGCTCAAGAACAACGACGTGCTGGTCGTGCCGATCCGCACCGGTGTCGGCGCCCGCCTGGGTGTCAATGTCGGCTATCTCAAGATCACCCAGGCGCCAACCTGGAACCCCTTCTGAGGCCGCCAAGCCGCTGGAATCCGCGGCCGCCCGCACCGGCGGCCTTGCCATGCGCATCATGCGCGCTTAATCATCGCGGCTGACCCCGTATCAACCTTCTTACCGATGGCCGCGCCGTGATCGAATATGCTCTCTTGTTCGGATTGGGCTTCCTGACCGCGGCGTTCCTCGTCTTTCTGGTCTCGCCCGCCGTTCATCGCCGCATCGTCTGGTATACCGAGAACCGGCTGAAGGCGACCATGCCGCTGAGCCCGCAGGAAGTTCGCGCCCAGAAGGATATGGTCCGCGCGCTCTATGCCGCCGAGAACGCCCGCACCACCCAGGACCTTCTGCGTGAGCGCGAGAAATCCCTGTCGCTCCAGCTTCGCCATGATGCACTCGCCGTCGACGCCGGCAGGCTTGCCGCCGAGATCGGCGAATTGCAGGCCCAGATCGGCGAGATGCATGTCGAAGCGGCCGAGCAACGCTCGCATCTGCGCAAGGACGAGAACTATATCAGCCAGTTGAAGACCAATTTGCATATTGCCGAGCAGTCCGCTGCCAATAAGGAAAGCGAACTGGCGACGATGAGGACGCGACTGAGCAAGCTCGGTGAACAGGCCGATGGGCTGAGGATCGACCTGGCCGCGCGCGACACCGAGGCGGAGAGCCTGAAATTCCGCGCCAACGCGCTGCGTGACGAACGCGATACCTTACGCCAGGACGTGACTCTCTTGCAGAAGCGCGCCAGGGACGCCGAACAGAAACTGACGCAGCAGCAGCATATGGTGATCCGCCTGGAAGACAAGGCCGCGCGCGAGAGCGCTTCCGCCGCCGAAAAGGAAACCCTGGTCGCCCGCCGCTTGCAGGAGATTGCCAAGTTGAAGGAACAGTTGAAGGCCGCCAATGCCGAGATCCGCAAGGTCAACCGGGTGCTGCGCGACGCCGGCCTTGCCGGGATGGCCGCCGAGCTGCCGGCGGAAGTGACGGCCGAAGACACGACAGTATCCGCGCTCGACACCGCCGACGTCATCGCCGAGATCGGCGAGGATGTCCGCACACGCAGCGCCGCCCTTGCCGAGCGCCTGCAGAAGGCAAAGGCGGTATCCGGGCGCGATGGCGCGATCCGCGAGGAGATCGCCTCGATCGCCGCCAACATGGTGGCGCTGACCGCCCTCAACGAAGGTCCCTCCTCGCCGATCCGTACCTTGCTGGCGGATACCGCGGAAAAGAACCCAAACGATCGCATCAGCCTTGCCGACAGGGCGGCCGCAATCATCGCCGATCCCGAGCGCGTCCGATAGGACGCGCGGCGGCGCGCCATCATGCCGATCTGCCAGATAACCCCGGTTAGATCCGCGCCATCGCGGAAGCCATGGAAAACAGCGCGATCCCCGTCGCCGTCGCAGCGTTGAGGCTATCGAGGTCCTCCGACTGTGGAATGCGGGCGCTCTGGAAACGCGCAAGCAGCGCCTCGGGCAAGCCCTCCCCTTCCGTGCCGACGACCAGCGCCATGCGCGCTGAAGCCGGAATGGCGCGTATATCGGTCTTGCCGTGCGGCGAAAGCGTCCAGATGGCAAAGCCCCGTTCGGCAAGCGCCAGGAGCACATCCAGCGCCTTGCCGCCGCGCCGATGTGGAACGCTCAGCACCGAACCGACCGAAACACGCAACGCCTTGCGGTAAAGCGGATCACAGGAAGTTTCGTCGAGCAGCACCGCATCCGCCCGGAAGGCGGCCGCATTGCGGAACATCGAGCCGGCATTGTCGTGATTGGAAATGCCGCAGCCGACCAGCACCAGCGCCCGTTCCGGCAGCGCCGCGAGAAGGGCACCCTCTCCGCCATCCTCCCGCCGGCCGAGCGCGAGAACGCCGCGATGCAGATGGAAGCCAACGACGCCGTTAAGCACATCGGCCTCGGCGACATAGACTGGCACATCGGCCGGAAACCGCTCCAGGATGGGCAGCACGCCCTCGACGCGATTGCGCAGCAGCAGAATCTTTTCGGCGAAAAAGCCGCGGTCTCCCGCATGCGCCTCGGCAAGCATGCGCAGCACGACGGTGCCCTCGGCGATGAAGCGGTTCTCGCGACCCGTCAGGTCGCGCTCTCTTATGTCGCGGAATTCGGCGAGGCGCGGATCGTCGGCGCTGTCGATGGCGATCGGGACGGCGGCCATGCCGACCTCAATTGCCCGCGACGGTGACGTCGGCGACGGTACGGCCGGTCCTGAGGTCGAAGACCAGGGCCTTGTTCTTGCCCTCGACGGTTTCGCCGTAAAACAGGATCTGCCCGGCAGACAACGAGGTCGACTGCACCTTGAAGCCGAGCGGCAGAGAAACGGTCGCGGCAAGCGGCGCATCCGAGGGCACGCCGGAGGCGGCAACGGTTGCTGCCGTCTCCTTCGGATCGTCGCGCATCGTCTTGTAGACAACGGCACCGAAGACCGCCATAAGGCTCACGAACATGATGGCGCCGGAAACGATCTGCAGGCGGACCATCTTGCGCCGGACACTTTCCATCGCCGGATCAAGGGGCTTCTCTTCCTGGTCGTCTGGCTCGATTGCTGTCATCTGTGCGTCCCGTTCTAAAAAAATACGTCGGAGAAGAAGCGTCTTGAGCGACCCCTTTAAACAAGCAGCCGGCAATAGAAAAGTCCTGACTGCCGATGAAACCGCCGAAGGCCGGCTCGACGCCTGGCTGACGGCGCAGGTTGGCGAGGAATTTTCACGCAGCCGCATCAAGGCGCTGATCAAGGACGGCCAGGTTTTTCTGCGCGGAGAACCCGTCACCGACCCGCAGCGCAAGGTGCGCACCGGCGATAGTTTCGAGATCACGCTGCCCGAGCCGGAAGACCCGACGCCGCAGGGCGAGGACATCCCGCTCGTTATCCTCCATGAGGACGACGACGTCATCGTCATCTCCAAGCCTTCCGGTCTCGTCGTCCATCCCGGTCCCGGCAATTGGACAGGAACGCTGGTCAACGCACTGATCCACCATTGCGGCGATACGCTCTCCGGCATCGGCGGCGTGCGCCGCCCCGGCATCGTCCACCGTCTCGACAAGGACACGACAGGGGTCATGGTCGTCGCCAAGAACGACATCGCCCATCGCCACCTCTCGCTTCAATTTGCCGACCACGGCCGCACCATGCCGCTGGAGCGGGCCTACCAGGCAGTCGTCTGGGGCCGGCCGCGCTCGCTGACGGGCACCGTCGACGCGCCGCTCGGCCGCGCCACCGGCGATCGCACGCGCCGCGCCGTCAAGCGCCCCGACAGTCATGACGCCGACGAGGCGATCACGCACTACACGGTGGTCGAACGCTTCCACGAAAAGCCGGACGCCACCGCGTTCGCCTCGCTGGTCGAGTGCCACCTCGAAACCGGGCGCACCCACCAGATCCGTGTCCACATGGCCCATATCGGCCATCCGCTGCTCGGCGACACGGTTTACGGCGCCGGCTTCAAGACCAAGGTCAATCTTCTGCCCGAAGAGATCCGTAAGGTCGTCAACGGTTTCGACCGCCAGGCGCTGCATGCCTTCATGCTGCAGTTCGAGCATCCCCGCACCGGCGAAATCATGCATTTCGAAGTGCCGCTGCCGGATGATATGGTGGAATTGGTCGAGGCACTGCGGCGATAGAGACCCCTCTTCCAACTCACACCTGCGTGAGCGGCACCCTTGAACCGCCGTTTCGCCACACTTATCTGTATATGGATTTAGTGCGGGCTCACAGTAGAGCCGCACGTCCCGGTTTGCCTTTTTTAACGCGAGAACGCGTTTCCATCGGGAGCCGGAATTCACTTTAGGAGGGTGCACTATGGCCCGAAATACCTTGCCGTCCATTACCGCCGGCGAAGCCGGTCTCAATCGTTACCTCGACGAAATCCGCAAATTCCCGATGCTCGAGCCGCAGCAGGAATACATGCTCGCCAAGCGTTATGCCGAGCATGGCGATCGCGACGCCGCCCACAAGCTGGTCACCAGCCATCTTCGCCTCGTCGCGAAGATCGCGATGGGTTATCGCGGCTACGGCCTGCCGATCGGCGAAGTCGTCTCCGAGGGCAATGTCGGCCTGATGCAGGCCGTCAAGAAGTTCGATGCCGAGCGCGGCTTCCGCCTCGCCACCTACGCCATGTGGTGGATCAAGGCCTCGATCCAGGAATATATCCTGCGCTCGTGGTCGCTGGTAAAGATGGGCACGACCGCCAACCAGAAACGCCTGTTTTTCAACCTGCGTCGGCTGAAAGGCCGCATCCAGGCGATCGACGACGGCGACCTGAAGCCGGAGCACGTCTCGGAAATCGCCACCAAGCTGAACGTCTCGGAGGAGGAGGTCATTTCGATGAACCGCCGCCTTTCCGGCGACGCTTCGCTGAACGCGCCGATCAAGGCTGCCGAAGGTGATAGCGGCCAATGGCAGGATTGGCTGGTGGACGACCATGACAGCCAGGAAGACGTGCTGATCGAACAGGATGAGCTCGACACCCGGCGGCGCATGCTGGCAAAAGCGATGAGCGTGCTGAACGAGCGCGAACGCCGCATCTTCGAGGCTCGCCGCCTCGCCGAGGATCCGGTGACCCTGGAAGACCTTTCGACCGAATTCGACATCAGCCGCGAACGCGTCCGCCAGATCGAGGTCCGCGCCTTCGAAAAGGTGCAGGATGCGGTCCGCAAGGAAGCGCTGGAACGCGCCAAGGCCGTCCGCGTCGTCGAAGCCACGGCATAAACCTGCCGCGTGATAGAATTGAAGAAGGCGGGTCCTTGCGGCCCGCCTTTTCTGTTTCATTCGCTTTTCGCAGCCTCGTCAGCCGCCAAAGTCCGATAAAGTTGGCATTGCGGAAAAAACCATCACTGGCTCGTCGACACATCCCCGAGGGCGGTCCATTCCTTGATCGCGGTGTTGAAGGCGTTCGTTCCGGTGTCGCCCTTTTCCATCGTCAGCAGCGCGCGGCGGCCGTTGCGATAGGTGATCGGCATATCGATCCAACTACGGGTCGCCATCAGGTCGAGATTGGCCTTGCGCGCATCGGGATAGTCGTTGAGCGCGATCATGTGGAAATCGTCGGTGATTTTGGCCGGAACCGCAATCAGCGCGTCACCACGGTCCTGCTCCGTGCGCTTCATCGAGATGCGCTGGACGCTGTCGATGCTGCCGCCTTCGAAATTCGGCGGCACCGAGAAGACCACCTCGACGAGATGGCTTGCCGGCAGCGACGGATCGGAATTGCGCTTGAAGGTGATGAGAGCCGAGAGATTGCGCTCGGGCACGCTGACATTGCCCTGCACCGTCGCCTCCTGCCGTCCGCCCTGACCGGCCTCGTGCTGCACACTCCAGACGACCGATCCCTCGATTGCCGTCGGCGAGCTCTGGCCGATGCGCTCCTCATAGAGGAACATCTTTTGCGACGAACCAACGGGCGCGGTCTGCTGCGGCGATGCCGCCGGACCGTTCGGCGTCAGCGTTTCGGCGGGTGCCGCATCGCCCTGTGCGCTGGCAGCCGGCGTATCGGCTGCCGCGACGTTCTGCTCGGCGACCGATTTTCCTTCTGCCGTCGGCGTTCCCGGCACCGTGGCCGGTCCGCTGTCGACCTCTGTCCCATCGGTCAGCAGCCGCTGAGTGAATTTCGAATTGGCCGCGGCGCCGTCATTGTTCATTGACGCCACCTGCGGGTTCGGGTTCGGCTGCGGCGGTGCCACTGGCGTATTCTGCGCTCCTGGCGTGGTCGGCTGAGCAGGCGTCGCTGGCTCAGGCTGGGCAGGCGTCGCGGAGCCAGCCGGCGGTGTTGCCGCCTCGTTCCGGGTCGCCTGCGACGGTGCCGAACTGACAAGCCCGTCGACCATCGCCACCAGCGCCTCTCTGTTCATCCAGCCGGCATAGGCGCCGCCACCGATCAGGATGAGGGCGAAGAGGAGCGTGATCACGGTGCCGAGGCCGAAGCGACGGCGCTTCGGCTCCATCCGGAAATTCTTGCCCTGCAGCTTGGACGCAACAATCTGATCGATATCCATCGCCGGATTGGAGTCATCGTCGTCAGCGGCGACCGAACCGCGACGGTCGTAGCCGCGCAGCGCCTTCGCCTCGCGCCAGTCCTCGCTCGGCGCGGCGCTGGCAGGCGCCGGCTTGCCGTTGTGCACTTCTGCGAAGATATCGACATCGTCGAAATGCGAAGCGACCGGCGTCTTCTTATTGCTGCCGGCCTCGATCGGCGGCAGATCGTCGAAAGCGGCCGTCTCCCAGGAGAAACTTTCCTTGGCAGCCGGCATGACGGCGGCGGGGGCCGCATTTTCGAGGCTCGATATCACCTCCTCGAAGGCGCGCGCCGAAGCATCCGCGGTGATCGGCGCCGTCTGCGAATATTGCCTGAGTTCCTCTTCCGCCCATTCGGTCTCCGCATCTTTGGGCGCCGGAGCCGGCGTCTCGGCGGCGGGCTCGGCCCAGACGGGATCGAAATGCGCCACGGCGTCGGCCTGCAGCGGCTCCTCGCGGCTGTGCTCGACGAACTCCTGCGGGCGATCGAAATCGGCGACCGGCTCAACCAGCCGGTTCGACGCGTGATCTATGCCACGCGTGACCGGCTGAAGCGGCTCGGCGGGCTCGTAAGCCTCCTCGACTTCCGGCTCGTCAGCCTCCACCGCCACCGGTTCCGTCGCAACCTCTTCGGCTTCCGCAGGATGCTGCTCGTCCGCATGATAGTCGCCGGCCTGTTCGTCGTGATCCCCGACGGGCGGCTCCCAGCCGTCATGTTCGGCCGGCACATCCTCGGCAGCGACGTCGCGCGCCTCGCTGGCATGCCATTCCTCGGCCGGCGCTTCCTCCTCATGGGAGGGATGCCAGTATGTCTCGGCGGAAGCAGGAGCTTCCGCGGGAACAGGAGTTTCCGCGGGAACGGATGCTTCCGCGGAAAGGGGTTCCTCGGCAGCGACCTCTTCCTCAGCTTCCTCGGGCGAGGCAGCTTCCACGTGACCGGGCTCGTCGGCGGCCTCGGCCGCTTGCGGCTCGGCATAGGCTTCGTCAACCGGCTCCTCGACATCAGTCTCCGGCACAGGCGCCGGTTCGCTTTCGTCGTGAAGCGCTTGTTCTTCTGCGGAATCCAGCGCGGTGGCGGCGGCAACAGGCTCGTCGAGCGACAGCGCCTCGGAGTGTTCACCTTCCACTTCGCGGATGGCGGCCTCGAGCTTTTCGAGCTGGCGTTGCAGCATGGCTTCCGGCGGACGCGGCTTCATGTTCTCGAGCTGCCGCTGCACTGCGCCGCGGGCACGTTCGTAGACCTTCACCCGCATTTCGGGGGTATTTTCAGCCAAGCCGTCGACGGCCCGCCGAATAACTGCAATAAAATCCGCCATCAGTACTTTCTCAAGAAGTCCGGTACCCTACCGAACCATCCTCCACAGTGACCCGTGAGCTTAATCCTCAAACGGATCGGTCACAAGTATCGTGTCATCCCGCTCCGGGCTGGTGGAAAGGAGCGCGACAGGCGCCCCGATCAGCTCTTCGACCTGGCGAACATACTTGATCGCCTGTGCCGGCAGGTCCGCCCAACTGCGGGCGCCGACGGTCGATTCCTTCCACCCTTCCAGCGTGATGTAGATCGGTTCGACCCTAGCTTGCGCTCCCTGGCTTGCGGGAAGATGATCAATCTGTTCGCCGTCGAGCATATAGCCGACGCAGATCTTCAATTCCTCGAGGCCATCGAGCACGTCGAGCTTGGTGAGCGCGATGCCGGTGATGCCGTTGGTGGCGATCGATTGGCGCACCAGCGCGGCGTCGAACCAGCCACAGCGCCGCTTGCGTCCGGTCACCACGCCGAACTCATGACCTTTTTCGCCCAGGAACTCGCCGATCGCGTCCTTCAGCTCGGTCGGGAACGGGCCTTCGCCGACGCGTGTCGTATAGGCCTTGGTGATGCCGAGGATATAGCCGAGCGAGCCGGGACCCATGCCGGAACCGGCCGCGGCCTGACCGGCCACGGTGTTCGACGACGTCACGAAGGGATAGGTGCCGTGGTCGATATCGAGCAGGCTGCCCTGTGCACCTTCGAAGAGGATGCGGGAGCCCTTGCGGCGCTCCTTGTCGAGGAAGAGCCAGACGGTGTCACGGAACGGCAGCACCCGATCGGCGATCGAAGTCAGCTCTTCCATGATCGCTTCATGGCTGACTTCGGCGACGCCGAGGCCGCGGCGAAGCGCATTGTGGTGCGTCAGAATACGGTCGACCTTGCCGGAAAGGCTTTCGAGATCTGCAAGATCCATGACGCGGATGGCGCGGCGGCCGACCTTGTCTTCATAGGCCGGACCGATGCCGCGGCGTGTCGTGCCGATCTTGGTGCCGCTGTTCGACGCAGCATCCTCGCGCATCGCGTCGAGCTCGCGGTGCAGGGAAAGAATGAGTGTCGCATTGTCTGCGATGCGCAGGTTGTCAGGCGTAACCGTCACGCCCTGCGCCTCCAGCCGGCCGATCTCGGCGATCAGCGCATGCGGATCGACGACGACGCCGTTGCCGATTACCGCCATCTTGCCCGGGCGCACGACGCCGGACGGCAAGAGCGAAAGCTTATAGCTCGTGCCGTCGATGACGAGCGTATGGCCGGCATTGTGTCCGCCCTGATAGCGCACAACGATATCCGCACGCTCCGAAAGCCAGTCGACAATCTTGCCCTTGCCTTCGTCACCCCATTGCGAACCGACCACGACTACGTTCGTCATCCAACTCTTCCTGTTACCGGCGCTGAACCGCGCACCTGCTCAAACCCGCGCATCTATAAAGCTTTGTTTTTTGGAAAGCGACCCTGTTGTCACAGTAGATTGGGCTTTTTACGTGACAAATCAGCAGCCGGCAGGCTATTGCCCGTCACAAAACGCCGGACGACGACCGCAGAAAGACGGGAAGAACGCTCTTGCAAGCCACGGCCTATATCTGCCTCGTTATCGCCACCCTCTGCTGGGGCGGCAATTCCGTCGCCGGCAAACTCGCGCTCGGGCATGTCAGCCCGATGATGCTGACCTTCCTGCGCTGGTTCCTCGCCGTGGCGGTGATCGTCGCCATTTCGGTGCCGCAACTGCGCAAGGACTGGCCGGTGGTCAGGAAGAACCTACCGCTGCTGCTGTTCTACGGCGTCATCGGCTACACGCTTTTCAACGCGATGCTTTATTCGGCCGTGCAATATACGACGGCGATCAACGTCGCCATCGAGCAGGCCGGCATCCCGATGCTGATCTTCCTGCTGAATTTCATGTTCTTCCGCACCGGCATCTCGCTGGCGCAATGTCTCGGCTTCGGCATGACGCTGATCGGCGTTGCTCTGACCGCCGCCCATGGCGACCTCACAACGCTGCTGCAATTGAGCCTTAACCGCGGCGACGGACTGATGCTGATCGCCATTGCCGCCTATTCGGTCTACACGATCTTCCTGCGCTGGAAGCCGCCACTCGACTGGCGAACGCTGATGGCGGTCCCGGCGCTTGGCGCCATGCTGACCTCGCTGCCGCTGCTCATCTGGGAGGCCGAACGCGGCGCCGCACAGTGGCCGGACCAGGCCGGTTGGGTCATCACGCTCTATACGGCGATCTTCCCCTCGCTGGTGGCGCAGATCCTCTATATCAAGGGTGTCGTAGCCATCGGCGCCAACCGGGCCGGGCTGTTCATCAATCTCGTGCCGGTATTCGGGACGCTGCTCTCCGTAGCTCTGATCGGCGAGACGCTGCAGTCCTTCCATGTCATCGCGCTGGTACTGACTTTGGGCGGCATCGCAATCGCCGAAAAGGGCCGGCCGAAAGCCTCGGCTCCGACCGTAACCGCCTCACCTCTGGATTAGGCCCTAACCAAGCTCCAGCGTCGTCACACCGAAGACGTGTTTCAGCGGGATGGCCGGCGCCGGCCCGCGATACATGCGCGTCGTCTCGAACACCGGTTGAAGGCCGAGGCCTTCGGCAAGCGCGACCGCCTCGTGGTTCTCCGCCGGAATGTCGATGAAGATCGCAGCCCCCTTCGCCTCGGGGATCAATTCGGCAAGCAGCGCCGCGGCGCTGTCGGCATCGTTGGCAAAGAGCGGGCCGATCTTGTAGCCCTCGTAGCAGCGGCGGATCGTGCCGTAACCGCGGATCTTGCCGCTCTTACGCACCACCGCCGAGCGACGGCCCTTGCGGCCGGTGCACCAGGCGGCAAGAAAGGCATCGCGCGGCTGCGGAAAGATCGCCGAATCATACCGCTGCAGGCCTTCGAGACGCGAATCGAGCACCGGCTGCGCGACCAGCGTCGAAACCGGCAAGGAGGTGGCGACACCGCCGTAGCGAATGGTGGAAGAGGCAGGCTCGAAGCCCGCCTTGCGGTAATTGTCCTGTTGTGCGGCAACGCCGTCGAGACCGATCGTCCGGTCTCCCGCGCTGGCGATGCCGGCCTCCCAGATCGCCTTGCCGTAACCCTTGCCGCGGAAATCGGGATGGACGATGTAGAGGCCCAGGAAGGCAAAACTCTCGCCATACTTGACGACCGAGATCGATCCGACGGGGACTTCACCGATGGAGCCGACGAAAAATCCCGACGGATCGGCCTCGAGAAATGCAAGCGAATCATCGAGGCCCGGGTTCCAGCCCTCCTGACGCGCCCATTCGAGTACGAGTTCCAGTTCGCCGGGCCGCATCGAACGAACGGCAAATTCCGAATTCATGCGACCTTCCCAGATTGAATGTCCCGCAAGTCCATCCCAGCAACGGCAAAGCAATTGTCAGGCCCCAAGCGCCCCGATTGCATCTGTCAATGATGGAGAACCGCGCTCATGGTGTTGACGACGCGTATAATCATTTTTCGATGCAATGCAGAAAGCTTCGTTTCCGCCTTACCATGAAACAATGCGGTTGCAAGCTCAAGCAAATTACTTGTGTCCCATTTATCTTCCTGCCGCGGCAAATAAAGTGCCGCGCCGACAGGATATCGCCTGCCTGATCCGAAAGGCGAGGAGAGCATTCCGGCCGAAATCATTTTCGCCAGCCGGCAAAAAGGATCACCGGCCGTTCAACCGCCCGTCGCGGTCTTCTGCTTTTCGATGCCGCTCGCCGTCGATGCGAAAAGACGGTCGGTCTCTGCGGCCGGGGCGGGATAACCGAAGGCATAACCCTGCAGGCCGTCGCAGCCGAGCTGCGCCAGCACGACGGCATGCGCCTCGGTCTCGATGCCCTCGGCGATCACCTCGACATCGAGCGCCTTGGCGATTTCCACGATCGACCCCACCACCCGCCGCTGCTCGGCGGAGCTGACGACCTCGGTGACGAGCTGCCGGTCGATCTTCAGCCGCTTCGGCCGCAGCTTGACGAGACCGATGAGCGAGGCATGGCCCGATCCGAAATCATCGATCTCGATGTCGATGCCCATCTGTTTGATATCGCCGATATGCTCGAGCAGTTTTTCGTCGCTGTCGTCGAGAAAAATCGTTTCGACCAGTTCGAAAACGATCACACCGGGCGGGATGTCGAGTTTCCTCAGCTTGTTGAGCAATGCCGGATCGGCAAGGCGCGACGCCGAGATATTGACGGCGATGCGCGGAACCGCAAAGCCGCGCAACAGCCAGAACAGCCGGTCTTGGAGAACGTTTTTGAGGATCGCCGCGTCGATCTCCGCCGCAAGTCCGTGCTCATCGGCAATCTTCAGGAATATCCCCGGGGCGAGCACACCCTTTTCCGGATGTTTCCACCGCGCCAGCGCCTCGAAGCCGATGACCTCCCGTGTCCTAGCGTCGAGCTGCACCTGATAATAGGGAACGATCTCTCCGCGCTCCAGCCCGAGCTTCAGCTCTTCGGCTAGCCGGCGCTTGGCCCGCAGATCCTCCTGCAGTTGCCGCGTGAAGAATTCGACGCGATTGCGCCCGAGCTTCTTGGCCTGGTAGAGCGCCAGGTCGGATTCGGCCAGCAGGTTGCGCGCTCGCCGATCGCCGCTCCAGGATACGCCGATCGAGGCGCCGGATTGCAGCATCTCCTGACCGAAGCGGATCTTCTTGCGCAATCGGCGCTGGAGGTCCTCGGTGATCAGCTTCAGTTCCGTGAGATCGGTGAAATTCACCAGCACGATGACGAATTCATCGCCGCCGACGCGGGCGACCATGCCATTCGCGGGAATGGCAGCGGTAATGCGAAGAGCTGCCGCCCTGAGCACGGCGTCTCCGGCCGCATGACCGTGGCTGTCGTTGATCTGCTTGAATTGGTCGAGGTCGAGATGCAGGACCGCGAGCGTCGTGATGCTCTTGTCGGCCGGCAGCTCCGCGAGCCGCTTGTCGAGAAGGCGCCGGTTCGACAAGCCGGTGAGATAATCGTGATCGGCGACATGCTCGATGCGCGCATTGCTTTCCTCGAGCGCCAGCGCTCTCGCCTCGGCCACCAGCTTCTGCCGCGCCAGCTCCGCGTTGAGCTGTACGTCGGCAGTCACATCCCATTCGGCGCCGATGAAGGAAGGCGACCCCTCCGCATCCACGTAGAAATGCGCGCGCGAGCGCAGATGGCGGATTTCGCCGCTCGGCAGCACGATCCGGAATTGCGAATTATAGGCGCCCCGTGTCGCAATCGCGTGGTCGAAGTCGCGTTCGGCCTGCTCGCGATCGTCGGGATGGATGGCATTCGACCAGAGCCATGCCGGCACCTCCCGGAACGACTCGCCGGTCTCGTAGAGCCGGTGCATCTGCGCGTCCCATAAGATCCCGTTCTTCGCGATACTGTGCTCCCAGACACCGATCCGCGATGCATCGAGAGCGAGTTCGAGCCGGCGCAGAAGATCCTGAAACTCTTGTTCGGATCGTGTGGGTTTATTTTCTGGCAACGCGGTCTAGCCTTAGAAGCTTGCATAACTGCAATATGGTCTCAGGCCGGCATTAATGAAGCCTTGTCTTGATGATCGAACTCGTGACTAGGTGAACTGTTCGTTACGACTTTCCCCTTTTGGATCAAGGAACTTGCAGTCTACCGTATCTCGAGATCAATGGTTGTGCCGCGGCGGGTTTTTCGCGATCCGGCGGAATTCCGTCGCCCCCTCCAGCACCGCGCCGTCCGACAATTGCGTGACCGTTCGACGGTAGATCTGCTGCCACGGCGTCGCATCCGCCGGTACCGGCGGAATACCCTCACCCTTGCGCCGTTCGATCTCGGCGTCATCGACCAGCATGTCGCAGCGCCCCTCGTTGAAGTCGATGCGGATGATGTCGCCGCTACGAAGCCAGGCGAGGCCGCCGCCGGCCGCACTTTCCGGCGAGGCGTTGAGGATAGAGGGACTGTCCGCCGTGCCCGATTGGCGACCGTCGCCGATCGTCGGCAGGCTGCGGATACCACGCTTTAGGAGGTGATCCGGTGGCTGCATGTTGACGACCTCAGCCGAACCCGGCCAGCCGATCGGCCCGGCGCCGCGGATGACGAGGATGGTATTCTCGTCGATGCCGAGTTCGGGTTCATTGATGCGCTTGTGATAGTCCTCGGAACCGTCGAAGACCACCGCCCTGCCCTCAAAGACGCCTTCGTGCCCGGGTTCCTGAAGATAGCGCCGGCGGAAATCCTCTGAGACGACGCTCATCTTCATGATGGCGAAATCGAAGAGATTGCCCTTGAGAACGAGGAAGCCCGCCCGCTCCTTCAGCGGCTCGGCGAATGGCTTGATGACTTCGCGGTCGCGCGCTTGCCTGCCCTCCAGGTTCTCGGCCATCGTCCTGCCGGTCACCGTGCGACAGTTACCATCGAGTTTCCCCACTTGCAGCAGTTCCCACATGATCGCCGGCGTGCCGCCGGCGCGATGATAGCGCTCGCCAAGATAGACGCCGGCCGGCTGGACATTGGCCAGCAGCGGGATATCGAAGCCGTGCACCTGCCAGTCGTCCGGATGGAGTTCGACGCCGGCGTGCTTGGCCATCGCAGCCAGATGCGGCTGCGCGTTGGTCGAGCCGCCGATCGCCGAATTGGTGCGGATCGCATTGAGGAAAGCCTCGCGCGTCAGGATGTCCGACGGCTTCAGATCCTCGAACACGATCTCGACGGCGCGCCGCCCGGTGCGGTAGGCCATCTGGCCGCGCTCACGGTAGGCGGCCGGAATGGCGCCGCAGCCTGTCAGCGAAAGACCGAGCGCTTCGGCCAATGCATTCATCGTCGAAGCGGTGCCCATCGTATTGCAATGGCCGACGGAGGGAGCCGAATCGAGTGCGGCCTGCAGGAATTCTTCCCGGTCGATCTCACCTGCCGCATATTTTCGCCGCATCCGCCAGATCACCGTGCCGGAGCCGGCCAGTTCCCCTTCATGCCAGCCGTCGAGCATCGGGCCGCCGGAGAGCACGATCGCCGGAATATCGACCGTCGAAGCCGCCATGATCGCCGAAGGTGTGGTCTTGTCGCAGCCGGTGGTCAGCACAACGCCGTCGAGCGGATAGCCGTAGAGGATCTCGACGAGACCGAGATAGGCGAGGTTGCGGTCGAGTGCGGCCGTCGGGCGCTTGCAATTCTCGAAGATCGGATGCGTCGGAAACTCGATTGGAATGCCACCGGCGTCGCGGATGCCGTCGCGCACGCGTTTGGCAAGTTCGACATGCACCCTGTTGCAAGGCGTGAGATCGCTGCCGCTCTGGGCAATCCCGATGATCGGCTTGCCGGAGCGCAGCTCTTCCGGCGTGATGCCGTAATTCATGAAACGCTCGAGATAGAGCGCCGCCATGTCGATATGATCGGGATTGTCGAACCAATCTTGCGAGCGCAGGCGCCGCTGCGGCGAATGGCTGTCCGTCACTGCTTTCCTCCCGGCCGGCCGTTCTTCTCTTCGAGATGGAGAAGCAGGCCGCTGTGATCCTTTTCGCCATTGCCGTTGGCGACGAATTCGCTGAATTCGGCATGCACCGCCGCCGTCAGCGGCAGCGTCAGCGACAGGGTCTTGGCCGTCGCCATGGCGGCGTTCAGATCCTTCAGCTGGTTGCTGGACGAACCGCCTGGAGTAAACTGCCGCTCGACCATGCGCTTGCCGTGGAGTTCCAGGATGCGGCTCTCGGCAAAGCCGCCGCGAATGGCGTCTCGGAAGGCCGCCGGCGAGCCGCCGCCCGCCTCGATCAGCAACATCGCTTCGGCGACGGCGCCGATCGTCACGGCAACGATCTGCTGGTTGGCGAGCTTGGCGAGCTGGCCCGCCCCGCTCGGACCGACGCGGGTTACCCGCCCCATCGGCGCAAAGACATCCGCAAGTCCGTCGATCACGTCCTTGTCGCCGCCCGCCATGATCGCGAGCGTACCGGCTTCCGCCCCGACGACACCGCCGGATACCGGCGCATCGACATGCTGGATGCCGAGTTCGGCAAGCCTCGCCGAATGATCGCGGGCGAAATGCGGGGCAATCGAACTCATGTCGATGACGGCGGTGCCCGGCGCCATCGCATCGGCCGCGCCCCGGTCGAACAACACGTCCTCCACCGCCCCGGCATTGGTCAGCATGGTGATGACGACGTCGGCGCCGGAAACGGCATCCGCAGGTGTTTTCACGCAAACCGCGCCGTCTTCCGCAAGCGCCTCGGCCTTGCTGGAATCGCGATTCCAGACGATGACGGCAAAGCCTCCGGCAAGCAGCCGGCGAGCCATGGGCGCGCCCATCAGGCCGGTGCCGAGAAAGGCGATCCGCCTGCCGTCATGACCTTTTCTCGAACTCGTCATTCAGTCCTCCCAAACCGTTGTCCACCTTTGATAGTCCCCTCGTTCCGCGATGCAAACCGTTTTGACGGACGTAGCGCATTTTTATCGAACGCCCCAAACGATACGGGCGAGAACCGAAGTTCCCGCCCGATTTACTCGACAAAGGAAGGTTGAATTCCGTTTATTCCGCCGCGAGCCGGATAACCTCCGCCTCTTCTTCCTTGTGTTCGTCCGGCTTGTGCTGGACGAGCGGACGGTTGCCCGTCAGCCGCCGCAGCAGCACGTAGAAAACCGGCGTCATGAAGATGCCGAAGAAGGTCACGCCGATCATACCCGAGAAGACCGCGACCCCCATGGCGGCGCGCATTTCCGAGCCGGCGCCTGTGGAGACGACGAGCGGCACGACGCCCATGATGAAGGCGAGCGAGGTCATCAGGATCGGGCGAAGGCGAAGGCGGCTGGCCTCGATCGCGGCCTCCCGCGGTGTCCTTCCCTCGAACTCCAGTTCGCGGGCGAATTCCACGATGAGGATCGCGTTCTTCGCCGATAGGCCGACAAGGACGACAAGACCGATCTGAGTGAAGATGTTGTTGTCTCCACCCGTGAGCCAGACGCCCGTCAGTGCGGCCAGAACGCCCATCGGCACGATCATGATGATCGCAAGCGGCAGCGTCAGGCTTTCATACTGGGCGGCCAGCACGAGGAAAACGAGCAGCAGAGCCAGGGGGAAGACGACAATGCTCGAATTGCCGGCAAGGATCTGCTGATAGGTCAGATCCGTCCATTCGAAGTCGATGCCCGCCGGCAGGGTCTCGTGAAGGATCTTCTCGATTGCCGCCTGCGCCTGGCCGGACGAGAAGCCCGGTGCCGGACCGCCGTTGATATCGGCAGCGAGGAAGCCGTTGTAGCGGTTCGCACGCTCCGGACCAGTGCTTGGCTCCACCTTCAGCAGCGCCGAAAGCGGGATCATCTCGCCCGATGCCGAACGGACCTTCAACTGCCCGATGTCTTCCGGCTGGGCGCGGAATTTCGCATCGGCCTGCACACGGACGCTGTAAGTGCGGCCGAAGGCGTTGAAATCGTTCACATAAAGCGAACCGAGATAAATCTGCAGCGTCTGGAAGACGTCGGTGACGGAAACCCCGAGCTGCTCGGCCTTGGCGCGGTCGAGATCGGCATAGAGCTGCGGCACGTTGATCTGGAAGCTGGAGAACAGCCCCGCAAGCTCAGGCGTCTGGTAGGCCTTTGCAAGCACTGCCTTCGTGGCCTCGTCGAGCGCCTGGTTGCCGAGGCCGGCACGATCCTCGATCTGCAGCTTGAAGCCGCCTGTCGTGCCGAGACCATTGACCGGCGGCGGCGGGAACATGGCGATGAAGGCATCCTGGATGGCGCCGAATTTCTGGTTCAGCGCCATAGCGATTGCGCCGCCCGAGAGATCCGGCGTCTTGCGCTCTTCGAAGTCCTTCAGCGTCACGAAGACGATGCCGGCATTCGAGGAGTTGGTGAAGCCGTTGATCGACAGCCCCGGGAAGGCGATCGCATTGGCAACGCCCGGCTGCGCCAGCGCGATATCGGTCATGCGCTTGATGACGTCTTCCGTGCGGTCGAGGCTTGCAGCATCCGGCAACTGGGCGAAGCCGATCAGATACTGCTTGTCCTGAGACGGCACGAAGCCGCCGGGGACCGTGCTGAACATGCTGTAGGTCGCACCAACCAGCGCCAGATAGATCACCATGACGATGCTTTTGCGCGACAAGAGCCCACCCACGCCCTTGCCGTAGGCATTCGAACCCGCGCCGAAGACACGGTTGAAGCCGCGGAAGAACCAGCCGAAGATGGCGTCCATGAATCGCGTCAGCCAGTCCTTCGGCTGATCATGGCCCTTCAGGAGAAGAGCAGCCAGCGCCGGAGAGAGCGTCAGCGAGTTGAAGGCCGAGATGACGGTCGAGATTGCGATCGTCAGCGCGAACTGGCGATAGAACTGTCCCGACAGGCCGGAGATGAAGGCGAGCGGGACGAAGACGGCGACGAGGACCAGCGCGATCGCAACGATCGGACCGGAGACTTCCTTCATCGCCTTGTAGGTCGCAGCCCGTGGCGACAGGCCATGTTCGATATTGCGCTCGACGTTTTCCACCACCACGATCGCGTCGTCGACAACGATACCGATCGCAAGCACCAGCCCGAACAGACTGAGCGCGTTGATCGAGAAGCCGAAGACATACATGACCGCGAAGGTACCGATGATCGATACCGGAACCGCGATCAGCGGAATGATCGAGGCGCGCCACGTCTGCAGGAACAGGATGACGACGAGGACGACGAGCGCAATGGCTTCGAGCAGCGTGTCGATGACCTTCTCGATCGAGGCGCGTACGAACTTCGTCGTATCGTAGACGATCTCGTATTTGACGCCCTGGGGCATGGCGAGCTGCAGCTGGTCCATGGTGGCGCGCACATTGTCCGCGATCTCGATCGCGTTCGAACCAGGCGCCTGAAGGACGGCAACGGCAACGGCCGGCTTGCCGTCAAGCAGCGAACGCAACGTATAGTCCGCAGCACCGAGCTCGATGCGGGCGACATCGCGAAGGCGGGTGATCTCGCCATTGGCGCCCGTCTTGACGATGATGCTGCCGAACTCCTCGGGCGTGCGCAGACGGCCCTGGGCATTCACATTCAGCTGCAGGTCCACACCCGGCTGGCTCGGCGAAGCGCCGATGATGCCAGCGGCGGCCTGAACGTTCTGGGAGCTGATGGCGTTGCTGATGTCGCTGGCGGCGAGATCATGCTCGGCCGCCTTCTGCGGATCGATCCAGACCCGCATGGAATAGTCGCCGGCGCCGAAGACCTGCACCTGACCGACGCCTGCGATACGGGCGAGCCGATCCTTGATATTCAGCGTCGCGTAATTGCGAAGATAGGTAATGTCGTGATTGTCGCCGTCAGAGACGAGGTTGACGACCATGATGAAGTCGGGCGAGCTCTTGACCGTGGTGATACCGAGGGCCCGGACTTCCGACGGCAGCCGCGGTTCGGCTTGGCTGACGCGGTTCTGCACGAGCTGCTGCGCCTTGTCCGCGTCGGTGCCGAGCTTGAAGGTGACGGTCACGTTGAGCACACCGTCCGATGTCGCCTGGCTGGACATGTAGAGCATGCCCTCGACGCCGTTGATCTGCTCTTCGAGCGGCGTTGCCACCGTTTCCGCGATGACGGACGGATTGGCGCCGGGGTAGGTGGCGCGCACGACGATCGACGGCGGCACGACCTCCGGATATTCGGAAATCGGCAGCGCGCGCAGGCCGATCAAGCCGGCAACCAGGATGAGGACCGAAAGAACGCCGGCAAAGACCGGGCGGTCGACAAAGAATCTGGAGATGTTCATATCAAAGCCCTCTCCGGGGTGAACATGGATACAACGTCCCTCTCCGGCGGTTTGGGAGCCGCCGGCGGGTCATATCATTTCGGGTGTTGGCCTTCCCCCGGAGGGGAAGGCAAAGTCTTTACTGCGCGGTCGCGACCTTCTCTTCCATCTGAGGTGCGACGACGGCGCCTGGACGGATGCGCTGCAGACCGTTGACGACGATCTTTTCGCCGACGTTCAGGCCGCTTTCGACGACCCGCTGGCCGTCAGCCAGCGTGCCGAGCTGGACCTGCCGATAGGCGACCTTGTTCTCGCCATCGACGACGAAGACGAACTTCTTGTCCTGGTCCGTGCCGACGGCACGGTCGCTGATGACGATCTTGTTCTCGGCCTTCGGCTGGCCCATGCGCACCCGCACGAACTGGCCGGGGATGAGGCGTCCGCCCGGATTGTCGAAGACGGCCCGCACGCCGATCGTGCCGCTTGATGCATCCACCTCGTTGTCGATCAGCTGCAGCTTGCCCTTGATCGGGGTACCGCTGTCGGTCAGCGTGCCGACCTCGACCGGGATCTCTTCGACGGCAGGCAGGGCGCTGTCCGTCTGCGGAAGCTGGGCGAGCGCGCGCGTCACCATCTCTTCGCTGGCATTGAAGCTCGCATAGATCGGATCGACGGAAACGAGCGTCGTCAGCGCCGGCGAGGTCGAACCGGCCGCGACGAGGTTACCGGCGGTCACCTCGATCTTGCCGATGCGGCCGGAAACCGGAGCCCGCACCTCGGTGTAATCGAGATCGAGCTGGGCCGACTGCAGGGCGGCCTGCGCCGAACGCAGCCCCGCCTGAGCCTCGGCCAGTGAACTCTGGCGCTGATCGAGATCGCTCTGGGAGATGGTGCGATTGTCGGAAAGCCTGCGGCCGCGGTCGAGTTCGGTCTGAGCCAGACTGACCTTGGCTTCGGCCGAAGCGACCTGACCTTGCGCCTGCGCCACGCTCGCCTGGTAGGGGGCCGGGTCGATGGTGAAGAGCAGGTCGCCCTGCTTGACCAGCGCCCCTTCACGGAAAGCCACCGACAGGATGGCGCCGGCAACACGGGAACGCACCTGCACCCGGTCGACCGCTTCGAGACGGCCGGAGAAATTCTCCCAGGCCGTCACGTCGCGCGCCGCAACGACGGCAACCGTCACCGGCACAGCGGGAGCCTGCGCGGGGGCGGAAGCGGCCGTGGCGGTCGTGCTCATCGGCAGTTCGAAAAACAATGCGGCCCCGGAAACGGACGCAACAAGGCCTATGCCGGCGCCCAACAGGGCCCAGCGCTTACTTCTGGACGTCATGAGTACTCTCCTTGCGGCCCCAGGCCGCCGAAATATCAGGTCTTCTTCAATGCAATTGCGGTTGGACGCTTACGTCCCGAAGGAAGCTTCCGAAATGGCGGCTGACGTTTTCCTGCCAGTCGGGCGCTCCGTCGGATTTCCCACCATAAATCGAGGGCCAGCCCGTCCCGGCGGGAAGAACATGCTGGCGCACACCGACGCCGGCCTGTTTCAGGCGGGCACCGTAACCAATTGTTTCGTCGTGCAGAGGATCATCCTCCGCGGTGAATATCAGCGCCGGCGCGACGCCGGAAATACGCGAACAGAGGCACGGCGCCGCATAAGGATGGCAA
This sequence comes from Rhizobium anhuiense bv. trifolii, assembly GCF_024346605.1. Taxonomy (NCBI): domain Bacteria; kingdom Pseudomonadati; phylum Pseudomonadota; class Alphaproteobacteria; order Hyphomicrobiales; family Rhizobiaceae; genus Rhizobium; species Rhizobium anhuiense. Next base: position 4,016,257 of record NZ_CP098803.1, read on the forward strand.
CCGCCGCCGCTCAGATAATGGCTCCAGCCTTCCGTCCAGCGCTGGCGCATGCCGATGGCCTCGGCCTTGCGGATCGACGACGTACCCATAAAGGGATCGAGCAGCGGCGAAATCAGCACCTGGCCGTCGAGCGCATCCGGCATCTGGTCGCGCGCCTTCAGCGCCACACCGGCAGCGACATTGCCGCCTGCCTCTTCGCCGGCAACGAAGAGCAGCGACTTGCGGTCGCCAAGACCGGCGCGTTTGTTGGCGAGATAAGTGAAAACCGAGAAAGAGACTTCCAGCGCCTGCGGAAACAGATTGCCGGACAGGCTGCTGTAGTCGGCGGCGACGACGATGGCGCCGGCCTTGGCCAGACTCATCGCCACCGGCCGGTCGACGTTCTTCTCGCTGTCGAGAAAGGCGCCGCCATGCAGGTAAAGCACGATCGGCGGCCCCTTGCCGTAATCGGCGCCCTGGTAGATGCGTGCGGAAACGGGGCCGATGGCCACCTTATCCAGCAACATATCTTTCCATTCCACCGTCATGCTTCCGGTCTCTTTGCGTCGGCCGCAGGCAGACAACAGCTGCCGCTTGCATTTTCCATAAAAAAGATATTGTTATTCCAACCAAGGAATAAGAAGCTATATCGCGATAACACTGTTCCAGATCTCGAACAATGGTGCAACGCAAACTGCGGATTTGAAACCGATGGATCAACTCTCGGCAATGCGCGTCTTCATTCGCGTCGTGGAGACGGGCAATTTCACCCGCGCCGCCGACATGCTCGCCATGCCCAAGGCAACAGTGACCAATCTCATCCAGGGCCTTGAGGCGCATCTGCGCACCAAGCTTTTGAATCGTACGACGCGCCGGGTCATGGTAACCACGGACGGCGCGCTTTATTACGAACGCGCCGCCCAGATTATTTCGGAGTTGGAAGAACTCGACGGCAGCCTCTCCAATTCACAAAGCCTGCCGAGCGGGCGGCTGCGCGTCGAGATGGCTGGTGCTTTCGCCGATTGGATCGTCGTTCCCGCACTCTGCGATTTTTATCAGCGTTATCCCGATATCCGCATCGACCTCGGTGTCGGCGACCGCACGGTCGACTATCTTGCGGAAAATGTCGACTGCGCGCTGCGCGCCGGCACGCCGGCCGACCAGTCATTGATTGCGCGACGCGTCTCCGAAGTCGAGATGATCACCTGTGCTTCGCCGAGCTATATCCAGAAATTCGGCATGCCCGAGCGGCCGGAGGATCTGGAGTCTGACCACTACTCCGTCAACTATTTCCGCGCCCAAAACAACCGAACGCTGCCCTTCGAATTTCGCCGGCGCGAGGAGGTGATCGAGACCAGTCCGCGTTACATCGCCTCGGTCAACGATAGCCGCACCTATCTGACAGCTGCATTGACGGGTCTCGGCATCGCGCAGGTGCCGATCTTCATGGCGCGCGAGCCGATTGCGAAGGGCGAGCTCGTGCGCGTGCTGCCGGATTGGCGCCGCGATGCGCTGCCGCTCTACGTCGTCTATCCCCCGAACCGCCATCTCAGTAACAAGGTGCGCGTCTTCGTCGACTGGCTGGTGAAGCTTCTGGGAGAGGCGAGACTGAACGACGTCTAAGCGCCAATACAAATACGGCCCGGAAGGCAGGGGAAAACCTTCGACGGGCCGCAATTTACAACTTTGAACATCAAGCCTGTCGCACCGCAGATGGGCGCGGCAGGCTCCGGAGGTTCGGAAGAGAGCGGCAGGGAATTCCACTCTCTCGCGATAAAACAGATATACGCACTCTCCGCAGGATTGTAAGGAAAAATTCCGCAATCACGTTCACATAATTGCGATGACGGCGGTCTGGAAGCCGCCGCCGGTCTGTCGTCAGATCATCCCGCCATTGGCGCGCAGCGTCTGGCCGTTGATCCAGCCGCCGTCCGGGCCGGCGAGAAAGGCAACCGCAGATGCAATGTCTTCGGGTGTGCCGAGACGTTCCAGCGGGTTCATCTTCGCCATGCGGGCGATGAGTTCGTCCGACTTGCCGCTGAGGAAAAGATCCGTGGCCACAGGGCCGGGCGCGATGGCGTTGACGGTGATGTTGCGGCCGCGCATCTCCTTGGCCATGATCGCCGTCAGTGTTTCGACGGCGGCCTTGGTGGCGGCGTAGACACCGTAGGTTTCGAGCTTCAGACCGACGACCGAGGTCGAGAAGTTGATGACCCGGCCGCCGTTGCGCAGGCGCTTGGCCGCTTCCCTGAGCGTATTGAAGGTACCCTTGAGATTGACGGCGATCTGGCGGTCGAAATTGGCATCGTCAGCCTCGGCAAGCGACGCGAGCATCATGATGCCGGCATTGTTGACGAGCACGTCGACCCCGCCGAAGGCGGTTTCCGCAGCATCGAACATGCGGCGGACGGCCTGCGCCTCGCTGACATCGGCTTTCGCCGTCAGCGCTTTGCCGCCGGCCTGCTCGATCTCCCGGGCCAGTTCCTCGGCCGGAGCCGCATTGCCGGAATAATTGATGACGACGGTGAAACCGTCCCTGGCGAGGCGTCGAGCGACTGCTGCGCCGATGCCGCGGGAAGCACCGGTGATGAGTGCAACCTTGCCGTTTTCGTTGGAAGCCATTGTCCTTCTCCTTCATCCTGCGCCGCAGCGCGTTTTCGATGAGGACAAGATGCGCCTTTCCCAAAAGCGGATAATCGTGCATTCTTCGCCATAACTATCCGGGAATAACGAACAAATAGATGGACAGATTCGATGCCATGCGCGTGTTTTGCCGTGTCGTGGAACGTCGCAGCTTCACGCTTGCCGCCGAAGACACCGGCCTGCCGCGCTCGACCGTTACCGATGCGGTAAAGCAGCTCGAAGCCCGCCTCGGCGTGCGCCTGCTCCAGCGCACGACACGTCATGTCAGTGCGACGCTCGATGGCGAAGCCTATTACCAGCGCTGCCTGTCGATTCTTGCCGATATCGAGGATGCCGAAGGCGCTTTTGCCGGCGCCAAACCGAAGGGCCTGCTGCGCGTCGATGTGCACGGCACGCTTGCCCGCCATTTCCTGCTGCCGAGCCTGCCGTCCTTTCTCGAGACTTATCCAGAGATCGAATTCTACATGAGCGAGGGCGACCGGCTGGTCGATCTGGTGCGCGAAGGCATCGATTGCGTGCTGCGCGTCGGCACGTTGGGCGATAGCGACATGGTCGCCCGGCGCGTCGCCATGCTGGATGAGATCACGCTCGCCTCTCCCCATTATATCGCCACCCATGGCCTGCCGCAGCACCCGGATCGGCTTGCCGGCCACCGCATGGTCGGCTTCCGGTCCAGCAGCACCGGCAGCCTGTTGCCGCTCGAATTCATCGTCGACGGCACGGTGCGTGAGATCACCATTCCCGCCACCGTCGCCGTCAACGCCGCTGAAAGCTATATTTCAGCGGCGAGGATGGGCCTCGGCATGATCCAGATCCCGCGCTATCACGCCGAAAAGGACCTTGCCGAGGGAGCGCTGATCCACGTGCTCAAGGATTTTCCACTGACCCCGACGCCGGTTTCCCTGCTCTACCCTCGCAACCGCCAGCTTTCACCGCGCGTGCGCGTCTTCATCGACTGGCTGGTGAAGGTCTTCGCTCGACAAAATTCCGAAAACGCGCTTCACTAAAATGCGCCCTGCTAATATGCGCGCCCTCGGAGAACGGCCATGGCACTCTACGATATCACCGTCTACCAGACGGAAGACGGTTTCGTCGTCGAATTCGGCGGCGAAGGCGAAGACAGCATTGCCGTGACGCTGCGGAGCACGCCTGAGCTGACCTCGGAAAACGCCGTCATGCGCGCCAAGACCCTGCTCGCAGCAGCCATCGAACCGGCCCATAGCGACGGCGCGCGCAGCAAGGATCCCGCCTTGCTCGAAGAAGAGCTGGAGGAGGGTCTGGAAGATTCCTTCCCGGCGAGTGACCCGGTCTCGGTCACATCGTCGTCGATCCCGATGCGCGATCCGAATGCCGGCCACTGATGCCTTTTGGGATGACGGCAGCCACACTGGATGTTATCTGCGTCTGATATGACCGATGGTGGAACGATATCAGGCGCGATCGGCGCCGGCACGCTCGCCGGCGAAAGCCTCAGGGCATTTTTCGAGCGCGATGCGATCGCCGTCTCCCGCGACCTGCTCGGCTGCCATCTGACCGTGAATGGCGTCGGCGGACGCATCACCGAGACCGAAGCCTATTTCCCCGATGACGAGGCCTCGCACAGCTTCCGCGGCCCGACCAAGCGCAACGGCGCCATGTACGGCAAGCCGGGCAATGTCTATATCTACCGCATCTACGGCATGTACTGGTGCCTGAACTTCGTCTGCCATCCGGGCTCGGCGGCCCTCATCCGCGCCCTGGAGCCGGAAACCGGAATCCCCGTGATGATGGAGCGACGCGGCACCGATGCGCTGACGTCGCTCTGCAGCGGCCCCGGCAAGCTCTGTCAGGCGCTCGGCATCGATATCGAGATCAATGACAGACTGCTCGACCGCCCGCCCTACACACTCACGCCCTCCGCGCCGGTGCCTATAGTTTCGGGAAAACGCATCGGCATTACGAAGAATGCCGAAGTTCCGTGGCGCTTCGGCATTCAGGGATCGCGTTATCTCAGCAAGCCGTTTCGCTGACTATTCCATGACTGCGCTGTGGTCGACGGCGGGCGCCGCCTTCGGCTTGCGTAGCAAGAGCACCAGCGGGATGACCGCAAGCGACATCAGCATCAGTAGCTTGAAATCGTCCATATAGGCGATGATCGTCGACTGCAGCGTGATGATCTCGTTGAGCGAAGCACGCCCCGCCGCCGTTACCGGGCTGAGGCCCTGCGCCGCCACAGCGTTGAAGGCATGGTTGAACGGCGTCACATAGGCCGCGATCGATTCATGGTTGCTCTGCGTGTTCTCGACGATCAGGGCCGAGACGATCGAGATGCCGACCGCCGAACCAATGTTGCGCGACAGATTGTAGAGGCCGGTGCCGTCGCCGCGCATATGGGCCGGCAGCGTCGCGAAAGCGATGGTCGTCAGCGGCACGAAGAGAAAGCCCAGGCCGGCGCCCTGGATGAAGCCGACCGAGACGATCGTCCATTGCGAAACATCGGGCGTCCAGCCGGTCATGTCGTACATCGCCCAGGCGGTTAGGCCGAGACCGAGCACCAGCAGCAAGCGCGTATCGACCTTGCCGATCAGCCGCCCGACAATGAACATGCACAGCATGGTGCCGAGCCCGCGCGGCCCCATGACGATGCCGGCGGTGATGACGGGATAACCCATCAGCGTCTGCAGATAGGGGGTCATCAGCGCCAGCGATGCGAGGTAGGTGACGCCAACCACGAAGATGAAGATCATGCTGACCGTGAAGTTCTGGTCGAGAAACAGCTTCGGATTGACGAAGGATTTTTCTGCGGTCAGCGTGTGCACCAGAAGCAGATAGAATGCGGCGGCGCAGACGATCGCTTCGAGCATGATCTCGCCCGAGGAGAACCAGTCGAGCTGCTCGCCGCGGTCGAGGAAGAGCTGCAGCGCGGCGATGAACAGGCTCATCATCCCGAAGCCGAACCAATCGAGTTTGGCGAGCGCATCCCTCTTCGTTTCCGAAACGAAGATGACGATACCGGCGAAAGCAAGCGCGCCGATCGGCACGTTGATGTAGAACACCCAGCGCCAGCTGATATTGTCGGTCAGCCAGCCGCCGATGACTGGGCCGAGGACCGGTCCGACCATGACCGAGACGCCGAAAAGCGCCATGGCCGAGCCGCGCTCCTCCACGGTATAGATATCGAGAAGGATGCCCTGGGAAAGCGGCACCAGCGATGCGCCGAACAGGCCCTGCAGCAGGCGGAAGGCAACGATCTGGTTCAGCGATTGCGCCAGGCCGCAGAGCACCGAAGCAACCACGAAGCCGGCGATGGCGACGAGCAGCACGCGCTTGCGGCCGAACTTGGCGGCGAGAAAGCCCGATGGCGGCGTCATGATCGCCGCCGCGACGATATAGGAGGTCAAGACCCAGTTGATCTGGTCGGCGGAGGCCGACACGCTGCCCTGGATATAGGGCAGCGCCACGTTGGCGATCGTCGTGTCCAGCGCCTGCATGATGACGGCGAGAATGACGCAGGCCGTGATCGCACCGCGATTGGCAACCGGCGTCGCCGCAGATGCAGAAGCGCTACTCATGATCCCCGCCCTGAGGCCGGCCCAGAAGCTTGTTGACGAAATCAGGCAGGCCGCGGACATGGCCGGTCTCGACATCGACCACCGTGCTCATGCCGACGCGGAGCGGCGGCTTGCCTTCGGTTTCCTGGATGCTGACGCGCATCGGAATGCGCTGCACGACCTTCACCCAGTTGCCCGTGGTATTCTGCGCCGGCAGCAGCGAAAAGCTGGAGCCGGAGGCCGGGCTGATGCTCTCGACCTTGCCCTTCCATCTCACGCCGGGATAGGTGTCGACATAGATCTCGGCCGTCTGGCCGGGCTTGACGTAAGTGAGCTCGGTTTCCTTCGGGCTGGCGGCGATCCAAAGGTGATCGGTGGCAACAAGCGAGAAGGCCTGCTGCGACGCCTGCAGATAGGAGCCGACCTGCAGCGCGTTGACATTGGTGACGATGCCGTCGAACGGCGCCTTGACGACGCTGTGGTCGAGTTCGCGCTGGGCGTTGTCGACATTCGACTTGGCTTGCAGGTAGAGCGGATTCTCCTCGATCGGCTGATCGGCGGAGCCGCCGAGCTGGGCGAGCGTCGTTGCGGCTTCCGCCTTGGCGACGGTAACCTTCTGCTCAGCGGCTTCCAGATTATGCTTGGCTTCGTCATAGGCCGACTGCGTCGCGCTGCCGTTGTTGACGAGGTTTTGCTGCCGATCGAACTGATCCCGATAATAGGGCAGATCGGCTTGCGCCTGCGTGATCTCGGCAAGCGACTGCTGATAGCTGGCCTTGAGATTCATGATCTGGTTGCGCTGCGCGCCGAGCTGCGCCTTGGCGCCATCGAGCGCAATCTTGAAGGAATCCGGCCGCAGGCTGAAGAGCACCTGCCCCGCCTTGACCGCCTCGTTCTCATGCACGTCGATCTGCTCGACGATACCCGAGACATCGGTGGTAAGCCCGACCATGTCGGCCTGAATATAGGCGTTGTCGGTCGACATCACCTGGCCGCCATTGACGTAATAGTAACCGCCGACGACGAGCGCCACCGGCAGCAGGGCGAACAGGATCGGCCGCGTGAGACTGCGCCGGCGGCGGACCTTGTTGCCGCCAGGCGCAGCCACGGCGGCAGCCGGCGCTGAATTGGATGAAGGCGCTTCGGCTACCGTTTCCTGCTGTTTCGCTTCCGTTTCTTCGACAGGAGTCTTGGCATTGGCGTCGGCAACGACGCGGAGGGGGAATTTATCAGCCATCGTTCGTCTCGTTCTCGTCAACCGGGTTCCGGCATGCCTGAACCAGGTTCGTCTTCATTACGGATAGGATGTGGAAAAGCTGCTCGCGCTGCTCGACGGAGACGCCGTCCAACGCTTCTGCGCGGGTGGTGTCGCCGAGCTCACGCATTTCGGCGAGCAGCGGGTGCGCCTCGTCGCGCATGTAGAGCAGCCAGATGCGACGGTCGGTCGGGTGCTGGCGGCGCTCGATCAGCCCGCGTTCGGCGAGCTTGTCGAGAATGCGCACCAGTGTGATCGGTTCGACTTCGAGGATTTCGGCAAGGCCGCCTTGATGAATGCCTTCATTGTTCGAGAGATAGGCAAGCGTCTGCCATTGCGACCGGGTCAGCCCGAGACACTTCGCGCGCTGCTCGAACCGCTTGCGCAGCAGCCGTGCGACGTCGTGGAGAAGGAAGCCAAGGGTCGGAGTGGCGCTCATGAAAACCTGCGATCATTATTTATAAGCATACTTATAATATCGGTAGATATATTGAGCATGTACGCCACACAAGAGCTGGGATGCCAGATTCGGAAGCAGCGGCGAAAATGCCGCAGGCCGGCTCAGGCTTGTCCTGCAGTTCTTCCTTTCGCCGGTTGCAGACGCCAGACGGTAGCCGCGGCCTAGCTCCGCCCTAATTCTGCCTGTAGTCGTCGCCTCCGCCGGAGGCGCCGCATTGGGGAGCTCGATGGCGTTCTTCGAAAGCATGCTGACGCTGCTGCTGGTGGCGATCGTCTTTCTGCAATTCTCCAGGAAGTTCCGGATCCCTTATCCGACAATGCTGGCGATCGCCGGCGTCATAGTCGCCACCGTGCCTTGGGCGCCTGAGGTCGCAATCGATCCCGAGCTTGCGCTGGCGCTGCTGATCGCGCCCGTGCTCTTCGACGCCGCCTATGATCTGCCGCCGAGGACGTTGAGGCACAACTGGCTGCCACTCCTCTCGCTCGCCGCCATCGCCGTGATATTGACGGCCGCCGCCGTCGCCACCGTCAGCGTGACGATCGCCGGCCTGCCGCTTGCCGCGGCCGTCGCACTCGGCGCCATCGTCGCGCCGCCGGATGCGGCGGCGGCGACCGCCATGCTCGACCGCTTCACCCTGCCGCGCCAGACCTATGTGATCCTGAAGGGCGAAAGCCTCCTGAACGACGCCGTCGCGCTCCTGATCTTCAGCGCCGCGGTGGCAGCCGCCGCGAGCCCCGCCTTCTTCGCCGGTGCCCTGGCGGAATTGGCGCTCGCCGTGCCGGGCGGCCTCATCCTCGGTTACCTCATGGGCCGTCTCTACATGGTCGTCGGCCTGAGGCTCGCCGGCACGCTCGGCGGCACCCTGCTTGAATTCGTCGCCACTTTCGGCACGTGGATCATCGCCGAGCGGCTACACTTTTCGGCAATACTGGCGATCGTCGTCTACGCGATGGTCATCGCCCGCTACATGCCCGAGCGGCAGACGGCCCGCCACCGCATCCATTCCTATTCGGTCTGGGAGGCCGCGGTCTTTCTGCTCAATGTGCTGGCCTTCCTGCTGATGGGCCTGCAGGCCCGTCAGATCGTCCTCGACCTCGATCCCGGCCGCCTGGATTTCGCAATCACCTTCGCCACCATGGTTTTCGTCACGGTCATTCTCGTCCGGCTGGCCTGGGTGCTGTTTTATAACCGCGTCATCAACTTTCTTGCCGCGCGCGGGCGCACGAAACAGGCCGTTCCCACCTTCGCGACGAGCCTGCTTGCCGGTTGGTGCGGCATGCGCGGCCTCGTCACGCTGGCCACCGCGCTCGCCCTGCCGATCGACTTCCCCGATCGCGACATCATCCTGCTCAGCGCGCTCGCCGTCGTTCTCGGCACGCTCATCGTCCAGGGCCTGACGCTCGGGCCGCTGATCCGTTTCCTGAAATTCGAACCGGACACCTCCGTGGACCGCGACCTCGCCAGAGCCCGTGTCACGTTGATCGATGCAGCACTTGCCGAACTCGCCGGCGGCGAAGACAAATCCACCCGCATCCTGCGCGACGTGTACACCTCCGAGCGCGAGATCGCCGTGGACGGGAAACATCCGCGCGAGGTCAGCCGGCTCGACAAGCAGCGCCGCAATGTCATCGTTGCGAAGCGCCGCAGACTGGCGGCAATGCGCCGCGCCGGCGAGATCGACGACGATGTCTTTCACATGCTGGAACAGGAACTCGACTGGGCCGAACTCGGCGCCCTGCCGCCGGGCAGAGACGAGATTGTGGAGAGCTGACGCGCTCTGTGAAGTTTTGATGGATTCGAAAATCGTAACCAATTGGCATTTGCAATTTTTCGCCGCTGCCGTTTATAGTCCAATTCCATAGGGTTACGATTTTTCTGATCGACATTGCCTGCCGGCCTTCCTTTCCAAGGGATCGGACGCCGGAGAAATCCCCGGGGGCAGAGGCCTTCGTTCAAAGCAGCAAGACCTGAACAGCATCACTTCATCTTGAGGTTGGCGGCTAGTTAATCGGCTGCCAAGATTGGAGGACTGGTATGACCTACGCGCTTCGACAGATGCTGGTGTTTGGCTCTATCGCCGCATTCATGCCTTTGGCCGCGCTGGCTCAGAGCGCCCCGCCGCCCCCGCCCGTCACCGTCGCCAAGCCTGTTGTGCGCGATGTCGTCGACAGCGACGAATTCATCGGCCGCTTCGAGCCGGTCGACGAAGTCTCCGTTCGCTCGCGCGTCGGTGGATACCTGCAGGAAATCCATTTCCAGGACGGAGCCTTGGTCAAGCAGGGCGACCTGCTCTTCGTCATCGACCAGAGGCCGTTCGTCACCGCGCTCAATCAGGCAAAGGCCGCACTCGAATCGGCGCAATCCGCCTTGGTCTTTGCCGATGCGCAATATAAGCGCACGCAATCGCTTGCTTCGAGCGGCAGCCAGTCGGCGCAGACGCTGGATGATCGCCGCCGCGAATTCGATTCGGCCGAGGCCAATGTCCGCGGCGCGCAGGCCGCAGCCGATCGCGCTTCTCTCGACATGGAATATACCGAGATCAAGGCGCCGCTCAGCGGCCGCATCGATCGCCGGCTGATTTCGGCCGGCAACCTCGTGCAGACCGACCAGACCGTGCTGACAACAATCGTTTCGCTCGATCCGATCGATTTCTATTTCGACGTCGACGAGCGCCGCCTGTTGAATTTCGCCGACACGGCGCGCAAGCTCGGCAAGGATCTCCAACAGGGCGGCGGCGGTCTGGATGTCTCCGTCACGATCTCGGATCCCAATGCAAAACCATTCAAGGGAAAGCTCGATTTCGCCGAAAACCGGGTCGACAACGAGAGTGGCACCATTCGTCTGCGGGCCCGCTTCCCCAACCCCGATCTCGTCCTTCAGCCCGGCCTCTTCGGCCGCATACAGGTCGAAGCCTCCAACACCTACCAGGCCATTCTCGTTCCCGACGAGGCAATCGGCTCCGACCAGAATGAGCGCGTCGTCTATGTCGTCGCCGAGGACGGCACGGTTTCGACCAAGCCGGTGAGACCCGGACCCCGGCTCTATGGCTACCGCGTCATACGCGAAGGCCTTGACGGGACCGAGACGATCATCGTCAACGGCCTGATCCGCGCCCGGCCGGGTACCAAGATCACGCCTCAGATGACCGAACTGCCCAAGGAGCGGCAGGACACTGCGCCCGAAACCGCCGGCGCGGAGAACGGACAATGAGATTTGCTCATTTTTTCGTGGACCGGCCGATCTTTGCGGCCGTCATCTCGATCGTTCTTCTGGTCGTCGGCGGCATTGCCTATACGCAATTGCCGGTATCCCAGTATCCGGAGATAGCGCCGCCGACCATCGTCGTGCGCACGTCATATCCGGGTGCCGATCCGCAGACGATCGCCGATACCGTGTCGACCCCGCTCGAACAGCAGATCAATGGCGTCGAAGACATGCTTTACATGTCCTCGTATTCCAGCGCCGACGGCGCCATGTCGCTGACGATCACCTTCAAGCTCGGCACCGATCTCGACAAGGTGCAGGTGCTCGTTCAGAACCGCGTTTCCATCGCCCTGCCCCGTCTTCCCGAGGAAGTCCAGCGGCTTGGGGTGACCACTGACAAAAGCTCGCCCGATCTGATGATGGTGGTGCATCTGCTGTCGCCGTCGCACCGCTATGACCAGCTTTATGTCTCGAACTACGCCCGCAACCGCATCCGTGACGTTCTCGTTCGCCTTGACGGCGTCGGCGACGTGCAGCTCTTCGGCGAACGCCAGTATTCGATGCGAATCTGGCTGGATCCGGAAAAGCTCTCCGCCTACGGGATGACATCCGATGACGTCGTCGCCGCGCTGAGAGACCAGAACGTCCAGGTGTCCGGAGGCAAGATCGGTGCCCCGCCGGTGACCGGCAAGAATGCGTTCGAATATACGGTGCGAACGGATGGACGCTTCTCCGATGTGCGCGAGTTCCGATATGTCATCGTGAAATCGACGACATCGGGCCGGCTCGTGCAGTTGCAGGATGTCGCCCGTATCGAACTCGGCGCGCAGGATTACGTCACCAACAGCTATCTCAACAATGACCCGGCCGTTGCTCTTGGCATCTTCGCCCGGCCGGGAACCAATGCCCTGGACACCGCCCATCAGGTCCAGTCGATCATGAAGGACCTCTCGCAGAATTTCCCGCAGGGCCTGGAATATCGCATCGTCTACGACACGACCGAATTCATCTCGGATTCGATCACCGAGGTCTATAGAACCATCGCCGAGGCGGCCATCCTGGTGGCGATTGTCGTTCTCGTCTTCCTGCAATCCTGGCGAACGGCGATCATTCCGATCATTGCCATCCCTGTATCGCTGATCGGCACCTTCGCCGTCCTGCTGGCCTTCGGCTTCTCGCTCAACATGCTCACCCTGTTCGGCCTCGTGCTGGCGATCGGGATCGTCGTCGACGACGCGATCGTGGTGGTGGAAAATGTCGAGCGCAATCTCGCCCGCGGCATGACGCCGAAACAGGCATCCCACGTCACGATGGACGAAGTCGGAACTGCCGTCGTCGCCATCTCGCTGGTGCTGATTGCCGTATTCGTGCCGACCGCCTTCATTCCCGGCATCTCAGGCCAGTTCTACCGGCAGTTCGCGGTGACGATCGCTGTCACCACGGCAATTTCCGCATTGAATTCGCTGACGCTGTCGCCCGCCCTTGCAGGCATATTGCTGAAAACCCATGACCACGAAACCAGGCGCACGAACGTCGCCACGCGCCTGGGAAGAGGACTTGCAAACGGCTTCAATCGTGGATTCGATCGGCTGAGCTCCGGCTATTCATGGACCGTTCGGCATCTGGTCAGCAGTTGGGTGGGATTGACAGCCGCGATGGCCGCCTTCGTCTGCCTGCTCGGGGCCACCTGGTACATGGGAACGAAAGTTCCCGCCGGCTTCATCCCGACCATGGACCAGGGTTACGCGATCATCGTCATCCAGCTTCCGGACGGCGCCTCGCTTGCGCGTACCGATGCCGTCGTCAGACAGGTGGGCGATATCGCCCGCACCGTGCCCGGCGTCGGCAACGCCGTGCAATTTGCCGGCTTCAGCGGGGCGACATTCACCAATGCTTCGAATGCCGGCGTCGTCTTCGTTCCGTTCAAATCCTTTGCCGAACGTGAAGAAGGCGGAGAGAACGCCAATAAGATCATCGGCGAGCTTTACGGCAAGCTGCAAAGCATCCAGGAAGCCTTCATCATTGCCATCCCGCCGCCATCCGTGCGTGGCGTCGGCAATTCCGGCGGCTTCAAGATGCAGATATCAGATCTCGAAAACGCCGACATGACGCGCGTGCTCGGCCTCGCCCGCCAGATGATGGGTGCGGCGGCGACGACCGAAGGGCTGACGGGCGTCTTTACGACATTCTCCGATGCAAGCCCGCAATACTTCCTGGCGCTCGACCGCGACAAGGCACGCTTCCTGAACGTGCCGATCCCGAATATCTTCAACGCGCTTTCCATCAATCTCGGCGTCGCCTACGTCAACGATTTCAATGCGTTCGGCCGCGTCTACCAGGTCCGCGCCCAGGCCGACCGGCAATATCGCATGGACAGGGAAGACATTCTCGCCCTGAAGGTTCGATCGGCGACCGGCGCGCTGGTTCCGCTTGGAACCCTGATGGACATTCAGGATGCCAGCGGCCCGGCGCTTGTCCAGCGCTACAACATGTACGTCTCGGTGCCGCTTCAGGGCAATCCGACGCCGGGCACGTCGACCGGCGATGCCATCGCCAAGATGGAAGCGCTGGCGGCGAAGATCCTGCCGCAGGGCACGACCTTCGAATGGACGGAACTCGCCTATCAGGAGACCCACACCGGCAACACGGCCATCTACATATTCGCCCTCTCCGTCGTCTTCGTCTTCCTGGCGCTGGCGGCCCAATATGAAAGCTGGGTTCTGCCGCTCGCGATCATTCTCATCGTCCCGCTTGCGGTGCTCGCGGCGCTGATCGGGGTCTCGCTGCGGGGCATGGACAACAATGTCCTGACGCAGATCGGCCTGATCGTCCTGATCGGTCTTGCGGCCAAAAACGCCATTCTGATCGTCGAGTTCGCCAGGCAGGCGGAAGAGGAAGGCAAGTCGCCGGTGGAAGCGGCCATCGAGGCCAGCCATCTTCGCCTGCGCCCGATCCTGATGACGGCATTCGCCTTCATCTTCGGTGTTCTGCCGCTTGCCATCGCCACCGGCCCTGGCGCCGAAATGCGCCAGTCGCTCGGCACCGCCGTCTTCTCGGGCATGCTCGGTGTGACGATCTTCGGTCTGTTCCTGACGCCGGTCTTCTACGTCGTGCTGCGCGGCTGGCGCCGCAACCGGCCGGCTACGGTAGAACCGGCAAAGACGGAACCGGTCGAGGAAGGGGTCGTCTGAGCGACCCACCCGGCTCTGAAGAAACACGCGCGCAAGTTAGGTCGAAAACAGATGCACCTGGCCCTGCCACAGGCGCGCGACGGTGAGTTTGCCGCTGCGATAAGCGCGCGTATCGATATTGAGCCGCCTCGGCCGTATATCGGGTTTGTCGTTCGGCGTATGGCCGTGAACGATGAGTTTCGGTAACGGCACCCGGCTTTCGAGAAATCGCTGGCGGATGAGGACCAGATCCTCGTCCGTCTGCCTGTCGAGCGGCAGTTTCGGATTGATGCCGGCATGCACGAAAATCACGCTTGGGGTTTCCAGCAGGACAGGCATCGCCCGCATGAAATCGATATGCGTACGCGGCAACGACTGGCGGATGAAGGCATCGAGTTTTGCGCCGGTGGGGAAGACCAGGGGCAGGTGGTCCGGATCGAGCCCATAGGATTTGAGCAGCTCCGCCGACCCCATCTGCATCCAATCGTCATAGGAGATCCAGCCGTCGATATAGTCGAGCATGGCGATTTCGTGATTGCCGGCAAGGCAGATGCGGTCGAATCCATCAGGTGGTGGCTCCATGAGATGGCCGATAACCTGTGCCGATTCCGGGCCTCGGTCGATATAGTCGCCGAGCGTGACGATCAGCTTGCGCCCGGGCAGCCGCGCGCCATCACGCAGGATCGCTTCCTCGGCTTTCACAAGCAGATCGTACCGGCCGTGAATGTCGCCGATCGCATAGGTTGGGATAGCGGCAATATCCAGCGTCAGACGCGGTCTCGGCTGGCGCGCCATTTTCGAAACCTCGCTGTTGCGAGCACGAGAGTCGCTCATCATGTTTCTCAATCAAGGAAGCCCCACTTCACCGTAAGTAGCGTGGAGAACAGGGCAATCAAGCTGGTAAGAAAATTCAAACCATTCGGGTTTTGTAGAAAAACCGGTCTTATCATTCGAGGGCTAATCCCTCACTCCTGTATCCGTCGAGGAAAGAGTGACCGATGGGAACGGTATCGCAGTTTCATGAGAGCTTGAGGCCTCCCGCGCATCGCATCGAAAGCGAAGAGGAGGCGATATCCGCCGCCCGCGACCTCGCTGCCGCATTCCGGCACCAGGCGAGCGAACGCGATATCAACCGCATCCTGCCCTTTGCCGAGCTCGATGCGCTGTCGGTATCGGGGCTGACGGCAATCGCCGTACCGCCTGACCATGAAGGACTCGACGTGTCGAACGCCCTGCTCGCCGAAATCGTTGCGATCATCGCCGAGGGCGACGCCTCGATCGGCGAGGCGTTGGAAAATCATTTTTGCGCACTGGAAACGCTCCGTACCCAGGCCGGCGAGGATTTGAAGGCATCGCTGTTTGCCCGTGTGCTGCTCGGCGACCGCTTCGCCGGCGCCGCCTTTACTGACGAGGCCGAGCTTACGGCCGAAGGCCCGGGCTATCGCCTCAGCGGGCGCACGCGCCAAGTGCCCGGTATTCTGTTCGCCGACTGGATCGCCGCAGCCGCCACCGCTCCGCCCAGCCGCCCGGTGACGCTCTACCTCGCACGCGATGACGAAGGCGTGCAGGTGGTCGACGATTGGGACGGCTTCGGCCAACGCACCAATGGATCGGCGACGGCGATCGTCGGCACGCTTCATGTCAATGCCGATGCGGTTGCGCCTGCCCCCTCGTCCGGACATTCGACCGGCATCTCGCTCGGCCTGCTGCTCAAGGCCGGCGTCGGCCTCGGCATCGCGCGAGCCGCATGGAGCGACCTGATGACCGCGATCGGCGATCGCAGCACGACGGTTCTTCCCCGGATCGGCGAACGCGCCATCCGCATGGAAGCGACAGCGGCGGCCTTGGAACGGGCTGGCCGCAAGCTCGACATCGCCCAGGTCAATCCTGTCGAGGCAGCGATGGCGGACGCGCATTTCTCCGCCTCGGCGGCCGCGGTCCTTGCCGGGGAAACGGCGCTCGACACCGCAAACGCGCTGTTCGAACTTGCAGGGGGAACATCAGCAGGCATCGGGCTCAATCTCGACCGCCATTGGCGGAATGCCCGCATTCACGCGCTTTCGCTGCCGCGGGATAGATTGGTGCATACCGCAGGCGAATACATGTCGAAGGTCGGTGGCGCCTAATCAGCTGGCGGCGGAGATCGGGAACTGTTCCTTAGCGCCTTCGATGCGGCCGCCGTCGGCGACGAATTGCTCGAGGGTCATATTGTCGAGAATGGCGGCGATCGCGTCCCGAACATCGGTCATCGAGCGCCGCACCTGACAGGTCTCAGGATCGGCGCAGTCGTCGCAGGCCTCGTACGCCGTCCGGCTGGCGCAGCGAATCGGTGCTAGGGGCCCGTCGAGCGTGCGGATGACATGGCCGATGCGGATTTCCGAGGCCGGCCGCGACAGCGAATAGCCGCCGCCCGGCCCCTTCTTCGAGCGCAGGATGCCGACATTGCGCAGTTCCAGCAGGATCGTATCGAGGAACTTCTTCGGGATATTGTTGCGGGCCGCGATATCGTTGATGAAGGCAGTCTCGCCCGGCGCCAGCCGCGCCAGATCGACCAGCGCCTTCAGCCCGTATTTTCCCTTTTTCGTCAGCATCGTCGTCGCCTTGTAGAATCGCAGTATTTATCCTGCCAATAGCAGGCAAATAGCGTCAAAA
The DNA here is from genome assembly GCF_024346605.1 of Rhizobium anhuiense bv. trifolii. NCBI lineage: Bacteria > Pseudomonadati > Pseudomonadota > Alphaproteobacteria > Hyphomicrobiales > Rhizobiaceae > Rhizobium > Rhizobium anhuiense. Next base: position 4,033,150 of record NZ_CP098803.1, read on the forward strand.
GCGTGAACATACAACAAAATAGCTATTATTTATAGCTTGTATCGGCAACGTCCACAGGCCGGCCCGGCAGTCTTGCGAAAGATCGACTTGCCGAGCCCTGCCGGCGGCCGCCGTCAAATCGTCTTCAGCATGCCGCCATCGACGAAATAGGTCGAGCCGATGCAATAGCTCGCGCGCTCCGAACTCAGGAAGACGAAGACATTCGCCAGTTCCTCCGGCGTGCCGAAGCGTTTGGAGGCGGCGTGTTCGTTGGCGACGCTCTGCAGGTAGCCTTCCCAGTTGCCGCCGGTTTCGGCCGTCAACTGCTTGGCGGTCTTGATCCAGTCGGGCGTCAGGATAAGGCCGGCATTGACGCAGTTGACACGGATATTGTCCTTGATGAGCTCGGTCGACAGTGTCTTCGAAAACATCATCAGCGCCGACTTGCTGACATTGTAGATCGGTTCGTACCACAGCGGCTGAACGGCACAGATCGAGGCGTTGTGCAGGATCACACCACCGCCGCGTTCCTTCATCTGCGGCGCGATGCCGCGCGCCAGCCGCACGGCGGCCATCACATGCAGGTCCCAATAGGCTTGCCACTTCTCGTCCGGCGCCTCCATCACCGTCTCATTCGATCCGGTGCCGGCATTGTTGATGAGGATATCGGCCCCGCCTTTTTCGGCCGCCGCCGCAATGATCGCCTCGGTTCCCCCAGCCGTCGCCACGTCGGCGGCAACAGCGATGGCGTCGACACCGTACTTCTCGGCGATACGGGCGGCTTCCGCCTTGAGCCGATCGCCGCCGCGGGCCGCCAGCACGAGATTGGCGCCCTCAGCCGCCAGCCCCTCGGCGATCGCCAGTCCGATACCGACCGACGCGCCTGTTATGACGGCAGTCTTTCCCTTCAATCCGAGATCCATGTCTTCCTCCGCAACGGCCGGAGATCCCGGCCTGATATGCTGAGTGTTCCGCCAATGAACCCGGGCGTCAAGCGCCCGAACGCCTCTTGCGAGAGGCTGCGATCTGTCGCATGCCTACACCAACAGGATGGGAGGAGTTTTCATGCGACGTTATTCAGCCTGCATAGAGTGGCTGTTTGCCGAAGAGGGCGACCGCTTTCCCGACCGCATCCGCCGCGCCCATGCTGCCGGCCTGACGGCAATCGAATTCTGGCGCTGGAGCGACAAGGATCTGGACGCGATCGAGGCGACACTGAAGGAAACCGGCCTTGCCGTCACCAGCCTCGTCGCCGAACCGATGATCGCGTTGACCGACGCCGCCAACCGGCAGGCTTGGCTGAAAGGCCTTGCCGAATCCGTCACTGTCGCCAGGCGTCTCGGCGCGCCGGTGCTGATTGCCCAGGCGGGCGACGATCTCCCGGCCCTCAGCCGGCAAGAACAGCGCCGGGCGCTGACTGAAACACTGAAGGCCGGCGCCGATATTCTTGCAGGCAGCGGTGTGCGCCTCGGCGTCGAGCCGCTCAACATCCGCATCGACCATGTCGGCTATTTCCTCGATTCGACCCTCGAAGGCGTCGACATCATCGATGACGTCGCCCGCCCGGAGATCGGCATCGTCTACGACATCTACCATTCCGCCGTGATGGACGAGCGCACCGAGGATGTGCTCGAGGGCCGCCTCGATCGCATCATCCACGTCCATGTCGCCGATCACCCCGGCCGCAACGAACCGGGCTCCGGCGAAATCGACCTTGCCCATCGCCTCGACTGGATCTTCGCCAATGGCTACGACGGCGCCGTCGGGCTGGAATACCGGCCGACCAGACCCGGCGCGGACGCCGTCAGGGGCGCGATCGCCGCACTCGGTTAGGCGGAATTGGCGCCTTCGGCGAAAGCTTCAAGCTCGGGGTCGAAATCGACGTCGACGACATTGTTGAAGACGGCGGTCGCCAGCATGATGCCGGCGAAGGCGATGAGATCGACAAGCACCTTGATCTCGTAGCGCTGTTTCAGCTTCGCCCAGAGTTCGGCGGGTACGGCGTTGGAATCGGCAACGATCGCCTTGCCGAAAGCGTCGAGCAGCGCTTCCTCCTCGGAAAGCTCAAGTGCGTCCGGATTGAAGCCATTGTTGATCAGCGCCTGGCGAAAGAAGGTGATGGCGATTTTCGATTGCGCCGCCTTCGAGATTGCATGCGAGAAGATCCAGATCGCCCGGTCGTTGACAGCAGGATCGAGTTCGGCCCGCAGCGTGAACCATTCGGCGTAGATGCGATGGGCGGCGGGCGAATGCAGCAGTGTCCGCTTCATATTGGTCATCCGTCCGCGCAGCCTGATTTCTTCGTCATGCGCCGCACGAATCTCTTCCGAAGCCGTGTCGTAGTCGATCTGCGGGAGGTGGCTCATCGGGTCCGTTCTTTCCTATGTGCACAGAAGCTATCGGGGCGCCAAGATATTGTGCGGGCAAATCCGCTTGGCTGCCGCCCGGCGCCGGCCTAGACTGACCAAATCGAAGCAGGAGGCAAGGCATGAGCGACGACCACGAGCACCATCATGTCGACTGGCGCGAACATGGCGTCAAGGTCATTCCCGGCAATTCGCTCGATCCGAATACCGCGCAGACGCCGGGCATGAACCGCGCGACTGCGATCAACAATGCGCGTGCCGGCGCCGAAAAGATCTGGGCCGGCACGGTAACGATCCATGCCAACGCCAAGACCGGCGCCCATCACCACGGCGATCTCGAAAGCATCATCTACGTGGTCAAGGGCAAGGCCCGCATGCGCTGGGGCGAACATCTGGAATATACCGCCGAGGCCGGCCCCGGCGATTTCATCTATGTTCCGCCCTATGTGCCGCACCAGGAGATCAACGCCAGCCGCGACGAGACGCTGGAATGCGTGCTCGTCCGCTCGGGCCAGGAACCGGTCGTCGTCAATCTCGACATCGAGCCGGTCGAAAAGCCGGAAGACGTCCCGTGGCTCGACCCGATCCATCGCTGATATCGGGCGCTCACACGAACGGAAACGCCTGCGGCGCGCTCAGGCGTGAACGACGCCGGCGCCGCTCATGGCAGTGTTCTCGATGATTCGGCCGGTATCGGCGGCATAGAGGTGGATCTGGTCGTAATCGATCGCGATGCCGATCGGATCTCCCGACTTCACCTTCACCGCCTCGGTCAGCGCCACGGCAAAGGGCAGCCCGTCGAAATCGGCGTGGACGACACGGCTTGCGCCAAGCTCTTCGATGAAATCGGCCGTTGCGGTGAGGGCACCCGGCGCATCCGGGGCCACCAGCCGGGCGGCTTCGGCGCGCATGCCGAGCACGACGCGTTTGCCTTTCAGCGGTGCGGCGCGCTCGCGCGGCAGCACGACCTTGCGGCTCTGGTCGTAGACGAAGACGCCCTCGTCATTGATCGTACCCTCGAGCAGGTTCATCGCCGGCGTTCCGACGAAACCGGCGACGAAGCGCGAGACCGGATGATGATAGACTTCTTCCGGCGTGCCGACCTGCTCCACCCTGCCGCCGTTCATCACCACCAGCCGGTCGGCCAGCGTCATCGCCTCCGTCTGGTCATGCGTGACGAAGATCGAGGTGGCCCCGAGGCGGCGGTGCAGGCGTCGGATTTCGGCGCGCATGGCGATGCGCAGCTTGGCGTCGAGGTTCGATAGCGGCTCGTCGAAGAGAAACACCTTCGGCTCGCGGATCATCGCGCGGCCCATGGCGACGCGCTGCCGCTGGCCGCCGGAAAGGGCGGCCGGCCGACGGTCGAGGAAGGGTTCGAGGCTGAGCGCCTTGGCGACTTCGCCGATGCGCCGCGTACGCTCCGCCGTCGAAACGCCGGCCACCTTCAAGGCATAGCCGATATTCTCGGCGACGCTCATATGCGGGTAAAGCGCGTAGTTCTGGAACACCATGGCGCAGCCGCGTTCGCGCGGCTCCATCTGGTTGACGACACGGCCATCGATGGCGATTTCGCCGCCGCTGATTTCCTCGAGGCCGGCGATCATACGCAGCAGCGTGGACTTGCCGCAGCCGGACGGGCCGAGGATGACGATGAACTCACCCGACTGGATGTCGAGATCGACGCCGTGGACGACGGGGGTCTTGCCGTAGTTCTTCTTCACGCCACGAATGGAGATCGGTGCCAAGGGAGTACTCCTTCACTTCTCGGTGGAGATAAGGCCGCGCACGAACCAGCGCTGCATCAGGATGACGAGCACCAGCGGCGGCGACATGATGATCAGGGTTCCAGCCATGGCGACGTTCCAGTCGGGCAGGCCGAATTCGGACGGGATCAGGGTCTTCAACTGCGTCACCGCAATGCCGAAATTCGGATCGGTGGTGATCAGCAACGGCCAGAGATACTGGTTCCAGGCCCAGACGAACATGATGGTGAACAGCGCGATCATATTCGGCCGCGAAAGCGGCAGCAGAATATCCCAGAAGAACCGGACCGGGCCCGAACCGTCCATCTTCGAGGCTTCGGCCAGCTCGTCCGGAACCGTCAGGTAGAACTGCCGGTAAAGGAAGGTGCCGGTCGCCGTGGCGACCAGCGGCAGAACGAGACCGGGATAGGAATTCAGCAGACCCCATTCGAGCTTGATCTGAATGCCGGTGATCTGCGAGACGAGCCAGCTTATCCCGGTGACGTCGAGGATCGTCTGGAAAGGCTGCAGCGCGTTGGCCGCAATCGAATAGGTCGGCACGATGCGGACTTCCAGCGGCAGCATCAGCGTGATGAAGATGATCCAGAAAATCACATAGCGGCCACGGAAGCGGAAATAGACGATCGAGAAAGCCGCCATGGAAGAAAGCATGACTTTGCCGGCACCGACCGTCGTGGCGAAGATGATGCTGTGGAACAGCTTGTTGCCGAGGTCGGCGCGAACCCAGGCGGCCTCGGCGTTTTCCCAGAAATGCGAGCCCGGCGTGAGCGGCAGCGGCACGCGATTGACCGTTTCCAGATCCAGCGTCGACGCGATGATGACGATGGCGAAAGGCAGGAGCGCGATCACCATGCCGAGCGCAAGAAGCGTATAGCAGATGAAGTTGAATATCGGCGTGCGTTCGATCATGTCCGCGACCTCACTTGTAGTGCACGCGCCGCTCGATGAAGCGGAACTGGAAGATGGTGAGAAGGACGACGAGCACCATCAGGATGATCGACTGCGCCGCAGCGCCGGAATAATCGAGACCTCTGAAGCCGTCGAAATAGATCTTGTAGACCATGAGTTCGGTGGCGCGCGCCGGCCCGCCTTGGGTCATGACGTCGACGATACCGAAGGAATCCTGGAAGCTCTCTGTGATGTTGATGACGAGCAGGAAAAACAGCGTCGGCGTCAGCAAGGGCAGCTGGATATCCCAGATCCGGCGCATCGGCCCCGAACCGTCCATGGCCGCCGCCTCGATCAGCGAGCGCGGAATGCCTTGCAGCGCCGAGAGGAAGAAGATGAAGTTGTAGCCGATATATTTCCAGGAGAAGGCGACGATGACGGCGATCATCGCATCCTTGCCGTCGAGCGCCGGGTTCCAGAGACCGGGCCAGACGTGATTGATGACCGACAGCAGGCCAGCCTCCGGCGCCAGGATGAAGCGGAAGGCGAGCCCGAGAGCGGGAGCGGCAATTGCGTAAGGCCAGATGAACACCGACCGGTAGACCTTGTGGCCGCGCAGTTCACGATCGGTCAAAAGCGCCAGGATGAGCGCCAGTCCCATGGCAATCGCCGTCGAGCTGAAGCCGAAGATCATGCTACGGGTGATCGAGTCCCAATAGATCGGATCGGTGAGCAACTGTTTGAAATTGTCGAAACCGACCCAGGCATTGCCGCCGCCCCATGGCTGCTCAAGCGTGAACGCCCAATAGAGCGCCTGCGCGCTTGGCCAATAGAAGAAGACGAAGATCAGCAGCAGCATCGGAAATGCGAAGAGCAGTCCGATCGTCGTCGAGGAGAAAGTGACGCGCTTTTCCATGAGTGGTCGTTTTCGTCCTGGTTTGGTTTAAAGCATGTCGCGCAAAAGTGTGCAGCGGTTTTGCGGTAACGACATGCATCGACATAAAGATCTAAAGCGCGAGCGGCGCGCTTTAGACGCGGGCGGCGAGTACGCATCCGCGGCCGATAAGGGAACTTACAAAGACGCACCCGGCGCGCGACGCGGGCCGGGTGCGGCATATATCGGGCGATCAGGGGAGCTGAACGTTCTTATAGGTCTGCTGGAAGCGGCGCAGGAGCGTATTGCCGCGTTCGGCAGCGCCGTCGAGCGAAGCCTGGACATCGGCATTGTTGACGAAGATGGCCTGCAGACCATTGGCGATTTCGGTGCGGACCTGCAGCAGGCCACCGAGGCGGATGCCGTGCGGAGCCGCGTCACCGGCAGGCGATGCGGTCAGGCTCTGAATGGCGAGTTCGCGGCCGGCGTAAGGCGCCTTGTCGTAGAAGCCCTGCTTCTTGAGATATTCGAAGCCGGAGTTACGAACCGGGATGTAGCCGGTAACGGTCGACCAGGTTAGAGCTTCTTCCGGCTTTGCGATGAAGTTGAAGAAGGCAGCGGCAGCCTTGTATTCAGCGTCCGAATGGCCCTTCAGAACCCAAAGCGAAGCGCCGCCGACGTAAGAGCTGTGACGGGTTGCGTCGCCGTAGGTCGGGAGCATGGAAACGCCCCAGTTCATGCCTTGCTTGGCGGTGCGGCCAACATTGCCATGGTCGCCGACCGAGGTCAGGATGACCTGGCAATCGCCGGCGGCAAAGGCTTCGACGAAGGTCTGGCCGACGGCCTTGTTTTTGATCACGGCAAGCTTGTTGTCATACCAGGACTTGAGGTCCTTGATATAGCTGACCAGAAGCGGGTTCTTGTTGAACACCAGCTCGGCGTCGAGACCTTCAAAGCCGTTCTTCTTCGTGGCGATGGCTTCGCCGTTGACGGCTTCGAACTGCTCGATGTACTGCCAGACTTCGTTGTTGGAGATGTCGAAGCCGAGCGGACAAGCATAGCCTGCATCCTTCAGAGCCTTGAGGTCTTCGCCTGCTTCCTTCCAGGTTGCCGGAGCATGATCCTTGCCGATCTTGGCGAAGGCGTCCTTGTTCCAGTAGAGCAGAGCGGTCGAGGAATTGAAGGGGAAGGAGTACATCTCACCCTTCGAGGTCGCGTAATAGCCCGATATACCTGAGAAATAATCGTTCCAGTCGACGGTATAACCCATGTCGGCCATCAGCTTGTTGGCCGGATAATAGGCGCCGGAGAGCATGATATCGAGCGTGCCGGCATCGGAGACCTGGGCGATGGTCGGCTGCTTGCCGGCGCGGAAGGCAGCGATGGTGTTCTGCAAGGACGCATCGTAGCTACCCTGGCTGGTGCAGACGACTTCGTAATCGGCCTGCGACTGGTTGAAGCGATCGCACTGTTCCTGGACACGCTTGGCAATGTCACCGGAGTTGCCGAACCAGAAGTCGATCTTGGTCTTATCGGCGGCGGCGGCGGGACCAGCAAGAAACGCTGTAGCGAGAAGGGCGCCAACGGCGCCGAGAAGCTTGGCTTGCATGAGAACCTCGAACGTAAAAGGGACGCGCACTTTCAGCGCACGCCCTATTAGCGGGTTCAAATTGCCGCGGCCAATGAATATTCCATGACATGAAATGATCGAAATCCAGTTGTCATAAAAAATTCACATAGTTGTTATTCGCCGATATCGGAGATATATTTGGAGAAATTTCGAGGAGTTCTTTAGCATATTGCGAGTAAATTTCTATTACATTCAAAACAATGGAATTTTAGGGGGAATGCAATATTTATTTATATTTCGACCGGACGGATTTATTCGCCCGAACCATCCTAACGAAACTTGCCAACAGCCCGCATTTTTTGCCGTTGCACTGGTGTGCAACACTGGTTTCAGCCTCAGGACTGACGGGAATCCTTCAGGATCGCGGCAAAACGTGGATCGAATGCACGACTGATCGGCCCGGCGGCGGCACCCAGCGCCACCGACCAGGGATCGGCTATGCCCGGCTGCAGGCGCGGCAGTGTCCGGCCGCGGCGCTCGGCGATCGACGGCAGCAGCGGGCCGATCGCCGCAAACAGCCTGCTTACCAGCGCTTCCGGCGCGCTGCCGCAGAGGATCACCGTCTGCGGATCGAACAGCGTCTCGAGGAGATGGATGCTCCAGCGCAGGTCCGCTGCGGCCGCCTCGACCCAGGCGCGGATGCCGTGATCGCCCCTTAAGGCAAGCTCGTTGATCCGCGCATAAAGGTCAGGATCGGCGGGATCGATCGACAGATGCTGGTAGAGCGAGGCGAGCGAGGCGCGATGTTCGAGCGGCGTCGATTTGCCGTCGGCAAACAGCAATGCCATGCCGATCTCGCCGGCATTGCCGTTGGCGCCGCGGTAAAGCTCGCCGTTCAGAATGAGGCCGGCACCGATGCCATAGCCGACGAAGAGGCAGACGGCATGGTCGAGGCCATGGGCGGCTCCCACCATACGCTCGGCGGTCGCCGCCGCGGCCGCATCGTTCTGCAGGCCGACATCGAGCCCGGTGCCGGCGGCCAGCGTTTCCAGCAATGGAAACTTCTGCCAAGCCTCCATCATCCACGGATCGTCGCCGCTGCCGGCGACCCCGAAGGGTCCGGGCATGGCGGCGCCGAGGCCGACCAGCCGCTTTTCCGATTGCTGGACGATCCCGGCGAGCTTCGACCGCACGCCGGCGACGAGATCAAGGATGACCTTCGTCCCGTTAAACGGACCGCCTGGCGGCAGGCCGGCCTCGTCACGCACGAGAACGCTGCCGACCAGATCGACGGCGACCGCCCGCGTCACATGCCGGTCGATCTGCAGACCGATCGCAAAGGCGCCCTCGGGCACCAGGCCGTAGGGCGTCGAGGGCTGGCCCCTGCCCTTCCGCACCGCCTCCTGCGAACTGACGAGACCGTCGCGTTCGAGTTCCTCGATGATATTGGACACCGTCTGTTTGGTCAGCCGCGTCGCCCGCGCCAGATCGGCGCGTGAAAGCGCACCGTTGATCCTTAGGGCATCGATCATCACGCGCCGGTTATGGGCGCTGGTGCCTTCGTGATTGGTGCCGCTCTTGGCCCGGATCGGTCGACTGTCATTCATCTGCAATTGCCTCTTGACTCCATTAGAATGTTGAAGAAGTATTAAGTCAATACATTTGACTTAATGAGGGACCGGAGAGTCCCAGGGAACGCAGGAAGCCCAGCGAGGCCTCCGACGACGCTCCGAGATGATGGACTGGCACGTTTTCAACACGCGCCTTCTCGAACGCCGAGGGCGGCGAAGTCCGCCCTCGGCAATGCGTAAATGTCAAAAACTGGAGGCTGCAATGCTGAAATCCCTTAACAAGACGCTTCTCGGTGCGGCCTTGATCGGCGCATCCTTTGCGCCGCACGCTTTCGCCGAAACGACGCTGAACGCGCTCTTCATGGCACAGGCCGCCTATAGCGAGGCCGATGTGCGCGCCATGACCGACGCCTTCGCCAAGGCGAACCCCGACATCAAGGTCAATCTCGAATTCGTTCCCTATGAAGGCCTGCACGACAAGACGGTGCTGGCGCAAGGGTCCGGCGGCGGTTACGACGTCGTCCTCTTCGACGTCATCTGGCCGGCCGAATACGCCACCAACAAGGTTCTGGTCGACGTCTCCTCTCGTGTCACCGACGAGATGAAGAAGGGCGTGCTGCCGGGCGCCTGGACCACCGTGCAGTACGACTACAAATATTACGGCATGCCGTGGATCCTCGACACCAAATACCTGTTCTACAACAAAGAAATCCTTGAAAAGGCCGGCATCAAGGCGCCGCCGAAAACCTGGGACGAGTTGACCGAGCAGGCAAAGACCATCAAGGACAAGGGCCTGCTCGCCACGCCGATCGCCTGGAGCTGGTCGCAGGCCGAGGCCGCGATCTGCGACTACACCACGCTCGTCAGCGCCTATGGCGGCGATTTCCTCAAGGACGGCAAGCCGGCCTTCCAGACCGGCGGCGGCCTCGATGCGTTGAAATACATGGTCTCCAGCTATTCCTCGGGCCTGACCAATCCGAACTCCAAGGAATTCCTGGAAGAGGACGTCCGCAAGGTCTTCGAAAACGGCGATGCCGCCTTCGCTTTGAACTGGACCTACATGTACAACATGGCCAACAATCCGAAGGACAGCAAGGTCGCGGGCAAGGTCGGCGTCGTGCCGGCGCCGGGTGTTGCCGGCAAGAGCGAGGCTTCGGCCGTCAACGGCTCGATGGGCCTCGGCATCACCTCGGCCAGCCAGCATCCTGATGAGGCCTGGAAGTACATCACCTTCATGACATCGCAGGCGACGCAGAATGCCTATGCCAAGCTCAGCCTGCCGATCTGGGCATCCTCCTATGAAGACCCTGCTGTCACCAAGGGCCAGGAGGAGCTGATCTCCGCCGCCAAGATCGGCCTTGCCGCCATGTATCCGCGTCCGACGACACCGAAATATCAGGAGCTTTCGACCGCGCTGCAGCAGGCGATCCAGGAATCGCTGCTCGGCCAGTCCTCGCCCGAAGACGCGCTGAAGTCGGCGGCCGACAATAGCGGCCTCTGAGCAAAGCATGAAACCCGGGTGGCGCCCGCCGTCGCCCGGTTCGCTTTCGATAACCTATGAATGAAGAAGGGTCGCCTCGATGTCGGGCACTTGGCTGACAACCCGCGCGTGGCTTTTGATGCTGCCGCTTCTCGTGGTGATGATATCAGTCATCGGCTGGCCTCTGATTGATACTATCGGTCTCTCCTTCACCGATGCCAAGCTCGTCGGCACACAAGGAAACTTCGTCGGCATCGACAATTATACCAAGATGATCTCCGGCTCGAATTTCCAGCGCACGCTGATCACCACCGCATGGTTCGCGATCATCTCGGTCGCCGCCGAAATGGTGATCGGCGTTCTGGCGGCGCTGTTGCTGAACCAGCAGTTTCGCGGCCGCACCGTGCTTCGCGCCCTGATGATCCTGCCCTGGGCACTGCCGACCGTCGTCAACGCCACGCTCTGGCGGCTGATCTACAATCCGGAATACGGCGCGCTGAATGCCGCACTGACCCAACTCGGTCTGCTGGAGGCCTACCGCTCCTGGCTCGGCGAGCCGGGCACGGCGCTGGCAGCCCTCATCGTCGCCGACTGCTGGAAGAATTTTCCGCTGGTGGCGCTGATCGCACTGGCCGCACTTCAGGCCGTGCCGCGCGACATCACCGCCGCCTCGCTGGTCGACGGCGCCGGTGCTTTCGCCCGCTTCCGCTTCGTCATCCTCCCCTATCTCGCCGGCCCGCTGATGGTCGCCTTGGTGCTGCGCACGATCGAAGCCTTCAAGGTCTTCGACATCATCTGGGTCATGACCCGCGGCGGCCCGGCCAACAGCACGCGTACACTGTCGATCCTCGTCTATCAGGAAGCCTTCTCCTTCCAGCGGGCAGGCTCCGGCGCCTCGCTGGCATTGATCGTCACGCTGCTGGTGACGCTGCTTGCCGCCGGCTACGCCGCCCTGGTGCGCAAGACCGCCGGGAGTGCCGCTTGATGGAACGCCAGAGCCCGCTCTTTTCCGCCTTCATCCATCTCTGCGCGCTGCTGCTCGCCGCCGTCATCCTGGCGCCGATCCTGTGGCTGTTCATCATGAGCATCTCGCCGGCCGCCGATCTTGCCGCAAAACCCCTGCGCTGGTGGCCGCAGACGGCGGATTTCTCGCGCTACGCCGTGCTGCTTTCGACGCTCGAAAACAGCGCCGGCGCCGCCTTCACCTCATCGCTGCGCAACAGCATCGAGGTGGCGGGCATGGCGACGATCGCCGCCATCGCGCTTGCGATTCCGGCCGGCTGGGCGGTGTCGCGCACGCCTTCCGTCGGCTGGTCGCTGTCGATGGTGATCGCCACCTACATGTTGCCGCCGGTGGCGCTCGCCGTGCCGCTCTATATGAGCCTCTCCCATCTCGGCATGCTGAACAACGTCTTCGGCCTCGCCCTCGTCTATCTGACAATTCTCGCGCCCTTCACCACCTGGCTGATGAAATCGGGCTTCGATTCCATCCCGCGTGAGATTGAATCCGCCGCGATGATCGACGGCGCCGGCCTGTTCCAGACATTGCGGATCATCACGCTGCCGCTCGCCGCCCCCGTGGTCGCGACGTCGAGCCTCTTTGCATTCCTGCTTGCCTGGGATGAATTCTTCTATGCGCTGCTCTTCACCTCGGACCAGCGCGCCAAGACGCTGACCGTCGCCATCGCCGATCTCGCCGGCGGCCGCGTTTCCGATTACGGACTGATCGCGACGGCAGGCGTGCTCGCCGCCCTGCCTCCCGTGCTGATCGGCCTCGTCATGCAACGCGCCCTGATTTCCGGGCTTACCAGCGGCGGCGTCAAGGGATGAACATGACAGAAGAAACAATCCGGCCGGCCGGACTTGCCGCGATCGATCGCGAAATGGCGCGCCAGCATGTCGATGCGATCGCCTCCTACGAAGCTGCCCGGCCGATGGCGGCCAGGGCCGCCGCCTCGCTGAAGAAAACCGGCCGGCTGCTGCTGATCGGCATGGGCGGCTCGCACGCCGTCAACCGTGCCGTCGAGCCGCTCTACCGCGCGCTCGGCATCGATGCCCTCGCCTTGCCGCTGTCCGAGCAGCTCGGCCAGCCGCTGCCGATCAGCGGCAGGACGATCTTCGTCACCTCGCAATCCGGCGAAAGTGCCGAGGTCGTGCGCTGGTTCGACGAGACCGGCGGCACGGCGGAGACCTTCGGCCTGACGCTCGAAGGCAGTTCCTTCCTTGCAAGAACGACCCCGTCGCTGGTGGGTAGCGGCGGCACCGAGCTTGCCTTCGCCGCCACCCGCAGCCTGACGGTAACCTTCGCCCTGCATCTGGCAATCCTTGCCGCCCTCGGAGAAGATCCGGGCGCCGCGCTTGCCGTCCTCAGGGCGCCTGAAGACCAGGACATCGCCGACGCCCTCGCCGCCCTCGAAAACGTCGCGACCGTCGTCACCTCAGGCCGGCGGCTGCAGGGTGTCGCCGAGGCGCTGGCGCTCGGATTGACGGAACTGTCGCGTCGTCCCTGCTTCTCGCTGGAGGGTGGCCAGTTGCGTCACGGACCAATGGAGATGCTGGGGCCGGAGATCGGCGTCGTGCTCTTCCGCGGCTCGGACGAGACGGCCGGCCTGGTCACCGCAATGGCGGCATCCGCCGTCGAGACCGGCGCCCCCGTCATCCTGTTCGACGCATCCGGGCAAGCGCCGGTCGCCGGCGCAGTGACGATCCGCTTTGCCCCTGCAACCGGCCTTGCCACGATCTTCGCCATGCTGCCGGTTGCCCAGCGGCTGATGATCGCCTTTGCCGATACTCGCGTGGAGAATGCCGGAACGCCTGTTCGATCCACCAAAATCACCCGGAGCGAATGAATGCGGCCACTTGCAGTCATCGGCAACGTCAATGTCGACCTGATTCTTGGACCGGCCGCCCCCTGGCCGAAGGCCGGGACGGAAATCATCGTCGACCATGACGAATTGCGGGTCGGCGGAGCAGCCGGCAACAGCGCGCTCGCCTGGCAAGCGCTTGGCGTCGAATTCGAGATCGCCGCCAACATCGGCAGTGACCAGTTCGGCCGCTGGCTGCGAGAAGCCTTCGGCCGCCGTTCAGAGAAATGGCCGGTGCGTCATGAGAAAACGACACTCTCCGTCGGCATCACCCATCCGGACGGCGAACGCACCTTCTTCACCACAAGGGGTCACCTGCCGCGCTTCAGCCTGGCAGATGTCTTCGCGGTCATCGAGGGCGAGAGGCTTCAGGGCGGTTATGCCCTTCTCTGCGGCTCGTTCCTGACCGACGATCTGACGAGAGAATATGACGCCTTGCTCGACTGGGCCGACAGTCACGGCATCACCATCGCCCTCGATACCGGCTGGCCGCTCGACGGCTGGACAGACGAGAATTGCGCGGCGACACGCGCCTGGCTCTCCCGCAGCGGCATCGCGCTGCTGAATGAGGTTGAATCGACGACGCTTGCCGGCATCGCCGATCCGATCGAGGCCGCCCGTCACATCAGGTCGCATATGCCGGAGGGTGCGATCGTCGTCGTCAAACGCGGGCCGGACGGCGCCATCGCGATCGGGCCGGACGGCCTCTTGGTTTCGGTGGCCGCACCCGTCGTTGAGGTCGTCGATACGATCGGCGCCGGCGATGTCTTCAACGCCGCTTTCCTCGCCGCGCTCGCAAGCGATGCGCCGCTGGTTTCCTGCCTCATGGCGGGAACCGAGGTTGCCTCGCGCGCCATTTCCACCCTTCCCCGCAACTATGGCGGCCCGATACACCTGCAGGAGCCAGTGCGATGAGCGCACTCGAAATTCAGAACATCCGCAAGACCTATGGCGACGTCGAGACGCTGAAAGGCATCGACATCTCGCTGGAAAGCGGCGAATTCCTGGTGCTGCTCGGTTCCTCCGGCTGCGGCAAATCCACCCTGCTGAACATCATTGCCGGCCTTGCCGAGGCGACGAGCGGCGATGTCAGGATTGGCGACCGCTCGGTGCTCGGCGTGCATCCCAAGGACCGCGATATCGCCATGGTCTTTCAATCCTACGCGCTCTATCCCAACCTGACGGTGCACCGGAACATCGGTTTCGGCCTGGAAATGCGCAAGGTGCCGGCGCCGGAACGCGACAAGGCCGTGCGTGATGCTGCAAAGCTGCTGCAGATCGAAAACCTGCTCGACCGCAAGCCGAGCCAGCTTTCCGGCGGCCAGCGCCAGCGCGTCGCGATCGGCCGCGCGCTGGTGCGCAAGCCTGAGGTATTCCTGTTCGACGAACCGCTCTCCAACCTCGACGCCAAGCTGCGCATGGAGATGCGCACCGAGATCAAGCGGCTGCATCAGATGCTGAAGACGACGGTCGTCTATGTCACCCATGACCAGATCGAGGCGATGACGCTGGCCAGCCGCATTGCCGTCATGCGCGACGGCCGCATCGAGCAGCTCGGCACACCGGAGGAGATCTACAACCATCCGGCAACACTCTATGTCGCCACCTTCGTCGGCGCGCCGCCGATGAACCTGCTGAAGGCAACAGTGCGTGACGATCGTCTGGCGCTTTCAGGCTCCGATGCCAGCCTGCCCCTGCCCGCCCGTTTCCGCGAGACGGCCGGCAATGGCCGCGACCTCATCCTCGGCATCCGTCCCGAGGCGCTTCGCACGGGCGGCACCGGCCCGTCGATCGAGGCAAACCTGGAGGTCGCAGAGCTGACCGGCCCGGAACTCGTCGTTACCGTCCTTGCCGGAAATCAGCGCCTGATGGCCTGCCTGCCGCCGCGCACGCCGATCCGCGACAACGAAAAGCTCACCCTCTTTTTCGACGAGGAGGCAATGCATCTCTTCGATCCGGAAACCGGCCTCAGCTGCGGCCGTTAGCGACGGAACGACTATCCCCGTCCCCTGCTCAATTCGCCGCGTCGGTGGGCTTCCGCTGGTAGACGTGGATATAGTCGACGAGCAGGATGGAAGGATTCGGCGTTTCATCGATCGGCCAACCTGAGCCGAGTGCCAGGTTCACCAGCGGATAGAACGGCATATGGAACTCCTTCGGCGTATCGAAGCTCCAGATGAGCTGGCGGTCGAGGTAGAAGCTCGTCTTGTCAGCTTGGATATCGACGCCGTAGGTGTGATATTCGCTGTTCAAAATTCCATCCTGGACGGTTTGCCAATGGCCACCGGTGGTGTTCTGGCCACCCTGGCTCTGACGCCAGATATGAAAGCCCATGCTGAATTCGTAGGGCGCGCGTCCATAATATTCCAGGACGTCGATCTCTGCGGTGTATTTCGACCGGTCGAGCCCGATGAGCCAGAAGGCCGGCCAGACGCCCTTGCCCGGCGGCAGCTTCATCCGTGCTTCGAAATAGCCGAACTGCTGCGAGAATCCTTGGCCTTTCGGGTTCACCGACGACAACAGGCCCGAACGCCAGGTTCCATCGGCCTCCTTGCGCGCTTCGATCTTCAGAATTCCCTGATCGGTGGTAAACGGAAAGCCGGGGGCCGGATCGGTGAAACGGGCGTCACCGAAATCGCCGTTCCAGGGCGTATGGGCGATCCAGCGAGAGCTTTTCTCTCCCCAGGCCGAAACGTCGAGGCTGTCGAAACTCTCCTCGAACGTCAGTTGGTAGGCATTGATATTGAGCGGCTCCTGGGCGACGCTCGGTTGGCCGGGTAACGCCCCCAGTCCGAGGATGATGAGCAAACCAAAAGCCTTAGAAGATACCTTGTAACGCATTCTGCTCCTCCGAAAACGCCAAACCAATCGTTGGACTGCACTTGTTTCGATCATGAAGTGAGAACCCCGCTTCGTCGCGGCATGAGCCTTTGGACGACGATGGTCTCGATGCCGTCGGGTCTACCGACAACCTGCCACACGAGCAGCGCGAAGGCCCAGAAGATCGCTACTGCCGCCCCGCCGCAAAGCGCCAGGCTGACGACAAGGTTGAGGCCGACAGGCATGGCGGAGAGCATCGGCGCGATCCACAGCAGGAAAGCGATCATCGGCAAGCTCGCGGCCAGAGGCCGTAAAAAGGCATACAACTGAGCGGCAAACGTCGCGCCGATCAGCCGCCGCGTGATGATGAGCGATGCGGCATAGGCGACAAGCACCGCCACGATCCGCGCACCCAATGCTCCTGCTACCTGAAAATAGACAACGCCCAGGATGGTGACCGGAACCCTGACGGCGAACTCGGCAAACATCCGGAGAGCGAGATAGCGGGTTTTGTTCAGGACCATAGCCAATGGCGGCATCATGTTCGTGGGAAGACCGAGCAGACTGACGATGCACAGCCATTGTAG
Organism: Rhizobium anhuiense bv. trifolii; assembly: GCF_024346605.1. Taxonomy (NCBI): domain Bacteria; kingdom Pseudomonadati; phylum Pseudomonadota; class Alphaproteobacteria; order Hyphomicrobiales; family Rhizobiaceae; genus Rhizobium; species Rhizobium anhuiense. The sequence goes on from NZ_CP098803.1 coordinate 4,049,912, forward strand.
AATCGGCGCCGCGGATGCCCATTTCTCGCCGACGATAATGCGTACGGACGGCTCGGCAAGAAAAGCGAGCGCGAGGAGGATGGGCGCGGCAACGAAGGTGATCGCGTTCGTCGCCTTCAGATAGGCCGCGATCAGATTGCGACTGTCATCGACGGTCGAGAATGCCGCCATCAGCGGACGCAGTAATGGCCCAACGAAGGTCTGGTATGGAATACCGGCGATGTTGTCGGCGACGCTGAAGGCGCCGAACGTCGACAAGCCGGTAAAGCGCGGCAAAAGCAGCCGGTCCAGTTGCCAGTTGATCGAACTCAGTACCTGCGAGACGGTGTTCCAGCTGATCATGTCCTGAAAGTGCTTCCACTCGGAAAGGCTGAACCTCGGCCGCATCGGCGCAAAGACATAGGAGGTGATCGCCGCGGCGGTCGGGCCTGCAACCGCGCCGATCGCCAGTCCCCAATAGCTGCCGGTCGCGACCGCCACCCCGACACCGAATAGCAGTGTCGACCCCTTGGTGATGAGATCGAGTGCGAACTCGCGTTTGAAATCGAACCGCTGCATGAACAACACCATGCGCGGGCTGATCACACTGCGCATGGCAGGCGCGATGGAGAGCACGGCGACAAGAGAGAAAATCCGGGAATCGTCATAGATCAGCGCCATCGGCCAGGAGATGATCATCATCAGCGTGCTGATGGCCACGCCTCGAAGCAGGCTGAGGGTAAGGGCCGTGGCAAACATATCGTCCGAAGGCGACGGCTGACGCATCAGCGCCTGCGTCAGCGGCAGGTCCAAAATTGTCTCGACGATGACCAGCACCGAGGTCGCGATGGCGACCAGGCCGAAATCCGCGGGGCTCAAAAGCCTTGCCAGGACAAGGAGGCTAACGAAATCGAGCATCCGCGCCAGGAATTTTCCGCTGATGGTCCAGATGCTCGCCGTCGCCGTCCTCTGAGATACGCTTGACATGGTCTGTTTATTTATTCCTCGTCGAGGGTTTGAGACGGTTTCGGTCGCGGCGGCAACGCAGGCGGCTCCGCTTCTTCCCGTCAGCCCGGCCGTCTTCTGAAGACGTCGGCGGGCCGGTCGCCATGGGTGGATAGTTGTTGCTCGATCAGGCCGGACAGACGGTCGCGGAACACGGCGGAAGAGAATTTCAGCGAGTGGGCGCGGATCGCATGCGGATCGATATCGTCCTCCACCTCTTCGAACGCCGCCATCGTTTCCAGCAGAGCTTCTGTGGTCTGCTCTGCGAAGCGAAAGCCGACCTGCGGCGAGGAAACGGTTTCCCTGGCGCCGCCGGCGTCGAACGCCAGGACCGGCCGCCCCGATGCCATGGCTTCCACCGGCAGGATGCCGAAATCTTCGGTACCCGGAAACAACAGGGCGCGGCATCGCGACAGGTGATCGCGCAGAACGTTGAAGGGCTGATGGCCGAGAAACTCGACGGTCGGTCCGGCAATCGACTTCAGATAAGCCAATTGTTCGCCCTCGCCGATCACCACCAGTTTTCGGCCGGCCTCAGTGCAGGCGCGAACGGCGATATCCGGCCGCTTGTAGGTGGTCAGCTGTCCCGCATAGAGATAGAACTCGCCTTTCCCCTTCCCCACCGCAAAATCATCGGTCGCAACGGGAGGATGGATGACGATGGATTCCCGGTCGTAGAAGCGGCGGATGCGGCTTGCGACATAATCGGAGTTGGCGACGAACAGATCGACACGCGAGGACGTCGTCACATCCCAGGCGCGCAGCATGGGCGCGGTGATCGACATCAACGCGCGGCCCACCCAGGGAAGGCCATGGCGATAGACATGGAACTGATCCCAGATATAGCGCATCGGCGAATGGCAGTAGCAGACATGGAGGGCGTCGGCGCGTGTGATGATGCCCTTGGCGGGTCCAGATTCGCTCGACAGCACGAGATCGTAATCCTGCAGGTCGAACTGCTCGAGCGCGAAGGGCATCAGCGGCAGCATCTTGGTATAATGACGCTGCGCGCCGGGGATCTTCTGCAGGAAGGACGTGCGGATGTTCCGCGTCTTCAGAAAATCGCTGATGCGATCCCGGTTGCAGACGAGGGTGAAGATGTCGGCCTGCGGAAACATGCGGCACAGTTCTTCGACGACCTTCTCGCCGCCGCGCATCGAAACGAGCCAGTAATGCACGATGGCAACCCGCAGCTGCTTGGTTTCGCTTGCGCTTCCGGCCTCCGCGACGCGTCTTTTCGCCATCACAGGCGCATCACCAAGAAATGCTCTCGCGTCAGGAAGAGAGGTTGTTGCTTTAAGGGTCAACTGAATACTCCTTGTATCGCCACACCGTCTGTCAGTTCGGGAACCACATTCGTTGAAATCAGGCTGTGATATTCGGCAAGAAGCGCGTCGCGCCATTCTTCGTGTGTCGAGGCGAGATCCGGCGACAGCCGGAAAGCCCGCTCGCTCATGGCGCGGACCTCATGCCTCGGCATCTGGCTAAATCGCGCCAAAGTCTCGGCAAAGGCGCTTTCGTCAGCCGTATCACAGGCAAGCGCCATGCCGGCTCTTTCCATTTCCTCGGCGAGAAAGGCGCTGCGCGACATGATGACCGGCAGACCGCTCCTGGCTGCTTCGATAGCGACGAGGCCGAACGGCTCGGGATAGCGCGAAGGCATCAACAGGGCACGCGCCTTGCGGATGGTCGGGCCAATCTCCGCATGCGACTGCCAGCCCAAGGCCCTGACGTGATTTCCTGACGCTGCGACCAACGGCATCAGCGGCCCGTCCCCGATCACGCAGAGCCTGACGCCGGCTCTGCGCGTGGCGGCCACAGCGTCTTCTATGCCCTTCTCCTCGTCCAGCCGCCCGATGAAGACGAACTCGTCGTTGGCCTCCGCCTCGATGCGTTTGATGGATAGGGGAGCGACGGGATTGCGGATCGTCGTCAGCCGCTCCGGCCGATAGCCGGCGCCGACGAGAAAGCTCGCCATCTTCTCGTGCAGCAGAATTATCCGGCCGAAATCGGCCTGATCCTTCAGGCGCCAGAGGATATTGGAGCCACGGGCGACCCGCCACAATTTATGCGAATAACTTCTCTTGTCGCAGGCCGTTGCGATGCAGCTTCCCCCGAGCGGACGTCGAAGGCAGATTTCCTGCGCCTGATAGTCGAAGAACGCGCCGTTGGGGCAGGCCGTGAAGAAATCGTGTGCGTGAACCACGCATCGCCTGGCGACCGGCATCAGCGCCCTGAAAATTGCCGGAGACAGGATCTGGTGCCAGCCATGCACATGATAGGCGGTGTTGGCGGTGTCCTGTGCGGCAATCCAGTTGGCGACCATACGGACGGCGGCGCCATTGTGAATGCCGGTCACGAAAGCCTTGGCACGTTCGGCGCTGAGCAGGTCGCGGCTGTTCAGCCCGACCATCGAGACCCCAAGTGCGGCAAGCTCCGCATTGGCGGCGTCATCCCCGCAAATATAGGTTACAGGGATGCTGAGCCCCCGAAAAAGCTTGGCAGACAACACCGCAAGCGCTGTTGCACCGCCTCTGGCCACCGAGTAGTCGTCGATGATGACGACGCGATCGATTTTTGTGGTGCCGGGGCGGGGAAAGCGGCCGAAGCTAGCAGCGGATCGAGGGGCCTCGGGGAGCGATGAGCCCATCACTTCACCGAAACCGCGTTGGCACAGGCCTCCAGCGCCTTGCGGTTGAGAATGCGGATCTTGCCCTGCCCGCCGTCGATGATCTTGCTTTCCCGCAGGCGCCTCAGGCATTGATTGACCTTCTCGCGGGACGCCGGCAGCGTCGCCGCCAGGTCATTTTGCGAGATGATCAGCTCGTCCCCGCTGTTTGCCGCATCTTTTCCATATACGGCGGAGAGCCGCAGCAGCGTACTGGCCAGCCTCGACTGCAGGCTCGACGCCGCATTTGCAATGATCCGGAGTTCAAGCTCTGAAATACGCGCCAGCGCCCTGGAGAAGACCTTTTCGCGAAAGCTGGGGTCGCTGGCGTACATGTCGCGCAGCAGCCGGCCTTCGAAGAAATGCAGTTCGCAGTTGGAACCGGCTCGGTATTCGAGGCTCAAGGCCTGCCTGCGCAGAACCTCGAGCTCGCCGATAAGGCCCGATTTCGGAATGATCTCGACGATGAATTCCCTGCCGTCGGGTAGCATCGTGCTTGCGCTGACCACCCCCGACTGTACGCGCGCAAACGTATCGACGAGAACGCCGGCCCCGGCGATGACCTCGCCGCGCCGGAAACGTCGGACGCTCGATCGGCAGGAAAGAAATTCGTCGTCAATGACGATGCGACTGTTGAGATGAATGCCGCCGTTAGCCGGTACCGCCGCCTTGCCGATGCCGGCTCTGCGATCTGATGCGTGTGTCAACCCGTCCATGCGCACAACTCCCAGTACTCGAATAACCATAGGCAATGCTGCACTGCATCATTTATATTGTCTTAATATGAGAGTCAAATAACATCGGCAAGAGATAACGCAAAGATAAAGTCTACATTTGGTTGAGAAGCAAAAGATACATTATCAATTGCAATCAAAATTTCGGCGAAACCACAAAACCATCGTTCAATCAATGACACATGCTTATTAAACAGTCTTGGTGAATTAAAAATCAGCAACGACCGAAATGATCATATCAAAACTGTAAATGAATCTGCGCCTATTAATCACCATGAAGTAGGTTAGATTGTCATTAGATATGAAAATAAGGCTATTGGGTGTAGTTGGAATTCACTAATGCCGGTTAGTAGCATAAAGAATTTGTTAAGGATTATGACCTTGGTAACAGACAACCAGGGTGCGGCGCAGCAAACTTTCAACGGTTCTTAATCGGAATGTTTGGAGACCACCGATGACATGGGAAGCACATAGTTTCGAGGCTTGGTCGCGTGTTGGGCGGCCGCCCGCGAAAGGCGGCGATCTCCATTCGTCCCGGCCCCGTGCAGCGGGCAGATCGTCGAAGCGCGCGATAGACCTTTTCATCGCCGTTATCGCCTTGATCCTGCTTTCCCCGCTTCTGTTGCTCGTCGCACTGATCGTGAAGATGAGCGACCGCGGCCCGGTCTTCTATTCCCATACGCGCATCGGGGTCGGCGGAGCGCCATTCGGATGCCTCAAATTTCGGACGATGAAGACCGACGCGAGTGCTCAGCTTGCCGAATTGCTGGAAAACAACCCGGCTGCGCGAAGCGAATGGGAAGCGACGCGCAAGCTGAAGGACGATCCGAGAATCACGGCCGTCGGCGAGATTCTGAGGCGGTCGAGCATCGACGAGCTTCCGCAACTGATCAATATCATGCGCGGCGAAATGAGCCTTGTCGGCCCCCGGCCGATCACCGCCGAGGAACTGCCGCGCTACGGCGAGCATATATGGGCCTACATGGCCGTCCGCCCGGGCCTGACCGGTCACTGGCAGACCAGCGGGCGCAATGATGTCAGCTACGAGTACCGGGTTTCCCTCGACGTCCAGTATCTCAACAACTGGTCGCTCGGCCGGGACTTCGTCATCATTGCCAAGACAATTCCCGCCCTGTTTTCGCAGCGTGGCTCGTACTGAGCCTTCAGGGGGAGGGCTGCCGATCATGCCTGAAATCGGAAGACACACTACTCCCCCCCCCCGTCCCCTCCAAGCTGCCAGCACCCGGTCACCCGGTGCCTGGTGACTCCGTGATATCGCCATTTTGGAATAGGACGACATGACCTCGAGCACGATCTTCAGCGGTGTTTCTCCGATATCTCTGCCTCCCGCAGCCACTGGCGGGAATTCGCCGCTGACCTTGCGGGATATGCTGTTCTTTCTCAGAATGCGCTGGCTGTGGATTGTGACGACGACGATCGCCTTCCTCGCAATCGCAGGGAGCTACCTGCTGACCGTCGAGCCGACTTTCGTTGCCAACACGCAGCTTGTGATCTTCCCCCAGGTGAGCGGCTCCGAAGCCCAGAGGGCTTTCGCGGAAGACGCATTCATAGAGGGTCAACTGGAGATTGCCAAATCCAGCGATGTCGTCAGCGGAACGGTAAGAGTCCTTGGTCTCGACACCGATCCTGACTTTGTCGATCAGACGCCTTCGCTGCAGGACAGGGCAAAGAACTGGTTGATGGGAATCTCTTCAGAACCGGACGCATCTCAGGAAACGGCAGACGCAGCCCCGAGTGAGAGACGACCGCAGACGGAAGAGGAGCGGACCCACGATCGGGCGATCGCCACTCTGCAGAGTATGATGGGAGTACGCCGGATCGGCAGTTCGACGATCATCGAGATATCGGCGGCAGCGTCCACCCCTCAGAAGGCAGTCGACATCGCCGACACGCTCGCCAGGCAGTATATCCAGAAGAATATCGCGATGAAGGCCAATGCTTCCCGGCAATATAGCGACTGGCTGGCAAAATTCGTAATCGAGCAGCAACGGGGACTGGCCGAAGCTGCCAGCGCCCTGGCCAGCTTCACCAGCAATCCGCGCGATCAATTCAAGCTTGCGGAACTGCAGAGCGCGACGGACGCTCGCCGCACCCTCTATGAAAATACCTTGAACCAGCTGACCGAAGCCAAGCAGCGCATCACCTACCCGGTGTCCGATGCGACGATCGTCTCACGAGCCACGCTGCCTCTTTCGAAGGAGAGACCACGCAGCACGCTCATCATCGCCTTTGCGGCGGCGGTTGGTCTTGGCGCCGGCCTGGCACTTGCCATGATCAGGCATGCCGGCGATCGCCGGATCGTCCGCCCCCATCAGATCGCGGAAGCCGGTGGGTTGCCCTTCGTCACTTTGCTGTCGACATCGAGGAAGAGCCGGAATGGAGACCCCGCGCGTTTCCTCGCCGCCGACACCGGCAGTAGCGACACAGCCGCCTATCCTGTTATTCCGGGCATGGCGGAATTGAGCGCGACGGTCGTCGGTCTTCGGCGCAAACGCCGGGTCGTCATCGGTATAGTCGCCGTCAATCCCGGCAGTGGCGCATCGACCATAGCATGCGAACTTGCGGTGCTGTCGTCGATATCAGGGGCGCACACGCTGCTGATCGATGCGGCCGCGCAGAAATCCTCGCTCAGCAAATCTATCGCGCCCGATAGTTCCACAGGCCTAGTCGATGTTCTCGACAATGGTGAGCTGATTCAGACGGCGGCATTGCCGCTCACCCCGACGCTGAAATTCCTTCCTCTCGGCAAGGTCGAAGCGGTGACGCCGGCCATTCGCCTGAGTTCCCGCCGCACGCAGTTGAGCTTTGCCGACCTGAAAAAGGAATTCGACGCCATATTCGTCGATATCTCCTCATTCTCCGCGTCGCCGGATGCCAATGCGATCGCGTCGGAGCTGGACGGTGTCCTCGTGGTGACCTCGCACGGGCACACTTCGATCGACGATACCATGCGCGTCATCGACACGCTGCGGAATGTCGGCGCGGAGATCCTCGGGGCGATCATCAACCATGCGCCGAAGAGAATGCAGTCATGACCTCCCCCTCGGCAGAAGCAACCAGGCAGGACGGGTCGATCGGGCCGGCGCCTGTCCCTTGCGGACCTGAAGCCATGGCGGAGCGCGCAAGCCATCCACTGCGAATGGCCGTGGGGATCGCCTCGGCGGGCCGCCCCTCGATACTGCGGGAGACGGTCGACTATCTGACCACCCTGCCGAACCAGGCGGAGCGGCTGATCGTCTGCGTGCCCGCGATCGACGATGCCGCCGGGCTCGCCGACCGCTGCGATGTGGAAGTCATCGTCGGCAGCCGCGGCCTGACCTCTCAGCGCAACCGGATCATCCAGGCTGCCGCTTTCGATATCGATGTTCTGATCTTCCTGGACGATGACTTCATTCCCGCCGCGACCTTCCTGCCCCGGATGGCGGCCGTCTTTGCGGCTAACCCCAACGTGGCGATCGCCACCGGCGAAGTCCTGGCCGACGGTGTCCTCGATGGTGGCCTCAGCATGTCAAAGGCCCTGCAGGTTCTTGATACTGCGGGCGAAGCAACCGAGCAGGTGACGGAGGTCTACAACGCCTACGGATGCAACATGGCAGTTCGCCTTTCACCCGTTCTCGAGCACGCGCTGGCCTTTGACGAACAGCTGCCGCTCTATGGCTGGCTCGAGGATGTCGATTTCAGCCGGTCCATCGCCCGCTATGGCAGGTCCGTGCATGTCGAAGGCGCCCGCGGGGTGCATCTCGGTGTCAGATCCGGGCGCCAGCCCGGGCGAAGGCTCGGCTATTCGCAGGTTGCCAATCCCGTCTATCTGATCCGGAAGGGCACGATGTCGAGGGGTCGTGCCGTCGTCCAGATCGGCCGCAACATCCTGGCGAATACGCGGGGCCTCTTGTTCAATGACCGCTTGATCGACCGCTGGGGACGTCTGAACGGAAATTTTCTGGCGCTGTCCGATCTTGTTGTCGGCCGTACCTCTCCGTCCCGCATTCTCGAGTTCGGCAATCCTTCGCCGCGCGAGATGCCGTCGCCATCGATCGCAACGAAACGGAGATAGCAGACAATGCAGCACACATCCTTGTCCGATCGCCTCGTCTCCGTCGCCCTTGCCTTGCTGGTATTCTCCTGCATGACCGGCTGGAGCGTCGCCCATGCGGAAAACTACACTCTTGTGCCGGAAGACCAGGTGAGACTGCGTGTCGTTGAATGGCGATCGTCGGATTCCCGATATGCCAGCTGGGAGGCGCTCGACGGGACCTATGCCGTCGACGATGCCGGCAATCTGTCGATCCCGATCGCCGGCCAGGTGCAGGCGATCGGGAAAACAACGCAGCAGGTCGCCGATGCGATCGCCGGCGCACTGTCCGAAAAGGCCGAACTGCCGGGAAAACCGTTCATCGCCCTGGAGATCGCCCAGCATGCGCCGATCTTCGTAACCGGAACCGTGCAGACCCCCGGGCGCTATGCTTTTGAGGCAGATATGACGGTCATGAAGGCCGTCAGCATTGCCGGCGGCTTCCTTCGGGATCGCGAGGAAAATACCGTCTTCGAGCGCGACCGGATCCAGGCTGCAGGCGCCTATCGAACGGCCATTCTCAACAGGCGCGATCTTCTGATGCGCCAGGCGCGGCTGCGTGCCGAAATTGCCGGCGAACAGAGTTTCGAGATCCCTGCCGAGCTCGTCGGAACGCCCGATGTGGACAAGCTGAAGGCGCAGGAATTGAACCTGATGCGGCTGCGCCGCGTCGATATCCAGAGCCAGATCGACGCGGCGAGCGACCTCGCGCGTCTCTACGGCCAGCAGGTCGAGTCGCTCGAAGCCAAGATCAATTCGCAGAAGCGGCAGATCGATCTTGCGCAGAAGGAACTGGATAATGTCAACAGTCTGGTGAGCAAGGGCCTGGTCAGCAATTCCCGTCAGGTCTCGGTCGACCGCTGGGCGGCGGATGCACAAGGTACGCTGATCGATCTCGAGGTCGCCCTGACCACGGCTCGCCAGGGGCTCAGCGAAGCCGATCGCTCGAAGATCAACATCGCCAACAGGCAGAACAGCGAAAACCAGGAACTGCTGAATCAGGTCAATCTCGCGATCGGCAGGGCGGCAATCGACATCCAGGTGGCCCAACTCCTCGGCGAACAGGCCGGATACAGCGCTCAACTCGCGCAGATGAACACCGACATGCCGGGTCTTGGCAGAGCACAGAAAAACTACCGGATCGTGCGTCGCAACGACGATGGGACTTATCGCAACATCGAGGCGGACGAGACGACCACCTTGCGGCCACATGATGTCGTCGAAATCGGCATCGACACCGACACCGACACCGACCTTCAGACGCCACCGCCTCCACTGCAACTGCAGTCCGCGCCGCAGCAGCAAAGCTCGGCAGTCCCGCTGTCTAATGTCGCCGGAGACAATCAGGCGGCTCCCGGCTGGATATCCCAGACGGGAGCGAATTAGGGGGCGGCTGTGATCATCGATGACAACAGGCGGCTTTCGCCTCAAGCATCGCGCCGAAAGCCGGATACCGGTTTTCGGCAAACCCGATGCCTTGGCCGTTCGTCCTCCGGATCGGGATCTGAAGCATGTCGATAGAACCGATCGGCTTCCTCATTCTGCTGCTTGGCCTGCTCACCATGGTCAACGGCGCGCGTTTTTCTATAGCGACCCTCTGCCTGTCGACGCTCTTGGGCGCCGCAGCGGCGCTCCAATTGCCGGCGCTCGGCAGCAGCAGCATCCAGCCGAGCCATCTTCTGGTGCTCTTTCTCGTTGCGGCCGCCCTGCTGCGCCCGGCTCAAACGCAGGCCATACTGACCAGCCTCGCCTATCCAGGCCCCGGCTTCTGGTTTGCCACCTACATCCTGTTTTCCGTGGCATCGTCTTTCTTCTTGCCCCGCATTTTTGCCGGCGCAACCCTCGTCTATTCCTCGGCACGAGACGCATCGGGCATGATGTCGACGGTAGCCGCGCCGCTGGCGCCGGGTTCGTCCAATCTCAGCCAGTCTGTCTATCTGCTCGGCGACCTCGCCTGCTTTGCCCTCGTTTCAGGGCTTGCAAGACTTGGATATGCCCGTTTCATCGCACAGCAGTTGATCGTGGCGTCAATCGTCTGTTTTGCCCTGGCGTTGATTGATATCGGAACCTTCCTGACCGGCCAGTCCTACCTGCTCGATGTCATCAGGAACGCAAATTATACGATGCATACGGCCGAGACGATCAGCGGCTTCAAGCGCATTGTCGGCCCCTTTCCCGAAGCAAGCATGTATGGCGCGGTCGCACTGGCCTATTTTTCCTTCACGCTCATGCTCTGGCTGGAGCGTGTTCAAAGCCGAATGGCGGGACTTGCAACGATCTTCATCGGCCCGACGATCGTCCTCTGCACGTCGACGACCGCCTATATCGCGGGCATCTTCGTCGTCTGCATGTTCGTGCTGTTCTGCCTGAAACGGCTGATCGGGGGGCCGGCTACGACGCCGCATGTCACACTCCTGGTGATCACGCTGTTCTTGATCCCCTGCGCCATCGTCGCACTCAGCCTTGTCCCCGACGCGTGGGATTCCATCGCCGGCCTTGTGAACACGACCTTATCGGACAAGCTCCAATCGCAATCCGGCGAAGAGCGGACCGCCTGGAATACGCTGGCATTGATCGCATTCGTCGACACCGCTACCTTCGGCGCCGGGCTCGGCACGGTTCGAGCTTCGAGTTTTATCGCAGCCCTGCTCTCTAATGTCGGTTTGACCGGCACTCTGCTCTTCGCCACCTTCCTGTACAGCCTTGTGAGGGCGTCCGGCCGCCACATATCAGGCGATCGGAAAACGCACGCGATCGGAAACGCCGCAATTATGGCATCGATAGCCCAGGTCGCCTCGGCATCGATATCAGGAAGCGGTACCGATCTCGGCTTGCTGTTCAGCACCACGGCGGGCCTGGCGGCCGGTTGCCTGGCGACAACCAATATCTCGCCACGACAGGCGACCCGATCGCTTGCCAACCGGACCCCACTGGAGACATCGACATCTCAGATGAGAGCGCCGATGTTTTCAACGCGATGACGCCCGCCTTGCAGTTTCGCCATGGCGCGAGATGGTCTCGTCGAGCCATCGGCATGCCCGCGCCGGTTCGGAATCGGCCGGCCGCGCCGCATCTTTCAAACATTGCCGGTAATAGCAATTCGTCGGCCGAACGCGATCGCGCAAAACCGTCCCCAGAAGGCTATTCTGCGGATTCTATGTCAAAATCAGCTCTGCTGGCGCTCTCTGGTGGCCGCGACGTTATCTGCGACGGAATTGTTTTGCCGCTGCCTGGCACTACGCCGCACAAACCCCGAAACGAACACGCCTGCCAAGTAGCCAACTTCCATGAGTGCGAGGATGGCAATGGCAGAGAGGATGGCCGCGATCATGGAGGAGCCGTCGCTGAAAACCACGCTGCCGAAGCCGATTGCCACGAGGAAGGCGAAAATTGCGAAAGCCCAGGCACGGATGGAAGCTCCGGCAGCTATCGATATCACCGCTGCCACGACTGCGGTGATCAGCATGACAATTCCCCTTCCCTCTGCTTTCCGACAAGGGTCCCGGTACCGACCGTCGTACCGCGAAACACGATGTCGAAACACAGCCTTTTTACAGGCAAGGCACTCTTCATGGCGAATATCTCAACAATGAAACACATAAAAACCGCCGGCGGCCAGACACCCGTTCAGCTCTGCGGCGCTGAGCACCGGCTATATATACCGAACAGGGCCTTCATATGACAGACCCGTCGGCTCAATTCTCAATCGTTCCCTCGACGGGCAAGTCAATGCCGATTCATTCGTATTGCGCACAATCGGAAGGGTGATGACATGAACAATCAGTGCGTCGTCTACGTCACGGATGTCGAGTATTCATTTCCGACCATTCTCTCCGCACTTCAGGCTCGCAAATTTGCAAGCCCCGCGACAGATGTCTGCGTCCTCATGTCGGAACATCTCGATAATTTCGAAGAGCTGAAAGCCCTGCTGGCAACGAGCCGGGTCGACTTGATCGATGCGACCGACGCGCTGCGGGATTCGCTCGGCAAGCTCGACAGTTCGCATTTCCAGGGACGCATCAGCGTCAGCACCATGGCCAAGCTGGTCCTTTGCGAGATCCTGCCTGCCAACTATACCCAGATCATCTATCTCGATGGAGATACCCAGATCGTCAGCGATCTCAGTCGGCTCGAAAATGCCACTGTGCCCGAGGGCAGGTTTTTCGCGGCGCGCGATTACACCGCGATCCATGACTTCCTCGACACTGGAAAGAGCAGCTACTATTTCAACGCAGGGGTGCTGAAATTCCACCGCAACGGTTGGATCGGGCAGGAGGCGCTTGAGCTTTTTGCTAAAAACCCCGAGGCCTGCGAGGGCAAACATGATCAAGGCGCATTGAATTATGTCTGCGGTTCATCGCTTATACTCGTATCGAACCGCTGGAACTTCCCCAAACAGTTCCTTCATCTGGTAAACATGTCCTCCCTGTCGATCGTCCATTACATGGCGCATCCGAAGCCGTGGCATGGCACCTTCTTTCCATGGACCGACAAGGAAAGCCAAGTCTACGTCGACCTGCGCAAAGCACATCCGATTTACAACGCGCTGTATCGCGGAATAAGCTTCGACCGTAAGATGCTGTATAAATACCGATCGATACGAGCGCGCATCGAACACGCAATCGAGAAAAACGGACCCCATCCGCGCGTCCAGAGCCTGCTGGTCGGCGGCGACTACGCCGTATGATGATGTGTTGTTGGTCAGACCTGAGGATTGTCCGCGTGACGGATGTCGGGATTGCCGGTCGAGCCGTGGATTGCAGGCGGATGCGCAAGTATTCATCCATTCACCCAGAATGGATAGTGTTCAGGACAGAATATGAGTTATAGGGCTTCCGCCGCCAGTATCTCGCATTACCTAAAAGCTCGCCTGCGCCGGACGCTCAAGGCTCGGCAGGTTCGCTACGACCTGCTGCGCGACGGGCTCAAGCAGGCGCGTCATGTCGTCATCTGCGTCATCCGCGACGAGGGACATCGGCTGGCATTCTTCCTGCAGTATTATCGCGATCTCGGCTTCGAGCACTTCATCTGCATCGACAACGGCTCGTCCGACGGTACGGCCGAGTTGCTGTCCAGCTTCGACGATGTGTCCCTTCTTTCGGCTCATGGCTCCTACAAGGCGGCGAGATTCGGAAACGACTGGATCAACGAAGTAATCAACCGCCACTGCCGGGAGAAATGGGTCCTCTATGTCGATGCGGACGAGTTTCTGGTCTATCCGCATTGCGACACACGACCGATCGATCAATTGACCACCTATATCGAATCCATGGGCGGCCACTCGCTCCGCTCGGTCATGATCGACATGTACAGCCCGCATCCCGTTCTCGAAAACATATGCGAACCCGGTCGCAACCCGCTCGAGGTCTGCAATCTCTTCGACCGATCCGGCTATGTCGCACATTTCGACAAACGCAACGGGACGATATGGATCAAGGGCGGCGTCCGCGGGCGCGTCTATTTCCACGACCGGCTCTGGGACGGCCCCGCGCTCAATAAGATACCACTCGTCTATATCAAGGGTGAACGTCTGTTTCTGAAATCATCGCACCAGGTCTGGCCGCTCTCCCTAAATCTGGGCGACATGCGCGGAGCGCTCGGCGTATCCGGCGCTCTTCTGCATTTCAAGTTCCTGTCGACCTTCGTGCACAAGGTTGCCGATGCGGCGCACCTGTCCCAACATACGGAAGAATATACCGTATACTCTTCGAGCAAGGACATGGATGACTTCGTCTGTGAGGATACGGGCACCTACAGAAGCTGGAAGGACCTGTCCGATCACGGGCTGATCCAGGGTGAAGGCTGGCAATACTGGAGACATGCTTGCGAGAGCGAAGTCTAGAGCAATTCCAGCAAAAGTGCGTAGCGGTTTTCCGTCCGGAATTGCGTGAAAACAAAGAGATAGAGCATTTCCATGATTCGGAGAAAAACGGAAATGCTCTAAAGCAGGCCACGCAAAATCCGCAGCGGTTTGCGATAATGTGCATGAAGGCAAACCGCCAGGCTGATCTTTCGGCCCTGCTTGCTCCGATTTATCAACGCCCACCGCATCAAACACAGAACCCGCCGGTGGCGGGTTCTGTCGAGGCTTTCTGCTGCTCCGTTTTTTGTTTATCGCGGCGGTGCCTCAAGCGAGAGACACTGCCCCCTCGGCATAAGCCTCAAGCGCCTTCCGATTGAGAATGCGGATTTTGCCCTGTGTCCCGTCAACCACCTTGCTCTCGCGCAAACGGCGCAGACATTGGTTGACCTTCTCACGCGACGCCGGCAGCGTCGCGGCCAGGTGGTGTTGGGAGATAATGAGCTCGTTGCCGCTATTCTGCGTATCGACGTTGTACAAGGCACAAAGACGCAGCAGCGTCCGGGCCAGCCTCTGCCTTAAACTCGACCCGGCGTTGGAAATAATCCGCAGTTCGAGTTCTGAAACACGCGCCAGTGCCTTCGACAGGATCTTCACCTGAAATTGCGGATCATTCGCACACCAGTCCCGCAGCAAACGGCCGTCGAAGTAATGCAGTTCGCAGTCCGCCGTGGCCCGATATTCCAGGCTGAGAGACTGTTTGCGCAACACCTCCAATTCGCCGATCAAGCCGCCTTTCGGAATGATTTCCACGATGAACTCGCGTCCATCGGCAAGCGGGGTGCTTGCACTCACCATTCCGCGCTGCACGCGGGCAAACATGTCGATGACGACACCGGCGCCGGCAATAACCTCACCGCGACGAAATTTTCGAACACTCGAGCGGCAAAACGGAAACTCGTGATCCAAATCCGGCCGGCCGCCGTAAACAATACCTACAGGACCGCAAGTAACCGTTTCGCTTATTCGCGCCGCGCCTCCTTCAATCCTGCTGTCTTTGATGCTAATCGCACCGTCCATACGCGCAACTCCAAGCAGACTAATTGATTTATTGTCGTCACCGACATTCGTAATGCGTTAAGTTAGAAAGTCAAATAATAATAATATAAAATTTACATTCTAAAACTATACATAATTCTGACGAATCCTCACATTTATATATCATAAAATCCATATTTAATTCTGTCAAAAGCACACTTTTGAAGCTGTTGGATAATTTTTATACAATTCGAAACAATTGTGCGCCGTTAGAATAGGCCAACAATATAATAATAATATTTTTACCTGGAATAAATATTTCCAACATCACAGATGTATATTTTTCTAAAAAAATACTTCTTCAACTATTCACAAGAAATTCTTCACATGATAAAGAATTTATCCACGGTTATGACTTCGGTCACAGACACCAAACTTGCACTCAAACAAGCTTTTGACTGTGATTTCTGGGATTCGCCTAACGGAGACGCGGATGGCGGGAAAAAATCATGGGCGCAACCCAACCGAACCTTGGCGGGATTTCGCCAGGGCGCGGCAGGAAAGGCGTCCATTCAATTCGTCACAATCCCATACGATCAGCAGACTTCTGAAACGCGCATTCGACATCATCATTGCGACAGGTCTCTTATTCCTTTTGTCACCGTTTCTTCTGTCCGTAGCAGCCATCATAACGCTAAGTGATTGGGGACCCATTTTCAATTCCCATCCGCGGATCGGTTATAAGGGAAAAGAGTTTGGCTGCCTCAAGTTTCGCACGACACGCGCCGACGCAACGGCCAAGGCACATGTCACTGTCGTCGGCGCTATCGTCAGACGATCGAGCCTCGACAAGCTCCCGCAATTGATCAACGTGTTGCTGGGTCAAATGAGCCTCGTCGGGCCCCACGCCATTACCAAGGAAGAGCTGCCGCGTTACGGCGAACATGCCTCTGCCTATATGGCCGTCCGTCCCGGCTTGATCGGCCACTGGCAGATCAACGGACGCAACGACGCCAGCCATCAGAACAGAGTTTCCCTCGACGTCGAGTATTTGTCCAAATGGACGCTCGCGCTGGATTTCGTGATCATCGCAAAAACACTCTCGGCCCTGCTTTCCCGGCACGCCTTACTGCCCAGGGTGGACTCCTAAGCAATTCCAGCAAAAGTGCTCAGCGGGTTTGCGTCCATAGCACAGCCGAGCTTCCTGCCGCATCGGTCATGTCACCATCCATGAGGACGCTTGCCGGTCGCATGGGAGCGGTCAGCGATGGAGGTCTTTTTCCGGCGCTTCTGAATATGCCCCCCCAACGAGAAAGCGAAGAGACCCGCCAGATAGCATATCTCCATCAATACAAGCACTTGGAGGCCGGAAGCGATTGCCTCCGTCAAGGAAGAACCTTTCAGCAGGATCACAACGCTCAAAGCCGCGACCAGCAGAAATGCAAAGAATGCGAAGGCCCAGGCGCGAATGGTCGCTCCGGCGGCGAAGGAGACGGCAATCACGATGAGCGTGCTCTTCAGCATTATTCTGCTCCTCTCTTCACCTTCTTCAAGCCACCGTCAGCCCCTCAATGACATGACAAAACCCAAAGTCGAAACGAAGTTCGATCAAAGTATTTTATCTATTGCCGTTAAAATATTGCTAATAGCCGCCCAACAGATCGATTGAACAACACTGGAGAATATTCAACTATTCATCCAGAAGGGCCGATCACTCCCCAAAAAACCAAGAAACCATCGGATACGACAGCTGGAAAAGTTGGGCATTTGGAGGATTAATACAGTCATAGATCTAGCCACGACGTTACCTTGTCCAACCGAAAAGATCAGTCTGAACATAGGCTTACGCATGAGCGGATATGCGCACCAAATCCGGGCCGCGCTTATCGGTGTAGGTACGTCGATATGGCAGTGATCGTGCAGCAAGCCTGCTGCAAACCAGGCCCTTGCAAACGGCCCGGATTTTCGTCTGTGGCGCTCAGCCAGCATCAAAGAAACAGGGCTCGCGGTGATGGCGAGCCCTATTGAGTTGTTTTCTGGATTGAGCCTGTTCCGGAATTGCCCGCCTCCAAGCCGGCATCCAGAACTCTATTTCGAGACCGCCCCGGCCAGTTGTCGTTTCGTGCCGCGCTGAAGCCTGAGATTTTCAAGCCAGGTTACTTGTTTCCTCAATTTCAACGCCGGCTTTTCGATGAATCTCCACGAGAAAGCGGCAAAGCAGGTGGCAATAATGCTGCAGACGATGCCGTTCAGCCACCAGTTATGCGCCCAAGGCCCGAGCGCGACGAAGGCCTGCTGGATCGGGTAGCCGTAGAGGAAGACGCCATAGGAATAGTCGGCCCCGCGCAGAACACCAAGCTTTCGGGGCGAGGTCAGACCGAGGAAAACCGTGACATATCCGATTGCCGGGATGGCAATGAAGTCTCCGAAAGAGGTGAACCAGTAGGCCCAGAGGATGACTGCCACTGAGGCGAGGAAAATCCGGATATCCCAGCGAACCCTGTCCTTGTAGAGATAGAAGGTCACCCCCACCAGAAATGCACAAATAAGCAGATTGCCCGATGCGGTCGTGGGCATGGTGGCCCAGTCGCTTTCATGCTTCCAATATCTTGCGATACCAAAGGCTATGATCAAGGCCGGCGTTGCGATCAGGGCGATCACGCGCCGCCTGACCACGCCGAGCAGAAACAGGGCGGCGATCGCAGCATAGCACTCAAGCTCGAAGGGCACCGTCCAGAGTTGCCCGTTCACCATCGCAGCATCAGGATTGTCCAGGAATACGCCGGGAAGATTGAAGTGAATGTGCCCGGTGACGTTCAGCAGATAAGTAAAGAACTGAGGATCGGTGAAATAGTCACGCAGGTCATACTCCGTATAGATCGCTCCGAGTATAAAGGCAGCCAGCAACACTTCTACCGCAAGAGCAGGGTAGATCCGGATAAACCGATTCCCGAGAAAGGAGATCAATGTCTTCGATCGTTCAAGACTGCCAGCCACCAGGAACCCGCTCAGGACAAAGAACATGGGCAGCACTGACTTGATGACAGGACGGAAGGGTGACTCCCAAAGAAAGAGGTCATCGCCGTACGTGACGCGGGCCGTATGTATCCAAAGCACTGAAAAGGCTAACAGTAATCGCATATAATCGAATCCTGTCGGTCGCCCGTTCGCTAGATCAAGCTTTTCGCCGAGAAACATCTGTGCCCCTTTCAGAAGTATTGACTCGATTTGGAATGGCAAGCCGTTGCCGCAGGAGCGGCGGCGGCATCATTGCCGGATCGGGGCGGCGTGTCAGTGACCACAGCTACATCAAGTAAAAATTGAACGAGAGAGCACCGCTCTCCCGAAGATACGTATCCGACCGCCAATCCAATGGCCCCGCGCTTCCCGGGGCGCCATGCGACGGTCGGAGTTGGGATCCAGGCGATCGGGCAGCAGATTGGATGAGGAGACTATGAAATTTCTAGCCACCCTGTTCTGTATTGTTCTCGCCCTGATCGGATTGGGGCTGATAGGAGGCGGCGCCTTGCTGCTCAGCCTCGGCGGCTCGCCCTATTATGCGATCGTCGGGCTTGCCTATCTGGTTGCCGCGTTTCTGCTCTGGCGCCGCAAGACCTCAGGCGGCCTCATCGTCCTGCTTGTCGCCATCTTCAGTTTTCCCTGGGCGCTATGGGAATCGGGTCTCAATTTTTGGGCACTTTTTGCGCGCTTGATGTCTCCGATCGCGCTGGCGGGTTTTGCGCTTCTCTTTGCGCCATCGCTCTCGCCGACCGCCAACCGGAAGCTCTACCATGGCGGCGCCCTGGTCACGGCGATCCTGTTCGTTGCCGGTTTTAGCCTTGCTTTCACGCCGCATGGCGTCATCCGCCCTTCCGCCGGCATCACCGCCTACAAGGCGACCAAGGGCGACAATTCTCCCTCCGATTGGACCTCCTATGGCCGCACCACGGCGGGAGATCGTTACTCGCCCTTCGATCAGATCAACCGCGGCAATGTCTCCAAACTCGATCTTGCCTGGACATACCGCACCGGAAAGAGCGATGGCGCCGATCAGAACACGCCTCTGCAGATCGGCGACACGGTCTACACCTGCACGCCGACGGATGTGATCGCAGCGCTCGATGCCGATACCGGCAAGCCGCGCTGGATCTTCGATCCCAAGGCGACGGCGCCTTACTGGCAGCGCTGCCGTGGTCTCGGTTACTATAAGATGCCGCAGGACGCGCAATCCGCCGACGGTCTTTGCAACGAGCGCCTGGTGCAGACAACGATTGATGCCCGTCTGCTGGAGATCGACAGCAAGACCGGCGCCCCCTGCAGGGGCTTCGGAGACAATGGCACCGTGCAGCTCTCCCAGGGCATGGGCGAAGTCAAGACAGGCTATTACTTCCAGACATCGGCGCCGCTGATTGCCCGCAATCTGATCGTCGTCGGGGGCTGGGTCACCGACAATCAGGAGGTCGGCGAACCCTCGGGCGTCATCCGCGCATTCAACGTGGTCACCGGCGAGCTCGAATGGGCATGGGATCTCGGCAATCCTGAGGTCACCAAACTCCCACCGGAGGGCCAGACCTATACGCGGGCCACACCCAATATGTGGACGACGGCCGCATTCGACGACAAGCTCGGTCTCATCTATGCGCCGCTCGGCAATACCACCCCGGATTATTACGGCGTCAATCGTCCGGCCTTCGCCGACCAATACAACGCGACATTGGTGGCGCTCGATGTGACGACCGGGCGGGAGAAATGGAAGTTTCAGACCGTGCATCACGACATCTGGGACTATGACCTGCCGGCTCAACCGGTCCTGATCGATCTGCCTGACGGCAATGGCGCCACCGTGCCCGCTCTCCTGCAGACCACCAAACGTGGGCAGCTTTTCCTGCTCAACCGTCAGACCGGCCTGCCCCTTGCCGAAGTCCAGGAGAAGCCGGTGCCGCAGCAAGGCGGCGCACCGGAAGAGAAACTGTCTCCGACGCAGCCCTATTCCGTCGGCATGCCGACCATTGGCGCGGAACGCGTGAGCGAGCAGACGGCTTGGGGCCTGACGATGTTCGATCAGCTGGCATGCCGCATCGCCTTCCGAAAGATGCGCTACGACGGCGATTTCACCCCGATCGGCACCCAATATGCGATCCAGCAGCCGGGAAATCTGGGTGGCCTTAATTGGGGAAGCGTATCGGTCGATCTGCCCAACAACCGAGTCTTCATGAACGATATCCGCGTACCGAGCCTCTTCGCGCTCATCCCGCGCGCGGAGTATGTCGATTTTGCCCTCACCACGACCGCGCACGGCCCCTCCGCCCCGCAGCGCGGTACGCCCTATGGCATGGCCACCGAAATGTGGACCTCGAGGCTCCGCGTTCCCTGCACGCAGCCGCCCTTCGGCACCGTCACGGCGGTGGATCTGAGTACCCGCAAGATCGCCTGGCAGGTTCCGGCGGGGACCGCCGAAGAACTCGGGCCGTTCAAGATCAAAACCCGTTTGCCTATGCCGATGGGCTTGCCGAGCTATGCCGGCACTTCAGTGACCGCCGGCGGTGTCGTTTTCTTCGCCGGCTTCCAGGACTACTATATCCGCGCCTATGATGCCGAGAACGGTACCGAGCTTTGGAAATATCCCCTGCCGGTCGGCTCGAGCGCGACGCCCATGACCTACGTCTCGCCGAAAACAGGCAAGCAATATGTCCTGATATCGGTCGGCGGCGCACCATATTCGAAGGACGCCGGCGACTACGTCTTTGCCTTTTCGCTGAAAAACGGAGATTAGCCTGGCCACCGGCCGCTTCTCAGCAAAGGCAAACGGGATTTGGCGACGCTACCGCTCACACTGTGTTATTTTGGTCCGACAAGGAACTGAGGCTACGAGCGTGACGCGAAAACTGGCGGCGATCCTGGTCGCGGATGTGGTCGGCTACAGCCGTCTCGCCGGTGCGGACGAGGATCGCATCCTGGCGCGGTTGAGAACTCTGCGCAGCGATCTGGTCGATCCGACCATCGCCGTGCACAATGGCCGTGTGGTCAAGCGTACCGGGGATGGAAGCCTCATCGAGTTTCGCAGCGTCGTGGACGCCGTGCGCTGCGCAATCGAAGTGCAGACTGCCATGGTCGAGCGCAATATCGGCGTGTCGCCCGAGCATCGCATCGAGTTCCGGGTCGGGATCCATCTGGGGGATGTGGTCGAGGAAAGCGATGGCGACTTGATGGGCGACGGCGTCAATATCGCCGCGCGGCTGGAGGGCATTGCCAAGCCCGGCGCCATCTGTCTTTCCGAGGATGCCTACCGCCAGGTGAAAGCGCGGCTTGATCTTGCCGTGACCGATCTCGGCCGGATCCAGCTGAAGAATATCGCTGAGCCGATGCAGGTCTATTCTCTCCAGGTCGGACCGCTGTCGAACACGGCACGACAAGTCCAGCCCGCAATGAAAATGCCTCCGGTTACGGCCGTTTCCGACAAGCCCTCCATCGCCGTATTGGCGTTCAACAACATGAGCGGCGACGCCGAGCAGGAATATTTCTCCGACGGCATCAGCGAGGACATCATTACCGACCTTTCGAAGCTCTCAGAATTGCACGTGATCGCCCGCAACTCATCCTTCGTCTACAAGAACGTCACAGCCTCCGTGCCTGAGATGGCCAAGGCGCTCGGCGTCCGCTATGTCCTGGAAGGCAGCGTGCGCAAGGCCGGCAACCGCGTGCGTGTCACTGCCCAATTGATCGACGCCAACAATGGCGGGCATATCTGGGCCAGCCGCTTCGATCGCGAACTCACGGATATTTTTGCGGTTCAGGATGAGCTCACCCAGGAGATCGTGGCGGCGCTGAAGCTGAATCTCACGCATGGCGACCAGGACCGGTTAGTCCAAGGGCGCGCAGTCGATATCGGCGCATACGAGCTCCTATTGCGCGGCCGCGAGCAGGCGTCAGCCCACACCCGAACCGGCAATCTAGCCGCCCGCAGCCTGGCGGCCGACGCCCTCGCTATCGATCCGGATTATGCGGCAGCCCAGGCCCTGATTTCCTTCACGCATGTGCTCGACTACATCAACGCGTGGAGCAACGATCCGGAGGCTTCGCTGCGGATCGGACTGGATCTCGCGCAGCAGGCAATGGAGATGGCCGAGGAACAGCCGAATGGCCACTTCGCGCTGGGCATGGCTTGCATGTGGAACCGGGAACTGGACCGGGCGCGCGCAGAAGTGTTGCAGGGCCTCACGCTTTCTCCCAACTCCGCCGACCTCCTGATGCTGATGGCCCATATCCAGATATTTTCCGGCGATCCCGCAGGCGCTCTCGAGACACTGAATGAATCGATGCGGCTCGACCCGCACCATCCGGAAGTTCTTTTCCAATTTCTCGCCGATGCGCACTTTTCTCTCGGCGAATATGAGCAGGCGATTGCCGCGATCGAGCAGCGGCTCCAGCAAAACGCCCAATCTGAAACGGCCTATGCCCTGCTCGCGTCATGTTACGGCCACCTCGGGCGGCCGGAAGAGAGCAGACAGGCCTGGGAAAAAGCGCTCCAGATCAATCCCAATTTCTCCGTCGAGCGCCGCCGCCGCGTCCTTCCATTCCGAAACCCCGAGGACTTTAGCCGCCGTGTTGAAGGCCTCCGCAAGGCGGGCCTGGTGGTCCCGGATACTCGCCAAAGCTGACAGGAACTGCGGCTCGGACCGACGTCCCGGCAACTCATTTCACGCAGTTGATTTCGCGAGGCATGTCGCCGGCGAGCGTGATGCCACTTTGGGCGACTGTCATGGCAACGGCTCGGCACCTGCTGTAAGATATCGGTCGGGGATCTGACACCCAGGAAGAGCTGGTATGGAGCGCCGTCTTGCAGCAGTCCTGATTGCAGATGTGGTCGGTTACAGCCGTCTGAGCGAAATCGACGAAGAGGGAACGCGTATCCGCTTCCACTCCGATCTCCACGAACTCTTCGAACCGAAGATCGCCACGCATCACGGCCGCCTGATCAAGACCATGGGCGACGGAATCCTGGTTGAGTTCCAAAGCGTGGTGGATGCCTTGCGCTGCGCCGTCAAGATCCAGCAACAAAAGGCAGAACGCAATGCAGCCCTGCGTCCCGAGCAGCGGATGCTTTTCCGCATCGGCGTCAATCTCGGCGATGTCATCGTCGAAGGAGAGGACATTCACGGAGACGGCGTCAACATAGCCGCACGGCTGGAGAGTCTTGCCCAGCCCGGCGGAATTTGCATATCCGGCACCGCATTCGATCACACGGTACACAAGGCTGATGTCGGCTTCTCCGCCCTCGGTGAGCAGCAACTGAAAAACATAGCCGATCCGGTTCGCGTCTATCGTGTCCTGTTAGATCCCGCTGAGGCAGGCAAGGTTGTCGCCTCCCCTCGGCCGCGCCGCCGTGCGATTATCCTGGCGACGCTAGCAGCGCTGCTGATCGCGACCGCTGCAATTGTCTTCGTATGGCAATGGCCGTTCGTGCCGCAACGTCCATCCGTCGCGGTGCTTCCTTTCGCGAATCTGAGCAAAGATCCCGGCCAGGATTATTTCACCGATGGCATGACCGACAGCCTGATTGCAGATCTGGCCATGCTTTCGGACCTTGACGTCATCGGTCATAATTCGGTGTTTGCCTACAAAGGCAAGCCCTTGGTCTTGGCCGACATCGAACGCGATCTCGGCGTGCGCTTTGTCGTCGAGGGCAGCGTGCAGCGGATAGGCGACCAAATCCGTGTCAATGCGCAACTGATCGATACCGCAAGCGGCGATCACCTGTGGGCCAACCGGTTTAACCGCGGCGCGGCGGATGTGATGGCTGTGCAAAACGAGCTCAGTCGGCAGATCGCCGGCGCGCTTGGCCTGAAGCTCACTCGATCCGAGGCGGAGCGGATTACCCGTCCGCCGACCGCCAATCTGGAAGCATACGACTACTACCTTCGTGCCGAGCAGGCGACGCGGACCGGCCGCCGTTCCCGGCTGCTGGAGGCACTGGCCCTCTTTGACAAAGCAGAAGCGCTCGACCCCGGTTTTGCAGAGGCCTTCGCGGCCGATGCGCGCGCGACAGCTTATGTCTGGCGAAGCGCCTACGACGATGTTCTCCAGAGCGCGCTGGCCCGAAAAAGGGTCTACGAGAAAGCAAGTCGCGCGCTGGCTC
Source organism: Rhizobium anhuiense bv. trifolii (assembly GCF_024346605.1). Lineage (NCBI taxonomy): Bacteria > Pseudomonadati > Pseudomonadota > Alphaproteobacteria > Hyphomicrobiales > Rhizobiaceae > Rhizobium > Rhizobium anhuiense. Next base: position 4,074,365 of record NZ_CP098803.1, read on the forward strand.
TCGACCCGGTTCTGTCATCGCCCTACGCCGTTCTTGCCGTCATGCAGGTCGTGGACCGCCGCTATGAGCAGGCTGTCACCTCGGCGCAGCAGGCAGTGTCGCTCGGGTCTACCGATGCCGAGGCGCATATGGCGTTGGCATATGTTCAATTGTTCTCCGGCAATCATGCCGAAGCCGGCGCGGCCGTCGAGACGGCGCTCAGGCACGATCCGAACCTCTCCGCCATCAACCGATACACGGCCGGCCTGGTCTTTTATTTGCAGCGCGACTACGCAAAGGCCATCGACAATTTCCAACGCGCGCGAGACGGTTCTCCGGGAAATGGCGATTTCGTTACCCCGCTCGCGATGGCCTATGCCCGTGCCGGTCGCCTCGATGACGCCCGTGCGACAGTCACCGAAGGACTTCGCTTTGTGGCAGGGCGCGATTCCCTGGCGGGCTGGCGTATCAGCAACGCCCACTTCCGCAACGAGCAGGATTTGGCCTTTATCCTCGATGCTCTGCGCGAGGCCGGTCTGCCGGAATGGCCGTTCGCTTTCAAGGGCGACGAGCAGGACCGGCTGCACGACGACGAAATCACAAGCGCCGTCATGGGCAAACTCCTGCGGGGCAAGACCGAGCCCTCAGGAAGCCCTGCACTCATGCAAATCGAACGCGATGGAAAGGCTGCATTCCGCTCGGCGACGCAGATGATCACCGAGACGGTTTTCGTCCAGGGCGACATGCTCTGCGAGCAGAGCGAAAATGCATTCGGACGAGCCGATTGCGGCCCGGTCTACAGATCTGCAAACTCGCCTGCTGAAACTAGCTATGCTTACGTGAACTCCACCAAGGTCTTCTATTTTTCGCCCGTCAAATAGCCGCACTCCACCCGCGGTCAGTGATACTGATCCCGTTCGAGATCGGCTGCGACCTTCGGCCAGTTGCTGTCGGCTTTCGGGACTGCTTCAGCCACATGCGCGGCAAACCCCTCCGCCGATCCCTTGTCGTAGATCAGGTAAAGCTTGCCGTCGATGATCTTGAACGCCTCTGGATCGACATTTACCGTGACCGACCCGAGAGCCACCTCGCCCGCGCAGTAACCGCCATACTGAGGCGCATATTTGATCGGCTCGCTGATGAACATTTCGCGGTGTTTGGCATTGGCGAAAAGCCAAGGCGTCCCCAGCCATTCGTGGGAGAATTCCTCGGAGCCTTTCACGGCTTTGCCTTCGGTGAAATAGGCGACAGGATCGTATCCCATGATTGCCACGCCGCCGAAGTACCCCGTATTGACCGAGTCGTCGGCAAAAGCCTGCGATCCACCGGCGGCTGCCAAAGCCAGAAGGAACACCGCCACAGAGCGACCAATTCCTCGCGCACCGCTTCTGGTCCCTGCACACATCTGCGCCTCCTATTCAATCGTGGATTTCAATGCACTTGGCGTAACCTTCTTCGCCGAGGCGGCTGGCCGGTGGGCACGACGCGCCGTGCCGTTTGAACAATCGCACGATGTCCATGTTGCCCTTCCAGACCGCACGCGTGATCGGCGTGTAGCCGTGAACCTCTGCATGACCGACGTCAGCCCCCTCAGCGAGAAGAAACGCGGCGAGAGCGACGTGGTTTTCCTCACCGGCGACCATCAGCGGCGTTACACCCGCTTTGTTGGCCGCATCGTCGAGCGTCGCCCCGTGGTGAAGCAGCAGCTTGCTGATCGGCAAGCTGCCGGAAAAGGCCGCGGCATGAAGCGGCGTAAAGCCGCCCGAATTCCGAGCCATGACGTCAGCACCTTTGCCGATGAGCAATTCGGCGATGGCGAGCTGGTCTCCGAGCGCGGCGTTGATGAGAGGCGTCGCCAGATCGCGTGCCCGGCTGTTGACATCCGTACCCGCAGCCAAAACCTGTTCGACGGCGGCGGTGTTTCCGGTTGCGACTGCATCGAACAAGGGGCTCCCCGCAGCGGCCATTGTCGCTGTGAAAATCAACCCCACCGATGCAAGCAACCCGCGCATGGTTCAGCCCCCGAAGGTAGCCTGAGAAAATAGCACAAGCCGCAGGTTTTGGGTAGGCACCAAGCACCGTAGGAGCTTGAACGGCTCTGCATCAGGTTGCCGGCAAGGCGTCAGCCGGGCAGGATGCACACCTCTATCGCGACCAACGTGCTATGATCTGGTCGGTATTTGCCAGCGCCTTGCGAACGGCGTTGCGCGCCATGTTCGGTCGCTGCAATCGGATGTTTTTTTCAATATTTTCATGAAGCTTCAGTGCATAGCGCAAATTGTCTTCCTCTCGCGTGACGTGGGCGAAGAGGTGGTTCAACGCCGATTCGATCAGTACGCCGAGCGGCACCAGCAGATCATTTCCGGAGGCGCGTAGGATCGCGATATGAAATCGCGCATCGGATTCCGTTCGCTGCTGAAGCGATGTCGCCTGATCCATGTCATGCAGGGCCTGACTGATCGCATTCATTTGCTCCTCGGTTCGCCGCTCCGCAGCCAGTGCCGTCGCTTCCGGCTCGATCATATGCCTGAGTTCCTGCACAGCCCTCAGAAAGGCTTCACGATCGGGAGACGCGGCATACCAGCCCAAGACATCTCGATCCAGTAGGTTCCAACGCTCCTTGGGTTCGACCCAGCTGCCGATTTTCGGGCGAGAAGAAAGCAGGCCCTTGGCCATCAACATCTTGATCGCTTCGCGCACCGCCGATCGGCTGACTTCAAAGACTTCAGACCATTTTGCCTCATTTGGCAGGATCGTGCCCGGCGGATAGTCGCCGCGTACGATTCGCAGCCCAATCTCTCCCGCCAAAGACACATGAACGCTCGCCCCCGTCATGCGGGGAGCATTTGGGCGCCTTGTGGCCGAACGGTCAACCGTCACCACTTCGACCGGAGCCGCCGGCTTTCCCGATTTCTTGTCAGGCATTTATTTCTACTGCCTCAGCATCTTTCGATTGTCTGCATGTACTCTCAAAACAATCGTAATAACGAGGAAGTCGCCTGCGATTGACGCCGCCAAAAAGCGCGGAATCCGGGGCGCGTCAAGCCCTGCGGGCCTTTCGATCCGTCTCTCGTGGGGCAGTCGGCGGCACCCTTGAACCGAGTGCCGCCAAACCGCGGACCTACTTTTGAATGCAGGTATCGACTGTATCCTTGGTGCACTCGTCGAGCCCGGTGAAGACCGGATCTTCGACCGGCTTGCCGGCAATCAGATCCATCATCACCGAAGGCGCCTTGTAGCCCATCTCGAACGGCCGCTGGCCGACGAGCGCCGTCACCAGGCCTTCCCTCGCAATGGCAACCTCGTCGCCGATCGTGTCAGCCGCACCAATGACGAAATCGTTGCTGGCGATCTTGTCGGCCATCGGTTTGAACAGGTCGCGATAGGGCTGCGGCGCGCCGAACAATGGCCAGCCACCCATAATGCCGAATGCGTCCAGGTCGGGATTGGCCGCGAGGATATCGGTCATTGCCTGAACACCCTGGGCACCATTGTCATTGGTGAACACCGGGCAGCCGGCGACCTCCGTCCACCCGCCCTCGCCCTTCAGCGCGGTCAAGCCCTTCTCGCCAGTGAGCGTGTCGCGCATACCTTGCGCCCGGCGTAGAATATTGTCTGCTCCCGGATTGCCTTCGATCGTGCAGATCTTGCCGCCCTTCGGCTTAGCCTTCTTGATGTACTCGCCGATGCGTGCGCCCATCAGATAGTTGTCCGTGCCGAGATAGGTCTTGCGCAACGCTGCATCCTCGGCGGCAAGATCGGCATCGAGCGTCATCACCGGAACCGTTGGATTGGCGGTTTTCAGGGTCTGGGCGATGAGCTTTGCATTGGACGGCGAAATTGCGATTGCAGCCGTGTCTGCCTTGCCCAACATATCCTGAACGATCTGCGCTTCGCCGGCCTCATCGGATGTCGATGCCGGACCGGTGTAGAAGCATTCGTATTCCGCAGTCGGGTTCTCCTTGTTCCATTTCTGGCAACCCTGGTTGATTGCTTCGAAGAACGGATTGTCGAGGCCCTTGACGACGATGACCAGTTGCTTCTTCGCCAGGGCCTGCCCGGCGGTCAGTGCTAGAACTGCGGCTGTCAGTAGTAATGCCTTCCTCATAGTTTCCTCCCTTGAAACAGACGGGCACGACATGCCCGCCATACGAAATCAACCCGGATACCAGACGATGCGAGGCTCCTCCTTCGAACGCTCGTATTGCCATGCCGAGTCGATAAGCATTTCGAGATCGTAGTCCGGCCGCCAGTCCAGCAGGTATTTCGCCTTGCTGTTGTCCATCCAATTGGAATGGAAGCGGCTTGGTATCTCGACAGAGCCAAGATTGCGCGTGCGCTGGAGGTAGGCGGCGACGTCCGCATAGTCGACAGGGCGATCCATGCAGATATTGAAGAGTTGCCGCTCCGCCCGCGGGTTGTCGATCGCTGCCAATATGGCCGATACGAGGTCATCGACATGCACGAAATTGCGTTTCAGCGGTCGTCCGTCAGCATCAAGGAGCAGTGGCACCGTCCCCAGAGCAGCGTAGCGCCGTGCCGCGTCTTCCGGAACCAGCGTCTTCCAGTCCGGGCCACCAAAGACATCGTCGCCAAAAGACAGCGAATATTTGAAATCGTCCTTTTCCATGATCCAGGGCGCCCGCAGACAACAGCCATTGAGGCCGTACTGAATGCCGAACTGCTCCAGCATCACCTCTTCCAGAACCTTGGAAAGCGCATAGCTTCCCGGATAAGCACGATGGGGAGTATTCTCGGTGATCGGGCCATTGTGGCGATAGTGGAAATGTCCCACGCCCGCGTCACCCCCGATCAGGATGAACTGGCGTGCAGTGACGCTCGTGCGGAACTCTTCGAGCAGCCAAAACAGACCTTTGACCGTGACATCCATGATGTCTTCAGGCGTTTCCTTGCAGGTGGCGAGATGCACGACATGGGTAACGTCGTCGAGCGCCGCTGCCACGATGTCGCGATCGGCGATCGAGCCGCGGATGACTTCGACACGGTCGGTCTCATCGCACAGCCGATTATGGCAAAGCGCGCGAATACGGGCCTTGGAAAATCTCGGATCGTCAAGCAGCCCAGCAATGAAGCGCCGCCCGACCTTGCCCGTCGCACCGGTCACAAGGATCAGCATGCTCTCTCTCCCACCGATAGCTAATATTCACGCGCCGCTCTCGTCAAACGATATTTGTCTGACAAAACAGATTTTTGCGATAATAAGGCCAATACACCGGACAATAGTTGACGCTGCGGCAAGGTTTTGCGTAAATGTTCCTGATCGCTTTTCTGGGAGGACATTGGAAAAGCGAAGTCGCTGGAGCCTCGCGCCGAAGACACGCGACGGATAGCCTGCAAGTCTTGGGAGGCCAGAAGGCTGGTGGCGGTTCTTGAGCTCACCAATATTTCCAAACATTTCGGCGCCATCCAGGCTGTCAACGATATTTCGTTTTCGCTTGAAGCGGGGCAGGTTGTCGGCCTGATGGGCGACAACGGCGCCGGCAAGTCGACATTGGTGAAGATGATCGCCGGCAACTTTCGCCCGAGCCACGGAACCATGCGCCTCGACGGCGCCGATCTGGTGCTTCATCGGCCGAAGGAAGCACGCCAGCATGGCATCGAGATCGTTCACCAGGATCTGGCGCTCTGCAACAATCTGACGGCGGCAGCAAACGTATTCCTCGGACGAGAATTGCGCCGCGGCGTGGGGCCTTTTCGCATCCTCGACTACAAGAGCATGTACAAACGCTCCGGCGAGATATTTCGCGAGCTCAAATCCGAGACGCGGGCGCGCGATCTCGTCAAACAAATGTCGGGTGGCCAGCGACAGGCGGTGGCGATCGCCCGAACGATGTTGTCGGAAGCGAAAATCGTGTTGATGGACGAGCCGACGGCAGCCATTTCCGTGCGCCAAGTGGCTGAGGTTTTGAACCTGATCCGCCAATTGCGTGACCGGGGCATAGTCGTTGTCCTGATCAGCCACCGCATGCCCGACGTCTTTTCGGTCGCCGACCGCGTGATCGTGATGCGGCGGGGCAGAAAAGTGGCCGACAAGCAGATTGCCGCAAGTTCGCCGGAGGAAGTGACGGGATTGATCACCGGCGCCATCGAACAGGTGTGATCGATGCTATCCGCTGCAATAGGAAAAAAGAAGGTCGACGATGGCGATTACACTTGACCAGACGATCGGACAGAAGCAACGGAGTTGGCTGGCATCGGTCTTCAGCGGCCAGACCTTCTGGGTGCTCATTGCAGTCATTCTCGCCTGCATTTTTCTGTCGATGGCGACGGACTCCTTTGCGACCGCGAAGAACATCTACAACATCACCCGCAACGTCACTTTCGTTGCAATTATCGCGCTTGGTATGACGCTGGTCATCATCACCGGCGGCATCGATTTGTCCGTCGGCTCCGTGCTTTGCCTGTGCAGCATGGTGCTGGCGGTCGTCATGCACGCGGGATACAGCATTGAAGTCGGCATCGCCGCCTCGATCGGTACTGCTCTTGTGGTCGGAGCTTTCAACGGCGTATTGATTGCCTATCTCGGCTTCCCACCTTTCGTCGTCACGCTCGGCATGTTGTCTATTGCACGCAGCCTTGCAATGGTCGCATCCAACAACACCGTCGTTTTCCAGTTCGGGCCTGATCACGACAAGCTGCTGGCGCTGGGTGGCGGCGCTTGGCTTTTCGGCATCGCCAATCCGGTGCTTTACATGGTCGTGCTGGCCCTCATCACCGGTTTCGTGCTGCGCTGGACCAAGTTCGGCCGCTATGTCTTTGCCATCGGCGGCAATGAGCACGCGGCGACACTGACGGGCGTTCCAGTGCCGAGGATCAAGATTATCGTCTATATGATTTCCGCCCTGTCGGCAGGCGTTGCCGGCATCATTCAAACCGGCTGGCTCGGCGCCGTCACCACAAACATCGGCGCCGGAATGGAACTTCAAGTCATCGCGGCCGCGGTTATCGGCGGCGCCAATCTCGCCGGCGGTGTCGGCACCGCCTTCGGAGCCTTGGTCGGCGCCGCCCTCATCGAGATCATCCGCAACAGTCTCGGCTTGCTCGGCATCAACGCCTTCTGGCAGGGAAGCTTCATCGGCGGAGCAATCGTGCTCGCCGTCCTTTTCGACCGACTTCGCAACTTACGACAGGGCGAGTAGGCAAATTCGGTCTCCGCCCCGCTGGATATGACGCCTTAGAGCGCTTCAGCTTTTCACGGAAACGCACAACCGCCCTAACTTTTTGTTTTTACACAATTCCCAGCAAAAGCGCCTCGCGCTTTGTCTGGAATTGCTCGAGTGATGCCGTGCATTGTCGATCATCGCTGCCTGTCGGTGGCCGCCGCGTTCATTTTTTCCCATCCGCCAGTGCCTCATTCCGCCGGCGGCGCGGCAGGAGCGATTTGAGGTACCGCCACAGTGGCGAGATAGCGTAGCCAGCGACGGGAATTGTGATCAAGCCCGCGACAATACCGACGATGCCAGCTCCTGTAGCCTCGACGACCCAGCGCAGCACCGACGCCAGAACGGGAATGGCATGCGCGGTCGCCTCCCCGGCATCATGGATGAGATGCGCGAGGCCGCCGACACCATAGGTTTCGAGGCCGTGAACGATGATGCCGCCGCCGACCCAGATCATGGCGGCCGTTCCGATAATGCCGAGCACTTTCAGAAAATAGGGCATGCCGGTGACAAGCCCTTTTCCGATCGCGCGCAAGAAGGAACCCATCGGAGACGGCGTCTGTACACGCGCCAGCATCAGCCCCAGATCATCGGCCTTCACGATCAACGCCACGCCACCATAGACCATGACCGTTATACCCAGTCCGACGACCGCAAGAATGAAGGCCTGCGTGACTATGCTGCCTGACGGCAACGCACCGAGCGTAATCGCCATGATTTCGGCCGACAGGATGAAATCCGTCTTGATCGCACCCGCAACCTTCTCGTCTTCGAGCGATTGTGCATCGAGGCTCGTCGCCTCGAGTGCCGATTCATGGGTGTGCGCTGCATGCGGTAGCACGAGTGCGTAAACCTTTTCCACGCCCTCATAGCAGAGAAAAAGCCCGCCGATCATGAGCAGCGGTGTGATCGCCTGCGGTGCGACAAGGCTCAGGATAAGCGCCGCGGGAAGCAGGATCAAAAGCTTGTTCTTCAGCGAGCCGAGGGCGATCTTGCCGATGATCGGCAATTCGCGTGCTGCGGAAAATCCGGTGACGTAACGGGGTGTCACAGCCGCATCATCGATGACGACACCTGCCGCTTTCGTGCCGGCCTTGGCTGCCTGGCCGGCAATATCGTCAAGCGAGGCCGCAGCCACCTTGGCCAGTGCAGCGATATCATCAAAAAGGGCAATCAGGCCGATACTCATTCGAGCCTCCGTTGAGAAGACAGACTTAACACAGCGAAAAATGGAAAACCCGTCATCCAACGACTCGAAGCGAGACGTGGCATCTTCCACGCTGGGAAGATGCCACGCACAAATCGTGACGGCAACGGCCGTTATTCGGCCCGCATCGGGCTCGGCCCACCCTGATCCCGCGGAGGACGTGCCTGCCGGTCCCGGTGTCTGTTCCGGCAGTTCGATGACGCACCGGTTCGACGAAGGAGGACTTGCAGATACGCCAAAAGCCCGCACGAGGCGGGCTTTTTGTATCAGTGTGTATGGCGGTCTATGTGGGATTTGGTTGCGGGGGCAGGATTTGAACCTGCGGCCTTCAGGTTATGAGCCTGACGAGCTACCGGGCTGCTCCACCCCGCGAGATATAATTTAACACAAAAGGCCGCTTTATGGGCGGCCCTTTTGTCTCGGCTATGGGCCGTTTGGCGTGATTGAGAAGATTGATTGATATAAGTTGCGCTTTGCAGACCTGGCAGCGACCTACTCTCCCGCGTCTTAAGACGAAGTACCATGGGCGCAGGGGCGTTTCACGGCCGTGTTCGGAATGGGAACGGGTGCAGCCACCCCGCCATAACCACCAGGTCGGCAAAGCGCAACTTATTGATTTGAGAAGCTGGTACACTGAGTGACTAGTTAGTGACTAGTCGGTCGTGGTTTGTTTTGAACACGTCTTTTGAGGCTTATGAGGGCAGCCGCGAGAGTTTTCACTGCTCACTACTGCCTATTCACTACTCACTTCATCGATCCGGACGAAGGCAAAGCCTTCGCCGGGGGATGAGCATAGTCAATGAGAACGATCAAGCCAATCGAGCTATTAGTACCGGTAAGCTTCATGCGTTGCCGCACTTCCACACCCGGCCTATCAACGTGGTCGTCTTCCACGGCTCTGATAGGGAATACTCGTTTTCAGGTGGGTTTCCCGCTTAGATGCCTTCAGCGGTTATCCCGTCCATATATAGCTACCCTGCTATGCCCTTGGCAGGACAACAGGTCCACCAGAGATATGTCCATCCCGGTCCTCTCGTACTAGGGACAGATCCTGTCAATATTCCTACACCCACGGCAGATAGGGACCGAACTGTCTCACGACGTTCTGAACCCAGCTCACGTACCGCTTTAATTGGCGAACAGCCAAACCCTTGGGACCTGCTCCAGCCCCAGGATGCGATGAGCCGACATCGAGGTGCCAAACAACCCCGTCGATATGGACTCTTGGGGGTCATCAGCCTGTTATCCCCGGCGTACCTTTTATCCGTTGAGCGATGGCCCTTCCACGCGGGACCACCGGATCACTATGACCGACTTTCGTCTCTGCTCGACTTGTCAGTCTCGCAGTCAGGCGGGCTTATGCCATTGCACTCGACGACCGATTTCCGACCGGTCTGAGCCCACCATCGCGCGCCTCCGTTACTCTTTCGGAGGCGACCGCCCCAGTCAAACTACCCACCATACACTGTCCCGGACCCGGATGACGGGCCGCGGTTAGACATCCATGACGATAAGGGTGGTATTTCAAGGATGGCTCCACGGAAACTGGCGTCCCCGCTTCAAAGCCTACCACCTATCCTACACATGCCGACACGAATGCCAGTGTAAAGCTATAGTAAAGGTGCACGGGGTCTTTCCGTCTGACCGCAGGAACCCCGCATCTTCACGGGGAATTCAATTTCACTGAGTCTATGTTGGAGACAGCGGGGAAGTCGTTACGCCATTCGTGCAGGTCGGAACTTACCCGACAAGGAATTTCGCTACCTTAGGACCGTTATAGTTACGGCCGCCGTTTACTGGGGCTTCGATTCAAAGCTTGCACCTCTCCTCTTAACCTTCCAGCACCGGGCAGGCGTCAGACCCTATACGTCGTCTTGCGACTTCGCAGAGCCCTGTGTTTTTGATAAACAGTCGCTACCCCCTGGTCTGTGCCACCCCATCATACTTGCGTAAAATGGGGTCACGCTTCTTCCGAAGTTACGCGTGCAATTTGCCGAGTTCCTTCAACATAGTTCTCTCAAGCGCCTTGGTATACTCTACCTGACCACCTGTGTCGGTTTCGGGTACGGTCTATACGGTGGAACTATTTCCTGGAACCGCTCCGCTGCCCTGATAATCCAATAAACCAGAACAACTTGTGCAATCCGTCACTACCACCAGGCCCACGAATATTAACGTGGTTCCCATCGACTACGCATTTCTGCCTCGCCTTAGGGGCCGGCTAACCCTGCTCAGATTAACTTTAAGCAGGAACCCTTGGTCTTTCGGC